>CAWHDX010000007.1:382500-1091484 GCA_963828225.1 uncultured Thermoleophilaceae bacterium | reverse complement strand
CGTGGTTGAAGCCCTGCGGGCGGTTGTAGGCGCGTCGGAAGACTGAGCGCTCACGGCCTCCTTTTGCCTGGGCCCGGACGCCGTGGCCGCGGGTCCTGTCCGACAAATTTCCTTTCGCACACCCTCGCTCCGCTCTACAAGCGATACGCGCTCGGGACTGATGGCGCTCGACCCTCTTCGTTCAGCCGAAAAGGACATCCATGCATCGAATCGCTTAGAACACGTCCTGCCCGCTGTAGCTCCGGCGTACAAAGGCGGCCGCGTCCGAGGGAGTTTATCCCCAGACTCAGGAGGAAGTTGACCTGGATCGCCACCACCAAGCGTTCGATGAGACGGAAGAGCTCCGAACCCTTGACGCTCCTCACCCTGTCGGCACGTCAAGGTGGGTCAGGTAGTTACGGGTCGCCACTCAGCTGCCCGACCGTCGGCCTGCAGAGTGGCGCCAGCTCGACGACCACTTGGGCGGCCGTCTCGCAAAGCTCTCTCAGTCGCTGGCGCTGACTCTCGGCTGTTGGCATAGGTGAGAGGGCTGCGATAGACGCTCCTCTCTGCGTCCGTGTCGAGGGAGGCGAGCATGCGCCGCGCGAGTTCTTCATGCCGTGCCTCAGATAGCGGTGGTATGCCATGAAATGTCCGGTGGTAGGACTCGGCTGCACTCATCACGTTCAACAGGCGGTTCTCCAAGTACATCCGACTGGAGAGGGCGCTGAAGAAGACGTCGCTCGCACCGCTCAATCCCGAGCCACAAGGACCTCTCAACTGCTCGTCATCTCAAACCACCGGGCGATTACCGCGTCGTAGGTCGTCCCCCAGACTTGCCAAGGAGAAGAGCGGGCGCTCATAGCCGAATCCGGGCCTCGGTATCCAGGATCGCTGGAGTCCGGGTTACGAACTCGATGTAGCGGCGCTCCCACATCTCGTCGGACCCCCGCGACCAATGGCTGGGTGAACCGCCTCGGCCGACCCGACATCCTGGACGGTCGCGACGAATCACTTCGGTCCACACGGCTCTCGAGTCGCGAATGTAACTAGGTGCTCGAGGGGCTTCGCCCAGCGCTCAAGCCACTCGTCGTAGGGCGCGGCATGATCAAGGTCGACGAAGACGGTCGCGTCCCGCTCGCGTACGTGGCGATGCTGGGACATAGAGGAGGACCAGGCAAGCCGAAATGTCAGCCTCGCACCCGCCACTTCCACCTCACGCTCTGCAACACCGCCCTCCCCTTCTTCGAGGCCGGGCACAAAGCCCCCGCCGCGCGCGTCGGCCCGGACTACAGGAATTCTCTTAGTCCCGAGAACGCGAGGCGACCACGCGTGAACCGGACGTCGCTTGAAGCCCGTACCAGCGCACCGTGCACGAGTAGGTTGCTTCGGATTTCGACCTTCTCGTGGCCAGCCGGCCACCACGAGGTCGCGTCCTTGACGAAGGCACCTAGCAGCGTGCAGGGTGTTTGATTCACCGCTTGCCCGCTCACCAGGACCGCTGATGGCCCATCTGCTAATGGATGCTCCGCGGGCCGCAGCATGCTCAGAAGCAGACCCCGGTCCGGATCAAAGCTAAGGGTCCCGTAAGCCCCGGCCGCTTCAGGATCCTCGCCCGCCTCCCACCAGACGCCGTCGAGTTCGAACGGCTTGACTTGTGTTAGGGCTTGCGGCATTGGGCGATGATTGTCCCGTTGACTGTCCCAGGAAACGGTGGATATGTCGGCACAACCAGCGCAGAAGGCTAAACGGTACCTTGGGGTGTCCCCTTCCCGAGGCATCAGCTCGGGTAGCTGCACGCCTACCTCGAGGCGCGAGCTGACCACCGACCGGGCACTCACGAGTTTCTGCGCCATCCGGTCTCGCTGCAAGCCCGGCATGGGCCTCGTCGCCGGCGACGAGGCGTCCGCCTATTACAGCGGCCGCGCGGATGCCGAATCCGCAAGACGCCCGTTCCGGTGCCTACCGCGACTTTCTTTCGATGTACCCCACCGTCTGCAGTCTGATGGACGTCTGGGGCTTGCTGACCTCCCGCAAGATCGACATCGAACCGAAGTCTGAAAGCGGATTCAGCACTTTCTTTGATGGGCTCGACTCGACGGCTGGGTCGACCGAACAGCGTGGCCATAGCTCGCTGGCATCGCGCGGTTAGTTCCGGACGGTGAGGTGCCTTCCCGTCCGCGTACAGCGGCAGCGGCCGATATCCGAGGAGACGCGATGTGACCGGCGAATAGCGTGGGTGCTCGCCGACCCTTCGTTGCCGGTGCTGTTTCGGGATTAATGCGTCGGACTGGCGAGCGGTTCGGGTCGCGGCCTTTACCGCGCTCGCTACGACTCTAGCCACCAACTGGATCAAAGAACGCCAGCGCCTAGAGACCGAGAAGGCGCTGCACCGAGCGAAGGCCGAGACCGACTACGAGTACGAGCAACGAAAGAAACTCCGTGATGCGATCGGGGAGTACCGAGGCCAGTTGGTCGAGGCTGCGACTGACTTCAACTATCGACTGATGAATCTCGATCGAAACGTCGCGAAGGGTTGGCTCAAGGTCGATGGACATTACACCTACCGAAGGGCAAGCCGTACTACTTCCGAACCACGGTGTATCGCTTCCTTGTCCTGGCGAGCGTCGGGAATCGCTTCGAGAGGGACGAACTTCATATTGACTCGCGCATTGCAGAGCCAACTGACCTGACGTTTCTGTTGTACGTGAAGGCGCTGCGGTGGGCCATCACCGATGCGGCCCTATTCCGAGGCGTTGAAGGCTATTCGGAAGAGACACCCGGCGACCACTTTTACGCCGATCGCTTGCGCGAGATGTGCGCGTCCATGTATGACGGCGAACGGGAGCTCCGGTTTGGTGAATTCGAGGACGCGGTGCCGATGGAAGGCACGAAGGACGCGCTCGTCTTCTTTGACGGTCTGGCACCGGACACGTTCCGGTGGGAGAGGCTTGCAGCGTTCCGTTTATTGCTACTAGGCTTCATCAACACGTTTGGCTATGAGCACCAGAGGTCTCCGCAGGCTCATCTGCCGCCGTGGCTCGAAACATCAGGACGGCGAGCGTGGCTGACAATTTGCGCATGTGGTTGCCGAAGCTCGGTTTGGGCGACGACCTTCAGGCGCAGCGCGTCGAGGCGGCGCTCGCGAAGGTCGCACTCCCTCAGGCGTAGCGGGCTCACGTTCTTCGCGATGCAGCAGCGCTCACGTGCGCTGACCACCGTCGCAGAGCGGCGTCGGGAGCGGACCACCGTCCGTCCCGCCAGGTGAGCGCGAGCGTGTGAGGGTTAGCCCAGTCCGTCGGGCCCAGCTTCGGCCTTCCAGCGCTCAAAGGCGCTCCTGTCGAAGCCGAGCCGCGTGACTATCTCCGAGAAGAGCCGATCCAGCTGCGCGACGACGATCGCAGGGCGCGTCGGTTGAGGGGCGAGCGGCGAGTCATGGAACCATTGCTGCACATCGGCATCGATGCCGGCTTCGCGGATCTTGTGATCCACGAGTCCAGCAAGCGGCGACGGGCCGAGCACCGACATGAGGGCTTCGAAGGTCCTCCAGTTCTAAGAACTGCAGGGGCTGTACCCACGCTGACGGAGGAGCCCCGGCACCTCACGCAGCAGGTAGGCGTGGAGCATCGGCGTCCACCGCATGGGCTCTACGCTTGCGATGAGGGGGAAGATGCGCTTGATCGTCTTCGCTGGAATCTGCGGGAAGTCATCGTTGAGCAGTGCGTTCACCGTACGGTCGAGTTGCTTCACGCGCTTGACGACGACCTTCTGAGATCGCGCCGCAGCGCCTCGAGGCTGCCGGTCAGGCGCGTTTGCGCCGTGATCCGTGAACTGGACACCTCAATCAGGACGACGTCGCCATTCTCCAGCACCAAGATGTCGGCTCTCACCCCCGCTCGCCAACGGTTGCGCACGCATGACCCGTCCGACGCCCAAGTGTGTGTCAGCGGCATGCTCGTGGGCGTGTTCAACCATCTCCACCGTGGTGGCTTCCGCCAACTCGCCCGCGAATGAGGTCAAATGTTGCGCTCCGGTTCTGGGGTCCAGCTTGATCGCTGCGCGCAGCAATCTGTAGTGAACACCGTCGACCGGCCACCGCTCGATACCGCGAGGCGACACGAGCAAGATCCGGTCATCTTCGAGGCGCAGGAAGGGCCGCTCTATGAACGGCACTGACGCCCAGCGAAGTTCAGGGTCGAAGCGCATCGCGGCGTCGCCGGTCAGTTCGGCCCGCATCTGATCTGGTGTCGCAGCTACATGCCGGATCAGATCATCGGGTGACCGGTCGGGGGCCACTCGGTTGCACACGTTCCGCCACGCGTCTGGCAAGATCGCGATCAGGTCGTTGTCGTTCTCCCCACCCATGACTGCGTAGAGGCCGAACGCCAACGCGAGCTGCTCCTGGATGGTGAGGCCGACCTCCTCTAGGACGGCGTGGAAGTCGAGTGGCGTGTTCCACTGCCTGCGCTCATCGACTGTCAGCTCGCCGAACAACCGCCATGTTCGAGCGAGACCGCTGCCGAAGTTGGCGGTCGAGTTGAAGAGCAGGTTTTGCGTCATGTACGCAAGCCACGCGTCGGGTTCGCCCTCTGGATAGGCTCCGAGATCGGAGCCGTCAGGCAGGAGATGGAGGCACCAAGGAGCACTCGCTGGAACGCTCGCCATTCGTCCGGCGTGAACTCGTCGTGCGAGTCTGAGCGACAATGAATGATCGCTTGGGCCATGAGCGCGGTGAGACCCTGCTCGCTGAATACGACATGCCCCTCCTGCGCGCAGAACCGGCCCAGCGGATTCATGACGGGCGCATCGCCGAAGATCTCCCGCGCAAGCTTCAGGTGCCCCGTGGTGTCTTGCGGGCTTCGCGCGACGCGCTTCAGGATCAACGCGAGGGTCATGAGGGTGACTTCCGACGGAAGGAGCGCCAAGATCTCAAGACCGCCTTGCCGAGCGCTTGCAGGCCCAAGTCGTCCTCGGTGACGTATGCCATGAGTCCATCGCGTACGACGGGTCTGAACGGCAAAACCATCGTCGGGCCGGGCGGAAGCGGAGCTTGCGCCACGACAAGTCCAAGCGCGTGCGGAGGATCTGGGGAATCATCCTGGGCGACCCACAGACCGGAGTCGGTCCGCGACAGAGTCATGTTGTCGAAGGGGTCAGTCATGCGAGTCCGATTGTCGCCCCGCGGGCGGACGAGGCTGCGCGTCGATACGAGACCGTTGGATCAGTCCGCGCGGGTGATCCTGCGCGGCGCGCTTGCGGACGCCCACCCCGTGTCCCTGAGCGAGGTTACCGCTGTGGCCACGACCCTCCAAAACCGCGATTCCATGCGAAGCTCGCGGTTTTGTATGATTCGAAAACCGCAAAAACCAGCTAATTCTTGCGGTTTTGCGTCTGATCTCCTAGACTCTAGGCATGGCCGTTGTAGAGCGCAATAACGAGCTTTTCGAGAGGATTCTGCGCCTGCGTCGCGCGGAGCGCGCTCATTCCAATGACCGCGACATCGCCCTCGTCCGCGCAGCGATTGAGCGGGAACTCGGAGACGTACTCACTCGGTCGATGGCGGCGAAGCTGTTGGGCGTCCACCATTCAAGCCTTCAGCGATGGATCGACTCGGGAGATCTTCCGCTAGTGATGAACAAGTCGGGGCGAAAGGGCGTTCCTGTCAACGCCGTAGCCGCGTTGTACGAGGCGCTGACCGATCAACCGGACGAAGGCGACCGCAAGCACCGCGCGCGCCAGCACCGGATAGAACCGCTGATCCTCGAGAGCCATAGATATGCCGAGCGCTTAGAGCCGCGGCGGCTGATTGCACTTGATGATGATCATGATGATCGCGACGACGATGACGAAACGTCCCGGGTCACAACGGACCCGCACGCGCGCGCCGATCGTCGCAGCTTGGCCTATCACCGCGCCATTGCCAGACGGCTACGACGCCCGATGGTTGATGCCGCGCGGAGACAGATCTGGCAATGGCAAAAAGAAGGCCGAATCGACGATCGCTACGCAAGCGCCTGGCTCGACATTCTCAGTCGCCCAGTCCTAGAGGTAAGCCGAGCGCTGAGGACCGATACCCGAAAGATGCGCGATCTACGTCAGTCCTCACCGTTCGCCGGCACGCTGACCGAGGCCGAACGGCGCAAGATCTTCGCGGAGATCAGGTAACTGCGCCGTGAGGACTTCAACCATGTCGTCCGCGCTGCCGCCGATGCGGTTGGGCTCGACGAATTTGTAATCATCGGCAGTCAGGCGCTCCTCGGGGAGATTGCCGACCCGCCAGCCGAGCTGCTCGAGTCCATGGAAGTCGACATGTATCCATTGGACGACCCCGACAGGGCGGATGAAATCGATGGAGTACTCGGCGATGGATCCATGTTCGAGTACACCTACGGCTACTTCGCGCATGGCTTCGGACCCACAACCGCTAAGGCTCCCGCAGGCTGGATGGACCGGCTCGTGCGCGTCGATGTCGAGCCGGTCGTCCCCGGCCGCCACCCCGTTGCGTACTGCATGGAGCGCCACGACATGGTCCTAGCGAAGCTTGTTCGGGGCGATGAACGCGATGTCGAATATGCGAGGGTCGCCCTGAGCGCTGGACTGCTGGACTTCGATGTCCTCTTGGGCCGCACCCGGGATCTGCCGGTTGGCACTCACCACCGCGGACACATCGAGAGAATCATCCGCGGCCTCGCCGACCTTTAGCCGGTCGATCTGAGTGACATCACCCCAGTCTAGTCAGCATCCCTCGAGCTGCTCGCGTGGGATGTTCGGTTTCGCAACCCCTACGACCTAACCCCCCACACGTCACGCACTGGCTCGATCACAGTGGAGGGGGCGCCCACGGGCCACCCGCCAGGCACCCATGGGCTACCCCCCAAGGCACCGTCCGACTTCAACAGCCGGCTCCGCATCGCTCGCATCCGGGATAGCCGACCGCCCCGCGCTCTAGCTTGCCGCAGGTGCTGAAGTTCGCCCGCAGCGAGCCCTCCGGCGTCCTGCTCGCCGCTCAGCTGGTCGCCGTTCTGCTCTATCCGTTCCTCGAGGAGGGGGACGTTGGGCGCTCGCTGTTCTCCGTCTTCGGCATCGCCATCCTCGGCCTCGTCGTGCTGGCGGTCCGCGACGTTCCCGGCCGCACCTGGCCGGGCCTCGTTCTCGCCGTCCCCGCCACCGTCCTGCTCTTCATCCAGGCGGTCACCCGCGACGACTCGCTGCTGCCCTACTCCTCCGCCATCGAGGCGCTCCTCTACTTCTACGCGGCCAGCCTCCTGATCCGCTACATGCTCGCCGACCACCGCATCACCCGCGACGAGCTCTTCGCCATCGGCGCCACCTTCACCCTCGTCGCCTGGGCCTTCGCCTACTCCTTCACCGTCTGCCAGGCCGCCGCCCCCGGCAGCTTCACCGCCGCCCTCGACCCGGCCGCCGATCGCTCCTGGATGGAGCTCCTCTTCCTCAGCTTCACCACCCTCTCCAGCACCGGCCTCAGCGACGTCGTCCCCATCCGCGCCTTCGCTCGCGCCATGGTGATGCTCGAGCAGCTCGCCGGCGTCGCCTACATCGCGATCGTGGTCTCGCGCCTCATCGGGCTGCTCCTCCTCGAGGACCGCGCCCGCGCCGAGTCCCGCTAGCGCAGCTCCTTCCGCAGCCGCCGCACCATCGTGTCGTCCTCGTCCGAGCGCCCCTCCAGGTCCTGCCGGATCGCCTCGATCACCTGGTCGTCCCAGTTGTGCGTGCGCAGCATCAGGTAGCGCAGGTGCGCCACCCGCATGTACGACTCCGTCTCGGTCCCGCGCCGCATCAGCTCCGCCTACCGCAGCATCTCCACCACCGGCAGGTACTCCTCGTGGAACCACGCGCTCGCCACCTCGGCGCGCGTCATCGCCTCCCCGTGCGCCTGGATCAGCCTGAATCCCCACGCCTCCACGGCCTCCGCCAGCGCGGCGTAGCGCCACTCGTCCGACAGCTTGATCTGCGCCCGCTCCTCCGGCGGCAGCGGCACCCGCTCGAAGAACAGCCGCTCGTGGCTCTTCAGCGCCAGGTCGTGCATCCGGATCGCCTTGTCGGCGCCCAGCTCCGTCACCACCTCCGTCACGTACGCCTCGATCACCTCGTGCCCCAGCTCGCGCGCCACCGACACCCGGTGGTGACCGTCCTTCACGAAGTGCAGCTCCCCGATCCGGTACACGTCGATCGGCGGCATCGCCTGCCCCTTGCGCGTGGCCGTCGCGATCCGCTCCCAGCGCCCGCGCACGCGCCCTGACGTCGGCCGGAAGCTGCGGTCGAACTCGCGGCTGCGGTCCACCGTCCCGACGATCGAGTCGAGCGGGATCGTCTGCAGCCCCAGCCGCTGCTCGCCGCGCCGCCCGAGCGCCGCCACGACCTCGTCGAACGGCAGGATCACGTTCACGTCGCCGGGCTCGAGGCGCAGCATCGTCGCCACCCGCGACAGCGCCCGGCGCCGGCGCGCCCGGCCGAAGTCGAACTGCGCGTCCGACTCCGGGCATCCCCGTGTCGCGCGGCATGCGCTCAAGGTACCCAGGAGGCCGCCTGCGAACATCCGCGCCGTGAGCACGGCCGCCTCCGGACGCACTCCGCGCATGGCTCCCGTGCGGCGCTCGGAGGAGCGCGTCATGCCGCTCGAGCTCTTCTTCGACCTCGTCTTCGTGCTCGCGCTCACCCAGTGCACGGCCCTGATGGCCGCACGATCCGACCTGGGCCGACCTCGCCGAGGGCCTGCTCATGCTCGGCCTGATGTGGTGGTCGTGGGTCGGCTACGCCTGGCTCACGAGCGTCGTCGACCCCGAGGAGGGCGCCGTCCGCTTCGCGATCTTCGCGGCGATGGCCGGCCTGCTGATCGTGTCGCTCTGCATCCCGCACGCCTTCGGCGACTCGCGCGCTGCTGTTCGCCTGCGCCTACGCCGTCGTCCGGATACGGGCAGATCGCCCTGTTCACGCTCGCCAGCCGCGACGACCCGGCGCTGCGCCACTCGGTCATCGGCCTCGCCGGCGGCACGGCCCTCGGCGAGCGGCCTCGTCATCGCCGGCGCCCTGTTCGAGAGCGACACCACCCAGGTGATTCTCTGGAGCGTCGCGATGCTGCTCGACGTCGGCGAGCCCTACCTGTTCGGCTCCGAGGGCTGGCAGCTCGAACCGGGCCACTTCGCCGAGCGCCACGGCCTGATCATCATCATCGCGCTGGGCGAGTCGATCGTCGCCATCGGCGTCGGCGCCGAGCACGCGCGTCGACACCGGCGTGGTGGTCGGCCGCGATCATCGGGATCGCCCTGGCGGGCGCCCTCTGGTGGCTCTACTTCGACATCGTCGCGCTGGTCGCCGAGCGGCGGCTCGTCCACGCGGAGGTCGGGCGCGAGCAGAACGAGATCGCCCGCGACTCCTTCTCCTACCTCCACTTCCCGATGGTCGCCGGCATCGTGCTGGTCGCGCTCGGGCTGAAGAAGACGATCGGCGACGTGGGGGAGCCGCTGAAGGTCGAGGTCGCCACGGCGCTGCTCGGCGGGACGGCCCTCTACCTGCTCGCGCACGTCGCCTTCCGCTGGCGCAACGTGCACCGCTTCAGCGTGCAGCGCGTCGCCGGCGCCGCGCTACTGCTCGCGCTGATCCCGCTGGCGACCGAGCTCGACGCGCTCGTCACGGTCGCCGCCGTCACCGCGGTGCTGGCGGCGCTGATCGCCTACGAGACCGTCAAGTTCGCCGAGCTGCGCGACCGCCTGCGCCACCAGCTCGACGATCAGGGCGCGAGCGCGTAGGGGAAGTCCGTCAGGCGCTCGCAGCCGTCCTCGGTCACGAGCGCCAGGTCCTCCAGCCGCACGCCGCCGTAGCCGCTGCGATAGCAGCCCGGCTCGATCGCCACGACGTCGCCCGCCACCAGCTCGTCCTTGCCCGTCCGCCCCAGCGACGGCTCCTCGTGCACCTGCAGGCCCACCCCGTGGCCGAGCGAGTGGAAGAAGCCGTCCTTCTGCGGCTCGCCCGCCGGCTTGGTGCGCTGGGTCAGCTCGCCGGCCTCCTCGAAGACGTCGCAGGCGATGTCGAACACCGCCCGGCCGGTCACGCCCGGCGCCAGCACCTCGTACACGCGCCGCAGCGCCTCCTCGCAGAGCCCGTGCCAGCGGACGATGTCCTCCGCCGGCTCGCCGACCACGAACGTGCGCGTCATGTCGGCGAAGCAGCCCGAGCGCTCGTCGCGCGGCCAGATGTCGATCACGATCGGCTCGCCCGCGCGGCAGCGGGCCGGTGCCGCTCTCGTGGCCGGTCGCGCCGGCGGCTCCGGCGGCGACGATGATGTCCTCGTCGGTGGGCGCGCCGTGCGCCGCGCACACCTCGCGGATGCGGGCGCGCACCGCCTCGGCGGTCTGCGGCTCGCCCGATCGCAGCAGCTCGGCCGCGGCCGCCATGCCGGCGTCGGCGGCGGCCTGGGCGCGGCGCACGCCCGCGATCTCGGCCTCGTTCTTGGAGCGGCGGCGGCGGATGAACTCGCGCTCGTCGGGCACGACCTCGAGCCCCTCGCGCGCGCAGGCGGTCGGCCACGGCCACCGGCAGCTCGGACGGCACGACCAGCCGCTCGGCGCCCAGCCGGCGCGCGGCGCAGCAGGCACAGCTCCGCCTCGAGCTCGTCCCAGCGCATGCCGCGCGCGATCAGCTCGTCGAGGCCCAGGTCGTAGGGGTCGATCACCTCGACGCCGGGGGCCGCCTCGCTGCAGCCGGCCGGCCTCCATCGAGGAGATCACGGCCACGCGGCGACCGTCCACCTCGAAGTAGGAGAACGGGTCGATGATGCCGAGCGGGAGCTCGTGGCGCAGGGCCGCGGAGCGGAGGGTGTCGCCGTGGATGAGGGTGTCCGGAGCCACGCCCGGAAGCTACCGAACCAGGGTCACGCGCTTCTCGCGGCGGGTGGCGTTGCCGGCGGCGTCGACGGCGGTGACCGTGACGGTCAGCTTCGCGCCCTTCTTCGTGCGCGGGGAGAGGAGCAGCGTCACGGCCTCGCCGTCGGATTCGACCGCCCGCGCGGCGCGCACCCGTCTGGCCGGCTCCGCCTGCGCGCCGACCATGCAGGCCTCGCGCGGGCAGCGCGCCTTGAGCGTGACGCCGCCGCGCTGGCGCGACTTGGCGCTCGACCTTCAGCGCGCGGCGGCGCCGTGTCGGACTCGTGCTCGCTCGGCCGGCAGGACTCGGTGACGAGCTCGTCGGCGTCGTCGAAGTAGGGCTGGTAGCCGTCGCGGTTCTCGGGCGCGGGCCGCTCGACGTCGGCGATCCAGAGCCCGTAGCCGTCGCTGTCGGCGGCGT
Source organism: uncultured Thermoleophilaceae bacterium (assembly GCA_963828225.1). GTDB lineage: Bacteria > Actinomycetota > Thermoleophilia > Solirubrobacterales > Thermoleophilaceae > JACVRW01. The sequence continues at coordinate 1,080,204 of CAWHDX010000007.1, read as the reverse complement.
AGTCCTCGTGGCCGTTGGCGATCGCCTGCTGGCGGATCAGCGACCGCGGTGTCGAGGAACCAGAGCAGCTGCAGCTCGGGCTTGCGCTGGAAGCCGCGGTAGGGGCCCTTGCCGAGCGAGCGGTGCATGCTGAAGAAGCCGGCGAAGGAGTTGCCGCGCTTGTTGAGGTTGCGCAGGCCGGACTCGGCGAGCGCGGCCATCACCGGGAGCTCCTGCGGGACGTCGCGCAGCGCGGCGCCGCGGGCCATCCAGCGGGCGAGGGCGGGCTGCTTGGCGTCGTCGCCGGGGTAGGAGGCGGGGCAGGGGTCGCCGGGGCCGGGCGGGGCCGTGCCGCCGCTCTGCGCCTGGGCCGCCGCGGCGAAGGCGAGCAGCGAGAAAGCCGCTCCGAGCAGGAAGATCGAGCGCCTCACCGCGCTGGATCCTGACATGCTGCGGCGCCATGAAGGTCTTCGTGGGACGTCGCTTGCCGGGCGGGGCGCTGGACCGCCTGGCCGCCGAGCACGAGCTGGAGGTGTGGCCGGGGCGCGAGCCGCCGTCGCGCGAGGAGCTGCTCGAGCGCGCGCCGTCGCTGGAGGGGCTGCTGTCGCTGCTGACCGATCCGGTCGACGCCGAGGTCATCGAGGCCGCGCAGCGGCTGCGGGCGATCTCGAACTACGCGGTGGGGGTGGACAACGTCGACCTGGAGGCGGCGACCGCGCGCGGGATCCCGGTGGGCAACACGCCCGGGGTGCTGACCGACACGACGGCCGACCTGGCGGTGGCGCTGATGCTGGGGGCGGGGCGGCGGCTGGCGGAGGGCGACGCGTTCGTGCGCCGGGGGGAGTGGCGGACCTGGGAGCCGGAGCTGCTGCTGGGGCACGACCTGCACGGGGCGACGGTCGGGATCGTCGGGTTCGGGCGGATCGGGCAGGCGGTGGCGCGGCGGGTCGAGGGGTTCGACTGCGAGGTGCTGCACACGAGCCGCGGGGGAGGGGTGGAGCTGGAGGAGCTGCTGGAGCGGTCGGACTTCGTGTCGGTGCACACGCCGCTGACGCCGGAGACGCGCGGGCTGATCGACGCGGCGGCGCTGGAGCGGATGAAGCCGACCGCGTACCTGGTGAACACGGCGCGCGGGCCGGTGGTGGACACCGACGCGCTGACGGCGGCGCTGCACGCCGGGTCGATCGCGGGCGCGGCGCTGGACGTGACCGACCCGGAGCCGCTGCCGGGCGACCACCCGCTGCTGGGCGCGCCCAACCTGCTGGTGCTGCCGCACCTGGGCTCGGCGACGCACGCGACCCGCGAGCGGATGGCCGACATGGCGGTGGACAACCTGCTGGCCGGGCTGCGCGGCGAGCGGATGCCGCACCAGGCGAACGAGGTGTGAGGGGGGGGTCCCGGAAGAAACGGGACACACGGTCCCGTTTCTTCCGTCACCCCCCGGCCGCGGGATACTGGACCGGCGATGTCTCAGGAGAACGTCGAGGTCGTGCGCCACATCTACGAGTCGGGGATGTTCGATCGGGACCCTGAGGAGCTTCTGAAGCTCGCGACGCCCGATGTCGAGTACGTCAACCCTCCCTATGCGGTCGAGCCGGGGGTGCGCCGCGGGGTCGACGCCGTCGCTCAGGCCATGCGCCGCTTCGCCGAAGTCTGGGAGGAATCCCGCCACGAGCTGCGGGAGCTGCATGACTGTGGGGATGTCGTGGTGGCCGCCGTCAGCTGGCACATCCGCAACCGGGGGAGCGAGAGCGTGCTGGTCAACAAGGAGGCCCACACGTGGACCCTGCACGAGGGCCGGATCACTCGTTTCGAGTGGGGACAGGACCTCGAGCAGGCCGCTCGCTGACGCGGGCGGCTAGCCCGCCGGCGCCTCACGTCGCCAGCAGAACACTTCGACTCGAATCTCGTCGGGATCGAAGACGAAGAACGCGTAGTAGCCCGGCTCGTCGCGATCCTCCTCGGGCGGGAAGTGGACGTTCGCGCCGCGCGCGATGCAGCGCGCGTGCGCCTCGTCGACCTCCTCGAAGCTGTCGACCTCGAAGGCCAAGTGCTCGATGCCGACCCCGTAATAGCGATGCGCGCTGCCATCCGCCGGCCGGATTCCGAGCATCGAGGAATCCGTGCCCGGGGCTCGAGAGCCGGCCCCCGCGTCCTTGAGGTACACGACTTCCTCGGTCCCCCGGTAGGTCGGATACCGAACGCTCTCTGCCCAGCCGAGCGGGCCGAGCAGATCGAGATAGAAGGCCAGGGACCGCTCGACGTCGGCGACGGCCAGGTCGACGTGATGGATGCCCCGCGATGGCACGGCGAGCGCAGTCTACGGCGCCCTACTCCCCGATCACCTTGATCACCATCCGCTTCGGCCGCCGGCCGTCGAACTCGCAGTAGAAGACCTGCTGCCACGGGCCCAGGTCGAGGCGGCCCTCCGTGATCGGCACGAGCGCCTGGTGGTGCACCAGCAGGTTCTTCAGGTGGGCGTCGCCGTTGTCCTCGCCGCCGCGGTGGTGGCGGTAGTCGCCGGGGTCGGGCACCAGCGCGGCGGCGACCTCGTTGGCCGGCTCCTTCCACGTCGGCGGCGCGATCTTGTCGAGCCACTCCATCACGTCCTCGTGCAGCCCCGGCTCGTCGTCGTTGATCCACACGGCGGCCGTGATGTGCATCGCCGCCACCAGCACGAGCCCCTCCTCGACCCCCGCCTCGTCGACCGCGGACTGCACGTCCTCGGTGATCCGGATCAGCTCGCGCCGACCCTCTGTTTGGAACGTCCGGTAGACGGTGTGAGACTTCATCCCTTGAACCTCGGTCTCGAAGGCAGGCTCTGCGTCGTCACGGGCGCCACTCGCGGCATCGGCGCTGCGACCGTCCGCATGCTGAAGCAAGAGGGCGCCGACGTGCTCGCCGTCGCCCGCACGAACGCCGACCTCGACCTCGACGTCACCGCCCCCGACGCCCCCGAGCGGCTCCAAGAGGCGCTGAACGACAGAACCCCCTGGGCGCTCGTCAACAACGCCGGCGCCAGCCAGGCCCGCTCCGCTCGACGAGCTCACCGACGCCGACTGGCAGGCCCAGTGGGACCTCCACGTCATGGCCCCGATGCGCCTCATGCGCGCCCTCGCGCCCGCCATGGCCGACGCCGGCGGCGGCCGCATCGTCAACGTCTCCTCCTCCTCGGGCAAGCGCCCGTCGCGCCGCCTCGACGCTCCCTACTCCGTCACCAAGGCCGCCGAGCTCTCCCTCAGCAAGCTCTTCTCCGACTCCTGGAGCGCCCGCGGCGTGCTCGTCAACGCCGTCGCGCCGGGCGCCATCGAGGGCGAGACCTGGACCGCCGACGGCGGCCTCGCCGACCAGATCGCCGAGCGCACGGGCGCCACCCGCGAGCAGGTGCTCGAGAGCACCGCCGCCGGCCCGCCGCTCGGCCGCATGGGCACCGACGACGAGGTCGCCGCCGTGATCGCCTTCCTCTGCTCGACGCTCGCCTCCAACGTGACCGGCGCCGCCTGGTCGGTCGACGGCGGCTCCGTGCCGATCATCCTCTGACCATGCGCGCCGTCATGGCGGTCATGTTCTTCCCGCGCGGGGGGTCGGCCCAGGTCGTCCGCTACCTCGCCCGCTCGCTGCCGAGCGCCGGCTGGGACGTGACCGTCGCCTGCGGCTCCCTCGGCGCGCCCGGCGACCAGTCGCACGCGGCGCAGCTTCTACGCCGGCGTCGACGCCCGCGCCGCTCGACTACACGGACGCCGCGCGCCAAGCCCGACCCCGTCCACGCCGGCTTCCAGCCCTCCTTCGAGGACCGCCCCGGACGCCCCCGACCGCGTCTTCGCGGGCGTCGACGACGCCGACTACGAGCGCCTCGTCGCGATCTGGGAGCGCCAGCTCGCCGCCGCCGGCGCCGGCGAGGCCGACGTCCTCCACCTGCACCACCTCACCCCGATCCACGAGGCCGCCGAGCGCGCCTTCCCGGACGTGCCGCGCATCGGCCACCTGCACGGCACCGAGCTGCTGATGCTGCGCGAGATCGACGCGGGCGCGCCGCCGAGCTGGACCCACGCCGCCGCCTGGGCCGAGCGCATGCGCCGCTGGGCGCGCGGCTGCGAGCGCCTGCTGGTGCTCTCGCCCGACGCCGTCCGGCGCGTGCCGGACCTGCTCGGCGTGGACCCGGAGCGGATCGTCTGGGCGCCCAACGGCTTCGACCCCGCCGGCTTCGACCGGCGCCCGCCCGCCGACCGGCTCGCGCTCTGGCGCCGCTGGCTCGTCGAGGAGCCGCGGGGCTGGGACGAGTCCGGCGTGCCCGGCACCGTCGCCTACACCGAGGAGGACCTGGCGCCGTTCGAGAGCGGCGGCCCGGTGATGCTCTACGTCGGCCGCTTCACCGAGGTCAAGCGCGTGCCGCTGCTCGTGCGCGCGCACGCCCGCGCGCGCGAGCGCTTCGACCGGCCGGCGCCGCTCGTCCTGCTCGGCGGCTTCCCCGGCGAGTGGGAGGGCGAGCACCCGCTGGCGGCCGTCCGCGAGACCGGCGACCCGGACGTCTTCCTGGGCGGCTGGCGCGGCCACGAGGACCTGCCCGACGGCCTCAACGCCGCCGACCTGCTGGTGCTCCCGTCGGTGCGCGAGCAGTTCGGCGCCGTGATCGTCGAGGCGATGGCCTGCGGGCTGCCGCCGCTCGCCGTCGACGCCTGGGGGCCGGCCGAGATCATCGACGCGGGCGACACCGGCTGGCTCGTCGCGCCCGACGACGAGGCGGACGCTCGCGGACGCCCTGGTCGGAGGCCGTCAACGACGACGCCGAGCGCCGCCGGCGCGGCGCGCGCGCCTACGAGGTCGCGCGCGGGCGCTACTCCTGGCCGGCGCTCGCGAAGGGCCTGAGCAGCGGTCTACACGGAGGTCGCGGCAGCGGCGCCCGCCGTCCGCCGGCACGCATACGCTCACCTCCCTTGACGGCCATCCCCTACCGCATCCGGCGCTCCGACCGGGCCCGCCGCGCCCGCATCATGGTCGACGGCGACGGGGTCGAGGTCGTCGTCCCGCACCGCTTCCCGCTGCGCGACGTCGAGCCGTTCGTGGAGGAGAAGCGCGCCTGGATCGAGCGCACGCTCGAGCGCATGCGCGAGACCGACGCCGAGCTGCCGCCGCCGCGGCTGGCCGACGGCGGCGAGGTCCCCTACCTGGGCGAGCGGCTGACGCTGCGCGGTGCGCGTGGAGCGCAAGCGCGTGCGCGAGCACGTGGCCCGCCGCGGCGACGAGCTGCGCCTGGCGCTGCCGCCCGGCGTGACGCGTGCGCGACGCGCTCGAGCGCTGGTACCGGCGCCGCGCGCGCGTGGAGGTGGGGCCGCGCCTCGACGCGGCCTGCGCGCGCTGGGGCTCCGCCTACACGACGCTGCAGATCCGCGGCCAGCGCACGCGCTGGGCGTCGTGCTCGTCGACCGGCGCGATGAGCTTCAACTGGCGGCTGCTGCTGGCGCCGCCGCCGGTGCTCGACTACGTGGTCGAGCACGAGGTCGTGCACCTCGACGTGCTCGACCACTCGCAGCGCTTCTGGATCCTGCTGGCCGAGCGCGTGCCCGACTGGCGCGAGCACGAGCGCTGGCTGCGCCGCCACGGCCACGCGCTGCGCCTGTAGCGCCTACTCCCAGCGGAAGTAGCGCACGGCCAGCACCAGCCCGGCGACGGTCCAGGCCGCGCACGATCAGCGCCGACGTCGCGACGTCGCCGCCGCCGCCCACGATCGCCTGCCGACAGCCCGTCGATCAGGTGCTTGAGCGGCAGCACCTCGGCGATCGCCTTGAGCACCTCGGGCAGGTCGTCGGACGAGTAGAAGACGCCCGAGATGAAGATCACCGGCAGGAAGATCGCGTTGGTGTAGGCGGGCGCGGCGTCCTCGTTGGGGATCGCGTGCGAGAAGGCGACCCCGAGCGCGGCGAAGCAGAGCACGCCGAGCGCGGTGAACAGCACCAGCGTCGCCGGCTCCTGCGGCCAGTCGACGCCGTAGAGGAGGTTGCCGATCGTCACCACCAGCAGCACCTGCAGGAACGCGTTGAGCGCGGCCGAGCCGAGCAGCCCCGCCAGGTAGGCGCCCGCCGGCATCGGCGTGCCGCGCCAGCGCTTGAGCACGCCGTCGTCGCGCAGGATCGTCAGGTTGAAGGCGAGCGCGGTGAACGTGGTCGCGAGCACGCCCATGCCGGCGATGCCCGGGATCAGCACCTCGAGCTCGTCGTCGTCGGTGGCGAACGCCGAGGCGGTCAGCACGAGCAGCAGCAGCGGCAGCAGGAAGTTGAAGAAGGCGGCGCTCGGGTTGCGCCAGAACAGCTTGCGCTCGAAGCGGAACTGCTGCCACGCGAGGGCCATCGGAACTCATACGGCGTCCGCCTCGCCGCGTCAGCTCGAGGTAGACCTCCTCGAGCGTCGGCCGCGTGACCTCGAGCCCGTCGAGCCGCTCGCCGCGCCCGATCGCGTCGCGCGTGAGCCGGTGCAGCAGCTCGGTCGGGTCGTCGGTCTGGTGCTCCACGCGCCGCCCCTCGGACATGTACGACACGCGGTAGCGCGAGCTGCCCGGCCCGAGGCTGCCCGGCGGCCCCTCGGCGACGATGCGCCCGTCCTTGACGATCGCCACGCGGTCGGCGAGCTCCTGCGCCTCGTCGAGGTAGTGCGTCGTCAGCAGCACGGTCTTGCCGAGCTCCTTGAGCCGCCGCACCACGCCCCAGGCGGTCCGCCGCGCGGCGGGGTCGAAGCCGGTCGTCGGCTCGTCGAGGAAGACGAGCTCGGGGTCGCCGATCAGCCCCAGAGCCAGGTCGAGCCGCCGCCGCTGCCCGCCGGACAGGTCCTTGGTGCGGGCGTCGGCCTTCTCCTCGAGGCCGACCAGCGCGATCGTCTCCTCGGCGTCGCGCGGCGCCGAGTAGGCCTTCGCGAAGTGGGTGACCGCCTCGCGCACGGTCACGCGCGGGTAGAAGCCGGAGCTCTGGAGCACGATGCCGACGCGCTCCTGCAGGCGCCGGTCGCGCTCCTGGGGATCGTGCCCGAGCACGCGCACCTCGCCGCCGGAGCGGTTGCGGTAGCCCTCGAGGATCTCGACGGTGGTCGTCTTGCCCGCGCCGTTCGGCCCGAGCAGGCCGAAGATCTCGCCCGGCTGCACCTCGAACGAGACGCCCCGCACCGCCTCGACCGACCCGTAGGACTTGCGCAGGTCGTCGACCTCGATCGGCCGCCATCACGCGCCCGCGCCGGCGCCGCCGCGGCCCTCGCCGGCGGCGAAGCGCGACGCACCCGCCCAGGCGGTCTCGCGCGTGGGCAGGCCCGAGCGCGCCTCGAGCCGCATGCCCTCCTCGAACGTCAGCCCGATGCCCTCCAGCGCGGCCGAGCGGTCGGCCAGCATCGTCTGCTGCGGGAAGCGCGCGAGCGCCTCGACCATCTCCAGCGCGCGCTCCAGGTGCCGGCCGGCGGGCACGACCTCGGTCACCAGCCCGATCCGCGCCGCCTCCTCGGCCTCGACGATGCGGCCGGTGAGGATCATGTCGAGCGCCCGCCCGAGGCCCGACGATGCGCGGCAGGCGCTGCGTGCCGCCGTCGACCAGCGGGACCCCGAAGCGGCGCTCGGTGAAGCCGAGCTTGGCGTCCTCGGTGACGATGCGCAGGTCGCACCAGAGCGCCAGCTCGAGCCCGCCGGCGAGGCACCAGCCGGAGATCGCGGCGATCGTCGGCTTCGGCGAGATCAGCCGCGTGAAGCCGAGCGGGCCGTCCTCGAGCTCCAGGCGCGGGCCGAAGGTCTCGATCGCCTTGAGGTCGGCGCCGGCGCAGAAGGCCAGCTCGCCGCCGCCGGTGATCACCATCACGCGCGCCTCGTCGTCGGCGACGAAGCGGCGGTAGGCCTCGGTCAGCAGCTCCGCCGTCGGCCCGTCGATCGCGTTGCGGCGCTCCTGGCGGTCGATCGTGACGACCGCGGCCGCGCCGCTGCGCTCGTAGGTGACGTCGTCGGACACGGGCCTGAAGCTTGTCAGAGGCCCGAAGCAAAGGAATCGGCTGTTCTCCGACTGTTCACACCAGCGCGGCGCCGCCCCGCGGCAGCATGGGCGCTGCAGATCCCTCCTCGCACTCGCGGCCCCGTCTCGACGGGGTCGCGGTCTTTCTGGGGCCGGCGACCGGGCCTACCAGCCGACGCGCTTGCGCAGCTCGGTGGCCTTGCGGTCCTCCTTGCGGCGGTCGAGCCGCGCCTGGAGGGCCGAGAAGAGCGCGACGAGCACCGTGAACGCGACGACCAGGCCGAGGCAGAAGAAGGTGATGATGCGGTCGTCGGTCTCGCCCACGAGGCCCTCGCCGTTGTCGCCCGCGAACGCCGGCGCCGCCAGCAGCAGCCAGGTGGCGAGGACGAGCAGGGGGGCGAGGCGACGCATCACTCCAAACGATACCGGCGCACCGCGACGACGGTTGCCATGGCCAGCAGCGCGAAGACGGAGCAGAGGACCCACGCCAGCCGAAGTGGCCGTCGTGCGCCAGCAGCCCGATCGTCAGCGGGCCGAGCACCGCGCCCGCGAACAGCCCGCCGAGCATCACGCCCACCGCCCAGGCCGGCGCGTCCGGGCTGTGCTGCACCACGGCGAGGTTGAGCGCGCCCGGCCAGGCCCAGCCGAAGCTGCCGGCAACCAGCGCGGCCGCGACGATCACCCCCGGCGCGCCGGAGATCAGCGCGAGGTAGGCGGCCGCGCTCACGGCGAACATGGCCGGCACCGGCCGCAGCGCGTCCTGCTCGCCGCGGTCGGCCACCACGCCCAGTGCGATCCGGCACGCCGCCGCGCAGGCGCTGACGGCCGCCAGCAGCAGCCCGGCGGCGCTCTCGTCGATCCCGCTCTCGACCGCGTAGGAGACGAGGAACGAGATGAAGCCGACGCTCGCCGCGCTGGCGAGGAACGCCGTCAGCCCGAGCGCGTGCACCACGCCGAGTCCCTTCGGCGGCCGCCCGCGCTCGGCCGGGTGGGGGCGCGGGATGTGGCCGGGCGCGGCCGCCGCGGCGGCCAGCGCGAGCGCCGCCACCAGCACGTAGGCCCAGCGCCAGCCGAACGGGATCGCCACGGCGGGCAGCGAGAGCCCGGCCAGCACGGCGCCGATCGACGCGCCCGCCTGCTGGGCGCCGAAGGCGAGCCCGCGCCGCGGCGGCGCCACCTCGTACTTGAGCGCCGCGCTGATCGCCGGCCCGGCCATCGCGTTGCCGATCCCGGCCAGCGCCAGCAGCGCGATCAGGCCCGCCGCCGAGTGCGCGAAGACCGCCACGGCGACGCAGGCCAGCGCCGTCAGCACCGCCGAGGCGCGCGTGCCCGCCACCGCGCCGATGCGCTCGACCAGCCGCCCCAGGGCGGACGAGAACAGCATGCTGACGAGGTAGAAGACGGCGGCGGCCACGCCGAGCGAGGAGCTCGGGAAGGGGAAGTCGTCGCGGATGCGGGGCGCCAGCGCGGCCGCCAGGAAACCGGGCAGGGCGCCCGTCGCGACGAGCGTGACGCCGGTGGCGAGCGCCCGCCGGCCGCGCGACCCCAGCTCTCGTGTGGTGGCGGGGGCTGGCGTGGCGATGGCCGAAAGAGTAAGAAATGCTGACATGAGCCAGCGGACCCAGGTCGGAATCGTCGGGGCGGGACCGGCCGGGCTCGTGCTCGGCCACCTGCTGCACCTCGCGGGGATCGACGCCGTCGTGCTCGAGGCGCGCAGCCGCGAGTACGTGGAGCAGCGCGTGCGCGCCGGCGTGCTCGAGCACGGCACGGTCGAGCTGCTCAAGGAGATGGGGGTGGGCGAGCGCATGGAGCGCCAGGGGCTCGTGCACCAGGGCGTCGAGCTGCGCTTCGCCGAGCGCGGGCACCGGATCGACTTCGACGACCTGACCGGCGGCCGCTCGATCACCGTCTACGGCCAGCAGGAGGTCGTGAAGGACCTGATCGCCGCGCGGCTCGACTTCGGCGGCGAGCTGCTGTTCGAGGTCGAGGACGTGGAGCCGCTCGGCATCGACACGGACTCGCCCTCGCTGCGGTTCGTGCACGACGGCGAGGAGCGCCTGCTCGAGTGCGACGTGATCGCGGGCTGCGACGGCTCCCACGGCGTCTGCCGCGACGCCGTGCCCGACGGCGTGCTCAGCTTCCACGAGCGCATCTACCCGTTCGCCTGGCTCGGGATCCTGGCCGAGGCGGCGCCGTCGAGCGACGAGCTCATCTACGCCCACCACCCGCGCGGCTTCGCGCTGCAGAGCATGCGCTCGCCCGAGGTGACGCGGCTCTACCTGCAGTGCGACCCCGACGACCAGATCGAGGCCTGGCCCGACGAGCGCATCTGGGACGAGCTCGAGACGCGCCTCGCGAGCGGCGACTTCCGCGTCAACCGCGGCCCGATCTTCGAGCGCGGCATCACCCCGATGCGCTCCTTCGTCACCGAGCCGATGCAGCACGGCCGCCTCTACCTCGCCGGCGACGCCGTGCACATCGTGCCCCCGACCGGCGCCAAGGGGCTCAACCTCGCGGTCGCCGACGTGCGCGTGCTGGCGCACGGCCTGGAGCGCTGGTTCGAGAGCGGCGACGACAGCGTCCTGAAGGCCTACTCGGAGACCTGCCTGCGGCGCGTCTGGCGCACGCAGTACTTCTCTTGGTGGATGACGCACGATGCTGCACCGGATGCCCGACGACGAGGACGGATTCGGCGCGCGGCTGCAGGTGGCGCAGCTCGACTACGTCTGCTCCTCGCGGGCGGCCTCGGCCTCGCTGGCGGAGAACTACGTGGGGCTCGAACTGGAGCTTTAAAGTTCAAATTGTTTGATATTTGGGTGATACGGTAGGCACGGTGGCGGTAGCCGGCTCGCACATCAACGGCCCCCAAGGCGGAAGCGCGCTCGCGGCCGATCGCCTGCGCGACCTGATCCGGCTCGTCGCGGAGCAGAACCCGTTCCAGCGCCGCCGCATGGAGCAGCTGAGCCTCGGCGACGACCCGACGCTGCTCGAGCTGCCGCCGCTCACCAAGGCCGAGCTGGTGCACGACCAGGAGCGCAACCAGCCCTTCGGCACCAACCTCACCTATCCGCTCGACCGCTACACGCAGCTGCATCAGACCAGCGGCACGACCGGGCCGCCGCTGCGCGTGCTCGACACGGCCGAGGACTGGGACTGGTGGCGCGAGCGCTTCGCGCACACGCTGACCGTCGCCGGAGTGGGCGCCGAGGACCGCGTCGCGCTCTGCTACTCGTTCGGCCCGCACGTCCAGTTCTGGGCCGCCAACGAGGGGCTGCAGGAGATCGGCGCGATGGGGGTCGCGCTCGGCGGCATGGGGTCGGCGCAGCGGCTGCTGACGATCGACGAGGTCGGGGCGACCGCGATCTGGTGCACGCCGACCTACGCGCTGCGGCTGCTCGAGGTGGCGGTGGAGAAGCGGCTCGAGTCGGCGCTCGACTCGGTCGAGCGGGTGCTCTGCACCGGCGAGCCGGGCGGCTCGCTGCCGGCGGTGCGGGCGCGCATCGAGGAGGGCTTCGGCGCGCGCTGCATCGACCACGCCGGCCTCACCGAGGCGGGTCCGTTCGGCTACCCGTGCTCCGAGGGCCACGGCCTGCACGTGGACGAGGACGAGTTCGTCGTCGAGATCGTCGACGAGGACATCCAGCCCTCGCCGCTCGGCGAGCGCGGCGAGCTGCTGCTGACGCCGCTGCGGCGCACCGGCTTCCCGGTGCTGCGCTACCGGACCGGCGACGTCGTGGTGAACACCGGCGAGCGCTGCCCCGCGGGACACGAGGACCGCTGGCTGCCGGGCGGCATCGTCGGCCGCAGCGACGACATGGTCGTGATCCGCGGGATGAACGTCTACCCGTCGGCGATCGAGGAGGCCGTCCGCCACGCCGAGGGGTCCGGCGAGTTCCGCATCACGTTCTACTCGGAGCCCAGCGGCATGGACGAGATCAAGCTCGAGGTGGAGCTGCCCGACGGCAAGGCGGCGCGCGAGCTGCAGGAGCGCATGCGCAAGCAGCTCGGCCTGCGCGTGCGCGTCGTGCCGGTCACGCCCGGCGTGCTCCCGCGCCCCGACGGCAAGGCGCGCCGGGTGGTCGACGAGCGTCCGGAGAAGTGGCTCGGGCAGTGAGCGCCACGCCCGCCGAGAGCCCGCGCGACGCGGCCGCGCTCGCGCCCGCGGATGATCCGCGGCGCCAGCGAGCAGGTCGCGATCCAGATCCAGCACTACATCCAGGAGGAGGGGCTCGCGCCGGGCGACTTCCTCGGCCGCGAGGAGGACCTCGCCGCCGAGTTCGGCGTCAGCCGGCCGACCCTGCGCGAGGCGCTGAAGCTGCTCGCGAGCGGCAACCTGATCCGCGCCAGCAAGGGCCCCGGCGGCGGCATCTTCGTCGCCCACACCGCCGACGAGGGGATGGGCCGCAGCCTCAGCGACGCGATCGGGATGATGCTCGAGACGGGCTCGGTGACGCTCGAGGAGCTGCTCGACGCGCGCCTGCTGCTCGAGGTGCCGCTGGCCGGCGTGGCCGCCTACCAGTCCGACGAGGAGAGCCTCGAGCGGCTGCGCAAGGCCGTCGCGGAGGGCGCCTCGGCCGACGACGCGCACGCGCTCGGCGAGAGCGACACCGAGCTGCACAAGGCGATCGCGGCCGCGTCCGGCAACCGCATGCTGCAGGCGCTCACCGGCTGGGTCTTCGAGGTCGTCCAGCCGTCGCTGAACGAGCTGCTCCACGGCGCGCTCGTGCGCTCGGCGGTTGCCGACCAGCACGCCGCGCTGCTGGCCGCGATCGAGAAGGGCGACGCCGCGCGCGCCGAGCGCGCGATGAAGGACCACCTGCTGTACCTGCGCGACGTTCTGAAGATGGTGCGCGAGGGCGACGAGGGCTGATCCCGGGGAGGGCGAGATGGCGCAACGGGTGACCGAAGGGGCCGAGGGCTATCGCCGCGACGACGTGGAGGTGGACCCGCCGTACCTGCACCCCGACTACGTCGCCACGCGCACGCGCTCCCCGAAGCGCCCGCTCGTCATCCTGCCGCACACGCTCTCCGAGATCACCGGCCCGGTCTACGGCCACGAGCGGATCGGCGAGCTCGACCACGACCTGACCCGCCAGCACGACGGCGAGCCGCTGGGCGAGCGGATCATCGTCCACGGGCGGGTGATCGACGGCGATGCGCGCCCGGTGCCGGGCACGCTCGTCGAGGTCTGGCAGGCCAACGCGGCCGGGCCGCTACCAGCACGCGGTGGATCGCCATCCGGCCCCGCTCGACCCGAACTTCACCGGCGCCGGGCGCTGCCTCACCGACGACGAGGGGCGCTACCGCTTCATCACCGTCAAGCCCGGCGCCTACCCGTGGGGCAACCACGAGAACGCCTGGCGCGCCGCGCACATCCACGTGTCGGTGTTCGGGCCGGCGTTCGCGACCCGGCTCGTGACGCAGATGTACTTCCCGGGCGACCCGCTCTTCTACCAGGACCCGATCTTCAACTCGGTGCGCGACCCGCGCCACCGCGACCGGATGATCTCGGCCTTCGACCTGAGCAGCACGGTCCCGGAGTGGGCGCTCGCGTACGAGTTCGACATCGTGCTGCGCGGGCGCGAGTCGACGCCGATGGAGGACTGAGGTGACGCTGTTCCCGACGCCGTCGCAGACGGTCGGCCCGTTCTTCCACATCGGGACTGACGACGGCTTCATCGGGCCGGAGCTGGTGTCGCGCGACCACCCGGGGGCGCTGCGGCTGTTCGGCGTGGTGACAGACGCCGAGGGGATCCCCGTGATCGACTCGATGCTCGAGATCTGGCAGGCCAACGCAGCCGGGCGCTACGCGCACCCCGAGGACGATCGCGAGGAGCTGGCGCTGGAGGAGGGCTTCGACGGCTTCGGGCGCTCGCACACCGACGACGAGGGCGTGTACGAGTTCTGGACGATCAAGCCGGGCGTCGTACCGGGTCCCGACGGTCGGCCGCAGGCGCCGCACATCGACGTCTCGGTGTTCGCGCGCGGCCTGCTGAAGCGGCTCGTGACGCGTGTCTACTTCCCCGACGAGGCCGAGGCCAACGAGGCCGATCCGGTGCTCTCGTCGATCGAGGACCCGGCGGCGCGGGCCGGCCTGGTGGCCGTCGAGGACGACGGCGGGCTACGGTTCGACATCAGCTTGCAGGGCGACAGCGAGACCACCTTCTTTGCAGTTTGAGCCCCTGTTCGTGCCGCCCGCCGTGCGGGAGGCCACCGGGGACGCCGCCTGGTACCAGGCGATGCTCGACTTCGAGTCCGCGCTCGCGCGCGCGCAGGCGCGTGCGGGGGTGATCCCGGCAGAGGCGGCCGAGGCGATCGGGGAGGCGTGCTCGGCCTCGGACTTCGACCTCGATGCGCTGTCCGCGGCGGGCCGGTCGTACGCCAACCCGGCGGCGCCGCTCGTGTCGGCGCTGCGCGAGGCGGTCGGCGGCGAGGCGGCGCAGCACGTGCACCGCGGCGCGACGAGCCAGGACGTGATGGACACCGCGGCGGTGCTGGTGGCGCGGCGCGCGCTCGAGCCGATCGACGCCTCGCTGGGGCGGGTGGCGGAGCTGTGCGCGGGGCTGGCGCGGGAGCATCGCGACACGCCGATGGCGGCGCGGACGCTGCTGCAGCAGGCGCTGCCGACCACGTTCGGGCTCAAGGCGGCCGGGTGGCTGGTGGAGGTCGACCTCGCGCGCGACCGGCTCGGCGGCCTGGCGTTCGAGGTCGAGCTGGGCGGCGCCGCGGGAACGCTGGCCGCGCTCGGCGACGACGGGATCACAGTGCTCTCGTTCCTGGCGGCGGAGCTCGAGCTCGAGGAGCCGGTGCTGCCGTGGCACACGCGCCGCTCGCGCGTGGGCGAGCTCGGCGCGGCGCTGGCGCTGGCGGCGGGCGCGCTCGAGAAGATCGCGCTCGACGTGAAGCTGATGGCGCAGACCGAGGTGGGGGAGCTGGCCGAGTCCTCGTCGGCAGGGCCGCGGCGGCTCCTCGACCTTGCCGCACAAGCGCAACCCGGTGGGCGCGGCGCTGGCGATCGCCTGCGCGGCCGGGGCGCGGGGCGCCGCGACGGTGCTGCTGTCGGTGCAGGCGCAGGAGCACGAGCGGGCGGCCGGGGCGTGGCAGGCGGAATGGGAGGCGCTGTCGCGGGCGCTGGCGCTGGTGGGCGGGGCGGCGGAGGCGGTGCGCGAGTCGCTCGACGGGTTGTCGGTGGACGCGGAGCGGATGCGGGCCAACCTGGACCTCACCGGAGGGCTGCTGATGACCGAGGCGGTGTCGACGGCGCTCGGCCCCGGCTCCAAGGAGCTGGTGGCGGAGATAGCCGCGCGCGGCGGATCGCTGCGAGAGGCGCTGATCGCGGACGAGCGGGTCTCGTTGAGCGAGGAGGAGATCGACCGCGCGCTCGACCCGGCCGGGTACCTGGGCGCGGCCGGCGATCTGGTGGACCGGGCACTCGAGGCGCATGAGGGGATGGCCGAATGAGCTCGCAGCACGAGCGCGGGATGAAGGTGCGCAGGGAGGTGCTCGGAGACGAGCACGTGGACCGCGCCGAGGAGCGCAAGTCGGAGTTCACCGAGGAGTTCCAGGACCTGATCACGCGCTACGCGTGGGGGGAGATCTGGACGCGGCCGGGGCTCGACCGGCGGATGCGCAGCGCGATCACGCTGACGGCGCTGATCGCCGGCGGGCGCTTCGACGAGCTGAAGATGCACGTGCGCGCGGCGCTGCGCAATGGGCTGACGCGCGACGAGATCAAGGAGGTGCTGCTGCAGAGCGCGATCTACTGCGGAGTGCCTGCTGCGAACAGCGCGTTCGCCGTGGCTCAAGAGGTGCTCGAGGAGTAGCTTCCAGCGCCGTGGCCAGCGACGCCTTCGACTGCATCGTCGAGATCCCGAAGGGGAGTCGCAACAAGTACGAGTACGACCACGAGCGCGACGTGATCAAGCTCGACCGGTTCCTGTTCTCGTCGGTCGTGTATCCGACCGACTACGGCTTCGTCCCGGACACGCTGTCGCTCGACGGCGACCCGCTCGACGTGATGGTCTGCGTGTCGGAGCCGACCTTCCCGGGCTGCCTGATCGTGGTGAAGCCGATCGCGCTGTTCCGGATGGAGGACGACGCGGGCCTGGATGACAAGGTGCTTGCAGTCCCGCTCACCGATCCGGGCTGGAGCACGCTCGAGACGCTCGATCAGGTTCCGGATCAGCTTCGGAACGAGATCGCGCACTTCTTCACCGTCTACAAGCAGCTCGAGAACAAGAAGGTGGAGGTGGAGGGCTGGTTCTCGCGCGAGGACGCGATCGAGGAGATCGAGAAGTCACGCGCGCGGTTCCGGGATTCCGGCGAGCACGGCTGACGCGGCCACTACTCTGCGGCCGCGGTGTCGACGCTCCAATCGATCGTGCTGGGCATCGTCCAGGGACTGACCGAGTTCCTGCCGATCTCGAGCACCGGCCATCTGCGCATCGTGCCGGCCTTCCTGGGCTGGGAGGATCCGGGCGCGGCGTTCACCGCGGTCACGCAGCTCGGGACGATGGCGGCGGTGCTCCTGTACTTCAGGGAGGACCTGTGGCGGATCACCGTGTCGTGGGTGCGGACGCTCGGACCCGCGCTGCGCGAGCGGTCGCTCCCGCGCGACCTCGACGCGCGCATCGGCTGGTACATCGTGCTCGGGACGATCCCGATCGGGATCTTCGGGCTGGCCTTCAAGGACCAGATCGAGACGGGTGCGCGCGACCTCTACCTGATCGGGATCGCGCTGATCGTGCTCGGGCTGGTGCTGCTGGCCGCGGAGCGGGTGGGGACGCGGTCGCGGACGCATGGAGCAGATCAACTCGCGCGACGGGCTGGCGGTGGGGTTCGCGCAGGCGCTGGCGCTGGTCCCGGGGGTGTCGCGGTCGGGGGCGACGATCACCGCAGGGCTGTTCCTCGGGCTGGACCGGCCGACGGCGGCGCGCTTCTCGTTCCTGCTGTCGGTGCCGGCGGTGGTGCTGTCGGGGCTGCTGGAGCTCGGGTCGATCGCGAACGGGGAGGAGGGCCAGCACGTGGGCGCGGGCAACCTGGCGATCGCGACGGCGCTGGCGTTCGTGACCGGCTACGCGGCGATCGCATGGATGCTGCGCTTCCTGACGAGCCACTCGACGATGGTGTTCGTCGTGTACCGGGTGGCGCTGGGGGTCGTGGTGCTGGCGCTGGCGGCGAGCGGGGCGATTCAGTAGCGGCGTTTGGGGCGGTGCGGCGCTTCGGAGCGCCCCGGCGCTTCGGGGCGGCCCCGGCGCTTGGGCCCGGGGGGTCACGGAAGAAGCGTCGGCCATATCGACGTTTCTTCCGTCACCCCCCCTCCGCCGCGGGGTCCCCGAGGGGGGTCCCGGAAGAAACGTGACTATGTGTCCCGTTTCTTCCGTGACCCCCGGCCCCGCCGCGCCCGGCGCCTCCGCCGCATCGCCTAGCCTTCCGCGCATGCAGTTCGCGTGGAAGCTCGGGGTCGTGGCGGCGGTGGCGCTCGTGCTGACCCTGCTGCCCGGCGGCGGCCAGGGGCTCGACGTCGTGCTCACGGCGCTGAGCATCTGCTTCCTGGTGGCGATCGTGTTCCTGGCGGCTCGCTTCTACGGCCAGTACCGGACTCGACCTCGAGACGCTGGAGCCGAACTTGCGCCTGGCGCTGTACGGATCGGTCGCGCTGGCGGTCCTCACGATCGTCGGGACGGAGCGGCTCTTCGACGTGGGCGGCGCCGGCATCGTCGCCTGGTTCGCGCTGCTGGGGCTGTGCTCCTACGGGATCTACTGGGTCTGGACCCAGTACCGGCGGTACGGCTGAGGCCGTAAGGCGCCGCCCGCCGCCCGCTCCACCCGCCCCACCCACTTCGCTCCCGCTCCCGCCGCTCACCGTCCCTGCGTGACCTCCTTGTCACGCCCCGGTCTTGTCCCGTCACACGCCTCGCGGGACCCTCGACGTCATGCCCGCAATCCACCGCAACCAGCGTGGCCAGGCGTCGATCGAACTGGTCGCGGTGCTCCCCGCCGTCATCCTCGTCGGCGCGATCGTCTGGCAGCTCGCGCTCGCCGGCCACGCCGCCTGGCTGACCGCTGACGCCGCACGCGCGGGCGCGCGCGCCGATGCCGTCGGCCGTGACCCGGAAGCCGCGGCACGCAGTGTCCTCCCGCGCGCGCTCGAACGGGGGCTGCAGGTCGATGAGAGCGACGGTCGCGTCCGCGTCTCGGCGCGCGTGCCCCTGCTCTTCGGCCGCGCGAGCCCGATCCGCATCTCCGCCATCTCTTCGCTCGGGGTCGATCCGTGAAGGCGCTCGATCGCGGCCGACTCGCGCGGGCAGGCCACGATCGAGCTGCTCGCGCTCGTCCCGGCGCTGATCGCCGTGGGTCTCGGCATGCTCCAGCTGCTCGCCGTCGGCTACGCGGGCGTGCTGGCGGGCAACGCGGCCGAGGCCGGCGCGCTTGCCCTCGCGGGCGGCGGAGACCCGGCCGTCGGCGCTCGCCGCGCGCTGCCCGGCTGGTCCGAGGCGCGCGCCCGCGTGACAGTGAGCGGCGGGCGAGTCGCGGTTCGGTTGCGACCACCGTCGCCGCTGCGTGCCCTCGGCGACCGGCTCCAGGTGACCGCCACGGCGGCCGTGGAGGAGCCATGAACGACAGGCGAGGCCCGATCGCAACGGCGCTCGCCGCGGCCGGAGCCTGGCTGATCGAGCCCGCGGAGCCGGCGCGTCGGCTGACGGCGCCGGCGCCGGCGGCGATCCGCTCGATCGTTGCCGTGTTCGGCCTCACGAGCGGCTGCGGCGTCACGGTCGTGGCGCGGGCGCTGGCCGCCGAGCTCGCTCGCCGCGATCCCGCGGGCGCCGCGGCGGTCCATTGCGACGCGAGCACCGCCGCGATCCCGCTTGCGACGCAACCGGCGACGCGACTCGCGAGGGCGCTCGAGGATGTCGCCGGGCGCGCAGACCAGGGCGGTCGGCCGGCTCTGCCTGGTCGGCGGAGCGGACAGCGGCGCCGTGGCGGACGCGACGCGCGGCTGGGCGCCGCTGGTGCTGGACGCCGGGTCGACCGCGCTCGGCGGAGCGCCGGCCGCGATCGCGGACGAGGTCGTGATCGTCGCGGCGCCCTCGAGCGAGCCGGCCCTCGCCGCGGTGGCGTCCGACTGCCTCGCGCGACTGGGCCACGAGCCGAGCGATCGTCCTCAACCGCTGCCGCGCCGGGCGAGACGATCCGGACGGTTGGCCGACGCAGGCGGTCCACCGGCTCCCCGATGCCCGCATGGGCGCCCAGCTCGCGCTCGGCGGGCGCGAGCCGCGCGGCGAGCTCGGCCGTGCGGTCGCCGAGCTGGCCGACCGTTGCGAGGGCAGGCGGTGAGGCGGCTACCTCACCGGCCCGGGCCCCAGCGGCGCAGTGCCGCAGCGGCTGTACCAGAGCAGTTGCGTGAGGGGCGCCCGCGCGACCGCCTGCCGTGGGCCGCGCAGGTGCGGCTCGCCTCCGTGGAGCCGCCAGCAGCCGGCCGGCAGCCGGACCGAACGCGATCGCGCGCCCTGGCGGAGCACCGGCGCGACGAGGAGATCGTCGCCGAGCAGCCACTCGTCGTCGCCGCGCGGCCCGCGGGCGCCCGCGGGATCGACGAGCCACAGCGGCCTCGTCATCGGGATGCCGGTGCGCTCGAAGGAGCGCCAGAGGCGCAGGAGCAGCGGGCGGGCTCGCAGGTGCAGCCGGGCCATCGCCGACCACGTCCGCAGCGTCACGCGGTCGTAGCTCCAGGGCATCCGGACGCCGTCGAGACCGGAGTTGTGGACGCGGAAGAACGGCGTCAGCGCCGCCGCCTGGGACCAGCGCATGAACAGCTCCCGGCTGGTGGAGGGCAGCACCGGGGTCGTGGCCGTGAACTGCGCGTAGCCGCCGATGTCCGTCGTGAAGCCCGCCGCGCCGCCGATCGCGCGGTTGAGCATGTCCGGCACGATCGACGGGAGCCCGGTGGCGCGCTGCCAGTCGACGGTCTCGTCGCCCGGGAACTGAGCGTTCTCGTACGCGGTCGATCCCGGGCGGCCGCTGAAGCCCGCGCGCTGGAAGAAGAAGACGTGCCGGCGCGGGTGCGCGGCCTCGAACTCGTCGACCGCCCGGCGGGTCGCGCGCGCCTGCAGCACCGGGTAGACGTTGTGGACGGTCGCGCCCGTCCTGCCGTCCTCGAAGTGCATGCTCGGCACGACCTGCTCGCCGAAGTCGTTCATGAACCCCTCCGCCCCGGTGGACAGCAGCGCCCGCACGCGCGTGCGCCACCAGCTCCGGGCCGCTGGGTCCGTGAAGTCGATAACAGCAGCCTGGGCGCCGGGGAAGGGCGACGGGATCAGGAAGGGTGCGCCGGTCGCCGTGGTGGCGACGTAGCCCTTGGTCACCGCCTCCTCGAAGGCGCCGGGCGACTCGGTGCCCGCGATGTCGTCGGCGACGAACGAGCGCAGATAGAGCAGCGTTCGGATGCCCTTCGCTCGCAGACGTCTAACGACGCCGGTCACGAAGTCGCGGGGGAGGCCCGCCCAAGCCTCGAAGGCATATGCCGACACCGGGAGCCGCCCGCGCTCGAGCCGCGCCACGTCCGCCTCCACCTCGGCGCGATAGCGCGTCGGATCGTCCTTCAGGACTCCGAAGGTGCGCGACAGGGTCGGGCCGACGCTCCAGGCCGGCGGCACGCGATGGCGGCCGGTGATGGCGGTGAGCGTCCGGATGGCGAGGCGCGGGCGCGCCGAGACGATCACGAGCCGCAGCTCGCGGCCCGCGCTGCTGACGCGCCAGGCGGAGCCGGTGTCGGACGCGAGCCGCCAGCGCGCGATCCGCGGGCCGTCCAGGTAGGCGCCGTAGCCGCGCGAGGAGATGAAGCTGGTCTGCGGCGCGTAGTAGCCCGTCGAGGCATCCGGGAAGCGGTAGTCGAGCACCCAGCTGACGAGGTCGCGTCCGCGCAGGTCGGTGCTCTCGCGCCGGCCGCCGAAGCCGTGGAAGGCCTCGCCCCGAGGTGACGCAAACGACATCGACACCGCCGACACCGCCTCCGATTCCCCGGCCGGCCCGCCGACGACGCGCGCGCGAATGGACACCGTCCGGCCGCGCCCGCGGATAGTCAGCGCGAGGCGTCGCCCAGCCGGGTCGTCGGTCGAGAGCATGAAGAGGGACCCGGTCCGCCGCCGCGCCACCGACCGCACTCCCACCGCTTGATACCTGCGGGTGGCGCCGATCTCCGGAGGCTCGATCGGGTCGCCGGCCAGCACCGGCGGCCGCAGCTCCGGCTCGGGCCCCACCGTGAACCCCAGCGCCGTGTACGGGACGCCGCCGTGCGAGTGCGTGCCGCTCACGGTCTTGAGGGCGACCGGGCAGCGCCGCCGTCCGCAGGCCCCGTCGATGGCGAATCCGAAGGGACGCGCGGTCACCTCCGTCCAGGCGTTGTCGCCGGAGGCCGTGCTCGGCGGCGTGGCCGCGGTGGCGCCACTCGCAGGCGTCGCCGCCAGCGCCGCGGCGATCCCTAGGGCGCTGAACGCTCGCCGGCGCACGAGGACACGTCGTCGGGCCCGTACGAGGGCGGCAGGTCGCCCGCGCCGAAGCGGCGGTTCGGCTTCCGGCCGAGCTCGAACCTCAGCTCCGCGCCGTCGCTGACCTTGCGGAAGCGCAGCCACGACCGGCCAGAGGCTCGGCCGCCGACCCTGAGGCCGCGCACGTACGGCCGGGTCCGCCTGGCGCCGGGGCGGCGATCCGCAGCCGCCCACCGCGGCAGCCGCACCGTCGCGCGCGGGAACAGCGGGGCGCCGACCGCGAGCAGGTCGGTGCCCGGCATCGCCGGGTAGAGCCCGAGCGCGTTCCAGACCCACCAGGAGGCCATCGAGCCGAGGTCGTCGTTGCCGGGGTAGCCGCCGGGCGACAGGTCGTAGAGGCCGAACATCGCGCGGCGCACGATCCGCTGGGCCTTGTAGGGCTGACCGAGCCAGTTGTAGAGCCACGGCGTGCCGAGCGTGGGCTCGTTGCCGAGGAACGCGTACGGCTGCGCCGGGCCCGGCGTTGATGCGCGAGAAGAAGTCGTCGAGCCGCGCGATCGCCGCGCCCCGGCCACCGAGAGCGGCGAAGAGCCCCGCCGGGTCCTGGGGCACGAACAGCGTGTACTGCGCCGCGTTGCCCTCGACGAAGCCCTCCTCGCCCGCGGGCAGCCCGCGCTTGAACGAGCCGTCGGCGAGTGCGCGGCTGGATGTAGCGCGTCTGAGGGTCGAAGAGGTTGCGCCAGTTGGCGGAGCGGCGCATGAAGGTCGACTGGATGCTCGGGTCGCAGGTGGCCGCCGCGAGCTGCGCGATCGAGAAGTCGGCCACGGCGTACTCGAGCGTCGTCGACGCCGAGCCCCAGACCTGCTCGGGCTGCGCCACCTGGCTGATCGCGTCCGTGTTCAGCTCGTGCGGGACGTAGCCGAGGCGCAGGTACTGCGGCAGGCCCTGGCGGGCGTAGTAGTCCGGCGGCTTCGAGGCCTTCCCGTAGCGCGTCGCGCCGCGCACCATCGTGGCGAGCGCCGCCTCGGCGTCGAACGACCGCGCGCCGAACGCGTAGGCGCCCGCGATCAGCGGGTCGGCCGGATCGCCGACCATCACGTGCGTGTGGCCGTTCGCCTGCGACCACTTCGGCAGCTGGCCGCTCTCGCGCGCCGCGCCCACCAGCGATCGCACCATGTCCGACGCGCGCCGCGGCGCGAGCATGGCGATCAACGGCATCTGGCTGCGGTAGGTGTCCCAGCCGGAGAAGTCCGCGTAGCGCACGTGACGCCCGCCGTCGTGCACCCGGCCGTCGAAGCCGACGTAGCGCCCGTCCACGTCGCTGAACGTGCTCGGGTGGATCATCGCCCGGTAGAGCTGGGTGTAGAAGAGGCGCGTGCTCGCGCGCGAGCCGCCGCGCACCGCGATCCGGCCGAGCGCGGACGCCCACGCCGACCGCGCCCGCCTCTGCACGTCCGCGAAGCGCCGCCGGCCGCTCTCGGCGGCGAGGTTGCGCCGCGCGTTCGCGACGCTCACGAACGAGAGCCCCACGCGGACGTCGACGGTGCGGGCACGGCGGGTGTCGAAGGTCGCGTAGGCGCCGGTCTGGGCGGTCGTCCCGACGCCGCGGTCCTGCGGCCCGCCCGGGATCGGCTGCAGGATGAACGGCGTGCCCGGGATCGAGTCCGAGGCGGAGCGCGAGCGCCGCGCGAGCGAGTCGTCGCGCCAGGTCCCGTAGGCGGCGAAGGGGCGGCTGAAGCGCGCCGAGAAGTAGAGCCGGTAGAGGTTGCCCTGGTAGCAGAACTGCCCGCTCGTCACCGCGCCGGAGATCTCGCGGCGGCCGGGCGAGATCCGGACCTGGGCGTCCTTGGCGCCCATGGCGCCGCCGGTCGCGTTGATCAGGATGCTCGAGGATCGGCCGCGCGGATAGGTGAAGCGACCGAAGGCGGTGCGCGTCGTCGCAGTCAGGCGCGCGTCGATCGCCGGGCCCGCTGCGCGGATGCAGCTCGACGCCGTAGAAGCCGGGCCTCCCGCGCTCGCGCGCGTGGGAGAAGCCGGCGGCGAAGCGGTCGGCGAGGTCGGCGCTGCCGGGCTTCGCCGGCGAGCCGGAGATCGGCGCGGTCGTCGGCATGAAGGGCAGGTCCTGGTAGGCGGCACAGCCCGGGCCGCTCATGTGCTTGACGCTGAAGCCCTTGATGCGGCGGTCGCCGTAGCTGTAGCCGCCGGCGAAGGCCGTCAGGCCGGGCAGCGTGTCGGGGCTGAACTGGACCATCCCGAACGGCACCACGGCGCCCGGGAACGTGTTGCCCGCGCCGCCGCCGGTGCCGAAGTCCGGCGCGCCGGCGTCGGACCCGGTGAAGACGTTGACCTGGGAGACCGGGCTCGCCGGGCCGGCGATCTTCGTGTCGTGCACCGTCACCGCCCAGGCGGGTGCCGCTGCGAAAAGACGCCCGACGAATCGCCGCCACGCAGGCGACCGAGGACAAGAAGCGCAGCCGGGCCGGGGCGGGCACGCCGCTGAGCGTATCCCGTGGCCGCGAGCGGCAGCGTCACGAACGCTTCACCCACCCGTGACCGAGATGTCACACGCGCGTCTTGTTCGGTCACTGGCCTCGCGCGACGGTGAGAGCCATGTTCCGCACGGGCATCAGCCGATCCCCTCCCGACGCGCCTGCGCGCGAATCGGGCCAGGCGGTCCTGCTCGTCCTGGGGCTGCTCGCGGTGCTGCTGACCGGCCTGCTCGTCCTGTTCGGCTTCGGCCAGGCCCTCGGTGCGAGGGGGCACGCCCAGCGCGCCGCCGATCTGGCCGCGGTCTCCGCGGCGCAGGTCATGCGGCGCGACTTCGGGCGGCTGTTCGAGCCCGTTCTGCTGCCGAGCGGCGATCCGAACCCGCGCCACCTGACTACGGCCGCGTACGTCGCGGCGGCTCGGGCGGCGGCCCTGCGCGGGGCACGACGCAACGGCGCGGATCCGCGCGCGGTCGACGTCAGCTTTCGCGGCGGGGCGACGCCCACCCGGGTCACCGTCGTGCTGCGCGACTCGGTGCGCGTGCGGCTGTCGCGCGAGCGCGCCGACCGGATCGCCGTGCGGGCGCGAGCGACGGCCGAGGTCGCGCCGCAGGAGGGCGGTGCATGGGCGCCGGCCCAGGCATCGGGTGGCGGCTATGCCGGACCGCTGGCGTACCGGACCGGGAAGCCGATGCGGCCGGACGTCGCGCGCGCCTTCGACCGGCTGGCCGTCGCCGCTGAAGCGCGCCGCCGGGCTGACCCTGATCGTCGTGTCCGGCTACCGCTCCGACGCCGAGCAGGCCCAGCTGTTCGCCGCGCATCCTGACCCGAAGTGGGTGGCGCGGCCCGGCACGAGCCTGCACCGCAATGCCACCGAGCTCGACCTCGGCCCGCCGGGCGCGTATGGCTGGCTTGCCGCGAACGCCACCCGCTTCGGCTTCGTGCAGCGCTACAGCTGGGAGCCCTGGCATTACGGCTACACGCTGAACGCGGGCTCGGCTTCGCTCGGCTACGGCGGGTCAGGCGAGTCGGGCGGCCTGCCGTCGTTCGTGCCCGCCGCCTTCCACGAGCCGCTGGCGCGGGCGGCGCAGCGCTGGAACATCGGCGCCGCGCTGCTGGCGGCGCAGCTCTACGTGGAGTCGGGCTTCGATCCGGACGCGCGGAGTCCCGCCGGTGCGCAGGGGATCGCGCAGTTCATGCCGGGCACCGCGGCGGCGCTTGGGCTCGCCGATCCCTTCGATGCGCCGGCGGCGATCGACGCGCAGGGACACCTGATGCGCGACCTGCTTCGCCGGCTCGGATCGGTGCCGCTCGCGCTGGCCGCCTACAACGCCGGGACGGGCGCTGTGACCGCCTGCATGTGCATCCCGCCGTATCCAGAAACGCAGGCGTACGTGGCCAAGATCCTCGCGCTGCTGGGTGCCGCCGGCGACGTCGGCGGACCGCGATTGAAGGTGCGCCTTGTGGAGTGAGCGAGTGGGTCGCCGGGTACCCAAAAAGGAACGCAGTCGACGCAGGAGGAGAGATCGATGGCGAGCAGTCAGGCCGAGACCGGCCAGGTGACCGGCACGCAGGACAAGGACTACAACATCATCTGGTTCACCGAGCAGTGCCTGTCCAACGTGCTGCGGCTGGAGAGCTACCGGCAGGACGCCGAGCGCGAAGGCGACTCCGAGCTGTCCGAGTTCTTCCAGCGCGCGCAGGAGGCGAGCCGCAAGGGCGCCGAGCAGGGCAAGGATCTGCTTCGCAAGCGTCTGGCGAGCTAGCCCGACCCGAGTCCGCCAGACCGGCAGCCGCCCCCGGGCGGCTGCCGTCATTTCTACCGAGGTCGGCCGGGCGCAGCGCCGCGGGCCGTAACCCGCTATCGGCCGTGAGCGGTTATAGTGCCGGAGCTATGACCGCTCTCGACGAAGCCCCCGCGACCGCCCCCGAAGAGCTCGCCGACGGCCTCTGGCGCTGGACCGCGCGTCATCCGGAATGGCATCCGGGCGAGTTCGGCAGCGAGGTCGCCTCGTTTGCGCTGAAGGCGGGCGACGGAGGTGGTCCTGATCGATCCCGCTGCTGCCGCCCGAGCCCGATCCGGTCCTGGACCTGATCGAGGCCCAGCTCGGCGAGCGGCTCGCGATCCTGATCACGATCCCGTACCACGTGCGCAGCTCGGAGGCCATCCGCGACCGCTTCGGCAGCGACGCCGAGGTGACGATCTGGGGGCACCCCGCCTGCGCGAAGCGGCTGTCCGACGAAGCGGGGTTCCGGACCTTCGAGCCCGGCGACGAGCTGCCCGCCGGCGCCGCGGCGCACAGGATCGGCAAGCCGCGCCGTCACGAGACGCCGCTGCTGCTGCCCTCGCACCGGGCGCTCGCGTTCGGCGACGCCCTGGTCGAGGTCGGGGGAGAGCTGCGCGTGTGGTCGGACCGCCGCCTCGATGCCGAGCGTCAAGCGCTTCTACCGCGAGCGCTTCAACCCGACGCTCGAGCCGCTGCTCGAGCTCGACTTCGACCGCGTGCTCGTCACCCACGGCGCGCCCGTCCTGCAGGACGGCAAAGAGGCGCTCCGCTCGGCCCTGCGCGCCGAGCCCTGGTACCGCCGGGAGGACTAGCCCGCGATCGCCCGCCGCGCGCGCTGCGCCGCGTTGCCGCCGCGCGGGCGCCTACCCGAACGCCGGCTCCTCGCGCCCCGGGAACACCTCCGGCAGCCCGTCGCTCACGCGGTCGGTGAACTGCGCCGGCCGCTTCTCCAGGAACGACGTCACGCCCTCGCGCGCGTCGTCGGACTGGCCGCGCGCGAACATCGCCCGCGAGTCGGCTCGGTGCGCCTCCATCGGGTGCGCGGCGCCGAGCATCGACCACAGCAGCTGCCGCGCCAGCGCGACCGACACGGGCGCGGCGTTGTCGGCGATCTCCCGCGCCAGCGCCTGCGCCTCCTCGAGCACGGACTCGGCCGGGTGCAGGCTCCGCACGAGCCCGCCGGCGAGCGCCTCCTCCGAGCTGAACACCCGCCCTGTCTCCACCCACTCGAGCGCCTGCGAGATCCCCACGAGCCGCGGCAGGAACCATGACGAGCAGGCCTCGGGCACGATCCCGCGCCGTGTGAACACGAACCCGATCTTGGTGCCGGCGGCGGCGATGCGCACGTCCATCGGCAGCGTCATCGTGATGCCGACCCCGACCGCGGGCCCGTTGATCGCCGCGATCACCGGCTTGACCGACTGGAAGATGCGCAGCGACACCTGCCCGCCGGTGTCGCGCGGCACCGAGCCCTCGCCCTCGGCCAGGTCGCGCCAGTCGAACGTGTCTCCGCCCCCGCCGAGGTCTGCCCCGGCGCAGAACGCCCGCCCCTCGCCCGTGACGACCACGGCACGAACGCCGTCGTCGGCATCCGCCAGGTCGAACGCCTCGATCAGCTCGCGCCCCATCGTCGCCGTGAACGCGTTGAGCCGGTCGGGCCGGTGCAGCGTGATCGTCAGGACGCCGTCGGCCACCTCGTAGCGGATCTCCTCGAAGTTCATGGGCGCCAGCCTAAGCGGCGGGTCCGGTGCGCTGCGCGTCGCCGCGGCGTTACGCGCTTCGCCGGCACGTCACACCCGCCCCGCGCGCCCGGGGTGTGGTCGACGAACGTCGCGCATACCGCTCGGTTCGTAGCACTCACTCGCGCGCGGGCGGAGCGAGAGGCAGTGCTGGCCGCGCTGCCGCGCTCGCGCGCGGCCGGCGCCACGCCCGCCGCGCCAAGCGGCGGCCGCCGGAATGTAGGCTGCGCGCCATGACCCCCCTCACCGTTAACGGCATTGACGAGGTGCGCGACCAGATCGGCAAGACGATCGGCCCGAGCGAGTGGCGCGAGGTCACGCAGGCGGAGATCAACACGTTCGCCGACCTCTCCCGCGACGACCAGTGGATCCACGTCGACGTCGAGCGCGCCAAGGCAGAGAGCCCCTTCGGCACCACGATCGCCCACGGCAATCTCACGCTCGCGATGATCGACGGCTTCCGCCCGGAGCTGTTCGAGTCGACCGGCTTCAAGCTCGGCGTGAACTACGGCTGGAACAAGATCCGCTTCCCCGCGCCGGTCCCGGCGGGCAGCCGCATCCGCGGGAGCGTCGAGACCCAGTCGGTCGACGACGTCGGCGGCGGCTGGCATCAGATCGTCTACAAGTGGACCGTCGAGGTCGAGGGCTCCGACAAGCCCTGCTGCGTCGCCGAGTCCGTGGTGCGCCTGCTCGCCTGAGGCCGACCGGCGGCCGCATATCCTCGGTGTAGTTGGCCGCCGCCGAGACCGAGACCCGAGAGAGCACCGAGAGCCGCCTCGCCGAGGAGCGCCGGGCCCTGCCCGACGCCCCTGGCGTCTACCTGTTCCGCGACGGGCGCCGCAAGGTCCTCTACGTCGGCAAGGCGCTCTCGATCCGCAAGCGCGTCGGCGGCCACTTCAGCCGCCCGCGCGCCGCGATGATCAGCGAGGTCCGCGACATCGAGTTCATCGCGACCGAGACCGAGGCCGAGGCGCTGCTCGCCGAGCAGGAGTTCATCAAGCGCCACCGGCCCGTCTACAACGTCCGGCTGCGCGACGACAAGTCGTACCCCTACATCGGCATCAGCCTCGACGAGGACTACCCGCGCATCTACTTCACGCGCGAGCGCCACCGCCGCGGGCGCGCCTACTTCGGCCCGTTCAGCAACGCCAAGCGCGTGCGCGAGACGCTCGACCTGCTCGGCAAGGTCTTCCAGTACCGCACCTGCGACGGCCCCGAGCCCGGCCGCGCCAGCGGCAGCCCCTGCCTCGACTACTTCATCAAGCGCTGCCAGGCCCCCTGCGTCGGCTACATCTCCAAGGAGGAGTACCGCGAGAACGTCGACACGATCATCGACTTCCTCTCCGGCCGCTACCGCCAGATCGAGCGCGCCCTCGACCAGGGCATGAAGCAGCGCCTCCGAGGAGCAGGAGTTCGAGCAGGCGGCCGTGCTGCGCAACCGCCTCAAGGCCGTCCGCAGCCTGCTCGAGCGCCAGCGCATCGCCAACGAGGCGGTCGGCACGCTCGACGCGATCGCCGTCGCCGCCGAGGGCACCGACGCCAACGCGCAGGTCTTCCAGGTGCGCGACGGCGTGCTCCAGGACCGCCAGAGCTTCTACCTCGAGAACGCCGCCCAGCGCGACGAGGGCGAGGTCGCCGAGGAGTTCGTGCTCCAGTACTACGCCAGCGCGCATCGCGGTGCCGCCGCAGGTGATCGTCCCGAGCAGCGTCGCCGAACCCGGCCACGCTCGCCGCCGCGCTCGCCGAGCGCCGCGGCGCCCCCGTCGAGGTCCGCCACGCCGAGCGCGGCGACAAGCGCCGCATCCTCGAGCTCGCCGAGCGCAACGCGCGGCTCGCGCTCGACCAGGACCGGCTGCGCTCCGAGCACCGCCGCTCGCAGCGCATCGAGGCGCTCGACCGCCTCCAGAAGGCCCTCCGCATGGACTCGATCCCGATGCGGATCGAGTGCTTCGACATCTCCAACCTGATGGGCGCCCACACGGTCGCCTCGATGGTCGTGTTCGAGGGCGGCGCCGCCGAAGAAGTCCGACTACCGGCGCTTCGGCATCCGGGGCTCGGTCCAAGATGACTTCGCTGCCATGGCCGAGGTGCTCTCACGGCGGATGGCGCAGTACGTCGCCCAGCGCGAGCGCAGCCCCCACGACAAGGACTACGACGAGAGCTTCGCCTCGCTGCCGGCGCTGATCGTGATCGACGGCGGCAAGGGCCAGCTCTCGGCCGGCCTCAAGGAGCTCGGCCCGTTCCGCGACCTCGGCGTCAACGTCGTCAGCCTCGCCAAGCGCATCGAGGAGGTCTTCGTGCCGGGGCTCAGCGCGCCGCTGCGGCTCGCCGCACGACACCCCCGAGCTGCAGCTGCTCCAGCGCGTCCGCGACGAGGCCCACCGCTTCGCGATCGAGTTCCACCGCGGCCGCCGCGACAAGCGCGATGACGCGCTCGGTGCTCGACGACCTGCCCGGCGTCGGCCCGGCGCGCAAGCGCAGCATCCTGCAGCACTTCGGCTCGCCCGAGCGCTTCCTCGGCGCCAGCCGCGAGGAGCTCGAGGCGGTGCCCGGGCTGCCGGGCAAGGTCGCCCGCGACATCCACGCCTACGTCAACAAGATCCGGTGACCCGAAGGTGATCCAGGACTTCGTCGTCATCACCGGCTTCAGCGGCGCCGGCAAGTCGCAGGCGATGGCCACCTTCGAGGACGCCGGCTACTTCTGCGTCGACAACCTGCCGCCCGAGATGATCGGCTCGCTGGCCGAGCTGTTCGGCCACGAGGGCAGCAAGGTGGAGCGCGCCGCGGTCGCCTCGGACACGCGCGGCGGCGCCTACTTCGACGGCCTCGTCAAGGTGCTCGAGGACCTCGAGGCCAAGGGCGTCCCGTTCCGGCTGCTCTTCCTCGAGGCCAGCGACCCGGTCCTGATCAACCGCTTCAAGGAGACCCGCCGCCGCCACCCGCTCGCCGACGGCGGCTCCGTCGACGCGGCCATCCACACCGAGCGCGAGGTGCTGGCCGCGCTCAAGGAGCGCGCCGACGTCTCGATCGACACCTCCGACCTGTCCGCCTCGCGGCTGCGCAAGGTCGTGGCCGACAAGATGCTCCCGCGCGGCAAGGTCGGCCGCCTCGCCGTCACGTTCCTGACCTTCGGCTTCAAGCACGGCACCCCGCGCGACGCCGACCTCACCTTCGACGTCCGCTTCCTGCCGAACCCGCACTACGAGGCCGAGCTGCGCGACCTGACCGGGCAAGGACGACGCCGTGATCGCAGTACGTCGAGGGCTCGGACGGCATCCACGACTTCTACGACCACCTCACGCCGCTGCTCGACTACCTGCTCCCGATGTACGAGCAGGAGGGCAAGTCGCACCTCACGATCGGCATCGGCTGCACCGGCGGGCGGCACCGCTCGGTCGTGATCGCCGAGCACCTCGCGCGGGTATACGCAGCCCGCGGCGACCTGCTGATCGACGTCGTCCACCGCGACGTCCAGAAGCCGCCTCGGCGCCCCTGAGATAGATTCACCCACGCTAAGAAACGGCGAACGAAAGGGAGTACGGATGGCCTTGAAGGCCGGAATCAACGGCTTCGGGCGCATCGGCCGCAACGTGTTCAGGGCCGCTCATGCTCGCGGCGCTGACATCGACTGGGTCGGCGTCAACGACATCACCGACACGCAGACGCTCGCCCACCTGCTCAAGTACGACTCGATCCTGGGCCCGTTCCCGGGCGAGGTCGAGGCCACCGAGAACGGGCTGATCGTCGACGGCAACGAGCTGCGCGTCTTCGCCGAGCGCGACCCCGCGAACCTGCCCTGGGGCGACGTCGGCGCCGACGTCGTGATCGAGTCGACCGGCTTCTTCACCAAGCGCGACGACGCCGCCAAGCACCTCGACGCCGGCGCCAAGAAGGTCATCATCACGGCGCCCGCCACCGAGCCGGACGTGACGCTCGCGCTCGGCGTCAACGAGGACGCCTACGACCCCGAGCAGCACCACGTCATCTCCAACGCGTCCTGCACGACCAACTGCCTCGCGCCGGTGGCGAAGGTGCTCAACGACGCGGTCGGGATCGAGCGCGGGATCATGACCACGATCCACGCCTACACGGCCGACCAGAACCTCCAGGACGCGCCGCACAAGGACCTGCGCCGCGCCCGCGCCGCCGCCGTGAACCTCGTGCCCACCTCGACCGGCGCCGCCAAGGCCGTCGGCCTGGTGCTGCCCGAGCTCGACGGCAAGCTGAACGGCATCGCCGTCCGCGCGCCCGTGATCACCGGCTCGGTCGTCGACCTGACCTGCGAGGTCTCGCGCTCGACCAGCAAGGAGGAGGTCAACGAGGCCTTCGCCGCCAAGGCCGACTCCGGCGCGCTCGAGGGCATCCTCCGCTACAGCGAGGACCCGCTCGTCTCGACCGACATCGTCGGCTCGGCCGTACTCGTCGATCTTCGACGCGCCGCTGACGATGGTGATCGACGGCAAGCTCGTGAAGGTCGTCTCCTGGTACGACAACGAGTGGGGCTACTCGAACCGCGTCGTCGACCTCGCCCAGCGCGTCCTCGCAGGGGCGCCGGTTGCCTGAGCCGGGCGCCACGACCGGCTTCGGCAAGCGCACCGTCCGAGACCTCGAGATCGAAGCCGGGGAGCGGGTGCTCGCCCGCGTCGACTTCAACGTGCCGCTCGACGGCGGCCGAGGTCGCCGACGACGCCCGCATCCGCGCCGCGCTGCCGACGATCGAGCTGCTGCTCGACAAGGGCGCGCGGCTGATCCTCTGCTCGCACCTCGGCCGGCCCAAGGGCCGCGACCCGGAGACGTCGCTGCGGCCGGTGTCGCGAGCGGCTCGGCGAGCTGATCGACGCGACGGTCCACCAGGCGCCGGAGGTGATCGGCCCGGAGGTCCGCCGCGGCGCCGAGCGGCTCCCGGCCGGGCGACGTGCTGCGTGCTCGAGAACACGCGCTGGGAGCGCGGCGAGACCGAGAACGACCCGCAGCTCGCGAGCGAGCTGGCCGGGCTGGCCGACGCCTACGTCAACGACGCGTTCGGCGCCGCGCACCGCGCCCACGCCTCGACGGCCGGCGTCGCCGAGCTCCTGCACCCGGCGGTCGCGGGCCTGCTGCTCGAGCGCGAGGTCACCACGCTGCGGGCGATCGTCGAGGCGCCCGCAGCGGCCGCTCGTGGTCGTGCTCGGCGGCGCCAAGGTGTCCGACAAGATCGCGCTGATCGACAAGTTCCTCGACACCGCCGACGCGCTGCTGATCGGCGGCGCGATGTGCTTCAGCTTCTTCCGCGCGCAGGGGCAGCCGACCGGCGACTCGCTGGTCGAGGAGGAGGGCATCGAGCTCGCGCGCCGGGCGCTCGAGAAGGCCGAGTCCTCCGACTGCCGGCTGCTGCTGCCGGTCGACCTCGTGCTCGGCGATCGCTTCGACGCCGAGGCCGAGCGCCGCGAGCAGGACGAGGTCGACGTGCCGGACGGCTGGATGGGCCTCGACGTCGGCCCGCGCACGAGCGCGGCCTACGCCGAGGAGATCGCGCGGCGCCGGAACCGTCTTCTGGAACGGGCCGATGGGCGCCTTCGAGATGGAGCCGTTCGCGGCCGGCACGCGCGCCGTGGCCGAGGCGGTGGCGCGCGCGGACGGCACGACCGTCGTCGGCGGCGGCGACTCCGGCGCGGCGCTCGCGAGCTTCGGGCTCGACGACCAGGTCGACCATCTCTCGACCGGTGGCGGCGCGTCGCTGGAGCTGCTCGAGGGCAAGGCGCTGCCCGGGAGTGGAGGCGCTCGACGATGCCTGAGCGCACGCCGGCGATCGTCGGCAACTGGAAGCTCTGGGGCACGCGCGCCCAGGCCGCCGAGTACTGCGACCGGCTGCTCGAGCTGCTCGCGGACGCCGGCGACGGGCGGACCGGCCGTCGGCATCTGCGCGCCCTTCACCGCGCTCGACGTCTGCGTCGAGAAGCTGCGCGGCAGCGGCGTCGGCGTCTACGCCCAGACCATGCACCAGGCCGAGACCGGCGCGTTCACCGGCGAGGTGTCGGCGCCGATGCTGACCGAGCTCGGCGTCGACGGCGTCGTGCTCGGCCACTCCGAGCGCCGCCAGTACTTCGGCGAGACCGACCGCGCGCTGCAGGAGAAGGTGCCCGCCGCGCTGGCGGCGGGGCTGCGGCCGATCCTCTGCGTCGGCGAGACCGAGGACGAGCGCGAGGCGGGCGACACCGAGCGCAAGCTGCGCCACCAGGTGCAGGAGGGGCTCGAGAAGGTCGAGAGCGGAGCGGCTGGCCGAGGTGACGATCGCCTACGAGCCGATCTGGGCGATCGGCACCGGCAAGGTCGCGACGCCCGAGATCGCCCAGGACGCGATCGCGCTTCGTGCGCGCGCTCGTGGCGACCGCTCGAAGGAGGCGGCCGAGCGCATCCGCGTCCTCTACGGCGGCAGCGTCAAGCCGGACAACGCCGCGGAGATCCTCGCCCAGCCCGACGTCGACGGCGCGCTCGTGGGCGGCGCCAGCCTCGATCCCGAGGGCTTCGCGCAGATCGTGGCCGCCGCCCGGTGAGACCGGTCGCGCTCGTCGTGCTCGACGGCTGGGGGCTCGCCGAGCCCGGCCCCGGCAACGCCGTCGAGCTGGCCGACACGCCCGGTCTTCGACGAGCTCTGGGCCGAGCATCCGCACACCACGCTGACCGCCTGGGGCCCGGCGGTCGGGCTGCCCGGAGGGGCAGATGGGCAACTCCGAGGTCGGCCACCTCAACCTGGGCGCGGGGGCGATCGTCAAGCAGGACCTGCTGCGGATCGACGAGGCGATCGAGGACGGCTCGTTCCTCGAGAACGAGACGCTGCGCGAGGCCTGCCGCAGGCCGAGCGCGTGCACCTGCTCGGGCTCGTCTCCGCCGGCGGCGTGCACGCGTCGATGGGCCACCTGAGCGCGCTGATCGAGCTGGCGCGCGCGAGGCGCCGACGACGTCGTGATCCACGCCTTCACCGACGGCCGCGACACCAACCCCGACTCCGGCGCGGGCTACCTGGCGGAGGTCGAGGGTCCTGCCGGCCGGCGCGCGCATCGCCACGGTCACCGGGCGCTACTTCGCGATGGACCGCGACAAGCGCTGGGACCGCACGCGAGCTCGCCTACGACGCGCTCGTGCACGGCGAGGCCGAGCACCAGGCCGACATCGGGCGAGGCCGCCGTGCGGGCCGCCTACGAGCGCGGCGAGACCGACGAGTTCATCAAGCCGACGCTCGTGGGCGACGAGGGCCGCATCCGCGACGGCGACAGCGTGATCTTCTTCAACTTCCGCCCCGACCGCGCCCGCCAGCTGACGCGCGCGCTCGGCGAGCCTGGCTTCGGCGAGTTCGATCGCGGCGACGCGCCGCACGTGCGGCTGACGACGCTCACGCAGTACCAGGAGGACTGGGACTACCCGGTCGCGTTCCCGCCGGCGCGGCCGGACGGTCACGCTCGCGAGCACGCTCGCCGACCGCGGCGTGCGCCAGCTGCACGTGGCCGAGACCGAGAAGTACGCGCACGTCACCTACTTCTTCAACGGCGGCGAGGAGGACCCGTACCAGGGCGAGGAGCGCAGGCTGGTCGACTCGCCGCGCGACGTCCCGACCTACGACAAGAAGCCGGAGATGAGCGCCGAGGCCGCCGCCGACGCGTTCGTCGAGGCCTGGCGGCGAGCACGAGCCCGGCTTCGGCGATCATCAACTTCGCCAATCCCGACATGGTCGGCCACACCGGCGTGATCGAGGCGGCCGTGGCCGCGATCGAGACCGTGGACGGCTGCCTCGGCCGGGTGGTCGAGGCGGTCCACGAGTCGGGCGGCGTCTGCGTGATCACGGCCGACCACGGCAACGCCGACCACATGCTCGAGCCGGACGGGAGCCCCAACACCGCCCACTCGATGAACCCGGTGCCGCTGGTCGTCACCGCCGACGTGGGCGAGCTGCGCGACGGCGGCATCCTGGCCGACGTGGCGCCGACCGTGCTGGAGCTGATGGGAGAGGCCCAGCCGGAGGCGATGACGGGCAGAATCCTGCTGCAGCAGACTTGACAAGAGGCGACTCAGGTTTTATGTTGGGCCACGCAATGCATCGTGGTTTGGATGGAGGTGCACAGATGGCTCTTCTGATGAAGCCCCAGCCGTTCTCCCGCGACGTCGACAAGCTGTTCGACGCCTTCTTCGGAGCGGAGCGCGATCAGGCGCGCCGCTGGGTCCCGCCCGTGGACCTGGTCGAGGCCGAGGACCACTTCGTGCTGAAGGCGGACCTGCCGGGCCTGTCCGAGGGCGACGTGGCGATCGAGGTCCAGGACGGCACGCTCACGATCTCGGGCGCGCGCAGCGCCGAGCACGAGACGAGCGAGCGCGGCTGGTACCGCATCGAGCGCTCGTTCGGCAGCTTCAACCGCTCGCTGACGCTGCCCGACGGCGTGGACGCCGACGCGATCTCCGCGTCGTTCGACCGCGGCGTGCTCGAGGTCCGGATCCCGAAGCCGGAGGAGCGCAAGCCGCGCCGGATCGAGATCGGCGGCGCGACGCCGGCGCTCAACGGCACGGCGACCGAGTCCGAGTAGCGCGCGGCGCAGGCCGTACAGGCGGGGCCGCCCCGGCGGGCGGCCCCGTCGTCGTTCCGGGCCGCCCGTAGGCTCTGGAACGTGCCGCCCGCCTTCGAGATCACCGCGCGCGACGGCGCCGCCCGGGCCGGGGTGATCCACACCCCGCACGGCGACGTCCGCACGCCCGCGTTCGTGCCGCTCGCCTCGACCGCGACGGTCAAGTCGCTGCACGCCTCCGAGGTCGCCGCGCTCGGGTACGAGATGGTGCTCGGCAACACGTTCCACCTGTTCATCCAGCCCGGGCCCGGAGCTGATCGCGCGAGCTAGGCGGCCTGCACGAGTTCATGGGCTGGCGCGGCGCGATCATCACCGACTCCGGCGGCTACCAGGTCTTCTCGATGGGCCACGGCTCGGTGGCCGAGGAGATCAAGCGCCGGCGCGAGCGCCACACCTCGATGATCGTCTCGATCGAGGAGGAGGGGGTGCGCTTCCGCTCCTACCTCGACGGCGCGCGAGCGCTTCATGGGGCCCGAGACCTCGATGGAGGTGCAGGCGGCGCTCGGCTCGGACATCGCGCTCGCGTTCGACGAGTGCACTCCCTTCCACGTCGAGCGCGACTACACCGCAGCGCTCGATGGAGCGCACCCACCGCTGGCTCGACCGCTGCGTCAGCTGGCACGGCGAGCACGGCCCGGCCGGCCAGCTGCTCTACGGCATCGTCCAGGGCGGCGTCCACGAGGACCTGCGCGCGCGGTCGACCGCCTACGTCGCGGATGCCGGCGTGGACGGCATCGCGATCGGCGGCTCGCTCGGCCAGTCCAAGGAGCAGATGCGCGAGGTGGTCGGGCTGGTCGCTGCGCGACCTCCCGGACGCGCCGCCGCGCCACCTGCTCGGCATCGGCGACGTGGACGACCTGGTGCACGCCGTGGCCGCCGGCATCGACACGTTCGACTGCGCCACGCCCACGCGGCTGGCCCGCCACGGCACGGCGCTGGTGGCAGACCCGGCGCGGCGCTGGCGGCTCGACCTGTCGAAGTCCGGCGAGCCGCACGAGCACCGAGCCGATCGACCCGTGCTGCGACTGCCCCGCCTGCCGCGAGCACACGCGCGCCTACCTGCACTACCTGGTCAGGGCCGAACGAGCTGACCGCGAAGCGGCTGATCACGCTGCACAACCTGACCTTCATGCAGCGGGCTGATGCGCGGCCTGCGCGAGGCCGTCGAGGCCGGCACGCTCGCCGAGCACGGCGAGCGCGTCCTCGCGGGGGAAGCGTGACCGGCGCGACGGTCCCGTACTGGCTCGACGAGCCGTACGAGCCCGCGCCCGCCGCTCGACGGCGACGCGGAGGCCGACGTCTGCGTGATCGGCGCGGGCGTCGCCGGCCTGTCCTGCGCGCGGCGGCTCGCGCAGCACGGCGTCGACGTGCTCGTGCTCGAGCGCGACGTGGTCGGCGGCGGCGCCAGCGGCCGCAACGGCGGCTTCCTGCTGGCGGGCGTGGCGGCCTTCTACGTGGATGCGAGGGAGCGCCACGGGGCCGCGCGCGCCCGCGGGCTCTACGCGGACACGCTGGCAGCGCAGGAGGAGATCTACGCGCTGGCGGCCGAGCTCGGCGCCGGCGACGCGGTGCGCCGCACCGGCATGCTGCGGATCTCCGAGCTCGGAGGAGGAGGCCGCGCACGTGGCCCGCCACGTCGCCGCGCTCGCCGAGGACGGCTTCCCGGGCCGGCTGCTCGAGCGCGAGGAGCTCCCGCCGGCGCTGCGCCGCAGCGCCCACAACGCCTGCCTCACCGACCACGACGGCGCGCTCCATCCCGCTCGCTGGATGCGGGCGCTGGCGCGCGGCGCGGAGGCGGCGGGCGCCCGCATCCACGAGGGCAGCCCGGTGGTCGCGCCGCCGAGCGGAGCCGAGGCGGTCGCCGCGGGCGGAGCGGTGCGGGCGCGCGCCGTGGTCGTGGCCGCCGACGGCGCGCTGCCCGCGCTCGTGCCGGCGCTGTCCGGGCGCGTTCGCGCGCGCCGGCTGCACATGGTCGCCACCGAGCCCGTGGCCGAGCGGCTGATCGACTGCCCGGTCTACGCGCGCTTCGGCTACGAGTACTTCCAGCAGCTGCCCGACGGCCGCGTGGCCGGCGGCGGCTTCAGCGACCTCGACGCGCGACGACTCCTACACCGACCGCGACGAGGGCAGCCCGCGCGTCTGGGAGCGCATCGAGCGCTGGCTGCGCGAGGACCTCGACGTGGCCGCGCCCGTGACCCACCGCTGGGTCGGGCACCGTCGGCTACAGCGAGGACGGGCTGCCGTTCGCCGGGGCGGTCCCCGGCGTCGACGGGCTGTACGCCGCCGGCGGCTACTCCGGCCACGGCAACGTCCAGGGCTACCTGGCGGGGCGGCGGCTGGCGGACCGATCTCGCGCGCTAGCGCGAGTGCTCCTGCAGGAACTGGCGCAGATCCTGGATCTGCTGCTGCGCGCTGTCGGAGTCGACCGGCGCCACGTTGCTGCCCCTGTCGCTCGAGGCGATCAGCGCCACGCCCACGGCGGCGATCGCGGCGAGCACGAGCAGCAGCGCGAAGAAGCTGCCCAGGCGGCGGCGTCCGGCGGAGCGCCGCTCCTCGCGGCGCGCGCCGGCGGCGGGGCGCGTGGGCTCGGAGTACGCGGGGCGTGAGGCGGTGGGGGGGATGTAGGCGGTGCGCGGCAGCGCGCGCGTCGAGTCGGTGGCGGCGTCGCTCAGCGCCATGCGCCGCGTCACGTCGGTCGCCTCGCCCGTGCACGCCCGCGTCGATCGCGTCGGCCAGCTCCAGCGCGGAGCGATAGCGCGAGCCCGGCTCGCGCTCGAGGCAGAGGCGGATCGCCTCGTCGAGCTCGCGCGGCACCTCGGGGCGCAGCTCGGTGATCGGCCGCACCACCTCCTGCTGCTGCTTGAGCGCCAGCTCGGTCAGCGACGTGTACTCGTGCGGCAGCCGGCCGGTCAGGAACTGGTAGGCGCACACGCCCAGCGAGTAGATGTCGGAGGGCGGCCCGGCCTCGTCGCCGCGCGCCTGCTCGGGCGACAGGTAGGCGGCGGTGCCGAGCACCGAGCCCACCTGGGTGATGCGCGTCTGCTCGGCCGCCTTGGCGATGCCGAAGTCGGCGAGCTTCGTGATGCCGGTCTGCTCGGAGATCAGCAGGTTGCCGGGCTTCACGTCGCGGTGGACCACTCCGGCGCGGTGGGCGTACTCGAGGCCGTGGCAGGCGTCGCGCAGGATCGCCGTCGTCTGGTCGATGTCGAGCAGCTTGTACTCGCGCAGCAGGTCGGCGGCCGACGGGCCCGTCCACGTACTCCATGACGATGTAGTGGCGGCTGCTCTCGGGGTCCTGGCCGGAGTCGAACACCTGCACGATGTTGGGGTGCTGGAGGCGGGCGGCGGAGAGCGCCTCGCGGCGGAAGCGCGCCACGAAGTCCTCGTCCTCGGCGAGGTGCTCGGCGAGCAGCTTGATCGCGACGGCGCGCTCGAGCACGGCGTCGGTGGCGAGGAAGACCGTCGACATCCCGCCGGCGCCCAGGCGGCGCTCGATCCGGTAGCGCGAGGCGATCTCGGCCGGGGCGCTCATTCGCCGGTCCTCCGGGCTGACGCCGCCGCCGCCGCCTCGTCGGGCGGGACGTCCGGCAGCGGCTCGGTCGGGATCGTCTCGGTCGGCGTGGTCTCGGTGGGAGTCGTCTCGGTCGGCTCGGTCTCCGTCGGCACCGTCTCGGTCTCGGTCTCGGTCGGCGTCGTCTCGGTCTCGGTGGGGGTCGTCTCCTCGGTCTCGGTCTGCGTCTCGCGCGCGCACTCGGTGTCGATCAGCTCGAACAGCCGGTCGAAGCTGTCGCGCAGCGCGTCGCGCAGGTCCGCGTCCACGTTGCTCGGGAGCGAGTCGATCAGGTCGGCGACCTTGGTCGTGTTCGGGTCGTCGCCGCCCGAGATGTCGTCGCAGGCGGCCCCGTCCGGGAACTCGAAGCGCGCCTGGATCGAGTCGAGCTGGCCCTGCAGGTCGGAGGCCGTGGCGCGCGGCAACTGCGCGCCCTCCTCGTCGGCGC
This sequence comes from uncultured Thermoleophilaceae bacterium, assembly GCA_963828225.1. GTDB lineage: Bacteria > Actinomycetota > Thermoleophilia > Solirubrobacterales > Thermoleophilaceae > JACVRW01. Next base: position 1,040,163 of record CAWHDX010000007.1, on the reverse strand, counting down.
CGCAGCCGGCCGCGAAGCGCGGCCAGCACGAGCAGGGTTGTGGTCGTTCGCAGTCTCACTGTCCTGTGTAGAGCCGCTGGGCGAGCACCGTGGGCAGGCCGGCGTCCTCGATCGCCGCCGCGGCCTGCTCGACCGGGTATTCGACGCGCCGCCACTCGGCGCTCCACTCCCCTGTGTCTAGCAGGAGCCAGGCGGCGCGCGGGTCGTTGTCGCGCGGCTGGCCGACTCCGCCGGGGTTGAGCAGCCACTCGCCCTCGGTCAGGTCCCGCTCCAGGCCGGCCTCGGCGGGCGCGCCGTCGACCTCGCCGTCCGGGTCGCGGCAGAACCAGAGCGCGACGTGCGAGTGGCCGACGGCGCCCACGCGCGGCTCCATCGCGTCCAGGCACTCCTCGGCCTGCCAGGTCGAGAGCACGTACTCCCAGACCGGGTCGCGGGGGGAGGCGTGGAAGAGGCCGATCTCCTCGCCCGCTCGCTCGGGCGCGAGCCCCTTCAGGAACTCGAGCGCGGCGGCGCCGATGTGCTCGCGCGTCCACTGCGCGGCGGCCGCCGCGCTGGACGAGAAGTCGGCGATGTCGATCTCGCCGGTCACGACCAGGTCGTGGTTGCCGGCCAGGCAGAGGTCGCAGCGGGCGCGCGCCAGCTCGACGCACTCGTCGGGCTGGGCGCCGTAGCCGACCAGGTCGCCCAGGCACCAGATCGCCTCGGCGCCGCCGGCGTCGACATCGGCGAGCACGGCCTCGAAGGCCGGCAGGTTGCCGTGGACGTCAGACAGCAGGGCGATGCGCATCCGGGTGCCTTCTACGATGTCCGGGGAATGGAAGCCAGGGGTTCCGGTGGCCACTCGTGGCGCTCAGGGCTGCCGCTGGCTCTTGCCGTGGCGGTGGCCTCCGCCGCGGCTGCGACGTTCCTGTTGCGCCCGCGCAGCGGCTTGATCGATCCGGCCGCCGTGGACGCGAGATCGTACTTCACGCCGCTCCAGCTGGACCGCGCGGAGGACTTCCGTCGCTCGGCCGCGCTGATCTCGGTCGGCGGCCTCGCTGCTCGGGACCGGCGCGCTGGCGCTGCTGGCCTGGCGGCCGCCCGCGCGCGTCATGGAGCGGCTGCCGCGGCGGCCGGTCCTGGCCGGCGCCGCGGTGGGGGCGGGCCTGTCGGTGCTGCTGGTGCTGGTCGACCTGCCGCTGTCCGCCTGGAGCCACCAGCGGGCGGTCGACTTCGGGCTGTCGACCCAGGGCTGGCCCGACTGGTTCGGCGACCTCGGCAGGTCGACCCTGATCGGCGCCGGCTTCGCGGCGGTCGGCGGCGCGCTCGCGGTGGCGCTGATCCGCCGCTTCCCGCGCCACTGGTGGGCGCCCGGGGCCGCGGTGGTGATCGCGTTCGGCGTGATCACGATCTGGCTCTTCCCGGTCGTGATCGACCCGATCTTCAACGACTTCGAGAAGCTGCCCCCTGGCCAGACGCGATCGGACGTGCTCGAGCTTGCGGACCGGGCCGGCGTCGACGTGGGGGAGGTCTACCGCGTGGACGCGAGCCGCCGCACGACCGCCGCCAACGCGTACGTGATCGGGCTCGGCCACTCGAAGCGGGTCGTGCTCTACGACAACCTGCTGACCGGCTTCCCGCGCGACCAGGTGCGGCTCGTGGTGGCCCACGAGCTCGGCCATCAGAAGCACGACGACCTGCTGCGCGGGCTGGCCTGGCTGGCGCTGGTCGCGCCCGCGGGGACGTTCCTCGTGCAGCGCCTGAGCCGAGCGCTTCGCCGGGCGGGCGCCGCGGCGCCGCGGCGCTGCCGGCGATCGCGCTGGCGGTCGCGCTCGTGACGTTCGCGCTCGGCGCGGCCTCGAACGTGCTGTCGCGGCAGGTCGAGGCGCGCGCCGACGCCTTCTCGCTCCAGCTCACCCACGAGCCGGGCCCGTTCATCGACTTCGAGCGCAAGCTCGCCCTGCGCAACGTGTCCGACCCGGACCCGCCGGGCTGGTGGCAGATCCTCTTCGGGACGCACCCCTCGGCGCTCGACCGGATCGGGATCGGCGTGGCCTTCCGCGACGGCTAGGCGCGGCGCTGCTCGAAGAGCGCGAGCGCATGGCGACCGGCGGGGTGGTCTCGGACCCGCTCGACGAGCCCCGCGACGTCGGCCGGCAGCTGCTCGGGCTGGGGCAGCGGCACGCCGTAGACCGGCGGCACGACCACCGACGCCGAGAGCGCCGCGAAGGTCAGGTCGGCCGCGGTGAAGCGGTCCCCGCAGAGGTGCCTCCGGCCGTCCGCAAGGAGCTGGCCGACGAAGTCGAGCTCGCGCCAGACGGTTGCCTCGTCCTCGGCCTCGACACCGGGTCGGATGTCCAAAGCACGGCCCACGAACCGCACCGCGAGCGGCCAGCCCAGCCGCAGCGCTCGGTCCTCCCAGCGCGGCACCCCGCGGTTGTTGTAGCGCAGCATCAGCTCGCGCAGGGGGAGCATCTTCACGTACATCAGCCGCCGGCCGCTCGGACCGAGCCCCTCGTCGAGGCGGCGGCAGAGCCGTTCGACCTCGGCGCGCGACTTCGGCTCCGCCGGGAACAGCCGCCGGTCGGGCGGTGTGCGCTCGTCGGCCCAGCGCAGGATCTGCTCCGACTCGCCGACCGCGCCTTCCGGTGTCACGAGGACCGGCAGCGTCCCGCTGCCGCCGGCGCGGCGCGAGGCAATGCGGTGGATGCCCTGGACGTGGCGTTCCTCGCGGTACGGGATACCCGCCCGCTCGAGCGCCCAGCGGGCCTTCTCGCAGTAGTGGCTGATGGGGATCGTGACCAGCCGCAGCTCGCCGGATGGTCGCACGCGCGGGAGGCTAGTCTGCCCACCTCCATGAGTCGCTCCCTGATAGAGCGCGTCGTCCGCCAGCTCGCCGAGATCGAGCGCCCGTCGGCGTCCGAGGGCGAGCGCCGGGCCGCCGAGCTGGTTGCGCAGGAGCTGCGCGCGGCCGGCTGCCGCGACGTGCGCATCGAGGAGGAGAGCGCGCACGGCGGCTACTGGTGGCCGATCGGGCTGCTCAACGCGGCCGCCCTGCTGGCGTCGATGCTGGGCCGGCGCGCCGCCGCGCTGGTCGGGGCCGCCGCGGCGGCGGCGATCTACGACGACGTGTCGGGCGGCAAGCTCTGGTTCCGGCGCCGCACGCTCCCGCACCGGCCGACCTGGAACGTGATCGCGGAGGCCGGCGACCCGCACGCGCAGCGCACGGTCGTCTTCGTCTCCCACCACGACGCCGCCCACTCGGGGCTCGTCTTCCACCCGGCGCTGCCGCGCCTCGCGATGGAGCGCTGGCCCGAGGCGCACGCGAAGGCACAGCAGAGCGTGCCGATCATCTACGGGGTCTTCCTCGGCCCGGTGATGCTGGCGCTCTGGGGGCTGACCGGCCGCCGCTTCCTGCGCCGCACCGGCTTCGGCTTCGCGGCGGGCGCCGCCGCCAACATGGCGAACATCGGCGCGCAGCCGGGTCGTCCCTGGGGCCAACGACAACCTGACCGCCGTCGCCACGAACGTGGCGCTGGCGCACAGGCTGGCGGCCGACCCGCCCGCCGGGGTGCGCGTGATCCTGCTCTCGACCGGCTCGGAGGAGTCGTTCATGGAGGGGATGCAGGCCTACGGGCGGCGCCACTTCCCGCAGCTCCCGCGCGAGAGCACCGAGTTCGTCTGCATCGAGTGCGTCGGCTCGCCCGAGCTGTGCGTGGTCGAGGCCGAGGGGATGCTGCGCATGCGGCCCTACACGGCGAGCTCGCGCGACGCGCTCGAGCGCGCCGGCCAGGCGGCCGGGGTGCCGCTGCGGCGCGGCCTGCGCACCGTGATCGCCACGGACGCGCTGATCGCGCTGCGCGCCGGCTACCCGTCCTGCCTGCTGGCCGGCATCGACGAGACCAAGTTCCCGTCGAACTACCACTGGCCGTCGGACGTGCCCGACAACCTCACCTGGGAGTCGGTCGAGGACGCCGTGAGGGTCTGCGAGGCCTACGTGCGCGGCGCCGCGCGCTAGCTCGTCTGCGAGTCGGGCGGCTCTGAGCCGGGGCCGAACTCGGGCAGCTCGCGGATTCCCTCGCGCGTCTGCCACTTCGAGAAGTTGTCCTCCATGGCGTCGATCAGCTCGCGCATGAAGCGCGCCGAGAGGTTCACGCGCGACACCACCACTCCCGGGACCTCGGCCTCGTCGACCTCGTGGTCGACCCGCGCGAAGGTGATCGTGAACTCGTAGTCCGAGTGCGAGACGTTGGCGAAGTTGGCGTAGTGGCCCGCCATCGTCTCGGGATCGGTGTGGATGTTGAAGTGGCGCTCGGCGTCCTCAGGCACGCGCGTAGTATCGCAGCCCGATGCGGATCTCCGTGGTTGCCGTGGGCCGTCTGCGGCCGCCGTACCAGGACGACGTCGAGCACTACCGCAAGATGCTCGCGGGCCACGCGAAGCTCGACCTGATCGAGGTTCGCGAGGACGATCAGGTGGCGCCGCGCATCCCCGAGCGGGCCTTCTCGGTGCTGCTGGCGAGCGGCGGCGACAGCTTCAGCTCGGAGGAGCTCGCGGCCTGGCTCGAGGAGCGCCGCCGCGCCGGGCGCGACCTCTGCTTCGTCATCGGCGGGCCGAAGGGGCTCGAGCTGCGCGCCGACCAGCGCCTGTCACTCGGCCCGATGACTCTCCCGCACCAGCTGGCGCGGGTAGTCCTGCTGGAGCAGCTCTACCGAGCCCACAAGATCCTCGCCCGGGAGCCTTACCACTACTGAGCAGAAGGCCTCGACGACGTCGGGGTTGAACTGCGAGCCGGCGCAGCGGCGCAGCTCGGCGAGCGCCTCCTCATGGGAGCGCGCGGCCCGGTAGGGACGCTCGCTCGTGATGGCGTCGTAGGCGTCGCAGACGGCGACGATGCCGGCGCCGAGCGGGATGTCGTTGCCGGCGAGGCCGTCGGGGTAGCCCGCACCGTCGTGGCGCTCGTGGCTCGAGCGGACCAGCTTCGCGGTCTGGGCCAGCGACGGTGCGCTGCGCACGATGCGCTCGCCGATGATCGTGTGGCGGCGGACGAACTCCCACTCGGCCGGATCGAGCTGCGATCCCTTGTTGAGAACGGTCAGCGGGATGGCGGCCTTGCCGATGTCGTGCAGCTCCGCGGCGAGCGCGACGCGCTTGATCTCGTGCTCGGGCAGGCCGAGCGCGCGCGCCGTCAGCTCGGCGAGCCGCGCGACGCCGCTGACGTGCTCCGACAGCTCCGGCATGCGCTCGTTCAGGACCTGAAGGAGGACGTCGGCGCTCTGGCGGCTGGCCGACGAGCGGCCCGACTTGTCCTCGTACATGCGCTGGTCGGCCAGCCGCAGCGCCTCGGCGGCGTCGGCGGTCTCCGCCGGGATGTAGGCGGCGCCGTAGGAGCAGCCGATCTCGAAGCCGTCGCCTCGCTCGCTCAGGGCCGCGGCCGCGCGGCGCACGATCCACTCGCCCGCCTGGGGGCCGGCCGGCACGACGACGCAGAACTCGTCGCCGCCCATGCGGTAGGCGCGGCCGCGGCGGTTGACGGCGGCCGCGAGCCGGGCGCCCAGGCGCGTCAACAGGGCGTCGCCGGCGGGGTGGCCGAAGCTGTCGTTGTACTGCTTGAACCCGTCGAGGTCGTACAGCGCCAGGATCACGCGGCTGCCCTCGGCCACGTCGCGCTCGAGGTCGGCCAGCAGGGCGCGGCGGTTGCGCAGGCCGGTGAGCGCATCCGTGATCGCCTCCTCGCGGCTGGCGCCGAGCAGGCGCTCGTTCTCGGCCGCCAGGTCCTCGGCCATCCCGCGGGCGCGATGGGCGCGCATGTAGAGGAAGCCGAAGGCCGCGAGCAGAAGCAGGATGACGGCGGCCGAGCCGTAGGTCGCCCGGTCCTGGGCGCGGCGAGCGCGCGAGTCGTACTCCGCGCCGGCGCGCTCGATCAGCAGCTCGATCCGGTCGAGGCTGATCGCGGACTTGTTGGCGAGCAGGTCGGCGCGCCTGCCGTACTCGCGCCCGGCCGCGCCGATCGCGTAGATGGCGTCGAGCGCGGCGTAGTTGCCGCGCAGCAGCGGGTCGATGCGGGCCAGCTCGGGCGGCGGCGAGTCGTGCGGCCAGGTCGCCGAGCGCCGTTCGGATCGAGCGCCTGCCTTCGCGCAGCACCGCGGCCGCGCGCTCCGGCGACCCGCCGATGCGCGGGTTCGCCTGGAAGGGCGCGTTCTGCATCCTCGTCAGATCCGCCCGCATGCCGGCCAGCTTCAGCTCCGCGGTGCGGCTCGACTCGGACCGGTCCAGCAGCAGGGTGTTGGTCGCGATCGCCGCCAGCCCGAGCAGCAGCACCAGCAGGGGGACGAGCGCGGTTCGTGAGGTGATGCGGGAGAGCATCGGAGGTACAGAGTCTGTATCGACGCCCCGCGATCCGGCTTGAGGCGTCCGGGACGTGGGTGGACGCCGCGATGCGCTATCTCTGAGGGGCGTGACCGACCCCGTATCCGACCTCCGCGGCGCCGTCGGCCAGGCGGCCGCCGACCTGCGCGGCAACGGCCCGCTCGAGGACGCGAAGCTCGACCGGCCGCCGCGCGTCGACTTCGGCGACTACTCGACCAACGCGGCGATGCTGCTCGCGCCGTCGCTCGGCGAGGCCGCCGCGCGCGATCGCGGAGCGGCTGGGGGAGGCGCTGGGCGAGCGGCTCGGGGCGGCGGTGGACCGCGTCGAGGTGGCCGGGCCCGGCTTCCTCAACCTGTTCATGACGGACGCGTGGTACCTCGACTCGCTGGCCGGCATCCGCGAGGCGGGCGAGCGCTTCGGCGCGGGCGACGCGGGCCAGCGCGTGCAGCTCGAGTTCGTGAGCGCCAACCCGACCGGGCCGCTGACGGTCGCCTCGGCGCGCCACGCCGCCTACGGCGACTCGCTGGCGCGCATCCTCGAGCTGGCGGGCAACGAGGTGGAGCGCGAGTACTACGTCAACGACGCCGGCACGCAGGTGCGCAAGTTCGGCGAGGCGATCGGGGCGCGCGCCCGCGGCGAGGAGCCGGAGGAGTACCGCGGCGAGTACGTGACGGGGCTGGCCGAGCGCATCGAGGGCGCGGCCGAGCTCGACGCCGACGAGCTGGCCGCGCGTGGAGTCGCGCTGATGGTGGCGGACATCGAGGCGACGCTGAAGCGGTTCCGCGTGAGGATGGACGAGTTCTTCTCGGAGCGGTCGCTGTACGAGTCGGGAGCGATCGACCAGGTGCTCGGGCGGCTCGAGGGCGTGTACGAGTCCGAGGGCGCGCTCTGGCTGCGGACCACCGCCGCTGGCGACGACAAGGACCGCGTGCTGCGGCGCTCGAACGGCGAGCTCGCCTACTTCGCGCCCGACATCGCCTACCACGCGGAGAAGCTGGCGCGCGGCTACGACCGCCTGGTGAACGTGCTCGGCTCCGATCACCACGGCTACGTGAAGCGCATCTTCGCGGCGTGGCAGGCGCTCGGCGGCGACCCCGAGCGCTACGAGATCGTGATCATGCAGCTCGTCAACCTGTTCGAGGGCGGCCGGCGCGCGCAGATGTCGAAGCGCGAGGGCTCGATCGTCACGCTCGACGCGCTGCTCGACGACATCGGCGTGGACGCGGCGCGCTGGTTCCTGACGTCGCGCAGCCACGACACCTCGATCGACCTCGACCTCGAGCTGGCGCGCAGCGAGTCGCAGGACAACCCGGTCTACTACGTCCAGTACGCGCACGCGCGCATCGAGTCGATCCTGCGCAAGGCGGGCGAGGAGCGGGTCGCAGCGCGCGCGCGGGCCGCCGACCTGCGCGCCAGCGACGAGCAGCTTCCACCCGTCGGCGCGCGCGCTCGTCAAGCGGCTGCTCGAGTTCCCGGCCGAGGTGCGCGAGGCGGCCGACCGGCGTGCGCCGCACCGGATGACGACCTACGCGCACGAGACGGCGCAGGAGTTCTCGGCCTTCTACCGCGACTGCCGCGTGGTCGGAGCGGCCGAGGAGGGCGGCGACGAGGACGTGCGCATCGACGATCTGCGTGCTGACGCGACGGACGTGCTCGCGCGGTCGCTCGACCTGCTCGGGGTGGACGCGCCCGACGCGATGTAGGCTGCGCGCCGTGCGCCTGGCCCTGCTCGCTCGCGGTCGCCGTTTCGCTCGCCTGTGCCGCCCCGGCGGCGGCGGTCGACCGCTACGTCCCGATGAAGGTGCCGCCGGCGGCCGGGCCGGCGAAGTACGACCGCGTCTGGGTGCAGCAGCTCGGGCCCAAGGACGCGCGACGCAGGTGGTCGTGCTGGTGCCGGGCACGCGTCGGCGGCGCGGGCGGCATCGCGCCGGTCGCGCGCGACATCGTGAAGCGGGTCCCGCGCACGCAGGTCTGGATCGTGGACCGGCGCCAGCAGGCGTTCGAGGACACGTCGGTGTTCGAGCGGCCGCGACCCCGATGCCGCGCTCGACTACTACCTCGGCTTCAAGTACCGCTCCGTGAAGGGCGCCGACGCGCGCTTCGTCTCGGAGTGGGGGCTGAAGACGCAGCTGCAACGACCTGCGCACCGTGGTCAAGCGCGCCGGCGCCGGCGGGCGCCGCGTGATCCTCGGCGGGCACTCCGCCGGAGCGTCGACGGCCGTGGCCTACGCGGCCTGGGACTTCGGCGGGCGGGCCGGCTACCGCGACATCGACGGGCTGGTGCTGATCGACGGCGGGCTGCTCGGCAGCTTCGCCGAGGCGAACGCTGCAAGCGCGCGCGCAGCGAGCTCGCCGACATCCGCAGCGGCAACGTCTTCCTCGACCTGCTCGGGCTCGGGATCCCCGAGATCGCCGGGATCTTCGCGCAGGTCGGCGCGCTCTACGCCTACGAGCGGCCCGACGATCCGTCGACGCTGCAGACCTTCCCGCTGCTCCCGCCCGAGTTCAAGCCGCCGGTGCGCGCGTCACCAACGAGGCGCAGCTCGGCTACGCGTTCGACGCGACCGACGGCGCCGCCCGGGCTGGAGCTGATCCAGATCCGCGCCGGCGGCTCGCCGCCAGCGGCGACCCGCGCCCCTGGCAGGACGGCGAGCTCACGCCGATCCGGCGCTTCGCCAAGGCCTACCCGCCGACCAGGCCGAACGCGACCGAGTGGTACTACCCGCGCCGCCTGCTGCTCGACATCGACGCCGCCAACGACGTGCGGCGAACGCCGCGGCGCGCTATCCTGGGCCTGCGGCTGAGCACGCCGGCGCAGATCGACGTGCCGCTGTACGCGTTCAGCACGGCGCTGACGAAGGGCGCCGTGGCGCGCGGGGCGCGGCGGCTGGTGCGCATGTCGCGCATCCGCAAGTCGGTCGTGATCGACGACCGCGGGACCAGCCATCTCGATCCGCTCTCGGCGGCGCCGGGGCGCGAATCGCTTCCTCAAGACCGTCGTGCCGTTCCTGAAGCGGGGCTAAAGCGCGCCTCCTCGCGGGGTCGATCTGATGGGCGATGGAGCTTCGCCTGTCAGAGGTGCTGTCCGCGCTGTCGCACGCACTCGACGTCACGGAGGGCCAGCCGCGCGGGCACGCCGAGCGGACCTGCCTGATCGGGATGCGGCTGGGCACCCAGATCGGGCTCGGCGAGGAGGAGCTGTCGTCGCTCTTCTACGCGCTGCTGCTCAAGGACGCCGGCTGCTCGTCCAACGCGTCCAAGGTGGCGCGCTGTACGGCGCCGACGATGCCGACGTCAAGCGCGACCGCAAGATCACCGATCACCTGAAGCCGGCGCAGTCGCTGCGGCACCTGCTGCGCAACACCGCGCCGGGAGCGTCGCCGCTCGCCAAGGCGCACCACCTCCAGGCGCTCGTCGCGCACGGGTCCGAGGGAGCGCGGGCGCTGACCGCCCTGCGCTGCGAGCGCGGGCGCGGACGTGGCGCGCGGCGTCGGGATGGACGAGGCGACCGCGGCGGCGATCGCGGCGCTCGACGAGCACTGGGACGGGCGCGGCTATCCGGCCGGCGTGGCCGGGGACGAGATCCCGCTGCTCGGGCGCATCCTCTGCCTGGCGCAGACGGCGGAGGTGTTCTGGCAGCTCGGCGGGGCGCGCCGCGGCGTGCCATGTCGCGCGCGAGCGGCGCGGCACCTGGTTCGACCCGGCGCTCAGCGACGCGCTCTGCTCGTTCGAGGGCGACGCAGCGTTCTGGGGCTCGGTGGAGCGGCCCAGGGTGGACATCTGGGAGCCGGCCGACCGGGTGGAGGTGCTGGACGCGGCGCGGCTCGACCGGGTGGCGGTGGCGTTCGCCTCGATCGTGGACGCCAAGTCGCCGTACACCGCGGCGCACTCCGCCGGGCGTGGCGAGATCGCGGTGGGGGTGGGGCAGGTGCTGGGCATCGACGAGCGCAGGTTGCGCGACCTGTACCGCGCGGGCCTGCTGCACGACATCGGCAAGCTCGGCGTGTCGAGCCGGATGCTCGACAAGCCGGGCGCGCTTGACCGACGAGGAGTGGGACGAGATCAGCGCGCCACCCGCTGGCGTCGATGCAGATCCTGCGCCGGGTCGGCGCGCTGCGCGAGGTGGCCCGCCTGTCGGCGCTGCACCACGAGCGGCTGGACGGCTCGGGCTACTACCTGGGGTTCGGCGCCGACCCAGCTCGACCTGCCGGCGCGGGTGCTGGCCGTGGCCGACGTGGCGGAGGCGCTTCGGCGCGGATCGGCCCTACCGCGAGGCGCTGAGCCCCGGACGAGGTGATCGAGGTGATGTCGCGGGAGGCCGGGACGCGCATCGACGGCGATGCGTTCGAGGCGCTGGCGGGGCTGCTCGACGAGCAGCCGCTCGTCGAGGCGGCCGGCCTAGATGTTGTTGAAGAAGTTGATGCCGAGGTCGTCCATGGCCTGGAGGGCCTCGGAGTTGAGGCGGGTCAGCTCGTTCGTGTAGAGCAGGACGCCCATCACGATCAGCACGACGCCGGAGACCAGCGTGATGGCGCGGAAGTGGTTGCGGAAGAACTTGAAGACGCCGGAGAAGGTGGAGAAGGCGAGCGCGCTGAGGATGAAGGGCACGGCGAGGCCGAGCGCGTAGAAGGCGAGCAGGACGCCGCCCTCGCCGACGGTGTCCTCGGTGGAGGCCGCCGTGAGGATCGCGCCGAGCGTGGGGCCGGTGCAGGGCAGCCAGGCGACGGCGAACGCGACCCCGGCGAGCAGCGGACCGCCGGTGTGAGCGCGGCGCATGAGCTGCTCGGGGCGCCACTCGCGGTTGAACATGGGGACGAACAGGGTGGCGATGAAGAGGACGCCCATCAGGACGATGACGACGCCGGAGATCTGGCGCAGCACGGCGCGGTGCTCGTTGAGCGTCTGGCCGAGGCCGGTGGCGCCCATGCCGAGGGCGACGAACATGGCGGTGAAGGCGAGGCAGAAGAGCAGCGCGGGGCCGAGCACCTGGGCGCGGCCGCGGCCCTCCTGGATGTCGGCGAAGGAGACGCCGGAGATCGTGGAGAGGTAGCCGGGGACGAGCGGGAGCACGCAGGGGGAGATGAAGGAGATGAAGCCGACGGCGAAGGCGGCGACGACGGTCGTGTCGACGGAGTCGGCGGCGATCACAGGTCGTAGCGCTCCATGTCGACGTCGACGCGGCGCGGTGTCGGCGGCGGCGCGGCCGGTCGCTGGCCCGCGCCGCCGGTGCGCTTGCCGCGCCACCGGGTGAGCGCGAAGGCGATGCCGCCGCCCGCGAGGACCAGGCCGAGGGCGGGGATGAGGTAGACGAGCACGTCCTCGATGTCGCCGTCGCCGCCGGCGTCGCCGGGGAGGGCGAGCACGCCCTCGCCGAACTGCGCGACGAGCGCGCTCTTGATCTGGTCCTTGGAGCGGCAGTCGGCGATCAGGCGCTCGATGAAGGCGCGCTCGCGCTGGGCCTGAGGGGCCTCGCTGGCGAGGCCGAGCGGGGTGCCGCAGATGGAGCACATGACCTCGTCCTCGATGTCGCCGAGGGTGGTCTGGGGGCAGTTCTGGGCGAGCGCGGCGGCGGGGAGCGCGAGCGCACGCGGCTGCCGTCACGGCGCGCGACCAGCGTCGCTTCACGCCGCGCTCCTGCAGCAGCGGCAGCGACGCTGCTCGCGCATGAAGGCCTCGTCGACGGGGCCGCGCCGCACCGCGGCGATGCGGCCCTGGCGGTCGATCACGAACGTCTCGGGGAGGCCGAGGATGCCGAAGTTGGTCGCGGGTCTCGCCGGGGCCGTCGCGGAGCATCGGGTAGGTGAGGCCGAACTCCTTGATGAAGGCGCGGCGTCGCCGGAGATGTCCTGGACGTCGACGCCGAGCACGGTCGCGTCCTGCTTGGCGAGCGCTGGTGCCAGCGCTGGAGGAGGGGCGACTCGTCGCGGCAGGGGTCGCACCAGGAGGCCCAGAAGTTGAGGACGACGACCTGGCCCTCGTAGTCGGCGAGCGCGCCCTTCTTGCCGCCCGCGCCGTCGAGCTTCGGCAGCTCGAGCTCGGGCGCCTGTTCGCGACTGCCCTGCGGCGAGCGACTGCTCGACACCGCGGTCCGGCTCGTTGCTGGCAAGCCCGTAGGCGAGCAGGCCGACGAGCGCGATGACGGCGACCAGGGCGGCGATCGGAACGGGGGAGAGCAGCCTGCGCATGGGCGCTGCGAAGACTAGATGCCGGGTATGGACGGCCAGGCGCAACTTCTCGCCATCCCCGGAGTTCGTGCGGGTGGATGGTCAACGGAGCGGCACGTCTGATCCTGTTGGCGGCGCTGGCCGTGCTGCTTCCAGGATGCTTCGCGCCGCCGCCCGGCGACGCTCCGCTGCGCTACCGAGACGAGCTGCCCGGAGTGACGGTGTCCGTCACTCGGGATGTCGTCTACTCGACCGCGCAGGACGGCGTCCCCAACGAGCTGCGGCTCGACGTCTACCGGCCCACGCCCGACACGGTGACCCAGCGCCCGCTGGCCGTCTTCGTTCACGGCGGCGGCTTCCGCGGGGGCACCAAGGACAACGACAAGGTGGTGGTCCTGGCACGCGACTTCGCCAGGCGCGGATACGTCACGGCCTCGATCGACTACCGACTGCTCAATACAGACGACGGCGAGGGCGAGCCCTGCGCAGGCGCTGACTGCCCTCAGGCGATCGCAGCCGTCGCCGCTCAGCACGATGCTCAGGCCGCGATCCGCTTCCTGCGCAGGAACGCGGCGAGCTACGGGATCGACCCGCAGCGGGTCGCGATCGCCGGCACCTCCGCGGGCGCCGGCACCGCGCTGCTGGTGGCCGTAAACGAGGAGGACCCCGGCCAGAGCGGCCACCTGCGATTCCCGTCCGGGGTGTCGGCGGCCATCTCCATCTCGGGCGCCATCCCGCCGCAGCAGCGCTCCACCTTCCGCCCCCTGCTCGACCCGGACGACGCGCCGACCTTCTTCTTCTACGGGACCGACGACCCGAAGGTGGTTCCCGAGTCGGTGGCCGCGACGGTCGCGGACATGAACGAGTTCGGCGGCGGCGCCTTCTCCCTGGCCTCCGGTGTCGGCCACGTGCCGTTCACGCCCGAGGCCCAGGCGCTCTACAACACGCAGGGCAACTACTTCTTCTATTACGAGCTCGACCTGGCGCACGCGGCCCGCTAGCGGCGCTGGCCTTAGAATCGGCCCCGCAGCACCAGGCGGACGTAGCTCAGTTGGTAGAGCGTCGGCTTCCCAAGCCGAAGGTCGCGGGTTCGACCCCCGTCGTCCGCTTCTCGGGGCTCGCCCCCCGCTAGCTCGAGCGGCGGTCGCCCGAAGGCCCGAGGGCCTTGCCCTCGACGAAGAAGATGTTCGGGTACGGCTCGACCTTCGGCGGCTGCGGGGACGGCTGCGGGGGCGCGGCCGGCTTCGTGGCAGTTTGCGAGGCGCTCGCCATCGTGATCATTCTACGACCAGCGCGGTCGCGAAACCAGCGACCTCGATGAGTACGCCAACCAAACCAGCCACCAGGAAGCGCTGGAGAGCTTTGACCCCGTCACGGTTCGCCACCCGTCGTTCGCGGTGAGACTCGGCAAGCCGCAGCAGGTAGACCTCGGGCTGCCCACGATCTGCAAAAGCGGCCTGGTAGAGCTGATCGGCATCGACGCTGAAGCCGAAGTCGCGTGTCGCAAGAACGAGAATCGCCCCGACGATGGCGAGGAGGGCTCCGGCGATACCGGCGCAGACCAAGCTTGCATGGAAAGGTCCATCGGCGAATGACAGGCCCTCACCGACTGCCGGCCGGGCGAGGAGGGCGGCCAGCGCGCCTGCGCCGGCCAGAACGGGCGCGGCTCGGGAGCGGAGGCTTGCTACGACATCCCGTTGCTCATCGAGTGCGCCTCGGGCCAGGTCGTAGACGACTTCTTCAAGAGTCGGCGGCACTTGCCTGACGCTACGGCGCGAAGCGGACGTGTACCCAAACTACTCAAGAACATCTGTCCGTCGCCCGCGGCGGGCGGGGCCCCGCCCCTCGCCTCACCGCCGCCCGTGCAGCAGCTCCGTCGGCACCTCGGTCAGCTCGGCCGGCCGTTCCAGCCCGAGCTCCAGCTGCCCGCGGCCGACTCGCTCGAGCGTCACGCCGCAGTCGATCTCGGCGAGGCGCCGGCGCAGCGCCAGCAGGCGCGCCTCGAGGTTGGAGTTGCCGGCCGGCAGCCCCAGCGATTCGTCCAGGCGCAGCTCGCGGTTGGAGAACTGCGTGCGACCGGACTCCGCGTGCGCCTTCAGCATGCTCCACAGGATCCGCCCGGGCGCGCCCTTGACGACGTAGGCCGAATCGCACAGGACGGTGTCGTCGGCCTGGTAGTAGACGAGCTCGATCGGTGGCTCGCCGCTCGCCGCCGCGGCTCGGGCCGGCGCGCCCCTCGCGGCCAGCGCGGCCGCCGCGTGCGCGCCGACGATCCGCAGCAGGCCTTCGGTCCGCCCCCCGAACGCGCTCGGCTTCGGGCTCTCCAGATAGAGCACGCCGAAGACGCCCTTGCCCACGACGAGCGGCACCGCCGCGGCGCTTCGGGCCTCCGTCAGCGCGAACTCGGGCGCCCCGTCGGCGCCGTTGCCCGCCGCGTCCATCGCACGCGCCCGGGCGATGTTCGCCGTGACGATCACCCGCCGCCGGCTCGCCGCGGTGCCGATCACCCCGCCGCGGGCGTCGATGTCCCCGGGCGCGACCAGCGCGGCATGCGGGAAGCCGAACAGGTCTTCGATCGCGTCGATCACCTCGCGCGCCGCCTCCTCGTGGGTGGTGGGCCGCTCGAGGCGACGTGCGAACTGCTCCAGCAGCACGATCGGATCAGGAACCGGCGCGCGTTCGGGCCCGCTCGCCCGGCGCTTCACGCACGTGCAGCGCAGCACTCGATGCACGTCCAGCCCGCGCAGCCGAAGCGCCGAGTCCTGCTCCGCCGACGCGACGATCGCGTCGAGGTTCGCGCGCATCCCCTCGAACTCCTCGCCGTCGGTGGCCGTGTGCAGGTACTGCAGGTCGAGGCGAAACTGCTCGCCGGTCTCCGGGCGAGTGATCAGCGCCTGCGAATAAGGGCTGGCCTGCAGGTGCTCGACGGTCCGGTGGAATGCCTGTCGCGGGGTGCCGACACGCTCGCGATCCAGGTACTCGACCTGCGCGACGGAGCTGATGTGGGGTATGCCCATCGGCCGAGCAGGTCGCCATCGGCGCCGGCAGCGCCGCCCGCAGGCAGTCGCGGATCGACTCGAGGTCGACGACGTCGGTCACAGGGGCCTGCCCGCGCTCGCACCGGGGGTCTCGTCGAAGCGCTCGTCGACCGCGATCGTCACGGTCAGGAGATCGGGACCGACCATCGACCGCGCGAGCCGCTCCGGCACTCCGATGACGGCGGTCTCGGCCACGAAGTCGTCGACGTGGCGGGTGACCGCGTCGAGCCGGTCGGCGGTCGGCGCGGTGACCTCCGTGACCGCCCCCTTCAGCTGGACGGTCGTGTGGGAGGTCAGGCGCGCGACGGTGGCTGCGGCGGGGCTGCCCGCCCGCAGGTTGCGTGCCATCGCGGACTCGGGCGGGGCCTCGACGCACACGGTCAGGCGCTCGCCGTCCTCGCTCAGCGCCGGGCCCCAGGCGCGGCCGAGCTCGGGCCGCAGCTCCTCGTCACGCGTGGCGACGACGACGGCCACCCCCTGCCGCACGAGCTCGGCGATGTCGATCTCGGCAGCGACGGACGGATGCTAACCCGCGACGCAGCGACTGGATAGGGCACTTCTAGTAACCGGCTAGTGGCATCGGAGGAGACGCGGCTCTCCTGCGCTGGCAGGCTTGCCCGCAATGGCCACATACCTGATCACTCACGAGGTGGACGACGTCGACCATTGGTTGGGCTCGCCGAAGCGCCAAGAGGTCCTCGAACCCCTCGGCGTCACGGTTCGACCCTTCCGGGACCCCGAGGGGTCCAACAAGGTCGGGCTGATCGCGGAGATCCCCGACCTCGATGCGTTCAACGAGTTCATGCAGAGCGAGCCCGCGGCCGAGGCGCTCCGGCACGACGGGGTGCGCGCCGAGACGCTGGTCGTGCTCGCGGAGAACAACCCCCGATGAAGGAGCAACGATGACCACCGTTTTCATCCGCCACCGTGTCGCCGACTACGACGCCTGGAAGGCGGCCTTCGACGACCACGGCAGCTTCCGTCGCGAGTATGGCCTCGTCGACAACGGCCTCCTCCGCGACGACGACGACGCCAACATGGTGACCATCCAGCTGGACACGGACGACACCGCGATGGCGCGCGCGTTCCTCTCGTCCGACAGCCTCCGCGAGACGATGAAGGGCGCGGGCGTCGTGTCGGAGCCCGAGGTGTGGATCGCCAACGACGCCTAGGCGGAGGTTGCGCGGCGCCGACATTGGCGCGTATTGCTACAGGGCCGCTGCGTATACCGACGGCATGTGCCCTCCAGACAGGAACCTCGCCCTCGTCCGCCGCGTATACGAGCTCTGGAACGTCGGCGGGCCGGCGCGCCTGGCCGAGGAGATCTGGCCCCCGGACGTCGTCTTCTACGAGACGCCGGAGATGCCGGACACGGGCGTCTATCGCGGCGTCGACGCGGTCGCCGGCCGTATGCACGAGCTGGTCGAGACGGCCGGCCACTTCCAGATGACCGTGCGCGCGCTCGAGACGTGCGGCGACTACGTGCTGGCCGACTGCGACATGAAGGCGCGGGGGGCGTTCACCGGCCTGTGGCGGAGACAGCGCATCTTCCACGTGCTCTGGTGCGTGGGAGGGCGGGTCAGCGAGTTCCGCGCTCATTTCGACGCGCGGCGCGCGCGGCGCGACTTCGAGCGGCTCTGCGCGGCGCATGGCGTAGCTTCGCCCGCCGCACCGCCCCTGTCATAGGCTCTCCCCGTGGCGGGCGAGGCGCTGGCAGCCGAATCGGTGGGGGTCTCCGCTGCCCTGAAGGTTCAGCCTGCCTTCGACGGCCTGCGCGGCGTCGCGGTGCTCGCGGTCCTGGCCGCTCATCTCGGCCAGTTCCTCGTCCCCGACCTCCATCCGTGGCCGCTCCAGGGCGGCTTCCTCGGCGTCGACCTCTTCTTCGTCCTCTCCGGCTTCCTCATCACCGGCCTCCTGCTCGCCGAGCTCGAGCGCACCGGCCGGATCGGCATGCGGCGCTTCTACGTCCGCCGCGTCACCCGTCTCGTCCCGGCCCTCGTCGGCCTGCTCGCCGCCCACTGGGTCTACGCGCTCGTCCAGGGCTTCGTCCTCGTCCCCGAGCGGCGCACCACCCTCTACGCGCTCACCTTTACGTCGAACTGGCAGTCCACCTGGGGCACGCGCCCCGCCATCGACGTCCCGCTCGACATGTCCCATCTCTGGAGCCTCGGCGTCGAGGGCCAGTTCTACCTCGTCTGGCCGGTCCTCTTCTGGCTGCTCTACCGCTTCGCCCGGTCCACCCGTGCCCTCGTGGGCGGCCTCGTCGGCGCGATCGCGGTCGTGGCGGTCGTCCGCGCCCTCGAGTACGGCGCCTGGGAGCAGCCCGCCCTGGTCTACACCCGCTTCGACGCCCGCGCCGACGCCCTCCTGGTCGGCGCCCTGCTGGCCGTCCTCGCCGCCCGCGGGCTGCTGCCTTCGCAAGGGACGCGACGCATGCTCGCGGCGGCGGGCGGCCTCGGCCTCGCGGTCGCCGTCGGCTGGACGACTCCCTCCACCGAGGTCCTCTACTGGGGCGGGTTCACGCTGGTCGCGATCGGCGGGGCGGCGATCCTCGCCGCCACGCTCGAGCGCCAGGGCCGGCTCGCGCGCGCGCTCGCCTGGCCGCCGATCCGGTCGATCGGCCTCGCCTCGTACTCGATCTACCTCTGGCACCTCCCGGTCTACTTCTGGTCGGTGCGGGTCGTGCCCGATGCCGGCATCGGCCGCATCGCGCTCGCCTGGGCTGTCACCGGCGTCGCCGCGACGATCAGCTACCGCCTGCTGGAGCGCCCGTACATGCGCCGGCGCGGAAGGCTCGGCCCGGTGCCGGAGCCGGCGCGATCGGGAGAGCCCTGCACTGGTCCGGCAACCGGCTACGCAGACGTCGGGATAGGGACGGAAATCGACGGGACAGCCCCAGTCCCGCCGACCGGCATGACTACCTGAACGGCGGCTCGGCCCACCAGCACGACCCTGAACCCGTCCGGATCCTCGAACGTCAGGCCGTGGTCCGCCCAGTACGGGTTGGCGGGCGCCACGGGTTCGGCGTCGAGCCGCTCCGCGACCGCCCGCACCGCTCTCTTCGTCGCCGAGGTAGAGCACGATCAGCGACTCGGGATCGGGCGCCGGCGCGCCCCGCCCGCCGCCGGCGGTGAACTCGAGATGCGCGCCCGTCCCCGGCACCTCCAGGAACGCCCCGTCCCAGCCGTCGTGGTCGCGGAAGCGCCCGATCTCGGTCAGCCCGATGCCATCGCGGTAGAAGGCGACGACCTCGTCCAGCCGCTCGGTGTGCCGCGCGACGCGCAGCTCCACGAGAGGCTGCTCAGCCGAGCGCGCCGGCGGGCAGCACGTAGCGCGCCGCTGCGCGCGGCTCGGAGCCGATCGGCCGCTCAGCCGCGGGCTGTGCAGGCCGCGGCTTGGACGACGTCTCGACGGCGTCCTCGGGCATGCCCGCGTGGTCGAGGATCCAGGACACCACCTGGGCGGCATCGGCCCCGTCGGCCACGATCGCCGAGTGCGTTCGATCACCGTGCCGCCCGACGGGTGGCTGCGCGACAGGCGGCTCACCAGAGCGTGGATCTCCTCGTCGTTGCGCATGGACGACACTCTCGCGCCACCGACATATCGGCCCGCCCCGTTGGTCCACGCGCCGTCCCGCGCCTCACGTCGGCGCGCCGTTCCGTCGATAGGTCCTCAGCGGAGGCCATACGCCGTCGCCCACCTGAGCGTGTCCGGAGTGCGGGACACGCAGCTGGTCAACCTGAGGAGAAGGCCCATGACGGATCTAGCATCCGGAGGCCGCAGCACCCATGAGCGCCGCAACTGGTCGAAGCTGTCGATCGCGATCGCCGGCGCCGCCCTGTTCATCACGCTGGGCGGATCGGCGGTCGCCGCCAACGGGCTGATCCGCTCGAACGAGATCGCGAAGGGCGCCGTGACCAGCAGGGGCATCCAGAACGGCGCCGTCAACCCTTGGGACCTGAACCCCGCGGCCCGCGAGTACCTGCAGGGCGCGAAGGGCCAGGCCGGAGCCACGGCGCGCGAGGCGCCACCGGCGCCACGGGCGCGCGCGGGTTCGCCGGCACCGCCGGAACCGCCGGCACGCCCGGAACCCCGGGCACGACGCTCGACGGCGTGATCGCGCCGCTCTCGGCATCGGCCGGGCTCGTCGCCCTCCCGACCGCCACCCCGCCGACCGTCGTGATCTCGCTGACGGTTCCGCCGGGCAACTACATCGTGCTGGCCAAGACCCAGCTCTCGCACACGGGAGCCGGCGACACGGTCGACTGCGTGCTCAAGGCCGGCGTCGCCACGATCGACCAGGTGGCCATGAAGACGCTGCCCGCACTCGCCGCCATCCCGGTGTCGATGCAGGCCGTCAGCACGACGTCGCCGTCTCAGTTCAGCGTCGAGTGCGACGTGGCCGTCGCCAACGGCTCGGCCAACTTCAGCAGCCTGATCGCGATCCCGATCGGCTAGCGCGCGTTCGGCTTCGGCGAGGCGCTGCACCAGCGCCTCGAGCATCGTCCAGGCCACCTGCGGGTGCGCCTGGACGAACGTCTTGAACGCCCATGCGCTGATCGTCAGGCACTTGAGGTCGGTCTTGGCCGTGACCGTCGCCGCGCGCGTCTCGCCGTGGATCAGCGCCATCTCGCCGAAGTAGTCGCCCGGCTCGAGGATCCGGATCACGTCGCCGCCGATCGAGACCGCGGCGCTGCCGTCGAGGATGATGAAGAAGCCCATCCCGCGGTGGCCCTCCACGACGATGTCGCGGCCGGCCGGGAACGTGCGCTCCTTCATGGTCTTCGCCAGCCGGGCGCGGGCGCGATCGTTGAGCCCGCTCAGCAGCGGCACGCGCGCCAGCGCATCTGCGAGGGAGGGCGGCTTGCGAGCCACGCCTGAACCCTAACCTCCCGAGCCGCGTGGCGCCGCCCCCGGCAGCGCCACGGCGCCGATCCGCTCGCGCAGGCGCCTGCCCAGCGCCTCGTAGCGCTCCGGCGCGAACAACGCGAGTCCCATGGCCGCCGCCAGCGGGATCGTCCACAGCATGTACGCCGCGTTGATCAGCGCGACGTCCTTGCCCGGCGCCACCACCTCGTCCATCGCCAGCACCGCGACGATCGACCAGGCCGACAGGACCGGCAGCTCGCGGCGCAGCCCCTCGTAGGCGATCAGCGCCATCAGGTAGGGCGCGTGGTGATAGCTGAAGGTCAGCGGGTCGAGCATGCAGCGCAGCAGGAAGATCAGGGAGACCAGCAGCAGCACGTCCTCGGGGTCGCCCCGTCCGCGCCGGCGCAGATAGAGCGCGCTGAGGCCGATCGCGAAGACGATCACCGCGAGGTGCAGCATCCGGCCGACGTCGTGGGGGAGGGAGTACTGCGTGAGCGTCTGCGACTCGCCGTTGACGTCGGTGCCGACCCCCGCCGACGGCGACGCGAAGAGCCACCACAGGTTCGTGCCGGTCACGGTGTTCTCGTAGGCGTCGCCCACGCTGACGAGCTCCTGGGCGTCCTTGAAGCGCCCGGGGTCGCCCGCGATCATCGGGAGCGTGAGCGCTCCGGCCAGCGCCACGAGCGTCACCACGAAGCGCACCCGTGTGCCTGCGGGCGCCGCGATCAGGGCGGGCAGGACGGCCAGCGCCGCCCACTGCTTGGTCGCGATCGCCGCGCCCATCGCCAGCCCGCCGAGCAGCCAGTGGCGTCGTCCGGCGGCGAGCACCGCGGCGACCGTGAGCGCCGCGGCGAGGATCTCCTCGGGGTGGCCGTAGTAGGCCGCCTGGTAGGTGAGCGGGTTGAGCAGGAAGGCCGCCGCGACCAGCGCCCACACGGTCCAGGGCTCGCCCGCGGCGCATCATCGTCAGCGCCAGGAAGACGGCCAGCAGCGCGGCGACCAGCATGCAGGCGAACACGCCGAGGCGGTAGAGGAGCAGGTCGTCGCCGCCGACGGCGTTCGCCAGCATCGCCGGCGGCGTGCGCAGCAGCAGCGAGAAGCTGCCCATCGGCGGCTGCTGCGCGAAGAAGGTGTCCAGGTCGCCGTGGCTGAGCGCGTCGATCGACTGGCCGGCGTCGTCGCAGACCTCGAACTCGCACCCCGGCGAGAGGTAGTCGGTCCCTGACGGGCTCCACACCGCGATCAGCGCGCTGGCGACGATCGCGAGTGCGATGCCCGCGAGCCATCTGCGGTCGGAGACCCAGGCCACGGGACAAGCATCGACCTCGTGCGGCGTTACTTGAGAGCGGCGATCGCGCCACCGCCTGCCTCAAGCGAAGGGCCCGCCGCACCGATGAGGTACGTGCCGTGACACCGGAGGCTTTCGACATCACGCGCGCGCGTGCCGCGTTCCGCGCCGAGGTTCGGCGGGCGACCCGGAGCACCGCCGTCGCCGGCGGCGCGATCGCGATCGTCGCGTTCCCGCTCTGGGCCATCTTCGACCACCTCGTCGATCCCGCGCACGGCGGCACCTTCACCCTCGTCCGGCTGCTGCTCGAGCTGCCCATGCTCGCCCTCTGGCTGAGCCTCTTCACCGAGTCCCGGCCGGCGCCATCCCGAGATCGTGATGCTGCTGTTCATGGGGCTGATCGAGTGCGGGATCGCCTTCATGACCGTGCGCGCGGCCGGCGCGTATGCGCCCGTACGCGCTCGGCATGTCGCTCGCGATCTACGCCAGCGCCTTCCTGCTGATCTGGCCGTGGCGATACACGGCGGGGCTGATCGGCATCACCTGGGCGCTGCTGGTCGCCGCCATCCTGACGGCGCCGGACCGGCTCGACGACAGCGCGCTCGCGACGATCGGCTTCTACCTGGGCACGGCCTCGCTGGTTGCGTTCGTCGGCCAGCTGCACCGCCAGCGGATCGCCTGGCAGGAGTTCCAGAGCAGGATGGAGCTGGAGCAGGAGCAGGAGCGCAACCGGCGCCTGCTCGAGCAGCTCGGCCGGCTCAGCCGCGAGGACTCGCTCACCGGGCTTGCCAACCGGCGCGCCTGGGACGAGACGCTCGAGCGCGAGTTCGAGCGGGCCCGCCGCCAGGACGCCGACCTGTCCGTGCTGATCTGCGACCTCGACCGGCTCAAGGAGATCAACGACGGCTTCGGGCATGCCGCCGGCGACCGCGTGCTGGCGTTGGTGGCGAACGGTCTGCGCGCGCGCATGCGCGCCGGCGACATGATCGCGCGCATCGGCGGCGACGAGTTCGCGGTGCTCTGCCCCGACACCGGCCTCGCCGCGGCGTCCGACCTGGCCAGGGAGCTGCAGGAGCGCCTCGGGGTGCTGCCCTCGGCGGAGCACTCTCCGCCTCCGGTCACCGTCTCGATCGGTGTCGCCTCGCGCGAGCGGACCGACCTCTCGGCCGCGGACCTCGTCGCGCGCGCCGACGACCGCCTCTATCGCGCCAAGCGCACCCGCAACACGGTCTACCCGGACCGGCTCAGCCCTGCGGTGTGATCCGGATCGTCCAGCGTCCGCGCGCGATCACTCGCACCTGCTCGAACGCGTAGGGAGGCACGATCAGCTCGCCCGTGCTGGTCGGGGCGACCAGCGGAAAGCCCTCGCGGCCGAAGCGCAGCTCGATGTGCCCCTTCGTCCTCCAGCGCACGACTGAGTTCGCGCGCACGTCGACGTTCCCGAGCGTCGTGTTGCCGACGCCGGTGAACTCGTGCGCGGGCGGCACGACGAAGCTCTTGACGACCTGGTCGTCGCGCTCGGCGCGCTCCCGCTCGCGCCGGCTCTCGCGCGGGAAGGTCGTGCGGCGCGGCTTCGCGCCCTGTCGCGCCGGCGCCTCGGGCGCGGCACCGAGCTCCGGCTCCTCGACTGGGTCGGGTGCGGTCGTGCCCCTGCCGCCGTTCGGGGCCTCGGGCTCGGTCGGCACCGGGGCGGTCTCGGTGCTCGCCTCCGGCTGCGGCTCGGTCTCCGTGGGCAGCGGCGCGGCGGCCACGGTCTTCGAGTCCTTTCCGGGGAACGGGCTGTCCTCATCCGACGTGGCCGTCCAGGCGGCGGCTCCGCCGCCGGCGAGCACGGCAACCGTGCCGCCGGCGGCGATCAGCAGCTTGGCCGACGAGCGCATGCGGCCAGGCTAACCGCTGCGGACCCGGCGGCCCGCAGCGGACCGGCTCACGCCGGGCTGTTGGGGTCCTCCTCGCCGGCGAGCTTCACCGATCCGGCCTTGACCTCCTCGAAGTGGCGCTCTTGGATCGGGAGGGCCCACTCGACGAGCTCGCGCAGCCGCTGGTCGCCGGCGGTCTCGTTGAGCGCGCGCAGCACGGACCAGTGCCCGACCTCGCCGGCCTCGGCCATCGTCAGGAACTCGAAGCCGTCGAGGTCGTCGGCGTCGTCGCCGAGGTAGGTGTCCATCATCTCGGTGGCCTCGCCCTTGGTCTCGCGCGCCTTCTCGAGCACCGCGGTCTTCTTGCCGTCGAGGTCCTCGGCGTACTGCGTGCCGCGCTCCTCTGTCTCGCGAGCCTCCTCGCGCATCTGCTGGAGCTTGCCCGCCAGCTCCTCGTCGTCGGTCAGCTTCTCGACCTTCTCGGTCGCGCCCTGGGCGGCCTGCGCCAGCCCGATCACCTCGGCGAGCTTCTCCTCGAGCACCGTCAAGTCAGCCATCGTGTCTCCTCTCGATTCAGGTCCGGGCGCTCGGATACCCGGCCGCCGCCTCCGTCACACCAACCGGAGGCGGTACCTTCACGCGAGTGATCGGATCGGCTCGCGCGATGGTGGCGGCCGTGGTGGCGCTGGCGGTGCTCGCGCCCGCCTCGCCCGCGGCGGCGAAGCGCTCCGTCTCGGCGGCGCCCTACCCGGTGCATTTCGGCCAGACGCTCGTCGTAAAGGGCCGCGGGTGGCCGGTGATCGAGTTCTGCAGCAGGACCGTCCGGCTGTCGCTGCGCTCCGACCAGAACGCCTTCCGCGTCGGCAGCGTGCGCGTCGGCGACCGCGGCCGCTTCCGCTTCGAGTGGATCCCGCGCCGCGCCAAGGTCGGCGCGGGCGACTGGAAGCTCGTCGCGCGCATGCGCTGCGAGAGCGGCAAGGACGGCTCGCCGGTCGCGATGACCGCGAGCGCGCCAGTGCGGATCCGCCGCTAGGGGTACAGCGGCGTCGCCCTGAAGCGATCGCGCGCGAGGTACCAGGCCGGCTTGCGCTGGCCGTCGTAGGTGAGCAGCCCCTTCTGGTGGCGCGTGTTGGGCCGGAACTGGGGCGGGCGCGGGCCGGCCCCGCCCGACCAGCCCGGGTAGATCTCGAACTCGCGCAGCGTCCAGTAGATCGCGCCCGAGATCGGCGCGGCGTCGGCCACGTCGAGCGTGCGCTGGAGGTGGAAGGTCTGGAACGCGTAGCTGCCCTTCCGCGTCACCGGTGCGGAGGCCAGCTCGGGACGGGCCTCGGCCCCGAACTCCGTCATCACGAGCGCCAGGCCGGGGTATAGGTCGCGCATCTCCTGCAGGTAGAGCGGCAGGTCGGCGAAGTTCTCGACCCACCGGTACCAGCCGAAGTACTGGTTGATCCCGAGCATGTCGAAGTGGTGGTAGGTGAACTGCTCGGGGTGGTGCGGGCGGCCGTTGATGTCGACCGAGATCGGCAGCGTCGGGTCGTAGTCGCGGGCGATCTCCTGCGCGCGCTCGAGGTAGAGCCGGGTCACGCTCGGGCGGTCGTCGGGGCGCGACCACAGCTCGTTGGCCACGGAGTGCGTGATCACCGACGGGTGGCTGCGCGCCCCGATGACGGTGCGCCGCACCGTCTCCCATGCGCGCCTGCGCTGCAGCGGCTGGCGCAGCACGTTCGCGCGGCGGTCGCGCTGCCAGATCGGCGCCTGGCTCCAGACCATGATGCCGGCGCGGTCGAGGCGGTCGAGCAGGCGGTCGTTGAGCAGGTAGTGCGAGCGCGTGACGTTCGCGCCCACCTCCTTCAGGTCGGCCACGATGCGATCCATGTCGGCGTTGGTGAGCGCCGCGCCGCTGCCCGGCATGTCCTCGTGGATCGACGCCCCGGCGAGCTTGATGCGGCGGTTGTTGAGGTAGAGCAGCCCGCGCTTGACCGTCACCGAGCGCAGCCCGACCTGGCGGCGGTCGACCTGCTGCACCGCGCCGCGGTCGCGCAGCGTGAGCCGAGCCGAGTAGAGCTTGGGGTCCTCCGGCTTCCACAGCTCGGGCGCCGGGACCGGCATCGACAGCCGCACGCGGCGCCGCTCGGCGCGCTGGCGCGGGAGCCGGAACGTGTGCTCGACCACCCGCCCCGACGGCGCGCGCAGGCGCACCTCGAGCGTCGACGCCAGCTCGGGCGTCCCGTCGCGGCGCAGCGTCGCATCGACGAGCAGGCGGGCGCGGCAGCCGGTGGCCGGCCCGCGACAGGTCACCTTGGACATCGTCCCGAGCTCGTCGAGGTGGGCGCGGCCGGCGGGGATGAGGCGGACCGGCCGCACGATGCCGCCCCAGTTCCACCAGCCCTCGGGCAGGCGCGGGTCCTTGCGGCTGTCGACGATCACGACGAGCTGGTTCGGGCGCCCGGGGCGCAGGCCGCGCGCCTCGAAGGTGAAGGGGGTGTAGGGGTCGGTGTTGCGTCCCAGCCGGCGGCCGTTGAGGAGCACGGTCGCCGCGCGCCGCACGCTCTGGAACTCGATCAGCCAGCGGAAGCCGCGCGGCGTGGGCGGGCCGGTGAAGCGCAGCCGGTAGCGCCGCACCTCGCCTGGATACTCGGAGGCGACCGCTCGCGCGTCGAAGACGCTCGGCACGGTCACCGGGCTCCAGGGCGTGACCTGCGAGGCGCGGCCGCGGAGCGCTCGCGCGGGCCGCGGACGCGGTCGGGCTGCCCTCCGGCTGGCCCTCGAGCGGGGGCGCAGGCTGGTCCGGGGCCGGTGCGGCCGACTCTCCCCGCACCTCCCAGCCGGTCGCCAGCGTCTGCGCACGCGGCGGCGCCGCCGCGGCGGCAGCCGGGAACGCGAGCGCTAGCGCCGCGATGGGTGCGAGAGCCCTCCTCACGCATCCTCAAGGTAGCCGTTCGGACTGCGAGAGTTCGCCGGGTGCTTCCGATCGGCGCAGGGGTGGAGTTCCTCGAGGAGCCGGCCGCCGTCTTCGGCCTGCTGCTCATGGCGGGCGCGCTGCTCGCCGGTGCTGGCGCGCCGCAGCTTCCTGTCGCTGACGGCTGCGTTCGTCGTGGCCGGGTTCGTGCTCGGCCAGGGCGGGCTGGAGGTGCTCGACTTCGACCCGCACGGGGACTTCGTCCAGGGGCTCGCCGTCGTGGCGCTGATCCTGATCCTGTTCCGCGACGGCCTCGAGGTCGAGCAGGAGATGCTCCAGGAGGCCTGGCACCTGCCGTTCCGCAAGCTCGTCCTGGCCATGCCGCTGACCTGCCTGCTGGTCGCGGTCGCGACGCACGCGCTGACCGACCTCGACTGGACCGAGTCGCTGCTGGTCGGCGCGCTGCTCGCGCCGACCGACCCGGTCCTGTCCTCCAGCGTGGTGACCAACCCGCGCGTGCCGCGCATCATCCGCCACTCGATCAACCTCGAGTCCGGCCTCAACGACGGCCTGGCGCTCCCCGCGGTGCTGGCCTTCACCGCCGCGGCCGCCTCCGAGGACGACTTCGTCTGGTGGCAGTTCGTGTTCCAGGACGTGGCGGTCGGCGCGGTCACAGGACTGATCGTCGCCTTCGTCGCATCCCGCCTGATGCCGCGCTCGGCGACCCCGGACCAGAAGGGCCTCTATGCGATCGGCGCCGCGTTCACCGCCTACGGCACCGCCGTGCTGCCGCCGGAGGGCAACGGCTTCATCGCGGTCTTCGTCGCAGCGATCGCGCTCGGCATCTGGCGCGAGGACGTGCGCGAGTGCTTCGAGCGGCGCTCCGAGGACCTGCTCGAGGTCGTCAAGCTCGGCGTGTTCCTCGTCTTCGGCGCCATCTTCACGCTTCGATGCGCTGTTCGAGGACGGCTGGGCGACCGTCGGCATCGCGGCGTTCACGCTCCTGCTCGCGCGCCCGGTCGCCGTGTTCGTGGCGCTCGCCGGGAACCGCGACGTGAGCAACGCGGGCAAGGCGTTCATGTCCTGGTTCGGCCCGAAGGGCGTGGCGACGATGACCTTCGCGCTGTTCGTGCTCGGCTCGGATGCGCCGGAGGCGGAGCGGATCGCGGCGATCGCGGCGCGTGACGGTGTTCGTGTCGGTGATCGTGCACGGCCTGACCGACCAGCCCGGGGCCGAGTGGATGGGACGCCGCGCGGAGCGCGAAGCCGCATCTGGGTAATAGTTCCGCCAATGGACACCTGGGACATCCCCTCGCTCGACGTTCAGCCGCATCAACCGGAGGTGCTCCGGTCGGACGAGGAGACGCGGGCGATAGCGATCCACCTGCCCGCCGGCGAGGCGCTCCAGGAGCACGAGACGCACGAGAGCGCGTGGCTGATCGTCGCGAGCGGCGAGGTCGAGCTCGAGCACGACGGCCGGACCGTCGCCGGCGGACCCGGATTGGTGGCCCATTTCGAGCCGCACGAGCGCCGCGAGGTGCGAGCGACCGCCGACGCCCGCCTGCTGCTCCTGCTGTCGCCGTGGCCGGGCGAGGGGCATCCGAGTCGCACTCCCTGACGGCCTGCCAGAATCCATCCCGATGGATCCGTCCCGCAAGCGCAAGCTGAGGCTCGTGGTGGCGCTGGCCGCCGCCGTCTGCCTCGCCGGCGTGCTGCTCTACACGAGCTTCAGCGCCTCGTCGCAGGCCGCCAAGCCGTCCGAGCTCACCGAGGGCAAGTCCTACGAGGTCACCGGCAAGGTCGTGCCCGGCTCGATCGCGCGCACGGGGGACGAGCTGCGCTTCCGCATCCGCGACCGCGACGGCAGGCGGTCGGTGCCGGTCACCTACACGGGCGCCGTGCCGGACCCGTTCCGCGACGGCCGCGAGGTGATCGTCTCGGGCGAGCTCAAGCAGGGCACCTTCGTGGCGGAGCGCGACTCGCTCGTCACCAAGTGCCCGTCGAAGTTCACGAAGGAAGAGCAGAACAGCTGACGTGGCCGGCGTAGGCTCCGCCTGCCTGGCCATCGCACTGCTGACGGCCTGCTACGCGGTCGTCGCCTCGGTGCGCGGCGCGCGCACCGGCCGGCGCGAGTGGGTCACCTCCGGGCGGCGCGCGATGTACTGCCTCGCCGGCCTCTGCGTGACCGCCTTCGCGATCCTCGAGTCGGCCTTCCTGCGCTCGGACTTCTCGTTCGGGATCGTCGCCGAGGGCTCCTCGACCGACACGCCGACCTTCTACAAGGTGACCGCGGTCTGGGCGACCCAGCAGGGCTCGCTGCTGCTCTGGGCCACGCTGCTGGGGCTGTTCTCGAGCGCGGTCCTGTTCCTGACCCGCCGCACGCTGCGCGAGATCGCGCCCTGGGCGACGGCCGTGCTCGGGGTCACCGCCGCGTTCTTCCTGTTCCTGATGCTCGGCTGGGAGAACCCGTTCGACACGCTCGCGAGCCCGCCGGCCGAGGGCGCCGGCCTCAACCCGCTGCTGCGCCACCCGGCGATGATGATCCACCCGCCGATGCTCTACACGGGCTACGTTGCGCTTCTCGGTCCCGTTCGCGTTCGCGGTCGGCGCGCTGATCACGCGCCACACGGGCGCCGACTGGATCCGCGCGACGCGCCGCTTCGCGCTGTCGCCTGGACCTTCCTCGGGACCGGGATCATGCTCGGCGCGCTCTGGTCCTACACCGAGCTCGGCTGGGGCGGCTACTGGGCCTGGGACCCGGTCGAGAACGCGTCGCTGATGCCCTGGCTGCTCGGCACCGCGTTCCTGCACTCGATCATGGTGCAGGAGAAGCGCGGCATGCTGAAGATCTGGAACGCCTCGCTGATCTGCGCGACGTTCGTGTTCGCCCTGCTCGGCACGTTCCTCGTGCGCAGCGGCATCCTCGACTCGATCCACGCCTTCGGCGCATCGACGATCGGCGTGCAGATGCTCGTCTTCATCGGCTGCGTGATCGCCCTCTCGGCCGGGCTGATCATCGCGCGGCTGCCGGACCTGCGCTCGGAGGCGCGACTCGACTCGCTGCTCTCGCGCGAGGCGTTCTTCCTGCTCAACAACCTCGTGCTGGTCGGGCTCTGCCTGGTGATCATGTGGGGGACGTTCTTCCCGCTGATCTCGGAGGCGCTGACCGGCACCGAGGCGAGCGTCGGGCCGCCCTGGTTCGACCGGCTGACCACGCCGCTCGCGCTCGTGCTGGTCCTGCTCACCGGGATCGGGCCGGTGCTCGCCTGGCGGCGCGTGACGCTGTCGGCGCTGCGGCGCATCCTCGCGGTGCCGGTCGGCGCTGACCGCCGTGGCGCTGGTCGCCCTGCTCGCGCTGACGAACGCCTCGGACAGCGTGCCGTCGCTGCTCATGTTCTGCTTCGTGGCCTTCGTGCTCGCCGTGGTGGGGCAGGAGTTCTGGCGCGGCGCCGGCGCTCGCCGCGTGATGACGGGCGAGAGCTGGCCGCGCGCGCTGATGCGGCTGACCGGCCGCAACCGCCGCCGCTACGGCGGCTTCCTCGTGCACGCCGGCATCGCGGTGCTGTTCCTCGGCGTGGCCGCCTCGTCGGCGTTCATCCAGCAGCGCGACGTGCGCCTCTCGCCGGGCGAGAGCGTCAAGGTGGGCGACTACCGGGTGACCTACAGCGCGCCACGGCGCGGCTCGGCGGCGACAGCTCCGGCACCGGCGCGCCGATCCAGCTCGGCGCGGTGATGAAGGTGCGCCGCGGCGGCGACACCTACACGCTGCACCCCTCGCGCAACTACTACTCGACCGCCGACCCGTCCAAGGGCGCGATCTCGCGCTTCTTCGAGGGCGAGGCGACCAGCGAGGTCGACGTGCGCTGGGGCCTCAAGCGCGACTTCTGGCTGGCGGTGCGCCCCGACCTGGTGTCGCTCCAGAAGGCGATGGCGCGCGCCGACCGCAGGTTCGCGGACTCGCCCGGCCAGGTGCAGGCGCTCGTGATCCGCGCGCTCACGGAGGTGTACCGGAAGGACCCGCCGCCGGCGGCCTTCCGCGCGATCGTCTCGCCGCTCGTCACGTGGATCTGGATCGGTGGCGCAATCGCCGTCTTCGGCGCCCTGCTGGCGGCGTGGCCCTCACCCGAGGCGCGCCTGCGCCGCGTGCGCAGCCTCTACGCGTCCCGCCTGGGACGCGAGCTCTCGCGCGTCTGAGCGCCCACTAGCTTTCCGCGACAATGGAGTACGCGCTCGCGCTGTTGGTCCTCGCCTCGATCGTGGCCGTCGTCGTGATCCGGCCGCTCGGGCGGCCCGGCCTCGAGCAGCACGCCGAGAGCTCGCAGGTCGAGGAGCTCCAGGCCGCCAAGGAGGCCAAGTACCGCGAGATCCGCGACGCCGAGCTCGACCGTCAGATGGGCAAGCTCTCGGACGAGGACTGGCGCGCGGTCGATCGTGACCTGCGCGGCGAGGCGATCGAGATCCTGCGCCGGCTGGACCGCCTCGAGGGGCGCGCGCCGGGGACCTAGATCTTCAGCAGGGCGATCACGTTCACGACGAACACGATCGCGAACCCGACGGTCCAGCGGTTCAGGTTGCGCTCGACGAGCGACCCGCCGCCGAAGGGGCCGGCGCCGCTGCCGACTCCGAACGCGCCCGACAGGCCGGTGTCCTTGCCGGAGTGCAGCAGGATCAGCCCGATCAGGACGACGCACAGGATCACCTGAAGGCCGCTGAGGATCGCTTCCACGGCCGAGAAGGGTAGCGCTCAGCCGGTGGCGTCGGTGAAGCGGACGGAGCCGATGCGGACCGCCGGCGACACCACGCCGCTGGCGAAGCGGCGCTCGTAGAACTCGCCCTGGGTGGTGAGCTCCTGGCGCGCCGTCAGGTCCTGCACGCGCGCGAGCATTCCCAGCAACGTGTCGGTCAGGCGCAGGTCGCGCAGCGGCCGCGTGACGCGCCCGTCCTCGATCAGGAACGTGCCGTCGCGGGTGACCGCGGTCACGAGCGTCTCCCGCGGGCGCACGACGTTCTCGTACCAGAGGCGAGTCACGTAGACGCCGCGCTCGATCGGGGCGCAGAGCTCCTCGATGCTCGGCGGCGCCGCCGCCGGCGAGCACGAGGTTGGTGGCGCGCGGGCCGTCGTCGGCGCCGCCCGGGGCCAGCGCGTGGCCGGTCGGCTCCGTCCCGGCGAGGGCGGCGCTGCGGAGGTCGTGAGCCACGTTGCGCGCCACGCCGTCCTGGATCAGCGGCAGCGGCCGCTTGGCCACGCCCTCGGCGTCGAAGGCGCGCGGCAGCGTCGAGCCGAACAGCGGCGAGTCGGCGAGGTTGATCGAGGGCGCCGCCACCAGCCCGCCGAGCCGCCCGACGAGCGCGCCGTGGCCCTCGGCGTGGGCGAGGCCGTCGAGCGCGGTGTCGGCGAGCAGGTCGAGCAGCGCGCCGACCGCGCGCGGCTCCATCACGACCGGGTGGTCGCCGGGCGGCAGCTCGGCGGGCTCGCCGGGAGCGCTCGCCTTCGCGGCCGCCCGCGCCGCCAGCTCGCCGGGGTCGACGGCGCCGATCGCCGCCGCGGTGGTGGAGGCGTAGCCGGAGCGCCCGCTCGGCGCGATGCAGATCACCTTCATGTGCGCGTCGGTGGTGCGGTCGAGCGCGGCGCCGCCGGCGCTCGCGGCCACGGCGCGCTCGTCCTCGGCGACCGTCCAGATGCCGTGCGCCTCGAGCCCGCCGCGCTCGGCGGCCGCGAACGCCTCCGCGAGCGCCGCGCCGCCGAGCTCGGCGTCGAGCGACGCCGTGCGCGGGTCGTGACCGTGGTGGCGGCGCGCCGGCGCGACCGGCGGGAAGCCTGGGTGGGTCGCCGGCCGCGGCGGCAGCGCGGGCGGTCTCGGCGGCGGCGAGCGCGCGCGCGGCGCACGCGGCGAGATCGTCGCGGCCGGTCTGGTTGGTGGCGGCGCGCCCGAGGTGGCCGTCCACGATCACCGCCAGCTCGACGGTCAGGTCGTCGATCGCGGTGGCCTGCGTGGGGCGGTTGGCGGCGAAGCGCAGCAGCAGCGAGCGCTCGCGCGAGACGCGGGCGAGGACGCTGTCGCCCGACGCCGCCGCAAGCGCCGCCTCGGCCAGATCCAGCGGGTTGGGCGCCAGGTCAGGCGACGCCGACCTCCACGCCGCGGAAGCGCGCCGGCGCCGACCCGTGCGAGACGTGCGCCACCTGGCCGGGCTCGCCCTTGCCGCAGTCGAGCACGGGGTGGAGGCGCCACTCGGAGGCCGAGCAGACGGCGTCGCAGGCGCCCCAGAAGTCGGGCGTCACGCCGGAGTAGCTCGGGTTGCGCAGCAGCCGGCCCAGGCGGCCGTCGACGATCTCGAAGCCCGGCCTCGCCCTCGAAGCGGAAGTGCAGGCGCCGGTCGTCGATCGACCACGAGCGGTTGGTGTCGATCAGCAGGCCGCGCTCGGTGGCGGCGATCAGGTCCTCGAGCGTGCCGGCCTCGCCGGGCTCGAGGTTGACGTTGGTCATGCGCACGATCGGCTGGCGGGCGAAGCCGTCGGCGCGCATGCAGCCGCCCGAGCGGCCGAGGCCGAGCTCCGCGGCGGTCTCGCGCGAGGAGAGGAAGCCCGCCAGCACGCCCTCGCGCACGATCGGGACGCTGTGGCTCTCCACGCCCTCGTCGTCCCAGGCGTAGGAGCCCAGGCCGCCGGGACGCGTCGCGTCGGCGGTGACGTTGACGAGCTCGGAGCCGTAGCGCAGCGAGCCGATCGCGTCGGCCGGCACGAAGCTCGTGCCCGCGTACGAGGCCTCGCGCCCGAGCACGCGGTCGAGCTCGACGGCGTGCCCGATCGACTCGTGCAGCTGAGCGGCGAGCTGCTCGCCGGCGAGGATCAGCGAGGTCGTCTCGGCCGGGCACTCGGGTGCGCGTGAGCAGCGCCGCCGCCTCGGCCGCCACGCGCGGCGCCGCGCCGGCGAGGTCGAGCGCCAGGAAGGCCTCGTAGCCGGCCTGCTCCATGTGGCCGCCGAGCGAGCTGGGGTAGGAGCGGACCTGGGTCTCGTCGCCGTCGACCGCGACCGCCATCAGGCCGCCGCCGCACTCGGTGAGCGTCTGCTCGCAGAGCGCCCCCTCGGTCGAGGCGAACAGCTTGTGCTCGCGCTTGGCCTGGAAGCGCGCGACGCGTCACGGCCACCGCCGGCTCGGTGCGCAGGCCGGCGTCGGCGGCCCAGAGCACGGCCAGCTTGTCCTCGAGCGGCACCTCGAAGGGGTCGCGCTCGGCGTGGCTGGCGAAGCTGCCGGTCGCGGGCGGCTCGGGCGCGAGCGCGGCGCCGCGGGAGCGCGGCTGGGCGGCGGCGATGGCCGAGCGCGCGCTCGAGCGCCGCCTCGGCGTCGCGGCGCTCGCAGCCGCGCACCGCGGCGAAGCCCCACGAGCCGCCGATGCGGACGCGCACGCCGATGCCCTCGGAGCTGGACGAGTCGACCCGGTCGATCGCGCCGTTGCGCGTGGCCAGCGCCTCGGTGCGGGTGCTGACGAAGCGCGCGTCCGCGTAGTCGGCGCGCCCCGCGGCCGCACCCATCAGGTCGCGCAACAGCTCGCGCACGACGAGCCAGGCTAATGGCTACGCTCTCCGGCATGTGCCGCAACATCCGCAACCTCCACAACTTCGAGCCGCCCGCGACCGAGGACGAGGTGCACGACGCCGCGCTCCAGTACGTGCGCAAGATCAGCGGCTTCACCAAGCCGTCGCAGGCCAACGCCGAGGCCTTCGACCGCGCCGTCGAAGAGGTCGCGCGCGTGTCGGGCGAGCTGCTGGCCGCGCTGGTCACGAACGCGCCGCCGAAGGACCGCGAGGTCGAGGCGGCGAAGCGCCGCGCCCGCGCCGCGGAGCGGTACGCGGCGGCCTAGGACCGCCGCCCGCCTAGCCCGCGGGCCGCGTCCCCGCCTGCAGCAGGTTGCGCACCTCGCGCACCGCGACGGGCAGCGTCGTCGTGTCGAAGACGTGGCCGACTCGGATCTCGGCGAGCGTCTGCTGGCAGCGCTCCGCGGCCGGGTTGCGTGCCACCCATTCGTCGACCGCTCGACGCCGTCGCGCAGGCACCGCCGCGGTGAGCCCGCGGTGCAGGCTGTAGAGATCGTCTCGCAGCGCTGCCCGCGCCAGCGCCCGCCAGCGGTCGTCGCGCGGGAGGGCCTGGATGCGGTCGCGCAGCCAGTGCAGCTCCAGCCGCTCGCCGAGCTGGAAGTGCACGGCCGCCACCCGGTCCACCTCGAGCTCGGTCTCGCGCCGCCACCTCGACCACGTCGAACGTCGCGAACATCGTCGGCATGCTCGCCACCCGCTGCGCCAGCGCCGGCGGCACGCCGGCCTGCTCCAGCTCGTCGGCGCGCACCATCAGCGGCTCGACGTCCGACGGCCCGAGCAGTCGCGGCAGCGACTTGAACAGCGCCGCCGCGCCGGGCTCGAAGAAGCGCGACCGTCGCGCCGATGTCGAGCGGCCGGTTGCGGTGCGCCAGCAGCCAGCGCGATCCGCGCTCCACCAGGCGCCGCCCCTCCAGCAGCAGGTCGAGCTGCGTCTCGGCGTCCACGCTGGTTGTCGAGCGCCTCGATGTCGTGCCACTGGCCGCGCATGTCGAACACGTCGCGCGCGGCCGCGTACGCCCGGGCGATCTCCGACGCCGGCGCGCCGCTCTCCTCCTGCAGCCGGAAGGCGAACGTGATGCCGCCGCCGTGCTCCATGTTGTTGATCACCTGCGTCGCGATGATCTCCCTGCGCAGCCGGTGCTCGGCCATGTGCGCGGCGAAGCGCTCGGGCAGCGGCTGCGGGAAGTAGCGCTCGAGCTCCGCCGACAGGTGCGGGTCCTCGGGCACGTCGGAGTCGAGCAGCTCGCCGTACAGGTGGATCTTGCTGTAGGCGAGCACCACCGCCAGCTCGGGCCGCGTCAGGCCGCGGTCCTCGCGCTTGCGCTCCGCCAGCTTCTCGGCCGACGGCAGCGCCTCCAGCTCGCGGTCCATCCGGCTCCTGTGCTCCAGCGCCTCGATGAACCGCGCGTGCACGTCCACCATGCCGGGCGCCTGCGCCTCCGCCAGCGAGAGCGTCTCGGCCTGCTCGTAGTTGTCCTTCAGCACCAGCTCGGTGACGGCCTCGGTCATGTCCACCAGCAGCGCGTCGCGCTCCGCCCGCGGGTGAGCTCGCCGGCCGCCGCGGCCTGGTCGAGCAGGATCTTGATGTTGACCTCGCGGTCCGAGCAGTCGACGCCGCCGGAGTTGTCGATCGCGTCGGTGTTGATGCGGCCGCCGCGGCGCGCGAAGCTCGATCCGGGCGCGCTGGGTCAGCCCGAGGTTGCCGCCCTCGCCGACCACCTTGCAGCGCAGCTCGCGGGCGTCCACGCGCACGCCGTCGTTGGCCTTGTCGCCCACCTCGGCGTGGGACTCGGAGCGCGCCTTGACGTAGGTGCCGATGCCGCCGTTCCAGAGCAGGTCCACCTTCGCCCGCAGCAGCGCCTGGATCAGCTCGTTGGGCGCGAGCGACTCCGCCCGCACCCCCAGCGCCGCGCGCGCCTGCTCGGACAGCGGGATCGACTTGACCGTGCGCGCGAACACGCCGCCGCCCTCGGAGATCAGGTCGCGGTCGTAGTCGGCCCAGCTCGAGCGCGGCAGCCCGAACAGCCGGCGGCGCTCCTCGAAGGAGCGCTCGGCGTCGGGATCGGGATCGAGGAACACGTGGCGGTGGTCGAACGCGCCGACGAGCCGGATGTGGCGCGACAGCAGCATCCCGTTGCCGAACACGTCGCCGGACATGTCGCCGATGCCGACGACGGTGAAGTCCTCGCGCTGGATGTCGCGTCCCAGCTCGCGGAAGTGGCGCTTGACCGACTCCCAGGCGCCGCGGGCGGTGATGCCCATCTCCTTGTGGTCGTAGCCGCTCGACCCGCCCGAGGCGAACGCGTCGCCGAGCCAGAAGCCGTAGTCGGCGGCCACCGAGTTGGCCACGTCCGACATCGCGGCGGTGCCCTTGTCGGCGGCGACCACCAGGTACGGGTCGTCCTCGTCGTAGCGGACGACGTCGGGCGGCGGCACGGTCTCGGCCGTCCTCCATGTTGTCGGTCAGGTCGAGCAGCCCCGCGATGAAGGTCCGGTAGCACGCCTCGACCTCGGCCATGAGCGCGTCGCGGTCGTCGCCGGGCGGCGGGCGCTTGACGACGAAGCCGCCCTTCGCGCCGACCGGCACGATCACCGCGTTCTTGACCATCTGCGCCTTCATCAGGCCCAGCACCTCGGTGCGGAAGTCCTCGCGCCGGTCCGACCAGCGGATGCCGCCGCGCGCCACCTTGCCGCCGCGCAGGTGGACGCCCTCGGTGCGCGGCGAGTAGACGAAGATCTCGAAGCGCGGCCGCGGCAGCGGTAGCCAGGACAGCTCCTCGGGGTCGAGCTTGAACGAGAGGTAGGTCTTGCGCGCTCCGTCCTCGGCGCGCTGGAAGAAGTTGGTGCGCAGCGTCGCCCGCACGACGCCGAGGAAGCTGCGCAGGATGCGGTCCTGGTCGAGGCTCTCCACGGCGTCGATCTCGGCGGCGATCGTCTGGCCGAGCTCCTCGGCGCGGCTCGGGTCGCGCTCCTCGGGATCGAAGCGCGCGACCACCAGGTCGAGCAGCAGCCGCGCCACGTGCGGGTGCGAGACGAGCGCCTGCTCCACGTAGCGGTCGCTGAAGGTGGTCCCGGCCTGGCGCAGGTAGCGCCCGATCGCGCGCAGCACCGTCGCCTCGCGCCAGTTCAGCCCGGCGCGCAGCACCAGCCGGTTGTAGCCGTCGCTCTCGCTGTCGCCGCGCCACGCCCGCACGAAGGCGTCCTGGAAGTCGTCGCCGACCGCCTCCGGGTCGAGCTCGCCTCCCGTCGTAGGTGAGCCCGAAGTCGTAGATCCAGACGCCCTCGCGCTCGCGCGGGGAGATCGAGTAGGGGCGCTCGTCGGCCACCTCGACGCCCATGTCCTCGAACAGCGGCAGCAGGTCCGAGAGCGCCAGCGGCGGGCCGACGCGGAACACCTTCGCGCGCAGCTCGCTCGCGGGCGCGTCGTGCGGGCGGTAGAGGCGCAGGGAGAGGTCGTTCGGGTCCTCGAGCTCCTCGATCCGGCGCGATGTCCTCCACCGCCGTGCGCGGCACCGCGTCCGCGCGGTAGGCCGTCGGGAACGCGTCGCCGTAGCGGCGGTGCAGCGCCGCGCCGCGCTCCTCGCCGTGCTCCGCGATCAGCGCCTCCTCGAGGTCGTCCGACCACGAGCGCGTGGCGGCGACCAGCAGCGTCTCGGTGCGGCGCTCGTCGAGCTCGGCGCGCGCCCCGGGCTCGAGGTAGGCGAGGAAGTGGAGCCGCACCAGCGCCGACTCCGACACGCGCGTCGTGTAGTCGAGCGAGACGGCGCCGGTCGCCCGGCGGAGGATGCGCTCGATGCGGCGCCGGTTCTCGGTGTTGAAGCGGTCGCGCGGCACGAACACCAGGCACGAGACGAAGCGGTCGAAGCGATCCCGGCGCGCGAACAGGCGCAGCCGCTGGCGCCCGCCCAGGTGCAGGATCCCGATCGCGATCCGGTAGAGGTCGTCCTCGCCGATCTGGAACAGCTCGTCGCGCGGGTAGTCCTCCAGGATCTCGAGCAGGGCCTTCTCGTCGTGGCTTCCGACGGGAACGCGGCGCGGCGCAGGATCGCGTCGACCTTGCGGCGCAGGATCGGGATCTCGCGCGGGCTGGCGTGGTAGGCCGCGTGCGTGTAGAGGCCGAGGAAGCGGCGCTCGCCCACGACCTTGCCGTCGGCGTCGAAGCGCTTCACCCCGACGTGGTCGAGGTAGGACGGCGCGGTGGACCGGCGACGCGCTGGCCCGCCTTGGTCAGGTTGAGCAGCGAGGGCGTCGCGGAGTCGAAGCCCGGGACGCTCTCGTCGGGCGCGTCGCCGCGCAGGATGCCCGAGCCCCGAGTCGCGGCGCCGCGGCGCCCGACAGGTGGTAGTCGCGATAGCCGAGGAACGTGAAGTTGTGGTCCTCGAGCCAGATCAGGAACGCCCGCGCCTCGGTGACGTCGTCGGGATCGACGGGAGCGGGCCCGGTGCCGAGCTCCGCCACCGCGTCGAGCGCGCGGGCGCGCATCAGCGGCCAGTCGTCGACCGCGGCGCGCACCTGGTCGAGCACCTGCCGGACGCCGCCTTCGAGCTCCTCCAGGGCTGCCGGGTCGGTGCGGTGGCCGACCTCGGCGTGGATGACCGACTCGGCGATCGTGCCGTCGGCGTCGGCGCCGTGGGGGAGCACCTCGAGCAGCTCGCCGTTGGAGTCGCGCCGCACCTGGATGACCGGGTGCACGACGAGGTGGACCGGGAAGCCGCGCCGCGTCAGCTCCATGACGACCGAATCGACCAGGAACGGCATGTCGTCGGTCACGATCTCGATCGCCGTGTGCCGCGACTCCCAGCCGTCGCGCTCGCGCGTCCGGGGTTGTATACGCGCAGCTTGGTCGTGCCAGGCGGACGCCGGCGCGCGAGCTCGAAGTGAGCGAGCGCCGCGCCGCCGAGGTCGGCGTGGCGGCGCTCCGCGATGTCCTCGGCCGAGACCCAGCGGTAGTACTGGCGCGCGAAGGCCTCGGCGCGCGCCCCGTCGTCGCCGCTCAGACGCTCCCGGAGACGCGAGCAGACTGCGTCGATCAGCGTCTCGTCGACATCCAGCGTGTTCGTCACGGTCCGCGGCGAGTCTACGCCGCCGCGGAGGCGCGGCGGGGCTAGAATCCTGGTTGATGACCACTACTGCCGCGTCAACGACCTCCGCGCCGACGCTGCCGGCCGGCCTGCGGCTCGGGCCGGTGCACCTCACGGTGACCGACCTGGACCGCTCGATCCCCTTCTACGAGTCGTCGATCGGGCTGACGCTCGCGAGCCGCGACGGCGGCCGCGCGGCGCTGCGGCGCGGGCGGGGAGGACCTGCTCGTCCTCGTCGAGGATCCCGACGCGCGCCCGGCCGGCCGCCACGCCGGCCTCTACCACTACGCGCTGCTGTACCCCTCGCGGCTCGAGCTGGCGCGCGCCGCGCAGCGGCTGATCGCCACCCAGACGCCGGTCACCGGCGCCTCGGACCACAAGATCTCCGAGGCGATCTACCTGCCCGACCCCGACGGCAACGGCATCGAGCTGGCCGCCGACCGCGGGCGCGAGCACTGGGGCGACCTCAGCGACCCGACCGCGCTCGGCGGGCCGCAGCCGCTCGACATGCAGTCGCTGATGGCGCTGGTGGCGGGCGCGGAGGCGCCGCCGCGCGCGTCCGAGGAGCTGCGCATGGGCCACCTGCACCTGCACGTCGGCGACGTCGACGAGGCGCTGCGCTTCTGGCGCGACCTGATCGGCTTCGAGGTGATGACCCGCTTCCC
Organism: uncultured Thermoleophilaceae bacterium; assembly: GCA_963828225.1. Classification (GTDB taxonomy): domain Bacteria; phylum Actinomycetota; class Thermoleophilia; order Solirubrobacterales; family Thermoleophilaceae; genus JACVRW01. The sequence continues at coordinate 1,000,356 of CAWHDX010000007.1, read as the reverse complement.
GAGCGCGGCTTTCATCTCCGCAGGCGGCTATCACCACCACCTCGGGCTCAACACCTGGCGCGGCGAGGGCGTCCCGCCGGCGCCCGAGGACGCGGTCGGCATGCGCCACTGGACGGTCGAGCTCGACTCGCCCGCAGACGTGGCGGCGGTGCGCGAGCGCCTCGAGGCCGCCGGCGTCGCCGTCGAGGAGCGCCCGGACGGCTTCCTCGCCCGCGACCCCTCCGCCAACGCCGTGGTGGTGCGCTCGTGATCGCGGTCACCGGCGCGACGGGCGCGCTGGGCGGGCGGGTCGCGGCCCGGCTCGCCGAGCTGGGCGCCGAGCAGCGGCTCGTCGTGCGCGATCCGGCGCGGGCGCCGCGGCTCGACGGCGCCGAGGTGGCCGGCGGCGCCTCCTATGCCGACGGCGAGGCGATGCGGCGCGCCTTCGACGGCGCCGACACGGTCTTCCTCGTCTCGGGCAAGGAGGACCGCGACCGCGTCAGCCTCCACCGCAGCGCCGTGGACGCGGCCGTGGCGGCCGGCGTCGGGCGGATCGTCTACACCTCGTTCGCGGGCGCCGCACCCGACACGACGTTCACGTTCGGGCGCGACCACTTCCACACCGAGGAGCACATCCGCAGCAAGCCGGCTCGAGGCCACCTTCCTGCGCGACAACATCTACCTCGACTTCATCCCGTACTTCGCCGGCGACGACGGCGTCATCCGCGGCCCGGCCGGAGACGGGCGGGCGGCGATCGTGGCGCGCGACGACATCGCGCCGCCGCGGCGGTCGTGCTCACCGAGGAGGGCCACGCGGGCCGCACCTACGACATGACCGGTCCGGAGGCGCTGACGCTGCACGAGGCCGCCGCGCAGGTCGCGGCGGTGGCGGGCCGGCCCGTGACCTACGAGCCCGAGACGCTCGAGGAGGCGCGCGCCTCGCGCGCCCCGAGCGGAGCGGAGGACTGGGAGATCGAGGGCTGGGTCACCTCATACGCGGCGATCGCCGCGGGCGACCTCGAGCGGGTCAGCGACGACGTCGAGCGGCTGACCGGCCGCGCGCCGATGACGCTGGCGCAGTTCCTGCGCGACAACCCGGACAGCTACCGGCACCTGCTCAGCGACTAGCCGCGGCGATCTCGTCGCCGACGTCCGTCAGGAGCGAGGTGGGGTCCAGGAAGGCGCCCGCGAGCTCGGGAACCACACCCTCCAACCCGTGCTCCTGCGCGAGGCTGCGCTGGTGCGCCGCGCCCGGCCGACCTGCCAGGACCGCGGCGACCTCGAGCTCGGCCTGGGAGTCGAGCTCGGCTGCCTGCGCGGAGCAGGCGTCGAGCACCGCGGCCAGCTGGCGAGCCGCCGGCACGCGCCTGTCGCCGATCGGGTCGACGAACTGCGCGTCCATGCCGTCGCGGGCCGCCAGGAAGCGGTTCTCCTCGATTACCTCCTGCGCGCCGACGAGGGCCTCGTCCGCCAGCGCGTCGGTCGCCTCGAGGCGCACCAGCGCCTGGATCAGCGCCGCCAGCGCGGCGACCTCGGCCACGCTCGTCTGGGCGTCGGCGATGCGGACCTCGACCGTGCCCAGGGCGGGCTGCAGTCGCACGTCGGTCCAGACGAAGGTCGGCTCGGGGAAGGCGCCGGCGCGCAGCAACGCGTCGATGCGCTCCACATAGGTCTCGTAGTCGCCCGCGCGGCGCGGCATGCCCGAGCGCGGGAAGCCCTGGAACAGCGGCGTGCGGACGGACGCCATGCCGCTGTCGCGGCCGGCCCAGAAGGGGGAGTTCGCCGACAGCGCCAGGACGAGCGGCAGGTGCGCGCGCAGGCGGTCGGCGGCGCGCACTGCGAGCTCGGGCGCCGGCACGCCGACGTGGACGTGCAGCGCGAAGGTCGGCTCGCGCCGCGCCAGGACGCGCAGGCCCTCGTGGAGCAGCTGGTAGCGCGCGCCGCCGGAGACCTCGATCTCGTGCCCCTGCGCGAGCGGGTGGGTGCCGGCCACGGCGGGCCGCAGCCCGAGTGGCTCGAGCTGCTCCGAGCAGCGCGGCGCGCAGCCCATAGAGCTCGGCAGCGGCGGAGCGGACGGTCGGGTGCACGCCGGTGGCGAGCTCGACCGTGCAGGCGTGGGTCTCGGCGCTGACGCTGCCGGGCAGCCGACCCGACAGCTCGTGCAGCACGCTGTCGATGCGATGCTCGAGCGACCAGCGCGCCGGGTCGAGCAGCATCACCTCCTCCTCGATCCCCACCGTCCAGGGCGCTCGCCCCGGATCGGCGTTCCAGCTAGCCCATTCGGGGAGCGGTCGCGCCATTCGGCCTACATGATGACGGGTGGGCGCAAGCGCTCCATTGGACCGCGGTCGAAAGATCGCGGTCCCGCGGTCGCCACCGTGTACAGCCCTAGAGCTCGGGCAGGTTGACGCCGGCCTCCATGCGCACGCCGTCGCGCAGGGGGACCCTTGCGGGCTTGCCCTTCTCGAGCAGCGGCCGCCCGCCGGAGATGTGCGCAGGCTTCCAGTGCGCGCGCGCCACGCCCTCGGCGGTCAGGCCGAGCTCGAGGATGCCGGTGGTGCTGGTCTGCGCGGAGTGGGCGCCGAAGACGAAGTTGCCGAGCGAGTAGGCGACCAGCGCACCGCCCTGGCGGCGCACCGGCTGGAGCGTGTGGGGATGGGCGCCGATCACGACCTGCGCCCCCGCTCGCACGGCCACGTCGGCCAGCTCGCGCTGGCGCGCGGTCTCGAGCGTCTGCTTCTCGATGCCCCAGTGGAAGGTCGCTACGACGAGGTCGGCGCGCCGGCGCGCGGCGTGCACGGCGGTGGCGATCTGGGTCGGGTTGGCCCACGCGGTGCCGGGCCGGTTGCGCGTGGCGGCGAACTCGAGCGGCGCGATCTCCGAGAACCCGACGAAGGCGATCTTGAGGCCGAGCCGCTCGACGACCTGAGGCTGGAGCGCGCGCCTGATGTCGGGACCCGCGCCGACGGCCTTCATGCCGAGGCGCTCGACGGCCTTCACCGTGTCGAGCGTCCCGCGCTCGCCCGTAGTCGCCGACGTGGTTGTTGGCGAGGTTGAGGACGTCGATGCCGGAGCTGCGGCGCAGGCCGGCCAGCGCGGCCGGGGTACCGCGGAAGTTGTACTGCTTGGGGAACGGCTCGCCGCGCGTGGTGACGGCGGACTCGAGGTTCCCGAACGAGATGTCGGCGCGCCTGAGCGCGCGGCCGACGCCGTGCCAGGGATAGGCCGCCCCGTTGTCGGCGATCGCCTTGCCGGGGACGTCGCCGAGGTTGATGTCGCCGACGGAGGCGAGCCGCAGCGGGCGAACCGTGACGCCGACGGGCGCGGCCGCGGCGGTACCCGGAACGCGGGCGCGCAACTGGACGCGGCCGGGACGCTCGAGGATGCGCGCGCGGGCGCTGAAGCTGCCGTCGGCCTCGGCTCTCGGTGCGGGCGAAGGCGTGCCAGCTCTCGCCGCGGCGGCGCGACTCGAGCACGACCTCCGTGCCGCCCGGAGCGTTCCTGCCGTCGAGCGTCAGCCAGCCGCCGGGGGCCACGGCCCGGGCGCTGGTCTGCGCGCTGAAGCCGCCGCCGCTGAAGCCGGGGAGGCCGCCGGAGCCGAGCGTCCCGACGAGCGCGATCACGACGCCGACCGCGGAGGCGATGCCGAGCAGGGCGGCGGCCCGCTCGCGGGCGGGGGAGGGGTCGACCGGACGGCGCGGCGCGGCGGGTGCGGGGGCGGCGGGACGGGCGGGAGGCGCGGCGGGAGGTGCGGCCCCGGCGGCGGCGGGCGCTTGCGGCGGCGGAGCCGGAGGTGCGGCGGCGCCGGCAGGGGCCGCAGGCGCTTCGCGCGGCGGCGCGGGGGGCGGCGCGGGCAGTGGCGGGTTGGCGCGGCCGCCGGCGGGCGTGCTCGGGCGCAGCGCGGCGGGCGCCGGGGCCTGCGGGGCCTCGGGCGCCGCGGGCTGCGGGCGGGGTCGTGACCCTGGGCTCGGCCGGCGGCGCCGGCGCCGGGCTGGCCATCGTGCGCCGCACGACGATCTGATCGGGCTGTGGCTCGGGTGCCACGACGCGGGCGCGCCGGCGTGCCCGCGACTCCTCGCGCAGGCGCTCGCGCTCCTCGGCGCTGCGGCGGCGGGCCGCGGCCGTCTGGGGCCCCGGACTCGCGTCGACGTTCGTGTCCTGCTCGGTGGCCATGGCGCGGCCGTCTCTCCTTCGCCGCGCGGGCCGCGCGTCCTGCGCAGGGATGCTCGATCGCGCCCCTATAGTTGACACCGGTTATCGGCAGGGGCCGCCGCCGCGCCCCTGCCACCGATCCGCGCCGCCGATGGCGGCGCCTCCGAGGGGCGTGCGTCGCGGGGCTTGGCTCCGCGGCGTGCGTCGCTGCCTGCGCCGGGGCAGCGACGCACGCGTACCCCTGCTACAGCGGGTAGTGCCGGGACCCCTGCTGCACCGTGATCCAGCGCAGCTCGGTGAACTCGTCGATGGCGGCCTTGCCGCCGAAGCGCCCGAAGCCGCTCGCCTTGACGCCGCCGAACGGCATCTGCGGCTCGTCGTGCACGGTCGCCCCGTTGACGTGGCAGATGCCGCTCTCGATCCGGTGGGCCAGCTCGAGCGCCGTCGGCACGTCGTCGCCGAACACCGACGCGGCCAGGCCGTACTCGGTGTCGTTGGCCACGCGCACCGCCTCGTCCGGGCCGTCGACGGTCACGATCCCGACGACCGGCCCGAAGGACTCCTCGTGGTAGATGCGCATCTCGGGGGTGACCCCGGCCAGCACCGTCGGCCGGTAGCAGGGCCCCTCGGCCTCGCCGCCCGTGACCACCTCGGCGCCCTGCGAGCGGGCGTCCTCGACGAGCTCGCCGATCCGCTCGAGCGAGGCGGAGCTGACCAGCGGCCCGATCTCCGTGGACGGGTCGCGCGGGTCGCCGACCTTGAGCGCGCCGGCCTTCTCGCCGAGCATCGACGCGAAGTCCGCGGCGATGGAGCGGTCGGCGACGATCTTCTCGGTCGACATGCAGATCTGGCCCTGATGCATGAACGCGCCGAACTTCGCCGCGGCCACGGCCTCGTCCAGGTCCGCGTCGGCCAGCACGACCAGCGGCGCCTTGCCGCCCAGCTCGAGCAGCACGCGCTTCAGGTGCCGCGCCGCGTTCTCCGCCACCAGCCGCCCGACGCGCGTGGAGCCGGTGAAGTTGATGCGCCGCACCGCCGGGTGGGCGATCAGCTCGTCGACCACGTCCGCAGCCGAGCCGGCCGGGTGCGTGAGCAGGTTGACCACGCCCGCCGGAACGCCGGCGTCGGCGATCGCGCGGGCGATCTCGCCGTGCGTGCGCGGGCAGACCTCGGACGCCTTCAGCACCACGGTGTTCCCGAACGCCAGCGGCGTGGCCACCGCGCGCGTGCCGAGGATGACCGGCGCGTTCCAGGGCGCGATGCCGAGCACGACGCCGGCGGGCTGGCGGATCGCCATCGCGGTCAGGCCCGGCACGTCCGAGGGGATCACCTCGCCGGTGACGGACGTGGTCATCGCCGCGGCCTCGCCGAGCATCCCGGCCGCGAGGTGGCAGTTGAACATGCCCCAGCCGAACGTGCCGCCGGTCTCCGCGGTCACGATCGGCGCGATCTCGGGCGCGCGCTCGAGCAGCAGCGCGGCCGCCTTCTGGAGCAGCTCGCGGCGCGCCGAGGGCGGCGTCGCCGACCACTCGCCGAAGGCCGCTGCCGCAGCGTCGGCCGCCGCGCGCGCGTCCTCGCGCGATGCCGCGGCCGCGGTCGAGGCGACCTCGCCCGTGTAGGGGTCGAGCCGGTCGAAGGTCTCGCCCGAGCCGGCGCCGGCCCACTCGCCCCCGATCAGCAGCTGCTGGCGTTCCACCTCGGTGATGCTCATGTGCTCGCTCCCTTCCTTGCTCTCAGCCCGGCACGAGCACGGCGCGGCCGGTGACCGCGCCCTCGCGCAGCATGTCCAGCACGTCGTTCACGTCCTCCAGCCGGTGCGTCTCGGTCTTCAGCGTCAGCTTCCCGCGCGCGTGCAGCTGCATGACCTCCCACAGGTCGATCCAGCTCCCCACGAGGTTCGCCATCGCCGTCAGCTCGTTGCCGACCATCGCCGCTGACGGCAGCGACAGCGTGCCGCCGAAGCCGACGATCGAGTAGGTGCCGCCGCGCGCCAGCATCCCGGTGCCGGCGGCGTGCGTCTGGTCGGTGCCCACGAAGTCGATCACGAGGTCCGCGCCGCGCCCGCCGGTGAGGTCGCGGATCGCCTCGACCACCTCGCCGCTGTCGAACACGGCGTCGGCGCCGAGGCCGGCCGCCAGGGCGCGGCGCTGCGGGCTCGGGTCGACGGCGGCCACCAGCGCGCCGGAGCCGAGCTCGCGCAGCAGCTGCAGGCCGACGTGCCCGACGCCGCCCACGCCGAGCACGACCGCGGTCGCGCCGGGAACCGCGAGGTGGGCCACCCGCTTGACCGCGTGGTAGGCGGTCACGCCCGCGTCGGCGTGCGGCGCCACGTCGACGGGCTCGACGCCGTCCGGCAGCTTGAGCACCGAGCGCTCGGACACGACGACGTACTCGGCGAACCCGCCGTCCACGGTCAGGCCCGTGAACTCGTGGCGGTCGCAGAGCATCTCGCGCCCGCGCCGGCACGCGACGCAGAGCCCGCACGAGAACGGCGGGAAGACGAGCACGGGGTCGCCGACCGCGACCGTCGAGACGAGGTCGCCGATCGCCGCGACCCGACCCGCGTTCTCGTGGCCGAGCACCCGCGGCAGGGTGACGCCGGCCGGCTCCATCTCGCCGTCGATCGTGTGCAGGTCGGTCGCGCACACGCCGGCGCCCTCGATCTCGATCAGCACCTCGTCCGGGCGCGCGAGCTCAGGGGCGGGCCGCTCGATCAGCTCGAGCGGCTGGTGGTACTCCCGTAGCAGCGCGGCCTTCAGCGGAACAGCTTGTCCACGTAGTCGGCGCCGAGGCCGACCTCTTCGTAGTGCGCCCGGGCGAGGGCGATGTAGTCGTGCACGTCGAAGTGCCCCTCGACCTCGCCGTTCTCGTCGAGCCAGAGCAACGGCCCGGTCACGTTGAAGAAGATCTTCATCGGGTCCTCGTGCTCGTAGGCGACGAGCGTGTGGGCCTCGCCGGGCGCCTCGTAGAGGAAGTCGCCGGCGGTCGCGGTCCAGTCGTGCTCCAGGTAGCCCCACTTGCCGGAGACCGTGTAGCCGAACACCTGGTGGGGGTGGTAGTGGCGGTTGACCAGCCCCGGGCCGGTGGCCATCAGGATGTCGCACCAGCGGTTCTGCGTGGGCGAGATCAGCAGCGGCCGCGTGAAGACCGTCTCGGTCAGCGGCACGTAGTAGCGCATGTCGTCCGACGGCGCGTTCTCGCAGAAGATCTCCGGCAGACCGTCCGGCTTGAAGACGTTCGTGATCGGCTTGAGGTCCTTCCAGAACTCAGTCGTCGCAGCCTCGGGCATCGCGCTCCCTCCTCGCTCTCCTGGGAGGTGAAACGTAGCACCGGACCTGAATAAGACAAGCTATTTGACAGATAGCTCCGGCGGTGAGAGGTTGCGCGCCATGGCGACGACCGCGGCGTCGGCCGCGCTCGAGGAGCTCGCGAGCGCCGTCGGGCCAGAGCACGTGCTCACGTCGGACGAGGAGCTGCGCGAGTTCCGCGACCCGTTCGCGTTCGAGAGCTGGGACGACTACACGGCATCGGCGGTGGTGCTGCCCGACACGGTCGAGCAGGTCCAGGAGATCGTGCGGATCGCCAACCGCCACAAGGTGCCGTCTGTGGCCGCACGGCACCGGCCGCAACAACGGCTACGGCGGGCCGGCCCCGCGCGTGAAGGGCTCGGTGATCGTGAGCCTGCGGCGGATGAACCGCGTGCTCGAGATCGACGAGACCTGCGGCTACGCGGTGGTCGAGCCGGGCGTGCGCTGGTTCGACCTCTACGAGGCGATCCAGGCGGGCGGCCACCGGCTGATGCTGTCGATCGCCGACCTCGGCTGGGGGAGCGTCGTCGGCAACACGCTCGACCACGGCATCACCTACCTGCCGCAGGCGATGGACATGGCGGCGCAGTGCGGGATGGAGGTCGTGCTGCCCAACGGCGAGCTGATGCGCACCGGCATGGGGGCGATGCCCGGCAACCGCGCCTGGAACGTCTACAAGCGCGGCCTCGGGCCGACGCCCGACCAGCTGTTCATGCAGTCGAACTTCGGGATCGTCACCAAGATGGGCGTCTGGCTGATGCCGTTCCCGGAGTGCTACATGCCGCTCTGGCTGCGCGTCTGGAACGAGGACGACCTGCCGCGCGTGATCGACACGCTGCGCGTGCTGATGCTCGACGGCACGATCCGGATGGTCCCGCAGGTGATGAACGCGATGCTGCTGGGGGCGGTGTTCTCCACGCGCGACCAGTGGTGGCAGGAGGACACGCCGATCCCCGACGACGTGATCGACCGGATGGCGCGCGAGCTGGAGGTCGGGCGCTGGCTGACGCGCTTCGCGCTCTACGAGGACGAGGCGATCGCGGACCTCAAGTTCCAGAAGATCAAGGCGGCCTTCGAGCGCATCCCGAGCGCCGAGGTGTGGGGCGAGAAGCACGCGCCGGAGGAGATCCCCGGGCTCGAGCACCCGGCCGAGCGCATCCAGGGCGGCGTGCCCAACCTCGAGTGGAACCAGATGACCGCCTGGTACGGGGGAGAGGAGGGCGGCCACATCGGCTTCTCACCGGTGGCGCCGCTGACCGGGCCGGACGCCGTGGCGGTGCGCGACCTGCTGCGCGGGCTGGTGGAGCGCGAGGCCGGGCTGGACTACATCGCGGCGCTGATCCCGACCAACGCGCGCAGCTTCGTGCACATCACGCTGGTCATCTTCGACACCAAGGACGAGGCGCAGGCGCGGCGCGCCTACGACACGGCGAAGCTGCTCGTGCGCGAGTCGGCCAAGGCCGGCTACGGCGAGTACCGGGCCCACCTCGACTTCATGGACCTGGCGGCCGAGCAGTACAGCTTCAACGACCACGCCTACCGCCGCTTCAACGAGACGATCAAGGACGCGCTCGACCCCAACGGCATCCTGGCGCCGGGCAAGTCGGGGATCTGGCCGAAGGGGATGCGCGAGCAGCGTTGAGCCGCTGCGGCGGCGATGCACAACCAACGACCACCCCGGGGTGGGGTGGATTGTGGATCGATACGGGCGTCAGGTGCACCAACGCCCTCAGGCGTGTTGGGGTGGATGCGGTTGTGGCGCCATACGAGTCACAATCGCCACCATCACCGGAAAGAAGGCATCGAGGAGAGGGTTGTGGATGCTGCGCGCGGCTCTCCGTCGCCCCGGGCGCGATGCACAATCGACGACCACCCCCGGGGTGGGCATCCTTTTTGCCTGCTGTTCGCTACAAAACGCCCCCACCCCTCGAGCCGTTGCGCAGGTGGGTGCGGATTGTGCGCCCATGCGAGCCACAAGCGCCACCACCCACGGGGTGGGGGTCCTTTTTGCCTGCGCGCCGCTAGATCGCCCGCTCGGGCTCGAGCCGCCAGCCCGGGCCGGCGCGCCACAGCCAGACGGGCGGGTCCAGCGGGTCGCCGTGCTCGTCGAAGCGCCCGCGGGCGCGCAGCTCGCTGAGCATCCCCGCCGCGGTCGCGCGTGCCGGCCGCGTGGGCGGACGACACCAGCACCGCGGCTCGCCGCGCCTGCTCCACTCCGGCGAACGGCGGCCCTGCGCGGTGCTCCGGCGGTGGGATCGGCAGCGCCACCAGCACCTCGCGCTCCTCGCCGAGGTCGGCGCCCTGGATCCCGTCGAAGGCGATCACCGGCAGCGGCGCCAGCTCCGCCGCGCGCTCCACCTCGCCGCGGCCCTCGAGCCCCGCCAGGACCACCACGTCGGCGGCGCTCGCGTCCTCTGTGCGCGGCAGTCCGCCGAGTCGCAGCTGCCCGTCGAGCTGGCGCCCGTAGTCGTGATCGCCGGCGATCACGATCGCCAGCCGCCGAGCTGCGCGCAGCTCGCGGGCCAGCCGCTCGCACACCACGGTGTCGCGCGCGACCAGGCGCAGCACCGTCCCGTCGTGGCGGGCGGGGTCGTCGCAGCCGGGCTCGTCGTCGCGCGTGACGCCGGCCCAGGTCGCCAGCGGCGCCAGCAGCGGCAGCCCGGCCGGCGCCGTCGCCTCGACCGCCTCGGCGACGGCGGCCGAGTGGATCGGCCCGATCAGCGCCAGCGCGGCCGGGTCGCCGGCGGCGAGCTCAGCCGCCCGCACCGGGTCGTCCTCGGCGTGCGGCACGTGTGCGATCCCGGCCGCCGCGAGCACCGCGTCGACCGCATCGGCCGGCGCCGTCGGGAGCACGGAGTGGACGGTCATCGGGCCGCCGTCAGCCGAGCGCGCGGCGCACCGCGGCGTAGACCTCGTCGGCGCCCGGCACGTACTCGTCCTCGAGCGGCGGGCTGAACGGGACGGGGGCGAACGGGGCGCCGACGCGCTCGATCGGCGCGTCGAGGTGGTCGAAGGCCGCCGCCTGCACCTGCGCCGCGATCTCCGCCCCGAAGCCGCCGTGCTCGACGGCCTCGTGTGCCACGACCAGCCGGTTGGTGCGCCGCACCGAGTCGACGATCGCCTGCGTGTCGAGCGGCACCAGCGTGCGCGGGTCGATCACCTCGGCCTCGACTCCCTCGCCGGCCAGCCAGTCGGCGGCCTCGAGCGCCTCGTCGACCAGGCGCGACAGCGCCACGATCGTCACGTCGCTGCCCGGGCGCAGCACCGACCGCCTCGCCGATCGGCACCGGCGGCGGGTCGTCGGGTACGTCCTCGCTCTTGAAGTAGAGCGTCTTGTTCTCCACGAACACGACCGGGTTCGGGTCGGCGACCGCGCTCGCCAGCAGCCCGGCGGCGTCGACCGCCCGGCTCGGCATCACGACCTTCAGGCCCGGGATGTGGGTCAGCCAGCTCTCGAGGCTCTGCGAGTGCTGCGCGCCCCAGCGGCGGCCCGCGCCGCCCTGCGTGCGCAGCACGAGCGGCACGCTCAGCTGACCGCCCGACATCGCGTGCGCCTTGGCGGCCTGGTTCACGAGCTGGTCGAGCGCCAGCGTCACGAAGTCGATGAACATCACCTCGACGATCGGCCGCATGCCCGACTGGGCCGCGCCCACCGCCACGCCGGCGATCGCGCTCTCCGAGATCGGCGTGTTCAGCACGCGCTCGGCGCCGAACTCGTCGGCGAGCCCGGCGGTCGTGCCGTACGGCCCGCCCTCGGCCACGTCCTCGCCGATCACGAAGACGCGCTCGTCGTCGCGCATCGCGCGCGCCTGCGCTGCCACGACCGCCTTGATGTAGGTGGTCCGCGACGTGGGTGCGTCGGCCGCAGCCGGCTTCGCCGCCGCCGCCGCCGGCGCGGCCGCGTAGGTCAGCTGCGCGATCAGCTCCGGCTTCGGGAACGGGCTCGCGCGGGCGTGCTCCACGGCCTCGTCGACCGCCGTCTTCGCGTCCTCCTCGATCTCCTTGGCGTCGACGTCGACGAACCAGCCCTCGGCGATCCCGTGGCGCTGGAGTCGCAGGATCGGGTCCTTCTCCTGCCAGTCGTCGGCCTTGAGCGCCTCGCGGTAGTGCGCCGGGTCGCCCTCGTAGTGGCCGCGCAGCCGGTAGGTCAGGCACTCCAGCAGCAGCGGGCCGTTGCCCGCGCGCGCCGCGGCGAGGAAGCGCGCGAACGTCTGCCAGACCGCGATCACGTCGTTGCCGTCGACGGTCTCGCGCGTGATCTCGTAGGGCGCCACCACGTCGCTGACCCGCTCGACCTTGGTGTGCGCCGAGCGGGGCGTGAACTCGGCGAAGCCGTTGTTCTCGCAGACGAACACCACCGGCAGCTCCCACAGCGCGGCCAGGTTGATCGCCTCGTTGAAGTGGCCGGCCTGCACGGCGCCGTCGCCGAAGAAGATGACCGCCACGCCGTCGTCGCCGCGCATGCGCGAGGCCAGCGCGCTGCCGACCGCCATCGGGATGTTCCCGCCCACCACGCCCGTGGCGCCCATCAGCCCGTGCTCGACGTCGACCAGGTGCATGGAGCCGCCGAGGCCGCGGCAGAGCCCGCCGTCGCGGCCCATCAGCTCGGCCATCGCGCGGTCGAGCGGCGCCCCGGATGCGATCGCGTGCCCGTGCGCGCGGTGGCCGCTGTAGACGGCGTCGTTGTCGCCGAGCTGGCCGCAGACGCCGGCGGCCACGCCCTCCTGGCCCACGCTCAGGTGGATCAGCCCGTGCACCTCGTCGGCGCGCTTGAGCTGCCCGACGCGCTCCTCGAACAGGCGGATGCGCCACATCGTGCCCAGGAGGCCGAGCGCCTCCCGCCACTCGAGCGCCGTGGCGCTACGCCGTGACTGGCTCGAACTGTGCGGCGGTCGTCTCGTAAGCACGCCTGAACATCTCGTCCAATGGCAGGGCACGCAGCTCCTGCGAGAGCACCTCTACCCCCCAGGGCTGCGAGTAGCCCATGTCGCTGCAGACCTCGACGTAGCCGCGCAGGTCGAACTCGCCCTCGCCGGGGAGCCTGCGGTGGTTGACCGTCTCGTCGATGCGGTCCTCCATGTTCTCCAGGCAGCCGTCGCTCAGCTCGACCCACCCGAGCTGCTCGAGCGGGATCCGGCGCAGGTCGTCGGGGGCGATGCCGAGCTTGCTCATGTGCCAGGTGTCGATCACGACGCCGGTGTCGTCGATGCCGTCGATCAGCTCGAGGGCGCGTGTCGACGCTGTTGACGTTCACGTCGAACGGCATGAATTCGTACAGCACCTTGGACCGGCAGTGCGCCGCGGCGTCCGCGACGAGCTCGGCGTAGGCCTCCTTCAGGCGCGGCATCTCGCACGCGACGCCCGGGATGTTGCCGGCCTTGATGTGGTGGGCGTCCAGCTCGGCGGCCGCCTCGAACAGCAGCTTGCGCGTGCGGTCGGCGGCCTGGCGCGACTCCTCGCCCGCGTCGACGAACCAGTCCATCAGGAACTCCAGCTCGTAGAGGCGGATGCCGTTGTCGTCGAGCAGCTTGCGCATGTCGGCGAGCGAGCGCTTCTCGAGCTGGTGCTCGATGTCGGCGTGCCAGAGGCCGAGCCCGGCGAAGCCGACGCGCGCGGCCATGTCGCAGCGGTCGGCGAAGTCGTGCTCGCTCCACTCGCGGCCCTGGTGCACGTCGACGGGGCCCGCCGAGGTCCAGTACGCATTCGCCAGCTGCACGCTCATGAGCTCTCCTTCACGTTGATCTCGATCTTGACGCCGTTCGGGTCGCGCAGGAACAGCTGGCGCATGCCGGGCACCTCGTTCGGCACCGCCTCGATGCCGCTCTGCGCGAGCCGCCCGGCGACGGCCTCGTAGTCGTCGGTCGGTGAACGCGACGTGCTCCACCGGGCCGTCGGCGGCGGGGATCCCGGTCCGCTGCGACTGCGCCTCGAACTCGGCGCGGTCGGCGACGTGCACGCACGGGACGCCGCCGCCGTAGAGCCAGTGGCCCGCGAAGCCGAGCGGCGGCCGCTCGCCGGCCTCGAGCCCGAGCGCCTCGCACCAGAAGTCGCGCGTGGCGTCGATGTCGTCGGTGAGGACCAGCAGGTGGTCCAGCGCGGCCACCGCTAGGCGGGCGCGGCCGCGTGCCCGACGACCTGCTTGGCCGCGGCGACGATCTTCTCCACCGAGGGCGCCAGGTAGGCCTCCTGGATCTGGTTGCCCGGGACCGGCGCGTCGATCCGCGCGACCCGCGCCGGCGGCGCCTTCAGCGCGTCGAAGGCCCGCTCGCTGACGGTCGCGGCGATCTCGGACGCCACGCCGCAGCGCAGCCGGCCCTCGTCGGCGACCACCAGGTGCCCGGTCTTGCCCACGGACTCGAGGATCGTGTCCTCGTCGAGCGGGACGAGCGTGCGCAGGTCGATCACCTCGGCGTCGATGCCCTCGGCCGCGAGCTGCTCGGCCGCGGCCAGCGACATCGCGACCATCATCGAGCAGCCGACCAGCGTCACGTCGGAGCCCTCGCGCTTGACGCTCGCCTGGCCGAACGGGATCTCGTAGCCGTCGTCGTCGGGCACCTCGCCCTCCGTGCCGTAGCCGAACGCGTGCGTCACGACGATGGTCGGGTTGTCGCTGCGGATCGCGGTGCGCAGCAGGCCCTTGAGGTCGCCGGGCTCCCAGGGCACGACGATCTCGATGCCGGGCACGTTCCAGTAGATCCCCATCGGGCTCTCGCTGTGCTGCGACGGCGCCGCCGTGCAGCAGCCCGTGGCTCATGTGCAGCGTGACCGGCGCCGCCACGCGGCCGCCCGAGCCCTGGCGCGCGGTCGCGATCTCGCTCGCGATCGTGGAGAACGCGGGATAGCTGAACGGCGCGAGCCCGAGGTGGGCGAAGATGCGCTGCCCGCACATCGCAGCGCCCGCCGCGAGCGCGGCGAAGGCCGCCTCGGAGCAGGGCGGGAAGTAGATGCGGTCGGCGTACTTCTCCTGGAAGGGCTCGAACTGGCCGGCCTCGGGGCCGATCCCGAGCACCTCGTTGCCCATCACCGCGAAGTGCGGGTCCTCCTCCATGAACGTCCCGAGGACGTCCAGCATCGCGTCGGCGTAGGTCTTGGTCGCCATGGTCGCGCCTCCTCAGGCGAAGACGTTGTCGAGTGCGCTTTCGGGCGTCGGACGCGGGCTCTCGAGCGCGAAGCTGCGCGCCTCGGCGAGCTGCTCGCGCACGCGCGCGTCCAGATCGGCGAGCTCGTCCTGCGACAGCTCGCCGTCGGCGAGCAGCTTGCGCGCGTAGGCGAGCACGGGGTCGTGCTCGCGGTACCAGCGCTCGTGCTCGCCCGACATCCCCGAGTCGTCCCAGGCCATCGAGATGTCGGTCTCGCCGGTGGGGAGCGTCGGCCAGAGCGGCTGCGTGCCCGCGTAGCGGGCCGTGGCCACGTGGACGAAGAACGGGCCCTTGCGCTCGCGCGCGTGCGCGACAGCGCGGGTCGCCACCTCGTGGACCGCGTCCACGTCGCGCCCGTCGACCGTCTCGACCGGGATGCCGAAGGTCCTGGGGATGTCGGTCAGGTCGTCCACCGCGGAGACCGAGGTGGGGAAGCCGCCGCCGGCCGAGCCGAGCGCGCCCTCGCTGTTGTTCTCGCAGACGAACACCACCGGCAGGTCCCAGAGCGCGGCGAAGTTGAGCGACTCGTAGGAGACGCCCTCCTCGAGCGCGCCGTCGCCGAACAGGCCGACCGACGACCGCGTCGCCGCCCTGGCTCTTGAGCGCGAAGCCGGCGCCGATCGACGAGGCTGATGCTGCCGCCGACGATCGCCGACGTGGACAGGAAGCCGCGGTCGACGTCGCTCATGTGCATGGTCCCGCCGGCGCCCCGGTTGATGCCGTTCTCGCGGCCGAGGATCTCGGCCAGCGCCAGCTTCGGGTCGGCGCCGCGGGCCAGGATGTGCCCGTGGTTGCGGTGGTGGGTGGCGATCTTGTCGTCGGGCCCGAGCGCCGCCATCAGCGGCACGCCGGTGCCCTCCTGCCCGATGTAGAGGTGGTAGTGGGTCATGAACTCGTGCTCGAGGAAGAGCCCCACCACCGTCTCCTCGAAGCGGCGGATGACCAGCATCCGCTCGAGCGTCTCGGTCTTGTTCATGCGGTTGTCGCCTTTCGCCCCGGGTCCGATCCGTGTCCGCGCAGCAGGTACGCGGACTGCAGCAGCTCCGGCTTCTCCTTCAGCTCTCGGGCCGACCCCGAGAACTGGATGTCCCCGCCCTCCATCACGTAGGCCCGATTCGCCAGGTCGAGCGCGACGGTGGCGAACTGCTCGATCAGCAGCACGCCGACGCCCGATTCGGCGATCGTGCGGATCGTCGGGATCAGGCGCTTGACCACGACCGGCGCCAGCCCGAGCGAGAGCTCGTCGATCAGCACGAACTTGGGCTGCGACACGAGCGCCTGCGCGAGCACCACCATCTGCTGCTCGCCGCCCGAGAGCGAGCGCGCTCGCGCGGACAGGCGCGCGTCGAGCTCGGGGAACAGCTCGAGCGCATAGTCGCGGCGCTCGCTGCGCGAGTCCGCTCGCCAGCTGCGTAGGTGGCCACCTGGATGTTGTCCTCGACGGTCAGCTCCGGCAGCAGCCGCCGGCCCTCCGGCACGATCGCGACGCCGGCGGCGCGGATCTTCTCCGGGCGCCGTCCGACCAGGTCGCGGTCGCCGAGCTTGACCGAGCCGGACTCGACGGCAGCACGCCGCCGACGGCCAGCACCAGGCTCGACTTGCCGGCGCCGTTGGGGCCGAGCAGGGCGGTGACCTCGCCCTGGGGGATGTCGATCGTGACGTCCTTCACGACGGGACGGCCCCCGCGGGCGACGGTGAAGTCCTCGATCCTCAGCGTCTCGGTCAAGCGGTCTCCTCCGCTCGGTCCCGAGGTAGGCGCGCATCACGTTCTGGTCGCGCAGGACCTCCTCGGTCGGCCCGGCGGCGATCAGCTTGCCGAAGTCGAGCACGGCGGTCACCTGGCAGCAGGCCGAGACGAGGCTCATGTCGTGGTCCACGAGGATCACCAGCGCGCCCATGTGCTCGGGGATCTTGCGGATCACCTGGCCCATCTGCTCGGTCTCCTCGTCCGGCAGGCCGGCGGCCGGCTCGTCGAGCAGCACCGTGCGCGGCTTGCCGACGACCGCGCGGGCGACCTCCACGAAGCGCCGCTCGCGCCGCGCCGAGCGTCCCGACCTTGCGACCCGGGTCGCCCTCGAGCCCGACGAACGTCGATCGCGCCCAGCACGGCCTCCTCGCGGCTGGCGCGGCTCTCGCCGGAGTGCTCGTGCGCGATCGCGACGTTGTCGTAGATCGACAGCTTCTCGATCGCCTGCTCGGTCTGGAAGGTGCGCCGCAGGCCCCAGCGGGCGCGCTTGAAGTCGGCCATCGAGAGCAGGTCGTCGCCGAAGGCGGTGACCGATCCGCTGGACGGCTTCACGAACCCGCTCATGACGTTGAAGAACGTGGTCTTGCCGGCGCCGTTCGGGCCGATCAGCCCGCACGTGCCCTCGGGAAAGCTGACCGTCATGCCGTCGATCGGCTTCACGCCGCCGAAGCGGACATCGAGGTCGTTGACCTCGATCATCTGGTCACCGTGCGTTTGATCAGGCGCCCCAGGCGCGGCCACGTCCTTGGGCGAGCTGGTCGACGATCCCGGCCGGCGCGGTCAGCAGCACCTGCAGGACGCCGACGCCGAACAGGATGGTCAGCAGGTCCGCAGGCAGCCCCCAGCTGTCGAGCAGGGCCGGCAGGTAGCGATAGAAGAGCCCGGCGACGATCGCGCCCCAGATGCTGTAGATCCCGCCCATCAGGACGACGGCGAGCAGCACGATGTTCTCGCGGGTGGGGAAGCTGTAGTTGAAGAGGCTCCCGACGTTGGCGGCCAGCAGGCCGCCGGCCACGCCGGTTATGAACGAGGCGAGCGCGAAGGCCCAGAGCTTGTACAGGGTGGTGTTGATCCCTGCCGCGAGCGCCGCCGACTCGCTCTGGCGGATGACCTCCCAGGATCGGCCGACCTTGCCGCGGACGTGCCACAGGACGAGCAGGAACATCAACGCCGCGACCACGACCGAGTAGCGGAAGTAGGCCGGGTCGCTCTCCGCGATCGCCGGACGCCGGATGCTGGTGCCGCCGAGTCGTCGACTCCGTGTGCCCGAGGAAGCCGCTCGCGCCGTTGGGGAAGTCCGTGCTCGCCAGCACCACGGTGATCGCCCCTGCGAGCATCAGCGTGATCAGCGCCAGGTACAGGCCGCTCACGCGCAGCGCGGGCAGGCCGACGATCGTGCCGAGCACCATCGTGATCAGGCCGGCCATCAGCAGCACGACCGGGAACGGCAGCGACGTGGCGAACAGGAGGCGGGCGGCGATCCACGCGCCGAGCGCCAGGATCGCGATCTGGCCGAGCGAGACCAGGCCGACGCGCCCCATCAGCAGGCCGAGCCCGAGGCAGACGACGGAGTAGATCGCGACGGCCGTCAGCACCTTGAGCCAGTAGGTGCTGAGCAGATCGGGCCCCGCGATCAGGACGAGCGCGAGCAGCACGAGGATGACGATCGCGCGCACGCGGTCGCCCTGATCGAGCCGGGACGGCGACCATGCCGGCCCCGCGCGGCGGCTGACCTCGGTTGCCGCCACGCGCCTACCCGGCCGCTCGGGACATCGACACCTCGCGGTGGCGCGACAGCCACAGCAGCGCGACGACTGCGAGCACGAACGGTGTCATGTCCCGGTACTCGGAGATGGACAGGATCGGCGTGATCAGCGCGTTGACCAGTCCGATCACGATCCCCGCCAGCAGCGTGACGACGAGCGACTGCAGACGCGCGATCAGCGCGGCCGCGAGGCCCGAGATCACGAGGAAGGTCAGCGTGTTGGCGTCGAGGCCGACGAGATTCGACAGCAGCAGGCCCGCCACGCCCGCCAGGAGGCCCGATGCGAGCCACGCGGCCGCCTCCACCCGCCGCACCGGCACGCCGAGCGCGGCGGTGATCTCACGATCGTTGGCGAGCGCCGCGCATGGCCGTGCCCATCTTCGTGAAGCGCAGGAACGCGGTCGTCACCAGGGTGACCACCACGCCGAGCGCGAACCCGATCACCTGCGTGTAGTTCACGAGCACGTCGCCGACGTCGAAGTTCTCGTTCGACGTCGGCAGGAGCAGTGAGCGCGCCTTGTCGCTCCAGATCCACGACATCGCCCCGAGCAGGATCAACGCGAGGCCGAGTGTCGCGGTGGCTTTGACGAGCGGGTCTCGTTTGGCCAGCGGCGGGCCGAAGAGCGTGCCGTAGAGGAGCGTGACCACGCCTCCGAACCCGACGCAGACCGCATAGGCGGCGTACTGGTCCCAGCCCTGGTTCTCGGTCAGCTCCCACGCGATCAGCGCGCCGCACGCGCCGATCGCGCCGAACGCCAGGTTCAGCACTCCGGTGGTCCGGTACAGCACCACCAGCCCGACCCCTGAGAGGGCGTACACCCCCCCGAGGGCCAGACCGGTGGCGATGAACGGACGGAACTCCTCCCAGCTCGGCATCGGCGTCGCGGCTGCTTCTTTCCGACCTACTTGCCGACCAGGCTCGGATCCTTCGCCTCGATCTCCTCGACCCGCTTGATGTCCGGGTCGACGTTGGAGATGTCGAAGCAGGGCTCCTTCTCGACCATCACGCCGTCCTTCGGGGTGGTGGTCCTGTCGGTGTGGTTCGGGATGTGCAGCGGCGCGTCGCCGTAGTACCAGGGCTCACACAAGATGTCCGTCTTGAAGTTCTTCACGTTCTTGAAGGCCTCGTTGACGTTCTTGATGTTGAAATCGTCGCCCTTGATCGTCAGCAGCGCCTGCGTGGCGATCTTGCCCTGGACGAAGCCCATCTGGCTGAAGCTGCCCAGCGGGATGTCCGGTGCGTACTTCTTCAGGATCGACCGGTAGAGCACGGTGTCCGGCTCGTTGGAGCTGGTCACGTTGAGCTCGGCGTTCACGCCCAGCTTGTTCTCCCAGCGGTCACCCAGCGCGTCGGCGATGAAGTCGGTGTTGCACGGGGTCGAGCACGACCACTTGACGCGATCCTGAAGGCCCTGCTGCTGCGCGGCCTGGAGGATCTTGAGCGCTTCCGGAGGCGTGAAGTTGAGGATCACGCCGCCGCCGTCGCCGGCCGCCTGGACCGCCTTCAGGGCGGCCGAGTTGGCGTCCTGGATCGGCACGTTCTCCTTCAGGCTGACGGTCGGGATCCCCGCGTCCTTGCCGAGCAGCAGGAAGCCGCCCTCGATGTACCCGGTGCCCGGCACGTTCGACTGGACGAGCACGAGCTTCTTGACCTTCTCGCGGATCAGGTACTGCGTACCGCCGTCGACGCTGTAGCGCGGTCCCATGTTCACCGGGGCGCTGTTGGGCGTGGACCAGCACTCGGGCGCGATGCCGGCGCCGATCGTGTAGATGCCCTTCGACTCCCAGTACTTGTGGTTGACCGTGCACTCGATCAGGCTGATGTTGCCGATGATGCCGAGCACCTTGTCGGTCTCGACCAGCTTCTTGGCGAGCGAGGCGACCTGGCCCGGATCGGTCTGCTCGGTCTCCACCTGGTAGGCGATCGGGTGGCCGTTGATGCCGCCGTTGTCGTTGACGCACTCGAAGAACGCCTTGGCGGTCAGGCCGATCTCCGAGAAGTCCGTTCCGGGCTGCTTCGTGAAGATGCCGCCGAGCTTGATCGGCGTGCCGGTGGCCTTCTTCCCGTTGCCCATCCCGCACTTCGGGTTGTCGGTCTCCTGGGTGTTGGCGGTACCTCCGCCGCCGCCACCGCCACCACTGCCGCCGCCGTCGTCGTCGTCGCCGCAGGCGACCACGAACATGGCGAGGACCACCGTCAACGCCGCCAGGACAAATGTCCAACGCGAGCGGCCCAACACGAGCTTGTGACTCACGAGTCTCTCTCCTCCTCGGGACTGGCCAGGGGCTCCTGCCGATCCAAGCCTCGGGCGCGAGCTTAACCGCGCCAATCCGGACGGGTCAAATTGTTTGACGATTAAGCACGAGGCGGGATACTGCGCAAGGAAAGCGAGCTGAGAGGGAGGAACATGCCGCGCGACAAACCGCCGTTTCGGGCCGATCACGTGGGCAGTCTGCTGCGTCCGGAGCGCCTGCTCAAGGCGCGCGAGGAGCATGCCGCGGGGCGCATCCACGACGACGAGCTGAAGGGCGTCGAGGACGACTCGATCCGCGACGTCGTGCGCATGCAGGAGGACGTCGGGCTCCAGTCCGCGACCGACGGCGAGTTCCGCCGCGCGTCCTGGCACATGGACTTCATCTACGAGCTCGAGGGCATCTCGAAGGCGGAGGACGACCTCGTCGTCCACTTCCACAACCCCGAGGGCGACATCGACTACACCCCCGCCGCGCTCAAGGTCGACGGGCGCATCGACCTCAACAAGCCGACGTTCGGCGAGGCCTTCGAGTTCCTGCGCGACACCGTCTCGAGCGCGACGCCGAAGCTGACGATCCCGTCGCCGAGCATGGTCCACTACCGCGGCGGTGCCGCGGCGATCGACCCGTCGATCTACCCCGACAAGGACCAGTTCTGGACCGACCTGACGTCCGCCTACGCCAAGCAGGTGCGGATGGTCAACGAGCTCGGGTGCACCTACCTGCAGTTCGACGACACGAGCCTCGCCTATCTGAACGACCCGAACCAGCGCAAGATGATGTCCGAGCGCGGCGAGGACGCGGAACACCTCCACGAGGCCTACATTCGGCACATCAACGAGGCGCTCGCCGACAAGCCCGACGACATCGCGATCACGACCCACATGTGCCGCGGCAACTTCCGGTCGTCCTGGGTTGCCGAGGGCGGCTACGACTTCGTCGCCGAGGCGCTCTTCGGCGACCTCGCGGTCGACGGCTTCTTCCTCGAGTACGACGACGCCCGCTCGGGCGGCTTCGAGCCGCTGCGCTTCGTGCCCAAGGGCAAGTACGTCGTGCTCGGGCTGGTGACGACCAAGCGCGGCGAGCTCGAGGACAAGGACGACCTCAAGCGCCGCATCGAGGAGGCTGGCCAGTTCATCGACATGGACCAGCTCTGCCTGTCGCCTCAGTGCGGGTTCTCGTCGACGGCGGAGGGCAACAACGTGACCTTCGACGAGCAGGTCGAGAAGCTGCGGCGCATCGTCGAGGTGGCCGACGAGGTCTGGGGTTGAGCGATCTGTTCGACGTCCGAGGCACTCGCGTCGTCGTGACCGGCGCCGCGAGCGGCCTCGGCCTGGCGATGGCGGAGGCGATGGCCGAGGGCGGCGCGCACGTCACGCTCGCCGACCTCGATGCGGACGGGCTCGAGCAGGCCGCCGGCCGGCTCGGCGGCGACGTGCGCACCGCGGTCCTGGACGTCTCGGACGCCGCGGCGGTCGATCGCGTCTTCGACGAGGTGGCCGAGCAGCAGGGCGGGGTGGACGTCGCCTTCGCGAACGCCGGGATCTCGCTCGAGGCCGGCGTGATGGACCCGGCGGGCGGCCTCGAGGCGCTCGATCGCGAGAAGTGGGACACCGTGCTCGGCGTGAACCTCAACGGCGTCGTCTTCACGATGAAGGCGGCCGCGCGGCACATGAAGCGGCAGGGGAGCGGGCGCATCGTCGTCACGGCGTCGACGGCCGGCTTCGGCACCGACCCGATGGTCGGCTATTCGTACTCGGCGACCAAGGCCGCCGTGATCATCGTCGTGCGCCAGGCCGCGCTCGAGCTGGCCAGGCACGGCGTGCACGTGAACGCGATCGCTCCCGGGCCGTTCCGCACCAACATCGGGGCCGACGCGGCGCCGATCCCCGCGGAGGCGTGGAACGACATCGTCGCGCTGGGGCGGATGGCGGAGCCCGACGAGCTGAAGGGCGTGGCGCTGCTGCTCGCCTCACGCGCGTCGAGCTTCATGACCGGCGCGGTCGTGCCCGTGGACGGCGGCCAGCTGCTGATGTCGCACGGGGTCTGACGATGCGCGCGGTGGTCACACGCGCGAAGGGGGTAATCGAGCTGGCGGACGTGCCGGCGCCCGGCGAGCCGGGGCCCGGCGAGGTGATCGTGCGACCGCAGGCGGTCGGCATCTGCGGCTCCGACTTCCATTTCCTGCTCGGCGAGATCGGCCCCGACGACGGCTCGCAGTTCCCGAAGATCCAGGGCCACGAGGTGTCGGCCACGGTCGACGCGGTCGGTCCGGGCTGCACGAAGGGGCTCGCCTCCGGGGACCTGGTGGCGCTGCACCCGCTCAGCCACTGCGGCCACTGCTACCCGTGCCGGATCGGGCGCTACAACGTCTGCGACAACTTCAGCCTGATCGGCATCCACGAGGACGGCGGCTTCCAGGAGATGCTGCGCATGCCGGAGGAGCTCGTCTTCCCGACAAAGGAGCGCCGGCCCGCCGTGGCGGCGCTCGCCGAGCCGCTGTCGATCGCCGTGCGGGCGGTGCACCGCTCCCGGCTCAACGGCGACGAGCACGCGGTGATCTTCGGCGCGGGGCCGATCGGCCAGGCGATCTGCCTGTGCGCGCGCGAGCGCGGCGCGCCGGTGCTGATGATCGACCCCCAGGCGTCGCGGCTCGAGATCGGCGAGCGCATGGGCGCCGAGACGCTGGGGTGGAGCGACGACGTGATCGAGGAGGCGCGCGAGTGGGCGGGCGGCGAGGGCTCGGAGGTGGTGTTCGACGCCACCGGCGCGCCCGACGCGATCCGGGCAGGCTTCGAGGTGGCGGTGTCGGCAGGCCGGCTGATGATGGTCGGCATGTCCCACCACGACGTGCCGCTGCGCGTGTTCGGGTTCGTCGACAAGGAGCTCGACGTGCTCGGCGTCTCGTGCGCGCAGCCGGAGGAGTTCGCCGAGGCGGTGGCCTTCGTGGAGCGCCACGGCGACCACGTCGAGCACCTGATCAGCCAGCAGTTCCCGCTCGACCGCGCGCCCGAGGCGCTGACCTGGGCGATGGAGCACCCGAACGAGACGATGAAGGTCGTGATCGGCGACATCAACTGAGGAGGTCGGTGTGGACGCGCCCCCGATGCTGGAAGTGAGCGCCCAGGCCCGAACGGCGCTCGATGCGATCTGCGACACGTTCGTCCCCGGCGGGGAGGGGCTGCCGTCGGCGACCGAGCTGGGGGTGCCGGAGGCGATGTTGATGGCCGTCGGGGCCGAGCCCCAGCGTGGCCGAGCGGGCCCAGTTCGAGGGGCTGCTCGACACGTGGGACGAGTCGTTCCCGTCGCTCTCGCAGGCCGACCGCGAGGCCGTGCTGCTGGGCTGGGCGGACTCGCCCGAGGTGGGGCCGCGGGCCGCCTTCCAGGCTCTGCGCAAGGGCATCCTGCTGAGCTACTACTGCCTGCCGCACATGGGCGAGGGGCCGAACCCGGTCGACGAGGCGCTCGGCTATCCGGGGCCGCTCGGGCCGCCGGCCGACCCGCCGCCGAAGACGCTCTCGCCGCTGGCGATCGACGCCGACACGGAGCTCGACTGCGACGTGGTGGTGGTCGGCTCGGGCGCCGGCGGCGGGACCGCGGCGGGGGTGCTCGCGAGCGCCGGGCTCGACGTGGTGGTGGTCGAGGCGGGCGGCTACTTCAGCGAGGAGGACTTCGACGGGGCGGAGTTGTCCGGCTACGCGCGCATGTACCTGAACGGCGGCGGGGTGGCGACCGACGACCAGAGCATCGGGCTGCTCGCGGGGTCGTGCCTGGGCGGCGGGACGATCGTCAACTACACCTGGTCGTTCCGCCCGCCCGACTTCGTGCGCGCGGACTGGACGGAGCGCTTCGGGCTGTCCGACTGGGCCGGGCAGGATTTCGACGACAGCCTCGACGCGGTGTGGGAGCGGCTCTCGATCAGCTCGGAGAGCAGCATCCCGTCGGCTCGCGACCACGCGATGCGCAGCGGGTTGGAGAAGCTCGGGTGGCACTCGGAGGCGATGCAGCGCAACTGCAAGGGCTGCACGGAGGAGGTCTGCCGCCTGTGCCACTACGGCTGCCAGATCGGGGCGAAGCAGTCGACGATGAAGACGTGGCTGCAGGACGCCGCGGACAACGGCGCGCGCATCGTGGTGAACGCGCCTGTCGGGCGCGTGCTGGTCGAGGGCGGGCGGGCGTGCGGGGTGGAGGCGCTGACGCTGGGCGGGCACAGGCTGACGGTGCGGGCGCGGGCCGTGGCGCTGGCCGCGGGCGCGATCCACACCCCGGCGATCATGGTGAGGTCCGGGCTCCAGGGGCCGGCCGTCGGGAAGAACCTGATGCTGCACCCGGTCCTGATCACGTGGGGGGTGTTCGACGAGGAGGTGCGGCCGTGGGAGGGGACGCTCGGCGCGACCTTCTCGGACGAGTTCCTCGACATGGGCGAGGGCTACGGGATCAAGTACGAGCACGCGGCGACGCCGCCGAGCATCCTCGCGATCTTCGCGCCGTGGCGCGGGTCGCGCGAGTCGGCGGAGCTGATGCAGTCGCTGCGCTACACGGCCGGATACGGAGCGCTGCAGCGGGCGCGCGACGGCGGCGAGATCGTGGTGGGCTCGGACGGGCTGCCGGTCGCGCGGTGGGAGCTGTCGGAGTTCGATCGCGACGTGATGCGGCGGGGGCTCGACGGGGCGGCGCAGATCCTCGAGGCGGGAGGCGCGCGCAAGATCTTCTCGTCGCACGCGGGGTGGGTGTCGTACGAGCCGGGGCGCAACGGGGGGCGCGTCCTCGCTGCTCGAGGCGGCCGATCGCTGCGGCTGGGGGCCGGCGCAGGTGACGCTCGGGTCGTTCCACCTGATGGGCACGGCCCGGATGGGCTCGTCGCGCTCGGACTCCGTGTGCTCGTCGGATGGCGAGACGTGGGACACGAAGGGCCTCTACGTCGTCGACGGCGCCGTGATCCCGACCGGGCTGGGCGTGAACCCGATGGTCACGATCGAGGCGGCGGCGCACAAGATCGCGCGGGGGATGGCTGCTTCGCTCGGTTGAGTTTCCCTGCCGTGGCGGGCGGGCCGGTTGTCATCGCCCTGTCCGCAGACCTGCTCGCGCGCTGCGCGCGCTCGTTCGCTCGCCTGCTTTGCGGCTCGCTCTGGTTACGGTCTGCGGCCAGGGGATGACGACCGCCCCGGTGCAGGGCCGGGCAAAATCACCTCGCAGCGACGAGGAAGGGTTCGAGCCGGTCGATGAAGCCGGGCGCTGCGGCGACGAAGTGGCCGGCGCCGGGGGCGACCAGTCGTTGCGCGTCGAGCGCGGTGGCGAGGGCGTCGCAGATTCGCTCGAGCCCGGGAGCGTGATCGCCCGAGGCCACCAGCGCGGGGATGCCGGCGTTCCGTATGACGTCCAGGGCGGGGCGCGCCTCGCCTGGTAGACGGCCGCCCTGGGCACGCCGGACCCCGCGCGCGACCGCGTCCGGAAGCGGCCCGTCGTCGATGTCGGGCGCTCCCGCCAGGCGAAGGAACTCGCGCAAGGTGGCGGCGTCCGCGTCGAGGCCATGGGTCAGCACCGCGTCGCCCATGCGCTCAAGTCGCTCCACCTCTGGGTCGCCGGGAGCCACGCGGTAGAGCGGCGGCTCGATCAGCGTCAGCGAGCGCACCTGCGCCGGCGCGCGCGTGGCCGCGAGCAGAGTCCCCAGGACCCCGTACGAGTGCGCGACGACGTGGGGGCGCGCATCCAGCAGGGAGGCGACGTCCGCCGCGTCCACCTCGAAGTCCTGGTGCCCCTCCGGAGTCGGCGGGGTCGGCGGGTAGCCGCGCCGGTGGACGAGCGCCAGCGTCCACCGTGCCCTCAGAGGCGCGAGCGCTCCCCACGTGGTCTCCGGGCTCGCGCCGCCGTGGACGAGCAGGACCTCCGGGCCTTCGCCCTCGCGGATCACCGCGACGGCGGGCAGGGCCCGGTCGATCACACGTGAGCCAGCACGCTGATGACGATGCCCTGCGGATCGCGCACGAAGAAGCGATGGACGCCCCAGGGCTCGTCGACCGGGCCGTAGATCACCTCGTGCCCGGCGCGCACCGCCTCGGCGTGTGCCGCATCGACCGCCTCACGCGAGTCGAGGTCGACGCCCATGTCGGGCATGGCCGGCTCCACCCCCGGAGGCGCGAACACGACCTGCGCCTGGCCGGATCCGAAGCCGAAGAAGCCGCCGCCGTAGGTGCCCTCCTCGAGCCCGAGCACGCGCGTGTAGAAGGCACGCGTGGCCTCCGGGTCCGATGACTCGTAGTAGGGCATGATGCGTCGCACGGTCATGCCGAGCAGTGTCCCAGCCCACAGCCATCGTCCGGGCGTCACCGACTTCGTCCACATCGGCCTCGTCGTCGAGGACCTCGGAGAGACGGTCCGGTTCCTCGAGCTGCTCGGCTTCGACTGCGGCAAGCCCGGGGTGTTCGGCGGCGAGTGGATCGGCCGCATCATCGGTCTCGACGACGTGACGGTCGAGGTCGTGATGGCTCGCGGCCCCGACGGCACCGACGTGTTCGAGGTGGTGCGCTTCCACTCGCCTTCCGCCGGCGCGCAAGAGGCGGTCCCGGCCGCGAACCGCCCCGGGCTCCGGCACGTCGCCTTCAAGGTCGATGACGTGCGCGCCGTCGTCGACCGCGTCCGAGAGGCCGGCTGGGACACGATCGGCGAGATCGTCGACTACGAGAGCACCTTCCTCCTCTGCTACGTCCGCGGACCCGAAGGGCTGATCGTCGAGCTCGCCGAGCGGCTCGGGAAGACGCCGGCCCGGCCCTGAGGACGGCGCCCTCGCCCGCGGTCAGAGGGTCTCGATCAGGCCGCCGTCGATCACGAAGTCGGATCCCGTGACGTTGCCGGCGCGATCGCCGGCCAGGAGGACGACCAGGTCGGCGACCTCCTGCGGCTCGGTGAAGCGGCCCGTCGGCGCTCGCGCCGCCTGCTGCTCGGCCACGTTCTCAGGATCGCCGCCCTGCGCCGCGGCGACGGTGGCGGCAACGCCGTGCTCGCCCAGCCAGAGGCCGGTCGAGACCGGGCCCGGGCTGACCGTGTTGACCCGGATCCCGCGCGGCCCGACCTCCTTCGACAGCGACTTCGAGAAGTTGGCGAGCGCCGCCTTCGCGGCGCTGTAGTCGATCACCCCGGGGTCGGGGAGGAACGCGTTCACCGAGCAGGTATTGACGATCGTCCCGCGGCCGGCCTCGAGCATCCCGGGCAGGACGGCGCGGGTCATGCGGACTGCGGACATGAACCCGAGCTCGAGCGACGCGAGCCACTGCTCGTCGGTCACCGACAGGAACCCCTGGGGCCGCGGCGTGACCGCGCCGACGTTGTTCACGAGCACGTCGATCGGCCCGTCCTCGCAGCGCCGCCGCAACCAGCTCCGCCGGGCCGCCGGCGGTCGAGAGGTCGACGCTCACCTGCCGTACCCGGCCGCCGTCGACCAGCTCGCGCAACTCGTCGGTGACGCTGCGCGAGCCGGCCACGACGTGCGCTCCCTCGGCCACGAGCGCGCTGGTGATGGCCAAGCCGATTCCCTTGCTCGCGCCGGTCACGAGGGCGCGCTTGCCGGTCAGGCCGAGATCCATCCGCCCACCCTACGGGGAGTGGTACAGTTAACCCTGTGGTTAACGATCCTTTCAAGGCTCTGTCGCACCCGATCCGCCGCGGCATCGTCGAGCGGCTGGCCGCAGGTCCGGCCACCGTCGGCGACGCCACCGGCGGCTTCGGCGTGTCCAAGCCCGCGATCTCCAAGCACCTGAAGGTCCTGGAGGAGACGGGCGTCGTGACGCGCGTCGTGCAGGGCCGGACGCACCGCCTCTCGCTCGAGCCCGACGTGCTCAGCGAGGCGGCCGACTGGATGGATCGCCAGCGCGCCCTGTGGGGCCGCCTGTTCGACGTCGTCGACGAATACCTGAAGGAGGAGAACGAGTGATGGAGACGCACCCGATCGTCTCGCCGGAGGAGTGGACCGCCGCGCGGGAGAAGCTGCTCGTGAAGGAGAAGGAGCACATGCGGGCCGGCGACGCGCTCGCCGCCGAGCGCCGCCGGATGCCGTGGATGGCCGTGGAGAAGGAGTACCGCTTCGAGGGCCCGGATGGCCCGGCCAGCCTGCTCGACCTGTTCGACGGCCGCCGCCAGCTGATCGTCTACCGCGCCTTCTACGGGCCGGACGTCACCACCAGCCTGCCTCCGTTCGCGTACCCGGAGCGGGCCTGCGTCGGCTGCTCCTTCGTGGCCGACCAGGTCGCGCACCCCGCGCACCTGAGCGGGCGCGACACGTCGCTCGCGTTCGTCTCGCGAGCGCCCCAGGCCGAGATCCAGGGCCTCAAGGAGCGGATGGGCTGGGAGCGGATCCCGTGGTACTCGCTCACGGACGACTTCGACGCCGACTTCGGCGTGGACGAGTGGCACGGCCACAACGCCTTCATCCGCGACGGCGACAGGATCTTCCGCACCTACTTCGTCGACGCCCGCGGCGACGAGGCCCTGGGGTCGACCTGGAGCTACCTCGACATCACCGCGCTCGGCCGCCAGGAGGAGTGGGAGGACTCGCCGGAGGGCTACCCGCAGACCCCGCCCTACGGGTGGTGGAACTACAACGACGGCTACGCCCGGTGATCGCCCACGTCGGCGCATTCCCGGTGGAGGAGATCCTGCCGCTGGCGGCCGGCGCCGGCGCCGGGCTCGCGCTGGCACGCAGGTGGATAATGCTCCGCGTGCCACGCCGACGCGAGCCCGGCAGGTGAACTCGGGCCACACGCTCCGCATGGAGCGCACCTTCGCGGCGCCGGCCCAGGCGGTCTTCGACGCCTGGACCAGCGAGGAGGTGCTCCGCCGCTGGTTCCACGCCGGTCACGACTGGGAGACCACCGAGGCCAAGGTCGACCTGCGAGTGGGCGGCGACGTGCGCGTGGTCATGCGCGACCCCCACAACGACGCCGAGTACGGCGGCGGCGGCAAGTACACCGAGATCGAGCCCCCGCGGCGCCTCGCGTTCACCTGGCTCTGGGACGACAACGACACGCGCCAGCTGATCGAGCTCGACTTCGAGGAGACCGGCGGGGTCACGACCGTCCGCTTCACCCACCGCGACCTGTGGGACGAGGAGGCCGTGCGCGATCACGAGGACGGCTGGGGCAAGGCCTTCGACAACCTGGAGCGCGCGCTGACAGGCGCCGCAACGAACGACCGCGGGCCGGGTTAGCTGACCACCATGAGACAACGTCTGCTCGCGCTGGTCGCCTTGGTCGCCGTGCTCGCCGTCGGGGTCGGCGCGGAAGCCCAGGCGGCGAACCGCGGCAAGGTCGTCCGGTACTGGGACCGGCAGCTCCACACGGGCGGGACGATCCAGCTGCTCGACTACCGCGTGCTGCGCTGCGGGCCGCGAGTCTGCATCGTGCGCTGGCACATCCGCGCGTTCGTGCCCGGCGACGAGCAGGACTTCCGTGGCTTCAACGAGTACGCCGGCGACGACTCCTGCCACGTCGCCGTGCGCGTCGCCTGCGACACCCGTGAGCACAGCGTCAGATGGGTCGCCGCGAGCGGCGGCTCCCCTGGCTAGCTGCGCTGGGCAGTCCTGAACGCCAGGGTCAGCGTGGCGACGATCAGCAGCCCGCCGAAGAGCACCAGGCCGGGCGCGTCGTCGGCCTCGCCGAGCACGATGGCGGCCACGCCGATCGCGGAGGCGCCCGCCCTGAACGCGAGGTGGCGCGCGCTCCGCGCTGCCAGCCCCTGCAGAAGGAGCCCCGCTCCTCCCAGGAGAACACCGGCGAAGACGAAGTCGAACACGCCCCAGTCCACCTGGTCCGTGAACTGCATGGCCACCAGCGGCACCAGGAGGACGGACGCCGTCGCGAGCGCCACTCGGGTGGCGGGTTTGCGAGCAACGGTGTGACCGCGCCACGAGAGGTCTGCGGCCAGCCCGCGAAGCATCCGTCCGAAGACGCTCATGGCGATGCGGCGATCGCCCGTCCCATGGGCTCGCTCGTGAGCGATGTGGTGGTGGAGGTCGGCGTCGATCTCGTCGATCCGGCGCTCCGCGATCGGAGCGGGCAGGTCGCGCGTGTAGAAGCGCACCCACCGCGCCACCAGCCGGGCGATGCGCTCGGGGCTCACGCGGGCTCCGATGCGACCCGCGGGGAGGGGGCGGTCGCCTTGTCGTCGGCGCGGGCTCGCGCGGCCACGCGCGCCCCCTCGCCGGTGAGCTCGTAGAGGCGCCGCCGAGGGCGGCCCTCGACCGCTGCCGCGTCCTCCCAGCGGGAGGTGAGCAGTCCGAACTCCTCGAGCCGGCCCAGCGCCTTATAGAGCGTTCCGTGGCCCGTCAGCGCTCGCGACCCGCGCTGCTCCCGCATGCTCTGCGCGAGACCGAAGCCATGGAAGCTGGCCTGGCCCGAGCGGCGCAGCGACAGTGCCGCGCCGAGGATCTCGGTCTCGAGCGGCAGGAGGGCTCCGGGCTTGCGGCGCGGCACTGCAGCCAGAATAGGAAGCTATCTTCCTATTGTCAACTCACCCATCGTCGGGCGGGCCGGCGAAGCCCACCTCGTTGCCGTCGGGATCGTGAAAGATCGCCTTGCGGACCCCGTTGGAGTACGTCTCGCGCTCGTCCGGCTCGAGGCCCCTCGCGGCGATCGCGGCCAGCTGTGCGTCGAGTTCCGTCCGCGAAGATCGTCACCACGGAGTTGCCCGCTCCGTCGGGCTCCTCGACGATGTACACGGACCCGGCCTCGGCAAGCGTCCACACCGCCTCGGTGGCGTGGGGGAGGAAGCTGGGCTCGCCGAGCAGCCGCTCGTACCAGGGCAGAGCCGCCTCGAAGTCTCGTACGCGCAGTCCGGCGAAGACTTGGAGGGACATGGCGCCGAGCTTACGACCGGACGCGGTAGTGCATGTGCGTCACGCCGCCCTCGCCCTCGAGGATGCGCGTGCGCTCCAGCTCGACGTGCTCGGGAGCGAGGTTGTCGAAGAGGCGCCGGCCCTGGCCGAGGAGCACCGGGATGAGACTGATCTCGAGCTCGTCGAGGACGCCCGCGGCGAGCGCGAGCTGCGCGGTCCCGGCGCCGTGGACGAGCACGTCCCGGTTCGCCGGCGGCGCGCTTGGCCTCGGACATCGCGGTAGCTGACGTCGTCGACGTAGGTGACCAGCGGCCACCCCCCGATGTCGATGCCCGGCTCGCCGCGGCTGAGGATGAAGATCGGCACGCCGTCGTGGTGGTCGCCGCCCCAGCCGCCGGCCGGCTCGAAGGTCCCGCGGCCGGCGACGACCGCGCCGGTCGACATGAACTCGTCGACGATCTGTCCGTTGGCGCCGCCGATGCGGCCCGCGATCTCCTTGGGGTCGGGGTCGCCGT
Organism: uncultured Thermoleophilaceae bacterium; assembly: GCA_963828225.1. GTDB lineage: Bacteria > Actinomycetota > Thermoleophilia > Solirubrobacterales > Thermoleophilaceae > JACVRW01. The sequence continues at coordinate 968,673 of CAWHDX010000007.1, read as the reverse complement.
CCATCGGGATCCACTCGTGCAGCCGGTGCCCGCCGTCGCCGAGGCCGTTGTCCGGTCGCTCGTTGGGCCCGGCGATGAATCCGTCGAGCGACATCGACATGTAGAGAACGGTTGCGGACACGGCGACCTTTTCCTCCGGCCGATCGGGCAACCTTTGCGCCGTGGATGAGGCGACGGTGAAGGCGATGCTCGAGCAGCACTTCGCAAGCAGCGATCCCGACGTCGCCCACGAGATGTATCACGCCGACGCCGTGCTCGAGTTCCCGCAGTCCGGCGAGCGCTTCGAGGGAGTCGAGAACCTGCGCACGTGGCGAAGCAACTACCCGGCCTCCACGAAGATCGAGTTCCGGGAGATCAGAGGTCGCGACGACCTGTGGATCGCGGAGATCGCGATCAGCTACGACGAAGGCCCATGGAGCTTCGGGGTCAGCATCCTCGAGTTTCGCGAGGAGAGGATCGCGCGCGAGTCGATCTACGTCGCCGACGGCTGGGAGGCGCCGGAGTGGCGGGCCCAGTGGAGGTCCGCGCCCTAGGCCGACTGGCGGGCCAGCCCGAACGGGCTGCCCTCGGAGTCCCTGCAGATCGCCCAGGCTTCGCCCGGGTGGACGACGCTGCCGCCGAGCGCCTCGACCCGCTCCAGAGCCGCGGCCATGTCCGCCGTGGCGAAGTAGGGGAGCGAGTACGTGTCGCCGGGGCCGCGGCCGCGGGCATGGAGCCCGATCTGCGTGCCGTCCGCGTGCGTCTGCCAGCCCTCTCCCTCGCCGTCGCGGCGGTCCTCCAGCTCTACCGCGAGCAGCCCCTCCCAGAACCTCCGCGCGCGCCCGACGTCGTCTGCGGGGAACTCGATCAGGGAGAGCGGGGAGGCGGGCATGGGCGGACGATAGCCCGCGCCTTGTCCGGGGGCCCGCGGCGGGCATAGATTCCCCCGCATGGCGATCAAACGGCTGTTGTCGGACGCCAGCTACTGGGTCTACGACCGCATGCGCCACAAGGAGGCGTTCGCGTCGGCCGCCCAGCCCGGCTCGGCCGCGGACTTCGCCGGGCTGCACGATGAGAAGTACGCCCTCCTCGTCACCTTCCGCAAGGACGGCACGCCGGTGCCGACCGCGGTCTGGTTCGGCCTGCTCGACGACCGCCACCTCGTCACGCGTACAGAGGAGCGCACCGCCAAGGTGCGGCGCGTCCGCCGCGACCCGCGGGCGCGCGTGTTCCCCTGCGACCCGCGCGGCAAGCCGCTCGGACCCGGCGTCGAGGCCACCGCGCGGATCATGGACTCGCGCGAGGAGTGCGCCGGGGCCGAGGCGTCGCTCGAGCAGCGCTACGGCCGCACGCGCCGCATCTACGAGATGGTGATGGCCGACGAGAGCGGCATGGTCTACCTGGAGCTCACCCCGACGCCGAGCGAGTCGGCGCCCAGGAACTTAGGGCTGCCCTTCTCGTAGAAGACGTCGAGCTCGGTGATCGTGAAGCCGGCGGCGGTCAGCAGGTCGGCGATCGGCCGCGTCAGGTGGCAGCCGCCGAAGAGCCGCTGCTCCAGGGGATCGAGACGGTGCTGCCAGCGGCGCACCCGCTCGTCCGGCGCCAGGCCGTGCTCGAGGAAGTGAAAGCTGCCGCCCGGCTTGAGCACCCGCCGCACCTCGGAGAGCGCCCTCGCGACGTCCGGGATCGTGCACAGCGTCCAGGTCGACAGGGCGGTGTCGAAGCTCGCGTCCGGGAACGGCAGCGACTCGCCGTCCAGGCCGGACCTCTCCACCGGCACGCGCGCCGCCGCCAGGCGCTTCTCGGCCAGCTTCCAGCCGACGTCGGCCGGCTCGACCGCGGCGACCCGGGTCACCCGGTCCGGGTAGAACGGCACGTTGTGTCCGGACCCGAAGCCGAGCTCGAGCACCTCGCCCTCGAGCCCCTCGCAGACGCGGCGCCGCAGCGGCTTGACGGTCTTCAGCCCGCACGCGACGTCGATGATCCGGGGAAGCACCTGCTCGCCGTAGAGGCCCATGAGCGGACTCAGTCTCGCACCGCCGGCTCGGTCAGTGCAGCGCCGCCGCGTCGAGGCCGTCGAGCAGCCCGATCACGACCGGGTCGCCGTCGTCCTCCACCAGCACGGCGCCGCCGGGCCAGTAGGGGTGGGGCGGCGTGGCGTGGTGCAGCAGCAGCGGCTCGTAGACCCACGAGCCGCTGTTCACGATGCGCGGGCGGTCGCCGGGGCCGACCCAGTCCGACAGGTCGTCGCCGGGCAGTGGGCCGCCGCGGTGCACGTGGCCGAACACGACCCACTCGGCCGGCACGCCCGAGACGGTGCACCACCCGCGCGAGCGCGGGGATGCTGGCGCGCCGCATCTGCACGCCCAGCACCCCGACCGTCAGCGGCGCGATCCGGTGGCTGAGGAACTTCCGCGGCTCGCGGCATGGTCGCCGCGCGCAGCAGCTCGGCCACGTCGTCCACCAGTCCCGCCAGCGGGCGCGGCAGCCAGCGGATCAGGAACGACTCGACCCGCGTCAGCGACGGCCCGCCTGATCGCTCGTACTCGACCGGCCGCGCCCCGTCGTGGGGCAGCCGCCCCAGCAGCCCGCGCGCCACCCCGAAGGCCTTCTCCGGCAGCAGGTGGCGATCGAGGTAGTGCCCGTGCGTGGCCCAGACCCGCTCCGAGAGCCAGACGCCCGGGTAGCGCACGCTCACGCCGCTCCGGCCCGAGCCAGCTCGTCAGCCGCCCGAGCAGCGGCGTCGCGTCGAGCGGCAGCTCGGCGTCGGCCAGCGGCGACACCCCGTTCGCGCGCAGCCAGGGCGCGATCAGCATCGCGTCGTGGTTGCCCGGCACCACGACGATCTCGGCGCCGGGTCGCACCCTCGCTCCGATCGCCGTGCAGCACCGGCTCCGCCGCCGCCATCGCCTCGACCGGCCGCCCCTCGAGCAGCTCGACCACGTCGCCGAGCAGCACCAGGCGGTCGATGCCGTCGAGCGCGTCCAGCAGCAGGCCCAGCGGCCGCTCGCCCGCGAGCACGTCGCGCTGCAGGCGCGAGCCGAGATGGAGGTCTGAGATGACGAGCGTGCGCACCCAGGTTCATGTTGGCCGACGGGCCACTCGCACCTTCAAGCCGGATAATCTGACTTGACCGAGGAGAGAGGAGCACGCTTGGCCACGCAGAGCCCCGAGGTCGCCAGTTTTCCCAACCCGTTCTCGATCGAGACGCCGGACGGGTGCGAGGGCTGGCAGGAGATGTACCCGTACTGGGCGCTGTTCGACGAGCACCGCCGCGAGTCCGACGAGAGCCGGCTCTGGTTCTGGAACTCGCAGCACTTCCCCTTCCCGATGCCGCCCTTCGACATGGTCGAGGTCGACCACCCGTACTACACGCTCGGCGGCTGGCAGAACCGCGCCTTCGCGGTGCCGCCGGCGATGGGCGTCGACTACCGCGTCGTCAACGGCTACGTCTACATCTCGCCGAATCCGGTCACCGACCCGGACAAGATGGCGGAGCGCGCCGGCTACTTCGAGAAGCGCGCCGGCCACTACTTCCAGAACTGGGACGAGCTGTACGCGCGGCTGGCGCACGAAGATGGAGGCGCTCAACCGCGAGGTCGAGGCGATCCAGGTGCCCGACCTGCCCGAGTACGAGCCCGACGAGGTCGTCTTCGGCGAGCAGAACCTGAGCAACATCGACCTGCTGCGCGCCTACTCGCACACGCTGCGCTGCGCCGAGATGATGTGGCAGCACCACTTCGAGTTCCTGCTGCTCGGCTACGGCGCCTACCTCACGTTCGCCGAGTTCATGCGCAGCGCGCTGCCGGACATCCCCGACCAGCACATCTCGCAGATGGTCGCCGGCATCGACGTGGTGCTGTTCCGCGCCGACGCCGAGCTGCGCCGGCTGGCGCGGCTCGCGCTCGACACCGGCGTGGACGGCGCCTTCGTCGAGGGCCGCTCGCCCGCCGAGATCGACGCCGAGCTGGCCGGAGAGCGACGCCGGCCGCGCCTGGCTGGAGGAGCTCGAGGCGATCAAGGACCCCTGGTTCAACATGGGCACCGGCGACGGCCTCTACCACTACTACGGCTCCTGGCACGACGACCCGACCATCCCGTACGCGTCGCTGATCGGGCACATCGCGGCGCTGCGCGAGGGCCGCAACATCGAGCGCCCGACCGAGGAGCTGGCGGCGCGAGCGCGACCGGCTGGCGGGCGAGTACGCGCGCTGCTCGACGAGGAGGCGCGCGCGGCCGTTCGAGGAGCTGCTCGGCCTGTCGCGCACGGTCTTCCCGTACGTCGAGGAGCACAAGTTCTACTGCGACTACTGGTTCCAGTCGCGCTTCTTCAACAAGGTGCGCGAGTTCGGCGCGCTGCTCGCGGAGCACGGCTTCCTCGAGGACGGCGGAGGACATCTTCAACCTCTCGCGCCACGAGGTGATGGAGGCGCTCGAGGAGCTGTCGCTGACGTGGTCGACCGGCGGGCCGCCGCTCGGGCCCGCACCACTGGCCGCCGATCGTCGCCGCGCCGCAAGCGAGCTGCTCGAGCGGCTCGGCGAGTGGACCCCGCCGCCCGCGCTCGGGCACGATGCCCGAGGCGGTCAACGACCCGATCGTCGTGATGCTCTGGGGCATCACCCCGCAGCGCCTGCAGGAGTGGGCGGCGCCGCAGGAGCGGCAACGAGCTGAGCGGCGCGGCCGCCTCGCCGGGCGAGGTCGAGGGCCCGCGCGCGTGGTGCGCGGGCTGGGCGACCTGGACACCGTGCGCCAGGGCGAGATCCTCGTCTGCACGATCACCTCGCCGGCCTGGGCGCCGATCTTCTCCAAGATCGTCGCGACCGTCACCGACATCGGCGGGATCATGTCCCACGCCGCGATCGTCGTCGCGCGAGTACGGGCTGCCGGCGGTGGTCGGCACCGGCACCGCGACGTCGCGCATCCGCACCGGTCAGCGGCTGCGGGTCAACGGCACCGACGGGCCGCGTGACGATCCTCGACGAGGGCGCCTGAGCAGATGCACACCCGCCCGCTCGCCGAGCTGCGCGCGGCCGACGGCGCGCTGTTCGGCGGCAAGAGCGCGAGCCTCGGCGAGCTGATCGAGGCCGGCATCCCGGTGCCGCCGGGGTTCGCGCTCGCGAGCACGGCGTTCGACGCCGGCGCGGTCGAGCGCGGACCGCGAGCGCGGTGCGCGCCGGCGACCCCATGCCTCGACGCGGTGCGCGCGGAGATCGTCGCGGAGCTACGAGGAGCTGGGCGCGCGGCGCCGCCGGTGGCGGTGCGCTCGAGCGCGCTCGGCGAGGACAGCGCCGAGGCGACCTTCGCCGGCCAGCAGGACACCTACCTCTGGGTGCGCGGCGCCGACGCGGTGCTGCGACGCGGTGCGCGACTGCTGGGCCAGCCTCTACAACCCGGAGGCGGTCAGCTACCGCGCGCGCATCGGCGACGACGCCGCGCCCGGCGATGGGGGTGACGGTGCAGGCTGATGGTCGACGCCGAGGTCTCCGGCGTGATGTTCACCTGCAACCCGGTCAGCGGCGACCCGAGCAGCGTGGCGTCAACGCGAGCTGGGGGCTCGGGCTCGCGGTGGTCGGCGGCGAGGTGACGCCCGACGAGTACCGCGTCAGCAAGGTCACCGGCGAGGTGCTGCGGCGCACGATCGGCCCCAAGGCGATCGAGTACGTGCGCGCCGGCGGCGACGGGCGCCGAGCGCGTCGACGTGGCGCCCGAGCGCCGCGAGGTCGCCTGCCTCGACGACGCGCAGCTGGCCGAGCTGGTCGAGCTCGGCAGCGGGTCGAGCGGCACTTCGGCGGCCACCAGGACGTGGAGTGGGCGATCGACCGCGACGGCCGAGCTGCACCTGCTCCAGTCGCGGCCGGTCACGGTCGCGCCGCGCCGGCCGCAGACGGCCGGCGGAGTCGGCGATGGACCTCGTGCATGCGGCACCTTCGGCGTGGGCAGGAAGACCTGATGGCGCTCAGCGACGACGACGTCCGCGAGATCCTGCGGCTGATCGACGAGTCGGAGCTCGACGAGCTGCGCATCGAGACGGGCGAGTTCAAGCTGCACGTGGTCCGCGGCGAGGCCGCCGCGGCCGAGCCGGCCGCCGCCGAGGCGCCGCGCGCCGGCGCCCGGCCGCCGACGGCTGCGGACCGATCGCACGATCGCCGGCGCCGATGCCGGGCACCTTCTACCGCGCCGAGGGCCCGGGGATGGCGCCGTTCGTGGAGGTCGGCGCGCAGGTCGAGCCGGACACGGTCGTCTGCCTGATCGAGATCATGAAGATGATGAACTCGGTGCAGGCCGGGCGTGTCGGGGACGATCGTCGAGATCTGCGCCGAGGACGCCGAGCTGGTGGCGGACGGCGCGCCGCTGTTCCGGGTCCGCTCGTGAGCGAGCGCGTCGAGATCGTCGACACGACGACGCGCGACGGCAACCAGAGCCTCTGGGGCGCGACCGGGCTGACGACCCCCGACGTGCTGGCGATCGCGCCGACGATGGACCGGGTCGGCTTCCGCGCGCTCGACTTCACCTCGAGCACGCACATGGCGGTGTCGGTGCGCTTCCACCGCGAGGACCCGTGGGAGCGGCTGCGGCTGGTCAGCGCGGCGATGCCGGACACGCCGCTCAACCTGATCACCACCGGCATGCGCTTCATCTCGTGGGTGCCGGCCGGCGAGGACGTGATGGCGCTCTCCTTCCGGCTGGCGGTGCGCAACGGCATCCGGCGCTTCCAGATCGCCGACCCGTCGAACGACCCGGCGTCGCTGGTGCGGCTCGCGCGGATGGTGCGCGAGGCCGGGGCGGAGGAGGTGGTGGTCGGGCTGACCTACTCGATCAGCCCCGTCCACACGCACGAGTACTACGCCGAGCGCGCCCGCGCCGTGGCGGGCTCGCCGGACATCGACCGCCTCTACCTCAAGGACCCGGGCGGCCTGCTCACGCCCGGACGCGGTGCGCGAGCTGATGCCGCAGTTCGTCGCCGCGGTCGCGCCGCGGCCGGTCGAGCTGCACAGCCACTGCACGATCGGGCTGGGCCCGCTCGCCTACGTCGAGGGGCTGCGCGCCGGGGCGCGCACGCTGCACACGGCGGTCGAGCCGGTGGCGAGCGGCACCTCGAACCCGCCCGCGGAGTCGACGCTGCGCAACCTCGAGGCGGAGGGCTTCGTCGCACGACCTCGACACCGAAGCGCTGGCGGCAGGTGTCCGACTACTTCCGCGCGCTCGCGCGCGACCGCGGGCTGCCGCTCGGCGCGCCGGCCGAGTACGACGCCGCCTACTACCGCCACCAGATGCCGGGCGGGATGGTCACGACGACGCGCCGCATGCTCGCCGAGCTCGGCCGCCCCGAGCTGTTCGACGCGGTGCTGGAGGAGGTCACGCGCGTGCGCGCGGAGATGGGCTACCCGATCATGGTCACGCCCGTGTCGCAGTTCGTGGCCACCCAGGCGACGATGAACGTGGTCGGCGGCGAGCGCTGGCGCGACGTCTCCGACGAGCTGGTGCGCTACTTCCACGGCCACTTCTACGAGCCGCCGGCGCCGGTCGACCCGGAGGTGGCGGACCGGGTGCTGTCGACGCCGCGCGCGGCGGAGCTGCGCTCGACCTCGAGCCGCTCGGCCTGGAGGGGGCGCGCGAGCGCTTCGGGGCGGGCATCTCCGAGGAGGAGCTGCTGCTGCGGCTGACGATGCCGGCGGAGCAGGTCGACGCGATGGTGGCGGCGCGCTCCGCGGCGCCGCGCCGGCGCCGCTCGCGCGGCCGGGGCGCGCCCCGCTCGTGCGGCTGCTCGCGGAGCTGGCGAAGCGGGAGTCGATCTCGTACCTGCGCCTGGAGAAGGGCGACGACCTGGTGGTGTGGCGCCGTGCGTCTTGACGACGTGCGCGGGTTCGTGTTCGACATCGACGGCTCGCTGGTGCACCGCGGCGCGGACTTCCGCGCCGCGCCGCTGCCGGGCGCGGTCGAGGTGCTGGAGGCGATCCGGGCGTCGGGGCGGCCGCTGGTGCTGTTCACGAACGGCAGCCACATGAGCCCGGCGGCGTTCGCGCGCGGGCTGCGCGAGGACGGGCTGCCGGTGGCCGACGACGAGGTGCTCACGCCGGTGTGCAGCGCGCTCTCGTACCTGGAGCGCCGGCACCCGGGCGGCCGCGCGATGGTGTTCGGGTCGGAGGCGGTGCGGGCGCGGATGGCGGAGGCCGGGGTGCCGCTCGTGGACGACCGAGCAGGCGGAGGTCGTGTTCGTGGCGCACGTGGACGACGTGGCGCTCGACGCGATGGAGGTGGCGGCCCACGCCGTGATCGGCGGGGCGCCGCTGCTGACCGCGAACTACCAGCGCGGCTTCTGGGGGGCGAACGGGATCATCTTCAGCCGCGGCGCGATGGTCACGGCCGGGATCGCGCGGGTGACCGGCGCGCGGCCGGTGGTGGTCGGCAAGCCGTCGCGGGCGGCGGTGGCGAGGTGGAGCGGGCGCTGGGCGTGCCGGCGTCGGACGTGGCGGTGATCGGCGACGACATCGGGATGGACATCGCGCTGGGCCACCTGGGCGGATCGCGAACGATCCTGGTGCGCAGCGGGATGAGCGGAACGATCGACCTCGACTCGATCCCCGAGCGCCGCCGCCCGCACGCGGTGGTGGACGGGGTGGAGGAGATCGCTGGGCTGGCTTAGCCGCTCGGGACGCCTGCGGCTCGGCTCGCTCAGCGAGCGTCGCTGAGCAGCGCGGCGAGCGCCTCGTCGGCCGGCGGCAGCGCGGCCAGCTCGGCCGCCACCGCGCGCGCGGCGACGCCGTAGGCGGGCTCGTCGAGCACCGCCTCGATCGCGGCGCTCAGCGCGCCCACGTCGATCGTGCCTCGCACCGGCGCGTCGGGGCTGACCTCGACCGCCACGCCGGCGCCGATCGCCGCCACCCGGCGGGCGTTGTCGGGCTGATCGGCGAACAGCGGCACGACCACCTGCGGCAGCCCCGCGGCGAGCGCTCCGAGCGTCGTGCCCGAGCCGCCGTGGCCGACGACGACGGCGGCCTGCGCCAGCACGTCCGCCTGCGGCACCCAGCGCTCCATCCGCACGTTCGGCGGCGGCGCCCCGAGCGCGTCGCGGTCGGTCTCGCGCCCGATCGTGAGCGAGCACGCGCGCCGGGACCTCGCCGGCGGCTTCGAGCGCGCAGCGGTAGAGGCGCCGTGGCCGCGGGCAGGGTGCCGGTCACGCTGCCGAAGGTGACGTAGACGAGCGGCCGCTCGTCGCCCGGCCACCAGTCCGGCAGCGGCTGCGGTCGACGCTCCGAAGTCTGCTCGCGCACGCGCCGGACGTACGGCGGCGAGCTCGCGCCGGGGTCCTCGAGCGACGCCGGGAAGAGCGTCAGGTAGGGCGAGCTCCAGATGCGCTCGCGGATGCCGGGGTGGACACGCTCCAGCGCCGGCCCGGCGATGTCGAGGTACTCGGCCTCGGACGCCGCGAGCGAGACGGCGAGGCGCGCGTGCGTCACGCCGTGCAGCTCGGCGGCGATCGCCGCTGCGAACTCGGCCTGCTCGCGAAGCACCAGGTCGGGCCGCCACTCCGCACACGCGGAGCGCATCGACGGCAGCATCGCGCGCACGTTGAGCGTGCCGAAGATCTCGCCGATCACGATCCTGTTCGCCTCCTCGGGCGGAACGGTCGGCACGCGCGCCCAAACCGCACCGAGCTCCTCCTCGGGCGGCGCCGCGCCCTCCCAGAACGGATAGCCCGCCGCGCTCGACGGCCTCCGCCAGCGGCGGCGGCCCGGCGACCATCACCTCGTGCCCGCCGCGCAGCGCGGCCTCGACGAACGGCACCAGCGGGTTGAAATGCCCGGTGCCCCGCGTGGAGGCGAACAGGACGCGCACGGCGCGAGTCTAAGTCAGCGCCGGTCCACCACCCGCACCGCCTTGCCCTCGCTGCGCGGCAGCGCCCCCGGCTCGACGACCGACGACCGCGATGCGGATCCCGGTGTGCTCGCGCAGCAGCTGCTCGAGCCGCTCGCCGAGCTCGCCGCGGTCGACCCCGGCGGAGGCCGGCTCGCACTCCACCGTCAGCTCGTCCATCGCCCCGGAGCGCTCCACGACCAGCCGGTAGTGCGGCGCCACCTCCTCGACGCCGAGCAGCAGGTGCTCCACGTTCGAGGGGAACAGGTTCACGCCGCGCACGATCAGCATGTCGTCGCGCCGCCCGCGCAGGCTCGCGATGCGCGCCTGCGTGCGCCCGCACGCGCACGGCGCGGTCGCCACCGAGCCGATGTCGCCGCTGCGGTAGCGGATCAGCGGCATCGCCTCCTTGGTGAGCGTCGTGAAGACCAGCTCGCCCTCGTCGCCCTCGGCCACCGGCGCGCCGCTGTCGGGATCGACCACCTCGACCAGGAAGTGGTCCTCCTGCACGTGCAGCCCGTCGCGCGCGGCCAGGCACTCGGCCGCCACCCCCGGCCCGCACATCTCCGACAGCCCGTAGAAGGCGACCGCCGTCAGCTCCAGCTCGCGCTCGATCTCCGCCCGCATCGCGTCCGTGAACGGCTCGCCGCCGAACAGGCCCAGCTCGAGCCCCAGCTCGCCAGCCTCGACGCCGGCCTCGCGCAGGCCCTGCGCGATCACCAGCGCGTACGACGGCGTGCAGGGCAGCACCTGCCCGCCGAGGTCGCGCAGCAGCGTCGCCTGGCGCGCCGTGAAGCCGCCCGACACCGGGACCACGGTCGCCCCGATCCGCTCGGCGCCCTGGTGGAAGCCGAGCCCGCCGGTGAACAGCCCGTAGCCGTTGGCGTTGTGCACGAGCATCCCCGGCCGCACGCCGGCCATCGTCATGCAGCGCGCCATCAGCTCGGTCCAGGCCTCGAGGTCCGCGCGCGTGTAGGCGACCACGGTCGGCTTGCCGTGCGACCCGCTCGACGCGTGCAGCGCGCACCACCTGCTCGCGCGGCACCGCCAGCAGCCCGAACGGGTAGCCCTCGCGCAGGTCCGCCTTCTCGGCTGAAGGGCAGGCGCGCGCCAGCGTCGTCGAGCGTCCCTCACGGCCGCGAGCCGCCTCCGCGCCCAGCACGCCGGCGCCGCGCGACCGCCGCGCAGGCGCTCCAGCTGCAGCTCGCGCAGCCGCTCCCGCGGCAGGGTCTCGACCGGATCCCAGACCGCCTGCTCAGACGTCGCGCTCGTGGGCCCTCCAGTGCTGCTCCAGGTTGCGCACCAGCGCCGGGCTGAGGTGGCAGTGCGCCTGGTCGCGCGCGAACGCCGCCATGTACTCGCGGAAGACGTCGAGCGGCTCCTGGCCGATCCGCAGCGCGCGCCGGTTGGCGGCGGCGTTCACGAGCCCGGAGTCGGTCAGGGCGCTCGATGCGCGCCGACAGCGCCGCGTCCACCTCGGCCGGCTCGACCACCTCGTCGCAGAGCAGGTCGCCCTGCGGCGTGCCGGCCTCGAACTCGAGCCCCGACAGGATCGCCTGGCGCGCCAGCCGGTCGCCGACGAAGCGCGGCAGCCGCAGGTTGGAGGCGCCCGGGATGATCCCCTCCTTGCGCGCCGGCAGGAACAGCCGGCAGCCGCGCGCGGCGATCGACGTGGTCGACCACGTGCAGCAGCTGGCAGGCGCCGCCGATCGCGTAGGTCTCGGGCGCCGCGATCCAGAGCTTCTCGACCTGCGGGTCGGACAGCCCGCGGAAGATCTTGTGGACGTAGCCGAGGTCGCGCGTGACGAAGAACATGAACGGGAGCTGCCCCTGGTAGAGGCGGGTCAGGTTGAGCCCCGCGCCGAACACGCGCCGGTCGCGGTAGCGCGGATGGTCGACGGGGCCGCCGCGCAGCACGCCGACCTCGATCTCGGGGTCGAGCAGGATCAGGTCGGCCGCGCACTCGGAGGCCGCACAGCGTGGTGTCGTCCTCGGCGTTGAGGTGGCGCGGGTTGCGCAGCTCGAGCACGCCGGCGCGCCCCTCGCGCGTCAGCCGCACGGGGCCGAGGTCGGCGACGCCGCTCGCGCGGAACTCGTCGAGGCGCTCCAGCGCCGGCTCGCGCCGGCCGCAGCATCGAGTCGATCAGGTGGCGTCCCGCGCGCGGGGAGGCCAGCACGTGGGCGAGCAGGATGCCCTGGGCGATCTCGACGCCCTGCTTCTCGGCCAGCGGCCGCTCGCAGCTCGGCCGCCACGGCCTCGCGCGTCGGGGTCAGCCCGGGGAAGCGCTCGGCCGCCGCGAACACGAGCTGCTCGTCGCGCAGCGGTCGCCGGCAGGCCGTCGGTCAGCGCGTCGTAGACCGCCTCGGCGTGCAGGGACAGGAACGCCTCGCGCGCGGCGTCGAGCGCGGCGCGCGCGGCCGCCCGTGCATCGGGCTGCTCGAGGCGCTCCAGCAGCGGCTCGCTGCGGGTCAGGTAGTCGGTCGTCGCGGCGGCGTCCGCGCCGAACGCCCCGGTCAGGGCCGGCGCTGCCTCGAGGTTGCCGGGGACCGTCGCCAAGCGCCCGACAATATGTCATAGCCTCTGGGTCGTGGAGGGGAGAAGCGACGTTCTGTGGACGCCGCCGGCCGACGTCCGCCAGACCACCCAGCTCGGCCGCTACCTCGACTTCCTCGCCTCGGCGCGCGGGCGCGACCTCGGCGACTACGACGAGCTGCTTCGACTGGTCGGTCACCGACCTGGAGGGCTTCTGGGGCTCGATCTGGGACTTCTTCGAGGTCCGCTCGCACAGCGCCCTACGAGCGCGTGCTCGGCGCGGCGGCGATGCCCGGCGCCGAGTGGTTCGCCGGCGCGACGCTGAACTACGCCGAGCACATGGTCGGCGCGCGACGAGGACCTCGACGAGGTCGCCGTGCTGGCGATCTCGCAGACGCGCGAGCCCTTCGAGCTGACCTTCCGCGACCTGCGCGAGCAGGTGGGCGCCGCCCGCGCGGGCCTGCAGCGGCTGGGCGTCGGCCCGGGCGACCGCGTCGTCGCGTACCTCCCGAACATCCCCGAGACGCTCGTCGCCTTCCTCGCCACGGCCAGCCTCGGCGCGGTCTGGGCCACCTGCGCGCCCGAGTTCGGCCCGCGCAGCGTGATCGACCGCTTCGGCACCGTCGAGCCGAAGGTGCTGCTGGCGATCGCCGGCTACCGCTACGGCGACAAGCCGATCGACCGCCGCGCCGAGGTCGCCGAGATCCGCGCCGCGCTGCCGACGCTCGAGCACGTCGTCCACGTGCCCTACCGCGGCGGCGACGACGACGTGCTGCCCGACTCCGTCTCCTGGGACGACGTGGTCGGCCGAGCCCGGTCCGCTCGAGTTCGAGCCGGTCCCGTTCGACCACCCGCTCTACGTGCTGTTCTCGTCGGGCACCACCGGGCTGCCGAAGGCGATCGTCCACCGCCACGGCGGCATCCTGATCGAGCACTTCAAGAACCACGGCCTGTCCTGGGACCTGCAGCGCGGCGACCGCCTGATGTGGTTCACGACGACCGCCTGGATGATGTGGAACGCGCTCGTCTCCGCGCTGCTGCTGCGCGCGTCGATCGTGATGCTCGACGGGAACCCGCAGTACCCGGACGCCGCCGCGCAGTGGCGGCTGGCCGAGCAGACCCGGCCGACGCTGATGGGCGCCGGGCCGGCGCTGCTGATGGGCTGCCGCAAGGCCGGTCTCGAGATCGGCACCGACTTCGACCTGAGCAGCCTGCGCCAGCTCTGCGCGGCCGGCTCGCCGCTGCCGCCGGAGGGCTTCGACTGGGTCTACGAGCAGCTCGGGCCGGACATCCTGCTGAACGTCGGCAGCGGCGGCACCGACGTCTGCTGCGGGATCGTGCAGGGCAGCCCGCTGCAGCCGGTCTACCGCGGCGAGATCTCCGGCCGCTGCCTCGCGGTCGACACCGCCGCCTTCGACGCGATGGGCAACGAGGTCGTCGGCGAGCTCGGCGAGCTCGTGATCCGCAGGCCGATGCCCTCGATGCCGGTGCGCTTCTGGAACGACCCCGACGGCGAGCGCTACCGCTCCGCCTACTTCGACGAGTACCCCGGCGTCTGGCGCCATGGCGACTGGATCCTGTTCACCGAGCGCGGCAGCTGCGTCATCACCGGGCGCTCCGACGCCGACGCTCAACCGCGGCGGCGTGCGCATGGGCACGGCCGAGTTCTACACCGTCGTGGAGGAGCAGCCCGAGGTCGAGGACAGCCTGGTGGTGCACATCGAGGACCCCGAGGGCGGCCCGGGCGAGCTGCTGCTGTTCGTCGCGCTGAGCGACGGCGCAGCCCTCGACGACGAGCTGCGCGGGCGGCTGGCGGGCGCTCTGCGCGGCGCGCTGTCGCCGCGCCACGTGCCCGACACCGTCGCGGCGGTGCCGGCGATCCCGCGCACGCTCACGGGCAAGAAGCTCGAGCTGCCGGTCAAGCGGATCCTGCTCGGCGCGCCGGCGGAGCAGGTCGCGAGCCGCGACGCGCTCGCCGACCCGGCCGCCATCGACGCGTTCGTCGAGTTCGCGGAGGCGCGCTGATGGCCAGGTTCGTCATGGTCCACGGAGCCTTTGCCGGCGCCTGGATCTGGGAGCCGCTCGCCGAGCGTCTCGAGGCGGCGGGCCACTCCGTCGAGACGTTCGACCTCCCCGGGTCGGGCGCCGACTCGACGCCCGTCGCGGAGGTGACGCTCGACGCCTACGCGGCACGAACCTGCGACGTGCTGCGGTCGCGGCCGGAGCGGGCCGTGGTCGTCTGCAACAGCATGGGCGGCGTCGTCGCCACGCAGGCGGTCGCGCGCTGCCCGCAGCCGGTGCGGGCGATCGTGTACGTCGCGGCGTTCCTGCCGGTGGACGGCGAGAGCCTGATCGACCTGACCAACCTGCCCGAGGGCGCCGACGACCAGGTGCAGGCGAACCTCGTGGTCGAAGGCGACCCGCCTGTCGCGACGATGCCCGACGCGGCCTCCCGCGAGGCGATCTACGCCGCCTGCTCCGACGAGGTCGCAAGCTGGGCGCTCGAGCGCCGCGGGCCGCAGCCGGTGCTTCCGTTCACGCAGCCGGTCGACCTGGGCGGATTCGACTTCGCCGGGATCGAGCGCTCGTACGTCACCTGCTCGCGCGATCGGGCCATCCCGCCGCCGCTGCAGCGCCTGATGCTCGAGCGCGCCGGCTGCGCGAACGTGGTGGAGCTCGACACCGACCACGTCCCGCAGCTCTCGGCCACGGCGGAGCTGGCCGAGATCCTGGAGCGGCTCGCCGCGTAGGCTGCGGCCATGCGGCCAGCGCTGCCCCACGTCCCCGGGGTCGATCCCAGCGAGGTGGTCGTCCGCGGGCTGCGGATGCACGTCGCGACGGCCGGGCCGCCGGACGCCCGGCCGGTGCTGCTCGTGCACGGCTGGCCGCAGCATTGGTACATGTGGCGCCACCTGCTCGGTCCGCTCGCCGACGCCGGGTACCGGGCGATCGCTCCCGACCTGCGCGGCTTCGGCTGGTCCGAGCACCCGCCCGACGAGGACTTCCGCAAGGAGACGCTCGTGGACGACCTGATCGCGCTCTGCGATGAGCTCGGGCTCCCGCAGGTCGCCTACGTCGGCCACGACTGGGGCAGCTGGGCGGGCTGGCTGCTGTGCCTGCGCCGGCCGGACCTCGTCGAGCGGGCGGTGCTGATGTCCGCGCCGCCGCCCTTCCCTCCGGACCGGATCGATCTCGCCGCGCTCAAGCGCATCGGCCGGCTCTGGTACCAGCTGCCGATCTCCGCGCCGCTCCCGGATCGCGTCAAGCTGCCCTTCTTCCGGGCGATCGGGAGCACGTCCGGCAGCGACCCGGCCGACCTCGAGGCGTTCCACGCCCCGCTCGCCCAGCGCGCGCAGATGCGCGCGAGCACGCTGCTGTACCGCCAGTTCCAGCTGCGCGAGCTCGGCCCGCTGATCGCCCGCCGCTACGCGGGACGGCGGATCGCGGTGCCGATCCGCTTCATGATCGGCGAGCGCGACCTCCTTCTGTACGAGGGGCTCGCCGAGCAGGCTGGCGCCGCACTGCGACGACTACTCAGGCGAGGTCCTGCCCGGAATCGCGCACTTCGTGCCCGAGGAGGCGCCCGGCCTGGTCCGTGAACGGGTGCTGTCCTTCCTCGCAGAGCCTCAAGGAAGCGTGCCTGCGCCTCGATAACAGAAGGGTGCCCGCGCATGCGACGAAGCGGCAGGTCGCGTATACCGCTGCCGCCATGTTCGGCGGCGCCACCTGCGTCGCCCTGATCGAGGGCGTGGTGCCCGGTGGCCCCGTGCTGCCGCTGGCCCCGGGCTGGTCGCGCTCGGCTTCGTCGCGCTGCTGCTGGCGGCGGGGCCGCGACTGCCGCTGCGCGTGCTCTGGCTGCTGGGCCCGATCGGCGCGGCCATGATCGCCTACGCCGTCGCGACCACCCCGGTCGGCGAGGGCGACGGCGTGATGCTCTACGTCTGGCCGCTGCTGTGGGTGGCCTACTTCTTCGGCGGCCGCGAGACGATCGCGATCGTGGCCTGGATCGGCGCCGTGCAGGCCGCGGCGCTGATCCACTCGGATGGCGTGCTGGACCGCTGGATCGACCTGATGGTGTCGATCGGCCTCGTCGCAGCGGTCGTGCACGAGCTGTCGGAGCGCAACCGCCGGCTCGTCACTCGCCTTCGGGGCGAGGCGCGGGTGGACAAGCTGACCGGCGTCCTCAACCGGCGCGGCTTCGAGGAGCGCGCCGCGATCGAGGTGGAGCGCGCCCGCCGCGAGGGCCATCCGGTGGCCGCCGCGACGTTCGACATCGACTTCTTCAAGCGAGTCAACGACGAGTGGGGCCACGAGACGGGCGACCACGTGCTCGAGGCGCTCGGGGAGGTGCTGCGGTCCGAGACGCGCGCGGTGGACATCGTCGCCCGCTACGGCGGCGAGGAGTTCGTGACGCTGCTGCCGGATTGCGGCCTCGACGAGGCCGAGCGGTACGCCGAGCGCGTGCGCGCCCGCTTCGGGGAGGGGGAGCGCCCCGGGATCCCGCACGCGTCCGTGAGCGCGGGGGTGACCGCGGCGCTCATGCCCGAGAGCGTCGAGGCGCTGCTGGCGGCCGCCGACTCCGCGCTCTACGCCGCCAAGCGCGGTGGCCGCAACCGCACGGTCGCCCACAGGCAGTCGGGCGTGCCGGTCCCGAGCTAGCGCCGCGCGAGCAGCGCCTCGAGCGGCCGCGTGTTGACGACCTGCGCGGCCGTCGCCCAGCCGCGCCGCGCCGTCGCCACCGACAGCGCCGATGTTGTCGAGGCCGCGCACCGAGTGCGAGTCGGTCGAGCAGACGATCTCGAGGCCCGCTCTGCAGCGCGTTCCGGACGTGCTCCCCGCGCAGGTCGAGGCGGTCGGGCAGGCCGTTGACCTCGAGCGCGACGCCCTGCTCGAGCGCGACCTCGAACAGCCGCTCCATGTCGAGCGCGTTCTCCGGGCGGCGGTTGATGAGCCGCCCCTTCGGGTGGCTGAGGCAGGAGACGTGCGGGTTGCGCAGCGCCTCCTCGACGCGCGCGGTCATCTCCAGCCGCGGCATCCGCTGGCCCCCGTGCACGCTCGCCTGGACCCAGTCGAGCTCCGCGAGCACGTCGTCGGGGAGGTCGAGCCGGCCGTCCGGCAGGATGTCGCACTCGATCCCGCGCAGCACCCGGAACGGTGCCAGCAGCTCGTTCGCCGACTCGATCTCCTCGCCCTGGCGGCGGACGTCGTCGCCCGTGAGGCCGCGTACCGCGCCCACGGCAGGCGTGTGGTCGCAGATGGCCAGGTACTCGTAGCCGCGGTCGCGGGCCGCGCGACCCATCTCCTCGACGCTCTGCCGGCCGTCGGACCAGGTGGAGTGGCAGTGGAGGTCGCCGCGTATGTCGGCGGGCTCCACCAGCGGGGGCGGCTCGTCGCGGAACGGCTGCTCGCGCAGCTCCGGCGGGCACCAGGGGATGCCGAGCGCGCTGTAGACGGCCGCCTCGTCGGGTGCCTCCGGCAGCGGCTCGAGTGCCTCGACGTAGGCGGTCGATCCTGTGGCGCGCACGAGCGCGGTCCCGAACGCCCGAGGCTCGGCAGCGACGATCTCGATCGGCACGCCGTCCAAGCTCACCCCGACCGCGCGCCGCTCGTGCTGCTCGACCATCGCGACGACCTGCGGCAGCTCGGCGAAGCGCCGCAGAACCGGCTCGGGGTCGGTCGCGACGCAGACGACCGCCAGCTGCTCGCAGGCGTCGCGCCAGCGCCGCACGTCCCCGGCCGGCTCGCCGCCCAGCGCCGCGGCGATGCCGCCGACGAGATCCCACGCACGGTTGAGCAGCAGCGCGCGCCGCGGTCGCGGCTCGTCCTCGCGCGCGAGCGCGTCGAGCAGGCGGGCCTCCGTCTTCGGCCCGATCCCGGGAACGCTCCGGAGCCGGCCCGCGGCGGCCGCCTCGCGCAGCTCGCCGGCGGTGCGGACGCCGAGCGAGCGAGCCAGGTCCATCGACCGCTTGGCGCTCAGCCCGAGGTAGCGGCCGATCCCGACGAGGTCGGGGGCGAGCTCCCGCTCGAGCTCGGCGAGCTCCGCGATCGCGCCGGTCTCCACGAGCTCGCGCAGGCGCGCCTCGATCCCCGAGCCGATGCCGCGCAGGTCGCGCACCCGGCCGGAGCGCACCAGCTCGGCGACCGGCACCGGCGCCGCGCGGATCGTCTCGGCCGCGCGCCGGTAGGCCCGAGCGGTGTACGGGTTCGCGTCGCCGAGCTCGAGCAGCGAGGCGAAGGCCTCCAGCCGGTCCGCGATCTGCGGGTTCTGCACCCCTACTGCGCGCTGCCGGCGACGAGCCCGTCGAAGAGCTCGGTGTCCGCCGGCTGCAGCTGGCAGATCTCGAGGTAGTGCCCCAGCAGCGGCGTCGTGTCGACGTAGCCCGCGCGCACGCGGTCGGGGATCACGAGCGTGTACTGCACGCTCAGGCCGGCGCCGGACAGCACCTCGCCGACCGACTCCCACTCCTCGTCGCCGACCGGCACGTAGGTGGCGAGGTGGTGGAACCCGAGCGCGGCGGAGCCGTCCTCCGGGAGGAAGCGGCGGTAGAAGTCGACCTCGCCGTCGACCGGCTCGATCAGCTCCAGGATCAGGCCGCCGCGCGCACCCATCGCGATGCGCACGTCCCAGTCGACCGGCTCGTCGCCGCGCATGAAGGTCCCGCCGTCGGTCGGCACCTCCGTGCTCTCGACGCCGAAGCGGTCGCTCAGCTCCTCCATCCCGGCGTCGAGGTCGCGCGTCACGTAGGCGACCTGCCAGATGTTCGCGTACAGGTCGCCGAGCGCCTCGACCTCGCGCGGGCTCGCGAACAGGCTCATGCCGCCGCCAGCTCTCGCAGCGCGCCCAGGACGAGCTCGTCGTGCTCGGCCGGCTTGACGTCCGGGAAGACGCGCGCGACGTTGCCCTCCGGGTCGACCAGGACGCTCGAGCGCTGGTTGAAGAACCAGCCGTTGCGCTCGATCCAGACGCCGTAGCGCTGCGCCACCTCGCCGCCCGGGTCCGACAGCAGCGTGAACGCGAGCCCGTACTTGTCGGCGAAGGCGCGCAGGTCCGCGACCGGGTCGGGCGATACGCCCAGCACGACCGCGTTGGCGGCCTCGTAGTCGGCCGAGTGGTCGCGCGCGCTGCAGGCCTGCGCCGTGCAGCCGGGGGTGTCGGCCTTCGGGTAGAAGTAGACGAGCGCCCACCGCCCCCTCAGGTCGGACAGGGAGACGGGATTGCCGTCCTGGTCGTCGAGCGTGAAGTCGGGCGCGGGCCCGCCTGTGTCGATCATGAGTCCTCTTTCAGGCCTAGTAGTCGCACCGCATTCTCCTTGAGCACCAGCGGGCGCACCTCGTCGTCGATGTCGAGCTGCTCGAAGTCGCGCAGCCAGCGGTCCGGAGTGATCATCGGGTAGTCCGAGCCGAACAGCATCTGGTGCCTGAGCATGGTGTTGGTGTACTGGATCAGCTGCGGCGGGAAGTACTTCGGCGACCAGCCGGAGAGGTCGATGTAGACCTCCGGCTTGTGCATCGCGATCGATAGCGCCTCGTCCTGCCACGGGAAGGACGGGTGCGCGAGCACGATCGGCAGGTGCGGGAAGTCGGCCGCCACGTCGTCGACGTAGATCGGGTTCGAGTACTTGAGCCGCAGCCCGCCGCCGCCGGGGACGCCGGAGCCGATCCCGCTGTGGCCGGTGTGGAAGAGCGCCGGCAGGCCCGCCGCGGCGATCACCTCGTAGAGCGGGTAGGCGGAGCGGTCGTTCGGGAAGAACGCCTGGATGTTCGGGTGGAACTTGAAGCCGCGCACGCCGTGGTCGTCGATCAGGCGCTGGGCGCGCTCGGGAGCGTCGCGCCGCGCGGGATCGACGCTCGCGAACGGGATCATCACGTCGGCATTGGCGGCCGCGACCGCGGCCACCTCCTCGTTGGCCACGGGCGGGCGCCCGCTGCGCGACTCGTAGTCGACCGTGAACGCGACGCAGGCGATCTCGCGCTCGCGGTAGTAGGCGGCCAGGTCCTCCGCGTTGGGCCGGTCCACCTTGCCGCGGAAGTAGCGCTCGGCCGCCGCGCGCAGCTCGGGCGGCATCGGGTCGTGGCCGTCGAGCGCCACCTCGACGTGCGTGTGCACGTCGATCGCGTGGACGCGGTCCAGGTCGATCATGTGTGGCTCAGAACGGGAACGGCGTGGCCTTCTCCTGGGAGGTCACCCACTGCCACTCGGTCCACAGCTCGAGGTTCGCGACACCGCCGAAGTGTCCCCCGTTGCTCGACGAGCCGAACCCGCCGAACGGCGCCGGCGGCTCCTCGTTGATCGTGGTCCCGTTCACGTGGACCATCCCGGCGTGCAGCTGCTCGGCCACGGCGGCCGCACGCGACTGCGAGCCCGACTGGACGGCGGCCACCAGGCCGTACTCGGTGGCGTTGGCGAGCTCGACGGCCTCGGCGTCGTCCGAGAACGGGATCACGGGCGCGACCGGGCCGAAGATCTCCTCCTTGAACGCAGGCATCGAGCGCGTCACGCCGGACAGCACGGTGGGCTGGAAGAACAGCTCCTCGTGAGTGCCGCCGGTCACCAGGGTCGCGCCCTCGGCGACGCTGCCGTCCACGATCCGCTCGACCCGCTCCACCTGCTTCTGGTTGATGATCGGGCCGAGGGCGACCTCGTCCGTGTCGGGGTTGCCGACCGGCAGGTGCGACGCCCGCTCGGCGAGCGCCTTCACGTAGTCCTCGGCGATGCTCTCGTGCACCAGGTGGCGGCTGACCGCCAGGCAAATCTGGCCCTGGTGGAGGAACGAGCCCCAGGCGCCGGCCGACGACGCGGCCTCGATGTCCGCGTCCTCGAGGACCACGAGCGGGCTGTTGCCGCCGAGCTCGAGCACCACGCGCTTGAGGTTGCGCCCGGCGGCCTCGCCGACCTTGCGCCCGGTGGCGGTGGAGCCGGTGAACGAGATCATCCGGACGTGCGGGTCCTCGATCATCGCCTGCCCGACCTCGGCGCCGCCGCCGAAGACGTGCAGCACGCCCTCCGGCAGGCCCGCCTCCTCGAACACGCGCGCGAGCAGCACCCCGCCGCTGATCGGCGTGTTGGGGTCGGACTTGAGGAGCACGGCGTTGCCGAGCGCGAGCGCCGGTCCGATCGAGCGCGCCGGCAGCACGACGGGGAAGTTCCAGGGGCAGATCACGCCGACCACGCCGACGGGCACGCGCCGGGCCATGCTCGTGCGGCCGGGCGTCAGCGACGGGAGCGTGTGGCCGAGGGGATGCGAGATGAGCGCGGCGGCCATCTCGAACTGGCCGATCGACGCGCTGATCTCGTTGTCGGCCTTGGGCGGGATCGCGCCGCCCTCGCGCACGAGCCAGCGGATCAGCTCCGGGCGGTGGCGCTCCAGCAGTTCGGCCGCGCGCCGCACGACGGCGGCGCGGTCGGAGATGGGGGTGGCGGCCCAGTCGCGCTGCGCGCGGGCCGCGGAGGCGGCGGCCTTCGCGACGAGCTCGGCGTTCGCGGCGCCGGCTGTGCCGAGCGTCGCGCCGGTCGCGGGCTCGGTGCTCTCGATGGTCTCGGGCGCGTCCACCCAGCCGTCGCTGAAGACGCGGCCGCTCCAGGTCGACTCGTCTAGGAGCTCGGAAGTGGTGGCCTGCTCGGTGACCTCGGTGCTCACGGACGCTCTCCTCTGGCGGTGGGCCGGTGTATAAGTCCAAATCATATGACCAGTTCTGTCCCGACCGTGCGCGACGCGGTCTTCGCGGTCATGCGCGAGCGCGGGCTCACGACCCTGTTCGCGAACCCGGGCTCGACCGAGGTGACCTTCCTCGGCGGCCTGCCGGAGGACTTCCGCTTCGTGCTCGGCCTCCACGAGGGGCCGCTGGTGGGGATAGCGAGCGGCTACGCGATCGCCTCGGGCGCGCCCGCCTTCGTGCTGGTACACACCACCGCCGGTTTCGGCAACGCCGTATCGGCGCTGGCGACCGCGCGCGTCAACCGCGCTCCGCTCGTGGTGCTGGTCGGCCAGCAGGACCGCCGTCACCTCGCGCTCGAGCCCTTCTTGGCGGGGCGGCTGCGCGGCCTCGCCGGCGACTACCCCGTCTGGATGGACGAGCCTGCACGCGCGCAGGACGTGCCCGGCTCGGTGGCGCGCGCTTGGAACGAGGCGCGCACCCATCGCGGACCCGCGGTCGTGGTGGTGCCCATGGACGACTGGCTCGCCCCGGCCGGCGAGCCGCATGAGCTGGCGGCCGCCGCTCGCGTGCTCGGGGCGCGGGCGGCGGCGCCGGACGCCGTGGCAGAGCTGACCGACATGCTCGAGAGCGCGCGCTCGCCGGCGCTGGTCGTCGGCGCCGGAGCCGACGACTCGGACACCTGGGCGGCGCTGGTCACGCTCGCCGAGCGGCTCTGCTGCCCGGTCTGGCAGGAGAGCTTCGGCGCCCGCGCCGGCTTCCCGCAGGACCACCCGCGCTTCGCCGGGCACCTCCCGGCGGGCCGGCGCCGCCTGCGCGAGGCGCTCGCCGGGCACGACGTCGTGCTCGCGATCGGCGCGCCCGTGTTTCGCCAGTACCCCTACGAGCCCGGCCCGCTGGTGGAGGAGGGGACGCGCGTCGCGGTGGTGACCGACGACCCGGCGGAGGCCCACCGCAGCCCGGTCGACCTGGCGCTGATCGCCGACCCGGCAGCCGTGTGCGACGCGCTCGCGCAGGGAGTCGGCGAGCGCTCGGGCCCACCGCCGCGGACCTTCCAGCGCCCGGCTGCGCCGGAGCCCGGCGAGCCGCTGCGTGCCGCGCACGTTCTCGCCGAGCTGGCCGCCCGCCTCCCGGCGGACTCGGTCCTGGTGGAGGAGGCGCCCTCGGCACGGCCCGAGCTGCACGCGCGCATCCCCGCGCGCCGCCCACTCGGCTTCCTCAGCGCGGCGATGGGCGGGCTCGGCTTCGGGCTCTCGGCGCCGATCGGGGTCCGCATGGCGCTGCCGCAGCGGCCGGTCGTGGCGGTGGTGGGGGACGGGTCGGCGATGTACGTGATCCAGGCCCTCTGGACCGCGGTCCGCTACGAGGTCGGCGTAGTGCTCGTGGTGCTCGCCAACGGCGGCTACCGCGTGATGGACCGGCTCGCCGAGCACGCCGAGCAGGCGGCGCCGTGGCCGGCCTTCGGCGAGCTCGACATCGCCGCCATCGCGCGCGCCCAGGGCTGCGAGGCGGAGCGCGTGACCACCCACGCCGAGCTCGGCGCGGCGCTCGACGGCGCCTTCGACGGGATCGAGCGCCGCACCAGCCCGCTGTTGCTCGAGGTCGCGATCGCGCCCGACGACTCGTTCGCGCCCTAGCCGCGCGCCGGCAGGCTGACCCGCACGGTCGTCCCGTGGCCGTCGCTGCTGACGGCGAGCGTTCCGCCGAGCGCGCCCACGCGGTCGGCCAGGCCGCGCAGCCCGGAGCCCGCCGCCAAGTCGGCGCCGCCGCGGCCGTCGTCCTCGACCGCGACCTCGAGGCGGCCGTCGGCGCGCTCGACCCGCACCGTGGCGGTCGCAGCCTGCGCGTGGCGCGCGACGTTCGTGAGCGCCTCCGAGACCACGAAGTAAGCCGCGGCCTCGACGGCCTCCGGGGCCCGTCCGCCGTTGCGGGCGACCACCTCGACCGGCAACGGCGCCCGACTCGCCAGCGCCTCGAGCGCGGGGATCAGCCCCCGGTCGGTCAGCACGGGCGGGTGGATGCCGCGAGCCAGCTCGCGCAGCTCCTCGGTCGCGGCGCTCAGCTCGCGCCCTGCCTCCGTCAGCAGCTCGGCGGCGCCGTCCGGGTCGTCGGCGATGCGCGAGCGCACGACCTGCAGCTGCAGCCCGAGCGCGACCAGCCGCTGCTGGGCGCCGTCGTGCAGGTCGCGCTCCACGCGCCGCCGCTCGGCGTAGCTCGCCTCCACGATCCGAGCCCGCGACTCCTGCAGCTCGTCGAGGCGCGCCTGCAGCTCGGCGTCGAGGCGCACGTTCTCCTCGGCCACGACGTCGGCCTCGGTGAGACGCGAACGCAGCAGGCCGACCCAGAAGGCGTAGGGCACGAGCGCGAGAGCGCCCAGCGCCACGAAGTAGACGTAGTCGTCGTAGCGCCCCTCCTCGGGACCGAAGCCGGCGAGCAGCACCGCGAACAGCAGCACCATCACGCCACCGCCGGCCCACCAGACGGGGGCGTCGCGGGTGCGCTGCGCCTCGTGCACCGCGGCGCGCCGGCGCTCGGCGAAGCGCCGGATCAGGGCGCCGATGACGACCAGCCCCAGGAGCGTCTGGCCGACCTGCAGGATCGCCAGCACGGTCTCGTCGTGCCAGACCAGCAGCGGGTTGTCGGGGCAGCGGTCGCAACCGTCGTCCTTCGCCGGATCGAGCAGCGGGGCCGTGATCGCCGACATCACGAGCGTGTCGAAGTAGGCCAGCGCGACGAAGATCCGGTCGGCGCGCCGCTCGAGCCTGCCGCTCGGGTAGGCGAAGAGCATGTGGATCAGAACCGCGAACGGGAGGCTCTGGACCACGAATCCGAACGCCATCAGCCCGGCGACGTCCGAGCTCACGAGCTGCGCCAGGAACCAGGTGAAGGCGACCAGCACCATCAGCGGGCCGGTGAGGTTGTCGGGCCGGCGCTCCCAGGCGAGCAGGCCGGCGCCGAGGAACGACCACCCCACGAGCAGCGACAGCAGCGCGGCCGTCTTCGGGAACACCTCGTGATCGCTGTCGAGGATCACGACGGCCATCAGCGCACCCAGCACCAGGCCCGCCAGCGCGAGGCCGACGAGCGCTCGGCGCAGGGGGATCATCGCGGCGGCGGGAGTCACGTCCCGTAAGTGTGAAAGCTCTCCACTGTCTTGACCCCCCAGGCCTGCCCGCGGGCGCGCTCGGCCTCGGTCCAGACGACCGGCTCCGGGTCGGGGTCGTACACGAGGTAGCCGCCGTGGGTCACCTCGATGCGGTTGCCGCCGGGCTCGAAGCCGTAGAGGAAGAAGCCCTGGGCGATGGCGTGCTTGGACGGCGCCGCCTCGATCGGCACCTCGTTCTCGAGGAACAGGTCGGCCGCGCGCAGCACCTCCTCGCGCGTGTCGACCCAGAACGCGAGGTGGTGGAGGCGCCCGCCGAGCCCGTGTGCGTCGGCCACGTAGATCAGCTCGTGCGCAGCGATGCTGAGGCTGAGCCAAGCTCCGGCCTCGGTGCCGTCGTCCAGCTCGATGCGCTCGTAGAGTCGGAAGCCCAGCAGGTCCTGCACGAAGGCGCGGTTGGGGCGTACGTCGGCGGCCAGCAGGTTGACGTGGTCGAGGCGCCTGACCGCCGCGCCGCGGCCCACGTAGCGCTGCGGCTGGTTCTTCAGCGCCGGCCGCAGGTGCTCGGGCGGGTCGTAGCGCTCGGTCTCCCAGTAGAGCTCGAAGGCGTGCCCGTCGGGGTCGGTGAAGCGGTAGGCCGGCCCGTGGCCGAGGTCGCCGTCGATCCAGCCCTCGCCGCGCCCGCTTGCCTCGATCGCGGCGACGCGGCGCTCGAGCGCCTCGGCGCTCCACGCGCGCAGCGCCATGTGCGCGAGGCCGGGGCGGTCGGACTCGGTCAGCTTGAGGCTGTACCGCTGGTAGTCGCCCCAGCCGCGCAGAAAGACCGACTGGCCCTCGCGCGCCTCGACCTCCATGCCGAGCACGTGCTCGAAGAAGCGCAGGCTCGCCTCGGGCTCGGGCGTGAGCAGCTCGGCATGGCCGATGTGCGCGACGTCGTGCAGCGTCAGTCGCCTTCCACCCGCGCGCGCAGCCCGTCGAGATCGTAGGAGAGCGCGCCGGCCTCGAGCCGGGCGCGCTTGTCGCGCTCCTTCTCGAGCCGCTCGCGCGAGGCAGCCAGCACCTCCTCGACGCGCGCCTCGGGCACGACCACCACGCCGTCCGCGTCGAGCACCACCGCGTCGCGCGGCCGGATTTCGACGCCGCCGACCTCGACCGACTGGTCGAGCAGGCCGACCTCCGTCTTGGTGGCGCCCCTGACGCGGATCCAGCGCGCCCAGACCGGCACGCCGAGCTCGCGCAGGTCGTCCGTGTCGCGGACCGCCGCGTCCACGAGCAGCGCGGCGACCCCGCGCGCCTTGGCCTGCGTGACGAGCAGGTCCCCGATCAGCGCGATCGGCGCCGGCTCGGGCATCGTCAGCACGAGCACGTCGCCCGGCTGGGCCACGTCCATGACGGCGTGGACCATCAGGTTGTCGCCCTGGCCGCAGTGCACGGTGCGCGCCGGCCCGCCGGCCCGAGCACCGGGGATCACGCTGTGGAGCTCCAGGTCGATCAGGCCCTCGCGGCCGGCCGCCTCGTAGACGGTCGCGCTGCCCAGGGCGCCCAGCTCGGCGTAGCTCACAGCTCGCTCTGCACCTGCGGCAGCACGCGCATGAACGCCTCGGCGAAGCGGATCTCCTTGTCACCGGAGACCCGCCGGGCGTGGTTCGCGCGCTGCTCGGCACGCTGCCCGTAGTAGGTCTGCAGGTAGCTCTGCGCCTTCATCTCCGCCATCGCGGCGCGCTTGCGGTCGATCACCGGCGTGATGTCCACGAACGTCGTCGGCATGAAGTTGCAGAGCTCGGGCTGGTGGGGCTCGAACAGCAGCAGCTGGGGCGGGGAGATGGTGGCGAACGCGCTCTCCACGCCGGCGCCGGACGCGAGCGCGCGGGCCCGCTCGACTGCCGCGAAGGCGACCGGGTGGTCGGGGTTGAAGGGGTCGCGGTCGGTGTGGGTGACGATCACGTCGGGCGCGAAGTCGCGGATCGCGTCCGTCAGCCGCGCGAGCGCATCGCCCTCGACCACGAGCGGGTAGTCGCCCAGGTCGAGGCAGCTGAAGTCGGCGCCGAGCGCGCGGCGGCCCGCTCGGCCTCCTGCGTGGCGGATGCGCTTGACGTTCTCGACCGTCTGGTCGGGCTCCTTCCAGAGCTCGCCGGACTCGCCGCGCTCGCCGTAGGAGAGCGAGAGCACGCCGGCGCTGCCGCCGTTCTGCGCGGCGAGGGCGAGCACGCCGCCGGCGCGCCAGACGAAGTCGGCGGCGTGAGCGCCGACGGCGAGCAGGCGGGTGCTCACAGGCCCGCGATCCGGCGTGTGTTCGTCACGGCCATCGTGTGCACCTCATCCTCGCCGAAGCCGGCGTCGAGCAGGCGGTCGGCCATCAGCGCCAGGCCGTCCTCGACCGGCGGGTTCTGGATCTGGCCCAGGTCGCTCGACAGGATCGTCCGCTCGGCGCCGACCGCGCGCGTGCCCTCGAGCCAGCGCTCCCATGAGCACTTGCCCGTGTAGGGGGTGGTGAAGCAGCGCTCGATCCAGGCGCCCATTCCGGCCAGCTCCAGCTGCTCGTCGATCGACAGGTCCTGGGCGGGGAAGTCCGGGTGCGTGACAACGACGTCCTCGATGCCGGCCGCGCACGCGGCCGCGACCACTGCGAACAGCTCGTCGCGCCCGAGATGGCCGGTCGCGAGCACCAGCCCGTGCTCGGCGACGACCTCCAGCACGAGGCGTGTCGCCGGGAGCAGCTCGCCGTCGTCGCCCACGGCAGCCACCGCCGCGCTCTCGATCCCGCGCTCGGCGAACTCGGCCTGCACCTTGGCCCAGACCGGCAGGTTCGCGCCGGGCGGCTGGGCGGCGAGGTGAGCGCGCTCCTGGCGCGAGTCGGTGGTGGGCATCCAGACCACGCGCGCGCCCTCGCGAGCCGCGATCTCCACCGCCAGTGCGTTCATGCCGCCGATCGCGTGGTTGAGGACGATCGCGCCGAGCGCCGCGATGCCCGGCACGACGCCGCGCACGACCGCCGCCCGCTCGGCCGTCGAGGTGTAGTGCGACTTGAGCACGAAGCCGGCCAGGCCGAGCTCCTCGCAGCGGAGCGCGAGGCCGACGTCGTCGATGCGGCGCTCGACCACGTCCGGCGAGATGTGGACGTGCACGTCGGCGCCGCCGCGCACGAGCTCGCGGGCGCGCTCGCTGGGGAGCGGCGCCTCCGCGGCGCTCACCTGGGCGCCCCGGCGGCGAGCGAGCGCAGCCAGGCCTCGCTGGCGGCGGCGACGTGGGGCGGGACCTCGAGCTCCTCGAGCATCTCCACGGCCGCCGCCATCTCGTCGACGCGGCGCGCGGCGTGCGTGCGGCTGCCCTGCACGAGGCGGCGCAGCAGGCGGGCGTCGGCGGAGGCCAGCGTGCTCTCGATGTTCGCGTAGAGCCACTCCTCGCAGCCGAGCCGCTCGGCGGCCGCGAGCGCCTCGCCGATGGCTGCGGCCTGTCCCTTCATGAAGACGCTGCGTGCCAGCTTGCGCGCGGCGGCCGCGCCGGGATCGGGGCCGACGGGCGTCACGGGCATGCCGTAGGGGCGCAGCTCGGCGGCGAAGCGCTCGGCGCCCGAGCCGGACGCCAGGGCGGGCGTGCGGACGCCCCAGTCCGGCACCGGCTCCATCAGGGCGACGTCGGCGAAGGCGGCGCCGTGCGGCTCGACCGCCGCTGCCAGCGCGCGCTTGAGGGCCGGGGCGGAGGTGTTGAGGTCGGCGTAGAGGGCCCGCGGCGGCAGCGCGGAGGCGACCCCCACCGCCAGTTCCAGCGCCACCGCCGCGGAGTTCACGCTCAGGACCAGGTCGGCGCCGGCCACCGCGTCGGCCGCCGCGGCGGCGGGCTCGACGCCCGCGGGCGCCTCGGCGACCGGGTCGAAGCCGGTCACGCGCGCGCCCGCGCGCGCGAGGTCCCCGGCGATCGCCGCGCCGGCCTCGCCGAGGCCGAGCACCGCGATCATGAGCCGTCCCCGGCGCGCTCGCGCACCATGCGCAGCACGTCCTGGAGGTAGAGCAGGTGGTCTTTCATGGTGCGCTCGGCGCGTGCCGGGTCGCCGCGCTCGACGGCCGACAGCAGCGCCTGGTGGTGCTCGAGGATGGCGGACTGGACGATCGCCGGCTGCACCACCTCGATCAGGGAGGGCTGGAGCACCTCGAAGATCCAGTCGGTGAGCGCCTGGATCATGCGGTTGTCGGCCGCCGCGGCGAGCGTGCGGTGGATCTCCATGTCGCTGGTGGCGAACACCTCGACGTCGTCGGCGCCGGCGGCCGCCTCGCGGGCGACGATCTCGCGCAGCCGCTCCACGGTGGCGCCGTCGGGGTGGTAGGCGGCGAGGCCGGCGAGCGGGACCTCGAGCAGCAGGCGCGCCTCGAGCAGCTCGTCGAGCGTGACGGTGCCGGTCTCGAGCATCATCGCGATCGCGTCGCTGAGGCTGCGGCTCATGCCCTCCTCGGCGGTGCGCGCGACGAAGATGCCGCCGCCGGGGCCCTTGGTGGCGCGGATCAGGTTGCCGCTGGCCAGCAGGCGCAGCGCCTCGCGCAGGGTGGGCCGGCTGACGCCGAACTCGGCGGCGAGGTCCTCCTCGCGGCCGAGGAAGTCGCCCGGGCCCAGACCCTCCTGCTGGATGTAGTGCTGGATCTCGACCGCCACCTGCTCGCTGGCCGCGCGGATGGCACGGCGCGCCGACGCCCGCGAGCCCGTCCTCCCCCCGGGGCGGACGCTCACGATGCGGCCCCGATGACCGCGCGCTCGGCCACCGGCAGACCTTAGCAATAGGTCAGACTATTTGTCACGAGCGCCCGCTGATACTTCGGACGCCTCGTCCTCGCGAGCCTCCTCATCGTCCTCCGTGCGCGCGTCGGGCTGGTAGCGATACATCGCCTCGCGGACCGCAAAGTCGGACTCCGTGAGGGAGCCGAGCGCACCGGCGAGCGAGGCGATCGCGCTCCCGTAGAACGCGAGCTGGAGGTGGTCGGCGAAGCCGGCCGGGTGGCCCAGCTGCTGAGCGAACGGCTGCGGTGAGATGAACGCATAGCTGCACCCGAGTGCGATCAGCACGAGGGCCAGATAGAGCGTGAGGACGCCGATCAGAACCGTGGCGAGCGTCGCCAGGTTGAAGAGCACCACCTGCTCGCGGTCCTCCGGCCGCTCGCTGCGTTCCCAGAGATGGTGCGCGACGATCAGCACGGTCATCGTCGCCGCGAGCGTCGCGACGCTGATGGCGGCCAGCCTCGCCCACGAAGCGCCGTCGGCGAGCGTCCAGATGCTCGAAGAGGTGAGCGCATACGCCGCCGTTCCGCCGGCGGCCGCGAGGGCGCGCGAGAGGCGCACCACGACGAGCGACGGGTTGTTCGCCCGCACCATCCCGGCGAGCAGCCGCAGATTGCCTCGGATGACGGCGCTCGTGAAGCGGATGGTGCTCTCGTCGCGGAAATGCGCCGCTCCGAGCGGGGAGCCCAGCTCCTGCAGCCTTGCCGCCATCCGCCCGCGTCGCCCGCGCCGGTGGCCGCCTCTGCCGACGCGCTCGCCGAGGATGCCGTCCACGGAGTTCACGACGGCCGCCACCAGGCGCTCCTTCAGCTTGAGGGGGCCGAGCGCAGGCACGGACACCACGGCCACCCGCCGCTGCGAGTTTGCGTGTGCGGTCACGGGTCGCCGGCCCGACAGGAGCGGAAGATCGGTGAGAACGAGCGCCATCGCCCATCGGTGCTCGCGCATCTGCTCACGCGCGGTCTCCTTCAACTCGCGCACCGTGCGTCCGTCGGGCGCCTCGTCCACGAGCTCGACCTTCCAGTCGGCGTCGGGGTGGCGCTCGTGGAGCTCGTCGGCCAGTCGATCCTCGACGTCCGTCGCGAGATCCTGCGCCGCCCCAGGCGCGGCCAGCACTCCGAGGACAACGGACTCAGCCACCCAGTCGCTGATACCCGGAGTGGTGAGAAAGTGCGCCCAGGGAGACTCGAACTCCCACCCCGCATAAGCAGGACAAGGCCCTCAACCTTGCGCGTCTACCAATTCCGCCACAGGCGCGTGACGCGCTGAGTATAGAGCGGCTCCGCCCAGCCCTTGATGTCGTCCGCACCGCCGGGGTACTCTGCGAACACATGTTCGGATTACGACATTGGAACCGGCCCCAGGGAGCGTCTTGATGGTCGACCTGAACCTCACGAAGCGCCAGCAGGAGATCTTCGACTACGTGAAGCGCTACGTCAGCGAGCACGGCTATCCGCCGACGGTGCGCGACATCGGCAAGGCGATCGGCCTGACCTCGTCGTCGACGGTGCACGCGCACCTCGGCAACCTGGAGCGGCTCGGGCTGCTGCGTCGCGACCCCACCAAGCCGCGCGCGATCGAGGTGCTCGTCGACAAGGCGAAGCAGTCGATGAAGCCCGCCGGGCCTGCCCGTCGTGGGAGCGGTCGCCGCCGGCTCGCCGGTGCTCGCCGAGGAGAACATCGAGGAGTACGTGCCCGTGCCCGGCATCGCCGGGGGCGAGGAGGGCGAGTTCGTCCTGCGCGTCAAGGGCGACTCGATGAAGGACGCCGGGATCCTCGACCGCGACTACGTGATCGTGCGGCGACAGGACACCGCCTCGGACGGCGAGATCGTGGTGGCGCTGGTCGGGCCGGAGGCGGAGGCGACGGTCAAGCGCTTCTTCCGCGAGAAGGACCATGTGCGCCTGCAGCCGGAGAACGACGCGCTCGAGCCGATCCTGACCAAGGAGGTCACGGTGCTCGGACGGGTCGTCGGAGTCTGCCGGAGGGTCTCGTGAGCCCGGCGACGCTGGAGGCACCTGGCATGCGCGCGAGCGGGGCAGCGGCGCGCAGCCGCACCGGCCGGGGCGCGCCTGCGCCTGGCCCCCGCGGCGGGCGGCCGGCGGGCGACGCTCGAGGAGCTGCTCGACCGGACCCTGCGCACGGCGCAGGTCGAGGCCGAGGCCGAGTGCCCGCTGTGCCACGGGCCGATCCGCATGGAGGCGAAGGTCGCCCGCTGCGGCGGCTGCGGCTCCGCGCTGGCCTGAACCCCGCAAATTCCGGCCGGTGTGCGCCAAATGCGACAGATTCCTTCAGCGCACCATTGCATCGAGGCGGGGTAGCAGCGATGCTGGCGTCAGGTGGCTCCTCGTCTGTCCCCATCCCATAAGCGGCGCGAGGTCCTCCAGCTGCGCGGCCGGCGTCACGGCGGCCGCAGCCGCCCGCTGACGGCGGTGTCGTCCGAGGAGGCGCCGCCATCCGCGTGGCGCCGTCGCCTGGGCACAGTGAAGAGAGCGACGCAGGTGACCCTGCTCGGAGGCGTGCTGGTGGGCATCAGCGTGGGCTTCTGGGGCGGCGTGTACCTGCTGGTCGCCGATCTGGCTGGGCTGAAGCCACCGGCCGGCGGTGCGCCCGCCGGCCGGCGGCCCGGCCGCACCGCGGCATCGCGCCGCGCCGGCACTGTCCGCCTGCTGCGTTTTACGCCCTATAGGGGGGATACGCGACACGATCAAAGCGCTGCTGCAGGCGCTCGCGCCTCGGCCCCGCGGCCCTAGAATTGGTTGCGCCGGTCAGGCAGTCGCGGGGAGGTCGGAGAGACAACCGGCCCCTCGAGGAAAGTCCGGACACCGCAGGGCAGAGTGGTCGGGAAGCCGACCCGGGGAAACCCGCGGGAAAGTGCCACAGAAACAAACCGCCTAAGCGCCGGGCCGCACGTGAGCCCGGTGCCGGCAAGGGTGAAAAGGTGCGGTAAGAGCGCACCGGCGTCGCGGCGACGCGGCGGCCAGGCAAACCCCACTCGGTGCAAGGCCAAGCAGGAGCGTTGACGCTGCCCGCCGAGCTCCAGGTAGGCCGCAGGGCGAGAGCCCCGGCCGCGTCCCCGAGGCGAGAGCCGCGGGACACGACCGAGATGGATGGCTGTCCACGACGAAATCCGGCTTAACGATCGGCTACGGAGAACCCCCGCCAGCGCGGGGGTTCTCTATTTCCGGGCCGCGCCTGGCCGAAAGTTCGGGTTTCGCCCGGCCCTGCCCCGGCG
This sequence comes from uncultured Thermoleophilaceae bacterium, assembly GCA_963828225.1. Taxonomy (GTDB): domain Bacteria; phylum Actinomycetota; class Thermoleophilia; order Solirubrobacterales; family Thermoleophilaceae; genus JACVRW01. The sequence continues at coordinate 935,549 of CAWHDX010000007.1, read as the reverse complement.
ATTAGTCGGGTAGCCAGGGGACCGCCGTCTTGACGCCTGCCCGTACCTCTTCCTCCACACCTGCCGAGAAGCGCAAGCGCGATCGCCGCCGCGGCGACCGCGGCCGCGAGGGCGACCGCAGCCGCGAGGGCGACCGCAGCCGCGAGGGCGACCGCAGCCGCAACGAGAACGGCGACCGCCACGACGACAACGGCAACGCAACGCACGCGGCTCACGACTCGGCCCACGTGGAGCAGGCTGTCCACGCCGAGGACGGCTACTGCCCCCACTGCCATCTGCTGGTCGACCGCAGCGTCGGCAGGCAATGGCCCCGGGAGCCGCTGCGCTGCCCGCACTGCCGCCTGCTCGTAGGCGTCGGCCGCGGCCGGCCCGACGCCCTCCGCCGAGCCCGGCGCCCGTGGCAGCGCCGCCGGTGTGTTCGCCCACGACGCGAAGCGGGCGGGCGGCGACGGCGAGGTCACCAAGGCGCAGGTGCGCCAGGCCATCCGCGAGGTCGCCGAGACCGCCGGCCAGCGCCCCGAGCGCCTGCTGATGGTCGACTACCAGCAGATCACAGCCGCCGACACGGAGATGCCCGGCCTGGCCGACGTCTTCGCCGCCTACGGCAGCTGGAAGCGCGCTCGCCGGGCCGCGGCCGACACGCGCTAGCGGCGCACCCGCGCCCGCAGCCGACGTCCGCCCTCTGCCGGTAGAGTGCCGCCCTCGATGCAAGTGCTCCTGGTCATCGGGCCGTTCCTGGTCCTCGGGATCATCGTGCTCTTCGTGGCCTTCTCGGGCGGCCCCGGAGCCGCGCGACAGGCCTATCTCTCCGGCGGCGGCCGCGGCTTCACCTTCGGGATGGTGCTGCTCTACCTCGGCGCTCGGCATCGCCGTTCCGGCGGCCGTCATCGCCGGCCGCGGCGAGGCCGAGGGCGGCGTCGGCCACCTCAGGACGGAGTCGGCCAGCACGTCCGACGAGGAGGCCAAGACCCTCTTCATCGCGACCTGCAAGAGCTGCCACAACCTCGACGCCGTCCAGGCGAAGGGCGTCACCGGTCCCGACCTCGACGAGCTCGGCGGCGTGGACAAGCAGCGCGTCCTCAACGCGATCAAGAAGGGCGGCACCGGTCAGGACCGGATGCCCGCCGGTCTGCTCCAGGGCCACGACGCCCAGCTGGTCGCGGCCTACGTGGCCCGCGTCGCAGGCCAGTAGCAAGCCTCATCTGCCACGAAAACCCGCGCTGCTTGCGGCGGTTTTTCCGTCCGACGCGTGCGATCTGCTGATAGCATGGCCGCGTCGATCCAAGCCGAAGCGCCGCTCGGCAGCGGGGCGTGGGGGAACCAGTTTGGCCGTCCGGCCTGGGGCGAATCGGCAGCCAATCCGTAGCGCGACTCTTTCAGCGCGAGCCCGTCAGCTAACCCCGCAGGCCAGAAGAGAGAGGGCCGATGCATTCAGCCGGTGCCCGCGTTCTGCGGGAGGATGACAACGAGATGAGCAGGGAAGCCGTCCTCCTCCAGTGGGAGCGCAAGGTCGAGGTCGCCGATCGCCTCGACGGCCGCGGTCGCTTCGCACGCTCCACCGCCGCCGAGGCCGCGGCGGAGCAGGCCGACGCCGCGACCGAGCCGGTGCAGCTGCGGCCGGATCCCGACCCGCGTGAGGTCGAGCCGTCGTCGCCGAGCACCCCGCCGCCGAGCGGGCCGCCGAGGCGCTCACGGACGCGGGGACGTTGCGCCCGAGGGCACGTCGAGCCGACCGTCGCACCATCACCATCACCGGGCAGCCCACGCCCGCGCCGTGACGCCCGCTCGCCGCCGCTCCAGCGCGGTGCTCAGCTCTCAGCTGGCCCAGCCCGACCGGATCGCCCTCTGGGCCTTCCTGCTCGGCCTGCTGCTGGTGGCAGTCGCCGCCGGCACCGCGCACGCGTAGCCGCGCGGCCGCGCGCAGCGCCCGCTCTACGCCTCTACGGCGCGCTCTCACGCGCCAAATTGGCCTGCTCTGCATGCCTTTGTGACGTATACTTACTGGCCGTAAGTCACAAGCAGAAAGTGAAGCGGGATGAAGACCAAGGAGAGCAGGTTCCAGGTCCACGACGAGCTGACGGCGCCCGAGCGAAGCGTTCCGATCCTGAAGGGCGCGCTGTCGGGCGGGGGCCAGCTCCCGAACTTCATCGGCGTGCTCGCCGGATCGCCCACCGTGCTGCGCGCCTACGCGCGCCTCCGCTCGGAGCTCCGCAACGGCTCGCTGCCGTATGCGACCCAGCAGCGCATCGCGCTCGCGGTCGCCGAGCACCAGGGCAGCGAGTACGCGCTGAGCACGCTCCAGCGCACCGCGCGCGACGCCGGCCTGGGCCTCGACGAGATCGCCCTCGCGCGCGAGTTCGACTCCCACGACGAGCGCGAGGCCGTGCTGCTCCGCTACGTCAAGGCGCTGCTCGAGTCCGACAGCGCGCCGCCGCGCCACAAGCACGAGGAGGCGCGCGAGGCCGGGTGGGACGGACGAGCAGATCCTCGAGACGGTCGCGCACGTCGCGCTCGCCACGTTCGGCAACCTGGTCACCCGCGCGGGCGACGTCCCGCTCGACGGCTCGAGCGAGGAGTCGCGGCTGTCGGTGGCCGCCTAGCGGGCTACGATGTTGCGCATGGCCTCCGGGGGACAGGCCATCGTCGAGGAGGGCGAGCAGGACCTCGCGCGTCGCGAGAGCTGCTGCTCCGCGTACCACCAGGCGATCGAGCTGATCGGCAAGCGCTGGACCGGCGCGATCGTCTTCGTGCTCATGGACGGCCCGCTGCGCTTCTCCGAGGTCAAGGTGCTCGTGCCGGACCTCTCCGACCGGCTCCTGTCCGAGCGCCTCAAGGAGCTCGAGCGGCGCGGGATCGTCCAGCGCAGCGTCATCGACGGCATGCCGGTGCGCGTCGAGTACCGCCTCACCCGCAAGGGCCGCGCCCTCGAGCCCGCCGTGCGGTCGCTCAAGGTCTGGGCCCGCTCCTGGCTCTGAGCCTCGGCGCGCGGCGGACCGGGCGCCGTTAGCCTTCGCGCGGCGTCGACGCGAACCGACATCAAGGAGCCCCATGGCTGACCAGCCGCAGACTGCCGACGAGATCAGGGCTTTCGTCGACGACCGCGACATCCGCTTCGTCCGCCTCTGGTTCACCGACATCCTGGGGCAGCTGAAGAGCTTCTCGGTCAACGCCGCCGAGCTCGACGACGCCTTCGAGGGCGGCATGGGCTTCGACGGCTCCTCGATCACCGGCTTCAACGCGATCGAGGAGTCGGACATGATCGCCATGCCCGACCCGTCGACCTTCCGCGTGCTGCCGTGGCGCCCGGAGGACCGCGGCGTCGCGCGCATGTTCTGCGACATCGTCACGCCCAGCCGCGAGCCCTACGAGGGCGACCCGCGCCAGGTGCTGCGGCGCGCGCTCGCCCGGGCGAGCGACATGGGCTTCTCGAGCTTCAACGTCGGCCCCGAGCTCGAGTTCTTCTACTTCCGCAACGCCAAGACCGAGAACGGCGCCGCGCCGGAGATCCTCGACGAGGGCGGCTACTTCGACCTGACCACGCTCGACGCGGGCTCCGACGTGCGCCGCGACACCGTGCTCGCGCTCGAGGAGCTCGGCATCCACGTCGAGTACACCCACCACGAGGTCGGCCCCTCGCAGCACGAGATCGACATGCGCTACGCCGACGCGCTCAAGATGGCCGACGACTGCATGACGTACCGCATCACGGTCAAGGAGTACGCCATGAAGTACGGCTGGCACGCCACCTTCATGCCGAAGCCGCTGTTCGGCGAGAACGGCTCGGGGATGCATACCCACCAGTCGCTCTTCACCGACGAGCGCAACGCCTTCTACGACCCGGACGACCAGTACTTCCTGTCCGACGTCGGCAAGGCCTTCATCGCCGGCCAGCTCAAGCACGCGCGCGAGATCGCCTCGATCTTCGCCCAGTGGGTCAACTCCTACAAGCGGCTCGTGCCGGGCTACGAGGCGCCGGTCTACTGCGCCTGGTCGCGCCGCAACCGCTCCGCGCTCGTGCGGGTGCCGCTCTACCACCCCGGCAAGGAGCAGGCCACGCGCATGGAGCTGCGCTGCCCCGACCCGGCGTGCAACCCCTACCTGACCTTCGCGATCCTGCTGGCGGCGGGCCTCGAGGGCATCGAGAAGGGCTACGAGCTGCCCGAGCCGATGGAGAAGAACCTGTACCACATCAGCCCCGAGGAGCGGCGGCGGCTCGGCATCGAGCAGCTGCCCGAGACGCTCGGCGAGGCGATCGAGCTGACCGCCGAGTCGGAGCTGGTGCTGCGCACCTTCGGCGAGCACATCTTCAACCGCTACGTCGAGATCAAGCGCCAGGAGTGGGAGGACTACCGCGTCCAGGTGACGCCAGTGGGAGCTCGACCGCTACCTGGCCGTGCTCTAGCGCCCGAGCGCCTCCTCCACCAGCCGGCGGGCCAGCCGCGACGACGCCGGGTCGAGCCGCCCGGGGCGGTCGCAGGCCGTGTGCCGGCAGGGCTCGCCGCCCGCGCCGACGCCGAGCTTCATGCCGGGCAGCCCGAGCAGCTCGAACTCGCGGTGGTCGGAGTTGCCGGTCTCCTCGTCGGCACCCAGGCGACCGGCACGTGCGCGCGGCGGGCGGCGCGCAGCAGCGCGCCCTCGACCCGCGGGCGCGGCGCCGACACCGGCGAGCGCAGCCAGAACGGCCGGTCGCGGCCGACCTCGTCGAGCGACAGCGCCCACTGCAGCCGGCGGGCGCCGCCGCGGGCGCGCGCGCGGCGCGCCAGCGCGAGCGCGCCGAGGTGGTCGGGCGAGCCGGTGTAGACGCGCTCCTCGGCGCCGGTCGCCACCAGCCAGACGTCGCAGGGCGGGTCGATCCGGCGCAGGCGCGTCGCGAGCGCGGCGATCACGCCGAGCCCGGAGGCGTTGTCGTCGGCGCCGGGCGCCGGCGGCGCGCTGTCGGTGTGCGCCATCGCGATGCGCAGGCAGCTCGCGGGCGAGTCGAGCGTGCCGATCACGTTGCGCGAGCGGCCGCGGCCCGGGACCGCGAACTCCTGGATCGCCACGCGCAGCCCGGCGGCGCGGAACGTGCGCGCCATCAGCCGGTGGGCGCGCGCCTCGGCCGGGCTCGCGGCCGGCCGCGGCCCCCACGACGAGATCCGCACGGCCACGTCGTGCGCCGTGGGGGAGGCCAGCGCCAGGATCGCTAGGAGAGCAGCCGTTCGAGCTCCTGCGGCTCGGTGACCGGCGCCTGGCAGGCGAAGCCCTCGCACACGTAGGCCGTGGAGCGTCCGTCGACGACCGGGCGGTCGGCGAGCAGCGGCACGCCGTCGGCGGCGCCGCCGGCCAGCACGAGGTGGGGGCGGAAGGCCGAGCGCACGACGCGCTCGAGCGGGCGCAGGTCGTCGCCGACGAGCGCCACCTCGCGCACCTGCGCCAGGTGGAAGTCGAGCGCCTGGAGCAGGTGGCCGAACGCCTGCGGGTGCTTGGCGGCCAGCTCGTGCAGCAGCCGCAGCACCGCCTCGCCCTGCTCGCTCGTAGGAGCGCTCGCCGGTCAGCGCGCCGAGGCGCAGCAGCGCGTAGGCGGCGCGCGGCGTTGCCCGACGGGATCGGGTGGTCCTCGAGGTCCTTGCGCCGCGCGAGCAGTCGCTCGTGATCCGTCGAGGTCTCGAAGAAGCCGCCGTGCTCGGCGTCGCCGAAGCGCTCGATCATCGTGTCCGCGAGCGCGACGCGCCTCGCGGAACCAGCGCGGGTCGAAGCTCGCCTCGTAGAGCGTGATCAGCGCCTCGAGCAGGAAGGCGTGGTCCTCGAGGTAGGCGTTCAGCCGCCCGCGGCCGTCCTTCCAGGTGCGCAGCAGGCGGCCGTCGTGCGTCGCGCAGCGAGCCGAGCACGAACTCGGCCGCGGCGGCCGCGGCGTCGAGGTAGTCGGGCGCGCTCCAGCACCGCGCCCGCCTCGGCGAGCGCGGCGATCATCAGCGCGTTCCAGGAGGTCAGCCGCTTGTCGTCGAGGCCGGGCCAGACGCGCTCGGCGCGCACGTCGTAGAGGGCGCGGCGCCACTCGTCGAGGCGCTCCGGCTCGCCCGGGCCGCGCACCGGGATGTTGGCGCCCTCGAAGTTGCCGCGGTCGGTGGCGCCGAACCACGCGATCGCCTCGTCGGCGTCCGGCAGCCCGGCCAGAGCCGCGCGCAGCTCCTCGACGCTCCAGACGTAGAACTTGCCCTCGACGCCCTCGGAGTCGGCGTCGAGCGCGGAGTAGAAGCCGCCCTCGGGCGCGCGCATCTCGCGCAGCGCCCAGTCGAGCGTCTCCTCGGTCACGCGCCGGAACAGCGGGTCGCCGGTCACCTGCAACCCGTGCAGGTAGACGCGCGCGAGCAGCGCGTTGTCGTAGAGCATCTTCTCGAAGTGGGGGACGAGCCAGTAGGGGTCGACCGAGTAGCGCGCGAACCCGCCGCCGACCTGGTCGTACATGCCGCCCGAGGCCATCGCGCGCAGCGTGTGCGCGGCCATGTCGACCTCGCCGCGGCGCAGCAGGAACTCGAGCGCCGACGCGGGCGGGAACTTCGGCGCGCCGCCGAAGCCGCCGTTGGCCGAGTCGTAGCCCGCGCGCAGCCCCTCGACGGCGGTGTCGAGCAGCTCCGAGCGCAGCGGCTCCTGCGAGGGGCGCAGCGCGGCCCCGCCCTGCAGCCGCTCGGCGATGCGCCCGCCGCCGGCGCGGATCTCGTCGCGCTGGTCGCGCCACGCCGCCGCCACCGCCTCGAGCACGTCGCGCCAGCTCGGCATGCCCATGCTCGACTCGCGGCGGGAAGTACGTGCCGGCGTAGAACGGCACCTGCTCGGGCGTGAGGAAGACGTTGAGCGGCCAGCCGCCCGAGCCGGTCATCGCCTGGCAGGCCTCCATGTAGATGGAGTCGATGTCGGGCCGCTCCTCGCGGTCGAGCTTGATGCACACGAACAGCTCGTTCATCAGCGCGCGCGGTCTCCTCGTCCTCGAACGACTCGCGCTCCATCACGTGGCACCAGTGGCACGCCGAGTAGCCGATCGAGAGCAGGATCGGGCGGTCCTCCTCGCGGGCGCGCGCGAGCGCCTCCTCGCCCCACGGGTACCAGTCCACGGGGTTGTCCTTGTGCTGGAGCAGGTAGGGAGAGGTCTCGCCGGCGAGGCGGTTGGCCATCGCCGTGAGGCTACCCGGAGCGCAGCAGCGCTCTCCTGATCTTGCCGCTCGGCGTCTTCGGCAGCGCGTCGGCGAACTCGACGATGCGCGGGTACTTGTAGGGCGCGGTCTCGCCCTTGACGTGCTCCTGCAGCTCGCGCGCGAGCGCGTCGCTCGGCTCGTGGCCCGGCTGGAGCACCACCACGGCCCGCACGACCTGGCCGCGCACCTCGTCCGGGGCGCCGACCGCCGCGGCCTCGGCCACGGCCGGGTGCGCCACCAGCGCCGACTCGACCTCGAACGGGCCCGATGCGGTAGCCGGCCGAGATGATCACGTCGTCGGTGCGGCCCTCGAACCAGAGGTAGCCGTCCTCGTCCTCGCGTGACGCGGTCGCCGGTGCGCCAGGGCCGGTCGCGGTCGCCGTCGACGAAGAAGGTCGGCACCGTGGCGGGGTCGACCACCAGCTCGCCCTCGTCGATCCACGCGCGGAAGCCCGGCAGCGGGCGGCCCATCGAGCCCGGCCGCACGGGCGGGCCGATCGGCATCCCGGTGAGGTGGCCGGTCTCGGTCTGGCCGTAGCCGTCGTGCACCGACACGCCGACCGCCTCCTGCCAGGTCGACCACCACCTCCGGGTTGAGCGGCTCGCCGGCCGCCACCGCGTGGCGCAGCGCCGGCAGCGGGCGCAGCTCGCCGCGCTTGGCGATCGCGCGGTACTCGGTGGGGGACATGCAGAGCACGCTCACGCGCTCGCGCTCGAGCAGCGCGAGCCGCTCGCCGGCGTCGAAGCGCGCGTCGTGGAGCAGGGCGGCGGCGCCGCGCAGCCAGGCCGCCACGAACGCGTTGCGCGCCGACAGCGACCAGCCGCTCGCCGCCGTGCACCAGCACAGGTCGCCCGGACGGGCGCCGTACCAGTGCTCGGCCTGCACGCTGCTGGCCCTCGAGATAGCGCGCGCCGTGGCGGATCGGCTTCGGCTCGCCCGCCGTGCCCGAGGTGAACACGATCAGCGCCGGGTCCTCGGGGCCCAGCTCGACCGCCGGGGCCGGCTCGGCTGCGAAGACGGCCTCGTCCGGGCACGACCACGAGCGGGCCGTCCCAGCCGGCGGCGCCCACGAGCTCCACGTTGCGGGCGTCGGCGACGACCGCCGCCGGGCCGACGAGCTCCATCCGCGCGCGCAGGTCGGCCGGCGCGCAGCTGCTCGGTGCACGGCTGCGCCACCGCGCCGAGCCGCCAGCACGCGACCATCGCGTAGACCCACTCGGGCCGGTTGCCGATCAGCGTCATCACCACGTCGCCGCGGCGCACGCCGCGCGCCGCCAGGGCGCCGGCCATGCGCGCGGAGCGGTCCGCCACCTCGCCGAAGCCGATCTCGCGGCGCTCTCCCTCGGACCCGATCGCGACCAGCGCCGCCCGCGCCGGATCGGCGGCGTCGACGACGTCGCGGGCGAAGTTCACGGACTGGCGGGCGACCAGCGCTCGCCGCCGCTGAGCCGCTGGAGGCCGAGCCAGGCGAAGTCCATCGTCGTCTCCACGACCTGCTGGCGCGGGATCTCCGGGTGGTCGGTCCACCAGTTGGCGAGCGACTGGGTGGCCCCGACCAGCAGCTGCGCGAGCACCTGGATGCGCTGCTCGCGGCGGCCCTCGTCGTCGTCGCCCTTGCGCGAGCCGGGATCCTCGGCGATCAGCCCGGCCACGACGCGAGTCACCTGGTCGATCACGCGGTCGAGCAGCACCAGCGCCTCGGGGTCGGTCGCCTCGCGGAACAGCATGCGCCAGGCCACGCCGTGCTCCTCGACGAAACCGTAGAAAGCCTCGAAGCCCTGCGCCAGGCGCGCCGACGCCGTCGTGCCGGCCTCCGAGATCGCCTCGGCGAGCACGCTGAACAGCTCACCGGCGTGCTGCTCGAGCAGCTCCCCGTAGAGGTCGTGCTTGGAGGCGAAGTGCTCGTAGATGAGCGCCTTCGAGACGCCCCCCTCGCGCGCGATGTCGTCGATCGACGTCGCGTGGTAGCCGCGCCTGGAGAAGACCTCGAGCGCCGCGTCGAGGATCGCCGACGCGGCGCTCCTCGCCGGTCAGGCGCTTGCGGGGTGTCGTGCTCACGTTGGGCTCTGTGGAGGGGGTGGAGGGGCACTGTGATGCTCCTCACACATAGGTGACTGAATGTTCAGTTAGTTTGCCGACCGGGAACGAGGACGTCAACCGGCAAGGCAACGCGCAGGGAGGGTGACAGATGAAGACGATGATGCTCGTAGGTCAAGCGACGGGCGACGAGCCGGCCGGCGGGGCGGCGATCGGCGAGGCGCTCGGGGCAACCGCGGCCGCCGGGATCGCCACCGCGCTGATCGCGGTTCTGATCGCGGGGCACCGCAGCGGCCGCATCGACTGGCTCGCCCGCGCGGGGCGGGCCGCCTCGCGGCTGACCGGCCTGCCGGCCTGGGCGGCGCTGCCGTCGACGCTGCTGAGCGGGTCGCTGCTGATCGCCGTGCTCGGCATGTACTGGGACATCTCCCTGCACATCGACAACGGCCGCGACGCCGGGCCGCTCGCCAACCCGGCGCACTACCTGATCCTCTTCGGCCTCTACGGCGTGCTGCTCTCGGGCGTGCTGAGCGCGGCGCTGGCTGGCGAGCGGCCCACGCCCACGTCCGTGCGCGTGGGCAACGGCTGGTGGGCCCCGGCCGGCGGCGTCGTGATCGTGGCCTGCGGCGCGTTCGCCCTCTCCGGCTTCCCGCTCGACGACATCTGGCATCGCCTCTTCGGCCAGGACGTGACGCTCTGGGGCCCGACCCACCTGATGCTGATCGGCGGCGCCTCGCTGGCGACGCTGGGCGCGATGGCGCTGATGTCGGAGGCCGTCGGGGCCCTCGGCCGCGACCCCGAGGCCGAGCACCATCGCGTGCTGGTCCTGCTGCGCCGCGGGCTGCTGCGGGCAGCTTCCTCGTCGCGCTGTCGACCTTCCAGGGCGAGTTCGACTTCAGCGTCCCGCAGTTCCGGCTCAGGTGCTGCACCCGGTGCTGATCATGCTCGCCGCCGGCGTGGCGCTCGTGACCGCGCGGGTCTACCTCGGCCGCGGCGGCGCGCTGCTGGCCGTGCTCGGCTTCCTGCTGATCCGCGGCTTCGTCGCGATCATGGTCGGCGGCGTGTGGGGCCAGACCATGCCCCACTTCCCGCTCTACATCGTCGAGGCGCTGCTCGTCGAGGCCGCCTTCGCCCGCCTCGGCGCACGCTCGCCGGTCGACGACCGGCGCCGCCGCGGGCGTGCTGATCGGCACCGTCGGCCTGGCGGCGGAGTGGGGCTGGAGCCACGCTCTGGATGCCGCTGCCGTGGCCCAGCTCGCTGCTGCCCGAGGCCGCCATCGCCGGGCTCGTCGCCGCGGTCGGCGCGGGCGCGGTCGGCGGCTTCGTCGGCGGCGCGCTGGCGCGGCTCGCTCGACGGAGCCGCGGCCGCGCTCGGGCGCCGGCGCCCGCCGCGGCGGCGCTCGCCGGCCTGCTCGCGCTGGTCGCCGTGGTCGCCTGGGGCCTGCCGATCTCCTCGGACGGGCCGCAGCGCGCCGCGGTCACGCTCACCGACGTGCCGTCGCCGCGACGGGCGCAACGTCCAGGCGACCGTCCGCGTGACCCCGAGCGACGCGCTCGACGACGCCCACTTCGCCAACGTGACCGCCTGGCAGGGCGGCGGCAGCGTGGTCAGCGACCTGCGAGCGGGTCGGGCCGGGCGTCTACCGCACCACCGAGCCGGTCCCGGTCCACGACGGCTGGAAGGCGCTGGTGCGCGTGCACACCGGCAGCTCGCTGGTGGGCGTGCCGCTCTACCTGCCGCGCGACCGGGCCATCCCGGCGCCCGAGGTGCCCGCCCTGGCCGAGCTTCACCCGGCCGTTCGAGCGCGACGTGAAGATCCTCCAGCGCGAGCAGAAGGAGGACGTCCCGGGCGCGCTCAAGCTTGATCGCCTATCTGACGGTGGGCCTGATCGCCGCCGCGCTGGTCGCGCCTGATCGCCTGGGCGCTGCTGCGGCTGGCCGGCGAGGAGGACATCCGTACGAGGCGCCGAACGCAGAAACATCTGGTAGCCTCGCCGCACGCCGAATCCGCGATGACGCGGAGCGGGGGAACCAAGGTGGCCGAGGCCACTGGGGCGAACCTCCCCAAGTGGGAGGCGCGCAAGCTCTTTCAGCGCGAGCCCGTCAGCTAACCCCGCAGGCGTTAGAAAGAGAATGCCGCCTCACAGTTCGCCTCAGCCACTCGTTCCGTTGCGTCGCGCTCGCGGCCGCATGCCTGCTCGCGCTCGTGCTGGCCGGTACCGCCGCGGCTCAGACGCCGGCCCACGCGGCGGAGCGACCTTCGAGCCGCCGCCGCCGCCGCCGGAGGAGGCCACGCTCGTGGACGGCCAGGTGATCGCACCGGCCTCCGCGCCGACGCGCGTGAAGCGCGTGATCGCGGCCGCCAACCGGCTCGTGAAAAGCCGTACATCTACGGCGGCGGGCACAGGCCCTTCTCGAGCCGGCTCGACCGCGGCTACGACTGCTCGGGCGCCGTCTCCTACGCGCTCTACGGCGGTCGCTTCCTGCGCTCGCCGCTCCCGTCCGGCGCGATGATGAGCTGGGGCAGGGAGGGCCCGGGCGAGTGGATCACGGTCTACGCGCACGGCGGTCACGCCTACGTGGTCATCGCCGGCCTGCGCTTCGACACCTCGATGCGCGACCGCGATGCGCCCGGTCCCGCGCACCGGACCGCGCTGGAGTCGCACCCTGCGCAAGTCGAAGGCGTTCGTCGCGCGCCATCCTCGCGGCTACTGAACGCGAGCGCTGCTGAGCGCTGTATCCTCGCGCAGCGATGGCGGTAGCCACGAGCCTCACCGAGAAGACCGACGAGCAGAAGGCGATCACCGAGATGGTGCGCCAGTTCGTCGACAACGAGGTCCTCCCGATCGCGGAGCACCACGACCACGAGGACTCGTTCCCCGACGCCGTGGTCGAGCAGATGAAGGAGCTCGGCCTGTTCGGGGTCACGATCCCCGAGGAGTACGGCGGGATGGGCCTCGACCTGACCACCTACGCGATGATCGTCGAGGAGCTCTCGCGCGGCTGGATCTCGGTCTCCGGCATCGTCAACACCCACTTCATCGGCTCCTACCTGCTGATGAAGTTCGGCACCGACGAGCAGAAGCAGACCTTCCTCCCGCGCATGGCCACCGGCGAGATGCGCGCCGCCTTCTCGCTCTCCGAGCCCGAGGTCGGCTCCGACGTCCAGGGCATCAAGGCCACCGCGAAGAAGCTCGACGACGGCTACTGGCAGCTCAACGGCCAGAAGATGTGGGTCACCAACGGCCTGCGCTCGGCGCTCGTGTTCGTGCTGATGAAGAGCGACCCGCGCGCCGACCCGCCGCACACCGGCATGACCTGCTTCATCACCGAGAAGGAGCCCGGCGTCGCCGAGAACACCGGCGACTTCAAGGGCCTCAACATCCCGCCCCAGATCAAGAAGATGGGCTACAAGGGCGTCGAGTCGACCGAGCTGATCTACGACGGCTACATCAGCAGCCCCGACCGCATCCTCGGCGGCGAGGAGAACGGCGTCGGCAAGGGCTTCGCGCAGATGATGGACGCGCTCGAGGTCGGCCGCGTGAACGTCGCCGCCCGCGGCGTCGGCATCGCCCAGCGCGCGCTCGAGCTGGCGCTGCGCTACGCCCAGGAGCGCAAGACCTTCGGCAAGCAGATCGCCGCAGCACCAGGCGATCCAGTTCAAGCTCGCCGACATGGCCACCAAGATCGAGGCGGCGCGGCTGCTCACGCTCAAGGCGGCGCGCATGAAGGACGCCGGCGAGCGCTCGGACCTCGAGGCCGGGATGGCGAAGCTGTTCGCCTCGGAGACCGGCAAGGAGGTGGTGGAGGAGGCGTTCCGCATCCACGGCGGCTACGGCTACTCCAAGGAGTACGAGATCGAGCGGCTCTACCGCGACGCGCCGCTGCTGCTGATCGGCGAGGGCACCTCCGAGATCCAGCGCATGGTGATCGGCAAGAAGCTGCTGCAGCGCAACAAGATCTAGATTCTGTTGTCGGCCGCGGATACCAGAGCGCTGATCGCCCAGGCGGTCGAGCGCCTGCGCGACGAGCTGCCGGCGCTGCGCCAGCTCCAGCTGGTGATCAGGCTCGAGCTGCGGGCGCGCGGCGGCGGCGACGTGCCGATCTGGCGGGTGAGCTGCCCGGGCCGAAGGTCTCGCGCGAGCCCGCCGCCGACTCGCGCGTCGACGTCTCGATCGCGCGGCCGGCCTTCAACGAGCTCGCGCGCGAGGGGACGCTGGAGGACTGGGCGCGCGCCTACGACCGCGGCGACGTCAAGGTCTCGGGCGACCGCGCCGTGGTTGCACTGCTGGGCAACGTGATCCAGCGCAGACGCGCTCGGGTCTGATCGGCGCAACCAGGTTCCCCATAACCGGGAATCTCGTTCTATCCTGGATCTCGTGCAAGACCGCGTGCAGGATGCCAATGCGAATGGAGCGACCGGGGACGAGCCCGCCAAGGCCGGCGGCTCGAGGTCGACACAACCACGGGGGAAGTCGGGTCGCTTCGAGCGCTCAGGAACGGCGGCCAAGGCCACCGACGCCGACATCTCACCGACGACACTTCTGACTCGCCTCGAGCAGCAGTCCGGGCAGCTGGGGATCCTGCGCTCGAAGCTGGACGAGACGCGCAAGGCCCTCACCCGCGAGCGCGAGGCGGCCCAGGCCGCCCGCTCGACGCTCGAGGAGGAGCGCCGCGCCCGCGCGGCGCTGGAGGCGACGCTCAAGCGCGAGCGCGCCGCCCGCCAGCAGGCCGAGACGACGGCCGGGAGGCGCGCGCCACGGCCAGCGCCCTGGAGGCCCAGCACCACCTGCTGCGCGCCCAGCTGAAGACGCTCGAGCACAAGACCGGCCGCCGGTTCGGGCTCAGGCGCGGGCGCTAGCGAAGACCATCTGGGTGCAGGCGAAGAAGGCCGCGTTGCGGTGCTCGTCGTTGCGCCGGATGCGGACCTCCCAGGCCTGAGTGCTGCGCCCGATGTGCAGCGGGCGGCCGACCGCGTGCAGCACGTCGCCGGGATGGCCCGCCGCGAACACGTTGGCCTTCAGCTCCGCGGTGGTGAAGTCGTGGCCCTCGGGCAGGTTGCGCCAGGTGCCCCAGGCCGCGACGCTGTCGGCGAACGCCACCCAGACGCCGCCGTGGACATAGCCGCCGGGGTGCAGGTGGCGCTGGTCGACGACCAGGCGGCCCTCGACCTCGCGCTCCTCGATGCGGACGACCTCGATGCCGAGGTCGCCGGGGAAGCTGCCCGCCAGCCGCTGCTGGAACAGCTCCGGCGTCAGCGGCGGACGGGTCAGCCGCGCTCCAGCGCGGCGCCGCCGTCGTAGAGCTTGATCACGCGGACGGTCCCGGGCGGCGACGCGTCCAGGCAGAGCTCGCAGAGCACGCACTCGTCGAGCTGCTCCTGGCGGATCTCCACGCCCGCCTCGGTCGCCCTGTAGATGTCCACGGGGCAGACCTCCTCGAGCTTGCGCGCCAGCTCCACGTCGCCGCGGACGGAGTCGTCGACCTGACGTCGATGAACAGGCCCGCCATCAGGCCGCCGCTCCCAGCTTCTCGCGCACGGCGTCCGGGATCGCGTCGATCCGCTCCACGACCGGGATGCCGGCGGCCTCGAGCCGCGCGATCTTCTCGGTGGCCGTGTCCTCCTTGCCCTCCACGATCGTCCCGGCGTGGCCGAAGGACATGCCCTTCATCTCCTCGTCGTCCATGAACCGGCCCGCCATGAACGCCACGATCGGCAGGCGCGAGTCGTGCTCGGCGACCCACTCGGCGAGCTGCGCCTCCATGCGGCCGCCCGGCTCCGTGTAGATCACGATCGCCTCGGTCTGCTCGTCGGCCTCGAACAGCGGCATCAGCTCGGCGTAGGTGGACCCGATGATCGCGTCGCCGCCGATCGAGATCGCGGTCGACACGCCCAGGCCGGCGGCCGTCAGCGTGGACGAGATCTCGGTGGTCATGCCGCCCGAGCGCGACATCACGCCGACGCTGCCGGGCTGGTAGGCCTGCTCGGTGTTCTTGGCGGGGCCGCCGATGCCGCCCATCTTCGCCACGCCGGGCACGACCAGCCCGAGGCAGTTGGGGCCGATGATGCGCGCGCCGCGGGCGTCGGCGGCCTCGACCATCTGCGCGACGTCGGCCGCGCGGGATGCGCTCGGTGACGATCACGATCAGGCCGATGCCGGCGGCGATCGCCTCCAGCACCGCGTCCTTGGTGAAGGCGGGAGGGACGGTGACCACCGAGCCGTCGGGCACGCGGCCGCCGTTGTGCTCGACCACCTGGCCGACGGTGTCGAAGACCGGCACGCCGTGCACGTCGCGGCCCTTGCGGCCGGGCGTCACGCCGCCCACGATCTTGGAGCCGTAGTCGAGGCACTCGCGCGTGAGGTTGACCGCCTCGCGCCCGGTGATGCCCTGGACGATGAAGGTGGTGTCCTCGTCGATCAGGATGCTCATGCCGGGGCCCCCTGGATCTTCGCCACGGCCCGGGCCGGCGGCCTCGTGCATCGAGACCGAGCGGTCGCAGTACTCGACCCCGTAGCGGTCGAGGATCTTGAAGCCCTCCTCCTCCCAGGCGCCCGGGATGCGGAAGATCGCGATCGTCTCGCCGGGGTCCTTGCCGAGCTCGAGGCAGGCCTTGATGACGCCGCGGGCGACGATGTCCACCCGCGTGTTCGAGACGATCGACATCATCACGGCGATCTTCTCGACGCCCTCCTTCTGGAGCACCGCCTTTGCCAGGCCGCAGGCCTTCGCCACCGAGGGGTTGCCGCCGATCTCGGAGTAGTTGGCCGGGCGCCCGCCCTGCGAGCGCACCGCGTCGGTGAGCGTCAGCGACCCGCCGCCGGCGCCGATCACGAGGCCGAGGTTGCCGTGGAAGCCGGTGTCCTTGCCCTGGATCACGCCGCGGTGGTCGGCCGCGTCGATCGCCGTGACGGTGGCCTCGAAGGTGGTCGGCTCGTGGCCCTCGCGCGTGCCCTCGTCGGCGCCGATGCCCAGGTCCTCGAGCAGCGCGCGCTGGCGCGGCATGCCCTCGTTCTCCATCTCCATGTGGGCGTCGAGCGCGACGAAGCTGCCGTCCTCGAGCTGCGCCAGCGGGTTGATCTCGGCGAGCGTCATGTCGCGCTCGCGGAACAGCCGCGCCAGCCGGCCAGGATCGGGGTGAGGCGCGTCGAGCGCGCTGCCGGTCACCCCGGCGGCCGCGATCACCTGCTTGGCCTGGTAGTCGGAGAACGGCAGCAGGTTCGAGAAGTGGCCGCGGCCCACGTGGTCGGGGTGCTCCTCGGCCACCTGCTCGATGTCGATCCCGCCCATGTCGCTGAACAGCATCAGCGGCCGCTTGCGCGTGCCGTCCCAGACGACGCCCGCGTAGTACTCCTGCTTGACCTGGGCGCGCGGGTCGACCAGCACGCCGCGCGGCATGTGGCCGCCGATCTCGAGCTCGAGGATCGCCTCGGCGTGCTGAGCCGCCTCGTCCGGCGTGTCGGCGAACTGGACGCCGCCCGCCTTCATCCGGCCGCCGGTCAGCACCTGCGACTTGATCACCGTCGGGCCGCCGATGCGCTCGGCGATCGAGCGCGCCTCCTCGGGGCGTCGTGGCGAAGCCGAAGTCGGTCACCGGGATGCCCGCCCGCTTGACGATCTCCCGGGCCTCGTACTCGTAGAACCGCATGGCGGCGCGGAACCCTAACCGAGCTGCGCCGCGCTAGGCGCCGACCGGCTCGAAGCCGTAGGCCTCGGCCAGCTCCGGGTCCTTGGCGGCCAGCTGCTCGGCCAGGTCGACCATGACGCGGCACTGCTTCCAGGTGGCGTCGTCCTGCATCTTGCCGTCGATCATGTGCACGCCGCGGCCGTCCGGGATCGCCTCGATCACCTTCTTGGCGAACGCGACCTCGTCGGGTGCCGGCGAGAAGACGCGCTTGGCGATCTCGATCTGGGCCGGGTGCAGCGACCAGGCGCCGACGCAGCCGAGCAGGAAGGCGGCGCGGAACTGCGCCTCGCATCCGGCCGTGTCGCGGATGTCGCCGTAGGGGCCGTAGAAGGGCAGGATGCCGGCGCTCGTGCAGGCGTCGACCATGCGCGCGATCGAGTAGTGCCACGGGTCCTGCTGCGCGGTCGCGCGCGGAGCCTCGGGATCGTCGGGATCGGGGTCCTCGATCACGCGGTAGCCCGGATGGCCGCCGCCGACGCGCGTGGTCTTCATGCGGCGCGAGGCGGCCAGGTCGGCCGGGCCGAAGCTCATGCCCTGCATGCGCGGGCTCGCGGTGGCGATCTCCTCGACGTTGACGACGCCCTGCGAGGTCTCGAGGATCGCGTGCACGAGCAGCGGCCGCTCGAGCCCCGCCTTCGCCTCGAGCTGCGAGAGCAGCCGGTCGACGTAGTGGATGTCCCAGGCGCCCTCGACCTTGGGCACCATGATCACCTCGAGCCGGTCCCCGATCTCGCGTGACCAGCTCGGTCAGGTCGTCCAGCACCCAGGGGCTCTCGAGGCTGTTGACGCGCGTCCAGAGGGCCGTGTCGCCGAGGTCGGCGCTGCGCGCGACGTCGATCAGCCCGCGGCGCGCCGCCTCCTTGCGATCGACCGGCACGGCGTCCTCGAGGTTGCCGAGCAGGATGTCCGTCGTGCGCGCGATGTCGGGCGCCTTGGCGGCCATCTTCTCGTTCGAGAAGTCGAGGAAGTGGATCATGCGCGAGGGCTTGAAGGGGATCTCGCGCAGGGGCTCCGGGGCACCCACGGCCAGCGGCTTGAAGAAGTCACGAGGGTTTCGCATGCGGCCGCTCAATCTATCGTTCGCGTGATGCCCGACGTGCTGGTCCTCTGCTACCACGCGCTCAGCGAGCGCTTCCCCGCGCCGCTGTCGACGACGCCGGCCGCATTCGAGCGCCAGGTCGAGACGCTGGCGCGCGCCGGCTACCGCGGCGTGACGTTCGCCGAGGCCGTGGCGGGCCCGCCGGAGCGCTCGGTGGCGATCACGTTCGACGACGCCTTCCTGTCGGTGCTCGAGATCGGCAAGCCGATCCTCGACCGGGTCGGCTTCCGCGCCTCGGTGTACGCGCCGACCGCGCTATCTCGACACTCCGGAGCGGCCGCTGCGCTGGGACGGCATCGACCAGTGGATCGGCGGCGAGCACGAGCACGAGCTGCTGCCGACGTCCTGGGACCAGCTCGGCCAGCTCGCCGACGAGGGCTGGGAGATCGGCTCGCACACGGTCACGCACCCGCACCTGACGCAGATCGACGACGAGGCGCTGCGCCGCGAGCTGGAGGAGTCGCGGGCGACGGTGGAGGAGCGCCTCGGCCGCGCCTGCCCGACGCTCGCCTACCCGTACGGGGACTACGACGAGCGCGTCGTCGCCGCCGCCGGGGCGGCCGGCTACTCGGCCGCGAGCACGCTGCCGGCCCGCCTCCACGGCGCGCGCCCGCTGGCCTGGCCGCGCGTCGGCGTCTACCGCGGCGACGACGAGCGCCGCTTCCGCCTGAAGATCTCGCGCCCGCTGCGGCGACTGCGCGGTTCGCGACTTTGGCCTGGATAGGATTGCCCGCCCCATGACCGAGACCACCGAAGCAATGGAAACCGACCAGGCCGCGCGCGAGGCCTCCGGAGCGCGCGCCTACGGCCGCTACCTCGAGGAGTTCGAGGTCGGCGCCGTCTACAAGCACTGGCCCGCGAAGACCGTGACCGAGGCGGACGACCACCTCTTCTGCCTGCTCACGATGAACCACCACCCGCTGCACATCAACGACGTCTACGCGCGCGAGTCCCAGCAGGGCCGCAACGTGGTCGTCGGCCCGCTCGTCTACTCGCTGGCGCTCGGGATGTCGGTCGGCGACGTCTCCGGCAAGGCGATCGCGAACCTGGCCACCGAGGAGCTCACGCACCCGGCGCCGGTCTTCCACGGCGACACGCTGTTCGCCGAGAGCGAGGTGCTCGACGTCCGGCCCTCCTCCTCGAAGCCGGACCGCGGCGTGGTGAAGGTGCACACCCGCGTCTTCAAGGAGGACGGCACGCTGGTGGCGGAGTTCAAGCGCGCCGTGCTGATTCCGCGCAAGCCCGACTGACCTCTCCCAGCGCCGATAGGCGCGTAGGGCCAGTGGACGAGGCGCGCGAACCGTGTTAGAAAAATGTAAATGCGCCCTCGGTCCCCCTCTGGGCGGAGGCGCCTAGCGGTCGCCTTCGCAGCCGTCGTCCTCCTCTTGGCGATCGGGTTCTCGCAGGCTCCTTCCCTCTACGACGTCGTGGCGAAGGGCTCCGGCCCGCCGATCGTGCCGTATGAGGGGACCGGCGTCGTCTACAAGATCCGCGTCCTGGACCTCGTCACGATCTACGCGGACGAGGAGTCCCGGCCGATCCCGGACAAGCTCAGCTCGGTCGGCCTGGTCGCCACCGCGACGATGGCGCTGATGACCCTGCTGCTGCTCACCGGCCGCGCGCTCGGAGCGGCGGCTGCGCCGCTTCTACCTGCTGCTGACCCTCGGGATCGCCTATCTCGCGGCCGACGAGCTGTTCGCGTTCCACGAGACGATCGGGCACAACCTGCGGTTCCTGGCCGACCTGCCGGGCGTCGAGCGCCCGGACGACCTCGTCTTCCTGTCGTACGCGCTGCCGGTCGCGCATCTTCGCCTGGCTGTTCCGCGACATCTTCCTGGCCGATCGCCTGGCAGTGCAGCTGCTCGCCGCGGGCGCGCTCTTCTACGCGGTCGCCACCGTGGGCGACATCGTCGGGGTCGGGGTCGACGAGCCGGCCGAGGTGGTCGCCTCGATCCTCCTGCTGGCGGGGCTCGTTGCGCTCACCGCCAAGACGCTGGTGCGCGAGCTGGGACTGGACGGTGCGCGAAGGGCTGCAGAAGGACATCGCGCGCCGCGAGGAGCGCGGTCAGCGCCCCAAGGCGCGCTCGCTGCCGGTCGGCTAGCCGGCGCGGCGGCGCGCCACCTGCAGCACCCAGACCGTCTTCGCCAGGTCCGCCCGAGCCGCCCGCGCGCGTGGCCGATGCCGACCAGGTTCATCGAGCTCGTGAGCACCAGCCCGCGGTGCGACGGCGACCCGAGCCAGGAGCGCAGCGTGGGGCGGACCTGCGCCCCGAGCGAGAAGTGCATCGCCAGCGCCTCGCCGCAGTGCGGGTAGGCGCGGCTGACCGACACCGAGGGGCGGTGGGCGAGGCTGTCGTTGCGCAGCAGGTAGTGGGCGAAGGCGCCCGCGCTGCGCGCGAGCTCGGGGGCGCTGCGCAGCGGCGGCAGCGAGTCGCGGGCGCGCTCCTTGTTGATCGCGGCGACCATGCGCGCCGCCGGATCGGCCGGCGGCCGGCGCGGCGAGGGCCGACATGGCGAGCAGCACTGCGGACAACACGACGACTGCGTGTCTCAGCGGTTCTCCCTTTTGACGGCCTACGGGGTTAGCTGACGGGCTCGCGCCTGAGAGCAGCGCGTCGCCTGGCTGGGCAGGCGATTAGCCCCAACAAATTGGATCCCCCGCTCGCCCCGCGGACCGGGACGACTCGGCAAACCTGTGGGCGGAAGCGAAATCAGCCGGTCTGGACGGAACCGTCCGGATCGGCCAGGAAGCGCGCCACGCGCGCGCTCTCGGCCTCGAGCGTGCGGCCGCGCACGCGCTCGATCCCGCGCCGGACCAGCAGGCGGCGCAGCTCGGGATCGGCTGGCGATCCGCGTCGAGCGCGTCGGCGGCGGCGCCGGCGTCGCCGGGCGGGATCAGCAGGGCCGCGTCGCCGGCCGCCTCGGGCACGCCGCCCACGGCGGTCGCCACGACCGGGGTGCCGGCCGCGAACGCCTCCAGCAGCACCTGCGGCATGCCCTCGGTCCAGGAGATGTGCAGGAAGGCGTTGGCGCCGCGGTAGCGGTCCATCAGCCCGCCGTGGATCGGCAGGTAGCCGAGCAGCTCGGCGCGGTCCTCGACGCCGAGCTCGCGCAGGCGGTCGCGCAGCTCGCCCTCGAGCGGGCCCTCGCCGCAGATCTGGAGCCAGCCGCCAGCCGGCGGGCCGCCAAGGCGCAGCGCAGCACGTCGGCGAGCAGCAGCGGGTTCTTCTCGGTCTCGAGCCGCCCGACGCTCAGCACCGTGCTGTCGCCGTTCCAGACGCGCGCCGTCGGCCTCGTCCGGGTCGGCGATGTCGGAGTCGCGCACCAGCGAGACGGACATCTGGCAGCAGCCGCCGGGCGCGCTGGAAGTTGGCGGCGAGGTCGGGGCCGACGACGACGGTCGGCGCGCCCGGCGGCGCCATCAGCCGGTAGGAGCCCTCGAGCAGGTCGCCGGCGAGGTGGACCAGCCGCCGGCCGGGGTGGCGGGTGCGCACGTAGGTGGGGAAGTCCTGGCGCACGCCCAGCGTGATCGCGCTTGCGCCGCAGCGCGGCGAGCGCGGCGAAGGCGAGGCAGAGCGGGTGCGGGCCGAGCAGCCAGACGACGTCGACCTGGGCCAGCAGCTGCCAGAAGCGCGCGCAGCGAGCGCAGCATGGCGAGCGGCGCCGCGCGGGCTCAGCATGCTCGGGTACGAGGGCAGGCCGACGAACTCGACGTGGTCGGGCACGCGGTAGTGGGCGCGCGGCAGGTCGGGGTCGAGCTGGCCCGAGCAGGATCGTGTGCTCGGAGGCCGCGGCCACGCCCGCGATGAACAGCACCAGCGAGCGGTCGGCGTAGACGCCGTCGCTCGCCGGCCGGTACCAGTTGTCGGCGTAGACCGCGACGCGCAGCGGGCTTCGGGCCGCTCACGCGTCGCCCCGGCGCAGCAGGTGCCGCAAGGCCCGCAGCGGCGGCCCGAAGCGCATGCAGCCGAACAGGAAGCCGAAGCCCCAGGCGAGGTGCATGGCGCCGAACACCGCCGGCAGCGTCGGCCACGTCGGCCGCCGTGGCGTCGAGGACGGCCGTGTCGGCTGCGCCCGCGCCGCGGCCGTGGCGACGCCGACCAGCGCGGCCGCCCAGATCGCGAGGCCGACGCGCGCGAGCCGCCGCAGGCCGCCCAGCGGCAGCACGGCGGCGCCGAGCGTGAGCGCGACGCGTGGGCGCCAGCAGGTGCGAGCGGCGCATGCTCTCCGGGTGGCGCTCCGGAGGTCTTGGCGCGGTAGACGCCGTAGCGCCAGTACTGGCTGCGCCAGCGCCGCTCAGGCTGTTGCGCGGGATGTACTCGGCGCCCATCTCGGGCAGGCAGAGGATGCGCCCGCCGCTGCCGCGGATGCGCGCGGCGAGCTCGGAGTCCTGGTCGTTGTGCCAGTCCTCGTGCCAGCCGCCCTGCGACTCGAGCACCGAGCGCGGCCAGACGCCGGTGAAGCCGCTGTCGACCTCGATCTCGCCGTCCGAGGCCTGCCGGAACTGCGCCCCGCCGCGGCCGAGCGGCGTGTCGAGCGCCAGCGCGACCCGGCGCGACCAGGTGCCCTCGCCGCGCGCGAGCTGCGGGCCGCTGACGTGCGCCGCGCCGCCGCGGCGCAGGCGCTCGACGCCGCGCGCGAGGTAGTCCTCGGGGTAGTAGGTGTGCGCGTCCATGCGCGCGATGTAGGCGCCGCGGGCGGCCGCGAGGCCGATGTTGAGGCGCGATCGGCGTGGCGCGGCGCGGGTTCTCGAGGATGCGCACGCGCGGGTCGCGCTCCTGCAGCTCGCGCAGGATCTCGGCGGTGCGGTCCTCGGAGGCGCCGTCGATGAAGATGAACTCGATCGTGCCGTCGAAGCGCTGGGCCAGCATCTTCGCGGCCACCTCCTCGATGTGCTCCTCCTCGTTGAGGACGGGCGTCAGCACGCTCACGTCAACCCACATGTCGCGCCGCTCCTGGCGTCAGTGACCGACGAACTCGATCGTCTCGCCGAGGATGAAGTCCTTGGCCGGGAGCACTTCCTCCCGGTCGCGCTCGACGAGGACATGGACCGTCTGCAGCAGGATCAGCAGGTCGAAGGCCAGCCGATCGATGCTTGATGTAGTAGAGGTCGTGGCACATCTTCCACGCGGTCCCGAAGCGGCTGCCCGCGTAGCCGCAGCGGACCTGGGCCCAGCCCGTCAGCCCCGGCTTCACGAGCGCGCGGCGCTCGTAGTACGGGACCAGCCCGGAGAGCTCGTTCACGAGCTGGGGCGGCTCGGGGCGCGGGCCCACGAGGCTCATCTCGCCCTTGAAGACCTGCCACAGCTGCGGGAGCTCGTTGAGGTGCGTCTTGCGCAGCACGCGCCCGATGCGGGTGCTGAGCTCGTCCTCGTTCATGGGTCGCCCAGAGGTCGTCCGCGTCGGGGCGCAGCGTCCGGAACTTGACCATGTCGAACTCGCGCCCCTCCTCGCCGACCCGCCGCTGGCGGTAGAAGACGGGCCCGCGGTCCTCGAGCTTGATCGCGAGCGCGCAGAGCAGCCATCACCGGCGCCGCTCCCAGCAGCATCAGCCCGGAGACGGACAGGTCGAGCGCGCGCTTGGAGAGCGGGGAGGACGGGGAGTAGCGGGGGTGCATGATGAACTGGAACCAGGCCGAGTTGATCGTCCCGATCGGCACGTGACCGAGCAGGCCCTCGTAGAGCGCGGTCGCCTCGATCATGCGGACCTGCAGGTCGAGGCACTCGCGCGCGGCGCGCTCGAAGATCTCGAGCCGGCGCGACTGCGGCGCGATCACGAGCAGGTCGATCGACTCCTGGCGCACGGCCGAGCGCACGTCCTCGAGCGAGCCGAGCCACGGCACGCGCGCCGGTCTGCCCGCCGAGCTCCTCGCCGATGTAGCCCACGACCTTGTAGCCGCGGATGCCGGTGTCCTCGATCTCGGAGGCCAGCTTGTTGGCGAACGAGGCGCTGCCGATGACCGCGGTCCAGACCGGCCGGTCCTGCTCGAAGCGCGTCTCGAGCCAGTCGGCCATGAAGGTGGTGGTGACGGCGGCCGCCAGCGCCGCGACCGCGATCTCGGACTGGATCAGCTGCTGGCCGAAGGCGCCCGGGATCAGCGCCACGGCGATGCCGGCCGCCGGCACGGAGGCGTTGAAGGCCACGCGCGCGATCGGCATCAGGTGCAGCGGGCGGCTGTGGGCCCGCAGCGCGGTCGCGGTGATGATCATCACCGCGAACAGGAAGACCACGTCCGACACGTCGCTCCCGCGCACGAGCGCGATGGCCGCGGCGACCGCCGCCGGCGCCACCCCGTAGAGCACGCGCGTGTAGTAGCGGTGCGCGGTGAGGGCGCTCAGGACCGGGGCGGTCTCGCTGCTCCACTTGCCCTCCCGTACCATGCGGAAGGTCACCTCGGCGACCGCGGCCAGCAGCGCCAGGACTCCGATCGCCGCAAGCGCGATCAGGACGATCTTGGCGCCGTCTCCCACGAAACCGTCGCTCGTCGTCGCGGCAGTCGCGATGGCGGGGTCAAGGAGCACGGCGAGCAAGCCGATGATGAGTGCAACGTGAATGCGAACGATCGTCATATGACTTCAGGACCTAGTATCGGCAGCGATCGTCACGTCGTTGATCGAGACACAGAAACTTCGAGGGCTGCTTTCATAGTAGTCGCATGAATTCGGCTGAATCACAAGCGGATCGGGGCTCCATGAACGCCGGTTGGCGCAGGCCGCAGGGTGAGAGCACGGGCCTCGAGAGCTACTTCCGGGTGCTGCGCGAGCGCTCGGGCCTGATCCTGCTCGTGACGCTCGTCACGACCTTGATGGCCGCCGCCTACCTGGCGATCGCCACCGACAAGTACGAGGCCGAGGCCGACGCTCCTAGTTCTACCTGCCAGCCGGGACGACACGACTCTGAACGGCCTTCCGCTGATCCGCGAGTCGAGCGATCCGACGCGCGACGTCGAGACCGCCTCGCAGCTCGTGACCGGCCCCAACGTGGCCAAGCGCGTGAAGGACCAGCTCGGCCTGGGCGGCACCATCGAGTCGCGTGAGGTCCCAGGTGCGGGCCGAGCCGGTCGCGCAGAGCAACATCGTCGCCGTCACGGCCCACGCCGACTCGCCGGACCTCGCGCGCGACATCGCCAACGGCTTTGCCTCGGGCGTGGTCGCGGAGCGCTCCGAGGTGGTGCGCTCCGAGGCCGACAAGCTGATCGCCGGGCTGCGCGACCAGCTGCAGGAGGCCGACGACGCGGGCGACGACACCGGCGCCCTCGCCGGCCAGATCGCGGAGCTGCAGGCGGTGCGCGAGAGCGGCGACCCGACCATGCGCGTGGAGACGCGCGCGGACGCCCCGTCCTCGCCCTACTCGCCGCGGCCGGTGCTGACCCTGCTCGCGGGCCTCTTCGGCGGCCTCATCCTCGGCGTCGGCGGGGCCTTCGCCATGAGCGCGCTCGACCCGCGGCTGCGCCGCGAGGAGCAGCTGCGCGAGCTCTACAGCCTGCCGATCCTCGCGCGCGTGCCCAAGGAGAAGCGCGCGCCGACCTTCACGCTCGGCAAGCGCCGCCTGCTGATCGGGCCGCGCGAGCGCGAGCGCCGCGCGCTGCCGCCGGGCGAGCTGTCGGCGGCCACGCTCGAGTCGTTCCGCACCCTGCGCACCATGCTCGCGGCCCAGCGCCGCGAGGACGGCAACAGCCGCTCGATCCTCGTCACCGGGCCGTCGCCGTCGGAGGGCAAGACCACGACCGCGATCAACCTCGCCTCGTCGCTGGCGCTCGCCGGCAACCGCGTGATCCTGATCGAGGCCGACTTCCGCCGGCCCACCGTGGGCGAGGCGCTCGGCGTCCGCGCGCGGGTGGGCATCGGCGACGTCCTGCTCGGCAACGTCGCGCTCGAGGACGCGCTGGTGCTGGCGCCGCCGTTCGGCGACAACCTCTGCGCCCTGCTCGTGGACCGCGCCGACGACTGGCTGGCCGAGGTGCTCTCGCTGCCGGCCGCCGAGGCGCTGCTCGAGGACGCCAAGCGACTGGCCGACTACGTGGTGCTCGACTCGCCGCCGCTGACGCAGGTCATCGACGCGATGCCGCTCGCGCGGCGCGTCGACGACGTCGTGATCGTCACGCGGCTCGGCTCCAGCAACCTGTCGCAGCTCGCCCACCTGGGCGACCTGCTCGACCAGAACGGCATCCGCCCGGCCGGCTTCGTCGTGGTCGGCGGCGCCGCTCCGGAGGAGTCGAGCTACTACCGCGAGGCCCAGCGGCGGCGCAACGCGCAGTCCGACTGGCTCGTGAACTTCGAGCAGAAGACCTCTTCCTCGCCGCCGCCGGGCGAGGAGGAGAAGTCGACCTCCTCAGCCGAGCGCTGAGCGCCACGGTCGGATGACCGCACGGGCTGAGCTCCCGACCCGGCTGCTCGGCGTCGCGCTGTTCGGCCTGGCGATGCTCGTCGGCGTCGTCGCCGGCTACAGCCCGCCGATCGCGATCGCACTCACGCTGGGCCTCGTCTTCCTCACCGTCGCGATGGTCGACCTGACGGCCGGCATCTGCGTCTTCGCCGTCCTCACCTTCCTCGAGACGCTGTTCGCCGCCGAGGCGCAGAGCGGCCTGTCGGCGCCGCGGCTGCTGGGCATCGTGCTGATGCTGTCCTGGCTGGCGATGGTCACCGCGGGCGACCGCGCCCAGCGCGAGCGCATGTTCAGCCACCCGGGCTTCCTGTTCGTGCTGATCCTGCTGGTCACGCTGGACCGCGCGTCAGCGCCGTCTGGGCGGAGAGCTCGCCGCCGGCGCTCGACGCGGCCTTCCGCTACCTCCCCAACGCCTTTCTGTTCCTGATCCTGTTCGCCGGCATCCGCACGCGCGAGCAGCTGGTCTGGGTGATGGCGAGCTTCGTGGTGGGCGCGTTCATCGCCGCCGGCTACGGCATGGTCTCGCCGGCACCCGACTACGAGGTCGGGCGGCTGTCCGGCGTCGGCGGCGACGCCAACGAGGCCGCCGCCTCGCTGGTGGCCGGCGGCGATCCTCGCCGCGGCGCTGACGGCGGCGCTGCGCAACCGGCCGATCATGCGCGTGGGCGCCGCCATCGCGGTGCCGCTGTGCGGCTTCGCCGTCTTCCTGACGCTCTCGCGCGGCGGCCTGATCGCCCTCGGCGCCTCGCTGATCGCGGCCGTGGCCGCGGCCGGCAAGCACCGCGGCGCGGTGCTCGCGGCGGCCGTCACGCGCCGCCGTGGTGACGGTCGGCTACTTCGCCGCTGCTGGCGCCGGCCGCCGCGGTGGAGCGCGTCACGGGGCTGGGCGGCGGCACCGGGCCGCGTGGACATCTGGAAGGTGGGCTGGCGCATGGTGGAGGCCAACCCGGTGCACGGCGTGGGGGCGGGCAACTTCCCGATCCAGTCGATCCACTACCTGCTCGAGCCGGGCGCGCTCCAGCGCGACGACTTCATCGTCGACGAGCCGAAGGTCGCCCACAACACCTACCTGGACGTGCTCGCCGAGCTCGGCATCGTCGGCCTGGTCCTCTTCCTGAGCGTGATCGCCTTCTCGCTGGCGTGCACGGTGCGCGCCGCGCGGCTCGCCGAGCGCAAGGGCGACCGCCAGCTCGACATCCTCGCCCGGGCGCTGTTCGTGGCGCTGATCGGGCTGCTGGCCGCGGACTTCTTCGTCTCGCGCCAGTACAGCAAGCAGCTCTGGCTGCTGCTGGCGCTGTGCCCCGTGGTCCTCGAGCTCAGCCGGAGGGCGGTGGCGCGAGGCCCGGACCGGGAACGCCCCGGGGCGAGCCTCGGAAGAGCCTGACGCAGGGGCTGCCCGGCACCAGCCGGTAGTCCGCCGACGCCGCGTCCCTGAAGGCCGGCGCCGCCGAGCAGGTTGGCCGCGGCCTCGAAGCCGACGGCGGGGGAGAGGATGCCGCCCATGCCGGCGTCGCGGACGCCGCCGCCGATGCAGTTGCCGCGGATCACGTTGCCGGTGCCGATCGGGCCGTCGAAGTGCGACTCGACGTTCTCGCGCAGGCGCGAGTTGCTGATCACGTTGCCGACGACGAGGTTGTCGCTCGCGGCGGTCCAGGGGGAGCCGCCGAAGATGATGCCCTCGCCGTTGCCGTCGATGACGTTGCCGGCGATGTAGGTGCGGCGCGCGTCCGGGTAGAGCTGCACGCCCTGGTCGGCGTTCGCGTAGATCCAGTTGCCGACCAGGCGCGTGTCGCGCGCGATCGCGACGTAGACGCCCTGCTCGAGGTTGGTGGCGGGCAGCGTGCCGCAGTCGTGGATGCGGTTGCGCTGGATCGTCACGCGCCGGGCGACGCCGAAGCGCTGGTGGCCGAGCGCGAAGCAGATGGCGGTGTGCTCGTTGGTCACGTCGTTGTCGGCGAAGCGGATGTGGCGCCCGTTGACCGTCGGGCTGGGCAGCTCCTCGCGGTTGCGCCCGTCGAGGTAGAGGCGGCGGATCGTGAAGTGGTGGCTGCGGCGCGTCACGACGATCAGGCCGCGGATGCGCGCGCTCTCGCCCGGGGCGGGGCTGCAGCACGATCGGCCGCCGCGGCGTGCCGGCGGTCGAGATCGTCAGGCGGCCGCGGTAGGTGCCGCGGCGCAGGCAGCCCGTCTGACCGGGCCGGAGGGCCTCAGCGAGCCGCTGGGGCGTCCTGAAGGGGCGCTCGAGGGTGCCGGGCCCCCGGTCGGCGCCGCCCGGGGCCGCGAAGCGGTCGCAGGGGCCGCCGGCGGCCGCGGTGGTCGCGCCGTCGTCGGGGTCGCTCATCCCGCCGAACACCACCCCGGTGCCCGCGGCGGCGACCGCGGCGGCCGCCAGCACGCATCGCTGCGAGGGGCCGCGCCATCAGCCCGAGCCGGCTCAGCGCTTGACGGCGAGGTACTCCATGCCGCCCTCGGCCAGGTCGCCCAGCAGCCGCATGCCGCGGTTGGTGGCGGCCGCGTCGATCAGCTGGCCGCGCCGGCCGCCGCGCTCGCCCTTGCGCAGCTTCCAGCGGTCGACCACCTCGTCGAAGCCGATCGCGTGCAGCGAGGAGCGGACCTGGCGGTGCTTGAACCAGTGGATCGCCGGCCGCGTCGTGTTGCCGACCAGCGCGGGCTTCTTCTCGGTCGCCCACGTCATGATGCGGCGCTGCACGGGCGGGGGATACCACGGGAACAGCGGGAACCCGGCGATCTCACCCTGGAGCGGGCAGAGCGCGCTCGTGGTGGTGAAGAAGAACGCGCCGGGCGACCGCAGCACGCGGTAGGCCTCGCGGAACACCTGGTCGGGGTCGTCGACGTGCTCCATCACCGAGTAGGCGTTGACGAAGTCCACGGAGCCGTCCTCGAACGGGATCGCCTCGGCCACGCCGGGCTTGATGTTCAGCTCGACGCCGGTGGCCTGGGCCAGGTCGCGGCTGACCTCGATCGCGGGTGCCCAGGGCTCCACCCCGACCGCCTGGAAGCCGCGCTTGGCGAGGGCGACGAGCGTCACGCCCTGCGCGGCGCCCACGTCCAGCACGGTGGCCGGGGGCTCGAGCTTGAAGTAGGGCGCGAGGCGCTTGAGCTGGCGGTCGTAGAACGCCTCGGCCTCGGGAATGCGCGCGAGCGCGGTCTCGAGGTCCGCGCGCTCGGTGGCCTGCTCCTTGACCAGGCTGAGCGGGCCGAGCTGTGCCTCGACTCCGACGGAGTGCCCGCCGGCCGCGCGCTTGGCGGATGCCTGGGGGCGGCTCATCGGGGGGCCGCCCAGGCGAACCGGCGTCCGAGCACGCCGCGAAGGCGGTCGATGTCGGTGCGAGACAGCTCGCCCGTGGCCCGCAGCGCCGCCACGTACACGAGGCACGAGAGCAGGCCGCCGGCCACCAGGACGAGGATGCCCGGGTCGGTGCCCAGCAGCAGCATGGGCAGGCAGGCGAAGCCCGCGGAGATTATGGACCGCCCGAACGCCAGCCACTGGGGGCGCAGCGGCAGTTCGAGCAGCTGGCGGAGTATGAGCAGGTGAGCCGGCACCCAAATAGCGTACGCGACGTCAGTGCCGATGGCGCCCGCGACAATTCCTATTTCAGGGATGAAAATGACGTCGATGATGGCGTTCGCGGCGAGCACTGCGATCGCCAGCGGAATGCGCCTGCGGGCCTGCCCGAGGTAGTTCACGCCCAGCGACACGAGCAGCGCCGGCCCCGACAGGAGGATGAACGGCGTCAGCGCCCTCAGCACGTCCGCCGACTCGCGGTACTCGTCGCCCAGCAGGGTGGTGATGATCGGCTCGCCCCAGACGATGATCGGGGCCAGGAAGATGCCCTGAAGCGCGGTTATGTAGCGCAGCGCGGTGCGCGAAGGTGTCCACTTGGGGCTCGTGGCCGGGGCGCCGCGCCAGGCGCGGCGCGACGGCGCTGGCGGCGGCGCCGGCCGGGTAGTGCAGGAACCAGGCGATCTGCATCGGCAGGTCGAACAGGCCGACCGCCCGGCCGCCGCCGACGATCGCGCCGATCAGGAGGACGTCGATCTGCGCGAAGGCGCGGAAGAGGGCGTCGATGATCAGCAGCGCGCCGGCGTAGCGGGCGATGTCGCGCGGGCGCAGGCCGCTCTCCGCTGAGCTGCCGATGCGGGGCGCCCCGACCACGCGCAGGATGTACGCGAAGGCGATCGCGGCGCCGATCGTGTAGCCGATCGCGCGCCCGAAGGCGGCGCCGGCGGCGCCGCCGCCGAGCAGCACCAGCACGACCACGGCGCTGCCCTCGAGCAGGCTCTCCAGCGCGACGACGCGCAGGTTGACCGCGATGCGCCCGAGCGCCTCGAAGGTGGCGATCACGAACAGGAAGAAGCCCTGCGCGAGGGTGGCGATCGCCATGCCGCGCAGGGCCCAGTCGGCCTCCGGGGCGTCGAACACGCTCGTGAGCGGCCCGGCGAGCACGAACAGCAGCACCGAGACCGGCACGGCCGCGAGCGCCTTGAGCCGCAGGGCCTCGCCGAGCACCGAGGCCACGGCGCTGCGGCTGTGGCCGCGCTCGGCGAGGAAGCGCGGCGTGGCGGCGGTGATGCCGAGGTCGGCGAGGAAGGAGGCGACGTTGGCGATCGCCATCGCCAGGGCGAGGTAGCCGTAGACCTGGGGGCCGAGCTTGCGCGCGAGGAAGAGCGCGAGGAAGGCCGTGATGGCGGCCGTCGTGAGCCGCGTTACGACCGCAAAGGCGGCATTGCGGCTGACGCTGTCGGAGGCGACCCCGTCCGCTGGTTCCTGGGGTGCCGTCGGCACCGCGCTAACCGTACAGGCCGCCCAGGAGGGTAGGCTTCCGCGCCCGAATGAGCGACCGGCAGCGCCTGAAAGTGTTGACGTTGACCGATCAGCTGATCTGGTCGGGCGGCGCCGAGCGGGTGGCGATGAACCTCGCGACGCGGCTCGATCCGGAGCGATTCGAGAGCGTGTACTGCGCCAGCCGCTTCGTGCCGGGCGAGGCGGAGGGGTCGGTCGCGGTGGCCGAGCGGAAGCTCCAGGAGGCCGGGCTGCGCTACGTCGGGCTGTCGCGCACCTCGTCGACCGATCTGCGCTCGTGGCGGCCGCTCTACCGGCATGCTGCGCCGCGAGCGCTTCGACGTGGTGCACGCCCACATGTTCGGCTCGAACATCTGGGGGACGGTGATCGGCCGGCTGGCGCGGGTGCCGGTGGTGGTGGCGCACGAGCACACGTGGTCGTTCCAGGGCAAGCCGCTGAGGCGGCTGGTGGACCGGGAGCTGATCGGGCGGGGCAGCAGCGTGTTCGTGGCGGTGTCCCGCGACGACCGGCGCAAGATGATCGAGATCGAGCGGGTGGCCGCGGACAAGGTGCTGTTCATGCCGAACGGCATCCCGACGCCGCCGCCGCCGAGCGGCGCCGACGTGCGGGCCGAGCTCGGGATCGCCGCCGGATGCGCCGGTGATCGGGACGGTGAGCGTGCTGAGGCCGCAGAAGGCGCTGCACCTGCTCGTGGAGGCGGCGGTGCCGCTGCTGGCGGAGCGGCCGGACCTGACGGTGCTGATCGCGGGGGAGGGGCCGCGAGCGCGAGCGGATCGCGCAGGAGGCGGCGGAGCTCGGGATCGGCGACCGGGTGCGGCTGCTCGGCTACCGGGCGGACGTGCCGGACATCCTGGCGGCGCTCGACGTGGCGATCTCGTGCTCGGACTTCGAGGGCAGCCCGCTGGCGGTGATGGAGTTCATGGAGTCGGCGCGTGCCGATCGTGGCGACGCGCGTGGGCGGCGTGCCGGACCTGATCGACGACGGCGTGCACGGCCTGCTGATCGACGCCGGCGACGCCGACGGCCTGACCGCCGCGATGCGCCGGATGCTCGACGACCGCCCGGAGGCGCGCCGAATGGGCGAGCGAGCCCGGGAGCGCCGCCGCGCGCGAGTTCGACGTCGACCTGATGGTGCGCCGCTTCGAGGCCCTCTACACGCGCCTGCGCGAGGGCGAGGGGCCGCCGGCGTCGGTGGAGGCGCTGGGGGTGTAGGGCGCGGCCCGGATCCGGGCCGGACGATCAATCATTGAGCTCGGATAGCGGGTCGAATATTGGTCTCGGCGAGAGCCGGCCCGGCCGAGCTCCATCCATGAACAACTTCCTTGTCGCGCGCGAGGCGGGGCTGGCGGGCCGCGACGGGGTGGCCGCGCTCGGGCGGTCGGGCGGAGCCGCGCGCCCCAAACCGCCCCCAGACATACAACGAGCCCGGCGCCTCTACTGCACGCCGGGCTCGAAGACCCTGAAGGTTGTGGTTTGTCGCCTAGGCGGTCGGGCGGTGCGTCAGCCGGCGAAGGCCGAGCCCGAGGCCGAGCAGCAGGCCACCGGCCACGGCGAGAACGCCGAGGTCAGCACCCGTGAACGGGAGGCTGCCACCTTCGTCGGTCGCGGCCTGAACCGGTGCGCCGGTGTCGCCACCGCCACCCTGCTCGAGCCCAGCGACGACATTGGAGCCGCCATATCCCTCGGTTCCGGACTGTGCGTACACGGCCGGAGCGGCGGTCGCGAGCAACGCGGTCGCCACCAGTACCGCAAGAAGCTTCTTGAAACGCGTCATAGGACCAGCGAACTCCTTATTCTCGATTCCGTCCCAATTGTCTGATTCCGGCTGAGTGCTCATCCGTGCCCCTACTCCGTGTCGATGAGCCTTGCAACCGGCCTCAGTACCTTGGTAACACGGGAATCAACTTGGCGTCAAACAAGTTAACACTCGTTACCGGAACTTGTCCAGAACCTCTTCAAACCTAACTGCAGCGGCTTGAAACGGCCCCCCATGGGCGACCGTCGTTCCCGCTATTTGGGCACTTTTCGCGCCGGTTGGGGTACAGCAACACGGTGCCGGAGATCGGCACTGCAGGGCAGCGTAATCAGCCCTTCGGACAGCAGGCGCGGAATCCTCCCCGCGGCGGCCTGGCGGGAGCCCGCGGCGGCCTGCCGAAGGCCCGCGGCGCCCCTCACTGCGGCCCGATCCGCCGCTGCACGTTCGCGCCGATCAGCCGGTCGACCTTGCGGGCGTCCAGGCGGCGGCCCTTCTGCAGCGCGTTCAGCACGCGCCCGGTGATCTCGTCGTTCGGGCGCCAGCCGCTTCGCCTCGCCCACCAGCCGCAGCGCCTCCTCGCGCTGCCCCAGGCTCGACGCGACCACGCCCATCAGCAGATGCAGCCCCGAATCGCCCCGGTCGCGCTCGAAGGCCGCCTGCAGCTCGCGCTGCGCCGCCGCGGTAGTCGCCCGACCTGATCTCCACCACCCCGCCGCCTTCGCCGGCACGGGCGAGAGCGGGTTCAGGTCCGCCGCCCGGTCGAAGCGCTTCAGCGCCGCCTCCGGGTTGCCCGCCGCGATCTCCGCCCCGCGCCGCTGCTCGCGCTCCGACAGCCACGGCGGGATCACCGACGCGGCTATCAGCAGCGCGCACGCGCCTGCGAGCGCGAAGGCGGGGCCCCCGACAGCAGCGGCCGCGATCCGGCACCGGCCTCCGCCGCCTCGTAGGTCGCCGCGGACACCGCCGCGGCATCGGGCGAGGCCGGCGCGGCCGCCTCGCTCCGCCGCGACCCCGCGACCGCCATCGCCACTCCGAGCCCCAGCAGCGCCGGTCCTGTCAGCCCCGGGAACTCCCAGAACCAGTCGAGCGAGCTGTGCAGCAGCCAGTAGACGAACAGCAGCACGCCGATGCCCGCCGCCGCGCCGCCCAGGTCCGCGCGGCGCAGCGCCGGCACCGCCGCCACCAGCCCCGCGACGAACGCCCCCAGCATCAGCAACGCCCCGATCAGGCCCGTCTCCGCCAGCGCCTGCCAGCACCGTGCTGTGCGGGAAGCGCGGCGTCTGCGTGCTCTCGCCGTGCCTCGGTAGGCGCGGCCGAAGTTGTCGGCGCCGGCGCCGAGGATCGGCTCGCGCTTGAACTCGTCCCACGGCGACCCGCCAGTAGTCGTAGCGGTAGGTCGAGAAGCCCGACCCGAGCCGCACCGCGTTGCCGACGGGGTCGCTGCCGCCCTGCTTGAACTCGTCCCAGCGCGTCGGTCGCGGCCGTGATCGGGCTGCGCTCCACGACCGCGTAGCCCACCACCCCGACCGCGAGCGCCAGCGCCACGGCGGCCACCACCGCTCCGCTGATGCGCCGCGCGGTGCGCTCGGACAGCTCGACGCGCGTGTCCAGGAACGCCACCAGCGTCCCGACCACCGCCAATCCCGCGCTCGCCAGCAGCAGCGTGCTGCAGCGCGTGGTCCCAGGTCTCGCCGGGCGGGCGGAAGGCGTGCCAGTCGGTGTAGACGTCGAGCAGCGGTTGCAGCGCCACCAGCAGCGCCAGCCCGACCCCCGCGACCGCCGACGATCGTGCGCCCGCGCCCGGGCACCACCAGGATCGCCAGCAGGCCCACGGGCGGCAGCACGATCAGCCAGCCGCGGCTCTGCCCGAGCAGCGCGGCCCCCGCCAGCAGGCACGGCGGAGCCGAGGAAGACCCCGCGCAGCGGCGCGGGCACCCCGCGCCGCCCGCCGAGGACGACGCACGGCAGCAGGCCGAGCATCCAGAGCGCGACGTTCCCGTTGGTGTACCCGACCGGCTCCGCGAAGCGCGCCTCGTGGAAGTACTGGATGCCCGTGTCGGCGCCCGCCACCTTCACAGCTCGAACAGCGCGATCGCCGCGACGCCGAGCCCGAGCAGTCCCATGAGCACCGCCGCGGCCTCGCCGCGCATCGGCCAGAGCGCGCACAGCGCCAGGATCAGCGCGTAGAGCAGCGTGCGGTTGCCCGCGTCCCAGGCCAGCTCCTCCTGGCCCGCCCACGCGACCGAGAGCAGCGACCAGACGCCGTAGGCGGCCAGCAGCAGCACCGCCAGCAGCGCGGGCGCGCCGGCGCGGCCGCGGCAGCGCGGCGAGGCAGACGAACAGCACGGCCAGCAGCAGCAGCATGCGCCGGCATCCAGGTGGTGCCGCGGAAGCCGCCCTCGTCCCCGCCGAACCAGAGCAGCACCAGCAGCGCGATCCCGCAGGGGACGACGCCCGGGCTCCGCTCGAGCGATCGTCGCGGCTCGCGCCCGGCTCGCGCCCAGGGTGGCGCGTGGCCATGCTCAGCCGCCGGCTGGCGGCACCGGCGCGGCCGAGGCTCTGCACCCCGTCCGCGAGCGCGGAGACCACGCGATCCTGGTCGTCCTCGGAAAGCGTGGGGAAGAGGGGGAGCGTCAGCTCGGCGCGCGCGACCAGCTCGCTGCGCGGCAGGTCGGCTCGCGCGGTCGGTGTAGGCGCGTCAGCTCGTGCAGCGCCGGGTAGAGCACGCTGGTCTGCACGCGGCGCTCCTCGAGCATGAACGCGCGCAGCGGGTCGCGCAGCTCGGCGTCGTCCACGATCACGGGCATCACGTAGCAGGAGGAGACGTCGACCTCCGCGTCCTCGTAGGGCACCGTCACGCCGTCGCAGGTCGGCGAGCAGCGAGCGGTAGCGGTGCACCAGGCGGCGGCGCTCGGCGATGTCGTCCTCGAGGCCGGCCATGGCGCGCCGTCAGCAGCGCCGCCCGCGGCTCGTCCATGCGGTAGTTGTAGCCCACGCCGAGCACGTCGTAGCCGTGCGCGTGGCCGCGGTGGCGGTCCCAGGTCCCGGTCGTCATCGCGTGCGAGCGCAGGCTGCGCACCTGCGCGGCCACGTCGTCGTCGTCGGTCGAGAGCAGCCCGCCCTCGCCGCAGGACAGCACCTTGTTGGAGAAGAAGCGAGAAGCAGCCCGCCAGCCCGTGGGTGCCGAGCTTGCGCGAGTCGCCCACCGGCGTCGCGCTGGGGCTGTGCGCGGCGTCCTCGATCAGCGGCGATCCCGGCGTCGTCGCAGAGCGCGCGCAGCGCCTCCAGGTCGGCCGCGTAGCCGCCGTAGTGCACCGCGCAGACCGCCTTCGTGCGCGGCGTGATGCGGCGCTCGACGTCCTCGGGGTCGATGCCCAGGTCGTGCGTGCCCTTCACGTCGGCGAAGACCGGCTCGGCGCCGCAGTAGCGCGCGGCCGCGGCGGTGGCCACGAACGTGATCGCCGGGACGACCACCTCGTCGCCGGGGCCGACGCCGGCCGCCAGGTAGGCGAGGTGCAGCGCCGCCGTGCAGTTGGCGAGCGCGATCGCGTGCTTGCAGCCCAGGTGCTCCGCGAAGGCCTGCCTCGAACTCCTGCGGTGCGCGGGCCCATCGTCAGCCAGCCCGAGCGCAGCGTGTCGGAGACGGCGTCGAGGTGGTGCTGCTCGAGCTTGACGTCGAACAGCGGGATCAGCGGGGCGTCGCTCATCAGCCGATGTTGGAGTAGCGGGGCGAGAACGGATCGCCGAAGCGCTCCTCCTCGAGCGCGCCGACGAGCTCCTCGATGCCGGTCGGCACGCGGTGCACTGGGCTCGAAGCCGAGCTCGTCCTTGATGCGCTCGAACGACACCTTGTAGTCGCGCGGGTCCTCGGTGCGGCTGACGTACTCGACGTCGCCGCGGCCGAGCTGGCCCGTGATGATCTCGACCAGGTCGAGCTTGCGGTAGTTCTCGTCCGAGTGGCCGGCGTTGAAGACCCGCCCGGCGACCTTGTCCAGCGGCGACGCCAGCACCAGCGCGACCGCCCGCGCCGCGTCGCGCACGTGCACGTACGGGCGCCAGAAGGTCTCGCCGAAGACGTCGAGCTTCCGCTCGGCCCAGAGGTCGCGCGTGAACTCGTTGACGGTGAGGTCGAAGCGCATCCGGTGACCCGACGCCGTAGACGGTCGCGAAGCGCAGGCAGGTGGCCGACATGCCGTTCAGGTCGCGCCTCCAGCAGCGACTTCTCCATCGCCACCTTCTGCTCGGCGTAGAGCGACACCGGGCGCAGCTCGCCGGTCTCGTCGATCGGGACGGTCGGGTCGGCCATGCGGCCGTAGTTGGAGCAGGTCGACGCGAACAGGAAGCGCTCCACGCCCGCCTCGCGGGCGTCGGCCACCAGCGCCGCGCGTGCCCTCGACGTTGACCGCGTTGGAGAGCTCCGGGTCGCGGCCGCAGGCCGGATCGCCCACGATCGCCGCCAGGTGCACGACCGCGTCGACGCCCTCGAGCGCGCGCTTGCGCGCCTCGGCGTCGCGCACGTCGCCGCGCTGCAGCTCCACGCCGAGCGAGTCGAGCCGCTCCGCGACGTCCTCCTGGCCGTGCAGCAGGACGTCGAGCGCGCGTACCTCGTGGCCCGCGTCCAGCAGCTCGTCGACCAGCTCGCCGCCGACGTAGCCGGCGCCTCCCGTTACAAGAACTCTCATTGTGCCGTTCCCGTCTGCGGCTCACGCTCCGGAAGGAACATCGGCCGGAGCTGCTCGAACTCGATCAGTGCCTTCTCGTAGTCCTCGTGGCGTCCGATGTCGAGCCAGTACCCGTCGTACAGGTACGAGCCGACCTGGCGGCCCTCGGCCAGCAGCCGCAGGACCAGGTCGGGCAGGTCGAGGTAGCTGCCCTGCTCGATGTAGTCGAGCGCGGCCGGCTCGAGGACGTACACGCCCATGCTGACCACGTAGGGGATCTCGGGCTTCTCCTCGAAGCCCGAGACGTTCAGCATGTTGCCGTTCTGGTTGGTGAAGTGCAGGACGCCGTACTCGGTGCGCACCACGCGCCGGTGCGAGGCGATCGTGAGATGTTGCCCGACTCGCTGGTGGACGTCCATCAGGTGGCCGTAGTCGAGCGCGGTCAGCACGTCGCCGTTCATGACGAGGAAGCGTGTCGTCGAGGTCCTCGATCTCGGCCAGCGGGCCGACCGTGCCGAGCGGCTCGGTCTCCTCGCTGTAGCCGATGTGCACGCCGTGGCGCGAGCCGTCGCCCATCACGGCGCGGACGAGGTGGGCGAGGTAGCCGACGGCGAGCGTGATGTCGCCGAAGCCGCAGTCGCGCAGCTGATGCACGACCACGTCGAGGATGGCGCGCTCGCCCACCGGAAGCAGGGGCTTGGGGAGGACGGTTGTGTAGGGCCCCAGCCGGGAGCCCTTGCCGCCCGCGAGGATCACGGCTCGTCGAGTCACTTCACTTTCTGTCGGCACGTCCAGCCAAAAGGTTGAGTCCGCCGCCTATGCTTGCAGCCCGATGCGGATCGTGGGAAAGATCGTGTACTGGTTGGCGGTTGTCGCCATCTCGCTTGTGCTGCTCGTCGTGCTCATGATGTGGTTCGAGTCGCGGGACGCCTCCAAGGTGGAGGACGCCGCGGTTCCGCAGCTGCGTCGCCTAGGCCTTCCGCACCTTGGCGGGCCGGCGGTCGGTGAGCCGTGCGAACGCGACGATCCGCTGCGCCGCAGAGTAGAGCGGGTGGCAGGCGGTGAGGACGAGCCGGTCGTGGCCGACCTTCTTGGTCACCCAGAGCGCGCTGTCGTCGACGATCTGGGTCCGCTCGACCCGGTACACGAACGTGCCGTAGGGCAGCTCGACGATGATCCGGTCGCCTTGCTCCAGCTTGTCGAGGTTGCGGAAGGGCGCCCCGTAGGTGGTCCGGTGCCCCGCGATCGCGCGACGTGCCGCGCTGGCCCGGCAGCGGGCGTGTCGGGGTAGTGGCCGGGCCCCTTGCGCAGGTTGTCGGCGTCGGTCCCCTCGACCACGTACTCGGACACGCCGATCGCCGGGATCAGGATCTTCCCGAGCGCGTCGCCGCGCAGGGGCTCCTTGCGCACCACCCGCGCCGGCGGGTCGACGAGCGCCTTCTCGAGCTTGACCTGCTGGCGCTCGGAGAAGTAGGCGGAGACCGGCTCCTGCCAGGCCAGCGTGACCACCGCGTCGGAGATCAGCAGGACCCCGCTGACCATCATCACGGACGCGACGAAGCGCAGCACGACGCGGATCGGGTGCGCACGGAGTCGCGTCAAGATGCGCCCAAGTCTAGGCAGACGGGGTTACGCTTACGCTCCTTCAGCGACCTTAAGGAGAAGACGCATCCCAGATGAGCCAAGCCACCACCGCCGCGACCACGAACGCCACCCTGCTGGACTGGGTGGACGAGGTCGCGGAGCTGACAAAGCCCGCCGCAGTCCACTGGTGCGACGGGTCGCCTGAGGAGTACGAGCAGCCTCTGCCAGACGCTGATCGACGCGGGCACCTTCGAGCGCCTCTCGGACGACCGAGCGCCCGAACTCCTACCTGGCCCGCTCCGACCCCGGAGACGTGGCGCGGGTCGAGGACCGCACCTTCATCTGCACCCCGCGCGAGGAGGACGCCGGCCCCACCAACAACTGGCGCGACCCGGACGAGATGCGCGCCCAGCTGACGGAGCTCTTCTCGCGGCTGCGATGCGCGGCCGCACGATGTACGTGGTGCCGTTCTCGATGGGCCCGATCGGCTCGCCGATCGCCCACGTGGGCGTCCAGCTGACCGACTCGCCGTACGTGGTCGTCTCGATGCGGATCATGACCCGCATGGGCCAGGCCGCCCTCGACGCGCTCGGCGACGGCGAGTTCGTGCCCTGCCTGCACTCGGTCGGGGTGCCGCTCGACGACGGCGCCGAGGACGTGCCGTGGCCCTGCGCCGCCGACGACAAGTACATCGTCCACTTCCCCGAGACGCGCGAGATCTGGTCGTACGGCTCGGGCTACGGCGGCAACGCGCTGCTCGGCAAGAAGTGCTTCGCGCTGCGGATCGCGTCGGCGATGGCGCGCGACGAGGGCTGGATGGCCGAGCACATGCTGATCCTCAAGGTCACCTCGCCGGAGGGGGAGGTGAAGCACATCGCCGGCGCCTTCCCGTCGGCGTGCGGCAAGACCAACCTCGCGATGCTGATCCCGACGCTCGAGGGCTGGAAGGTCGAGACGATCGGCGACGACATCGCCTGGATGAAGTTCGGCGAGGACGGCCGCCTGTACGCGATCAACCCGGAGGCCGGCTTCTTCGGCGTGGCGCCCGGCACCGGGGAGAAGACCAACCCGAACGCGATGGCGACGGTGGCCGCGAACTCGATCTTCACCAACTGCGCGCTCACCGACGAGGGCGACGTCTGGTGGGAGGGGCATGACCGACGACCCGCCCGCGCACGCGATCGACTGGCGCGGCGACGACTGGACGCCCGACTCCGACACGCCGGCCGCCCACCCGAACGCCCGCTTCACGACGCCGGCGGCCCAGTGCCCGTCGATCGCGCCGGAGTGGGAGGACCCGGCCGGCGTGCCGATCGACGCGATCCTGTTCGGCGGCCGGCGCGCCTCGGTGGTGCCGCTCGTGCACGAGGCGCTCGACTGGGAGCACGGCGTCTTCCTCGGCTCGATCATGGGCTCGGAGACCACGGCCGCCCAGGCCGGCGAGGTCGGCGCGCTGCGCTTCGACCCGATGGCGATGCTGCCCTTCTGCGGCTACCACATGGGCGACTACTTCGCCCACTGGCTGCGATCGGGCGAGCGCGAGGGCGCGCAGCTCCCGCGCATCTTCATGGTCAACTGGTTCCGCAAGGACGACGACGGGCAGCTTCCTGTGGCCGGGCTTCGGCGAGAACAGCCGCGTGCTGGCCTGGGTCTTCCGGCGCTGCGAGGACGAGCGCGGGCGCGGTCGAGACGCCGATCGGGCTGCTGCCCGACGGAGGGCTCGCTCGACACCGAGGGCCTCGACGTCTCCCCGGAGGACCTGGCCGAGCTGCTGCGCTACGACCCGGACGCCTGGCGCGCCCAGCTGCCGCAGGTGCGCGAGCACCTGGCGCGCTTCGGCGACAGGCTGCCGCCGGAGCTGCGGCGCCAGCTCGACGGCGCTCGAGCGCACGGCCTCCTAGCGGCGGCTCGGCGCGGCAGGTCGCGCCCGCGCGGGGCGAAGCCACTGCGAGCATGAGCCTGGAATCGCACGAGTCGACGCGCTCGAGGACGTCGGCGCGGACTGGGGCCCGCTCGGCGAGGCCGTCGGGGAACGTCTTCGCGCACCCCGGAGTGGGCTGAGCGCCTGGCAGCGGCACTTCGGCGCCGACCAGGAGCTGCGCGTATACACGGTCCGCGAGGGCGGTCGGCTCGGCCGCGGTGCTGCCGCTGGTGCTCTGGCGCAGCGCCCGCCCGCGGGTGCTCCGCTTCGTCGGCCACGGGCCGAGCGACGCGATGGGCCCCGTCTGCGCTCCCGCCGACCGGCGCCCTGGCGGCGTCCGCGCTCGAGCAGGTGCTGGGCGAGGGCGGCTGGGACGTGCTGCTGGCCGAGCGGCTGCAGGCGCGCGAGCTGCTCGGCGGGCTGCCGGCTCGCGAGCTGCAGAGCGAGCCCAGCCCGGTCGTGAGCATCCGAGGGCCAGAGCTGGGACGACTACCTCGCCTCCAGAGCTCCAACTTCCGCCAGCAGGCGCGCCGGCGCGAGCGCAAGCTCGCCAGGAGCACGAGCTGAGCTTCCGGCTCGCCGAGGACCCGGAGCGGCTCGACGCCGACCTGGAGGCGCTGTTCCGAGCTGCACGAGGAGCGCTGGAGCGGGCGAGGGGTCGGGCGCGCTCCAGGACGACCGGCGCGCCGCCTTCCACCGCGACTTCGCCCGCAGCGCGCTGCGAGCGCGGCTGGCTGCGGCTGTGGCTGCTCGAGCTCGACGGGGCGGTCGCGGCGGCCTGGTACGGGCTTGCGCTTCGCCCGGCGCGAGCTCTACTACCAGGCCGGGCGCGACCCGGAGCTGGAGCGGCTCGCCGTCGGCTTCGTGCTGCTCGTCCACAGCGTGCGCGAGGCGTTCGAGGACGGCATGCGCGAGTACGACTTCCTGCGCGGCGGCGAGGGCTACAAGGACCGCTTCACCGACGACGCCACCGCCGTCACGACGCTGGGCGGCCGGCCGCGGCCCGCTCGGGCGCGCGACCGTCGCGGTGGCGCCGCGCCTGCCGGTCTGTGCTCGCCTCGCGGCTACGCTAGCCGCATGAGCATCACGGAGACGAGGACCGTCGCGTCGATCATCGGCGGGCAGCGCGCGCGAGGGCGGCAACCGGGTGGAGTCGCGCAACCCCGCGAACCTCGACGAGCTGGTCTGCGAGGCCTGGCTGACCGACGCCGACGGCTTCCTGGACGCCTGCCGCGCCGCCCGCGCGGC
This sequence comes from uncultured Thermoleophilaceae bacterium, assembly GCA_963828225.1. Classification (GTDB taxonomy): domain Bacteria; phylum Actinomycetota; class Thermoleophilia; order Solirubrobacterales; family Thermoleophilaceae; genus JACVRW01. The sequence goes on along the minus strand of CAWHDX010000007.1, from coordinate 893,173 downwards.
GCAGCGCGCCTGGGCGGCGACGCCGCCGCCCGTGCGCGGCAAGGCGATCGGCCGCATCGGCCGCCTGGTCGAGGACAACAAGGAGGCGCTGGCGCGCCTGCTCACGCGCGAGATCGGCAAGCCCTACCCGGAGTCGCTCGGCGAGGTGCAGGAGGTGATCGACACCTGCGACTTCTTCGTCTCGGAGGGCCGGCGCCTGTACGGCCAGACCGTGCCGAGCGAGCTGCCCGACAAGCAGCTGTTCACGTTCCGCAACCCGGTCGGGGTCGCGGCGATCGTGACGGCGGGCAACTTCCCGGTCGCGGTGCCGTCCTGGTACCTCGTGCCGGCGCTGCTGTGCGGCAACGCGGTGGTCTGGAAGCCGGCCGAGTACGCGCCGGCGCTCGGCCAGGCGCTCACCGAGCTGTTCCTGGCCGCGGGGCTGCCCGACGGCGTGCTCAACCTGGTCCAGTGCGACGGTCCCGCCGCCTTCGAGGGCCTCGAGCGGGCGCTCGAGGAGGGCGTCGTCGACAAGGTCGGGTTCACCGGCTCGTCCGAGGTCGGCTCGCGCATCGGCGAGCTGTGCGGGCGCCACGTCCAGTCGCCCTGCCTCGAGCTGGGCGGCAAGAACCCGCTCGTGGTCATGCCCGACGCGGATCTCGACCTGGCCGCCGAGGGCGCGCTGTTCAGCGGCTTCGGCACCGCGGGCCAGCGCTGCACCTCGCTCGGCACGGTGATCGTGCACGAGTCGGTCCACGACGAGTTGCTGCGCCGCCTCACCGGCCTGGTGGAGGAGGCCGCGATCGGCGACCCGTTCGAGGACGTGCTCTACGGGCCGATGATCCACGAGCGCTTCCAGGAGCGCTTCCTCGGCTGGCTCGACCTGATCCGCGGTCACCACACGATCTCGGGGTCGAGCGGCACCGGCCGCATCACCGCCGACAACCCGCGCGCCGGCTTCGTCGGCGACCCGGAGGCGGGGCTGTTCTGCCACCCGACGATCGTCGACGGCGTCACCGCCGACGACGAGATCTACCTGACCGAGACGTTCGGCCCGATCGTCGGCGTCGCGTCGTTCGGCGACTTCGACGAGGCGATGGAGCTCGCCAACGGGCACGGCTACGGCCTCTCGTCGGCGATCTACACCAACGATCCGCGCTCCGCGTTCAAGTTCCGCGAGCGCGTGACCGCCGGGATGGTGTCGGTCAACAACTCGACCTCGGGCGCCGAGGCGCACCTGCCCTTCGGCGGCAACGGCAAGTCCGGCAACGGCAGCCGCCAGTCCGGGCATCTGGGTGCTCGACCAGTTCACGCGCTGGCAGTCGCTCAACTGGGACTTCGCCGGCAAGCTGCAGAAGGCGCAGATGGACGTGGCCGAGCTGACCGGCGACGCGGGCTTCCGGCTCGCCTGGGACTAGCCCTGCTGGTCCTGGCGCTGGCTGACGAGCCGCCGCACCGCCCGATCCCCGAGCTGGTCGAGGCGCTGGCGCCGGACCTGATCGTCGTGCTCGGCGACCTGGAGCCCGCCTGGACCGACGGCCTGGCCGACGTGACGCTGCCGAAGCTGGGCGTGCGCGGCAACCACGACGCGCCGGGCGCCCTGGACGCCCTCGGGGTCGAGGACCTGCACCTGCGCGCGGCCGAGGTCGGCGGGGTGCGCTTCGCCGGCTTCGGCGGCTCCCCGCGCTACAGCGTCGCCGGCGGCAACCAGTGGACCGAGGAGGAGGCCGAGGCGATGGTGGCGCAGCTGCCCGAGGCCGACGTGCTGCTGGTGCACGCGCCGCCATCGGGGGTCAACGACGACCCCGAGGACCGCGCGCACAGCGGCTCGCCGGCGCTGCGGGCGTGGGTCGAGGCCCACCAGCCGGGCTGGCTGCTCCACGGCCACACGCTGCCCGACCCGGCGCGCGCGGTCCATCAGCTCGGGTCGACGCGCGTGGTCCACGTGCGCGGCGCGCGGCCGCTCGAGCTGGGCTGAGCCGCCGGGGTTGACACGGCGCGGCCCGCGCGCACGGCCTCCTGCGCCTCGTCGCGCGGGAGGCCGCTGGCGCGCATCAGGTCGACGGCGGCCAGGCGGATCTGGCCGACGATGTGCACGGCCGAGAGGTTGCCGGTCGCCTCCAGCACCTGGTTGGCGAGCGCGGCGGCGCGCGCCGCCGCGGCCCGCGCCGCGTCCGGCTCGCCGCCGTCCAGGTACTCGCGCAGGGCGCGTGCGGCCTCGGCCAGCTCCCCCACCGCCTCCACGGCCTCGGGCGGCACCGCGTCCCCGAGGTTGATGGCGCGACCGGGCCCCGCGCGCGAGCGCGCGCACGTTCTCGATCGCCCGGCCCAGCTCGCCGGCGGCGACGGCATAGCGGTCGAGGCCGCCCAGGGAGCCGCGGCGCTGCGGCGACAGGCGCGCCGCCTCGCCGGCGGCCTCCAGCGTCGCGACGAGCTGCTCGTGCTCGCCGTCGGTGCGGGTCGAGCGCCAGCAGCGCCTCGTCCGACGGCCTCGGTCTCGCGGGTGGTGAGCGCCTGCGCCACGAGGTCGATCGCCTCGATCAGCCGCGCCAGCACCGGCTCCGCGCTCTCGCGCACGAGCCGCAGCGGGTTCACCGGCAGCAGCAGCGAGCTGACCAGCAGGGCGCTGCCGCCGCCGACCAGCGCGTCGAGCGAGCGGCCGAAGTCGACGCCGCCGTCCGGCGGCTGCAGCGTCGCGACCAGCACCGCCGAGGCGCCCGCCTGCGACGCGAGCAGCGAGCCGCCGCCCACCAGCGCCGCCGCCACCATCGCCAGGGCCACGACCACGCCGACCTGCCAGGTCCCGGTGCCGATCGCGGCCACCAGCGCGTCGGCGATCGCGATCCCGACCGACACGCCGAGCGCGAGCTCGATCGCGCGGCGGCGGCGCTGGCCGACCGTGAGGCCGAGCGTCACCACCGCCGAGATCGGCGCGAAGAAGGGCTGATCGTGGCCCGACGACCTCGGTTGCGATCAGCCATGCCAGCGAGGCGCTGACCGCGGAGTGCAGGATCGGGCGCGCGCCGGTCGCGATCCGGTCCCTGCGGGCGCTGCAGACCCGTGCGCGACGCCTCGGCCGCCTGCTCGAGCAGCTCGTCCCGCCGCTGCCGGCCGTTCACCTGCGATACCAGCGGGGCGAGACGTTCGGCGGCGGGCGCAGCGCCGCGTCTGCGACGAGCACGGTGGGCTCGGCCAGGCCGACGTGGTCGGCCAGCCTCGCCGCGAAGTCCGCTCCCCAGGCCCTCGACGCGGTCCGCGCGCACCCCGAAGGAGCGGGCGAGGGCGACGAAGTCGGGCGTGTGCGAGGTCCACGCCCTCGCGGGGGTCGCCCTTCAGGTCCTGGTCGAAGCGCAGCATGCCGTAGCCGCCGTCGTCGACGATCACGGCGGTGAGCGGGATCTGCTCCTGCGCGGCGGTGGCCAGCTCGCCGCAGGCGTAGAGGAAGCCGCCGTCGCCCGAGACGCTGACGGCAGGCCCGGCGCCGGCGAGCGCGGCTCCGAGGCCCTGCGGGAACGCCGCAGCCGAGCGTTCCCCAGCCGAGCGGGTAGGCGAGCTTGCGCGGGGCGGGCGTGCGGTGGAAGCCGCCCAGCCAGTAGCCGGGGATGCACATGTCGCAGATCACGACGGCGTCGTCGGGCAGGGCGCTCTCGATCGAGAGCGAGGAACTCCGAGCGCGCTCGGGTCGGTGTCGGCGAGCTCGGCGCGGACGGCCCGGTTGAGATCGCGCACCCGCGCGGCGAGGTCGTCCAGGCCGGGGCGCTCCGCCACCCGCTCCGCCAGCGCGCCGGCGCCCGCCGCGGCGTCGGCCTCGACAGCGACGTCGGGGACGTAGTTCTTGGCGGCGTCGGGCGGGTCGACGTTGATCGCGATCAGCTGCGGCGGCTGGGGCTGCTTCCAGCCCAGGGTCATCATCCCGTCGAAGTCGCTGCCGATCGAGAGGACCACGTCGGCCTCGTCCCACAGCGCGCCCACGGCCGGGACGTGCGGCGGTGGCCTCGACGAGGCAGGGGTGGTCGGGCGCCAGCAGCCCGCGGGCGGAGTAGGTGAGCACCACGGGCGCGGCGAGCCTCTCGGCCAGGCGCGCGATCGCGGCGCCCGCGCTCGGCCTGGAGGGCGCCGCCGCCGGCCCAGATCAGCGGCCTGCGGGCGCCGTCGAGCAGCGCGGCGGCGCGGTCGAGCGCGGCCTCGTCGACGGCGGGCTGCGTCGTGCGGCGGACGCGGGCGGGTCGGCCGCCGTCGGCCGCCTCGGCGCCGAGCACGTCCGTCGGGATCTCCACGTACACGGGCCGCCGCGGCGGCCTCGAGCGCCACCGCGGCCGCCGCGGCCACGACGGCGCCCACCTCGCCGGCGCTCGTCCGCGCGGAAGGTGCGCTTCACCACCGGCGCGAACATCCCCGCCTGGTCGGTCGCCTCGTGCAGGACGCCGCGCCACACGCCGGGGCGGCGCAGCCGGGCCGGGATGTCGGTGGCGATCACCATCACGGGCTGGCGGCACGCCCAGGCCTCGCCGACGGCGGCGAGCGTGTTGGCCGCGCCCGGGCCGGTCGTGGTGAGCGCGACGCCCAGGCGGCCGGTCGCGCGCGCGTAGCCGTCGGCCGCGTAGGCGGCGGTCTGCTCGTGGCGGACGCCGACCAGGCGGACCGGCGAGTCGCCCAGCGCGCGCCACAGCGCGAGGTTGTGCACGCCCGGCAGGCCGAAGGCCACCTCGACGCCCGCGCGCTCCAGCGCCTCCACCGCCAGGCCGGCGCCTGTCAGGATGCCCGTCCGGGATGAGCTCACCCGACGCATCCTTGCAGCCGCTTCGCGGCGTGCGCGTGGTCGACCTGTCGCGCGTGCTGGCGGGCCCGTACTGCACGATGGTGCTCGCCGACCTGGGCGCCGACGTCGTCAAGGTCGAGCGGCCGCAGGGCGGCGACGAGACGCGCTCGTGGGGCCCGCCCTTCACCGGCGGCGAGGCGGCCTACTACCTGTCGCTCAACCGCGGCAAGCGCTCCTGCGCGATCGATCTGGGCCAGGCGGAGGGGCGCGCGCTGGCGCTGGAGCTGTGCGCCGGGGCCGACGCCGTGATCGAGAACTTCAAGGCGGGCGGCGCCGACCGGCTCGGGGTCGGCTACGAGGCCGTGCGGGAGCGCAACCCGCGCGTCGTCTACTGCTCGATCACCGGCTTCGGGTCGCAGCGCAGCCGCCCGGGCGCCCCGGCTACGACTTCGTCGCGCAGGCGGAGAGCGGGCTGATGTCGATCACCGGCGAGGCGGGCGGGCCGCCCCACAAGGTCGGCGTCGCGCTCGTGGACGTGCTCGCCGGGCTGCACGCGGCGGCGGGGATCCTGGCGGGGCTGCACGGGGGAGAGGGCGCCCGCATCGAGGTGCCGCTGCTCGACAGCGGCCTGGCCGGGCTCGTCAACGTCGCGCAGAACGCGCTGGTGACGGGCGCCGAGCCGGTGCGCTACGGCAACGCCCACCCGAACATCGTGCCCTACGAGACCTTCCCGACCGCGTCGGGCGAGCTGGCGATCGCCGCAGCCAACGACGGCCTCTTCCGGGGCCTCTGCGACGCCCTCGGCCTCGCGGAGCTGGCGGCCGACGAGCGCTACGCGACGAACGCTGCGCGCGTAGAGCACCGCGCCGAGCTGATCCCGCGGCTGGCCGAGCGCCTGCGCGAGCGCCCGGCGGAGGAATGGCTCCCGCTCGCTGGACGCGGCCGGGGTCCCGGTGGGGAAGGTCCGCACCGTGCCCGGAGGCGCTGGCCGCGGCCGCGGCCGCCGGGCGCCCGGCGACGGTCTCGGTCGAGCACCCGACCGCCGGGCCGCTCGACCTGGTCGCCTCGCCGATCTGGGGCGCGACCAGCCCCGAGCCCGGCGCCGCCGCCGCTCCTGGGCGAGCACACCGCGGAGGTGCTCGGCGAGCTGGGGCGCTCGGGCGCGGAGATCGAGGAGCTGGCGCGGCGCGGGGTGGTGGCGGTCGGCTAGTGCGCCTCGTCGCCGGACGAGGCCGGCGGCCGTGACTCCTCGGCCAGTGACGTGATCGTCAGCGTGCCGCGCGCCGAGGCCTCCATGACCTCGGTCGCCTCGTCGGCCGAGCGCGAGTAGAGCTCGACCAGCATGTGGATCACGATGCGGTCCTCCTCGTGCTTGTGGAAGCGCACGTGGGTGAAGAACTCGCGCGTGCCGTGGTCGCCGAAGGCGGCGAAGGCGAGCGACTCGGCGGCCTCGGGGCCGGAGCAGGACTCGACCTGGTCGGCGTCCACCGTGACCGTGCAGGAGGCGACCCAGGGCGTGCCGGTCACCATCCGCTCCCAGCGGTCCTCCACGGGCTCCACGCGCGAGACGCGCCGGCCGTTCTCCTCGTAGAAGGTCAGCGCCAGGTGGGGCTGGTCGTGCAGGCAGTCGAGGCACTGGACGACCGCCTCCTGCACCTCCTCGACCGGCTCGACGGCCTCGCCGGTGTCGGCGTCGACCTTCAGTATGCCCTCGTAGTGGAGCTGCACCTCGAGGTTCTGCGACCAGCAGCGATAGCACCGCAGCCAGCTCGACTGGGTGCCCACGGACTCCTGCGCGGATCCTTCCATCTGACCATTATGGCCGTCGCGCTCGCTTTGACCGGCTGCTTGGGCGGCGGCGGCGACCCGCCGGACGCCAGCGGGCCCGCCCGCGCGATCGGACTCACCCTCGACCGGCTCACGCGCGCGACCGCCGCCGGCGACTTCGCGACCGTCTGCAGCGACCTGCTCACGCCCGCCGCGCGCACCCGCGCGGGAGGGGCGGACTGCGTCGCCCGGACGCGTTCCGCGGCCGCCGCGGTCCGGCGCCCCAGCATCGAGCCGCTGGCGATCGAGGTCGACGGGGCGACGGCGCGGGTCCGGGTCCGCACGCGGGCGCAGGGCCAGGCGGACGTGGACGACGTGCTGCTGATGCGCCGGGTGGGCGGTGGCTGGAAGGTAGCTGCGCTGGGCGGCTAGCCGGCGGCCTTCTCGGCGCGCGCCCACAGCTGCAGGTAGGCCTCGGCGCCGTTGGCCATGTCGTCGACGATCTGCTGGCCGGCGACGATGCGCAGGTCCTCGATCCAGTCCGGGTAGAGCCCGTAGTGGTCCACGCCGTCGGCGTTGATGTCGTAGATGCGCGTGCCCGAGTGCTGGCGGTCGATCGTGCTCCCGCCGTCGAAGGACTTGAACGGGTAGCGGACCGGGTTGGCGCTCGCCCCGGCGCGCGGCACCGGCTGGGAGTGCAGCCCGTTGATGTCGGAGCCGAACGGGGTGCCGAAGGCGAAGCGCGTGTCGCGGTTGGCGCGCGCGACGCGCCACTCGTCGGCGAACTGGGTCGAGACGCTCGAGATCGGCCCGACCAGCCCGCCCAGCTTCTGGAGCCGCTTCTGCGTGCCGAGGTCGCCCCAGGAGTGGCTCGAGATGACGCCCGGGTACTTCTTGGACTCGAGGATCGAGAGCACCTGCTGGCGCGCCTTCACGCTCAGGTGGTCGGTCTCGACGATCATTCCCTTGCGCATCATGGCCCGGATCACGTACTCGCCGAGCGGCGTGAGTCCCTTCGGGTTGCAGACGGGGCTGGGCGGATAGACCGGGAGCTGGCCCTGGAACAGCGGCTGGGTCAGCACCGGCCCGAAGAGCGTGTAGACGAGCTGGGCCTCGGCGTCGCCGATCGGCTGGCGGCTGGTTGTCGTGGTCGGCGGCGTCGCAGTGGTTGGCGGCCCAGAACTGGCCGGTGACCCACTTGTTGCCGGTGTTGACGAGCACGCCGGTGGCGCCCGAGTCGAAGTGCGTGCCGCCCAGAGCGTTGTCGAACTTGTGCACCGGGAACAGCGACCGCACCCCTGCGGCGTACAGCTGGTTGAGCTCCCGGTCGATCTGGGCGGCGTCGCACTTCGGCGTCCCGTTGAACTGCTCGCAGTTCAGTACCGCTGACTCCTCGATGCCGAGCACGACGGCGAGCTTGCCGGCGTTGATGACCTTGCGGGCCTCGGCCGAGTTGCTCACCAGGCGGAAGAAGCCCTTGCCGGGACCGCCGAACTGGGCGTCGATGTAGTCCTGCAGCTGGTGCATGTCCTCGGCCTGCTTGTACGCGCTCGCCATCTCGTTGCAGTTGTTCTTCTTGAGCGGGTACAGGTCGCAGAGCGCGCGGTTCTCGACGAGGTCGTTGACCATCAGGCGCAGCCCGGAGCGCCAGGCGCGCTCGAGCCACTTCCAGTAGGTCCCCTCGTGCGTCTGGGACTCGTCGCGCGGCCAGCCGGCGAAGGACGGCCAGCCCTCGGGGCTGTGCGTGGCGGCCGGGCTGCCCGTGCTGATGAAGTTCTCGACCACCGCGCCGGCGCCGTTGGGGTAGTGGTCGGCGCAGTCGCGCAGCGCGACCGTCACCCCGTAGGGGCTCCACGGGCGGCCGCAGTGGAAGCGGCCGCCGAGGAACTCGAAGGCGCCGAGGTGGATGTGGTCGTCGAAGAAGCCGCGGACCTTCGACGTCGGGGTCGCGCCCTTGATCGGCGTGCCGCTGACGTTGACCTCGACCTCCGGGAACTTGGCGCAGCCCTGCTTCGCGACGAAGCTCCAGCGCGCGAGCGACGGCGCGACCTGCACGACGCGGTTGACCGCGTTGACGCCGAGCTCGCGGCTCGTCTGCACGCTGACCAGCTTCAACCTGCCGTTCACGTCCTGGACGCGCCAGTCGGCGGCGGGGCCGGGCGTGCCGCTGGGCGCGACGCCGTCGAGCAGCGCGGTCGCGGGCATCTTGCGCGTCGGGCCCGTAGAGCAGGTAGCGCCCGAGCGCGGTGGCCTGCATGCGGAAGGGCGTGGCCGCGGCGAGCGTCGTCGCGCTCGTGGCGTAGCCGACGCGAGTCCTTGACGACGTAGCGATTGGCCAGCGAGTCCTTCAGCGCGTAGCACCCGTTCGCGAACGAGTAGACGTCGACGGCGTTGGCGGCGGGGGCGGCGGCGCCGACGAGGGCGGCGACACACAGCAGCCACCGTCGCGCTCCGGAGGGCCAGTCTCCTCATCTCGACGCGGGTTCTCCCCACCGCCGCCGGAACGTAAACATGTCCGTTTCTGATCACCACGAGATCGCGCCGAAGCGCTCGCGCAGGCGGGCCCCGCGCGCCGGGTTGAGCTGCTCCACCCACGCGATCCGGCCGAGCAGGTGGGCGCCGAACTCGGGATGCCCGCGGCGGTTCGCGGCCGCCGGGCCGTTGCGCGCCGCGTCGTGGAGGATCGCCTTGAGCAGGTCGTACTCGCGGCGCGGGACGTTCGGGTGTTCGTTGATGACCACGCCGCAGAGCCGCTGGCGGCCCGCGCGCCGCATCACGCGCGTCTTGTCGTGCCGCAGCAGGAAGCCCTCGTCGCGGACGATCTCCGCGGCGATCGGCGTGAGCCGGCCGCGCGTTGAGCGCCTCGGCCGAGAAGGCGAGGTCGTCGGCGTAGCGGCTGTAGCGCGCCCCGAAGGCGGCGGCGAGGCCGGTCAGGCGGCGGTCGAGGGAGAAGGCGGAGAGGCCGGCGAGCGCCGGCGACGTCGGCGCCCCCTGCGGGAGGTGCGGCGTGGCGAGGCGGCGCCCCAGGCGCCAGTGCGCGCCGAACAGCGCGGGGTCGTCCGGCCGCGGCAGCGCGGCCCAGGTCGAGCGCGGCATCACGTTGGTGCAGAGGGCCGTCAGGGCATGGGCGACGCCCTCGCCATAGCCGGCGGTGCGAAAGATGCCGAACACGCGCCCGGCGGTGACCGACGCGAAGAAGTCCTCGAGGTCGAGCCGGAGCACCACGCCGCTGCCCGCGTGGATCGCAGCATGACTGCGCACCGAGCGCCCGCCCACGAACCCGTGCGCGGCCGCGTGCGCGGGGATGCGATCCAGCACCTCGTGCAGGATCCGGCGCTGCGCCGCCTTCAGCATCGACTTGGGGCGCTCGATCGCGCGCGGCGGCGCTCCCGCGCGCGGCAGCCAGGCGTAGCGGTAGTTGCGCAGCTGCTCGGACACGACCGAGCGCTCGAGCCCGCGCGCGTCGGTCAGCCAGTCGAAGCGGCCCGGCTCGAGCTCCAGCAGCTCGGCCAGGTCGGCCACCGTCTCGAGCTCGGGCACCGGCCAGCGCCGCCTGCCCATCCGCTCTGGCGGCGCGTACAGCCGCCGCACCTGCGGCCGCGCCAGCAGCGGTGGGTCGCGCCGGGCGGCGATCTCGAGCCGGATGTAGCGCGCCAGCTCACGCGGCCGGTCGTGCGGCGGCCGCGGGTAGGCGGCGAGCACCGCGGCCGCGATCTGCCCGGTCCAGCGCGGCGCGGGGACGACCGCCTCGCGCGCGCGCCGCACCATCGCGGTCTGCGTCCACTCGCCCGCGAGGAAGGCGTTCGCGAGCGGGCGGGCGAGCTGGAGCTGGAGGCGCGAGTCGTACAAGGGCCGGTGGCTGCGACGGCCCCGCCCGACTGCTCCTGTCGTGCGTGCGCATGAGCTGCTTCCGGGCAGCGGGCGCGCATGCGACGTGATGCGTTGCTATCTCCGGCGTCCCTGGGGTTGCCCCAGAGCGGTCCGTGCGCCCGAGGGCGCCCGGCGCCGTCTCGGGCGGGACCGTCGCGTAGCGGACCTTAACCGGTCAGCGAGCCCGCGAGCGCCTCGAGCGTGGCGTCGAAGTCGGTGCGCGAGATGCCGCCGATGCAGGGCGAGGTGGCGCCGCTCTCGGCGTATCGGCGTACCGACGCGGAGGCCTGCTCGGCGCTGCCGACCGCCGCCAGGTTGTCGAGGAAGCGCTCCGAGATCCCGGCGACCGCGCCCTCGGGGCCGCCTGCCTGCATCCCCTCGTCGAAGGCGGCGATGTCGTCGCCGTAGCCGGAGCGCTCGAGCATCTTGCGGTAGAACGGCAGCGAGAAGTACGGGATCAGCTCGGAGCGCATCTGCGCCAGCGCGCGCTCGGGCTCGCTCGGTCACGGCGGACGGCACGGCGGCGACGATGTCGAACCCCTCCGCGGGGCGCCCGGCCTTGGCGCGACCCTCGGCGACGGTCGGCACGACGACGTCGCGGATGTAGTCAGGGTTGCAGAGCCAGAGGATCACGCCGTCGGCGATCTCGCCGGCCAGCCGCAGCATCCCGGGGGAGAGGCCGGCGAGGTAGATCGGGATGTCCGGCCGCGGCTCGTAGCCCATGAAGTGGAACGAGGTGGCGAAGCGCCCCTCGGCCGGCGGGTCCTCGCCGCGCAGCATCGCGCGGACGGCGGCCACGTACTCGCGCATCTCGCGCAGCGGCTTCTCGATCTGCTGGCCGTACCAGGCCTCGACGACCGGCCGGTGCGAGACGCCGAGCCCGATGATCGCGCGGCCGCCGAGAACTCGTCCAGCACGGCGAACGACTGGGCCGTCGCCACCGGGGTGCGGCTGTAGATCGGGGTGACGCCGGTGCCGAGCAGCAGGCGCTCGCTGCGCGACGCGTATGCCATCAGCGTGGTGATCGAGTCGCGCGCGGCGATGTGCGTCACGTACGCGGACCCGTAGCCCAGCCGCTCGGCCAGCTCCACGCGCTGGAGCGCGGTCTCGAGCGACTTGCCGACCGCGATGAAGGAGCCGAGTCCCACGCCGCGCGAGCCTACCGCCTCGCTAGCCTGCCCGCCGTGATCGGTGTCCTGCTCGCCGGCGGCGCCGGCAGCCGGCTCGGCGAGGCGTCGAAGCCCGCCGCGCCGCTGGCCGGCCGGCCGCTCGCGGCCTGGCCCGCCGACGCGCTGGCGGCGACCTGCGAGCGCGTGGCCGTCGTGTGCAAGGCCGACACGCCGCTGCCCGACCTGCCCGGCGTCGAGCGCTGGGAGGAGCCCGACGAGCCGCGCCACCCGCTCACCGGGATCGTCCACGCGCTCGTCACCGCCGACGGGCCGGTGCTCGTCTGCGCGGCCGACATGCCGTTCGTGACGGCCGAGGCCTGCGGCTCGCTGGTCGCGGCGGCGGGCGCCGGGATGGCCACGGCCGCGGTCGCGTCGGCCGCCGGCGTCCTGCAGCCCACCTTCGGCGTGTACGCGCCCGCGGCGCTGGCGGTGCTGCGCGCCGCGGCGCCCGACGCGCCGCTCACGCGCACGGTCGAGGCGCTCGACCCGGTGCGGGTCGCGCTGCCCGCCGCGCTGGTGCGCAGCGTCAACACCCCCGAGGATCTGGCCGAGGCGGAGCTGCTGCTCGGCTAGCGGGACCTCTGGCCCCAGCTTGTACGTAGGGGCGGCAGGGGTGAGGATGACCATTGCTCTGGCACGCGCTTCCGCAGTCGACCTGGCCGCCGCCCGGCTCGGGCCGGCCGATCGCGGGCGCCCGTCGCGCCGGCGCGAGCGCGCCTGGGTGCGCGCGGCGCAGTCGGGGTCGCACGAGGCGATGGAGGCGCTCTTCCGGGCGCACTGGGGTCCGGCGCACCGCGCCGCGTTCCTGATCGTCCACGACGCGGCGGCCGCGGAGGACATCGCCCAGGAGGCGTTCCTCGCGGCGATCCGCGCGCTCGACCGCTTCGACCGCAGCCGCCCGTTCGGCCCCTGGCTGCACCGGATCGTCGTCAACCGCGCGATCGACTGGTCGCGCGCGCGGGCGCTGCGCCGCGAGGTCGCCGACGCGACCGAGGGCGAGGCGCCGCCGCAGCGCTCGTCGCGCTGGTCGTCCGAGGTGGTGGCCGCGCTCGCGGAGCTCGACCCCGACCAGCGCGCCGCGGTGGTGCTGCGGCACCTGCTCGAGTACACGCCGGGGGAGATCGCGGAGCTGCTGGAGGTGCCGCGCGGCACCGTGAACTCGCGGCTGCGCCGCGGGCTCGACCGGCTGTCGACGGAGCTCGAGCCATGAGCCGGCGCGCGGATCGGGACCTGGAGGCGCGCCTCGCGCGCGAGCTGCGGGCGGCGGCGCCGCCGCGCGCCGGCGAGGCGGAGCAGCGCGCGTGGCAGGTGGTTCGCGCGGCGCATGCGGCGAGGAGCCCGCGGCGGTTGCGCCGCCACGGCGCCCGGCTGGCGCTGGCGGGCGCGACGGCGGTGCTGGTCGCGGCGCTGGCGCTCACGCCGGCCGGGGCGCGCATGGGGGATTGGATCGACGACGTCGTCGATCCCGCGCCGCAGGTGGAGCTCGAGTCGCTGCCGGCGCCGGGCCGGATGCTCGTCGTGGCCGACGGGGCGGCGTGGATCGTGAACGACGACGGCGCCCGGCGCCGGCTCGGGAGCTTCTCCGACGCGACCTGGTCGCCCGGCGGCCTGTTCGTGGCGGCCGCGCGCGGGCGCGAGCTGGTGGCGGTCGATCCCCAGGGGGGCCACGAGCGCTGGGTGCGGCCCGCCGCCGGGGCGGTGACGGTGCCGCGCTGGTCGCCCGATGGCTACCGGATCGCCTACCGCAGCGGCACCGACCTGCGCGTCGCGCGCGGCGACAACGCGGTCGACTGGCTGCTCGCGCGCGGGGCGGGCGCGGCGGCGCCCGCCTGGAAGCCACTGGCCGAGCCGGCCGAGCAGGTCGTCGCCTTCGCCTCCGGCGCTCGGGTGCGGATCGTGGAGGCGGACACGCGGCGGGTGCTCGGGGAGACGCCGCCGCAGCCGCCCGTGCGCGAGATCTGGTGGGCAGAGGGCGGTCGGCGCCTGGTGACGGTCGGGGAGCGGGCGGTGCGCGTGCACGGGCCGCGCGGACGACTGCTGCGGACGATCGCGCTGCCGGCCGGGGTGGCCGCGACGGGATCGGCGATCGCGCCCGACGGGCAGCGCCTGGCGCTGATCGCACGCGACGCGTCGGGCAGCCGCGTGCTGGTGCTGCGGATCGACCGGCCGACGGCGCCGCGGCGCCTCCTGGCCGCACGCGGCGCCTTCGAGGGGCTCACCTGGTCGATCGACGGGTCGGTGGTGGCGGTCGGCATCCCGGCGGCCGACAAGTGGCTGTTCGCCGCGCCGCGCGGCGCGGCGCGGCTGGGAGCTCTGGCGCACATCCGCGCGACGTTCGCCGGCGGGGCGGAGCCGGTGCGCGGTGAGTTCCCGCGGCCGGCGGGGTGGTGCTACGCCGAGCGCGGCCGACCGTAGGACAAGTGGCCAGCCGCCTTGCTCGACCGGATCATCGCCTTAAAGTGGAAGCGATGCCTCGCGCGATCAGCAGGTGCCCCGGGTGCCGGGAGCCGGTGAGCCCGTTCGCGGCGGGCTGCGCCATCTGCGGGACCGATCTGGAGACCGCTCGCGCCGACTCGCGGCGCGGCGGGCGAAGCGGCCGCAGCTGCGCGGGCCGGGCTATGTGAGCGACGACGCGATCCGCTAGTTCTTGAGCATCGTCGCCATCAGGGCGATGGCGAAGACGATCTGGCCGATGCCCGCTGCGACGCCGAGGTTGGCCGCGCCGGCCAGGTCCGCGACCAGCGTGACGACGAGGAAGACGGCGATCAGGAAGACGGCCTGGAGGAGGTAGGGGCGGCGTGGGGCGGGGGTGGCGCGGCGACGGGGCCTGCGGCGGTGGGTCCGCCGCCCGGCGCGCTGGGCTCGGCATCGCGTCCGGCCCTGCGGCTGCGCCGGCTCAACGTCCCGCCTCCTCGAGTGCGCCGACCAGCTCGGCGACCGACTCGCGCTCGTCGCGGGCGTTGAGCAGCCGTTGCGCCTCGCGCCGCCCGCCCACGGAGCGCAGCGCGCTCTCGCCGTGCTCGGCGACGAACTCGCGCAGCGCCGACAGCCTCCGGGCACGCAGGCGGCGCGCCGCCACGTCCGTCCGCTCGCGGTGGTCGTCGAGCGCGCCGATCAGCTCTTCGATGCCCTGCGGCGGGGCGACCGACGAGACCGCCACGACCGGCACGTCACGCGAGCCGAGCGCCGCGAGCGCCTGATCGAGGTCGGCGCGTGCCCGCCTGGCCGCGTCGCCCAGGTCCGCCTTCGTCACCACGAGCACGTCCGGCACCTCCATGATCCCGGCCTTGAGGAACTGGAGCACGTCGCCCGAGGCGGGCTGAACCACTACCGCCACGGTGTCGCAGACCTCCTCGACGTCTGTCTCGGACTGACCCACACCCACAGTCTCGACCACCACCACGTCGAACGCCGCCGCGAGGGCCTCGGCTGCCTCCCGCGTCGCGACCGCGAGCCCACCCAGTCGGCCGCCGGCCGCCGTCGAGCGGATCAGCACGCCGTCGTCCTTGGGGTCGTGGTCGATGCGGGCGCGGTCGCCCAGCAGGGAGCCGCCCGAGCGCTTCGAGGAGGGGTCGACGGCGAGCACCGCCACCGTTCGGCCGGCGCGGCGCCACTCGCGCCACGAGCGCCGACAGCAGCGTCGACTTGCCCGCACCGGGCGGGCCCGTCACGCCGACCAGATGGGCCGGCGCCTCGCCGCCCAGCGCCGCGGGGGAGACCTCCGCGAGCAGCCGCGCGGCGGCCTCCGCGGCCCGCGGGCGAGCGGTCCTCGATCAGGTTGAGGGCCGCCGGGGCGGCAGTGCGATCGCGCTCGCGCAGGCGACGTCCGAGCTCCTCGGGATCGGGGGCGGCCATGGCGGCCCACGCTAGCGGTAGAGCAGAGCGGCGGTGGTGGCGGTCACCCGCTCCGGGTCGCGCACGACCTGGCGCCTCGTGAAGCGCAGCGGCTCCCATCCGGCGAGCCGGACGCGCTGGTCGCGCAGCCGGTCGGCCTCGAACCCGCGCCGAGTGCCGTGGGAGGCCCAGCCGTCGGTCTCGACGATCAGGCGCTGCTCGCGCCAGACGAAGTCGGCGCGGATCGCAGGCCCGGCGTCGATCTCGAGCCACGCGTTGACCTCCGGTCGCGGCAGCCCGCCCGCGCGGCACAGCTCGAGAAAGCGCTCCTCGAGCTCGCTCTCCGTGAGCCCGGGCTCGTCGGCCGCCTCGGCCAGCACGGCGCGCAGCACCGCTGCGCCCTGCCTCCCGTCCGCGCGGGCCAGCACCGCGTCGACCGTCCGTAGGTCGAAGACGCGCAGCACCTGCGCCTGCTCGACGGCCCGCTCGACGAGGCGCCGCGGCGCCCGGTCGGCCAGGTCGAGCAAGGTGCGCGCGACGCCCGTGCACGGGATGCCGTGGCGGTGCGTGACGTCTTCGGCGAGCAGTGTCGGCGTCGCGTGCGCCGCGAGGCCCGGTCGCGACCGTGCCGCCCGGGGCACGGACACGTCGATCGTCGCCCTGCCGTCCGCGATCAGGCCGAGGAGGCCCGCGGCGGTGCGGTGGCTCGCCACGGCGCCGGGCCCGTAGGCGAGCACCGCGGCGAGAACGCGCCCGTGACCGCTCAGCAGAGGGTGGCCGACGGCGTAGACGCCGCGGTGGGTGCGGTGGAGGCGGCCGGCCGCCACACGCTTCCGCACGCCGCTCGGGCTCAGGCCGAGCGACTGCAGCTGACCAAGGGTGACCAGCCCGTGCTGCGCCCTCGCAAGCTCGCCGATGCCCACGTCGACGGGGGGTGGCTGAAGAAACGGGACAGATAGTCCCGTTTCTTCCGTGACCCTCCTGTGCTCGCCGCGTCCAGACGCTCCGCCCATACCGGGTGAAGCGCCACCGCGGCCGGTCTAGTCGCTCAGGCGCGCGTGCACCCAGTCCAGGATCGCGCCGTTGTAGTCGGCGGGGCCGGCGGGGTCCGTGTTCGGGCGGTCGCGGGTGGTGACGACGTGGGTCGCGCACCTCTCGGCGTCGCCGGCCGGGGTGACGCAGACGCGAATGTTGCGCGAGCTGCTGCCGGCGGCCAGGCCGGCGATGGCGGCGCGCAGCGGCTCGTGGATGCAGTCCGCGCTGTTCATCGTCTTGGTCGTGCCGTCTCGCAGCGGGCACGACATCTGCGTCGCGCCGCACACGTTCGGGTCCGCGCTGCTCCAGATGTGGATCAGCGGCACCCGCAGCTCGCCGCGGCTCACGAGCTTGTCCGGCTCGTTCTTGATGTCCGCGAGCTGGTACTGCGAGCGCGCCCGGATCGCCGCCAGCGCCTCGGGGTCACGGCCGTTGTCGGTGCAGATGCCCTGCTGGAACTGCGCCTGCTCCCACTCGATGTTCACCACGCCCGAGTCGGCGATCGTGCCGGCCGGCGGGATGCCCTGCTCCTGCAGCCCCCAGGACACCGACAGCGCCCCCGCGGACCCGGCGCTCGTCCCGTGCAGGAACCACTTGCTGGTCGGGTAGAGCGTCTTCGCGAACTGGATCGCCGCCTTTGTCGCGAACAGTCCGTTGGTCATGCGCCCGGAGCCGTCCGGCAGCGTGTTCGGGTTGTTCGGGTCGGGCTGGTCTCCGCCCGCGTAGATGTCGTGATTGCACATCGACACCGACACGAGCCGGAAGCCTGCCGGGTCGTCGCGCACCAGCTCCATCAGGCCGGCCGGGTTGAGGTAGCCGATCGATGTCGCCGCGGTCTCCTCGGACTTGTTGCCGGCGGTCGGCCGCGGGATCCCGCTCGAGTCGAAGTAGCCGACCCCGCCGCCGCGCATGCGCACCCAGAGCGGCCGGGTCTCGGTGTCCGAAGAGCCGACCTTCGTCCCGATCACGAACGTCTGGTAGCCGCGGATGCTGCACGGATAGGCGAGGTTGCGGTACTGGTCGAACTCGTAGTCGCCGACCGTCGTGGTCCCCACGAACTCGATCTTGCTCGTCTTGCCGGGAGCCCCGACCGGGTAGCAGCCGACCAGTGCGATGAGGGCCGCCAGCGCGGCGAGGAGAGCGGGACGCATGCGCCTGCGAACACGCTCCGCAGCCCGAAGTTGCTACGAAACCGCTGCGCCCACGCCGTTGCGCTCGGCGACCAGCTCGACGATGTCGCCCATGATGCGGCTGACCTCGAAGTCCTTGGGCGTGTAGACCCGCGACACGCCCGCGTCGAGCAGGGCGGCCTCGTCGGCCGGCGGGATGATGCCGCCGACCACGACGGGCACGTCCACGCCCGCCTCCTCGAGCTCGCGCAGCACCTCCGGGATCAGCTGCGCGTGCGATCCCGAGAGGATCGAGAGCCCGACCACGTGCACGCCCTCGTCGACCGCGGCGCGCGCGATCCGCGCGGGCGTGAGCCGGATGCCCTCGTAGACCACGTCCATGCCCGCGTCGCGCGCGCGCACGGCGATCTGCTCGGCGCCGTTGGAGTGGCCGTCGAGGCCCGGCTTGCCGACCAGGATCTTGATCCTGCGCCCGAGCCCCTCGGACACCAGCTCGACCCGGTCGCGCAGCGCGGACAGCGCATCGTCGGAGGGGGCCGCGGCGGCGTCGCCGACGCCCGTCGGCCCGCGGTACTCGCCGAACACCGACCGCAGCGCCTCCGACCACTCGCCCGTGGTCACCCCCGCGCGAGCGGCGGCCAGCGACGGGTCCATGATGTTCTCGTCCGACGAGGCGGCCGACCGCAGCGCCTCGAGCGCCTCCGCCACCGCGGCATCGTCGCGGCCGGAGCGCCAGCTCTCGAGCGCCTCGATCGCCGAGCGCTCCACGTCGGGGTCGACGCGCATGATCCCGCCGTCCTCGCCCGCCGACAGCGGCGAGGGCTCGGCCTCGGTGAAGATGTTCTGGCCGACCACGGCCAGCTCGCCCGTCTCGATGCGCCGCACGCGCTCGCGGTGCGACTCGACCAGCTGCGTCTTCATGTAGGGCACGGCCGCGACCGCGCCGCCGCGCTCGGCCACCACGGCCATCTCGGCGCGCGCGCCCTCGATCAGCTCGTCGACGAGCCCGTCCATCACGTGCGAGCCCTCGAAGATGTCGGGGTAGTCGAGCACGTCGGTCTCGTAGGCCAGGATCTGCTGGATGCGCAGCGACCACTGCTGGTCCCACGGCCGCGGCAGCCCGAGCGCCTCGTTCCAGGCCGGCAGCTGCAGCGCGCGGGCGCGCGCCGAGCGGCCCATCGTGACGGCAAGCGCCTCGAGCACGATCCGGATGATGTTGTTCTCCGGCTGCGACTCGGTCAGCCCCAGCGAGTTGACCTGGACGCCGTAGCGGAAGCGCAGGAAGCGCTCGTCGTCCACGCCATAGCGCGTTCGGCCGAGCTCCTCCCAGAGCCGGCCCATGGCGCGCAGCTTGGCGTGCTCCTCGACGAAGCGGATGCCCGCGTTGACGAAGAACGACATGCGCCCGAACACGCGCGGGAAGCTCTCGGCCGGCACCCGCTCGCGGACGCGGTCGAGCACCGCCTGCGCGGTCGAGAGCGCGTAGGCGATCTCCTGCACCGGCGTCGCGCCGGCCTCCTGCAGGTGGTACGAGCAGATGTTGATCGGATTCCAGCGCGGCACCTCGTCGACGGTGAACGCGATCATGTCCGCGATCAGCCGCATCGAGGGCTCGGGCGGGAACGCGTAGGTCCCGCGCGAGAGGAACTCCTTGATGATGTCGTTCTGGGTCGTGCCCTGGAGCGCCGAGCGCTCGATCCCGTTCTCCTCGCCGACGGTCATGTAGAGCGCCAGCAGCCAGGCGGCGGTGGCGTTGATCGTCATCGACGTGTTCATCTCGTCGAGCGGGATGCCGTCGAGCAGCTGGTGCATGTCGCCCTTGTGGGCGATCGACACGCCGACCTTGCCCACCTCGCCGCGCGACAGCTCGTGGTCGGGGTCGTAGCCCGTCTGAGTGGGCAGGTCGAAGGCGACGGAAAGACCGGTCTGGCCCTTCGAGAGGTTGCGGCGGTAGAGCTCGTTCGACTCGCGCGCGGACGAGTGCCCGGCGTAGGTGCGCATGACCCACGGGCGGTCGCGCTCTGGCAGACGGTGCTCGCTCACTCCGAGAATTGTATGGTCGGGGCGGTTTGTCCCGTTCCATAGACGTCATGCACATGGGCCGCGATCGGGTCATCTGCGCCTACGAGATCGACGGCCTGATCGTCGATCCGGGTCCCGCCTCGTCGGTCGAGACGCTGCTGGAGCAGCTCGGCCCGACCAAGCCGCGCGCCCTGCTGCTCACCCACATCCACCTCGACCACGCCGGCGCGTCGGGTGTCCTGTGCCGGCGCTTCCCCGAGCTGCAGGTCTACGTCCACGAGGTCGGGGCGCCGCACCTGGTCGACCCGTCGAAGCTGCTCGTCAGCGCCGGGCGCCTCTACGGCGACGAGATGTGGGAGCTCTGGGGCGAGGTGGCGCCGGTGCCGGAGGACCGCATCCGGGTGCTGCGCGGCGGCGAGACCGTCGAGGGCTTCAAGGTCGCCTACACGCCCGGACACGCCTCGCATCACGTCTGCTACCTGCACGAGGAGACCGGCGACGCCTACGTCGGCGACACGGCCGGCGTCCGCATCCCGCCCTACCAGCACACGATCGCCCCCACGCCGCCGCCGGACATCGACGTGGAGGCGTGGCTCGACTCGCTGCACACGCTCGCGGCCTGGAACCCGCACACGCTCTGCCTGACGCACTTCGGGCAGGTGACCGACGTGGCCGACCATCTGCACCGCATGCGCGCCGCGCTGCTGGCGTCCGCCGACTCGGCCCGCCTCGACGGCGAGGAGGGCTTCATCGCCAAGATGGAGCAGGGCCTGTCCGAGGCCACCGACCCGGCGACGGTCGAGTCGTTCGAGCAGGCCGCACCACCCGACCAGCTCTTCCAGGGCCTCGCGCGCTACTGGCGCAAGCGCGCCGAATGAGCTCGACGGTCGAGAAGCCGCGCGCCCGCGGGCCCGGACGAGACCGGCCTCGGGGGGCACTGGCGCGTGATCGTGCTCAACGACGACCACAACACCTTCGAGGGCGTGGCCGGCGCGCTCTCCTCCGTCCTGCCCGGGGTCGGCTACGAGCAGGGCATGGCGCTCGCCAACCAGATCCACAACTCCGGCCGGGCGATCGTGTGGACGGGGGCCAGGGAGCTGGCCGAGCACTACTGGGAGCAGCTGAGCGCGAGCGGGCTCACGATGGCTCCCCTGGAGCAAGGGTGAGGGCGCGGCCCTCGCCGACGACCTCGTAGAACTCCGGCAGCACGGGCACGTTGAAGTAGCCCTGCAGCTCCACCCGCTTGGCGGCGATCGTCTCCGAGTACCAGTAGCGCTCGAAGTGGGCCTTGCTCGGGAAGGTCGCGTGCTGGATGAAGTCGAGCCGGCCGTCGACCGCGCGGAAGAAGCCCCACGAGAGCGCGCCGTAGTCCATCGCCGCCTCGGCGGCCGAGGCCCAGCCCTCGGCGAACTTGTCGCCCCGGAACGGGTTCACGGCCCAGGGGATGTGCACGAGGATCACGCGCCCACCTCCGCCCGGATCGCCCCGGGCCCTTCCTCGGCCTTGCCCTCGCCCTCGGCGTTCGCGCCGACCAGGATCGAGATCTTGCCCAGGTGCTTGTTCTCGCGCATGAGCTGGTGCGCCTCGGGCACGCCCTCGAAGCCGAAGGTGCGCCACAGCACGGGCCGGATCTGGCCGGACTCGATCAGCTCGTTGGCCTTGTGGCACTCGTAGGCGTTGGCGAAGTGCGACCCGATGATCTGCTTCTGGCGCATCCACAGGTAGCGCACGTCGAAGTCGAGCTCGTAGCCCGTGGTGCCGGCGCAGATGACCACCTTGCCGAACGGCTTGACCGTGAAGACCGAGGTGGGGAAGGTCGCCTTGCCGACGTGCTCGAAGACGATGTCGGGCTGGTCGCCGAGGATCTCCTTGACGCGCTTCGAGAACGCGCGCGAGACCTTGAAGCGCTCCTTCTCCTCCTCGGGCGTCTCGCCGCCCTTGCGCATCATGCCCGCGAACTCGTTGCGGTCGATGTAGTCGACCGCGCCCAGCTGCTTGACCAGCTCGCCCTTGTCGGCGCTCGACACGACGCCGACCGCATGGGCGCCGGCCATCGCGCAGATCTGCGTGGCGAACACGCCGAGCCCGCCGGCGGCGCCCCAGATCAGCACGCGCTGGCCGGCCTGGAGGTTGCACTGCGTGAGCAGCATGCGGTAGGCGGTGAAGTAGACGAGCCCGTAGGAGGCCGCCTCGTCCCAGCTCAGGTTCTGGGGACGGGGGAGAAGCTGCTGCGCCTGGACCTTCGTGAACTGTGCGAACGAGCCCCAGGTCGTCTCATAGCCCCAGATCCTCTGGCTGGGCGCCGCGAGCGGGTCGAGCCCGTGCACCTCCTTGTCCTCGTAGGAGGCCATGTTGCAGTGGATCACGACCTCGTCGCCGGGCTTCCAGCGCGTCACGCCGGGGCCGACCTTCCAGACGACGCCGGAGGCGTCCGAGCCGCCGATGTGGTGGCCGAACTCGGGATGGTCGCCGTAGCGCATCACGGAGACCGGCTCGCCCAGCGCGGCCCAGACGTTGTTGTAGTTCACGCCCGCGGCCATCACGCGGACGATCACCTCGAAGGCGCCGGGCTCCGGGACCTCGATCTCCTCGAGCTGGAACGCGTCCTTCGGCTCGCCCTGGCGCTCCTCCCGGATGACCCAGGCGGCCATCGTCTGGGGCAGCTCGCCCGGCTCTACGTCCAGCTCTGAGACTTTCGCGATGTCAACGGCCACGGCCGGGCAGGTTAACGTGCGCCTCATGGATTCGCGCAGCCGCGCCCTGGTCGCACTCGCCGTGCTGGCGGCGACGCTGGCAGTCGGCCCCGCCGCCCGCGCCGCCACCGTCTCGGTGTCGTCTGCGACCGAGGAGGAGGGGACGCTGGTCTCCTACTCCCTCGACGCGCGCGCCCGGCGAGGCCAACCGCGTCACCGTGGCGACCCGGCCCGCGAGCGGGATGCGGCGCGACGGTGGTCTTCCGCGACGCCGGCGCGCCGCTGACGGCGGGCGCGGGCTGCACCGGCGGGCCTGCGGGCGAGGTCGTCTGCACGGCCGACTTCGGCGACTTCGCCAACAGCGTCGACGTCTACGCGCGGGACGGCGACGACGTCGTCGATGCCGGGGCCGTCGCGCTGCGCGGCTTCACCGTGTTCGTCGACGGCGGCGACGGCTCGGACGTCGTGACCGGCAGCCGCACCCGGGTCAATGCGCTGTTCGGGGACTTCACCAACGCGGACGTGGGCGCCGACGCGCTCACCGGCGGCAGCCGCGACGACTTCCTGCAGGGAGGGCCCGGCGCCGACGCGCTCGACGGCGGCGGCGGCAGCGACACGTCGACCTACCGCGACGAGCGCCGGCGCGTTCGCGTCGACCTCACGGCCGGGTTCGCGCTCGCCGCCGACGGCGCGCGCGACTCGCTGAGCTCGATCGAGGAGGTCGAGGGCGGCGACGGCGGGGACGTGCTGCGCGGCAGCGCGGCCGCCAACGTGCTGAAGGGCGGCTCCGGCGCGGACGAGCTGGTCGGGCGCGGCGGTGCGGACGAGCTGCTGGGCGAGGACGGCCCCGACCATCTCGACGGCGGGCTCGGCGGCGATCGGCTCGCCGGCGGGCGCGGCCCCGATCGCCTCGACGGCGGAGCGGGCGGCGACCGGCTCGACGGCGGCGGCGGGCTGGACCGGATCTTCGCCGGCCCCGGCGCCGACCGCGTGCGCTCGCTCGACGACAAGGCGGAGACGGTCGGCTGCGGTCCTCAGCGCGACCGGCTGGTGGCCGACCGCCTGGACCGCGCGCTCGGCTGCGAGACGGTCGTTCGGCGGCTAGCCCGCCGACGCGGCCTCGGCCGCGGCCTCCGGCGCCCGGGCCGGGTCGGGCCGGCGCGCCGCCTTGGGCTCGATCAGCGTCCAGCGCCAGCACCGCGCCGAGCACCGAGACGCCCGCGGACAGCCACATCCCGTTGGAGAGGGCGTGGATGAACGCGTCGTGGGCGGCGGCGACCGCCTGGGGCGGCAGCGAGCCCGTCTGGTCGCCGGCGCCGAGGTTGTGGACGATGGAGTCGCGCTGCGCGGCGGTGAGGTTCGTGCCCGCGAGGTTCTCGGCCAGCCGGTTGCCGGCCAGGTGCTGGAACAGCGCTCCGATGGCGGCGACGCCGAACGTCCCGCCGACCATGCGGCTCATCGACAGCATCCCGGAGCCCAGGCCGGCCTGCTCGGCGGGCACCGAGTTCATCGCGGCGGTCGACATCGGCGACATCACCAGCGCCATGCCGATGCCCATGACCACGAAGGCCGGGAGCAGCAGGCCGTAGCCGGTGTCCACGCCGATGCGCGTCTGCAGGAACATCGCGAACGCCGTCAGCGACAGCCCGAGGACGATCAGCGGGCGCGGCCCGACGCGGTCGGCCAGGCGGCCGGCGATCGGCGCGATCAGGACGATCATCAGCGTGGAGGGGAGGAAGCGCACGCCCGCCTCGACCGCGCGAGTAGCCGAGGATGTTCTGCATGTAGAGCGCGAGGAAGAAGAACATCGCGAGCATCGCGAACGAGACGATGAAGCCGACGGCGTTCGCGCCGAGGAACGTCTTCGAGCGGAACAGCGAGAACTCGACCATCGGCTCGCGCACGCGCGGCTCGATCAGGACGAAGCCCACGAAGCCGACGACGGCCACGACCAGCAGGGCGATGACGCGGCCGGAGCCCCAGCCCCAGGAGTTGCCCTCGATCAGCGCGAGCACGAGCGCGGTCAGGCCGACCGACAGCGCGACGATGCCGCTCCAGTCGATGCTGTGCTCGCGCGTCTCGTCGCGCGACTCGCGCGTCGGCGAACAGCGTCACGATCACGGCGCCGACCGCGACCGGCAGGTTGAGGAAGAAGATCGCGCGCCAGGAGACGTACTCGGTGAGCGCGCCGCCGACGACCGGGCCGATCGCGAGCGCGAGCGCCGACACGCCCGCCCAGGTGCCGATCGCCTTGCCGCGCTCCTCGGCCGGGAACGTGACGGTGATGATCGAGAGGGTGGCGGGCATCATGAACGCGGCGCCGACGCCCTGCACGGCGCGGAAGCCGATCAGCCAGCCCTCGTCCGGCGCGAAGCCGATCGCGGCGCTCGAGACCGCGAACACGACGACGCCGAAGAGGAACATGCGGCGGCGGCCGAGGATGTCGCCGAGCCGCCCGCCCGTGACCAGCAGCACCGCGAAGGTGAGCGTGTAGACGTTGACGGTCCACTCGAGGCCGGAGAGCGAGGCGCCGAGGTCGTCCTGGATCGACGGCAGCGCGACGTTCACGACCGTGTTGTCGAGCATGAGCATGAACAGGGCGAAGCACATCGCCGCGAGCGTCCACCAGCGGCGGTTGCCCTCGTTCAGCCGAATACGTCCAGTCATCGAATCCTCCCGGCCACCGCGTCCAGTCCCTGGGCGAGGGCCACTCGCTCTTCCTGTTCCAATCCGTCGACGAAGCGGCGCACGCCGGCCATGCGGACCGCGAGCAGGCGCCCGTAGAGCCTGCGGCCGCCGCGGCGTGGCGGTGAGCAGCTTGCTGCGGCGGTCGCGGGGGTCCTCCGCGCGCTTGACGTCGCCGCGCTGCACCATCGCCTCGATCGAGCGGCTGACTCCGGCGAGGGAGAGTCCGATCGCGTCGGAGAGCGCCTTCACCGACATCGGCGCCTCGGCCTCGGTCAGGAGCATCAGGCTCTTCACCTGGGTGACCGAGATGCCGGCCTTCTCGAGCTCGGCGAAGAAGTCGCGGCCGGTGGCCTGCAGCAGGTGCTTCATCAGGGCCGTCAGCGAGTCGGTGACCGCGTCGGCAGATACTTGCTTCGTCGCAACAGATGCTTGCACGCATGCAAGTATTGCAGAGGCGCACGCATTCGACCACCTGCGCCCGGCCCGGTGGAGGATCGCCGCCGTGAAGGCCACCCTCTTCGCAGTTCCCGGCTTCGCACCCGTCGCTGGCGGCCGAGCTGATGCTGCGCGCGAAGGGCATCGACTACCGGCGCATCGACCTCGTCGCCGTCGTGCACCGCGGGGTGCTGCGGGCGCTCGGCTTCCCCGGCATCACGGTGCCCGGCGCTGCGGCTGGAGGGCAAGCGCGTGCAGGGCACGCGCGCGATCGCCGCGGCGCTCGACGCGCTGCGGCCCGACCCGCCGCTGTTCCCGGCCGACCCCGAGGTGGCCGCGCCGCCGAGGCCTGGGGCGACGAGGTCTACCAGCCGGTCCCGCGCCGGCTCGTGTGGGCGGCGCTGCGGCGCGACCGCTCCACGCTCCCGACCTACCTCGCCGGCGCCAAGCTCGGCGTGCCGGTGCCGGTCGCGGCCGCGCCTCGGCGGGCCGGTCGTCCGCGCGGCCGCGCGCGCCAACCACGCCACCGACGAGAACGTGCGGCGCGACCTCGAGCAGCTGCCCGCGCTGCTCGACCACGTCGACGCGCTGCTGCGCTCCGGCACCATCGGCGGGATGACCCCGAACGTCGCCGACTACCAGATCGCCACCTCCACGGCGCTGCTCGCGACGCTCGCGGACGCCGAGCGCGCCGCTCGAGGGGCGGCCGGCGCTGGCGCACGCGCGGCGCATCGCGCCGGGCTATCCCGGGCACGTCCCGCCGGTCTTCCCGCCGGACTGGCTGCAAGCCTGATCGCCGTTCCGTCGGGACCCGCCCTTACGGTGGGTGGCTCGATGGAAGCGGCTACTCCCCTCAGACAGCCTCACGTAAGGACGATCGCGCGACCGGCTGATGGTCGACGGCCTCGTGGTCGAGGACGAATGCGCGGTCCGGCTCGTCCGCGAGCGCGAGCAGAACGGCGACGATCCGGTCCGGACGGTGCGCGACGCGATCGAGATCGGCGCGCGCGTGCTCGACCGCGAGCAGGCGGCCGCCAACGCGGAGTTCGTCAAGACGGAGTTCGAGAAGGCGTCGAAGGACGTCCAGCAGGAGTTCACCGAGAAGGCGCGCACGATCGCGGAGTTCTTCGAGCGCCAGTTCGAGACCGTCTTCCACGAGGACGACGGGCAGCTCGCCAAGGAGCTGGAGCGGCGCTTCGGCGACGGCAGCGCGGTGTCGGTGCAGAACCGCGTGCGCGAGGCGGTGGCGGAGACGCTGACCAAGTCGCGCGAGGACCTGGTGCGCCAGTTCTCCGCCGCCGACGACCGCAACCCGCTCGCCGACTTCAAGACGGCGGCGGTGCGGTCGATCAACGAGGCGTCGCAGCGGTCCGACGCGACGCAGCGGGCGCTGCTGCAGAAGCTCGCCGAGGTGCAGAAGGAGCTCCAGGGGCTGCGCGACGAGCGCGAGAAGCTGGAGGAGGTCGAGGCCGAGCGCGAGCGCGGCACCGCGAAGGGGCGGAGCTTCGAGGAGGCGGTGTTCGAGGCGGTCGACCGGATCGCGCTGGCGCAGGGCGACGACGCCGAGGCGGTCGGGGACCTGCGCGAGGCCACCGGCAAGGTGGGCGACATCGTGGTGTCGCTGGACGGCTGCAACGGCCCCGCGCGCGGGCGCGTGGTGATCGAGGCCAAGGACCGGCGGCTGTCGAAGCCGGGGGCGCTGGCGGAGCTCGACAAGGCGATGGCGGAGCGCTCGGCGGACTTCGGCGTGCTGGTCGTGCCGACCGAGGAGGAGCTGCCGTCGAAGCTCGAGCCGCTGCGCGAGTACAACGGCGACAAGCTGGTGCTGGCGATGGACCCCGACGCGGGAACGCTGGCGCTGGAGCTGGGCTACCGGCTGGCGCGCGCACGCGTGCTGATGAAGCGCGCGGACGCCGACGGCATCGACGCCGGAGCGCTGCGCGCGACCGTGGAGCGGGCGCTGGGAGCGCTGGCCGACGAGCGCCGCATCAAGGCGCAGCTCACCGGAGCGAAGACCGGCATCGACCGCGCCTACGAGCTGGTCGAGGCGATGGCCGCCCGGGTGCGCGTGCACCTGGAGGAGATCGACTCGCTGGTGAGGCCGCCGGACGCGGAGCCGGCCACCGAGCCGGCCGACGACCAGCTGGAGCTGTAGGCGACTCCCGGGCCTGAACGGGCCTAGAGGCGTTTACGGAAGCATCAGGTCGGAGTTCGAGTCCTTCCGCTCCGCGCCGATGTCCAGCGTGGCCGGCTCGATCTCCTTGCGCTGCGCCTCCTCGGAGCCGGCTCGCACCTCGTAGCTGCCGGGCTCGAGCGTGCGGCGGATCGTCAGCGTGTCCTGCGGCTGCACGGTGCCGGCGCTCTGCCTGACCGACTCGCCCTCGAGCGTGACCGTGTGCGGCTGCCCGGTCTGGTTCGAGATCGTGATCGCGTACGGCCCGGCGCCGAGGTCGTTCGAGGGCGACACCGCCACCCGGTCCTTCAGGATCACGCCGCTGAGCTGCGACCGCACGGGCGCGCGGGCTGAGTTCTCGAAGTCGTCGTCGCCGCAGCCGGCTCCGAGGAGCGCCGCGGCTGCGGCGGCTGTGGCCAGGACTCGTCCTCCCATGGCTCCGCCAGCCACCCTAACCGAACCAGACCGATCGACGCGACGCCCGCAGGTCGTCGAGCTCGCCCTGGATGCGGCCGCGGATGTCCTCGCCGATCTCCTGCACCAGCGCCAGGTCCTCGGCGTCCTCCGGCGAGTGATGCGACAGGTCGACCGGCTCGAGGAAGCGGATCTTGAACTTCGCGGGCAGGTACATCAGCGCCGCGGCCAGTCCGAACTGCGGGAAGGCGTGGTTGACGGGGAAGTAGATCAGGCCGGTCAGCCGCTGGAGCAGCGGGACGTGGGCGAAGATCGGCATGGCCTCCTCGGCGCCGAGCACCGCGATGGGCACGATCGGCACGCCCGCCCGCATCGCCGTCCGCACGAAGCCGCCGCGGCCGAAGCGCCGTAGCCGGTAGCGCTGCCAGTAGAGCTTGCGCGACCCCTTCTGGCCCTCCGGGAACACGAGCACCAGCCTGCGCTCGTCGTGCAGCAGGCGCTGCGCGTTCGCGGGGTGCGCCGCCACCAGGCCGAGCTTGTTCGTGAGCATCGAGACGCCCGGGTAGCCCTTGAACCAGTGCTCGCCGAGCATGTGCAGGGGGCGCGGCGAGGGGTGCTCGTGGCGGATCGCCTGCATGATCATCGGCGCGTCCGGGGGCAGCGCGCCCGAGTGGTTGGAGACGAGCAGGGCGCCGCCGTCGGCTGGCACGTTCTCGATCCCCTCGGTCTCGACCCGGAACCAGTGGCGGTAGTAGAAGTCGAGCAGCGGCTCGAAGCGGTCGAAGAAGTTCTGCGAGCGGCCCCAGTCGTCGAGCTGGCGATCCGGCTCCGCAGCCGGCACGAGCTCGCGCAGGTCGCGCAGCTCCACCGGCGCGTCGGGGGCCGGCTGCGGCTCGGGCGGCATGTCGAGGGCACCCGCGTGGGGGTCGTAGCCGAGCAGCCTGCTGCGCGTGGAGAGCCCGCTGCGGCTGGTCGGGGTGCGCGGCTCAGCCATCGAACGGCAGCTCGGCGACGCGCGCCGGGGTGCCGTCCACGAGCACCGTGTCGCCGGGGGCGGCCTCGCGCCGCACGAGCGCGAGCGCGATCGGCCCGAGCCGCGGCGAGACGCAGGCCGACCCGACGCGGCCCACGAGCTTGTCGCCCAGCATGATCTCGGCGCGCCGCTCGGCCGGCTCGGACAGCACGAGTCCGCGCAGATGGCGGTTCGGCTTGCCCTTGTAGAAGAGGCGTGCGACGGTCTCCTGGCCGACGTAGCAGCCCTTCTCGAAGTCGACGGCCCGCTCGTTGATGCCGGCCTCCTGCGGGATCGTCTCGGCGTCCATGTCGAAGCCGAGGCGGGGTCGTCCCGATTCGATGCGCAGGCACTCGGCGACGTCGCCGGAGACCTGCTCGACGCCGAGCTCGGCGCGCAGCTCGTCGGCGCGCGTGGTGGAGCAGAGCAGGTCGACGCCGAGGTCGGTGCGGACGTTGAGGCCCTGGCCGGTGTCCACGAAGGCGTGCTCCGTCGGCGGCGGGGGATCGTCGAGCACGGCGTCCGAGCCGGGCCCGACCAGCGACAGCAGGGCGTGACGCTCGCTCACGTCCTCGAACTGGACGTCGCGACCGACGGTGTAGGTGGCGAGCATGTGGCGCAGGACGGCGTGCCCGATCGGCTCGGTGTCGAGCCAGAGGAAGTCGGGGCCGCGCAGGATGCGCAGGTCGGTGCGGAGCTTGCCCTTGTGGTTGAGGATCGTGGCGTAGCAGCCCTCGCCGGGCGCGAGCGACTCGACGTCGTTGGAGACCTGCCCCTGGAGGAACTCGACAGCGCCGCCGCCGCGCACTGCGAACATCGCGCGCCCGGGCCGATCCACCAGGCCGGCAGACTCGGTGACGAGCTCGTATTCGCTGGTGGCGATCACACGTCGATCGTACTCAGGGGCGTGGAGCGCAGACTCGCTGAGTCGCGGTCCTCGCATCTGGGTACTGTCACCTCCGATGTCCTTCGACGGTCAGACACGCGCGACGATCGCCTCGGAGTTCGTGCGGCTGCACAGCGAGTACTACGGCCGCGGCCCCACCAAGGCGAAGGTCTACGCCGACAGGGACTTTCTGGCCGTCGTCCTCGAGGAGACGTTCACGGCAGCGGAGAAGACGCTGATCGGGCGCGGCGAGGCCGAGGGCATCCAGGACATTCGCCGCCGCTTCCAGCGGGTGATGGGCGACCAGTTCAAGTCGGTGGTCGAGCAGGCGACCGGCCGCAGCGTCCGGGCATTCCTCAGCGAGACGAACCTGGACGCCGACGTCGCCGTCGAGATCTTCCTGCTCGCAGAGGACCGCACGGACATGAGCGACTTCGAAGAGGGGCCGGCGGCCTAAGAGGGCGGGGACGGCGAATTCCGCCGCAAGTCCCCTGAGGTCCCGATGGCAATGCCCGCCGCCCCCTTCGAAAGAGGCGGTGCGCGTACGACACACCGGGACCTTCGTGCGGCGCATGTACCCGAGTCGGCCGAGGTGAACCAGGCCGGCGCGGGTCATGGCTGCTCGAGCAGTTGGCATGCATGCGGGTTTAGGCTTGTCTAAAACCTGCTTCAATACAGCCTCATGCGAAAGCTGCTCGAAGGCAAAGTCTCGCGGCGCAGGCTGCTGGGCGGCGCGGCCGTCACCGGCGCGGCGCTGCCGGTCCTGCACGAGCTGATCCCGCACCAGGCCCTCCACGGCGGCGCCGGCACGGCTGAGGCGGCCGTCGGGCACGACGGGCATGGGGGACATGCGCGCGGCTCCGCACATCGGGGGGCCGTCGGGCGCGTCGATCCCGCCGTCAACGGGTTCGACCCTCAGGAGATCGTCCGCGACTTCGACCACGGCCGCGTGCGGGGCGGGGTGCGCGAGTGGGAGATCGTCGCCGAGGACCGCGAGATCGAGGTCGCGCCGGGCGTCAAGTACGAGGCCTGGACCTACAACGGGCGCGTTCCGGGCCCGACGCTGCGCGCCCGCGAGGGCGAGCGGCTGCGGATCAGGTTCGTGAACGGCTCCAAGCACCCGCACACGATGCACTTCCACGGCATCCACCGCGACCTCAGCGACGGCATCCCCGGCATCGGCCCCGGCAACATCGACCCCGGCCGCTCGGTGGTCTACGAGTTCAACGCCGAGCCCTTCGGCCTGCACCTCTACCACTGCCACTCGACCCCGCTGGCCGACCACATCGCCAAGGGCCTCTACGGCGCCTTCGTGATCGACCCCAAGGCCGGCCGCCCCGACGCCGACGAGCTGCTCATGGTCATGAACGGCTTCGACACCAACTTCGACCGGGCCAACGAGGTCTACGCGGTCAACACCGTCGCCTTCGCCTACATGGACGAGCCGATCCGGGTCCGCCGCGGCGAGCTGGTGCGGATCTACCTCGTCAACGCGCTCGAGTTCGACCTACTCAACTCGTTCCACATCCACGCCAACTTCTTCGACTACTACCCGACCGGCACGCGCCTCGAGCCGCGCGACTTCACCGACACCGTGATCCAGGGCCAGGGCGAGCGCGGCATCCTCGAGCTGCGCTTCCCGTACACCGGCAAGTACATGTTCCACGCCCACGTGAGCGAATTCGCCGAATTGGGATGGATGGGGTTCTTCGAGGTCGTCGAATGATGGAGGCCGCTGCCGCTCGTGTCTCCCGACGGCCGTCCTGGGTCAACGGGCTGCTTCCCGTGGTCGTGCTTGCCGCGGCGATCGGGCTGTTCGTCGCGCTCGACGCGCCCGGGCTCGACCGGGTCGGCGTTCCGGAGGAGGAGCTCAGCGTCGAGCGCACCGTGCTGCGGCCGGGTGAGATCGAGCTGCGCCTGCGCAACGACGGCGCCGACCCGGTGCGCGTGCGGCAGGCGATCGTCAACGACGGCTTCGCCTCCTTCGCCCAGACCGACCGCGAGATCGGTCGCCTCGGCGGCGCCCGGGTCACGATCTCCTACCCCTGGATCAAGGGGGAGGCCTACTCCGTCGTCCTGCTCACCGCCACCGGCGCGACCGTCGAGCACACCATCGACGCGGCCGTGGAGACCCCCTCGGCGGACGTCGGCTTCTACGGACTGATGGCCCTGATCGGCCTCTACGTCGGCGTCATCCCGGTCGCCATCGGCATGCTCTGGCTCCCCTGGATCCGCTCGGTCGACCCGCGCTGGATCCGCTTCCTGCTCGCCTTCACCGTCGGGCTGCTCGGCTTCCTCGCCATCGACGCCCTGCTCGAGGGCAGCGAGCTCGCCAACACAGGCCCGGCCGTCCTCGGCGGCGCCGCGCTCGTCTGGCTCGGCGCTGTGGCCGCCTACGTGGCGCTCGCCGGCGTCGACGCCTGGCTGCGCGGCCGCGCCGAGCGCGACGACGCCGCTCGTGGCGACGGCGCGAGCGGCAAGGCCGTCGGCAGTCGCGCCGCCTTCCTCGTCGCCCTCGGGATCGGCCTCCACAACCTTGGCGAGGGCCTCGCCATCGGCTCCGCCTACGCGATCGGCTCGCTCGCCCTCGGCGCCGCCCTCGTCGTCGGCTTCGCCCTGCACAACACCACCGAGGGTCTCGCCATCGTCGCCCCGGTCGCCCGCTCCGGCAGCGCCCGCCTGCGCACGCTCGTCTGGCTCGGCGTGCTCGCCGGCGCCCCCGCCGTCCTCGGCGCCTGGATCGGCGCCTCCGCCTTCCACCCGAGCGTCGCGGCGCTCATGTTCGGCATCGGCGCCGGCGCCATCGCCCAGGTGATCGTCCAGATCGCTCCCGCCATCCGCGCCTCCGACGGCCGCCTGCTCAATCCGCTCGCCGCCTCCGGCCTGCTCACCGGTCTCGCCGTCATGTACGCGACCGGCCTGATGGTGAGCGTCTGATGGCCGTCCGCCCCGAGGTCTCGAACGCCGTCCAGGACTACGCCAAGGCGATCTGGTCGCTCGCCCAGCGCGACGACGAGCCGGTCTCGACCTCCGCCATCGCCGAGCGGCTCGACGTCTCGCCCGCCTCGGCCTCGGCGATGGTCAAGCGGCTCGAGTCCATGGGCCTGGTCGAGCGCGAGCCCTACCACGGCGTCCAGCTCACCCGCGCCGGCGAGCGCGTCGCGCTCGAGGTCCTGCGCCACCACCGCCTGCTCGAGCTCTACCTCGCCGAGGCCCTCGGCATGTCCTGGGACCGCGTCCACGCGGAGGCCGAGGTGCTCGAGCACGCCATCTCGCCCGCGCTCTCGGAGCTGATCGCCGCCAAGCTCGGCAACCCGACCCACGACCCCCACGGCGACCCGATCCCCACCGCCGACGGCGAGATCCACGAGCTGCCGACGCTCGCGCTCGCCGATCTCGAGCCGGGCGCCCGCGGCGTTTTCGTGCGCGTCTCCGACTCGGACCCGGACATGCTGCGCTACCTCGCCGAACGCGGCATCGCGCCCGGCGACCACTTCGAGGTGCTCGAGCGCGAGCCCTTCGAGGGCCCGCTCACGCTGCGCTTCGGCGAGGCTCGTCACGTGCTCGGCGGCGCGCTCACACGCGCCATGCGCACCGTCCCGCGTTGAGCGCGGTCGAAACAGCGGCTCCGCCGGTCCTGGGCGTCGAGGCACGCGAGCCGAGCGAGCTCGAGCGGCTGCGCGAGCGCGGCCGCGCCCGCTACGTGCTCGCCCTGCTCGGCCCGGCCTTCGTGGCGGCCGTCGCCTACGTCGATCCCGGCAACTTCGCCACCAACATCGCCGGCGGCTCGAAGTACGGCTACCTGCTGCTCTGGGTCGTCGTCGCAGCCAACCTGATGGCGATGCTGATCCAGTACCTGTCGGCGAAGATCGGCATCGCCACCGGCCGCAACCTGCCCGAGCTCTGCCGCGAGCACTTCCCGCGGCGCGCCTCGCTGGGCCTCTGGGTCCAGGCGGAGCTGATCGCCATGGCCACCGACCTCGCCGAGTTCGTCGGCGCCGCCATCGCCCTCAACCTGCTCTTCGGCGTGCCGCTGTTCCCGGCCGGGCTGATGACGGCGGTGATCGCCTTCGGCATCCTCGGCCTCCAGGCGCGCGGCTACCGGCGCTTCGAGACCGTGATCGCCGGCCTGCTCGGCGTGATCCTGCTCGGCTTCGTCTACGAGGTCCTCCACGCCGGCCCGGAGGCCGGCGACGCCCTTGGCGGCCTCGTGCCCGGTTTCGAGGGCACCGACAGCGTGCTGCTCGCCACCGGCATCCTGGGCGCCACGGTCATGCCGCACGTGATCTACCTGCACTCCGCGCTCACGCAGGGCCGGATCCGCCCGCGCAACGACTCCGAGCGGCGCGCGCTGCTGCGCTTCGAGCGCCTCGACGTGGGCCTCGCGATGGGGATCGCCGGCATCGTGAACATCTCGATGCTGGTCGTGGCGGCCGCGCTCTTCCACGGCGTCAGCGACATCGACTCGATCGAGGGCGCTTACGACGGCTTCCGCTCCCAGCTCGGCACCGGCTCGGCGATCGCGTTCGGTCTCGCGCTGCTCGCCTCCGGCCTGTCCAGCTCGAGCGTCGGCACCTACGCGGGTCAGGTCGTGATGCAGGGCTTCATCAGCCGCTCGGTGCCGCTGCTGCTGCGGCGGCTGGTGACGATGACGCCGGCGCTGATCGTCCTCGCGGTCGGCGTGAACCCGAGCAGGGCGCTCGTCATCAGCCAGGTCGTGCTCTCGTTCGGCATCCCGTTCGCGCTGGTGCCGCTGGTGATGCTGACCCGGCGCGCCGACGTGATGGGCAGCCTGCGCAACGCACGCGCGACCACCGCCCTCGCGAGCGTGGTCGCGCTGCTGATCATCGCCCTCAACGTGTTCCTGCTCGGCCAGACCTTCTTCGGCTAGCCGGGGGATAAGGTTCCGGGCCGATGGCGCTCGCCGACGACTTCAACGCGACGGTCGAATCGCTCCCGCCGGACTGGAGCCTGGTCGAGCTCGACCTGCGCGTCTTCGACGAGGACCGCTACGTCGAGGCCGCCACGATGCTGACGCAGATCAACGCGATGCCCTACTCGGAGCACGACTGGCACTGGCGCCTGCGCAGCGCCCACGAGTTCGGCCACGCGGCGGCGCCGGAGACCGTCTCGGGGACGCTCGCGCTGCTCGACGCGCTGGGCATCTCCGGCGAGCTGGTGCTGCGCGAGGCCCGCGCCGGGCGCGTCGAGGTCACCCAGATGTGGGGCCGGCCCGAGTCGGTGCGCCAGGAGTTTCGCGACCGCCGCGCGCAGTAGCGGTGGCGCGCGTCTCCCTGCACTCGCCCGACCTGCTGTTCGGCTCCAAGGTCGAGGGCGCGCTGCGCGCCGCCGGCCACGAGGTGCTGCGCGGCGACGGCGGTGAGGTGGCGGTCGTGGACCTGACCGAGGGCGACGTGCCGGCGCCGCCCGGCGGCGTGCCGGCGGTCGGCTACTACCTGCACACCGACCAGGACACCCGCGCCCGCGCCGAGGCGGCCGGATACGCGCTGGTGGTGCCGCGCTCGCGCATGAACCGCGAGACGGTCGCGCTGGTCGAGAGGCTGCTCGAGACGTGAGGCTCGCGGTGGTGACCGGGGCCTCGTCGGGCATCGGCGCGGCCACCGTCCGGCTGCTGGCCGGCGAGGGCTGGCGCGTGGTCGCCGTGGCCCGCCGCGGCGACCGGCTCGAGGCGCTCGGCCAGGTGGCCGTGCCCGTGGACCTGACCGAATGACGACGCGCCGCGGCTCGTGCGCGAGGCGGTCGAGCGCGAGGGCGGCCGGCTCCAGCTGCTCGTCAACAACGCCGGGGCCGAGTGGCGCGGGTCGTTCGCCGAGGGCGGTCACGCCGTGGTGCGCCGCACGATGGCCGTGAACTTCGACGCCCCGGTGCGGCTCGCCGAGGAGCTGCTGCCGCTGCTGCGCGCCTCGGCGCCCAGCTCGATCGTCAACGTCAGCTCGATCGCCGGCCGCGTCGGCCGT
Organism: uncultured Thermoleophilaceae bacterium; assembly: GCA_963828225.1. Taxonomy (GTDB): domain Bacteria; phylum Actinomycetota; class Thermoleophilia; order Solirubrobacterales; family Thermoleophilaceae; genus JACVRW01. Next base: position 857,329 of record CAWHDX010000007.1, on the reverse strand, counting down.
CCGGGCAACGCCGGCTACGCGGCATCGAAGTTCGCGCTCGCCGGCTGGAGCGACGCGCTGTCCGCCGAGGAGGAGAGCGGCGGGGTGCATGTCGGGCTCGTGCTGCCCGGCTTCATCGCCACGGAGGGATTCCCGCACACGCGCCTGCTGCGCAACCCGCGCACGCGCTGGCTCGTCTCGACGCCCGAGCACGTGGCGCGCGCGATCCTCGCCGCCGGGCCGGGCGGCAGGCGCGAGGTCTACGTGCCGCGCTTCTACGGCGCCGTGCCGAAGCTGCGCCACCTCGTGCCCGCGCTGACGCGGCGCACGATCGTGGGCGGGCCGGTTTAGGGCAGCCGGAACGCCCGCTCGACGTCGGGCGCCGAGCGCAGGATCCCGTAGCGGGCGTCGAAGCGGGCCCAGCGCTCGAGCGTGCGCCGGTCGAGCTTCAGCGTGCGCGACAGGGCGGGCGCGATGGCGGTCAGCTCGGCGCGCACCAGCGGCTCGTCGGCGCCGGAGAGCTCGACCATCCGGTCGATCGTGGCGTCGCGGTCCGCGAGCGCGGCGCGGTTGCCGGCGGCGATCTCGCGCAGCACGTCCGAGAGCTCGTCGGCGCGCTCGCTGCGGGCCGCGAGCACCAGCTCGGGATAGCGCGGCGCGCCGAAGTCCTCGAGGCGGAACTCGCGCGTGCGCACGCGGCGCACGCGCAGCGCGACCCCCTCGACGTTCCAGAAGGCCACCGCGGCGTCGACGCGCCCCGCGGCGAGCGACGGCACCGCCGTGAAGCCGATCGTCGTGCGGCGCACGCGGTCGTAGTCGCCGCCGTCGCCCTCCACGATCGCGCGCAGGACCGCGTCGTCGGACGGCAGGCCGGTGACGCCCACGCGCCAGCGCCCCGACAGGTCGCGCGGGCGCTCGATGTCGGGCCGCGCGATCACCGCCGCGAGCGGCCGGTCCACGAGCTGGCCGACCCCGACCACGTCGGCGCCGCGCTCGCGCGCGAGGCCGAGGTCGTGGATGTCCACCACGCTCAGGTCGGCCCGCCCGCTGGCCAGCAGCTTGAGCGAGTCCGTCGAGGACGACGGCACGATCACCCGCAGCGAGTCGTCGCGCTCCGCGGCCTCGTAGATCCCGGCGTGGACGGGGTTGGGCTGGAAGTCGAGCGCGATCGTGATGCGGTCCTGCGACGGGGAGTCGCCGCAGGCGATCATCAGCAGCAGCGCGCCCGCGACCGCGGCCGCCGTCAGGAGGGCTCGCATCGGGCCGAACGATAGGCGTCCGTAGACTCCGAAACCGATGCGGCGGGTCACGTTCTCACGCAATTTCACGCTGTCGTTGTCGCGGACCTGCCAGTGCTACTGCAAGTACTGCGCGTTCGCGACGCACAGGGCGCACCTGTACGCGCCGGACGAGGTCGAGCGCCTGCTCGACGACGCCGCGCGCCGCGGCGCCAAGGAGCTGCTCGTGCTGACCGGCGAGAAGCCCGAGGTCAACGCCGAGGTGGCCAGGCGGCTGGCCGAGTACGGGCACGACGACTTCATCTCGTACGTCGCCTGGGCCTGCGAGCGGGCGATCGAGCGAGGGATGCTGCCGCACACCAACGTGGGCGTCTGCACGCGCGAGGAGCTGGCCCGGCTGCGCGAGGTCACCGCCTCGCAGGGCCTGATGCTCGAGTCGGTCAACCCCGACCTGGTGGTCCACCAGGGCTCGCCGACCAAGCACCCGTCGGTCCGGCTCGACACGATCCGCGCCGCCGGCGAGCTGCGCATCCCGTTCACGAGCGGGATCCTGGTCGGCATCGGCGAGTCGGCCGAGGAGCGCGTCGCCGCCCTGGAGGCGCTCGCCGAGGTCCATCGCGAGCACGGCCATCTGCAGGAGGTGATCCTCCAGAACTTCGTCCCGCACCCGCGCTACTACGGCGCCGAGCCCGCCGCGATCGCCGATGACGCGCAGCGCAGTCAGACCCACGGCGAGCCCGCGCCCATGCCGCCCTGGGCGCAGCCGATCGAGCTCGACGACATGCGCGTGCTCGTGCGCGAGGCGCGCCGGCTGATGCCCGACGTGGGCATCCAGATCCCGCCCAACCTGTCGGACTGGTGGCTGCCGCTGATCGAGGAGGGCGCCACCGACCTCGGCGGCCTCTCCGCCAACGGCGATCACATCTCCCCGGAGCACCCGTTCCCGTCGGTGCACCGCATGCGCAAGCAGCTGCAGCCGCTCGGCTACGCGCTGACCGAGCGCCTCTGCGTCTACCCGCAGTACATGGATCCGGACTGGCTCGAGCAGGGCGTGCTCGACCTCGTGAAGCTGAAGTTCTGGTCGTTCATCCCGCGGCGCGGCTCGGGGCGGCGCGAGGAGCGCTCGATCCGGCGCGACCTGGTCCCGGGCGCCATCGCCCGCGGCCGCGACGGAGCGGCGCTGACGCCCGACGAGCTGACGGCCCTGTTCGCCGAGACGCGCCCCGAGGCGATCGAGGACATGCGCCAGGCGGCCGACGAGCTGCGCGCGGAGCTGGCCGGCGACACCGTCACGTTCGTCGTCAACCGCAACATCAACATCTCGAACGTCTGCACCGTCGGGTGCGCCTTCTGCGGCTTCGGTCAGGGCACGCCGCTCCCCGGACGCCTACGAGCACACCGAGGAGGACTTCCGCGCACGCGTGCGCGAGGCCGTGGAGTTCGGCGCCACGGAGCTCTGCATGCAGTCGGGCATCCACCCCGACTGGACGATCGCCGACTACGAGCACTGGCTGCGCGTCGCGAAGGACGAGGCGGGCCACCTGCACCTGCACGCCTACTCGCCGATGGAGATCGACGCGATGGCCGCCGACCTGCCGCTCGCCGACGGTGTTCGGCGCGCCTGCGCGAGGCCGGCCTCGGCTCCACGCCGGGGACCGCGGCCGAGGTGCTCCACGACGGCGTCCGCGAGCGCATCTCGCCCAACAAGCTGCCGGTGGGGCGCTGGGTCGAGGTGATCGAGGCCAGCCACGCCGCCGGCCTGCGCTCGACGGTGACGGTGATGTTCGGCCACATCGAGGAGCCCTGGGAGCTGGCCGAGCACATGCGCGTCGTGCGCGAGCTGCAGGAGCGGACAGGCGGCTTCACCGAGTTCGTGCCGCTCTCGTTCATCCCGTTCCACACGCTGCTGGGCCGCACGCACGGGATCGAGGAGATCTCGCGCGAGGAGAACCTCAAGCACACCGCCGCCTTCCGGCTGGCGCTCGGGCGCACGATCCCGAGCCTCCAGGCGAGCTGGGTGAAGATGGGGCTCGACGCCGCGACCGAGGCGCTGCGCTGGGGCGTCAACGACCTCGGCGGCACGCTCATGGAGGAGTCGATCTCGCGCATGGCCGGCTCCGAGCACGGCGTGAAGCTCGATCCCGAGGACCTGATCGGCGCCGCCTGGGCCGCCGGCCGCCCGGCCGCCGAGCGCGACACGCTGTACGGCATCCGGCGCCGCTTCGAGCTGCCCGTCGCCGCCTAGCCTTCACGCGTTCTTCACCCGTCCCCGCCGTCCGGCTGCCACTCTGACGTCCCGGATGCGCAGACGCGAGTTCATCGGTCTGGGGGTCGGGGGCGTCGCGGCGGTCTCGCTCGGCGCCGCCTTCTGGGACGACCTGTTCGACTCGGCCGAGTCGCGCCCACTGCGCCGAGGCCGCGGCTACGGCCCGCGCCGCGCGCCCGACGCCAACGGCGTGCGCCTGCCCGAGGGCTTTCGATCGCGCGTCGTCGCGCGCGGAGACGAGCCCGTGTCCGGCACCGGCTACCGCTGGCACCTGGCGTCGGACGGCATGGCGACGTTCCCGGACGGGTCCGGCGGCTTCGTGCTGGTCTCGAACTCGGAGACGCTCGACGGCGGCGCGTCGGCGCTGCGCTTCGGCCGCGACGGCCGGGTGCGCGACGCCTACCGGATCCTGTCGGACACCACGCAGAACTGCTCGGGCGGCGGCACGCCGTGGGGCACCTGGCTGTCCTGCGAGGAGATCGACGCCGGCCGCGTGTGGGAGTGCGACCCGCGCGGCCGCAGGCGCGCCGTCGCGCGGCCCGCCATGGGGGTCTTCAAGCACGAGGCGGCCGCGGTCGACCCGCGCGGGCGCCGCGTCTACCTGACCGAGGATCTGATCGACGGCGGCCTCTATCGCTTCACGCCCGCGCGCTGGCCCGACCTCTCGGAGGGCCTGCTCGAGATCGCGCGCGTGCGCGGCGGCGGCGCGGTCGACTGGGTCGAGGTGCCCGATCCCGTCGGCGGCGGGCGAGCGCACGGCGCCGGCAGGTCCCGGGCGCGACGCGCTTCAAGCGCGGCGAGGGCCTCTGGCTCGACGGCCACACGCTCTACGTGTCCACCACCGCCGATGACCGCGTGCACGCCTACGACACACGCCGCGGGCGCATCCGCGTCGCCTACGACGGGCTCGCGTCGGCGAACGCGCCGCTGCTGCGCGTGGACCAGCTGACCGGATCGCGCGCGGGCGAGGTGTTCGTGTGCGAGGACATCGCGACCGAGGAGATCGACATCGGGCTGATCGAGCGCGACGGCCGCGTGTCGAAGTTCCTGTCGGTCACCGGGCCGCAGCACCGCGGCTCCGAGCTCACGGGCGTCGTGTTCGACCCCTCCGGCTCGCGCATGTACTTCGCGTCGCAGCGGGCCTTCCCGCCGAGCGACGTGCTGCCCGGGCCCGGGCGCGATCTACGAGATCACCGGACCCTTCCGCGGCAGGCGCGCCTAGGCGCCGACCCACCTGATCCGGGCGCCGGCGAGGCTCGGGGTGACGCGCTGCGGCGGCGCGGCCGGCTCCGCGACGCCCTCGGTGCGCAGCTGCTCCAGGCGGCGCATCACCTCCGCCCGCTGGGCGTCGAGCGAGCTGAGGCGGGCGAGCAGGTCGTCGCGCACCGCCTCGAGGTCCTCCGCCGACAGCAGCGCCGCTCCCGAGCGCGCGGCAGGCCAGACCGGATCAGCCGCCAGCGTGGGGGGCGGGGGTAGGCGCGTGAGCGCGGCCTCGAGCTCCGCGATCTGGGCGCGCAGCTCGCGTCGGATCGTCGCCTCGTCGCCGCGCGACCCGCCGACGAACGTGCCGCGGCCCTGCTCGCTGCGCACGACCCCCTCGGACTCCAGGCGCGCGTAGACGGCGCGGGCGGTGTTCACGTTCACGCCCGCCTCGTCCGCGAGCTGGCGCACGCTGGGCAGCTTGTCGCCCGCGGCGAGCGTCCCGTCGCGCACGGCCGCGCGCACGCGCGCGGCGAGCTGGGCCCCCAGCGGGACGCCGGCGCGGCGATCGACGGTCAGGTCCAGCGGCGGCACATACGCAGGATAGACCACTGTGCGGCTGTGACAGCGCACGCTTGCAGGTGTGCCAGTAAGTGTGATAGCACACCAGGTATGCGCGCAGTCGCCGACCGGGCCTTCCTCCCCGCCAAGGGGCTGCTGGAGCAGGTCGGCGAGATGATGATCCTGACCGGCAAGACGCTGGTCTCGGCGCTGCGGCCGCCCTACCCCTACGGCGCCGAGTTCGTCCAGCAGTTCCTGTTCATGCTGCGGCTCTGCTGGCTGCCGCTGACGGTCTCGATGCTGGCGGTGAGCTACGGCGCGCCCGGGCTGCAGGCGGGCAACTTCCTCGTCCTGTTCGGCGCGATCGACCGGCTCGGCGGCTTCTTCGTGCTCTCGTCGATCCGCGAGTTCGCGCCCAACGTCACCGCGATCATCCTCGCCGGCGTGGGCGGGACGGCGATCACCGCCGACCTGGGCGCGCGCAAGATCCGCGAGGAGCTCGACGCCCTGCAGGTGCTCGGCGTCGACCCGATCAAGAACCTCGTCGTCCCGCGCTTCCTCGCGCTGATGGTCGTGACCGGGCTGTTCAACCTCTACGCGATCTGCTTCGGCATCACGGGCGGCGTCCTGGCGACGCTCAGCTTCGACGCCCCGCTCGGCCCGTTCTTCGCGACGCTGCTCAACAACGCCTCGATCCCCGACCTGTGGGGCTCGGTCGTGAAGACGACGCTGTTCGGCGGGATCATCGCCGTCGTCTCCTGTTACAAGGGGATGACCGCGTCCGGCGGGGCGGAGGGGGTGGGGCGCGCGGTCAACCAGGGCGTGGTGATCGAGTTCCTGGGGATCTTCGCGCTCAACTACGTCTTCACCCAGACGCTGCTGGCGACCCATCCCGAGATCTCGGTGATCAAGTGATGGGCGGCTGGCTCGCCGTGCCCAAGACCTGATCGCCTCCTTCGGCGAGATCGCGCGCTTCTCGGCGCGCGTCGTCGGCGAGGTGCTCGACGGCCACGTGCTCCGCTTCGGCGGCGAGGCGCTCCGGCAGGCCGGCATCCTGATCCTCGGCTCCGCGGTCGTGATCTGGGGCCTCGCGTTCATCCTCGGCCTGCAGTGCGGGATCGAGGGCGCCTACTTCAGCCGCAGCGTCGGCGCGCCCGCGAACGCCGGCACGTTCGCGGCCTGGTGCGACCTGCGCGAGATCATGCCCTACGCGTTCGGCTACATGATGTCGGCGAAGGTCGGCACCGGCCTGGTCGCCGAGATCGGCGCGATGCGCATCTCCGACGAGATCGACGCGCTCGAGGTGATCGGCATCAACTCGCTCACGTTCCTCTGCGCGACGCGGCTGCTCGGGGCCTGGCTGGTGCTCCCCGCGATCTACGTGGGCGCGGTCGGCGCCGGATTCTTCGCGAGCTACCTGGCGGTGGTGCAGCAGATCGGCGAGGTCAGCTCCGGCGGGTACTTCGTCATCTTCTGGATGTTCCAGAACCCGCCCGACCTGCTCTACAGCCTCGTCAAGGGGATGGCGATGGCGACGGTGATCGTGCTGGTCGGCTGCTACTACGGCTACACCGCGAGCGGCGGCCCGGTCGGAGTCGGCACCGCGACGGCGAAGTCGATGGTCGCCAACACCGTGATGGTGCACCTGATCGGGCATGCTCGGCACGCAGATCTTCTGGGGCTCGAACCCGCGCGCGCCGATCGGCGGCTAGGTCCTTCGGGTCGGTCTCGCAGCGGGCCGCGGCTTCTGGAACACTCCAGAGCTCCCAGGGCCGGGGGAGACCCTCAGATGCAAGGAGCCAGGGCCATGCCCTCAGACGACCACGTCCAGCGCTCGAGACGTGTCTCCCCGGGCGGGATTCACAGCCAGCGACGCCAGACCGATCCACCCCTCTGCCTGACCCGCGCCAAGGGTGGACGTGTCTGGGACTCCGCCGGCAGGCAGTACGTCGACTTCCACAACGCCTATGGCTGCATCGTCCTGGGCCACGGGGACGCCCGCGTGAACGCCGCCGTCGGCGCGGCTCTCGACGAGCTCGACCTCGTGGGCCTCGGGGTCACTCCGGCCGAGGTCGAGCTGGCCGAGACCCTCGTGTCCAACGTCCCCTGCTTCGAGCAGGTCCTGCTCTGCAACACCGGGTCCGAGGCGACACTGCACGCGGTACGCCTGGCGCGCGCCGTCACCGGCCGATCGCGGGTGGTCAAGTTCCAGGGCGCCTACCACGGGACTCACGACTACCTGCTGAGCAACAGCCTCGCGCCGTCGCTGCGCGGCGGAGGACCGAACCCCGACCCGCAGGCCGGCGTGTTCGCCGCGGCCGTCGACGCGACGATCGTCTGCCGCTACAACGATCTCGAGTCGGTCCGCACGGTCGCCGGCGAACACCCGGACGAGATCGCCGCGATCGTGGTCGAGCCCTATGGCCACAACATCGGCGGGGCCGCGCCGCTCCCCGGCTTCCTCGAAGGCCTTCGCCTGATCGCCGATCAGGTGGGCGCCGTCCTCGTCTTCGACGAGGTCATCACCGGGATCAGGCACGGCCTCGGCGGTTACCAGGAGCTCTCAGGGGTTACTCCCGACGTCTCCACCCTGGCGAAGGCGCTCGGCAACGGACTGCCGATCGCGGCGATCGGCGGAAGACAGGACTACATGGAGCAGTTCAACACCTCCCCGTCGGGCCAGGTCCTCTACAGCGGCACCTTCAATGGCGGGGGTGGGCCGGTCGCCGCGGCCCTCGCGACCATCGAGGCGCTCTCGGCGCCCGGATCGTATGAGCGCCTGGCCGACGTGGGCCACCGCATGCGGCGCGGGCTGCGCCAGATCTTCGCGGACCACGAGGTCACCGCGCAGGTCACGGGGATCGGCAGCGTGTTCCACCTCTTCTTCGCGGGCGAGGGTCCGGTCGTCTCTCAGGAGGACGTCGCGCGCAACGACACCGCCCTCTACGTCGAGTTCCGCCGGCAGATGATGGCCAACGGAGTCCTGGATACGCCGGAGACGCAGGGGATGCGCAGCTACGCGTCCCTCGGCCACTCGGATGAGGACATCGACCTCGCACTCGACGCAGCGGCCGTCTCGATCAAGGCTGCGCTCGAGACGGTGGGGCGGTAGACCTGCCATGAAGGTTGCTGTCGTGGGACTGGGTGGCATCGCGGAGCTTCACGCTCGCAACCTCGGTGCGCTCGGCGAGGTCGAGCTGATGCGCGTGGCTTCGAGCGACCCTGCTCGTGCAAGCGCATTCGCGCAGCGCTTCGCGCCGGCAGCCATGCCGTCGGACTACGCGGAGGTCTTCGACGACGAAGATGTCGAGGCCGTGGTCCTCACGGCGCGCACCACCGACCACGTGACCCTCGGCTGTGCCGCGCTGCGGGCCGGCAAGCACCTGTTCCTCGAGAAGCCGGGCGCCACGAACCTCGCCGATCACGACCGGCTGCGCGCGGAGGCGTCGGCTCATCCCGAGCTGGTCGTCCAGGTCGCCTACAACCGCCGCTACGACCCGGACTACCTCGAGGCGCGCGAGGCGTTGGCGGCCGGCGCGGTGGGCGATCCGCTGGTCGTCCTGCTCACGAGCCGGGATCCGAACCTCCCCGACGGGGAAGACCCTCTGGACACGGGAGGCTTCCTGCTCGACGTCGGCGCCCACGACTATGACCTCGCGTGCTGGTTCCTCGGCCAGGAGCCGGTGGAGGCCTTTGCCGCCCGGCAGGCGCTCGTGTACCCGGAGCTCTACGACAAGGGGGACCTCGACAACGCGCTCGTGATCGTGCGCTTCGACGGCGGCGGCCTCGCCCACACCCATGTCTCCCGCACCTGTCCGTTCGGCTTCGACGTCCGCGGCGAGGTGCTCGGGACCCGCGGGTCGCTGCTGGTGGGCAACGACGCTTCCCGCTCCGGCGTGACGGTCATCGGGCCCGACGACCGCTCGCAGTTCCCGCAGGACTACGCCGACCGCTTCGCCCACTCGTTCCGCGCGGAGCTCGAGGCATTCGTACGCGCCTGCCGAGACGACGGCCCTCGAGGGCCGACTCTCGACGACGATCGCCGTGCGATCGCCGTCGCGGTCGCCGCTCGCGCCAGCGCGGTGGAGGGCCGGCCGGTCCGCGTCGGAGCCGACCCGCCGTGGCCGGCATGAGGTGGGCTAGCCGTTGACCGCTGCGCGCTTCGACCTGATCACGATGGGCCGTGTCGGCGTCGACCTCTACCCGCAGCAGGTCGGCGTCGGGCTCGCGGAGGTCGAGAGCTTTTCCAAGTCCCTCGGAGGCAGCCCGACGAACGTGGCCGTCGCGGCGGCACGCTTCGGGGCGCACGCGGCGGTCGTGACCAAGGTGGGTAAGGACCCGTTCGGCGACTACATCCGCAAGGCGCTGCGCGAGTTCGGCGTCGCGGCCGACTTCGTGTCGTCCGATCCGGCGCTGCGAACTCCGCTCGCCCTCTGCGAGGTCCACCCTCCCGATCACTTCCCGCTGCTCTTCTACAGGCAGCCGAAGGCGCCGGACATGAACCTGGGCTACAGCGACCTGCCGCTCGAGGAGATCGTCGGTTGCCGGCTGTTCTGGACGACGGGGGTGGGGCTCTCCGAGGAGCCCAGCCGCAGTGCCACGCTGGCCGCCCTGGAGGCACGCTCTGCAGGAGCGCCGGGCGGCGAGCGCGCGCCGAGCATCCACGATCTCGACTACCGCCCCATGCTCTGGAGCGACCCCGGCGAGGCGCGCGCGCTTGCGTTGCGCGCCGTCCGCGGATCCACGGTCGTCGTCGGCAACACCGAGGAGGTGGAGATGGCCACCGGCACCGCAGATCCGGAAAGGGCGTCCGCGGCACTCCTCGAGGCCGGTGCCCAGATCGTCGTCGTCAAGCGCGGCGGCGACGGCGTCGAGGCCCGCACGGCCGCCGGCGACCGCGTGAGCCTGCCGGCTGTGACGGTCGAGGTGGTGAACGGGCTCGGAGCCGGCGACGCCTTCGGCGGAGCGCTGTGTCATGGGCTGCTGCAGGGCTGGGAGCTGGAACGCACGCTTCGCTTCGCCAACGCCGCCGGAGCGCTCGTGGCCTCCCGCATGCGCTGCGCGGACGACATGCCGTCAGCGCCCGAGGTCGAAGCGCTCCTGGAACGCGCGAGAGACTGACCTTGGGGGCTTCCCTTGACACGGATAGCGCCGCTCTCTAGCTTGCTCTGGAGCGTTCCACTCCTGATGCGTCCTCAACAATCACCGTCCCAGCTGGAACGTCTCTCGTGAGCGCGACGCAGACGCGGGACGTGTCCATGTATCTCGCCGGGGAGTGGGTAAGCGGCCGCGAGCGCGACGCGGTGGTGCACCCGTTCAGCGGCGAGGAGTTCGCCTCGGTGCCGGCCGCCGGCGTCGCCGACGTCACGCGGGCGGTCGAGGCCGCGGTCGAGGGCGCGCGCCAGATGCGCGATCTCACGGCTTGGGAGCGGCTCTCGATCCTCCGGCGGGCGGCGGATCTCGCCGACGAGCACAGCGAGGAGATCGCCCGGCTGGTCTCCATGGAATCCGGCAAGGCACTCGGCGAGGCGCGCGTCGAGGCGTCGCGGGCGGGCGAGATCCTGCGCGTGTCCGCGGAGGAGGGCGCCCGCCAGCAGGGCGAGACGCTGCCCCTCGACGCCAGCGCCAACGGTGCCGGCAAGCTCGGGTTCACCCTGCGCCAGCCCTGCGGCGTCGTCGTCGCGATCTCTCCGTTCAACTTCCCGGTCCTGCTCGCGCTGCACAAGGTCGGGCCCGCGCTCGCCGCCGGCAACGCGGTGATCCTCAAGCCCGCGCGCCAGACGCCGCTGGCGGCGCTGCGGCTGTGCGAGCTGCTGCTGGAAGCCGGGCTGCCGCCCCTCGGGCTGCAGGTGATCACCGGGTCGGGGCAGACGCTCGGGCCGGCGCTCTGTGCGGATGACCGCGTCCGCAAGATCTCCTTCACCGGCTCGACCGACGTGGGCGAGCAGATCACGCGCGTGGCGGGCGTCAAGCGGCTCTCGCTGGAGCTCGGCGCCTCGTGCCCCGTGCTCGTGCTCGCCGACGCCGACGTCGAGGCGGCCGCCAGCGCGATCGCCGCCGGCGGCTACGCGAACGCGGGGCAGGTCTGCATCTCGGTTCAGCGCGTCCTGGTGGACGGCGGCGTTCACGGCGACCTGGTGGACGCCCTGCAGCCGCTGGTCGAGGCGATCAAGGTCGGCGATCCGCTCGGCGACGACACGGCCGTGGGCTCGCTCGTCTCGGCGCACGAGGCCGAGCGGGTGGAGCGAGCGTTGTCCGAAGCCGGCTCGAACGGGGCCCGAGTGCTGACCGGCGGCCAGCGCGACGGCGCCCTGATCGAGCCCGCGATCGTCGACGAGGTCGACCCGCGTTCGCCGCTGTCGCGCGACGAGCTGTTCGGGCCGGCGGTGGCGCTCACGAAGGTCGACGGCGTCGAAGAGGCGATCCGGGTGGCCAACGACTCGTCGTACGGGCTCGGCGCCGGAGTCTTCACGCGCGACATCGACGCGGCCCTGCGGTTCGTCCGCGCGGTCGACGCCGGCATCCTCCACGTGAACTGGACGCCGCTGTGGCGTGCCGATCCGATGCCTTACGGAGGCCTCAAGCAGTCCGGGATCGGCAAGGAGGGGCCGCGCTATGCGGTGGAGGAGATGACCGAGTTGAAGACCGTGGTCCTCCACGGGGGCGCGGCGGCGGCCAGGTGACCAAGGTGCGGCTGACCACCGCCCAGGCGATCCTGCGCTTCCTCGCTGCGCAGCAGTCTGAGCGCGACGGGAGCCGCAGGCGGCTCGTGCCCGCGATGTACGGGATCTTCGGACACGGCAACGTCGCCGGCATCGGGCAGGCGCTGGCGGAGCAGGAGCCGCCGGGCCTCACCTATCTCCAAGGTCGAAACGAGCAGTCGATGGTGCATGCCGCGGCGGCCTATGCCAAGGCGCTCCGGCGCACGGCCACGCTGGCCTGCACGAGCTCCATCGGCCCCGGCTCGACCAACATGGTCACGGGCGCCGCGCTCGCGACCGTCAACCGGCTGCCGGTGCTGCTCTTCCCATCGGACGTATACGGCACGCGCCGCCAGGGCCCGGTGCTGCAGCAGCTCGAGCACCCGGTCTCGGCCGACGTCTCGGTCAACGACGCGTTCCGGCCGGTCTCGCGCTTCTTCGATCGGATCTGGCGCCCGGAGCAGCTGCTCACGGCGCTCCCCGAGGCGATGCGCGTGCTCACGAGCCCGGTGGAGGCCGGCGCCGTGACGATCGCCCTGCCCCAGGACATCCAATCCGAGGCGTTCGACTTCCCCGAGAGCTTCTTCGCCGAGCGAGTCTGGACGATCGGACGCCCACAGCCCGAGGAGTGGGCCGTCGAGCGGCTCGCCGAGCTCCTGGAAGCGGCCCAGCGACCGCTCGTCATCGCCGGCGGCGGCGTGATCTACAGCGAGGCGGAGGAGGAGCTCGAGACGCTCGCCGAGGACTTCGGCGTACCGGTCGCCGAGACGTTCGCGGGAAAGGGCGCCATACGCAGCGACGCGTGGTGGGCGCTCGGAGGGATCGGCCTGGAAGGCAACCCCGCCTGCAACGAGATCGCCCGGGACGCCGACCTGGTGATCTCGGTGGGCACGCGCCTGACCGACTTCGCCACCGGGTCGCATTCGCTCTTCCAGGACCCCGACGTGCAATTCGCCGCCATCAACGTCACCGACCACGACACCCGCAAGCAGGGTGCGCACCCGGTCCTGGCCGACGCGCGCGACGCCCTGCGCGCATTGCGGGGCGCCCTCGCCCGCCGCGGCGTCCGCCCTCGCCCCGAGCTGCGCGCGACGGTCGCCGACCGGCGCGACAGCTGGGCGATCGACCGCGAGCAGGCGATCGGGGCCGACCACCCCCGAGGCATGAGCCAGGGTCGCCTGATCGGGGTCATGCAGGAGGCGTCGCAGGCCGGTGACACCGTCATCGCCGCCGCCGGCGGACCGCCCGGCGACCTCCTCAAGGTGTGGGACGCGACCGACGGCAGGCGCGCTCACCTCGAGTTCGGCTTCTCGTGCATGGGCTACGAGATCCCCGCCGCGATCGGGGTACGGCTCGCGCAGCCCGACGGCGAGGTGGTGGCCTTCGTGGGCGACGGGACCTTCCTGCTCAACCCGAGCGAGATCGTGACCGCCGTCCAGGAAGGGCTGAAGATCACGATCGTGATCGCCGAGAACCACGGCTACCAGGTGATCCGCCGCCTTCAGATGCTGCGGGCCGGGGTGGAGTTCGGCAACGAGTTCCGCGCGCGCGACAACGGCGCGCTGTCGGGCGAGTACCTCGAGCTCGACCTGGCCGCCGTCGCGCGTGGGCTCGGTGCCGTCGTCTGGAGTGTCGAGAGCGTCGAGCAGACCAGACAGGCCCTGGACGAGGCGCGCGCAGAGACGCGTCCCTGCGTGATCGTGGCCGAGATCGTGCCCCACGTCGACCTGCCCGGTGGAGGAGTGTGGTGGGACGTGGCACCGGCCGAGGTCTCGGAGAACGAGGTCACCCGCAAGCTGCGGGCGGAGTACGAGGCCGACCGCGAGCGGCTTCAGCGCTACTACGGGTGACCGACACGCCCACACTGCGAGCGAGGCTCGGGGACGGCGAGGCCCTCGTCGGCTGCTTCCTGAACCTCGGCAGCCCGCTGGCGGCGGAGGCGTGCGCCTTAGGCGGTCTCGACTGGGTTCTGATCGACCTCGAGCACGGGGGCGGCCACGAGGCCGCCCTGGCGGGTCAGCTCCAGGCCGCCCAGGGCGTGGGAACGCACGCCGTGGTCCGGGTCGAGTCGCTCGAACGGGCGCGCGCCGGTCGTGCGCTCGACCTCGGGGCCGACGGCGTCATGTACCCGCGCGTCGAGTCGCCGGAGCAGGCGCGGCTGGCGATCGAACACCTGCGCTACCCGCCGCTGGGCGATCGCGGCGTCGCGACCTACAACCGCGCAGCCGGCTACGGGTCGCGTCCCGAGGCGATCGCGGAGGCCGACGGAGCCGTCACGGGGATCGTTCAGATCGAGTCGCCGGCGGCGGTGGAGGCGGCATCCGCGATCGCCGAGATCGACGGGGTCGACGTGCTCTTCATCGGCCCGGGCGACCTCTCGCACGCGATGGGGCGCTTCGGCCAGCTGGACGATCCCGAGGTTCGTGCCGCCTTCGCGCATGTGATCGAGGTCGCCGAGGCCGCCGGCAAGACCGCCGGCATCATGGTGGGCTCCGCCGAGCGCGCGACCGAAGCGCGGGCGCAGGGCTTTCGCTTCATCGGCGTCGGATCGGACTCGTCTCTGCTCTGTCAGGCCGCCGGGCGCATCGCCGGAGCGCTCGACTGACCGCCGCCGGCGCCATCGTCGTGCCCGGGCCTCTGCCCGACGAGGCGAGGGCGATCCTCGCTCCGCTGGGTTCGATCGTCGACGGCGTCGCCGACGACGAGGCATCCCTGAGGGCCGTGCTGGGCGACGCCTGCGCACTCGTCGCACGTGGACCGACACAGGTGACCGAGGCCCTGCTCGAGTCGGCCCCGGGGCTGAAGGTGGTCGGCCGCACGGGGGTCGGGGTCGACAACGTCGATCTCGAGGCGGCAACCAGGCGCGGCATCCCCGTCGTCGTCACTCCCGGCGTGAACGACGTAGCGGTGGCCGAGGGAACCCTCGCCCTGCTGCTCGCGCTCGTGAAGCGATTGCGGGTCCTGGACGCGCTGGTGCGCGAAGGGCGTTTCGCCGAGCGGGACGCGCACCAGCCGGGCGATCTCGCGGGGACGACTCTCGCGATCGTCGGCTTCGGTCGCATCGGACGCCGCACCGCGGCACTCGCCACCGCCTTCGGCATGGAGGTGCTGGCGGTGGATCCCGCGGTCGATCCGGCATCGATCGAGGCCGGCGGAGCGACGCCGGCCACCCTGGACGAGGCGCTTGCGCGGGCGGACCACGTCACGCTGCACGTCCCGCTGACGTCGGACACGCGCGGCCTGATCAGCGCGGAGCGGCTGCGGGCGGCCGGCTGCCGGGGACTCAACCTCGTGAACGTGGCGCGGGGTGGGGTCGCGCCGCTCGACGAGCTCGAGGCCGCTCTCGACGAAGGGACCCTCGGGGCGGTTGCGCTCGACGTCTTCGAGCCCGAGCCGCCCGACCCCGGCCACCCGCTGCTGCGCAGGGCCGAGGTGGTCTGCACGCCACACGCGCTCGCCCTCACCCCGGCGGCCATGAGGGAGACGTTCGTGCGCATGTCGGAGGGAGTCGCGGCCGTGCTCGCTCGGCAGCGCCCGCCGCATGTCGCAAACCCGGAGGCGTTCGAGCCTTCACACCGGAATGGAAGGTCGAATGGAAGGTCCTAAGACCATGTCAGCCCCCGTCCGAGAGCCAGGCGCCCTCAAGACCGCCTCCCGAGCCAACTACCTCTGGCCGCTGATCTCGCTCGAGGAGATCGAGGACGGGACCCCGTTGATCCTCACCGAGGGCGACGGCGTGCGAGTGCGCACGGTCGACGGCGACGAGTACATCGATCTGATGAGCACGACCTCACGCGCCTCGACGCTCGGCTACTCCCAGGAGCGGATCGCGCGCGCGGTGTACGAGCAGCTCGACCGGCTTCACTACGGCGGCACCGCCGGCACTCAGGCAGACGTGACGATCGAGCTCGCCGCGCGGCTGGCCGAGCTGGCCCCGGGCGACCTGAACACGTCCGTGTTCGTGGGCAGCGGCTCAGAGGCGAACGAGGTGGCCTTCAAGATGGCGCGCCTGTACCACCAGCGGCGCGGGACGAAGCCACGGGCCTACAAGATCATCTCGCGGGCGCTCGAGTATCACGGCGCCGTGGGTGGCGCGACGGGGGCCAGCGACTGGCTGGGCGTGAGGCTCCCCGCGGAGCCCGGCGTTCCCGGCTTCTCCCGGGTGCCGGCTCCGACGTGCTACCGGTCGCCGTTCCCCGTCGAAGGCGAGGAGCTCGGGCCGGCTGTGCGCCGACCTGCTCGAGCGGGAGATCGTCCAGGAGGGTCCCGAGCTCGTGGCCGCCTTCATCCTCGAGCCGGTGATGCAGGCCAACGGCGTGCAGATCCCGCCACCCGGCTACCTCCGGCGCGTGCGCGAGATCTGCTCCGCAGTACGACGTGCTGCTGATCGCCGACGAGGTGATCACGGCCTTCGGCAGGGTCGGCGAGTGGTTCGGGATGCAGCACTGGGACATCGAGGCGGACATCATGACCATGGCCAAGGCCCTGACCGCCGGCTTCATCCCGATGGGGGCGACGATGGCCAGCGCGGAGGTCGCGGAGACCCTCCTGCCGTTCCCCGACGTCCACACCTACGGCGGTCACCCGGCGGCCGCCGTGGCGGCCCTCACCGCCATCGACATCTACGAGAGCGAGGACCTGATCCCGCGAGCGCGCGAGCAGGGACGCTCGATGCTCGCGAGGCTCGAGCGCTTTCGCGAGATCGAGCTGGTGGGCGACGTGCGCGGGATGGGGATGTGGGCGGCCGTCGACTTCACGAGCGACCGCGAGACACGAGCCGCCCCGGACCCCGCGGCCCTGCGGGAGATCGTCCTCCGAGCCCGCGAGGGAGGCGTGATGGTGAGCAGCAACGGCACCTGCATCGAGATCGCGCCGCCGCTGGTGATCTCCGAGGAGACGCTCGAGGAGGGCATCGCCCTCTTCGAGGCCGCCGTCCGTGACGTGGACGCGAGGTGGCCTCGCTGAGCGACGCTTCGAGCACGGGCGAGTTGGGAAAGGCCGGCAAGGAGCCGACCATCCTCGACGTGGCCGCGCTCGCGGGCCTCTCGAAGTCGACGGTGTCGAACGTGATTCGCGGCTCGGACGGCGTCGCGGCGGCGACTCGCGAGCGGGTGGAGCGCGCGATCGACGCGCTCGGCTACCGCCCGAACGCGCTCGCACGACAGTTCGTCCAGCAGCGCACGACGATCCTCGGGGTCCTGATCGGAGACCTCGAGAACCCCTTCTACGCCGACCTGGCGAAGCGCGTGGAGCGGTACGCGTTCGACGCCGGGTACACCGTGATGCTCTGCAACCTCGAGGTCGATCCCGACTATGCGGCCTCGCGCGTGGAGGCCCTGATCGAGCACCGAGTCGCGGGCGTGGCGTTCCTCGCCTTCTTCGGCCGCTCGCTCGACATCCAGTCGGCTCTGCGGTCGAGCGTCCCGGTCGTCTTCGCCGGCGTGCGCGAGGACTGGGGCGACTCCGTGTCGGTCGACGACGGCGCCGGAGCGCGACTCGCCACCGAGCACCTGATCGGTCTCGGGCACCGCAGGATCGCGTACCTGACCACCCCTCATGTCGAGCCGCGCGTCAGCCGCGCGCGCGCCGTGGGCTACCGGGACGCGATGAGGGCGGCGGGCCTCGCGGCGATGACCGCCATCCAGTGGACTCCCGGCGACGACGACGCGCGGGTGGGTCGTCGCACCGAGCCGCTGCTTGGATCGCCTGACGGGCGACGCCGGAGCGACAGCGGTCTTCTGCTCGAACGACCTGGGCGCGATCGCGCTCCTCGAGTTCGCCGACCGCCACGGCGTGGCGGTCCCGGGCGAGCCTCTCGATAGTGGGCTTCGACGACGTTCACCTCGCAGGGCTGGCCCGGATCAGCCTCACGACCATCAGCCAGCCGTTCGACCAGATCGCCCTGATCGGCGTGGAGACGCTGCTCGGCCGGCTGCGCGGCTCCGCCACCGGGCCGCCGCGGCACGAGGTGCTGGAGCCGTCGCTGGTCGTGCGGGAGTCGACGGGTCCGCCGCGGCCCGATCCCGCCGGCTAGAGCGGCAGATCCACCGGCTGCCCGCGGTCCGCCGCCACGTGCAGCGCCGCGATCGCGGCCGCCTGCGCCACGGCGTCCTCGCGTCCTAGCCGCGGCGGCCGCTCGCCCCGCACGGCCGAGGCGAAGTCCTCGAGCTCGAGCCGGTAGGCGTCGAGCGGCGCCGTCTCGATCGCCTCGATGCCTCCGTCGCGGTGGATCTCGATGCGGGGCTCGAGGCAATGCCAGGGATCGCGGACCTCCATCGAGCCATCCGCCCCGACCACCTCCAGCGACATCCGCTCCGGCAGGTCGAGACCGGAGTCGAATTGGGCGACGACGCCATCCGCGAAGGCCAGCGTCCCGGCGAAGCGCAGGTCCATCCCGTTCTCGTTCAGCTGCTGCTTGGCGAAGACGCGCTCGGGCTCTCCGGCCAGATACCGGGCGAGGTTCACGCAGTAGCAGCCCACGTCCATGAGCGATCCGCCGTCCATCCCCGACACGAGGCGCGGATCGTCGGGATCGTCGAGCGGGAAGCTGAATGCGCCGCGGATCAGCCGCAGGGCCCCGATCGATCCGCGCTCCACCTCCTCCTTGAGGCGGAGCGTCTGCGGGTGATGGCGGTACATGAACGCCTCGGCGAGGATGAGGCCGGCGCTCGCCGCCGCATCGAACGCGCGGTCGGCGTCCTGCGGCAGCGCGGCGAGCGGCTTCTCGCAGAGCACGTGCTTGCCCGCGGCGAGCGCGCGTATGGACCACTCGACGTGGAGGCTGTTCGGGAGCGAGATGTAGACCGCCTCGACCTCGTCGTCCTCGAGCAGCGCCTCGTACGAGCCGTGCGCGCGTGCGATGCCGTTGTCCCTGGCGTACGCCTCGGCGCGTGAGGTCTCGCGGCTGGCCACCGCGACCACCTCCACCTCGGGCGCCTGCCGCGCTCCCGCCAGCACGAGCTCGTTGATGCGAGCCGTCGAGAGCACGCCGAGGCGCACTGCCGCGGCGCGCTTCTGCACCCTCACCTGAGCGGCACGGGCTCAAACGGGCGAGCCAACACCTCGTCGAGGTTCTGCAGCACCTTCCCGAGCGCCTCCACGTACCGATCCATCAGGTCGGCTTCCTGCACGAAGAGCGGGTTGCGCTCCGATCCGAGGACGATCGAGGAGTCCAGCACGTGACTGGCGACCGGGTACTCCGACGGATCCCACTCGGACAGCGGCTCGTCCGCGTTCTTGGGGTGCCACGGCTTGTAGGCCGCCTTGCGGAAGGCCGGGTAGGCCGGCAGCGGCACGACCTGCCAGAGCACGGCCTCGACGCCCTCCGCCCGCAGCGCCTGGACGATCCGGTCGCGCAGCTCGGTCGGCGGGCCGTCGAATCCCAGCGCCGCGGGATCGACCATCGCGCGGTACTTGTAGTAGACCGAGACGCAGTCGTCCGGGATGTACGGCGGGGTGATGCCGTCGAGTTGCGACAACCCCTCGCTGAGGATCTCGGCGTTGCGCCGCGCCGTCTCGTTGTAGTGGTCCAGGCGCTGGAGCTGCGAGCGCGCGAGTGCCGAGGGGAGCTCCTGGTTGCGGTAGTTCCACCCGAGCGCCAGCGACACGTACGAGCGGAACTCCCCGGGCTTCACCGGGGGGACGTCCTCGCCGAAGATCGACAGCCGGCGCGCCGCCGTGTAGGTGTCGTGGTCGTTGGTGACGAACAGCCCGCCCTCGCCCCCGGACAGGTTCTTCGTCGCGTTGAGGCTGAACGCCGCGCAGTCGCCGAGCGTGCCGGTGCGCGTCCCCTTGTACTCGGCGCCGTGCGACTGCGCGGCGTCCTCGATCACGGCGAGCCCGTGACGCCGGGCGATCTCGTTGATGCGGTCCATGTCGGCCGCCAGGCCGTGGATGTGGACCGGCATGATCGCGGCGGTTCGCGGCGTGATCCGCTCCTCGATGCGGTCGACGTCGATGTTGAAGGTGCGCTCGTCGATGTCGCAGAACACCGGGATCGCGCCCTGGTGGGCGACCGCCGCGGCCGTCGCGATGAAGGTGTAGGCGGGGACGATGATCTCGTCGCCGGGCTCGATCCCGCAGCCGGCTGCGGCGCAGTGCAGCGCTGCCGTGCCCGAGTTCGTGGCGATGCAGTACTCGGCGCCCACGTACGACGCCCAGTCGTCCTGCAGCGCCGTGATCGCCGGCGAGGTCGGCCCGCAGAGGGTTCCGCGGTCGAGGACCTCGAGCACCGCCGCCCGATCGTCGTCGGTGATGTCCGGCCACACTCGGTGGTCCTCAGCGCGAACTGCCTGCGGGCCCCCGTTGAGGGCCAGCGTCTCGAGAGTCGCCACGGTTTCCTTTCGTTGCGGGCATGAAAACGCTTGCACGTGTGCCCCGGTCATTGTCAAGCGGTGGCGATATGGTCTGCAGGCAGGCAGGAGCAAGATGACCGACCGCGACCCGACCGACGGCTTCGCTGAGCGCACCCCGACCCGGACGGCGCGGCGGCGGCGCGCTGTGACCATCAAGGACGTGGCGGCCGCCAGCGGGGTCTCGTCGGCGACCGTCACCCGGGCCCTCCAAGGCCATCCCCGGGTGCTCGACGAGACCCGCGCGCGAGTGGTCGACGCGGCCCGGGGCCTCGGCTACCGGCCCGATCACGCGGCGCGCACGCTCGTCACCGGGACCTCCCAGACCATCGGGCTGCTGCTGCCGAGCATCTCCGATCCCTACTGGTCGGAGGTCGCGGAAGGTGTGGAACGCCAAGCCGCGGAGCGCGACCTGTCGGTGCTCCTCGCCGCCAGCCACGGCGAGGCACAGCGGGCGCAGGAGATGCTTGACGTCTTCCTGGGAAAGCGAGTGGACGGCGTGGTCGTGACCGCATCGGCCGGCGCCGAGCCGCGACTGGCTGCACACGGCGCTCTCCCGGTCGTGACAATCGGCTGGGACCCGCCTGTGAAGCAGCGCGAGCTCGATCGAGCCGTCGACGCGCCGACGGACGCCCTGCTGAAGGAATGGGCCGCCATCATGGCTCCGCCCGCGTCCCACATCGCGTTCGACGACCTCGGCGCCGGTCGAATCGCGGCGGGCTACCTGGCCAAGCTGGGACACGTGCGGATCGCCTTCCTCGGCGGACCGCCCACCCTCGGCACCCTGCTGCGGCTTCTGGGAGGGCGCCGGGTCCTCGAGGAGGTCGGGCTCGAGTTCACGCACGTCGCGCTCGGCGGCGACACGCTCGGCCAGGGCCGCTCCTCCGCGCGGCAGCTCCTGTCCGAAGAGCAGCGCCCGACGGCGCTCGTCGCATACGACGACTCGGTAGCGGTGGGCGCTCTCAAGGCCGCGCACGAGCTGGGTATCGACGTGCCCGGCGAGGTCTCGGTCGTGGGCTTCAACGACATCGCCTTCGCGGCGTTCAGCGAGCCCGCGCTGACCACTGTCCGCCACCCGAAGGGGGAGATGGGGGCGCGCGCCCTCGACCTCCTGGTAGCTGCCATGGAGGACTCCTCGCCGCCGGGGGAGCGCCTGGAGGGCAGCCTGGTGGAAAGAGAGTCGGCGGCCGGATCCCCCTGATCGGCCTGCCGCGCCCCGCGCAAAGCGCCTGGACAAGGCAAATCGGGGCCTCGGCTTGACTCGGGGGCCCGAGCGTGCAAGCGTTTCCATGATGGGAGTAGGCGAGCGCCCGACGGACGTGTCTTCGACCGTGGTCGCGGCTGCCAGCGGGGGTTCGACGCCCCCGGGGCCGGAGAGCGAGCCTCCCGGACCGGCGCCGTCGCAGGCCGAGGCGGCGATCTCCCTGCGGGGCGTGTCCAAGCAGTACGGGACCCAGGTCGCGCTGCAGCCGACCGACCTCGACATCCGAGACGGCGAGTTCTTCTGCCTGCTCGGGCCGTCGGGATGCGGCAAGACCACGACGCTGAACCTGATCGGCGGCTTCGTCGAGTCGACGTCCGGGGAGATCTTCATCCGCGGTGAGCGCGTCGACCGTGTGCCTCCTCACAAGCGGAGCGTCAACACCGTCTTCCAGTCCTACGCCCTCTTCCCGCACATGACGGTCGAGGAGAACGTCGGCTTCGGCCTCAAGATGGCCCGCCTCCCCAAGCAGCAGGCAGGGACTCGGGTGGCCCGCGCGCTCGAGCAGGTCGGCCTCGAGGACTTCGGAGCGCGCTTCCCCGGCCACCTCTCGGGTGGCCAGCAGCAGCGGGTCGCCGTCGCGAGGGCGCTCGTCAACGAGCCCGCCGTGCTGCTGCTCGACGAGCCGCTCGGGGCTCTCGACCTGAAGCTCCGCAAGCGCCTCCAGGTCGAGCTCTCCGAGATCCAGCGCGCCGTCGGGACGACCTTCATCTACGTCACCCACGACCAGGACGAGGCGATGACGATGGCCGACCGGGTCGCCGTCATGAACGGCGGGAGGATCGAGCAGATCGGCACCCCGCACGAGGTCTACGAGCGGCCGGCGTCACGGTTCGTCGCCGACTTCATCGGCGAATCGAACTTCATCCCGGTTCGGGTCGAGGACGGCGCGGCGGGCGCGGTGTGCCTGCTCGACGGGCGGCGGCTGCCGCCGGCCGCGGTACCGGAAGGCGTCGACGCGGGCGTGCTGATGGTGCGCCCCGAGGCGGTCCGTCTCGACACCGTCCGCACGGATGGCGATCACCTCCCGGGCCAGGTCGAGGCCGTGACGTTCCTCGGGAGCTACACACGCGTGCTCGTGCGGTGCGAGGGCGTGGAAGCGCCGCTTGCCGTGGCGGTGCGCGTAGGAGAGCACGAAGGTCGCCCCGGCGACTGGGCCGGCTCGACCGTCTTCATCAGCTGGAGCCGGAAGCGGGCTGTCGTTCTGAAGGAAGACCCCCACAAGGAGACCCCACAATGAGCCAGTTCAATCGGACGCTGACGCGTCGCCAGGCTGTCCAAACGGGCACGGCGAGCGCGCTGGCCCTCTACCTGGCCGCCTGTGGCGGCGACGACAGCAGCGGCAGCAAGGGTGGTGGCGCCGCCACGCTCAACTGGATGACCTGGGCCGACCACTTCGTCGAGGACCCGCCTCAGCTCAAGGACGTCCGCGCGAAGACGCAGGTGGGTGCCCGGCCCCAGCTGTTCAGCGACAACACCGAGGCCTACCTGAAGCTCCAGCAGGCGCCGGAGCAGCTCGACGTCGTGTCCGGCGACTCGCTCTGGATCGCCGAAGTACGGCGAGGAGAAGCTGGTCACGTCGTTCGACCTGGACGAGGTCCCGGCCTCGAAGGACCTGTACTCGGTCGCCAAGGACGTCGACTTCTGGAAGGACGGCTCGAACTACTGGGGCTACCCCTTCGGCTGGTCGAGCATCCTCATCTACTACAACCCGAAGTACGTCTCGCCCGCGCCCACCTCGTGGGAGGTCCTCCTCGATCCGAAGTACCGCGGGAAGATCACCATGGAGAACCAGCCGACGGAGCTGCTCGCGTTCTCGGGCTCGGCGACCGGAGCCAAGAAGCCGTACGACATGACCCCGGACGAGATGTCGCGTGCGAAGGACTTCCTGAAGCAGGTCAAGCCGAACGTCCTGAAGCTGGTCGCCCAGAACACGGAGGCGGTGCGCGCCCTCACCAACGAGGAGGCGTGGATCTCCACCGGCAACCTCGGCTACGACGTCCGGGTCGAGGAGGCCAAGGGGCCCGAGATCAAGTCGGTGATACCGAAGGAGGGCACGGTCGGCTGGGCTGACGCCGAGTCGATCGTCGCCGTCTCGGAGAACCACGAGGCCACGCTGCGCTGGCTCAACGCCATGCAGAAGGCCGACTACATCGCCGACAACTTCATGACCAACGCACGGCCGTTGTTCAACGAGAAGGCCTACAAGATCCTCGTCAACCGCGGGGAGCAGGAGCGCGCCGACCGCCTCCTCTTCAACGAGCCCGAGAAGGCCTTCGAGCTGACGCTCAAGGGCCCGGCGGCCGACACGCAGAGCTACATCGACGCATTCAACGAGGTCTTCGGGGCCTGACCAGGAGCAGGCCGCCCCGGCACCGGGGCGTCTCGCCGGATCCAGGGCCAAGCGGGACGCCTCGCCGGGGCTCGTCTCGGCGCGATCGCCAGGAGGCTCGAGGAGTACGGCGGGTTCCTGCCCGCCCTGGTGCTGTTCGGCGGCTTCTTCCTCGCGCCGTTCTGCCTGATCGTCGCCTACAGCTTCTGGAAGGTCGTCGACTACGACGTCGTCCACGACTGGACGTTCGACAACTACGACTACTTCTTCAGCGTCCCCACCTACGTGCGCACCCTCTGGGCCACGCTCTGGGTGTCCGCGCTCTCGACGCGCTGATCGCGATCCTGCTCGCGTTCCCGTTCGCCTACTGGCTCGTGCGCTACGTGCGCCCGCGCTGGCAGAAGGCGCTGCTCGTCCTCGTCATCCTGCCGTTCTGGACGAGCTATCTGCTGCGGATCTACTCCTGGCAGACGATCCTCGGCAAGAACGGCGCGATCAACCGGTTCCTGCAATGGACCGGCGTGACTCACGGTCCGGTGTCGCATCCTGCTGTACAACCGCCCCGCCGTGGTCATCGTGCTGGTCTACCTGTACTTCCCGTTCGCGGCGCTCACGCTCTACGCGTCGCTCGAGCGCTTCGACTGGGACCAGCTGAAGGCCGCCATGGACCTCGGGGCGTCGGCGCCTCAGGCGATCCGGCGGGTCCTGCTGCCGCAGATCAGGCCGGGGATCCTGACCGCGGCGATCTTCGTCTTCATCCCGATGCTCGGCGAGTACCTGATGCCGCAGCTCGTCGGCGGGACCAAGGGCGTGATGATCGGGAACCTGATCACGAACTTCTTCAACGAGGCCCAGTACACGCGCGGCGCGGCCGCGGCGCTGCTGATCGCGGCCTTCATAGCGGTGCTGCTGCATCCTCTTCCGGCGCTCGCTCCAGGTCCGCGGAACCGGCTCGCCTCGGGCCGCTCGCAGGAGCTGGACGTCGTCAGCCCGCGGCGCGCGCTCGCGCGCCGCGTCTTCGCCCTCTACGGCGGCGTCGATCTACTTCTTCCTGTTCGCGCCGATCGTGCGTGATCGTGCTGCTCAGCTTCAACGCGAACAGGACCGGCGGCTTTCCCGTCACCGGCTGGACGTTCCAGTGGTACGAGAAGGTGTTCTCGAACTACCAGATCCAGGACGCGCTGCGCACGTCGCTCGAGGTGGCTGCTCAGGTGACGGTGGTCAGCACGATCGTCGGCACGGCCGCGGCGTTCCCGCTCGTGCGCTCGCGCCTGCCCTTCCGCGGCGGCGTGCGCGTGCTCATGACGCTGCCGATCATGCTTCCCGGGCTCCTGATCGGGGTCAGCCTGCTCATCCTGTTGACGAGCACGTTCAACTCCATCTCTCGCCGCAGACCGCGGTGATCGGGCAATCCGTGTTCACGACGCCCTTCGTGATGCTCATCGTGGCGGCTCGACTGCAGGGCTTCGACCGCTCGCTCGAGCGCGCCGCCAGCGACCTCGGGGCGAACACGCTGAACCGGCTCAGATACGTGGTGCTGCCGCTGATCGGCTCGTCGGTCTTCGCGGGGGCGCTGTTCGCCTTCACGCTCTCGCTCGACGAGTTCATCATCACGCTGTTCCTGATCGGCGGCGACAACACGCTTCCGATCTACATCTTCACCCAGATCAAGTTCGGGATCACGCCGGAGGTCAACGCGCTCGCGGCCATGCTCCTGGGCGCGTCGCTCGCGCTCGTGGCGAGCGCCATGGTCCTGCCGGCCGCCTTCCGGCGCCTCACGCGCCGGCCGACCATTCCCGCCGGCTAGGTGCCCGGACTCGAGCAGCTGTCGGAGCGGGTGTACCGCTTCCCCGACGCCTGCAACGTGTACGTCGTCGTGGCGGGAGCCAAGGCGCTGCTGATCGATCTCGGCGACGGGCGCGGTGCTCGACGAGCTTCGGGCGAGCGGGATGCCGGCGGTCGACCTGGTGCTGATGACCCACCACCACCGCGACCAGGCCGCTGGATGTCACCGCCTGTCCGGGGAGGGGATCGAGCTGGGCGTCTCCGACCAGGTGGCGCATTGGTTCGAGGACGCCGACGGCACCTGGCAGCGACAGCAGATCCTCGACCTCTACGACTGCACCAACCTGTTCGACCGGCCGCTCGAGGACGTGCCCGTCGATCGGCGGCTGCGCGACTACGAGCGCCTGACGTGGGAGGACCTGTCGATCGAGGTGCTTCCGACGCCGGGTCACACGCAAGGGCTCGGTCACCTACCTGGTGGAGCTGGAGGATGAGCTGTGGGCGTTCTCCGGCGACCTCGCCGCACGCGGACGGCCGGCTCTGGCGGCTCCACGACCTGCACTGGGACTACAGCGAGCCGGATGCGCTCGATGCGCAGCTGCATTCGGTCCAGACCCTGCGCGGACGCGAGCCCAGCCGGGTGGCGCCCTCCCACGGGCCGGTCATCGAGGAGCCGGCGGCCGCGCTCGACGCGCTCGAGCAGCGCGTGCGGCGACTCATCGGAGTGGCCGGGCGCCAGTTCGTGGGCGACTTCAGGCCCCCGCTGGCCGGCGACGTCGCCATCGAGCACGTCACCGAGCACCTGCTCAGCGTCAACCAGGCGTGCGCCAACTTCTACGTCCTGCTCGGACCGGACGGCCGCGCGCTGTTCTTCGACTACGGGTTCCCGGGCTTTCTCGGGCACGTCGCCAGCGGAGCCGTCGCGCTTCGTGGAGCACAGCCTCGCCGAGCTCCAGCGCGACTTCGGCGTTCGCTCGGTGGACGTCGTGGTGGCCACCCACTACCACGACGACCACGTGGCCGGCTTCGGATACCTGAAGGAGCGATTCGGCACCGAGGTCTGGGCCCTCGACGTGTTCGCCGATGTGCTGGAGCGCCCCTGGGCCTACAGGCTGCCTGCGGTCTGGAGCGAGCCGGTCGCGGTCGACCGCCGCTTCGCAGCGGGCGAGACGATCGAGTGGGAGGGGCACTCCTTCGAGGCCCGCCACCTGCCCGGCCACACCTGGTACGCCGGGGGGCTGTTCGGACAGGTCGACGGCCGCCGCGTGGCGATCATCGGCGACGAGATCCAGCTCGACGGCGACGGCGTGCTGCGCGGTGGCGGCCCCGTCTATCGGAACCGCTTCCGGCTCGACTCCTTCCGGCGCGGCATCGACGCCGTCCGCGCATTCGAGCCCGAGGTCCTGCTCACGGGTCACGACGGGGCCATCGACGTCGACCGCGCCTCCCTGGACGGCGTGCGCGAGTGGGCGGTGGAGCTCGAGGAGGCCCTCGTCGCGCTCGTGCCGGACGACCTGCCCGTGGGTCTCGCCCTCGATCCGGCTTTCGCGGCGTTCCACCCGTACCAGCTCAGGCCGCGAGCGGGCGAGTCGTTCGAGGCGGCGGTGGAGGTCGTCAACCATGGGGACGAGTCCGCCGAGGCCCACGTGCGGCTGGTGCTTCCGCCCGGCTGGCGAGCGGCGCCCGAGGAGCACTTCGATGACGCTCGCGAGCGGCGAGACCTCCTCGGTGCGGTTCACGGTGGGCGCCCACGAGGAAACGGACCGCGCACGCCGGTATCTGCTCGCGGCCGACGTCACGCTGGACGGCGCTCGATTCGTGCAGGCCTGCGAGGGCATCGTCGAGTTCGACCACGCGAAGCGAACCATCTGACCGCA
Source organism: uncultured Thermoleophilaceae bacterium (assembly GCA_963828225.1). GTDB lineage: Bacteria > Actinomycetota > Thermoleophilia > Solirubrobacterales > Thermoleophilaceae > JACVRW01. Next base: position 829,778 of record CAWHDX010000007.1, on the reverse strand, counting down.
CTTCACCCCCGAGTTATGCAATCGTTTACACAATGAGGGTGGGCGTCATCGGAACCGGGCGGATGGGCGCCTTTCGCGCGGAGGCGCTCGCGGGCCATCCGGAGGTCGAGCACCTGATCGTCGGAAGCCACGATCCCGATCGCGCGCGCGCCGTCGCCGAGCCGCTGCGCGCGGAGTCCGGCACCGCCGACGACGTGCTGGCCGCAGAGCTCGACGCGCTGGTGATCTCAACGATCACCAAGGAGCACCCCGCCCAGATCGTCGCCGGTGCCGAGAAGGGGGTGCCGATCCTCTGCGAGAAGCCGATCAGCGTGGAGCTCGAGGACACTCGCCGCACGATCCAGGCTGTGGAGGCGGCCGGCGTCGAGCTCCAGATCGCGTTCATGCGCCGCTTCGACGCCGGCTTCGTCAAGGCGCGCGAGCTCGCATCGAGCGGTGGCCTCGGCACGATCTACTCGCTGCGGATGTCGGCCCACGACCACGAGCCGGCCGACGAGCGCTACATCCCCACGAGCGGAGGGATCTTCCGCGATCTTCACGTCCACGACTTCGACATGGCCCGCTGGCTCACCGGGCTCGAGGTCGTCGACGCCTACGCCACGGGGTCGGTGAGGGCCTGGGAGCGGTTCGCGCGGTTCGACGACGTCGACACGTGCGCGATCGTCATCACGCTGGAGGGCGGTGTTCCGGTGTTGATCTCCGGGTCCCGGCACGATCCGATCGGCTACGACTTCCGAGCCGAGCTGCTCGGGTCCGACGACTCCATCGCGGTCGGGATCGACGAGCGCACGCCCATGCGCTCGGTCCAACCCGACGTCCCACCGCCGTCCGGGCGTCCCTACGTCGGCTTCCTCGACCGCTTCCGCGACGCGTTCCTCGCCGAGACCGAGGCCTTCGTCGACCTGGTGCTCGGGCGCGGACCGAACCACTGCCCGCCGAGCTCGGCGCTCGAGGCCCTGAAGGTCGCCGAAGCCTGCGACCGGTCGTGGCGCGAGGGTCGGCGCGTCCGCATCGAGGAGGTGGGGGATGACGCGTGAAGTCGGCATTGGGCTGCTCGGTGTCGGATGGATGGGCGAGCTCCACACCGCGTCCTACCGGCGCGTGCTCGACCACTTCCCGGACTCCGCAGCCCGGCCGCGCCTGGTGATCGCCGCGGATGACGTCGAGGAGCGAGCCCGCGGCGCCGTCGACCGGCTCGGCTACGAGGAGTCGACCACCGACTGGATGGAGGTGCTCGCACATCCGGACGTCGAGGCGGTCAGCATCACGGCGCCGAACGTGCTCCATCGCGAGATGGCGCTCGCCGCCGCCGCAGCCGGCAAGCACTTCTGGGGCGAGAAGCCGCTGGGGCGCGAGCCGGCCGACACGCTCGCGGTGGCCGCGGCGGCGATCGCGGCGGACGTGCGCACGATCGTCGGCCTCAACTACCGGCACGTCCCGGCGGTGCGCTACGTCGCGCGAGCTCTTGGCGGCCGGACTGCTGGACCCCGTGCGTCACTTCCGGTCGAGCTGGCTCGCCAGCTACGCCAGCCACCCGCAGGGCGCGCTCTCCTGGCGCTTCTCCCGCGAGCTCGCGGGCTACGGGATCCTGCTCGACCTGATGTCGCACGAGGTCGACCTGGCCCAGTTCCTGCTCGGCCCGATCACTCGGGTCACGGCTCGCTCGGCGACGCTGGTCGAGCAGCGGCCGACCGTCGCGAAGGGGTCGGGCACGCATTTCAGCGTCGCCGAGGGCGGCGAGCTCGGGCCGGTGGAGAACGAGGACTGGGTGGCCGCGCTCGTGGAGTTCGAGAGCGGCCTCCTGGGCACGCTCGAGGCCAGCCGCGTCGCCGTCGGGCCCGAGGCCCGCTACCTCTTCGAGGTCAACGGCACGGAAGGCGCGCTGGCCTGGAACTTCGAGCGCATGAACGAGCTCGAGCTTTGCCTGCCCCTGGCCACCGGCGACCGCGGCTACTCGACAGTGCTGATGGGGCCCAACCATCCGGATTTCTCGCGCTTCCAGCCGGGTGCCGGGCTGCCGATGGGCTACAGCGACCTCAAGGTCATCGAGGCGCACCTGTTCCTCGAATCCGTCGTGGACGGGATCCAGAGGGAGCCGGGCGTCACCGAGATGGCGGCGGCGGCGCGCGTCCTCGACGCGATGGCTCGCTCGTTCGAGGGAAGCGGCTGGGAAGAGGTGGAGCAGGTCGTGGAGACGGAGGTCACACTCGTGACGGCCCAGGCGACGATGCCCGCGGCGATCTTCGCCGGCGAGGGACGGCTCGAGATCGGCTCGCGGACGCTCCCGGGTCTCACGCGGCCCGACGACGTCCTGGTGCAGGTCGAGGCCTGCGGCATCTGCGGAACGGACCTGAAGATCCTCGAGCGGCCTCAGGCGCATCCCGCGACCGCGGGTGTCGTGCTCGGCCACGAGATCCTTGGCGTCGTGGACCAGGCCGGCCCCGAGGCGCACCTCGAGCCGGGCGACCGCGTGGTCATCGCGCCGAACATCGGCTGCGGGCTCTGCCCCGCCTGCCGGCGAGGCCTGCCGAACCAGTGTCCGGACATGAGGACGCTCGGCATCCACGAGGACGGCGGCCTCGCGACCAATCTGCGAGCGCCGGCGTCGGCGTGCTTCCGTATCGCCGCCGACGTCCCAGGCGAGCTGGCCGTCCTGGCGGAGCCGCTCTCGACGGTGGCGCACGGCGCTCGGCTGGCCGCGGTCTTCCCCGGTGAGTCCGCGCTGGTCCTCGGCGCGGGGCCGGCCGGCCTCATGTTCACCGCGCTGCTGGCCGCGGGCGGGGCACGCGTCGTGGTCGTCGAGCCCGCCGAGACGCGCGCCCGACTGGCCTCGGCGCTTGGTGCACACGAGGTGCTCGACCCGGGCCGCGACGACGTGGCCGCCGCGATGGTCGAGATCACCGGCGGAGCCGGGGCCGACGTGGTCGTCGACGCGGTCGGCTCGCAGCTGGCCACCGCCCTCGCCGCCGTTCGCGCGGGCGGTCGCATCGTCCTCTTCGGGATGAACACCGAGGCGCGCACCGACGTCGCTCAAGAGCGGATCACCCGACGGGGCCTCACGCTCCTCGGCGCCTACGTGGGTGTCGACATGATGCCCCTGGCGGTCGACATCCTCGAGCAGGGCGCGGTCGATCTGACGCCGCTCGTGACCCACCGCATCGATCTCGACGCACTGCCGGCCGCGCTCGACGACCTGCGCCGCGGCGACGCCGTGAAGGTCGGCGTGGGGTTCTAGGTGGACCCGTCCGACTTCCTCCGCCGAGCAGGAGACTGGGGTCCGATCACCCCTGCCGACGCCGGCTGGCGCTTTCTCAGCTTCCGGGTCGAGCGCATCGACCAGGGCCGGCCGCTCGAGCAGCGCCTGAGCGACGAGGAGACCGCACTGGTGCTTCTGGAGGGGAGCTGCCGGGCGACCGTCGACGGCGAGCGTTTCGAGCTCGGGCCCAGGACGAGCGTCTTCGACTCCCTGCCGTGGACGCTCTACGTGCCCCGCGACGCCGAGCTCATGGTCGAGACGGACGATGCGGCGGAGCTCGCGATCTCGAGTGCGCCCTGCAAGCGCCGGCTCGAGCCGATCCTCCAGCGACCCGGGGAGGTGGAGGTGGAGATACGCGGCGCGGGAAACGCCACGCGGCAGATCAACAACATGATCCAGCCCGGGTTCCCCGCGGAGCGCATCCTCGTCGTCGAGGTGCTGACGCCGGCCGGCAACTGGTCGAGCTACCCGCCGCACAAGCACGACGAGGAGCGTCCGCCGGACGAGGTGTCGCTCGAGGAGGTCTACTACTACAGGGCACGCGACGCCGACGCGTTCGGGCTACAGCGGCTCTATACGACGTCCGGCGAGACGGACCTCACCGAGACTGTGAGGTCGGGCGACCTGATGCTCGTGCCGCACGGCTACCACACCTTCGCCGCCGCACACGGCTACGACTTCTACTACCTGAACGCGCTCGCCGGCGAGTCGCACTCGATGGCCGCGTCGGACGATCCGGGCCTGGCCTGGACACGGCCCGCCTGGCAGGGCATGGAGCGCGATCCGCGCGTTCCGCTGGTGACGGCGGAGGGTCCGCGATGACCCCGCTGCGGGTTGGCAACGCGCCGCTCTCGTACGGGGCCTTCGAGATGACCGTCGGCATCTTCCCGAACGTTCCCGGCCCCGAGGAGCTTCTCTCCGAGATCGCGGCCGCCGAGTACGAGGGCACCGAGCTGGGCCCGCCCGGGTATCTCGGCGAAGGCGACGAGCTCGCCGGGCGCCTCGAGCGCCACGGGCTGGAGCTGACCGGCGGCTGGTGCCCGTTCCGGTTCAGCGAGCCCGAGCACTGGGAGCAGGACCTGGCCGAGCTGTCCCGGACCCTGTCGCTGTTCGAGGCGGCAGGAGCCACCGACGCATACCCCGTCCTCGGCGACGGCGGGTCCGACGCCCGCCGCGCCAACCCGGGCCGAGGCAAGGACGACGCCGCGCTCGGGCTCGACGATGCGGGCTGGAAGCGCTTCGCCGACGGATTGAGCCGCGCCGAGGAGCTGATCCGTGGGCGCGGCTTCGAGCCGACGTTCCACGCGCACACCTCCACCTTCGTCGAGAGCCCCGCCGAGATCGACCGGTTCCTGTCCGTCTCGGACGTCGGGCTGCTGGTGGACACCGGTCATCTGCTCATTGGCGGCAACGACCCGATTCAAGCGCTCAAGGACTGGGGGCCGCGGGTCAACTACGTGCACGTGAAGGACGTCCACCTGGAGATAGTCGCCGGGGTGATCGCGGAGGGCGCGGACGCTCTCGAGGCCTGGCGACGCGGGATCTTCTGCGAGCTCGGCACCGGCGACGTCGACCTCGACGGGTTCTTCGCCGCGCTCGGCGACGTCGGCTACTCGGGCTGGGTGGTGGTGGAGCAGGACCGCATACCGCGCGACGACGAACGGCTCGAGGAGGGCGCTGAGGCCCAGATCCGGAACCGCGCCTGGCTCCGCGACCACGCAGGGATCTAGGTGGCGCGGGTCCGAGTCGGCATCGTCGGCCTCGGGCTGATCGCTCAGGTCGCCCACATGCCGAGCCTGCGCCGCCTGCGCGAGCGCTTCGAGGTCACCGCGCTCTGCGATCTCTCGCAGAGCGCCCTCGCCTTCGGCCGCGAATCCTTCCCCGATGCGGCGGTCACGAGCGACTGGCGCGAGCTCCTCGATCTCGACGTCGACGCCGTGATGGTCCTGACGCCGGGCAGTCACGCGCCGATCGCGATCGAGGCGGCGAACCGCGGTCTGCACGTCTTCGCCGAGAAGCCCATGTGCTTCTCGGTGGAGGAGGGCATGGAGATGCTCGCGGCGGCCGAGCAGAGCGGCGTCGCGCTGATGGTCGGCTACATGAAGCGCTATGACCCCGCGTACGAGCGGCTGCTCGCGGACCTGCGCGCCTGGACCGAGCCGATTCGGCTCGTGCGCGTCACGACGCTCGAAGCACCGTGGAAGCCGTACGTGGCCCACCATGCGACGGCGCAGGCGAGCGACGTGCCGGCGGAGCTCGTGGCGGAGCTGATCGCCGACGACGAGCGTCGCGTGACGCGCGCCATCGGCAGCGAGGACCCCTCCCTGCGACTTGCGTACCGATCCTGGCTGCTCGACTCCATGGTCCACGAGTTCAACGCGGTGCGCGGTCTGCTCGGAGAGCCCACCGAGCTGCGCTTCTCGAACGTCTGGGGTGACGCCGCGGGGGTCACGGCGACGCTGGCGTTCGGCGATGCCACCGAGTGCGTCTTCATGTGGGTCGACCTCCCCGCGCTGGCGCGCTACCAGCTCGAGATCGCCCTCTACGCGGCCGACCGCCGCGCGGTCCTGAGCTTCCCCTCTCCGTACCTCCGCAACGCACCGACGCGGCTCCTCTTCGAGGGCGGCGAGCCGGATGGGATCGCCTCGTGGCGGGCGGAGCACGTCGTCGACTACGACGAGGCCTTCGAGCGCGAGCTGGTCGAGTTCCACACGGCGATCACGGACGGACGGGAGCCGCGGACGGCGGGCGAGGACGCCCTGCGCGACATCGCTCTCTGCCAGGCGGTGATTCGCTCGCAGCTCGAGGGGCGCGCCGTTCCAGAGCCGACCTCGCTGCCGGCTCGCGGCTGACCGGCGCTATCGCTGCAGCGCGCGCTCCAGCGCCGTGTGACCGTCCTCGAGGATGGGCTCGCCGTGCGAGATCAGGACGAGCTCGACCGGCAGCTCCAGCAGCGGCTCGAGAGCTTTCACCAGGTCCTCGTAGGTCGTCCTGCGCCCTCCGATCCGCTCGATGTAGGCGAGCCACGTCTCGGGACAGGGGCGCACCGTCCTGCCGTCGCCGAGCAGGCGGTCGCCGGGGACCAGCGCCCGGTGCTCCTCGATCCAGAACATGGTCTCGTCGGCGCCGTCGATCGGGATGGCCGCGACGCCCGTGGGCGTCGTCCGCGCCGCCTCGTAGCGAGCGGTCGCCTCGGCGCTGCTTCGCTCGTGCCAGCGAAGCGTGCTGAGCACGGTCACCGGCTTGCCGTGAGCCGCCACCAGCTCGTCCAGGGTCGACCAGGTCGCGTCGTCGACGAGCGCGTCGATCAGTACGAACGCGTCCGGGCCCGCGTAGGCCACGGACCCGACGTCCGGCGGCCAGTCGTCGTCACTGCCCGGTTCACCGTCGGCAGGCCAGTCGGGGTGCCTCGTCGTCCAGCGCCAGAGTCCCGGCCGCAGCTCGTCCACAGACGAGAATCTATTGCCCGGCGGCGCGCCTCGGCCGCCCGCCCCACCTGCTCGCCGCCGGAGCGCCTGCGGTACTGTCTTGGAACGCTCCAATCAGCTACCACCCAGGGCGCCGGGCGCCGATCCGCTGACGCGCCCCTCGCGGTGCCGGTGAGCGATGGAGTCAGTCGCCTGGGGCTTCAGCACGGCGGTTCTGTGGGCTGTCACGACGCTGCTCCTGTCCTCTTCGTCGCGGGCCGTCCCGGCTCGCAGCTTCGCCTTCTGGATCCTGTTCGCCCAGGCCATCGCCGTACTGATACCCGGCGTCGTCATCGGCGCCACGAGCCACTGGTCGCTTGCCGCCGTGGCTCTGATCGCCTTTGCGGCCTTGCTCGAGGCGACGGGCATGGTCGCCTACCGCTATGCGCTCAGCCAGGCGCCCGTGGGAGTGGTCGCCGGCCTGGTGGCGATCCAGGGCGCCGTGGTCGCGGTCCTGTCGATCCTCAACGGCGAGCCTCTGTCGCTGCTGCTCGCGGTCGGCCTCGGGCTTGCCACCGCCGGGGGGCTGGTCGTCGGTGTGCCTCGAGAGGCGCGCTGGATGAGCAGGAGCAGCAGCCTGGCGGTGCTGGCCGCCGCCCTCTTCGGTGTCGGGCTCTGGCTGACCACTGAATCCGGTCTCGAGCCGTTGGTGACCGTCGCGCTCTTCAACCTGATGTCGGCTGGGCTCGTCCTGGCTGCTCCCGGCGGCGACCCTGGCCCCCGGCTGACCATTCCGCCGCGTCGAGAGCTGACGAAGCTGCTGGTGGCCGGCGCCGCGGGCTCGGCTGGGCTGGTCACGTTCATCGTCGGCGCGCATTCGAACTCCGTCGCGGTCACCGCCGTGATCGCCACACAGTTCTCCGTCGTCGCGGCGGTCGGCGGTTACTTCCTGTTCCACGAGCGACTCCGCGCCCGACAGATCGTGGGGCTCGTGATCCTGACGCTCGGCGTGTCCATCGTCGCCGGGGCGACCGCGTAGCGGCGCCTAGGTCTCGACGAAGTAGGGCCCGGTGCCCTGGCCGCTCGAGAACCAGCGGCTCGTGACGGTCTTCTTGCGCGTGTAGAAGTCGACGGCGTCGGTGCCGTGCGCGTGCAGGTCGCCGAGGAAGGAGTCCTTCCAGCCCGAGAAGGGGAAGAACGCCACCGGCGCGGCGACGCCGATGTTCACGCCGACCATGCCCGCCTGCACCTCGTGGCGGAAGCGCCGCACCGACGCGCCGGACTCGGTGAAGATCGACACGCCGTTGCCGAAGCGCGACGCGTTGACGATCTCGATCGCCTCGTCGAGGCTCGCGGCGCGCACCACCGACAGCACCGGGCCGAAGATCTCCTCGCGCGCGGCCTCCATCTCCGGCGTCACGTCGTCGAGGATCGTGGCGCCGAGGAAGCAGCCGCCGCCGGGCGCGTCGCGCCCGTCGAGCGCCAGCTGCGGCGCCCTCGGACGACGCCGCGCTCGATCGCCGCGACGATGCGCTCGCGCGCGGCCTCGGAGACGACCGGGCCGAGCTGGGTCTCCTCGTCGAGGCCATCGCCCACGCGCAGTCCCTCCGCCGCCGCGCGCAGCGGCGGCATCAGCGCGTCGTGGGCCTCGCCGACCGTGACGACCACCGACCCCGCCATGCAGCGCTGGCCTGCGGCGCCGAAGGCGGATCCGATGATGCCCCCGACGGTCTTGTCGATCACCGCGTCGGGCAGCACGACGATGTGGTTCTTCGCGCCGCCGAGCGCCTGCACGCGCTTGCCGGCCTGGGCCGCGCGCTCGTAGACGATCCGCGCGACGGGCGCTGAGCCGACGAACGAGACGGCATCGATGCCGGGGTGGTCGAGGATCCCCTCGACGACCTCGCGGCCGCCGTTGACGAGGTTGACGACCCCGGGCGGCAGGTCGAGCGTGTCGAGCAGCTCGAACGCGATCTGCTGGGTGAGCGGCACCTGCTCGGACGGCTTCAGGATGAACGAGTTGCCGCAGGCGATCGCGAACGGCAGGAACCAGAACGGCACCATCGCCGGGAAGTTGAACGGGACGATCGCCGCGCAGACGCCGACCGGCTGGCGCACGGTCTCGGCGTCGACGTTGCGCGAGACGTCCTCGAGGATGCGGCCCTGCATGGTGGTGGGGACGGCGCACGCGGCCTCGACCATCTCGATCGCGCGGGCCACCTCGGCGCGCGCGTCGCCGATGGTCTTGCCCATTTCGAGCGTCACGGAGCGGGCCAGGTCCTCGCTGCGCGCGGTCATCGCCTCGCGCAGCGTGAACAGCCGCCGCGCGCGCTCGATGACGCTCACGGCGCGCCACTGCGGGAGCGCGGCGCGGGCGGCGGTGACGGCGGCGTCGAGGTCGGCGGCCGACGACAGCGGCACCCGCGCAAGCGTTTCGCCGGTGGCCGGGTTGACGACGGGAAGCTCCTCCGAAGCGGATGCCGGGGTCCATTCACCGCCCACGTAGTTGGCTAGCAGGCGTACGTTTGTGATCTCTTCGGTGGCCATGTCTCCTCAGTGCGTCGTCGCGTCTCCACAGACGCTACACGCCGCAGCCCAGAGGGCCGCTGGCGGCCCCAGGGGGAGGAGCCTGCGAGGCCGGCCTCGTCGGCCGCGCGCCCGCTACCGGAACAGGTCCTGCTCGCGCCCGCGCCGCAGCACCGCGGCGCCGGGGCCGTCCTCGGACGGTCACGTAGCGCTCCAGGCCGCGGATCAGCACCGCGGGGCGGCGCGAGTCCTTGCCGCGGGCGAGGTCCGCGGCCGCGGCGGCGGAGTCGGCGATCGCGATCGCGGTCACGTGCAGCTCGCGCCCGTAGGCGTCCGGGCGGCCGCTCCAGTCGTCGAGCGCGCGCCAGCCCGGCCGCCCCGATCGCCACGTCGGTCTGCCCGAGGCGCCACGGGCGGCCGAACGAGTCGGACACCACCACCGCCGGGCGCGCGCCGAGGCGCTGCGCGAGGCCCGCGCGCAGCCGCCGCGCCGACTCGTCGGGGTCGGCCGGCAGCAGCACCAGCTCGCCCGGCCGCGACGCGTTCGACTGGTCCACGCCGGCGTTCGCGCACACGAAGCCGTGGTGGGTCTCGCAGATCAGCACGCCGTCGCGCGCCCGCAGCACCTCCGCCGACTCGTCCAGCACGGCCTGCACCAGGCGCGCGTCCTTGTCGTGCTCGGCCGCCAGCTCGAGCGCGCGCGGGCCCGGCTCGATCGCGTCGAGCGCGCGCACGCGCCCCTCGGCCTTCGACACCACCTTGTGCGCCACGACGATCACGTCGCCGTCGCCGACGTCGGCGGGCGCGGCCTCCGCGATCAGCGCGCGCCAGGTCGTCGCCCGCGGCCACGTCGGGCAGCTCGCCGAGCGCTCGCGCGACCAGCTCCGCCGGGGGATCCAACCGGGCTACGCCGGCACCGGCGGCCGGCGCCAGGCCTGCGCGCGGTCGAGCTGGCGCAGCGCGCCGCGCGTCGAGGGCGCGTGCCCGCGGCGCGACTCGAGCGTCGCGACGAGCAGCTCGAGGTCGTGGCCGGTGTCCACGTCGAGCGACAGCGTGGGGACGGTCTCCACCGCGCAGCTCACGCCCGCGGCATCGGCCAGCGCGACGTGGCGGTCGCGGCTGCCCGGGCCGAAGGCCGGCTCGATCGCCTGCGGCGGGCTGAGCAGCAGCGCGTTGGTGCCCGAGCCGTGGCGGTCGGGCACGACCACCAGGCCCAGGCCCGACTCCGCGGAGCGCCGCAGCAGGCCCGCCACCTCGCCGGGATCGAGCAGCGGCGTGTCGCCCGGCACCAGCAGCACGCGCGCGAAGCCGCTGCGCCAGCGCGTGCTCGATCCCGAGCTGCGCAGCCGGCGACTGGCCCGCCTGACGGGTGTCCTCGATCACCTCGACGCCCTCGCCGCGCGCGGTCGCCTCGGCGAGCCGGTCGGCCGTCACGACGACGATCGCCTCGAGCCCTGGCACGCGCCGCAGCGAGGCGAGCACGTCGGAGAACATCGCCCGCGCAAGCGCCTGCCGCGCCCCGGTGCCGAGCGCCGAACGAGAGGCGCTGCTTGGCCGAGCCGAAGCTCTTGACGGGGAGGATCGCGATGGTTCGCATCGAGGGGCCCGACCGGGTCGGCCGAGCCTAGCGCACCCCCAGCGCGCGCCCGAAGCCGAGCACCTCGCGCGCCAGGCGCCGCATGCCCTCGACCCCGTCCATCAGCGTGTCGGTCACGAGCCCGGGCACCGGCCCGGCCGGCTCGTCGGCGACCACGCCGTCCACGACCACCGCGTAGGCGGCCGCGATGCCGCTGGCGCTGGTCTCGATGCCGGCCCAGGCGCAGAAGTGCTCGCTCGGGCCCTTGACCGAGCGACCGCCCACGAACGGGCTGACGGCGACCACCGGCGCCGGCGCCGCGACCAGCGCCTCGCGCATCCCGGGCACGCCCGAGGATCGGGCCGATCGAGATCACGGGGTTCGACGGCCCGACCACGATCAGGTCGGCCGCGGCGATGGCCGCCAGCACGTCGTCGGTGGCGCGGGCATCGAGGAGCCCGGCCAGCTCCACGCCCTCCACCGGCGGGGCCGCGCGCTCGAGGATCATGTACTCCTGGAAGGGCAGCATGCGGCCGCCGTGGCGGACCAGGGTCGCCACCGGCTCGTCGGCCATCGGCAGCACCCGCGCGCGCACCCCGAGGGCGTCCACCACGGCTGCGTGCGCCTCGGTCAGCCGGCGCCCGGCGCGCAGCTCCTCGGTGCGGATCAGGCACATGGCGAGGTCGCGGTCGCCGAGCCGGAACCAGGCCGGCCGCCCGGCCGCCTCGAGCGCGCCCATCACCTCCCAGGTGTCGCCGCGCAGCCCGTAGCCGCGCTCGTCGATCTGGTCGGCGAGCCAGTAGGTGACGAGATCCGGGTCGGGCGCCACGTGCACGCCGTGGACCTCGGCGTCGTCGCCGGTGTTGGCGACCACGACCAGCTCGTCGCACTCGTCGATCAGGCCCCGGGCGAGCTTGGCGCCGCCCGTGCCCCCGGAGAGCAGGACGACGTTCAGGCGGGCACGCCCTCCGGCCAGCCGTCCACGAAGATGTCGAGCACGAGGTCGCCCTCCTTCGGCCGCGTAGCCGCTCAGGTCGGTGATGCCCGCCTCGGCCAGCACCTCGTCGTCGAGGAACGTGTTGCCGTTGCACTCGCGCGGGTCGCGCCCGAGGATCTCGTGGGCGGCGTCGGCGAGGATCTCGGGCGTGCGGGCGCGCGCCATCGCCTCGTCGCCGCCGAGCAGGTTCTGCACCGCGGCGGTGGCGATGATCGTGCGCGGCCAGAGGCAGTTCGCGCCGATGCCGGCCTCGGCCTCGTCGGCCGCCACGCCGAGCGTGATCATCGTCATGCCCATCTTCGAGAGCGTGTAGGCGCTGTGGCCGGCGAGCCAGCGGCGGTCGATCGACAGCGGCGGCGACAGCGTCAGCACGTGCGCGTGCTCGGACTCGCGCAGGTAGGGCAGCGCGGCCTGGGTGACCACGAACGTGCCGCGCGCGTTGATCTGCTGCATCAGGTCGAAGCGCTTGACCGGCAGCTCGCGCATGGGGGAGAGGTTGATCGCGCTGGCGTTGTTCACGACCAGGTCGATGCCGCCGAAGCGCTCGGCGGTCTTCGCCGCGGCCGCCTCGACGGCCTCGGCGTCGCGGATGTCGCCGACGATCGGCAGCGCCTCGCCGCCGGCCGCCTCGATCTCCTCGGCCGCGCGTGAACACGGTTCCCGGCAGCTTCGGGATGCGGCTCGGCGGTCTTGGCCATCAGAGCCACCTTCGCGCCGTCGCGCGCGGCCCGGATCGCGATCGCGAGGCCGATCCCGCGGCTGCCGCCCGACATGAACATGACCCGACCCTGGAGGCTCATGCGCGTGAATCTATCCCGCATCAGCGGCGTAGCAAGACGTCGGCGCTGAACTGCTCGAGGAAGCGCGCCTGGTCGTGGCCGGGGCCGTGCAGCAGCAGCTCGTCGAAGCCGAGCTCGACGTAGACGCCGATCTTCTCGACGACCTCCTCCGGGTCGTCCGAGCAGATGAAGCGGCTCGGCGCCTGGTCGACGTTCTCGTCGGCCACGCGCTCCATCTCGATCGGGTCCTCGATGCCCTCCTTCTGCTCGGGCTTGAGGGCGAGCGCGGCCCACGGGTGGGTGTTCTCGAAGGCGCGGTCGCGATCGCGGTCGTAGGACACCTTGATCTCGATCATGCGGCGGATCGCGCCGGCGTCGCGGCCGGCCGCCTCGGCGCCCTCGGCGACCTTGCCGAGCAGCTCGTGGTAGAGGTCGGGGTCCTTGCCGCTGGTGCAGATGAAGCCGTCGCCCACGCGCCCGGCGAGCTTGGCGGCGAGCGGTCCCGAGGCCGCGACGTAGATCGGCACCGGGTCGTCGGGGCGGTCGTAGATCGTGGCCTTTCGGGTCTTGTAGAAGTCGCCCTCGAAGTCGACGCGCTCCTCGCTCCAGAGCAGCCGGATCAGCTCGATCGCCTCGGCCAGCCGCAGGCGGCGCTCCTTGCGCCCGGGGAACTCGCCGCCGGTGACCGGCGTCTCGTTGAGCGCCTCGCCGGTGCCGACGCCGAGGAACACCCGCCCGGGCGTGAGGCAGCCGAGCGTCGCGAACGCCTGGGCCACCACCGACGGGTGGTAGCGCAGCGTCGGGGTGAGCACGCTCGTGCCCAGCACCAGCGTCGAGGTGCGCTGTCCGGCCGCGGCGAGCCAGGGGAGCGCCGCGGGCGAGTGGCCGCCGTGATGGCGCCAGGGCTGGAAGTGGTCGGAGATCCCCGCGATCTCGAAGCCGCAGCGCTCGGCCTCGACGGTGAAGTCGAGCAGGTCGCTGGGGCCGAACTGCTCCGCCGAGGCCTTGTAGCCGATGCGTAAGGGCATGGGCCGGATCGTACGCAGTAGGCTGCCCGCGGTTTGCGGCTTGCGGATCGCACAGCACTGGTGACCGGCGGCGCGTCGGGCATCGGCGCCGCCACCTGCCGGCGGCTCGCCGCCGAGGGCGCGCGCGTGGCCGTCACCGACATGAACCTGGAGGGCGCCCAGGCGATCGCCGACGAGGTGACCGGCGCCGCCTACGAGCTGGACGTGCGCTCGGAGGACTCGATCCGCGCCGCCGTCGCGGCCGCCGAGTCCGACCTCGGCCCGATCGACGCGCTCGTCAACAACGCCGGCTACGACGAGTGGGGCTGGTTCACCGACACCGACCCCGCGCTCTGGGATCGCGTGCTGGCCGTGAACCTGCGCGGCGTGATCGCCGTGACCCACGCCGTCCTGCCCGGCATGCAGGAGCGCCGCCGCGGCCGCATCGTCAACACCGCATCCGAGGCCGGGCGCGTGGGCTCGAGCGGCTCCGCGATCTACTCGGCCGCCAAGGCCGGCGTGATCGGCTTCACGAAGGCGATCGCGATCGAGAACGGCCGCTACGGCATCACCGCCAACGCGGTCGCTCCGGGGCCGATCGAGACGCCGCTGCTGATGGCCGCCCCCGAGGCGTTCGGCGACCTCGGCAAGCGGCTCGTCGAGAACATGGTCGGGCAGACCAACCTGCGCCGGATCGGCCAGCCCGACGAGGTCGCCGCGGCGATCACGTTCCTCGCGTCCGACGACGCCTCCTACATCACGGGGCAGGCTCTCGGCGTGAGCGGCGGGCTTGCCAGAATCTGACCGTGGTCTCGATCCGTGAGGTAGGCCCGCGCGACGGGTTCCAGAACGAGCCGGAGGTCATCGCGACCGACGACAAGATCCGGCTCGTCGAGATGCTCGCGCGCACCGGACTGCGCCGGCTCGAGGTGACGAGCTTCGTGCGCGCCGACGTGATCCCGCAGCTCGCCGACGCCGCCGAGGTGCTGCGGCGCGCCGACATCCCCGACGACGTGGCGGTGTCGGTGCTGATCCCCAACGAGCGCGGCCTCGACGGCGCGCTGGCCGCACGGGAGGAGGGCGCGGCCTTCCAGGAGGTCAACCTGTTCCTCTCGGCCTCGGAGAGCCACAACCGCAAGAACGTGAACCGCTCGATCGAGGAGTCGCTCAGCGGGCTCGAGCGCGTCATCGAGCGCGCGCGCGCCGAGGGGCTGCGCTGCGAGGGCGTCATCTCGGTCGCGTTCGGCTGTCCCTACGAGGGCGACGTGCCGCGCGACCGCGTGCTGGCGATCGCCCGCCGCCTGGTCGACGCCGGCTGCGCGGAGATCGCCTTCGGCGACACCACCGGCATGGCCAACCCGGCGCAGGTGGCGGCCTTCTTCGAGGACCTCGACCTGGGCGCCGAGCTGACCGCCCACTTCCACAACACGCGCGGCCAGGGGCTGGCCAACGTGCTGGCGGCGCTCGGCGCGGGCGTGCGCTCGTTCGAGTCGTCGTTCGGAGAGCTCGGCGGCTGCCCCGTGCCGCCGGGGGCGACCGGCAACATCGCCAGCGAGGACCTGGTCTCGATGCTGCACGAGATGGGGCACGACACCGGCATGGACCTCGAGGCGCTCGTCGAGTGCGCTCGCGAGGTGCAGCGGGTGCTGGGGCGCCCGCTCGGCAGCCACCTGCTCACGGCCGGGCCGGTGGATTGGCACCGGGAGAACGGCCCTGAGGGCCGACGTCGAGGCGCTCGCCTCGCGCGAGCGCGGCTCCGCGACGGCGGGCGAGCTGGGGTCGGCGGAGTGGCTCGCCGGCCGGCTGCGCGAGCAGGGCGCGCAGGACGTGCGCGTCGAGCCCTTCTCCTACAGCCGCACGTTCGCGCACGCGCAGGCCGCCCACTTCGCCGCCGGGGCGCTGGCGGCGCTCGGCCGCCGCCGCCTGGTCGCCGCCGCGGCGCTCGCCTCGTTCGAGCTCGACTACTCCGGCCGCTCGCAGTGGCTGCGCCGCCTGCTGCCGGCGGGCGAGGGCGCCAACGTGGTCGGCCGCCTGCCCGCGCGCGGCGCCGCCGACGCGCACGCTGGTCCTGGTCGCACACCACGACGCGGCGCGCACGGGCCTGATGTGGGACCCGCGCCTGTCCGCGCTCGGCGACCGCGCCGCGGCGCGCAGCGGCAGGCGCGCGTCGCTCGCTCTGCTGCCCGAGGCGGCGTTCCTTGCCGCGGCGCTCGGGCTGCGGCGGCTGCCGGCGGCCGTGCTCGGCGGCGGCCGTCGCGCTCTCGCTCGACCAGGCGCGCAGCCCGGTCGTGCCCGGCGCCAACGACAACGCCTCCGGCGTCGCCGGCGTGCTCGAGCTGGTGGCGCGGCTGGCGCGCGAGCGCCCGGACGGCCTCGAGGTGATCGCGCTGCTGCCCGGCTGCGAGGAGTCCGGGATGGGCGGCATGGCCGCCTGGCTGGCCGGAGCGGGCGCGGCGCTCGATCCCGGCCGCACGCTCGTGCTCGGGCTCGACACGATCGGCTCGGGCGAGCCCGTCGTGCTGGAGGCCGAGGGCGGCCTGTGGCCGGTGCGCTACCGCGAGCAGGACGTGGCGCGCGCCGAGCGCGCGGGGCTGCGGCGCTGGCGGCTGGGGGCCTGGACGGATCCGGTGCTGGCGGCGCTCGCCGGCCTGCCGGCGCTGTCGATCCTCAGCGTCCGCGACGGCGGCTTCCCGAACTACCACCTGCCCTCGCGACACGCCCGGCGCGGTGGACTTCGGCTGCGTCGAGCGGTGCGTCGGCGCCGCGCACTCGCTCGCACTTTCGGCATAGAGCTCCGCGGCTCGGGGTAGGGACCGCCCCGAGAGGGAGGGAGGGGCGAGTGGCGACCGAGACCGAGAAGAGGACGGAGCCCGCAGCGGGAGCCGGAGAGCCTGAACGGCAGCGGCACCTACCGGACGCTCGACGAGCAGCAGGGCCAGCTGTCGGAGGCCGAGGAGCGCTTCGAGCGCAACCGGCGCACCGTGGGGCTGTTCCTCGGACCCGCGGTGTTCGTCGCGATGCTGCTGATCCCGTTCGACCTGGACGGCAACCAGCACCGGCTCGCGGCGATCCTCGCGTTCGTCGTCGTCTGGTGGATCACAGAGGCGATCCCGATCCCGATGACCGCGCTGCTCGGGGTCGCGATGTGCGCGCTCTTCGAGGCGACGCCGCCGCCGCCCGAGGGCGACAGCTCCGTCGACGTCGTGTTCGGGCTGTTCACCGACGACACCGTGATGCTGTTCATCGGGTCGTTCATCATCGCCCAGGCGATGGTGGTGCACGGCCTGCACCGCCGGCTCGCCTACCGCGTGCTGTCGCTGTCCTGGGTGGGCGGGAACACGTTCCGGATCATCCTCGCGTTCGGCCTGATCGGCGCGCTCACGTCGCCGGTGATGTCGAACACCGCCGGCGCCGCGATGATGCTGCCGATCGCGCTCGGCGTGATGGGCGTCGTGGGCGGCATGGTCGCCAAGCAGGCCGACGGCGAGCACCGCGTCGAGCGGCTGCGCTTCGGCTCCGCGCTGATGCTCGTGATCACCTACAGCATCACCGTCGGCGGCCTGCTGCTGCCGATCGGGAGCCCGCCCAACCTGATCGGCCGCGAGCTGCTCGAGGCCGAGACCGGCGAGCCGATCACCTTCTTCGAGTGGTTCGTGATGGCGCTGCCGATCGTCCTGGTCATGTTCGTGGCGGTCGTCCTGATCGTGACGCTCTTCAACCGGCCCGAGGTCAAGGAGGTCGAGGGCGTCGAGGAGTACGTGAGCGAGGAGCGGCGCAAGCTCGGCTCGCTCTCGCGCGGCGAGAAGAACACGCTGTTCGTGCTCGCGTTCGCGCTGGTCGGCTGGTTCCTGCCGGGCCTGGTCGGGCATCGTCGCCGGCGACGACTCGAACGCCTACACGCAGGTCGAGGAGGCCTCCAACGAGGGCATCGTCGCGATCGTCGCCGCGGCGCTGCTGTTCGTGCTCCCGATCGACTGGGCTCGGCGCAAGTTCACGCTCAACTGGAACCAGGCCAGCGAGATCGACTGGGGCACGGTGATCCTGTTCGGCGGCGGCCTCGTGCTCGGCTCGCTGCTGAGCCAGACCGGCCTCGCCGAGGTGGTCGGCACCTCGCTGTCCGACTGCGATCGGCGTGTCCAGCCTGGTCGGCATCACGATCGTGGTGGTGATCGTCGCGGTGCTCGTCTCGGAGACGACCAGCAACACGGCCAGCGCCGCGATCATGGTCCCGATCGCGATCTCGATTGCCGCGGCCGCCGACCTCAACCCGACGATCCCGGCGCTGGCGGCGATCTTCGGCGCCAACTACGGCTTCATGCTGCCCGTCTCGACGCCGCCGAACGCGATCGTCTACTCCTCCGGCATGCTGCCGATCACCCGCATGATCAAGGCGGGTGCCGTGTTCGACATCATCGGCGCCGTCCTATGCATCGCAGGGGTGATAGTCGATGGCGAAGCTGGTGGGCCTGGCGTAGCCGAGCTCAGCCTGGGGCGGCCGGCCGCGCTGGCGATCGCCGCCGGCTCGGCGACCGTGCTGCCGGGCTTCCTGATCGGCTCGCTGGCGCTGCAGATCCGCGCCGACCTCGACGTCAGCGTCGGCGCCGTCGCGGCCGGCGTCACGGTGTTCTTCGCCGCCGGCGCCGTGGGGGCGGGGCCGGGGGGCCGCCTCGCGGAGCGGGCCGGGGCGCTGCGCACGATCCGGCTCTGCGTGATCGCGACCGCGGTCCTCCTGCTCGCCGCCGCGGTCGCTGGTGCAGTCGCTGGCCGTGCTGCTCCTGCTCCTGGCCGTGGCGGGGATCGCCAACGCCATCTGCCAGCCCGCGATCAACCTGTTCATGGCCGACCAGGTGCCGCGCGACCGGCAGGGAATCGCGTTCGGGATCAAGCAGTCGGCGATCCCGACGGCGGTGCTGGTCAGCGGGCTCGCGCTGCCCGCGCTGGCGCTGCCGCTCGGCTGGCGCGCGACCTTCGCGATCTGCGCCGGCGGGATCCTGCTGATCGCGGCCTTGCGTCGGCCGGGCGGCGCCCGGCTTCGTGCCGCCGCCGCAGCGCGACCGCGCGCCGCGCCCGAGCCGCAAGCTGGTCATCACGGCGATCGGCGCCGCGCTGGCCTCGGCCGGGCCCGAACTCGCTCGGCGCCTACCTGGTGGCGTCGGCCGTCGACGTCGGCATCGCCGAGGGCGTGGCGGGCGTGCTGTCGGCGGCGGGCAGCGCGACCAGCCTCGCGGTGCGGGTCGCGGTCGGGCGCCCGTGCCGACCGCCGCCGCGACTACGGCTTCTCGGTGATGGTCTGGCTGCTGCTGATCGGCGCCGCCGGATTCGCGCTGCTCGCGGTGGGCCGCCCGGCGGCCTTCGTCGCCGGCGCGCTGGTCGCGTTCTCCTTCGGCTGGGGCTGGCCCGGCCTCTTCAACCTGGCCGTCGTCGACCTCCACCGCGAGGCGCCCGGCGCGGCCACGGGCATCTCGCAGACCGGCATCTACGTGGGCGCGGCCGCCGGCCCGGCGCTCTACGGGCTGCTGTCGTCGGAGATCGGCTATCCGGCCGCTTGGGGGGTCGCCGGCGGCCTCTGCGTGTTCGCCGCGGGCGCCGTCGCCTACGCGGCGCGGGCGCCCAAGTAGGGCTCAGCGGCCGGCGAAGTCCGGATCGCGCTTCTCGAAGAACGCGCGCGTGCCCTCGGCGAAGTCCTCGGTCGCGGCCAGCGTCTCCTGCGCGGCGACCTCCTGCTCGAGCGTCAGCGCCAGCGCCGGCTTGGCCGCCGCGTCGAGCACCCGCTTCGCCAGCCCGACCGCGCGCGGGGCGCAGGCGAGCAGCTCGCTCGCCAGCCCCTCGGTGACGGAGTCGAGCTGGTCGGCCGGGCCGATCCGGTTGGCGAAGCCGATCCGGTGCGCCTCGCGCCCGTCGATCACCTTGCCGGTCATGATCAGCTCCTTCGCGTTGCCGAGCCCGACCACCGCCGGCAGTCGCGAGCAGCCGCCGACGTCGGGCAGCAGCCCGACGCGCACCTCCATGATCCCGGCCACCGCGTCCTCGGCCATCGTGCGGAAGTCGCAGGCGAGCGCCAGCTCGAACGCGCCGCCGAGCGCGGCGCCGTGGATCTGACAGATCGTCGCCTTCGGCATCTCCTCGAGCAGGTTCCAGAAGCCGAGCAGCGGGCGCCGGAAGGCGCGCAGGTTGCTCGAGTCCTGCGACAGGTCGCGCAGGTCGTTGAGGTCCATGCCCGACGAGAACAGCGCCCCCTCGCCGCGCAGGACCACCACCCGCACCTCGTCGTCGGCCGCGGCGGCCTCGATGGCGGCGCCGAGCTCGGCGATCACCTCGCCGTTGAGCGCGTTGCGCTTCTCAGGACGGTTGAGGACGACGTGGCGGACCCCGCCGCGGTCCTCGGTGTGGACCAGTGACATGAGGCGCAGGCTACCGCCGGGACCCGTGAAAGCTTCCGTTCAACGCGAAGGAAGTCCCCGGGGTGCCCGGAAGGCAATCGGCATGCGACGTCCGGACCCAAGGCGCAAGCGCGCTCCCCGCGAGCTGGTCGGCGCCATCATCGGCGCGGAGGCCGGCACGGGCATCGGCCTGCTCCTGCTCGGCGACACGCCGCTGGCGCCGCTGGGGCTCGCCGCGCTCGGCGCGGCGGTGGGCGCGGGCGTCGATGTACGTGCGCAACACGCTGGTGCGGCGCTGGCTGCGCTCGCAGCTGCGCGCCGCCCGTTAGGGGCGAGCGGCCGGCTCGGCCGGGTGCGAGCCATTTCGTCAGTAGATTCCGCGCAGCATGGCGGACCTCGAAGAGGCGCTGGAGCGCGCCCGCGGCGGCGGGCCGCAGCGCCACCGCGACAAGTCGCAGGAGCAGGGCAAGCTGCCCGTGCGCGAGCGCGTGGCGCGCCTGATCGACCCCGGCTCGCTTGGTCGAGGACGCGCTGCTGGCCAACTGGGAGCAGGACGGCTTCGGCGCCGACGGCGTGGTCACCGGCATGGCCACCATCGGCGGCCGGCCGGTCGCGCTGATGGCCAACGACCCGACCGTCAAGGCGGGCTCCTGGGGCCCGAAGACCGTCGAGAAGATCATCCGCATCCAGGAGCAGGCGCTCGAGCACCTGGTGCCGATGGTCTACCTGGTCGACTCCGCCGGGGCGCGCATCACCGAGCAGGTGCAGATGTTCCCCGGCCGCCGCGGCGCCGGCCGCATCTTCCACACCGAGGTGAAGCTGTCCGGCGTCGTGCCGCAGGTGTGCGTGCTGTTCGGCCCGAGCGCGGCCGGCGGCGCCTACATCCCCGCCTTCTGCGACGTCGTGATCATGCGCGACGGCAACGCCTCGATGTACCTGGGGTCGCCGCGCATGGCCGAGATGGTGATCGGCGAGTCGGTGACGCTCGAGGAGATGGGCGGGGCCCGCATGCACACCGGCGTCTCCGGCTGCGGGCACTTCCTGGTCGCCTCCGACGAGGAGGGCATCGACCTCGCCAAGCGCTACCTCGCCTACTTCCCGGTCAACTGGCGCGAGGAGCCGCCGGCGGCGCCGCCCGCCGAGCCGGCGCGCGAGCTGCCGCAGATCCCGCTGGACGAGAACAAGCCGTTCGACATGCTCGAGCTGATCGAGGGCCTGGTCGACGCGGACTCGTTCCTCGAGGTCCACAAGCGCTGGGCCAAGGAGCTGATCGTCGGCTACGCGCGCCTCGACGGGCGCGCGATCGGGATCGTCGCCAACCAGCCGCGCCAGCGCGGGGGAGTGCTGTTCGTGGACTCCTCCGACAAGGCGGCGCGCTTCATCTGGACCTGCAACGCCTTCGGGCTGCCGCTGCTGTTCCTGGCCGACGTGCCCGGCTTCATGATCGGCACGGCGGTCGAGCGCCAGGGCATCATCCGGGCCGGGGCGAAGATGATCTCGGCGGTGTCCGAGGCGACCGTGCCGAAGCTGTCGGTGGTCGTGCGCAAGGCCTACGGCGCCGGGCTCTACGCGATGGCCGGGCCCGCCTTCGAGCCCGACGCCTGCATTGCGCTGCCCGACGCCAAGATCGCGGTGATGGGGCCGCAGGCGGCGATCAACGCGGTCTTCTTCAACCAGCTCCAGGCGATCGAGGACCCGGCCGAGCGCGAGCGCCGCACCGAGGAGCTGCGCGCCGAGTACAAGGCCGAGATCGACATCCTGCACCTGGCCTCCGAGCTCGTCATCGACGCCGTCGTGCAGCCGGCCGACCTGCGCTCCGACCTGATCCGGCGCTTCGCGGCCTACGCGTCGCGCGATCGCTCCTGGCCTGCCAAGCGGAACGCGATCACGCCCGTCTAGATTCGTAGGGGTGGCCAGCTCCGCCCAATCACCGCGCTATCGCTGGGCGGTGCTGGCGATCGGCGCCCTCTCCACGGCCGCGATGGCCGCCGCGCAGGGCGGGCTCCCGGCACTGAGCCCCGCGCTGCAGAGCGCCTTCGGGCTGTCGCTGGTGCAGGTGACCGGCGTCTTCACCGCCTTCGGCGTCGGGACAGTCCTGACCGTCTACGCCTGGGGCGCCCTGGTGGATCGCATCGGCGAGCGCGCCGTGCTGGCCATCGGCCCGGCGCTGGGCGGCGTGGCGCTCGCCACCGTCACGATCGCCGACGGCTACGGCGCTCTGCTCGCGGGCGTGTTCACGACCGGCCTGTTCGCCGCCGCGGCCACGGGCGGCAGCGGGCGCGCCGTGTTCGGCTGGTTCCCGCGCTCCGAGCGCGGCTTCGCGCTCGGCCTGCGCCAGACCTCGGTGCAGCTCGGCACCGCGGCCGGCTCGTTCACGCTGCCGACGCTCGCGGCCGTCTTCTCGCTCGACGTCGCGCTGCTCGCCCTGGCGGCGGGCCTCGTGCTGTCGTCGGTGATCGCGGCCATCTGGCTGCGCGATCCGCCGGCGCGCAGCTCGGCGGCACCGCCCGCGCCGCCGGCGGTGCGCGACCCGCGCATCTGGCGCCTGGGCATCGCCAGCGCGCTGCTGATCGTGGGCCAGATCGGCCTCACCTCGCTGTTGGTGCTCTACCTCTACTCCGAGCGCGGCTGGTCGGCCACGAGCGCCGCGGTGGCGCTCGGCGTCGTGCAGCTCGGCGGAGCCGCGGCGCGCATGGCCGCCGGTCGCTGGTCGGACATCCGCGACGAGCGCATCGTCCCCTTCCGCCAGCTCGGCGCCGGGGCCGGCGTTCTGCTGCTCGCGGCCGCCGCGCTCGCGAGCGCGCCCGACGCGGTGCTCGTCCCGCTGCTGATGGGCGGCGGCGTGCTGGCGATGAGCTGGAACGGGCTGTCGTTCACCGCGGCGGCCGAGATCTCGGGCGGCGCGCAGGCCGGCCGCGCGATGGGGATGCAGAACACGCTGATGCGAGCCGCCGGGGCGATCGTGCCGGTGGCCCTCGGAGCGCTCGCCGCGCACGGCTCGTGGCGCGCGGCGTTCGCCGTGATGGGCGTCGCGCCGCTGGTCGGCCGCGCGCTGCTGGGACCGCTCGTGGACGACGAGGACGACCGCCGCCGCGCGCGCCACGCGCGCCTCAGCGCGCGGTCCAGCCCAGGTCCATCGGCAGCGCAGCTCCGCTGAAGGCACGCCCGCCGGGCCCGCCCAGGAACGCCACGAGCTCGGCGACCTCCTCCGGCTCGATCAGGCGCTTGACGGCGTGCGGCTCCAGGATCACGTCCTCGAGCACGCGCTCCTCGGGCACGCCGTGGCTCTTCGCCTGGTCGGCGATCTGCGATTCGACCAGCGCGGTGCGCACGAAGCCGGGGCAGACGGCGCTCGCGAGGATGCCGTGCTCGGCCCCCTCGAGCGCGATCGTCTTGACCAGCCCCACCACGCCGTGCTTGGCGGCGACGTAGGCGGACTTGAAGGGCGAGGCCACCAGGCCGTGGGCGGAGGCGATCGCGACGAAGCGGCCGTCGCCCGACTCGCGCAGCGCCGGCCAGGCGTAGCGCGCGAGCAGGAACGGGCTCGTCAGCAGCAGCGCGATCAGGCGGTCCCAGTCGTCCTCGGGGAAGTCCTCGATCGGGTCCACGTGCTGAAAGCCGGCGTTGGCCACCACGCCGTCGAGCCCGCCGAAGCGGTCGACCGCGGCTTCCACGGCGGCGCGATTGCCCTCGCGTGTGGTGAGGTCGGCTTCGAACGGCTCGCCCGGCCCGTCGGAGTCGGGCTTCAGGTCGACGGCCAGCACGGATGCGCCGTCCGCCTCGAGCCGCGCGGCGATCGCGCGCCCGATGCCGCTGGCCGCGCCGGTGACGAGTGCTCGCCTCATAGGATCTGCACGATATGGCCGCAGGCGAGGGAAGAGTGCTGTGGGAGCCGTCCGAGGAGCTCCTGAGGGACTCCAAGATGGCGCGCTACATGGAGTCGCGCGGCTTCTCCGACTACGAGGAGCTGTGGCGCTGGTCGGTCGACGACCTGGAGGGCTTCTGGCGCTCGATCTGGGAGCTCTACGAGGTCGGCCCGGCGCCGGAGCGGGTGCTCGGCCGCTCCGAGATGCCCGGCGCGGAGTGGTTTCCGGGGGCGACGCTCAACTACGCCGAGCACGTGTTCCGCGGCGCCCGCGCGGGCGAGACGGCGGTGCTGCACGCGACCGAGTCGAGCCCGCTGGCCGAGCTGACCTGGGACGAGCTGGCCGACGGCGTGGCGCGCTGCGCCGCCGGGCTGCGCCGGCTGGGGGTGGGGTCGGGCGACCGCGTCGTCGCGTACATGCCGAACGTCGCCGAGACGTTGATCGCCTTCCTCGCGACCGCGAGCATCGGGGCGATCTGGTCGAGCTGCGCGCCCGAGTTCGGCACGCCGACCGTGGTCGACCGGTTCAGCCAGATCGAGCCGAAGGTGATGATCGCGACCGAGGGCTACCGCTACAACGGGCGCGACTTCGACCGTCGCGACCGCGTGCGCGAGATCGAGGCGGCGCTGCCCACGCTCGAGCACACGGTGTCGGTGCCGTCGGGGTGGGACGAGCTGCTCTCCGAGCCCGCCGAGCTGAGCTTCGAGCCGGTGCCGTTCGACCACCCGCTCTGGGTGCTGTTCTCGTCCGGCACGACCGGGTTGCCGAAGGCGATCGTGCAGGGCCACGGCGGGATCCTGCTCGAGCACCTGAAGAAGCTCAACCTGCACTCGGACCTCTCCGCCGGGGACCGCTTCTTCTGGTACACGACGACCGGCTGGATGATGTGGAACTTCCTCGTCGGCGGCCTGCTGGCGGGTGCGGCGATCGTGCTCTACGACGGTCACCCGGACCCGGAGCGGATGTGGCAGTTCGCAGCCGACGCGGGCGTCACGTGCTTCGGCACCAGCGCCGGGTTCATCGGCGCCTGCATGAAGGCAGGCGTCGAGCCGCCGCCGCTGCCGGCGCTGCGCAGCGTCGGCTCGACCGGCTCGCCGCTGCCGGTGGAGGGGTTCGAGTGGGTCTACGACAAGCTCGGCGACGTCTGGCTGTTCTCGACGAGCGGCGGCACGGACCTGTGCACGGCGTTCGTGGGCGCCTGCCCGCTGCTGCCGGTGCGCGCCGGCGAGCTCCAGGCGCGCGCGCTGGGCGCGTCGGTCGAGGCGTGGGACGAGGACGGCAACGGCACTGGTCGACGAGGTCGGCGAGCTCGTCATCACGCAGCCGATGCCGTCGATGCCGCTCTTCTTCTGGAACGACCCCGACGGCGAGCGCTACCGCGAGAGCTACTTCGACGTCTACCCGGGCGTCTGGCGCCACGGCGACTGGATCAAGATCACCCCGCGCGGCTCGGCCGTGATCTACGGCCGCTCCGACTCGACGATCAACCGCGGCGGAGTGCGCATGGGCACCAGCGAGCTGTACTCGGCGATCGAGGGCGTGGCCGACGGTGCAGGACAGCCTGGTCGTGGACGTCGACGACCGCATCGTGCTGTTCGTGGTCACCTCCGCGGACCTGGACGACGAGCTGGTCGCGGAGATCCGCAGGCGCGTGCGCGAGCACTGCTCGCCGCGCCACGCGCCCGATGCGATCCACCGCATCGACGAGGTCCCGCGCACGCTCTCGAACAAGAAGCTCGAGGTGCCGGTCAAGCGGATCCTGCAGGGCGGCGACCCGGAGAAGGTCGCAAGCCGCGACTCGCTCGCCAACCCGGCCGCGCTCGACTGGTTCGCCGAGCGCGTGTCCGAGCTGACTACGCCGGCGAGCTGATCCGCGGGCCGAGCTCGGCGTCGAGGCGCTCGGCCAGCTCCACGCAGAAGTCCTCGGCGCGCTGGAGCGCCTCCTCCTCCACGCGCCCGGACGCGTGGCCGCCGTCCTCGCGGCAGGTGATCGTGATCGAGGGCAGGCGGGTGGCGGATGCGTCGCTGCACGCCGGGCTCGGCGACCGGCGGGATGTCGTCGCAGAGGGCGACGAGCTGCGGATGCCCGCGGCGGCCGTGATGTACCTCGCCGGACCCGACGCGCGTCCACGTTCAGCACGACGGTGGCGGCGCGGTCGAGCTCGTGGCGCTTCGCGAAGGCGCGCATGCCCGCCGCGCCGGCCGTGCCGGCGCCGGTGAAGACCACGTGCACCGCGAAGTGGTCGAGCGCCTCGCCGAGGCGCTCCGCGAGCCCGAGCACGACGACGAGGCCGGAGGCGTTGTCGTTCTCGCCGCCGCGGGTGCCCGCGAGGGCGACGTCGAGCAGCAGCGCGAGCGCGACCAGCAGGCCCGCGGTCGGGACGAGCTGGACGACGGTGAGCGCGTCGGAGTCGACGCCGGCGAGGCGGATCAGCGCGCAGGCGAGCACGGCCAGCTCTGCGGCCAGGAGGAGCTGCAGCCCGCCGACCGGGAGGCGGGCGAGACGCCGCGCGCGCGGCCTCGGAGTGGACGAGGCCGCCCTTGCCGGCGTCGACGTGCGCGACCAGCACGAGCGCGGCGGGCCGGTCGGCCGCGCTCAGGGAGACGACGTTCTGGGACGCGCGCCGGCCGAGCAGGCGGCGGACGGGAGCCGGCGTCGAGGTAGGTCAGCGCGGCGGCCGCGAGGGCGAGCGCGGCGCCCGCGAGCGGGACGTAGACCGCGAGGACGCTGGCGCCGACGGCGACCGCGGCGAGCAGCGCGTGGGCCAGCGGCCAGGCCGGGTAGACCGCGAAGGGCTCGATCTCGGCTGAGCGGCCGAGCTGCTGCAGGCGGCGCGCGAGGTGGAGGGCGGTGCGGCGCTCGGCGTCGCTGCCGGGGGCGCGGCGACCGTGGTCGAGGACGGCATCGAGCTCGGCCAGGGCGTCGCGCGTGGTCACCGCGTCGGGAGTATGGCTGGCGCGGTTAGAGTCTCGAAAGGATGGCCTCGCGACGCCCCGGCCCCGGCGAGCTCCTGGCCGGTGCGAGCGGTTTCCTGCTGCTGCTCGCGACGCTTGCTGCCCTGGTTCGGGATCGACTCGAGCGCGCGGGTGCCGGGCACGCGGCAGGTGGTCGAGGTGCACGGGAACGACCTGAACGCGTGGGAGGCGTTCGCGGGGATCGACCTGGTGCTGGCGATCGCGGCCGCACTGGCGATAGCGGCGCTCGCGGTGGGGTTCTTGTCGCGGCCGCCGTTGGCGCTCTGGCTGGCCGTGGCGGGCGCGGCGGCGGTCGCGGCGCTGCTGATCGTCTACCGGCTGATCGACCCGCCCTCGATCGCGTTCGACGAGGCGCCCGACACGGCGTACGAGACCGGCCGCCGCCTGGGCGCGTTCTTCGGGCTGCTCTGCACGGGGGCGATCGCGTGGGGGGCGAACCTGGCGGGCGCGGTGGCGCCCGCGAAGGGGGAGGGGGCCGCCGGCCGCGCCCGGGCCGGCAGCCCGCCCCGGCACCCGCGCCCGCCCGGCCCGAGCCGGCCCGCCCGGCGCCCGCGCCGCCGGCCCCGGTGGCGCCCGTCGCGCGCCGCGCGGGCGCGCCCGCCGCTCCCGCTCCGCCCGCGCCCGCCGCGGAGCCGCCGCGCGCTCCCGCCGCTCGCCCCGCTCCGGCCGAGCCGCCCCGCCCGCCCGCGGCCCGCCCGGGACCCGCCGAGCCGCCGCGCCCGCCCGCCGCTCGCCCCGCTCCCGCCGCTCGCCCCGTGCCCGCCGAGCCGCCCCACGCGCCCGCCGCCCGCCCGGCTCCCGCCACACCCGCGCCCGCCCTCGCCGCCGGCCCGCTCGGCGGCTGGACGCGCGCCGCGGTCGACGCCGAGGTCGCCGCCGCCTGGCGCCGCCACGACCGCCGTCTCGGCGCCCGCTACGAGCGCTACTTCGCCGACCACCCCGACCTCGCCGGCGACGGTCGCGGCACCGCCCGCGACCTCGCCGCCGCCCTGCCGCCCGGGGGGCGAGGACCTCGCCGGGGCCGTTCCCGGCGACGCCTGGGGCCGCGGCCACCTGTCCGGCAAGTCGAGCAGGACGCTCGGCGTCGGCCTGCTCGGGCTCGCGGCCAAGCGCGACCCCTCGCTCGCCTGGCTCTGGGACTCGCTCGGCCCGCTGCCGCCGCCCGGCGACGACGAGCCGCGGCTCGAGTTCGCGCACGTGGTCGCCCCGGAGCTGCTCGGCGAGCGCCCGCGGCAGACCAGCTTCGACGCCCTGGTCGACGACTCGAACGTCCTGATCGGCGTCGAGACCAAGTGGCGCGAGCACGGCATCGGCGGCTGCCTCTGCCGCGGCGACGGCGTGGGGCCCGAAGCGGGCGAGCGCTGCTCGCGCCGCGTCGAGACGCGCGCGCCCTACTGGGCCTCGGCCGACGACGTGCTCGGCCTCGGCGGTCGCGCGCCCGGCGCGCCCTGCCCGATCAGCCCCGTCTACGAGCTGGTCCGCCACGCGGCGGCACTGCGCGCGCTGGCCGGACCCGAGCGGCTCGCCGTGCTCGCCCTGCTCTACGACGCCGCCAACCCGTACTTCGCGGCCTCGGGCGACTGGCCCGGGTGGCCGGCGCTGATCCGCGCGGCCGTCTCGGAGAGCTCCGACCCGGACGACTTCCGCTTCGTCGCCCTGTCGTGGCAGGAGCTCGTCCCCGAGCTCCCCCTGGACCAGCCGGCGCGCGCCTGGGCGGCCGACAAGCACGGCCTCGACTGAGGCTCAGTAGGCGAGCCGCAGGATCAGCTGCAGCGAGCGCTGCGGGCCGGGCCAGTGCTGGGTCAGCAGCAGCTGCCCCGAGCCATGCAGCAGCACTCGCAGGGCGACCACCACGAGGATGGCGTCGTCGAGCTGGCCGGCGACCGGGATGAAGTCCGGGATCAGGTCGATCGGCGAGGCCAGGTAGACGATCACCACGACCAGCAGCGCCTTGCGCCAGAGGTCCACGCGCGGATCCCCGAGCAGCCGCTTGAAGAGGACGACGCAGTCGGGCACGAAGCGCGCCGCGGCACGGGCGTCGGAGTCGCGGCCCGCAAGCGCGAAGGCGAGCACCACGCCGGCGTAGACGGCGAGCGTCACGAGCAATGCGATCAGCAGGGGGTTCACTTCAGTGCCCGGGGTGGGATTCGAACCCACACGCCCTTGCGGACAGGGCCTTTTGAGGACCCAGTGTCTGCCATTCCACCACCCGGGCGGATCTCGAATCGTATGGCCGCGAGGCTAGGCGGGCTGGACCTGGCCGGGCCCGCCGTAGGCGCCCGGCTCGTCGCCCCTGACCTCGACCTCGACGTTCCACTGCTGCTGGAACCCGCGCATCGCGAAGGCCACCAAGAGCAGCTGGACGGGGACGAGGATCAGCGTGAGCAGGCCGAGGATCGACGGGTCGAGCGTGGGCTGGTCGAAGCCGGCCTTGTCGCGGGCGAACCAGGCGACGCCGGCGATGCCGGCGATCACGGAGAACAGCAGCGCCATGGCAGCGCCGACCGGCAGCACCCCGCGGTTCCAGCGCCCGACGAAGAAGGCCATCACGATGTAGATCAGCGCGACCAGGAAGGACACGAACTGAGCACCCTGCAGCTGCGCCCAGCCGCCGATGGTGACGACGAGGATCAGGGCGGCGCTCACGAGGAACAGCAGCATCACGATCGCCCTGGTGGCCTTGGACTCCGCCTTGTGCCGGTTCGGATGCTCGAGAACCGTGTCGGCCATCGAGTTGACAATACCCTGTGTCCGGCCGGATTGCCCCGGCCTGAGCGGGCGTGCTGGAACTGGTAGACAGTCCAGGTTTAGGTCCTGGTGCTCGAAAGAGCGTGGGGGTTCGAGTCCCTCCGCCCGCACTCGACGACGCTACGATGGCGCCCCGAGGGGCAGTAGTTCAGTTGGTCAGAATGCCGGTCTCCAAAACCGGAGGTCCCAGGTTCGAGTCCTGGCTGCCCCGTCCGTCGTAGCGCCAACTCCTGGGGAGGAGCCCGAATGCCCGCTGTGGAGACCACGGGTGGGTCCGTGGACGTGGACGAGCTCGGCCTGACGCTCATCCACGAGCACTTCCGGACCACCGACGAGGCGGGGCGTTTCCAGTTCCCTCACCTCTACGACGAGCAGGCGGAGTGGGAGGCGGCGATCTCCGACGCCAACGCTGTGAAGGGCCACGGCGTGCGCACCGTCGTCGACCCGGGCGCCATGTTCCTGACGCGCGACGCCGCGTTCAGCAAGCGGATCGCCGACGAGAGCGGCCTCAACGTCGCGCTCGCCACCGGCATCTACACCTACGACCACCTCCCGCAGGTGCTCTTCAACCGCGACGAGGATGGCATCGCGGCGATCTTCCTCCACGAGATCGAGCACGGCATCCAGGGGACCGGCATCAAGCCGGCGCTCATCAAGTGCGCCGCCGACGAGCCCGGCGTCACGCCCAACGTCGAGAAGGTGCACCGCGCGGCGGCGCGCGCCTCCAAGCAGTCGGGCCTGCCGATCATGGCCCACTCGCGCCCCGCCAACCAGACCGGCCTCCAGCAGATGCGCATCTTCATCGAGGAGGGCGTCGATCCCTCGGTCGTGCACGTCGCGCACACCGGCGACACGGACGACCTCGACTACATCGAGCGCCTGCTCGAGACGGGCTGCTGGATCGGCATGGACCGCTACGGGCTCGACCTGTTCCTGCCCACCGACCGGCGCAACGCCACGATGCTCGCGCTGCTCGAGCGCGGCTACGTGGACCGGATGTTCCTCTCGCAGGACTACTGCTCGTCGATCGACTGGTTCCCGCCCGAGGTGCAGGTCGTGCTCAAGGAGGAGGCGGTGCCGGACTGGTCGATGACGTTCCTGTTCGAGAGCGTCATCCCGGAGCTGAAGGAGCGCGGCATGACCGACAAGCAGCTCGACCAGATGATGGTCGAGAACCCCAAGCGCTGGCTCGGGCGCTAGCGGTAGAGAACCATCAGGGCGCGCGCCCGGCCCGGGCGGCGCGCGGTCGCCTCGGCCTTCGCGCGCAGCTCGGCGATGAGTGGGATGCGCACTCTCGCGAGGGCCGCCGCCACGCCGGGCCGCAGCCCCAGGACCAGCTGCCGCCCCGACGACTCGCCGGCCGCGATCACGCGCGGGCCGCCGCCGAGGCCGAGCAGGCGCGCCTGCCGGCCCGAGATCTCGGCGCGCACCCGGCAGCTGCCCGGCGCGTCACGCGTGCAGGACGCAAGGATGCCGCCGCGCCGCAGTACGTCGGCCACGCGCTGCCAGCCGCCGGCGACGTGGACGTTCAGGCGCGGTGGCGGGGCGCCGCAGGCGACCGCCCTGGCGCGCGGCTGCGTGACGAACGCGTAGGACGCCGCAGGCACCGACAGCTTCCCGCCGGTCACGCGCACGGCGTCGAGCGCGGGCAGCTCGCCCTCGGGGGAGAGCGCGAGTGGCTGGCCGTTGAGGGCGACCTGCTCGGAGTCGAGCGCGCCGGTGACTACGTGCGCGTCCGCGCGGCCGCGCACGTCCACGCTCGCGGGTTGGGTGCGGTCGGTGTTGAGCAGCAGCGTCGTGACGCCGCCGGGTTGCGCCCGGCGTGCAGGAGGCGTAGGTGCGCAGGGTCGCGGGGGCGCCGCTCAGCGCCGGCTTCAGGACGGTCGTGCCCATCAGCCGCCGCCAGAGCAGGGCGGCCCAGTAGTCGGGGCGAGGGGTGAGCGTCGCGTCGTCGACGAGCGCGTAGGGCTGCGGGCCGGCGAGCGTCCAGCGGCTCGCGACCTTGACGCCGCCGCGGGCCATCGTCCCGAGTGCGTTGAGGTAGTAGAAGCTCGCCGCGAACGTGTTCGAGTAGCCGACCACGCCTCCGCACGCGGTGTTGCCGAACTCGTCGACCCAGAGCGGCTTGCCGGGCGCGTGGGCGTCGCGCAGCGAGCTCATGTACGCGAGCGCGCCGCCGACGCGGTCGAGGAAGTCGGCCGCGAGCGGGTCCGCGGGCGGGCGCGGCTGCAGCGACGCGCACTTGGCCGAGTCGCCGAAGGCGGGGTACTGGTGGTAGGAGACGGCGTCGTAGCGCGAGCCGACCAGCGGCATCAGCGCGGAGACGTCGGGGCCGAAGGGGACGTTCACGATCGGCCGCTCGGCGCCCGTGGTGAAGAACGGGCCGGGGCCGATGAAGGTCGAGCCGGGGACGAGCTCCGAGCGCAGGCCGCGGAAGAGGTCGACGTCGCGGGCGTAGTCGGCGGCGGAGTAGGTGGCCGGCATGCCGGAGCCGTAGACGGCGAGGTTGGGCTCGTTGCCGAACGAGACGACCGACGGCGGCAGCCCGATCGTCTTGGCTCGCTCCAGCAGCGCGCGGGCATTGGCGGCGTTCCAGGTGAAGTCCGGATTGCGCGGGCCGGGGCCGCTGTTGATGCCCACGATCACGCCGAGCCCGGCGGTCTGGGCGAAGCGGTTGGCGGCCTCCCATTCGGCGCGGCCGAGCACGTACCGATAACCGGCCGGCGGGTTGACGCCGAGCGAGCCCGTGTCGTCGTAATAGGTCTCGTCGATCTTGGTGCCGCTGTAGCGGACGTAGGCGGGGGCGAGCGCGCGTGCGAGGCGGATCAGCCGGGCGCGGGTGAAGTCGGTGGGGGAGCCCGAGGCGCGCTCGGTGAGCTGCGAGATGTCGAAGCCGAAGGAGAGGAAGCGCGGGCTGACGGTGCCGACTGCCTGGCTTGCGGCGGGGTCGAGCACGGCGGCGCGAGCGGCCGGAGCGCACGCGAGCAACGCGAGCACGACGATGCAGATCCTGAGCCCCCGCCCCCTGACCACGGGCGCACTCTAGTCCAGACCGACGCGTGCCGATGAAGCCCCTACACTCGCTGTTCCCGCGGGCGTGGTGTAACGGCTGCACAAGAGCCTTCCAAGCTCTTAGTACGAGTTCGAGTCTCGTCGCCCGCTTCGATTCTTGAGCCAGATCGGTAGGGGAGTGCAACGAATGAGGTATCGGGGTCGCACCGCAATCGTGACCGGCGGTGGATCGGGTATCGGCGCGGCGATCGCCCGGCGTCTCGCGGGCGAAGGCGCAGCCGTTGCGGTCGTCGACGTCCATGACGCGCGCGCACGTGCCGTGGCCGGAGAAATAGAGCGCGCCGGTGGACGTGCGGATGCATTCGCGTGCGACGTCTCGGATCCCGCCGGCGCGCCTGCGCTCTTCACGTCCGTCGAGGAAGCCCTTGGCCCGGTGGACGCGCTCTTCAACAACGCGGGCATCGCCGTCGTCGGCGATGCCGTCGAGCACAGCACGGAGGACTTCCGCCGGGTGATGGCGGTGAACGTGGACGCCGTCTGGTTCCTCTCGCGGGAGTTCGTCACCCGGTGCCGAGCGTTGGAGAGAACGGGCGCGATCGTCAACACCGCGTCGGTCAATGCCTGGTTCGTGGAGCCCAGGTACGCGGCCTACTGTGCCAGCAAGGGTGCTGTGGTCGCTCTCACGAAGGCGATGGCTCTCGACCATGCCGGAGAGGGCATCCGCATCAACTGCATCTGTCCCGGCTGGACAGAGACATCCATGACCACGCCGGTGTTCGACGCGCATCCCGATCCCGAGCTCGCTCGGCGGGAGGCGGGCGCGACGCATGCGCTGGGACGTATTGCCGGCTCCGACGAGATAGCCGCCGCCGCTGTGTTTCTCGCGAGCGACGATGCCTCGTTCTTCTGTGGATCTGCCGTCGTCGTCGATGGCGGCATGACCCTCGGGGCGGCGGTCGGCCCCGCGGCTTAAGCCGCGCGGCACGATCAGCCGAGCATCCCGCCTTGCGCGGGATACTGAGCCTGTCGCGAGTACTGTCTGCTCCGAGCCGCGTATGAAGCACTCTGAATGCCGTGGGGCTTTCGGAGTACGGGCCGCCGTCAGCGAGGCAGATATCCGATCGCCTGTGGTGGCGCAGGCGAACGTGGCTGTGGTCCGGCGGGTCTTCGACGTGTTCGACGGGTTCACGACCGAGCTCCTCGACTTCTCGACGCGGGCGAGTCGTGGTCTCCACCTCGGTACGGCGACGTTCGAGATGCGGCGACATCCAGGTCACCCGGGCGGGCGAGTATCACGTGCGTGATCGAAATCGCCAGGCGGCGATGCTCGCGAGACGTGGCTGGAGTCGCTGGGGCGTGGGAGGACTTCCGCGCGACGCGCCGGCGGTGTCGCGAGGAGCGGGACGTCGTCGGCGGGTCTATGAGAGTGGGCGCACGCACTTCACGGCGCGCGAGTGTCCATCGGGCGCGGGGTTCGAGCCGTCGACGGCCCCGGAGACCGCGACGGTCTGGACGCTCGAGGACGGGCAGGTGACGCGCCTGGCGCTTCACTGGAACGCCTCCGAGGGCCTCGAGGCGGTGGGGCTGTCGCACTTATCCCAGCGAGCCCTTGAGCTCGACCGCGGAGCGGAGTAGAAACTCGGTTCGAGGGAAGGTCGGGCGGCCCAACCACCCAGCCGACTGAGCGCCTTCGTGGCGCAAACCCCTCCCGCAGGGAGTGGTCGGGCATCTGAAAAGGATTCAGGGGCTCGGCCGCTTCCCCCTGCCCTGGCCGCGAACGAGCTATCGTCCAGCGTCACGGGGCGTGGCGCAGTCTGGTAGCGCATTCGGCTGGGGGCCGAAAGGTCGCTGGTTCAAATCCAGTCGCCCCGATCAGCGGTTTGGGCACCCACCCTTCCGTACAGGCCCGTAGATAGGCAAAGGTCCGGCCCGTCTACGGGCCCATCTGCGCCCGTACGAGCCCGCTCGCCGTCCCACTCGCGATCCGTGCGACGGTGAAACGGCCGGTCAGGAGGACTTTCCCCGGATGACCAAGCCGACGAGCTGGCGGCTGATTCCGAGGATGCTGGCGGGGCTGGCGGCTCGCTTCCGTCTTCGTGAGCGCCGGGGCCGAAGCCCTACCACCGGAAGCGAACGTCTGAGGCCCCATTGTCGGAGCTGAAGTCTTCTGACTAGGGTCCCCCGGCCTGGCGCGGGATACTGGGGAGGTGTCGCAGGAGAACGTGGAGATGGCACGCCAGCTCTTGGACGCCGTCAATGGGCTCGACGAGTTCGACTACTGGAATGTCATCGCGTTCCGCGACGGAACAGTGCTCCGTGCGGAATGGTTCTTGGACCGAGCCGAGGCCCTCAAAGCCGCAGGGCTGTCGGAGTAGGCGATGGCGCAAGAGAACATCGAGGCGCTGCGGGATTGCTTCGAAGCCGTCGGTCGAAACGATGTGCCCGGCGCCCTTCGGTTCATGGATCCCGAGATCCGATTCGAGTGCCAGGTCGCAGCCCTTCAGGGAAGCTACGTGGGGCACGATGGCGTGACCGCTTTCTTCGCCGATATGGCGGAGATCTTCGGGACGATGCAGCTTCACTGCCCTGACACGCGAGATCTTGGAGATCGCGTGCTGGCGCTCGGGACCGCCCGGAGCATCGCGAAGGGAAGCGGAATCAGCGTCGACACGCCACTTGCCGTCGTAGCGACCTTCCGAGAGGGACGAATGACGCACTACACGGACTTCGGTGACCGGGGCCAAGCTCTCGAAGCCGTAGGGCTGTCGGAGTAGGCCCCGATTCTTATGCGGCGATGGCTCGGCGCACCGTCGCGAGCTGGCGGCTGTTTCCTACTCCGACAGTCCTCCGGCTTCGAGCGCCTCTCGCCAGGTGAGGAAGTTGCGGGCTTCCCCGATCTGTCCGTCGCGAAAGTCTGAGTAGACAGCTCCGAGCGGCTGGCGGATCGGTACGTCCGTCCCCATGATGCGCCCGACAGTCTCTCCGAGCATCACGACGCTGTCGCCCGCGTCGCGAATGTCGCTGATCTCGAACGCGAACTCGTCAAAGCTCTCGGTCCATACGGCCAGCAGTTCCTTGAGCTCCTCGTGGCCTCGATACTCGGACCGCTCGAACCACTCCGGGAAGGGGTGGTGGACTGAGTCTGGGGCGAAGATCGCCAGCGTCCCGTCGACTCCGTCAGCTGCAAATGCCGCATAACACCGCTTGACGAGCTCCACGTTCTCCTGAGACATCACCCCTCAGTATCCCGCCCAAGCCGGGAAGGGAATGGCGTGCCTTCCCGGGATCAGCAAACAGGGTTCCCTCGCCGGCCCCCACCCCGATGGCCCGCAGATCTGGCCGAGTGCCGCGACGGTGAGGATGTCTCCCAGCGCGCTGTCCGCGGAGCGGCCGCTGGCTCGGACGTGCACCGCGGACGTCAGTGGGAACAGCGCGCCGATCCCGGCTCCCGCGAGGACGATGCCGGCGATCGCCGGACCGGCGCGTCGGCCAGGAGCAGGAACGGCAGCCCGGCGAACACGGTGGCCAGTGCGGCGGCGAGCTCTAAACCGTCGGCAGCCTCAACCGCTGAGCGGGCGCCACTCGAGCGGCGACGCGACGCTCGAGTCGCCGATGGGCTCCGCGCGCACCCGCCGCACCCCGCCGCTGCGCGGGTTCAGCACGTGGATCCGCTCGTTGCGAACGAACGCGATGCGGCGCCCGTCGGGCGACCACGTGGGGCGTGCTCCGCCGCCCCGCGTGAGCCGCCTCGCCTTGCCGCCCCTGCTCGGCACGGTCCAGATCTGCCCGCGCCGGGCGAAGGCGATCGAGCGGCCTCCCGGCGACCAGGATGGGTCCACGACACCGCCGCGCACAAGCCGGCGGTGCTTGCCGTCGGTGCTGAGGACGAACAGCCCTGATCGCCGCACGTATGCTGCCCGGCCGTCGCTCGACCAGTCGAAGGAGTGGGCTCCCCGCGGGCCGACCTGACCGCCCAGCGCTCCGTCGACGCCGAGACGGTACGTCAGGCGCGGCGGCCGTGGGGTCGCGCCGTCGGGCGCCATGGCCGTGGCGGTGAGCCCGGAGCTGTCCCCGGTCCAGCGCAACGTCCGGCCCCGATCGCTCCCGAGGAAGACGCCGCCTGCGGCGACGTCCACCACCTCGGTTGCGCCGCCGTCGAGCGGGATCAGGTTCAGCCGCCAGCGATACGGATTCGGCGCTCCGTAGGCGATCTCGATCGAAAGGACCGCCGCGGTGGCTCCGTCGGGCGAGACGGCAGGCGTGCCGATCGCGCCGTCGCACCGCGGGACGACCGGCCAGGAAGCGCAGCTCCAGACCGCGCGGATTGTATTCGCGCGCGGATCGAAGGCGACCAAACCCCCTGAGACCCGCCCAGGGCCGCGGTCGAACGCCTGCGTGTAGACCAGCTCACCGTCGCGTCCGGGAAAGGTCGCCTGCGCCGAGGGCGCGTTCACTGCGCTGACGCCCAGCACCATGATCAGCAGGAGACAGAGTCTCGAGCGCACTGCGCCATTCAACACCGCTGACCCGAGGTCGGTGCGGTGCGACGCGCCCTAGAAGCCGCGCGGGAGCTTCAAGACGACCTTCGCCCCGGCGATCGACAGATCCGATGCCTGGTTGTGGAGCTTGTGCTCCTGGCCGGTCTGGACGAGCCCGTGCGAGATGACGGCCGCCTTGCCTGCGGCCCCGCACTGCGAGTAGAAGGTGGTGTCGCAGAGCGCCGGCGCGAGTGCGTCCAGCTCGGCGCGCACGCCTGGCTCGGCCACGTACCTGCGGTCGGTCTCGGCGGCGTACTTGCTGGTCAGCGCGAGCGTCTTGTCGGCCTCCTTGCCGAACTCGTACACGGTGTACAGGCGCTTGTCGCCCCACTTCTTCTCCGCCTGCTTCTCGGCGACGGGGAGCAGCAGCCGCTTCCACTCGTCCTGGGTGCGAGGAAGGTTGACCTTCACCGTCGGCAGGGGCTTCTTCGACAGCACCAGCAGGTTGATGTAGGCATCCGCGATCGGCTTGAAGACCGCCTCGACCGCCTTGCCGGCCGCGTCGCGCTGAGCCGGCGTCTTCGCGGCCTTGCGCTTCGCCGCAGCCTGCTTGAGCGGCACCCGCTGCTTGGCGGTCTGCTTCGCCGCCTTCACCAGCCGCGAGACGAGCGCCTTCTGTTGCGGACAGAGCACCCGCTTCCCCTTACGCGTGCACTTCGTCTTCTTCACCTTCGGATAGACCGGCTTCGTACCCGTCGGCGGCTTCGAAGGCCCGACCGGCGGCTTCGGCGGCGCAGTCCCACTGACCACGCGGAAGCTGTGAGTTGCGGAGAACAGCGTGGGCGCGCCTCCGCAGGGTGAATTTGCTCGCGCGGTGTAGTTCCCAGGTTGGACGAGGACGGTCGCGGAGAGAGCGCCTTCGTTCGTGCTGTTCGCTCCCCCGGCGGGCGCTCCATCCCGCAAGAACGGCACGCTCCAATACGTGCTTGGCCCGTTGGTGCACCCGCTGAGATCACGGGTGGCAGACACCGGGACCTTGGCCGCAACGGCCCCACCGGTGTAGTAGACGGCTCCATTGGGCGGGCTCGTCAACGTGACGGACGCCGCGTGGGCAGCCGGGACAACCACCACGGACCCCAGCACTGCAGCCAGCACGACCCGCCCGCGCATCCGGCGATACTAAGCGCAGGCTGGCGTACGACGCAAGCGAAGCGGGGTCAGCCGGACTCGTCGACGGGCTCGTCGAGCACGAAGATCTCGAAGGCCCGCTCCGGGTTGAAGACGATCTGGCTGTGATACCCGATCACGGCGCGGCCGGTGATGCGCTGAACGGCCTCGACGGTCGGGTTCTCCATCGCCTCCTGGAAGCGGAGGCGGTAGTTGCGCACGAGGTCCTCGTGGCCGCGCCCGACGAGCGTCTCCTCGTTGCGGGTCAGGCCGCCCTCCATCACGCAGAAGACGTAGTTGTCGTTCAGGAAGGTCTTCGCCTTCGTGGGGCCCCGGCCGTAGAACTCCTTCTTCAGCCCGACCATCGCGTTCGAGATCTCCGATCGGATGCTGTTGCCGCGGTCGGGGTCGCCGCTCTCGACGGTGGCGAGGTGGTCGGGCTCCGTGAGCCGCTCGACCTCCTCCTCGACGTTCTCGTCAGGAAGCATCGGCCAAGCTTAGCCCCGGATCCCGTTCGCGCCGGAGCCGCGCCCGACGACGGCGCCGCGGCGAGACCGAGTGGTACCGACCCTCTCCCTCGGGCAGTAGGACCGAGACGGCACCGCCCCTAGGGACCCCCGCTGGGACCAGGGGTGGGGCCGTCTGTCGTTGGGCGCCCCGCGCGGCGCCTGAGCTGGCCGCGCCGGTCGAGCCAGCTGCCGAGGAGGCGCGCCTCGGTCGCGAGCCCGTGGCGCCTGCAGATTGCCGCCAGCGACTGCGCGCCGCTGTCCGCTCCCGTTCCCGGCAGCGCGTTGAGGGCGGCAAGCGCGAGCTGCGCCTCGCTCCCGGAGAGCCGGCGCTCCATGCACAGCCGCGCGTGCCAGCGCGGCACCCCGCGCTCGAAGCGTGCGGGCTCGAGGTCGCGGGCGAGCAGCAGCAGGGCGAGCCCGTCTGCCAGCGGCACGTTCGGCAGCTCTCGCGCCAGCGTCCACGCCTGCATGAAGTTGCCGCGGGCGAGGGCCCGCTTGAACTGGCTGTAGACCCCGCCCTGGCTCGTCACGAACACATGTTCGCACGGGCCCGCATTAAAGTGCGCGTCGTGAGCGTTCATGCAGGCTGATCGCAGCCTCGCCATCCGCGGCGCCGCCCTGGTCGTGGGCGTGGTGGTGGCGCTCGTGCTCGTGATCACCGCGATCGGGTGGGTGATGGCCTTCGAGCGGACGAAGGGCGGCGAGGTCGCGATCATCCGCAACGGCGGTCCGTTCGACAACAACCGCATCAGGGGCTATCTCGCGGAGGCCTCGAGCCGGCAGAACGTCGGACTCTGGTCCTCGGTCCACAAGTACCCCTCCCAGCAGCGCTTCTACAAGCTCTCGTCGAACGCCACCGAGTCGGACTCCGGCCTGGTCGACCACGTCGTCGTGCCCACCAGCGACGGCATCAACGTCTCGATCGAGGGCACCGTCTACTTCCGGCTCAACACCGAGGAGGCGGTGCTCAAGGACTTCGACAACAAGTTCGGGACCCGCACGTTCGGCGGCCGGCATCCCTACGACGGCGACGAGGGCTTCTCGAACTTCCTCAACACGATCATCAGGCCGGTGATCGACAACAACCTGCGCAAGGAGATCGGCTCGGTCGTCGGGGCCGACATCAATCCGTCGCTGGCGCTCGTCAAGAACCAGGGCAATCCCGAGAAGGTCAGCGACGACCAGGGCCAGCGCGCCAACGAGCGCGTGCGCCAGGTCGAGCAGACCGTCAACGACGGGCTGGCCGCCGACATCAACGACCAGCTCGGTGGGCCTTACCTGGTCGACATCAAGTTCACGCTCAACAAGGTGGTCCCGCCGGCGACGATCACCGCGGCGATCGACAAGGCCCAGGCGGCGTTCGCCGGCGTGACCCAGGCCCAGGGCCGCCTGCAGGCGGCGCAGATCGACGCCCAGGCGAACAAGGCCCGCCAGAAGGGCTACGAGGGCTGCCCCGCGTGCGCTGCGATCGACCAGCTGAAGGCGATCCCGAAGAACGTGACCACCTTCGCGCCGGGGCAGAACTTCGCGGTCACCCCTTGAGGCTGCTCGTAGCGGCGCTGATCGTCCTGGTCGTCGTCGTCCTGATCGTCGCCTGCGTGTACGCGCTCGGAGCCTCGACGCGCCGGCGGCTGCAGGCGGGCCGGCCGTGGACGGTCGCGGAGAGCTCCGACGGGGAGCTCGTCGCGCTGGCAGCGGTGAAGCCCGGCAGCGACCCGTTGCCGCTCGGCGCCGTGCCGATCGGCGCGCCTGACTTCGACGAGCGGCTGTACAGGCTGCGCGCCGAGGCCGCGGAGCGCGTGAGCGCGTTGAACAACCGCTGACCGCGAGGACACCGGTGACCGCCACCAGCCCCTTCCCGCCGATCGGCGACTACGCGTTCCTGTCCGATTGCGAGGTCTCGGCGCTCGTCGCCCCGGGTGGGGACGTGGAGTGGCTCTGCCTCCCGCGGCCGGACTCGCCCAGCGTCTTCGGCTCACTGCTCGATCGCTCGGCCGGCACGTTCGGGTTCGGGCCCGCCAAGGTCAGCGTCCCGAGCCACCGCCGCTACCTGCCGGGCACGATGGTGCTCGAGACGACCTGGCAGACGGCCACGGGCTGGCTGCTCGTCCACGACTGCCTCGTGATGGGCCGCTGGGACGGCGTTCGCCGCGAGCGCTACCGGCGGGCTCCCGGAGACTTCGCGGCCGAGGGGGTGCTGCTGCGCATCGCCACCTGCATCGACGGAGACGCCGAGGTCATGCTCAACTGCCTGCCGCACTTCGACTACGGCCGCGAGCTCGGCGCCTGGAGCTACACCGGCGAGGACTACGGCCAGGCCCAGGTGGAGGCACCCGGCACGGACCTCGAGCTGCGCCTGGTCAGCAGCCTGCACCTCGGGCTCGTCGGCGCGAGGACGTACGGCCATACCGAGTTGAAGGCCGGCGAGAGCGCGTTCGCCGCGCTCT
The DNA here is from genome assembly GCA_963828225.1 of uncultured Thermoleophilaceae bacterium. Classification (GTDB taxonomy): domain Bacteria; phylum Actinomycetota; class Thermoleophilia; order Solirubrobacterales; family Thermoleophilaceae; genus JACVRW01. The sequence continues at coordinate 788,647 of CAWHDX010000007.1, read as the reverse complement.
GCTGGGGCGACGCGGAGGGACCGGCCGGGGTTGAGGAGGCCTACGAGCGGACCTGGGCGACGGCGACCTTCTGGCGCGACTGGCTGCGCGGTGGCACGTTCCCCGACCACCCCTGGCGCTCGCACCTCGAGCGCAGCGCGCTCACGCTGAAGGGGCTCAGCTACGCGCCGACAGGCGCGATCCTCGCGGCCGCGACGACATCCCTGCCGGAGACCCCCGGCGGCGAGCGCAACTGGGACTACCGCTTCACCTGGGTGCGCGACTCCGCCTTCCTGCTGCGCGGCCTGCTCGCCCTCGGCTTCGAGTGGGAGGCCTACGAGTTCTTCGCCTTCCTGCTCGAGACGGTCGGCCTCCGGGCCGCTCCAGATCATGTACGGCATCGGCGGCGAGCGCGAGCTCGCCGAGCACACGCTCGACCACCTGTCCGGCTACGAGGGCGCGCGGCCGGTGCGCACCGGCAACGGCGCCTGGGACCAGAAGCAGCACGACGTCTGGGGGATGCTGCTCGACTCGGTCGCGATCCACGCCCGACACCAGGGCCAGCAGCTGCCGGCCGCGGTCTGGGAGTCGATCGCCGGGCTCGTGGACGCGGCCGCGGCGGGATGGCGCGAGCCCGACCGGGGCATCTGGGAGGTACGCGGCGATCCGAAGCACTTCACCGCTTCGAAGGTGCTCTGCTGGGTCGCGCTCGATCGCGGCCTGCGGCTGGCGCAGGCGCGCGGCGACGACGAGCGCGCCCAGCGCTGGGCGCGGCTGGCAGCCGAGATCCACTCCGAGGTCTGCGACCGCGGTGTCGACGAGCGCGGGGTGTTCGTGCAGCACTACGAGACGACCGCGCTCGATGCGTCGGCGCTCCTGATCCCCATGATGGGCTTCCTCGCTCCCGACGACGAGCGCGTGCGCGCCACCGTGCTCGCGATCGCGGACGAGCTGACCGAGGACGGGCTCGTGCTCCGCTATCGCGTCGAGCACACCGACGACGGGCTCGAGGGCGAGGAGGGGACGTTCACCATCTGCTCCTTCTGGCTCGTCGCCGCGCTCGTCCAGATCGGCGAGGCGGAGCGGGCGCGGGCGCTCTGCGAGAAGCTGCTGGCCTTCGCCGGCCCGCTCCAGCTGTACGCGGAGGAGATCGACGCCGCCAGCGGGCGCCAGCTCGGGAACTTCCCGCAGGCCTTTACGCACCTGTCGCTGATCCATGCGGTCATGGGCGTGATCGAGTCGGAGCCAGAGGTGTACGCTGGCCCGGCTTCTGTATGACTGGCCCTCTTTACAGAGTCGGACGCTTCTGTACGCGTCATCACTGGGCCGTGATCGGCGTCTGGGTGCTGGCGGTCGTGGCGCTCGCACTCGGGGCGCGAGCTGCGGGCGAGCGCAACAGCGACAACCTCTCGCTGCCCGGGACCGGCTCGACCAAGGCGCAGGACCTGCTTCAGGACAAGCTGCCCAAGCAGGCCTACGGCACGAACCCGATCGTGCTCCAGGCCGCCAAGGGCAAGCTGACGAGCTCCTCGAACTCGAAGGCCATCGACGCGACCGTCAAGTCGCTGAAGAAGGAGCCGGGCGTGGCGCGCGCGGTCAGTCCGCTCTCGAGCAAGGGGGGCGCGGCGCTCAGCAAGGACAAGACGATCGGCTACATCTCGGTCACGCTGACCGAGGGCCCGGGCGACCTCACCAAGGAGGACGCGGAGTCGATCATCGACGCGGCGAGCCCGGCCACGGACGCCGGGCTGACCGTCGCGACAGGCGGCTACCTCGGCCAGGCCGTATCGAAGGCGGACACCGAGAGCAGCGAGGCGGTCGGCCTGACCGCAGCCGTCGTGATCCTGCTGTTCGCCTTCGGCACCGCCACGGCGATGATGCTGCCGCTCGTCAGCGCCGTGCTCGGCCTCGTCGCCGCGCTCGCGCTGATCAAGTTCCTCGGCCACCTCGCCGAGGTGCCCAGCGTGGCGCCGACGCTCGCGACGATGATCGGGCTCGGCGTCGGGATCGACTACGCGCTCTTCATCGTCACGCGGCACAAGCTGCAGCTGCAGGAGGGGATGGACGTGCGCGAGTCGTCCGCCCGCGCCACCGCCACCGCGGGCGGGGCGGTCCTGTTCGCGGGCGGCACCGTCGTGATCGCGCTGGTCTCGCTGCTGGCCTCGGGGATCCCGTTCGTCGGCACGATGGGCTACGCCGCGGCGATCGCTGTCGTGGTCGCCGTGCTGGCCGCGATCACGCTCCTGCCGGCGCTGCTCGGCGCGCTCGGCCCGCGCATCCACTCGCTGAGGGTGAAGCTCGGGCGCACCCACCCCGACGACCATCAGCCGCACGGCTGGGCGCGCTGGGCGCGCGCGGTGGTCGCCCGGCCGTGGCGCTCGCTCGCCGCCAGCACCGCGATCCTGATCGTGCTCGCGATCCCGGTGCTGAACCTCCACTTCGGCTCGTCCGACAACGGCGAGCTGCCCAAGGACACGACCGCGCGCCAGGCCTACGACCTGATGGCCGAGGGCTTCGGCCCCGGGGCGAACGGCCCGCTGCTGATCAGCGTGACCCTCGGCAAGCCGGCCAAGCCGGACCAGAAGCAGCTCGACGACCTCAACCAGAAGCAGAAGCAGCAGAACCAGCAGATCGCCCAGCAGGAGCAGCAGCTGACCGAGCAGCTGGAGACGACGGGCGTGCCGCCCGACCAAGCGCAGTCGCAGGCCGACAAGCAGGTCCAGCAGCAGTCGGCCTCGGGCCAGCAGAAGCTCGCGCAGCAGAAGAAGCAGCTCGAGTCGCCCGCCACCGACCCGCGGCTCACCAGCCTCGAGAGCGCGATCGGCAAGGACAAGGACATCAAGACGGTGTCCCCGGCGACCGTCGACAAGGCGGGCACCGCGGCCGTGTTCACGGCCGTGCCCAAGACCGCGCCGTCGGATCGCGCGACCGAGGACCTCGTCAAGCGGCTGCGCTCCGACGTCATCCCGAAGGCGATCAACGGCAGCGACCTGACCGCGAACGTGGGCGGCCAGACGGCCGGCTACATCGACCTCGCCGATCGCATTGCCGACAAGCTGCCGCAGATGATCGCGATCGTCGTGGCGCTCAGCTGCGTCGTGCTGCTGCTCGCCTTCCGCTCGCTGCTGCTGCCGCTCAAGGCCGCCGCCGCCAACCTGCTCTCGGTGGCCGCGGCGTACGGCGTCGTCACGTTCGTCTTCCAGGAGGGCCACGGAGCGTCGCTGCTCGGCCTCGACGGCCCCGTGCCGATCGCCAGCTACGTGCCGTTGCTGATGTTCGCGATCCTGTTCGGCCTGTCGATGGACTACGAGGTGTTCCTGCTGACGCAGATCCAGGAGCACTACAAGGAGAAGCGCGACGCGCACGACGCGGTCGTACGCGGGCTGGCGTCCACCGGAAGGGTGATCACCTCGGCCGCGCTGATCATGGTCTTCGTCTTCGCGAGCTTCGTCCTGAACGGGAACGCGATCGTCAAGCAGTTCGGCGTCGGGCTCGCCGCGGCGATCGCGATCGACGCGACGATCGTGCGCTGCCTCGCGGTGCCGGCCGTGATGGCGCTGCTCGGCGACGCCGCGTGGTGGCTGCCGCGCAGACTCGGCCGCCTGCTGCCTCCGATCAGCATCGAGGGCGGCGACTACTTCGCCGAGCGCGACAGGGCGGGGGCGCCGCCGGTCGACCCTCCGCCGGTCGACCCTCCGCCGGTCCCCGCGGGCACGTGACGGAGATCGTCCTCGCCCGCCACGGCGAGACGGAGTGGAGCAGGGACGGTCGCCACACCGGGCACACGGACATCCCGCTGACCGACACCGGCCGGCGCCAGGCCGAGCTGCTGCGGCCCGCGCTCGCGCAGCACGAGTTCGCGAAGGTGCTCTCGAGCCCGCTCTCGCGCGCGCTCGAGACCTGCCGGCTGGCCGGGCTCGGCGACGCCGTCGAGACCACCGGCGACCTGCTCGAGTGGGACTACGGCGACTACGAGGGCATCACCACACCCGAGATCCACGAGACGCGCCCGGACTGGAACCTGTGGCGCGACGGCTGCCCCGGCGGCGAGCAGCCGGAACAGGTCGGCGAGCGCGCCGACCGCGTTGTCGCTGCGATCGAGGGCGCCGGCGGCGACGTCGCGCTGTTCGCCCACGGGCACATCCTGCGGGTGGTCGCCGCCCGCTGGATCGGCCTCGGTCCCGAGCACGGCGCGCTGCTCGCACTCGGCACCGGGACGCTGTCGGCGCTCGGCTACGAGCGCAGGACTCGCGTGATCAGGCGCTGGAACGCCGCCGTCGCCGGCGGCTAGCGGCTGGCGAACGTCGCCGTCAGCGTCGTGTCGGCGTTGACCTTCAGGTTGTGGATCCGCGCGAGCCCGTCGGACCAGGACGAGAAGTCGTACGTGAACGCGCTGAGCGTCTGGGGGGTGGGGGCCGCAACCGCGTTGGTGGATCCCTGGATGAGCGTGCGGTCGTACGGCGCCGCCGCCGCCGCGGAGTTCAGCGAGAGGCTCAGCCCGGTCGGGTTCGAGCGCATCTTCAGCACCACGGTCTTCGGATCGAGCCGGATCGCCCGGGTGTTCGTGAGCCCGCCGCTGTCGGTGGCGGTCAGGCGCAGCTCGACGTAGGACGGGTACTCGTGGTCGGGGCCGGCGAAGCTCCCGGAGGCGACGCCCGGCCGCGTCTCCACGATGTGCTCGTGGCAGTTCGACGGGCAGTGCTCGAGCGCCACGGTCCAGCTCAGCCGGCTCGCCGCGAGCGTGCCGTCCTGCGCGTCGGTGGCGCTCCCGCGGAACGCGATCGCGTCGCCGACCTTCCACGTGAAGCCCGTCGACGGGAGCTCGATCGTGGCGGTCGGAGGCGTGTTGCCCGCGGTGATCGCCACCGAGTCGGTGGCCGAGGCGCCGTGGTTGTCGGTGACCTTCAAGCCGACCAGGTAGCTGCCCGCGCTGGTATAGAGGAACTGCGGGCTCGGGCTGGTCGAGTCGTCGTAGGCGCCGTCGGCGTCGAGGTCCCAGGCGTAGGCGAGCGTGTCGCCGGGGTCGGGGTCCGACGAGCCGGCGGCGGAGAAGCTGACGAGGAGCGGAGTGGCGCCGCTGGTCGGGGTGGCCGCGACCGCCGGCCGCGGCGGCTGGTTGCCCTGCGTGAAGTGGATGCGCCTGATCTGGCCGTCGTTGAAGTTCGCGTAGAAGAGGTCGTTGCCGGGACCGAACTGGAGGTCGACCGGACCGGGCGCCTGCGCGCGGAACGTCCGCAGGCGCGCCGGGTCCGGCAGCGTCCCGCCGGAGCGCTCCATCACCCAGATGCAGTTGCGCGAGTAGTCGGAGAAGAACAGCGCGCCGTCGAACTCCGCAGGGAGCGTGCTGCCGGGCGGGGTGAACGCGAGCCCGGAGACCGCCGAGCTGCCCGGCTGGCAGCTCTCCTCGGCGAGGACCTTGCTCGCGTGGTTGTAGCGCAGCATCGGCGCGCGGGCCGTGCCGGCGCTGTAGAGGCTCTCGCAGAGGCTGAGGTCGGCGCCGTCGAAGCCCGGGCTGGCGGTCGCCGCTCTCGTAGCACGGCCAGCCGTAGTTCTCGGCCGCCCCGGGCGGCCGCGTGATCCGGTTGATCTCCTCCCACGTCGTTCTGCCCGACGTCGCCCACGAAGGGCTCGCTGGTGCCGGGCCGCATCGCGATCCGGAACGGGTTGCGGAACCCGTAGGCGATGATGCGCTTGGTGTTGGGGTCCGCCTGGCCGTAGAGCGGGTTGTCCGGCAGTGCCGCGCCGGTCGCGGGGTTGACCCGGATCAGCGTCCCGTCGAGGCCGGTGGGATCGGCCGCGGTGCGGACGTCCTGGGATCGCAGCGAGCCGCCCTGGGCGGTCGGCGCGGTCTGGCGCCCCGCCGATCGCGCGCGGGCGGGTCGCCGCAGGGGTTCTTGGGGTTGCCGCTCTGGCCGTAGTCGACGTAGTTGAAGCTGGCGCCCTCGCCGGCCGACATGTAGAGCGCGCCGTCCGCACCGAACTCGACGTCGCCGACCGAGTGGCTCGGGAACTGCTGGCACCAGTCCTCGATCAGCACCTGCTCGGGGCCGGCCTGGTTGCCGTCGGCGGTGAGTCGCGACAGGCGCCCGCTGACGACGCAGCCGTCCTCGGTCGCGCCCGGCGGCGTGGGGCAGGTGTCGCCCCAGCGCGGCGCGGTCCCGCCGATCGCCGCGTCGTGGGTGTAGGACACGTACACGAACGGCTTGGCCGGGAAGCTCGGGTCGAGCGCCATGCCCAGCAGGCCGCGGTCCCAGAAGTTGTGCACCTTCGTGCGCAGGTCGGCGAAGGTCGTCGCCGTGGTGTCGGAGAGGCTGTCGAAGACCTTGATGAGGCCGCTCTTCTCCGCGACGAAGACGCGCCCGTCGGGCGAGAAGCGCACCATCGTCGGCGCGCTGAGGCCGGTGATCGCGGCCGTGTCCTGGAAGCCGGGCAGCAGGCCGAGGGAGCCGGTCCGGAAGGACTGGTCGGCGCCGCAGCCGGAGCCCTTGGCGTTGGAGGCGCAGGCGCGGTAGTGGTAGAGCGTGTCCGGCGCGAGGTCGGCCACGCGCTCGCTCACGTCGCGCGTGGCGGTGCTGGAGCCGCCGTCGCGGCGCGGCGTGGACTTGCCGTACGAGGTCGTGGTGCCGTACTCGAACCAGAACTGGGTCGGGTCGCCGCCGGCGCTGCCGTGCGCGCGCAGCGTCGCCGCGTGGTCGGTGACCTCGGTGGCCGGGTCGGTCGTTCCGCTGGCGCAGCCCACGACACCCACGAGGGCGAGGATCGGCAGGAGGGCGGCAGCGCGGCGCATCGGAGGGGGCGGGGCACGACGACGACATGCCGACTATCTCCGGCCGCGGGTGCCGTGTCAATGACGGCGCAGGCGGCGCGCGACCGCGCCGCAGCCCATCACGAGCAGGATCCCGAGCCCGACCCCGCCTCCGCACTTCGGCTGCGAGAAGCGTGCCACGTAGGCCGTCGGCTCCGCGGGAGTGGTCACCGCGTGGCGCGCCGCGCCGCCGTCGGACCACGAGCTGAAGGCGTACACCTTGTTGTCGTGGCCCTGCAGCCCGGGGCTCCTGACCTCGAACCGATAGCCCTCCCACGAGACGTAGCCGGCGCCTCCCCGGACCGGGACCCCGTCGACGGTGAACGCCAGGTCGTCGGGGTCGGTCTTGAAGAAGAGCCCGACCGTGCGCGGGCGCAGGTCCTGGCTGACGGTCTCCTTGAGGCCCTTCGAGTCGGTCGCGGTCAGCCGCAGCTCGAGGTAGCTCGACCCGGCGGCCTCGAGGCTCTCGGGCGGGGGCGCGTCGAACTCGATGTCGTTGCCGGGCCTCGGCCCGAGGAACGGGTGGGTGTGCGTGCCGTGGTGCAGCAGCACGGTCCACTCGAGCGAGAACGCGGTCAGCGGCCCGTCCTCGGCGTCGGTCGCCGCGCCCCGGAGCGTGATCGGCTGCCCGACCCGGAAGCGCAGGTCGGAGGCCGGCGAGTCGATGCGCGGGACGGGCGCCGTGTTGCCGGCGTCGATGCGCACGGTGTCGGTGGCGGTCGCGCCGGCGCTGTCGGTCACCCGCAGCGTGGCGCGGTAGGTCCCGGCGCTCGCGTAGGTGTGACCGGCCACGGCGCTCGTGGACGTGCTGCCGTCGCCGAAGTCCCACGCGTAGTCGAGCGGCCGCCCTCGGGGTCGCTGCTCGCCGTGCGCGTTGAAGACCACGGAGAGCGGCGCGGCGCCGGAGCGGGGGCCGGCGCTCGCAACCGCCACCGGCGCGGCGTTGGGCGTGTAGGCGATCCGGCGCACGGCGCCCGCGAACGTCAGGTAGTACAGCGCGCGCGGCGTCCCCGACGGCCCGAACGCCAGGTCGATCACGGGTCCCATGTCGGTCCCGAAGTCGTCGGCCGTCAGCCCGGCCGAGGTCAGCCGCAGCGACTGGATCTTGCCGCAGACGTAGTCGGCGAAGAGGTAGCGGCCGTCGTACTGCGCCGGCCACAGCCCGCGCGGCACGAAGGCGCCGCCGGTGATGGCGGCGCAGCCGCCGCCGCGGCCGTAGTCGAAGATCGGGTTCGTGATGCCGGCCGGGGGCGGCCCGCAGTCCGTGGTCGAGCCGGCCGCGCAGTGCCCCTCGCGCCGGTTCCAGCCGTAGTCGGCGCCCGGCCGCCCCTCGTCGATCTCCTCCCAGGCCGACTGGCCCACGTCGTTGATGAGGAAGCGGGTGCCCGCCGCGTTCGTGTCGAAGCCCAGGCGGAAGGGGTTGCGCAGGCCCCACGCGTAGGTCTCCTGGCAGATCTGGCCCGGCGCGGCGATGCCGGTCTCGTTGCAGCGGGCCGTGCCCGCGCCGAGGAACGGGTTGTCGGCGGGGATGCCGCCGTCGGCGGTGATCCGCAGCACCTTGCCGAGCAGCACGTTGCGGTCGCGCGCGGCGTCGTTGGCGACCGCGCAGCCGCTGTCGCCGGCGTAGTCGCAGCCGCCGTCGCCGACGCTGACGTAGAGATGGCCGTCCCTGCCGAACTGCAGGTGGCCGCCGTTGTGGTTGCCGCCGGTGGACGGGATCCCGTCGATCAGGACGGTCTCGCTGGCCGGGTCGATCGTGTCGCCCTCGAGCACGAAGCTCGACACGCGGTTGACCGGGCCGTTCGGCGGCGCGGCCAGCGCGCACGTCCCGAACTTCTTGAACGTGTAGTACAGGTAGACGCGCCGGTTGGCGGCGAAGTCCGGGTCCACGGCCACGCCCAGCAGGCCGCGCTCGCTCTCCGGGCAGACGCGCGCCGACAGGTCCAGCGCGGGGTCGGGCAGGAGCGCTCCGTTGCGGACGACGCGCAGCCGCCCGAGCTTCGAGGTCACGAGCATGCGCCCGTCAGGCGTGAAGGCGAAGGCCGTCGGCTGCGGGACGCTCGCAACCGGCGTGTCGTCGAACCCCGGCGGCAGCGTCCCCGCGGAGGCGGCGGGCAGCGAGATCAGCGGGAGGGCGAGCAGCAGTCCGAGCAGGAGGCGCGCGATCACGCGCCGGCCCGTGCCGGCTCGACGCGCTGCGGGAACAGCGCTCCGGCGAGCGCCACGAGAGGAATGAACAGCCCGACGATGCCCGTCAACTTACGCCCTCTGCGGAAGCACACCACCGCAAGTGCGACACCCAGCACCTGAATCGGTACGGCGACCCACGCGTGGCCGTCGTCCATGCCGGCGAGCAGCAGCACGGCGTCCCAGATCGCGACCCAGAACTCGAGCCCCAGCACGGCTATCACCAGCAGCGTCGTCGTCACGATCACGGCGTCGATCGACTGGCGGCCCTTGTCCTTCCAGTAGACGTCCTCGAGGTTCAGCCAGAGCGCGAACTCGTCCATCGTCAGGCCCATGCCGATGCCGAAGGCGATCGCGGTGAACTCGAACCAGGGGCTGGCGAGGTCGGTCGAGATGCCCAGGTACCCCATCGTGACCAGCAGGAGGATTCCCCACACCAGGTGGTGCACGTGGGTGCCGCCCTTGGTCTCGACGTTCCCCGGCCACCACGACACCTGCGCGCGGATCATGTGGGCGCTGGTGCGGATGAAGCCGAACGAGAGCAGGAACGCGATCAGGATGAGGAAGTGCGTCTCCTTGCCCGGGATCTGGATGTGCTCGTCGTACGCACCCGTGATGTCATCCCAGAGGCTGTTCCACCCGAGTCCGATCGTAGCCTGCGACCCGGCATCCCCGGCCTCGACTACACGGATCTCGTCATCGCGTCGCGCGCGGCCGCCGCCGCGCCGCTGCTCGTCGACCTGCTGCCCGTCCCGAAGGTCCCTCCGATCGTCAGCGAGATGGCCGCCGGGATCCTGATCGGGCCGGTGGTGCTCGACCTGATCGACATCACCGCGCCCGCTGCAGGTCTTCGCGCAGATCGGCATCGTCTTCCTGTTTTTCCTGGCCGGCCTCGAGATCTCCTTCGACCCGGCCGAGGACCGCCACCTCGGCGTCGTCGCCGGCGCCTTCGTGGTCTCGCTCGCGCTGGCGCTGGTCGTCGGCCTGATCTTCGACGCGGTCGAACTCGTCGGCGCGCCGCTGCTGGTGGCGATCATCCTTGCGGCGACCTCCTTCGGGATCGTCGTCGCGGTGCTCAAGGACGCGGGCCAGACCGGCACGCCGTTCGGGCAGCTCGTGATCGCCGGCGCCTCGATCGCCGACTTCGCGACGGTCATCCTGCTGTCGCTGTTCTTCTCGTCGTCGGGTGCGAGCTTCGAGACGACGCTGGTGCTGCTGCTGCTGTTCCTCGGCGTGGTCGGCGCCGTCGGCCTGGCGCTGGTGGGCGCGCGCGGCTCGCGAGCAGCTCAAGGCCGCGGTCGACGCGGCTGCATCGCACCAGCGCCCAGATCAGCGTGCGGATCGCGTTCCTGCTGCTGGTCGCTGCTCGTCTACATGTCCGAGGAGTTCGGGCTCGAGGTGGTGCTGGGCGCCTTCCTCGCCGGCGCGATGGTCAGCCTGCTCGACCGCGAGAACGTCGTCCGCGACCACCGGCCTGCAGGAGAAGCTCGAGGGGATCGGCTTCGGCATCTTCATCCCGATCTTCTTCGTGGTCAGCGGCGCGCGGCTGGATCTCGACGCGCTGTTCTCCTCATTTGACACCATCGTGCTCGTGCCGTTGACGCGTCATCGCGCTGCTGCTGGTCCGCGGCGCTGCCCGCGCTGGCTCTATCGCGCGCTTCGTCGCCGCGCCGCGAGGCGCTCTCCGCCGGGCCTGCTGCAGGCGACCTCGCTCTCGTTCGTCGTCGCGGCCACGCCAGATCGGCGTGGAGCTCGGCAAGCTCGACACCGCGGCCGCCGCGGCGCTCGTGACCGGCGGCGTGATCTCGGTGCTGCTGTTCCCGGTGCTCGCGCTGAGGCTGCTGAGGCCGGCGTGATCGACGCGGTCCTGGGCGCACCGGTCGACCAGGACTACCTGACTCCAGGCGCGTCAGATGCAGGCGATGTCGTTCGCCGTGCACATCCCGCTCGTCTGCTTCGGGATCGCGTTCCCGGCGATGGTCCTGTTCCTCGAAGGGCTCTGGCTGCGCACCGGCGATCCGCTCTACCGCGCGCTCGCGAAGCGCTGGTCGAAGGCGATGCTGCTGCTGTTCGCGGTCGGCGTCGTGACCGGCACGATCCTGTCGTTCGAGATGGGCCTGCTGTGGCCGGAGTTCATGGCCACCTTCGGCGACGTCTTCGGGCTCGCGTTCATGATCGAGGGCTTCTCGTTCTTCATGGAGGCGATCTTCATCGCCATCTACGTCTACGGCTGGGACCGCCTGCCGCGCGCGCACGCACGCGGCGGCCGGCATCCCGATGGTGCTGGCCGGGATCACCGGGTCGCTGATGGTGATCTCGGTCAACGGCTGGATGAACCACCCGACCGGCTTCTCGGTGCGCGGCGGCGAGGTCGTCGACGTCGAGCCGCTGAGGGCCCTCTTCAACGACAACCTCTGGCACGAGCTGACGCACATGTACCTGGCCGGGTTCATCGTGGCCGGCTTCCTGGTCGCGGGCGTCTACGCCTACGGCTGGCTGCGCGGGCGGCGCGACCGCCACCACCGCGTCGGCCTCGTGGTGGCGCTGTCGGTGGCGGCGCTGGCGTCGCCGGCGCAGCTGCTGGTCGGCGACTGGGCGGCCCGCACGGTCGCGGAGCGCCAGCCGGTCAAGCTCGCGGCCTTCGAGGGCCTGCAGGAGACGACCAAGGGCGCGCCGTTCTCGCTGGTCGGGCGGGATCGAGGTGCCCGAAGCTGCTCTCGCTGCTCGCGTTCCACGACCCGAACGCGACCGTGATCGGGCTCGACAGCGTGCCCCCCGACGACCGCCCGCCGACCGGCATCGTGAAGGTCTCCTTCCGGACGATGGTCTTCATCGGCAGCGCGCTGACGGCGCTCGGCGGCTGGTTCCTCTGGCTCTGGTGGCGGCGCCGGCGCCTGCCGGCCTCGCCCTGGTTCTACCGCGCGCTGGTGCTCGCCGGGCCGCTGTCGCTCGTGGCGCTGATCGCCGGCTGGATCACCACCGAGGTGGGCCGCCAGCCGTGGGTCGTCTACGAGGTGATGCGCACGGAGAGCGCGGTGACCGGCGCGAGCGGCGTCCCGGTCGGCTTCGCCGCGCTCGGCCTCGTGTACGCGGGCCTCGCGGTGGTGACGCGTCGTGATGCTGCGCCGGCTCAGCCGCGGCGCCGCTCGAGGTGGAGTCCTGATGCTGCCCGAGCTGACCGCCGGCGTCGCGCTGCTCGGCCTGACCGCCTACGTCGTGCTCGGCGGCGCGGACTTCGGCGCCGGCTTCTGGGACCTGACCGCCGGGCGGCGCCGAGCGCGGCGCGCCGGTGCGGGCGATGGTCAAGCGGGCGATGTCGCCGGTCTGGGAGGCCAACCACGTCTGGCTGATCTTCGTGCTGGTGGTGCTCTGGACCGGGTTCCCGGAGGCGTTCGGGTCGATCACCTCCACGCTCGCGATGCCGCTCTTCCTGGCCGTGCTCGGCATCGTGCTGCGCGGCGGGGCGTTCGCGCTCAAGGGCGAGGCGGCCACGATCGCCGAGGCGCGCGCGCTGGGGGCGGTGTTCGCGCTCGCGTCGGTGATCGTGCCGTTCTTCATGGGCGCCGCGGCCGGCGCGATCGCCGCCGGCGAGGTGCCGGTCGGCAACGCGCGCGGCGACGAGTGGGCCAGCTGGACGGGAGCCCGTATCGCTCCTGGTCGGCGCGCTGGCGGTCGCCACCGGCGCGCACCTGGCGGCGGTCTTCCTGGGCGCGGACTCGCAGCGCGCGGGCAAGCCGGAGCTGGTCGACGCGTTCCGGGCGCGGGCGCTCGGCTCGGGCTTGGTGGCGGGCGCGCTCGCGATCGCCGGGCTGTTGGTCGTCCGCTCCGAGGCGCGCTCGCTCTTCGACGGGCTCACCTCCGGCGCCGGCCTGGCCTGCGTGCTGGCGTCGGCGGCCGCCGGCCTCGCCACGCTCTGGCTCGAGTGGCGCGAGCGCTTCGAGACGGCGCGCTACACCGCCGCCGTCGCGGTGGGGGCGCTCGTCGCCGGCTGGGCCGCCGCGCAGGAGCCCTACCTGCTGCCGCCCGACCTGACCGTGGAGCGGGCCGCGGCGAGCGACCCGACGCTGATCGCGCTGCTCGTCTCGACCGCGCTCGGCCTGATCGTGCTGGTGCCCGCGCTCGTGTGGCTGTTCAGGCTCGCGCTCACGGGCCGGCTCGCCTACGAGGAGGAGCCGCGCCCGTGACGCGCCTCGAGTGGGCCGCGCTGACGCTGCCTCGTGCTCGGGCGCCGGCCTGCTGTTCCCGTTCCACGCCACGCTCACCATCCTCTGCGGCGTGCTGCTGCTGCTCGCGTTCGTCGTCTGCGGCGTGTTCGCGCTCGCGAGCCCGGAGCGGCTCGGCGACGGCGACTAGCGCGACGCTCGCCCGAGCCACGCCACGAGCGCCTCCAGGTCGGTCCCGACGCGCTCGCGTCCGCTGCCGCGGTCGAACGGCGGCCGGCCGGCCACGATCCCGTTGGCGGCGACGGTGTAGACGGCGCCGGGCCGCAGGTCGCGCGGCCCCGAGACGAGCAGCCCGGGCTGCTCGGCCATCGCCGCCAGCAGATCGGCGCCGCTCATGTGGAAGCGGATCACCGGGTGCTCGTAGGCCTGCGCCTCGAAGGCCTCCGAGTACGTGATCGGCCCGGCGTCGATGTCGGAGCGGGTGTTGCCCGGGTTGAGGAAGGCGACGTCGGCGCCCGCGAACGCGCGCTGGGCGTCGACGGCGAGCCGGTCCACGGCCGCGTTGTCGAGGGCCTCCGGCGCCTGGCCGACCACGCGATCGGCCAGCGGCGCCACGCGCCCGCGGTAGCTCTCGACCAGCTCGGCGAGCTCGGCGTCGGGAGCGATGCCGGCGTGGGTCGTGGGCAGCACGGTCGCCGACTTCGAGACGACGTCGCCGCTGGCGCGGTCGACCGCGATCCGCACGCGGTCGTAGGCGACCCCGTAGGAGAGCCCCTCCACGACGAGCTTGCCGTCGACCTCGAGGTCGAGCTTCGAGTGCGTGTGGCCCGCGATCACCACGTCCACCGCGTCGTCCATCTGGCGCGTCTCGTCGACGACCTCGCCGGCGGCGTCGCCGCCGCTCCCGAAGGCGCCGGCGTGGGCGAGCACCACGATCGCCTCGACGCCCTGGCGGCGCAGCTCCGGCACGTAGCGGTTGACCGCGTCCGAGATGTCGGTCCAGCGGAACTCGCCGCGCGAACTGCGACAGCAGGAAGTACGGCGTGTCGGTGGTGGTCACGCCGATGAACCCGACCTTGACGCCGGCGCGCTCGATCACCTCGTAGGGGGGCAGCACCGGGCCGTCGCCGGTCGCGCGCGATCGTGTTCGCGGCGAGGTAGGGGTAGTCGCGCCCGGCGGACCAGCCGCAGCGCCTCGGCGCCGCCCTCGTCGAACTCGTGGTTGCCGAGCGTGCCGACGTCGAAGCCCATCAGGTTGGTCGCCTCGATCGTGGGCTCGTCGTGGAAGTGGCTCGAGATCAGCGGCGACGCGCCGACCATGTCGCCGGCGTGCACCCGGATCGTGCGCTCGGGGTGCGAGGCGGCCGAGCGGTCGAGCCAGGCGCCCAGCCACGCGGCGCCGCCCCGCTGCGGCTCGGGCGGCTCGAGGTGCCCGTGGAGATCGTTCACGCCGAGCAGCTGGAGCTCCACGGTGCCCCGTGTGGGCGTGCGGTCCGGCGGGTCGGCCCCGGCGTTGAGGCCCAGCAGCGCGACCAGCAGGGCGGCCGTGAAGGCGGCCGCGCCCGGGAGCAGGTGGCGGCGTTCGATGCGTCGCATGACCGCAAGCTATGGCGGGCTTTGCAGGGCTTTTGTGGCCGAGCGATGTCCGTGGCGTGAAGCCGCTGTGAAGGGGTACCGGCTCCACATGAGGGTCATCGACTGCGATTGCGGGCAGACGCTGCAGGCTGCCAACGACGACGACCTCGCCGAAGAGGTGCGCGCGCACACCGAGGAGAGCCACCCGGAGACGGGGCTCAGCCAGGACGAGGCTCGCGAGCTCGTGGCCGAGCGCGCCTACGACGCCGCCGACAGCTAGCTAGCTGCCGACGCCGGCCATCTGGCCGGTCTCCGCGTAGCGCAGCAGCCAGGCGGTCAGCTCCTCGGGCGGCAGCGGCCGGCTGAGGTAGTAGCCCTGGGCGAGGGTGCAGCCGAGCTCGCGCAGCGCGGTCCAGGCGGCCTCGGTCTCGACGCCCTCCGCCACCACCTCGAGGCCGAGGTTGCGGCCGAGGTCGATCGTGGAGCGCACGATCGTTGCGTCGTCCTCGTTCGTGGCCATCGCCATGACGAAGGAGCGGTCGATCTTGATCTCGTGATCGGCAGGCGCTTCAGGTAGGCGAGCGACGAGTAGCCGGTGCCGAAGTCGTCGATCGCGAGCTGCAGGCCCATCTCGGCGAGCTCCTCGAGGATCGCCTTCGTGCGCACCGGGTCGGTCAGGACGCTGTCCTCGGTGATCTCCAGCTGCAGGCGCGAGGCGGTCAGCTCCCACGCGTCGAGCAGCGCCTTGACCTGAGTGGGGAAGTCCATGTCGAGCAGGTTGCGCGTCGAGACGTTCACGGCGACCGCCAGCTCGAGCCCCTCCTCCTGCCAGACGCGGACCTGGCGCAGCGCCTCGCCGATCACGTAGCAGGGTCAGCGGCCTGATCAGGCCCGTCTGCTGGGCGAGCGGGATGAACTCGCCCGGGCCGATCAGCCCGCGCTCCGGGTGCTGCCAGCGCAGCAGCGCCTCGACCGAGGCCACCTCGCCGCCCTGGAGGCGCGCCTGCGGCTGGTAGTGGAGCACCAGCTCGCCCTTCTCGAGCGCTCGCCGCAGCTCGCCCACGAGCGTCAGCCGCGCGAGGTCCAGCTGGTGGGAGCTGCCGTCGAAGAAGGCGAAGCCGGCCTGCTCCTCCTTGGCGGTGTACATGGCGACGTCTGCGGCGCGCAGCAGCGTCTCCACGTCCACGCCGTCGTCGGGGAACACCGCCACGCCGATCGACGCCTCCACGACGAGCGGCAGCCCCTGGACCGTGATCGGCTCCTCGAGGGAGCCGGTCAGACGATCGATGACGGCCCTCACGGAGGGATAGGTGCCCGGCTCGGGCAGCAGGATGCCGAACTCGTCGCCGCCGAGCCGCGCGACAGCGTCGGATGTCGCGCAGCACGCCGGTGAGGCGGCGGGCCACCTCTTGCAGCAGCTCGTCCCCGGCGTGGTGCCCGAGCGAGTCGTTCACCTCCTTGAAGCGGTCGAGGTCGATCACCATCACGGTCACCGAGCTGCTCGCCGGCCGCGCCGCCTCGATCGCGTGGGCGATGCGGTCGCTGAACAGCGTTCGGTTGGCGAGGCCGGTCAGCGAGTCGTGGCGCGCCTGGTGCTCGTTCAGCTCCGACTGGCGCATCAGCGCGCGCTCGGCGGCCTTGCGCTGCGTCACGTCTTGGACCATCAGGATCGCGAGCGTCGGCTCGCCGCTCGCGCCGCGGATGAACGAGACCGAGCTGTTGACCCAGAGCATGCTCGCCGTTCTTGCAGGTCACGCGGTGCTCGAGCGTGGAGGAGCCCTCCTCGCCGCTTCGGCCGCGGGCGAAGGTGGAGAGCAGCTCGTCCCGGTGCTCGGGATCGACGTAGTCGATCGCGCGCGTGCCGGCGAACTCCTGCTCGGTGTAGCCCATCAGCCCCTGCAGGGCCGGGTTCGCGTCGACGATCCGGCCCTCCATGTCGAGCGTCATGATCCCGGCGAGCGCGCTCGAGTAGGTCGCCTCGAAGCGCGCCAGCACCTCGACCTGGCGGCGCTTGGCCTCGAACTCCGCTGCGCGGCTGAGCGCCGAGGCGAGCACCACCGCCAGCAGCTCGAGCGTGCGCCGGTCGTCCTCGTCGAGCCGCGGCCCGTCGGACGCCGTCATCACGTTCAGCGCTCCGACCGGCGGTCGCCCTGGAACAGCGGGACGCAGATGTGCGACACGTCGTGCACGTCCTCGCGCGAAGCCGCTGTACAGGCGCGTGTCGGACTCGGCGTCCTCGATCAGCAGGGCGCCGCGCTTGCGCAGCGCGTGGCTGACCGACCGACTCCTCGATCGGTCGCCGGCTCCCGACGAGGTGCGCGGCGATCCCGGACGCCGCACCGACGACCAGCTCGTCGCCCTCGATGGTGCTGACGAGCGCGCCCTCCGCGCGCGTGAGGGCCTGCGAGCGCTCCACGATCAGCTGCATCACGCCCTCCAGGTCGACGCCCGCGGCCGCGATGTCGCGCTGCGTCGCCACCAGCCGCTCGAGCCTCTCGGCGTTCTCGCGCAGCGCGATCTCGGCGAGCTTGCGCTCGTTGATGTTCTCGATCATCGCGATCGCCGTGCGCGGCTCGCCCTCGACCGGCGGCTCGAGCCAGCCGCGCACGTGCACCCAGAGCTGCTCGCCGTCCTTGCGGATGTACCGCTTGTCCTGCTCGTAGCGCTCGCGCTCGCCGGCCATCAGCTCGCGCATGAAGCGGAGCGTCTCCTCGAGGTCGTCCGGATGGGTGAACAGCTCGAAGCTGTTCTCCGTGTGGTCGCGCGACGTGTAGCCGAGCATGCGCTGCACGGCGGCGTTGATCTCGAGCGCGCGCCCGTCGGCGCCCACCCTCACGATGCCCACCGAGGCGCCCTCGAAGATCGTCCGGAAGCGGCTCAGCGCCTCGAACTCGGCCGCGTGGCTCATCGACGCCGAGATCGCGACGGAGACGAGCTCGAGCGTGTGCATGTCCTCGGCGTCGAACGCGCGCGGCGAGCCGCGACAGCACGAGCAGCGCGCCCACGGGGCGCCGCCGTGCTGGAGCGGCACCGCGACGATCGAGCGCACGCCGCTCCGGCTCGCGCGCGCCCGGTCCACGCGCGAGTCCTCGGCGGTGTCGTGCGTGATCAGCGCGCGCCCCTCGCGGATCGCGCGGCCGGCGAAGCTCGTGTCGAGGCCGAGCTCCTCGCCGACCTCGTGCTCGGGACTGCCGCGCGAGGCGCCGAAGCGCAGCCGGCCGTCCTTCATCAGCGCGACCGACGGCGCCGTCGGCGCCGGTCAGCTCCATCGCGCGCGTGCACATCGTCCCCATCACCGTCTCCAGGTCGAGGTCGGCGCTCGCCGCGTCGCGCTGGGTGGCGATGATGGCCGCCAGCCGGCGGTCGGTCGCGTCGCGGGAGACGCCGACGACCGCCGTCAGCTCGCCGCGCTCGTCGCGCAGCTCGACCTCGCGGCCCGGGAAGATCCGCTCCGCCGCGGTGTCCGCCGCCAGCTCCTCGGGCCGCAGCCCGACCAGCCGCGAGCGGTCCTCGAACCCGAGCGCCCGGGCCAGCGCGTGCGAGACCATGCGCAGCCGGCCCTCGCCGTCCTTGACGTAGGCGTATTCCTCGGTGTTGGCGAGGAACGCGTCGAGCAGCTGTCCCCCCAGGGGGCTGTCGCCCTCCATCTAGGTGATGTATCGGCGATCGACCGCAGGAGCTGAACTGACCGGTCAGTCCACGTGAACGACGGCCTGCAGCGCGGTGGCCGTGCCGGCCACGACCAGGATCGCGCCGATGCCGCGCAGCAGCTGGCGCTCGCTGAGCCGGCCGGTCAGCCGCGCGCCCAGCAGCGCGCCGGGGACCGACGCCGCCGCACCGACTCCGAGCACGGTCCAGTCGACGCCCTCCGGGCAGGTGCCCCGCCACCCCGGCGACGCCGACCCAGAAGCCGACGGCGAGGTTGGTGCCGACGGCGCGGGCCGGCACCTCGCCGACCCAGCGCAGCAGCGCCGGCATGCGCAGCGCGCCGAGGATCAGCCCCACGAGGCCGCCGAGGAGGCCGATCAGCGCGCCCGATATGACGGCGGCGCGCAAGTCCACTCGCCGCCCGCCGCCACGGACGGGCCGCCTGCGGCGGCCTGCGCAGGAGGTCGACGCCGAAGTAGAGGAGCGTCGCCCCGATCACGAGCAGCAGGGCGGTGTCGGGGATCGCGCCGGAGATCAGCCCGCCGACGACGGCGCCCGCCATCGACGGCGGCGCCATCCAGGCGAACAGGCGCCAGTTGATGCGCCCCGCGCGGATGTGGGCGATCGCGGCGGCGAAGGCGGCCACGCCGGAGATGCCGATGTTGGCGCCGGCGCCGGCGGCGGGAGAGGCGGCCACCAGCAGCACGGCGGGCAGGCGGATGTTGCCGAGCACGAGGCCGACGGCGCCGCCCGCGAACGCGACCGCGAAGCACCAGCCGCACAGCAGCGCGAGCTCGAGCGCGTCCATCGCCGCGAAGTCTGCCCGGCCGGCTAGTGAGAATCGTTATCAGTTCGATAACGTGCGCGCCCGATGCCCGTCCGCCGCCCCGCCGTCGCGTTGCTCGCGCTCGTCCTCGCTGTGCTCCCGGGTTGCCGCGACAGCAGTCGGCGGCGGGGATGCGCCGGTCAGTGCGGTCGCCACGACGACGCAGGTCGCCGACCTGGTCCGCAACGTGGGCGGCCCCCGGGTGGACGTCGACGGGATCCTGCCCGCCAACGCCGACCCGCACGACTACGAGCCGCGCCCCAGCGACGCGGCGGCGCTCGCGCGGGCGGACGTCGTCTTCCGCTCCGGGGGCGACGTCGACGGCTGGCTCGACGACGTGGTCGACAGCGCCGGCGGCGACGCCGAGCAGGTCACGCTGATCGACTCGGCGCGGCCCCTCGAGCGCGACGGCGAGGCCGATCCGCACTGGTGGCAGGACCCTCGCAACGCAATCGCCGCCGCCACGCGGATCCGCGACGCTCTGATCGCGGCGGACCCCGACGGGCGGCGCGGCTACGAGCGTCGCGCCGCGGCGTACACGGCCGAGCTGCGGCGCCTCGACTCGGAGGTCGCGCACTGCATCCGCGAGGTGCCGCCGCGCAGCGGCGCATCGTCACCACCCACGACGCGCTCGGCTACTTTGCGCGTCGCTACGGCATCGAGGTGATCGGCGCCGTCATCCCGTCGCTCTCAACCCAGGCGCAGCCGTCGGCTCGCGACGTCCGGCGGCTCGTCGACCAGATCCGAGCCACCGGCGTGGAGGCGATCTTCCCGGAGTCCGGCCTGTCCGAGAAGCTCGAGCGGGCGATCTCGCGCGAGGCCGGCGCCGAGGTGGGGGGGAAGCTGTGGGCGGACACGCTCGGACCGGCCGGGTCGAGCGGCGCCACCTACCTGACGGCGATGCAAGCCAACGCGCAGACGCTCGCGAGCGGGATGTCCGGTGGGCGCGTGAGCTGCGGCTTCGGCGGCTAGCTGCCGCTGCGGCAGCCCGGGCACTCGCCGCGCAACGTGACGTCGTGCGCGTCGACGGCGTAGTCCACGCGCCGCGAGAGCTGCTCGATGGCGTGCTCGAGCTCGCGGTCCTCGAAGGCCCTGACCTCGCCGCAGCTCTGGCAGACGAGGTGATGGTGGTGCTCGCCGCTCGGATCGATCGGCTCGTAGCGCGCGACGCCCTCGGCCATGTCGACCCGCCGCGCGAGGCGCAGCCGGTCGAGCAGGTCGAGCGTGCGGTAGATCGAGGCGACGCCGATGTCCTCGCCGCGCTCGCGCAGCCGATCGCCGATCTCCTTGGCGGTGACGCTGCAGCCGAGCGTGGCGAGCGTCTCGACCACCGCCGCCCGCGGGGCGCTCAGCCGATAGCCGTCGCGCTCCAGCGTGCTGCGGGCATGTCCGATCCAGTTCTCCATCGGCCTACGCCAAGCATAGGCCGATGGAGACCCAGGCTCAGACGGCGGAGAAGCCCTCCGCGACCTTGTCCCAGTTGACGACGTTCCACCACGCGTCGATGTAGTCCGGGCGCTTGTTCTGGTACTTGAGGTAGTAGGCGTGCTCCCAGACGTCGACGCCGAGCAGCGGCGTCTTGCCGTCGGTGATCGGGTTGTCCTGGTTGGGAGTCGACACGACCGCGAGGCCGGAGCCGTCGTGGACGAGCCAGGCCCAGCCGGAGCCGAACTGGCCGACGCCGGCGTCCTTGAGCTTGCCCTGGAAGTCGGCGAAGGAGCCGAAGGCCTCGTTAATCGCGTCGCCGAGGGCGTCGCCGGGCTCGCCGCCGCCGTCGGGGGAGAGCCACTCCCAGAAGAGGCTGTGGTTGTAGTGGCCGCCGCCGTTGTTGCGGACGGCGGTGCGCTTGTCGTCGGGGATCTGCGAGAGGTTTGCGACGACCTCCTCGATGGGCCGGTCGGCCCACTCGGTCCCCTCGAGAGCGGCGTTGACCTTGTCCACGTACGCCTGGTGGTGCTTGTCGTGATGCACGCGCATCGTGGCCTCGTCGATATGAGGCTCGAGGGCGGCGTAGTCGTAGGGAAGCGGCGGGACCTCGTACGGCATCTCTGCTCCTTGTTCGTGTTCCGTCATGCACTCTATTGGCGGTGCCGCCCACGCTTCTGTCCTGGAACCTCGCCGGCCGCGTGACGCGGGCCTCCGAGCAGGCCGATCTGGTCGCCGCGCTGGGCGCGCGGATCGTCTGCCTGCAGGAGCTGAAGCCCGCGACGACCGGCCTGTGGGCGGAGCGCCTGGGAGCGGCGGGCTACGCGGTGGAGGTCGCCGAGCTGCCGCTCGCGCGCAAGTCCTCGCGTCCGCTGGGGGTGCTGATCGCGGCGCGCGGGCCGCTCGCCGTCGTGCCGGTCGCCGACGTGCCGTGGCCCGAGCGCGTGCTGGCGGCGCGGCTCGAGGACGGGCTCGAGGTGGTCAACGTGCACTCGCCGATCAGCCCGAAGCCGGGCCTGGCGAAGGTGCTGACGCACGAGGCGGTGTTCCTCCACCTGGTCGCCGGGTCGGGCCCGCGGCTGGTGTGCGGCGACCTCAACACGCCGCGGCGCGAGCACCCCGACGGCAGCGTCTGGACCTTCGCGCGCACGCGGACCGGGGTGCTGCGGCCGGAGCGCGGGGAGCGCTGGGACGTGGCGGAGACGGCGCTCGTGCGCGGGCTCGAGCCGCTCGGCTTCCGCGACGCGTTCCGGGCGGTGCACGGGCACGAGCTCAAGGAGGTGTCGTGGGCGTGGCCGCGCGGCGGCGGCTACCGGCTGGACCACCTGATCGTGTCGCCGGAGGTGGGCGTGGACGACTGCCGCTACCTGCACGAATGGCGGACCGAGCTGAAGCTGAGCGACCACTCGCCGCTCATCGCCGAGCTCACCGTGGCTCGCTAGGCTAGGCGCTCCCCGCGGCTGTGGCGGAATCTGGTAGACGCGCAGGCTTCAGGTGCCTGTGTCCTTCGGGACGTGGAGGTTCGAGTCCTCTCAGCCGCATCCGCTCGTTGTCCTTCAGCTCGCCCGGCGGTAGCGGATGTGCGTGGCCAGCGGCGAATGCAGCACCTCGACGGGCTCCAACTCCAAGGATCCGACGCCGTCGAAGATCCGCTCGCCGGACCCGAGCAGGACCGGGGCGATGTCGAGCGTGAGCTCGTCGACGACCCCGGCGACGAGCGCCTGCCGAACGGTGGAGGCGCCGCCCGCGATGTCCACGCCCTCGTCGCCGGCCGTGTCACGGGCCTGTGCGTAGGCGGCGTCGAAGCCCTCGGTGACGAAGTGGAAGGTCGTCCCGCCCTCCATCTCGATCGGCTCGCGCGCGTGGTGGGTGAGCACGAACACCGGCGCGTGGTACGGCGGCTCGGGCCCCCACCAGCCGCGCCAGTCCTCCTCCCACTCACCGCGGATCGGCCCGAACATGTTGCGGCCCATGACGTAGGCGCCGCGCGGGCGCATGAGCCAGCCGGCGGCGGTCTCGTCGGCCTCGGTCGCGCGCTCGTCGCCGAGGTGCCAGGCGTGGAGCTCCCTTCCGCGCTTCCCCAGCGGGTGCTCGCCGCTCTGGTCCGGCCCGGCTACGAAACCGTCGAGCGAGATCGACATGTGGCAGGTGGTGTCCGGCATGGGGCGGCGCTCAGTGCCCGCGGCGCAGCGCCGTGCCGAACACGTAGTCCCAGAACGGGGCGCTGATGCCGAAGCCGCGCGAGTCGTCCTGGAAGTGGTGGCGCATGTGGAGCTCGCGCATGACCTTCCCGAAGCGCGACTTCGGGCGGTGGTGGTGCAGGAAGTAGTGCGTCATGTCGTAGACGAGGTAGCCGAGCAGGAACCCGGCTGCGAAGACGCTCCCCTTCGGCGTGCCCATCACCAGCACGAACAGCCCGAAGAACCCGGCCGACAGCGGCAGGCTCACCGACGGTGGCATCACGAGCCGCAGCGGATCGTTCGGGTGGTCGTGGTGCACCCCGTGGATGATCCAGTGAAAGCGGGCGCCGAGTCCCGAGTCCGGCTCGAAGTGGAAGACGATCCGGTGGATCCAGTACTCGGACAGCGTCCAGAAGATCCAGCCGCCGACGAGGAGCGCCACAGAGGCCGGCGTCGACACCCGCGGCGCGCCCGCGAGGAACAGGATCACCACGGTCGGAAGGAAGATGATCGGCGGCACCGCCGGGTGCACGCGCGACAGGCGATCGAGGAGGTCCGAGTCGAACATCCGGGGCGAGGCCTTCAACACGTCTGTACGGCGCGCGTCCACCGTTCTGCAATTTACCGCACCCCACGCGGCGCGCCGAAGGCGTTCAGCCGCGCTGCCAGAGGCCGCCCCAGGATGCCACCAGGTACTCGAGGCCGAAGGCTGCGGTCACGCCGTAGACGAGCACCTCGAGGGGTGCGACGGCGCCCGACAGGATCAGGCCCAGCAGGTAGCAGGTCACGAGGGCGACGAAGAGGAGTCTGCCTGCGTTGTCCATCTCATCAGGCAGTTTCGGCCACCGCCGCCCGGGCCCGGTTATCGCGCCGTGAAAGCGGCGTGAACGTCCCGTTACCGGGCTAGCGCGGGCCGACTCAGCGCCGGCGGATCACGAGCGTGTTCACGGAGCGCCGGCCGCCCGCCGACAGCACCATCCGCAGGCGCACGGGCTTGCGGCCGGCGCGGATCGGAACGCGTACGCGGCGAGCCCTCGGAGCCACGTGGAAGCGGCGCCCTCCGGCCCTCAGGGTCGCCGGCTGCGAGGCGGACACGAGCACGGTCGCCCTGCGCGCGCCGCGCGAGACCCGCTTCGCGCTCAGCTTGACGAACAGGGGCGCGGTCGTCCGCACGCGCGCGCCGATCGAATCCGAGCCCGTGCGCCCGTGGCGGTCGGTGGCCGTGAGCCTGATCGAGCGCACCCCCGCCGGGATGGCGGCGCTGACCTGGGCGCCGCGGCCGATCACCCTGCGTCCCGCGCGCCAGACGAGGCTCTTGCCCGCGATCGCCCGGCCCTGGTCGTCGACGGCTCCGCCGGCGAGCAGGACCGTGCCCCCGGCGTCGGTGCGCAGCCTTCCGGTGGGCTCGAGGATCTTCACCTGCGGCCGGCGCGCTACGACGACGAAGGGCTTCGAGACGGTGGCCGACTCCCGGAAGCCGTCGCTCACGCGCACCCGCAGCCGCGCCCTGCGGCTCGCCTGGAACAGGCTGCTCGGCAGCGCGACCGCGCGAGTGCCGGGGTCGACGCCGGAGTAGACGGTGCGATAGCGGCGCCCGCCGTCGCTCGACGCGTCGATCTCCACGTCCGTGACGGTGCCCGCGACCTGTACGCGGACGGGGACCGTGGCGCCCTTGCCGACGCGCGCCCCGCGGCCCGGCGAGAGCAGCTTCGCGGTGGGTATGGCGGCGCTCTGCGAGCGGGTCGCGAGCACCTGACCACCGGCGCCGACGATCTGCACGGCGGTGACCCCGGCACGCGCCACGCGCCCGATCAGGTAGTCGGGGCCGCCGGACTCGGACGAGCTGCGACGGTCGAGCGGCACGGTCGCGACCACAGCCCCGGCGGCGTTGCGGGCAACGAGGGAGTAAGGGCTGCGCGCCAGGCCCTCGGGCACCGTGTCCGGCGCCGGACCGACGTGGGTGATCGCCACCGTCCCGGCGCTCGCCTGGGCGCTGACCTCGAGCAGGTCGTCCCCGGCCGCCGCGGCCGAGGCGAGGCTGCGCAGCGGCGAGGACTCGACCGCGCGCGTCCAGTTGAGCGGCGAGATCCAGTGCGGCGCGTCGTAGGCCTGGATGCCGCAGTAGCTCATCAGGTCGTAGCCCGGGGTCGCGTCGGTGTCGGGGATCACCCGGTAGGGCGCGGACCCGGTCGTGTCGAGGCCGACGCCGCCCATGCGCCCATCCGGCCACGGCCAGGCCTCGCCGCCGGACCCGCACGCCGGCGACGCGTGAGGGAAGCCGAGCAGGTGGAACCACTCGTGGGCGATCGAGGTGACGGGGCGCCAGATCACACCGGAGTCCCGGCGCCCGCTCACCACCGCGGTGTGGCCGACCGTCACGCCCGCGTTGTCGCCCTGGACGAAGACGCCGACCGTGCCGTCGCCGGCGCTGTTCACCGAGCGGTCGAACTTGTCGGCCGGGTCGAAGAGCTGGGTCAAGGTGCCCGAGACGACCGCTCGCCACTGCGGGAAGGCCGAGGTCCGGCCCATGGTGTCGAAGAAGCGGATCGGGATGGGGGAGAGGGCGCGCAGCTTCGAGACGAGCTCGTCGGGCGTCGGCCCGACCCCCTGCTGGCCGCCCGGGACCGGGTAGACCTCCTCGACGAGGCTGAACACGCGCGCGGTTGGGCGGCTCGAAGAAGTGGATGTGGGTGAGCCAGGGGTTGGGGGTCGGCCCGCAGTCCCTGAGGCAGAGCACCGAGTCGGTTCCCGGCGCGTAGGGGGCGATCGCCTGCGCGGTCAGGTAGATGTGCCCGCGCTCCGTCCACGTGAGCGGCAGCACGAACTGGTACGGGTACTCCGAGGAGTTGCGCTCGTTGGTGCCGATCGAGGACGAGTTGAGCTTCAGCGAGCTGGACGGCGGCGACCACTGCGGAGAGAGCGGCCCGCCCGGCAGCTCCTCGTCGGTGCGGTAGTCGTGGCCGTGCAGGACCACGTTGAGCGGCGGGCGGCGCTTGGCGCTGCCACGGACCTCCTTGCCGTCGAGATACGCGTACACCCGCACGACGGTCTTCTTGTTCTTGACGAGCGCGAGGCCGTCGTACTGGATCTTGCCGGGCTGGGCGGTCTGCTGGACGCCCTGGGTGACCTCGATGCCCTTGATCTCGACGGTCAGCCGCGGCTGCACGAACACCTTGACGGCGAGGTTGCGCCGCGCCGGGCCGGCGGACTCGTCGGCGGGAATCGCGCTGACCTTGATCGTGTTGGCCCCGCCCCTGGCGGCGGGTCCGGCGGTGAGGACCAGGTCGGCCGGCTGCGAGCCCTTGCCGGTGATCTCCGAAGGGACGAGGCGCACCTTGATCCCGCGCACGGTCTTCGGGGCGCTGAGGCGGATGCGCCCCGTGGAGGTCGAGTTGCGGTTGACGAGCAGCGGCACGTGTGCGGGCGTGCCGGGGGAGATGCGGATCACGCCGCCGGTGCCCCCGGCTCGCTTGAGCGAGAAGTCGGGATCGGCCGGCTTCGGCGGCTCCGTCGGCTCGCCCGGCTCCCGTGGCGGGTCGGGGACGAGCGTGGGCGGCTCGGCCCCGGTGTCGTCGGCGAGCCGGGCGATCTCGGTCGCGCTGAGCGCACGGGCGTAGATGCGCGCCTCGTCGATCGTGCCGTTGAAGTCGGTCGAGGTGGTGCCGCAGTAGTCGTCCCCGACGTACTCGCCGATGCCGAGCGTGCGCAGCGGCAGCGCGTAGTTGATCGCGCCGAGGGCCGGGGTTCCCGACCCGGCCTGCTGCCCGTCGACGTAGAGGCGCACGGTCTGGCCGTCGTAGGTGCCGGCGACCATGTGCCAGGCGCTGTCGTTGATGGCGGTGTTGGGCACGCTCGGCGAGAACGCGCTGGTCAAGCCGAGGTTGACGTAGAAGCGCAGGCCCGGCGCCCCCGGATGTCCGGTGTAGAGGCCCCAGGATGCGCCGCCGCACACGAGGTCGCCGCCCTTCGCGAGGATGTTCGTGTAGAGGGCCGGCCCGACGTTGTCCATCTTCACCCAGGCGAGCGCGGTGACGCTGGGGCTCTCCAGGACCGGCGACTGGTTCACGATCATCCGCGTGCGCGCGCTGGCCTTGGCGAAGCGTCCGGGGAGGTAGACGTTCGCCGAGCGGAGCTGGGCGAAGAGGTCGTAGCCGGCGGTGTCCGGGCTGCCCACGCAGTTGGTGCCGCACGGCTCGTTGGCGTCGAGGTGCCACTGTCCGACGAGCGGCGCCTGCGCCCCGGCGGGGGATGGAGCGGCAGCCGCCGCAATACCGGTGAGCGTCAGCGCGAGCGCGAAAAGTTGCCGCACCCGGCGAGCACGCCGCGCGCGTTCTACCCCTGCCATGGGTTCCACGCTAGTCGCACGGGGTGCCCAGGCGCAACCGGCGATAGGTTGACCGTGTGAGCACAGAAAGCGAGCAGCGTCCGCCGAATCTCGGCGACCACCAGGCGATGATCTACGCGGCGGGGATGTTCGGCGACCAGACGCCGGCTTTCACGACCAACCTGGCGACGCTGGAGGAGACCGCGGCAGGGGTGCTCGGCGAGGAGGCCCGGGGCTACATCGTCGCGAGCGCCGGAGGCGGGG
This sequence comes from uncultured Thermoleophilaceae bacterium, assembly GCA_963828225.1. GTDB lineage: Bacteria > Actinomycetota > Thermoleophilia > Solirubrobacterales > Thermoleophilaceae > JACVRW01. The sequence goes on along the minus strand of CAWHDX010000007.1, from coordinate 761,271 downwards.
CCACGGCACGCGCGAACCGCGAGGCCTTCGGGCGCTGGCGGATCGTGCCGAGGATGATGCGCAGCGCCACGGCGCGCGATTACTCGTGCACCGTGCTCGGCACCGAGATGCCCGCGCCGGTGATGTTCGCGCCGGTGGGGGTGCAGACGCTCGGCCATCCCGACGGCGAGCTGGCGAGCGCGCGCGCCGCCGCGGCGCTCGGGCTGACCTACGTCCACTCGACGCAGGCGGCGCACTCGATCGAGCAGGTCGCGGAGGCAAACGGCGACGGCTCGCGCTGGTACCAGCTGTACTGGCCGTCGGATCCGGAGGTCTGCGTGAGCTTCCTCTCGCGCGCGAAGGCCGCCGGGTACTCGACGCTGGTGGTGACGCTCGACACGGTGCTGATGGGCTGGCGTCCTGCCGACCTCGACCGCGGCTACCTGCCCTTCCTGGCGAACGTCGGGCTCGCGAACTACCTGACGGATCCGGCGTTCCTCGCCCCGATCGACGGGCCGCCCGAGGAGAACCCGCAGGCGACGGCCCTGCGGTTCGCGCAGATCTTCCCCAACCCAGGACTGAGCTGGTCCGAGCTGCCGTTCCTGCGAGAGCACTGGGATGGGCCGATCGTCCTGAAGGGAATCTGCGCCGCCGACGACGCGAAACGCGCGGTCGAGCACGGCATCGACGGCATCGTGGTGTCGAACCACGGCGGCCGGCAGGTCGACGGAGCGATCGCTTCGCTCGACGCTCTGCCGCCGATCGCCGAGGCGGTCGGCGACGAGCTGACGGTGCTGTTCGACTCGGGGATCCGCAGTGGCCCCGACGTCGTCAAGGCGCTGGCCCTGGGTGCCGAGGCGGTCCTGATCGGGCGGCCCTTCCTGTACGGCCTGGCGCTCGGGGGCCAGGACGGCGTGGAGCACGTGATGCGGTGCCTGCTCGCGGAGATGGACCTGACGGTGGCGCTGTCGGGGCACACGAGCCACCGGGAGCTGGGACGCGAGACGGTGGCGGCGGCGCCCGCGTAGGGCCGCGGGTCAGCGCCGGCGTTCGAGCAGCTTCAGCACGGCGCCGCCGCGCGGTCGCGGATAGCGCCCGACCTGGACGAAGTCGCCGTCGTTGACGACGTTGACGGCGTCGGGGTCGTAGAAGGGGATCTGCGGGTCGTCGAGGCTGAACTGCGCCTTCGGCGCGAGCGGCGACTTGCCGTCCACGAAGACGTAGCGCGGGTCGGGCCCGAGCAGCATCTCGAGCACCTGCGAGTAGGAGCGCGTGGTCAGGATCACCACCTGCGGGCCGACCGCACGCTCGCGGATCGTGTCGGCCACGTGGGGCCAGACGCTCCCGGCCCCGGTTCCCGTCACGTACTGCAGGTCGTCGGTGCCGGGGTAGCGAGTCGTCGCGGGATGAGCGAGCACGCGCGCATCCAGCAGCAGCGCGGGCGCCATGATCGCTCCCAGGGCGAGAACGCACGCCGCGGTCGCCACGCCCGGCGCGAGCGCGTTGCGTGCCCAGCCCACGCCGGCCACGATCGCGTAGGCCATCAGCACGATCGCGGCGGGCAGCAGGTACATCACGTGGCGCGGGTAGGGAAGCGTCGAGAACAGCAGCGACACCGTGAGCGGCAGCAGGATCCAGCCCAGCAGCACCAGTGTCAGCCGCGGCAGCCGGCGCAGCCCGAGCACGGCGCCCGCGAGAGCGAGGGCGATCAGCGGCAGCGTCACGTAGCCGCCGAACGCCGGCCGGTACGCGCGCCAGGTGTTGCCGAGCTCCGCGAAGGGATCGCCGAGCACGTCGCCGATCGACCGGACGGTGTAGAGCAGCGGGTCCTTGCGCGCCTCCTCGTAGACCGGATAGCGCGAGGAGAGATGCAGCATGAGGGTCGCCCCGACGACCATCAGCGCCGCAATCCCGATGCCGGCGCCCCAGCGCTTCAGCCGCTCGCCGCGGTCGGCGACGGCCCAGTCGAAGCAGAGCAGGCTTAGCGGCACGAGCACGAGCGCCGGCTTCGTGTTCTCCTTGGTGAGCGTCGCTCCCGCGAGCACCACGCCGAGCAGGAGCCCGTTGCGCAGGCTCGGCCGCAGCGCGTGCTCGACCGACGCGTAGAGCGCGGCCGCCATCGCCAGCGTGACGAGCGGCTCGATGATCCCGATGCCGTCGTGCACGACGAAGAAGGGCAGGACGACGCAGATCGCCGCCGCGGTCAGGCCCGTCCAGGTGCCGCCGAGGCGCCGCCCGAGCAGGCCGACGAACACGAGCGTGAGCAGCCCGGCGCCGGCGGACACCAGCCGGACCGAGATCGAGCGGGTTGATCCCCAGCTTGATCGGCGGAATCCCGAGCCAGAACATGAGCGGCTCGCGCCCGATCGTGAACGAGTAGAAGAGGTCCGACGTGGAGTGGGCGCCCTTGTAGGCGAAGACGGCGTAGGTGCCCTCGTCGAGGAAGTAGGGGAAGCGGGCGATGAACGCCGCACGGGTCACGACGTAGGCCGCGAGGATCGCGCCCGCGACGATGGCGACTCTCGTGAGCCGATGCGGCGCTGCGAGGTCGCTCACCAGGCGACCCTAACCCCGAGCGGGGCGGATGCGCGTCAGCAGCTGCGAGCGGCTACTTCGACCCGCGGGCGCTCGACCGCCTGCGCTTCGGCTTCGAGTCCGCCGCGGTGCGGTGCGCGGCGTCGCCCTGGATCTCCGAGACCGGGATCTCGTCGTGTGCCACGTCGACCGAGAGCTCGGGCAGCAGTTGCGCGAGGAACTGCTGCATCCGCTCCTCCTCGCGCAGGATGTCGCGCGCGAGCTTCGCGGTGTCCTTGTCGCCGACCGCCGTCGCCAGAGCGTCGATGACCGTGTACGCGGCGATCTCGTGCGCCTCCTCCTGGTACTCGGTGCGGGCGTTGCGCAGCATCTTCTCCTGCTCGCCCGAGCCGCGGACGGCGTCCAGCGGTCCCTGCGCCGCCGCCTTCGCCTTGCCGACGATCCCGGAGACGCTCTCGGCGGCCTTCGTCAACCCCTCGGGGCCGGGAAGCGAGACCGTGTCCGGGTTGCCGCCCAGCTGCTTGATGCGCTGAGACACCTGGGTGGCGTGCGACTTCGTCTCCTTGAGGTGGTCGCTCGAGCCGCTTGGCGTAGTCGTCTCGCGTGGTCATCTCGAGGTGCCCCTGCAGCGCGGTCTCGAGCTGCTTCTCCTTTGCGTACGCCTCGTTCAGAAGCTCCACCAGCTTGGCGTCGCGGGTCGGTGTCTCCGACATGGCCGTCCTCCTCCGGTCGCTTGCCCCTCTGTACGCCGCGTACCCAGCCGACGAGCGCTTCAGCACCGCACCTTGCAACTCCTGCAACAGGTGGGTTACTGCGTATACACAGCGGGTATCGCGAGATTCGAGAGGTTCTCGAGGAGAGGGTGAGATGGCCACCAGAACGACTTCGTCAGGCAGCAAGGGCAGTTCGGCCAAGAGCGGTTCGGCCAACGGGTCGGGCGCGAAGCCGAAGACCACCGGGGCCTCGCGCTCCGGATCCGGGCAAGTCGACCGGCGGCTCGAAGAGCTCCGGCAGCTCGCCGCGCTCGAAGACGTCCGCCTCGCCGCGGAGCCGCAGCACCGCGTCGCGCTCGAGCAACGGCTCGAAGGCGACGGCCTCGAAGGCGTCGGCCTCGGGCGCGAAGCGCAGCACGGCGAGCCGCACGCGCGCCAAGTCCAACACGCGGGCGAAGAGCGGCAGCGGGACGACGGCTCAGAGCAGCGCCGCAAAGCAGAGCGACAACGGCGTCGTCGAGACCGTCAAGAACGTCGCTGGCAAGGCCGCGCGCCCCGCCGTCGCGGTCGGAGCGGCCGCCGCGGGCGTCGCCGGCGGGCTGGTGCTGAGCCGCACGCGCCGCAAGAAGGTGCTCGGAGTGCCGGTGCCGCGCTCGATCGCGAAGGTGGACCTGCCGGACCTCGACGTCAAGGCGGTCGCCAAGGCGGTGGGCAAGGCGAGCAAGCAGTTCGGCGAGACGTCGAAGAACGTCTCCAAGGACATCGAGCGGGTCGGCGACCAGGCCGAGCGCATCGGGAAGATCCTGGGGTGACGATGGCCACGTCGAACACGAAGTCCATGCCGTCGGTCAACGGCAGCGCGGTGGCTGCGCCGGTGGCGAAGGTCAGGGAGGCGGGCGAGCTCGGTCGCCTCGGCCGCCCGCAGGGCGAGCGGGCCGATGGTCGCCGCGGGCGCGACCGCGGCCGGCCTGGTCGGCGGGCTCGCTCTCGGCGCGCGCCTCGGCTCGAAGCGGCGCGGCCTGTCGGCGCTGGTGTCGCCGCGGCCGCGGGTGCTCGGCATCCCGATCGGGCGCAAGCCCGGGCTGACGAAGGCCGCGGAGGCGCTCGGCCAGGCGGCGCGCGAGCTCGGCTCGGCGACGAGCAGGGCCGCGTCCGCGACGGACGACGTCCGCGAGATCCGCGACCAGCTCGACCGGGTCAACCGCCAGTCGCCCGTCGAGGTTGTTCTCGACGGGCTGACGCACCGCCGCGGCGCGCACAAGCGCGAGTCCTAGCGGGCGCTGCCCGGAGCGCTCAGGGCGCGTCGTAGAGGACGGTTCTGCTGAAGGCGAGCGAGCGCAGCGAGGCGAAGCTGCCGTTCGCGCAGTTCGGCGGGGTGGTGCCCGGCGTCTCGATCCAGTCGAGCTCGTCGGTGGGCTGGACCCAGCTCAGATTGTTGTCGACGTACATGAGCAGCGCGGTGGTCGGCTGCCCGGAGACGTCCCCGACGGCTCCGACGGTCACCTTGTTGCCCTGAACGCGCAGGCAGGTCACGTTGCCGGAGAAGTTGCCGATCGGCCTGGGGTGCTCGTCCTCCGGAAGCGAGAGCGTCCCGCCGGCGTTGGCGCCCGAGGCGTCCGAGTGGGCGTCGACTGCGGCGCTGTGACCGATGCCGCCGAGCAGGGTCGCGTAGTCGCCGCGGAACAGATCGCCCGCCGGCGTGGGGGTGGTGAAGGTGCGCGTCTGGGCGCAGGCGCCGTTCGGTGCGCTCTGGTCCTTGCCGCAGACACGGTAGGTGTATCCGGTGCCGGGCTTCAGGCCGCTGTACGAGTTGGCGGTCGGCTCGGAGTAGGGGCCGGTGACGCCGCCCGGGATGTCCTTGCCGATCGTGGCGAAGACGGACGCCGGCTGTCCCGTGGGCCAGTACTCGAAGTAGATGTGCGCGCTACCCGCATTGGTCGTGCCCTTGGCGGTAAGGGTCGCGCGGTCGATCCCGATGTTGGTGGCCGGCTCGGTGGAGCCGTAGCACCCCGCAAGAACGGCCGCGCCCGCGAGGGCGCCGATCAGGAGGAGGAGGCGGGGAGAGAAGCAGAGCCCGGCGAACCTATCACCCTCGGCCGGGGGCGGGGCTAGCCCCAGGCGCCCGGCGCGTTGCGCTCGCTGGCGGTGCGCGGGTCGTCCGGCTGCGGCGGCTTCGGCTTCGCCTCGATCGTCGGGCGAAGCGGCTCCGTGGGGGAGCCCGGCGGGCGCGGGATGCGCACCACGTCCCACTCCTCGCCGACCTGCCGTGCGAACCAGCGATGCGTCGCGCGGTCGGGGTGCTCGGCCGTGAGCTGCAGGACGCGATCGTCGGCTTCGGCCTTGGTCATGCGAGCGAGCCTACGCCCTGAAAGGGGCGGGGCGCGAGCCGAGGTCGCCCCACCCGTGACGGTAAGACTGATCGGCCCGCGCCCCTGAAGGTGCCCGGCCGCCCGGTTGACGAGAGGAGGGGCCGGATCCTCTGCGGGCCGAATCCCCGGGGACGGGGGCGGCAAACGGCTCGGGCGCGTCAGCCGAGCGGGCGCAACGCGATGAGGCGGAGCCGGAGACAGGACGCTGTGCCATCCGGCTCTGGTCGCACCACCGATCGTACGTTTCCCGTGCATAACACGGAAAAAGTGCGAATGGTGAGCGGGCTTCCTTATGGGCTTGCGCCCGCCCGGCGCGATCTCCTTGGTGGCATTCGGAGCGCGGCGCGCCGTCAAGTCACGCAGTGGTTCACCCCGTCAGCCCTAAGAGCAGAACCCGCGAAGTAGCCGGATCCTCAAGTACCGCCACGGGGATTCGAACCCCGGTTTCCGCCGTGAGAGGGCGGCGTCCTAGTCCCCTAGACGATGGCGGCGCGCCGGTCGGCGATTGTAGCGGGGGGTTGGCGCTGCGTTGGGTCGCGGGGGTATGCTTGGCCGGTTCATCGACCGGTGGTCGAGGGAAGTCCGGTGTGAAGCCGGCGCGGTCCCGCCACTGTGAACGGGCGCAGATGCGTCGCTGATGCCACTGGAGCGCCTACGGCGTTCCGGGAAGGTGCGGCGCGGAGCCCCAAGCCAGGAGACCTGGCCCCGGTCGCCGCCATACGACCCTCGAGGAAAGGGTGGCCACATGACCTATCGATTCCGGGGAGCGCTCTCCGTCGCCCTCGCCACCGCAGCCACGGCCGTCGCGTTCGCGCCTGCCGCCGATGCCGTTCCCGTCTCCGTCAAGCTTCGCGTGGAAGGCGCGACCCGCACCATCTTCGACGGCCCCGTCACCACCGACGGGCACTCGATCACCACCGCCTCTTCGGGCGGCGCCGCAGCCCTGTGACGGCACCAACGGCGGGGCCTTCCCGTCCGCCGTCCCGACCGCCACCGCCGCCCTCGACGACGGCGCCCGCCTCAACGGCTTCACCTGGGACGCCGACTGGTTCGCCTCGTTCAGCGACTTCTCGGTCAAGGACGTGGCCGGCGATCTCGCCAACACCACCCAGTTCTGGGGCCTCGTCCTCAACTTCCAGTTCACCCAGACCGGCGGCTGCACCACGCAGGTCCGCAACGGCGACGAGGTCCTCTGGGTCTTCGACGCCTTCAGCAAGACGCACGTCCTCAAGCTGACCGGCCCCGCGTCGGCCACCACCGGCGTGCCGACCACCGTCAAGGTGGTCGACGGCCAGAACGGCTCGCCCGCCGCCGGCGCCACCGTCAACGGCGTCACCACCGACGCCGACGGCAACGCCGCCGTCTCGTTCGCGTCCGCGGGCGTCTATCGCCTGAAGGCCGAGCGCGCCGACTCGGTCCGCTCCAACGCGCTCACCCTGTGCGTCGACCCGCCCGGCGCCGACCCCTGCACCTCGGGCGACAAGACCGCGCCGAGCGTGCTCCCGAGCCTGCCCGGCAAGCGCATCGCCAGCGAGACCGGCAAGTCGCGCACCATGCTGATCTCCTGGCAGGCCAGCGACGCCGCCGGCGCGGGCGTGTCGCACTACGCCGTCGACGTCAAGCGAGCTCTCCGACGGCGTCAGCGCCGCGCCAGGCCGATGACGGCTGGGAGCCGATCGTCGAGCCGGACCGCGCTCACCGTCGGTCGCACTTCCGCGGCGACTCCGGCAGCGCCTACCAGTTCCGCATCACCGCGGTCGACCGCGCCGCCAACCGCACCGTCATCGTCACCGACCCGCTCGTGCTCCCGGTCGACGATCGCGACCGCGGCCTGCTGAAGCTCTCGCGCGGCTGGAAGCGCACCCGCTCGAGCAGCGCGTGGGGCGCGACCGTCGTGACGCGCCGCGAAGCCCGGCGCGACCGGCTCGCTGCGCTTCAGCGGCCGCTCGGTCGCGCTGATCGGCCGCAAGCTGCCCAAGGGCGGCCGCCTGCGCGTGACGCTCGACGGCAAGTCGCGGACGCTGCGCCTGCGCGGCAGCTCCGGCCCGCGCACCGTGCTGTGGACGAGCAGGCGCCTCGCGGCCGGCATCGCACACGCTGCGCCTGCGCTCGCTGGGCGGCGGGCCGGTCCAGCTCGACGCGGTGGCGCCGCGGCCGTGAGGAAGGCGCTGCTGATCGCGCGGCCTGTTGGCCGTGGGGGCGGGGTCGCCGGCGCAGGCGGCCCCGCCCCGGATCAGCCAGCTGGTCGTCTTCAACGACGGCAGCGCGAAGGCGAAGACGGTCTCCGCGCGCGCGGCCAAGGTGACGCGTCGGCAGGCGCGCGCTGCGCGGCCGGCGACGGGCACCGCCGCTCGCCGCGCTCGTGCGCAGCGAAGCCCGGCCCGCTCGTCGCTGCGCGACTTCGGCTCGTGCTGCGCGAAGCGCGGCGCGACGGCGCCGGCCTGTTCGTCCGGTCGATCGCGCGGCGACCGCAACAGGGGCCAGGACGGCTGGGTCTACAAGGTCGGCCGGCGGGCCGCCACCGCCGGCGCCGCCGACACCGGCGGGCCCTTCGGCCGCGGGCCGCCTGCGCTCCGGCCAGCGCGTCACCTGGTTCTACTGCCGCATGCGCGAGCGGCGGCTGCCAGCGCACGCTCGAGGTGCAAGGCGAAGCCCGGCCCGGGCGGGCTCGTCGCGACCGTGCGCGGCTACGACGACCAGGGCAAGGGCGTGGCCGTCGCGGGCGCGACGGTCACGCGCGGGACGGCGTCTCGCGCCGAGACCGACGCGCGCGGCGTCGCGCGGCTGGCGCTGCCGGCCGGCCGCTATCGCGTGTATCGCCGCGAAGGCCGGGCTGGTCCGCTCGTTCACGGAGCGCGTCGAGGTGCCGTGAGGCGGATCGTCGCGCTGCTCGCCGCGGCGCTCCTGCTCGCCGGCTGCGGCGTCGGCCCGGGCGACGAGCAGGAGGGCGGCGCGCAGCATTCGCGTCACGCGCGACTTCGGCCACGAGGAGCTCGGCGCGGCGACGACGAAGACGTTGCGCGAGGACGAGACCGTGATGCGGCTCCTGCAGTCGAAGTTCGACGTGAAGACGCGCTTCGGCGGGCGCTTCGTGCGAGGCGATCGACGGCCTCGAGGGCGAGGGCGCCGGCGGCCGCAGCGACTGGTTCTTCTTCGTCAACGGGATCGAGGCCGACGTCGGCGCCGCCGAGTACGAGCTGTCGCCCGGCGACCGCGTCCAGTGGGACTACCGCGACTGGGAGACGACGATGCGCGTGCCCGCGATCGTCGGCGCCTTCCCCGAGCCGTTCCTCAGCGGCTCGCAGGGCAAGCGCCGCCCGGTGCGGGTCGAATGCGACGACGCCGACTCGTCCGCCTGCGACGACGCGGCAAGGCGGCGCTCGAGCGCGTCGGACGTGCCGGTCTCGCAGTCGTCGCTCGGCGCGCCCGGCACCGAGAACGTCACGCGGCTGGTCGTCGCGCGCTGGCCGCGGGCGCGCATCGTGCGCGGCGGCTCGACGCTCGAGGACGGCCCGGAGCGCAGCGGCGTGTTCGCGCGCTTCGCCGACGACGGCCGCGCGCTCGAGCTGCTCGACGAGCAGGGCGAGGTGGCGCGCACCGTGCGCGCCGGCGACGGCGTCGGGCTGGTGCTGGCCATGCGCCCGCGCGCCGACGAGCTCGCTCTGGCTCGTCACCGCCCTCGACGCGCGCGGCCTCGCGGCCGGCGTGCGGGCGCTCGACGAGCGCAGCCTGCGCGACGCGTTTGCGGTCGCGGCGACCGGCGACAGGGTCGAGAAGCTTCCCCTGGAGTCGCGGTGACGCTGATACCCGCCTATCGCAGCCGCCCGAGCGCCCTGCACACCGCGCGCGCGGGAGTCGGCGCGGGCTTCTGCCTCGCGCTCGCGCTGGTCGGCGCGCTCTACCGGCACCCGCTGATCCTGGCCGGCGCGCTCGGCGCGATCCTGATCGCCGGCAGCGCGGCCGGAGTCGGCCGCGAGGTCGCCGGCTCGCTGCGCCTGGCCGTGCCGTTCGCGCTGCTCGTGGCCGCGGTCAACGCGCTCGTCTACCAGGAGGGAAACACCCTGCTGCTGCGCGGCGGCACGTTCCTCGGCAGGCGCTGGGACGTGACGCTCGAGGCCACGCTCGAGGGGCTCATGAACGGCATGCGGATCGTGGTGCTGATCTCCGCGCTCGGCGGCCTGATGTCGGCCGCGGTCGACCCCGACGAGCTGCTCAAGGCGCTGCGCCGGATCTCGTACCGCTCGGCGCTGACCGCGACGCTGGCCACGCGCCTCGTCCCCGTCCTGGCGCGCGACGCGGGCCGGATGGGCGACGCCGCGCGCTGCCGGCCGCACCCGCCCGGCAGGCTCGCCGTCGTGCGCGCGGCGCTCGCGAACTCGCTCGACCGCGCGGTCGAGGTCGCCGCCGCGCTCGAGGTGCGCGGCTACTCGCTGGCCGGCCGCCCGGCCCGCCACCGGCGCCCGCTCGTCGCGCCACGACCTGCGCATCGGCGCCGCCGCGCTCGCCATCGCCGCGCTCGCGATCGCGGGCGCCGCTGGCGGGGGTCGGGCACGTGGACGCCTACCCGACGCTCGACATCGCCTTCGGCCCGGCCGAGCTGGCGCTTGGCGAGCGCGCTCGTCCTGCTCGGCGCGGCGCCGCTCGCCGGCCGCGCGGCGCGCCTGGGGGTCGTCCGTGCCTGAGCCGCTGGTCCAGGCCGACCGCTTCTCCTACGCCTACCCGGAGGCCGGCGGCGTGTCGCTGCACGACATCACGCTCGAGCTCGAGCCGGGCACCTTCACGGTGCTGGCCGGGGTCTCCGGCTCGGGCAAGTCCACGCTGCTGCGCGCGCTCTGCGGCCTCGTGCCGCACTTCCACGGCGGCCGCGCGAGCGGGCGCCTCGTGGTCGGCGGCCTCGACGTGCGCGAGCACGGGCCCGGCGAGCTCGCCGCGATCTGCGGCACGGTCTTCCAGGAGCCCGAGACGCAGGTGGTGATGGGCGGCGTGCGCGCCGAGCTGGAGCTCCCGCTCGAGCACCGCGGCGAGCCGCCCGCCACGGTGGCCCGCGCGGTCGAGGAGACGGCCCTGTCGCTGGGCGTCGCCCACCTGCTCGAGCGCCGCACCGACACGCTCTCCGGCGGCGAGCTGCAGCGCGTGGCGATCGCCGCCGCGATGGTGCATGGCCCCGACCTGCTGCTGCTCGACGAGCCGACCTCGCAGCTCGACCCGGTCGCGGGCGACGAGCTGGTCTGGCTGCTGCGCCGCCTCAACGAGGACTGGGGCACGACGGTGGTCGTCGCCGAGCACCGGCTCGAGCGCTGCCTGCCGGCCGCCGACCGCGTGATCGCGCTCGTCGAGGGCCGCATCGCCTGCGACGCGCCGCCGCGCGAGCACCTCGCCTGGGCGGCGGACGCGATGCCGGTGCTCGCCACGCCCGCGGCGCGGCTGTTCGCGCTGGCCGGGCTGCCCGAGCGGCCGGCGTCGGTGAAGGACGCGCGCGCGCGGCCTGCGCGCCGCGCAGGTGGAGCTGGCGCCGCCGGCCGCGGCCGCGGAGCCCGAGCCGCGCCGGGGGCTGGGCCGCCTGCTCCGCCGAGACGAGCGGCCCGCGCCCGCCGTGGCGCTGCGCGGCGCCTGGTTCGAGATCGAGGACGGCCCGGCCGTGCTGCGGGGGCTCGACCTCGAGCTGCGTCCCGGCGAGCGGGTCGCGTTGATGGGCCGCAACGGCGCCGGCAAGAGCACGCTGCTGCGGATCGCGAAGGGGCTGATCGAGCCGACGCGTGGCACGCGTCGAGCGCGCCGGCGAGGTCGCGCTGCTGCTCCAGTACCCCGGCGACTACCTGATCCACGAGCACGCCGTCGAGGACGCCGGCGTCCGGGGGGTGGCCGCGGCCGGCCTCGGCGGGCGCGAGGCGGCCAACCCGCGCGACCTGTCCGGCGGCGAGCGCCAGCGGCTCGCGCTCGAGGTCGTGCTGGGCGGCGAGCGCCCGCGCCGCCGTGCTGCTCGACGAGCCGACGCGCGGCATGGACCGCGTCCACAAGGACGCGCTCGCGGAGCGCGTGGCAGAGCTGGCCGCGGCGGGCGCCGCGGTCGCGGTCGCGACCCACGACACCGAGTTCGCGGCGAGCTTCGCCGACCGCGTCGTGCTGCTCGGGCAGGGCGTCGTGATCGGCGACGGACCTCCGGTCGACGTGCTCGGCGGCGGGCGCCACTTCTCCACCGAGGTCGCGCGCGTGACGGACGGCGCCGCGCTGCTGCCCGAGCAGGGCGCGCGGCTGATCCAGGGCGCGGAGCTGGCGCGATGACCTGGGAGCTCGCCTCCGCGGCCGTGCTCGCGCTCGCGCTCGCGGCCGGCTTCGCCTGGTACGAGCGCGACCACCCGCCGGCCCGCACGCTCGCGCTGGTCGCGACGCTCGCCGCGCTCGCGGTGGTCGGGCGGCTCGCCTTCGCCGCCATCCCGAACGTCAAGCCGACCACCGACATCGTGCTGTTCGCCGGCTATGCGCTCGGCGCCGTGCCGGGCTTCGTCGTCGGCGCCATCGCGGCGCTGGTCTCGAACGTCTTCCTCTCCCAGGGCCCGTGGACGCCCTGGCAGATGGCCGGGTGGGGCGCCGTCGGGGTCGGCGGTGCGCTGCTGGCGCTGGGTCGCTGCGCGGCCGGGAGCCGTCGCGCCTGGTGCTCGCCGCTGTCTGCGGCGTCGCCGGCCTTGCGTTCGGCGCCGTGGATGGACGTCTACCAGCTCACGCTCGCCGCCCACCAGGACCTCGACTCCTACCTCGCGCTGGCCGCGACCTCGCTGCCCTACAACCTCGCTCACGCGATCGGAAACGTGGTGTTCTGCCTCTTGATCGGACCCGTCTTCATCCGCGCCCTGCGCCGCTACCGCCGCCGCCTCGAGGTGAGCTGGCCGGCGCCCGCCGCCGCGACGCTGGTCGTGGCGCTGCTGCTCCTCCTGCCCGCCGTCGCGACCGCCGCCACGCCGGCCGGGCGCGCCGAGGCCTGGCTCGCCAAGCGTCCAGAACAAGCGACGGCGGCTTCGGCCCCGCGCCGGGCCAGGCTTCGAGCCGCCTCTACAGCGGCTGGGCCGGCCTGGGCCTGGCGGCCGCCGGGCGCAACCCGCGCGACGTCCATCGCCGCGGCGGACGCTCGCTGCGCCGCCTACGTGAAGGCCGACGCGGGCACCGTCAAGGACATCGGGGAGATCGAGCGCACGGCGCTGATCCTCGAGAGCGCGGGCCTCTCGGCGCACGACTTCGGCGGGCGCGACCTGACCCGCGCGATCCTCGCCCGCCGCCGCGCCAACGGCTCGATCGCCAACTTCGTCAGCTACACGATCTTCGGCGTCCTGGCGCTGCGCTCGGCGGGCGTGTCGCCGGGCGCCCCGACCGTCAGATGGCTCGTATCGGCGCAGAACGACGACGGCGGCTTCGGCCTCACCGACGGGTCGCCCAGCGACAGCGACATCACGGGAGCGGCGCTCCAGGCGCTGGCCGTCGTCGGGCGGCGCGACACGCCGGTCACGCGGCGGGCGGTCGCGTGGCTGCGCGCGAACCAGAACGACGACGGCGGCTTCGGCCAGTCCCGTGGCCGCGACTCCAACACGCAGTCCACCTCCTACGCGGTGCAGGGCCTTGACGCGGCCGGCGCCGGCGGCGCGACGCTCAAGCGGGCGCTCGCCTACCTGCGCGGGCTGCAGCGCGCCGACGGCAGCGTCTCGTACTCGGCCACGAGCAACCAGACGCCGGTGTGGGTGACCGCCCAGGCGCTGATGGCGCTCGAGCGCAAGCCGCTCCCGATCGCCGCCGTCCCGCGGGCGCCGAAGCCGCGCAAGCGAACGCCGAAGCCCGCAGCGGCTGCACCGCCGGAGGAGGACAAGGGCGGGTCGCCCTCCAGCAAGAGCGCCGAGCGTGAGCAGCAGAACGCCGAGCGCGGCTCTCCGCCGGCCGCCGCCGGGCTGCCGAACGGCCCGGCCCCGGGCGACTCCGGCCTGCGCGTGGATCCGGCCGGCAGCGCGCGCGGCGGCGAGGCCGACAGCGGCGGCGCAAGCCCGTGGATCGCGATCGGCGCAGTGGCCGCCGCGCTCGCGCTGCTGTATCTGCTGCGCCGCCGCCTCTGGGCGGTCAGGTCGCTCTGGCATAGTCACGGGAGTGACCCCGAGCGACCCGTTTGAGGGCGCGCTCCAGCGCCCGGAGGAGCTGCGCGAGTTCTACGACGCCGCCATGGAGCGCGCGGTCACGAAGGACATCGGCCACCTCGACGAGATGTGCCGGCGCCTGATCGCCGCCGCGCCGATGCTGTTCGTGGCGACCTACTCAGAGAGCGGCCAGTGCGACGTCAGCCCGCGCGGCGGGCCGCCCGGATTCGTCACCGTCCTCGGCGAACACCACCTCGCGATCCCCGACGCCACCGGCAATCGCCGGCTCGACACGCTCGAGAACGTGGTGGCGACCGGCCGCGTCGGCCTCATCTTCGTGATCCCCGGCCGCGACACCACGCTGCGCGTCAACGGCCGCGCGCGCGTGACCGCCCGCGCCGACCTGCTGGAGCGCCTCACGGCGGTCGGCAAGCGCCCGCGCACGGCGATCGTGGTCGAGGCCGAGGAGGTCTACGCGCACTGCCCGAAGGCGTTCGTGCGCTCGAAGCTCTGGGATCCCGAGAGCTGGCCCGACCCGGCCGGACTGCCGACCTCCGCGCAGGTCAGCGTGGCGCACCAGCGCGACTGCGGGCTGGAGCGTCGAGCAGGAGGAGCGGCGCCAGGCGGAGTCGCTGCTCCACCGCCTCGACTGACGTGGCCGACTTCGCCCGCTTCGACAGGCGCGGCTACCGCACGGTCGACGTGCGCAGCGGCTACGGCGAGTGGGTCGGCACCTACGAGCAGACGGTCGAGGACGCGATGGACGTCGCGCTGCTCGACTCGCTCGAGCGGGTCGACTGGAGCGGCGAGGTCGCCGACCTCGGCTGCGGCACCGGGCGCACCGGCGCCTGGCTGCACGCGCGCGGCGTCGAGGCGATCGACGGGGTGGACCTCACGCCGGAGATGCTCGAGCGGGCGCGCGCTCGCGGCGTCCACAGGCGCCTGGTCGAGGCGGACGTGGCGGCGACCGGCCTCGAGGAGCGGCGCCTATGACCTCGTCGTCTGCTCGCTCGTCGACGAGCACCTGGCCGACCTGCACCCGCTCTACGCCGAGGCCGCGCGCCTGACCGGGACACCGGGCACGTTCGTGCTCGTCGGCTACCACCCGCAGTTCATCATGAGCTCCGGCATGCCGACGCACTACGACAGCGCGTCGGGCGAGCCGGTCGCGATCGAGACGCACCTGCACCTGCTGAGCGACCACGTGGCCGCCGCCCACGCGGCCGGCTGGACGCTGCTCGAGATGGGCGAGCGCGTCGTGGACGACGGCTGGGTCGAGCTGAAGCCGAAGTGGGAGCCGCTGCGTGGCGTGCCCGTGACGTTCGCGCTGGCCTGGGCGCGTTAGCTGGCCTACCCGCGCGAGAGCGCGCGCACGATCACGCGGTCCATCAGCCGGTCGGGCAGGTACTTCGCGAGCGGCCCGCGCGTCTTCGCGTCGGTGCCCACGAGGTAGCGCGTGCGCGGCTTCTCCGCAGTCAGCGCGCTGCCGATCGCCTCCGCCACTACGCGCGGCTCGATGCCCGGTTTCCTGCGCGATCTTGGTGGTGGCGCGGCGCGCCGCGGCGATCATCGGTCCGTAGAGCCGCTCGGCGTCGGGGGGCATCGTGGACTGGATCTCGTCGGCGGTCTCGTTGCCCTTGCGCCAGATCGGCGTCTTGACGCCGCCCGGCTCGATCAGGATCACGTCGACGCCATGAGGGCGGAGCTCGCGCCGCAGCGCGTCGCTCATGCCCTCGAGCGCGAACTTCGAGGCGCTGTAGGGGCCGAACAGCGGCAGCGCCACGCGGCCGCCGATCGAGCTGACGTTGACGATCCGCCCGCGCGCGGCGCGCAACGCGGGGAGGAACTGCTGGATGACCGCGAGCTGGCCGACCAGGTTGACCTCGAGCTGCAGGCGCAGCTGGTCGAGCGGCAGGAACTCGAGCGGCCCGGCGACGGCGATGCCGGCGTTGTTGACCAGGCCGGCCAGCGGGGCGTCGCCGAGCTCCTGGCGCGCCGCCGCGATCGAGGACTGGTCGGCGACGTCGAGCTTCACGCTGCGCAGGCCGGAGGAGCGCAGCCGGGCGGCGTCCTCGTCCTTGCGCACGGCGCCCACGACGTCGAAGCCGAGCTCCTTGAGGTGCAGCGCGGTCGCCTCGCCGATGCCGGTGGAGGCGCCGGTGACGATGACGGTGCCGCCGGGCATTGGCTCCGACCCTATCCGCTAGCGTCGGCTCGGTGGAGCTCGAGCACGCCATTCGGACGCGGCGCACCCACAAGGCCTACGGGGCCGAGCCGGTGTCGCGCGAGCTGCTCGAGGAGCTGCTGGAGCTGGCGCGCTGGGCGCCCAACCACAACCTCACCAACCCGTGGCGCTTCCGCGTGCTCGGGCAGGAGTCACTGGCCGCGCTGAAGGAGGTCGCCGGCGCCGAGGGGGCGGGCAAGCTCGATCGCGCGCCCACGCTGATCGTTGCCAGCCAGGTGCGCGCCGAGGACGCCGTGCAGGACGAGGAGGACCTCTGCTCGGTCGCCGCTGCCATCTCGTACGTGCTGCTCGGCGCCCACGCGCGCGGCCTGGCCGGGTACTGGCGCTCGCCCGCCGTGTTACGCAGCGAGGAGGGGCGCGCGGCCGCCGGCGTCCCCGCCGGGGAGCGCGTGCTGGGGCTGATCCACCTGGGCCCGCCGCGCCAGGACAAGGACCCGCCCGATCGCCTCTCGCCCGGCGACTACGTAACGTTCCTGCCGTGATTCCGCGCGCGGACGCGCTCGCATCGCTCGAGAGGGACTCGTTCGACCTCGCCGTCGTCGGCGGCGGCATCACCGGCGCCGGCGTCGCCCTCGACGCCGCCTCGCGCGGCTACAGCGTCGCCCTGATCGAGCGCGCCGACTTCGCCGCCGGCACCTCGAGCCGCTCCTCGAAGCTGATCCACGGCGGGCTGCGCTACCTGCAGAACTTCGACCTCGGCCTGGTCCGCGAGGCGCTGCTGGAGCGCTCGCTGCTCGTCAAGCTCGCGCCCCACCTGGTCAAGCCGCTGCCGATGCTGGTGCCCGCCTTCGAGGGCAAGCGGCCGGACCGGCTCACCGGCGTCGGGCTCAACATGTACGACGTGATGTCCTGGCGGCGCGGCCGCGAGGACGGCGACGAGTGGAGCCCGGAGCGCCACCGGACGGTCGAGGGCGCCGAGGCGATCGAGCTGGCCCCGGCGCTGGCCGCGCGCAACCCCACAGCGGCCTATCTGTTCTACGACTGCCAGACCGACGACGTGCGCATGGTGCTGAGCGTGCTCGGCGAGGCGGAGCGCTTCGGTGCGGTGATCGCCAACCGCTGCGAGGCGAGCGGGCTGGTCGAGCGCGGCGGCCGCGCCGTCGGCGTGCTCGCGCGAGACGTCGAGAGCGGCGCCGAGTTCGAGATCGCGGCGACCAACGTGATCAACGCGACCGGCGTCTGGGCCGACCAGCTGCGCCCGGACGAGCTCTACAGCGCCGAGGAGCTGCCGCGCATCCGCCCGAGCCGCGGTACGCATGTGCTGCTCGCGCGCGAGCGCCTGCCCGTGGACGTGGGCGTGATCGTGCCGGCCGGCGGCGGGCGCACGGTGTTCGTGCTGCCCTGGCTCGGCCGCACGCTGATCGGCACCACCGACAACGACTACGAGGGCCGGCTCGACCACGTGCCCGCGTCCGACGACGACATCGAGTACCTGCTCGCGGCGGTGAACGACTTCTTCGGCGAGGACATCGCTCCCGATCAGCTCGTGGGCGCCTACGCGGGCGTGCGGCCGCTGATCTCGACCGGCGACCCGAAGCGCTCGGTGGACATCTCCCGGCGCGCCGAGCTGTACGAGACGAGCTCCGGCCTGGTCACGATCACCGGCGGCAAGTTCACGACCTGGCGCCGCATGGCGCGCTCGGCCGTGGACCGGATCGTGGAGCGCGAGGGGCGCGAGGCGCCGTGCCGGACGCACGAGATCCCGATCGGGCTGCCCGAGGACCCGGCCGCGCTGCCGGACGTGCCGGGCGTGGACGAGGCCAGCCGCGTCCACCTGGCGTCGCGCTACGGCCACGCCGCGCGCGACGTCCTCAAGCTGGCTGCGGCCGCGCCGAAGCTGGCCACGCGCATCAGCCCCGAGCTCCCCGACCTGGTGGCCGAGGCCGCATTCTCGGCCGGCCACGAACAGGCCCGTTCCCTCGCCGACGTGCTGCTGCGCCGCACGCGCGCCGGCCTGCTCGACGCGCGCGGCCTGGCCGCTCCGGGATCGGAGGGCGCCGAGCGCGCCGCCCGGGCGGTGGCCGGCGAGCTCGGCTGGAACGAGGAGCGGATCGCGCAGGAGCTGCGCGACTGGGTCGAGGTGGCGCGGCTCGAAGCGCTCGTGCCGGGGGCCGTGGCGGTGCCGGCCGAGGCGGCGTGAGCGGACCGCTGCTCATGGGCATCGTCAACGCGACGCCCGACTCGTTCTCGGATCCGCAGGGGGAGAAGCCGCTGGACGCCCTGGTGGAGCGGGCGCACGAGCTGACCGGCGCCGGCGCGGCGATCGTCGACGTGGGCGGCGAGTCGGGCCGCACCGACCGCCCGGCCGTGTCGGTCGAGGAGGAGGCCGCGCGCGTCGTCCCGCTGATCGAGCGCCTCGCCGGCGACGGCCTGCGGGTCTCGGTCGACACCTGGCGGGCGCCGGTCGCGCGCGCCGCCCTGGCGGCCGGGGCGACGATGGTCAACGACGTGAGCGCGCTCAGCGACCCGGAGGTGGCCGACGCCTGCGCGGCGGCCGGCGCGGAGCTGGTCATAACCCACACGCGCTCGGCGCCGAAGGTCAAGGCCTATCCCGCCTACGGCGACGTGGTCGCGGACGTGATCGAGCTGCTCGGCGAGCGCGCCGCCGTGGCGCGCGAGCGCGGCGTCGACTTCGAGCGGATCGTGTTCGACCCCGGCATCGACATCGCCAAGACGCCGGCCCAGTCGGTCGAGCTGATGCGCCGCCTGCCGGAGCTTGCGGCGCTGGGCCGGCCGCTGCTGGTGGCGGTGTCGCGCAAGGACTTCGTCGGGGCCCTGACCGGGCGCAGCCCGGCCGAGCGCGGCGCCGGCACGCTGGCCGCCGTCGGCGCGGCGGCGGACGGCGGCGCGGACATCCTGCGCGTGCACGACGTCGCGGGCGCGCGCGACTACCTGGCGGTGCGAGCGGCGCTCGCCGACGGCGCACCCCGCGACCTGGCGCTCGACGACGAGCTGCGGCGGGAGCCCGCGTGAGCGATCGCTTCACGATCGCGCAGCTGTCCGACCCGCACTGCGGCTCGCCGCACTTCGTGCCCAGCCTGCTCGACCGCGCGATCGTCGAGATCAACGAGCTGGAGCCGGACGTGGTGGTCGTGTCGGGCGACCTGACCAGCGACGGGCTGCGGCCCGAGTACCAGCTCGCGCGCGAGTACCTCGACCGGATCGCCTGCGAGCGCATGATCGTGATCCCGGGCAACCACGACTCGCGCAACGTCGGCTACGTCCACTTCGAGGAGCTCTTCGGCGAGCGGCGCGCGGAGCTGCACACCGACGGCATCTCGATCGTGGCCGTCGACTCGACCGAGCCCGACCTCGACCACGGCGTGATCGGGCGCGGCCGCTACGGATGGATCGAGGAGCGCTTCGCCGCCGAGGAGGCGTACCTGCGCATCTTCGTGCTGCACCACCACCTGCTGCCGGTGCCCGGCACCGGGCGCGAGCGCAACATCGTGCACGACGCGGGCGACACGCTCGAGTGCCTGCAGCGCGCGAAGGTGCACCTCGTGCTGTCGGGCCACAAGCACGTGCCGTACGCGTGGCGACTGGAGAACCTGTTCGTCGTCAACGCCGGCACCGTCTCGACCACGCGCCTGCGCGGCAAGACGAAGCCCTGTTACAACGTGATCGAGGCGAGCCCCGAGCGGGTCACGGTGTTCCGCAAGTACCCGTTCCACGAGCGCGACGCGATCATCTCGTTCGACCCGCGCACGTACGAGTACGAGAAGGACCAGTCGCTGCTGGGCGAGACGGCGCACGGCTGAGGCGGCCCCGCGGGTGGCGGTCATCGCGCTCATCGACGGCGAGCACCATCCGGCGGCGGTTCGCGACGCCCTGGCGCGGCTCGACCTGGCGGGCGCGATCTTCTGCGGCGGGGAGGAGAAGCTGACGGCCGGGCCGCTCGAGGACCACTACGGGATGCCGGTGGAGACCGACCCCGAGGCGGCGCTGCGGCGGCTCGCGCCGCAGGCCGAGGCCGTCGTGGACCTCGCCGACGAGCCCGTGCTGCCGCCGCGCGCCAAGCTGCGCTGGCCGCCCTGGCGCTGCATCTGGGCCTGCGCTACGAGGCGCCCGGGCTGCGGCTCGACCCGCCCCACTACGCGCCGGTGCCGTTCGACGGCCCCACGCTGGCGGTGATCGGCACCGGCAAGCGCACCGGCAAGACCGCCGTGGCCGCGCACTGGGCCGGGCTGTTGCGCGAGCGCGGGCCCGTGATCGTCTGCATGGGCCGCGGCGGCCCGGCCGAGCCGCGCGTGGCGGCCGCGGACACGGGGCTCGCCGAGCTGGTGGCGCTCGCCGAGGCAGGGGCCCATGCGGCCTCCGACTACCTCGAGGACGCGGTGCTGGCGGGGGTGCGGACCGTCGGCTGCCGGCGCGTGGGCGGCGGTCTCACCGGTGCGCCGCACGAGTCGAACGTGCCGGCGGGCGCCGCGCTGGCTGCTGCGCTGCCGGGCACGGGCGCGCTCATCTTCGAGGGGTCGGGCTCGTGCATCCCGCCCGTGGCGGTGGACCGGACCGTCTGCGTGATCGGCGCGGGCGCGCGCGAGCCGCTGGCCGAGTACGCGCTGCTGCGCGCGCAGCTGCTGCTGGCCCACGAGGACGCCGAGGCGCCGCCCGAGGCGGTGCGGTTCACGCTGCGCACCGAGCCGGCCGAGCCGCTGCCCGAGGGCGCGCGCGTCGCGCTCTTCACGACGGGTTCGCCGAGCTGCGAGGGGGTGTCACCGGTGGTGGCCTCGACGAACCTGGCGCGCCGGTCGGCGCTCGCGGCGGACCTGGAGGCGGCGGCTAGAGGCCGGCTGCGACCTCTACCTCACCGAGCTGAAGGCGGCCGCGATCGACACCGTGGCCCGCCACGCGGCCGAGCAGGGAGCGGCGGTCGGGTTCGTGCGCAACCGCCCCGTGGGGGTCGACGAGGCGCTGATGGAGCTGGTCGATGGCTGAGACCGTGGTCATGCGCAAGGGCCACGGCCTGCCGTACTCGAAGGGGCTGATGGCGCAGGCGCTGTCGGCGACGGCGCTGTCGCTCGAGCGCTCCTTCGAGCTGGCCCGGACGATCGAGGCGCGGCTGGCCGAGCGCGGCGACGGCGAGATCGACGTGAGCGAGCTGCACGCGCTCGCGGAGGAGGTGCTGCTGGCCGAGGAGGGCGAGACGGCGGCCAACCGCTATCGGCGCTGGCGCCGCCTCGACCGGCTCGAGCGGCCGCTCGTGGTGCTGATCGGCGGCACGACCGGGGTCGGCAAGTCGACGCTCGCGACGATGCTCGCGGCGCGGCTCGGCGTCAACCGGGTGATCGCCACGGACGTGATCCGGCAGGTGCTGCGCGCCTTCTTCACCCACGAGGCGATGCCCACGGTGCACGGGTCGGCGTTCGAGGTGGGCGGGATCGGCGGCTACCGCGACCAGGCCGAGCGCGTCGGGACCGGGATCCAGGCGATCGTGGAGCGGGCGGCGGCGGAGGGCAAGCCGGTGGTCGTGGAGGGCGTGCACGTCGTGCCGGGCGGGATCCACCCGCGCGTGCGCGAGCGCTGCGTGCTGGTCGAGGCGCTGGTCGTGGTGGACGACAGGGAGTTGCACCGCGGCCACTTCTCGCTGCGCCCGGGCACCCGGCCGGCGGAGCGCTACCTGGACCGCTTCGAGGAGATCCGCAGGCTCCAGGACCACCTCTGGGAGCGGGCTCTGGTCGGAGCAGGTGGCGATCGTGGACAACGCGAACCTGGACGACACGCTGACCCGGCTGATGGGCCTCGTGCTGGACGCCGTTCGCGACGACGCCTGAGGCCCTGGCGGCCGCCTCGCTCGCTAGGGTCACCGGACTCATGACCGTCCTTCAGCGCAAAGAGCTCGAGTCCAGCCCCCTCGCCGACCTCCACGCGATCGCGTCCGAGCTCGGCTTGGAGGGCTTCCGCGCGAAGCGCAAGGCGGACCTGATCGGCGCGATCCTCGACGCGCAGGGCGGGACGGAGCCGGTCGACGAGGAGCCGGAGCCCGACGAGGTGCCCGCGGCTGAGGCGCTCGAGGCGCCCGACGTCGCCGATGACGAGCCGGACGAGGAGCCGTCCGCGGAGTCGCTCGAGGGGCCCGACGAGCCCGAGGCGGAGTCGCCCGGCGAGTCGGAGCTCGACGTC
This sequence comes from uncultured Thermoleophilaceae bacterium, assembly GCA_963828225.1. Taxonomy (GTDB): domain Bacteria; phylum Actinomycetota; class Thermoleophilia; order Solirubrobacterales; family Thermoleophilaceae; genus JACVRW01. Next base: position 739,196 of record CAWHDX010000007.1, on the reverse strand, counting down.
GTCGAGGAGGAGCCGGAGGTCGTCCAGGACGAGGTCTCCGACGAGGAGGTCCTCACCGGCGGGCTCGACATCCTCGCCAACGGGTCGGGCTTCCTGCGCGTGGACCCGTCGGGGCAGTCGCGCGCGGACGTCTACGTCTCGCCGGCGCAGATCCGCCGCTGCGAGCTGCGCGCGGGCGACGAGGTGAGCGGGCCGGTGCGCCCGCCGCGGCGCAACGAGCGCCATCCTTCGCTGGTTCGCGTCGAGAGCGTGAACGGCGCGGACGCGGAGCCGCCCGAGCAGCGGCCCTGGTTCGACGACCTGACGCCGGTGTTCGCGAAGGAGCGCCTGGGCGAGCTGAGCGGAGTGCCGTACGGCAAGGGATCGCGGGTCGCGATCGTCGGCCCGCCCGGCGCCGGCGCGACGACGATGCTGCGCCAGGTCGTGAAGGAGCTCGCGGAGTCCTACCCGGACGTGGGCGTGCAGATCGCCCTTGCCGGGGTGCGGCCGGAGGAGATCTCAGAGTGGCGCGAGGCGGGGCCGCCGGTGTTCGGCGGCAGCTTCGAACGCCCGCCCGAGGCGCAGGCGCAGGCGGCCGAGCTGGCCGTGGAGCGCGCGAAGCGCCAGGTCGAGCGCGGCCAGCACGCCGCGGTCGTGATCGACGGGCTCGAGTCGCTGCCGCCCGCTACGCGCCGGCGCGTCTTCGGCGCCGGGCGCGCCACGGAGGAGGGCGGCACGCTGACGATCGTCGCGGCCGCCGGAGGGGACCGCGAGGTCCTGCGCTGGGCCACGTCGTGGGTGGTGCTCGCGGCGGAGGCCGAGAGCGGCGCCGTGCAGCGCGAAGCGCTGAGCTAGGCGGCCGGGCGCGGCTAGCGCCGGTAGGCGACGCCGCGCCAGCTGGGCTCGGGCGAGAGCTCGATCAGCTCGAAGTTGCGATCGGGCTGGGCGTAGCCGAAGGAGTGGTTGGTCTCGTCGAAGACGATCTCGAGCTCGCCCTCCATGACGCGCTGGTCGAGCCAGGCGCCGCGGAAGACGAGGCGGCGGATCCAGTGGACGAGCGACCGCTCGGACGGGCCGTTGAGGTCGCCCCAGCAGAAGTTGATGTGGTCGCCGAGCTCGGACTGCGGCTCGGACACCTCGCCGTTGACGGCGAGGTTGACGAGGTCCTCGCGCTCCTGGTCGCCGAGCGGGCCCGTCGACGAAGCCGAGCTTGGTCGCGGCCTGCTCCACGCGCTCGGTGAAGTCCCGCTCGTTGAACGTGAACCGAAGCTCGCCGTACTCCAGCACGTAGTCGGAGCCGGACTCGTAATTGCCGCGTCTTGCCGTGTCCATGTTCGAGGGGCGCGGGCGGAGCCCAGCGCGTCGTCATCCTACGGCCGATTCCTTCCGGGCCGAGAGGGTTGCAACCGCGTTTGCATCATTTCGGCGCGTGCGGCAAGGCGGGCCGGCGCGCGCCTGGCGCCGGGGGCGAGAATCGCCGTGCCTCTCCTTCAGACGGCGTGGATCGTCGCCCTCTCGAGCGCTGCGTCCTCGTCGTCGAGGACGACCTGGCCACCCGGTCGTTTCTGATCGAGAACCTGATCGCCGACGGCTTCCGTGCCGTCGGTGCGAGTGGGGCCGGGGAGGGGCTGCGGGCGCTCGAGGTGCGCCAGCCGGCGCTGGTGCTGCTCGACCTGAGCCTGGAGGACGGCAGCGGCCTCGCGCTGCTCGACCGCATCCGCGCCGCCGACGGCCTGGCCACTCGCGTCGACCCGGAGCTTCCCGTGATCGTCGTGAGCGGCCGCGCAGGTGAGGCCGACCGCGTGCGCAGCTTCGCGCGCGGTGCCGACGATCACGTCTGCAAGCCCTTCCTGTACGCCGAGCTGCTGGCGCGGGTGCGGGCGGTGCTGCGGCGCGCGGAGGGGCGGCGGTCGCGCGGGCTGATGCGGATAGGCGAGCTGACGCTGGACCCGTCGACGCGCGCGGTGCGCCTGGCGGGCCGGCAGGTGGAGCTGGCGGCGAAGGAGTTCGCGCTGCTGCAGGCGCTGGCCGAGGAGCCCACGCGCGTGTACGGCAAGCAGGAGCTGCTGCGCGACGTCTGGGGCTATGCCTCGATGGGGCGTACGCGGACGCTCGATGCGCATGCCTACCGGCTGCGGCGCAAGCTGCAGCCGTCGCCGCGGCCGTGGGTGGTCAACGTGCGCGGCGTCGGCTACAAGCTGACGGAGGCGCTGTGAGCTGGGTGGCCATCGCCTTCGGCTGGGCCGGGTGGGCGGTCGCCGCGGCGGCGGCGCTGGCGCTGCGGCGGCAGGCCGAGGTCGCCGCGGATGCCGAGCACGAGTTGCGCGGAGCGGTCACGGCGCTGCGGCTGGCGCTGGACGAGTCCGCGAATCCGCTGGTGCGGCTGGAGCTCGAGCGGCTGGGGGCGGTGCCCGCTTCGCGGCGCGCCGAGAGCCTGCGGGCGCGGGCGGTCGGCAACGTGATCGCGAATGCGGTGGAGCACGGCGTGGGGACCGTGGAGGTGATCAACCGCGACGGGCCCTTGCCCCGCGCGCCGGTTGCCGGCCGCGGCCGCGGCCTTGCCATCGCGAAGCGGGCGGCGCGCGAGCTGGGCGGGCGGGTGATCGTGGAGAGCGAGGGCGGGTGCACGCGGACGGTGGTGGAGCTGCCGGGGGCGGAGGCCCTGCGGCCGGCCGACAGCGCGCCTGGCGGAGCCATGCGCGCGGACCGGCCGTCGGGTGCCGACCCGGCGGCCAAACAGCCGCGCGACTGGCGCCCCCGCCGCCGCGCCGCGTGACTCCGCGTCGCCGCCGCGGGCTTCTGCTGCTCTGCCTTGCGCTGGTCTGCGGCGGGTTGGCGGCTTCCGAGGTGCGCCAGCGGGAGCGGCGGGCGGAGCAGGCGCTGGGACCGCTGACGACGGTGGTCGTGGCGCAGCGCGATCTGCCGGCCGAGCGGCGGCTGCGCGCGGGCGACGTCGCCGGGAAGCGGTTGCCCGCGCGCTTCCTGCCGCCGGACGCGCTCGCGAGCGTCGCCCAGGCCGGCCGGCGCGCGGACGGCGGTGCCGGTTGCGGCCGGCGGCTACGTCACGGCGGGAATGCTCGAGGGAGGGCAGCCGCGTTCGGGCGCCGGCGCATTGCGCGCGGGGGAGAGGGCGGTGGAGCTCGCGGTCGCCGGCGGGGCCGTTCTCGCGGGCGCCGCGCCGGGCGCACGCGTGGATGTCGTGGTCTCCTCCGAGGGCGACGGCGGTGGCCGGACGCTGGTGGCGCTGGAGGACGCGGAGCTGCTCGGTCTGCGGGCGGCGGCGGGTGATGCGGCGAGCGGGGCGGCCGGGGGCGCCGAGGCAGCGACCGCGCCGGGGTCGGGCGCCGCGCCCACGGCCGTGGCCACGCTGCGCGTCACCGCGCGGCAGGCGGTCTACCTGACGGCAGCGGCGAACTTCGGCCGCGAGATCCGCCTGCTCGTGCGCCCGCCGGGCGACCGTCGCCGGGTTGGCGATGCGGCGGTGAGCGCCGCGGGGCTATGAGTGGTTGTTACGAAACGCGCGCATAGCGCAACGTTTGACGACCACACTTCTAGCCCGGGCGCTGCACCACGTCGACCGACCCGTCCGGCAGCCCCAGCAGCGCCTGGTCGGCCAGCCCTACGAACAGCCCGTGCTCCACCACGCCCGGCACCTGCTTGACGGCGGCGCCGAGCGCCGCGGCGTCCGGGCCCGCCGCGCCGGGGCCCGCCGCGCCGCCCGAGGCCCCCACCAGCTCGCAATCCAAGATGAAATGCCCCTCGTCCGTCACGTACGCCTCGCCGTCCTCGCGCAGCCGCTGCTCGGGCTCGCCGACGCCGTCCAGAGCGGCCAGCCTCCGCCGCGTGTCGCGCCAGCCGAACCGCACCACCTCGACCGGCAGCCGGAAGCGCTCGCCCAGCCGAGCCACCCGCTTCGACGCCTCGGCCACCACCACGAACCGACGCGCGGCCGACACCACGATCTTCTCTCGCAGCAGCGCTCCGCCGCCCCCCTTGATCAGGTCCAGCGACGGGTCCACCTCGTCGGCCCCGTCGAGCGCCAGATCCAGGGCCACCGTCCCGTCCAGCTCGACCACCGAGAACCCGGCCGAGCGGGCCAGCTCGCCGGTTCGAGAGGACGCCACCGCCGCCGTGACGGGCGGCCCGCCGCGCGCGGCGAGCAGCTCCACGACCTTCCAGACCGCGCGTCCCGAGCCGAGCCCGATCGTCATCCCGGGCTCGACCAGCTCGGCGGCCGCCGCAGCGGCCGCCGCCCGCGCTGCGTCCGCGAGCGCGGCTCGTCGGGGTCGCTCAATCGACCAGCTTCGCCTGCAGATTGATCGTCGGAACCGCCGCCAGCGCCCTCGAGACCGGGCAGTTCTTCTTCGCCTCCGCCGCGATCCGCTGGAACTCGTCCTCCTCGATCCCCTCGACCCTCGCCGAGCTGTCCAGGTCGATCGCCGAGATCGTCGGCGCGGCGCCGCTCATGTCGAGGTGGACGGTCGCCGTCGTCTCGACGTGCCCGACCGTGTACCCGGCGCGGCCGAGGTCCGCCGACAGCGCCATCGAGAAGCAGCCCGCGTGGGCGCCCGCGATCAGCTCCTCCGGGTTGGTCCCGTCGCCCTCCTCGAAGCGCGACTGGAACGAGTAGGGCCCCTCGTATGCCCCGCTCGCCACGTTCATCGTCCCGTGGCCCTCCTTCAGCGACCCCTCCCAGCGTGCTTCGGCCTTGCGCTGCGGCATCCCGTCTCCCGTTCAGATCGTGGTGGTCCTGCTCGGCAAGCTAGACCAAGTCGCCGGCGGGCCTGTGCTCTAGACTCACTTACGATCCGTAAGCATGGAGAAGAACATGGAAAACCTTCTGCTGGTCCCCGTGGACGACTCCGTCGTCTTCCCCAACATGACAGTGACCCTCGCCATCGACGTCGGCGACGAGGAGCGCGTGGTGCTCGTCCCCCGCAAGGGCGATGAGTTCGCCAGCGTCGGCACGGTCGCGAACGTAGTCGAACACGTCCGGCTGCCGGTCGGCGGCCGTGCAGTGGCGCTCGAGGGCATCCACCGCGCCCGCATCGGCGCGGCTGCCTCAGACCCCTCGGGCGCGCTGCGCGTCGAGGTGGAGCCCCATCCCGACGACAACCCCGTCGACGGCCGCACCCGCAACCTGGAGCGCGAGTACCGCGCCGTGGTCGAGGAGCTGCTCGAGCTGCGCGGCGACGACGGCCGCGTGGCCGCGTTCGTCCGCTCGATCACCGAGCCGGGCGTGCTCGCCGACACCTCCGGCTACGCGCCCGACCTCACCTACGACCAGAAGGTCGACGTGCTCGAGGAGCTCGACGTTACGAAGCGGCTCGAGCTGTCGCTCAAGCTGCAGCGTGAGCGGCTCGCCGAGCTGCAGGTGCGTCAGCGCATCCGCGACGACGTCCAGACGGGCGCCGAGAAGCAGCAGCGGGAGTACTTCCTGCGCAAGCAGATGGACTCGATCCGCAAGGAGCTCGGCGACGACGACGCATCGGTCGTCGACGAGTACCGCACCAAGATCGAGGACGCCGGCATGCCCGACGAGGTGCGCGAGCAGGCCGAGCGCGAGCTGGGCCGCCTCGAGCGCATGGGCGAGCAGGGCGGCGAGGCCTCGACGATCCGGTCGTACCTCGACTGGCTGATCGCCGTGCCGTGGTCGGGTCGCTCCGAGGAGCGGCTGGATCCCGTGCACGCGCGTGAGGTGCTCGATGCCGACCACGCCGGGCTCGAGGACGTCAAGGACCGCATCGTCGAGTACATCGCGGTGCGCAAGCTGCGCCAGGAGCGCGGCATCGAGGAGGACCGGCGCTCCGGCGCGATCCTCACGCTGATCGGGCCGCCCGGCACGGGCAAGACCTCGATCGGCGAGTCGATCGCCCGCGCGACCGGGCGCGAGTTCGTCCGCATGTCGCTCGGCGGCGTGCGCGACGAGGCCGAGATCCGCGGCCACCGGCGCACCTACATCGGCGCCCTGCCGGGCCGGCTCGTCCGTGCCCTGCGCGACGCCGGGACGATGAACCCGGTGATCATGCTCGACGAGGTCGACAAGGTCGGCGCCGACTGGCGTGGCGACCCCAGCGCGGCCCTGCTCGAGGTGCTCGACCCGGCGCAGAACCACGAGTTCCGCGATCACTACCTGGACGTGGAGCTGGACCTCTCGCAGGTCGTGTTCATCGCGACCGCGAACGTGGCCGAGACGATCCCGGCGCCGCTGCTCGACCGGATGGAGATCATCCGCTTCGACGGCTACACGACCGAGGAGAAGGTCGCGATCGCACGTGGCTACCTGTGGCCGCGCCAGCGCGAGCGCAACGGCCTGCGCGAGGACGAGGTCTCGATCGAGGACGCGGTACTGCGCCAGGTCGTGACCGAGTACACGCGTGAGGCGGGCGTCCGCAACCTCGAGCGCGAGCTCGGCACGCTGCTCCGCAAGACCGCGACGCAGCTGGCCTCGGCCAAGGTCGAGGCCCCGGTCTCGATCGACGAGCCGGCGCTCCGCTCGGCGCTCGGCCGCCAGCGCTTCTTCCAGGAGGCGGCTGAGCGGACCGCGGTCCCGGGCGTGGCCACCGGCCTCAGCGTCACGGGCGCGGGTGGCGACGTCCTGTTCATCGAGGCGACCTCGATGAACGGCAAGGACGGCCTCACGCTAACCGGGCAGCTGGGCGACGTCATGAAGGAGTCGGCGCGCATCGCCCTCTCCTACGTGCGCGGCCACGCCGGCGAGCTCGGCATCGACGAGGAGGCGTTCGACGAGCGCGAGTTCCACGTCCACGTGCCGGCCGGAGCCATCCCGAAGGACGGCCCCAGCGCGGGCATCACGATGACGACGGCGCTCGCCTCGCTGCTCAGCGGCCGGCCGGTGCGCCACACCGTCGGCATGACCGGCGAGGTGACGCTGCAGGGCCGGGTGCTGCCGATCGGCGGCCTCAAGCAGAAGGTGCTGGCCGCCCACGCGGCGGGGCTCACCGACGTGATCCTGCCCGAGCGCAACCGGGCCGACCTGGACGACGTGCCGGAGGAGGTCCGCGAGGCGATGACCTTCCACCCGGTCATGACGATCGGCGAGGTGCTCGAGCTGGCGCTCGAGCACCAGCCGGCCCAGGCTCACCTGGCCGTATAGGCATCATCCCCGGCATGAAGCCGGTCGCCACCGCCGTCGCGTGCGCGCTCCTCGCGCTCGCGGCGGTCGTGGCGGGCTGCGGGGACGACGAGTCCGACTCCCAGCCCCAGGGCGCCGGCCTCGCCGCAGACCTGGTCGTGACCGTCCATCGCTCGCGGGCCGGACGGCCCCGCCACGCCGCCGGGCAGTGCGCTGCCGCGAGCTCGGCCCGCAGGCCGGCACCGCCGAGTGCCGGCGCCTCGGCGGGCTGACGCCCGCCCAGCTGGCGCCGGTCCCGGCGTCCACCGCCTGCACCCAGATCTACGGCGGCGAGGCCACCGCGCGCGTGCGCGGGCGCCTGCGCGGAAAGCCCGTCGACGCCCGCTTCGAGCTCAGCGACGGCTGCGAGATCGAGCGCTGGGACCGCAACCGCGTGCTGCTCGACGACGCCCCGGCGCCCTAAGCCGCGGCGAGCGTTGCCGTGCCGCGGCCGCGGCGCACGCCCGGGCGGCTGCGGCGGGGGCTCGCGGTCCGACGGCAGGCGGCATCGGCCGGCTCACCGGCGTGCCGGGCTCGAGCACGAGCGTCTCGCCGTGGTGGGCGACCTCGAACGAGCGCGCCCCGTCGACGCTGTAGGTGGCCTGCTCGTGGTCGAACTCCACGCGGACGCACTGGCCGCGCAGGCTCAGCCCGAAGGCGAGCCGCGTCCAGGTCCTGCGGCAGCCGCGGCGCGAACGTCAGCCGCCCGCCGAAGTCGCGCATCCCCCCGAGTCCCGCCACGCACGCCATCCAGGAGCCCGCCAGCGAGGCGATGTGGAGCCCGTCGCGCGTGTTCTGGTTGAGGTTGTCGAGATCGACCAGCGCGGCCTCGGCGAGGTAGTCGTAGGCGAGCTCGACGTAGCCGACCTCGGCCGCCATCACGGCCTGCGTGCAGGCCGACAGCGACGAGTCGCGCACCGTGCGGCGCTCGTAGTAGTCGAAGTTGCGCAGCTTCTGCTCGTCGGTGAATGCGTCGCCGCGCAGGTGCATCGCGAGCACCAGGTCCGGCTGCTTGACGACCTGCTTGCGGTACAGCTCGAAGTAGGGGAAGTGGAGCAGCAGCGGGTAGCGGTCGGCGCTCGCCTCGAAGTCCCACTCGGCGTGGCGGGTGAACTCGTCGGACTGCTCGTGGACCCCCAGCCGCTCGTCGTAGGGCAGGCGCACCTCGCCGCCCGCCCGACGCCACTCCTCGACCTCGCCGTCGCCCACGCCCAGCTCCCGCGCGCGGTCGGGACTGCGCTCCACGGCGTCGGCTGCGGCCAGCAGGTTGCGCTGCGCCATCAGGTTGGTGAAGACGTTGTTGTCGGCGACGGCCGAGTACTCGTCGGGGCCGGTCACGCCGTCGATGCGGAAGCCGCCGCCGGGGTCGTGGTGGCCGAGCGACAGCCACAGCCGCGCGGTCTCCACCAGCAGCTCGAGGCCGGCGTCGCGCTCGAAGTCCTCGTCGCCGGTGACGTCGAGGTAGCGGACCACCGCATCGGCCACGTCCGCCGACACGTGGAAGGCCGCCGTCCCGGCCGGCCAGTAGGCCGAGCACTCCTCGCCGGCGACCGTCCGCCAGGGGAAGGCCGCGCCGCTCAGGTTGAGCGTCTGCGCGCGCTCGCGCGCCAGCGGGAGCGTCGAGTGGCGCCAGCGCAGCGCCGCCCCCGCGGCGTGCGGCACCGCGTAGGTGAGCAGCGGCAGCACGAACGTCTCGGTGTCCCAGAACGCGTGGCCGTCGTAGCCGGGACCGGTCAGGCCCTTGGCGGGGATCGCGCGGCGCTCGGCGCGCGCGCCGGCCTGCATCGAGTGGAACAGGCCGAAGCGGACCGCCTGCTGGATCTCCATATCGCCGTCGAGCTCCACGTCGGCGCGCGCCCAGAAGTCGTCGAGGGTCTCGCGCTGGCCTGCGACCAGCCCGTCCCAGCCGGTGTGGCGAGCCTCCACCAGCGCGGCCTCGACCTGGTCGCGCACCGCGGGCAGCGTGCGCTGCGCCGACCAGCCGTAGGCGATCAGTTTCTGGAGCTGCAGCGTGGTGCCGGCGTCGAGGTCGGCTGCGACCGTGAAGCGGCCGAGGTCGTCCTCGGCCTCGACGTGCGTCGCGGAGCCGTCGCCGGCGTCGATCACGTGGTCCATGGCGGCGCCGACCAGCAGCCCGCTCACGCGCGTCCGGTGCACGAGCGTCACGCGGTTGTCCCTGGCGCCCGCGTACTCGCTCACCAGCGGCGCGCGCAGGGCCGCGGCCGCGCGCGGGTCCTGGGAGGGCGCCTCCGGCAGCGCCTCGTTGGCGACCAGCTCGGACTGGACCACGATGCGCGCCGGGTTGCCGACCGGCTCGACCTCCCACGAGATCGCGGCCACGGCGCGCTGGACCAGCGAGACCAGCCGCACCGAGCGCACGCGCACGACCTTGCCGGCGGGCGAGCGCCACTCGACCTCGCGCTCGAGCGTCCCGGCGCGCATGTCGAGCACGCGCCGGTGCGAGAGCAGCTCGCCGTAGCGGACGTCGAAGGGCTCGTCGTCGACCAGCAGCCGGATGAGCTTGCCGTTGGTGACGTTGACGACCGTCTGCCCGTCCTCGGGGAAGCCGTAGCCGGCCTCGGCGTACGGCAGCGGCCGCGTCTCGTAGACGCCGTTCAGGTAGGTGCCCGGCAGCCCGTGCGGCTCGCCCTCGTCGAGGGTGCCGCGGAATCCGATGTGGCCGTTCGAGAGCGCGAAGACCGACTCGCGCTGCGCCAGCAGCTCCGGCTCGAGCTCGCCCTCGCGGATCTCCCAGGGGTGGGCCTCGTCCGATGGCCGGCGGGCGCTCACGAGCGCTCGAGGAGCTCCGACAGGTCCTTCACGACGACGTCGGCGCCGTGGCGCTTCAGGTCGTCTGCGTGGTCGACGCGATCCACCCCGACCACGTAGCCGAAGTCGCCGGCGCGGCCGGCCTCCACGCCCGCCAGGGCGTCCTCGAAGACCACGGCCTGCGCCGCCTCGACGCCCAGGGCGCGCGCGCCCGCGAGGAACGTGTCCGGGGCGGGCTTGCCCTTCAGGCCCTCGCGCTCGGCGACGACGCCGTCGACCACCTCCTCGAAGAGGTCGGCGATGCCCGTGACGCGCAGCACGTCGCGCGTATTGGTGCTCGACGAGACGACGGCCCGGCGCAGCCCGGCGTCGCGGGCCTGCTTCACGTAGTCGACCGACCCGTCGTAGGTCTCCACGCCGCGCTCGCGGATCAGGCTCTGCACGACCTCGTTCTTGCGGTCGCCGAGCTCGGTGAGCTGCTCGTCGGAGAGGTCGATCCCACGGGACTCGACGAAGGACCGCACGCCGTCCATGCGCGGCTTGCCGTCGACGTACTCGTCGTAGTCGTGCGGCGTGAACTCGCTGAAGGGCTCCGGGCGCGAGTGCAGGAACTCGTCGAACATCTGCTTCCAGGCCTCGGCGTGGACGCGCGCCGTCTGCGTCAGCACCCCGTCGAGGTCGAACAGGCAGGCGCGGATGCCGTCGGGGAGCCCGAGCATCAGATCGACTGCGTCAGTCCGCCGTCGACCTCGAGGGCCACGCCGGTGACGTAGCTCGCGTGCGCGGAGCACAGGAACGCCGCCGCGGCCGCGATCTCGTCGATCGTGCCGAGCCGCCCGATCGGGACCTCGTCGGCGGCCGCGCTCTCGGCGGCCTCCATCGAGCCGTGGGTCTCCTTGAGGCGATCGGTCGCGATCCGCCCCGGCAGCACGGTGTTGAGCGTGATGCCGTCGCTCGCCAACCGGCGCGACAGCAGCTTGAAGGTGGCCAGCAGCGCGCTGCGGTGGGATGTGGACAGCAGCAGCGCCGGGATCGGCTCGCGCACGGCGCTGGAGGAGACGTTGACGATGCGGCCGAAGCCGCGCTCGCGCATGCCCGGCACGGCGTGCTCGATCAGCGCCATCGGCGCGAGCACGAGCTCGCGGTAGGCGTCCTCCCACTGCTCGCGTGTGAACTCGAGCGGCTCGCCGCCCGGCGGGCCGCCGGTGTTGGTCACGAGCACCGCGAGCGGGCCGAGCTCGGCCTCGACGCGGTCGATCAGCTCGGGTGCCGCATCCAGGTCGGCCGAGTCGTGCACATAGGGGCGCGCGCCGATCTGCTCGGCCGCCTCCTCGATGCGCTCCCGGGACCGCGAGCTGATCGCGACCGAGGCGCCCTCGGCGGCCAGCGCCCGGGCTATGCCGAAGCCGATTCCGCGCGAGGCGCCGGTCACGAGCGCCACCTTGCCCTGGAGACCGAGGTCCATCGGGCCAGGAGATTAGTCTGCGGCTCGTGCCATTCCGACTGCTTGCACGCGCCACGCCGTTCGTGCTCGGAGCGGTCGCGGCCGGGATCTGGCTGAAACGGCGCCAGCCGCCGCCCCCGGCACTGCGCGAGGAGACCGGCGAGCTGCCTCCGGTGCTGCCGCCGGAGGTCGAGCCGCGCGTCAGCGCCGCGGCCCGCGCGGTCAACATCGCGAGGCCCGTCATGGCGCGCCTGCCGCGGCGTCCGGTCGACATCGTGACGATCGTCGACGACCTGCTCGGGCGCGGCACGCTAGGATCTCCGGCTTCGTAATCGAATTGCCGAGCCTTCGTCGTCCCGACGACGAGGGGCGGGGGAACCACCTAGCGGCCATGGAAGGCCGCCGGGGCGAATCGCAAGCCGCCCATTTTGCGTAGCGCCACTTTCCGGCGCGAGCCCGTCAGCTCACCCCGTAGGCGTCGGAAAGGGGACAGAAGCCGTTGCAAGCCGCCGTCGATGCTGTGCGCCGTCCGTTCGCGGGCGTCCTGGTCGCGCTCGCGCTGCTGTGCGTGCCCGCGGCCGCGTCGGCTGACGGGGGAGGGGGCGCCGCCGCCCCCACCGGCGCGGAGGACGACGCGCCCTCGGCCGCAAAGCGCGACGAGCGTTCCGGCACCGTGGTGCTGAAGCGCGGCGACCGCGGCGCCGCGGTGCGCCGCCTCCAGGCCAAGCTGCGCGTCCCGGTCGACGGCGTCTTCGGGGCCCAGACCGAGGCTGCCGTCAAGCGGTTCCAGAAGCGCAAGGACCTCTCCGTCGACGGAGTCGTCGGCCCGCAGACGCGGGACGCGCTCGGGCTCGATCCCTTCGCGCGCGCCTCGGTCCGGCACACGTCCAGCTCGGTGCGGCTGCCGCGCCTCCTGCGCCAGATCGCCGAGTGCGAGTCGGGCGGCGATCCGACCGCCGTCTCGCCGGGCGGCCGCTATCGCGGCAAGTACCAGTTCAGCCTGAGCACCTGGCGCAACCTCGGCGGAACCGGTGACCCCGCCGACGCGACCGAGGCCCAGCAGGACCGCATTGCGCTGAAGCTGTTCCGGCGCGCCGGCGCCGCGCCCTGGCCGAACTGCCCGTAGCTCAGCGCGCCGCGGGCGAGCTCGCCCGGGCCGAGCGCCCCAGCACGAGGACGCCGGCGAGCGTCACCGCACACGCGACGCCGAGCAGCCCGTAGACGAGGGCGTCCGTAGTCATGTCGGCGAGCGCACCGCCGCCGCCGCCACCCATCACGTGGCCGAGCGCCCAGGCGAGGTTGCCGATCGAGAACGCGAGCGCCAGGTCGAGTCCGGCTCGCTCGGACGCGTCCGACAGCAGCGCCATGCCGGGCGCCCAGAAGGCGCCCAGCGCCGAGACCGCGAGCACGAGCGCGCCGGCCATGAGCAGGATCGTCCCGGGCAATGGCATGACGGCCGCCATCACGAGCGCGCCCACGAGGCCGACGCGGATCGGCGCCAGGCGGCCGTGCCGGTCCGACAGCCGCCCCGCCACGGGGCTGATGAACGCCTCGACGCCGGCCGCCACCAGGAAGATCGCGCCGACGGCGGCGCCGCTCGCGCCGAGGTCGTCGAGCCGCAGCGGCACCAGCACCTCGAGCGTGCCGGCGAACACCGCCGGCAGCGCGAACAGCCAGAAGCCGGCGAGCACCTCGCGCCCGCGCATCGCGCGCAGCATGCCGCTCACGCCGACGCTCGCCTCGGGCGCGACTCCGGGCGTGGTCCACGCCCAGATCGCCAGGCCGACCGCGACGACCGACACGCCGCTGAACACGACCGCCTGGCCGACCACCGTGGCCGCGCCCCCGAGCACCGGGCCGAACAGCACCCCGACGATCGCCGCCCCCAGCGCCGAGCCGATCAGCTCGCCGCGCCGCTCGACCGGCGCGGCGGAGACGAGCCAGGCCATCCCGCCCGCCCACATGCAGGCGCCGCCGATGCCCTGCACGAAGCGTGCCGCGTCGAGCAGGGCGATGTGGTGCGCGAACGCGAAGACGAGGCTGCTGAGCCCGAGCATGCTCAGGCCGATCAGGACCGTCGGCTTGACGCCCACGCGCGCAGCGAGCCAGCCGGCGGGCAGGGCGCCCGCGAATGTGCCCGCCGGGTAGGCGGCGGCGAGCATCCCGGCCGCGGTCTTGGAGAGCCCCAGCTCGTCCGAGAAGTGCGGCAGCAGCGGAGCGACCGCGGCGAAGAACATGGTGTCCACCAGCACCACCGCGGCTACGAGCAGGAACAGGCGGCGCATGCCCCACGACTCTAAGGGGCGCGCGGCCGCAGCTAATGTGGCGCCCGTGCCGACCCTGCGCGCGGAGCTCGAGGACTGGCTGCGGATCCCGTCGGTCTCGACCGGCGGCGGCGATCGCCGATGCCCTCGCGCGCGCGTGCGACTGGGTCTGCGAGCGCATCGACGCGGCCGGCGGCAGCGCGCAGGCCGTGCGCATAGGGGAGGGCAACCCGATGGCGCTGGGCGAGCTGCGCGCCTCGCGCCCGGACGCCCCGACGGTGCTCGTCTACGGCCACTACGACGTGCAGGCCGCCGGGCCGCTCGAGCTCTGGGAGAGCCCGCCGTTCGAGCCGACCGAGCGCGACGGCCGCCTCTACGCGCGCGGCGCGGCCGACGACAAGGGGAACTTCCTGCCGCTGCTGCACGTGGGCTGCGAGTTAGCGCGCGCGGGCGAGCTGCCCGTGAACGTGCGCTTCCTGGTCGAAGGCGAGGAGGAGATCGGCAGCCCTTCGGTGCTGGAGCGCCTGCGCGGCGGCGAGGACGAGGCCGACTGCGCGATCGTGTTCGACTCGCTCATGGTCGACGAGCGCACGCCGGCGATATCGGTCTCCGCGCGCGGGTTGGCGCAGGCCGAGGTCGAGGTTCGCACCGGCCGCCGCGACCTGCACTCGGGCCTCTACGGCGGCGCGGTCCTGAACGCCGCGCACGTGCTGATCGGCATGCTCGCCGAGGTGGTGCCGGATGCGCGCGGGAGGGTGCGCACCGAGCTGGGCGCGGGAGCCGCCACGCCGGGCGCGGAGGAGCTTCGCTCGTGGGACCTGCTGCCGAGCGGCGCCGACTCGATCGCCGGCGCCGGGGCGGCCGAGGTCGCGCCGGGCGCGGCCGAGGAGTTCTGGACGCGCACGGGCGCCGCCGCCGCGCTCGACGTGAACATGATCGAGGTGGGCGAGCCGCGCACGATCGTGCCCGCCGTCGCGCGCGCCCACGTCAGCCTGCGCATCGCGCCGGGTCAGGATGCGGGCGCGGTCGCGGCCGAGCTGGAGCGCCTGCTGCGCGAGGCGGCGCCGGATGGCGCCGAGGTGACGATCGACGCCGAGCTGGCCGAGCCGGCGCTGTTCGACGCCTCCCACCCGGCGCTGCAGCTGGCGGCCGGCGCCATGGAGCGCGCCTGCGGCAGGCCCCCTGCGCTCGTGCGGCTGGGCGGCACGCTGCCCCTGCTGGCGTTGTTGGCCGACCGAGGCATCACCCCGATCGTCAGCGGCTTCGCGCTCCCCGACGACGCCTTCCACGCGCCGAACGAGAGCTACCGCCTCGAGAGCCTGCGCCTCGGCGAGGCGGCCGCGCGCGAGCTCTACGCGGCGCTCGCCGACCTGCCGCGCTAGCGGGTCAGCGGCGCCGCAGCCGGTGGATGCTCACGCGCGGCGTGCGTGGGCTGCCGGTGGTGCGCACGTGCCAGGGCCCCGCCCGCGCGCGCTCGAGGAACTCCTCCGCGGGGCGGCGGCCCGGATCGGCCAGGAGGATGCGGCCCGTCTTGTCTACGAGCTGCGGCAGAAGGTCGAGCAGCGCATCGACGTTGCGCGGCTCGTAAAGGACGTCGGACGCGAGGACGTAGCGCCACGGCGCCCGGTCCACGATCTCGGCGGGCGCGTCCCAGGCGACCACGGCGGTCTCGATCGACACGTCGTTGAGCTCCGCGTTGGCGGCCGTGGCGCGCACCGCGTCGGGCGACCAGTCGGTGGCGAGCACGCGCCCGCCCGCCAGCGCGGCCGCGATGCTCGGCAGCCCGAGGCCGCAGCCCAGCTCCAGCACGCGCTCGCCGCGCAGCGAGCGGCGGGCGACGTCGTCCGCGAGCGCGACCCCGCTCGCCCAGAGCTCGGCCCAGTAGGGCAGGAACTCCTCGTGCTCGAAGCCCTCCTCGGTGAGCAGCGCCTCGGCGTCGCGCGGCCGCTCGAGCGCGACCTCGCCGACGGCCAGCGCGATGCGCTCCTCGACCGAGTCGCTCACGCCCCCCGGCCGGCCTCCTCGGCGGCCTGCTCCGCCGCGTCGAGCTGGCGCTCGATCAGGTCGAGCCCGGAGCTCCAGAAGCCGGGGTCGGACAGGTCGACGCCGACGATGCGGCCGAGCTCCTCGGGCGGCCGCGAGCCCCCCGCGCGCAGCAGCTCGAGGTACGACGGCACGAAGTCCTCGCCCTCCTCCTCGTAGCGGCGGTAGACCGACAGCGCCAGCAGATGCCCGTACGCGTACGCGTAGACGTAGCCGGGCGTGTCGACGAAGTGCGGGACGTAGGACCACCAGAGCCCGTAGTCGTCGTGCAGCTCGACGGCATCCCCAAGCAGGTCGCCCTGGGTCTCGAGCCAGAGCTCGGCGAAGCGCTCGGGCGGCAGCTCGCCGCGCTCCCGCCGCGCGCTGTGGACGCCCTGCTCGAAGCGGTTCATCGCCACCTGGCGGAACACGGCGCCGACCGCGCCGTCGAGCGAGCCCGCCAGCAGCGAGAGGCGGCCGTCGGCGTCCGGCGCCCGCTCCAGCAGCCGCTCGAGCACGATCGTCTCGCCGAAGATCGACGCCGTCTCGGCCAGCGTGAGCGGGGTGGTGAACTGGAAGATGCCCTGCGGGCGAGCCAGCGCCGCGTGCACGCCGTGGCCGAGCTCGTGCGCCATCACCAGAACGTCGTAGGGCCGCGACGTGTAGTTGAGCAGCACGTAGGGGTGGCGCGAGGGGACCGTGTAGGAGCAGAAGGCGCCGCCGCGCTTGCCGGTCCGGGTCGGCGCGTCGATGTAGCCGCCCTCGAAGAACCCGGCGGCGGTCTCGCCCAGCTCGGGGGAGAAGCCGGAGTAGCAGTCGAGCACGATCGAGCGCGCCTCGTCATAGGGGACGTGCTCGTCGGTGTCGCCCACCGGCGCCACGCGATCCCAGTAGGCGAGCCGCTCCAGGCCGAGCAGGCGGGCCTTGAGCCGGTACCAGCGCCGCGCCAGCTCGTAGCGCCCCGCGACGGCCTCGATCAGCGCCTCGACCGACTCGTCGCTCGCCTCGTTGGCGAGGTTGCGCGACGCGAGCCAGTGGGGGTAGTCGCGCAGCCGGTCCTTGGTCGCCTTGTCGGCGAGCAGGGTGTTGAACAGGTACGCGCGCGTGCGCAGGCCGGGCCGCAGCGCGGCCGTCGTCCCTCGCGCGGCCTGCTCGCGCAGCTCGCGGTCCGGATGCTGGAGCCGACTCAGCGCGACCTCGAGCGAGACCGGCTCGCCTGCGTCGGGCAGCTCGACCTCGATCGCCGGACACCTGCTCGGTGAACAGCCGCCGGAAGGCCGACGAGCCGGTCACGTCCAGCTCGGTCATCACCCGCTCCTCGGGCTCGGAGAGCTGGTGCGGGCGGTAGCGCCGCAGGCTGCGCAGGTGGTGGCGGCAGAAGTCGAGCTCGGGTCCGGCGAGCAGCTCCTCGGCGCGCTCGTCCGGCAGCAGGTTCCACTCGAGCTCGAAGAACAGGAGCTGCGTCTCGATCGAGGCGCCCAGCTCCTGCGCCTTCTGGATCAGCGCGCCGCGCGCCGGGTCCGCGGTGTCGAGCGTGAAGCTGAGCATCGCGTAGGAGGCGGCGCGGCCGGCGAGGTCGTAGATCGCGGCCAGCTCGTGCATCGCGTCGGCCAGCCCGTCGGGCCCGAGCTCGCCCACGGCGCCGCGGTGGCGCTCGGCGAACGCCGTGGCGCGGTCGCGGGCCTCCAGCAGCAGCTCCTCGACGCCCTCGGCCCCCTTGGACTCGACGAGCGGCTCGAGGTCCCAGGCCGCGGCCTCCAGTGCTCGGTCGGCTGTGGCGCTCATGGCGCCGAGATTAGTCTGCGTCGCATGGAAGCCCAGCCGACGCCGCTCGATCCCGCTCCGGCCGAGCTCGCGCCCGGCCGGACGCTGCTTCTCAAGCGCGAGGACCGGCACGAGCTGGGGGCGTTCAAGTGGCGCGGCGCGCTGCCGTCGCTCGAGCGCTACCGCGACGAGGGAGCGGCGGAGGTGGTCACCGCCTCGACCGGCAACCACGGCGCCGCCACGGCATGGGCGGCCGAGCGGACCGGCCTGCGCGCGGTCGTCTACGTGCCCGACCGCTGCAGCGCCGCCAAGCTCGAGCTGCTGCAGCGCCTCGGCGCCGACGTGCGCGCGGCCGGGGCCGACGTGGACGAGGCCAAGGACCAGCGCCCGCGACCACGCCGCCCGCGAGAACGTCCCGTTCTTCGAGGACGGCGCCGAGCCGGCGCAGTTCGAGGGCTACGCGGCGATCGGCCGCGAGCTCGTCGCGCAGCTCGGCGAGCGCCCGGCGCTGACGATCGTGCCGGTCGGCAACGGCGCCCTGCTGATCGGGGTCGCGCGCGGCCTCGGCGGCGGTGCCCTCGGTGTCGTCTCGAGCGCAGCGCCGGTGATGGCGCTGAGCGTGGCGGCGCGACGGCCGGTCGAGTGCGGCCCGCCCGGCGACGTTCGCCGACGGGCTGGCCGTGCGCGTCGCGATCCCGCTTGCGGTCGACGAGCTGGTCGCGCTGGGCACGCCGTTCGTGCAGGTGCCGGAGCGCGAGATCGCCCGCGCGCTGGGCGCCTTCGCGGCCGCCGGTATCCGCGTCGAGGGCTCCGCCGCGGCGGCGCTCGCGGCGCTGGGCGCGATCGAGCCGCCGGACGGCCCGATCGTGCTCGTCGTGACCGGGCACAACATCGACGACGACCTCTTCCAGCGCGCCGTCGAGGACCCCGACAGCTTCTAGCGGGAGCCCACCTTCGCGAGCGTCTCCTCGAGCGCGGCCATCAGGTCGGGCGCCGGCTTGGGCTGCTGGGGCTCGGACGGCGCCTCGATCGTCTTGCCCTTCTTCTTGTCGCGCACGATCTTCTCGAGCCGCTTGCGGTAGCAGTCCTCGTAGCGCTCGGCATCCCAGTCCGCCGACAGCGCCTCGATCACCTTCACCGCGCCGTCGACCTTCTTCTTGGTGGGCTTGCGCCCGCCCGGCGCGATCCCCTTGGTCGGGCGGACCTCGTCGTGGAACAGCAGCGTGGTGAGCGACAGCAGGCCGTCGCGCGCGCCGACGAGCACCAGGTACTCGCGGCTGCGCATCACGAACCGGCCCAGCGCGGCGCGCTCGGTCGACTCCATCACCTTCACGAGCAGGCGGTAGGCGCGCAGCGTGCCCTCGCTCTCGCCGTAGGGGAGCAGGAACCAGGGGTGGTCGAAGTAGATCGGGTCGACGTCCTCGAGGTCGACGAACGCCTCGATGTCGATCGTGCGCGTCTTGCGCGGCTGCACCGAGGCCAGCTCGAGGTCGGTCAGGATGACCTGGTCGCCGTCGAGGTCGTAGCCGTGCGCGACCTCCTCCCACTCGACCTCCTCGTTCTCCTTCGAGCAGAAGCGGCGCTGCTCGATCGGCGCGCCGTCCTTCTCGTGCAGCTGGCGGAAGTGCAGGTCGAGGTCGCGCGCGGCGCTCGTGAGGCTGATCGGCACGTTCACGAGCCCGAAGGAGATCGAACCGGTCCAGAGCGAGCGCGGCATCGTCAGGACCCCTTGCCGAGGCTCGCCTGGAGCGCCGCGGTCAGGTCGCCCGGCTCCTCCTCGGGCTCGGGCTCGGGCGGCGTCAGGTCCTCGCCCTTGGCCTTGCGCTCGATCAGCTCGAGCACCGCCTCGCGATAGCTGTCCTCGTAGTCCTCGGGCTTGAACTTGCGGTGCAGCGACTCCACCAGCCGCCCGGCCATGTCGACCTCCTGCTTGGTGGGGCCCTTGCCCGGGGTGTCGACGTCGAGGTCGTCGCCCTCGACCACCTCGTCGTGGAAGCGCATCGTGTGCAGCGCGAGCACGTCGCCGAGCGCGCGCACGGCGGCCAGGTACTCGCGATCGTGGAAGGTGAAGCGGCCGATCCCCACGCGCCCGGCCCGCTCGAGGGCGGCGTGCAGGACGCGGTAGGGCTCGTCGTCGTCGCGCGGGCCCACGTAGTAGGTGCGCTCGAGGTAGATCGGGTCGATCTCGCCCTCCGGCACGAACTCCTCGATCTCGATCACCTTGCCGCGCGCTCCGGCGGCGGCCTTGATCTCGTCGGAGTCGAGCACCACGAACTTGCCCTCCGACACCTCGTAGCCCTTGACCACCTGCTTGAAGGGGACCTCCTTGCCCTCCTTCGAGCAGAGCCGCTTGTGCTCGATCTTGGCGCCGTCGCTGACGTGCACCTCGTGGAAGCTGACCGTCTTCGACTCGATCGCCGAGTACAGCTTGATCGGCACGTGGGCGAGGCCGAAGCTGATCGTGCCGTTCCAGATCGATCGGGGCGCCATGCGTTCCCGCTACCCGTAGATCGAGCGCCCCATGCCGAATCGCGTCTCGGGCGGGATCGGCACGAGGTCGTCGACGTGGCCGGGCGTCGCCTCGACCCGCTCGATCCAGGCCTGGATCGCGGGAAAGTCCGGACAGGTCGATCTGCGCGTCGCCGGCGACGTGCACGTATCCGTAGACGGCGATGTCGGCGATCGAGTAGCGCTTGCCGACGAGGAACTCGCGGTCCGCCAGGTGGGCCTCCAGCAGGCCCAGCGCGGCCAGCCCGCCGACGCGCCGCGCCTCGGCGCCGCGCGAGCCGGGCTCGAGCGCCTGGGCCGCGAGCCGCACGCGCAGCCCGGCGATCGTCGGCACGATCGCGGTCTGCTCGAAGAACAGCCAGCGCAGCACCTGGGCGCGCTCGATGGGATCCGTCGGGCAGCAGCTCGGTGCCCTCGGCGAGGTGGAACAGGATCGCGCCCGACTCCGTCAGCACGTCGCCGGAGTCGAGCACGAGCACGGGCGTCGTGCGGGCCGGGTTGAGCGCGCCGAACTCGTCGGTGAGCGTGCCGCCGTCGAAGATGTCCACGTGGACGCGCTCGTAGTCGCGCCCGAGCTGGGCCAGCGCGAGCCGGACCTTGAAGCAGTTGCCGGAGCCGGGGTAGTCGTAGAGCCGCATCAGCTCGCCGCGTAGCTCTCGCTGCCGAGGATGTGCAGCGACACGTAGGGCTCGTCGCCGACGACCCAGCTGTCGTGGCCGGGCGGCACGTGGAAGAGCTCGCCGGGCTCCATGACGCGCTCGCTGCCGTCGGTCATCTCGACCGCCGCCCGCCCCGACAGCACGAGGCCCACGTGCTCGACCTGGCAGAGCCGCTCGCCATTGGCCGCGCCGACGTGCTCGGACCAGCGCCAGCCCGGGTCGTAGGTGGCTCGGCCCAGCGTCATCGGCCCGACCGCGTATACGTCGAAGCGGCCCTTCTCGAAGGTGCGGGTCTCTGTCGGCTGGTCGAGCGGCAGGAGCGTCAGGTCCATGCCGGGGAGCGTACGCGGGTCAGCGGTTGCGGACGAGCGACAGCGCGTACTCCGGCCACCAGTGACCGGCGGGCGGCGCGCCCGCGCGGCAGGTGCCGTCGCTTGCCCCTGGGGTCTTGACCCACAGATAAGCGTCGACCTTGCGCCGGCCCGTGCCCGTGGTGGGGCTGCTGCCGACGGCGCGACCGGGCGGGTTGCACCACTTCGGCCCGCCGGCGTCGTCCTGCAGGCTGGGCCCGTTGCCGTTGCGGCTCGTGTCGATCACGAAACGGGCGCCGCCGAGCTTCTTGGAGAGCGCGCGCCCGTAACGGATCACCGCGCCGGTCCGGTAGAAGTTGCTGACGTTGAGCGCGAAGCCGTCGGCGGCGCGGATGCCGGCCTGGCGCAGCGGCGCGACGAGGCGGTCGACCGGCAGCACCCAGCCGGGGTTGCCGGCGTCGATGTAGACCGCGGTGTTGGGCAGCCGCCGGAATACGCGCACCGCATCCGCCAGCAGCGCGAAGCGCTGGTCCTTGGAGGCGTCCGAGAGGCAGGTCTCGGTCACGGCCTGGGGGATGGCATCGGGCTCCACGATCACCGTGGCGTGGCGTGAGCCGATTCCGCGCGCGAAGTCGCGCACCCAGTCGCGGTAGCCCTCCGGTGACCCCGACCCGCCGGCCGAGTAGGAGCCGCAGTCGCGGCCGGGCACGTGGTAGGCGACCAGGAGCGAGCTGCGGCCGGCCGCGACCGCCTTGGCGGTCAGGTCGCGTACGCGCCCGCGGACGTCGCGGCTGTCGGTCAGCCAGACCGCGGTCGGGCGCTGCGCGAGCCGCTCCATCGCCGCCGCGTCGGCGTCGCGGCCCTGAGCGCGCCAGCGCCGGGCCTGCAGCGCAGCCGGGCTCTGCGGATCGCGCCAGAAGGCCTGGCGGGCGAGCGGATTGGGCCCGCGCTTGGACGCCTGGACCTGCGGCGCGGGCTCGCCGGCAGGGGCTTCGGCCCCCTCCGAAGAGCAGCTGATCAGCCCGGCGAGCAGGGGCAGGAGGGTGATTGCGCGGGCCGCACGCACCCGGTCGAGCATAGACCGGGTTCTCCACGCGCGCGCAAATGTGAACTGAGTGCTTGACGCCCTGCCTGGACGGGTGTACGACAGTTATGAGCAGTTTTTTCGATTCGGCGCCGCCGAAGCTCTCGCCACGGGCGGCGGGAGCGCTGAAATCACAGAAGTCTTGGCCCAGATCCGACCCCGCTAGGCGCGGGGTCCCATACCTGCTGACCCACACCCACATTGCCTGACACGATCTACGACTACGAGCGCCGCAGCCAGGTGGCCGGCCCCATCACCGAGCCGCCCGCGGGTCCATACCGCGTGCAGTACCGGCGGCTGGAGGGCTCGCGCCCAGTGCGCAGCTCGCTCCTGGTGCTCATCGCGCTCCTGTTCGTGGGCGGGTTCCTGATCTGGCTGATGCTGCCGGGCCACTGGCCCAACCTCGGCGACGACATCGTCGTGGACGTCGCGTCGATCGCGGTGACCGTCAGCACGGGGATCATCGGCTGGTTCGCCTTCCTGAACGTCGCGACGCTGTGCCGCGCCACGCTGCTCGCCCGCGACCCGGTCCCCGTCCGCCCGGTGCCGGGCCAGCGGGTCGCCTTCCTCACGACGATCGTCCCGCAGGCCGAGCCGCTCGAGCTGGTCCGGCCCACGCTGGAGGCGGCGCTGCGGATCCGCCACGACGGGGAGATCGACGTCTGGCTGCTCGACGAGGGCGACGATCCGGACGTCAAGGCGATGTGCGCCGAGCTCGGCGTCAACCACTTCAGCCGCCGCGGCGTGGCCTTCTGGAACCAGCCGGAGGGCGCGTTCCGGGCCAAGAGCAAGCACGGCAACTACAACGCCTGGCTGGCCGCGCACGGCGACGACTACGAGGTCATGCTCGGTGTCGACCCCGACCACGTGCCGCTGTCGAACTTCGCCGAGCGCCTGCTCGGCTACTTCCGCGACCCCGACGTGGCCTTCGTGGTCGGCCCGCAGGTCTACGGCAACTACCGCGGCTTCGTGGTCCGCTCGGCGGAGTCACAGCAGTTCCTGTTCCACTCGCTGCTCCAGCGGGCCGGCAACCGCTCGCGCACCGCGATGCTGGTCGGCACCAACAACGCGCTGCGCGTGAGCGCGCTGAAGCAGATCGGCGGCTTCCAGGACTCGATCACCGAGGACATGGCCACGAGCCTCGTCTTCCACACCGCGCGCAACCCGGAGAGCGGCAGCCGCTGGACCTCGGTCTACACGCCCGACGTGGTCTCGGTGGGCGAGGGCCCGGCGTCCTTCACCGACTACTTCAGCCAGCAGGACCGCTGGTCGCGCGGCACCGACGAGGTGCTGGTCAAGCGCTTCTGGCGCATGGCGCACCGGCTCGGCCCGCGCGGGCTCGTCCACTACTTCCTGCTCACCTGCTACTACCCGACCGCGGCGATCGCCTGGATCCTCGGCGCCGTCAACGCGATGCTCTACTTCGCCCTGGGCGCCGGCGGCGTGATCGTCCCGGCCCACCTCTGGCTGATGCTCTACGTGGACGCCGCCGCGCTCCAGATCGGCCTCTACTTCTACAACCGCAGGCACAACGTCAGCCCGCACGAGAAGTCGGGCTCGGCTGGCGTGGCCGGCATGCTGATCTCGGCGCTGTCGGCACCGATCTACGCCGCCTCGCTGGCGGCGGTCGTGATGCGGCGCTCGCGCGGCTTCGTGATCACGCCGAAGGGCGATGCCGGCACGCGCGACACGGTCGTCACCTTCCGCAAGCACCTGCTCTGGGCCTGCGTCTTCGGCGTGCCGCTGGCGCTGTCGTTCCTGCTCGGCCACCACCACTTCTCGATGCGGGCGTGGTCGTTCGCGTCGCTCGTGGTCTGCCTGCTGCCGGTCGCGATCTGGCGCGTCGAGCTGGTTCGCGAGCGCCGGGCCGCTCGGGTTCCGCGGCCCGCCGCGAAGCCGCAAGCCGAGGAGCCGCGGCCTGCGCCCGCGCCCGCTCCGGCGCCGGTTCCGCTGCCCGTCCCCGAGCCGGCCCGTCATCTGCGTCCCGTGCCGGACCTGCCGCGCGAGCCCGTCGCGGAGCCGCTGCCGGCGGCCCGCGCACCGCGCAAGCGCCACCAGGTCGTGCGCTTCGACCGGCGTCCGGCGCCCGCACCGGCGGCCGTCGCCGATCACCCGCCCGCGCGTGAGCGCGAGGCCGCCGAGCCCGTTCGCGAGCTCACCAAGGGCCGCCGCAAGCATCACGTGGTGGTGCGCTTCGATCACGGTCACGAGTTCGACCGGGTCGAGGCGTGAGCTCGCGCGCGAAGCAGCGGCTCTTCAAGGCGCTGCTGACGTTCCTCGTCGTGGGCGGCCTGCTCGCGATCAACGGCCCGACGCTCGTGTCGGCGGGGCGCAACGCGCTGCACGACTACAAGATCAACAGCCAGGGCTACAAGGAGCGCGCCGGCCACTGGTCGATGCTGGAGGTCCCCGAGAGCTTCCGCGTCAACGCGATCCACGCGGCGCTGCTGCGCACCGGCAAGGTGCTGATCGTCGCGGGCTCCGGCAACAGCCAGAAGCAGTTCGATGCGGGGCATTTCCGGACGATCATCTGGGACCCCGACACAGACACCTTCAAGCGCGTGCACACGCCGACCGACATGTTCTGCGCCGGCCATACCTTCCTGCCGGATGGGAAGCTGCTGATCGCGGGCGGCACTCGCCGCTACGAGAAGCTGAGGGCCGACGTGACGCATGCCGCCGGTGTGATCACGGTGAAGAACGAGTCGCCCGACGGGGGACCGGTGACGCTGGCCAAGGGCACCGAGTTCCTGTCTCCGGGCGGCGTCGCATTCCGCTCCACAAAGGAGGTCGTGGTCAAGCCCGCCGTCAAGCAGGTCGGCGCCGCAGGCGCAACGACGGTGACCGCGGCCTCCGTGGAGCTGTGGGTGGAGGCGGTCGACAAGGGAGCGGCGTCGGTGATCGGCAAGCCGACCCAGTTCACGATCGCCGGCAGCCGCCGCGACGCCGACTCGCTCTACGGAGTGGCGGACTCGCTGACCCGTGCCAAGCAGGACTACTGGGGCGACGACAAGTCGTACCTGTTCGACCCGCAGACCGAGAAGTACGAGCGCGTGGACAACATGACCCTGGCGCGCTGGTACCCGACGCTCGTCGGCCTGAAGGACGGCCGCGTGCTGTCGGTGTCCGGCCTCGACGACTTCGGCCGGATCATCCAGGGCAACAACGAGATCTACGACCCGCAGACGAAGCAGTGGGAGGCGCAGCCGCAGCTCAAGCGCACGTTCCCCACCTACCCGTCGCTGTTCCTGATGCCGAGCGGGAACCTCTTCTACACGGGCAGCAACGCCGGCTACGGGTCCGACACAGTCGGTCGCGCCCCGGGCATCTGGGACCTGAGCAACAACAGCTTCGACAAGGTCCCGGGCCTGCGCGACCCGCGCCAGACCGAGACGAGCGGCAGCGTGCTGCTGCCGCCGGCGCAGAAGCAGCGCTACATGATCGCCGGAGGTGGCGGCATCGGCGACTCGAGCAGGTCGACGGCGCGCACCGACGTGATCGACCTGAACGCCGCGAAGCCGCACTTCGAGCCGGGGCCCGACCTGGAGAAGCCGGTGCGCTACCCGAACATGGTTATCACGCCTGACGACAAGGTCGTCATCACCGGCGGGTCGACCGGGTACCGCGGGGGCGGGAACAGCAACCAGCTGCTCTGCCACATCTACGACCCGAGGAAGGGCGACCTGACGAAGATGGCCGACCCGACGGTGGGTCGCAACTACCACTCCGAGGCGTTGCTGCTGCCGGACGGTCGTCTGATCACGCTCGGCAGCGACCCGCTCTACTCGGACGCCGACAACAAGGTGCCGGGCACGTTCGAGCAGCGGATCGAGATCTACTCGCCGCCATACCTCTTCAAGGGCGACCGGCCGCAGATCGCGAGCGGGCCGGTGCAGGTGGAGCGCGGGTCGACGGTCTGGTTCGGGATCCCGAACGTGCGCGGCGTCAAGGCGGCGCGCCTCGTGCGGCCCAGCGCGGTCACGCACGTGACCGACGTGGACCAGCGCTCGATCAAGCTGAACATGGAGCGCAACGGCGACGGGCTCGACGTGACGATCCCGCGCGGAGCCGGCCTCGTGCCGTCGGGCTGGTACATGCTGTTCGTGACGGACGGCAACGGGGCGCCCTCGAAGGCGCACTGGGTGCACGTGCGATGAGGCGCTTGACCTTGCTCCTGGTCGTGTTCGCGGTCGCGTCCGCTGCGCTCGCCGGGTCCGCCTCCGCGCTGACGCTGTTCGAGTCGCCGTCGGGGAACATCGGCTGCGCAATTTCGAAGACCGGCGCGCGCTGCGACATCCGCGAGCACAGCTGGAAGCCGCCGGCGAAGCCCGAGTCGTGCGACCTCGACTGGGGCTACGCGCTCGAGGTCGGGCGCCGCGGCTTCGCGCGCTGGCTCTGCGCCGGCGACACGGTGCTCGGCGGCAAGCGAGTGCTGGGCTACCGCGAGTCGATCCAGCGCGGCCGCTTCGAGTGCACCAGCTTCCGCAACGGAATGCGCTGCCTGAACAAGCGCAACGAGCACGGCTTCAAGCTCGCGCGCCAGAAGGCGCGCTGGTTCTAGCCCGCGTCGCTCCGCTTCGCCCGCCCGTCCGCCCGCGCCGCTCGCCTCAGCCGCCCCGCCTCACCAATCGCACCTTTTCCGTGTTATGCACGGAAAACGTACGATCGGTGGTCCGGCCAGGGTCAATTGGCTCTGGAGCTTTTGGCCCAAGCCGGACGAGGATGCGCGCGTGGAGTCGACCCAGCGCTTCGCCGCCAACCTGCATGAGCACCGCCTGCGCCGCGGCCTGTCCCAGGAGGCGCTCGCGCACGCGTCCGACATCCACCCGAGCCAGGTCGGCCGGATCGAGCGCGCCTCGCGCGACCCGCGCCTGTCGACGGTCGTGAAGCTGGCGCGCGGGCTCGGCATCGCGCCGGCCGAGCTGCTGGCCGGGGTCGGCTAGCCCGGGCGCGGGGGCGAATCGCCCGCGCCGCGCCCTTCACCGTCTGTGGACCCGCTCGACCAGCTCGCCGAGGCGCTGCGCGCGCGATTGGTCGACCGGGCGCGCGATGGTGAGGCGAGCGGGACGCTCGAGCAGCAGGTCGATGCGCTCGTGGAGCGGGAGGCGGCGGCGCTGCCAGAGGCCGAGCGGGCGGATCTGGCCGAGCGGGTGGTGCTGCTCGCCACGGGGCTCGGGCCGCTGGAGCCGTTGCTCGCGGATCCGAGCGTCGACGAGGTGATGGTCAACGGGCCGGCACAGGTGTACGTCGAGCGGCGCGGGCGGCTGGAGCGGGCGGGGGTGGAGTTCGCGGGGGAGGCGGAGCTGATGCACGCGATCGAGCGGGTGCTGGCGCCGCTGGGAAGGCGGGTCGACGAGGCTTCCCCGCTGTGCGACGCGCGGCTCGCCGACGGCTCGCGCGTGAACGTGGTGATCCCGCCGCTGTCGCTGTCGGGGCCCTGCCTGACGGTGCGGCGGTTCCGGCGCGAGGGCTTCTCGCTGCGCTCGCTGGTCGTGAGCGGCACGCTGCCGGCGGCGCTGGCGGAGCTGCTCGCCGTATGCGTGGCGGCCCGCGCCTCGGTTGTGGTCAGCGGTGGGACCGGGTCGGGGAAGACGACGACGCTGAACGCCCTGTCGGGTGCGATCCCGGGGGAGGAGCGGATCGTGACGATCGAGGATGCGGCCGAGCTGCGCCTGCGCCAGCGCCACGTGGTGCGACTGGAGGCGCGCCCGGCGAACCTGGAGGGTCGCGGAGAGGTGACGATCCGCCAGCTCGTGCGCAACGCGCTGCGGATGCGGCCGGACCGGATCGTCGTGGGGGAGGTGCGCGGCGCCGAGGCGCTCGACATGCTGCAGGCGCTGAACACGGGGCACGACGGGTCGCTGACGACCGTGCACGCGAACTCGCCCGAGGATGCGCTGCGGCGGATCGAGACGCTGGCGCTGATGGCGGGGGTGGGGTTGCCCCACGAGGCGGTGCGCGAGCAGGTGGCCGGCGCGATCGACCTGATCGTGCACCAGGCCCGGCAACCCGACGGCTCGCGAGCGGTGCAGTCGGTGACGGAGGTGGTGCGCGCGCCGACCGGCGCGGGCGTGAGGGACCTGTACCGGCGCGGCGAGGAGCCGCGCGGGCCGGCGGCCGGCCGCCTGGCGGAGCGGCTGGCGCGGTTCCGAAGGGAGGGGGGCGCGTGAGCCGGCCGGCTCGGCGCGAGGTCCGCGCGTGAGGGCGGTGCCGTGAGCGCCGCCGCCCCTTGGCCGCGCTCGCCGGAGCCGTCGCGGCGCTGGCCCTGCGCGATCTGCTGGCCGGCGGAGCGCCGGTGCTCGCTCGCGGCGCGGTGCGCACCGCCGCGCAGCTCGTCGACGCCGTTGTCACGCTCGGCCGCGAGGGGAGGGATCCCGGTGCCGCGGAGCGGCGGAGGCTGCTGTTGGCGGGATCCGGGCTGGCGCTCCTGGCCGGCTGGGTCCTGATCGGGCCGGTGGGCGGGCTCGCGCTCGCCTCCGGCGGCCCGTGGCTAGTGGCGCGGCTGCTGCGGGCCCGGCGCGAGCGCTTCAGGCGCGCGGTCGACGCGGGTGTGCCGTCGCTCTCGCTCGCCGTCGCCGATGCGCTCGCGGGCGGGCACTCGCTGCGGGGCGCGCTCGACGAGGCGCGGCAGTCGGTCGGCGGCGCGGTCGGCCACGAGCTGCGGCGGGCGCGGGCCGAGCTCGCCATGGGCGCCTCGACCGACGACGCGCTCGAGGCGATGCGAGCGCGAGTCCGCTCGGCGCGGCTGGACACGATGGTCGCGGCATGCCTGTTGCAACGCCGCGCGGGCGGCGACCTGGCCCGCTTGCTGCGCGACTGCGCGCGTTCGATGGAAGAGGAATCGAGGCTCGAGGGGGAGCTGCGCGCCGCGACGGCGCAGGCCCGCTTCACAGGGGTGCTCGTCGTGGGACTGCCCGCCGGCGGGGCCGCGCTCGCCGAGCTGGCGAGCCCGGGTTCGATCACGGGCCTGGCGCGGTCGTTCGTGACGGCGTGGCTGGTCGGCATAGCGATCTTCCTGCAGGTGCTCGCAGCGGTGCTGATCCGCAGGCTGGGGAGGGTGCGGACGTGAGCGCCGCGCCGCCGCTTGCGGGACTGGCGGCCGCGTTCGCCGCGGCGGGAGCGGCGCTGCTGGGCGCGGAGTGGCGGGCGGCGCGGGGGGTGGGGAGCGCGCCCGCCGGCGCGCCGCACCTCCTCCGCCTCCTGATCTTCGGCGGCGCCCGGCTCGCGCACGCGTCGGCCCGCCCGCCGCGCGATCTGGAGGCCCGCATCGCCGCGGCCGGGCGGCCCGCCGGGCTAGGCGCTCGCGAGCTGATGGCGGCCAAGCTCGCCGGGGCCGCAGCGGCCGCCGCCGCCGGCCTCGCCGCCGCGGCGACCGCGCCCGGCCCCGCGCGGCTCGGGCCGCTGCTCGCAATCGCGGCGCCGGTGGCGGGCTTCCTGGCCCCCGACCTCTGGCTCGCTCGCCGTGCCGCGGAGCGGGCGCGAGTGATGCGGCGCGAGCTGCCAGCCCTGCTCGATCTCCTCAGGGTCGCCGTCCAGTCGGGCAGCTCGCTCGCCGCCGCGCTGGCGGCGGTCGGCGCCCGCGCTCGCGGTCCGCTGGCCGGAGAGCTGCGCGCGGTCACCGGTCAGGTGGGGCTCGGCGTGCCGCTCGAGCGCGCCCTGGCCGACCTGGCGAAACGGGCGCCCCTGCCCGAGGTCGCGGCGCTCGTCGGCGCTCTGGAGCGCGCTCGGCGACACGGGGTCCCGCTCGCCGAGGCCCTCGGCGCTCAGGCTCGCGACGCCCGCTTCGCGCTCACGAGGCACGCGCGCGAGGAGGCGGCGCGCGCCGGCCCGAAGATCCAGCTCGTCGTCGCCCTGCTGCTGGTGCCGTCAGTTCTGCTGCTAGTCGCAGCAGCCCTGCTGGCCGCGCTGCTCCGCCCGGACGGCCCGGTCGCGGGCGGAGCGGCGCTGCCGATCTAGGGGAGCCTCAGCAGGACACCACCAGATGGAACGAGCGGTTGGCCGGCGTCCCGTCGCTGCCGCGGGTCACCACGCGCACCGCGTTCACGTTGGCGGCGGCCGAGGTCACCGCGATCTGCCCGGTTCCCGGTCCCGACGCCGACTCGTCGCCGAGCGTGGCGACGTAGACGCAGCTGCGCACGTCGCGGTCGAACACCACCTGGTACTGGCCGGTGCCGGTCTGCGCGCTCGAGGTAACCCCGCGGGCTCGCACGGTCGCGCCGATGTTCGAGATGACCGCGTGGCGGGTCACGCCGTCGGCCACCACCGCGGACGGCACCTGGCCGAGCTTGGTCGAGTCGAGGGCCTGCTCCTTGATCGCGTTGGGCCCGAAGCCGTCCGGCTTGGCCTCCTGCCCGCGCAGCGTGCCGTCCTTGAAGTCGCGGTTGCGGATGGAGCCGTCGACGATGTCGTTCGAGCCGATCGTCGCCACGGCGTACGAGACGCCGCCCAGCGATACGAACAGCGCCACGCAGGCGACCACCATCGCGGGCGAAGGAGTACGGAGAAAGCGGTTCATGGGGTTGACCTCCAGCGGTGTCGGGTTGGGTCACCCGTCGCAACGTCCCAGCCCCCCTCGGGTTGCGCGGTTTGGCCGAAAGAGCAGGCCGCCGGCCCCTTCTCCCGCAACGGAGATTGCAGCAAGCCCGTCTCGGTGCGGTCCCGCGGGGATCCCGCTCCCACCGCGTGCGCCCCTTCAGAGAGCGGAAAACGCCCGGCCCGGGGCGCCCACTGGCGACCATCGGACGGAAAAGTGGGAGATCGTGTTGCGCAGTGGGACGAAGTGGGTTACTGTGCCGCGCAGCAACTGACCGGAGTGGCGGGGCTCCTCCCACTCCGCCACTCCGGTCGAACTCTTCTCAGGACATGTGCATTGGCTTTTCGAGGGCACTACGAGCATTCGCTGGACGCGAAGAACCGGCTCAGCATTCCGGCGCGCTTCCGCGCTTCCTTCTCCGGCGGCACCGTGCTGGCGAAGGACCCCGAGCCGTGCGTCGCGATCTGGACGCCCGAGGCCCACGAGTCGATCATCGAGCGCGCGCTCGCGGGCCTGAACCCGATGGGCTCGGAGTACCGCAAGCTGAGCCGCTTCTACCAGGGCAACTCCTTCGAGATCCCGCTCGACGCGAGCGGCCGCGTGACGCTGCCGGCCCCGCTGCTGACCCACACGGGCATCGCCAAGGACGTTGTCGTCGTGGGCGTCGGGGACCATCTGGAGGTCTGGGGTGCCGACCGCTGGCGCACGCAGCAGGAGGCCCTCGACGCCGAGATCGAGGAGGTGACCGAGCGCCTTGGCAATCCTTCTTGACATGAGCCACGTGCACGTCCCGGTGCTTGCCGGCGAGCTGATCGACCTCGCCGCGCCCGCGCGCGGGGAGACGGCCGTGGACTGCACCTTCGGCGCCGGCGGCCACGCCCGCCTCGTCGCCGACCGGCTCGGCTCCACCGGGACGTTGATCTGCATCGACCGCGACCCCGCCGCAGAGGCCCGCTTCGAGGAGCTCGCCGCCGAGGTCGCATGCGAGACCCGCTTCCTGCGCATGGACTACGCCGAGGGCCTCGCGCTGCTCGCCGACGAGGGCGTCCCCGCCGACGTCGTCTACCTCGACCTGGGCATCTCTTCGATGCAGGTCGACGCCCGCGAGCGCGGCTTCTCCTACTCCTACGACGCGCCGCTCGACATGCGCATGGACCCGGGCCAGGAGCTCGACGCCCGCGCGATCCTCAACTGCTGGGACGAGCGCCAGCTCGCTCAGATCTTCCGTCGCTACGGCGAGGACCCGAACGCGCGGCGGATCGCCCGCGAGATCGTCGCCCGCCGCGCCCGCGCGCCCTTCGAGACGACGAGCGAGCTGGTCGCCGCGATCGAGGCCGCGCTGCCGGCCGCCGTGCGGCGCGCCTTCGGCGGCGGTCACCCCGCCAAGCGCGTGTTCCAGGCGATCCGGATCGCGGTCAACGGCGAGCTCGACTCGCTCGACCGCGCGCTGCCGCTGGCCTGGGACCTGCTCGGCCCCGGTGGCCGCATGGCCGCGATCTCGTTCCACTCGCTCGAGGACCGCCGCGTCAAGCGTTTCTTCGTCGAGAAGGCGCGCGGCTGCGTCTGCCCGCCGGACTTCCCGGTCTGCGTCTGCGGCCACGAGCCCGAGGCCGAGCTGCATCACCGGTCGCCCGGTTGCGCCCACGCCGGGCGAGGTCGCGCAGAACCCGCGCGCGAAGTCGGGGCGGATGCGAGTAGCCCGCCGGGTCGCGCCGAGGGACGAGGACTGATGGCGCGCGCTGCGGCGGCCACGGCCGCCCCCGCCGCTCCGGCCCGGCCCGCACGCCGCGCCCCGGCCAAGCCCGCCCGGCCGGCTCCGGCCCGGCCCGCCCGGCCGGCGCGCCGCGCCGCCCCGGCAAAGCCGCGCACCGCCGCCAGGCGGCGCCGCCGCGCCCTCCCGCTGGGCGCCCGCGTGCTCGACGCCCTGATGAGCGGCCGCGTCTGGATCGGGCTGGTGGGCCTGCTGCTCGCCGGGATCGTCTTCTTCAACGTCGACCTGCTGCGCATGAACCGCGAGATCACGCACATGGCCGACCGCTCCGCCGAGCTCCAGCGCGAGAACGCGCGCATCCGCCAGGACGTGGCCCAGCTCGCGAGCAGCGAGCGCATCCAGCAGGCCGCGGCCGAGCTCGGCCTGGTGCTGCCGGCGCCGGACGAGGTGCGCTACCTGCGGTCGAACCCGCCGATCGACGCGCAGACGGCCGCCAAGCGCATCATCGCGCCGGACCCCGAGGCGATGCCGGACCCGGCCGTGACCGCCGACCCGGCCGTGACGGCCGACCCGGCCCTGACCGCCGACCCGGCCCTGACCGGCCGACCCGACCGTGGCCGGCACGACCACGCCGCCGACCACGACCACGCCGACCACCGCCACGGCGGCCACCCCCTCGGGCTAGCGTGAGCCTGGTCGAGCGCAGGATCGGGCTGCTCTTCGCGCTCTTCCTCGTCCTGCTCGGCGCCGCCACCCTCAGGGCCACCTGGATTGGCACGGTCAAGGCCGGCGATCTGGGCGCTCGCGCCGTGCAGCAGCAGGTCGAGGACATGACCGTGCACGCGCGGCGCGGCACGATCACCGACCGCCACGACCGCGAGCTGGCCGTCTCGGAGGACGCCGTCACCGTCTTCGCGCACCCGTTCCTGATCGACAACCCGGCGCGGGTCGCCGCCCGGCTGGCGTCGCTGCTGGGCGTCGACGAGGACGACCTGCTCAAGAAGCTCAGCGACCGCGACTCCACCTTCGTCTACCTGCGCCACAAGATGGACCCGACGCTCGGCCACAAGGTCGCGCAGCTCGGCATCGAGGGCATCGACACCGTCGTCGAGCCGAAGCGCACCTATCCGCAGGGGTACCTCGCCTCGCAGGTGCTCGGGATGGTCGGCGACGCCAACACCGGTCTGGCTGGACTCGAGTACTCGCTCGAGGACACGCTCGGCGGGCACGACGGCACGCGGCGCGTCGTCAAGGACGCGCTCGGCCAGCCGGTCAGCCTGGTCGAGACCGACCGCGCTGAGGCGGGCAGCGACGTGAAGCTGACGCTCGACGCCGCCATCCAGGAGCGCGTCGAGGCGGTGCTGGGCGAGGTCGGGCTGACCTATCAGCCGGCCGGCGCCACGGCGGTCGTGATGGATCCGCGCACCGGCGCGATCCTCGCGCTCGCCAACTGGCCGCGCGTGGACGCCAACAACCCCGCCGGAGCGCCGAAGTACGCGCGCCAGAACCGCGCGATCCAGTTCAACTACGAGCCCGGCTCCACCTTCAAGGCGTTCACGATCGCGGGCGCGCTCGAGGAGGGGCTGATCGAGCCGAGCTCGGTTCTCGACGTGCCCTTCGAGCTGAAGGTGGCCGACCGCACCATCGGCGAGGCGCACGAGGAGGGCAACGGCCCGCTGACGGTCGCCCAGATCCTCGCTCGCTCGTCGAACGTGGGCAGCGCCATGATCGGGCTGAAGCTGGGATCGCAGCGCTTCGACCACTGGGTGCGCCGCTTCGGGTTCGCCGCGCCCACGGGCGTCGACCTGCCCGGCGAGCAGAGCGGCATCGTGCTCGACCCGAAGCACTACTCGGGCTCGACGCTCGGGAACATGTCGATCGGGCAGGGGCTCTCGGTCACCCCGATCCAGATGGCCGCCGGGTTCACCGCGATCGCCAACGGCGGGATCCAGCGGGCGCCCTACATCGTCCAGGGCGACCGCAAGCCCGGCCGCCGCGTGATCTCCAGCCGCACCGCCCACGAGGTGTCGCGCATGCTCGAGGGCGTGCTGGCGGCGGGCGGCACCGCGCAGGAGGCGTCCGTGCCCGGCTACAAGCTCGCCGGCAAGACGGGCACCGCCGAGAAGCCCGAGAACGGCACCTACTCGAAGACGGACTTCGTGGCCTCGTTCATCGGCTTCGCGCCGGCGCGCAACCCGCGCCTGCTGGTCTCCGTGATGGTCGACGAGCCGCGCGGCGACATCTACGGCGGCACCGTCGCGGCTCCCGCGTTCGAGCGGATCATGGAGTTCGCCCTGCCGTATCTGAAGATTCCGCCTGGGTAGGCTGGATGCCGCCATGACCCTGCGTGACCTCATGGGGAACGGCGCGCTGCCGGCGATCGAGGTCTCCGGCCTCGCCTACTCCAGCGGGAGCGTCACGCCCGGGACGCTCTTCTTCTGCGTTCCGGGCTTTCGCAGCGACGGCCACGACTTCGCGCCCGACGCCGTGGAGCGAGGCGCGGTCGCTCTCGTGTGCCAGCGCCCGCTCGGCCTCGGCGTGCCCGAGGTGCTGGTGGATGACGTGCGGGCCGCGATGGGGCCGGTGGCCGCTCGCTTCCACGGCGACCCGACCGCCGAGCTCGACGTCGTAGGCATCACCGGCACCAACGGCAAGACGACGACCGCGTTCCTGGTGCGTCACCTGCTCGAGGCCGACGGCCGGCCCTGCGGGCTGCTGGGAACGG
The DNA here is from genome assembly GCA_963828225.1 of uncultured Thermoleophilaceae bacterium. Classification (GTDB taxonomy): domain Bacteria; phylum Actinomycetota; class Thermoleophilia; order Solirubrobacterales; family Thermoleophilaceae; genus JACVRW01. Next base: position 704,288 of record CAWHDX010000007.1, on the reverse strand, counting down.
TCAAGCGCGTGATCGCCGGCCGCGAGGAGGAGGTCGAGCGCACCACGCCCGAGGCGATCGACCTGCAGGCGAGCTTCCGGGCGATGGTGGACGGCGGCGACCGCGCCTGCGCGATGGAGGTCTCCTCGCATGCGCTCGAGCTCGGCCGCGCGGAGGGCATCCGCTTCGCCTGCCGCGTCTTCACCAACCTGACCCAGGACCACCTCGACTTCCACGAGACGATGGAGGCCTACTACGCGGCCAAGCGGCGCCTGTTCGACGGCGCCGGGCCCGCGGTGGCGAACGTCGACGACGAGTGGGGGCGCCGGCTCGCGGGGGAGGTCGACTGCGTGACCTTCGCGATCGAGGCCGAGGCGGACTACCGCGCCGCCGAGATCGACTTCGACCTGACCGGCTCGCGCTTCCGCTGCCTCACGCCCGACGGCGAGCTCGAGCTGGCCTCGCCGCTGCCGGGCCTCTTCAACGTTCTGAACGTGCTCGGCGCGGTTGCCACGGTCCGGTCGCTGGGCGTGGCGCCCGAGGCGATCGCGGCGGCGCTGCCGAGCTTCGGGTGCGTGCCGGGGCGCTTCGAGCCGGTCGACGAGGGTCAGGACTTCGGCGTGCTCGTGGACTACGCGCACACCCCCGAGGCGCTCGAGAACGTGCTGCGCGCCGCGCGACCGGTCACGGACGGCCGGCTGCACGTCGTGTTCGGCGCCGGTGGCGACCGCGACCGCGGCAAGCGTCCGCTGATGGGCGACGCGGCGCGGCGGCTCGCCGATCGCCTGCTCGTCACCTCGGACAACCCGCGCTCCGAGGATCCCGACACGATCATCGACGAGGTGATGGCCGGCGCCGGACCGGATGCCGAGCGCGTCACCGACCGCCGCAGCGCGATCGAGCTCGCGATCGAGTCGGCGGCTCCCGGCGACGTGGTCGTGATCGCGGGCAAGGGACACGAGCAGGGACAGGAGTTCGAGGGCGGCCGCAAGGAGCCGTTCGATGACGTGGCGGTCGCCCGCGACGCCCTGCGCGCCCGCGCGGGGGCGCCCACGTGATCGACCTGGGCGCGGCTCGGCTGGCCGCGGCGGCCGGCGGCGAGCTGGCGGCGGGCGACCCGGAGCGCGCCGGGCCGTCGCGCGCGGTGATCGACTCGCGCGCGATCGAGCCCGGCGACCTGTTCGTCGGCCTCCCCGGAGCCGGCGCCCACGGCGGCGACTTCGCGGTTGCCGCGCTCGAGCAGGGCGCCTGGGGCGTGCTGGTCGACCGCGAGCGCGCCCCGGCGGCGGCCGCGGCGGCGGCCGACGCGCCCGGCCACTCGGCCTGCAGCGGCTCCGCCGTGATCGCCGTCGAGGACCCGCTCGCCGGCCTGCACGGCCTGGCGCGCGAGTGGCGGCGCACGCTCGGCGCCCGCGTCTTCGCGGTCACGGGCTCGACCGGCAAGACGTCGACCAAGGACATCCTCGCGGCGCTGCTGCGCACGCGGCTGGTGACGCACGCGTCGCGCGAGAACTGGAACACCGAGATCGGGCTGCCCCTGACGATCCTCGAGGCGGCGCGCGGCACCGAGGCGCTGGTGCTCGAGATGGCGATGCGCGGCGAGGGGCAGATCGCGGAGCTGGTGGCGGTGGCCGAGCCCGACGTGGGCGTGATCGTGAACGTCGGGCCGGTGCACCTGGAGCTGCTCGGCACCGTCGAGCGGGTGGCCGCGGCCAAGGCCGAGCTGATCCGCGACCTGCGTCCCGGCGCGGCCTGCGTGGTGCCCGCGAGCGAGCCGCTGCTCGACGAGCACCTGCGCCGCGACGAGCTCGACACCTGGACCTTCGGGCCGGGTGGCGAGGTGCGGCTGCTCGCCTTCGACGCCGGGCGGGCGGAGATCGAGGCGCGCGACGAGGTGCTGCAGCTCGAGCTCGGCTACTCGGAGCCCTACAACCTGCTCAACACGCTGGCGGCGGTGGCCGCCGCGAGGGCGCTCGACGTACCGGTCGGCGGCCATGTGAGCGTGCGCTTCTCGTCACTGCGCGGGGAGGTCGTCGAGCTGCCGGGCGGCGTGACGGTCGTGAACGACTGCTACAACGCCAACCCGATGTCGATGCGGGCGGCCCTGGATCACCTCGCGGCGAGCGCCGCATCGCGCCGGATCGCCGTGCTCGGCGCCATGGCCGAGCTGGGCGCCGACTCGGACTCCTACCACCACGAGATCGGCGCGCACGCAGCGACGCTCGGGATCGACCTGCTGGTGCCGGTGGGGGAGGCGGCGATGGGCTACGCCGAGGGCTTCGACGGCGAGCTGCACCCCGTCGCGACCCCCGAGGAGGCGGCCGCCCTGCTCGAGGAGCTGGCGCGCCCGGGCGACCGCGTGCTGATCAAGGGGTCGCGCTCGGTCGGCCTCGAACGGGTGCTGGCGTAAAGCATGGGCGAGATCCTGATCGGGGGCATGGGCTCCCTGCTGATCTGCATGTTCCTGGGGCCGCAGCTTCATCGAGTACCTGCGCCTCAAGGAGTTCGGCCAGCACATCCGCGAGGAGGGCCCGGCCGGCCATCACGGCAAGGCCGGCACGCCGACGATGGGCGGCCTGGCGATCTTCCTCGCCGTCTGCGTGCCGTTCCTGATCCTGGGCGACTACCGCGCCGCCAGCCTGTGCGTGCTCGGCACGGCGCTCGCGATGGCGGCGCTCGGCTTCGCCGACGACCTGATCAAGCTGCGCAAGCGCCGCTCGCTGGGCGTGTCGGGACGGATGAAGCTGCTCGCGCAGGCGATCACCGCGATCGCGCTCTGGCTCGCGGTCACCAACTACCTCGACTACTCGGACACGCTCAGCCTGCGCGTCATCGACGCGTCCGTCGACCTCGGGTTCGGCTACCCGGTGCTGATCTTCCTGGTGCTGGCCGGGTCGACCAACGGCGTGAACCTCACCGACGGACTGGACGGCCTCGCCGCAGGCTGCGCCGCGATCGTCTTCCTCGCCTTCACAGCGATGACGTTCATCACCCACGGAGAGGTGCAGCCCGACCTGGCCCTGCTGTCGGCCTGCCTGGTCGGGGCGTGCGTCGGCTTCCTCTGGTTCAACTCGTTCCCGGCCTCCATCTTCATGGGCGACACCGGTTCGCTCGGGCTCGGCGGCGCGATCGCGGGCCTCGCCGTGATCACCCACACCGAGGTGCTGCTGATCCTGATCGGCGGGATCTTCGTGATCGAGGCGCTCTCGGTCGTGATCCAGGTGTTCGCCTTCCAGCGCTTCCGCAAGCGCGTCTTCCTGATGGCGCCGATCCACCACCATTTCGAGCTGATGGCCTGGTCCGAGACGAAGATCATCCTGCGCTTCTGGATCGTCGCCGCGATCTGCTCGGCGATCGGCTTCACGCTCTACCAGCAGTCGATCAGTTGAGCGACCGCCCGCCGCTTCCCGACGGGCCCTACCTGGTCGTCGGACTGGCGCGGTCGGGCGTGGCCGCGGTGCGCATGCTGCGCGAGCACGGCGAGGTGCTCGCGGTCGACGGCGGCGCGCCCGAGCTGCCGGACGACGTCGAGGCGCAGCTCGGCAGCGACGGGCTCGACCTGCTCGACCGCGCGGCCTGCGTCGTAAAGAGCCCCGGCGTCCCCGGGAACGCGCCCGTGATCGCCGGGGCGCGCGAGCGCGGGATCCCGGTGCTGGGCGAGCTCGAGCTGGCCTGGCGGCTGCTGCCGAACCGCTTCGTCGCGGTCACAGGCACCAACGGCAAGACCACCACGGTGGAGCTGCTGGGCGCGATCTGGGCCGCGGCCGGCCTGCCGGCCGAGCTGGCGGGCAACGTGGGGACGCCGCTTGCCGCCCTCGTCGGCGAGGTCGAGGCGGACACGGCGATCCTCTGCGAGGTCTCGAGCTTCCAGGCCGAGGACGCCGAGCTGTTCAGCCCCGACGTGGGCCTGGTCCTGAACGTCACGCCGGATCACCTCGACCGCCACGGCAGCTTCGAGGCCTACCGCGACGCCAAGCTGAGCATGTTCGCGCGCCAGACGCCCGACCAGGTCGCCGTGGCGCCCGCGGTGCTGGAGCTGCCCGGGGCGCGGCCGCCGCGTCGTGTTCGGCGATCCCGCCGAGCTGCCGCTGCCGGCGAGCGAGGTGCGCCTGCGCGGCCATCACAACCTCGAGAACGCGATGGGGGCCACGGCGGCGGCGCGCGCCGCAGGCGTGCCCGACGAGGCGATCGCCGCGGCGCTGCGCACGTTCGCGGGCGTCCCGCACCGGCTCGAGGAGGTCGCGACGCTCGACGGGGTGCTCTACGTCAACGACTCGAAGGCCACCAACGTCTCGGCCGCGGCGCGCGGCATCGAGTCGTTCTTCGCGGGCGTGCACGCGATCCTCGGCGGCAGCCTCAAGGGCGGCGGCTTCGAGGAGCTGCGCGAGCCCGTGGCCGAGCGCTGCCGCGCCTGCTACCTGATCGGAGCGGCCGCCGACCGCCTCGAGGCCGACCTCGGCGGAACGGGCGTCCCGCTGCGCCGCAGCGGCGACCTCGAGACCGCCGTCGCGCAGGCGCGCGCCGAGGCCACCAAGGGCGAGGTGGTGCTGCTGTCGCCGGCCTGCGCCTCGTACGACCAGTTCCGCGACTACGAGGAGCGCGGGGACCGCTTTCGGGCGCTCGTGCTTGGCTGAATGAGTCCGGGCGAGGGTGTCGAATGTGGTCCGAATGGCTGCGCGCGCCGCCCGCAAGCGACCGGTCGAGTACTCCATCCTGTACACGGCCACGCTGTGCCTGATCGCCTTCGGGGCGGTCATGGTCTACTCCGCCAGCTCGGCCGAGTCGTTGCTGAGCGCCAACGGCGATCCGGCCTTCTACCTGAAGCGCTACCTGATGTTCGGGGCGATCGGGCTGGTCGTGATGCACCTCGCCTCGCGCCACGGTCTGAAGCTGGTGCGAGCTGCCACGCCGATCCTGCTGATCGGCTCGTTCTTCCTCACCGCCGCGGTGATGCTGCCGGGAGTGGGCGTGACCGTGAACGGGGCCACCCGCTGGCTGGGCGCCGGGCCGCTCCAGTTCCAGCCGTCGGAGCTGCTCAAGGTGTCGATCGTGCTCTACGCGGCGCAGTCGCTCGCGGCGCGGCCGCGCGCGACCAAGACGCTGCGCGGCCTGGTGAACCCGCTGCTGATCGTGGTCGCGGTGGCCTGCCTGCTGCTGCTCAAGCAGCCCGACATGGGCACGGCGCTGGTGATCTGCTTCGCGATCGGGATGCTGCTGGTCGCGGCGGGCACTCCGGTGCGCCTGCTGGGCGGCATCTTCGGGACGCTCGTCTTCCTCGCGGCCGTGATGGCGGTGCTCGAGCCGTACCGGCGCGAGCGGCTGACCTCGTTCATCGACCCGTTCTCGGACGCCGGCGACACGGGCTTCCAGGCGGTCCAGGCGCTCACCGCCCTGGGCTCGGGCGGGCTGTTCGGAGTCGGGCTGGGGGAGTCGGTCCAGAAGATCTTCTACCTCCCGGAGGCGCACACGGACATGATCCTGGCGATCATCGGCGAGGAGCTCGGGCTGGTCGGGATCCTCGGTGCGATCGGCCTCTACGGGCTGATCGGCTTCGCGGGCCTGCGGGCGGCGAAGACGGCCCGCGACCTGCACTCGAAGCTGCTCGCCGCAGGGATCACCTCGCTGATCCTCTGCCAGGCGACGCTCAACTTCTTCGCGGTGCTCGGGATGGCGCCGCTGACCGGCGTGCCGCTGCCGTTCCTCTCCTACGGCAGCACGAACCTGATCGTGCTGATGGGCGCGATGGGGCTGCTGATGAACGTGGCCGCCACGGGCGGGCGAGCGCGCGCCGCCAAGCCGCGGCTCGAGGCGATCGAGGGAGGACGCGATGCCCAGGATCGTGATCGCCGCGGGCGGCACGGCGGGGCACGTCGTGCCGGCGCTCGCGGTCGCTGACGCTCTCAGGGCGCAGGGCGCCGAGGTCGAGTTCGTCGGGGGGGAGCGCGCGGAGGCCGAGCTGGTGCCGGCGGCGGGCTACCCGTTCCACCGCCTGCGAGTGCGCGGGCTGGACCGCAGCCGGCCTACCCGGGCGGCGCTTGCGCTGCTGCTCGCTGCATGGGCGACCCTGCGCGCGGTCCGCGTGCTGCGCCGGACGGGCGCGGACGCGGTGCTGGGCGGCGGTGGCTACGTGGCCGGGCCGGTCGGGCTTGCGGCGCGGCTGACGCGGCGGCCGCTGGTGCTGACGGAGGCCGACAGCCACCTGGGCGTGACCAACCGGCTGTTGGCGCCGTTCGCGAAGCGGGTCTTCCTCGCGTTCCCGATCGAGAAGCGCCGCCTGCGGCGCTCGCGCTGGGTCGTGAGCGGCCGGCCGGTGCCGGAGGGCACCGGGCGCGCGGACCGCGCGGCGGCGCGGGCGCGCTTCGGCATCGGGGCCGATGACGTGTGTGTGCTGATCTTCGGCGGGTCCCTCGGGGCGCGCCGGCTCAACGACGCAGCCCTGGAGGCGTTCGGCGCGGCGTCGCCGTGCGCTGTCCTGCACGCGAGCGGGCGGCGCGACTACGACGACCTCCAGCGGCGCCTGGACGAGCTCGGCGCGCCGGGGCATTACCACCTGTACCCGTACATCGAGCCGTTCGCGGACGCGCTTGCCGCCGCCGACCTCGTGGTGGCGCGCGCAGGCGGCTCGGTGATGGAGCTGGCCGCGGCGGGGCTGCCCGCTGTGCTGGTCCCGTACCCGCACGCGACGGCCGACCACCAGACCGCCAACGCGCGCTTCGTCGAGCGCGCCGGCGCGGCGGTGGTGGTGCCCGACGCGGAGCTCGACGGCCCGCGCCTCGCGCGCGAGGTCGGGGCGCTGCTGGCAGCGCCGCAGCGGCTGGCCGCGATGGCGAAGGCGGCCCGCTCGGTGGCGCGGCCCGACGCCGCCGCGGTGATCGCGGCGGAGCTGCTGGCGCTGGCGGGCTGAGCGGGACCCGACGGACCCGCGGGCTATGGTCCGGCGGCCATGGGGGACGCTTCGCTCGACGCGCCGTTCGCCGGTCGCAGCCTGCACTTCGCCGGGATCGGCGGGGCCGGCATGAGCGGGCTCGCGCTGGTGTCGCTCGCGCTCGGCGCGCGCGTGAGCGGCTCGGATCAGGCCGACTCGGCGGTGCTCGCGCGCCTGCGCGAGGCCGGCGCAGAGGTCGCGGTCGGGCACGACGCCGCCAACCTGCCCGCGGGCGCCGAGCTCGTGGTCTCCACGGCCATCCCCGAGGACAACCCCGAGTTGAGCGCCGCGCGCGCCGCCGGCACGCCGATCCTGCACCGCGCCGACCTGCTCGGCGAGCTGTCGCGCATGAAGCGCACGATCGCGGTGAGCGGCGCCCACGGGAAGACGACGACGGCGTCGATGATTGCCCACGTCCTGCGCGGGACCGGCCGCGACCCGGCCTTCCTGATCGGCGGCGAGCTGCGCTCCGCCCGCACGAACGCCGCCTGGGGGGCGGGGGAGTGGGCCGTGATCGAGGCCGACGAGTCGGATCGCTCCTTCCTCAAGCTCGCCCGCGAGGTGGCCGTGATCACGAACGTCGAGCTCGACCACCACTCCACCTATCCGAGCCTGCGGGATCTCGAGGAGGCGTTCGAGGAGTTCGCGCGCCCGGCCGCGCTGCGCGTGCTCGGCCCCGGCGTGGACCTGCCGGGGGACGCGGTGCGGTTCGACGTCGACGACGACAGCACGGAGCTGCTGCCCGCCGGATCGCGCTTCGAGGTCGACGGCGCGGCCGTCGAGCTGCGCGTGCCCGGCCGCCACAACGTCCTCAACGCGCTCGCCGCCCTGGCGGCCTGCGCGGCGGCCGGCGTCGGCGCCGCCGACGCCGCCGCGGCGCTGGCCGACTTCGACGGGGCCGGGCGGCGCTTCGAGTCGCACGGCCGCAGCGCGCGCGGCGCCCTGCTGGTGGACGACTACGCCCACCACCCGACCGAGGTGCGCGCCACGCTCGAGGCCGCGCGCACGCTGGCCGAATCCCAGGACCGCCGCCTGGTCGCGCTCTTCCAGCCTCATCTCTACTCGCGTACGCGAGCGCTCGCGGCCGACTTCGGGCGGGCGCTGGCGCTCGCCGACGTGGTCGTGGTCGTCGACGTCTACCGCGCCCGCGAGCGGCCGGAGGACTTCCCGGGCGTGAGTGGCCTGCTCGTGGCCGAGGCGGCCGCGGACGCCGCCGGCGGGCGCCCCGTCTGGTGGCTGCCCTCGCTCGACCTGGCCCGGCGGATGCTGGAGTCGCAGCTCGGGCCGGAGGACCTGCTCGTGACGCTCGGCGCCGGCGACGTGGACCGCGTCGCGCGCGAGCTGGAGGCCGCGGCGTGACGGAGGCGCCCGCCGGCGTCGAGCGCGACTTCCCGCTCGCGCGGCTGACGACGGTGCGCACGGGCGGGCCGGGCGACTTCTACGCGCGCCCCGGCACGCTGGAGCGCCTGGAGGAGCTGTTGCGCTGGGCTGACGGCCGCGAGATCGCGGTAGGAGTGGTGGGCTCAGGCTCGAACCTCCTGATAGCCGATGCCGGATTTCGGGGACTCGTGATCAAGCTGGACGGCGCACTGGCCGCCATCGAGCAGGATGGCCACCGCCTGCTGTGCGGCGGCGGAGCGCGCCTGCCGCAGGCAGCCGCGCGCGCGGCGCGGGCCGGCCTGAGCGGGCTCGAGTTCGGCGTCAACATCCCCGGGACGGTCGGCGGCGCCGTGAAGATGAACGCCAACGCCTACGGCGGCGACCTGTCGCGCGTGCTCGAGTGGGTGGACGTGGCGACTCCGGCCGGCACCGAGCGCCGCGAGCCCGATCGGCTCGGGTTCTCCTACCGCAGCTCGAACCTGGGGCCGCACGAGATCGTCGCTGGGGCGTCGTTCGCGCTCGCCGACGCCGAGCCCGAGGCCGTCAAGACCACGCTCGCCGAGATGCGCGCCGCGCGCCGCGCCGCCCAGCCCTCGGGCATCAAGACCTTCGGCTCCACCTTCAAGAACCCCGACGACCCGCGCGCCGAGGGCCGCAGCGCCGGCGTCCTGCTCGACGAGGCCGGCTGCCGCGGGCTCGCCGTCGGCGGCGCGCGCTTCTCCGAGAAGCACGCCAACTTCGTCGAGAACAAGGGCGACGCGACCACCGCCGACGTCATCGCCCTGATGGCCGAGGGCCGGCGCCGGGTGCGCGAGCGCTTCGGCGTCGAGCTCGAGCCCGAGGTGCAGCTGCTCGGCGACGTGGACACGTCCGGCCTCTGGAGCGAGGCGTGAGCGCCGCCACCGCAGCCGCCGCGGCTGTCGCCACGGCGCGCGGCGGCCCACGCCGTGCGCCGGATGAGCCCGCGCCTGCGCCGCCGGCTGGTCGCGCTCGCCGTGGCGGCCGTGGTCCTGGCCGGCGTCTACCAGTTCTGGCTGCGCGACTCCTCGCTCGTCTCGGTGGAGCGGGTGCAGGTCACCGGGCTCACCTCCACCGACGCCGGCGACGTTCGCTCCGCTCTGACGGTCGCCGCCCGCCGCATGACCACCCTGCACGTCGACCAGGCTGCGCTCGAGCGCGCGGTGGCCGGCTATCCGGTGGTCCGCGCGCATCGAGGTGGCGCCCGACTTCCCGCACGGCCTGCGCGTGCATGTCATCGAGTACCAGCCGGCCGCGATCGCCGTCGCCGCGGGCGGCCGCGTGCCGGTCGCCGGCGACGGCACGATCCTGCGCGGCGTCAAGGCCGGCGGGCACCTGCCGACGGTGGACGTCGAGGGCGCTCTCGGCGACGCCCGGCTCGGGGACGCGACCGCGCTCGGCGGCGCCGCCGTGGCGGGCTACGCGCCGCCGGTGCTGCGCAAGCGGATCGCGAGCGTCGAGCACACGGGGGACGGCTACGTCGCCGAGCTGCGCGACGGCCCCGACCTGATCTTCGGCCCCGCCACCCGGCTCCGGTCCAAGTGGGCGGCCGCCACGCGCGTGCTCGCCGACCTCGAGTCGCGCGGCGCCTCCTACGTGGACCTGCGCATCCCCAGCCGGCCGGCCGCGGGCGGTCTCGCGGCGACCGCAGTGACGCCGGTGGCGACGGCCGGCCTGACGGAGGCGGCTCCTCCGAGCACGACCGCCGTCACGCCGGAGAGCGCGGCCACCGCGGTGCCGGACACCGTCACGCCGGACACGGCCGCCACCCCGACGGCCACGGAGCAGACCACGACGCCGACCGCCGAGACGCCCGTCGCGGAGACTCCGGTCACGCCCGCCGAGCCGCTCACCGCGGGCGCCGGAGGGGGCGCGACGGCCGCTCCCTAGACCCTCGACCCGCGGTCGAGTCTTGAGCCAACCCTCAACCATCACTCGATAGTTGAGCTGCAGGATTTGTTGCGAGATCGGTTGACACATTCGCGGAATCCCGCCTACAGTCCGATGTCTGCGGTAGCCGGGAACCCTCGACAACCGCTTGAGCTTCGGCAGGCAGAAGGGAACAACCCTCATGGACACGGGCAGCTATCTGGCGGTCATCAAGGTCGTCGGTATCGGTGGCGGCGGCACCAACGCCGTCAACCGCATGGTGGACGCAGGCCTCAAGGGCGTGGAGTTCATCGCAGTCAACACCGACGCCCAGGCGTTGCAGATGTGCGACGCCGACATCAAGCTCCAGATCGGCGATCAGCTGACGCGCGGGCTGGGCGCGGGCGCGGACCCGGAGGTCGGCTACGGCGCCGCCAACGAGAGCCGCGACGAGATCAAGGAGGCGCTCAAGGGCGCTGACATGGTCTTCGTGACGGCCGGCGAGGGCGGTGGCACCGGCACCGGCGCGGCGCCGGTGATCGCGGAGGTGTCCAAGCAGGAGGTCGGCGCGCTGACGGTCGGCGTGGTGACCAAGCCGTTCGACTTCGAGGGCTCGCAGCGCATGCGCCAGGCCGTCGACGGCATCGACCGCCTGCGCGAGCAGGTGGACACGATGATCGTGATCCCGAACGAGAAGCTGCTCGCCGTCGTCGAGCGCCGCACCAGCATCCTGGACGCGTTCCGGGAGGCCGACGCGGTGCTGGGCCAGGGCGTCCAGGGCATCACCGACCTGATCACGACCCCCGGGCTGATCAACCTCGACTTCGCCGACGTGCGCACGATCATGGCGGACGCCGGGTCGGCGCTGATGGGGATCGGCGAGGCCTCCGGCGAGAACCGCGCGGCCGAGGCGGCCAAGAACGCCGTGTCGAGCCCGCTGCTCGAGCAGTCGGTCGAGGGTGCCACCGGCATCCTGCTGAACATCACCGGCGGCACGCGACCTCGGGCTGTTCGAGGTCAACGAGGCGGCCGAGATCATCCAGGGCGCTGCCGATCAGAACTCGAACATCATCTTCGGGGCGGTCGTGGACGACGCGCTGGGCGACTCCGTCCGCGTCACCGTGATCGCGACCGGCTTCGAGCGGCCCGGCCGCCAGGCGCTGTTCACCGAGGACTCAACGGGGCGCCGGCGCGAGCCGCGCCGCCGCGACGTGACGATGGACGATCGCCAGCGCAAGTCGCTCGAGATCTCGGACGACGACATCGACGTGCCGTCGTTCCTGAAGGACTAGCCGCGACCGGCGAGCTGCGCGAGATCGGTCCGGGCGAGACCGCACTCGCCTTCGACGCCATGCGCGCGCTGCGCGCCCACTACGACGACGAGGCCGCGTTCGTGCGGCGCGTGGACGAGGTCCAGCGGCCCGACGGCTACCGGATCGTGGGCGCCTTCGAGGGCGATCGCTGCCTCGCGGTCGCCGGCTTCCGCGAGCTGAACAACCTGGCCTGGGGCCACGTCGTCTACGTGGACGACCTCTCGACCCACCCCGACGGGCGCCGCCATGGACACGGCCGCGCGCTGCTGGAGTGGTGCGCCGCCGAGGCGGAGCGGCTGGGCTGCGACGCGCTGCACCTCGACTCAGGCGTGGAGGCCAACCGCCTCGACGCGCACCGGCTCTACCTCAACACCGGCATGCGCATCACGAGCTTCCACTTCGCGAAACCAACCGGTGCGCAGCCGGCCGAGCCGGCCGCTTCCGCCAAGCCCCGTGATCCATGCCGCAGAGCGCCTCGCCCTCGTCGCCGAGCGCGAGCTCGAGGCGCTCGTGGGCGTCTCGACGCCCTCCGGCGACGTCGCCGGCGCCGAGGAGGCCGTGGCGCTGTGCGTGGCCTTCCTGCCGCCCGAGGCCGAGCCCGAGCGGGTTCCGTGCTCCACGCCCGGTCACGCGGATGACCTGATCGGCCGCCTGCGCGGCTCCGGCGAGCGCCGGCTGCTGCTGCTCGGCCATCTGGACACCGTCGTGGCCCACGACGCCCACCGCCCGCTCTCGCGCGTCGACGACCGCCTGCACGGCTCGGGAACGGTCGACATGAAGGGCGGCGTGGCGCTCGCGCTCGGTCTGATGCGCGAGCTCGCCGAGCGTCCCGAGCTGTACGCCGAGATCGCCCTGCTGCTCGTCAACGACGAGGAGTGGCGGACCGTCCCCTTCGCGCACACCGAGCGCTTCCGCGGCTTCGACGCCTGCCTCTGCTTCGAGGCCGGCGAGGTCGCGTCCGGCGACGACGCCGTGATCGTCAAGCGCAAGGCCGCCGGCACGCTCGAGGTCTCGGCCACCGGCACGCCCGCGCACTCCGGCTCCGCGCCCCACAAGGGCCGCAGCGCGCTGCTGGCGCTCGCCGAGGTGGCGCGGCGGGTGGCGGCGGCGAGCGACCCTGGCGGTCCGCACCGCCTCACCGCCGTCCCGACGATCCTGCACTCCGGCGAGGCCTTCAACGTGGTCCCGCCGCACGGGCGGCTCGTCTGCGACCTGCGCGCCGACGAGCTCGGCGCCTTCGACCCGATCCTCGAATCGATCCCGGCCGAGCTGGACGAGGTCGCAGATCCAGGCGGCGCTGGTGCGCGCCTGGCCCGGGATGGACACCCGCGCCGCGACGGGGCCGCTGCTGGACGGCGCCGCAGAGCGTCTCGGACGCCCGCTCGTGGCGTCGGAGCGGGGCGGCGCCAGCGACGCGAGCCATGTCGCGCAGGCGGTGCCCGTCACGATCGACGGGCTCGGTCCGCGCGGCGGCGGCGCCCACGCGCCGCAGGAGTGGGTCAACGTCGCATCGCTGCGCACGCGCGCCGAGGTCGCCCTGGCGGTGGCCGGGGCGATCCTGGAGAGGTGACCGATAGCCTCTCGGGGGCACTTTGGGCAACCCCGCCGACACCCTCCGCCGCACACCCCTGTTCGACCGCCATCGCAGCGCCGGGGCGAAGCTGGTGCCGTTCGCGGGGTGGGACATGCCGGTCCAGTACGAGGGCATCCGCGCCGAGCACCTGCGGGTGCGCGAGGCGGCCGGGATGTTCGACGTCTCGCACATGGGCCAGATCGAGACGTCGGGGCCTGACGCCGAGCGCTTCCTGCAGCGGCTGCTCTCCAACGACGTCGAGAAGCTCGCCGAGCGCGGCGCCCAGTACTCGGTGCTCTGCCGCGAGGACGGCGGCGTGCTCGACGACCTCTTCACCTACCGGCTTGGCCAAGCAGCCGGCTCGGCCGGCTGCGCAGGGGTCGCCTTCCGCCGCTACCTGACGGTCACCAACGCGTCCAACCACGAAAAGGACCTCGCCTGGTTTCGCGAGCGGGCCGACGGCTTCGACGTCGACGTGCACGACGCCCGCGACGACTGGGCGATGCTGGCGGTGCAGGGCCCCGCGGCGCGGCCGGCGCTGGAGGCGCTCGCCGACATCGACCTGCCCGCGCGCATGCGCACCGGCAATCTGGAGGTGGCCGGCGTCCAGGTGCTCGCCTGCGGCACCGGCTACACCGGCGAGGACGGCTGCGAGCTGCTGATCCGCCCCGACGACGCCACCGCCGTGTGGGACGCCCTGCTGGAGCGCGGCGTCACGCCCGCCGGCCTCGGCGCGCGCGACACGCTGCGCCTCGAGGTCTGCTTCCACCTCTACGGCAACGACCTGTCCGAGGAGCGCAACCCGATCGAGGCCGGCCTCGGCTGGTGCTGCAAGCTCGACACCGGCTTCATCGGCGCCGACGCGCTGCGCGGGATCGAGCCCGAGCAGCGGCTGGCGCCCTTCGCCTTCACCGGACCGGGGATCCCGCGCCAGGACAACCCGGTGGCGGCGCCGCACGGCGCCGGGGTCGTGACCAGCGGCACGCTCTCGCCGTGCCTGGAGGTGGGCATCGGGATGGCCTACCTGCCGGTTGCCGACGCGGTTCCGGGTACGGCGATCGAGGTCGACGTGCGAGGACGAGTTCGAGACGCGCAGGTGCGGGAGAGACCTCTCGTAGGGCACAAGCACCCGGCTCGGCCGGGTGCGCAGTGATGACTAAGGGAAAGGCAGACAGTGGCTGAGGCCAGCTATCCGGAGGACCTCAAGTACCACGCCGAGCACGACTGGGCGCGGATCGACGGCGACCAGGCGACCTTCGGCATCACCTGGTACGCGCAGGACGCGCTCGGCGAGGTGGTCTTCTTCGATCCGCCGGAGGTCGGCACGACCGTGTCCAAGGACGAGACGTACGCCGAGGTCGAGTCGGTCAAGGCCGTCTCGGACGTGTTCGCGCCGCTGTCGGGCGAGGTCGTCGAGGTCAACGAGGCGCTCGGCGACAGCCCCGAGAAGATCAACGAGGACCCGTACGGCGAGGGCTGGCTCGTGAAGGTGCGCCTCTCCGACACCGCCGAGGTGGACGCGCTGCTCGACGTGGAGGCCTACCGGGAGCTGCTGTGAGCCGTTACACGTCGATCACCGAGGAGGACCTGAAGGCGATGCTCGGCGCCATCGGCGCCGCGTCGCTCGACGACCTCTTCGCCGACGTGCCCGCCTCGGTGCGGCTCGATCGCGAGATCGAGCTGCCGCCGGGGCAGTCCGAGCAGGAGGTCCACGACCACCTCGCCTCGCTCGCGGCTCGCAATCGCCACGCCGACGCCGAGGTGAGCTTCCTCGGGGCCGGCATGTACGACCACTACGTGCCGGCGCTGATCGACAACCTGCTGTCGCGCTCGGAGTTCCTGACCCCGTACACGCCCTACCAGCCGGAGATCTCGCAGGGCGGCCTCCAGGTGATGTTCGAGTTCCAGACCGCGATCTCGGAGCTCACCGGGCTGCCGGTCTCGAACGCCTCCGTCTACGAGGGCCCGAGCGCCGTCGCCGCGGCCGGCTACCTCGCCAAGCTGGAGACGCGCCGCACCAAGCTGGTCGCGAGCCGCGGGCTGCACCCGCACTCGCGCGCCGCGCTGCGCACCCACGCCGTCGGCTACGGCATGGAGGTCGTGGAGGTGCCGCTCGACGCCGACGGCGCCACCGACGTCGAGGCGCTCGCCGCCGCCGTCGACGACGACACCGCCGCGGTGTTCGTCCAGCAGCCCAACTTCCTCGGCACCGTCGAGGAGCTCGGCGAGCTGGCCGAGGCGGGCGCGCGCACCGGCGCGCTGGTCGTGTGCGCGGCCGACCCGCTGCCGCTCGGGATCCTCAAGCCGCCCGGCGAGCAGGGCGTGGACATCTGCGTCGGCGAGGGCCAGTCGCTCGGCAACCGGCTCGACTTCGGCGGCCCCTCGTTCGGCTTCTTCGCCGCCGCCGAGCGCTTCATCCGCAAGATGCCGGGCCGCATCGCCGGCGAGACGCGCGACGTCGACGGCAAGCGCGGCTTCGTGCTCACGCTGCAGACGCGCGAGCAGCACATCCGCCGCGAGAAGGCCACGCACAACATCTGCACCGCCCAGGCGCTGAACGCGCTGGCGGGCGTCGTCTACCTGTCCTGGCTGGGTCGCCGCGGCCTGGTCGAGCTGTCCGAGCTGATGCTGCGCCGCACGCACTACGCGCGCGAGACGCTCGGCCTCGAGCCGATCAACCCCGGCCCGGTGGTGCGCGAGTTCGCCGTGCGCGTGCCCGACCTCGACGCCGTCTTCGAGCGGGCGCGGGCCGAGCGCGTCAACCCGGGCTACCGGCTCGGCCGCGACTACCCCGAGTACGAGGACGGCCTGCTCGTCGCGATCACCGAGCGCAGGACGCGCGACGACATCGACCGCCTGGCGCGGCCTGGTCGGGCGAGCGCGCGGAGGTGGCGGCGTGATCGAGTGCCGAGCCGGCGCGAGTCACGATCTTCGAGCGCTCGCGGCCCGGGCCGGCGCGCCTTCACGCCGCCCGCGACCGGACGTGCCGGAGGTCGCCGTCGAGGAGCTGCTGCCCGCCTCGCAGCTGCGCGAGCGCCCGGCCGAGCTGCCCGAGATCAGCGAGCCCGAGCTGGTGCGCCACTACGTGACGCTGTCGTCGAAGAACTTCCACCTCGACGAGGGCTTCTACCCGCTCGGGTCCTGCACGATGAAGCACAACCCGAAGCTGCACGAGCGCGTGGCGGCGCTGCCCGGCCACGCGCGCCTGCATCCGCTGCAGGACCCCGAGCTAGCGCAGGGCGCGCTCGAGCTGATGTGGCGCCTCCAGGGCGCGCTGGCCGAGATCGCCGGCCTGCCGCACGTGTCGCTCCAGCCGAGCGCGGGCTCGCACGGCGAGCTGGCCGGCCTGCTGCTCACGCGCGCCTACCACGAGGACCGCGGCGAGCAGAAGACGAAGGTGCTCACGCCCGACACCGCGCACGGCACCAACCCGGCGACGGTCACGATGGCCGGCTACGAGGTGGTCAAGGTCGGCACGGCGCGAGGACGGCGGCGTGGACCTCGACGACCTGCGCGCCAAGGCCACCGACGACGTGGCCTGCCTGATGCTCACCAACCCGAACACGCTCGGGCTGTTCGACCGCAACATCGAGGAGATCGCCGGCATCGTGCACGAGGTCGGCGCGACGCTCTACTACGACGGCGCCAACCTGAACGCGATCATGGGCATCGCGCGGCCCGGCGACATGGGCTTCGACATCGTCCACTACAACCTGCACAAGACGTTCACGCAGCCGCACGGCGGCGGCGGCCCGGGCGCCGGCCCGATCGCGGTGTCGGACCGCATCGAGCCGTTCCTGCCGAGCCCGCAGGTGATCCGCCGCGGCGGCGACAACGGCGCCGGCCGCTTCGTGCTCGACGACGACCGGCCCAAGTCGATCGGCAAGCTGCGCGGCTTCCAGGGCAACTTCGGCGTGTTCGTGCGCTCCTACGCCTACATCCGCTCGCTCGGCGGCGACGGCCTCAAGGACGCCTCGCAGGTGGCGGTGCTGAACGCCAACTACCTGAAGGCGCGCCTCGCCGAGCCGGGCATCGGCGAGTACCTGCCGATCGCGTTCGACCGCACCTGCATGCACGAGTTCGTGCTCTCGGGCCGCGGCGCCAAGGAGCAGCTGGGCCTGCGCACGCTCGACATCGCCAAGCGGATGCTCGACCACCGCGTGCACCCGCCGACCGTCTACTTCCCGCTGCTCGTCGACGAGGCGCTGATGATCGAGCCGACCGAGACCGAGACCAAGGAGCGGCTCGACGGCTTCGCCGACGTGGTCCGCGAGATCCTCGCGGAGGCCGCCGAGGACCCCGAGATCGCCCGCGACGCGCCCTACACGACGCCGGTGCGGCGGCTCGACGAGGCCGGGGCGGCCAAGCGCCCGGTGGTGCGCTGGCGCCGCGACGCCGAGAACCCCGGCGACCCCGAGCGGGCCGCCGAGGCGCCCGCCAGCGGCACCGGCGCGATGTAGAGCCGTGGACGCGCCGCCCGGAACCGTCGCGAACGAGGGCATCAGCGCGGCCGAGCTGCGGCTCGCGGCGCGCAACCACGCGCTCCCGCTGGAGGCGCTGCGCTACGACATCACGCCGGCCGGCCTGCACTACCTGCTGATCCACTACGACATCCCGGCCGTCGACCCGGCCGCCTTCCGGCTCGAGGTCGGCGGCGCGGTGGAACGGCCGCTGAGCCTGTCGCTCGACGATCTGCGCGCGCGCGAGCGGGTGGCGCTGCCGGTGACGTTCGAGTGCGCCGGCAACGGCCGCGCGCTGCTCGACCCGCGGCCGGTGAGCCAGCCCTGGCTGACCGAGGCGATCGGGACCGCGGAGTGGGGCGGCACGCCGCTGGCGCCGCTGCTCGAGGAGGCCGGCGTTCGGGCGGGCGCCGTCGAGGCGCTCTTCGAGGGGCTCGACCGCGGCATCGAGGGTGCGATGGCCGCGCCGGAGCCCTACGAGCGCTCGCTGGCGCTGGCCGACGCCGGCGACGCCCTGCTCGCCTACGAGATGAACGGCGCGGAGCTGCCGCCCCAGCACGGCTTCCCGCTGCGGCTGGTCGTGCCGGGCTGGTACGGCATGACCAACGTGAAGTGGCTGACGCGCATCACGCTGCTCGAGCGAGCCCTTCGACGGCTTCCAGAACGCCGTCGCCTACCGCATGTACGACGCCGACGGCCAGCCCGGCGAGGCGGTCACCCGGATGCTGCCGCGGTCGCTGATGGTGCCGCCGGGCGTGCCCGACTTCATGACCCGCGAGCGCCGGCTCGAGCCGGGACCGGTCACGCTCGAGGGGCGCGCCTGGTCGGGCCGCGGGCAGATCGAGCGCGTGGAGGTGTCCACGGACGGCGGCGCGACCTTCGCCGACGCGGAGCTGGCGGCGCCGCTCGGGCCGGCCGCCTGGCGCGGCTGGCGCTTCGACTGGGACGCGCCGCCCGGCGAGCACGTGCTCTGCTCGCGCGCCACCGACGCGGCCGGCAACGCGCAGCCGCTCGAGGCGCCCTGGAACCTCAAGGGTTACGCGAACAACGCGGTCGAGCGCGTTCGGGTCGGTCGAGCCCGGGCTCGGCGTCCGCGTAGACTGGCGCGCCTTGCGCATCTTCTCCGGCATCCAGCCCACCGGGCGCAAGCACCTCGGCAACTACATCGGCGCGATCCGCGGCTACGTGGAGGGCCAGGAGCGCGCCGATCCGGCGATCTACTGCATCGTCGACCTGCACGCGACGAGCGTCTCCTACGACCCGCGCGCGCTGCCGGGCTACGTGCTCGACACGACCGCGATGCTGATGGCCGCCGGGCTCGACCCCGCGCGCTGCGTCCTGTTCCGCCAGTCCGACGTGCGCGAGCACTCCGAGCTGACCTGGCTGCTCTGCGCGGTCACCGCCTACGGCGACCTCGGCCGCATGCACCAGTTCAAGGACAAGGCCGCGCGCGAGCAGGAGCTGGTGCGCGCGAGCGTGTTCCTCTACCCGGTGCTGCAGGCCGCGGACATCCTGCTCTACCGCGCCGACGAGGTGCCGGTCGGCGACGACCAGCGCCAGCACATCGAGCTGGCGCGCGAGATCGCCCGCCGCTTCAACTCCACCTACGCCGACGTGCTCGTCGAGCCCGAGCACGTGATCCCGGCGGTGGGCGCGCGCATCATGGACCTGCAGGACCCGACCACCAAGATGTCGACCAGCTACGGCACCGAGGCCGGCCTGATCTACATCGACGACGAGCCCGACGCGATCCGCCGCAAGCTCGGCCGCGCGGAGACCGACTCCGGCCGCGAGATCGTGCGCGCGCCCGACAAGCGCGGCATCACCAACCTGATCGAGATCCTCGCCGTCAGCCGCGGCGTCGCGCCGGAGGAGGTCGAGCGCGAGTTCGACGGCCAGGGCTACGGCGCCTTCAAGCAGGCGGTCGCCGAGGAGGTGGCCGCGATGCTCGAGCCGGTGCGCGAGCGCTATCGCGAGCTGCGCCAGGACGAGGCCGGCCTCGAGCTGACGCTCGCGGAGGGCGCCGAGCGCGCCCGCGAGCTGGCGGCGCCGGTGATCAGCGACGTGCGCGCCGCGATGGGCATCGGGCCCGCCACGGGTTCCGTCTAGCCCGCGGTTAGGCTTCCGGCCGATGTCGCTGGCGACACTCGACCTCGACCTGGAGGTCTTCAACGGCCCGTTCGACCTGCTCCTGACGCTGGTCCTGCGGGAGGAGATCGACCTGCTGGAGGTCGATCTGGCGGAGGTCGTGCTCGCCTACGTGGAGCACCTGGAGCGCGCCGGCGAGCTCGACCTGGAGGCGGCCACCGAGTTCCTCGTGCTGATCGCGGCGCTGCTGGAGCTGAAGTCGCGCCTGATGCTGCCGCAGGAGGAAGAGGAGGGCCTCGACCTCGAGCCGCAGGAGGCCGCCGAGGAGCTGCTCGCGCGGATGCTCGAGTACCACCGCTACCGCGGCGCCGCCCAGCACCTGCGCGACCGGCTCGAGGCCGAGCACGGCTACCGCTACCGCTCGGCGCCGCTGCCGCCCGAGCTGCGGCGCGTCTCGCTGGAGACCGCCGAGCCGGCCTACGACCCGCAGCGCCTGGCCGAGGCGCTGGGCGGGCTGCTCGAGGTGCCGCCGCCGCTCGACCTGCGCCACGTGCGCCGCCCGGCCGTGTCGGTCGAGCAGCGCCTGAGCCACCTGCGCCAGCTGCTCGCGGCCGGCAGCCGCTTCTCCTTCGACGACGCGGTGCGCGGCGGCGACCGGCTCACCGAGGCCGTGACGCTGTTCGCGCTGCTCGAGCTCTACAAGGCGGGCGAGGCCAAGTGGGAGCAGGAGATCCCGTTCGGGCCGATCACGGTGGTGCGCACGTGAACGACCTGGCGCGCACCGTCGAGGCGCTGCTGTTCCTGTCGTCGGAGCCGGTCGCCACCGACCGGCTCGCCGACGCCTGCGAGGTCTCCGAGGGTGAGATCGTGGAGGCGCTGGCGCGCCTGCGCGAGCACTACGCCGAGGGCTTCCGCGGGGTGGTGCTGCGCGAGGTGGCGGGCGGCTTCACGCTGGCCACCGACCCGGTCGCCGAGCGCGCCGCGCGGCGGCTGCTGGCGCGGCCGCGCACGCCGCCGCTGACGCAGGCGCAGGCCGAGTGCCTGGCGATCGTGGCCTACCTGCGCCCGGTGTCGCGTCCCGAGATCGCGCGCATCCGCGGCGTGGCGTCGGAGTCGGCGGTCGGCACGCTGCTGGAGCGGGGCCTGATCGAGGAATCGGGCCGCTCGCGCTTCGGCGCGGCGCTCTACCGCACGACCGAGCTGTTCGAGCGGCTGTTCGGCCTCACCGGCCTGGACGCCCTGCCCGACCCGGCCGCCTTCGACCCCTCGCCCGAGGACGAGGGCGAGCTGCGCGAGCGGCTGCTGCGCGCCGGCGAGCAGCGGGCCGGGACGACCCCCGGCTAGGACCCCACTCGCGCCACGAGCCGCACCTTTTCCGTGTTATGCACGGAAAACGTACGAGCCGTGCCGCGGACGCTAGGCCCGCGCGGCGAGCTGCCCGCAGGCGGCGTCGATGTCGCGCCCGCGCGTCAGCCGCACGGTCACCCGCACGCCGCGCTGCTCGAGCGCGTCGCGGAACGCGGCGATGGCGTCGCGGCCGGAGCCCTCGTAGCCCGAGTCGGTCGGGTTGTAGGGGATCAGGTTGACCTTGAAGGCCGTGCGCGGCTGCAGCACGTCGGCCAGCTCGAGCGCCTGCTCGTAGCGGTCGTTGACCCCGGCGAGCATCAGGTACTCGACGAAGACCTGTCGCCGCCGCGCCTCGTGCCAGCGCAGGCAGGCGGCCAGCACGTCGCGCAGCGGGTGGCGGTCGTTCACCGGCATCAGCTCGGAGCGCAGCGCCTCGTCGGCGGCGTGCAGCGAGAGCGCCAGCCGCACCGGCGGCCCCTCGCGGGTCATGCGCTCGATGCCTGGGATCCAGCCGACCGTCGAGATCGCCGTGTTCGAGGTCGCCACGCCCAGCTCGGGCAGCCGCTCGCAGGCCGCCAGCACCGAGTCGAGGTTCATCAGCGGCTCGCCCATCCCCATGAAGACGGCGTGGTTGGGCGTGTCGACGCGCCGGAAGTGCAGCGCCTGGTCGAGGATCTCGGAGGTCGTGAGGTTGCGGCCGAACTTCATGCGACCGGTCGCGCAGAACGTGCAGGTCAGCGGGCAGCCCGACTGGCTCGACAGGCAGAGCGAGCGCCGCCCGTCGCGGTAGCGCATCAGCACCGTCTCGACCGGCCGGCCGTCGGCGGTCTCGAACAGCGCCTTGGCGGTGCCGTCGCGGGCGAGCGCCTCGCGCACCGGCGTGAGCGACGAGAACGGCACCTCGTCCGCGAGCGCCGAGCGCAGCTCGAGCGGCAGGTTGGTCATCGACTCATACGAGCCCACGCCGCGCGCCGCCCACTCCCAGACCTGCCGCGAGCGGAAGGGAGGCTCGCCGTGGGCGGCGAGGCGGTCGTCGAGGAGAGCGAGGTCCACGCCCCTAGTGTGCCTACCGGCTTGCCTAAAGGTTCGTCCACCGGGTGCCGACCCTGATGATGCGATGCCGGATCTGTCGCGCGATCTCGCGCCCGCCCCTGAACGACCGCTGGATGCGCTGCTCGACGCCGCGGCGACGCTGACCGCCGTCGTGACCGTCGAGGGCCGGCTGCTGCACTGGAACGACGCGTGCCAACGCCTGGCGGGGACATCCGCGCCCGACGCCTGGCTGCAGGCCATACCCGAGGGCGAGCACTTCGCGGCCCGCGAGGCGCTCGCGCGCGTGGCGCACGGCGAGTCGCCGGTCCACGTCGACCTCGCGTTCCGCACCTGCACCGGCGAGCTGCGCCCGATCTGCTGGACCCAGACCGCGCTGGCGGGCGCGGACGAGCCTGTGGCCCACGTGCTGGCGACCGGCATCGACGCGACCGAGCGCGACTGCGTCGAGAGCCGCCTGCGCGACATGGTCGACCGCGACCCCCTCACCGGCCTGTTCACGCGCCGCCGCCTGGAGGAGGAGCTCGGCCGGCACATGGCCCACGGGCGCCGCTACGGGATGGCGGGTGCGCTGATCGTGCTCGACGTGAACGGCTTCAGGTCCATCAACGAGGAGAACGGCCCGCGCGCCGGCGACCGCGTGCTGGTCGAGGTCGCGCGCGCGCTCGCCAACCGGCTGCGCGACACCGACCTGCTGGCCCGCATCGGCGCCGACCAGTTCGCCGTGCTGCTGCCGCGCGCGAAGCCGCCCGAGGCCGAGCGCGTGTCCCAGGCGCTCGAGGACGCGATCGCCGAGGAGGTGCGCGCCGGCGGGCGCCGCATCGAGGCGAGCGTCGGCTTTGCGCCGTTCAGCGAGACGATGGCCTCCGCCGAGGAGGTCCAGCTCGCCGCCGACGCGGCGATGTACGCCGTCAAGGCGGGGCTGCCGCGGCACACGCGGCGCCTGCGGCCCGAGTAGCGCCCCGCGGCGGGGCAGCCGGCCCGCAAGCTGCCAGGCTCTGAGCCATGCGGCTCGTCAAGTACCTCGCGCATGCCGGCGTCGCCTCACGCCGCGCGGCCGACCGGCTGATCGCCGACGGGCGAGTGAGTGTCGGGGGCGAGAAGCAGACCAATCCCGCCACCGACGTGGACGCCTCCAGCGGGGTGACGGTCGACGGCCGCCCGGTGGCGGTCGAGCCGCGCGAGGTGCACGCGCTCAACAAGCCGCCCGGCGTCGTCTCGACCGCGCAGGACACGCACGGCCGCCCCACGGTCGTCCAGCTCGTGCGCTCCGAGCGGCGGCTCTACCCGGTCGGCCGCCTCGACGCCGAGTCCACCGGCCTGATCCTGCTGACCAACGACGGCGAGCTCGCCGACCTGCTCACCCACCCGCGCTACGGCGTCGAGAAGGTCTACCGGGCGAAGATCCGGCCGGCCCGGATGTCGCCGCGCGCCCTGCAGGCGCTGCGCGACGGCGTCCAGCTCGACGACGGCCGCACCGCCCCGGCGCGCGTGCGCCAGCTCTCGCCCGGCCTGCTCGAGATCACCCTGCGCGAGGGCCGCAAGCGCCAGGTGCGCCGCATGCTGCGAGGCGGTCGGCCACCGCGTGATGGAGCTGGAGCGGGTGGCCTTCGGCCCGCTCGGCCTGCGCGGGCTCGAGCCCGGTCGCAGCCGCCGGCTCAAGGACGCCGAGATCGACCGGCTGCGGCGCGCGGCCAAGCGCAAGCGATCTCCCTGACACAATCACGCGCCGTGCAGCTGCGAGCGCTTCGAGGCGCCATCACCGTGGAGGACAACGAGGCGGGCGCCATCCTGGCCGCCACCGAGGAGCTCGTGACCGAGGTCGTGGAGCGCAACGCGATCCCGCCCGAGCGACATGGTCAGCTGCATCTTCACCTGCACGGGCGACCTCGACGCGGAGTTCCCCGCCGTGGCGGCGCGCAACCTGGGGATGAGCGAGGTGCCGCTGCTGTGCGCGCGCGAGATGGCCGTGCCCGGCTCGCTGCCGCGCGTGATCCGGCTGCTGCTGCACTACTACGGCGACCCCGAGCGACCGGCAGGTGCACGTCTACCTGCGCGACGCGATCTCGCTGCGGCGCGACCTCGAGGGCGCTCAGTGACCGGCCTCGAGTTCAACCGCCGCATCGAGCAGATCCCGGTCTACCCGGCGGCCTCCACCTACGCCTTCGACGGCGAGCTGGTCAAGCTCGCCTCGAACGAGACCCCGTACCCGCCGCACCCCGACGTGCTCGCCGCCATCGAGGCGCAGCTGCGCACGCTCAACCGCTACCCGGACCCGGAGCAAGTCGCTGCTGCGCAAGCGCGTCTCCGACCGCACGGGCGTGCCGGTCGGGAACGTGGCGGTCGGCAACGGCTCCTGCGAGATCCTGCTGGCGGCGGCCGACGCGATGCTCGAGCCGGGCGCCGAGATCGTCTACGCCTGGCCCTCCTTCTCGATGTACCCGCAGCTCGCGGCGATGTCCGGCGCGACCGCCGTGACCGTCCCGCTCACCGACGCCGGCGAGCACGACCTGGACGCGATGGCCGCCGAGGTCACCGGCGCCACGCGCATCGTGATCGTCTGCAACCCGAACAACCCGACCGCCACCGCGCTGCCGCTGGCGGAGATCGACGCCTGGCTGGCCGGCCTGCCGCGCCACGTCGCCGTGATCCTGGACGAGGCCTACGTCGAGTTCTCGGCGATGCAGGACCCGGACGACTCGCTCGACCTGCTCGGGCGCCACCCCAACCTCGTGCTGCTGCGCACGCTGTCGAAGGTGTACGGCCTCTGCGGCCTGCGCGCCGGCTACGCGCTCTGCCCCGAGTCGTTCCGGCTCGCCGTCGACCGCGTGCGCCAGCCGTTCTCCGTCAACGCCCTTGCGCAGGCCGCCGCCGTCGAGGCGCTCGCCCACCAGGACGAGGTCGAGCGGCGCGTGGAGCTCAACGTGATCGAGCGCGTGCACGTCGAGTCGGAGCTGGCCGAGCGGGGCCTCGAGACCACCGACAGCCAGGCGAACTTCTCCTGGGTGCTGCTCGGCGACCGCGACGAGGACGCCGTGGTCGACGGGCTGGCGCACGAGGGCGTGATCGTCCGCGCGGGCTCGGCCCTCGGGCAGCGCGGCGCCCTGCGCGTCACCTACGGCACGCGCGCGGAGAACGACCGCTTCCTGTCGGTCCTCGACGGACTGCTCTGAGCGTGCTACAAGTGACCGAGATGTCGCGATCCGCCCTGCCGACTCCCTCTTCCAGCGCCCTCGCGGGCGCCGGTCGGCGCGCGTATCGATACTGGCGATTTACCTAGGCGTCGCAGCTCGGCGGCCGCTCCCCGTGCGGCCCTCCCTAACCTCGATTCCGAGGACGTCTCTGAAAGGCTTGACCCCGACATGACCCCCACGCGCCATCTCCAGCAGGTCCGCGACCTCCGCATCAAGCGGACGGTGCCGCTGGCGCCGCCGGCGCAGCTGCTCACCGAGCTGTCGCTGACGCGACGACCAGGCCGAGGTCGTGCTGCGCGGCCGCGCCGACGTCGAAGGCCGTGATCGACCGCGTCGACGACCGGCTGCTGGTCGTCGTCGGGCCCTGCAGCGTGCACGACGTCGAGGCCGCGCGCGAGTACGCCGGGCGCCTCGCCGCGCGCTCGGCCGACCTGCGCGACGACCTCTGCATCGCGATGCGCGTCTACTTCGAGAAGCCGCGCACCACAACCGGCTGGAAGGGCATGATCACCGACCCGCACCTCGACGGCTCGGGCGACGTGAACGCCGGGATCCGGATGGCGCGCGGGCTGCTGCTCGACGTGCTCGACCTGGGCGTGCCGGTCGGCGTCGAGTGGCTCGACCCGGTCACGCCGCAGTACATCTCGGACACGGTCGCCTGGGGGGCGATCGGCGCGCGCACGGTCGAGAGCCAGACGCACCGCCAGCTCGGCTCGGGGCTGTCGATGCCGGTCGGCTTCAAGAACCGCACCGACGGCAACGTGCAGGTGGCCGTGGACGCCGTCCGCGCGGCCGCGGTGCCGCACGCCTTCGCGGGCGTCCACGTGAGCGGCCGCCCGGCGATCCTGCACACGCGCGGCAACCCGGACTGCCACATCATCCTGCGCGGCGGGCGCCGCGAGCCCAACCACGGCGCCACCGACGTGGCGGGGGCGCTCGCCAAGCTGCGCGCCGCCAACCTGCCGGAGCGCGTCGTGATCGACGCCTCGCACGACAACAGCAAGAAGGACCACCTGCGCCAGGCGCCGGCGGCCGCCGAGATCGCCGCCCAGGTGGCGGCCGGCAACGGCGCGATCGTGGGCGTGATGCTCGAGTCGTTCCTCGTCGGCGGCCGCCAGGACCACGAGGAAGGCCAGCCGCTGCGCTACGGGCAGTCGATCACCGACGCCTGCATGGACTGGGACACCACCTCCGAGGTGCTCGAAGAGCTCGCCGCGGCGGTGCAGGCGCGCCGCGCCCGCTCCGAAGGATGAGGATCGCTGTCCTCGGCGTCGGCCTGATCGGCGGCTCGATCGGGCTGGCCGCCCGCGCGCGCATCGCAGGGGCCGAGGTGGTGGGCTGGGGTCGCACGCCGGAGCGGCTGCAGACGGCGCTCGAGCTCGGCGCGATCGACACCGCCGCGGACTCGGTCGCCGAGGCGGTCGACGGCGCCTCGATCTGCTTCGCCTGCGCGCCCGTCGGCGCGCTCGCGGGCCTGGTGGAGGAGGCGCTGGCTGCCGCCGGCGAGGATTGCGTGGTCACCGACGTCGGCTCGACCAAGCAGCAGCTGCTCGAGCAGGTGGACGACTCCCGCTTCGTCGGCGGGCACCCGATCGCCGGCGCCGAGACCGCCGGGGTCGAGCACGCCCGCGCGGACCTGTTCGAGAACGCGGTCTGGTACCTGACGCCGCTGCCGCACTCCGGCGGGCTGCTCTACGAGCGCCTGCACCGCTTCGTCGTCGACGTCGGCGCGCGGCCGGTGGCCCTCGACGCGGCCACGCACGACCGCCTCGTCGCGGTCTTCAGCCACCTCCCGCACGTCCTCGCCAACGTGCTCGCCTCGCAGGCGGCCGCTCGCCTGCTCGATCACGGCGAGGCGCTGCGCCAGGTCGGCCCGAGCTTCCGCGACATGACGCGCGTGGCAGGCGCGAACACCGAGATCTGGAGCGACATCTACGCGGCCAACCGCGCCGCGATCGCGGAGGAGATCCGCGCGTTCCGTGCAGAGCTGGAGCGCGTCGAGGGGCTGCTGGAGGCCGGAGACCTCGATGACTGGAACGACCGCGCCCGCGACGACCGCCGCGCGCTGCTGGAGGCCGACGCGGCCGGTGCGCCCGTCCACGAGCTGCGCCTGACGGTTCCGAATCGCCCCGGTATCGTCGCCCAAGTGGCGCTCGGGCTCGGCAAGGCAGGGGTGAACATCGTCGACCTGGCGCTGGCGCCGGCGAGCGACATGCGCTCCGGCGCGATGACGCTCTGGATCGCGGGCGACGCCCAGGCCGAGCGCGCCGCCGCGCTGATCGGCGAGCTCGGCTTCCCCGTGGCGCGGCTGTGACCCGCTTCGAGCCCTCCGGCCCGCTGCGCGGCGACTACCTGCCGCCGCCCGACAAGTCGATCTCGCATCGCGCGGCGCTGTTCGCCGCGATGGCCGACGAGCCGGTGAGGGTGCGCAACTACCTGGACTCGCAGGACACGCGCTCGACGCTCGACGCGCTGCTGAAGCTCGGCGCCGCGGTGCAGGAGGACGGCGAGGGCGCAGTGCTGATCCGCGGCGTGGGGCTGCACGCGCCGCTGGAGGCCACCGGCGGGCTGCTCGACGTGGGCAACTCGGGGACGCTGATGCGACTGCTTCCCGGCTGGCTCGCGGGCCAGCCCGGCGGCGCCTGGACGCTCGACGGCGACGAGTCGATCCGGCGACGGCCCGTCGACCGCATCGCCGAGCCGCTGATCGCCATGGGCGCGGGCATCGAGGCGACCGACGGCCGCCTGCCGCCGTTCACGATCAGCGGGGCGGAGCTGACCGGAATCACCTACGAGCTGCCGGTCCCGAGCGCTCAGGTCAAGAGCTGCGTGCTGATCGCCGGGATGCTCGCCGAGGGCTCGACCACGGTGGTCGAGGGCTCCCAGAGCCGCGATCACACCGAGCGGCTGCTGCGCCGCGCGCGCGTGCCGTTCCAGCACGAGGGCCTGCGCTCGACGGTCGCGCAGGTCGACGAGCTCGAGCTGGACGAGATCGTCGTGCCGGCCGACCCGTCCTCGGCGGCGTTCGTCGTGGCCGCGGCGACGCTGGTCCCGGGCTCGCGCGTGGTCGTCCACGACCTCGGGCTGAACTGGACGCGGACCGGGTTCCTGCGGATCGCCGAGCGCATGGGCGCGGTGATCCTGGGCGACCTCGAGCCGCCCGGGACCGACACCGACGTGGAGCCTGTCGGCGAGCTGGACGTGGCGTCGAGCTCGCTCGAGGGGACCGTGGTCGAGCCCGAGGAGGTGCCGCTGGCGATCGACGAGCTGACGCTGGTGGCGCTGATGGGCGCGTTCGCCGACGGCGAGACCGTCGTGCGCGGCGCCGACGAGCTGCGCTTCAAGGAGTCGAACCGCATCGCGGCGGTGGTCGAGGGCCTGCGCGGCCTCGGCGCGGACATCGAGGAGACCGAGGACGGCTTCGTCGTGCGCGGTGACGGGTCGCCGCTGCGCGGCGGCACGATCCACTCGCACGGCGACCACCGGCTGGCGATGCTGGGAGCGGTGGCCGGGCTCGCCTGCACCGAGGGCGTCGAGGTCGTGGACATGGGCGCCGCGGCGGTGTCGTACCCGGGCTTCGAGCGCGACCTCGCGGCCCTGCTGGGCTCATGATCGTCGCGATCGACGGGCCCGCGGGCGCGGGCAAGAGCAGCGTCGCGCGGGCGCTGGCGCGCGCGCTCGGCTTCACCTACCTCAACTCCGGCTCCATGTACCGCGCGGTCGGCCTGCTGACCCTGCGCCACGGCGGCGCCGCCTCCGACCACGCCGAGCGGCTCGACATCGAGCTGGGCGACCGCGTGATCGTCGACGGCGAGGACGTGACCGAGGAGCTGCGCACCCCCGACGTCTCCGAGGCCGCCTCGCGGGTGGCCACCAACGACCGCGTGCGCGCGGCGCTGGTGCGCAAGCAGCGCGAGCTGCTCGCCGAGGGCGACTGGGTCGTCGAGGGGCGCGACATCGGCACGGTCGTCGCGCCGGACGCTCCCGTGAAGGTGTTCCTGACGGCGAGCCCGGAGGAGCGCGCCCGCCGCCGCGCCGCCGAGCTCGGCACGGATCTCGAGACGGTGCTGCGCGACCAGGCCCTGCGCGACGCCCAGGACGAGGAGCGCGAGCACTCGCCGCTGCAGATGGCCCCGGGCGCCCTGGCGCTCGACACGACCGGCCTGGCGCTCGACGACGTCGTCGAGCGGATCGTCGGCCTCGTCCACGAGTCGGCCCGATGAGCCGGCCCAAGGTGGCCGTGGTCGGCTACCCCAACGTCGGCAAGTCCACGCTCGTCAACCGGCTGTCGGAGTCGCGCGAGGCGGTCGTGCACGAGCAGGCGGGCGTGACGCGCGACCGCAAGGAGATCGAGGCGGACTGGAACGGGCGCACGTTCACGCTCGTGGACACCGGGCGGCGTGGACTACGCGGGCGAGCACGAGATGGCCGACGTGATCCGCGAGCAGGCGCTGATGGCGCTCGACGACGCGGACCTGGTGGTGCTGGTGGTGGACGCGCGGGCGGGCCTGCGCGCGGGCGACGCGGAGCTGGCGCGCGTGCTGCGCGACGGCCCGGTGCCGGCGCTGGTAGTGGCCAACAAGGTCGACGAGGGCACGCAGCAGGGCCTGGCGGCCGAGTTCTACGCGCTCGGCCTGGGCGATCCGCTGCCCGTCTCGGCGACGCAGGGGCTCGGCACGGGCGACCTGCTCGACGAGGTCGTGCGGCGGCTGCCCGAGCACGCGGAAGAGGTGGAGGAGGCGACGCGGCTGGCGCTGATCGGGCGCCCGAACGTGGGCAAGTCCTCGCTGCTGAACCGGCTGCTGGGCGAGGAGCGCGTGATCGTCACGCCGATCGCCGGCACCACGCGCGACTCGATCGACACGCGCATCGAGTTCGAGGGCCGCGAGGTGATCCTGGTCGACACGGCCGGCCTGCGGCGCCGCACGAAGGTGGCCGGGACGGTCGACTACTACGCGCAGCTGCGCTCGGAGCAGGCGGCCGACCGCGCTCAGGTCGCGATCGTCGTCTGCGACGCGAACGAGGGCGTGACGAGCGAGGACCTGCGCATCGCCGAGATGGCGATGAAGACGAAGTGCGCGACGGTCGTCGCGCTCAACAAGTGGGACGAGACCCGCACGGATCTCGAGGACGCCAAGGCGCGCGTGACGAAGAAGCTGCGTCAGCGGCCGCAGGTGCTGGCGGTGTCGGCCAAGTCGGGGCGGGGGATCAAGCGGCTCGTGGCGGAGGCGCTGTCGCTGGCCGACCGCTCGGCGGGCTCGATCCCGACGCCCGAGCTGAACCGCTTCCTGGGCGACCTCCAGAACCTGCGCGAGCCGCCCTCGGTGCGCGGCAAGCGGCTGAAGATGTACTACATGGCCCAGTTCGAGAAGAACCCGCCGCGCTTCGCGATCCAGGTCAACAACCGCGGCCAGGTGACGCGCGACTACGCCTACTTCCTGGAGAACCGGCTGCGCGACCGCTACGGCCTGCACGGCGTGCCGCTCGTGATCGACTTCAAGACGAGCCGCGGCCGCGGCGAGCGCCCGTGAACATCCTGTAACCCATGTGTAGGGCGTGCCTCCGCCTGGGGAGGGTGCGCGCATGGAATCGGACCTCTTGCTCGTGGCGGTCGTCGCCACGGCGCTCGCCTTCGACTTCACGAACGGCTTCCACGACACCGCCAACGCGATGGCGACCTCGATCGCAACCCGGGCGCTGCGCCCGCGCCAGGCCGTCGCCCTGTCGGCCATCCTGAACTTCGCCGGGGCCTTCATCTCGATCAAGGTGGCCACGACGATCGCCGAGGACATCGTCGACTCCCAGCTGATCACGCTCGAGGTCCTGTTCGCCGGCCTGCTCGGCGCCGTGCTCTGGAACCTCGTCACCTGGGCGCTCAGCCTCCCGTCGAGTTCGAGCCACGCCCTGATCGGCGGCCTGGTCGGCGCGGCCCTCGTGGCGAAGGGCGGCGACGCGGTCAAGTCGGACGGCCTCTTCTCGGAGGTGATCATCCCTGCCCTGATGGCGCCGCTGCTCGCCGGAGCGGTCGCGCTCCTCGCCACCTTCGTCGCGTACCGCATGCGGCAGCGGATGTCACGCGAGCGGGCCGACGGCGGCTTCCGTTTCGGCCAGATCGGCAGCGCGTCGCTGGTCTCGCTCGCGCACGGCACCAACGACGCTCAGAAGACGATGGGGATCATCGTGCTGGCGCTGGTCGCCCACGGCTCGCTCGACGAAGGGAGCGGAATCCCGCTCTGGGTCAAGCTGACCGCGGCCACGTCGATCGCGCTCGGCACCTATATCGGCGGCTGGCGCATCATCCGCACGCTGGGGCGCAAGGTCACCGGCGACGTGGAGCCGCCGCAGGGCTTCGCCGCAGAGTCGACGGCGGGCGGGGTGATCCTGGCCTCGTCCTACTACGGCTTCCCGCTCTCGACGACCCAGGTCACGCTCCGGCGCCGTGATCGGGTCCGGCATCGGCAAGCGGCTCGCAGAGGTGCAGTGGACGCTGGCCGGCCGCATGGTGCTCGCGTGGCTGGTGACCCTGCCGGCCGCCGGCGCCGTGGCGGCCGTCGCCTTCGAGTCCGCCGACGCGATCGGCTCAGGCACGGGCGCGCTGGTGGTCGGGCTGCTGGGCGCTGCGCTCGCGGCGACGCTCTTCTTCACTGTCCAGCGACGCGACCCGATCACGGCGGAGAGCGTCTGATGCTCGCCACGCTGGTCGACATCGATGCCCTCTGGCACGTCGCGGTGTACAGCGCGGTCGCGGCGGTGGTGCTCGTCACCGCCTACGGGTCGGGGGTCCTGGCTCTCAACCGCCTGGGGCGCGAGGGCACGTCCGCGGCGGCGCGGACCGGCTGGGCGGTGGCCGTGGCGCTTGCCGCCCTCGTCTGCATCGCGCTGCTCGCGACGGGGATCTGGGCGATGACGCAGAAGTAGCCGTTACCCTTCCCGGCTCCTATGACGACCCAGCCGCTTTCAGACAACGAGTACCTGTTCACGTCCGAGTCGGTCACCGAGGGCCATCCGGACAAGGTCGCCGACCAGATCTCCGACGGCGTTCTCGACGCCGTGATGGCCGAGGACCCCGACGGGCGGGTCGCCTGCGAGACGCTGGTGAACACCGGCCTCGTGGTCGTCTCCGGCGAGATCACGACGGACGTCTACATCGACATCCCGAAGATCGCGCGCGAGACGATCCGCAAGATCGGCTACACCGGGCACCAGTACGGCTTCGACTGCGACTCCTGCGCCGTCCTCACGGCGATCGACGAGCAGTCGCCCGACATCGCGCAGGGCGTCGACAAGGCGTTCGAGGCGCGCACCGACCCGAGCGACGACGACGAGCTCGACGTGGCCGGCGCCGGCGACCAGGGCATGATGTTCGGCTACGCCACGCGCGAGACGCGCGAGCTGATGCCGATGCCGATCGCGCTCGCGCACAGGCTCGCGTTCCGGCTCGCCGAGGTGCGCCGCGCCGGGGCGCTCGACTACCTCGGCCCGGACGGCAAGACCCAGGTGACGGTGCGCTACGAGAACGGCGCGCCGGTGGAGATCGAGCGCGTGCTGATCTCGACCCAGCACTCCGAGGGGGTCGACGCCGAGACGCGCATCAAGCCGGACCTCTGGGAGCACGTCGTCGAGCCGATCCTGCCGGACGGGCACTACGACGAGGCGAAGCTGCTCGACCGCAGCGGGCGCAACTTCCTGGTCAACCCGACCGGCAAGTTCGTGATCGGCGGACCGGTCGGCGACGCCGGCCTCACCGGGCGCAAGATCATCGTCGACACCTACGGCGGCATGGCTCGCCACGGCGGTGGCGCCTTCTCGGGCAAGGACCCGTCGAAGGTCGACCGCTCGGCCGCCTACGCGGCGCGCTGGGTGGCCAAGAACGTGGTCGCGGCCGGGCTCGCCGACCGTTGCGAGGTGCAGGTGGCCTACGCGATCGGCGTGGCGCACCCGGTGTCGGTGATGGTGGAGACGTTCGGCACCGAGAAGATCGCCCGCTCGGAGATCGCGCGGCTGGTCGACGAGCACTTCGACCTGCGGCCCGGCTCGTTCCGCCAGGCGCTCGACCTGCACCGGCCGATCTACCAGAAGACCGCCGCCTACGGCCACTTCGGCCGCGAGGACGACGACTTCACGTGGGAGGCCACCGACAAGGCGGACGCCCTGCGCGAGGCCGCGGGGCTGGGCGAGCCGGCGACGGCGTAGGGCGAGCTAGCCGGAGTCCTCGTCGCCCGGCCGGGCGCACGCGGTAGACCGGCACCTCCTCGGCGACGCCCTTGAAGCGGCGGTTGCCCGCGAACGACCAGCGATAGGGGTCGGGCAGCGCCTCGCGCACGTCGCCCGAGGCGACCACGCTGCCGCGCCGTGCGAACGACGTCAGTCGCGCCGCCAGGTTGACCGGCCGCCCGTACCAGTCCCCGGCGCGCTGGATCGCCTCGCCGGACGCCACGCCGCCGCGCAGCAGCGGTCGCCCGTCGGCCTCGCCCTCGCGCGAGCCCTCCACCAGGGAGAGCACCGCGTCGAGCACCGGGCCGGGGCGGGGGAGACCAGCAGCGCCGCGTCGCCGATCGTCTTCACGAGCCGCACCGGCGGGATCACAGCGCTCTCGACCGCGGCCTCGAAGCTGCGCACCAGCGCCCCGAGCTCCTCCGGCGGCACCTGCTCGCCCAGGCGGGTGAACCCGACGATGTCCACGAAGCCGACGGTCACCCGCTGCGACCCCGGCAAACGGCCGCTGCGCAGCTCGGCCTCGCCCGACCATCGTGCTGTTGAGCCGCTCGCGCAGGCGCAGGTTCAGCATGTGCCCGAGCGTCGGCGCCGCCAGCGGGCCGAGGTTGCGCAGCGTGTCCGCATAGCGCAGCCCGAGGTCGCGCTCGTTGTCGTCCGGCCGCAGCAGCGCCTCGCCGAAGACCGACATGAAGGCCGCCGCCACCGTGCCCATCGCCTGGCTCATCACGCGCGAGAGGTCGAGGAAGTCCTCGCGGCTGATGCCGACGGCCAGCAGCGCCGCCGCGTTGCGGGCCAGCTCCACGTCCTCCTCGCCCAGCACGCGCTCGTCCGGCCGGATCGCCGGCGCTCCGATCGCGCGGCGCGCCTCCGCCAGGAAGTCGAGGTCGAGCCCGGTCATCTCGGCCAGGTCGAGCTGGGTGTAGCGCGTGTCCTGAGGGGCCAGGACGCGCTCCACCGGCAGCAGCGCGAGCCGGTTCTCCTGCGTGGCGCGGCGCAGCTCCTCGAGCGAGAAGCCCTCCTCCTCGAGCTCGCGCAGCAGCTCCAGCCGCGCCGCCCGCGCGCGCTCGTCGCCGGCCCCTTCGAGCAGGCCCTCCGCCTCGAAGTCGATCGCCACCGCCGGTGCTAGGCCGGGATCGCTTCGCGGTCGAGCAGCAGCTCGCCGATCTCGCGGGCGCGGCGGCCCGCGAGGCGGTCGCCCTCCGCGGCGGCGACGATCGAGCCCTTCATCAGGATGTGCCACTGGTGGGCGAGCGCCTCCGGGTCGGCGGCGCCCGCCTCCGTCGGCGAGCTCGCGCGAGGAACGCGCGGATGTTGTGCAGGTGCTCGACGGTCGCGTGCCGGATCGGGTTCTCGCGGTCGTCGAACTCGAGCAGCACGTTGATGAACGAGCAGCCCTCGAAGTCCTCGATCGCGAACCACTCGCCGAAGACGTCGAAGATCGCGAGCATGCGCTCGCGCGCGTTCGACCCGCGGCTCGTCGCCTCAGCCTGGAGCCAGTCGCGCGTCCAGCGCTGCTCGCGCTCCTGCAGGAAGGTCAGCACGAGGTCGTCCTTCGAGGGGAAGTGGCGGTAGAGGCTCATCTTCGCCACCCCCGACTCGGCGACGATGCGGTCGACGCCGGTGCCGCGCATGCCGTGGCGGCTGAAGAGGTCGTAGGCCGTATCGAGTATCCGCTCCCGTGCCCCCACGGCGCCGATGATATCCCGGCAGAAGCGCCAGGACGAGCCGTACCCCCCCTACGGGACAGGGAACTCCCACCCTACGAGCAGTGCGCGGGGAGGCCGTGCCGGTCTAGCATCGCCACGATGGGCAAGCGCTCCCCTCGACACGGCCCACGACCCGCTGCGCCCACCGGGGGCGGTGATGGTGCAGCGGGACGGGCTCCCGGTCGTCGGCCACTACGGCTCGGTCGCCGCGGAGATCGCCGTCGCCACCAAGGCCGCGGGCCTCGTCGACCGCTCGAGCCTGCGCCTGATGACGCTGGCGGGCCCCGAGACGCTGCTGGAGCACGTGCTCGGCGCCGTCGTGCCCGAGGGCGCGCCGGCCGCGGGCCACGCCACCTGCGTCGCGGGCACCTGGTGCGCCGCACCTCTCCGACCCGCGCGGTGATCGCCGGCGGGCCCGGCGCCGTGGCGCGCTGGCGCCAGGTCGCGAGCCGCTCGATCGCCGCCGCCGGGCTCGCCGTCACGGCCGAGCTGCTCGACGCAGTCGCGGCGCTCTCGCTCGTCGGCCCGCGCGCCGCGCGCATCGCGCGCGCCGCCGGTCTGCCCGACGAGCTCGGGGTCGGCACCGTGGGCGAGGGCACGCTGGCGGGCTCGCCCGTGACGCTGATCCGCGAGGACGGCGACCATCTGCTGCTGCTGTTCGAGCAGGGCCACCCCGAGCGCCGTCTGGCAGGCGCTCTGGGACGCCGGCCACGAGCTCGGCCTCGCGCCGGTGGGCAACGAGGCGCTCGAGCTGCTGCACGCCGCGCACCACTAGCCGAAAGGCTGGGCCAGCACCTGCTCGGAAGGTAAGGTGGACGGCATGAGCACGTCCGCGGTCGCCACGGACCGCGATGGAGCACGTGGCAGCGATGCTCTCGGCGCCGTCGGCGGCGCAGCCGAAGGTCGCCGACTTCCACACCGCGCACCGGGAGGTCGAGGAGGCGCTGCGCGCGGTGGTCGAGGAGCTGCGCGACGGGCACCCCGAGCGCGACGCCGCACCGAGCGGGCGGGCTCTGGTCGACGCTGATCTCGCTGCACCAGGTCCAGCGCGAGCTGGTGGAGCAGCGCCTGGTCGAGCGGCTCGAGGCGCTCGATCGGATCCGGGCCGCGCTCGGCCGCCTGCGCGAGCTGGGGCCCGGTCAGCGAGATCCTGCGCCGCGCCGCCCCCGAGCTGAGCGACAGCACCGGGCTCGACCGGGTGCTGCTGAGCCGGATCAGGGAGTCGCGGCTGCTGCCGGTCCACGCGCACTTCCGCGACGATCCCGACGGCGCCGAGGCGGCCGTCGAGGCGCTGCGCGCGGAGCCGCTTGCGCTCGAGTACCCGGTGGCCGAGACCGAGCTGATGCGCCGCCGGCGAGCGACGATCGTGAAGCCCGCCGGCGGCGACGGGCGCACGCGCACGCCGCCGCTGCCGGTCGCGGAGGGGCTCTCCTACGTCGCGGCGCCGATCGTGCTCGACGGCGCGGCGATCGGCTTCTTCCACGGCGCCTACGCCGACCGCGACGTCGAGTCGCTCGAGCGCGACGCCGTCTGGGCCTTCGCCGACGGCTTCGCCCAGCTCTTCGAGCGCGCCGTCCTGCGCCGGCGCGTGCGCGAGCAGCGCCGCCAGCTGCGCGAGCTGGTCGCCTGGACCGACGCGATGGCGGCCGAGCTGTCCGAGGGGGCGATCGAGCTCGAGGTCGAGCGCGAGCCCGCCGGCGCGGCCGAGCGCCCCGCCGCGCTGCCGCGCGGTGGACGCCGGACGGCTCGCGCCTCAGCGAGCTGCTCACGCGCCGCGAGCTGGATGTGCTGCGCCTGATCGCCCGCGGCGACAGCAACCGCGCGATCGCCACCGAGCTCGTCGTCTCGGAGGGCACCGTGAAGTTCCACGTGAAGAACATCCTGCGCAAGCTGCGCGCGTCGAATCGGGTCGAGGCGGCGTCGCGCTACCTCCAGCTGATCGGCCGCTGATGCGCCAGGTCCAGCCCGAAGGGGAGGGAATACCTCTCGCACGGGGGGTGCCACGCCGCCGTCGGCGGGGTAAGACTCCTGACGGGAGATGAGGGAGACCACGAGCCAGGCGAGCACGGCCGGCGCCTACGGGCGCGATCGCCGACATGATCGCGGCCGACCGCTGCGTCGTGCTCGACGGCGGCACCGCCACCGAGCTGCGCGGCGCGGGCGACCGCCCCGGCGACGACGAGAACCTCTGGGGCACGCGCGCCCTCGTCGAGCGCCCCGACGAGGTGCGCGACGTGCACCGCCGCTACGCGCAGATCGGCTGCGACGTCATCTCCACCAACACCTGGGGGCTGCCGAGCGCGCTGCGCGAGGACGGGCCGCGCCTGTGGGAGAGCACGCAGCCGGTCCACTGGATGGACGTCGCCCGCCGCGGCCTGCGCCTGGTGCGCGAGGCGATCGACGCCGAGGGGCGCGCCGGCGAGTCCGCCGTGGCCTTCAGCCTCAACGGCGAGATCGACAGCCCCGAGGGCCAGGAGACGATCCGCCTGCTCGCCCGCCCGCTCGAGGAGGAGCCGCCCGACCTGATCCTGGTGGAGACGCTGTCGCTCGTCGGCCCCTCGATCTACGCGACCGTCGAGACGCTGCTCGAGACCGGCGCTGCCGGTCTGGCTCAGCTTCCGGCGCTGCCGCCACGGCGTCTGCGGCGTCTACGGCCAGCACTGGGGCGGGCCCGAGGGCGACCTGTTCGGCCGCGCGGCGCGCCGCTTCGAGGAGATGGGCGTGGGCGCGCTGCTGGTCAACTGCATCCCGCCCGACCACGTGGCCGGGATGATCTCCTGGCTGCGCGACTTCACCGACCTGCCGCTCGGCGTCTACCCCAACCTCGGCTACCTCACCAACGAGGGCTGGCGCTTCGACCGCAAGGTCACCGGCGACGCCTACGCCGAGATGGCGCTCGGCTGGCGCGAGGAGGGCGCGCAGATCGTCGGCGGCTGCTGCGGCGTCGGGCCCGAGCTGATCGCCGCCGCGCGCGAGCGGCTCGCCGGCACGCAGCCGGGCACGAAGCGCCCCGAGGAGCTCGCCGTGGGCAACGGCGGCGGGCTGGCGGAGGCCGAGCGCGGCGCCCGAGCGCCACCGCTGGCTCGACGTCAAGGGCCGCGACCTGTTCCCGCTGCCCGTGCCCGAGATCGCCGTGGACGAGGGCGTCTTCGTGCCCACCCAGGGCAGCTTCCTGCTCTGGAAGCACCTGTTCGACGAGCGCCTCGGCAACCGCCAGCGCTGCCTCGACATCGGCTGCGGCACCGGCATCCTCACCGTCCAGCTCGCGCTCAACGGGGCCGCGCACGTGCACGCGATCGACATCGAGGAGCGCGCCGTCGCCAACACGCTGGCGAACGCGTTCCGCAACGGCGTCGCCGATCGCGTCAGCGGAGCGCCGGTGGACCTCTACCCCTGGGTCCCCGAGGAGCGCTACGAGCTGATCGTGGCGAGCCTCTACCAGATGCCGGTCGACCCGGCCGAGCAGGTCAGCACGCACCGCCCGCTCGACTACTGGGGCCGCAACCTGCTCGACCACCTGATCACGATGCTGCCCGAGGCGCTCGCGGAGGACGGCGTCGCCTACGTGATGCAGCTCTCGATCCTCAGCCAGGAGCGCACGGCCGAGCTGCTGGCCGAGCACGGCTTCGAGGCGAAGGTCGTCGACTACTCGTTCTTCGAGGTGACCGAGCTGTTCGCCGCGCGGCGCCGACCACATCAACCACGTGGAGGAGCTGAGCGACGCGTACCACCTCCAGTTCGGCGACCAGGATGTGATGGTCGCCTACCTGCTCGAGGTCCGCCGCACCTCTGCCTGAGCGCGAGGCGTCCGGCACCGCTCGTAGCGTCGGGACGGTGATCGCCAAGGTCGAGCCGCTGACCCCTGCCCGCGCGCTGCGGGGGCCGTTCGACTACCGGCTCGGCGCCGAGCTCGACGGGGTGGGCGTGGGCAGCATGCTGGTGGTGCCGTTCGGACGGCGCCGGCTGCTCGGCGTCGTGGTCGATCTGGCCAGGACCAGCGACGTGCCGACCGAGCGGCTGGTCGAGCCGCTGTCGGCGCTCGAGGCCGACGTGCCCGGAGTCGCTGGTGCGCCTGGGGCTGTGGGTGGCGCAGGAGTACGTCTCGACCCCCGCGCGCGGGCTCGCGCTCGTGCTGCCGCCCGGCACGGGCACCGGGCGCGGCGCGCCCGCTGATCCCGCGGCGCTCGCTGCGCGCCGAGCTGACCGACGCCGGCAGCGCGGCGCTCGCCGGCGACGGAGCGCGGCTGGGCGAGCGCCAGCGCGCGGTGCTCGAGATCCTCGGCGGCGGGCCCGGCGAGCGCCTCCTCGGTCGCGCGGCTGGCCGGTGCCGACCACTCGACGCTGCGCAGCCTCGAGAAGCGCGGGCTGGTGTCGCCTCGAGCGCGCGACCGAGGCGCCGCGGCGGCCGCGCATCGAGGGCGTGGGCGCGCGCAACGGCGGCGTCGAGCCGACCGCGGCCCAGCGCGCCGCGCTCGCGACCATCGTCGCAGCGGATGGAGGCGCCCGAGCGGCCGCTGCTGCTGCACGGCGTCACGGGCAGCGGCAAGACCGAGGTCTACCTGCGCGCCGTCGCCCAGGCGCTCGAGCGCGGGCGCTCGGCGATCGTGCTGGTGCCCGAGATCGCGCTGACGCCCGCAGACCGCGGGCCGCTTCGTCGAGCGCTTCGGCGACGCCGTGGCGATCATGCACTCGCAGCTGTCCGCAGCGCGAGCGCTACGACGAGTGGTGGCGCATGCGCCGCGGCGAGGCGCGCGTCTGCGTGGGCCCGCGCTCGGCGGTCTTCGCGCCCTTCGACGACCTCGGCCTGATCGTCGTCGACGAGGAGCACGACTCGTCCTACAAGCAGGAGGGCGACCCGCGCTACGACGCGCGCGTGGTGGCCGAGCGGCGCGCCGGCGCTCGACGGCGCCCTGCTGCTGGCGGGCAGCGCCACGCCGCGACCGGAGAGCCTGGTGCGCTACGAGCGGATCGAGCTGAGCGAGCGCGTGGACGGGCAGCCGGCCTGCCGCCGGTCGAGATCGTCGCCATGACCGGCGTGGCCGGCCCGCTCCACGAGCGCACGCGCCGGGAGCTCGACGGCGTGCGGCGGCGCGGCGAGAAGGCGATCGTGCTGCTCAACCGCCGCGGCTGGTCGAACTTCCTCTCGTGCCGCTCTGCGGGCGCGTCTGGGAGTGCCCCGACTGCGACGTGACGCTCGTGCTCCACCAGGCGGCCGGGCGAGCTCGCCTGCCACCACTGCGGACACCGCGCGCGGGTGCCCTCGGAGTGCCCGGACTGCGGCTCGGTCTCGGTGGCGCGCCACGGCACCGGCACCGAGCAGCTCGAGCGCGAGCTGGAGCGAGCTGGTCGATCCGCTGCCGGTGTTCCGGCTCGACTCCGACGTGGCGGCCGAGGAGGGCGTCGCGGGCGTGCTGCGCGCGTTCGAGGCGGCCGAGGCCGGGCGTGCTGGTCGGCACGCAGATGGTCGCCAAGGGGCACGACTTCCCCGACGTCACGCTGGGCGTGGTGCTCGACGCCGACGCCACGCTGCGCTTCCCCGACTTCCGCGCCGAGGAGCGCACGTTCGCGCTCGTCGCCCAGCTGGCGGGCCGCAGCGGGCCGCGGCGCCCGCGGCGGGCGGGTGATCGTGCAGGCGCTCGAGCCCGACGCGCGCGCCCTGCGCCGCGCCGCCGCGGCACGACTCCGAGGGCTTCCTGGCGGACGAGCTGCCGCGCCGCGAGGCATTCGCGCTACCCGCCCTACGGGCACCTGATCCGGGTCGTCTGCTCGGCGACCGAGCCCAGGGCCCGGAGCACGGCGGCCGCCGCTGGCCCTGCGCGAGCTGATCGCGGCCGCCGGGGTGCCGGTGCTCGGCCCGGCGCCGCTGTTCCGCCGGCAGGCCCGCTAGCGCGCCCAGCTCGTGATCCGCTCGCGCGAGCGCGAGCCCGCGATCGCGGCCGTGAGGGCGGCGGTCGAGGCGGTCGCCGCCGACCGCGCGCACGCCGCGGCGGCCTTCGCCGTGGACGTCGATCCGCAGTAGGCCGAGCCCGCCGGACGGAGCTCCTGCGCCCTGCGGCGGGCAGCTAAACTCGCGGCCATGGCGGAGCCGTTGGACCCGGAGGCCACCGAGCCGGAGGCGGTCGAGGTCGAGGTCGTCGACCCCGAGGAGGCTCCGCCGCTCGACCCCGAGGTCGAGGCCCGCCGCGCCGCGGCGATGTCGTTCATCCGCCGCCTGGGCGACCCGGTCCTGAAGTCGGCGGCCACTCCCGTCGACCACTTCGACGACGGGCTGCGCCGGCAGGTCAGCCGGATGGCCGGGATCATGGGCGACGCGCTCGGCGTCGGGCTTGCGGCGCCGCAGCTCGGCGTCTCGCAGCGGCTGCTCGTCTACCGCGTGGGCCCGGACGCGCCGCTCACGGTGCTGGCGAACCCGCTAGCTCGAGTGGTCGAGCCGCGACAAGGAGCTCGGCGAGGAGGGCTGCCTCTCGATCCCGGGCGTGGCCGTCGACGTCGACCGCCCCGTCCACGTCCGCGTGCGCGCGCTCGACGAGCAGGGCGAGGAGCGCCTGGTCGAGGCCTCCGGCCTCGAGGCGCGCGTGATCCAGCACGAGATGGACCACCTCGACGGCGTGCTGATCCTGGAGCGCACCACGCGCGACGAGCGCAAGC
Source organism: uncultured Thermoleophilaceae bacterium (assembly GCA_963828225.1). Taxonomy (GTDB): domain Bacteria; phylum Actinomycetota; class Thermoleophilia; order Solirubrobacterales; family Thermoleophilaceae; genus JACVRW01. The sequence continues at coordinate 662,521 of CAWHDX010000007.1, read as the reverse complement.
GCGCGCTGCGCGAGCTGCGCGAGGCCGAGCAGCGGCGCGAGGCCGCGTAGGCGGCGCTGCGCCCTGAGCTGCGCGGCCACCTTTCACCCTCGGCCAACTGCAGCTGGGGAGGGGGTCGGTCGGGTTCACAATCCTCGTCTCGGCGCGCCTGCTCGAGGGGTGGCCGCGGTTTTGCGCGCTCCAGCCCCTACAAACGATCACAACCTCGCCGGTCTCGCTGGGGTTGTGGCACATTCGCGCGCGCCGGGAGCGTCAATCGACACCGGCGCCGCCTTCGCGGCGCGAGGCGGGCTTTGTGGCTACCGCTCGAGCTTCAGCAGCTCGTCGTACGCCGGCAGCGTCAGGAACTCCACGAACTCGTCGCCGCTGAGCGCCACGCGCTCGAACAGCGAGCGCGACAGGTCCGGGCGGCCCTGCTCCTGGAACCACTGGTCGTCGCCGATCTCGCCGCGGATCTTCTCCAGCTCCTCGCCCGCAAGCGTGCGCACCAGCTCGGCGTCACCGGGCGGCCGTCGTCGAGCACCTCGCCGTGGTGGATCCACTGCCAGATCTGCGCGCGTGAGATCTCGGCCGTCGCGGCGTCCTCCATCAGCCCGTAGATCCCCGCGGCGCCGTTGCCGCGCAGCCACGAGGAGATGTACTGGATCCCCACGTTGACGTTCAGGCGCAGGCCCTCCTCGGTGATCTCGCCCGGCGTCTGCGCCACCGACAGCAGGTCGTGCGGCGCCGACCTACACGTCGTCGCGGCGGCGGTCGACCTGGTTGGGCCTGTCGCCGAGCACGTCGTCGAACGCCTTCGTCGCCACCGGCACCGAGTCGGGGTGCGCCACCCAGGTGCCGTCGAAGCCGGCGCCGGCCTCGCGCTCCTTGTCCGTGCGCACCGCCTCGAGCGCCCGCTGGTTGGCCTCCTCGTCCGTGCGCGACGGGATCACCGCCGACATGCCGCCCATCGCGTGCGCGCCGCGCTCGTGGCAGGTCCGCACCAGCAGCTCCGAGTAGGCGTGCATGAACGGCACGGTCATCGTCACGTCGGAGCGGTTCGGCAGGACGAAGTCCGGCCGCGACCGGAAGCGCTTGATCACCGAGAAGATGTAGTCCCAGCGGCCCGCGTTGAGCCCGGCGGCGTGGTCGCGCAGCTCGTACAGGATCGCGTCCATCTCGAACGCCGCCGGCACCGTCTCGATCAGCACCGTCGCCTTGATCGTGCCGCGGTCGAGCCCGAGCGTCGTGCTCGGCGATCAGGAAGGCGTCGCGCCAGAGCGCCGCCTCCTTGCGCGGACTCGAGCTTCGGGATGTAGAAGTACGGCCCCGAGCCGCGCTCCAGCAGCGCCTCGGCGTTGCGGTGCACGTAGAGGCCGAAGTCCATGAACGCGCCCGCGACCGTGTCGCCGTTGACCTGCAGGTGGCGCTCCGGCAGGTGCAGCCCGCGCGGGCGCACCAGCAGCACGGCGTGGTCCTCCTCGAGGCGGTACTGCTTGCCCTTCTCCTCGTGCTCCATCGAGCCGCGCGCGGCGTCGGCGAGGTTGACCTGACCGCCGACCATGTTCGCCCACAGCGGCGAGTTCGAGTCCTCGAAGTCCGCCATGAAGCCGCGTGCGCCCGAGTTGAGCGCGTTGATGACCATCTTGCGCGTCGTCGGTCCGGTGATCTCCACGCGCCGGTCCTGCAGCGCGGCCGGGACCGGCGCGACCGTGAAGTCCTCCGGCGCGCGCACGAAGTCGAGCTTCCCGCCCTCGTCCAGCTCGGCCTGCCGCTCGCTCCCGCGCCTCGCAGCAGCTCGCGCCGGCGCCCGTCGAGCTGCTCGTGCAGCCGCCCGACGAGCGCGAGCGCGCCGTCGGTCAGCACCTCGTCGTAGCGGTCCTCGACGTTTGCCCTGATCTCGATCATCACGCCCTCGTCAGCTTCTTGTAGGTGATCCGGTGCGGCCGATCGGCCTCAGCGCCCAACTTGCCCCGGCGATGCTCTTCGTACGCCTCGAAGTTGCCCTCGAACCACGTCGACCTGCGACTCGCCCTCGAACGCGAGCACGTGCGTGGCGACGCGATCGAGGAACCAGCGGTCGTGCGAGATGATCACCGCGCAGCCCGCGAACGAGAGCAGCGCCTCCTCGAGCGCGCGCAGCGTGTCCACGTCGAGGTCGTTGGTCGGCTCGTCGAGCAGCAGCAGGTTGCCGCCGCGGCGCAGCAGCTTCGCGAGGTGCACGCGGTTGCGCTCGCCGCCCGAGAGCGCGCCGACCTTGCGCTGCTGGTCGGAGCCGCGGAAGTTGAAGCCCGCCGCGTAGGCGCGCGAGCTCATCTCGCGGTCGCCGACCTTGATCGTGTCGTAGCCGTCCGAGATCTCCTCCCAGACGCTCTTGTCGGGGTCGAGCACGTCGCGCGACTGGTCCACGTAGGCCAGCTCGACCGAGTCGCCCAGGCGCAGCGCGCCGGCGTCGGGCTCCTCCTCGCCGACGATCATCCGGAACAGGGTCGTCTTGCCGGCGCCGTTGGGGCCGATCACGCCGACGATGCCCGCCGGCGGGAGCGTGAACGACAGGTCCTCGATCAGCAGGCGGTCGCCGTAGCCCTTGCGCAGGCCCTCGGCCTCCACCACGACGTCGCCGAGCCGCGGCCCGGCCGGGATGTGGATCTGGACCGCGTCGAGCTTGACCGCCGACTCCTCGGCGAGCAGCGCCTCGTAGCGGTTCAGGCGGGCGCGCGACTTGGTGCGCCGCGCGCGCGGCGACTCGCGCACCCACTCGAGCTCGCGGGCGATCGTGCGCTGGCGGGCGGTCTCCTGCTTCTCCTCGACCGCGAGCCGCGCCTGCTTCTGCTCGAGCCAGGCCGAGTAGTTGCCCTTGAAGGGGATGCCGCGGCCGCGGTCGAGCTCCAGGATCCAGCCGGCCACGTTGTCGAGGAAGTAGCGGTCGTGGGTGACCGCGACGACGGTGCCCGCGTAGTCCTCCAGGTGCTTCTCGAGCCACGCGACCGACTCGGCGTCGAGGTGGTTGGTGGGCTCGTCGAGCAGCAGCAGGTCGGGCGCGCGCAGCAGCAGCCGGCAGAGCGCCACGCGCCGGCGCTCGCCGCCGGAGAGCGTCGTCACGTCGGCGTCGCCGGGCGGCAGCCGCAGCGCGTCCATGGCGATCTCGACGGTCGTGTCGAGCTGCCAGGCGTCGGCCGCCTCGATGCGGTCCTGCAGGCGCGCGAACTCGTCGGCGGTCTCCTCGGAGTAGCTCGCGGCCACCTCGTTGAAGCGGTCGAGCATGTCGCGCAGCTCGCGCACGCCGTCCTCGACGTTGCCGCGAACGTCCTTGGACGGGTCGAGCTGTGGCTCCTGCTCGAGCAGGCCGACGGTCGCGCCGGGCGCCAGCTGGGCGTCGCCGCGGTAGTCGTTGTCCTGCCCGGCCATGATCCGCAGCAGCGTCGACTTGCCGGCGCCGTTCGCGCCCAGGACGCCGATCTTGGCCCCCGGCAGGAACGAAAGCGAGATGTCCTCGAGCACCCGCTTGTCGGGCGGATGGACGCGGGACAGCTTGTACATCGTGAACACGTACTGAGTCGACATGTCCGGCCGAGGATAGAGTCCGGCCGTGGGACGGGACGTTTCCGAGCGAGTCTTCTCGCGCGAGGACCGCCAGCGCTACCGCCAGAAGGTCCGCGCGTGCCTCGACGTGTTCGAGCGCATGCTGCGCGAGGCCCGCTTCGAGGAGGACCGGCGCTCCTTCGGCCTCGAGATCGAGCTGAACCTGACCGACGAGGCGGGCGACCCGGCGATGCTCAACGCCCAGGCGCTCGAGGCGATCGCCGACCCGGACTTCCAGACCGAGCTGGGCCGCTTCAACCTCGAGATCAACGTGCCGCCGCGGCTGCTCGGGAGCGAGGCGTTCGCCGCGCTCGAGGCGGACGTGCGGCGCGACCTGAACGAGGCCGAGCAGAAGGCGCGCACGGTCGGCGCGCACATGATGCTGATCGGGATCCTGCCGACCGTGGCCGAGCGCCACCTGACCCGCGCCAGCTTCAGCGACAACCCGCGCTACGAGCTGCTGAACGAGCAGATCTTCGCCGCGCGCGGGGAGGACCTCGAGATCGCGATCGCCGGCGTGGAGCGCCTGGCGACGTTCGCCGACACGATCGCCCCCGAGGCGGCCTGCACGAGCGTGCAGCTGCACCAGCAGGTCGAGCCGGAGGCCTTCCCGAGCTTCTGGAACGCTGCGCAGGCGATCGCCGGGCCGCAGGTGGCCGTGGCCGCCAACTCGCCCTTCTTCTTCGGGCGGGAGCTCTGGCGCGAGACGCGCATCGCGCTGTTCGAGCAGGCGACCGACACGCGGCCGGACGAGCTGAAGGCGCAGGGCGTGCGGCCGCGCGTGTGGTTCGGCGAGCGCTGGATCACCTCGATCTTCGACCTGTTCGAGGAGAACGTGCGCTACTTCCCCGCGCTGCTGCCGGTGTGCGACGCCGAGGATCCGGCCGAGACGCTTGGAGCGCGGCGAGACGCCCAGCCTGGCGGAGCTGACGCTGCACAACGGGACCGTCTACCGCTGGAACCGGCCGATCTACGACGTGGTCGACGGCTGCCCGCACCTGCGCGTGGAGAACCGGCTGCTGCCGTCAGGGCCGAGCGTGATCGACATCTGCGCGAACGCGGCCTTCTACTACGGGCTGGTGCGGTCGCTGGTGGCGGAGGAGCGGCCGCTGTGGTCGCGCATGTCGTTCTCGGCGGCCGAGGAGAACTTCCACGCGGCGGCGCGCGACGGGATCGAGGCGCAGGTCTACTGGCCCGGCGTGGGGGAGGTGCCCGTGTCCGAGCTGGTGCTGCGGCGGCTGCTTCCGGCCGCGCACGAGGGGCTCTCGGCGGCCGGCATCGCGGCGCGCCGACCGCGACCGCCTGCTGGGCGTGATCGAGCGGCGCTGCGTGACGATGCGCAACGGCGCGGCCTGGCAGGCGCAGGCGGTGGAGCGGCTGGGCGGCGGCGGGCTGGAGCGCGCCGAGGCGCTGCGTGCGATGACGGTGCTCTACCGCGAGCACATGCACGCGAACGTGCCCGTGCACGAGTGGCCGCTGCCCTAGCTAGGGCGCGGGGACGCTGCCCTCGAAGTGCGCGCGCATTCCCTCGGCGAGCGCATGCGCGCCGGTCAGCGGGCGCACCATGACGACGAACTCGTCGACCAGGCCCTCGTCGTTCACGTGCAGGAAGTCGCAGCCCTGCAGCTCGCGGTCGCCGATCCGCGCGGCGAAGACGAGCGCGTGGTCCGCCGCGTCCGGGGCGCCGATCGTGCGCTCGTAGCGGAAGTCCTCGAAGATGGCCATGACGCCCTCGAGCAGCGCTCGCACGGCGGCGGGCCCCTGGTAGGGCTTGTGCACGATCGGGCTGCGGAAGACGACGTCGGGCGCCATCAGCGCGATCGCCGCGTCCAGATCCCGCCCCTCGAGCGCCGCGCGCAGCCGCTCCACGGTGGAGGCCATTCAGTCGACCGCGATCGAGCGCGCCAGCAGCTCCATCGGGTGCAGGACCGGCAGTGCGTTGCCGAGGCGCTCGGTGTGCGCGGTGATCTGGAGCGCGCAGCCGGGGTTGGCGGCGGCGACCGCCTCCGCGCCCGTGTCGAGCAGGTTGCGCGCCTTGCGCTCGCCCAGCTCGGCGGCGGGCTCGGGCTTGACGAGGTTGTAGATCCCCGCCGAGCCGCAGCAGATCTCCCACTCGCGCGGCTCCACCAGCTCCAGCTCCGGGATCGCGCGCAGCAGCTCGCGCGGCGGGTTGCGGATGCCCTGCGCGTGGGCGAGGTGGCAGGCGTCGTGGTAGGCGATCTTCATCGGCACCGGGCGCCGCGGGGCGCGCGGCCCGACCTCGACCAGGAACTCGTTGGCGTCGCGCACCTTGGCCGAGAACTCCTTCGGCGCGGTTCGCCCACGCCGGCTCGTCGCGCAGCACGTGCCCGTAGTCCTTCATCGCCGAGCCGCAGCCGGCGGCGTTGACGACCACCGTCTCGTAGCGCTCGAGCTGCTCGATCGTCGCCTTGGCGAGCGAGCGCGCGTCCTCGTCGGCGCCGGCGTGCATCGGCAGCGCGCCGCAGCAGCGCGGCAGCCGCGGCACATGCACCTCGAAGCCCTCCGCCGCCAGCACGCGCGCGGTGTCGCGGTTGACGTGGCCGAAGAAGACGCGCTGCACGCAGCCCTGGAGCAGCGCCACCTCGCCGCGCTTCTCGCCGATGGCCTCGAAGCGCGTCGGCAGGCGCTTGAGCGCCGGGCCGACCGACGTCTCGGGCGTCATCGAGATCAGCGACGCCAGCCGCGGCGCGACGCGCCTCGGCAGCGCCCGGCGGGCCAGCTTGGGCAGGCCGAGCCGGTGCGCCAGCGCCGCGCCGGGCGCGAGCGCGCGCATCCGCCCCGGCCGCGTGAACAGCTCGAAAGATCAGCCGCCTGTGCGCGCGATCGCCGGCGGGCCGATCGAAGTTGCGCTCCACCTGCGCGCGCGTGTCCTCGAGCAGCTTGTCGTACTGGACGCCCGACGGGCAGGCGGTCACGCACGCCATGCAGCCGAGGCAGTTGTCGATGTGCTGCACGAGCGGCGCCGAGATCTCCTCGTGGCCCTGCTTCATCAGGACGATGCGCCCGCGCGGCGAGTCCATCTCCTCGCCCCAGAGCACGTAGGTGGGGCAGGTGGGCAGGCAGAAGCCGCAGTGAACGCAGTCGCCGATCAGGTCGAGCTCCGGCGCGCGCGTGTCGTCCCAGGCCGGCATCAGACGAGCGTTCCCGCCGGGTCGAAGCGCTCCTTCACGCGCCGCTGCAGCAGCGCGGTGCCCGCGTCCGCGGGCTCGGCCGCCGTGGCGGCCATCGTCGCCGGGCGGTCGAGGACGGTCGTCACGTAGGAGCCGCGCAGCTCGTCGAGCAGCGGCTGAGCGCCGGCGGCGTCGTCCAGGCGCAGCCAGGACAGGCCCAGGCCGCCGCGGCCCACGAGCGTCGCGCCGTGGCGCTCCGCGAGCGCCGCGAGCTCGGCCAGGTCCGTCTGCAGCGCCGAGACGCGCACGACCAGCCCCTCGGGCGAGCGCTGGCCGTCGCGCTGGGCGTCCCAGAGCGAGCGTCTCGTCGGTCGCGAGCTCCGCCTCGAGCCCGGCCTCGTGCAGCAGGCGCTCGGCCGCCACGGCCTGCGGGCGCGCCGCGACGCCGCCGAAGCGCGCCAGCACCATGCCGGCGCCGGCGCCCCAGCGCACGTCGAGGCCGAGCTGCTCCAGGCGCGCGTGCGACAGCGCCGCAGCTCCCCGCGCCAGCACGCCCGGGCTGCGCGTGTGGCCGACCGCGGTCGCCGTCTCGGGCGGCAGCGGGTGGAGGCGCACCGACACCTCGACGATCGCGCCGAGCGACCCGTAGGAGCCGGTGAACAGCTTGGCCAGGTCGTAGCCGGCGACGTTCTTGATCACCTTGCCGCCGCTCTTGGCGACGGTGCCGTCGGAGAGCGCCACGCGCATGCCGACCACGAGGTCGCGCGCGCTGCCGAAGCGCGCGCGCAGCGGCCCGGAGTCGTTGGCCGCGACGACGCCGCCGATCGTGGCGCCGCCGCGGTCCGGCGGGTCGAGCGCGAGCATCTGGCCGGCCTCGCGGAAGGTCTCCTGCGCGCGGGCCAGCGGCACGCCCGCCTCCAGCACCGCGGTCAGGTCGCCGGCGTTGTGCTCCACGATCCGGTCGAGGCCCGCGGTGGAGATCTCGACGTCGGGCCGGGCATCCGGCGCCCAGCGCAGCTTCGTGCCGGCGCCGCGCAGCCGCACCCGGCGGCCCGCCTCGGTGGCGGCCGCCAGCTCGCCGGCCAGCTCGGCCGCCGACCGCGGCGCGCTGCTGCTGACCTCGGCCGTCGCCATCAGAAGCGCTCCGCCACGCCGGCCTGCTCGAGCGGGTGCTGGCGGTAGTGCCCCGGCACCTCGCCGCACAGCCGCGGCGTCGGCATCACCTTGCCGGGGTTGGCGCGCTGGTCGGGGTCGAAGGCGCAGCGCAGCCGCTGGAACGCGCCGAGGTCGGCGTCGCTGAACATCTCGGGCATGTAGCGCTTCTTGTCCACGCCCGACGCCGTGCTCGCCGGTGATCGAGCCGCCCGCGTCGACGCAGGCCTTGACGATCATCCCCGCGCACTCCTCGGCGCGCTCGGCCTCGCCCGGCAACGCCGCCGTCGTAGCAGACCAGCGGGTGCAGGTTGCCGTCGCCGGCGTGGAAGACGTTGGCCACCTGGAGACCGTACTCGCGGCCCAGCTCGTCGATGCGGCCCGAGCACCTCCGACAGGCGCGTGCGCGGGATCACGCTGTCCTGGACGTAGTAGTTCGGGCGCGATGCGGCCCATCGCGGCGAACGCCGCCTTGCGGGCGCGCCAGATCAGCTCGCGCTCGGCCTCGTCCCCGGCGACGCGGATCGAGTCGGCCCCGGCGCGCTCGCAGATCGCGACGACCTCCTCGAAGCGCGTCTCGCACTCGGCCTCCGAGCCGTCCAGCTCGACCACGAGCGCCGGCGCCGGCGTCGGTCGGGTAGCCCGCGTTCGTGTAGCCCTCGGCGGCCCTGATCGAGAGGTTGTCCATCATCTCGATCGCGCCCGGCACGATCCCGGCGGCGACGATCTCGGAGACCACCTCGCCGGCCTGGATCGGGCAGCCGAAGAACGCCACGAGCGTCCGCACCGCCTCCGGCTTGGGGACGATCCGCAGCCAGATCTTGGTGGCGATGCCGAGCGTGCCCTCGGAGCCGACGAAGGCGCCGAGCAGGTCCGGCCCGGGGAGTCGAGCTCCTTGCCGCCGAGCTGCGCCAGCTCGCCGTCCGGCAGCACCAGCTCGAGGCCGGTCACGTAGTTGGTCGTGAACCCGTACTTGAAGCAGTGCGCGCCGCCCGAGTTCTCGGCGACGTTGCCGCCGATCGTGCAGACGATCTGCGACGACGGGTCGGGCGGGTAGAAGTGGTCGGGGCCGACGGCCTGCGACACGCCGATGTTGGTCACGCCCGGGCTCGACGACCACGCGCTGGTTGGCGAGGTCGACCTCCAGGATCTTGCGCATCCGGCTGAGCGAGATCAGGATCCCGTCCGGCACCGGCGTGGCGCCGCCCGACAGCCCCGAGCCGGCGCCGCGCGCCACCCACGGCACGCCCGCGCGGTGGCACGCGCGCACGACCGCCTGGACGTCCTCGGTCGATCCCGGCAGCACGACGGCCCCCGGCGTGACTGCGTACTGCAGCAGCCCGTCCGACTCGTATGTGCGCAGCTGGTGCTCGTGCGTGACGACGTGCTCGTCGCCGACCGCGGCGCGCAGCTCCGCGATCAGCGCGGGAGTTATTTCACGACCATCCAATCCAGCACCGCTGTCGATTGCAGGTAGACCAGGACGCACATCACCAGCACCAGTAGAACGCTCCACAAGAGCACCTTACGGAAGAGGTCGCCCTCCTGTCCCGCCATCCCGACGGCCGCGGCGCCGATGGCCAGGTTCTGCGGCGAGATCATCTTGCCGAGCACGCCGCCGGAGCTGTTCGCGGCGGCGAGCAGGGTGGGCGACATGCCGGCGTCGTTCGCCGCCGTCACCTGGAGCGCCCCGAAGAGCGCGTTCGACGACGTGTCCGAGCCGGTCACGGCCACGCCCAGCCACCCGATCAGCGGCGACAGGAACGCGAAGAAGTCGCCCGCGCCGGCGGCCCAGAGCCCGAGCGTGATCGTCTGGCCGGACTGGTTCATCACGTAGGCGAGCGCGAGCACCGACGCCACCGTCAGGATCGCCCACTTGAGCTGGTCGAAGGACGCCCCGGCCACCTTGAGCGCCCGGCCCGGCGCGACGCGCAGCGCCGCCATCGTGAGCAGCCCCGAGATCAGCAGCAGCGTGCCGGCGGCCGGCAGCCAGTTGATGTTGTAGGTGAGCGAGCTGAGCGGCTCGCCGTCGGGGGTCGTCACGTCGAGGCCGGGCCACTGGACCGTGGTCGTCCAGGGCTTCTCGGCGAGCGCGTCCTTGACCGCCGGGATCTGCGCGATCGAGAAGACGGCGATGATGATCAGGTAGGGCGAGGTAGGCGCGGAAGACGTCCCCGGGCGGGTCCTTGACGCTGTCGTCGCGGCGGCGCACCTCCTCCTCCAGCGCCGGGTCGTGCGTCGAGCCGCCGGCCACCGCGGGCCGGTTGAACGCCGGGCGCCTCGTCGCCGGTCAGCGGCTCGCCCGGCTGCCAGACGCGCAGCAGCAGCACGATCGCGGCGGTCGAGGCGAGCGAGGCGACGATGTCGGTCAGCTCGACGGAGATGTAGTTCGAGCAGGCGAACTGGCGCGACCGCGAAGACGAATCCGCCGACGACGGCCGCGGGCCACGCCTGGCGGATGCCGCGCATGCCGTCGACCATGCCGATCAGGATCAGCGGGACGACCAGCGCGAGCAAGGGGGTCTGGCGGCCGACCATCGCGCCGAGGTCCTCCTTGGGGAGGCCGGTGATCTCGGAGAGCGTGACGATCGGGATCGCGATCGCGCCGAAGGCGACCGGCGCGGTGTTCGCGACGAGGGCCACCGACGCGGCCTTGATCGGCTTGAAGCCGAGCGCGATCAGCATCACCGACGGTGATCGCGACGGGGGTCCCGAAGCCGGCGAGCGCCTCGAGCAGCGCGCCGAAGCAGAAGGCGATGATCACGGCCTGCACGCGCTGGTCGGTGGAGATCGCTCCGAACGACCTGCGCAGCACCGCGAAGTGCCCGGTCTCGACGGTCATGTTGTAGATCCAGATCGCCGCGACGACGATCCACATGATCGGGAACAGGCCGAAGGCCGCGCCCTCGGTGGCCGAGAGCAGGGTCTGGTCGATCGGCATGCCGTAGACGATCAGCGCGACGAGCATCGCCACCCCGAGCGCGACCAGGGCCGCCCATTGCGCCGCCAGCCGGAGGCCCGCCCAGCAGGATGAACAGCGCGAGCACCGGCAGAGCGGCGAAGATGGAGCTCAGTGCCAAGTGAGCTCGAAACCGGGTCGAAATCCTGTGTGTACACGCCGTCTCCTCCCTCGGGGGTCCCCTCGGATGGTCGGTTTCCCTTCTTTGCGCAGGGGGAAACCGAAAGCGGTAGCCGAGCGTGCGCGTATCCCTCTTCGTCACCTGCTTCAACGACACGCTCTTCCCGCAGACCGGGCGCGCGGTCGTGCGGCTGCTGGAGCGGCTCGGCTGCGAGGTGGACTTCCCGCTCGAGCAGACCTGCTGCGGGCAGATGCACATGAACTCCGGCTACGCGCGCGAGGGGCCGGCGCTGGCGCGCCGCTTCGCGCGCGTGTTCGAGGGCGCGGAGGCGGTCGTCTGCCCGTCGGCGTCCTGCGCCGGGATGCTGCGCCAGCAGCTCGACGAGCGGGCCGCCCGTGTACGAGCTGTCAGCGAGCTGCTCGTGGACCGGCTCGGGGTGGAGGACGTGGGCGCGTACTTCCCGCACCGCGTCACCTTCCACCCGACCTGCCACTCGCTGCGCGAGCTCGAGCGTGGGCGACCGGCCGCTGCGCCTGCTGAGCGCGGTGCGCGGGATCGAGCTCGTCGAGCTGCCCGCAGTCCGAGGAGTGCTGCGGCTTCGGCGGCACGTTCGCGGTCAAGAACGCCGAGGTGTCGTCGGCGATGCTCGCCGACAAGGTGCGCGCCGTGCTCGACACCGGCGCCGAGGTGGTCTGCGCGGCCGACAACTCCTGCCTGATGCAGATCGGCGGCGCGCTCTCGCGCGCAGCGCACCGGCGTGCGCACCGCGCACCTCGCGGAGGTGCTGCGCCGTGAGTGACGCGGTTCCCGGAGGCCGCCTCGCGTGACGCTGCGCGACTCGCAGCTGCGCCGCAACCTGGCGCAAGGCCACGGCCACGATCCGCGACAAGCGGGCCGGGGTGGTGGGGGAGCTGCCGGACTGGGAGGAGCTGCGCGAGGCGGGGCGCGCGATCAAGGACGCGTCGCTGTGGTCGCTCGACGACGCAGCTCGCCGCGCTCGAGGCCGCCGTGTCCGCCGCCGGCGGCGTGGTGCACTGGGCGAGCGACGGCGCGCGAGGCGTGCGCGATCGTCGCCGGATCTGCCGCGCGGCGCACGGGGTGGACGAGGTGGTGAAGGTCAAGTCGATCGCCACCGACGAGATCAAGCTCAACGAGGCGCTCGCGGCCGCCGGCGTGCAGGCGGTCGAGACCGACCTCGCCGAGCTGATCATCCAGCTGCGGCGACGACGTCCAGTCGCACATCCTCGTGCCGGCGATCCACAAGAACCGCTCCGAGATCCGCGACCTGTTCGCGCGCGAGCTGGACCTGCCCGACCTGAGCGACGAGCCCGCGGCGCTCACCGAGGCGGCTCGGCTGCACCTGCGGCGCAAGTTCCTCGGCGCGCGCATGGGGATCTCGGGCGCGAACTTCGCGGTGGCCGAGACCGGCACGGTCTGCGTGTTCGAGTCCGAGGGCAACGGGCGCATGTGCACGACGCTGCCGGAGGTGCTCGTCACGGTGATGGGCATCGAGAAGCTGGTGCCGAGCTGGCAGCGACATGGAGGTGTTCCTGCAGCTGCTGCCGCGCTCGTCGACCGGCGAGCGGATGAACCCGTACACCTCGTTCTGGACCGGCGTGCGCCAGGGCGACGGGCCGCGCGAGTTCCACCTGGTGCTGCTCGACAACGGGCGCACCGGCGTGCTCGCCGACGAGGTCGGCCGCCAGGCGCTGCGCTGCATCCGCTGCTCGGCCTGCCTGAACGTGTGCCCGGTCTACTCGCGCGTCGGCGGCCACGCCTACGAGTCGGTCTATCCCGGGCCGATCGGCGCGATCCTGACGCCGCAGCTGCAACGGGCTCGAGGAGGGCCGCTCGCTGCCGTACGCGTCCAGCCTCTGCGGCGCCTGCTACGAGGTCTGCCCGGTGCAGATCGACATCCCGCAGGTGCTCGTGCACCTGCGCGGCCAGGTGGTCGAGACCGAGCCGGCGTGGAAGCCGGAGAAGGCGGCGATGCACGGCCATCTACCGCGCGTTCGCCTCGCGGCGCGCCTTCGAGGCCGCGCAGCGGGCCGCTCGCGCTGGGCGCGCGCCCGCTGGCGCGCGGCGGGCGCATCGGGCGCCTGCCGTGGCCGCTGTCGGGCTGGACCGACACGCGCGACCTGCCGCAGCCGCCCGCCGAGACCTTCCGCGACTGGTGGCGGCGCGAGCGCGGCGAGCCGGCGCAGCGCGGCGCCGCGCGCGGCATCGCGCGAGCCGTCTTTCAGCGTCGTACTACGTCGCGAAGTCACGTCTCGCGCGGCCGGCGGCGGAGGACGGCGACGCCCGCGCGGCCGTCCTCGGCCGCATCCGCGCGGCGCTGGCGGACCGGCCGGCGGCGCCCGTGGTGCCGCGCGACTACCGGCGCCGCGACGAGCGCCCGCGCCGCGGAGATCGTGCGACCTGTTCGCCGAGCGCGCCGGCGAGTACCGCGCCACCGTCCGCCGCGCGGCGGCCGCCGACGGCTCGAGCCGGCGCTGGCGGCTCTGCGCGCGACCGCGGGGCGCGGCGCCTCGCGGTGCCGCGCGGACCTGCCCGACGAGTGGCGCCCGCGAGGGCGTCGAGCTCGTCACCGACTCCGGCCTCGCGCCGCACGGAGCTCGACCGCCTCGACGGCGCCCTCACGGGGTGCGCGCTGGCGATCGCCGAGACCGGCACGATCGTGCTCGACGGCGGCGCGGCGCAGGGGCGGCGCGCGCTCAGCCTCGTGCCCGACTACCACCTCTGCGTCGTCGCGCGAGGAGCAGGTCGTCGGGCTCGTGCCCGAGGCCGTCGAGCGGCTCGCGCCGGCGGTGCGCGAGGGGCGGCCGCTGACGTTCGTCGTCCGGCCCGTCGGCCACCTCGGACATCGAGCTCAACCGGGTCGAGGGCGTCCACGGGCCGCGCACGCTCCACATCCTGATCGTCGGCGGCGCGTAGGCTCGGCGCCGATGCGGACCGTCTACCTCGGCACCTCCGAGTTCGCCGTCGAGGTGCTCGAGCGGCTGGCCGCGACGCCGCACCGCCCCGCGCTCGTGGTCACCCGGCCCGACCGCCCGCGCGGGCGCGGGCGCAAGCTGCAGCCGCCGCCGGTGGCGAGCGCGCGCGCGCTGCTGCGGCGTCGAGACGATCCAGCCCGACGACGTCAACGGCGACGAGGCACGCGCGGCGATCGCGGCCGCCGAGCCCGAGGCCGTGTGATCTGCGCCTACGGCGCGCTCGTCGAGGAGCCGCTGCTGTCCGACCACGAGCTGCTCAACGTGCACCCGTCGCTGCTGCCTCGCTGGCGCGGCGCCGCGCCGATCGAGCGCGCCATCGAGGCCGGCGACGAGGAGACGGGCGTGACGATCATGCGCCCGATCGCCGAGCTCGACGCCGGGCCCGATCTGCCTCCAGCGCGCCGAGCCGATCCAGCCCGACGACGACTACGGCAGCCTCGCGCCGCGGCTCGCCGCGCTCGGCGGGGAGCTGCTGGTGGAGGCGCTCGACACCGCGCCCGCCTTCCGCGAGCAGTCCGAGGGCAGGGCGTGACCTACGCGCGACAAGATCGAGGCGGCGGACCGCCTGCTCGACCCGAGCCGCCCGGCCGACGAGCTCGAGCGCCGCGTGCGCGCGCTGACTCCGCACATCGGCGCCTACGTGGCAGCTCGACGGGCGACGAGCGGCTCGGGGTGCGCCGCGCCGCGCTCGCCGGCCGGGCGTGGACGACGTCGAGCCCGGCGCGCTGTCGGCGCGCGACGGGACGCTGCTCTACGGCGCCGCCCAGCGGCGCGCTCGAGCTGATCGAGGTGCAGCCCGCCGGGCAAGCGCCCGATGGACGCCGCCGCCTGGCTGCGCGGCCGCGGCGCGGGCGCCCGGCGCGTAAAGCGGGTACGGTAGGCGCTTGCCGCCCGCTGCCGATGAGAAGACGAATCTGGGCCCGGAGTGCCCCTCCTGCGGCGAGCCGTGGCTGCGCGGGACCAACCTCGCCGGGCCGCTACCGCTGCGTCTACTGCCTGCGCCGCTTCGAGCTGCGCTCGGAGTGCCCCAACTGCGACGCGCACTCGACGATCGCCCGCATGTCGGACACGGCGAACGTGACGTGTCGCGAATCTGCGGCGGCTCGATGTTGTCGCCGATCTTAGGCGGGCGACCGGCGCTGCGACCACCGCGGCCGACCGGCGCGACCTCGACCGGGATGCCGTTCAGCACGGCGTTGCCGGACAGCGGGTCGACCTGCGACTCGTCGGCCAGCACGTTGCTGTTCACGCCGGCGTGGTCGCTCGGCCACGCCCATGCGCACGCCCGGCGCGTCGTGGCCCCAGCCGTGCGGGATCGACACGACGCCGGGCATGATCCCGTCGGTCACCTCCACCGGCGCCTCGAGCTGCCCGGCCGCCGAGCTGACCACGGCGCGGCCGCCGTCGGCGAGCCCGAGCCGCCCGGCGTCCTCGGGGTTGACGTGCAGCGTGCAGCGGTCCTTGCCCTTCACCAGCGCCGGCAGGTTGTGCATCCACGAGTTGTTCGAGCGCAGCTGGCGGCGGCCGATCAGCACCAGCCCGCCGTTGCGCTCGCGCGCGAGCGCGCCGCTGCAGCCGCTCGACGTCGGCGGCGATCGCCTCGGGCGCCAGCTCGATCCTGCCCGGACGGCGTGCGCAGCACCTCCGGGATGCGCTCGCGGTGCGGCCCCAGGTCCACGCCGTGCGGGTTGCGCTCGAGCACGTCCAGCGTCAGCCCGTCGGGCTCGGCGCCGAAGCCGTCGCCGTAGGGCCCGACGCGCAGCATGAAGTCGACCACCCGCTCCGGCCCGCGGCGCGGCTCGAGCGCCGCGATCAGCTCGGCGGGGTCGCGGCCGGCGACGCGTGAGCCGGGGTCGCCGACCTCGCGCTGGACGAGCGTCGCGATCACCAGGTCGTCGAGCGGCTTCGACGTCGGCGTTCGGCCCCTGGCCGGCGAGCACTCCCGGCGAGGCGCAGGAACACCTCCCACTCGGCGGGGCCCGTCGCGCTCGAACACCGGCGGCGAGTAGTTCGCCACGTTGCGCACCGCGAGCTGGTAGAGCGCGAGGTCGTAGTGCGACTTCTCGAGCGGCTCGGGCCCGGGCAGCACGACGTCGGCGTGGCGGGTCGTCTCGTTCACGTAGATGTCGATCGACGAGCATGAAGTCGAGCCCCTCGATCGCGCCGCTCGAGCCGCTCGGCGTTCGGCGTCGACACGACCGGGTTGCCGGCCACCGTCACGAGCGCGCGCACCTGGCCCTCGCCGGGGGTCTCGATCTCCTCGGCCAGGCACGGCCACCGGCAGCTCGCCGTAGGTCTCGGGCAGCCCGCGCACGCGGCTGTGCCAGCGCCCGAAGCGCACGCCCTTGCCGCTGCCCGGGCGTCGCCGCGACGCGTTGCGCTGCGCCGGCGGCGGCGAGCGGGAACATCGCGCCGCCCTCGCGGTCGAGGTTGCCGGTCAGCACGTTGAGCACGTCGACCAGCCAGCTCGCGAGCGTGCCGAACTCCTGCGTGCAGGTGCCGATGCGGGCGTAGACCGCGGCCCGCGGCGCGCGCCGCCAGCTCGCGCGCCATGCGGCGGATCTCCTCGGCCTCGATGCCGCAGGCGTCCGCCACCAGCTCGGGCGTGAAGTCGCGCACCAGCGGCGTCGACGCGCTCGAGCCCGTTCAGGTGCTCGTCGAGCCGGCCCGGGGCCACCAGGCCCTCCTCGACGAGCGTGCAGGCCATCGCGGCCAGCAGCAGCGCGTCGGTCGCCGGGCCGGATGAAGTGGTGCTCGTCGGCCTCCTCGGCCGTGCGCGTGCGGCGCGGGTCGACGACCACGACCTTGCCGCCGCGCTCGCGGATGCGCGCGCAGCCGCCCGCGCATGTCGGGCGCGGTCAGCAGGCTGCCGTTGGAGACGAGCGGGTTGGCGCCCAGGATCAGCAGGTGGTCGGTGCGGTCGAGGTCGGGCACCGGCACCGACAGCATCGTGCCGAACATCAGCCCGGCGCTGACCTGCTTGGGCATCTGGTCGACCGTCGACGCCGAGTAGATGTTCTGCGAGCCGAGCGCGCGCAGCCACACGGGGCCGTACGTCAGCGACGACAGGTTGTGCGCGTTCGGGTTGCCGATGTAGACCGCGACCGCGTTGCGGCCGTGCTCGGCCAGCAGCGGCGACAGGCGCCGGTCGATCTCCTCGAACGCCTCGTCCCAGGTCGCCTCGACCAGCTCGCCGTCGCGGCGGACGAGCGGCGTGCGTCAGGCGGTCCGGGTCCTCGTGGAGCTGCTTGAGCCCGAACGCCTTGGGGCAGATGAAGCCGTGGCTGAGCACGTCCTCGCTCGTCGCCGCGGACCGACACCACCTCCGTTCCCTCCGTCTCCACCTCGAGCCCGCAGGTGGCTTCGCAGAACGGACAGGTGCGGTAATGGAGCGCCATTGGCGCAGCCTACTCCTGCCTGCAGCTCGATCCAGAGCGCCTCGCGACGCGCACAGCAGCCGGCCCTGCGAGTCGAACAGCGCGCAGGCGCCGTGGCGCTTGCGGCCGTCGGACGCGAGCGGCCAGGAGAGGATCGCGTGGCGCTCGCCGATCTCGACCGAGCAGCCGAGCCGCGCGGTCAGGCGCGCGAGCACCATCGGCGGTCCCGCCGGCGAAGTTCGCCACCGGCGCGCTGGTCGGGCAGTCGAGCGCCGCCCACACGCACTCGGGCAGCACGTGGCCGGTGCCGTCGTCGAGCGACTGCGTCGGGCGTCCAGTCGGTGGCGAAGCATCCCTGTCCCTGAGCTCGCCCGGGGAACAGGCGCAGCCCGTCGCCGGGCGCGCGGTCGGGGCCGCAGGCGAAGCAGGTGGGGAAGGGGTGGTGGGCGCACCAGTGGTCGCGGCCCGCCGCGGACGCCGCGGCGGCGGCATCCGGGGACACCGCGTCCGGCACGTCGAGCAGCAGCTCGGCCGGGCTCGCCCTCGGCGACGAGCGCGTCGCCGTCACGCAGCTCGACGCGCTCGCCGTCGCGCACCACGAGCAGCGGCGGGCCGATCGGCGGGGGCAGGCGCAGCGACACGCCACGTCCTCGGCGCCGACGAGCGCCGCGACCAGCCCGCAGGTGTAGCCGCCGTTGGCCGACCCGGGCGGGCCGTTGAAGCGCGCCGGGATGGTCAGCGTCGGGGTCACGCCGCGCGAAGCATCTCAGGCGCGCCGGTAGAGGGCGTAAGCAGCGCGCACAGCGCGGCCGCGGCGCCGAGGAACGCGATCTCGACCTGGAGCACGCGGTCGTCGAACTCGGCGACGAGCAGGAACAGCGCGAAGGCGATCGCGCACGCCGACCCACGCGATCGCCGCCTGGCGCGCGCGCCCGTGGGCCAGCAGCGCCTGGTTGAGCGTCGCGGCGGAGAGGTACAGCCCCATGCCGATCGAGACCAGCACGAGCCCGCCGCGCTCGTAGTCGAAGTCGCCGCCGAACACGACGCCCATCAGCCACGGGCCGACCGCGAGCATCACGAGCGCGACGCAGCCGGCGAAGCCCGCGATCGCGATCAGCGTCAGGTTGACGCTGCGCCGGAACGGGTCGGTCTCGCCGCTCGCGCGCAGGCGCGTGAGGTGGGGGAGGATCGAGGTCTGGATCGCCTGGAAGAGCTGCAGCGGGGCGCGGGCGATCAGCAGCACGTTGAACGCGAAGCCGGCGAGCGCCGCGCCGCGCGCGCCCTCGGTCGCCTTGACCAGCAGCGGCCCGGCGTTGAGGAAGGTCTGCTCGCTGAGCATGATCAGCAGCACCGCCGACGGCGAAGCCGCTGCCGTGGGCGAGCGTGAACTCGGTCGCCGTCCGTCGGCTCGGCCGCCTCCGTCGACCGCGGCGGCTCGGCGCGCAGGCGCCGGCCCGAGCGCCCACGGGCACCACCGCCAGCGACACGATCGGCGCCGCCGCGATGCCGAGCGCGACGGCCGTCTGGCCCTCGGCGATGCCGATGGCCACCGCCAGCGCGAACAGGCAGCGCGAGCTGGCCTCCATCAGCACCAGCCCGCCGTAGAGGCCGAAGCGGTGGTGGCCGGCGAGGAACCCGCGCGCGAAGTAGCTCACCGCGTAGGCGAGCACCGCGACGATCAGGATCCGGTAGAGCGCGCCCGAGCCGCCGAGCAGCTCGTCCTCGATCGGGCCGCGCAGCGCGAGCGCCACCACGACGAACAGCACGCCCGAGCGCGAGCTGGATCGTCGCCGCCACGCGCAGGTGCTCCGAGCCGGTCACCCCGCGCGCGTCGCGGTCGGCGATCGTGCGCGACAGCAGCTGCTCGACCGGCCGGTACAGCACCGACACCGTGATGAAGACCGCCGACCACAGCAGCGTGATGCGCCCGTACTCGCGCCTCCGGCAGCGCGTGGCTGGCGAGCGCGAAGTAGCGCGAAGGTGACGAGCCCGGTGACGCCGATCCCGACCGACAGGATCGCCGCGCCGCGGCCGTAGCGTGCGCGGCCGCTGGCCAGTGGCTGACGCGGACAAGCACCATGGTCCAGGGGAACGGCGAGCGCGCCTCCTCGACCGTCCCGTAGCGCGACAGCAGCGCCACGAACGCCCGCTTCGACCAGTGGTTCACGTGGCCGGGCGTGTTGCCCAGGTCGCGCACGTAGGCGCCGCGCGCGACGTTGAGGCCGCGCCAGAGCGGCTCGCGCGGGACGCTGACGAGCAGGTGGTCGCTACGCCACGCGGGCCATCTCCGCGAGCGTCGCCTCGGGCTCCGGCACGTGCTCGAGCACCTCGATCGCGCACGCCATGTCGAACTCGCCGTCGGCGAACGACAGCGAGGTCGCCTCCTCGACGCGGAACTCGAGGTTGGGACGCGTGCGGCGCTCCCACTCGGCGCGCAGCTTCGGGTCGTCGAGGTCGATGCCGACGATGCGCCCGTCGCCGAGCCGCTCGGCCCACTCGTCGGTGAGCACGCCCTCGCCGCAGCCGACGTCGAGGATCGAGCGCGGCGCGGCCTTGGCCCAGAGCTCGTCGAGCGTCGCGTGGAAGCCGCCCATCAGCCGCCGCACGACCGGGTTCGACGAGCCGTACTTGTCGAAGGTGTTGCCGGTCGGGACCTCGGCGCGTGGCGTTGCCGCTCACAGCTTGAGCGCCTCGCGGTCCTCGGTCTTGCCGGTGGCGCGGCCCGGCCTGGGCGCCGGTGGTGGCGCGCTGCTGGCCGGTCGGGTCGGCGCCCGGCTCGTAGTGCGACGGCTCCACGCCGAGGTGCAGCTCGACGCGCCGCACGCGCTCGAGGATGCGCTGCTGAAGCACGCGCGAGCCGGCGAGGATGTCGCCGAGCACGCCGAGCGCCGCGAACTGCACGGCGACGATGAACAGCGTCGAGCCGAGGATCAGCGACTGGATGTGGCCGTCGCCGTCGCCCTCGACGAAGAACCAGACGAAGCGCGCCCAGATGACCGCGCCGACGAGCCGCCGCGACGGCCGCGGCGATCATGAACAGCCGCAGCGGCTCGTAGAGCGCGTAGATGCGGAAGATCGAGACCCCGTTGCGGCGGACGTACGCCCACATCGACGGGAACAGGCGCGACTCGCGCGTCTTCGGGTTGGTCCGGATCGGGACGTGGTCGACGGCGACCAGCATCTTGCCCGCCTGGATGATCGACTCGAGCGTGTAGGTGAACTTGGAGACGACCTGGATCTGGATCGCCGCCTCGCGGTTGTAGGCGCGGAAGCCCGAGGTGGTGTCGGGGACGCCGGTGTCGGACGCGCGCCGCACGACCGCGCTGCCCCAGCGCTGGAGCAGCTTCTTGGCGGGCGAGAAGTGCTCGATCTGGTCGGTCTCGCGGTCGCCGACGACCATGTCGGCGTGCCCCTCGAGGATCGGCGCCACCAGCTTCGGGATGTCGGCGCCGACGTACTGGTTGTCGGCGTCGGTGTTGACGATGATGTCGGCGCCGAGCTTGAGGCAGGCGTCGAGGCCCGCCTGGAAGCCGGCGGCGAGCCCGCGGTTGTTGGTGAGGCGCACGATGTGGTCGACGCCGCCCGCGCGCGCGACCTCGACGGTGCGGTCGGTCGAGCCGTCGTCGACGACGAGCCACTCGACCTCGTCGATGCCGGGGATCGCGCGCGGCAGGTCGCGCGAGCGTCTCGGGCAGCGTCTCCTCCTCGTTGAAGCAGGGGATCTGGATGATCAGCTTCATGGGCGCTGCCCCGTAGCGTAAAGGCAGGCTCAGCGGCTGCGCGTCGGGGCTTCACGTCTCGGTCACGCGCGCTTCACAGGCGGAGTGCGCGATATCGCCGTAGCGTGCGGCCGCGGCCATGTGGAAGCGATCGCCGCGTGCCTGGCGCTGGGTGCCGCCTCGCTCGTCCTGCCGTCCGAGCCGAGCTACGACCCGCTCGCCTGGCTGATCTGGGGACGCGAGCTCGCGCACCTCCGTCTCGACACGTCCGGCGGCCCGTCCTGGAAGCCGCTCCCGGTCGTCTTCACGACGCTGTTCGCGCCGTTCGGGGAGCTCGACCGCGGCTCCGCCGCCGCGATCTGGATGGCGCTCGCGCGCGCGGGGTCGCGCTGGCGCTGGCCTTCGCCTTCCGGCTGGCGCACCGGCTCGGCGGCGGCGGCCCGGCCGGGGCCCTTGGCGGCGTCGTCGCCGCGGTCGTGTTGTCCCTGACGCCCGACTGGTTCCAGTTCGCCGCGCAGGGCAGCGAGGCGCCGCTGGCGGTGGCGCTGATGCTCTGGGCGGTCGAGCGCCATCTGGACGGCCGGCCCGGGCACGCGCTGGCCCTCGGAACGCTGGCGTGCCTGCTGCGCCCCGAGCTGGTGCCGTTCCTGGGTCTATGGAGCCTGGGCCGCAGCGCACGCGAGCCGCGGCTGCGCCCGTCGCGGCGGGCGCGCTCGCGCTGCTGGCCGTCGCGTGGATCGTGCCGGACTGGATCGCGCTCCGGCGTCCGTTCGACGGCGGCGTCCAGGCGCGCTAGGAGCCGGCCTGGAGCCTGTCGCTGGCGGAGCGCCCTGGCTGCGGGCGCTGGAGCGCGTGCACAACCACGCCGGCCTGCCCGTGGAGCTGCTGGGCGCGCTGGCCGTGGGCGTCGGCCGTCGCGCGGCGCCGCTGGGCGGTCCCGGTGCTCGCCGCGGCGGCCGTCGCCGAGGTCGGGCCTGTTCGTGGCGATGACGCAGGCCGGCTTCAGCGGCAACCCGCGCTACGTGCTGCCGGCGCTCGCGATCTGGGCGGTGCTGGCCGGCGTCGGGCGCGGCGCAGCTCGCCAGTGCGCTGCCGGCGCTCTCGCGCCGCTCGACGGCGGCCGTCCGGCTGGCGGGTGCCGCGCGTCGCGGCCATGTCGCTGGCGCTCGTTGCGCACGGGTTCGCCGACACGCGCGTGCTGCACCTGCGCGCCGAGGCGCACGAGGTGGGCGTGCGGATGCAGGTGCATCGCGACCTCGCCCGCGCGGTCCAGGCGGCCGGCGGGCCGACCGCCGTGCGCGGCGCTCGGCATCGGCGACCGCCAACCGCGCGCTGCAGACGCGCCTGGCGTGGGAGCTCGGCGTGCCCACGGAGAGGTCGAGCGCCTCACCGACGAGCGGCTGGTGTTCCGGTCCTCGCGCGAGCCGCTGGTCGGCCAGGTGTACCTGCACGGGCGCGCGCGGACGGCGCGGACGCTCGCCCGCGTGGGCACGGTTCAGGGTGTACCGGCGGGACGGTCTGACGTTCCCGACTCGCGGCTCGCGAGTGGAGATCCGTGCGGCCGCCGTTTACAGCGCTTTTGCAGGGAATTCACACTTCGGCTCGAGAGGGGAGGAACGGGGGGCGTGTGTGGTAACGAGGTGGCCACGCAACCGGTCACCGGCTGGCAACACCTCTGCTAGCCTGCTACCCCTCACGACCCCGGAAGCATGGAGTTCCGCCCACGATGACCAGCCTTCTCGCGTACCTGGATCCCGGCAGCGGGAGCATGATCCTGCAGATCATCGCGGGTG
The DNA here is from genome assembly GCA_963828225.1 of uncultured Thermoleophilaceae bacterium. GTDB lineage: Bacteria > Actinomycetota > Thermoleophilia > Solirubrobacterales > Thermoleophilaceae > JACVRW01. Next base: position 639,715 of record CAWHDX010000007.1, on the reverse strand, counting down.
GACTTGCCGCCGTCGCCGTGACCGCCAAGCTGTACTGGAACCGCCTGCTCCGCTTCCTGCGCATCCGCAAGGACGAGCCGGAGACGGCTCCCGCAGAGCCGGTCAGCCGCAGCGACTAGTCGCGGTCCCGCCTGCCGCTGACGGGCGCGGCCTCCGTCTACTATGCCCCGCGCCCGTGACCCCTCCCGCTGACGCCAGCACCCGCCCCGGCGAGCCCGACGACCTCGAGCCCGGCTCGTTCCGCGACCCCGAGAGCCGCGTCTTCTACTCGGGCGGGCGACGTCTACCGCGCGCTCTCGGCCGACGGCCTGAGCGACTTCGAGGCGCTGCGCGGCACCGGGCTGCTCGAGGGCGACCGCGTCGTCGCGCACCGAGCAGGTCGAGGACGGCGGGCGCTTCGCCCGCCAGGGCCTGCTCGTCCACGAGCCGGCCGGCGTCCTGCGCCACGAGCGCATCCCGTTCGTCTCGTACCCGTACGAGTGGACCTTCTCGATGCTCAAGGACGCGGCGCTGGTGCAGCTCGACCTGCTGCTCGCGTCGCTCGAGCACGACCTCGTGCTCAAGGACTCCACGCCGTACAACGTGCAGTTCAAGGGCGCGAAGCCGGTGTTCGTCGACGTCGGCTCGTTCGAGCGGCTGCGCGAGGGCGAGCCGTGGGTCGGCTACCGCCAGTTCTGCATGCTCTACCTCTACCCGCTGCTGCTGCAGGCGGTGAAGGACGTGCCGTACCACCCCTGGCTGCGCGGCTCGATCGACGGCATCACGCCGCTGCAGATGCGCAACCTGATGTCGTTCCGCGACCGCTTCCGGCGCGGCATGTTCACCAACGTCTTCCTGCACGCGCGGCTCGAGGCGCGCTACGCGGACCGGCCCGGACGAGGTCAAGGCGGAGGTCCAGCGCGTCTTCAAGAAGGAGCTGTTCGTCGCGAACGTGCGCAAGATGCGCAAGCTCGTGTCGAGCGGCTCGACGTGGGATCCGCCGCAGGGCGTCTGGACCGCCTACGGCGAGCGCAACAGCTACACCGACGACGACGCCAAGCGCAAGGACGAGTTCGTGCGCCAGGTCGCGACGGCGCAGCCCTGGAACCTGGTCTGGGACATCGGCGCGAACAACGGCCGCTACTCGCGCATCGCCGCCGAGGGCGCCAAGACCGTGATCGCGGTCGACGCCGACCAGGGTCCCGTCGAGCTGCTCTACCGCGACCTGCGCGCCGAGGGCGACGAGCAGATCCTGACGCTCACGATGAACCTCGCCGACCCGTCGCCCGGGCTCGGCTGGCGCGGGCTCGAGCGCAAGGCGATGCCCGAGCGCGGCAAGCCCGACCTCGTGCTCGCCCTGGCGCTGGTCCACCACGTCGCGATCAGCGCGAACGTGCCGGTGCAAGCGAGTTCCTCGACTGGCTGGCGTCGCTCGGCACGGCGCTCGTGATCGAGTTCCCCACCCGCGAGGACCCGATGGTCAAGAAGCTGCTGGCGCCGAAGCGCGACGGCCTGCATCCGGACTACGAGCTCGGCTACTTCGAGCGCACGCTCAACGAGCTCTTCGAGGTCGACCGCTCCGAGCGCCTCGAGTCCGGCACGCGCGTGCTCTACTTCGCGCGCCCCAAGCGGGGATGAGCCCGGCCGAAGCCGCTCCCGCCGAGGCCGGCGGCCGGCGGCCGAGCGACCGCCGCCCGAGCCTGCGGGACGCGGTCTGGGCCTACCTCGGCCTTGCGGTGCTGTGGACCTTCGCGGTCGCCCAGCCGCTGTTCGACCTGCTCAAGGAGAACCCGGAGTTCTTCGCCGCGCGCGGCTCCACGGGCTTCGACATCATCTCGCTGGGCGGTGCTGCTGGTCGCGCTGCCGCCGCTGATCGGCCTGGCGATCGAGCTGCTCGTCGGGCTCGCCGGCAGGCGCGCGCGCGAGGGCGCGCACCTGCTGCTGCTGGCGGTGCTGGTCGCGCTGATCGCGGCGCAGGCGCTGAAGAAGGCGTTCGATAGCTCCGACGTCGTGGTGATCGTGCTGTCGGTGGCGATCGGCGCCGGGCTGGCGGTGCTCTACGCGCGCGCCGAGCCGCTGCGCTCGTTCCTGCGCGTGCTGTCGCCGGTGCCGCTGATCTTCCTCGCGCTGTTCCTGTTCACGAGCCCGATCTCGAAGCTCGCCTTCCCCGACGAGGCGAGCGCGCGCACGATCGGCGGGGTCAGCCAGGCGCCGATCGTCGTCGTGCTGCTCGACGAGCTGCCGTCGAACACGCTGATCGGACAAGGACGACAAGCTCGACACGAAGCGCTACCCGGGCTTCGCGGAGCTGGCGCGCAACGCGACCTGGTTCCGCAACGCCTACACGGTCTACGACTCCACCGAGCGCGCCCAGCCGGCGATCATGGACGGCGACCTGCCCGCCAAGGACAGGCTGCCGACCTCCGCCGATCACCCGAACAGCATCTTCTCGCTGTTCGCCAAGACGCACCGGCTGAACGTCTCCGAGGAGGCGACCTCGATCTGCTCGCGCGACCTCTGCGAGGACCAGCGCCTCGACGAGTCCTACGGCAGCCGGATCACGTCGATGAGCGAGGACCTCGGCCTGGTCTGGCTGCACGTGGTCTCGCCGCCGGACATCGAGGCGAAGCTCGCGTCGGTGTCCGAGAACTGGGGCAACTTCGGCGGCGCGTCGGAGCAGAAGCCCGACCTCGGCAGCACCGGCGCCGAGCGCAGCACGCGCGCGAACCTCAACGGCGGGCGCGCCGCGCGCTTCGCCGAGTGGGTCGACCAGATCCGTCCCGAGCCGGCGGCCCTCGCTGAACTTCAAGCACACGCTGATGCCGCACGTGCCGTGGCAGTACCTGCCCGACGAGCGACGCTACCGGCGCCAGGCGAACGACGCCATCCCGGGGCTGTCGAACCAGTCCTTCAAGTGGCAGTCGCAGCTCGACGTGCTGCTCCAGCGCCACTTCCTGCAGACCGGCTTCGCCGACCACGAGCTGCAGGACCTCTGGAAGCACCTCAAGGACGAGGGGATGTGGGACAAGTCGCTGATCGTCGTGGCCGCCGACCACGGCGTCGCCTTCCCGAAGGCGCGCGAGCGCCGCCGTCTGACGCGCGCGAACGCAGGTGAGATCGCCCCGGTGCCGCTGTTCATCAAGGCGCCCGGGCAGAAGACCGGCAAGGTCGACCAGGCCTGGGTCTCGACGATCGACATCCTGCCGACGATCTTCGACGTCCTGAACCTGAACCCGCGGGTCAAGATGGACGGGCGCTCGGCCTACTCGAAGGAGGTGCGCGACCGCGACACGCTGCACATCCTTCAGCGCAACACCTTCGAGGAGCTGAACATTCCGGTCTCGGAGTTCGTGCCGGAGCGCCAGCGCATCATCGAGCGAAACCACGCGCTGCTCGGCACCGGCGACGACGGCCCGGGCCGGCTCTATCGGATCGGGCCGCACCAGGAGCTGCTCGGGAAGTCACCGCAGGCGGAGGGACTGCAGCAGCTCGACGTCGACTTCGCCTACGCCGGCGACTACGACGACGTCGACCCGAGCTCGCCCTTCGTCCCCGCCCACGTGGTCGGGCACGTGCAGGGCGGCGGCGACGGCGGGCGCGACGTCGCGGTTGCGGTCAACGGCAAGATCGTCGGGGTGGGGGAGACGTTCACCCTCGCCCTCGGCGACGAGGGCGAGCTCGTCTCCGTCGATCGTGCCGCCGAGCTCGTTCAAGCCCGGCCGCAACGACGTGCGCGTCTACCTCGTCAGCTGACGGGCCCGCTTCTCCACGCGGCGCAGCTTGGGGTGCTGCTCGAGCGCGCGCTGCAGGCGCGGGCTTGCTCCGAGCCGCTCCAGCTGACGACTCGCCGCGCGCGCCGCGGCGGTCGGCTGGCCGGCCGCGTGCGCCAGGTCGAGCGCCCAGTAGAGGAAGTAGTCGGTCTGCTCGAGGTAGAGGCTGCGGTACTGGCCCCACGGGACGTGGCCCGCGCCCTCCTGGTGCTGCAGGAAGGCGGGCACGCCGGCGCCGAGCATCTTGCCGGCGGTGGCGTCCGACCACTTCGACGAGACGGTGCCGTCGGCCGTGCCGTGGAACAGCACGCCGGGTGCGTCGCCGGCGCTCGCGAAGAGGCCGTCGGGGACGCCGCCCGAGACGGACGCGAAGCCGCGCACGGTCGAGTCGTAGCCCGGGTTGCCGCTGTTGCCGAGGTCCTCGGAGAAGAGGCCGACGAGCGTCGCGGTGATGCCGCCGGCGGACTCGCCGCCGATGCCGATGCGGGTCGGGTCGATCCGGTAGGTCGCGGCGTTCGCGCGGAGCCAGCGGATCGCCGCCTGGGCGTCGTGCTTGGCCTCGAGCGCGGCTGCGGTGCAGGCGTCTCGGGTTCGCGACGCAGCCGGTGCCGAGCAGCCGGTAGTTGATCGAGACGACGACGTAGCCCTGCTTGGCGAACGTGTTGGCCACGTCCACCGGGACGGCGTTGGCCTTGTCGCCGCAGCAGAACGAGCCGCCGTGGACCCAGACGAGCGCGGGGCGCTGCGTCTGCGTGTCGCCGGTCGGCTGGTAGAGGTCGAGCCTGAGCGCGACCGGATTGCCCTGGGCGTCGGGCGCTGATCCGTACTGGAGGTTGGCCGTCTTGGTGACGTCGGTGAACACGGCGTCCCGGTAGCGCAGCGGGCCGGGTCGCCGTCAGGACGAGGAACCGTGCAGCCCGTGATCATCACGATGATCGCGAGCGCGCCCACGATTCCCAGCAGCCTGCGTCCCGCGTGCATCCCTCACAGCCTCCCTCGCCCCGGCGACCGGACGGCCACCGCGCGGCAATCCTAGCTCCGCGCGCCGTGGGCGGGCGCAGTGCGCCCTAGAGGTCCGACAGGCAGCGCTCGACGTCCTCGAGCAGGTCGTCGCTGCCGCCGCGCGTGTAGAGCAGCGTGGCGCCGATCTGCTCGGCGCCCTCGCCGCGCCCCTCGAACTGCTCGGCCTCGGCCTGCCGGCCGTGAGGAAGAACTTGATCCGGGGCGCATCGGCGCCGTCGCCGATCACGATCTCCTGCTCGCCCTCCGGCCCCGTCAGGCGGGCGTCGATCCCGGCGTCCTCGAGGCAGGCCATCGTCGCGGAGCGGTCGTCGAGGTCCTCGCTGCCGCCGGCGTCGTCGGAGCCCAGGCCGCACGCCGGCAGCGCCACCGGCGCCAGCGCGAGCGAGAGGAGCAGGACGGTCGGCTTCAAGGGGCGCGGAGCGTAGCTAGCGCAGCGGGCGCGTCTTGCGCCAGCGCTTGCGCAGCTCGAAGTAGACCGGCTTGCGCTCGTCGAACTCCTCGATCAGGCTCTTGTTGTTCCAGGGCGGGGTCGACCAGGCGCGCGGCGCGCCGCCGGTCCAGGTCGGGTCCACGCGGAAGTCGCGCAGCGCCCAGTGCGATCGACCCGGCGACGTACGGCTTCGAGGCGTGGATGCGCAGGTGCTCGAGCATGAAGCGCGTCTGGAACTGCCGGCTGCCCGGCTGGGTGACCGGCCCGTCGCGCACCGACTCGGCGCCGAACTCGGTGATCATCAGCGGCAGGTTGGGGTTCGCCGCGTGCACCTCGTCGAGGTAGGCGCCCAGCTCCGCGGTGGTGGTCGGCGGCCGCACCGAGGTCCGCCTTGTAGGAGTCGTACCAGCCGAAGTACTCGTTGACGCCGAGCACGTCGAGCGAGCGGTAGACCGAGCTGGTCAGCCGGCTCGCCCGCGCGCGACTGGCGGTCGATCGCGACCAGGCGCGTGTCGTCCAGCGCGCGCACCTCGGCGGCGCCGTCGCTGACGAAGCGCGCCAGACCCTGGCCGAAGATGCCGAGCTCGGAGCGGTTGCCGGCCGGCTCGTTGGCGAGCGACCAGGTCATGATCGACGCGTGGTTGATGTTGTTGCGCACGGTCAGCGCGACCGCGCGCTCGGCGGCCGCTCGCACCCCGCTCACCTGGAAGAACGCGTTCGGGAGCTGGTAGACGGGCGCGTCGACCCAGTACAGGATCCCGTACTTGTCGAAGGCCTCGACGAAGGCGGGGTGGAGCGGGTAGTGCGAGCGCGTGACCGTGGCGCCGAGGTCGCGCAGCCGCGCGACGAGCCCGGCCGCGCGTGCGCTGCGAGAGCGCGCCGCCCTCCTCCATGTCGTCCTCGTGGATGCTCGCGCCGCGCAGGTTGAGGCGGTGCCCGTTCAGCAGGATCACGCCGCCGCGCGCGACCTCGCAGCTTGCGCACGCCGAAGCGCAGCTGGTACGCGGCCAGCCGCTTCCCGTCGTCGCCCACCGACACCGTCATCGGGTAGAGCTCGGGCCGCCCGGGCTGCCACAGGCGCGGCCGGTCGATCGTCACGCGCTCGGTCAGGATGCGCGTGCCGTTCGCGGAGATCTTCTTGCCGCTGCAGCACGATGCGCTGCGCCGTCGACGGTCGTCACGAGGTCGACCTCGCGCGCCTTGTCGGTCATGTTGCGCAGGTACGCGCGCACGTCCACCGTCGCCGGGCCGCCGACCTTGCGCAGGTGCGGCAGCACGTGCACGTCCTCGATGTCGATCGTGTCGATGCTGCGCACGTAGACCTCGCGCAGGAGCCCGCCGAAGTTCCACCAGCCGCCGGTGCCGAAGCCGTTGAAGGCGGCCGGGCGCCAGTGCGTCAGGTCGCGGTTGCTGCGCAGCGACGAGACCTTGACGACGAGCGTGTTGCGCCCCTTGCGCAGCCCGTCGAGGCCGCGCCTCGAACGGGAAGTAGCCGGTGTAGCCGCCGATCACCCGGCCGTTGAGCCAGACCTTGCTGCGGTAGTTGGCGCCCTCGAAGCGCACCTTCCAGAACGTGCTCTTGGCCTCGTCCTTCGGCACCTTCGGCAGCGTGAACTCCTTGCGGTACCAGCCGACCGAGGCGCGGTTGAGCGTCGTGTCGCGCGCGTTCCAGTTGTGCGGCACGCGGATCGCGCTGCCAGCCGTTCAGGTCGGCCTGCGCGTACCAGCGCTCGTCGTCGCCGACGAAGGTGTCGTCCTGGCGGAAGTACCAGGTGCCGCCGAGCAGACGGCGGTTGACCTGGCCCTCGTAGATCAGCGGCTTGCCCCGCGCGGCTGCTCGACGACGAGCGGCGGAGCCGGCGGCGTGCGGCGGCGCGGGCTCGCCGCTGGGCGGTCCCGGCGTGCCGCCCTGGGCGCCCGCCGAGGCGGGCAGCGCGAGCAGCGCGAGCGGCAGGGCCAGAGATGTGAGGAAGGGGCGCACGGGTCCGGATGAGGGCGCGCAGCAGGGTAACGGCTGGGTGTTCGGGGTAAAGCAAGGCGACTGCTACCGTGCACTGCCCCGCCCCTTCGGGGCGCGTGGTCCTTGCGCAGGAACGCCCGTCAGCCGGCCGCGTCGCACGCGGAGGCCGTTCGAGTCGGCATATGAATCGACGCTTCGCGCTCATACAAGCACTGGTCTCGCTGATCGCGCTCGCCGCCGTGGTGTGGTGGGCCGCGCAAGCAGGACGCGCCCGAGTTCCCGAGCGGGGGAGGCGCGATCGCCTGGCTGGGCGGCGGCGGTGCGTGCTCTACGGCATCGCGACGATCCTGCGCGGCGAGCGCTGGCACTGGATCCTCCACGGTGACCGGCGTGCGCACCCGGCGCACCGACTGCTACGCGCTCACGACGGTCGGCTACATGGGCAACAACGTGCTGCCCGCGCGCGCCGGCGAGGCGCTCAAGGTGGTGCTGCTGGCGGGCCGCTGCGACGCGAGCAAGCGCACGCTGCTCGGCTCGGTGCTGGCCGAGCGGATCCTCGACCTGGTGGCGCTCGCCGCCGATCTTCGTCGTGGTCGTCTACGGCGCGCTCAGCTCGGACGTGCTGCCGACCGACCGGCCGGTGCTGATCGGCGCGCTCGGCGTGCTGCTGCTGGCGCTGGCCGCCATCGCGCTCTGGGTGCTGCGCCGCCACCACGTGTTCGAGCGCGCCCGCGACTGGCTGCGCCCGCTCGCGGACGCCCCGCGCGCGCTGCTCGGCCGCGAGGGCGTCGTGCTGCTCGCCGGCACGTTCGTGGTGTGGGCCTTCGAGGGCGCCGTCTACCTCGCCGTCGCCCACTCGCTCGACCTGGACTTCAGCGTGACCGGCGCGCTCTACCTCGTCGCGCTCACCAACTTCGTGGCCGCTCTGCCCGCGGCGCCCGGCTCGATCGGTACCTTCGACGCCGCCGTCGCCTTCGGCGCCCGCCGGCTCGGGGCGAGCGGCTCGATGGCCGTCACCTACATGCTCCTGCTCCGCTTCGTCCTCTACATCCCGATCACCCTCGTGGGGTTGGCGATCCTGGTCACCCGCTACGGCGGCTGGTCGCGCCTGCGGTCGGCGATGCGGCTCAGCGCCGAGGCCGAGGCCGAGGCGACGCGCGCGTAGTCCCGCCGGGATGCGGGAATCGGTCGCATGGCTGCGGGGACCCGGCCGGCGCGAGCTGGGAGCGTCGAGCGCGCGCCCGGCACGCCCGGTGACGGGCTTCTCGGGCTGGTCGCACGCGCGCGCAGATGGGGGCGATCATGGCGGGCTGCCTCGCGGTGGCCGCGGTGACGCTGCTGTTCCCGTCGACGCCCACCTACGACCCCTGGGCCTGGATCCTCTGGGGCCGCGAGATCGTCCACCTCGACCTGGTGACCGAGGGCGGCCCGTCGTGGAAGCCGTTCCCGGTCGTCTTCACGGCGCCGTTCTCGCTGTTCGGCCAGGACATCGCGCCCTACCTGTGGCTCTGGCTCGCGCGCGCCGGCGGCCTGTTCGGGTGCGTGATGGCCTACCGCACCGCGAGCCGCCTGATCGGCGGGCGCGTGTACGGCGCGATCGCCGGCGTGTGCGCGTTCGCGGCGCTGCTGTCGAGCAACAAGTTCGTGCGCGACGCCGCGCTCGGCAACTCCGAGCCGATGCTCGCAGGCATCGTGCTGTGGGCCTTCGAGCGCCATCTCGACGGCCACCGCGACCACGCGCTCTACCTCGGCGTGGCCGCCGCGTTCATGCGGCCGGAGGCGTGGCCCTTCCTGGGCCTCTACGGGCTCTGGCTGTGGTTCAGGGACCCGCACCTGCGCGGGCGCCTCGTAGCGTTCGCCGTGCTGATCGGTGCGGTGTGGTTCCTGCCCGAGTGGTGGGGCTCGGGCGACCCGTTCCGCGCCGGCTCGCGCGCCAACGCCCCGAACCCCGGCAGCGCCGCCTTCGACGACATCCCCGCCTTCGCGGTGATGCACCGCTTCGCGCAGGTCACGATCGCGCCGGTCGAGCTCGGGACGCTCGTCGCGGTCGGGTACGCGGCGGTGATGTGGAGACGCCTGCGCGCGGAGCGCGAGACGCTCGCGCTCGCGATCGGCGGGCTCGCCTGGTGCCTGCTGGTGGCCGCGATGACGCAGGCGGGCTTCGCCGGCAACCAGCGCTACCTGATCGTGACCACCGCCGCCGTCTGCGTGCTCGGCGGGATCGGCGCCGTGCGCGTGCTCCAGGGCGTGGAGTGGGCGGCGCGGCGCTGGTTCGGCCCGCGCCGCGCGCCGGCGATCACGGCCGCGGCGCTGCTGCTGGGCGTGGCGGCCGGCTCGCCGACGATCGTCGCCAAGGCCAACAACGAGGCGCGCGTGCGCGGCGGCCTGGAGCACGAGGCGTACCTCTGGCACGACCTGAAGGGGCTGATCGACGAGGCCGGCGGCAAGGACGCGCTGCTCGCCTGCGGCGGCGTCTTCAGCGGGCCCTTCCAGACGCAGATGGTCGCCTACGAGCTCGGCGTCCACGGGATCCAGGTGGGCTGGAAGGTGACGCCGCCGCCGGGCGTGACGTTCCGCACCCGCACGGTCCCCGACGGGCCGCTCGTGACCCGGCCCACCGACGACCGCTACCGGCTCGTCGCCACCAACGGCAAGTGGCGGCTGCTGACGGTGCCGCCGGAGGGCCGCAGCGACTGCCCGAGGGCGAGCCGCTACGCGCCCACGCTCGGGCACGGCGGGCAACGTCGCCACCAAGGACACGCAGCTCGAGGTGATCGGCGACCCGCAGAAGCCGCAGGGCACCCCGAGTGATCGCCGCCGCCGGCGGCGGCACATCGACGTCAGGATCGCCGGGTTGGCAAGCGTCGCCTCTCGCATACGCCCGCTGCCGAGCTTCCGCTCGCTGCCCTCCAGCTTCGCGCTCCCCATCCTGGTCATGCTGGGGCTGCTGGCCGTGTCGTTCTACCTGCGCACGGACTCGCTCGGCAAGTCGCTCTGGATGGACGAGGGCCTGTCGATCGGGATCGCCTCGCAGCCGCTGTTCGACATCCCGTCGACGCTGCGGCGTGGACGGCTCGCCGCCGCTCTACTACATGCTGCTGTCGGTCTGGATGGACGTGACCGGCAACGGGCCCGGCCGAGACGCAGGGCCTGTCGGTGGCGATCGCGCTGCTGGCCGTGCCGGGCGGGCTGTGGGCGGGGTGGAGCCTGTTCGGGCGCCGCGCCGGGCTGATCTGCGCGGCGCTCTGCGCCGTCAACCCGTTCCTGACCGCGTACGCGCAGGAGACCCGCATGTACGCGCTCATGCTGGTCCTGTCGCTGGTGGCCACGGCCGCCTTCCTGCACGTGTTCGCGTTCGGCCGCCGCGGCTACCTGCCGCTCTTCTCGGTGCTGCTCGCGCTGATGCTCTACACGCACAACTGGGGGCTGTTCCTGTCGGTCGGCCTGGTCTGCGCGCTGGTGCCGTGCTGGTACGTGTCCGAGGTGCGCAAGAGCTTCTGGCGCGACGCGCTGATCGGCTTCGGCTTCGCGGGGCTGCTCTACCTGCCCTGGCTGCCGACGCTGCTGCACCAGGTCCAGCACACGGGCGCGCCCTGGCTCAACTCCGCCCAACTTCGGCGCCCCGATCCAGATCACGCGCTCGCTGCTCGGCGGCGGGACGCCGACGGTGGCGCTGCTGCTCGCCGGCGGCTCCGGCATCGCCGCGGTGATCGCGCGGCGCGTGGAGGACCGCGAGCGCACCGCCGTGATCGCCGGCGCCGTGACCGTGCTCGCGACGCTCGCGGTCGCGTGGCTCGTGTCGCAGGTCTCGCCTGCCTGGACGACCCGCTACCTCGGCGTGCTGCTCGGGCCGATGCTGCTGATCGCCGCGCTCGGGCTGTCGCGCGCCGGCACGCTCGGCCTGATCGCGCTCGTGATCATCCTCGGCATCTGGGCCATCCCGCGCTCGTACGGGCTGGAGAACAAGTCGAACGCCTCCGACCTGCGCAACGCGGTCGTGCCCGGACCTGCACGAGGGCGACCTCGTCGTGTCGATGCAGCCGGAGCAGGGGCCGCTGCTCGCCTACCACCTCGAGGACCTCGGCGGATCGCCGAAGCTGCGATTCGCGAGCCCGATCGGGGCGGCCGAGAACGATCGCGTGATGGATTGGACCGACGCCTACGACAAGCTCAAGGACGCCACGCCCGCCAAGAAGCTCGAACCCCTGCTTGATAACCTGCCGCCCGGCGGGCGGGTCCTGTTCGTCTACCCGGTCACCGCGCGCGCGGACGACTGGGATGCACCCTGGACCGAGCTGGTGAGGCGGCGCGGCGCGCAGTGGGGCGCCGCACTCGCGTCCGACAAGCAGTTCGAGCAGGTGAAGGCGGTCCCGCCCCAATACAGGCGCGCGACCCGCATCGGCGTACGCGGCGTGCTGTACGAGAAGAAGACGACTGGAACGGGATGACCAACGAGAAGACCCCGGCAGCGACTGCCGACACCAAGCTGGCGCGGCCCGAGATGCGCGAGAAGCCGACCGTGATCCTGGGCGGCGGCCCCGCCGGCCTGACGGCCGGCTACCTGCTCACCAAGCAGGGGCTGCCCGTGGTCGTGCTCGAGGCCGAGAACCAGGTCGGCGGCATCGCGAAGACCGCCGTCCGCGACGGCTACCGCTTCGACCTCGGCGGGCATCGCTTCTTCACCAAGGTCAAGGAGGTCGACGACCTCTGGCACGAGATCATGCGCGAGGACTTCCTCGAGCGCCCGCGCATGTCGCGCATCTACTGGCGCTCGCCGAGCGGCGAGGGCAAGTTCCTCGACTACCCGCTGCGCGGACCGGACGTGATGAAGAAGCTCGGCCCGGTCGACCTGACCAAGGCGCTGGTGTCCTACCTGTGGGCGGCGATCAAGCCGAAGGGCAAGGAGGACAACTTCGAGCAGTGGGTCTCGAACCGCTTCGGCCGCTGGCTCTTCAACCAGTTCTTCAAGTCGTACACCGAGAAGGTCTGGGGCGTACCGACGTCCGAGATCCGCGCCGACTGGGCGGCCCAGCGGATCAAGAACCTGTCGTTCTTCAGCGCGGCCAAGTCGGCGTTCTTCGGCAACCGCGACAACAAGGTCACCAGCCTGATCTCGAAGTTCAACTATCCCCGCTACGGCCCCGGCCAGATGTGGGAGACGATGACCGACGACATCCAGCGCCAGGGCGGGCAGGTGCTGCTCAACAAGCGCGTCACGAAGCTCGACTTCGAGGGCGACCGCTGCGTCAAGGTCTGGGCCGGCGAGGAGAGCTGGGAGCCGTCGGCCGTGATCTCGTCGCTCGCGCTGCGCAACACGGTCGGTATGGCGAACCCGCATCCGCGCCCCGAGGTCGCCGCCGCCGCGCGCGGGCTGCGCTACCGCGACTTCCTGACGGTCGCCGTCGTGCTCAACGGCGAGGACCTGTTCCCGGACAACTGGATCTACATCCACGATCCGAACGTCAACGTCGGGCGGATCCAGAACTTCCGCTCGTGGAGCCCGTGGATGGTCCCGGACCCGACCAAGGCCTGCGTCGGCCTCGAGTTCTTCTGCTTCCAGGGCGACGACCTCTGGGAGACCGAGGACGACAAGCTCGTCCAGCTCGGCATGCGCGAGCTCGAGAAGCTCGGCCTGGCGCGCCAGGACCAGCTCGAGTTCGGCTTCGTCGAGCGCGTGCCGAAGGCGTACCCGATGTACGACGCCGACTACTCGGACCGCGTCAAGACGATCCGCTCGTGGCTCGACGGCCTCGACAACTTCGTCCAGGTCGGCCGCAACGGGCTGCACCGCTACAACAACTCGGATCACTCGATGCTCACCGCGATGCGCGCGGTGGACAACCTCGTCATGGGCACCGACCACGACATCTGGGAGATCAACGCCGAGTCGGCGTACCACGAGGAAGAGCAGCAGGACGAGCAGCAGCCGTACATCGAGGCGCCGGAGACCGAAGCCATGAAGGAGCCTCTCCACCGCTAGCCGTGGATGGGCGCGCAGTTCTTGCGACGTTTGCCCCCCTCCAGGGGGTGAAACGCAGCACGAATCGCTCGTGCGCGCGGATCATCGGTCGTCCTTGACGCTTTTTCCGGTCTATAGCCCGGAGAACGCAACACGGATCGTTCGTCTGGCGGCTGCGCGCCATCGCCTGACTGCCTCCTGGTCGCGGCCAGGCACGCCGGGCCGACGCTTAGCCTGCGCCCGTGCCCCTCTCGGCCTTCGCCCTGGCGCTCGGCGCCGCTTTTCTGCACGCCAGCTGGAACGTGCTGGTCGCCGGCGCGCGCGACACCGAGGCGGCCGCCGCGGTGGCCACGCTCGCAGGGGTGGCGCTGCTGGCGCCGGTGGCGGCCGCCACCGGCGACGTGCAGACGGCCGCGCTGCCGTACGCGGGCGTCTCGGCCGTGCTGCACGTCGGCTACCTGACGCTGCTGGCACGCGCCTACCAGCATGGCGAGGTCAGCGTCGTCTATCCGGTCTCGCGCGGGACCGCGCCGGTGCTGGTGCTCATCTTCGGGGCGCTGGCGCTCGGCGAGGACGCGACCGCGGTGCAGGCCGCGGGCGTGGTCGCCGTCTCGGCCGGGGTGTTCCTGGTCGGCCGCCGCGGCGCGGGCGCGCCGGCGGCGCGGCGCGACCTGCTGTTCGGGGCGGCGATCGCGGTGACGATCGCGGGCTACACGCTGGTCGACGCGGAGGGCGTGGACCGCGCTCAGGCGCCGGCCTACCTGTTCCTGCTGCTGGGGCCCTCGGCGGTCGTCTACGCAGCGGCGCTCGCGCTCGGCGGACGGGCGGAGCAGCTGCGCGGCGAGCTGCGGCCGCGCGCGTTCCTGACCGGCGCGCTGATCGTCGGCGCCTACGGCAGCGTGCTGGCCGCGCTGCGGCTGGCCGACGCGGCGCCGGTGGCGGCCGTGCGCGAGTCGAGCGTGGTGATCGCCGCCGTGCTCGCCGCGGTCTTCCTGCACGAGCGCGTCGACGCGCGCCGTGGCGCGGGCGCCGTAGTGGTGGTGGCCGGGGTCGCGGCCATCGCGCTCGGCTGACTCGTGTGTCACTTCGCGCCGACCGGCGCATGCGAACGGGCCGGAGCGGGCAAACGCGCCCCGTGCTCAATCCACTCGCACTGCCCAGCGAAGTCGTGGCCGCCCTGCGCTCCGTCGCGGCCATCGAGCGGCTGCTCGACGACCGCCTGCGATCGCTCGAGCGGCGCCTGGAGGGGCTGAACGAGCGCATGGAGGAGCTGCCCGACGACATCGAGCAGACCCTGCGGCGCCACTTCGACGGCCAGCGCGGCGACCTAGCCGAGCTGCACGCGGAGCTGGTGGCGAACCGCGAGCACGCGGAGAAGCTGCCGGGCAAGGTCGACGGCCTGCGCGAGGAGATGGGCGGCCTGAGGGCCGAGATGCGCGAGATGTTGGGAGAGATCGCCGAGGTCAGGGAGACCGTCGAGCCGCTCCAGGGGCCGGCGGAGCGGATCCAGCGCCTCAGCGACCGGCTGCCCGGCGGCGGCAGCTAGCGGCAGCCGCTACTCGTAGTACGGCAGCGGCCCGCCGGCCGCTTCCAGGATCTGCCGGTAGAGCTGCCTGCTCACGTCGGGGTGCTTGGCCTCGACGTCGAAGAACTCGTGGGGGTCGTTGCCGAGGTTGTAGAGCGTGCGCTCCTGGCCGCGGTTGTCGCCGATCAGCACCCAGTCGTCGGTGCGGATGAAGAAGCGGTTGTACATGCCGCCGTAGTGGAAGTCGCGCCGCTGGCTCGGCTGCCCGCCGGTCATCGCGGGGGAGAGGTCGGCGCCCTCCATCCAGCTCGGCGCCTTGACGCCGACGAGCGACAGCAGCGTCGGGCCGACGTCGTGGGTCGAGGCGAAGTGCGTACTCGTCTCGCCCGCTCCGCGACCGTCCGGGTGCGCCAGGATGAACGGCACCTGCGCCAGCTCCGGATGCAGCTGCGACGGCACCTTGCCGGTGTAGCCGCGCTCGCCGAGCAGGTAGCCGTGGTCGGCCAGCAGCAGCACGACCGTGTTGTCCTCGAGCCCGGCCGCGCGGAAGCGCTCCATGAAGTGGCCGAGCCAGTGGTCGGTCATCGTGACCTCGGCGGCATAGATCGCGTGCAGGTGGCGGATCTGCTCCTCGCTGAAGTTGCGCGCGAACCCGTACTTCGTCACGCCGATGTTCGGGCCCTCGTAGCTCGGGTCCCTGTACATGTCCACGTACTTGGGCGGCGGGCTCCACGGCTCGTGCGGGTCGAAGCAGTCGACCACCAGGCAGAAGGGCTGGCGCAGCCGCGCCTGGTCAACCGTGTCCGCAGCCGCCTTGTAGACCCGCGCACAGCAGGTCTCCTCCTCGTTCACCCCCCCGCCGCTGTTGGCGAGGTACTTGCGCATGCCCGGGATGTAGCGGTCGTCGCGCAGGAACGGCGGCAGCCAGTCGTAGACAGTGCTGAGCGGGATCGTCGACGGCGACTTGTAGAAGCCGGACTGGCCGACGATCGTCCGCCACGAGCTGAAGCTGCGGCGGAACGGCTCGTAGGCCTTGGTGAAGGCGGTGAACGGGTTGTCGGAGACCTGGGCGACCCAGTAGCCGTGGCGGCGGAGCTCGCTCGTGAAGGTGCGCTCGGGCTCGTCGATCCCGAGCCAGCCGGGGCTGCGGCCGAGCTCGGGGTTCGGCACGAAGTTGCGGTACGGGAAGATGCGCCGGCTGGTGAAGATCGAGCGCCGCGCCGGAACGGTGACCATCGCCTCGGGGAAGGCGCGGTTGAAGCGCAGCCCGCGGGCGGCGATCGAGTCGACGTTCGGCGTGCGGATCTGGGGCGAGCCGTAGGCGCCGACGTGGTCCGGGCGCAGGCTGTCGATGATCAGCACCAGGACGTTGAGCCGCCCCGGCGAGCCCGTCTCGTCCATCGAGCAGGCGACGTTCGGCAGCAGGGCCGCGCCCGCCGCACCGGCCGCGCCCGCCTGGAGGAACCGGCGACGGTTGACTTCCATGCGGCGCCGGAGGCTAGCGGTTGTGTTTGACTCCTCGGTCGAGCAGCTCGGACCCGGCTAGCGCATTTCTTATGTTGGTCGCATTTAGGTTTGACGCTCTATGAGAAGCCGCCCGCCCGTCTTCGCCGTCCTTGCCCTCCTGCTCGTCTTCGCCCCGGCCGCCGCGGCGGCTCCAGGCGACCTCGACACGACCTTCGGCCAGGGCGGCAGGCTCACCGTCGACTTCGGCGGCAAGACGGGCGGGATCAGCGACGTCGCGATCCAGCCGGACGGCAAGATCGTGATGTCCGGCTGGCAGTTCACGACGCCGCCGCCGTATGCGCCGGACACCGTCGAGGCGGACATCGTGGTCAAGCGCCTGAACGCGGACGGGACGCCCGACACCGGCTTCGCCGAGGGCGGGACGCTGGTGCTCGACGTCCCGCTGAACACCCAGCGCGCCTACAACATCGCCAACACGGTGGAGCTGCAGCCCGACGGCAAGATCCTGGTCGGCGGCTACTCGCGCAGGATCGGCGCGACCAGCGAGTACGCCACGATCGTGCGGCTGCAGCCGAGCGGGCTGCTCGACACGAGCTTCAAGGGCGGGGGCGCCGACAGCCGTCCGGGTGTCGTGGTCGACAGGCTGGGCCGCGTCAACGACCTCGAGCTGGACTCGCAGGGACGGATCCTCGCCGGTGGCACCTGGTGCCGAGCTGCGCCGCAGAGCGACGACGTGTTCCTCGAGCGCTACCTGGCGAACGGGACGAGGGACGACGCCGGATACACCGGCTCGGTCTTCGGCTGGGTCGCGGGCAATCGCGACGGTCTGTCCCAGATGGCACTGCAGTCCGATCAGCGCGTCGTGATGGTGGGCTTCAGCTTCTCCAACACCGTGTTCGACGGGGCGGTCGCCCGCACGAACCCCAACGGTGGGTTCGACACCGGCCTTCTCGGGCGACGGCCTGTTCACCTACAACCTCGGCACGGACTCGGTCGACGCGAGCCAGGGCGTGGTCGTGCAGCCGGACGGCAAGATCGACGTGGCCGGCTACGGGACCACGGGCGACGACTTCACGCTGACCCGCCTGACCTCGGCCGGCGACCTCGACGCCTCCCTGGGAGGTCAGAGCACCGTCTCGACGGACTTCGGCGGCGAGGACGCGGCACTGGCGATCGAGCTTCAGGCCAACGGCAAGATGCTGCTCGGCGGCAGCGGCCCGAACGACATGGGCTTCGTGCGCTACCAGCCGGGCGGCGCGCCCGACGAGACGTTCGGCCCAGGAGGCAAGCGCGTCGTCAGCTTCCCCGGCGCCACCTCGAGCGTGAACGCCATGGCGCTCCAGGCGGATGGGAAGCTCGTCGCGATCGGGGGCACGAGGGCCACCGGCGCCACGATCTCCAGCGGCGCCGTGGTCCGGCTCGACGGCGACACCAAGGACGAGGGCGGCGCCCCGGTCGGCCCCGGCGGCGGCGGCAAGGGCAAGACCTACCGCTGCGGCGGCAAGCGCGCGACGATCGTCGGGACGAACCGCAAGAACCGCCTGCGCGGCACGCGCCGCGCGGACGTGATCGTCGGCCTGGGCGGGAACGACGCGATCACCGGCCTGGGCGGCAACGACGTCGTCTGCGGCGGCAGCGGCAACGACAAGGTCTCCGGCGGCTCCGGCAAGGACAGGCTCTACGGCGACTCGGGCAAGGATCGGCTGTCGGGCGATGCCGGCAACGACCGCGAGTCCGGCGGCCCCGGAAACGACAAGCTGCTGGGCGGCTCCGGCAAGGACGTCCTCGGCGGCGGCTCGGGCAAGGACGGCCTGTCGGGCGGCCCGGGCAACGACAAGCTCAACGGCAACGGCGGCAGGGACAAGCTCAACGGAGGCTCCGGCGGAGACCGCTGCGCCGGCCGGGACTCGAAGGCCGGCTGCTGAGGCCCGAAGCGGCCGGCTCGGCCGGCCGCGCAGGGTGCGCGATCAGGAGAACGGCTCCGGCTCCACCGCCTTCGGGATCCGGATCAGCGGCGGCCCGTAGGCCTGCTCGCAGTCGTCGAGGCGGTAGATGCGGACGGTCGGCCCCGGGCGCTCGTAGGCGCCGGGGTAGTAGTTGTAGGAGAGGTCGAAGCTGAACGGCACCGGGTCCGACCCCGTCCTTGTAGGGGCTGAGCTCGCGCACCAGGCGCGACTCGCGCTCGAGCCGCTCGTAGTAGGCGCGCGCCTGCGGATCGCCGCTCTCGACGGCGCGGTCGCGCACCGCGCTCACGGTCATCACCAGGCAGTAGCCGTAGAGGCGCAGGTCGTCGACCACGCTCGGGCGCAGGACCGCGTGGTAGGCGGACGCGCGCACGCCGCCGTCGGGGCGCACGAACAGGCCCGGCTTGAAGCGCGCGCACACGCGCCGTCCGCCGGCCGCGACGTAGGACCAGCCGCGCTCGGTCCAGCCGGCGCGCTGCGGGCAGCGGCTCAGCCACGAGGGGATGCGCCCGTCCGGGTTCGAGCGGAAGTAGCGCCCCGGCACGGCCGGCTCGATCGCCACCCGCAGGCCCGGCGGGTAGCTCTCGGTGAGGAAGTCGCGCGCCTGGCTGAGCGTGTCCTGGCGGCCGAGCACGCGCGCGGTGTGCACGTCGGCGATCAGCGGCTGGGCGACGACCACGAGCGTGAGCGCCGCGACGGCGGCCGCCTGCAGGCGCCGCGGCGCCAGCTCGCCGGCGCGGGCCACGCCGACCGCCGCCAGCAGCGCCAGCGCGGGGTAGGCGGGCAGCAGCCAGCGACCGAAGTAGCGCGACTGCAGCGCGAGGTAGGCGAGCAGCGCGAGCGGCAGCGCCACCAGCACGAGCCCGCGCGCGAGGTCGCGCCGGAGCAGGAGCACCGCCCCCGCCAGCGCCGCCGCCATCCCGGCCCAGCCGAGCCCCCAGGTGAGGCTGTCGAGGTAGTACGAGAGCCCGCCGGAGCGCTGGCCCGGCTTGGAGTCGCTCGCCGCCACGTCCGCCTGGTCGCGCAGGTCGCGCCACCAGTCGCCGAGCGAGCCGATCACGTACGGGTTGAGCAGCGCGAACACGACCGCCGCGGCCAGCGCCGCCGAGCGCGAGCGCGCCGAGCGGCCGCGCGCCGTCGCGGCGCAGACGCGCGCCGGCCGCGATCGCCAGCGGCAGCAGCACCAGGCCGGCCGTGTACTTGAAGGCGATCGCGAGGCCGGCCGCCGCGCCCGCGAGCACGTAGTCGCGCGTGCGCCCCTCGTCGGCGGCGCGCGCCGACCACATCAGCGCCAGCGCCACCCCGGCGAGCGCGCCCACGTCGGTCACGGCGACGCGCGAGTAGGCCACCGGCAGGAACGCGAACGCGAGCACGGCGGCCGCGACCAGCCCCTCGCGCACGCCCCAGAGCCGGCGCGCCGCGGCGTAGGTGGCCGCGACTCCCGCCATGCAGAGCACGGCGGCCAGCGTGCGCGCCACGATCCAGAGCCGCGCCGGGTCCTTGTCGAACTGCTCGGTGACGTTGCCCCAGGGCAGGTGGAAGAGGAAGCCGAGCGGGCCGTAGAGCACGCGCAGCACGGCGAACACCAGGTACGTGTAGGTCGCCGGGTTCTGGTAGTAGCCGGGGTCGAGGTCGGCGCGGAACATCTCGACCGCGCGGCTCGTGAAGTGGGTGGCCTCGTCGACCGAGTAGACGAACGGCAGGCCGTAGTCGTTGTGCCACACGCGGAGGGCGAAGCCCGCGACGAGGATCAGCCCCAGGATCAGGCGGTGCACGGGGCGGAACGCTAGTAAGCCCTTCCGCGCAGGCGGCCGAGCCGCCTGCTGGGCCCCCGCAGACGCTCAGGTATCGTTGATTCGCGAGTCAACAATGTCTCCGATGGCCGTCACAGAGCACGACACGCGACACCTGCTGAGGGCGATCGAGCTCGCCGAGCGCGTCCGCGGGCAGACCAGCCCGAACCCGATCGTCGGCGCCGTCGTGGTCAAGGACGGGCGCGTGATCGGCGAGGGCGTGACCCAGCCGCCCGGCCAGGCGCACGCCGAGCGCGTCGCGCTCCAGGACTGCAGCGAGAGCCCGGCCGGCGCCACGATGTACGTCTCGCTCGAGCCGTGCTGCCACCACGGGCGCACGCCGCCGTGCACCGAGGCGATCCTCGAGGCCGCGATCGCCCGCGTCGTGATCGCCTCCGACGACCCCACCACGAAGGCCGCCGGGCGCGGCCCCGGCATCCTGCGCGACGAGGGCGTGGGCGTCGACTGGGTCGACGGCGAGGTGGCCGAGGCCGCGCGCCTGCTCAACCAGCCCTTCCGCAAGCACGCCCGCACCGGCCGCCCGCTCGTGATCTTCAAGTCCGCCATGACGCTCGACGGCAAGGTCGCCACCGTCACCGGCGACTCGCAGTGGATCTCGGGCGAGCTCAGCCGCGCCCGCGCGCACCGCTGGCGGGCCGAGTCGGACGCCGTCGCGGTCGGCATCGGCACGGCGCTGTTCGACGACCCGCGGCTGACCGCGCGGATCGAGGGCGTCTCGCGGCAGCCCCGCCGCGTGGTGTTCGACTCCGAGGCGCGGCTGCCGATCTCGTCGCAGCTCGTGCGCGGCGCGGCCGACGTGCCGGTCACCGTCGTCTGCTCGCGCGCCGCGGCGCGCACCTCGGTCCAGGCGCTAGAGGCGGCCGGGGTCGACGTGATCGTCACCACCGGCCAGAACGAGCGCGCCCGCGTGGAGCACGCGCTCGACGAGCTCGGGGCCCGCGAGGTCCAGTCGCTGCTGCTCGAGGGCGGCCCGCACCTGGCCGGCGCCTTCCTCGAGGCCGGCGAGATCGACGAGGCGCGCATGTTCGTCGCTCCGCTGATGACCGGCGGGCGCGAGGCGCGCACCGCCGTGGAGGGGATCGGCATCGAGCGCATCGGCGCGGCGCCGCGAGCGCTGCACGTGGACGTGGACCGGCTCGACGACGACGTCCTGATCACCGCCCGGCTGAGGGAGTGGTGAGGTGTTCACGGGGCTCGTCGCAGGCACCGGGACCGTGCGCTCGCTGCGCGACGGCCGGCTGCTGGTCGACACCGCGCTCGGCGCGCGAGCTCGCGGGCGGCGACTCGATCGCGGTCAACGGCGTCTGCCTGACGGCGGTCGACCCGACCGCTGAGGGCTTTGCCGCCGACGTGATGCCGGAGACGCTGCGGCGCTCCTCGCTGGGCCCGCTCGCCGAAGGCGACCCGGTGAACCTCGAGCTGCCGCTGCGCGCCGGCGACCGGCTCGGCGGTCACGTGGTGCAGGGCCACGTCGACGGCACCGGCACGGTCGGCGAGGTGCGCGCCGACGGCTTCTCGAGGGTCGTGCGGGTCGAGGTCGCTCCCGACCTGCTGCGCTACGTGGTCGAGAAGGGATCGATCGCGGTCGACGGCGTGTCGCTCACGGTAAGCGCGGTCGACGACGAGGCGTTCGAGGTGTCGCTCATCCCCGAGACGCTCGAGCGGACGACGCTGGGCTCGGCGCAGCCGGGCAGGACCGTGAACGTGGAGGTCGACGTGTTCGCCAAGTACGTGGAGAAGGCCGTGTCGGCGGGGCTGCGCGCATGAGCCCGTTCAGCCCGATCGAGGACGCGCTCGAGGACGTCCGCGCCGGCCGCATGGTCGTCGTCTGCGACGCCGAGGACCGCGAGAACGAGGGCGACCTCACGCTCGCCGCCCAGTTCGCGACGCCGGCGGCGATCAACTTCATGGCGACCCACGGCCGCGGCCTGATCTGCCTGGCGCTGACGCCGGACCGCTGCGACGAGCTCGGCCTCGACCTGATGGCCGCCAAGAACGAGTCGCCCTTCCAGACCGCCTTCACGGTGTCGGTGGAGGCGCGCGAGGGGATCACGACCGGCATCTCGGCCCACGACCGCGCGCACACGATCCAGATCGCGATCGACCCGACCTCGGGACCGCGCGACCTCGTCCAGCCGGGCCACATCTTCCCGCTCAAGGCCAAGGCCGGCGGCGTGCTCGAGCGCACCGGCCAGACCGAGGCCGCCGTCGACCTGGCCCGGCTCGCGGGGCTCAACCCGAGCGGCGTGATCTGCGAGGTCATGAACGACGACGGCACGATGGCGCGCGTGCCCGACCTCGAGGAGTACTGCGCCAAGCACGGGCTCAAGATGATCACGGTCGCCGACCTGATCGCCTACCGCCGCCGCCACGACCGGCTCGTGGAGCGCGTCGCGGAGGCGCAGCTGCCGACCCAGTTCGGCGACTTCACGGTGGTCGGCTTCCGCTCGCTCGTCGACGAGAAGCACCACGTCGCGATGGTCAAGGGCGAGGTCGACGGGGAGCAGGACGTGCTCGTGCGCGTGCACTCCGAGTGCCTCACCGGCGATGTCTTCCACTCGCTGCGCTGCGACTGCGGCCAGCAGCTCGAGGACGCGCTCGCCCGCATCGAGGAGGAGGGGCAGGGCGTGCTGCTCTACCTCGCCCAGGAGGGCCGCGGCATCGGGCTGCTGAACAAGCTGCGCGCCTACAAGCTGCAGGAGCAGGGCCGCGACACGGTCGACGCGAACCTGGAGCTGGGCCTGCCCGCCGACCTGCGCGACTACGGCATCGGGGCGCAGATCCTGGTCGAGCTCGGGCTCAGCTCGATCCGGCTGCTCACCAACAACCCGAAGAAGATCGTCGGCCTCGAGGGCTACGGCCTGTCGGTGACCGACCAGATCCCGATCGAGCACGCGCCGGGCGAGCACAACCGCGACTACCTGCGCGCGAAGAAGGACCGGATGGGGCACCTGCTGCACCACCAGGGGCTGGCGCTCGACGAGGAGATGATCCACGAGGAGCAGCAGGAGGACCGCCGCCGCGCCGAGGACGCCGCGGACCTCTACGGCCAGGGCCCGGCGCCGAGGCGCATCGGTGAGCTGAGTCGCGCGTTCGCGGCCTGCGTCGGCCGCTTCTACGAGGACCTCGCCCGGCGCCTCGTCGAGGGCGCCACGCGCGTGTTCATGGAGGCCGGCGGGTCGGTCGACGTGCACGAGGTGCCGGGCGCCTTCGAGCTGCCGCTGGCGGCGAAGTACTGCGCCGACTCGGGCCGCTACGCCGGCGTCGTCTGCCTCGGCGCGGTGATCCGCGGCGAGACCGACCACTACGAGTACGTCAGCGGCGAGGCCGCGCGCGGGATCCAGGCGGTGCAGCTGCAGACCGGCGTGCCCTGCGCGTTCGGCGTGCTGACCGTCGACAGCATGGACCAGGCGCTCGCCCGCGCTGGCGGCGGCAAGCGCCACCAGGGCGAGGACGCCGCGCTGCGCGGTGCTGCGCATGGTCGAGCTGCGCGCGCAGCTCAGCGCCTAGCGGCCTCGCGAGCCTCGCTCGACGCGGTTCGGGAACGCCTCGAAGCCGGGTCATCACGCCGTCGCGGTGGTCGAACAGCCAGGCGCAGGGGAGGTCGACGACCACGCCGCTGCCGCGCCCGCGGAAGTGGACCGAGCCGACCGCCGAGCGCGCGGCCCGGCGCGACCTCCTCGAACTCGTCCAGCTCCAGGCGCCACTCGTCGAAGGCTCTCGGAGATGTCGGCGACCCAGCGCCTCGAAGCCCTCGTGGCCGCGGTAGACGCCGCCCTCGGTCAGCGGCGTCGCCGCGGACACGGATCTCGACCTCCGGGTGCGATCCAGTCGGGGTCGAAGCTGAAGTCGCCGCCGGTTCCAGCGCGTCGAAAGCCGCGCGCGTGTGCTCGCTCGAGCTCGGGTGGAGTCCATCGGCCCGTTAGCCTGCCGCGGCGTGGCCGGCGCAGTCAACCTCTACAGCGACACCCAGACGCGCCCGAGCGAGGGCATGCGGCGGGCGATCGCCACGGCCGACGTGGGCGACGAGCAGCGCCGCCAGGATCCCGACCACGCGCCGCCTCGAGGAGCGCGTGGCCGAGCTGCTCGGCCAGGAGGCCGGCCTGTTCCTGCCGAGCGGGACGATGTGCAACCAGATCGCGCTGCGGCTGCACGCGCGCCCGGGCGGCGACGAGCTGATCCTCGACCGCACGGCGCACCCGATCATCGCCGAGGCGGGCGGCCCGGCCTGGAACGCCGGCCTGATGATCCACGCGCTCGACGGCGACGGCGGCATCTTCAGCGGCGACCAGGTGCGCGCCGCGATCCGCGCCGACAGCCGCTACCTGCCGCGCTCGCGGATCGTGTCGGTCGAGCAGACGACGAACATGGGCGGCGGCCGGGTGTGGCCGCTCGAGGCGGTCCGCGACGTGCTCGAGCGCGGCGCGCGAGCACGGCCTGCGCGCGCACATGGACGGGGCGCGCCTGATGAACGCGGTGGTCGCGTCGGGCGTGTCCGCGGCGCAGTTCGCCGGCGGCTTCGACACGGCCTGGCTCGACTTCACCAAGGGGCTCGGCGCGCCGGTCGGCGCGGTGCTGTGCGGCTCGGCCGAGCTGATCGAGGAGGCCTGGCGCTGGAAGCAGCAGATGGGCGGGGCGATGCGGCAGGCCGGCATCGTCGCCGCCGGCTGCCTGTACGCGCTCGACCACAACGTCGAGCGACTCGCCGACGACCACGAGCACGCGCGCCTGCTGGCCGACGGGCTGGCCGAGCTCGGGCTGCGAGGTGGTCGCGCCGCGAGACCAACATCGTCGTCTTCGCCGCCCCGGACGGGTTCGCCGAGGCGATGGGCCGCCACGGCATCGAGCTGAGCGGCACCCACGACGGCCGCGTGCGCGCGGTCACCCACCTCGACGTGGCGCGCGCCGACGTCGATGCGGCGCTCGAGGCGGCCCGGAACGTCCTGCTAGCCTGACCCGCCGTGGCCAAGGTCTGTTACGTCGTGCCAGAAGGGCCCTGCGTTCGGCAACAGCCGCAGCCACTCCATGGTGGCTACCAGGCGGCGCTTCAACCCGAACCTGCAGAAGGTCCGCATCTCCGTCGAGGGCACTCCCCGGCGCGAGTACGTCTGCACGCGCTGCCTCAAGGCCGGCAAGGTCCCCAAGCACGTCTGACCCGCGCCGGCGGGCCGCAAGCCCGCCGCACTAGGGTGTACAACGTGCCCGTGCCCGACGAGAGCCTGGTCCGTTTCCGGCGGGTCGTGGCCGCCGCGCTCGCGGAGCTGGAGCGACGCCGCGCAGGAGGTCAACGACCTCAACGTGTTCCCGGTCGCCGACGGCGACACCGGCGACAACATGGCGCTCACGCTGCGCGCCGTCGTCGACGAGCTCAACGGCCTGAACGGCCAGCCGCTCGACGGCAGCGGCCGCGACGAGATCGTCAGCGCGGTCGCCCGCGCGGCGCTGCTGGGCGCGCGCGGCAACTCCGGCGTGATCCTCTCCCAGATCGTGCGCGGCGCCGCCGAGGAGCTGGCCTCGCGCCCCGGCGAGCTGGTCGACCCGATCCTCGTCTCGGCCGCCTTCGCGCGCGCCGCCGACGCCGCCTACGCGTCGGTGCGCGACCCCGCCGAGGGCACGATGCTGTCGGCCGTGCGCGCGATGGCCGCCCGCGTGGCCCACGACCTCGCTCACATGGACACGCGCCGGCTCGGCCCCGACGCCACCTCCGAGGAGCAGGACGAGCTGCTCGCCGAGGTGCTCGAGAACGCGCTCGAGGCGGGCAAGGAGGCGGTCGACGCGCGGCCCCGACCAGCTGGCCGTGCTGCGCGACGCCGGGCGTGGTCGACGCCGGCGCCTACGGCCTGACCGTGATCCTCGCCGGCTGCCTGGCGGCGCTGCGCGGCGAGGCGGCGCCGCAGCTCGAGCACCAGTTCGCGCCGGCGGCGCTGCACCGCCCCGAGCACGAGTCGTCGAGCTTCCGCTACTGCACCAACTTCGCCGTCACCGGCGAGCGGCTCGACGGCGGGCCGCTTCACGCCGCTGCTCGAGGACCTCGGCGACTCGGTGCTGGTGGTCGGCGACGACCGCACGCTGCGCGTGCACGTGCACACCGACGACCCGGATCGCGCCGTCGCGCTGTTCGAGGGCGGCGGGCGAGGTGTCGCGCTTCGACGTCGCCGACATGCACGAGCAGGTGGCCGAGCGCAGCGCGCGGCTGAGCGGCGACGGGCCCGCGCGTCGAGCGCTCGCACCTGCGCCGTCGTGGCCGTGGCCAGCGGCGCGGGGGTGAAGCGGCTCTACGAGGAGCTTGGAGTGCTGGTGGTGGACGGCGGCGCGACGATGAACCCCTCGACCTACGAGCTGCTGGCGGGCATCCACGCGGCGCCCGGCGCGCGAGGTGCTCGTGCTGCCCAACAGCCCGAACGTGATCCTGGCCGCCGAGCGCGCCGCCGAGCTGTCCGACAAGCCCGCGCGCGTGGTGCCCACCACGGCGCCGCAGGAGGGCCTGGCCGCGCTGCTCGCCTTCGATCCCGCCAGCGGCACCGAGGCGAACGCCGCGGCCGTCGGCTACCGCCGCCGAGGCGCTGCGCGTCGGCGGCGTGGCGCCGGCCGCGCGCGACGACGCCCAGGGCCGCTTCACGACCGGGCGACGCGGTCGGCTACGCCGGCGGCGAGCTGGTCGCGTGGGGCGACCCCGCCGAGACGCTCGCCGCGACACGCTCGCGCAGATCGCCGACGGCGCCGAGCTGCTCACCTGCATCGCCGGCGAGCAGCCGCCGCTCGACCGCGCCGACGTCGAGGCGCGCGCGCCCGGCCGGCGTCGAGGTGGAGTACCACGAGGGCGGCCAGCCCGCGTGGTGGTGGCTGCTCTGCGCGGAATAGCCCGAGACCACCCGACACGCTTCGCGTCCACGGAGCCGCTGCCAGACGACGCTCCGGTCCGCTCGTACCCGAGGCCGAGCCTGCTGGCGGAGCGCGATCGACGGCCCGAAGGCGCTCGAGAAGCTCGGCATCGCGACCTGGGGCGACCTGATCGAGCACCTGCCGCACGCCCACCGCGACCGCCGCGACGTGCGGCTGGTCGGGCGAGCTCGCGGTGGGGGAGGAGGCGCACCGTCGCGGTCGCCGTGCGCGGCGTGACCGTCAAGCCGATGCGCGACCGGCGCCGCAAGCGCGTCGAGGCGCGCGTGTTCGACGAGAGCGGGCCGCTGGTGGCGGTCTGGTTCAACCAGCCCTGGATCGCGCGCCAGCTCGGCGAGGGCTCCCAGGTGCTGCTGCACGGCAAGCTGCGCCGCCGCGGCGAGTTCTGGGTCACGGAGTTCGAGCAGCTCGGACGGCGAGCGGGCGACGCGCCGGTCCACACCGTCGGCCTCGTGCCGGTGCACCCGGCCACCGAGGGCATCACGGCGGCGAAGCTGCGCGCGCTGATGTGGGAGGCCTACCCGCGCATGCTCGCCTCGGTCGAGCCGCTGCCGACGGCGCTGCGGGTGGCGGAGGCGCTGCCGGACCGGCCGGCCGCGCTGGCCGCGGCGCACTTCCCCGACCGCGAGGAGGACGAGCAGGGCGCGCGCCGCCGGCTCGCCTTCGAGGAGCTGTTCCTGCTCCAGCTGGCGGTCGCCGGGCGGCGGCGCGCGCGGCGCGAGGGGCGCCGGCGCGCGGCCGCTCGCGGCGCGCGGCGTCGTGGTCGACCGCTGGCGCTGGTCGCTGCCGTTCGAGCTCACCGGCGACCAGGTGGCGGCCATGGACGCGATCGACGCCGACCTCGCGGACGAGCGCCCGATGCAGCGGCTGCTGATGGGGGAGGTGGGCAGCGGCAAGACGGTCGTCGCGCTGGAGGCGATGCTGCGCGCGGTCGAGAACGGCGCCCAGGCGGCGCTGATGGCGCCCACCGAGACGCTCGCCGAGCAGCACCACCGCACGCTCGACTCGCTGCTCGGCGGAGCGCTGCCGGTCGAGCTGCTGACCGGCTCGACGCCGCCGGCGCGCCGGCGCGACCTGCTCGCCCGGCTCGCGACCGGCCAGCTGCAGCTGGTCGTCGGCACGCACGCGCTGATCGAGCCGACCGTCGAGTTCCGCGACCTCGCGCTGGTGGTCGTCGACGAGCAGCACCGCTTCGGGGTGCGCCAGCGGGCGGCGCTCGACGCGAAGGCGCCCGAGGGGCTCGTGCCGCACGCGCTGCACATGACCGCGACGCCGATCCCGCGCACGCTCTCGCTGACCGCCTACGGCGACCTCGACGCCACCGTGCTGCGCGAGCTGCCGCAAGGGGCGCCGGCCGGTCGAGACGTTCGTGGTCGACGGCGCCCGCGCGCGGGCGCGGGCGTACGAGCGCATCCGCGAGGAGATCGCCGCAGGGCGCCAGTGCTTCGTCGTCTGCCCGCTGGTCGAGGAGTCCGAGGCGCTGCAGGCGAAGGCCGCCACGGTCGAGTTCGAGCGCCTGCGCACGACGGAGTTCGAGGGCCTGCGCGTCGAGCTGATCCACGGCCAGCTGCCGTCGAAGCAGAAGGCGGCGGCGATGGAGACGTTCGCGCGCGGCGAGGCCGACGTGCTGGTCGCCACCAGCGTGATCGAGGTCGGCATCGACGTGCCCAACGCGACCGTGATGCTGATCGAGGCCGCCGAGCGCTACGGCCTGTCGCAGCTGCACCAGCTGCGCGGGCGCGTCGGCCGCGGCGAGCACGCCTCGCTGTGCATCCTCTTCGGCGACCCGAAGCTGCCGCGCCTGGAGGCGATCGCCGGCGAGCGCGACGGCTTCCGGCTGGCCGAGGTCGACCTCGAGCTGCGCGGCGCCGGCGACGTGCTCGGCACGCGCCAGCACGGGCTGCCGGAGTTCCGCGTGGCGCAGCTGCCCGAGGACGCCGAGCTGCTCGTGCGCGCCCGCGACCGCGCCGACGCGATCCTGCTCGACGACCCCCGCCTCGAGGCGCCCGAGCACGCGCTGCTGCGCGAGGCCGTGGTGGCGCGCTTCGGCTCCGAGCTCGACCCGATCCCGGCATGAGCGAGATGCTGCGCGGCGGTTACGAGATGATCTGGCGCGAGGACCGTCTCGACGACGCGCTGGTCGCGCTCGACGGCGCCGGCGCCGTGACCGACTTCTTCCGCGACTTCATCGACCGCTTCGACGAGCTCGACGTGCGCTGGGAGCTGTATGACGTGGGGGACGGGCGGACGTTCGCGATCACCTCGGCCAACGGCCGCGGCCGCGTGCGGGCGCGCGCGGCGTTCGAGGCGCGCTTGAGGGTCGTCGCCGGCAGGTTCGGCGGGCGCCGCCTCGAGCGGCCGCGCGGCGCGCCGACCCGACCGACCGCGGACCGCGTGCGCGAGGCGCTCTTCTCGATGCTCGGCGACGTCGACGGCGACCGCGTGCTCGACCTGTTCGCCGGCTCGGGGGCGCTCGGGATCGAGGCGCTCTCGCGCGGCGCCGCGAGCGCCGTCTTCGTCGAGCGCGACGCGCGCGCGGCCGCCGCGATCAAGCGCAACCTGGAGTCGCTGGGGGTCGAGGCGCGCGTGGCGCGCCAGGACGTGCTGGGCTTCCTGGGCCGCGAGCAGGGGCCGTTCGACCTCGTGTTCTGCGACCCTCCATATGATTCTGCGTCCCGCCTGAGCGGGCACGCTCGCCGAGCGCCTGCCGGCGCTCACCCCTCAGACAGCCCGCATCGTGACCGAATCAGACAAGCGCAACCCGCTCGAATTGCCGTTCCCGCTCATCGTCGAGCGGGTCTACGGCGACACTCGCATCGCCATCCATGGCCGCTGAGCGCAACGGCGGGACCGCGGTCTGCCCGGGGTCCTACGACCCGATCACGATGGGCCACCTCGACATCATCGGGCGGGCCGCCAACGTGTTCGACAACGTGGTCGTGGGGGTGGTGAACCAGCCGGTGCGCAAGAAGGAGACGCTCTTCAGCGCCGAGGAGCGCGTCGTCGTTCATCGAGGAGCAGGTGGCGGAATACCCGCACGTGCAGGTAAAACCCTTTGATACCCTGCTCGTCGACTTCGCCCGAGAGCACGGGGCCAAGGCCATCGTCAAAGGGCTGCGGGCGATCTCGGATTTCGAGTACGAGTTCGAGATGAACCAGCTCAACCGGAAGATGGCGCCCGATATCGAGAGCCTCTACTTCATGTCGGCACCCCAGTTCAGCTTCCTCAGCTCAAGCGGCGTCAAGGAACTGGCGATGTTCGGGGGCGACATCAGCGGCCTCGTGCCCGACCGGGTGGCCCAGCGGTTGCAGGAAGAATTGAAGCGGTAGAGAAATTGCGCGTGATGCCTCGCGGAGAGGATTGACAATGGACGTTCTCGTCCTGATCGACAAGCTCGACGACACGATTCACAACGCCAAGCCCGTCCCGCTGACGGACCAGGTGCGCGTGGACAAGGAAGAGGTCTACGACATCCTCGACCAGATGCGCGCGACGATCCCCGAGGAGATCAAGCAGGCGCGCTGGATCGTGAAGGAGCGCCAGGAGATGCTCGCGGAGGCCAAGCGCGAGGCCGAGCGCATCATCAAGGAGGCCCGCGACGAGCAGGGCCGCCTGATCTCCGAGGAGGAGATCGTCAAGCAGGCCGAGCGCCAGGCCGACGAGATCATCGAGGACGCCCGCGCCCGCGAGCGCGAGATCCGCCTCGGCGCCGAGGACTACGCCGACGACATCCTCAACACGCTCGAGGTCAACCTGACGAAGTTCACCGCGGCCGTGCAACGCGGCCGCGACCGGCTGCAGGGCCGCGAAGAGGCCGAGGTCGGTTAGGGCGCGGGGGTCACGGAAGAAACGGGACACATGGTCCCGTTTCTTCAGCCACCCCCGCCCAGCGCTCGCTCCAGCGCGTCCAGCTTCCGCGGCGTCAGCACCGAGCCGCCGTGGTCGTAGGGCAGGTTCGACGGCAGCCGCCAGAAGCTGCGCTCCACGGCTTCGATGATCACCGTGTCGGCCTTCGCGATGAGCCTGGGCAGCGCGTTCTCGCCCATGTCCGTCCACTTGGCGGCCACCATGCGGGCCGCGTAGTGCTGCAGCATCGGCCCGGGCGAGTCGCCGAACGAGTCGCGCAGGAACAGCGTGTTCCCCGCGATCACCGGCGCGCCGTCCGTCGGGTGCGTCGAGACCACGACCTTTCCGCCGCCCGGGAGCTCCGCGTCGCCCAGGCCCACCGTGTCGTCGCCGCGCCGCCTCACCGTCAGCGTGCGCGCCCTCCCGGTGCGGGCGCGCCCACTGAACTGCGCGAGGTCGCTCGGATATTCCGATGTCCCCTGCTGGAGCTCGTCGAGCCGCATGCGCACCCGGCCGCCGACGTGATCGAGCGCCCGGCTCGCCAGCTCCGCTCCGCCCAGGTCGTTCCAGTGGCTGTTGATCGGCAGGTAGAGGTGCTGCCGGCCCGATCGCCTCCGCTCCAGCAGCGGCTCGCGCAGGCCGACCACGTCCGGGTCCCGCCACGCCTCGACCGCGTCCCAAAGCCGCTCCTTGCCGGCACGGGCGCAGTTCCAGCCGACCGTGTCGCCGGGCACGTAGTCCGGGTAGATCGTCGACTTCTCCGGCACGACCATCAGCACGACGGGGCGGCCGCTGGCGCGCACGATCGACACCAGCCGCTGCCAGCGGCTCACGGCAGTTTCCACCGCCACCGGCGGTTTGCAGTTGCGGTCGAGCTCCGCCTGCAGGAACGTCCAGCCGTGGCGGCCCACGAACGCCGCCGCGTGCAGCTCGTCGGCACCGCCGTTCTTCGTCCCAGTCGCCTCGTTCGGCTCCGCACCGCGCTCGAACGGAAGTAGCCCGCCGGTGCGCCGCACTCCGTAGCTCGGCGTGGCTCCCAGCACGCGCTCGGAGATCCAGTTGTTGGCCGTGACCGCGTCCGCGCGCCCGCGCAGCCGCGTGGCGACGTAGGCGCCCGTCGTCTCGAGCACCCGCCAGCCCTGATCGACCGACGGCGACGGCCCCGGTCGCTCGCCGGGCAGGCGCCCGCCCGCTCCGAGCAATGCGACGGCCACCAGCGGCACGGCAAAGAACGCCAGCGCCAGCAGCCCGATCGCCGTGCGCAACCGCGGGCGCGCGGCCGCCCCGGGCGGGGCGACGCCGGTGCGGGATTCCTCGGGTGCGAGCGGGTCGGGGGTCGCCATCAGAACTGGAAGTAGAGGAAGGGGCTGAACGAGCCAGCCGCGATCACGATCACCGTGTAGGGCAGCACCGCGATGGAGACTCCGCGCGCGACCAGCGGCAGCCCGTCCCAGCGGTCCTGGAGCACCCGGCCGAGAACGAGCCGCCCTGGCAGCAGGAGCGTGGCCAGCCCGATGGCAAGCGCAAGCTGGGCCTGCGGCGTGAACGCCTGGTCGATCAGTGGCGTCAGATCGAATGACATGCCCGGCTGCGGGCACCATCGCGCGGTACAGCTCGAGCGCCTGGTCGAGCCCGGCGGAGCGGAACAGCACCCAGCCGCCGAGCACGAGGAGGAAGGTCACGGCGCGGCGCGCCACCACGGCGCGCTCGTCGGGCAGCCCGGCCACCCCGGATACCCGCTCGATCGCGAGCAGCACGCCGTGGTACACGCCCCAGAGCAGGAAGGTCCAGGCGGCCCCGTGCCAGATGCCGGTGAGGAAGAAGACGAACAGGATGTTGCGAACGGTCTGGCCCCGGTCGCCGCGCGAGCCGCCCAGCGGGATGTAGACGTAGTCGCGGAACCAGCGCGACAGCGTCATGTGCCAGCGCCGCCAGAAGTCGGTCAGGGACACCGCCGAGTAGGGCCGCGCGAAGTTCTCGGGGAAGCGCAGGCCGAACATGCGCGCGAGGCCGATCGCCATGTCCGAGTAGCCGGAGAAGTCGAAGTAGATCTGGAGCGTGTAGGCGAGCACGCCCAGCCAGGCCATCCCGAAGGACGGGTCGCCGCTGCCGCCCCCGTCGAAGACGGCCGCCGCCACCCCGCCCAGCGGGTCCGCGATCACGACCTTCTTGGTGAGCCCGAGCGCGAAGCGGGGGAAGCCGTCGGCCACGTCGCCGAGGCGCGCGGAGCGGGCGGGCGGCCGGCGGATCTGGTCGTCGATCTCGTGGTAGCGGACGATCGGCCCGGCGATCAGCTGGGGGAAGAACGCCATGTACTGGCCGTAGTCGCGCAGCCGGCGCATCGGGCGGGCGTCGCCGCGGTGGACGTCGACCACGTAGCTGATCCCGTGGAACGTGAAGAACGAGATGCCGAGCGGCAGGGTGATGCTCGGATGCGCGAGGTCGCCGAGGCCCGTGGCGCCCAGCACCTCCGAGAGCTGGTCGACGAGGAAGACGGCGTACTTCCAGAACAGGAGGCAGAGGACGTTCAACGCCACCGCGGCGATCAGCACGCGCCGCGCACGCTCCTTGGCCCCGCGGGCCTGCTCGCGCTCGATCGCCAGGCCGGCGACGTAGTTCACGGCGATGCTGGCTACGAAGAGCAGGACCAGCGCGTGGGCGCCCCAGGCGTAGAAGACCAGGCTGACCGCGAGCAGCAGGCCGTTGCGCGCGCCCGGCGGGAGCGCCAGGTAGAGCGCGAGCACGAGCGGCATGAAGAACCACAGGAACTCGATCGATGAGAAGACCATGGTCGTTGCGGCGCTAAGCGCCGCCTCACCAATATCACGGGTAGGTTGCCCACGTGCCCGCCACCGGACGCTGTCTCTGCGGAGCCGTTCGCTTCGAGGTCGACGGGCCGCTGCGCGACGTGATCGTCTGCCATTGCGTCGAGTGCCGGCGCTGGCACGGCCACATCTCCGCCTCCACGGCCGCGCCCGCCGACGCGCTGCGCCTGACGTCCGCCGACGCGCTGCGCTGGATCGACAGCCCCGACAGCGACGTCCACGCCCGCCGCGGCTTCTGCGGCGAGTGCGGCTCGAGCCTGTTCTGGGACGCGCCCGACCGCGACACGATCAGCATCGCCGCCGGCACGCTCGACCCGCCGACCGGGCTGAAGCCGATCAAGGAGATCTACGCCGAGTCGAAGAGCGACTACTACTAGCCGGCCGCGCCCCGGGTACGCGCTTCGTAGGCTTCAGCCCATGCCCAGCTACCTCCACACCTGCTACCGCATCGGCGACATCGATCGCTCCGTCGCCTTCTACGAGAAGCTCGGCTTCCAGGAGACCGGTCGCATGCCGATCGGCGACGAGGCGATCAACGTCTTCATGAACATGCCGGGCGCCGATCCGGTGCTCGAGCTGACCTACAACCACGGCGTCGACTCCTACGAGCTCGGCACGGGCTACAACCACATCGCGCTCGCCGTGGAGGACCTCGACGGCACCCTCTCCGGCCTCGCCGAGGAGGGCATCGAGCCCGGAGAAGCCGCCGTACCGGCCGGGTGGCCGCACCGAGGGCCCGCGTATCGCGTTCGTGCGCGACCCGGACGGCTACCGCGTCGAGCTGGTCGAGCGCCTCGGCTAGCTTCGATGCCATGACGCAGCGAACCGAGACCTTCGACATCGGCACGCTGAGGCTCTCCTCCGGCGAGGCCCGCAGGCTCGATCTCGACGTGCCCGTCGACTCCTTCGAGTTCGGCGGCCAGCACTACGCGGCTCCAGACGAGGACGTCCACGCCACGCTCGACGTCGTCCGCACCACGAGCGGCTACTCGCTGCGGCTGCGATTCCGCACCGCGCTGGTCGGGCCGTGCATGCGCTGCCTCGAGGACGCCGGCCACGGGCTCGAGGTGGACGCGCGCGAGATCGATCAGCCCGGCGGCGGCGACGAGCTCAGCTCGCCCTACCTCGACGGCGACGAGCTGGACCTGAAGGCCTGGACGCGCGACGCGCTCGCCCTGACGCTGCCCACCCAGATCGTCTGCCGCGAGGATTGCCTCGGGCTCTGCGCCATCTGCGGCGAGAACCTCAACAACGCGGGCCCGGACCACGCCCACGAGCGTGAGCCGGACCCGCGCTGGGCGGCGCTGCGCGAGCTCAAGCTCGACTGAGGCTCAGACGACGCGGTCGTTGACCTCGGTGAGCCGCAGGTGGTTGCCGGAGGGGTCGCGGAACCCGGCGTCGACGCCATAGGGCCGCTCCTGCGGCTCGTCCACGAACTCGACGCCGCGCGACTTGAGCTCCTCGTAGGAGGCACGGCAGTCGTCGGTGGTCAGGAAGACGCTTCCGGCCGCGCCCTTGGCCATCAGCTGCTCGACCTGCTGAGCCGTCTCGGCGTCGAAGACCGGCGGACCGGGGATCGCCATCAGGACGATCGCGACGTCCTCCTGGCCCGGAGGCGCGACGGTGAGCCAGCGGAAGTCGCCCATCTCGGGCAGCGTGACGTCGCTGCGCACCTCGAGGCCCACCTTCCTGGTGTAGAAGTCGAGCGCCTCGTCCTGGTCGTGCACCCACAGCTGAGCGGTGGAGATCTTCATGTCGGTCCTCCTGGGGGTCGTCCTTCGGGGGTCGACCGCAAGCTAATCCGCGGACCGCCGCGCTGTCTTCTCGAAACGTGCTGTGTTGCGGGCGGCCGTAGAAGCGCACGACGCAGGCCGGCAGGCGGACGTGCTGCGACGCGGGCGGGAACTTCGCCGCGGTAGGCGGTCGGCGACTCGCCGTAGGTGCGCGTGAAGCTGGTCGTGAACGAGCCGACGCTGCTCAACCCGACCGACGAGGCAGATGTCCGCCACGGAGCGGTCGGTGTTGCGCAGCAGGTACGCGGCGCGCTCGAGCCGGCGCGTGAGCAGGTAGGCGTGCGGCGACTCGCCGAACGCCCGCCGGAACTCGCGGCTGAAGTGCGCGCGCGAGAGCCCGGCGGCGGCGGCCAGGTCGCCCACGTCGAGCGGCTCGAAGTAGCGGCCGTCGGCGAGGTCCTTGGCGCGCAGCAGATGGCGAACGGGCGGGACGAATGCCATGACCGCAGTATCGCGCGAGCGGGCCGCCGCGCCGCGGATGGCTACACTCACCGGCCGATGGCCGTCCCCAAGCAGAGACAGTCGCATTCGCGGACGCACAAGCGCCGCTCCCAGCACAAGATCACGGCGCCCACCCTGGCGCACTGCCCGCGCTGCCACGAGCCGCGCCTGCCGCATCGGGTCTGCCCGAACTGCGGCACCTACGCGGGCCGCGAGGTCGTCGTGCAGCGGCCGGGCACCGCCGCCGACGACGAGTAGCCGGAGTGGTGTCGGAGCCGTGATCGCGGTCGACGCGAACGGCGCCGACCAGGGGCCGACCGCTGTCGCAGAGGGAGTCCGCCGCTCCGGGCTCCCGGTGCTGCTGTTCGGGCCGCGCGCCCAGCTCGACGGCGCGGGCGACCACGCCGAGATCGTGGACGCGCCGGAGACGATCAAGGCGGGCGACGAGCCCGTCGCGGCCGTGCGCTCGCGCAAGGACGCCTCGATCGTCCAGGCGGCGGCGGCCGTGGGCGGCGGCCGCGCCGACGCGCTCGTCTCGGCCGGGTCGACCGGCCCGACGCTCGCCGCCGGCACCGTCTCGATCAAGCGCATCCGCGGCGTCTTCCGGCCCGCGCTGGCCGTCCTGCTGCCGGTCCCGGGCGGCCCGGTGCTGCTGCTGGACGCCGGCGCGAGCGTCCAGGCGCGCCCCGAGCACCTCGTCCAGTTCGCCTACATGGGCGCGTGCTTCATGGAGGCCTGCGTCGGCACCGAGCGCCCGCGCGTCGGCCTGCTGTCGGTCGGCGAGGAGGCGGGCAAGGGCACGCCCGAGATCCTCGCCGCGCACGACCGGCTCGCCGAGGGCACGCTCAACTTCGCCGGCAACGTCGAGGGCTTCGACCTGCCGCGCGCGAGCGTCGACGTGATCGTGGCCGACGGGTTCGCCGGCAACGTCGCGCTCAAGGTGCTCGAGTCGACGGTCAAGTCGTTCACCACCGCGATCCGGTCGCGCGTGCGGTCGGGGGCGCTGTCGAGCGTCGGCGGCCTGCTGATCCGCGGCAAGCTCGGCGGCCTGCGCGACGAGCTCGATCCCGAGGGCGTGGGCGGCGCGATCCTGCTCGGCCTGCGCAAGCCGGTGGTCGTCGCGCACGGCAGCTTCGGCCCGCGCGGCATCGAGAACGCGGTGCGGCTGGCGCACCGCGCGGTCGAGGAGGACATGGTCGGCCGCACCGCCGCGGCGCTCGCGGATGCCGGGGCCTTGCGGTCCGCACCCGCTGGTAGCGTCGTCGCCGCGACGTCTGAGGCGTCGAGCGACGCCTAGCCGTTTTCGGCCGAAAGAGCACACCCGTTGGAACGAGTCGAGGTCCTCGAGCGCATCCGCGATCACCTGGCCACCGAGCTGGAGGTCGACCCCGCGCGCATCGGCGAGACGACCCGCTTCCGCGAGGATCTCGAGGCCGACTCGCTCGACCTGGTCGAGCTGGTGGTCGAGCTCGAGGACAGCTATGGCGTTCGCATTCCCGACGAGGACGCGGTGAAGATCCTGACGGTCGGCCAGGCCGCGGACTACGTCGCCGCCCATGCCGCGGAGATCGACAGCTGACCCGCCGGAATCCCTCGCCGAGCTGCTCGCCGAGCTGCCCGAGGAGCTGCGCCGGCAGGCGTTCACCCATGCCTCGTGGGTCGAGCACCGCTCCGACTCCTACGAGCGCCTCGCCTTCCTGGGGGACGTCGTCCTGAGCCTCGCGGTCTCCAACCACCTCTACCCGCGCTTCGAGCGCTACGGCGCGGGCCGCCTGACCAAGGTGCGGGCACAGGCGGTCAGCGGCGCCTCGTGCGCGCGCGTCGCGCTCGGGCTCGGGGTGCCGGACACGCTGCGCGCCACGGCGCCGACCGGATCGCCCGGCCGCAGCGCGGAGATGCTCGTCGCCTCCGAGCGCGTGCTCGCCTCGATCTGCGAGGCGATCATCGGCGCCGCCTACCTGGCCTTCGGGTTCGAGCGCACGGCGCCCGCGGTGGTGGCAGTCCTTCGCGCGCGAGATCGAGGAGTCGCTCGAGCACCCGGTCGACTACAAGTCCGTGCTCCAGGAGCGGCTCGCCCGCCGCGCCGCCGTCGTCACCTACGCGACCGTCTCCGAGGAGGGCCCCGCGCACGACCGCAGCTTCGTCGTGATCGCCGAGGTGGACGGGGAGGAGCTCGGCCGCGGAGAGGGAAAGACGAAGAAGGGGGCGGAGCAGGAAGCCGCGCTGCACGCCCTCGACCGGCTCGAAGAGGCGGCCTCGTAGATGCACCTCCGCTCGATATCGATGAAGGGCTTCAAGTCCTTCCCCGACCGGACCAAGCTCGAGTTCGGCACCGGCGTGTCGGTCGTCGTCGGGCCCAACGGCTCCGGCAAGTCGAACATCACCGACGCGGTGCTGTGGGCGCTCGGCGAGCAGTCGCCGCTGGCGGTGCGCGGTCAGGTGATGAAGGACGTGATCTTCGCCGGCGGCCACGGCGTGCAGGGCTCGAGCTCGGCCGAGGTCGAGGTGGTCATCGACAACGGCGACGGCCGGCTCCCCACGGACTTCTCGGAGATCTCGATCCTGCGCCGGCTCAACCGCGACGGCGAGGGCGAGTACCGCCTCAACGGCGCGCGCTGCCGGCTCGTCGACGTGATCGAGGTGCTCTCCGACTCGGGGCTCGGCAAGGAGATGCACTCGGTCGTCTCGCAGGGCAAGGTCGAGCAGATCGTGATGTCGCGCCCGCGCGAGCGGCGGCTGCTGATCGAGGAGGCCGCCGGGCTCGGCAAGCACCGCAAGCGCCGGCGCCGCGCGCAGCTGAAGCTGGAGCGCACGCAGGACAACCTCGGGCGGGCGCTCGACGTCGAGCGCGAGGCGCGCTCGCGGCTGCGGCCGCTGAAGCGCCAGGCCGAGGCCGCCGAGCTGCACGAGCGCCTCGAGCGCCAGACCTTCGAGGCGCGCTACGCGCTGGCCCGCGACGCCGCCCGCGAGGCGCGCGAGTCGCTCAGCGGCGCCGAGCAGCGCGCCCGCGCGGCGCGCACGGAGCGCGACGAGGCCGAGCGGCTGCTGGGCGAGGTGGCGACCCGGCGCGAGCAGGCCGAGACGGCGTTCGCCGAGCAGACGCGCGAGCGCGAGCGCATCCAGGCGGGCCTCTACGCGGCGCGCTCGGCCGCCGAGCGGATCGCGATGCGCCTCGAGCGCGTGCGCGAGCAGGGCGCCGCGGCGCTCGAGCGGCGTGCGCGCCGGGTGCGCGAGCTGGAGCTGCTCGAGGCCGAGGCCGCGCGCGACACGCCGGCCGAGGCCGGCTCGCTGCCGGCCGAGCGGCTGCCGCGCCCGCCCGAGGAGGACGGCGGCTCGACGCGCGCCGCCTGGGACGCGCTGGCGCCGGCCGACAGGATCCGCTCGCTCGAGCGTGAGGTCGAGCGGCTCGAGACCGACCGCCAGGCGCGCCTGCGCGAGGAGGTCGCGAGCCTCGAGGCCGAGCTCGAGCGCGCCCGCGCCGAGCAGTCGCGCCTGCAGCAGGCGGCGGCCGCCGCCCGCGCGGCGCTCGGACGCCACCGACAAGGAGATCGAGCACGCCCGCGGCGCGCGCCGCGACGCCGAGCGCGCGGTCGAGGCGGCCCGCGCCCGCGCCGCCCAGGCGGGCGCCGAGCTCGCGGCCGTCAACCAGTTCCTGCGCACCGCCGCATCGGCGCCCGACGGCTCGACGACGCTCGCCGGCTCGCTCGACGTGGAGCCCGGCTACGAGCTGGCGCTGGCGGCGGCGCTCGGCAGCCGCGCTGTCCGCCGCCGTGGTCGCCGACCTGCCCGCCGGCGAGCGCCTGCTGGACGGCTCCGGCGACAAGGGCGGCACCGCCCTCGTGGCCGATGCCGGGCGGCCCGCGGCGCGCAGTCGCCCGCGCTCGCGGGCGCCGCGCGCATGCTCGACCACGTCAAGCCCGAGCCCGCCGTCGCGGCGGTCGCCGAGCGCCTGCTCGCGCGCGTCTGGGTGGTCGACTCGCTCGACGGCCTGCCCAGCGACTTCGCCGGCCTCGCGGTCACCCGCAGCGGGCGGCGCTTCGATCCGCGCCGGCGGCGAGCTGTCCCAGACGCCGGCCGGCGGCGCCGAGCGCGTGCTCGAGGAGCGCCGCCGCCGCGACGACCTGATCGCCGCGTCCGAGCGCGCCGCCGCCGAGGAGGCCGCAGCCGCACGCGACGCGGCCGAGGCCGCAGCCGCCATCGACCGCGCCGACGCGGCGCGCGACGAGGCCGACGCCGCGCACCGCCGCGCCAGCCGCGACGCGGCCGAGGCGAGCCGAGGCCGTCAGCCGTACGGAGTGGGTCATCGCGCGCCGCCGCGAGGCGCCCGACGAGGGCCCCGGCGCCGTGCGCCGCGCCGAGCTGGTCGCCGACCTGCGCGCCGAGCGCCGCCTGGCCGAGCGCATCGAGGCCGAGCGCGCCGAGCGGACGCGGTCGCTGGAGCGCGCCCGCGTCGGCATCGAGCGCGACGCCGACATCGCCGCCGACGCCGACCGCGCGGTGGTCGCGCTCGAGCGCGCCGGGACGGCCGTCTCGGGCCGCCGCGACGCGCTCGCCGAGGAGCTCGAGCGCCACGCCGCCGGCGGCGAGCAGACCGCCGCGGCGCTGCGCGCGTGCGCTCACGAGGAGGCGCGAGCTCCAGGGCCGCCTGCGCGACGCCAGCGAGGCCGTCACCGCCGCCGAGGTCGCCGCGCAGCAGGTGCGCGACTCCGCCGCCGACGCCGAGCGCGAGCTCAACGACCTCGCCGCCCGGCTCGGACTCGACGCCGAGCCCGCGACCGAGCCGCTCCCCGCCGACGAGCGCGAGGCGCTCGCCGACCGGCTCCAGCGCCTGGAGCGCCGGCGCGAGCAGCTCGGCCCGGTCAACCCGCTCGCCAAGCAGGAGTACGACGAGGCGATCGCGCACGTCGAGGAGCTCGAGGCGCAGCGCGACGACCTCGAGTCCGCGCTGACCGAGCTCGAGGGGCTGATCACCGAGACCGACCGGCGCATCCGCGAGAGCTTCGAGGAGACCTTCGAGGCCGCGGCCAAGAACTTCGCGGAGGTCGTCGAGCACCTCTTCCCCGGCGGCCGCGGCCGCCTGCGCCTGGTGCACAGCGAGGGCCCGCGCCCGGTGATCGCCGGCGAGGAGCCGCCCGAGGGCGCCGAGCCCGACGTGGGCCGACGAGGAGGAGCAGGCCGAGGCGGGCGTGGAGATCGAGGTCACGCCGCCCGGCAAGTCGACCAAGCGGCTGTCGCTGCTGTCCGGCGGCGAGAAGTCGCTCGTCGCGCTGGCCTTCATGTTCGCCGTGTTCCTCGCCCGGCCGTGCCCGTTCTACATCCTCGACGAGGTCGAGGCGGCGCTCGACGACATCAACATCGACCGCTTCCTCCAGCTCGTGCGCCGCTACTCCGACCGCGCCCAGTTCATCGTCGTGACGCACCAGAAGCGCACGATGGACGCCGCCGACACGCTCTACGGCGTGAGCATGGGCGGCGACGGCATCTCGCGCGTGATCTCGCGCAAGCTGGGCGACGGCGGCATCGACGAAGTCGCCGCGTAGGCTCACGCGGGTGGCCCGCACCTGGCAGGAGCTGTTCGTCACCGGCGAGGACGTTCCGGCGCCCGCCCCCGAGGACGGCGAGCCCGAACGCCGCGGCGGCTTCTTCAGGCGCCTGCGCGACAACATGTCGAAGACGCGCCAGGCGCTCGGCGCGGAGCTGCAGGCGACGGTCTTCCAGTCGCTCGACGACGAGGCCTTCGAGCGGCTCGAGGAGGCGCTCATCTACGCGGACGTCGGCGCCCCCACGACGGCGTCGATCGTCGAGCGGCTCGAGCGCGAGGTCGAGGAGGGGACGCTCGCCGACGGCGAGGACCTGACCCGCCGCCTGCGCGAGCTGCTCGCCGACACCGCGCGGCTGGAGGGCGACACCATCGAGCTGACCGAGCACCCGACCGTGATCCTCGATGGTCGGCGTCAACGGCAGCGGCAAGACGACGACGATCGGCAAGATGGCCTGGCACCTGCAGCAGGAGCTGGGCCGCTCGGTGCTGCTGGCCGCCGGCGACACGTTCCGCGCCGCGGCCGCCGAGCAGCTGACGCTCTGGGCCGAGCGCGCCGGCTGCGAGATCGTCCGCGGCGAGGAGGGATCCGATCCGGGCGCGGTCGCCTTCGACGCCATCGAGCGCGGCAAGCGCCCGCGGCCACGACGTGGTGATCGTGGACACCGCGGGCCGGCTGCACACCCAGCAGCACCTGATGGACGAGCTGCGCAAGATCCGCAAGGTGATCGACCGCCAGGCGCCGGGCGCGCCGCACGAGACGCTGCTCACGATCGACGCCACCACCGGCCAGAACGGCCTGCGCCAGGCGATGCTGTTCCGCGAGGCCGTGGACGTGACCGGCATCGCGCTGACGAAGCTCGACGGCACCGCGAAGGGCGGCATCGCGCTCGCGATCGCCCAGGAGCTCGGCGTGCCGGTCAAGCTGATCGGCATCGGCGAGGCGCTGGAGGACCTGCGCCCGTTCGACCCCGACGACTTCGCCCGCGCGATACTCGAGCCGTGAGCGGCCACGGCGACGGCACGCGGCTCGTGCGAGCCGGCCTGCCCGACGAGCGAGCAGGGCACGCCCTTCCTGCCCGGCCCGGTGTTCGCCGGCGCCCTTCCACCTGCAGGGCGAGGTCGGCGAGCTCCGACTGGCGCTACACGCGCTACGGCAACCCGACCTGGGCCCGCTACGAGGCGGCGCTCGGCGAGCTCGAGGGCGGCGAGGTGGTGGTGTTCGCGTCCGGCATGGCGGCCGCGGCGGCGCTGCTGCTGACCGGCCTCGAGCCGGGCGCGGCGGTGGCGATGGACCACGGCTGCTACCTCGGCGTGCGCACGCTCGCGGAGCAGCACCTGAGGCCGCGCGGCATCGACGTGCGGCTGGCGCCGCCCGCCGAGCTGGCCGAGGCGGTGC
Source organism: uncultured Thermoleophilaceae bacterium (assembly GCA_963828225.1). Classification (GTDB taxonomy): domain Bacteria; phylum Actinomycetota; class Thermoleophilia; order Solirubrobacterales; family Thermoleophilaceae; genus JACVRW01. The sequence goes on along the minus strand of CAWHDX010000007.1, from coordinate 597,080 downwards.
AGGGCGCGCAGCTGCTCTGGATGGAGTCGCCCTCGAACCCGAAGCTGGAGGTCTACGACCTCGCCGAGCTGGCCGCCGCCGCGCACGCGGCCGGCGCGGTCTGCGTGATGGACAACACCACCGCCGGGCCGCTCTTCCAGAAGGCGCTCGACCTGGGCGCCGACTACGCGATGACGAGCGCCACCAAGCACCTGTCGGGGCACTCGGACCTGATCCTCGGCTACGTCGCGACGCGCGACCCCGAGCGCGCCGAGCGGCTGCGCAGCTGGCGCACCCAGGCGGGGTCGGTGCCGGGGCCGTTCGAGGTGTGGCTCGCGCACCGCTCGCTCGCCACGCTGGCGCTGCGGCTCGAGCGCGGCAGCGCGAACGCACTCGCGCTCGCCGAGCTGCTGTCCGGCCGCGAAGACGTGACCGGCGTCCGCTACCCGGGCCTGCCGTCGGATCCGGGGCACGAGGTGGCCCGGCGCCAGATGCGCGGATTCGGGACGGTGCTGGCCTTCGACGTCGGCGACCGCGGACGCGCGGAGCGCTTCCTGTCGACGTGCGAGCTCGTGACCGAGGCATCGAGCTTCGGCGGAGTGCTGAGCACCGCCGAGCGCCGCCAGCGCTGGGGCGGCGACGACGTCACGGAGGGCTTCATCCGGTTCTCGGCCGGCTGCGAGGAGACGGCCGACCTGCTGGCGGACGTCGCGCGCGCGCTCGACGCGGCGTGACCCTGCTCGTCACCGGCGCGCAGCGGCTACCTCGGCCGCGAGCTGATGCGCCGCGCCGGAGACGCCGTCGGGGCGCACCGCGGCGGCGAGCCGCCGCTCGACGTCCGCGACGCCGCCGCCGTGGACGCGCTCTTCGAGCGGCTGCGCCCGGACGCCGTCATCCACACGGCCTACGCCCAGGACGATCGGGCGACCACCTGCGACGGCGCGGTCGGCGTCGCCCGGGCGGCGGCGCGCGGCGGCGCGCGCCTCGTGCACGTGTCGACCGACGTCGTCTTCGACGGCGAGAAGGGCTCGCCCTACACCGAGGAGGACGAGCCCGTGCCGCTGACCGCCTACGGCCGCGACAAGGCGGACGCCGAGCGCGGCGTGCTCGGCGCGCACCCGGCGCGCGCTGGTGGTGCGCACCTCGCTGATCTACGGCGGTCCCGCAGCCGGGACCGCAGGAGCGGCTCGCCGCCGACCCCGGCGCGACCTTCTTCACCGACGAGGTGCGCTGCCCGATCCAGGTGGGCGACCTGGCCGACGCCCTGCTCGAGCTGGCCGGGTCGGATCGCACCGGCTTCCTGCACGTGGCGGGCGCCGACGCGCTCTCGCGCCACGCGTTCGCGGAGCTGCTCGCGGGTGGGCCGGTGCGGGGCGCCACCGTCGCGGAGTCGGGTTCGGTGCGGCCGCGCGACTGCTCGCTGGCGATCGATCGCGCCAAAGCGCTGCTTCGCAACGCGCCTGCGCGGGGCTCGTGAAGTACTGGAGCGGCCCCGCGACCCCTAGGATCGACTGAGATGGACGAGTGGATCCTGTGGATGATCGCCGCGGGCGTGCTCGCGGTCGGCGAGATGTTCACGCTCGGCTTCTTCGCCGGGCCGATCGCCGTCGCGGCCGTGGTCGCGGCGATCGTCGCGCTCGCGGGCGGGCCGCGTGGCGCTCCAGTGGATCGTCTTCACGGCGGTGTCGGCCGGGTCGCTGCTGGTGCTGCGCCCGATCGCGCGCCGTCACCTGCACACGCCCGGCGCAGCTGCGCACCGGCACGGCGGCGCTCGTCGGCTGCACGGCGGTGGTGCTCGACCGCGTGGATCGCGACGGCGGCACCGTGAAGCTCGCCGGCGAGATCTGGAGCGCTCGCGCGTATGACGAGGACCACGCCTTCGAGCCCGGCACGCGGGTCGAGGTGCTCAAGATCGACGGCGCGACGGCGCTGGTACACGAATAGCGAAAGGAACCCCGCTTGGCCACCCTGATCGTCCTCATAGTCATCGCCGTAGTCGTCCTCGTCACGCTCGCGCGCGGCATCCGGATCGTGCCGCAGGCGCGCGCCGGGATCGTGGAGCGGCTGGGCCGCTACTACCGCACGCTCGACGCCGGGCTGGCGATCGTCGTGCCCTACGTGGACCGCGTCAGGCCGCTGGTCGACCTGCGCGAGCAGGTCGTCTCCTTCAACCCGCAGCCGGTCATCACCGAGGACAACCTGGTCATCCAGATCGACACGGTCCTCTACTTCCAGGTGACCGACCCGAAGGCCGCCACCTACGAGATCGCCGACTTCATCGCCGGCGTCGAGCAGCTCACCGTGACGACGCTGCGCAACGTGGTCGGCGGGATGACGCTCGAGGACACGCTCACCTCGCGCGACAAGGTCAGCGCCGCGCTGCGCCACGTGCTCGACGAGGCGACCGGCAAGTGGGGGCTCCGCGTCAACCGCGTGGAGCTGAAGGCGGTCGACCCGCCGGCGTCGATCCAGGAGGCGATGGAGAAGCAGATGCGCGCGGAGCGCGACCGGCGCGCGGCGATCCTCACCGCCGAGGGCGTCAAGCAGTCGCAGATCCTCACGGCCGAGGGCGAGCAGCAGAGCACGATCCTGCGCGCGGAGGGCCGGCGCGAGGCGCAGATCCTCGAGGCCGAGGGCCAGTCGAAGGCGATCGAGACGGTCTTCGAGGCGATCCACCGCGGCGACGCCGACCCCAAGCTGCTCGCCTATCAGTACCTGCAGGTGCTGCCCCAGATCGCGCAGGGCGAGGCCGAACAAGGTGTGGATCATCCCGAGCGAGGTGACGCAGGCTCTCTCGAACATCGGGGCCGCGATCCCGAAGCCGCCCGCGCCGCCGCCCCCGACGCCGCCAAGCCCCTAGGCCACTAGCCTCTCAGTCGTGTTCGACGCGCTCTCCGACCGCCTCCAGGAAGCTCTCGGCGACGTCCGCTCGCGCGGCAAGCTGACCGAGGAGGACGTCAACAAGGCGATGCGCCAGGTGCGCCTCGCGCTGCTCGAGGCGGACGTCAACTTCAAGGTCGTCAAGCAGTTCACCGCGGCGGTCAAGGAGCGGGCGCTCGGGCAGGACGTGCTCGACTCGCTCAACCCGGGCCAGCAGGTGGTCAAGATCGTCTCCGACGAGCTGACCCAGCTGATGGGCGGCTCCGGGCGCGACCTGGCGCTGGCGAAGCCGGGCCCGACGGTGATCCTGATGGCGGGTCTGCAGGGCTCGGGCAAGACGACCGCCTGCGGCAAGCTCGCGCGCCATCTGCGCGAGGAGCACGGGATGGACGTGGCGGTGGCGGCCTGCGACGTCTACCGGCCCGCGGCCGTCGACCAGCTCGTCAAGGTCGGCCGGCCAGGCGGGCGCGCACGTGTACGAGCAGGGGACCGGGCGCGACCCGGTCGACATCGCCGAGTGGGCGCTCGACCAGGCCAAGCAGGACCGCCGCGACGCGCTGATCGTCGACACCAGCGGCCGGCTGCACGTGGACGAGGAGCTCATGAGGGAGCTCGCCGAGATCAAGAAGCGGACCAAGCCGCACGACGTGCTGCTGGTCGTCGACGCGATGACCGGCCAGGACGCGGTCAACGTGGCGGAGCAGTTCGCCGAGGTGGCCAACTTCGACGGCGTGATCCTGTCCAAGCTCGACGGCGACTCGCGCGGCGGCGCGGCGCTGTCGGTCAAGGCGGTCACCGGCAAGCCGATCCTGTACGCGTCGACCGGCGAGAAGCTGGGCGACTTCGAGCGCTTCCACCCCGATCGGATGGCGCAGCGCATCCTCGGCATGGGCGACGTGATGACGCTCGTGGAGAAGGCCGAGCGCCAGATGGACGAGCGCCAGGCGCAGGAGCTCGAGCGCAAGATCCGCAAGGAGCAGTTCACGCTCGACGACTTCCTCGAGCAGATGAAGCAGGTGCGCCGCATGGGGCCGATCGGGAACCTGCTGAAGATGATGCCGGGCGTCGGGCAGCAGCTCGGCAACCTGAACGTCGACGAGCGCGAGCTGGACCGCCTCGAGGCGATCATCCTGTCGATGACCCCCGCCGAGCGGGCCAATCCGAAGATCATCGACGGGTCGCGCCGGCGGCGGATCGCGCACGGGTCGGGGACGAACGTGCAGGCCGTGTCGCAGCTCGTCAAGCAGTTCGCGCAGATGAAGAAGCTGATGAAGCAGGTCGCCGGCGGCAAGATGCCGTCGCTGCAGCAACTGGCCGGCGGTCGCTAACCTCTCCCGACCTATGGCCGTCCGAGTCCGGCTCACGCGAGTGGGCAGCAAGAAGAACCCGATCTGGCGCGTGGTCGTGGCCGACCAGCGCTCGCCGCGCGATGGCCGCTTCATCGAGACGATCGGGCATTACAACCCGCAGACGAACCCCTCGACGATCCGCATCGACGAGGAGCGCCTGCAGCACTGGCTCTCCCGCGGCGCGCAGCCGACGGGCACCGTCAAGCAGCTGGTCAAGGCGTACGCCAAGAGCGGCGGCAGCGCCGCAGCAGTGGCCGCAGCTCCCGCCGAGCCGGCACCCGACGTCGAGCCCGTGCCGGACGACGCCGGCGAGGGCCAGCCCGAGTCCGCCGCTGCCGGAGAGCCGGCGCCCGGCGCCGGCGAGCAGGTCGAGGCCGATCCGGAGCTGGCGCCGGCGGAGCGCGCCGAGGCCGACGCCGACGAGGCCGAGCCCGCCGCCGCCGCCGAGTGACGCGGTCGCCGAGGCCGACGCGGCCGCCGACCCGCCCGAGTCCGGCTAGCCGGACGGACCGCTCGTGGAGGAGCTGCTCGAGTACCTCGCCCGGTCGCTCGTCGACAGGCCCGACGAGGTCTCGGTGGAGGGCTTCGACGAGGACGACGGCACGATCGTGCTCGAGCTCCACGTGGGCGAGGACGACGCCGGGAAGGTCATCGGCCGGGGCGGGCGCACCGTCGCGGCGCTGCGGACGGTGATGAAGGCCGCCGCCGTCCGCGACAACAACCGCGTGCTCGTCGACGTCGTCGATTGACCCTGGTGACCGCCGGTCGCGTGGGCAAGCCCCACGGCCTGGACGGGAGCTTCTACGTGGACGGCGCGGAGCACCTGCTGCCGGAGGGGACCTCGATCGTGCTGCGCGACCGGCCGCTCGTGGTCGAGCGCCGCGCCGGGACCGACCAGCAGGCCGCTGGTGCGGCTGTCCGGGGTGGACGACCCGCGCTTCGCTGCGCGGCGAGCTGATGCTCGTGGAGGCGGAGCTGAGCGAGGGCGAGTGGCTCGCGGCGGACCTGATGCGCTGCACCGTGCCCGGGCACGGCCGCGTGGTGCGCGTGGTGGACGCGCCGTCGTGCTCGGTCCTCGAGCTCGAGGACGGGAAGCTGGTGCCCTTCGTGTCGGATGCGATCCGGTCGATCAGGGTGGAGCCGGCCGGCTCGCGCCGGGGGCGAGATCGTCGTCAACGACGCCTACCTCGGATGAACGTCGACATATTCACGCTGTTCCCCGGCTGGTTCGACTGGTTCCTCGACCAGCGCCACGTGCGCAACGCGCTCGCGCTCGGCCACGAGATCGAGGCCGTCGACCTGCGCGCCACCACGCCGCTGAAGGCGGGGCAGGTCGACGACACCCCGTACGGCGGCGGAGCGGGCATGGTCATCCGCGTCGACGTGGTCGAGGCGGCGCTGGCGGCGCGCTACGGAGCCGGTCGCGGCCGGCGGCGGACGATCGCGCTGGCGCCCGGCGGGCGGCGGTTCGACGACGCCCTGGCGCGAGAGCTGGCCGAGGAGTCCGAGCTGACGCTGCTGTGCGGTCGCTACGAGGGCTTCGACGAGCGGGTCAACGAGCAGCTCGCCACCGACGTGATCTCGATCGGGCCGTACGTGCTGTCCGGCGGCGAGCTGGCGGCGATGGTCGTCTGCGACGCGGTCGTGCGCAAGCTGCCGGGCGCGCTCGGGCACGAGGAGAGCGCGGTGGAGGAGTCGTTCAGCGAGGCGCTCGAGGGGGCGCCGGAGTACCCGCACTACACGCGACCGTTCGACTGGAACGGCCACACGGTTCCGGAGATCCTGCTGTCGGGCGACCACGCGCGGGTGCGCGAGTGGCGGCTCGAGCAGAGTCGCAGGCGCGGGGGAGCGGCCTAGCCCGCGGCGGGCGCCGCTCCGGCGGCGGGCGCTGGCCCTCGGCAGGCCCGCCGGCATGGCGCCCGGCCGCAGTCGATCCGGCCGCGGTCGCTACCATTCGCGCTCGCGCGACTGTCACCCCGGCAGGTCGCGCCTCCTTTATGTCAGGCGTCATCGAAAGCATCGAGCGTGCCCAGCTGCGGCGTGTCCCCGTCTTCCAGGCGGGAGACCGCGTGCGCGTGCACTTCCAGGTCGTCGAGGGCACCCGCCGCAGGACGCAGGTGTTCGAGGGCGTCGTGATCAAGCGACAGGGCACGGGGGCGCGCGAGACCTTCACCGTCCGCAAGCAGTCCTTCGGGGTGGGCGTCGAGCGGACGTTCCCGCTGCACTCGCCCAAGATCGAGCGGATCGAGGTCGCCGCCCGCGGAGACGTGCGCCGCGCGAAGCTCTACTACCTGCGCGACCGCGTCGGCCGCAGCGCCCGCGTGCGCGAGCGCCGCTGGACCGGCGCCGCCGAGGAGCAGGCGTACGTCGAGGGCGCGATGCCCGCCGACGACGCGCCGCGCCCCGGCGAGGAGGAGCTCGGCGAGGTCACCGCGGCGGAGGAGGCCGCGGCGGAGGCGGCAGCCGCTGACGCCGCTCCTGCTGACGCCCGGCAGCGGATGCCCCCGCAGAGGATGCGCCGGCTGCCGAGGCTGCTCCCGCCGATGAGCCTGCCGCCGACGCCGCTGACGAAGCTGCTCCCGCTGCCGGAGCCCGCGGACGCCGCTCGCACGAGCCAGCCGCCGGCCGCCGCGGACGAGCCCGCTCCGGCCGACGAGCCCGCCGCCGACGCCGCTCCCGCCGACGAGCCGCCGCCGGAAGAGGCCCCCGCCGGCGACGATTCCGCCGACGAGCCGCAGCCTCCGACGAGCCGCGCGAGCAGCCGTCGAGCTAGGTGGCCCGCCGGTTCCTTCCGGGTAGGGCGACGCGCACCAAGCCGAAGGGCGCCGCTGGCTCCCTCATAGAGCTGGTCACGATCGTCGCCGTCGCCCTGGGCCTCGCGCTCGGCATCCAGGCGTTCCTGGTCAAGCCGTTCCGCATCCCGAGCGAGTCGATGGTGCCGACCCTCCAGATCGGCCAGCGCGTTCTCGTCGACCGCATCAGCAAGAACTTCACGGACTACAGCCGCGGCGACGTGCTCGTCTTCAAGCCGCCGAAGGGCGCCGACGAGAACGCCTGCGGCGTCCAGCACTCCGAGACCACCGCCTGTCCCAGGCCCACCGAGGATCGCTCGGACACGAACTTCATCAAGCGGATCGTCGGGGTCGGCGGCGATCGCATCAAGGTGCTGCGCGGCTCGGTCTACGTCAACGGGCAAAAGCAGAAGGAGCCGTTCGCGCACCTCGACCCCACCTGCGACATCTGCAACCTGCCGGACGAGGTGCGGGTGCCCAAGGGCTCCTATTTCATGATGGGCGACAACCGCGGCGCCAGCGCGGACAGCCGGGTCTGGGGCCCGGTTCCCAAGGATTGGGTCATCGGGCAGGCCTTCGCCACCTACTGGCCTCCCAAGAAAATCGGCGGGCTGTAGCCCACTTCCGCCGCGTGGCGACCTATCATCGCCCGCCAGTGGGGACGTCGCCGAGCGCCGACAACGAGCAACCGCCGAAGCGCCGTCCGGCGCAGGCGACCAGCGCGGCGCGGCGGGTGGCCCGCGCCCGCAAGCGCAAGACCAGCGGCCGCCGCCTGTTCGCCTTCGACCGTGACATCGGGTGCCGCTTCGTCGCCGGTGCCGACGAGGCGGGCCGCGGATCGCTCGCTGGACCGCTGGTGGCCGCGGCGGTGCTGTTCGACCTCGAGCGCCTCACGCTCGCGGATCGCCGCGCGCTCAGCCGGCTCAACGACTCCAAGCAGCACACCGCCGAGACGCGCGAGGAGCTCTACCCGCTCGTGCTGCGGGCGGCGGCCCGCTCGGTGATCGTCTCGCGCTGCGTGCGCGGCATCGACGGGCGCGGGCTCCACAACACGAACCTGGATGCGCTGCGCTCGGCGCTGCTGGGCGTCGCTCGCGGCGGCACCGTGTGCCTCGTCGACGGCTTCAACGTCCCGGAGTTCGGCTTCGAGCAGCGGGCCGTCGTCGACGGCGACTGCCGCAGCGCCGCAATCGCCGCGGCGTCCGTGCTGGCCAAGGTCAGCCGCGACCGCTACATGCGCAAGGTCGCCGAGCGCCATCCCGAGTGGGACTTCGAGACGAACGTCGGCTACTCCACGCCCGAGCACCGCGCCGCGATCGCGCAGCACGGCGTGTCGCCGCTGCACCGCCTGTCGTTCCAGTCGATCGCCTACACGCAGCTCGCGCTCGAGAGCTAGGCGGGCTGCGGGCCGCCTGCGGGTGGCCGCCGGCGCTCAAAAGGCTCCCTCCAGGTGGTCGAGCCGGACCAGCCGCCCGCTGGTGTCCAGCTCGATGCCGATCGCGTCGAAGCGAAGCTCCGACCGCCACGGCCGATCCCCCTCGTGCGCCGCCAGCCACTCGCGCGCGAGCAGCCGCAGGCGGCGCTGCTTGCGCACGTCGATCGACGCGAACGGTCCGAGCTCGCCGACGGGCCCGGCTCGCGCGAGCCTGGTCTTGACCTCGCAGAAGACCAGGCAGCTCTCGTTCGCCGCGACGATGTCGAGCTCCCCGTTGCGGGTCCGGAAGTTCGCGTCGAGCACGCTCAATCCGCGTGCCTCCAGATGCGTGCGCGCCAGGCGTTCGCCGGCGTCTCCGAGCGTGCGTCGCGGGTCGGGTTCGGGCATGTCGGCGACGCTATGCACGGCCGCGTGACCCGTGGGTGACCGGTGTGACAACTGCGCTACTTCCTGCGCGCGCGTTGCATCCGCGCCGTCGCAGTCGCGCGACATCGCCCGCTGAGTATTGCGCGAGGAATTGGCGGAAGAGTCACGTTCGCGCCCCCACGCGTCACGCGCCCCTGCCTAGCGTGCAGCCGATGCTCTCAGCCGTCGCCACGTTCGCGCTCGAAGGCGTGTCGAGCCAGGAGGTCACCGTCGAGGTGGACGTTCGGCGCGGCCTGCCCGCGTTCACGCTCGTCGGGCTGCCCGACCGGGCGGTCCGCGAGTCGCGCGAGCGGGTCCGGGCCGCGCTGCTGAACTCGGGCCTCGACTTCCCGCAGAAGCGGATCACCGTCAACCTCGCGCCCGCGCACGTGCGCAAGGAAGGGCCGGGCTTCGACCTCGCGATCGCGGTGGGCGTCCTCGCCGCGAGTGGCCAGGTGCCGCACGAGTCGCTGGTGGCGGCCGGGCGCTCTGCGGCGAGCTCTCGCTGACCGGGGAGCTGCGGCCGGTCCGGGGGGCGCTCGCGGTGGCGCTGGGCGCCGCGCGGCGCGGGCACACCGGGCCTGCTCGTCCCCGAGGCCAACGCACCGGAGGCCGCGCTGGTCGAGGCGGTCGAGGTCCACGGGATCCCCTCGCTGGCGCGCATCGCGGACGTGCTGCACGGGCGCTGGATGCCCGAGCGCGCGCGCGCGCCCGACACGGCCACCGCGCCGGCCGCCGATGCGCTGGACCTCGCCGACGTGCGGGGCCAGGACGACGCCAAGCGCGCGCTCGAGATCGCCGCCGCGGGCGGCCACAACCTGCTCATGATCGGCCCGCCGGGCGCGGGGAAGACGATGCTGGCGCGGCGCCTGCCCGGGCATGCTGCCGCCGCCGAGCTTCGAGGAGGCGCTCGAGGTGACCCAGGTGCACAGCGCCGCGGGGGTCGGGAGCGGCCGGCTGGCCACCGAGCGGCCCTTCCGAGCGCCGCACCACACGATCTCGCCGCAGGGCCTCGTCGGCGGCGGGGCGCGGCCGATGCCCGGCGAGATCACGCTCGCGCACCGCGGCGTGCTGTTCCTGGACGAGCTGCCGGAGTTCGGTCGCGCCGCCGTGGACGCGCTGCGCCAGCCGCTCGAGGACGGCCGCGTCACGATCATGCGCGGCCAGCACACGCTCGAGTTCCCGGCGAACGCGATGGTCGTCGGGGCCTGCAATCGCTGTCCCTGCGCGCGGCCGCCCGATCGCTGCTCGTGCACCTCGATCGAGCTGTCGCGCTACCTGCGTCGCATGAGCGGTCCGCTGCTCGACAGGATCGACCTCGTCTGTCAGGTCGAGCAGGCGCGCCCGCTCGAGCTGGTCGGCGCGCCGGACCAGCGCCGCAGCTCTGAGATCGTGCGAGCGCGCGTGACCGCTCGCCCGGCGACGACAGCAGGACCGGCTGGCGGGCACCGGCGCGCTGTGCAACGGCGACATGGACGGCCGCCTGACGCGGCGCGAGATTCCGCTCGACGACGCACTCGCCGACCGCATGCTGGCCGCGCGGGACCGGCTCCAGCTGAGCGGCAGGGCCCACGACCGCATCCTGCGGGTGGCTCGCACGATCGCTGACCTCGACGAGCGCGACGAGCTTCGCGAGGCCGATCTCGACGAGGCGGTCTCGTATCGGCTCGACGGGATGGAGGCGATGGCGGCGTGACACCTGCGATCGAAGCCGGCGAGGCGGCGCTGACCGCCTGCGACCCCTGCCTGCGCAAGGCGCTGCTGGTGGCGCATGCTGGCCGGACGGATCGCGGGGATGCTGGCTCGTCCGCGCGAGAGCGTCGCGGGCGTGCTCGGGCTCCCGGAGGCCGAGCTGGCTGCGGCGATCGCGGGGAAGCGCGCGCCGGCGGTGCTCGAGCTGCTCGGAGGCCCGCGACCTGGACGGCCGAGCGCGAGCTGTTCGAGCGAGCCTGCGTGGCGGCGGTCTGCCGGCACTCGGCGGCCTACCCGCCGCTGCTCTGCGAGCTCGGCGGACGCGCCCGCGGTGCTGTTCGTGGCGGGGCGGGCGGAGGCGCTCGCGCGCGTGCGCGAGGAGCCGGCCGTCGCGATCGTCGGCACGCGGACGCCGAGCCCCTACGGCCGGGAGGTCGCGCACGGGCTCGGCCGCGGGCTGGCCGCGGCCGGCGTGCCGGTCGTGAGCGGGCTGGCGCTCGGGATCGACGCGACGGCCCACCGCGGCTGCCTCGCGGGCGGCGGCGCGCCGGTGGCGGTGCTCGCCTGCGGCCCGGACGTCGCCTATCCGCGGCGGCACCGCGGGCTGCATCGCGAGGTGGTCGAGCGCGGCGTGGTGCTGTCGGAGCTGCCGCCGGGCGTGCATCCGTTTCGCTGGAGCTTCCCGGCGCGCAACAGGATCATGGCCGGCCTCGCGCGGATGACCGTGGTGGTCGAGGCCGCCGACCCGAGCGGCAGCCTGATCACGAGCGACTTCGCGCGCGAGCTCGGACGCTCCGTGGCCGCGGTGCCCGGCCACGTGACCTCGCGCGTCGCGCGGGGCACGAACGGGCTGCTGCGCGACGGGGCGGTGCCGATCACCCGGGCCGAGGACGTGCTCGACGAGCTGTTCGGCGTCGGCATGCGCACGGTTCCGTCGGCCGGGCCGTCGCGGCCGTCGGCGCCGGCCGATCCGCTGCTGGCGCGCGTGCTGCAGGCGGCGGAGCGCAACACGTCGGTGGCGGCCATCGCGGCCGACGCGCGCGTCGGCGTGGGGGAGACCCGTGCGCGCGCTCGGCCGCCTCGAGGCCGACGGCTACCTGAGGCGGCGCGACCTGGGCGGCTGGGAGCGGACGCTCGGAGATCCCGAGCCGCGGCTCGGCCCCGCCTATCCTGGCGGGCCGTGACTCGCGCGCACCCACCGCGGCTGCTCACCATCGCCGGCTCCGACTCGGGCGGCGGGGCGGGGATCCAGGCCGACCTGAAGGCGTTCGCGCGCTGCGGAGCGCACGGGATGAGCGCGATCACGGCGATCACCGCCCAGAACACGGTGGCCGTGACGGGCGTCTACCCGCTGCCGCCCGAGGCGATCGTGGAGCAGGTGCGCGCCGTGGTGGAGGACATAGGCGTCGACGCCGTGAAGATCGGCATGCTCGGCACGCGCGAGACGATCGCCGCGGTCGAGGAGGCGCTCGACCTGATCGGCGACGTCCCGGTCGTGCTCGATCCGGTGATGGTCTCCGAGAGCGGCGGCCGGCTGCTGGAGCGAGGATGCCGAGGAGGCGCTGCGCAGCCGGATCGTGCCGCGGATGACGTTCGTGACGCCGAACCTGGCCGAGGCGCGCGTGCTGGCGCGGCTCGAGCCGGACGCGCAGGGCGAGGCAAGCGCAGGGCGAGGAAGCGCAGGCGAGAGGAACCGCGAGGCGCGCGACGACGACGCCGAGGCGCTCGCGCGCGCCATCCACGCGCTGGGGCCGCGCAACGTCGTCGTGACCGGCGGTCACCGCGAGCGCGCCGCCGACGTCTTCTTCGACGGCGAGCGCCTGGTCGAGATCGGCGGGGAGCGCCACCCCGGCGGCGCGGCGCACGGCTCGGGCTGCACCCACTCGTCCGTGCTCGCGGCGCAGCTGGCGCTCGGCGCCGGAGCCGCTCGAGGCGGCGCGCACGGCGAAGCGGATCGCCGCCGAGGCGGTGCGCGACGGCCTGCGCGGCATCGGCGCCGGCCCGGGGCCGGTCAACGTGCTCGGGCTCCCGGGCGCGACGCGGGTCCGGGCGGGGACGAGGCCCGAGCGCGGACGGGTCCGCGGCGCGAGCGTCGAGCGCTGAGCCCGGAGGCGGAGCCCGGCGAGCGGACTCTCCGGCGGTGGCATAATGAGCCGGTCGCTGCGAGAGGCCACATCCGATTCCTGCGTATGAAGCCCGGTCATGGCGAGGTGCTGCTCGCCGAGGGTGACGCGGGCGTGCGCGAGGAGGACGAGCGGCTGATCGAGGAGTTCCGCCGCCAGCTCGACGAGGGCATGTGGGCCGCGGTGCCCACGACGAACCCCGGCAGCGGCCGCCGCGAGGCCCAGATGGTCAGGGCCTACGACGACATCCCGGACGGCGCCGACCGCGTGATCTTCTTCCCGCGCGCCTCGGGCGGCTGACGTGCTGCTCGCTCTGCTCGCCCTGGCCCTGATCGCCCTCGTGCTGGCGGCTCCGATGCTGATCCGTGAGCTCTCGCGCCGGCGGATCGCGCTGCAGCGCGCGCGCCAGGAGCGCCTCGGCCGCCCGGTCAGCGAGATCGAGCTGCCGCTCTACGACCCGGGTCGCGAGCGCCGCGCCGAGCAGCGCGCCCGCGAGTTGCTGCGCTCCTGCGTCAACGCCGAGGAGTGGGCGATGTACCGCGACCTCGGCTTCATCCGCGTGGCCGGCAAGCACTCCCGGCGCGAGGCCGACCGCTCGGCCGCGAGCGCGCCCGCGTACGCCTACCTGATCTACGCGCACAAGCCGATCGTCGCCTACGTGCCCGGCAGCGGGCAGCTCCTGAGCGAGTACTGCGTCGAGTTCCCCGACATGAGCGGGAGCGGCGGTCGCCACCGGCTGCCGGCCTCCGACGACGTGCTCGCCAAGTGGATGGCGCTGACCTCCGACGAGGACCGCGTGATCCGCCGCGCCAACATGCACCTGGTCGGGCGCCAGCTCGATCCGGCGCGCGTGCGCCGCGACCTCTGGCGCCTCGCCGAGTGGGAGCGGCGCCGCCACCGGCGTCGCGAAGTGCCGAGCCGCAGCGAGTGACGCAAGACCTCCGCAGCCGCAGCCGGGTCATCCTCGACGGCCCGGATCGGGCTCAGGCGCGCGCCTACCTCAAGGGCGTCGGCTACGACGACGACGCCCTGCAGCGCCCGATCGTCGGCATCGCCAACACCTGGACCGAGACGATGCCCTGCAACTTCCACCTGCGCCGCCTCGCCGAGAAGGTCAAGGAGGGCGTCCGCGCCGCCGGCGGCACGCCGATGGAGTTCAACACCGTCGCCATCTCGGACGGCATCACGATGGGCACCGAGGGCATGAAGACCTCGCTGGTCAGCCGCGAGGTGATCGCGGACTCGATCGAGCTCGTCGCCCGCGGCCACATGTTCGACGCCGTCGTGGCGCTCTCGGGCTGCGACAAGACCATCCCCGGCTGCGTCATGGCGCTCGCGCGGCTCGACGTGCCCAGCCTGATGCTCTACGGCGGCTCGATCGCCCCCGGCCGCTGGCGCGGCAAGGACGTGACGATCCAGGACGTCTTCGAGGGCATCGGCGCCCACGCGGCCGGCGACCTCACCGACGACGAGCTCACCGACCTCGAGAACCACGCCAGCCCGGGCGCCGGCGCCTGCGGCGGCCAGTTCACCGCCAACACGATGGCCATGGCCTTCGAGGTGCTCGGCATCTCGCCGATGGGCAGCTCGATGGTCCCCGCCGAGGACGGCAAGAAGGGCAAGGTCGCCGAGGAGTGCGGCCGGCTCGTGCTCGAGGTGCTCGCCGAGGACCGCCGCCCGAGCCGCATCATCACGCAAGCAGTCGCTCGAGAACGCGATCGCCGCCGGCGCCATGTCGGGCGGCTCGACCAACCTCGTCCTGCACCTGCTCGCGGTCGCCAAGGAGGCCGGCGTCCCGCTCGACCTCGAGGACTTCGACCGGATCGCCTGGAGCACCCCGCTGCTCTGCGACCTCAAGCCCGGCGGCCGCTACGTCGCCACCGACCTCTACCGCGCCGGCGGCGTGCCCGCTCGTCATCCGGCGCCTCAAGGAGGCCGGCCTGCTGCACGCCGACAGCGTCACGGTCACCGGCCAGACGCTCGGCGAGATCGCCGACCTGGCCGAGGAGCCCGACGGGCAGGACGTGGTCCGCGCGGTCGACGACGCCGATCAAGCCCAACGGCGGCTTCGCGATCCTGCGCGGCAACCTCGCTCCCGACGGCTGCGTGGTCAAGCTCTCCGGGCACGGCCGCATGGACCACAGCGGCCCCGCGCGCGTCTTCGAGGCCGAGGAGGACGCCTTCGCCGCCGTGATGGCGAAGTCGATCCAGCCCGGCGAGGTCGTCGTGATCCGCAACGAGGGCCCCACCGGCGGCCCCGGCATGCGCGAGATGCTGCACGTGACCGCGGCGCTGGTGGGCGAGGGGCTCGGCGACTCGGTGGCGCTGCTCACCGACGGCCGCTTCTCCGGCGCCACGCACGGCTTCATGGCGGGCCACGTCGCGCCCGAGGCGCCCGACGGCGGCCCGATCGCCGCCGTCCGCGACGGCGACACGATCGTCTTCGACGTCGCCGCCCGCGAGCTCAACGTCGAGCTGACCGACGAGGAGATCGCCGCCCGGCTCGCGGACTACGAGCCGCCGCCGCCGAAGTACACGAGCGGCGTGCTGGGCAAGTACGCGCGCCTGGTGGGATCGGCCTCCGAGGGCGCCGTCACCGGCTGAGCGGCTGCCGCGGCCGAGCGCCGCGGCGCGCGTTAGACCCGCGCGGCCTGCTCGACCGGCTGCGGGTCGCTCTCGGCGAGGAAGTCCATCACCAGGTTGTTGAAGGTCCCGGGCCGCTCCGCCATCGCCACGTGCCCCGTGTCGCTCATCACGACCTTGCGGCTGTGGGAGATCAGGCGCTCGAACTCGTTGGCGTCCCTGACCGGGATGATCGAGTCCTGCTCGCCCCACACGATCAGCGTGGGCTGGCGGATGTCGGGCAGGCGGTCGCGGAAGTCGTAGTCGAGGCAGGCGAGCAGGGCATCGTCGAACCCGGGCTTGCCCGTGCCCTTGAAGAACGCCTCGTAGGCGAGGTCCGACTTCAGCAGCGACGGGTGGCGGGCGACCAGCGCCAGCGCCATGTGCCGCGACCGCGGCCGCGACGCCGTCTGGCGGTGCCGCGCCGCGCCCCAGCTCGCCACGGCGGAGGCCACGCGCCCGAGCGTCAGGATCGGCGCGCGCGCGAGGTCGGCGCTAGTGATGCCGGCGGCCGACACCAGCACCAGCCGGTGCACGCGCGAGGGGAACTGGATCGCCACCTCGGCGCCGATGAAGCCACCCATCGAGTTGCCGACGATGTCGACCCGCTCCAGCCCAAGCTGGTCGCAGAGCGCCTCGACCGTGCGCCCGTAGGCGGGGATCGTGATCTTGTCGCGCGGCATCGCCGAGAGCCCGAAGCCGGGCAGGTCGAGCGCGATCACGCGCCGCTCCTGCGCGGCGCGCGGGATGTTCTCGAGCCAGTTCTGCCATTGGCCGCCGAGCCCGTGGACGAACACGATCGGCTCGCGCTCGCCGGATCCGATGTCCACGTAGTTGAGCTTCTCGCCCTCGATCTCGGCCGTGTGCAGGTGGCGCGGCCAGTCGATCGTGCGCCAGTCGGGCAGGGCGGTCTCGCCGTAGCCGTGGCCCGCGCGGCGCGCCGCGCGGTAGCCGGCCGGGCGGGCGGTGGGGACGAAGTACTTGGGCATGGCCCTTCTAGGGTACGGCTCCATGGCGAAAATCGCCCTCGACATCGACTCCACCCTGCATCCCTACTGGGATCTGCTCGAGCGCATCGTGCGCGAGCGCCACGGCGTGGAGATGCCCTACGAGCAGCAGTTCGAGTGGGGCATCACCGTGCTGGAGCGCGACGCGATCGTCCACTGCGTCGAGGAGTCCCACTCCGACGAGAACATCCTCGCGGGCGTGCCCTATGAGAACGCCATCGAGACCGTTCGCGACTGGCACGCCGAGGGCCACTGGATCCACGTCACGAGCCACCGCCGCACCCAGACCGCGCGCGCCACGGCGCGAGTGGCTCGAGCAGATCGGCATGCCGTTCGACGACCTGCACTGCTCCTTCGACAAGATCAGTCGCTGCGTGGAGCTGGAGATCGACGTGCTCGTCGACGACAGCCCGGTCAACATCCTGCGGGCGCGGGAGGCGGGCATCCTCGCCGCCACGCTGATCCACCCCTGGAACCGCGAGCTGGCGGAGCGCGACGACGTGATCGCCGCCGACGACTGGACCGGGCTGCGCGCGCAGCTCGACCCGGTGCTGGCCGACCTCGGTCGAAGCTAGCCGTCTCTGACACACTCGAGGGTCGATGGCCGAGCGCACCCGGACACCACTGTCCCCGCGCGAGCGCCGCCGCCAGCCGCGCGGGGCAGAGCTCGTGCCGGCCGAGACGCTGAAGTCGCACATGCCCGGCGTGGAGCCCGAGCGCCGGCTCGACGACTGGGGCCGCTCGGAGCGCGTCGAGGGCGTCTTCGACGCCACAGTCGTCGAGTTCTTCTACCGCCACTGGTTCCGCGCGGAGGTGGAGGGGATCGAGAACGTGCCCGCGAGCGGCGGCGCCCTGCTCGTGTCGAACCACTCCGGCGCGCTGCCGCCCGACGCCGCGATGATCGGCAAGGCGATCCGCGAGGAGCACCCCCGGCCGCGGCCGCTCAACATCACCGTCGAGCACTTCTTCAAGGGCTATCCCGGGCTTCTCGATGCTGGTCTCGAAGATCGGCTGCGTTCCGGCGCACCCGGCCAACGTGCACCGGCTGCTGTTCGACGAGGAGCAGCTCGTGCTCGTCTTCCCCGAGGGCCGCAAAGGCACCGAGAAGCTCTACAAGGACCGCTACCGGCTGCGCCGCTTCGGCCGCGGCGGCTTCGTCGAGGCCGCCATGCGGGCGCGCGCGCCGATCGTGCCGGTCTGCGTCGTCGGGCGCCGAGGAGGCCGCGCCGGTGTTCGCCCAGGTCGGCCTCTTCAAGAAGCTCACCGGGCTGATCTACTTCCCGATCACGCCGACCTTCCCGCACTTCGGGCTGCTCGGCATGATGGGCTACCTGCCCGCCAAGTTCCGGATCCGCTTCCTCGAGCCGATCCACTTCGACGACGAGGGCATGCACGAGGACAAGGCGCTCGTCCAGACGGTCGCCCACGACGTCCGCGCGCGCATCCAGGAGAACCTCTGGGACATGCTCGCGCAGCGCAAATCGGTGTGGTTCGGATGACGGACTCGCGGCGCATCCTCGTCACCGGGCTGTCGACCTACTGGGGCGGGCGCCTCGCGCAGGCGCTCGAGGCGTTCCCGGAGGTCGAGGCGGTGATCGGCGTCGACAACGAGGAGCCCAAGGTCGAGCTCGAGCGCACCGAGTACGTCAAGGTCGGCGCCCAGCACGCGCTGCTGCGGCGGGTGGTCGAGGCCGCCGAGATCGACACGGTGGTCGACACGCGCCTCGTGGTCGACTCCACCACGACGACCTCGGCCAAGGCCCACGACAACAACATCATCGGGACGATGAACATCCTGGCCGCCTGCTCGGGCGCGGGCTCCCCGGTCCGCAAGGTGGTCTTCAAGTCGTCGGCCCACTACTACGGCTCCGAGCAGGACGACCCGGCCTTCTTCGACGAGACGATGGGCCGCCCGCACCCGCCGCGGACGCCGATCGAGCGCGACATCGTCGAGGCGGAGGCCTCGCTCAGCGAGTTCGCCGAGAAGAACCCCGACGTCGCGGTCACGATCCTGCGCTTCGCGAACGTGCTCGGCCCGGACGTGCGCACCTCGCACATCGGGCTGTTCTCGCTGCCGGCCGTGCCGATGATCCTCGGCTTCGACCCGCGCTACCAGTTCGTCCACGAGGACGACGTCGTGCACGCGCTCGAGCACGCCGTGAGGAGCTCGGTGCCGGGCACCTACAACGTCGCCGGCGACGGCGTGCTCGCGCTGAGCGAGGTCGCCGGCCTGCTCGGCAAGCCATACGCGCCGGTGCTGCCCTTCTGGGGGACCGGGCTGGCGGCGTCGGCCCTGCGCCGGGTGGGCATCCGCATCCCGCCCGAGGTGCTCAACCAGCTGCGCTTCGGCCGCGGAGTCGACAACCGGCGCTTCAAGGCGGCGGGCTTCCACTACGGCTACACGAGCCGCGAGGCCGTGATCAAGCTGGGCGAGCACCTGCGGCTGCACCCGCTCGTGCGCCAGGGCCAGGAGCCCTACCGCTACGAGCGCGAGGTCGAGGACTTCCTGCGCTGGAGCCCGCACGTGCGCAACTCGCGCGAGGGCGGCCCGAGCGCGCTCGACCGCGACCAGCTCGCCGAGCTGCAGCGCCTGCTCGCCGCCCACGGGGGGCTGGCCGAGCTGGAGGAGAACGACCACGAGCAGCGCGTGCAGGCCGCCGAGCGGACCGCCGAAAAGGCGATCCAGCGCGCCAAGAAGGCCGAGCAGCGCGCCGCCGAGTCCGCCCTGAAGGCGACCGAGCGCGCCAAGAAGGCCGAGCGCCGCGCCACCGCCGCCGCCGAGGAGGCGATCCAGGCGCTCTCGAGCCGGGCGCCCGCGGAGCAGCCCGCGCCGCCGGCTCCGACCGCCTCGCCGGTCGACCACTACGACGACCTCGCCGCGGAGGAGGTGATCGCGCTGCTGGCCTCGCTCGAGCGCGACGACCTCCAGACGCTGCGCGCCTACGAGCGCGGCCACGCGAACCGCGCGCGGGTGCTGACGGCGATCGAATCGGTGCTTGCGCGCCGGGAAACGCCCGTATAGCAGCGCAATCGCGCGCCCAGGGCTAGGAGAACGCCGTGCACCGCCGTAGACTCATGGGCAGCGGCAGGGAGCCGCTAGAGCTCGCATGAGGCAGAAGTCGTTCATCCTCGTCGCCGTCCTCCTGCTGGTCCTGGTCGGAGGAGCGGTAGGCGCATACGCGTACGACACGTGCGCGTGACGACGTGATCGCCGAGGGCGTCACGGTCGCGGGCATCGACGTCGGCGGAATGCAGGTGGACGAGGCGCAGCGCGCGATCGCCCGCGAGCTGAGCGCCCCGCTCGAGCGGCCGATCGCGGTCGCCCACGCGGGCCGGCACTTCAAGCTCTCCGCCCAGGCCGCCGGCGTCCACGCCGACGTGGCCGGGATGGTCGAGCGAGGCGCTCGCCAAGAGCCGCGCCGGCAACATCATCAGCCGCGTCACGCGCGACCTCACCGGCGGCTCCGAGGAGGCGCAGGTGCCCGCCCGCGTCACCTACGACGACGACGCCGTCGACGGCTTCGTCAAGCGCGTCGCCCGCGCAGCTCGATCGCAAGGCGCAGGACGCGGAGGTCGACTTCCCCGAGATGAAGAGGGTGAAGGAGCGCAACGGCATCGCAGTCAGGCGCGCCGTGCTGCGCCAGCGCCTCGCCCAGGCGCTGAGCATCCCCGGCGTCGCTCGCCGCGTGAAGGCCCCGGTGCGCGTGGCGAAGCCGAAGGTCACCCAGGCCCAGCTCGCCGACAAGTACCCGGTCGTGCTGGTCGCCGACCGCACCCACTTCAAGCTGCGCCTCTACAAGCAGCTCACGCTGGTCAAGGAGTACACGGTGGCGGTCGGCGCCGTCGGCTTCGACACCCCGGCCGGGCTCTACCACATCCAGAACAAGGCGGTGGACCCGACCTGGACCGTCCCGGACAGCGCCTGGGCCGGCGACCTGGCCGGCAAGGTCGTCCCGCCGGGTCCCGACAACCCGCTCAAGGCGCGCTGGATGGGCATCTTCGACGGCGCCGGCATCCACGGCACCGACGAGACCTACTCGCTCGGCAGCGCGGCCTCGCACGGCTGCCTGCGCATGGCGGTGCCGGACGTGATCGAGCTGTACGACCAGGTCCCGGTCGGCGCTCCGATCTACATCGCCTGAGCCGACGCTCGGCGGTCGCCTAGACGGAGATCTGGTCGATCGGCACCTCTTCCCAGCCGCGCTCGACCAGGAGGTCCCTGCGGTTCGTGTGTCGAATGCAGAGCGTGCCTATGAAGATCCCTCGCTCGCGCTTGCGCAGGACGGAGTACCACATGGTCGAGGCGTCGCTGGGGCCCTGGATCGGATGCCAGGGCCGCTGCGGCCGATCGAACTCGTCGACCAGCCCGGCCTCGGCCAGCTGACCGCGGGTCGCCACCCGACCGTCCTCAGTGTTGACGCAGAACACACCCACCGCGCAGGAGGCTAGTTGGGCGCGTGCGCTCGCCGCCTTCGAGGAATGGCAGCGGGCGCGCGGCGTCGCGGAGAAGACCAGGCGCGCCTACGGCGGTCGACCTCGCCCAGCTGGGCGGCTGGGCCGCGGGCCGCGGCCTCGAGCCCCTGGAGCTCGGCCACCGCGACCTGCGCCGGTTCGCCGCGGTGCTCGGCGAGAGCGGCGCCGCCAAGTCGACCGTCGCGCGCAAGCTGGCGGCGATCCGCAGCTTCTACCGCCACCTGGTGGAGCGCGGCGAGCTCGAGGGCAACCCCGCCGACCTCGTGTCGAGCCCGAAGAAGGACTCCTACCTGCCCAGCGTCCTGAAGGCCCGCGAGGTGAGCGAGCTGCTGGAGCGCATCCCCGCGAAGACGCCGCTCGACGTGCGCGACCGCGCGATGTTCGAGCTCGCCTATGCCGCCGGGCTGCGAGCCGAGGAGCTGACGCTGCTGGACGAGTCGAGCGTGGATCCCGACGCCGAGCAGGTGCGCGTGGAGGGCAAGGGCGGGCGCACGCGCTTCGTCCCGGTCGGGGAGCACGCCTGGCGCGCGCTCGACCGCTACCTGAGCCGCGCCCGCAATGCGCTGGAGTCCGGCGAGAGCGCAGCGCTGTTCCTGTCCAAGAGCGGCCGCCGCCTGTCGACCTCGGACGTGCGCCGCCGGCTCAAGCTGCAGGCTCGGCGCGTCGGCATCTCGCCCCACACGCTGCGCCACTCGTTCGCCACGCACCTGCTCGAGGGGGGCGCCGACCTGCGCACGATCCAGGAGCTGCTGGGACATGCGTCCATCAGCACGACCCAGACGTACACTCGGGTAGAGTCGAGACGCCTCAGGATGGCGTACGCGCGCTCTCACCCCCGCGCGTGACCGAAGGTTCTGCATGGAGACCAATCTCAAGGCGATAGAGCTCAAGGACCTCTGGCGCCGCTACAAGGACGACAGGGACGAGAAGGCGCGCGAGCGCCTCGTGCTCGCGTACGCCCCGTTGGTCAAGTACGTGGCCGGCCGGATGTCCAGCGGTCTGCCCTCGCACGTCGAGGAGTCCGACCTGATCTCCTACGGGCTGCTCGGGCCTGATCTCCGCGATCGAGCGCTTCGAGCCTGAGCGCGAGATCAAGTTCGAGACCTTCGCGATCACGCGCATCAAGGGCTCGATCATCGACGAGCTGCGCTCGCTCGACTGGGTGCCGCGCTCGGTGCGCACCAAGGCGCGCGAGATCGAGAAGGCGAACGCCAAGCTCGAGCACAAGCTGCACCGCGCCCCGACCGACCAGGAGATGGCGGCCGAGCTGGGCGTCGAGGTGGACGAGTTCCAGGAGTCGCTCGTGCGCATCTCCAACTCGTCGGTGGTGGCGCTCGACGAGCTGTGGACCGTGTCGGACTCCTCCGGCGACCAGGTCTCGCTGCTCGACACGATCCAGGACCCCCAGGCGGCCGACCCGGCCACCGAGATGGACACCACCGAGATGAAGGACCGGCTCGCGGACGCGATCGCGCGCCTGCCCGAGCGCGAGAAGCTCGTGGTGGCCCTCTACTACTACGAGAACCTGACCCTGCGGGAGATCGGCGAGGTGCTCGGCGTGACCGAGTCGCGCGTGTCGCAGCTGCACACGAAGGCCGTGCTGCGACTCAAGTCGCGCCTGCAGGGAGACTCGCTCGCGGACCCGGAGTAGGGGGCGCACCTGCCCCTGCGCCGCGCGCACCGCCACCGGGACGAGGTCGCGGTCCGCGCGCGCCAGCAGGCGGCGGTGGCGCAGCTCGGCCAGCAGGCGCTGGCGGGGCTGTCGCTCGAGGAGCTGATCGCCGAGGCGGCCGGCTGCGCCGCGCAGGAGCTGGAGGCGGACTTCGTGTCGGTGCTCGAGCTGACCGGCGACGGGCGTCGGGCTGCTGGTGCGCGGCGGACACGGGCTGCCGGACGGCGTGGTCGAGGGCGTGCTGAGCGCGTCGCCCACGGAGACGCCGGGCCGCGCGCTGCAGGCCGCGGAGCCGGTGACCGTCGACGACTTCGGCCGCGAGACGCGCTTCGAGCCGTCGGCGGCTGCAGCGCGACCTGGGCATCGCGAGCGCCGTGGCCGCGCCGATCGGCGGCCGCGAGAGCCAGTTCGGCGTGCTCGAGGCCGCACGCGCTCGCCTCGCGGCGCTTCAGCGCCGACGACGCGCACTTCCTGCAGGCGCTCGCGAACGTGCTGGGGGCGGCCGTCGAGCGGGCCCGCCACGAGGAGGCGCGTGCGCGACTCCGAGGCGCGCTTCCGCGAGCTCGCCGACACCACGCCGGCGCTGATGTGGATGACCGACGCCGAGGGCGACGTCACGTTCGTCAACGAGGGCTGGCTGCGCTTCACCGGCCGCGACGCGCCGGCGGACCCGGCGGCGAGCTTCGGGCAGAGCGCGCATCCCGACGACCGCGAGGAGCTGCTGGAGCGGTGGCGCGAGGCGCTCGCCAGCCGCGCGGAGTTCCGCTTCGAGTACCGGCTCGTCCACCGCGACGGCGGTCACCGCTGGGTGCTCGAGGTGGGCGTGCCGCGCTTCGCCGGGGGCGAGTTCGCCGGCTACGTGGGCACGGCGACCGACATCCACGAGCGCAGGCGGATGGAGGAGGAGCTGCGCCGCTCGGAGGCGGGCTTCCGCAACATCGCCGACAGTGCGCCGGTGATGATCTGGACGACCGACGCCGAGGGCCTGGTGACCTTCGTGAACGCCGGCTGGCTGGCCTACACCGGCACGACGCTCGACCAGGAGCTCGGCCCGAGCTGGGCGCTCGGCGTGCATCCCGAGGACGTCCCCGTCGATCGTGGACGGCTGGTACGAGACGCTGGCGCCGGCGCGCGCGCTGGGACCGCGAGTACCGCCTGCGATCGCGCGGCGGCGAGTACCGCTGGATCGCCGAGCGCGGGGTGCCGCGTTACGAGGACGGCGACTTCGTGGGCTACGTGGGCACCGCGATCGACATCCACGAGCGCAAGACGATGGAGGCGGAGCTGCGCGAGGTCTACGAGCGCGAGCACACGATCGCCGAGACGCTGCAGCGCAGCCTGCTGCCGGAGCGCCTGCCGCGCATCGACGGGCTCGAGCTGGCGGCGCGCTACCTGCCGGCCGGCCGCGGGGCCGCGATCGGCGGCGACTGGTACGACGTGCTCGAGCGGCCGGACGGGAAGGTCGCCCTGGTGGTGGGCGACGTCGTCGGCCACGGGCTGCGCGCCGCGGCGACGATGGGCCAGCTGCGCAACGCGTTCCGCGCCTACGGCCTCGCCGAGAGCTCGCCGGCGGAGGTGATGGCGCGCGTCAACCGGCTCATGCTGAGCGGCGAGGAGGAGGTGATGGCCACGGCGCTCTACCTGGTGTTCGACCGCGAGGGCGGCGAGGTCTGCTTCGCGAGCGCCGGGCACCCGCCGCCGCTCGTGCTCGAGCCGGGCGCCACGCGCTTCCTCGAGGGCGGACGCTCGGTGCCGATCGGGGCGGTCGACCCTGGCGACGTTCCGCGAGGAGACCGCGGCGATCGCGCCCGGCGGCGCGGTGCTGCTCTACACCGACGGCCTGGTGGAGCGCCGCGACGAGGCCGCTGGAGACGCGCCTCGCCGTCGCTGGCCGAGGCGGCCGCGCGCGCCCCGGCGGGCCTCGAGGGCCTCTGCGACGCCGTGCTCGCGGGCGTGATCGGCGAGCACATGCCCGGCGACGACGTCGCGCTGCTGGCGGTGCGGCCGCGCCCGGTGGCCAGCGAGTCGATCGGCTTCACGCTGCCGGCCGAGCCCGACTCGCTGCCCGACCTGCGCCGCCGCATGGCGCGCTTCCTGCACGCCGCCGGCGCCGACGAGATCGAGGCCTACGAGATCACGCTCACCGTCTGCGAGGCGGCCGGCAACGCGATCGAGCACGCCTACGGGCCGGGCGACGCCACCTTCGAGGTGGAGGCGCGCTTCGACGCGCGACGAGCTGATCGCGACCGTGCGCGACCAGGGCCACTGGCGCGAGCGCCGCGACACGCACCGCGGTCGCGGGCTGAGCATCATGGAGGGCCTGATGGACCAGGTCGAGGTCTCGGCGCAGAGCGACGGCACGATGGTGCGGATGCGCCGGCGGCTGCGCGGGGCGGGCGCGGCGTGAGCTCGCTGGCCGACATCGAGCTCGAGCGGCGCAACGGCGTGGTCGTGGCCCGCCTCAGCGGCGAGGTCGACATGACCAACGCCGGCTTCGTGCGCGACGAGCTGCTCGCCGCCGTGCCCAACGACGCGATCGCCCTGATCGTGGACCTGGGCGGCTGCCGCTACCTCGACTCGGCGGCGATCGAGGTCGTCTTCGACGTCTCGCGCAGGCTCGACCGGCGCCGCCAGGAGCTGCGCCTGGTGGTGCCCGAGACGTCGCCGCTGGGGCGCGTGCTCGAGCTCACCGACGTGGGCAGCGTGGCGCCGGTCCACTCGACCCTCGAGGGGGCGCTGGCGCAGTAGTCTGCAGGGTCCGTTCGAGGAGAGGAGATCGATGGCGCACGAATCGCCGAAGAGGATCCGCAACGTGGCCTTGGTCGGCCACCGAGGCAGCGGGAAGACCTCCGTCAACGAGGCGCTCCTGTTCACGGCCGGTGCGATCAACCGGCTCGGCTCGGTGGCGGACGGGACGACGGTCTCCGACTCGGCCTCCGACGAGAAGGCGCGCGAGATGTCGATCTCCGCGAGCCTCTCCTCGTTCCGCTGGGAGGACCGCAAGATCAACCTGATCGACACGCCCGGCGAGCCCAGCTTCGTGGCCGACGCCCTGTGCGCGCTGCGCGTCTGCGAGGGCGCCGTGTTCGTGGTCAACGGCGTGATGGGCGCCGAGGTCACCACCAGCCGGCTCTGGGAGCGCGCCTCCGAGCTGGGCCTGGCCCGGATCCTGTTCGTGAACATGCTCGACCGCGAGCGCGCCGACTTCTTCCGCGCGCTCGACTCGCTCAAGCAGGCGTTCGGCCCGCACGTCGTGGCCACCGAGATCCCGATCGGCGTCCGAGCACGAGCTCGAGGGCGTGATCGACCTGATCGACATGAAGGCCTACCGCTACGACGGCGACGGGCGCGACAACTGCTCCGAGATCCCGATCCCCGACGAGCTCGCCGAGCGCGCGCAGGAGATGCGCGAGAAGCTGATGGACGAGGTCGCCGAGGTCTCCGACGAGCTGATGGAGCGCTACCTCGAGGGCGAGGAGATCTCGCACGAGGAGACCGTCGCCGCGCTCAAGACGGGCGTGACCGAGGGGCACCTGTTCCCGGTCACCTGCGGCGCCGCGACGCGCAACCTGGGCATCAACCGGCTGCTCGACGCGCTTCGTCGAGGACCTGCCCTCGCCCGCCAAGCGCGGCCCGATCGAGCTCGACGGCGTCACGCTCGAGCCGGACGAGTCGAAGGACATGGTCGCGTTCGTGTTCAAGACGCTGGCCGACCCGTACGCCGGCCGCGTGAACCTGTTCCGCGTCTACCAGGGCGTGCTCGCGCACGACTCGCAGGTGCACAACTGCCGCGCGCACGTGAAGGAGCGCATCGGCCAGCTGCTGGTGCCGCAGGGCAAGGACACCGAGCACGCCGACGAGTTCGGCCCCGGCGACATCGGCGCCGTGCCGAAGCTCAAGGAGACGCACGCCGGCGACGTGCTGGCCGCGAACGACGGCGAGGTCCCGCTGGCGCTGCCGACGATGCCGCGGCCGGTGATGGCGTTCGCGATCGAGGCCAAGGCGAAGGGCGACGAGGAGAAGATGGGCCAGGCGCTGCGCCGCCTCCAGGAGGAGGACCCGACGATCGACTTCCACCGCGACGAGCAGACCGGCGAGCAGATCCTCGCCGGCATCAGCAGATCCACGTCGAGGTGATCGTCGAGCGCATGCAGCGAGCGCTTCGGCGCCGAGGTCGAGCTGCACCAGCCGCACGTGCCGTACCGCGAGGCGATCAAGGGCAACGCCAAGTCGCACGCGCGCTACAAGAAGCAGACCGGCGGGCGCGGCCAGTTCGCCGACTGCCACATCGAGATCGAGCCGCTCGGCACGGGCGAGGGCTTCGAGTTCGTCAACGCGATCAAGGGCGGCGTGATCCCCGGCGGGTTCATCCCGGCCGTCGAGAAGGGCGTCCGCGACGCGATGGCGCGCCGGCGTGGTCGCCGGCTTCCCGGTCCAGGACGTGCGCGTGCGGCTGTTCGACGGCCAGCACCACTCGGTCGACTCGTCGGAGATGGCGTTCAAGATCGCGGGCTCGATGGCGTTCAAGGACGCGATGGAGAACGCCCAGGCCGTGCTGATGGAGCCGATCATGGACGTGACGCGTGACGGTGCCGGAGGACGCCGTGGGCGACGTGATCGGCGACCTCAACTCGCGCCGCGGCCGGCCGCTCGGCATGGAGCCGAAGGGGACGGTCACCGAGGTCAAGGCCGAGGTGCCGATGGCGGAGCTGCTCAGCTACGCGCCCGACCTGCGCGCGATCACCGGCGGCCAGGGCGAGTACTCGATGGAGCTGGCCCGCTACGAGGAGATCCCGGCGCACATCGCGCAATCGGTCGTGCAGCGAGGCGACCCGCGAGCAGGAGGCGGTCAGGGCGTGATCGAACCCGCCCTATCATCGGGGCGGTGAAGAAGGAGCTCAGGCCGGTCCACGACGTCGTGACCTGCGACGTCTGCGGTCGCACGATCCTCAAGGGCGAGCGGGCCGAGCCCTACCTGGCTCCGGGCGGGCACCGCCACAAGGTCTGCGACCTGTGCTCGACGCGCGCCCAGCACGAGGGCTGGATCCGCGAGTCCGCGGCCGACGACATGCCGACGCGCATGCCGCGCTCCGAGCCGCGGCGGGGCGTGCTGGGGCGGCTGCGCCGCCGCGGCCCGGAGCCGCCGAGCCCGCGCCGAGCCGTGGCGCCGCGGCGAGACGCCAGCCGAGCACGAGGAGGCGGCGGCCGCGCCCGCGAGCGGCGAGCGCCCGGCCGCCCGCCGCGCTCGCGCCCGAAGGACCCGCGCCACGTGCGCGCCGTGCCGACGACGGCGCAGGCGAAGGTGGAGCGCGCGCTCGACCTCTTCAACGGCTCCTCGCACCAGCGCACGATCGCCGGCCTCGCGCGCACGCTGGGCAAGCCCGTTCGTGAGCGCCCAGCCCGACACGGCCCAGGGAGCCGAGGTGTCCGTCGTGGTCGCCTGGGAGCTTTCCTGGTACCGCTACCGGGTCGACCTCGGCGACGAGGCCGATCCCGGTGATGATGCTCGACAAGGGCGAGGAGATCGACCAGATCGACGAGGGTCTGCGCGACTGGAACGCCCGGCTCGACGCCGAGGGGCGCGTGCTGGCGGGCCACTCCGCGACCGATGGAGGTTACGAACGGCGTGATCTACTGCGTGGTCCCGCGGCCGCTGGCCGACGAGCTGTTCGACCGGCTCACCGACTACTACAAGGACGACCCCAACGTGGAGGTGATCGTCGACCGGCGCGGCCAGGGCGGCCTGCCCGGCGACCACCCGTCGTTCAAGGAGAAGCGCCGCCAGCGCGCCAAGGGCACGTTCCCGACGATCGAGGCGCCGCGCCGACGCGTGAAGGTCGTCGTGAACGTCGACGGCGGGGCGCGCGGCAACCCCGGCCCCGCCGCCGTCGCCGCCGTCGCGACGCTCCCCGGAGGGCGACGTGCTGGGCGAGCGCAACGCCTACATCGGCGAGGCCACCAACAACGTCGCCGAGTACCGCGCGCTGCTGCTCGGCCTCGAGCTGGCGCGCGACCTGGGCGCCGGCGAGGTCGAGGTGATCAACGACTCCGAGCTGGTGGCGCGCCAGATCGGCGGCGAGTACAAGGTCAAGCACGCCGGGCCTGAAGCCGCTCTTCCTGGAGGCGATGCGGGCGCTGCGCGACTTCGACGCCTGGGCGGTGCGCTCCGTGCGCCGCGAGCACAACGAGCGCGCCGACGAGCTGGTCAACGAGGCGCTGGACGAGGCCCTGAGCGCCTGAGCTGTTCGTAGCGGCGCCGCGCGGGTAAGAGCCCCGGATGACCACTACGCAACTCGAAGTCCCGGGTCCCATCGAGCCCGATCAGCCCATGCCCAACCCGCCGGGCTCGCCGGAGACGCCGGCGACCCCGGACGCGCCGGAGGTCCCGGCGCCCGACCCCAAGGGCCCGGAGACGCCGGACTCGCCCCAGCCGCCCGAGCCGGCGATCCCGGCGCAGCAGACCGGACTCGATGTCTGAGCGCATCCTGGCGCTCGTCTCTGAGCCCGTCAGCGGCGAGGCGCTGCGGTCCGCCGTCGGCGATCGTGCCGACGGCGCGGAGGTGCTCGTAATCGCCCCTGCGCTCAACTCGCGCACCCGCTTCCTGTTCTCGGACGCGGATCCGGCGATCGAGCGCGCCGAGGCGGTCGTCGAGGAGACCGTCGAGCGGATGGGCGAAGACGGCGTGGACGCCGCGGGCGACACCGGAGAGTCCGATCCGCTGCTCGCGATCCATGACGCGCTGGCCACCTTCGATGCCGATCAGATCGTGCTGTTCACCCACCCCGAGGGGGGCTCGAACTGGCTCGAGGAGGGCGTCGTCGACGCCGCCCGCGAGCAGTTCGACCGGCCCGTCGAGCACATCGTGATCGAGGGCTAGCTAGCTGGTCGCCGGCGACAGCTCGCCGGCCTTCTTCTCCAGCGTCTCGAGCAGCGATCCGTAGGACTTGGCGAAGGCGTCCACGCCCTCGTCGACGAGCTGGCGCGACACGATGTCCTCGAAGTCCACGCCGATCTCGCGCAGCTCGGCCAGCAGCGCGTGCGCGCCGTCCACGTCGCGGTCGACGGTGCGCTCGGCGGTCGCGTGGTCGCGCGCCGCCTCGATCGTGGCGTCCGGCATCGTGTTGACGGTGTCGGGCCCGATCAGCTCGTCCACGTACATCGTGTCCGGGTAGTCCGGGTTCTTGGTCGACGTCGAGGCCCACAGCGGCCGCTGCACGTTCGCCCCGGCCGCAGCCAGGCGGTCCCAGGCCGGGCCTGAGAAGGTCTCCTGGAAGACCTCGTAGGCGACCTTGGCGTTCGCCACCGCCGCCGCGCCCGCGCAGGTCCTCGCGACCGAGCCGCTCCAGCTCGGCGTCGACCTTCGAGTCGACGCGCGAGACGAAGAAGCTCGCAACCGAGGCGGCGCGGTCGACCGGCTCGCCGGCGTCCACGCGGCGCCCGAGGGCGCGGACGAAGGCGTCTGCGATCTCGCGGTAGCGCTCGACCGCGAACAGCAGCGTCACGTTGACGTTGATGCCGCGCGCGGTGAGCTCCTCGAACGCCTCCACGCCCTCGGCGGTGCCGGGCACCTTGATGAGCGCGTTCTCGCGGTCGATCACGCCGTGCAGCCGCACCGCCTGCTCGATCGACCCCTGGGCGTCGTGAGCCAGCGCGGCCGGCAGCTCGAACGAGACGTAGCCGTCCTGGCCCTCGGTCTGCTCGAAGATCGGCCGCAGCACGTCGCAGGCGTCGCGCACGTCGCCCAGCGCCAGGCGCTCGAAGATCTCCTGGATGTCGTCGGTCTCGGCGGCGGCCTCGCGGAAGGCGTCGTCGTAGCGGTCCGAGTCGCCCATCCCCTTCTCGAAGATCGTCGGGTTCGAGGTGACGCCGCTGATTCCGTCGCCCTCGACCAGCTCGCGCAGCGTGCCGTCGTCCAGCAGCTGGCGGTTGAGGTTGTCGATCCAGATGGCCTGTCCCAGCGCCTCGATCTCTCGCAGCTTGTTGCTCATGGTCGGTCTCCTTGCTCTCTCAGGCGGTCGCTCGCGCTCCGGCGAGCTCGTGCGCGGCGGCGGCGATCGCTTCGGCGTCTATGCCGGCCTCGTGGATCAGCTCCTCTGGCGACCCGGAGCCTGGCATCGCGTCCACTGCCAGCTTACGCACGCGGCAGGTCTCGCCGGACTCGGCCAGGGCGCCCAGGACCGCGTCGCCCAGGCCGCCCTCGGCCCAGTGGTCCTCGACCGTGACGATCGCGCCGGTCTCGGCGGCCGCCCGGGCGATCGCGTCCGGCGTCCACGGGCTTGACCGAGTAGAGGTCGATCACGCGCGCGTGGATGTCCTCGCCGGCCAGGCGGTCGGCGGCCGCCAGCGCCTCGTGCAGCGTCACGCCGGCCGCGACGATCGTCACGTCGTCGCCGTCGCGGACGGTGCGGCTGCCGCCGATCTCGAACTCCTCGTCCGGCCCGTAGATGACCGGCAGGTCGCCGCGGTGCGTGCGCAGGTAGGAGATGCCCTCCCGGTCCGCCATCAGCTCGACGAGCCGCGCGGTCTGGTTGGCGTCGCAGGGGTACAGCACGGTGCTGCCGTGCACGGCGCGGAAGGCGGCCAGGTCCTCCAGGCCCATCTGCGACGGCCCGTCCTCGCCGATCGACACGCCGGCGTGCGAGCCGCAGAGACGGATGTCGGCGCGGCTGACGGCCGCCATGCGCACGAAGTCGTAGGCACGCGTGAGAAAGGCGGCGAACGTCGAGGCGAACGGCACCCATCCGCGTCGCTGCATCCCGACGGCCGTGGCCACCAGCTGCTGCTCGGCGATGTACATCTCGAAGAACCGCTCCGGGTGGGCATCTCGGAAGATGTCGCTGTGCGTCGAGTTGGAGACCTCGCCGTCGAGCGCGACCACGTCTCCGCGCCGGTCGCCGAGCGACTTGAGCGCCTCTCCGTAGGCCTTGCGCGTGGCGACCTCGTCGCCGCGCTCGTAGCTCGGCCGCTCGCCGCCGGGCGCGTCGAAGCGGTGCGCCTCGGTGGGCTCGGGCGCGGTCAGGTGCACCTCGAGCTCGCGCGGGCCGCCGAGCTCCTCGATCGCCTCGTCCGCGTCGTCGAGCGGCTTGCCGTGCCTGCCCGGCTGGTCCTCGACCGCCTTGACGCCGGCGCCCTTCTTGGTGCGCGCGAGCACCACCGTGGGGCGGCCCTCGGTCGCCTCCGCGCGCGCGTAGGCGTCCTCCACCGCGGCCACGTCGTGGCCGTCCACCTCGATCGCCTCCCAGCCGAAGCTGCGCGCCCGCTCGGCGTAGGTGTCCAGGTCCCATCCGTGCATCGTCTCGCCGGTCTGGCCGAGCCGGTTGACGTCGACGATCGCGATCAGGTTGTCGAGCTTCCAGAACGACGCGTGGTCGAACGCCTCCCAGATCGAGCCCTCGGCCAGCTCGCTGTCGCCGCACAGCACCCAGATGCGCGAGCCGACGCGGTCGAGCCGCTTGGCGGTGAGCGCGAGACCGGCCGCGACGGGCAGTCCCTGCCCGAGAGAGCCGGTCGCGACGTCGACCCAGGGCAGCACCGGGGTGGGGTGGCCCTCCAAGCGGCTGCCCAGCTTGCGGAACGTGTCGAGCTCGGCATCCTCGATGGCGCCGGCGGCCTTCAGGCAGGCGTAGAAGAGGGGAGAGGCGTGCCCCTTCGAGAAGACCAGGTGGTCGCGCGCCGGGTCGTCGGGCCGGTCCACGTCGAGCCGCAGGTGCCCGTCCAGCAGGACGGCCATCAGCTCGGCGGCGGACATCGACGAGGTCGGGTGGCCGGACCCCGCGGCGGCGCTCGTGCGAATCGAGTCGACCCGCAGCTGCTGGGCCAGCTCGTGGCGAAAGTCGTTGCGCTCCATCCTCTGGTGATACCCGTGCACTGAGCTCCAAACGCGGCCGGGCGCTCTGCCAAGCTGCGCCCCGTGAGCAGAACGCGCCGGCAGTTCATCCAGACCGCGGGCGCGTCGGCGGGCGTGCTCGCGGGGCTCGACGGCGTCGCGGCGGGCCAAGGCGCCGATCGCCCCAACGTCGTCGTGATCATCGTGGACACGCTGCGTGCCGACCACGCGTTCGGGAAGCGCGCGCGCACGCCGAACATCGACGCGCTGGCGCGCCGCGGCCTCAGCTTCACGCGCCATCTACCCGTCTGCGATGCCGACGGTGCCGGCGCGCCGCTCGATCCTCACCGGCCGCCGCGTGTTCCCGTTCCGCGGCTGGCACCCGTACCCGGGGCTGCTGGCGGAGCCCGGCTGGGCGCCGATCGGCGACGTGCGCACCACCTTCACGAGCGCGCTGAAGCGCTCGGGCTACTGGACCGCCTACGTCACCGACAACGTCGCGCTGGCGTTCTCGCCGCCCTGGGGCCCGTTCCGGCGCAGCTTCGACCGCTTCGTGCGGCGCGGCGGGCAGATCGGCGGGACCGACAAGGGCGTATCGGATGCGCAGGTGCGCCACTGGCTGCCGCCCGAGATCGAGGACGCCGACACGCGCGACCGCATCCGCCGCTACCTCGCCAACGGCCACTACGAGCACGACGAGACGCAGTCGTTCGCCGCGCGCGTGTTCCGCGACGCGTCGCGCGTGCTCGAGGACGCCACGCGCAAGCGGCCCTTCGCGATGGTGGTCGACACCTTCGAGCCGCACGAGCCATGGACGCCGCCGCGCCGCTACCTCGACATGTACGGCGACCCCGACTACCACGGGCCGGAGCCGGCGCGGCCGTACTACGCGCCGGTCGAGCGCTACCTGCACGGCTCGCACGGCGCAGGTGCTGCTCGATCGCATGCGCGCGCTCTACGCGGCCGAGGTGACCATGACCGACCGCTGGCTGGGTGTCTTCCTCGACCGCTTCCACGAGCTCGGCCTCGATCGCGACACGGTGGTGGTGCTGGTCTCGGACCACGGCTTCTACCTGGGCGACTACGGCTACACCGGCAAGATCTCGTACGTCCTGCACCCGCCGCTGATCAAGACTGCCGCTGATCGTGATCGACCCGTGCCGGGCGCCGAGCCGGGAAGGCGAGCGACTACTTCGCCCAGACACACGACGTCGGCCCGACGGTGCTGTCGATGGCCGGGGTGCCGGTGCCGCGCGGGATGGACGGGGTGGACCTGTCGCGCTTCTTCGAGGGGCGCCGGCCGCCCGACCGCCCCTACGCGTTCGGCGGCTACGGCAACGACTACTACGTGCGCACCGACCGCTGGGCGATGTACGGGCCCAACTCCGGCGGCGACTCCTCGCTGTTCGACCGCCGCCGCGACCCCGGCGAGGGCGTCGACGTGTCGAGCTCGCACCCGGGCAAGGCGCGCGAGCTGCACGCCGTGGTGCGCCGGCGCGCGGGGTACCTGCCGAGCTTCCCCTACTAGCGGCGTGCGAGCAGCGTGCGGCGCAGGCTCTCGTAGCGCGAGCCTGCGAGCGTCTTGACCGCACCCCGCAGGCGCCAGGCGGCCCGCTGGCGCGCCCAAGGCAGCGCGCTGCCCGAGGCGGCCGCCGCGGCCTGCGGCGGCAGAGGTGTCGCGGCGGATCGCATAGCGGCCGACGAGCGCGCAGCCGTCGATCGACCCGGGCCGCTGCGTCGGCAGCGAGGTGAACAGCGTGCTGTAGCCCGCCGCCGCTGCGGCGCGGCCGACCTGCTTCGAGTACAGCCCGCCCGGGACGCTCGCGGTCGCCGGCCGGGTGCCGAGGTGCCCCTCCAGCACCGCGGCGCTGCGCGTCCACTCGTCGATCAGCCGGTCCCAGGAGCAGTCGGCCATGCGGTCGGGATGACTGCAGGAATGGGAGCCGATCACGTGCCCCATCGCGGCCACGGCGCGCACGCCGTCCCAGTCGAGGTAGCCGGGGCGCCCGATCAGGTCGGTCGCGATGAAGAAGTGGCCGCGCCAGGAGCGGCGGGCGAGCTCCTCGCCGGCGTCGAAGGCGCTGGCGCCGCCGTCGTCGAAGGTGATCAGCCAGTCGCCCGAGCCGGCGGCCGCGCCCTCCACGGCCAGCGGCGGCCTGGCGGTGGCGCGCTCGATCGCGGCGAGGTGCTCGCGGAAGCGCTCCGGCGCGACCGCGTAGATGTCCGGGCTGCCCTCGACCACGTCGTGGTACATGAGGGCCCGCAGGCTCACCGGCGGCGCAGGCGCCGGGCCGCGCGCAGCCAGCCGACCGCCTGACCCGAGCCGTGGCCCAGGTGGAACGCGGGGAACGTGGCCAGCACGCGCGGGAGCAGGCTCCACGACTCGTCGTGCTCGGACACGCTGCGGGCGGCGAAGGCGACTCCGGCGGCGCCGTAGACCGACCACTGCAGGATCAGCAGCCGGCGCGCGAGCGGGAAGCGCGCGGTCGCGGCGAACAGGGCGATCGTCGCCAGCACGAAGGCCAGCGGGGCCACGCTGCGCACCGTCAGCACGCGGCGGTGCTTGAGCATCACCGGCACCTTCCAGAGGCCGTACTCGTAGTACTGGCGCCAGACGCGCGCGATCGAGCCGCGCGGGCGGTACATGACGGTGATCTCGGGGTCGAGCAGGATCTGGCCGCCGGCGCGGCGCAGGCGCAGGTTGAACTCGTCGTCCTGGTTGCGCACGAGCGTCTCGTCGAACAGCCCGGCGTGCTCGAACGCCTCGGGACGGAACGCGCCGAAGGTGACCGTGTCGGTGTCGATCGGGCCGCAGGTGCCCGCGCGCGTCCAGCCGATGCCGCCGAAGGGGCTGTCCATCGCACAGGCGACGGCGCGCTCGGTCGGCGTCGTGCCGGTCGGGACGAGGCGGCCGCCGACGTTCCAGGCGCCCGTGCGCTCGGAGAGCTCCGCGCAGCGGCGCAGGTAGTCGGTCGGGTAGCGCGAGTGGCAGTCGAGGCGGACGATCAGATCGCCGCGCGCCTCCTTGATGCAGGTGTTGAGGCCGGGGGAGACCCAGCCGGCCGGGTTCTGCAGCACGCGCAGGTTGAGGCCGGCGGACCAGGCCGAGTCGCGCAGCCGCTCCGCAGAGCCGTCCTCCGAGTTGCCGTCGGCCACGAGCACCTCCAGCTCCCCGGTGAAGTCCTGGGCGGCGAGGTCGCTCACGAAGTGATCGACGTTGGAGCCCTCGTTGCGCACGGGAGCTACGACCGAGATGATGCGGATAGGCGTGGTCGCGCCGCGCGAGCCGTTCGCGGAATGGGGGGCCATGGCTCCACTATTAAGCCACAACCTCCGGCGGCGCCAGCGCTGCGCTGGCTATTTACGGGAGTCGGGCCACGAGTTCGTCGCCAAGCCCCCCGCCGAGCGCCTGAACGGCGGTATGGCGGCGTACTCCAGTGCGCTCGTGCTGCATCACCGCGACGGGACGGAAGCCCGCCTTCTCGGCGACGCGCTTCGAGGGCTCGTTGTCCGTCTCGATCTTCGCGAGCATCTCGGTGAAGCCCGCGCGCCCCAGCTGCTCGGCGATCAGCACCCAGGCCGCCGGCGCGATCCCGCGGCCGCGGACCGCGGGCGCGGTGACCGAGTCCTCGAGGCAGGCCGCGCCCAGCGGGAGGTCGAGCTCCCCGTCGGCGGCGGCGATCACCGGGGTGACCTGACGGAAGGTGTAGGCGAGAAAGACGGGCTCGTCGTGCTCGTCGAGCACGAACCAGAGGTCGTTGCCGGCCTCGAGGCGCGCGCGCGCCTGATCGCGGTCCTGACCCAGCTGCACGACCCACGTCGACCTGCGAGGCGTCAGCGCGCATCAGGCGCAGGCCGTCCGGGAGCTCGCTCGCTCCGAAGCCGCCGTGGAGGTCGCGCTCGTACCAGACGTGCTCCTCGCGCAGGTAGGCGAGCTTGCGCAGGCGGACGACCACCGCGCGCGCCGTGGCGCGGGGTCCATCCGTGCGCAGCCGATTCCAGAGTCGTACGAGCACATGGCCAAGCTCCCATCGAGGAGTAAGACACGCGTAAGAGTGCGCCTAGGCGGTCATTTGCGGCAGGTTTGGCCGCGAATGTCACCGGAAACCGCTGCCGCGGAGCTGCGATTTCCGTACCGATCGCGCACGGCGCCCGCCGCGATGGACACGGTCGCGCTCGCGGGAGCAGCGACCGTAAGAGCGCCGTCGCGCAGGCGCTCGCTGCGGGCGCGGCCGTCGACGCAGAGGCGGATGCGCCCGTCCGCGACCACCGGGCGAGCGGTGAGGTCGAGCTCCGGGCGGGCGGGCGGGAAGCCGGCGCGGACCGTCGCGGAGCCGGCGCCGCGGTCGATCGCGACCACCAGCGTGCGGGCCGGGCGCAGAGCGAACGGCCGAGACGCGAGCCGGTAGCGGCGAGCGCTGATCGCGAAGCGGTAGCGGCCGGCGGGCGCGTCGGCGGGCGGCTCCCAGGTCGCGGTGTAGGTGCCGGGCTCGCTCGCGCGGAAGCGCGGGATGCCGTCGAACTTGGGCCGTGCGTCCTCGACGCGCCAGAGGATGCGCAGCCCCAGGTCCGTGTCGGCCGTGCGCCAGCGCCCGCGCACGCGCCGCTGGACGCTCACGAACGGACGGTCCAGCGGGCGGTCCATGCCCGCGGCGCCGCCGCGCCAGCTGAACAGGGCGTGCCCGAGGCGCTCCGTGGCGCGCGGCTGAGCGCGCGGCGCCCCGCGCGCGGCCCCGTCCGGGTACGGCTTCGCCGTCGGCCGCAGCCCGGCGATCGG
Organism: uncultured Thermoleophilaceae bacterium; assembly: GCA_963828225.1. Lineage (GTDB taxonomy): Bacteria > Actinomycetota > Thermoleophilia > Solirubrobacterales > Thermoleophilaceae > JACVRW01. Next base: position 560,047 of record CAWHDX010000007.1, on the reverse strand, counting down.
GTCGAAGGGATGCGGCGGCGGCGCCGGGCGCCCCGCTGCGAGGCGGCCGGCGAGCACGGCGAGCGAGGCGGTCAGGAACGGGCCGCTGGCGGGGCCGTAGACCGTCGTCCCGCCCTCGTAGTGCTGCTCGCCGTACTCCTCCGGCGTCGTGAAGTAGGAGGCGTACTCGTTCGCGTAGCCCGAGATCACCACGCGCGCGACGCCGCTGCCCCGCAGCGCTCTGAAGACGGCCGCGCGAGTGCGCCGTCCCAGCTCGGAGGTCGCCTCGCCGGGAAGCGTCGCCACCACGCGGTCGCCGATGCGCGCCGTGGTGAGCGGCACCGAGGTGGGCTCGACCGTGCGGTCGCGGTCCTCGCGAGCCACCACCTTGACCCCCTGCGCGCCGACCGGCGCGGCGAGGCGGCGGCCCTCGTAGATCTCGCCGGTGGCGTCGAAGAGCGGCCCGCGGCCCTCCTCGGAGCCGGTCAGGTAGGCGCTCCCGAAGGCGGCGTGGTCCGCCAGCGGCCCGAAGGGCGTGTCCTGCCCGCAGAAGCAGACGCGCGTCCAGCGCGATTCGAGCCGCGGCCGTCGCGTCAGGTGGGCGCCGGCGCGCCGCCACGCGCCGAGCATCGCCTGCGCCTCGCGCCGCCCGACCTCCTCGGCGTGAGCCGGGCCGAAGGTCGTCAGGCCGGCGGAGACGTCGCCGGCGTCGCTGTTGCCGTAGACGTTCACGACCGGTCGGTCGCGCGGCACGTGCCCGACGCGCCGCACGCCCGCCTCGAAGACGCGCGCGGCGGTGGCGTGATGGTCGGCGTTGTAGACGTCGAAGGTGGAGCGGTTGACGGTCCCGTGGTTGGCGAACGTCGACCACGCGCCCAGCGGGACGCGGCGACCGCCCGCGAGCCGGTCGACGCGCAGCACGTCCACGTTCGGGTCGATCGTGTGGGGCGCGCCGTCGGGGTCCTGCTCGGGGCGACCCTGGCCGCGCGCGAGGTGGATCCCGTGGTCGGCCAGGTGAGCCTCGAGCGAGCGGTTACGCGTGAGTCGCGCGAGTCGCCCTGCGCCCCAGCCCGCGGCGGCGGGCGCGAGGTCCGCCTGCGCGCGCTCGAGCGCGAGCGCGAGCCGCTTCACCATGAACGTGTACAGCACCGGATCGGGCTCGCTCACGCCCGAGTCGGGCTTCTCGGCGGTGGGGAAGGCGCTGTCCTTGAAGAGGAAGTTCGCGTAGCCGGTCGGGCCGGCGTGGGTGTGGCTGGCCGAGACGATCACCTCGCGCGGGTCGAGGCCGGCGCGGCGGGCGGCGTGCACGACGAGGCCGCCCGCGATCCCGTTCAGGTCCGCGGCGACGAGCGCGAGCCGGCGCCCGCCGCGCTCGAGCACCAGCGCGCGGGCGAACAGGCGGGTGTGCTGGCCCTGGGCGCGCGCGTCGCCGCGCGCCCAGCCGAGCAGCGGATAGCCGGTCGGCGGGGTGATGTCGGCGCTGCCGGCGCCCGCCCGCAGCGACGCGCCCTCAGCCGCGGCGGGCGCGGCCAGCAGCAGGACGGCGACGAGGACGAGGGCGGCGCGGATCGCGCGATCGTACGCGCTCCGTAGCATGGGCTGTATGACCGACGAGAGCATCGCCGCCAGGATCGAGAGGCTGGTCGCGGAGGAGCACGACCTGCGCACCCGCGAGCAGGTGGAGGCCGACCACGCGGAGGCGCTGGACGCCGACGCCGACCGCCTGCGCGCGGTGGAGGTGGAGCTCGACCAGTGCTGGGACCTGCTGCGCCAGCGCCGGGCGCTGCGCGAGGCCGGGGTCAACCCGGACGGGGCGTCGGCGCGCGGGCCCGGGACCGTCGAGAACTACCTGCAGTAGCCATGCCGCGACCGCTGACGCAGGCCGAGCGCGAGGAGTTCCTCGCGGAGCCGCACATCGGGGTCCTGAGCGTGGCCGCAGAGGACGGGCGGCCGCCGTTGACGGTGCCGGTCTGGTACGCCTACGAGCCGGGCGGCGACCTCACGTTCTTCACCGGCACGGGCGGGCGCAGGGCGCGCAAGATCGGGCTGATCGACACCGCCGGCACGGTGTCGTTCTGCGTCCAGCGCGAGCAGATGCCGTACCGCTACGTGACCGTGGAGGGAGCTGTGACCGCGGCAGCGCGGCCGCCCGCGGCGGAGGCAATGCGCGCGGTCGTGGACCGCTACCTGCCCGAGGACTTCGCGAAGGGCTTCGTGGAGGACGAGCTTGCGCGTCCCGACAGCCACCTCGTCTTGTACACGGTGAGCCCGCAGCGCTGGATCACGTTCGACTTCGCCGAGTAGGCGTGGCCGCGTACGTCGACGAGGCGATCTGGGAGTGGCGCGGGCGGCGGTGGTGCCACCTGACCGCCGACTCGACCGAGGAGCTCCACGAGCTGGCGGCGCGGCTCGGCCTGGTGCGCCAGTGGTTCCAGTCGCGCCCGGGCCGCCCCTGGCACGACCACTACGACCTTCCGCGAGGAGGTGCGCGCCCAGGCGATCGCCTGCGGCGCCAAGCCGCTCAGCACGCGCGAGGCCGGTCGCCGGCAGGCGCAGCTGCGGGCGACCGCGCGAGCCGCCTAGCTCGAGGCCTTGCCGCCCTTGCGGCCGGCCTTCTGCTTCTGGGCGCGGTTGCCGCCGCTGCCCGAGCCGCTGCTCTTGCTGCTCTGGCTCGAGCCGCCGCTGTTGCTGTTCTTGCCGCCCTTCGACGACGCGTTCGGCGTGTTCGCGATCTTGGCCGCGCGCTCCTTGCTCATCCCCTTCTTGCGCAGCCCCTCGTACTGCTTGTCGTCTTTGACGCTGGAACCGTGATCTTTCGCCATGCCTCCCGATACCCCCGGCAGGCGCGGTTATTCGCGGATTGGTGGTGCGGTGTCGGGCCTATAGACCGGAAACGCGACAAAGAGCGGGCCTGCCGGCGGCCTCACGGCCGGTGCGGGGGTGCCTGCAGAAACGGGACCATGTGTCCCGTTTCTTCCGTGACCCCCGCTGGGCGCTACCCGCAGCCGCGCGCGACCAGCGTCGCGTGGCGGGCGCGGAAGCTCGCCGTGAGCACTCCGCCGGGCCGCGCCTGGCTCCATGCGGACCGCGCCAGCGGGCGGCCGCCCACCGACAGCCGGCAGGCTCTGAACGGTCCCGCTCCGGGCAGGGCGGTCGTGGACGCCTCCAGCTCGTAGGTTCGCGCGCGCCTTCCGCGGATCGTCAGCCGCCAGGCCCCTGGCCGGATGCGCGAGATCAGTCGCTCGCCGGCCGGCATCGCGGCGCTGCGGCTCGGTCCGGGGAAGGCGAGCAGCCGCATGCCGATCGCGGCGGTCCGCCAGCCGCACCACGCGGCCCGCGCCGAAGTCGCTCAGGGTGGACACGTCCGCCGGCAGCAGCGGGATCACCGCGCCGGCGCGCACGAACAGCGGCAGCTCGTCGAGCCCCGCGACCGCGCGGACGAGCCGCCGGCCGCGCAGCGGCGGTGCGGCGCCCGCGTGAAAGGCCCCGTCGCCGGCGCCGTCGTAACGCAGCGCGCGGCGGCCGTCGAGCCAGCCCCCGTGAGGGAGGTACACCGTCCGCGAGCGCGCGCCCGCGCGCAGCACCGGCGCGGCGAGCAGGTCGTCGCCGAACAGGAACTGGTCCTCCGCGGCGGCGGCGCGCCGGTCGCGCGGTGGCGCAGCACGAGCGCCCGCATCAGCGGCATGCCGGTGCGCCGGTACTCGGCGTCCGCCGCGGCGATGTACGGGTAGAGCTGCGTGTGCAGCTTCGTGAACTTGCGCCAGTGCCGATCGACGTCCGGATCCCACACCTGCGGCCGCCCGTAGGCCGGGATCTCGAGCCCGGTCTTCTTTATCCGCATGACGCCCGACACCGCGCCGAACTCGATCCAGCGCTTCAGCAGCTCTGGCGTCAGGCGCGGGTCGGCGCCGATCGTGTCGTAGCCGCCGATGTCCGAGCCCCAGCGGCTCACTCCCGACAGCCCCATGCTGAGCGCCTGGCGCACCGCGGAGCTGAGCCCGTCGAAGCCGAACGTCGTGGTCGGGTCGCCGCCCCACACGTCGTCCGCGCAGCGCGCCGCTCCCGGTCCACCCGCGAGCGCTGGAAGCGGACGATCGGCCGCCCCGCCGATCATGCAGGTGCGACAGCGCAGTGGTAGCAGCGCCGGGTAGCGGTTGTGCATCGCGCGCTGCGCGGTCCGCCGCGGCGGCGTCGCGTGCCCTGAGCGGCGTGTACTCGCCGAAGTCCTCCATCCAGCCGTCGTGCGGGACGGCCAGCATGCGGTCGCACGACCTCCCGGTAGGCGGCCCGGCCCGCCCGCGCGGCCAAGTCGTACTCGCCCACGCGCTGGATCGAGAACCCGGCCGCGCCGATCGCCGCCGACGAAGGAGTCGAACAGGGCGGGTGCGCCGCTGCGGTGCTCTGCAGCGCGCCCGCCGCCCGCGCGGCCGAAGACGGCGGCTCGTAGGACGCGCACAGCATCGGATTCACGTAGGTCAGGACCGCGAGGCCGTTCGCGTGGAAGTAGCCGACTCGCTGCGCTCTCGTAGCTCTCGAGGCCGCGATTGAGGCCGCAGGGCAGGTAGCGCAGCTGCGTCTCGGCGGCCGACACCGGCGCGTCGGCCGCGCGCAGCCGCTCCAGGTCACGCCACCTCGTCGGCGAGCGGCGGCGCGTTGGGCTGCCCGGTCTGCAGCCACGGCCCGAACGCCCAGGGCGCCGCGGGGCCGGCTGGCGGCCCGTCGCGGCGCTGAAGCGCGCGAGCGCCCGCGCCGGCTGTCGGCCCGCGGAAGAGCCGCAGGTTCAGGCGGGGCGCCCGCACCGTCGACGCCCCAGCGTCCGCCGCGACGCGCCGGGCAGCCTGAACGTGCTGGTCTCGTCGTTGTCGATCAGGACGCCGTAGCCGCGCCCCGACAGCAGCCACGGAACCGGGTAGTAGGTCGCGTCGGCGCGGGGCGGTATCCCGGCGGCCGGGATCGTGGCGCTTCACGATCGGCAGGCTCTCCTTCGAGAAGGGTCCGTCGGAGACGTAGTTCTCGACCTCGGTCGCCCGCTGCGCCACGGCGTTGGAGCGCTCCCCGAAGCCGTAGAAGCGCTCGCCGCGAACGGCCCGGAACGAGAGCGACACCGAGCCCGCCCCGCCGAGCGCCGCCTCGAGCGCGACGGCGCTGCGGGCGCGGCGAGCCACTCGCAGGGTCGCCCGCCGCCCGCCCGCGACGGCCAGCACCGTCACGCGCCCGCGGACCGAGACGATCTTCCGCACCGCCAGTCGGCGGCCCCCGGCGCGGAAGCTCAGCTCGACGGGATCCGGGCCGGACCAGCCGCTCGTCCTCAGGGCCTCGGCGAGGCCGGGCGGGGCCGCCGCGGCGGGCGCGGCTGCGGCCGCCATTGCGGCCAGGACGCCCACGACGGTCGCTCGCGCCAGCACCGGGCGCGATGCTAGCCCGCGGCGAGCCGGGCCGGGAGAACGCGGCTGCGATAGTGGCCGCATGATCGCCGCGCCATTTCGCTTCGGGCTTCAGATCCCGAACTTCAACCTTCCCGACCTGGAGCCGGAGGGCCTGCTCGACACGCTCACGGGCATCGCCCGCACCGCGGAGACGTCCGGGTTCGACTCCGTGTGGGTGATGGACCACCTCAACCAGATCCCGGGCGTCGGCCCGATGGAGAACTGGATGCTCGAGGGCAACGTCGCCCTGGCCGCGCTCGCGGCGCGCACGGAGCGCGCGCACCTCGGCCTGATGGTCGGCGGCGTCACCTACCGCAACCCCGCGCTGCTGGCCAAGATGACGACGACGATCGACGTGCTCTCGGGCGGGCGCGCCATCCTCGGCATCGGCGCGGCGTGGTTCGAGGCCGAGCACAAGGCCTTCGGCTACGAGTTCCCGCCACTGCGCGAGCGCTTCGAGCGGCTCGAGGACGCGCTCCGGATCGCGCGCGGCATGTTCAGCGAGGACGCGGCGACCGTCCACGGCACGCACCACAGCGTCGAGTCCGTGCTGAACCGTCCCGCGCCCGATCCGCGGCGACATCCCGATCATGGTCGGCGGCAGCGGCGAGCGCAAGACGCTGCGGATGGTCGCCCAGTACGCCGACGCGTCGAACATCTTCGGCGACCTCGAGCGCGTGCGGCACCTGCTCGGCGTGCTCGAGGGCCACTGCGAGACGGTGGGGCGGGACCCCGCCGAGATCACCAAGACGAAGCTGGCCACGCTCGTGGTCGCGCCGACCCACGACGAGGCCGAGGCCAAGCTCGAGCCGCTGCGCCGCTTCATGCCGCCGGATCGCTACGCGACGATGGTGATCGGCGGCGATCCCGACGAGGTCGGCGAGCAGGTGGCCGCCTTCCTCGAGGCCGGCCTCGACGGGCTGATCGTGAACATGCCCTACGTGCAGGATCTGGAGCAGGTCGCGCTGGCCGGCGAGGTGCTCTCGAAGGCTGGTTGATCCCGAACGCGCCGTCGCTCGTAGGCACAACGAGAGCCGCCCCGGCTGCGCGTCCCCTCAGGTCCGGCGCAGCGGTGCGGCTCTCGAAGCGACGGGTGCCCGAGGCACCCGCTTTCTACCCTCAGGCCTCGATCTTGCGGGTGTCCCGCGGCTCCGCGAACGGCTCCTCTTCGGCCGGTACGCCGGCATCCATCGCCCGGCCGCGCTCGATCTCCGCGTTGAGCTCGGCGCCGAGCAGGATCATCAGATTCGAGATCCACAGCCAGACGAGGAAGATGATCGGCCCCGCCAGAGCTCCGTACGTCTTGTTGTACGAGCCGAAGTTCGCCACGTAGAACGCGAACGCCGCTGACGCGATCACCCATCCCAGCACGGCGAGCAGCCCACCGGGCGAGAGCCACTTGAAGCCCGGGTGCTTCACGTTCGGCGCAGCCCAGTAGAGCAGCGCGAACATGAAGCTCACGAGCAGCAGCAGCACCGGCCACTTCGCGATGTTCCAGATCGTGACGGTCGTGTCGCTCAGGCCGAGGACGCCGCCGACCTCCTTCGCCACGCCACCCGTGACCGCGACGCCGACCGCCGTGATGGCGAGCAGCGCCAGCAGGGCGATCGTCAGGCCGACCCGCAGCGGGAGGGTCTTCCAGATCGGGCGCCCCTCCGGCATGTCGTAGATCGCGTTCGACGCCCGCATGAACGCCGAGACGTAGCCCGACGCCGACCACAGCGCGCCGACCAGGCCCACGACGAACAGCACGCCCGCCGAGCCCTGCGATCCCTGGAGGTTCTCGATCGCGCTGGTGAAGATCTCCTTCGCCGGGCCGGGGGCCACCTTCCCGACGTTGTCGATCAACGGCTGCGTCGCCGACTCGCCGATCAGGCCGAGCACGGAGACGAGCACGATCAGCGCCGGGAAGATCGCGAGCACCCCGTAGTAGGTGAGCGCCGCGGCCCAGTCGGTGAGGTTGTCGTCCTTGAACTCCCGGACGGTCCGCTTGAGCAGGTCCATCGTCTACGAGCGGGCCGTCTGCTGCACGCTCTCGCGCATCTCGTCGGCGTGCTTGGGGCCCTCCTCCTCGATCGTCTCCTTCGCGCTCTGCGCCGCCTCCTGGGCGACTTCCTTGCCGCGCTCCAGAGCCTCGCCGCCGGTCTCCTTCGCCTTCTCCTTGACGTCGTCGGCGATCGGGCCGATCTTCTCGTTCTCGACCTGTGTCGAGGGGATCAGCAGCCCGGCGATCAGGCCGACGGCGAGCCCGCCGATGGCGAGGCCGATCGGGTTCTCCTGGGCGATGCCCTTGGCGCGCCTGGCGCCGTCCTTGACGTCGCCCGTGTCGGGCGTCGCGCCGGTGATCGTCTGCTTGAGGCGATCGCGCTTGTCGGCGATGTTGTCCTTCGTGCGCGTCTTGACGTCGGCCTTGTAGCCGAGCGCCTCGACCGTGTCACCCATGTCGGTGCGGGTCCGCTCTATCTCTTCGCGGATCTCATGCGGGTCTTTGCCCATTGGACGTCCTCCTTCGTGCTTTCGATTGCCTGTTCCGGCGCCGGCGGCACCGCTTCGCGTGTCTTGTTCCTGCCGGCGAGGCCCAGCACCGCAGCGCCCACCGCGTAAACCACTGCGACGATCAGCGCGGCCACCCATAGGTCGGTCGCGGTCGCGATCGCGGCGATGACCGCCGTAGTCAGGGCCGCGAGGGCGAAGACGCCCAGCAGACCTGCGCCGCCGAACATTCCTGCGCCGATGCCGGCCTGCTTGCCCTTCTCGGCCATCTCGGCCTTCGCCAGCTCGAGCTCCTGGCGCACCAGCGTGCTCGTCTGCGTCGACAGCTCCTTCAGCAGCTCGCCGACCGGGCGCTCGCGGAGGTCGTCGCTGGTCGTGTCGGCCATGGCTAGGAGCTCCTGTAGCGCTGCTCGCTCGAGGCCTTGAGGAAGCGCGACGCTGCGAACCCGACTGCCAGTCCGCCGGCGACGAGCGCCCACGGCTTGCGGCGGCCGAGGTCCTCGACGTCGCGCAGCAGCCGGTCGGAGTCGGCCTCCTTGAGGTAGCCGCCCAGGCGCTCGGCCCGGTCCGCTGCCTGCTCGGCGAGCTTCGCCGGCTGCTCCTTGCCCTGACGGCGCAGCTCCTCGCTCACCGAGCGAGCGTCCTCGGCGGCCGAGCTGACGCGCTCGCCGGCCTGGGTGGAGCGCTGGTCCACCTGCTCGCGCACGCGGTCCTTGGCCTGGCCGCCGACCTGCTGCGCCTTCTCCTTGACCTGCTCTTTCGGCTCTGTCGCCGGTTCCTGCGGCTGAGCCGCGGGGGGTGTGGAAACTTGTGGTTGACTCATACGCAACCTCTGCCCGCGCCCGCCGTCCCCAACCAGGTGCGGGGTGTGCCTTCGAGGGGCGAGTGGAGCAACTGCGACACCCTCGTGGTACACCTTGTGCCACTTAGCATGGCTCCGAAGCGGCATACAGATCCCCGGCGCGCGGACGCTCTGCGTAATCGCGAGCGCATCCTGGACGCGGCGGAGCGCCTGCTCGAGCGCTCTCCGTCCGCGACGCTGTCGGACATCGCGGTGGCGGCGGGGGTCGCCCGCTCGACGCTGCACCGCCGCTTCGCGACCCGCGAGGATCTGGTCGCCGCGCTGCAGGACCGGCCGCACGACACCGCCATGGACCGGCCCGAGGGCGCGCTGCCGCCCGGCCGGCTCGGTCGCGGGCGCCCGGTCAGCCTCGACGCGATCCAGGTCTTCGACGTCGTGCCGCCGGCGCTCCTGCCCGAGCAGCTCGTCGCCGAGGCGCAGCGCATCGCGCAGGTGCCCGTCGCGCTCTACGTGCTCGACATCGACGGGTCGCACCTGCTCCACATGGCGGGCCCGAAGCGCCTCGGAGAGAAGATCGAGGCCTCGCTCGCGATCGGCCCGGAGCTGGACGCCGACGGGCTGTCGGCGCTGCGCGAGCGGCTCAGCTCGTTCCCGGCGGTCGAGGTCTACGCGCTCTGGCTGCGCGGACGCGCCAATGGCGTGCTGCTGGCCTTCGGGCACCCCGCCGAGCCGCTCAGCGAGCTGGCTCGCCAGGCGGCCGCGGCCGTGACGCTGGCGGACCGCTACACCGACGCCTTCGCGCTGGCCCAGCGCCGCAAGCAGCCGAAGGCCGCCGCCGAGATCCAGCAGAGTCTGCTGCCGCCGCGCATCGCGCGGGTGACCGGGGGAGAGGTGGCCGGCAACGTGCTGCCCAGCTACGAGGTGGCGGGCGACTGGTTCGACGCCGTCGAGAACGTCGATGGCGTCTGGATCAGCCTCGCGGACGGCCTCGGCGGCTCCACGCGGGCGGCGGCCAGCAGCGCCGTGGCGCTCGGCGCCCTGCGCGCCAGCCGGCGCAGCGGCGGCGGGATCGCCGAGGCGCTCGTGGTGATGCACCAGACGCTGCGCGAGCTGCCCGGCCCGCGCGCGGAGATGACGGCGGTGATCGCCCGCTGGGACCCGGCGTCGCACCGGCTGGAGGTCGCCAACTGCGGCCACGTTCCGCCGCTGATCCTGCGCGCCGACGGGAGCACCGAGCGGCTCGAGATCCCTCCGACGCACGGGCTCGGCGCCCGCGCGCGCCCGAAGCCGGTCGAGTCGTCCACCCTGCTGTCCCCTGGGCGACCGGCTCGTGATGGTCTCGGACGGGGTGGTGCACTGCGGCCGCGGCAAGGCCGGGCTCGGCCTGGACGGCGTCCTCGAGGCGGCTCTGCGCTCTCAGCGCGGCACGGCGGCCGACACCGTCCGCGAGGTGCACAAGACCGTGCTGGCGGAGACCGACGACGGGCTGACCGACGACGCGACGGCGGTCTGCCTGTCGGTCGAGTGAGTCAGCGCCCGAGCAGCTCCTTCAGCTTCGCGCGCAGGGACTGCTCGACGATCGGCGCAGCCGCAGGCTCTCCCTTGGCGATCGCGGTCGCCAGCTTGCGCGCCTGATCGGGCATCACGTGCGGCGGCAGCGGCGGCACCTCGGGATCGGTGATCGCCTCGAGCACGAACGGCCGCGACGCCGCCAGCGCGCGCTCCCAGGCTCCGGCGACCTGGTCCGGCGAGTCGATGCGCACGCCGTCGAGCCCGAGCAGCTCGGCGTAGCGGGCGTAGCCGAAGTCCGGCAGCACCTGCGACGCGTCCAGCTTTGGATCGCCCGACAGAACGCGCTGCTCCCAGGTGACCTGGTTGAGGTCGCGGTTGTTCAGCACCAGCACGATCAGCTGCGGGTTGGTCCACTCGCGCCAACGCGCGGCGACGTCGATCAGGGCGTTGATCCCGAGCATCTGCATCGCCCCGTCGCCGACCGACGCGATCACCGGGCGGCCGGGGTCGACGAGCTTGGCGGCGAGCGCGTAGGGCACCGCCGGGCACATCGATGCGAGCGTGCCCGACAGCGCCGTGCGCATCCCGGCGCGCACCTTGAGGTGACGCGCCCACCAGTTGGTGGCCGAGCCGGAGTCGGCGGTGAGCACGCAGCCGTCCGGGAGCCGCGGTGACAGCTCGTGGAAGAGCAGCTGCGGGTTGATGCGGGTCGGCGGGCAGCCGCGCCTGCTCGGCGAGCAGCTCCCACCAGCTCTCCACGTCGCGCTCGATCTGCTCGCGCCAGCCGCGGTCTGCCTTGCGCTCGAGCCGCGGGACGAGCGCTCGCAGCGTGTCGCGCGCGTCGCCCACCAGAGCCACGTCGGCCCCGACCCGCATCCCGATCCGGCGCGCGTCGATGTCGATCTCGCACGACCTTGGCCGCGCCCGGCTCGGGCAGCCACTCCGCGTACGGGAAGCTCGTCCCGATCATCAGCAGCGTGTCGCAGCCCATCACCATCTGGTGGCTCGGCCTCGTGCCGAGCAGGCCGATCGAGCCGGTGACGAAGGGGAGGTCGTCGGGCAGCGCGTCCTTGCCGTTGAGCGCCTTGGCGACGCCGGCGCCGAGCAGGTCGGCCACCTCGGCGACCTCCGCGGCGGCGTGACGGGCGCCCTGCCCGATCAGGATGGCGACCTTCTCGCCAGCATTCAGCAGCTCCGCGGCGTCGGCGAGCTGGGCCTCGGGCGGGGTCACGTGCGAGCGCGGCTGGCGCTCGGCCGACGTGTACACGACGCCGTGCTCGCGCGGCGGCGGCTCGAACTCGGCCTCCTGCACGTCGCCCGGCACGATCACCGCGGTGACCGAGCGCGATACGCGCGCGATCTTGACGGCGCGGTCGATCAGCTGCCGGATCTGACCCGGGTGCATGCACGTCTGCACGTACTCGGAGGCCACGTCCTTGAAGAGCGACTGCAGGTCGACCTCCTGCTGGTAGTCGACCCCCAGCGAGAAGCTCTTCTGCTGGCCGACGATCGCCACCACGGGCTGGTGATCGAGCTTGGCGTCGTAGAGCCCGTTCAGCAGGTGGATCGCGCCCGGGCCGGAGGTGGCCATGCACACCGCCGACGTCGCCGGTGAGCTTCGCCTCGGCCGTTGCCGCGAAGGCGGCGATCTCCTCGTGGCGGGTCTGCACGAACGGCAGCTCCGACTCGTGGAAGGCGCCCAGGAAGCCGTTGATGCCGTCGCCGGGGTATCCGTATACGCGCGGGATCCCATGCTCGCGCAGGCGCTCGAGCGCGAAGTGGGCGACGGTGCCTGAGTGGCCTGACGGCATCGGGCTCTGGTGCCCGGACGGGCGCGCGGGGAAACCGTCAGCGCGCCGCAGGCACCACCATCGGCGCCCCAGTCGCCGGGCACGGGCACCACCAGGCAGGGAAGTCCGAAGACCCGCTCGACCAGCTCGGCGTCGACGATCTCGGCGGGGTCGCCCTGGGCGACCACGGCGCCCTCGCGCATCGCGATCAGGTGGGTCGCGTAGCGGCACGCGTGATTGAGGTCGTGCAGGACCGCGACGAGCGTGCGGCCGTCGCGGTGCAGTCCCGCGCACAGGTCGAGCACCTCCATCTGGTGGGCGATGTCGAGGAAGGTCGTGGGCTCGTCGAGCAGCAGCAGCGGCGTCTCCTGCGCGAGCGCCATCGCCAGCCAGACGCGCTGGCGCTGCCCGCCCGAGAGCTCGTCCACCAGCCGGTCGGCCAGGTCGTCCACGGCCGTCTGCGCCATCGCATCGCGCACGGCCCGCTCGTCCTCGCGCGACCACTGGCGCAGCAGCCGCTGGTAGGGATGGCGCCCGCGGGCCACCAGCTCGGACACGGTGATCCCGTCCGGCGCCGTCGACGTCTGCGGCAGCAGCCCGAGCCGGCGCGCCACCTGCCGGGTGGGCAGCGAGGAGATCTCGGCGCCGTCGAGCAGAACCGACCCGGCGCGCGGCTTCAGCATGCGCACCAGCGCCCGCAGCAGCGTCGACTTGCCGCAGGCGTTGGGGCCGACGATCGCGGTGAAGCCGCCCTGGGGGATCGAGACCGTCAGGTCGCGTGCGACGACCTCGCGGTCGTATGCCAGCGTCACATCCCTGGCGTGCAGGGGCGCGTCGCTCACGCCCGGCCCCGGCGCCACTCGCTTGTCAGCAGCCAGGCCAGGTAGAGGCCGCCGAACCCGCCGGTCATGACGCCGACCGGGAGCGTGGTGGAGGGGATCAGGCGCTGAGCGCCCACGTCGGCCGCGAGCACCAGCGCCGCGCCGGTGAGCGCGGAGCAGACGAGCGGCGGCCCGGCGGTGCGCGCCAGCCGGCGTGCGATCTGCGGGGCCGTCAACGCGACGAAGCCGATCGGGCCGACCGCGACGGTGGTCACCGACACGAGCGCCACCGCGAGAGCGACCAGGCTCAGGCGCGCGCGCTCCACGCGCACGCCCAGCGCGGCGGCCGCGTCGTCGCCCAGCTCGAGCGCGCGCAGGGCCGGGCCGGCCGGCACGCTCGCCGGCAGCAGCAGCGCCAGCGCGATCGCCAGCGGGAGGACGTCGGACCAGTCGCGCCCGTTGAGCGATCCGAGCAGCCAGCGCGTGGCCTCCTCGGCCTCCTCGATACGCGCCCGCGCGAGCAGGTAATCCGTGATCGACACCATCAGGAAGCCGATCGCGATCCCGATCAGGATCAGCCGGTAGCCGGAGGTGCCGCCGTGGCGGAAGGCGAGCCCGTAGACCGCGAGCGCGGTCAGCGCGCCGCCGCCGAGGGCGCCCAGGGAGACCATCGCCCCGGAGCCGGCCAGCACCGTGATCACGATCAGGGCGCCGACCGACGCGCCCTGGGCGAAGCCGACGATGTCCGGAGAGCCGAGCGGGTTGCGCGTGAGCGACTGGAAGATCGCGCCCGGAGAGCCCGAGCGCAACGCCGACGAGTAGCCCGCAGAGGGCGCGCGGCAGGCGCAGGTCGCGCACGATGAACTCCGTGCCGGCGTCGGCGCCGCCCGTCAGCGCGCGCAGCACGTCCACCGGGGCGATCGCGAAGTCGCCGGTCCCGATCGCGGCGACGAGCAGGACCGCGACCGCCAGCACGAGCGCGAGTGCCGACCCCGATCGGCCGGCGCCGGACCTGCAGCGACACGCCCGATCCGACCCGGATCGCGTCGGCCGTCATCAGAGCGCCGCGATCCGCTTGCGGCGCACGAGCGCGATGAACACCGGTGTCCCGATCACGGCGACCATCACGCCCGCCTGGAGCTCGCCGGGCCGGACGACCAACGCGGCCGATCACGTCGGCGATCAGGAGCAGCGCCGCGCCGAGCACGGCCGAGTAGGCGAGCACCCAGCGCTGGTCGGGCCCGCAGATCGCCCGGCCGGCGTGAGGCACCGTCAGGCCGAGGAAGTACATCGGCCCGGCGGCGGCGGTGGCGGCGCCGCACAGCAGGGTCACCGAGACCGCGCCGCCGATGCGCGTGCGCCCGACGCGCGCTCCCAGCGCCCGCGCGGAGTCGTCGCCGAGGGCGAGCGCGTTCAGGGAGCGCGCCAGCGCGAGCGCCAGCAGGGCGCCGACGGCCACGAAGGGCACGATCGCGTCGAGCTGTGTGCGGCCGCGGCCGCCCAGTGCCCCCACCGACCAGAAGTTGAACTGCTGGAGCAGCCGCACGTCGCTGAGCGCGACGCCGTAGATGACGGCGGTCAGCGCCGCCGTCAGCGCTGTGCCGGCGAGCGCGAGGCGGACCGGCGTGGCGCCGCCGCGGCCGGCGGTCCCGATCGTGTAGACGGCGATCGAGGCGAGCGCGGCACCGATGAGCGCGAACCAGACCGACCCCGCCGCGCCCGCCACGCCGAGCGACAGCGCGATGACGACCGCCGCCGACGCGCCCGCGTTCACGCCCAGCAGCCCGGGATCGGCCAGCGGGTTGCGCGTGAGCGCCTGCATCAGAGCACCGGCGACGCCGATGGCCGCGCCGACGACCACCCCGAGCAGCGTGCGCGGCACGCGGATGCTGTTGACGATCGCGGCGTCCTGGGACCCCCCGCCATGGAGGAGGGCGTCCGCCACGTCCTCGAGCGGGATCGAGCGCGCGCCCACCGCGAGGCTGAGGAGCGCCGAGCAGCCCAGGACCGCAACCGCGAGGCAGAGGCCCGCGCTGCGAGCGGTCGTCCCGCCGCGGGCGCGCGGGGGCGCCGGGCTCGTAGCGGTCAGGGCGCTCATCAGTTAGGGCAGCCTAACATCGCGGCTCGTCTCTTGTTAGGGTGCCCTAACTATGCGGATGAAGCCGATGCTGACCCTCTTGATGACCACCGTCGCGCTCGCGGCCTGCGGCTCCGAAGACGACGCCTCCGGGCCGGCCGCAGGTGGAGCGGCCGAGCGCGGTGCCGAGGCCGGAGCCTTCCCGGTCACGATCGAGCACAAGTACGGCTCGACCACCATCGAGGCGCGGCCCGAGCGGGTGGTGGTTGCCGGCCTGCGCGAGCAGGACGCCCTGCTGGCGCTCGGGGTCGTCCCGGTCGCCACCACCGAGTGGTACGGCAAGCACCGCGGCGCGATCTTCCCGTGGGCGCGCGACGAGCTCGGCGACGCGCCGGCGCCGACCGTCCTCGACCAGAGCGACGGCCTGCAGATCGAGAAGATCGCGGCGCAGCGGCCCGACCTGATCCTCGCGATCTACTCCGGCATGACGAAGAAGGAGTACGCGACGCTCTCGAAGATCGCACCCGGTCGTCGGCCAGCCGAAGGGACAGGTCGACTACGGCTCCTCGTGGCAGGACGAGACGCTGATCACGGGCCGGGCGGTCGGCCGGCCGAAGGCCGCGCGCGCGCTCGTGGACCGCACCGAGCGGCTGATCGCGGCCGCCGCCGCCCGGCATCCGGAGTTCGAGGGCCAGACCGCGGCCAACGTCTCCGACTACCAGGGGATCTTCGTCTACGGGCCGCAGGACGTGCGGACGCGCATGCTCGAGCAGCTCGGCTTCACCTACCCGAAGGCGCTGCGGAAGGCCTTCCCGGGTGACTTCGGCGGGCAGCTGTCGGACGAGAAGGTGGATGCGCTCGACGTCGGGGCCCTGCTCTGGTTCGCCGACGGCGACCGCTCGGTCAGCGAGCTCAAGCGCGACCCGGTCTACGCCAAGCTGGACGTGCGCAGGGAGGGCCGCGACGTGTTCGTCCGCGGCGACGACCGCGTGTACGAGGCGACCTCGTTCCCGTCGGTGCTCAGCATGCCGACCCTGCTGCGGGAGCTGGTGCCGCGGCTGGCCGCAGCGGCCGACGGGGACCCCGCCACCTCGACCGATCAGGGGGCGCGGCGATGAGGCGGCTCGCACTGGTCGCGGCGCTCGCGCTCGGGCTCGCCGCGTGCGGCTCCGACGGCGACGAGCCGTCCGGCGGCAGCACGACGGCGCCGGCGGGCGGCGCCGGCTTCCCGGCGCGGGTGGCGCACAAGTTCGGCGTGACGACGGTGCCGGCGAAGCCGAAGCGGATCGCCGTCGTCGGGTTCACGGAGCAGGACACGGCGCTCGCGCTCGGGTTCAAGCCGATCGCGACGAGCGAGTGGTACGGCGACCAGCCCTACGCGGTGTGGCCGTGGGCGCGCGCGGCGCTCGGCGACGCGAAGCCGACGGTGCTGCACACCGACGATGGCTTCGAGTTCGAGAAGATCGCGGCGCTGCGGCCGGACCTGATCCTCGGCGTCAACTCCGGGATGAAGCGGGCCGACTACGACAAGCTCTCCAAGCTGGCGCCGACGATCGGGCCGCCGCGCGGCGGCACCGACTGGTTCTCGCCCTGGGACCGTCAGGTCGAGCTGATCGCGGCGGCGCTCGGCAAGCCGCGCGAGGGCAGGCGGCTCGTGGCCGGTATCCGGCGCGACTTCGCGAAGGTCGCGGCCGAGCACCCGGAGTTCAGGGGGAAGACGGCGACGTTCGTGCAGAACGCCTTCTACAACGGCCTGATCTACGCGTACCCGGACGGGCTGTCGACGGACTTCCTGACGATGCTCGGCTTCGAGATCAACCCGAAGCTGACGCCGCTGGTGAAGCGCGAGGGGGAGCAGGTGGGGGTGTCGGAGGAGCGCATGGACGTGCTCGACGCCGACGTGATCGTGTTCGCGACCGAGAAGCCGAGCGACGTGGCCGCGCTGAAGAAAGTGCCCACCTTCGGCAAGCTGCGCGCGGTCGCCGGGCGCCACGCCGTCTACACGGACGGCACGCTCGCGGGAGCGCTCTACTTCATCAGCCCGCTGAGCCTGCCCTACGTGCTGGAGCGGCTGACGCCGCAGCTCGAGGCGGCGGTGCGCGGTGAGGCGCCGCAGCGGGTGGTGCGGGCGCCGGGATAGCGGCGCCGCGGGACGCTAGTCGCGCTCGGGCGCGAGCGTCTCTTCAGGGGGCGCGAGCGTCTCTTCGCCCGGCGCAAGTCCGTTTTCGCCCGGCTCGAGCGTGTCGTCAGCAGGTCCGTAGGCGGCGTCGGCCGCCGGCTGCGGCTCGGCCGCAGCCCGCTTGCGGGCGGTCTTCCTGGCGGCCTTCTCCAGCCGCTTCTCGAGCAGTCTCCGCTCGCGGTTGAGCTTCGCCATCGTGGTCTTGCGCTTGCCACCTGACGCCATATGCGCCCCCCTCGTTAGCCGGCCCGACGGAATCCCGACCGCCAGGGGAGCTCGGACGAGCCCCCCTGGCGCCGTGACTAAATCGTCTGGACGTTCGCGGCAGCCGGGCCCTTGGGGCCCTGCTCGGCGTCGTAGCTCACCTTCGCGCCCTCGGTCAGCGACTTGAAGCCGCTGCCCTGGATCGCCTTGTGATGGACGAAGAGATCCTTGCCCTGGTCATCGGGCGTGATGAACCCGAAACCCTTCTCGTCGCTGAACCACTTGACGGTTCCTGTTGCCATTGATGTTCCCCCTCCGGGGTATGTGCACTGCGAAACGCGGAGGGTGCTGATAGGCAACGACTGCGGAAACGCGACGCACGGCTTTCGTCGAACGGATGCTCGACCGTGGGCCTGACTCTAGCGGGCTCAGTCGTCGTCCGCCGAGCCGGGCTCGGCCATGCGACGGTGCATCTTCGGCCCGACCTGTCAGGTCAGGCGGCGCGGGTCGAGTCCCTCGAGGTCGTCGACCACGAGGTCGGCCGTCAGGTGCGCGGGCAGCTGCCCGCGCCGCGCCACGTAGACCGTGCGCCTCCCCGCGCGCGCGGCCCCGAGCACGTCCCACCAGTGCGCGGCGACGTGCCAGTCCGAGTCGACCAGCCCATAGACCCGCGCGTCGGGCTTGTAGGCCCCCGCCTGGTCGGCGCCGGCGACCTCGCGGAAGAGGTAGCGCAACCCGGCTCGCTCGAGGTGCAGCTCGGCTGTCTCGCGCGCGCTGTTGGTCAGGGCGATCAGTGTGTGACCCGCCGAGGCGAGCCGGGCCAGGGTCTCCTCGACCTCCTCGAATGGCGGCAGCTCGTCCGGCGGCTCGCTACCGGCGGCCCTCAGCAGGTCGGCGAACGGGGGGAAGTCACCGGCGAGCGTGTGGGCCATCGCGAGCTGCACGGCCAGGTCGAGCGCGTCGGCGCGCCCCTGGGGGTCGAGGAGCGTTCCGTTGAGATCGAAGGAGACCCTGGCCACCGCGCCCGGCTACCCCGGCGATGTCGCTTCGACTCCGACTCGGACGGCCGGTTTCCGGGGCCGCCAGCTCGGGTAGACGCGCAGGCTCGGCCGTCAGGCCACGCCGGCGCGGCGAGCGCGGGACACCGCTTCGGCCGCTCCGCCCCGCCATGGCTCCCCGTGTCCCGTGAGCACGGTTCCCGCGCCGGTCGCGGCGAGCGCGTCGAGCGAGCCGAGCGCGCGCTCGCTGTCCGCCGTGGCCGCCCGGGCGACGACGCGCGGGCCCTGCTCGCCCGTGTACGGGTCGAGCATCACGACTGCGTCTCCGGCGATGACGGCGTCGCGGTCGGGGAAGGAGAGCGAGCAGTGGCCGACCGTATGCCCGGGCGTCCGCACCACCTGCGGGCGCCCCGGCACCGCCAGCACACCGTCGGTGTAGCGGGCCACCTCGCGCACCGGCCGCGGCCAGAAGGCCCGCGCCCGAAGGAGGCCGGCGACGATCGGCAGCGCCTTCGGCTTGGTCAGGAGATAACGCGTGCGCGAGCGCTCGTGGGTGTACTGCGAGCGGCTTGCGGGCGAGCGGCGCGTCGTTCTCGTGGACGTGGACCGGCACTCCCAGCTCGGTGCGGGCGCGCTCGGCGAACCCGACGTGGTCGAAGTGCGCGTGTGTCAGCACGACTGCCTTTACGTCGCTGGTGGAGCGCCCCAGCTCGCGCAGCGCATCCTGCAGCGACGACCAGGAGGCGGGCACGCCCGCGTCGACGATCGTGACGCCGTCGTCGCCCTCGACGAGGTACCAGTTCACGTTCGCGTCCTCGACGCGGTGGATGCCGGGCGCGGCGTTCTTCTCGAGCATGGCGGGCGGCTACCCGGGCCGTGTCCCGGCAAGCGGCGCCGGCCGGGCCGCACGCTCGAGCGCGAGGCCGCCGATGACGAGTGCCGCGCCGAAGGCGAGGAAGCCGAGATCCCATCCCAGCGGGGCGCCGAGGTCGTCGCGCACGTGGTGGATGCCGAGCAGCTCGTGGTCCACGAGTCCCTCGACGAGGTTGAAGGCGCCCCACCCGGCCAGCAGGAGGCCGACTTGCACGCGCCACGGCGGCGCGAGCCTGCCCTCCCGCCACGCCCGCACCATCAGGAACATCGCGATTGCCACGCAGACCCAGGTGGCGAGGTGGAAGAAGCCGTCGGCGAGCGTGTTGTCCTCGAGCCCGGCGACCGTGTCGGCGGGATGATCGCCCGTGTCGGTGAGCATGTGATGCCACTGCAGGATCTGGTGGAGAACGATCCCGTCGATGAAGCCACCGAGCCCGATGCCCATCAGGAAGGCCGGGGCCCGCGGGGGTGACTGAGCGGCCACGCCTGGCGGATACCCGGCGGCCGTCGGCCTAAGCGAGCGTCCTCCGCGTGGGATTCCCGCTGCGTTTGGGTGCCTATGGACACCCAAAGGCGACAAAATTCGCACCGTGCCGAGCGCCGCGCCCGAGGCGCCGCCCGGTAGCTTGAGCCGGGTGCTGCCCGAGCCGGTGGAGACCGATCTCGCCGAGACTATGCGCGACCACTGGCTCAAGCGGGCCGCCCAGCACACGGGCGACTCGTACGCCGGGGTCGGGATGTCGAAGTTCCCCGAGGACCTGCGCGTCTACGAGCACCTGATCTGGGAGAGCGGCGCGACCGCGGTGATCGAGATCGGCGCGTACCTCGGCGGCAGCAGCCTCTGGTTTCGCGACCGGCTGGCGGCGTACGCCCGCTACCGCTCCGGCGCGCGGCCGTTCGTCGTCTCGATCGACGTCGACATCGCCGCGGCGCGGCACTCGATCGAGTCGGTCGACCCGTCCTACGCCGACTCGATCGCGCTCGTCGAGGCGGACGTGACCGACCCCGACCTGCCTGGGCGGATCGAGCGAATGCTCCCGGAGGGCTCCCGCTGCCTCGTCGTCGAGGACAGCGCGCACGTCTACGCCACCACGCTCGCGGCGCTCGAAGGCTTCGCGCGCTTCGTCGCGCCGGGGGGCTTCTTCGTCGTCGAGGACGGCTGCGTCGACGTCGACGAGATGCGCCTCTCGCCCGACTGGCCGCGCGGCGTGCTGCCCGCGCTGCACGACTGGCTCGCCACGCCGGCGGGCAATTCGTTCCGGGTCCGGCGCGACCTCGAGCTGTACGGCATCTCCTGCCATCCCGAGGGCTTTCTCCAGCGGCTGCCGGCCTAGCCCGGTGGTACGCGCTCGCCGTCCGGGGTACCCATAGGGGTGATCCGGTTTTGACGGCGATACGAGGAGAGGCGGCAATGCCTTCCGACGAGGAGAGAGAAGAGCGCGCGGACGAGGAGACCCTTCCAGACACCCCGCTCCACGCCTACGGTCAGGGCCGCGAGGAGGATGTCGAAGGGGACGTGGACAAGCTGAAGTCCGGGGACGCAAAGGAAGCCCAGCGGGAGGAGATCTCAGAGGGCGCCGAGGAGTCGGACTTCCCCAACGCAGAGAAGGCCTGAGCTAGCCGCGCGCGCGCGCGTGGAGGTGATCGAGTTCGGGCGGCTGGGGGCTCGTGGATAGGATCGCGGCGCGCTGGGGTCTAGATCGAGTTCCATGAGTGAGCACGCCGCAACCGAGGGCCGCCGGTTCGACGTGATCGTCGTCGGCGCCGGTCCGGCCGGGGAGCACTGCGCGGGCCACCTCGCGGACGCCGGCCTGCGGGTGGCGATCGCCGAGCGCGAGCTCGTCGGCGGCGAGTGCGACTACTGGGCGTGCATCCCGTCGAAGACGCTGCTGCGGCCCGGCGAGGCGCTCCAGGCGGCGCGCGACGCGCCCGGCGCCCGGGAGGCCGTCGACGGCGGCGTGCGCCCGGCCGGTGCGTTCGAGTGGCGCGACTTCATGGTCGCCGATTACCAGGACGGCGCCAAGGCGGCGTACCTCGAGTCGAAGGGCATCGAGGTCCTGCGCGGTGACGCCCGGCTCGCCGGTCCCGGCCGGGTCGAGATCGGTGGCGAGAGCTTGGCCGCCGACCACGTCGTGCTCGCGAACGGGTCGGACCCGGTGATCCCGCCTGTCCCGGGCCTGCGCGAGCTCGACGGCGTCTGGACGAACCGCGAGGTCACCGCGCTCACCGAGGTGCCGCGCCGGCTGCTCGTGCTTGGCGGCGGTCCGGTGGGGGTCGAGATGGCGCAGGCCGTTCATCGCCTCGGCGCGTCGGTGACGCTCGTCGAGGGGACGGACCACGTCCTGCCGCGCGAGCCCAAGCCGCTCGGCGATGCGCTGGGCGCGGCGCTGGCAGCCGACGGCATCGAGCTCCGCTTCGGCGAGCACGTCAGCGGCGTCCGGCGCGAGGGCGGCGAGTACGTCCTCGACTTCCCCGGCGGCGACGAGCTGCGGGGCGACCGGCTGCTCGTGGCGACCGGCCGGCGCGCGCGCGTCGAGGGCCTCGGGCTCGAGACGGTCGGCGTCGAGCCCACGGGCCAGGGCGTGCCGGTCGACGAGCGGATGCGCGTGGCGGACGGGCTCTGGGCGATCGGCGACGTGACCGGCATCTGGCCGCTCACCTACATGGGCAAGTACCAGGGCCGCGTCGCCGCCGCGAACATCCTCGGACGCGATCGCCGCGCCAACTACGAGGCCGTGCCGCGCGTGGTCTTCACCGACCCGCAGGCCGCCGCCGTCGGCGAGGCCGAGGGCGCGCTCTCGGCGACGGTCCCGCTCGCCGAGGTGCCGCGCACCTCCACCTATACGCGCGCGTACGCGGAGGGCAAGGGCTTCATGACGCTGCTCTCCGACGGGGAGCGGCTGACCGGCGCCTATGCGCTCGGACCGGAGGCGGGGGAGTGGCTCCAGCAGGCGACGGTGGCGATCCGCGCGCGCGTGCCGCTGTCGGTCCTGTTCGACGTCATCCAGCCGTTCCCGTCGCTTCTCGGAGGCGTTCCTGAGCACGCTGAGCGACCTCGAGGCCCAGACCATGAACAGTCCAAGCACTAGAGAGGACCACCGATGGACGTAGCGAACCTGGCGGAGCTGCTGCACGAGACGGCCGAGCACCACGACCCGTACGAGAAGAGCTCTCCGCCGCACAACTGGTGGGACTGGTACGCCGCGTACCTGAACGCGCGCCTGGAGGGGAGCAGCTCCGAGGAGGCGACAAGCGCGGCCGGCCGCTACATGGAAGGCGTTCTCGGAGCCGGCTGAAGAGCGGCAGCTCGCGCGGATGCGAGACTCGGAGGCTCTGGACGAGCCGACGACACCTGCCGCGCGCGACCTCGGAGTCGAGCCGCTCGACCGAGCGGCGGGCGTCACGATGCCGGACGACTTCGCGCCGCGCAGGCTGGTGCGGCGGACGCTGCAGGTCGTGGCGGTGCTCGTCGTCGTCGGCCTGATCCTGCTGCTCGCGCCCGGGCTGGGCCAGGTGCGCGACCTGCTGATCAAGGCGCAGCCGGAGTGGCTGGCGCTCGCCGTCGCCTTCGAGGCCCTGTCGTGCGCGTCCTACGTGCTGATGTTCCGGCCGATCTTCTGCCGCAACATGCCGTGGCGCACGAGCTGGGAGATCGGCCTCGCCGAGCTCGGCGCCGGGTCGATCGTGCCGGCCAGCGGAGCCGGCGGGCTCGCCCTGGGCGCCTGGATCCTGCGCGAGGGCGGGATGCCGGCGGAGCGGATCGCCCGGCGGTCGGTGGCCTTCTTCCTGATCAAGAGCTCGGTCAACTTCGTGGCCGTGGCGGTGCTCGGCACGATCCTCGCCCTCGGGCTGGTCGGGCCCGACCTGTCGCTGTGGCTGACGGCGGTGCCGGCGGCGGGTGCGCTGCTCGTGATCGGCGCGATCCTGCTGGTGCCGCGCCTCGGTCCCGGTGACGGCCCGGCGGCCGATGCGGGGCGGACCCGGAGGGCGCTCGCCCAGGTGCGCGGGGCGCTGGTCGACGGGACCGGGGAGGCGGTCGAGATCGTGCGCTCGCGCGAGGGGCTCGTGATCGCCGGCTCGCTCGGCTACTGGGCCTGGGACAACGCCGTGCTGTGGGCGACGTTCCACGCCTTCGGCTTCTCGCCACCGATCACGGTGATCATGATGGGCTACCTGATCGGCCAGCTCGGCGGGCTGCTGCCGCTGCCCGGCGGCCTCGGGGGGATCGACGGCGGGCTGATCGGCACGCTGATCGTCTACGGCACGCCGGCCGCGGCCACGGCGGCGGCGGTGCTGACCTATCGCGTGATCCTGTTCTGGCTGCCGCTGATCCTGGGCGCGGCGGCGTTCATCACGCTGCGCCGCGCGCTCAACACGCCGGGGCGTCCCGAGCTGTGCGTCGTGCCGGCCGCCACCTAGCGCGGCGGGGATCGCGTACCCTCCCCGCCGTGTCCACCGACAACGGCCTCGAGCAGCTCTCGTCCAAGGAGCTCCACGACCTGGCGGTCAGCCGCGCGCGCCGTCACCTCGACCTGCGCTTCTTCTGGGACCTGCTGAAGGTGCTGCCGGTGGCCGAGGCGGCCGCCGGCGAGTTCGACGAGGCCGAGGCCGACCTCCAGTCGATGATCGCCCACGTCGACGACGTCACGCACTCGGGCGAGGGCGAGGTCGCCGACCTGCTGCGCCCGTTCTACCTGGACTACCTGAAGCGCCACGACGTCGACGCTCCCAGCTAGCGCGTCCTGAGCCCCCAGCCGAACGGGTAGAGCGGGTCGTAGTCGCGGTCGCCCACGTTGATCGGCTCCTGGTCGAGGCTCCTGGGCCAGCTGACCGGCAGCTTCCCGGTGAACGGCCGGCGGCCGAACAGCGTGTCCGAGACGCCTCGTCCCTCGCTGCCGGGCAGCCAGGCTGCGACCAGCGCGTCGATCTCGCGCAGCTGCGCCGGGTCGATCACGAGGGGCCGACCCGACACGACCACGACCGTGCAACGCGTGACGGCGGCGCAGACGCGGTCGACGGCGGCCTTGTCGGCCTCGGAGAGCTGCATCGTCTGCGGCGTCCGCGCGACGCCGCCGTCGGCCGGGTCGCCCGGCCACCCCGGGCCGCCCACGTCGCCGTAGCCCTCCGCGTACGGCGTCTCGCCCACCACGACGATGCCCTTCGACCCGCGCGGTACCGGAGCGGAGGCGTCGGCGCTGTAGGTGACGGTGCCGCGGGTCGCGCCGCGGATGCCGTCGAGGATCGTGGTTCCTGGGATCTCGTTCGCCGTGCCGCCCTGCCAGGTGAGCGTCCAGCCGCCGGCCTGGTTGCCGATGTTGTCGGCGTTCGAGCCGGCGACGTAGACGTCCGAGTCGCGCCGCAGCGGCAGCGTGGCCTTGCGGTTCTTGAGCAGCACCTGCGACTGGGCGGCCGCGCGGCGCGCGAGCGCGTGATGCGCGCGTGACCCGACCTCGTCGAGATGGGTGCGATCGGTGAACGGGTGCTCGAACAGGCCGAGCTCGAACTTCTTCGTGAGGATGCGCCGCACCGCGTCGTCGATGCGGCGCATGGGGATGCGGCCCGCCTGCACCTCCGCGGTCAGCGTCGTAGCGAAGCTCTCGTAGTCGTTCGGCTCCATGAACATGTCGATGCCGGCGTTCACCGCCGTGCGCACCTGCGTCGGCCAGTCACCGGGCAGCTGATGGATTCCCGCCCAGTCGGTGATGACGAAGCCGTCGAAGCCGAGCTTTCGCTTCAGCAGCCCCGTGATCAGCTCGCGGTTCGCGTGCATCCTGATCGGGTTGCCGAGGCCGTCCTCGACCCAGTCGACGCTCGAGTACGAGGGCATCACGCTTCCGACGTGGTGCTCGCGCACCGCCGGCACGTACTGCCGCAGGGAGTTGCGCCAGAAGTCGCCGCGGGTGGTGATCGAGACGCCCTGGTCGATCGGGTAGCCGCTCGGGTTCGTGCTCGTGCCGTAGTCGGTGTCGCCGTCGCCGGCGTAGTGCTTGGCGGTCGCGAGCACGCGATCGGATCGGAGAGTTGCCCGCGAGAGCCCTGGAAGCCGTCGATCGCGGTCTCCATCCGCTCGACCAGTCGCGCGTCCTCGCCGAAGCTCTCGTAGGTGCGTCCCCACCGGTCGTCGCGCGCGGCGCAGACGCATGGCGCGAAGACCCACTGCGGTCCGCTGGCGCGCGTCTCCTCCGCGGTCACGTGCGCCACCTTGCGCACGAGCTCGGGGTCGCGGCTGGCACCCAGGCCGATGTTGTGCGGGAAGACCGTGGCGCCGAGCATGTTCCCGTCGCCGTGCACCGAGTCGATCCCGTAGAGGATCGGGATGTGCAGCCGCGTCGCCAGTGCGGCGCGCTGGAAGCGGTCGACCATGTCCGCCCAGGCCTCGGGGGCGTTGGGCGTCGGCACCGAGCCGCCGCCGGACAGGACGCGAGCCCAGCTTCAGCTCCGTGATCGGGCTCTCGTCGTCGTAGACCGCCGCCCGCTCGGTCTGCGTCATCTGGCCGACCTTCTCCTCGAGCGTCATGCGCGACAGGAGGTCGTCCACGCGCGCGTGCACCGAGCAGGCGCGGGTTCTCGTAGGGGAGCCCTGCGCCGCCGCGCGATCCGACCGCTCCCGCCGCCGCGACCAGCACGGCCGCCAGAGCGGCTCCCAGCAGCAGGGCCAGCAGGCGCGCGCGCCGCTCCACGAACATCCGACTCCCTCCGATCCGAGACGTCCCTCGAGTCGCGGGCTACCCGCGGCGCGCGGCGCCGAAACTGGGCTCACCGCAGCGGCGGGTCGTAGACCGCCGCCAGCCGCGCCAGGCTGAGCGCGCCGAGCATGAGGCCGAAGTCGCGCAGCGCGATGTCGTAGTAGCCGGAGTGGGTGAGGAGGTTGACGACGATGCCGCCCAGCCACGCGGCGACCAGGTACGCGCCGTAGCGCGGCTTGAGCGCGACGGCGATGCCGGCGACGATCTCGGTCGCACCGACGAAGTACATGAAGTCCTGCGCGGAGCCGGGCGCGATGTCGTCGATCCAGGGCGCCAGGTAGATCGGCCAGTCGACCATGACGTTGAAGAACTTGTCGAGCCCGAACGCGATCGGCGCCACCGTGAAGGCCAGGCGCATCAGCGCGAAGGCCTGGTAGCGGGCATCGCGCCAGTCGGGGCGCGCGGCCGGGACGCCGGTGGCCGGCGACGGCCGGTTCGGGGCGGTCGTGACGGTCATGGGGACCTCTCTCTCGTCGCGCCGCCCGCTCCGTGCGGGCGGCTCTCGACAGGGTTCGCGCCGGCGGCGCGCGCGTTCTTACCGCAGAGGTAAGAAGCGCCCGCCCGCGCGCGCCAATGGGAGGTGACCGTTAGCCTCGCGGGCCCGATGACCTCACGCGCGCCGAGAAGCCCAGCGTAGGTCCCGATGGTGAGTCGCGCGCGTGGCTGAGGGACCTGCGCGGCGATGGCGCCGAGCGCGATCAGGCCGTCGAGCGTCTCCACGAGCTCCTGCTCAGCGCCGCGCGCTTCGAGGTGTCGCGGCGCCGAGCCGCCCTCTCGCACGTGCGCGGGGAGGTCCTCGACGACCTCGCCTTCCAGGCCGCCGCCGACGCTCTCGTCGCGGTGCTCGCCAAGCTCGACGACTACCGCGGCGCAAGCCGCTTCACCACCTGGGCCTACAAGTTCGCTCTGCTGGAGGCGGGCGTGCGCCTGCGCAGGCGCGCCTGGCAGGAGCGCGAGGTCGTGCTCGAGCCGGCTGCGTGGCCGCTGGTGGCCGACGCCGCCCATGGGCCCGAGGACCGCGCCGCCACCGACGAGCTGATGGGCGCGATCACGCGCGCGATCGACGACTGCCTGACGGAGCACCAGCGCCAGGTGCTCGTCGCGCTCGCCCTCAACGGCGTGCCGATCGACGTGCTCGCCGAGCGGCTCGACACCACCCGCGGCGCGCTCTACAAGACGCTGCACGACGCCCGGAAAAAGCTGCGCACGACAACTGGACGCGCAGGGGTTCACCCTCGACTCGATCTAGCGGAGACCGACCATGGACAAGCCCACCAACGAGACGATCCTGAAGCGGCTGCTCGGCCCGGCCGAGCCCGAGCTCCTGTGCGACGAGTGCTTCGAGAAGCTCGACGAGTACGTCGAGCTGGAGCTCCAGGGCGAGGCGGCCGACGAGCAGATCCCGGGCATGCGTGCCCACCTGCAGGGGTGCCCCGCGTGCCACGAGGAGTACGACGGGCTGCGCGCGCTCGCGAAGGGCGACGGGCCGGATGTCGCCTGACGCCGGCTAGCTCGGAGCCAGGCGGCGGGCCTTCGCCTCGATGCAGTCGAGCAGCTCCCGGTAGGAGTCGCAGAACGCGCGCACGCCCTCGCGCTCGAGCTCGGCGGTGATCGCTCGAGGTCGATGCCGGCGTCGCGCGGCGCGGCGAGTGTCTCGCAGGCCGCGCCGCGTCACGACGCCGAGGGCGTCGGTCGACGTCGCCGTGGTCGGCGAACGCGTGCAGCGTCGGCTCGGGCATCGTGTTGACCACGCCGGGGCGATCAGCCGCTCGACGTAGAGCACGTCGGAGTAGGCCGGGTCCTTGGTGCCGGTGCTCGCCCAGAGCGGTCGCTGCGGCCGGGCGCCCGCGTCGCTGCAGCGGCGCGCCAGCGCTCGTCGGCGAAGCGCTCGCAGATAGCGCGCGTAGGCGCGCTGGGCGTTGGCGATCGCGACGCGTGCCGCGCAGCGCGGAGCCCGGCGGGAGCAGGGCGTCGGCCTTGGCGTCGATGCGGGAGACGAAGAACGACGCGACCGAGGCGATCGCGTCGACCGGCTCGCCCGTCGCCGACGCGTCGCTCGAGGCCGCGCGATGTAGGCGTCGATCACCTGCTCGTAGCGCGCGACCGAGAACAGCAGGGTGACGTTGACGTTGACGCCGCGCGCGGTGAGCTCCTCGATCGCCGGGACGCCCGCGTCGGTAGCCGGCACCTTGATCATCACGTTGGGCCGCGCGAGGCGCCGCCACAGCTCGAGCGCCTGCTCGATCGTGCCCGCGGTGTCGTCGGCGAGGTCGGGGGTGCACTCGAAGGAGACGAAGCCGTCGCGCCCGCCGCTGCCTCGTAGGTGGGCGCAGCAGGTCGGCGGCGCGCGCGACGTCGTCGAGCGCGAGCGCGAAGAACAGCTCCTGCGGGTCGCGCATGCCGGCGGCGACGGCGGCGCGCAGCTGGTCGTCGTAGCGGTCCGAGCCGGTGATCGCCTTGGCGAAGATGGTCGGGTTCGACGTCGCGCCGGTCACCGCGAAGTCGGCGATCAGCGTCGCGAACGCGCCGCTGTCGAGCAGCTCGCGCGAGAGCGTGTCGAGCCAGATCGACACGCCGGCGTCGTGCAGCGCTCAGAGCCGGTTCATGAGCGCGCTCCCGTCGCTCCGACGCGGGAGCGAGTCGCCTCGAGCGGCACGTCGGGGTCGGCGAGGCGGCGGTCGTCGACGGCCACCGCGCTCGCGGATGAGCCGCTGGATCGGGTCGGTGACGTCCCAGACGTTGACGTTCATGCCGGCCACGACGCGGTCCTCGCGCAGCCAGAAGGCGATGAACTCGCGGCGTCGCCGGATCGCCGCGGAAGACGACCCGGTCCCAGGCGCGCGCGTAGCCCGCGTACTCCATGCCGACGTCGTACTGGTCGGAGAAGAAGTACGGCAGGCGGTCGTAGACGTCGTCGCCGGCCGAGCATCGCTCCGCGCCGCGGCCGGCCCCTGGTGCAGCGCGTTGGCCCAGTGCTCGACGCGGATCCGCTCGCCGTAGAAGCGGGTGGTGGGCGTTGGCGACGTCGCCGGCGGCGAACACGCCCGGCGCGCTGGTCTGCAGGTGCTCGTCGACGAGGATGCCGTTGTCGACGGCGATGCCGGCCTCCGGCGGCGAGCGCGGTGCGCGGCTCGCACGCCGACGCCGACGACCACGAAGTCGCACTCGAGCGTGCGCCGTCGCTGGTGCGGACGCGCTCGACCGCCGTCGCGCCCTCGAACGCCTCGACGCCGGTGCCGAGCAGCATCTCGCACGCCGTGGTCGGTGTGGATGTCGCGGTAGATCGCGCCGACCTCGGCGCCCAGCACGCGCTCGAGCGGGACCGCTGCCGGCTCGATGACCGTGACCTCGAGGCCGCGCTGCCGGGCCGAGGCCGCGACCTCGCGCCGATCCAGCCGGCGCCGACGACGACCACCGTGCCGCCGCGGTCCAGCCGCTCGCGCAGGGCGTCGGAGTCCTCGACGCTGCGCAGGTACAGGACGCCGTCGAGCTCGCTGCCCGGGATCGTCAGCCGGCGCGGCTCGGCGCCGGTGGCGAGCAGCAGCCGGTCGTAGCGCAGCCGCTCGCCGTCGTCGAGCGCCAGCTCGCGCGGCCGACGTGTCGAGGGCCGATCGCGGTCGTGCCCGAGCCGCAGCTCGATGTCGTGCTCGGCGTAGAAGCGCCTCGTCGTGGACGTAGACCTTCTCGCGCCCGGCCTCGCCGCGCAGGTAGTCCTTCGACAGCGGCGGGCGCTCGTAGGGGCGCTCGTCCTCGGCGCCGACGAGCACGAGGCGCCCGTCGAAGCCCTCCTCGCGCAGCGTCTCGGCGGCCTTGGCGCCGGCGAGGCCGGCGCCGACGATCACGAACGTCTGGTCACTGGTCATGGGATGTCCTCGTGGTCAGGGCCAGGAACTCCTGGCGGGTGCGGGCGTCGTCGCGGACGAGGCCGCGCAGCGCCGAGGTCACGGTCTTCGCGCCGAGCTTCTGCACGCCGCGCAGCGACATGCACAGGTGCTCGGCCTCCAGGACGACGCCGACGCCCTTCGGCTCCAGCTCGCTGCTGGAGCCAGCGCGGCGATCTGCGTGGTCAGCCGCTCCTGGATCTGCAGGTCGCGGGCGAAGTACTCGACGACGCGGCCGAGCTTGCTCAGGCCGATGATCCGCTCGCCCGGCAGGTAGCCGACGTGCGCCACGCCCGTGGAACGGGAGCAGGTGGTGCATGCAGAGCGAGTGGAACGGGATCGCCCGCGCGACGATCAGCTCGTCGTAGCCATCGTCGTTCGGGAACGTGGTCGCGCGAAACGGCTGCGGCGTCAGCAGCTCGGCGTAGGCCGCGGCCACGCGGCGCGGGGTCTCCTCGAGCTCCTCGGAGTCGACGTCGGCGCCGAGCGCCCGCAGCAGGTCCGCGGCCGCCCGCTCGACGGCCTCGTGGTTCACGGTCATGCCCGGTGAGCGCCGACGGGGCGGCAGTTCTTACTGAAGCGGGCGCTCAGCCCGCATGCGCCGCGCTAGCCGCGCCGCATCAGCCGGCCGACGGCCGCCATCAGCTCGTCGGTGAGCTCCTCGGGCGTGCCCTCGGCGTGCCCGTCGACGACGCAGTGGCGCGCGTGGCCGTCGAGCAGCCCGAGCGCGACCTTGTCGAGCGCAGCCTGGACGGCCGAGATCTGCGTGATGACGTCGATGCAGTAGCGGTCGTCCTCGACCATGCCCTCGATGCCGCGCACCTGTCCCTCGACGCGCTTCAGGCGCGTGAGCAGCTGCTCCTTGGTCGCGGTGTAGCCGCGCGTCTGCGGGGTGGTGGTCGTAGCCATGGCCGCGGAGTATACCCCGTGGGGGTGTCACGGACAGCCGCCGGACGATTCCGGCCATGTCGGTTGACATACCCCTGGGGGGTGTCTAAGGTCTCGCTCGTTCCGGGACATACCCCCGGGGCGTATCCTTTAGAAGCGACGCGAAGGGCATCACATGCGGCAAGCACAGAACACCGACATCGAGCAGGCGGCGATCACGTTCGTCGTCGAGGGAATGAGCTGCGGGCACTGCAAGGTCGCCATCGTCGACGAGGTGTCGCGGATCGCCGACGTGGAGTCCGTCGACGTGGACCTCGACTCGAAGCTCGTGCGCGTCCGCGGGGCCGAGCTCGACGTCGCGGACGTCGTCGGCGCCATCGACGAGGCCGGCTACGAGGCGGTGGTCGCATGAGCGCCTCCACCCGTCATTTCGCCCGCCACTACGTGGAGATGCTGCTGGCGATGTTCCTCGGCATGGGGATCCTCACGCCGCCGCTCGGCATGGCGCTGCGCGCGTTCGGCACGAGCCTCCACGACTCCGACGCCCTGATGCTCTCGGCGATGGCCGTGACGATGACCGTCCCGATGGTCGCTTGGATGCGGTACCGCGGGCACGGCTGGCAGCCCTGCGCTGGACATGACGGCGGCCATGGCCCTTCCGGCGCTCGGCGCGCTGGCGCTCCTCTGGGGCGGCCTGGTCGAGGATCTCGGCATCCTGCTCGTCTTCGAGCACGTCGCGATGGTGGCCGCGCATGCTCGCGGCGATGCTGCTGCGCCGCGACGAGTACACCGGCGGCGTGCACCGCCACCGCGCGCCGGACGCAGGTGACGGCATGACGCGCGACCGTCAAGCTCGCCGGCTTCGCAGCCGGGCTGGCGCTCGTCTTCGGCGGCGCCACGGTCGCCGGCGGCGCCATCGGCCCCGATCGCGAGGCACGACGCCGCCGCCCGCGACGACGCCATGGCCGGTCACGGCGGGGCGAGGCCGCTCCCGACCCCGTCCGCGGGCTCGCGGTCGCCGACGGCGGGCTGCGGCTCGTCCTGGGCCGGACCGAGCTCGAGCGCGGTCGCCCGAGCCGAGCTCAGCTTCAGCATCGTCGGCGCCGACGGCCGGCCGGTCCGCGAGTTCGAGACCGAGCACGAGAAGCGAATGCACGTCATCGTCGTCCGCCGCGACGGCCAGGGCTTCCAGCACGTGCACCCGGCGCTCGGCGAGGACGGCGTCTGGCGCGTCCCGGCTGACCCTCCCTGATGCCGGCGCCTACCGCGTCTTCGCGGACTTCAAGCACGACGAGGAGGCGCAGACGCTGGCGGCCGACCTCGCCGTCGACGGCGATGCCGGCTACCGGCCGCTGCCCGCACCCGCGTCGACCGCGGACGCCGGCGACGGCTACCGGGTGCGGCTCGACGCGGGCGCCGTCCGCGCGGGCCGCGAGGCGAAGCTGAGCTTCAGCGTCAGCCGCAGCGGCAGGACGATCCGCACCGAGCCCTATCTGGGCGCCGGCGGGCACCTCGTGGCGCTGCGGGAGGGCGACCTCGCCTACCTGCACGTGCACCCGGAGGAGGGCGGCGAGGCCGTGAGCTTCATGACGGAGTTCCCGAGCGAGGGTCGCTACCGCCTCTACCTGCAGTTCAAGCACGACGGGCGCGTGCACACCGCCGCCTTCACGCAGGAGGTCGCACGATGAGCGCCACGACCGAGCGCATCGAGCTGCCGATCACGGGGATGACCTGCGCCTCGTGCGCGAACCGCATCGAGCGCAGGCTCAACAAGCTCGAGGGCGTGACCGCCAGCGTCAACTACGCGACCGAGAAGGCGCGCGTCGAGTTCGACGCCGAGGCCGTCGAGCCGACTCAGCTCGTCGAGGCGGTCGAGGCGGCGGGCTACAAGGCCGAGCTGCCCTCGGCGGAGGCCGCCGGCCACCGCGAGGAGCAGCCGGACGAGCCGATGCGGCGCCGGCTGATCGTGTCCGCCGTCCTGTCGCTGCCGGTGCTGCTCGTCTCGATGGTGCCGGCGCTGCAGTTCGACAACTGGCAGTGGCTCGCGCTCAACCTGGCGACCCCGGTCGTGCTCTGGGGGGCGTGGCCGTTCCACCAGGCCGCCTGGGCCAACCTCAAGCACGGCGCGGCGACGATGGACACGCTCGTCTCGCTCGGCGTGCTCGCGGCGTGGCTGTGGTCGCTCTACGCGCTGTTCCTCGGCGACGCCGGCATGCCCGACATGCGCATGGCGTTCGACCTGATCCCGGAGCCCGGCGCCGGGGCCGACGAGATCTACCTCGAGACGGCGTCGGTCGTGACGACCTTCATCCTCGCCGGGCGCTACTTCGAGGAGCGCGCCAAGCGCCGCGCCGGCGCCGCCCTGACCGCGCTGCTGGAGCTCGGCGCGAAGGACGTCGCGGTGCTGGACGCCGACGGCCAGGAGCGCCGGGTGCCGATCGAGGAGCTGCAGGTCGGCGACCGCTTCGTCGTGCGGCCGGGGGAGAAGGTGGCGACCGACGGCATCGTCGAGGAGGGCGCTTCGGCGGTGGACATGAGCATGCTCACCGGCGAGCCGGTCCCGGTCGAGGTCGGGCCCCGGCGCCGAGGTCGCGGGCGCCACGGTCAACGCGGGCGGGCGGCTGGTGGTGCGCGCGACCAAGGTCGGCGCGGACACCGCGCTCGCGCAGATCGCCGCGCTGGTCACCGACGCCCAGACCGGCAAGGCTCCGGTGCAGCGTCTGGCGGATCGCGTCTCGGGCGTGTTCGTGCCCGTGGTCATCGGCATCGCGGTCGGCACGCTCGGCTTCTGGCTCGGGCAGCGGCGAGAGCGCGACCTTCGCGCTTCACCGCCGCGGTCGCGGTGCTGGTCATCGCCTGCCCCTGCGCGCTCGGCCTCGCCACGCCGACGGCGCTGATGGTCGGCACCGGACGCGGGGCGCAGCTCGGCCTGCTCATCAAGGGACCGGAGGTGCTCGAGTCCACGCGCAAGGTCGACACCGTGGTGCTCGACAAGACCGGCACCATCACCACCGGCAGGATGGCGCTGGTCGAGGTCGACCGTGGCCGACGGCGTCGACCGCGGCGAGGCCCTGCGGCTGGTGGGGGCGCTGGAGAACGCTTCCGAGCACCCGATCGCGCGCGCCATCGCCAAGGCCGCGGCAGGCGAGCAGGGCCGGCTGCCCGCCGTCGAGGCGTTCGGCAACCGCGAGGGCCTCGGCGTGGAGGGCGTGGTCGAGGGACGCGCGCTCGTGGTCGGCCGCCCGGCGCTGCTCGAGGACTGGGCGATGCATCTGCCGGACGGGTCTCGACGCGGCCCGTCGGGCCGCCGAGGCGCGCGGGCAGACCGCCATCGCGGCGGGCTGGGACGGGCAGGCGATCGCGGTGTTCGTGGTCGCCGACACCGTCAAGCCGACCTCGGCGGAGGCCGTGGCGTCGCTCAAGCGGCTGGGGCTGCGGCCGGTCCTGCTGACGGGCGACAACGAGACCACCGCACGGACCGTCGCCGCCGAGGTCGGCCTCGACGAGGTGATCGCCGAGGTGCTGCCGTCCGACAAGGCCGACGTGATCAGGCGCCTGCAGGCCGAGGGCCGCGTCGTGGCGATGGTCGGCGACGGCGTGAACGACGCTCCCGCGCTCGCGCAGGCCGACCTCGGCCTCGCGATCGGCACCGGCACGGACGTCGCGATCGAGGCGTCGGACCTGACGCTCGTGTCCGGAGACCTGCGCGCCGCCGCGGACGCGATCCGCCTCAGCCGCGCGACGCTGCGCACGATCAAGCAGAACCTGGCGTGGGCGTTCGGCTACAACGTCGCCGCGCTGCCGCTGGCCGCCGTGGGTTTGCTGAACCCGATCATCGCCGGGGCGGCGATGGCGCTTCTCGAGCGTCTCCGTGGTCGGCAATGCGCTGCGGCTGCGGCGCTTCCAGACGAAGCGCGAGCGCTCCGCGCTTGACAGACGCATAGGTAACTGGCAACTTACCGTTCGTGCAGACTTACCGAATGGACGGGTGGACCGCCCTCGGCGACCCGACGAGACGGGCGATCTTCGAGCGCCTCGCCGATCGGCCACGCGCCGTCGGCGAGCTGGCCGAGCGAGCTGCCGGTCAGCAGGCCGGCCGTCTCCCAGCACCTGAAGGTGCTCAAGGACGCGCACCTGGTCACCGACCAGCGAGTCGGCACGCGCCGCATCTACCAACTCGACCTCGACGGGCTCGCCGCGCTGCGCGGCTACCTCGACCACTTCTGGGACCAGGCGTTGGCGGGCTACAAGGCCGCCGTCGAGCGACACATGAAGGAGAGCTCATGAGCACGCAGGCGCCGGGAACCTCCGTCCGCAACTCGATCGTCGTGGACGCGCCGATCGAGCGCGCCTTCTCCGTCTTCACGGACGGCTTCGGGACGTTCAAGCCGCGCGAGCACAACCTGCTCGAGGTCGAGATCGCCGAGACGGTCTTCGAGACGCACGTGGGCGGGAACATCTACGACCGCGGAGTCGACGGGAGCGAATGCCGCTGGGCGCGCGTGCTCGTGTACGAGCCGCCCAACCGGGTCGTGTTCAGCTGGGACATCAACCCGCAGTGGCAGATCGAGACCGACTCGCGAGCGGACGAGCGAGGTCGAGGTGCGGTTCACGGCCGAGACGCCGGAGCGCACGCGCGTCGAGCTCGAGCACCGCAACATCGACCGCCACGGCGACGGCTGGGAGGCCGCGCGCGACGGCGTCGGCAGCGACCAGGGCTGGCCGCTCTACCTGGAGCGGTTCGCAGAGCAGCTGGCGGCGTAGGTCCGTCAGCGCGGCGGTCGCGGCCCGCGCGGGAGCCAGGGCCAGCGCGGGGCGTCCACGCGCGACGACCGCCGCCGTTGCTCCTCCGTGACCCGCTCGCGGTCCTCGCTGAGGCCGACCTCGAGGAACAGAAGCAGCAGGACCGCGCCGAAGCCCAGGGAGACGAGCGCGATGAGCAGCACCTGGCCGGTCAGCCCGCCGATCAGGACGCCTCCCGCGATACCCGCGACGACGAGCAGGCCCGCCGAGCCGAACGCGAGGATCCGCGTGCGCCGTGTCACGGGCTCAAGGTAGCGGCCGGCCGCGGGGTCAGCGCCGGGCGAGGTCGCCGTAGAACGTGCGCGGGCGGGTCCGCACCAGCCGCGCCTTGCCCGCAGCGGTCCGGACCTCGACGCTCGCGGGGATCGGCATGTCCGGCATCGTGCGCCCGTCGACCTCGACCGCGAGCGGAGCGCTTCGTTCGGCCGCCTCGATGCGGATCGTGTCGCTGCCGTCCAGCACCATCGATCGCAGCGGGGATCCCTGCGCGGCCAGGGGCGTGAGCACGATCGCATCGAGAGTGGGGGAGACCGCCGGGCCGCCCGCCCCGAGTGTGTACGCCGTCGAGCCGGTCGGCGACGCGACTACTAGGCCGTCGCCGGTGAGGTCGAGCACCTGCTCGCCGCCCACCATCACGTGCAGCCGGGCGCTCCCGAAGCCGGCCCGCCGCGAGATGACGAGATCGTTGAAGGCGACCACCGTCTGCGGCTCCGGCACCTGCGAGGTCGCCACGAGCGCGGTGCGCTCCTCGATCTGAGCCTCGCCACGGGCGATGCAGTCGAGCGCGGACGCCAGGTCGTGCCCGTCGACGTCCGCCAGGAACCCGAGGTGCCCGAAGTTGACGCCGAGCACGGGCGAGTGGTGTGCCAGCGCGAGCTGGAGAGCACGAAGGATCGTGCCGTCGCCGCCGAGGGCGATCACGAGCCCGGCCGCCTCGAGAAGCTCGTCCGCTCGGTCGGTGGTGCCGAGGTCGACGATCCGCAGCCCCTCCGTATCGGCCCACGCCTCGATCGTCAGGAGCTGC
This sequence comes from uncultured Thermoleophilaceae bacterium, assembly GCA_963828225.1. Classification (GTDB taxonomy): domain Bacteria; phylum Actinomycetota; class Thermoleophilia; order Solirubrobacterales; family Thermoleophilaceae; genus JACVRW01. Next base: position 523,551 of record CAWHDX010000007.1, on the reverse strand, counting down.
GGTGCGCACTCGCCGGACGGGTTGGCGAGTACTCCGACGGTGGCCGAGGGTTCGAGCGTGAGCTGCGGCATCGCAGCGAGCATGCTCTCATCGGACGCGGGTCCAGTTGCCAGCCCAGATGAAACTGCGCGACGTGCAGGGATCGCTCTTGAGCGGCGCCAACGTCAACGTCTCGCCGCTGGTCGACCACCGATAGGTCCCGGCCGGACCGTCCTGCCAGCACCACCAGCCCCATTCGGCCTGCGGGGGATCCTGCAACGTCTCGAACACGACGGGGCCCAGCGCACGCAGCCGCGTCGCCGTCGCGGCATAGTCGGAATCCAGGATCCAGCCTTCGCCGGTCTCGTCGCTCTCGGGGACGTGGTACCTGCCCGGCCACCGCACCTGGATCCAGCGCCGGTCGATGGTCATCTTGTAGGTGCCGGGCGGGAAGACGTTTTCCGTGGGGTTGCCCGGACTTCCCGCCGGCGGCGCCCCGCTCGTGTCGGGGATGTCGCGCTTCCAGGTTCCAGACAGGCGCGGCGGCGGCGCTGGTGAACGGCGGACGCGGGCGACCACGGTATCTGCCGAGGTTCGCCCATCGGAGGCGGTCGCGCGGACCATGAAGCGGTGCTTGCCCGGCGTGAGCCAGCTGGTCACGAGGTAGCCCTTGTGCTTGCCGTTCTCGTCCTCGCCGAAGGTGTAGGGGGCCTCCTCTTCCACCCAGCGAGGCTTGCCGCCATCGATCACGAACTCGACCCGCTTGATCTTCGTTCCGTGCAGCTCGGGGACCGCGAGCCACCGGATTCGGTGCGGCAGGACCTTCCTTCCGTCGAGTGTCGAGGAGACCGTGAACGGCCGCTTCGAGGCCTCGGCGCCCGCCGGGTCGTCGTCGCCGCCATCACACCCGATCCACCCCGCTGCGGCGACGGCCGCAACGAGCACGATGGTCGGCGTACGGCGGGGCATGTGGGTCTCGTTCATGACGCGCACGTTTCCTCGCCCGTGTTGCAGTGGTGTGGAAATCCCCTTGCAGAGGTGTTTTGCTAGCGCGCATGGAGTTCGCGATCCTCGGCCCGGTCGAGGTTCGTCTCGACGGGTCCGAGCTCGCGCTTGGAGGGCCGAAGCAGCGGGCGCTACTGGCCGTGCTGTTGCTGGCGGGGAACGAGGTCGTCTCGCGCGACCGGCTTGTAGAGGCGCTCTGGGGCGACCGAGCGCCGCCCACCGCGCAGCGCTCGCTGGACAGCTATCTGTCGCGGCTGCGGCGCCTGCTCGGGCCGGAGCGGCTGGTACGACGAGCACCCGGATACGCGCTGCGCGTCGAGCCGGAGGAGTTGGACCTCGACCGCTTCGAGCGTCTGGTCGGCGCCGGGCGGGACGCCGCTGCGGCCGGCGACCCGGCGCGGGCGGCGCGAGCACTCGGCGATGCGCTCGGGCTGTGGCGAGGACCGGCGCTGGCCGACCTGCTGTACGAGCCCTTCGCGGCGCGCGAGTCGCAGCGGCTGGAAGAGCAGCGGCTGGGTGCCTTGGAGGATCGACACGAGGCACAACTCGCTCTCGGTTGCGGCCCGGAGCTTGTCGGGGAGCTCGAAGCGGCGGTGCGCGAGCATCCCCTGCGCGAACGGTCGCTGGGCCAGCTCATGCTTGCGCTCTACCGGACCGGACGACACGCCGACGCTCTGGGGGCCTACCGGGACGCCCGGCACCGCCTCGCGTCCGAGCCTCGGGTTCGAGCCCGGATCTCCGCTGCGGGAGCTGGAGCAGCAGATCCTCCGGCACGACCCGAGCCTCGATGCGCCGCGCCGATCGGGCTATGTCCCCGGCCGCCCCGGAAGCCCGGCCGGATCGCCGCCGCCGCCGCAGTGGTGGCCTTCGCCGCAGTGGCTGCCGCCGTCGTCGTCCTGAGCGGATCGTCACCGGATCGTGGCGTGGGCTCCGGGAAGACCCACCGGCTGGTCGGGACGACCCGCAGTCAGGTGACGCGGCTTCCGCCATCGGGCTGGCGGGACCGCCGGCGGCTCTGGCGGTGACTGCGAACTCGGTCTGGGCAGCTGATTCCAACGGCGCGACGGTGGCCCGCATCTGCTCTCCTCCGGCACGGTGGTGGACCGGATCCCGGTGGCGGGTCAGCCCGGCAGCCTGGCGGCTGCCGGCAGTGCGGTTGGTGGCCAGCACGCTCGGCGGCACCATTCAGCGCATCGACCCGGGCACCGGGGTCGTGATCCAGACGGTGCGGCTGGGCGGTGACCGGCTGTCTGCGATCGGCTTCGGTGACGGGGTGCTCTGGGCGGCGAACACGACCGAGCGGTCGCTGGTCGAGGTCGATTCCGAGACCGGGTCGCGAGGCCGGACACTGAGGCTCGATCTTCTCGCCACGGCGCTCGTGGCGAGTGGCGGATCGATCTGGGTGGCGGATCAGAACGCCGGCGTGGTCGAAGAGCTGGACCCGGCCTCCGGGATCGTGAGGACGAGAGTTCAGACAGGCGATGGGCCGGCGGGGCTTGCTCTGATGCCGGACGCGGTATGGGTCGCCAACAGCGTCGACGCCACGGTGTCGAGGATCGACCGGCAGACCGGCTCGATCGTGGCGACGGTTCAGTCGGGCGGCCGACGGCCCTGGCGGCAAAGGGCGGATCGGTGTGGGTCGCCAGCAAGGACTCGGGCGAGGTCACGCGGATAGACACGCGCACGATCGGCTGGCTGACACGCTCGAGGTCGGCGGCGTCCGATCCGCGCTCGTGGCCGGCGCCGACAAGCTCTGGGTCGGTGCCGGAGCCGATGGCGCCGGCCACCGCGGCGGGACGCTGAGGCTGCTGAGCACGTCTCCCATTCCCACGATCGATCCCGCTTTTGCGAACCTGGCCGAGCCGTTTCAGTTCACCCGGCTGGCGTACGACACGCTTGTCACGTTCGATGCCTCGCCAGGGCCGGACGGGCTCAAGCTCGTCCCGGATCTCGCGGTCGCGGTCCCGACGCCTTCCGGCGGCGGCACGGCGTACACGTTTCGCCTGAGATCCGGAATCGGGTATTCGGACGGGCGATCGCTGCGCGGAGCGACTTCCGCCGTGCGATCGAACGCCTGTTTCGGGTGGGCTCACCGGGCGCCGACTACTACCGAGGCGTGGAGGGCACCGCCGCGTGCGACGAGCGACCCGGGAGCTGCGCTCTCTCCAAGGGCATCGTCACCGACGACCGCGCCGGGACGGTCACCTTCAACTTGGTCGCTCCCGACGCCGACTTCCCGTTCAAGCTCACCGTCTTCGGCTACTCGGTGCCGATCCCGCCGCGGACGCCGATTCGGGACGTGGGGTCCACGCCGGTGCCGGGGACCGGTCCCTATCGCATCGCCAGGCGGACGCCAGGTGGGGTGGAGCCCGTCCGAACCCGTTCTTCAGGGAGTGGTCGCACGCGGCTCAGCCGGAAGGCAACCCCGACCGCATCGTCTGGGACACCGAGCCGTCTCGCCGCGAGGCAGTTCGAGAGGTGCAGGCGGGAAGAGCAGACTGGTTCTTCGGCCTGCTGCCGCCGGCAGACCTGCGCAGGCTCAGGGTCCAGGCGGCCGGCCGACTGCACCAGAACCGAATCCTGCTGATCGACTTCATTCCGCTCAACACGCACCTGCCGCCGTTCGATGAGGTCCGCGCCAGGCGGGCGTTCAACTACGCGATCGACCGCCTCAAGGTCGCGCGCATGTACGGCGGCGGGTCGGTCGCGCCGCCCACGTGTCAGACGCTGATGCCCGGCACCTTCGGCTACCGGCCCCATTGCCCCTACACGCGATCCTCGCGACGATCCGACGTGTGGACAGCGCCCGACGTCGTGCGCGCGCGGCGGTTGGTGGCCGCCTCTGGAACGCGAGGACAGCGAGTGGATGTCTGGGGGCCGACGGACAGCCTCGGCACACCGCGGCAACTCCCACCGTACGTCGCGCGGGTGCTGCGCTCGATCGGCTATCGCACCAAGCTCCACATGATCCGTACCGCTGAGTTCACCCCAGAGCTGCGGCGCCGCATTCAGCTGTCGGTGGACGGTGACTGGCTGCTCGACTACCCCGCCCCGTCGGCCCTGCTGCCGCAGTTCTTCGGCTGCAATGGCGGGCTGACCAACGGCTATGTCTGCGACCCCGCGCTCGACCGCAGGATGCGACGGGCATCGCTGCTCGAGCTACGCTCGCCGACCGCCGCAGCCAAAGCGTGGGCGAGGATCGATCGCGAGATCGTCCGGAAGGCCTACTGGGTCCCGCTGGTCCTTCCGCAGGAGGCAGAGATCGTGTCGGAGCGTCTCAGGAACTACGAGTTCAACCCGGTCTACGGCTTTATCGCCGACCAGGCATGGCTGGCAGCGAGCGGCTGATGGGATTCCGGGCCCATGACCTAGGCGTGGCCGTGCAGTTCTTCGAGCTCGGCGAGATCTACGCGATCGCGCGGTCGGTCAGCGGCCCGCTTCATCGCTCGGAGGTGGGCGAGGGAGCAGACGGGGGCGACCGCGTCAGAGGCGATCTCGACACGGATCTGGTCTCGCTGCAGCTCGGCGAAGGGCGGCGCCCCCTTCATGCGGTTCAGGACCTGGACCTCACCATGCCGGGTCTGGACTTTGAAGCTCGCTGGCTTTGCGAGCGTCGCGCCGGTCAAGGGGCCCTGGATCGGATGTTCGCCTCCGAGCGCCTGTAGGCAATTTGCGAGACGGTCCATGTTCCGTTGATCGGGCGCGGCCACCAGGTCGAGGTCCCGGGTGGCGCGCACGACGCCGTGCGCGCCGACGGCAAGGCCGCCGACGATCACGTACCCGATCTGCGCCGCGTTGAGCGCGGCTACCAGCCGGTCGGGTTCGAAGACCGGCTCAGTGCTCATCCAGGCGCCGGCCGGACGCGAACCGCAAAGCGGCTCGGCTTGCTTCGGTGGTCAGGCGAATTCGGGCGCTCGGACTCAGGCGACGATGGACGTCGATGCGCGCGGGATCGTTCCACGTCCCTGGCAGCCCTTGCGGCGGGCGCTGATCGTGAGGCTTGTCCTCCATGCCCTCAATGATGGTGGTGCGCCGGATGGCACGGACGAAGCGGCTGATGGGATTCGAACCCACGACCTTCTGCATGGCAAGCAGACGCTCTAGCCAACTGAGCTACAGCCGCACGTCGGCGGGAGGATAGCGCGGCCCCCAGCGCCAAGTGGGGCACCCATAGCAAGGCTTCCCGCGCCAACTGGGGCACGCCGCGGCGGCGATGTGAAAGAGTGCCGCCCGCGGCGCGGCAGGGGTCGCGTTCGCTTGAGAGAGGAGTCCGCCCCGTGCATCGTTCGGCCAAGTCCGTCCTGGTTGTCCTGCTCGTGCTGCTCGCCGTGCCCGCTTCGGCGCTCGCGTCAGGACGCCACCACCCGGGTCCAGGCTCGGGCGACACCGCCAGGTACATCCTGCCTCCCGGCAACTTCGGCGGACTGCCGACGACCGACGACTCGCTCGACCAGCTGCCGCTCTACGACGGGCTCACTCCGTTGCGCGACAACATCACGCGCGGGATCATCGACACCTACTTCCTGCCGGAGAACTTCGCCCCGATCGGCGCGACGCACGAGGAGCAGACCGGCCGCCCGGGCCTGAAGCTGATCTACGACTCCTACGGCATCCCGCACGTCTACGGCAAGACGCGCGCCGACGTCGCCTTCGGCGCCGGCTGGACGCACCGCGCGCGATCGCGGCCTGCTGATCCAGCTCGGCCGCGGCCCGGCCCGCGTGGCCGTCGCCGACGTGCCCGGCATCAACGCCTTCGGCCTGGTCACCAGCGGCCAGAGCTTCGTCCCGAGCCCCGAGGCCGAGGCGCTCGTGACCGCGCAGAAGGACCTGCTCGTCAAGACCTACGGCGAGAAGGGCCGCCAGATCCTCAGCGGACGCCCAGGCCTACGCCGACGGCGTCAACGCCTACTGGAAGGCGAACAACGTCAACCAGCCGCCGGCGACCGTCAACGACGTGATCGCCGTGACCGCCTTCATCGGCTCGATCTTCGGCGCCGGCGGCGGCGGCGAGGCGACCAACTCCGACCTGCTCGCCAAGCTCCAGCAGGGGCTCGGCACGGTGCGCGGCTACAAGGCCTGGGACGACGTCATGCTGACGGACGACCCCGAGGCGCCGACCACGATCAGGCGGCGCTTCAACTACCCCGTGTTCACGGGCGGCAAGCCGACCGGCTCGCTGACCATCGACCCGGGCTCGATCGAGTCGGTCGACCCGCGCCAGCCCCTCGACGGCGGCCGCCAAGGCCGCTGCCGCTGATCCGGCTGCCGACGGACTCCGCGGCCGCGCCGCCGCGCAAGCAGGCCTCCAACTTCCAGGTGGTCTCGCCCCAGCGCTCGCTCACCCGCAACTCGCTTGCGGTGATGGGCCCGCAGCTCGGCTACTACTACCCCGAGATCGTCCAGCAGATCGACCTGCACGGCCCCGGCTTCAACGCCCAGGGCGCGGCGGTGCCGGGCCTGGCGATGTACATCCTGATCGGCCGCACGAAGGACTACGCGTGGAGCCTCACCTCGGCCAACCACGACGTGCGCGACGTGTTCGCCGAGCGGCTCTGCGAGCCGGACGGCGGGACGCCGACGCGGGCCTCGACGCACTACCTCTACAAGGGCGAGTGCCGCCCGCTCCAGGACTTCAACGCCGGCACTGCTGAACGGCACCGCGCTGCGCTACCGGCTCTCGGTGCACGGCCCGGTGATCGGCACGGCCACGGTCGGCGGCAAGCCCTACGCGCTGACGCGCAAGCGCTCGACGTTCGGGCGCGACGCGCTCAACCTCGGCGCGCTCAAGGACATGACCGAGGGCAAGGCGTCGACGCCTGACCGCTTCTTCAGCTCCGCCAACCAGTTCGGCTTCACGTTCAACTGGGCCTACGCCTCGCGTCAGGCGACGGCCTACTTCACCTCGGGCTACCTGCCGCGCCGCGCGCGCGGGCTCGACCGTCGCCTGCCGACGCTCGGCACCGGCGGCTACGAGTGGCAGGGCTTCCTGAGCGAGCGTGAGCACCCGCACGACGTCAGCGGCCCGAACGGGCTGCTGCTGAACTGGAACAACCGGTCGGCGCCGGGCTTCGTGCACGGCGACGACGAGGCGTTCGGCTCGGTCCACCGCGTCGAGCTGTTCGACAAGTTCCCGTGGCGCCCGAAGCTCACCGACGTGGTCGGCGTGATGAACCGCGCCGCCACCGAGGACGTGCGCTCGCCGGTCTGGCCGATCGTCAGCCGCGTCCTGCACACCGGCGGCGGCGCCGAGCGCCCGCGATCGGAAGATCGTGGACCTGCTCGACGACTGGGTCCGCCGCGACGCGCCGCGCCTCGACGCGGACAACGACGGCAAGTTCGACGACGCGGGCCCGGCCATCATGGACGGCGTCTGGAAGCCGATCGCCACGGCGGTCGTGCAGCGGGTGCTGGGCGACCTGACCGACGACGTTGACGGCGTCCGCGGCCTCAACGGGCTCGCCGGCGAGTCGATCGTCGACAAGGACCTGCGCACGCTGCTCCGCTGGCGCGTGAACGGCCGGTTCAACCTGGCCTACTGCGGCAACGGCTCGTTCAGCGCCTGCCGCTCGGACATCTGGCAGGCGATCCATACCGCCGCGGACGAGCTCGCGACGACGTTCGGCAGCCAGGATCCGGCCACGTGGCTCAAGGCCGGCGACCGGACCGGGTTCCAGCCGGGGCTGATCCCGAACACGATGCGAACCACGAACCGGCCGACGTTCCAGCAGGTGCTGGAGTTCCAGCACTCGTGGGGTTGGGGCTGGGGCCGGGGCCCCGGCCGCTAGATCTCGTCGAGCTCGCTGAGGTCCAGCTCGAACCAGGCCAGGCTGCCGCCCTCGGCGGTGGCCTGGCGGCCCCAGCCGCTCGACATGTGCTCGACGAGCAGCAGCCCGTAGCCGCCGTCCGGGTGCTGGATGCGCTCGGCCGGCTCGCCGTTGCGCCAGCCCGGATCGATCACCTCGACGCGCACGCGCGTAGGGGAGGAGGAGACGCGCACCTCGACCACCTCGGCCGGCCCGGCGCCGCCGTGCTGGACGGCGTTGGCGACCAGCTCGCTGAGCATCAGCGCGACGCGATGGCGGACTCCCAGCGGCAGGCCGCTCTCGGTCGACATCACCGAGCGCCGGGCGGTGCTGGCGGCGCCCGTGCCGCCGGCCATCGAGATCGAGACTGTCTTCGCGTCCATCACGGGCCAGAAGGAGGGAGCTGACGAAGTCGCGAACCTACCTCTTCGGCCGGACCGTGGATACGCTTGGACATCCTCTGGCGCCGTGGCGGAGTGGTTACGCAGCGGCCTGCAAAGCCGTTTACACCGGTTCGATTCCGGTCGGCGCCTCTGTCGTACCGCCCGCTCCGTAGAGCGGGGTCGAACTCAGCCGACGAATGCCAGTGCGTCCACCTCGGGCGTCTGGCGCAGGACGACTCTCACCAGGGCCGCCGCCACTTGGGGATCGAACTGGGATCCGGCGCCGTCCCTGATCTCCTGAAGCGCCTCTTCCAGCGGGAGTGCGCTCCGGTAGGAACGATCGGTGACCATCGCGTCGAATGCGTCGCAGCAGGCGACGATGCGTGCCTCCAGTGGGATCTCGTCGCCGACCAGACCATCGGGGTAGCCGCCTCCGTCCCAGCGCTCGTGAGTGCCGCGGACGATGGCCCCGACCTCGTTGAGAGCGCCCCCGACGCGCGAGAGCATGCGTTCTCCCTCGACCGTGTGCTGCTGTATCAGCGTCCACTCGTCCGGGTTGAGCGGACCCGCCTTGTTGATGATTTCCTTCGGGACGGCAATCTTGCCGACGTCGTGAAGGCGGGCCGCGTACTCGGTGCGGCGTCGTCGCCGGGGATCGAGGCCGAGCTCCTCGGCCACCTTGACGGACATGGCGACCACGCCCTCGCTGTGAGCGCCCGTGTACTCGTCATCGCCTTCGATCAAGTCGGCCAGGAGGATGGTCGTGCCGAGATAGGCGTTGCGCAGCTCGAGCGCCTGCTCGAGCCGGCCTCGGCGTTCGTGCGCGAAGAGGCCCAGGAGGCCGAGCAGTGGAAGCAGCGTCAGGAACACCAGATTGCGATTGGGCACGCTGATCGCGGCTACCAGGGCAATCGGTGACAGCAGGCCGTCAACCGCCCAGATCCAGATCGCGTCACGGATCTGGTCGCGGGGACGGATTCCGTACTCGTACAGCTCCCTTGCAGCCGTCGCGGCAAAGTCGAACGCGAACTGAGCCAGCAACGCCAGGCCGTAGACGGGCCAGTGTTCGAGCGCCGCGTCGGGCGAGCCCGCGGCCAGCAGCACCAGGGCTGGCCCGACCGCGTGCCAGGCGTCTCCGAACGAGATCAAGGCACGTTGCGGGTGCCTCCTCCCACGTAGATAGTCCGGCGCGTCCCCAGCCAGGTTGCCCGCAACCACGAGCAGCGGGATTAGGGACGGCTCGGTCAAGCAGCAGCATCGGTACCAGCGCGAGCTGGGTGGGCACCGTGAAGCCCGTCGCTATCTCGAAGCGAATGTTGGCAGCGAGTGCATAGGCCAACACGAGGGCCAGCGCCAGTGCAGGTTCGCTCTCGCCGGGTGACCAGGCGACCAGCGCGAGGGCCGTCGCCATGAAGAGCAGGCTGGCGACCGCCTCGCCGCGGAGTTCCCTTGGGCTCAGCCGCTTGGCAGCCTGGTTGCGGACCGCTTCGAAGAGCTCTTCGTCAGCAGGGGCTGTAGCGGCATGCTGTGCCATGGGAACAGAGACGCCGACGGCGCCCCTGCTCTAGATCGTCTGGCGCGGTCGACTCCTTTAGCCAGGAAGACAGAGGGGCCCGCACGTAGGCGGGCCCCTCGAGGGTCATGTGTACCGAGTTCTAACGGCGGTGGGGGTCGACGTACATGTCGTCGATGCGCCAGTCGCCGGCCTGGCCGTTGGTGGCGACCGAGGTGAAGCGGAGCGCCACGCGCCGCATCCCTGAGGTCGCGCCGCCACGCTCGGGGTAGACCGGCAGGTCGCCAGTGGCGGTCCAGTCCTTGCCCGTCGACTCGAGACTGCCGGAGTCGTGGAACACGGGGTTACCGCTGTCCGGGTAGACGACCTGGATGTCGAGTCGGCCCTTGTTCTTCTCGGCCTTGACCATGAAGCGCATTGTCGGATAGTTCAGGTCGACGCACATCGCGGGGCTGACGGCCGATCCACCCCCCGGAACCTTGAGCGAGTGCTTGTTGTCGTCCTCGCGGGCCTTGGACAGCTCGAGCGGCGAGTGGTCGCCGTCCTGCTTGGCCTTCACGACCTGCCAACCCTCCAGCCCCTTCTCCTCGAAGGTTCCTCCGGGCGCGAGCACGTAGTCGCGCACGTCTCCGAAGGAAGCGAACGGGTTGATGATCTGCGGTGCGCGACATGTCTGCGCGGTGTCGGCCGTCTCCAGGATGTCGATCCCCGCCGGCGTCGTTGCGATGACGGAGTCGTCCGCAGCAAGTGCCCCACTGGGCAGAGCGGCGACCGAGAGAACACAGAACGCGCTCGCGAGCGCGGTCGAAATGGCACGCCGGGGCGTGCGGATGGAACTTGACAGCGGCATGACTCGAATCTCCTTGAAGGTGTGGTTCGAGTCGGCGGCCGAGCTATCTCGTTGCGATCGTGCTTAGAGACCTCTGGCTTTGCGTCCCCGCCTCGCGACGGGTTTGCCTTTATCGACTACTTCCTTGCCACGGATATCGGGAGGCAGCTGCTCCGGCTTGAGCAACAAGTCGGCGCATCTGGACAAGCGTTCTAGGGTGCCTGCGCAGGCCTTTCGACGCTGGTGTCAGAGTTAGCTGTTTGTGCGCCTCTCCAACCCCTAGGAGCACGACCGAGACGGTTCTCGCGTGAGCGCCTACCTGGCGGCGCTGGCGATCTGCGCGGTCGCCGTCGCCGTCGGGGCCGCGCTCTGCTGCAGGTCCGGAGCGTGGTCCTGGACCGCGCCGCCGGTCGGCCTCGCGACGGTGATGCTGTTGGCTCTCGTCGCGGTGCGGCTGCCCGGCCACGGAGCCACCGCCGCCGTGACGGTGGCGCTTGCCACCATCGCGGCGGTCGCAATCCTCGTGCGGCGGCGGGTGACCCTCCGTCCGCTGCTGGAGGCACTTCCGCTCGTGGCGGCGGTCCTGGTCGTGTGCTCGCTGCCCTTCCTCGCCAACGACCGCATCGGCGAGCTGGGGGCTTGGGTCCTGGACGACCTCTCGTTTCACCTGGCCGAGGCGGACGCGCTTGCAGCGGTTCGGCTCCGGCGCGGCGGCGACTCCGTCGGGGTACCCGACCGGGCCGCACTCGCTCGTCGCCGCGGTCGCGGCCGGGCTGGGCCTCGGTACCTCCGCCGCCTTCACGGGCCTGCTGCTGGCCACGCCGGTCCTGACGGCTCTCACCGCGATGGGCCTGCTCGGCGGGACGAGGTGGTACCTGCGCCTTCCGGCGGCGGCCCTCGTCGGCACCTCTTACCTGGTCGTGTCGTACTTCGCCGAGGGCGCCTTCAAGGAGCCGCTGTTCGCCCTCTTCTTCCTCGGCTTCGTCGTGGCGCTGCGCGAGCAGCGCCTGCTGCCGCTGCTGCTGACGACCGCCGGTGGAATCGCCGTCTTCGGCATCACGGCGTTGGCGTGGCCGGCCGCCGCGCTGCTGTGGCTGGGAGCTCTGAAGTTCCTCCACGGCTGGCGTCCCGACCTCGAGCGGTGGAGGCGGAAGCGCGTACTGGCGGCCCTGGTGGGCCTCCTTGCCGCGGCTGTGGGGCTCGCGCAGATCGTCGGGCAGCTCGAGTTCTTCGAGAGTGGGCCAGGGGCGTCGCTGACGAACACCAGGGTGCCGGGCGGGAACTTCGTCGGGCAGCTTTCGCCCCTCGAGGCGCTTGGGGTCTGGCGTCAGCCCGATTTTCGGTTCGGCGCGCCCGACCCGTTGCTCGAGCCCGGGGTGCTGCTCGCGTGTGGGGTCGTCCTGTTCGGCTTGGTGTGGTGTTGGCGGCAGCGGGAATGGGCGCTCCTGGCCGGCGTGCTCGGCGGGACTTCGATCTACCTGGTCGCGCGTCCGGTGACGCTCGCCTACTTCAGCGGCAAGGCGCTCGCCGTGCTCGCTCCGCTGCTTGTACTCACGGCCGTCAAGTCGCTTGCCGCAGTCGCGTCGGCGCGCAGGGCCGAACGACGATGGCTCCCCATCCTGGCGGGGGCGGTGCTTCTGGCATTCGTGCTCGTGGCGGGCGCCTCCAGTGCGCTCGCGCTGAGGGGAGCGCGCGTCCGGCCGCATGATCGGGGCGGTGACCTGGCGGCCTTCAGACCGATCGTGAAGGGCCAGCAGACGCTCTACCTCGGGATCGACAGCTACGCGCCGTGGGAGCTGCGCGGCGCGCATGTGCAGCGAGTGTTCGCCTTTCGCGACGGCGTGCCGTCCTCCAAGACCGGGAGCGACGCGGGCGCCGCCGCGGTCGACTTCGACTCGGTCGCGCCCTCTCTCCTCGCCCACGCGCGCTTCCTGATCACGCCGCGCACCGCGTATGCCTCGAGCCCTCCGCCGAACTTCGGAGCGGTCGCCCGGACGCGGTGGCACGTCCTGTGGAAGCGCCGCGCTCCCGACGCGCCGCGGCGGATCCTCGCCGAGGGCGAAGCGCCGGGGAAGGTCCTGGACTGCCAAACCGCGGCAGGGAGCCGGCTGTCGAAGGCTTCCGGCAGCGCGTACGTCCGCCCACAGCCCGTGGTCGGCTCCAGGGACGCGTGGCGGATGGCGGATGGGCGTCGCCCCGTGGGCGCGGCGGGCCACGTGCAGGACGGCGACTCGCGCACTCAGGTCCTGGACCTCCCCGCGGGAACGTGGGACATCTCGCTTCGCTGGTTCAGCGACGTGCCGATGCGCCTTCGCGCCGGGCCGCTCGATGTCACGCTTCCCGCCTACCTGGCGGACGAGACCTCATTCGCGAGCGTCGGGCGGCTGGTCACCGGGGGTGGACGCATCGCAGTGACGGTGGACGTGCCACCGCGGAGGACAGCGGCGACGGAGCGCACCGTGCGCCTGGGGACGGTGGTCGCCACGCGGGTGGACGAGCGCGGGCGACTCGTCCCGCTCGCTCGCGCCTGCGGGAGGTACGTCGACTGGTATCGCCCTTCCTCGGCGCGGTAGGCTGCGCACCGGTGAGACGGGCCAGCGCAATCGGGCTGCTCGGCTTGGCGGCGGCGCTGCTGGTGGGTTGCTACGCGTCGACCGAGCCCGCCGGCGACATCGGCCCCGAGACCGCCAGGCTCAACGCGAAGGGCACGGCCAACAACGGGTACGCGCAGAGCTACTTCGAGTACTGGTTGACGGGGTCGAGCCGGGGTGTCCTCAGGACGCAGGCGCGGGAGTGGCCGGCGGGCGCCAGCGGGCCATTCTGGAGGTCGCCAAGGGCCTGGCCGCCGCGACTTCATACTCGTTCAGGATCTGCGGGGGAGACCCGGGACGCACCGGCGATGTCTGCGCGCAGACCCGCACCTTTACCACCAAACCGGCCGTCGAGGACGCCGTGCTCGGCTCGATCACGGTGTCCGACATAGCGACCCTCAGCATCAACGCACGCGGCACGGCCACAGGGGCGAACCCGCGCGGCACGGTCGACCTCTGCTGTGGCGACCCGTTCGCCGAGGTCAGCTACCACGGGACCGTCACCTGCCTGGCGGTGAGCGGCAACCGGGCGGCGATCGGGTCCGTCGATGGGGAGGACAAGATGCTCGTGACGGTTGTCGATGGGCGCTTGGCCGACGACACGCACAGCGAGGTCACGTCGCACGGAGCGACGTTGCCCGACTGCGCCCATGCCTCGTTCGCCTCCCAGGGGGGCCCGTACTGGCCCGGCGGCGACCTGGTCGTGAACGACGCCGCTCCCTGAGCGCTCAGCAGAAGACGGCTATGTCGAACGCGTTGCTTGTCGTCGTGACATCGCCGTTCGGCGCGATGTTGCTGGTGAACACTCCGACGGTGGCGCCGGTCGGGCGGTTGATGACGCGGATGCCCACGCCCGGAATCCCGCCGACGCGCGTGAGCTGGATCGCTGCACTTGCTGATGTTCGCTCGGGAACGTGATCTCGCGCGCGCCGTTGGCCGCGACCCGTGTCACGGTCACGTTGCCTGAGCTGGCTCCGACCGTCGGGTTCGTCGCCGCCCGCTGATCTGCGCCCAGAACTTCGCCGCGGGCGCCCCGGCGGGGCCACGGTCGCCCCTGTCGCCCTTGCGGGAGCTGGCCGCGCCCGAAGTCCCCGCTCTTGAGCGACCGGTTCTTCACCTCCGCCGACGTGACGGCGTTGGCTCTTGATCTGCTTGGCGCCGACGCTGTTGCCCGGGAGCTTGATCGCGGCGTACGACACGCCGCCGAGCGCGAGGAAGACCGCCGAGAGTGGCCATTACGTTCGCGTAGGTGAGGTGTCGCTTGAGCATCTGCCGACTCTGACACCCCGCTGCACCGCGACGCAACCCACAACCGCGCAAGAGATCCGTCATTCTGACGCCCCTCGCGCAAGTGCAGGTTTGCACAAGCTTCGGCCCGGGGATTGCGCGTTCGAGGACCTTCGAAACGAAGGGGGAAGAGACATGGCTTCGACCGAGGCGTCTCAGGTCACGCGCTCGGATCACCATCCCGACATCGACTGGGTGGCCGCGGAGCGGTCGCCCGAGTTCCAGGAGCTGGTCAGCAGGAAGCGGAGGTTCGTCATTCCGGCGACGATCTTCTTCCTGGTCTGGTACTTCGGCTTCGTGGTGCTGGCCGGCTACGCGCCGGACTTCATGGGCCGCGAGTTCATCACCGACGGCCTGACCGTCGGCTACGCGCTGGCGCTGTCCCAGTTCGTGATGACCTGGGTGCTCGGCGCCTGGTACCTGCGCAAGGCCGACAACGAGTTCGACCCGCTCGCCGAGCGCGCCGCCGGCGGTCGCCACGCGCGCCGCGCAGGACCGTGAGGTGTCGCGATGACCCCGGTCGCCGTCAGTCAACGGGACCGCTCTCGCGGTCTTCGGCGTGATCGTGGCGCGTCACGCTCGTGATCAGCTGGTTCGCGTCCAAGCGGGTCAACACCGCCACGGACTTCTGGGCCGCGGGTCGCGGCCTGACCGGCCCGCAGAACGGCTTCGCCATCGCCGGCGACTACATGTCGGCCGCCTCGTTCCTCGGCATCGCCGGCCTGATCTACCTCTTCGGCTTCGACGGGTTCCTCTACTCCGTCGGCTTCCTGGTGGCGTTCCTGACGGTCCTGTTCCTGCTCGCCGAGCGCATGCGCAACGCGGGCAAGTTCACGATCGCCGACGTTCTCTCCTACCGCCTCAAGCAGGAGCCGGCGCGGGCGGCGGCGGCTCTCGGGACGCTCACGGTCGTCGCCTTCTACCTGATCGCGCAGATGGTCGGCGCGGGCGTCCTGATCGAGGGCCTCGTGGACATCGACTTCTCGCTCGCGGTGATCCTCACCGGCGCGTTCATGGTCAGCTACATCGTGCTCGGCGGCATGCTCGCCACGAGCTGGGTGCAGATCATCAAGGCGTTCCTGCTGATGACGGCGGCGGTCGTGATGACGATCTGGGTGCTGGCCAAGGTGAGCTGGAACCCGATCGACCTGTTCCGCGACGCGCGCGCCGAGTCGTCCGACGGCGAGGCCTACCTCGAGCCGGGGCTGTTCCTCTCGTCGCCGCTCGACACGGTCTCGCTCGGCCTCGGGCTGGTGCTCGGCACCGCCGGGCTGCCGCACATCCTGATGCGGTTCTTCACGGTGCCGAACGCGAAGGCCGCGCGCTCCTCGGTGATGTGGGCGATGGCCCTGATCGGCGCCTTCTACGTGATGACGACCGCGCTCGGCTTCGGCGCGCGGGCGATCCTCGGCAAGGGCGGGGAGGAGGCCGCCGGCGCGACCGGCAACGGCGCGCTGCCGCTGCTCGCCGACGAGCTCGGCGGCGAGTTCTTCCAGGCGATCATCGCGGGCGTCGCGTTCGCGACGATCCTGGCGGTCGTGGCCGGCCTCGTGATCTCGGCGTCGGGCGCGGTCGCGCACGACGTCTGGTCGAACATCGTCCGGCGCGGGCGCGACTCCGAGAGCGAGGAGGTCTGGGTCGCGAAGATCGCGGCGCTGGCCATCGGCGCGATCGCGATCGTCATCGCGATCCTCGGCGGCGAGGGCCTGAACGTGTCGTTCATGGTCGGCCTCGCGTTCGCCGTCGCGGCCAGCGCCAACTTCCCGGCGCTGCTGCTGGCGCTGACCTGGCGCCGCTTCAACACCACCGGCGCGGTCACCGGCGTGCTGGTCGGCGTGATCAGCTCCGTCGCGCTGGTGATCATCAGCCCGACGGTCTGGCCCGGGCCGGACTCCGAGGGCGGCCTGATCTCGGGCTACGACCTCGCCAACCCGGGCATCATCAGCATCCCGCTCGGGTTCATCGGCTGCTGGCTCGGCACGGTGCTGTCGCAGCGCGCCGGAGCAGGACCGCAGCTTCGACGAGCTGTACGTGCGCTCCGAGACGGGACTCGGGGCCGAGGCCGGCACCGGCATGACGCTCACCGGGCGGCCGCCAGCGACGGCGCCGCCGCCGACGAGGAGCTGGTCGGAGCCGGTCGCTGAGCGATCAGTGCGCAGGGGAGCGGAGGGGTGCGCGAGACGGCGCGCCCCTCCGCTGTACGGTCCCTGCCGATGAGCGACGCGTTCCTCGCGATCCAGCACATCGCCTGCGAGCCGCCGGCCGCCTTCGAGGACGAGCTGCGCGCGCGCGGGCTCGACCTGGTGCGCGTCGAGCTCGACGAGGGGGACCCGCTGCCCGACTGGCGCGAGTTCGCCGCGACGATCGTCATGGGCGGGCCGATGGGCGCCTACGAGGAGGACGCGCATCCCTGGCTCGCCGAGGAGAAGCGCGTGCTCGGCGCAGCCGCTCGCGCCGGGCATCCGGTCTGGGGCGTCTGCCTCGGCGCCCAGCTGCTGGCCGGCGGCGCTCGGCGCGGACGTGTATCCCGGGCGCCGCGGCCGAGGTCGGGCTGCTCGACGTCGAGCTCACGCCGCGCGCGGCCGCGCGACCCCGTCTTCGGCGGCGCGCCCGCAGCGCTTCCCGGCGCTGCAGTGGCACGGCGACACCTTCGACCTGCCCGCCGGCGCGACGCTGCTCGCCAGCTCGCCGGCCTACCGCCAACCAGGCCTTCGTCTTCGAGCGCGCCTACGGGCTGCAGTTCCACCTCGAGGTGTCGCCCGCGCTGGCCGCGAGTGGGGCGAGGTGCCGGCCTACGCGGCAGAGCCTCGAGGCGATCCGCGGGCCCGGCGCGCTGGACCGCCTGGTGGCCGAGCTGAAGCCGGCACGCCGACGCCACGTGCCGCTCGCGCGCGCGCTGTTCGGGCGCTGGCTCGAGCACGTCGTCCGTGTCCCCGAGCGGGCGTTGGGGTAGAGAGCGAGATATGGAAGCCAGCACCAAGCAGTCGGCGGACCAGGTCGAGAAGCGAGATCGGCGAGCTGCTCGACCAGGAGACGGTTCGATCCGCCGTCCGAGCTTTCGCGACAAGGCGCTGATCGGCGACGAGTCCGAGCACGAGGCGGCCGCCAGCGACCCCGAGGCCTGGTGGGCGAAGCAGGCCGAGGCAGCTCGACTGGTTCGAGCCCTGGGACGAGGTGCTCGACGACTCCGAGGCGCCCTTCTACAAGTGGTTCGCCGGCGGCAAGCTGAACGCCTCCCACAACGCGCTCGACCGCCACGTCGAGGCCGGCCGCGGCGACCGGTCGCCTTCCACTGGCGCGGCGAGGAGGGCGAGGAGCGCGACGTCACCTACGCCGAGCTGCTGCGCGACGTCAAGCGGCTCGCGAACGTGCTCAAGGAGCGCGGCATCGAGCCCGGCGACGTGGTCGGGATCTTCCTGCCGATGATCCCCGAGGTGGCCGTGGCGATGCTCGCCTGCGCGCGCATCGGCGCGCCCCACAACGTCGTGTTCGGCGGCTTCTCGCCCGACGTCGGTCAAGGAGCGCATGGAGTTCTCGGACGCGAAGGCGCTGATCACCGTCGACCAGGCCCGGCGCAAGGGCAAGGCCGCCGACATCAAGCCGGCCGTCGACGCGTTCCTCGACGACGTGCCGTCGATCGAGACGGTCGTCGTGGTGCGCAACACCGGCGCCGACGTCCCGATGAAGGAGGGCCGCGACCTCTTCTACGACGAGGCGATCGAGGCCGCCGACGAGGACTGCCCGGCCGAGCCGCTCGACGCCGAGCACCCGCTCTACGTGCTCTACACGTCGGGCTCCACGGCGAAGCCGAAGGGCATCCAGCACACCACCGGCGGCTACCTGACCGGCGTGGCGTGGACGACCAAGAACGTGTTCGACCTCAAGCCCGACGAGGACGTGTACTGGTGCTCGGCCGACGTCGGCTGGGTCACCGGCCACTCGTACATCGTCTACGGGCCGCTGATCAACGGCGTGACCTCGGTCATGTACGAGGGCGCGCCCGACTACCCGCACAAGGGCATCTGGTGGGAGCTCTGCGAGCGCTACGGCGTGACCGTCTTCTACACGGCGCCGACCGCGATCCGCGCGTGCATGAAGTGGGGCATCTCGCACCCGCAGAAGCAGGACCTGTCCAAGCTGCGCCTGCTCGGGACGGTCGGCGAGCCGATCAACCCCAAGGCATGGCTCTGGTACTGGAAGCTGATCGGCGGCGAGCACTGCCCGATCGTCGACACCTGGTGGCAGACCGAGACCGGCCACATCATGATCACGACGCTGCCGGGCGCGCAGTACTCCAAGCCTGGCTCGGCGGGCAAGCCGCTGCCGGGCATCGACGCCGCCGTGCTCGACGAGGAGGGCAACGAGGTACCCGGACGGCGAGCAGGGCCTGCTGGCGCTGCGCCGGCCGTGGCCGGGGATGCTGCGCACGCTCTACCGCGACGCCGACCGCTTCAAGGAGACCTACTTCTCGAAGTGGGACGAGACGACCTACTTCGTCGGCGACGCCGCGCGCTGCGACGAGGACGGCTACTTCTGGATCGTCGGGCGCGTCGACGACGTCGTGAACGTGTCGGGGCACCGGCTCTCGACCGCGGAGGTCGAGTCGGCGATCGTCTCGCACCCGAAGGTCGCCGAGGCGGCCGTGATCGGCCAGCAGGACGAGGACACCGGGCAGTCGATCGCGGCCTTCGTGATCCTCGAGGGCGAGGAGGACGAGGGCGACGAGGCGCTCGAGAAGGAGATCCGCGAGCACGTCGCGACCCGCATCGGCAAGCTCGCCCGGCCCAAGCGGATCATCTGGACGGCCGACGTGCCCAAGACGCGTTCTGGCAAGATCATGCGCCGCCTGCTTCGCGACATCGCTGAGGGACGCGAGCTGGGCGACGTCACCACGCTGCGGGAGCCGGGCGTGATGAAGGACCTCGAAGGGAAGTTCGCCGGCGAGGAGGAGTGATGCTCGGAGGGTCCCGCCACGCGGCGGGACCCCTCGAGTTCTAGGATCGCCGCCATGCGCTACGTGATCACCGGGGGATCCGGCTACATCGGGTCGAGGCTGGTCGACCTGCTCGAGCGACGCGACGACACCGAGAAGATCGTCATCTGCGACGTCGCTCCGCCGAAGGGCTACCGCCCGAACGTGGAGTTCGAGCGCGTGGACGTGCGCGACCGCGAGGCCGTGCGCTCGGTGCTCGACCGCGTGCGTCCCGACGTGCTCGTCCATCTCGCCTTCATCCTGAACCCGTCGCACGACGAGGAATTCGTCTACGACGTCGACGTCAACGGCACCCACAACGTGCTCGAGGCCGCCGCGGCCGCCGGGACGGGCCAGGTGCTGGTGACCACGTCCGGTGTCGCCTACGGCGCGTTCCCCGACAACCCGGTGCCGCTGACCGAGGACGACCCGGTGCGCGGCGTGGCGGACCTTCAGTACGCGCGCGACAAGACCGAGTCGGACCGGCTCTGCCAGCTCTGGGCGCTCAAGCACCCGGAGCGCGTGATGACGATCGTGCGGCCCTGCATCGTGTTCGGCCCGAACGTCGACAACTACCTGGTGCGGCTGTGGACCAAGCAGCCGTTCGCGGTCGACGTCGGGCACGATCGACAGCCAGATCCAGTTCGTGCACGAGGACGACGTCGTCGAGGGGATCACGGCGCTGCTGCTCGGTCGACACGCCGGCGCGTTCAACGTGGCCGGCGACGGCCTGATGACGAACCGCGAGTGCGCGGAGCTGATCGGCACGCCGATCCGGAAGATGCCGCTGCCGCGTCTACCGCGGCCTCGCGCGCGTGATGTGGAGGCTGCGCCAGTCCGAGGCGCCGCCGGGCGGGATCGAGTTCGCGCTCCATTCGTGGCTCCTGTCGAACGACAAGCTCAAGCAGACCACCGGCTGGGGCCGCGCTACACGAGCCGCGAGACGTTCGAGATCACGATGCGCGCGCACGGAAAGCTGCCCGCCGAACAGACCCTCCGGGCACCGAGTTCCCCGCTGCTACGCTAGCCGCCTGACCAGCTCCCAGGGCCGTTAGCTCAGCTGGGAGAGCGCCGGCTCGACAAGCCGGAGGTCACTGGTTCGAGCCCAGTACGGCCCATGAAGGACCCGGGGTGCTCACAGCCCTACGGCTTCGAGGGCCTCCGCCTCCCCGGCGTACCCTCGGACGCGTCGGATCCTCCCGTCTTCCACGTCGAAGACGTGAAAGACGCGCATGTCGATCGGGACCCCTCCGACTCGGCCCCGCGCGTGAGCTCGTGCGCGAACGAGGACCAGGTCGCCGGCGTCCACGACGTCTTCGACCACGAAGCGAAATTGCCCGTCGATCAACTCCTGCGCATTCTCGATCCACTTGCGCAGTCCGCTGTGCCCGCGGTAGATCGCGGAATCAGGCACGTCCGCCAGGTCGTGCAGCTCGGCGTCAGGGTGGTACCCGGCGATCCAGCCTTCGACGTCGCCGCAACTCAGTGCGTCGTAGCCGGCCCGAATGGTGTCGACGCTCTCCTGCGACATCGCCCGGAGTATCCCCGGTCTCATAGGCGATAGCGTCATACGCGTGCGTCTCCTCGTCGGGCTCGTCGGGACTGTCTTCGTGCTCTTGGTGTCGGGGTGCTACGGCTCGACGGAGCCGGCCTCGGACATCGCGTTCGACCACGCGACGTTGAACGGACGGGGCACCACGAACAACGGGTCGGCCGACGTGCGCTTCGAGCTGTGGCCCACATCCCAGCCGAGTCAGCGCGCATCCACGCTCGCGAAGACCGTTCCCGGCGGCGCCGACGGGCCGTTCTCGCAGCCGAACTCCCCCTTCGGCCCGTACGGGCTCGTACCGGACACGGAGTACTCGTTCCGGCTCTGCGGACGCGACCAGGGAGCCCAGGCTGACGTCTGCGCGCAGACCCGGACCTTCCGTACGGAGAAGCCGAGCGGAGACCTCCTGCGCGGGTTCTTCATCCTGCAGTTCACGGGCATCGGGCACACCGGCAACGTGCGGGCCGAGAGCGACCGCGCCGGGGGCGGCGCGACGGGCCGCCTCCAGCTGCCCGGCGAGTTCGGCAACACGTTCTCCGGCGATGTCTCCTGCCTGTCCGTCCACGGACACGACGCCGCCGTTGGCGCTCTCGGCCAGACGGTGGACGGGAACAACGCGTCGGGCCTGCTCGTCGTGCGCGACAGCGCGGAGAACGCGGACCAGCTCACGTACACGGTGACGCCGAACGGTGGCCCGCCGGACTGCGCGGCGGCCTCCTTCACGAACCTGGGCACGCCGTTCTCGGTCTTCACCACCTACGACACGCCGTAGCGCAGCGCGGTCTCGCCCGGGGCGGAAGTCGGGAGTACCCTGGAGAAGCCGGTTCGGAGGCAGCGTCGTGGGACTTGCCGAGTAAGTGGCTTTCGAGCGTCTCGAATCGTCCAAGGATCCGAGAGGCTCCGAGCACGTAGGGGACCCGGCCCTGCATCCGTCCGGCCGACCAGGGGATTAGGACCGGCCGATAGACTGGGACCTAACAGCGCTCGTCTGGTTCTCGGTCTCCTCTTCTCGCGCGCTTCCCCTCCAGAGAGACCCGGTGAGGACTCAGAATGAACGAGCAAGTGCAGCCACTGCGCGATCAGACGGACGCCGAGCGACAGCGGTATGCAGACCGCCGAGCTGTCGAATGCGATGGTCCGGCTCTACAAGGAGCTCTTCGGCCGCGGCCCGACCAAGTCGAGCGCCGCTTACGCGGGGCCGGACCTGCTCGTCTGCACGCTCGAGAACTCGCTGACCCAGGCCGAGCGCAAGCTGGTCGAGTTGGGCGAGCAGCAACGGTTGAGGGACGTGCGCATGTTCTTCCAGCACTCCAGCGAGTCCGAGTTCGTCCGCACTGTCGAAGCGGATCACCGGCCGCACCGTGCGGGCCTTCGTGAGCGGCATCGACACCGAGCAAGACGTCTCGTCCGAGGTGTTCTACCTCGAGCCGCGGTCCGTGAGCTAGCTCCGCTCCGCGATACTGGCAGGCCGTGTCGCAGGAGAGCCAGGAGATCGTCCGCCGCGCGTTCGAGGCCTGGGATCGCGGCGACGACGAGGCGGCCTCCCGTGACTTCGCCTCAGACGTGGAGATCGACGCGTCCGAACGCGTCCTCAACCCGGCGGTCTACCACGGCCACGAGGGCGCCGCGCGCTTCCGCGAGGAGATCGCGGAGACCTGGGACGACTTCCACGTGGAGATCGAGGACATGCGCGCGGCCGGCGACCAGGTGGTCGTGCTCGTCCACTCGAGTGGGCAGGGCCGAGCGCAGCGGCGTCGCAGTCGACGCGCGGGCGGCCTGGCTGGTGACGGTCGCCGCGGGGCAGGTCGCTCGGCTGCGCCTCTACAGGGACCGCGCGGAGGCGCTGGCGGTGATCGAGCCATAGCGGATCGAACTCGGACTTGCCCTGGCGCGGAACCCATGGGAGCGTTGGGCATCGCCCTCCTGAGGAAGACATACGCCCGTTCGCTCGCGATCGCGCTGGTGGGCGCGGCTGCGCTCGCCACGACCGCGACCGCCAAGCCCGGCGACCCGGACACCTCGTTCGGCGGAGCCGGCACCGGCTGGGTCACCGTCGGCTTCCCGGTCGCCCCCGGCAACCCGCCGGCCACCGAGTCGGCCTCCGGCCTGGCGCTGCAGCCCGACGGCCGCATCGTCGTCGTCGGCTACCGGCTGGCCACCCTGGTCGGGGAGGCCGACATGGTCCTCGCCAGGCTCACGCCGGCCGGCGTGCTCGACACGTCCTACGGCGGCGGCACCGGCGGCTCCGTGCTCAGCTTTCCGCCGGCGCCCGGAGTCACGACGCTCGACGACTTCGGGCGTGGCGTCGTCGTCCAGAAGGACGCGCAAGATCATCGCCGTCGGCGACAGCAACGCGCGCGGCAGCTACGACCTCGCGGCGGCGCGCGTGCTCTCGCCCCAGGGCACGCTTCGACACGACCTTCGGCACCGCGGGCAACGGGACGGCGACGGTTGCGACCCTCGGCGCCACGAGCGCGACCACGACCGAGGAGTTCGCCGGCGGGGCGGCGCTCCAGCCCGACGGCAAGGTCGTCATCGCGGGAACGCGCACGAACGTCAACACGTTCCATGACTTCGCCGTCGCCCGGCTGACCGCGACCGGCGCGCTCGACACCTCCGGCACGTTCGACTTCACGCCCGGCGCGGGCATCCCGGGCAGCCACGACTTCGCCTCGGCCGCGGCGGTCGCGCCCGATGGCAAGATCGTCGTGGCCGGCACCACGGACGCCGCGGGCGCCGAGGACCTGGCGGTGATCCGCCTGACCACGGCTCTCCAGCTCGACACGTCCTTCGCGGGTGCCGGGCAGGGTAAGGGCAGGTTCAACATCGGCGGCATCGACAGGGGCGATGCCGTCGCCGTCCAGCCCGACGGGAAGATCCTCGTCGCCGGCAGCAGCGACTCCAAGGGCGCCGACGACTTCGCGGTCACGCGTCTGACGACCGCGGGTGTCAAGGACACCTCGTTCGGCGACGGCACCGGATCCGTCTTCACCGACGTGGCCGGCGCGGCCGACGCGGCGTTCGCGGTCGCGGTCCAGGCCAACGGCAAGATCCTGGTCGCCGGCGCCGCCGGCGGCAACATGGGGGTCGTCCGGCTTCAGCCGAGCGGCGCGCCCGACACCACCTTCGGGAACGACGGCAAGGCGGTCGTGGACCTCGGCGGCAGCGACGACGCGGTCGGCATCGCGATCCAGAGCGACGGGAAGATCCTCCTCACAGGAACGAGCAACGCGAAGGGCAACGACGACCTGGCGGTGGCTCGCCTGCAGGGCGATGCGCCCGCCGCGGGCGGCGGACCCGGCCGGCGGCGGCGGGAAGGCCGGCCGACCGCCGCGCTGCGGCGGCAAGCGCGCGACGGTCGTGGGCACGGCCGGCAGGGACAGGCTGCGCGGCACGCGCCGGGCGGACGTGATCGTCGGCCTGGGCGGCAACGACTCGATCACCGGCCTGGGCGGCAACGACATCGTCTGCGGCGGCACGGGCAAGGACAAGCTCTCCGGCGGGGACGGCAAGGACCGCCTCGACGGCGGCAGCGGCGACGACTCCGTCAACGGCGGGGCCGGCAACGACCGCCTGATCGGCGGCTCGGGCAAGGACAAGCTGGTGGGCGCGAGCGGGAACGACAACCTCGCGGGCGGCTCCGGCAAGGACGTTCTGAGCGGACAGGGCGGCAAGGACAGGCTCGTCGGCGGCGGCGGCCGCGACCGGCTCGTCGGCGGTCCCGGGGCCGACAAGCAGAAGCAGTAGCGCGCGGCGGCAACTTGCGCCCCGGAGCCAGCGCAGTTGCGCAGGCAGCCGTTACGCGGCATTTGCAGCGGGAACACACCCGGTAGTGATCATTCTCGGTCAATCGGGCTACTACTTCCGCCTCGCCGGTCAGAACGGCGAGGCGCAGACGATCGTGCGGCGCGCGAGCCTCGGAGACTGCCGGCGGGCCGCCTCCGCGTCGCCCACGCCCAGTCAGCGCGCGCGGTAGAAGCCGACCGCCAGTGAGCTGAGGCCCGGGAGCTCGCGCTCTCGGTGCCTCGTCATGCCCGGGACCTCCGGCAGCCGGGGCGCGGGGCGTCCCACCGGCGAGGCGGCCACGACGACGAGCCGCGACGAG
The DNA here is from genome assembly GCA_963828225.1 of uncultured Thermoleophilaceae bacterium. Taxonomy (GTDB): domain Bacteria; phylum Actinomycetota; class Thermoleophilia; order Solirubrobacterales; family Thermoleophilaceae; genus JACVRW01. The sequence goes on along the minus strand of CAWHDX010000007.1, from coordinate 498,535 downwards.
TGGCGCCGCGCGGCCCAGACCCGCGGGTCGTCGCCCAGCAGCGCCGGGTGGGGCCTGTCGTAGTACATCTGCAGCGAAGAGCGCAGCCGGGTCGCTTCGATCCCTGGCAGCGCGTAGGCCACCGGATCCGCGGGCCGCGCGAGCTCGTCGATCAGGTCGGCCGCCTCGGGGAAGTCCGGGCGCGAGTTGCGGTCCTGCCCGGCCTGCACCGCTCCGGCGCCGATGCCGGCCGCCGCCAGCGCGACAGCGGCCGCGGCCACCGGGGCGCGCGGGCGGACCAGGGCCGATCCGACCAGCAGCGCGACGAACGGCAGCGACGCGGTCAGGCTGCGCGGGAACAGGAAGAGGTCATTGGAGAGCAGGGAGTAGAGGCCCACCGCGGCGGGCGTGGCGAGCGCGAGCACGGCGAGCATCGCCGCGGGCGACCTCGGCGACGGGTGCGGGACCGGAGCGGCCACGAGGGCGATCGCGACGGCCGCGCCGAGCAGTGCCAGCGGGAGCGTTCCCGGCACCTGGCCTGGCGTCAGGAGCGGCAGCCCCGCGAGCCACGAGAGCGCCGAGTCGAGCGGCCCGATCCCGAGGAAGGCCGCGATCCGGTCGTACACCACGAGGCCCGTCGCCCCTGACGAATGGTGTCCAAGGGAGGAAGAGCGCGGCGGCGATGGCGGCCGCCGCGGCGAGCTCGCGGCGGCGGGCCCGGTGCGCCAGCAGCACCCAGGCGCCCTCGGCCGCCACCACGGCGGCGCCGGTGTAGTGCGTATAGAGGACTGCTGCAACGCTCAGCGACCAAGCCGCCCAGCGCAGCGTTCCGCCGCGCTCGAGCGCGAGCCAGCAGGGCCAGGCCCGAGAGCGCCGAGAAGAACAGCAGCGTCGCGTACGGACGCGCCTCCACCGAGTAGTAGATCGCGAACGGGCTGAGTGCGATGAAGCCCGCCGCGACCACCCCCGCGCGGCGGCCGACGCTGCGCGCACCGAGCAGGTAGACGAGCGGGACGGTCGCGCTGCCGAACGCCAGCGACGGGAGGCGCAGGAGTGCCGGGTCGGAGCCGAGCTTCGAGCTGAGCCAGGCCAGCAGGAAGTAGAGCGGGGGAGAGTTCTCCTCCCGTAGGCGAGCTCACGCAGAAGGTCGCCGACGCCCCTGCCCTGGAGCTCGCGGAGCGTGATCAGCTCGTCCGACCACAGCCCCTGCTCGAACAGGCGCGCACGCAGCACGAAGCCGGCCGCGGTCAGCAACGCGACCGCGACCGGCTCCCACACTCAGCGTCCGAGCACGGCCTCCATTCGGGCCACGCTGCGCTCCAGATCGTGGCGATCCGGCTCCGGGTTGCCGCGCGGGCGCGTGTTGCGCCAGATCGGCAGCTCGTCGGGCCGGTCCGTCGGCCGCTCGCGGCTGGTCTCGTCCCTCTGTTGCGTGGTCCTGTGCATATCCAGAAGCGTTCCGGTCCGGGCACTCCGTCAAACCCGATCGGCGGGTCGAGCGCAAGCGCACAAGCCTGCAATCAGCCCGTGCGCGCCGTCAGCGGCGCCGCCTAGCGTCGCTCCCATGCTGCGCATCGACAGGCGCGCCGGATTCGCGGCAGAGCGCCGCTGGCTGGGCCGCCGCCACCGCTTTCGCGCGGGCGAGATCGTCGCACGGCGCACGCTCTCCACGCGCGCGCTCGCCCGCGGTGATCAGCTGCAGCGCGAGCAGCCGCTGGCCCTGCTCGAGGCCGGAGACAGGCGCTGGTGGTGGTTTCGCGACCGCTTCTGGTGGGAGGACGACGGCCTCACTGCGGCGGACGTGACGGCGCTGGTCGCCGAGCGCGAGCGGAGCCGCCGGCGCCGGCTCGAGCGCGCCCACGCGGCCCTGCACGGCGAGCATGCCGGCGAGCCGCGCCGGGCGCCGATCCCGCGCGCCGTGCGGCTCGCCGTCTGGGAGCGCGACGGCGGCCGCTGCGTCGAGTGCGGCGATGGGTTCGAGCTCCAGTACGACCACGTGATCCCGTTCGCCCTGGGGGGCGGCGCGACCCCCGAGAACCTCCAGCTGCTGTGCGCGGACTGCAACCGCCGCAAGGGGGCGTCGCTCTAGAGTTCGCCGCCGTGCTCGGCCTGCTGTACGACGTCCACGGCAACCTGCTCGCCCTCGACGCCGTGCTCGCCGACTCGCCGGCCGATCGCTACCTGCTCGGCGGCGACCACGTCGGCTTCGGCGCCTGGCCGCGCGAGACCGCCGAGCGGCTGCGCGGAGCTCGACGCCGAGTGGATCCGCGGCAACGTCGACCGCTGGCTGGTCGACGACTCCGGACGTGCCCGCTGCGGCGGTCGACGCTGATCGAGCGCTCGCGCGAGCTCGCCGGCCCGGAGCTGTGCCGCGAGCTCGCCGCGCTGCCGGAGTCGGTGCTGCACGGCGACACGCTCTACTGCCACGCCTCGCCGTCGTCCGACACGGACAGCTTCCATCCCGAGGCCCAGGAGGAGGACGAGCGGCGGCTCGCCGGCGTCACCGCACGCCGCGTCGTGTTCGGCCACACGCACCTGCAGTTCCAGCGCGAAGGGGTCGGGCGGGGTGGACCTGCTCAACCCCGGCAGCGTGGGCATGCCGTTCGACGGCGACCGGCGCGCCGCCTACGCGATCGTCCACGACGACGGGCCGGTGGAGCTGCGTCGCGTGGACTACGACTGGCAGGCCGCCGCCGACGCCGTGCGCGCCGCGGTCGGGCGACCTGTCCGCCAAGCGCATCGAGCAGGCACGTTTCGACCCCACCTAGTGCTAGGTTGCGCCCCGGTGCGGCTCTCCAGCGTCCTCGCCCCCCGCGACCGCGAGTTCTTCGACCTGTTCGAGGAAGCCGGCGGCAACATCCTCCGGGCCGCAGGCCTGCTCGAGGAGCTGCTGCGCGACTTCCCGGAGCGGAACGACCTCGCTCGCGACATCCTCATCTGCGAGCAGGACGGGGACCGGATCACGCACGACATCATCCGGCGCCTCAACCAGACCTTCGTCACCCCGATCGACCGCGAGGACATCTACGCGCTCGCCTCGGCGCTCGACGACGTCGTCGACTACACCGAGGAGGTCGCGGACTACCTCGGCCTGTACAAGATCGAGGCGCCGATGGAGCAGGCGCAGGACCTGGCCCGGGTGCTGCACGCCTGCGCCCGCCAGATCGCCGAGGCGATGCCGCGCCTGCGCGGCTTCAAGGACATCACCCACTTCACGGTCGAGATCAACCGGCTCGAGAACGACGGCGACCGGATCACGCGCGAGGCGATCGCCTCGCTGTTCGACAACGGCATCGACCCGATGGTCGTGATCCGCTGGAAGGACATCTTCGAGCGCCTCGAGGAGGCGATCGACGCCACCGAGCACGTGGCGAACATCCTCGAGGGCGTCGTCATCAAGAACTCGTAGGACCCGCGTGGACGGCGAGCTCATCACCGTCATCGTCGTCGTCGGAACGGCGCTGGCGTTCGACTTCACCAACGGCTTCCACGACACCGCCAACGTCGTCGCCACCTCGATCTCCACGCGCGCGATGGCGCCGCGGCTGGCGGTCGGATACGCGGCGCTGCTGAACTTCGTCGGCGCGTTCGTCTCCCTCGAGGTGGCGGCCACGGTGGCGAAGGACGTCGTGAACCCGGAGGCGATCACGCTGCTGGTCGTGTTCGCCGGGCTGGTCGGCGCGATCGCCTGGAACCTGACGACCTGGTACTTCGGGCTGCCGTCCAGCTCGTCGCACGCGCTGATCGGCGGGATCGTCGGGGCGATGCTGGTCGCGCAGGGGCCCGACGACGTCTTCTTCGACGACGGCATCGTCGGCAAGGTGATGCTGCCCGCGCTCGTCGCGCCGACGCTCGCGTTCCTCGTCGGCGGCGCCTCGATCCTCGTGCTGTACAGGATCGTGGGCGCGCTGCGCCCGGGCCCGGTCACCGGCGGGTTCCGGCTGGGGCAGGTCATGTCCGGCGGGCTGCTCGCGTTCGCCCACGGCACCAACGACGCACAGAAGACGATGGGCGTGATCGCGCTCGCGCTGGTCGCGTACGGCTCGCTGCCCGCGAGCGACCCGACGCCGCCGACCTGGGTCGTCGTCTCGGCGGCCGCGGCCATCGCGCTCGGCACCTACGCGGGCGGCTGGCGGATCATCAAGACGATGGGCAGCCGCATCCACAAGATGGACACGGCGCAGGGCTTCGCGGCGCAGGGCGCGGGCGCGGCCGTGATCCTCGCCTCGACCCACGGCGGCTTTCCGCTCTCCACCACCCACACGATCTCGGGCGCCGTGATCGGCTCCGGCGCGGCCAAGCGGCTGTCCGCGGTGCGCTGGGGGGTCGCCGGCAACATCGTCGCCGCCTGGATCGTGACGCTGCCCGCCTCCGCGACGATCGGCGGCGCTCGCCTACGCGATCACGCGCGCGTTCGGCACCGGCGCGCTCGGGCCGCTGGTCGTCTCCGCGGTGATCCTGGCCGCATCCGCTGTGCTGTTCTCCAAGCGAGCCCAGGACCGCTCGCGCGGCGTGGCGCCGGCGGAGGGCTGATGATCGCGGCGACCATCGACTGGGATGCGCTGCTGGACGTGCTCTGGACGGCGGTGCTGGGCGGGCTCGGCGTCACCGCCGCCTACGGCGTCGCGATCCTCGGCGTGACCCGCGCCGTCGACTTCAGCCGCGACGGCAGGTCGCTCGAGGCGACGGCCTTCGCGGTCCTGGGGGCTGTCGCGATGATCGCCGTCGTGGGCTCGGTCGTCTTCGGGATCGTGGTGCTCACGAGCAAGTGACGTCGGCGAGCCGCGCCGAGCGCGGCCTCGGTCGACCAGGCGCCCACGGACGCCCGCACCGTCCCTGTGCCCGGCAGCTGGCGCACGCCGAAGCCCTCGGCACGCAGGCGCTCGACCTCGGCCTCCGGGTCGTCGACCGACCAGGCGACCAGCGTGGAGCGGCCGCGCGGCCGCGCGCGCTCCCCGAGACGGTCCGCCAGGCCCGCAGCCAGCTCTGCTGCGCGGTCCTGCACCGCGGCCAGGCCCGGTGCCTCGAGCACGTCGAGGGCCGCGAGCGCCCAGTCGACGTGGTGCGGCGGCGGGAAGCCCACGGACAGCCTGCGCGCGTCCGGGTGCAGCTCGAGCTCGAGCGCGCGCTCGGCGTCCTCGAGCACGGCGTAGCCGGCCCAGGGGGACGGGAGGCGGGCGGCGAGCTCGGCGCGCGCGTACAGGTAGCCGACCCCGTTCGGGCCCGCACATCCACTTCTGGCCGGACGCGGCGTAGAAGTCGCAGCCGAGCGCCCCGACGTCCACCGGGACCGCGCCCAGGCCCTGGGCGCCGTCGAGCAGCACGAGCGCGCGGGGTCGCCGCCAGCGCCGCGGCGTCGACCACCGCGCCGGTGTGCCAGGACACGTGGGAGCAGGCGACCAGGCGCGTGCGCTGCGCCGACCGCGGCGGCCAGCTCCGCGAAGGGCGCGACCCTGATCGCGACGCCGCGGCGCTCGCGCAGAGCTCCCAGCGGCGCCAGGACGCCCGGATGCTCCTCGTCGCTGGTCAGCGACCTCGTCGCCCTCGCCGAGGTCGAGCGCAGCGAGCACGGCGTTCACGCCGTCGGTGGTCGAGCCGGTCAGCGCCAGCTCGCCCAGCTCGGCGCCCATGACCGCCGCCACGCGCGCGCGCAGCAGCTCCTGGCGCTCGATCGAGGCGTCGAAGAACGTCCTTGCCGCTGCGCCCCTCCTCGAGCTGCACTCGCAGCGCCGCGAGAGCGGCCTCGTGGGCGGCGCGCGGAATCGGTCCGGTCGTGCCGGCGTTGAGGTACTCGATGCGCTCGAGGACCGGGAACTGGGCTCGCAGGTCATCCACCGGCGGTGGATACTAGGCTTCGCCGCCTGATGATCATCGAGCGCTCGATGAACGACGAATGGCTGTCGAACAGCTTCCTCGTCGCCGACGAGGCGGGCGGCTCGGCGCTCGTCGTCGACGCGGGCGGGCCATGCGCGCCGCTGCTCGAGAAGGCGATCCGAGCTCGGGGTCTTCGTGCGCACGCTGCTGCTGACCCACCACCACCACGACCACGTCGCCGAGGCCTTCGTGTGGCGCGACGCCGAGGTGCTGGCCCATCCGATCGAGGCCGAGCAGCTGGAGGGGGTCGACCGCACGATCGAGCCGGGCGAGACGCTCGACGTCGGCGGCCTGCACGTCGAGACCCTGCACAGCCCGGGGCACACCGCCGGGATGCTGAACTTCCTCATCAACGGCACGGACGTCTTCACCGGCGACACGCTCTTCAAGGGCTCCGTCGGCGGCGTGCGCGCCCCGGGCTCGACCAGCTTTGCCGACCTGCGCCACTCGATCATGGACGTGCTGATGGAGCTGCCGCACGAGACGCGCGTGCAGCCCGGTCACACCGAGCCCACGACGATCGGCGACGAGTGGGAGCAGCAACGCCTTCGTGCGCCTCTGGCGCGGCCTCGACGGGGAAGGCGAGGAGACCTGCCGCGTCTGGGACAAGGACGCGACGCTCGTGCTGTGGGCGCCGGACTACGACGGCGGTCACAAGGCCTGGGTGCGCTGGCCCGACGGGAGCGACGACATCGTCCCGGGCAGCCAGGTCCAGCGCACCTGAGCCGGTGACATAGCCGTGCCGGCCGACCTGCAGCCGATGGCGATCGCGCCGCGCGCGCCCGGCGACTACGCGCCGCTCGCGGGAGCCCGCGCCGTCGAGGCGCTGGCCAGAGGCCGCGGCGCCGCTGAGCGGGCTGCGCATCCTGCACGTCACCGCCGCCGGCGCGCCCGGGCCGGTGCCCGAGCTGCTCGGCGGGCTGCTGCCGCTCGCAGCCGGCGCCGGGCTGGACGTGGCCTGGCGGGTGCTGTTCGCCGACCCCGAGCTGCGTTCCGTGGCCACGGCGCTCGAGCACGGGCTGCGCGGCGGCGAGAGCGCGATCGAAGCGGAGGCGTGGGACGAGTGGAGCGCCACCTGCGAGCGCATCGGACGCGGGCTCAACGGGACGGCGGACCTCGTGGTGCTGCACGATCCCGGCGCGCTCGGCCTGGCGGCCGGGCTCGACGTGCCGGTGGTCTGGCGCTGCCACCTCGACTGCTCGCACGCCGAGGCCGAGGCGCTGGCGCGGGCGGCGGCACTGGCCGAGGGCTGCGCCGCCGTGCTGGTGCCCGACGAGTCGTTCGCCCCGGACCCGCTGGCCGAGCGGGCCCGCGCCGCCGCGCCGGGCATCGACCCGCTCGACTCGCGCAACCTCGACCTCGAGGCGCGGCTGCCGGGACGGGTGGTGCGGCCGCTCGGCGTGGACCTCGACCGACCGTTCGTGCTCCAGGTCGTGCAGCTCGACCGCTGGGACGACCCGCACGCGGCGATCGAGGCGTTCCGGCTGGCGAAGGCCGAGGAGCCCGACCTGCAGCTGGTGCTCGCGGGGCTGCTCGACCAGAGCGCCGCCGAGGACTGGCGCGCCGCCAAGGAGGTCTCCGACTTCGTCGCGGGCGAGCCCGACGTGCTGCTGCTCACGTCCTACGAGGGCCTCGGCAGCCTCGAGGTCGGCGCGCTGCAGCGGCTCGCGCGGGCGGCGCTCGAGCTGTCGCTGCGCGAGGGCTTCGACCTCGCGCCCTGCGAGACGCTCTGGAAGCGCACGCCGGTGGCGGGCTACGCGGACGGCGGGCTGGGGCTGACGGTGAGGGACGAGGTCGACGGATTCCTCGTGGACGGGCCGGAGACGCTCGCGGGGCGCCTGGTCGAGCTCCTGCGCGACCCGGGGCTCGCCGCCGAGATGGGCCGCGCCGGCCGCGAGCGCGTGCGCGAGCGCTTCCTCGTCACGGCCGCGCTCGAGCGCGAGCTGCGCGCCCTCCCCGCTCGATAGCGTGATGCGCGCATGAACGTCACGCTCCCCGACGGCTCGAAGCTCGAGCTCCCCGACGGCGCCACCGGCGCCGACGCGGCGCGCGCGATCGGCGAGGGCCTCGCCCGCGCCGCTCTCGGCGTGCGCCAGAACGGCGACCTGCGCGACCTCGACGCGCCGCTCGACGAGGGGCCGATCGAGATCGTGACCGCGCAGGGATCCGGACGGGCTCTGGCTGATCCGCCACGACGCCGCGCACGTGCTGGCGGCGGCGGTGACCGAGCTCTACCCGGGGGTGAAGATCTCGATCGGCCCGCCGATCGAGGACGGCTTCTACTACGACTTCGAGTTCCCCGACGGCGTGAAGGTCTCCGACGAGGACTTCGAGCGCATCGAGCAGAAGATGCGCGAGCACATCGCCGCCGACGAGCACTTCGAGCGCGAGGACGTGAGCGTCGAGGCGGCGCTCGAGCGCTTCCGCGGCGAGGGCCAGGACTACAAGGTCGAGCTGATCGAGGACCTGGTCCGCGACCAAGGCGTCGACACCGTCTCGCTCTACACGAACGGCCCCTTCACGGACCTCTGCCGCGGTCCGCACGGCCCGGGCACCAAGCGCATCAAGGCGTTCAAGCTCACGAGCGTGGCGGGCGCCTACTGGCGCGGCGACGCCGACCGCCAGATGCTGACGCGCATCTACGGCACCGCCTTCCTGTCGAAGGAGGACCTCGAGGAGCACCTGCTGCTGCTCGAGGAGGCGCGCGCCCGCGACCACCGCAAGCTCGGCCGCGAGCTGTCGCTGTTCATGCTCTCGGAGCTGTCGCCGGGGTCGCCGTTCTGGCTGCCCAACGGCATGCACATCTGGAACGAGCTGACGACGCTCTGGCGCGACACCAACGTCGAGCGCGGCTACACCGAGGTGCGCACGCCGATCCTCTACGACGTCGACCTCTGGAAGCAGTCGGGCCACTGGCACGTCTACCGCGACCACATGTACTTCACCGAGGTGGAGGGCCGCGAGATGGGCCTCAAGCCGATGAACTGCCCGGCGCACTGCCAGATCTACAAGCGCGACCTGCGCTCCTACCGCGACCTGCCGCTGCGCCTCGCCGAGCAGGGCCTCGTGCACCGCCACGAGCCGAGCGGGACGCTGCACGGGCTGCTGCGCGTCCGCCACATCACGCAGGACGACGCGCACGTGTTCTGCACCGAGGACCAGATCGAGCAGGAGGCGCTGCGCTGCCTCGACTTCGGCTTCTACATCTACGAGCAGTTCGGCCTGAAGCCGCGGCTGGAGCTGTCGACGCGGCCGGCGAAGCGCGTGGCAGCGAGGAGATGTGGGACCGCGCCGAGGCCGCGCTGAAGCGCACGCTCGAGCAGAACGACCTCGAGTACGACCTGAACGAGGGCGACGGCGCGTTCTACGGCCCCAAGATCGACGCGCACATCACGGACGCGATCGGCCGCTCGTGGCAGCTCGGCACCGTACAGCTCGACTACTACATGCCCGAGCAGTTCGAGCTGACCTACACGGGCGCCGACAACGCCGAGCACCGGCCGGTGATGATCCACCGCGCGCTGATGGGCTCCTTCGAGCGCTTCATCGGGATCCTGATCGAGCACTACGCCGGCGAGTTCCCGCTCTGGCTGGCGCCGGTCCAGGCGATCGTGCTGCCGATCGCGGACCGCCACTCCAGCTACGCCCACGAGGCCGCGAAGCAGCTGCGCGAGGCCGGCCTGCGGGTCCAGGTCGACGACCGCTCGGAGTCGGTCGGCAGGAAGATCCGCGAGGCCGAGGTGCTGAAGGTGCCGTACATGCTCGTGGTGGGCGACGCCGAGCAGGAGGCCGGCGCGGTCGCGGTTCGCCGGCACCGCGAGGGCGATCGGGGCGTGCAGCCGCTGGCCGAGTTCGCCGAGCACGCCGCCCACGAGGTCGCCGAGAGGCGCTAACATCGATTTTGAATGACGCACCGATACATCTGCTCGCTTTGACGGCAGGGCGAAGCTTCACCTAGTGCCGATCCCACGTAAGTTCGATCGGCGCCCACCAGAGCGCGACGAAACACGGATCAACGAGAGGATCCGGGTACCTCAGGTCCGGCTCGTCGGCGAGGACGGCAACCAGATCGGCGTCGTCGACACCGCTCAGGCCCTCCGCTACGCGCAGGAGCGCGATCTCGACCTGGTCGAGGTGGCCGCCGACGCGCGTCCGCCCGTCTGCCGCGTGCTCGACTACTCGAAGTACAAGTACGAGCAGGAGCAGAAGGCGAAGGCCGCGCGCCGCCACCAGAAGCAGGTCAACGTGCGCGAGATCAAGCTGCGGCCGAAGATCGCGACGAACGACTACGAGACCAAGAAGAACCACGTCGTGCGGTTCCTCAGCGGCGACGACCGCGTGAAGGTCACGATCATGTTCCGCGGGCGCGAGCAGAGCCATCCCGAGCGCGGCGAGGCGCTGCTGATGCGGCTCGCCGACGACGTCTCGGAGCTCGGCGCGATCGAGCAGCACCCCCAGCAGGACGGGCGCAACATGACGATGCTGCTCGCCCCGCTCAAGAAGAAGCCCGAGCAGGCAGCGGTCTGACCCGCGGCACCGCGCTGGTGCTGGCGGGCGGCGGCGAACGGGCGGTCGCGTGGGAGCGCGGCGTGCTCGCGGGACTGGCCGATCTCGGCCTCGAGCCCGCGCGGGCGGAGCGGATCGTCGGCACGTCCGCCGGCGCGCTCGTGGCGACGGCGCTCGCGCTGGGCGAGGCGCCGGCCGAGCCCGACGGGCCGGGGCCGCCGCCGCCGGCGGCCGCCGAGGGCCTCGGCGCGCTCTCGGTCGAGTGGGCGGAGGCCGCCGCGCAGGGTGGGCGCGAGGGCCGGCGCGCCGTCGGCGCGCTCGCGCTGGCGGCCGACACCGCACCGGCGAGCGAGTTCGTCGCCGAGACCGAGCGCCGCCTCCCGCCGCGCGCCGCGACCGGCCCGTGGCCGGCGGCGCTCGTGATCGCGGCGGTCGACGCCGTCACAGGCGAGCGGGTCGCCTACAGCGAGGACGACGGGCTGCCGCTGGGACTCGTGGTGGCGGCATCCCGGGCGGTGCCGGGCGTGCGGGCCCCGGTCGAGATCCGCGGGCACCCCAACGTCGACGGCGCGGTCAGCTCCGCGACCAACGCGGACCTGGCGGCCGGCGCCGAGCACGTGCGTGATCGTCGACCCCGACGCCGCCGCAGCCCCCGCCGGGCAGCCTGTTCGCGCTCTGGGAGGCCGCCCTCCAGGAGGAGATCGAGCACCTGCGCGCGGGCGGCGCCGTCGTGGAGGCGATCCGCGCGACGGCGGAGGACCTCGAGGCGATGGGCCCGCACCCGCTGAGCGGCGCGCGCGCCGTCGAGGCGTTCCGCGCGGGGAGAGAGCGCGGCGCGCGCCCAGCGGTCGGTCGCGCGCTCGGCGGACCCGTGAGACGATCGACGGCGGGCGTGCATCCCCTTGTCCTCCGTCGCGACAGTCATCGTCGCCTACAACTCCGGCGAGTTCCTGCGCCGCTGCCTCGCAGCGGTCGGGAGCGACCATGCGGAGACGCTCGTGGTGGACAACGGATCTCCGGATCGCCAGCGCCGCGGACGTGTGCGCCGAGCTCCGTCACGTCCGGCTGATCGAGCGCGGCCGCAACGACGGCTTCGCGACGGCCGCGAACGCGGGCGTCGCGGCCACGACCGCTCCAGTGGGTGCTGCTGCTCAATCCCGATGCCTGGCCGCTCGGCGACGGTATCGAGACAGCTGCTCGCGTGCGCCGAGCCGTGATCCTCGGGTCGGCGCGGTGGGGCCGCTGCTCGTCGACGATGAGGGGCAACCGACGCGGTCGACGATCCGCGCGCCGCTCAGCGCCGCGGCCCTGGCGCTGTGGGTCGCCCTGCCCAAGCGCGTCAGCGCGGCCTACGCCGTGTGGCGGCGGGCGACGGGGAGCAGGACCGGCGATCGCGTGCTGGCCGACGAGTTCCTCCAAGGATCCGCCCTGCTGCTGAGGCGGTCCGCCTTCGAGGAGGTGGGCGGGCTTCGACGAGAGCTTCTTCATGTACGGGGAGGACGCCGATCTCTGCGCGCGGCTCCGCGGGGCGGGATGGGGCGTCGAGCTCTGCACCGACGCGACCTTCGTGCACGTGGGCGGCGGCTCCTCGGGCGGCGCCGGCGAAGCGCCTGCGCATCGAGCTGCTGCGCTCGTGGCTGCGCCTGATCGCCAAGCGCGACGGGATCGCGCGAGCCGAGCGCGCTCGGCGCTGGCTGCAGCGGTGCGCTGCGGCTCAAGGGGCAGCGCGACGCCGCTGCCTGGGCCGCATCCGGCCGGGTCAGCGACCTGCTCGGCCTGCGCGAGTGAGCGATTCCGACGCAGCGGCGGTGGCGTCGCCGCTGGAGCTGCTGCACCCGGCCGGGATCGTCGAGCGGGTCCTGGTCCGGTGGGCGCGCGGGCCGGGAGCCTGCTGCCGCCCGACGGCCGAGCACGACGCGGCCGCCCCCGACCTGGCGATCGTCGCGCCCTCGGCGGCCGAGCTCGCGCGGCGCGGGTGGCTCGCGCAGAGCCTCGACAGGGCGGCGAGCGCGATCGCGCCGGACGGCATCGTGTGCGCGGCGCTGCCGCCGGCGGCTCGCGCCGCCGCGCGCCGTCGACTGCGCGCGGCCGGGCTCGAGCTCGACGGGCGCGGTCGCACGCTTCCCCGCCGGCTCGCCGCGCTACCTGATCCCGCTCCGGCCCCGGCCGTGGCGGCACATGCTCGCGAACGAGATCGGCGCGCACGCGCGCATCCGCCGCGTCCTGCTGGCGATGGCGGCGCTTCCGCTGGGCGAGCGGGTGCTGGCGGAGACGCTTCCGGGCACCGCGCTGATCGCGCGTCGCCGGGGCGCGGCGCCCTTGGCCGCGTGGCTCGAGCACCTCCGGCGGCGACGTACCGGCCAGCACGCACGTCGCCGTCGTGACGAGCTGGCGTGGCGCCGCCGGCCCGGTCGTGCTGTTCTGCTTCGCCGCCGGCGACGATGCGCCCTGGGGCGTGGCCAAGCTGGCGCCCGGCTCGCACGGCGAGGCCCAGCAGCTCGAGCGCATGGGGCCGGCTGCCCGCGCCGCGGGGGCGCGCGTTCCGCGCCTGCTGGCGACCGGCGCCGTGGGCGGCCGCCCCGTGCTCGTCGAGACGCCCGTCGACGGCCGCTCGGCGGCCCGCGCGCTCGACGCGGAGCCTGCGCGCTTCGCCGAGATCGCCGGTCGCGTAGCCGACTGGCTGGACCGCTGGAGCGGCGCCACGGCGCGGCCCGCGACGCCGCCGGCGGAGCGGCTCGAGCGCGAGCTGCTGCGACACGACCTGCCGCCGTCGTACCGGGATTGGCTCGCGGCAGCGCCTCGCGGCGCTGAGCGGCACGCCGATCCCGCTCGTCGCGGGGCACGGGGACCTGACCATGTGGAACCTCCGGCTCGGCAGCGGCGGCGCTCTTGGAGTGCTCGACTGGGCCGAGGCGCAGCCCGGCGCACTGCCGCTGACCGATCTGTTCTACGCGGTCGCGGACGCAGCGGCGGCTTGCGACGGCTACGGCGACCGGCTCGCCGCCGTGCGCAGCTGCTTCGACCCCGGCGGCGCGCGTGCGGCGACGGTTGGCGCCGCTCTGCGAGCGGCTGCGGGTCGCACTGGACCTGTCGCCGGAGCTGGCCGAGCTGTGCTTCCACGCCTGCTGGCTGCACCACGCCGCAAACGAGGCCGCCGCCGGCTCTGCGACGCGGCCGTTCGGCGAGGTCGTGCGCTGGCTGGCGCAGCGTGCGGGGACCTCATGAGCAGGCGGTTGCTGTTCCTGCTGCCCTTTCCGCCGGACCCCGAGGGCCTGCACGGCGCCAGCCGGATGACCGGCCAGCTGCTCGAGCGCCTCGCCGCCCGGCACGAGGTCGCCGCCCTGTTCCTGCGCGCCCCCGAGGAGCCGCCGATCGCTCCGGCCCTGCGCGGGCGGCTGGCGCATGCCGTCGAGGTCGAGCGGCCCTCGCTGCAGGCGGGACTCGGCGCGCGGCGCAACCTGCGCCGAGTCGCGGGCCTGGCGGCGGGGCGGCCGCTCTGGGCCACCGACTGGCTCGTGCCCCAGCTCGGGCGGCGCCTCGGCGAGCTCGTGTCGGCGTGGCGACCCGACGTCGTGCAGGCCGAGCTGCTCGTGATGGGCCAGTACCTCGCCATGCTCGGCGATGCCAGGCCGCCGACGGTGCTCGTGGAGCACGACCCGGGTGCGGCCGCGGCCGCCGACCTCGCGTCGCGCGAGCACGGCCTGCGGCGGCTGGCGCGGGTCGCCGACGCCGCGGCGTGGCGGCGCTACGGCCGCCGCGCGATGGCCGCCGCCGACGCCGTCGTGGCGTTCACCGACCACGATGCCGAGCTGCTGCGGCAGCTCGCACCTCGCACCCGGCTGTGTGCGGATCGCGCCCGGCATCGCGCTTCCGCCCGCTGCCGCCGACCCCGTCGGGGCCGACCCCGCGCGCGTGCTGTTCGTCGGGAGCTTCGTGCACCCGCCCAACGTCGACGCCGCGATCCGGCTCGCCGAGGACGTCTTCCCGGCGGTCCGCGCGCGCGTGCCCGGACGCCGACGCTCCAGATCGTGGGGGACGCGCCGCCGCCGCGGGTGCGCGGGCTGGCCGGGGAGGCCGTGGAGGTGACCGGCCGCGTGCCGGATGTGCGCCCGCACCTGGAGGCGGCCGCGGTCGTGGCCGCACCGCTGAGAATCGGGGGCGGCACGCGCGTGAAGGTGCTCGAGTCGCTCGCCGCCGGCAAGGCGCTGGTGGCGACGCCGCGAGCGGTCGCCGGGCTCGGGCTGCGAGCCGGGCGCGCACGCGGCAGTGGCCGAGAGCGACGCCGAGCTGGCCGAGGCGCTCGCCGGGCTGCTCGAGGATCCAGCGCGCCGGCGCCGGATGGGCGCGGACGCGCGTGAGTGGGCGCTCGACCGGCTCGACTGGCGGCACGCGATCGCGGCCTACGAGCGCCTCTACGGCTCCGCTGGAGCGGCGCCGCATGAGCCGCCCGCGCGTGGCCCTGGTGGGGTGGCGGCTCGGCCGCGAGCTGGAGGGCCTGATCCTGGCGGGCCAGGATCGCTTCGACTACACGGTCATCTCGATGGACCTCCCCGAGCGGCTGCGCGGGCAGGTCGACTGGCGACCGCTCCCGCTGCCGCCCGTTCGGCTCGTTCAGGCTCGGGTGGGCGCTGTTCTTCGTGCTGGGCGGACTGCGGCTGGCGCGCTCGCGAGCGGACCTCGTCCACTGCGTGGGCCCGCTGCCGGTCGTCCCCAACCGCGTCGACCTCGACACCGTCACCTTCTGCCAGGCCGCCTACGACGAGGCGACCGGCGGGCGCATCAAGGGCAGCGCGAGCTCCTTCGGCTGGCGGGCAGGCCAGCGCTTCACCGTCGCGCTCGAGCGCTGGTGGTTCCGGCGCCGGGTGCGCGTGCTGGTGGGGATCTCCGAGGGCAGCGGCGCGGACCTGCAGGCGGCTCTATCCCGAGACGAGCGTCGCGGTCGTCCCGCGCGGCATCGACATCGGCCGCTTCTCGCCTGACGAGCAGGACCGGATGCAGCCACCGGGCCGAGCAGGGCGTGCCGCCGGAGGCGGTGGTCGCGCTGTTCGTCGACCAGCAGCACCGCCCGCTGAAGGGCCTCGAGATCGCGATCCGCGGGTTCGCGGCGGCGCGCGAAGCGGGCGGCGGGCCCGACCTGCTCTGGGTGGCCGGCACGGGCAACGAGCGCTACGCGCCGCTCGCCGAGGCTCTGGGCGTCGGCGACCGGGTGCGCTTCCTCGGGTACACCGCGTCGATCGAGCGCCTCTACCGGAGCGCGGACGTGTTCGTGCTGCCCACCGCCTACGAGGCGTTCTGCCGCGCGGCGCACGAGGCGGCGGCCTGTGGGCTGCCCGTGGTCGCGCCGCCGGTCAACGGCATCCGCGAGCTGATCGGCGACGACGAGGCCGGCATCGTCGCGGCGCGCGAGCCGGAGGCCGTCGGGCGCGCGCTGGTCGCCTGTCGCCGCGAGCCCCGAGCTGCGCGCGCGCATGGGCGCCGTGGCCGCGCGCGACCGCGCCGCCCGCTTCGACGAGCGCGCGGTCGCCGCCGCGCGTCGCTCGCGCTGCACGCAGTCGCTGCTGGACTCAGCGCGTCGCAGCCCGCCGAGGTACGGCGTGCCGAACTTCCTCGAAGGCCGCCGTCCGCCGTCCGACGTGCCCGTCCTCGCAGCCACAGCGCGCGGTCGCAGAAGGTGGCGAGCAGCGGGTGGTCGTGGCCCGGCGGCGACGACGATGCCGCCGGCCGCGCGGACCGCCGCGGCGCGCTCGGCCACGCGCTCGCGGAACTCGTGATCGAGCGCCTCGTGGACCTCGTCGAGGACGAGGACGTCGCGGCCGGCGTGCTCGGCCACGGCGAAGCCGAGACGCGCCTTCATGCCCTCGGAGTAGCTCAGCACCTGGCGCTCGAACGCGTCCTCGAGCCGCGTGGCCTCCTTGATCCGCTCGAGCTCGGCGTCGGCCTGCGCGCGCGACATGCCCGGCGAGGACGCCCAGCAGAGCCGCGTTCTCGCGGCCGGTCAAGCAGGCCGAGCAGGCCCGCCTCGGTCGAGAGCAGCGATCCCACGCGCCCGTCCACGCGCAGGCGGCCGGCGTCCGGGCTGAACACCCCGGCGATCAGCCGCAGCACCGTCGTCTTGCCCGATCCGCTCGGGCCGATCAGGGCGACGCCCTCGCCCGGGCCGATCGCGAAGCTCAGGTCGCGCACTCCCCAGGTCTCGACGCTGGAGCGCCGCACGCGCGCAAGGGCGGGCGTGACGGCGCGCTGGTAGCGGTCGAAGAGGAAGCGCACGCCGAGCCCCTCTGCCTCGATCGACGTGGCCATCAGAACTCCATGATCTTGGCGAACTGCCGCTGCTCGGAGCGGAACAGCGGGACGAACAGGGCGAGCAGCACCACTCCCAGCAGAGCCGGGTAGAGCAGCTCGAGGGCGCCCGGGCGAGTGGCCGTAGAGCAGGGCGTCGCGATACGACTCGAACAGCCCGGTCATCGGGTTGATCAGCAGCAGGTCGTGCGCGGTGCCCGAGATCTGCGACAGCGGCACGAGCCCGGGGGCGATGAAGAACAGCACCCGCACGAAGCTCATGACGAAGTTCCCGATCTCCGGCATCCAGATGCCCAGCAGCGCGGCCGGGTAGGCGACGCCGGCCGCGAGCAGGACGGTGGCGCCGATCACGACGGGCAGCCAGAGGATCGCGAGCGTGGGGGCCACGCCGTAGACGGCCATCATCACGGCCAGCAGCAGCAGGCTGGCGCGCGAAGGCGACCGTCTCCGTGAGCGTCCCCGACAGCGGCAGCAGCGTGCGGTTGAAGGTCATGTTGAGCACGATCGAGCGGCGGGCGGCGACGGCGCTCATGGCGTTGACGATCGCGGTCGTGAAGAGCTGGAACGGGACGACGGCGCAGGCGAGGCTGAGGCCGGGCGCGTCGCCGGGCCGGTCCAGCACCAGCGTCACCAGCGCCAGGTAGACCCCGACGAGCGCGAACGGGTCGGCGATCCACTTGACCAGCCGCCATCCCCCGCGCCCGTAGCGGACCTTGAGATCGCTGGCCGTGAGCGCGACCAGCACGTCCCACGGGCGCGCCTGGGCTCGGCTAGCGGTGAGGCGCGACATGTCCCTCGACCCTCCGCCGTCGCCATTCGGCCAGGCGCGGGTGCCGCGCGAGCGGCCGCGGCGCCTTCAGCAGCGCCCAGAGGACGAGCCGGCGCCGCTCGCCGCGCGGCGCCCGCAGCCTGCGCGGATCGAACCGGTCGACCTTGAAGCTCTCCGCCAGACACTCGACCGCGGCGTCGCGATCGCCAAGGCGCTCGTGCTCGAGACCCAGCTTGACCCAGGTGTCGGCGAGCTTGCGCTGCAGCTGGGGGCGATGGGGCGCCGGCACGCGCAGCCGCTCGTAGTAGCTCGCCTGCAGCTCGAGCACGCTGAGCCGGGGGAGGCCGCGGTACATGCCCTGCCCGTGGATGCGGTAGACGCCCATCAGGTCGGGGATGTAGTCGATCGTCCCGCTGGGTCGCCGCCAGCACGTACAGCGGCGCGTCGCCCCACGGCAGCCCGACGTACCACTCGGGCAGCGGATCGATCGCGTCGCGGCGGAAAAGCGGCGCGCACGATCCGATCTGGAAGCCGTCGAGCAGGTCCTCGAGGCCGAACGTGCGCGACGTCGGCAGCCCGGTGAAAGGCCTGTCCGGCTGCGAGCCGTCCTCGTGGCGGCACAGCACGTCGTGGAAGCACATCGCGCACCCCGGGTGCGCGTCCATGTGCGCGACCTGCCGCTGCAGCTTGTCGGGCGAGGTCCAGAAGTCGTCTCCGTCGAGGCTCGCGACGTAGTGCCCGCGCGCCCGCGCGAGCAGCTCGGCGAAGAGCGCGTTGCCGCCGTGGCCGAGGTTGCGCTCGGGGAAGACCGTGCGGATCAGCTCGGGGTGCGCGTTCGCGTAACGCTCGATCACGGCGCGGGTGCCGTCGGTCGAGGCATCGTCGCCGACGAGCAGCTCGAGCGACACGCCGCGCTGCTCGAGCACGCCCTCCAGCGCGCGGGCGACGTAGCGCTCGTGCATGTACGCCGTGATGAGAATGCTGACCTGCGGTTCCGCCACCCCCAGACCCTAGGCGGAAAAGCGTCGCTTCGGGGCTTATGCTGCGATGCCGTGGCGTCCCAGGCACCTCCCCGGCGCGCCGAGATCAGCGTCGCGATCGCCACACGCGACCGGCCGCAGGCGCTGGCCCGCTGCCTCGAGTCGCTGCGGGCCCTCGCGGGTGCTCCCGCGCGAGGTCGTCGTCGCCGATCAGAGCGCGGGGCCGGCGTCGCGCCATGCGGTGGAGCGCGCCGACGGCCCGCAGCTCCCCATGCGCTGGGTGGACGGCGGCGCGCACGGCCTCGCCGGCGCGCAGGGGACGGCCTTTCGCCACGCCGCCGCGGACCTGGTCGCGGTCCTCGACGACGACTGCGTCGCCGACCCGGGCTGGATCGAGGCGATCGAGCGTGCCTTCGCCGCGGATCCGGAGCTGGCGCTGGTCTGCGGGCGGGTCGTGCCGCTTCCGGGCGCCGGCGTTCCCGGTGGCCTCGCGCAGCGGGCGCGCGCGGCGGCGCTTTCGCGGGCGCTCGCTGCCGTGGGAGGTCGGCAGCGGCAACAACTTCGCGCTCCGGCGCGAGTGGTTCGACCGCATCGGGGGCTGCGACGAGCGCCTCGGCCCCGGCACGCCGGGCCGAGGCGGGCTCGACATGGACCTCTTCTACCGGGTCCTGCGCGCGGGCGGCGCGGCGCTCTACGAGCCCGCGGCGGTGGTCGGGCACGAGCGCGCGACGCCGGAGGCCCGGCTCGCGCGCCGCGGCCCCTACGGCTTCGGCATGGGGGCCGTCTGCGCGATCCACCTGCGCGGGCGCGACCTCTACGCGATCCGCCTGTTCGGCGGGTGGCTCGCGCTGCGCCTGCGCCTCGTCGCCGCGGGTCTCTTGCGGCGACGGCTGGGCGTGCTGCGCGAGGAGGCGCTCGTGCTCGCGCGGCACGGCGGGCGGGCTTGTGCACGGGATGCGGGTGGAGGCGCGCGATGGCTGAGCATCGCCGGCGATATCGGCCTGCGTCGTCTGCCGCAACGAGGCCGACCGGCTCGGCCCGTGCCTGGAGTCCCTGCGGTGGGCCGACGAGCTGGTGGTGCTCGACCTCGAGAGCGACGACGGATCGGCCGCGCTCGCCCGCGAGGCCGGCGCGCGCGTCCTGAGCCATCCGGCGGTGCCGATCGTCGAGGTCGTGCGCAACGTGGTGGCGGACGCGGCCCTCGGGGAGTGGGTGCTCGTCGCCGACCCCGACGAGCGCGTCTCGCCGGGCCTGGCGGCCGAGCTGCGCCGGCTCGCGGCGCAGGACGGGATCGACGCCGTGGTCGTCCCGCGGATGAACCTGGACTTCGGGCACGCTCCCAGCTCCCCGCTGCAGCGTTACGAGCCGCAGCTGCGCATGTACCGTCGCGCGGCCGTCCGCTGGCCGACCTTCCCGAACGCTCTGCCGCAGGTGCCCGAGGAGCGCCTGGCGCGAGTCGCGGCGCGCGACGACCTCACGCTCGTGCACGACCGCAACCGCAACATCCCCGAGGCGATCGACCGGGTGCGCCGCTACGCGCCGGCGCAGGCCGAGGCGATGATCGCCGCGGGCGAGCTGTTCACCGCGAGGCGGATGGCGCTCACGCTGGGCGAGAAGCTGTACCGCCACTTCGTCGTGTCCCGGGCGCTCCGCGACGGCGTCCCGGGGCTGATGCGCGGTGGGCTGCTGGTCGCCTTCCACTTCTACGTCTGGGCCGCCTTCTGGCATCTCCCTCACGCTGGGCGAGAAGCTCTACCGGCACTTCGTCGTGTCCCGGGCACTGCGCGACGGCGTCCCGGGGTTGATGCGCGGCGGGCTGCTGGTCGCCTTCCATTTCTACGTCTGGGCCGCCTTCTGGCATCTCTCGGGCGCCGAGCGGACGCGCGCCGACGACGTGCTGCTGCGCCGCGCCGACCGGCTGCTGGCGCCGCTGCGGCTCCCTCACCGCTGGCGATCTCGCAGATAGCGGGGTAGGTTGGGAGTGGTTTGGGCAGGCAGCCTGCATTGCGCCGCGCGCGTTCACTGCGCAGAACGGAGCCGCCGGCGGCCCCGGTGCCTCCGGCTGGTCCGACCTACAGCGCGATCATCCCCGCCACGGACAAGCCGCTCACGCTAGGGCGCTGCGTCGCCGCCATCGAGGCGGCCGCCGACGGTCCGGAAGAGGTGATCGTGGTCGACGGCCCGCCGGGGATGGGGCCCGCCGCCGCGCGCAACGCCGGCGCCGCTCGCGCGACCGGGTCGATCCTCGTGTTCGTCGACTCGGACGTGGAGGTCCACCCGGACGCCTTCACGCGCATGCGGGCCACTTTCGAGCGCGAGCCGGAGCTCGCGGCGGTGTTCGGCTCCTACGACGACCTGCCCTCGCTGCACGGCGCCGTGTCAACGTTCCGGAACATGCTGCACCACTACGTCCACCAGACCTCGGGCGGACTTGCGACGACTTTCTGGGCGGGCCTCGGCGCCGTGCGCCGCAGCGCGTTCGTGGAGGTCGACGGCTTCGACGACTGGCGCTTCCGCTCGCCGTCCGTCGAGGACATCGAGCTGGGCCTGAGGCTCGCCACGGCCGGCGAGTTGATCCGGCTCGATCCCGAGATCCAGGGCACCCACCTGAAGCACTGGCGCGTGCACGCGATGCTCCTGACCGACCTTCTCTATCGCGGCATGCCCTGGATGGCCCTGATGCTGGAGCGCGGCCCGAAGGCGGCACGGCTCAACCTGCGCGGCAGCCACGGAGTCGCGGCGGGAGCATTCACGCTGATGATCGCGACGCTCATCGGCAGGCGCCAGCGCATGACGCTCTGCCTCTCGGCGGCGTACCTGGCCATCAACGCTCCCTTCTACGCCCTCGTCGCTCGGCGCGCAGGCCCGAAATGCGGCTCCACCGCCGTCGGGCTGCTCGCCCTCCACAACCTGATGTCGGTCGCCTCGGCGCCGCTCGGGGTCGCGGGGTTCGTGGCGCAGCGGATCCGTGAGACGGGCCCCCGCGCCACGCGGATGACACTCCACGCGCGGCCCACCGCCCGCCGGTCGAGCCGCGCCTCGCGCCGGTTCCGCCGCGACCCGGCGCCCGTGGTGGCATCCCGGGCGACCGGCGCTTGACGCCCGGGGAGCCGGGCCGCATGTTCACCGAGTCCGCTCGCTTCTACGACACGCTCTACGGCTTCAAGGACTACGGAGCCGCGGTGGGCTACCTGCGCCGCGTGCTCGACGATGCGGCTCCACGCGCGACCGGGCTGCTGGACGTGGGTTGCGGGACCGGGCGCCACCTGGAGCTGCTGCGCGACCGCTACGAGGTGCAGGGGCTCGACCTCAACCCCGACTTCCTCGAGGTCGCCCGCGCCCGCTGCCCCGGCGTCCCGTTCCACGAGGCGGACATGACCGACTTCCGGCTCGAGGACCGCTTCGACGTCCTCACCTGCCTGTTCAGCGCGATCGCATACGTGCGCACGCCTGAGCGCATGCGCGGCGCGGTGCGCACCATGCGGGCGCACCTGAATCCCGGCGGGGTGGTGCTGGTCGAGCCCTGGTTCACGCCCGAGAGCTACTGGACCGGAACGATCACGGCGAACCACGTGGAGGAGGGCGATCTCAAGATCGCCTGGATGTACACGAGCGAGCGGGAGGGGGACGTGTCGGTGCTCGACATCCATTACCTGGTCGGTCGTCCCGCGGGGATCGAGACGCTGCACGAGCGACACGAGCTCGGGCTGTTCACCGAGGACGAGCATCTGGCTGCCTTTCACGACGCCGGGCTCGAGGCGCGCTTCGACTCGGAGGGCCCGTTCGGGCGGGGGCTCTACGTCGCGTGGGACGCCACGAGCTGATCCCGCTCGGGGACGGCGAGCGGTGGACCGCCGCGCTCGCCGACGTGCCGCACGGGCACGCTCACACCCACGGCTTCTGCCGCGCGGTGCAGCTGACGTCCGCGGCGCGGACGCACCTGTACCGCTACGAGAGCGGACGGGCGCGGGTCGTCTGCGCGCTGGCCGAGCGGGGAGCGGGCGGCGAGACGGACGTGACTACGCCGTACGGGTTCGGTGGCTTCGCGACGAGCGGCGACCCGTCTGGCTTCGCCGCCGCGTGGCGCGAGTTCGCGCTCGAGCAGGGCTGGGTCTGCGGCTACGTCGCACTCAACCCGGCCTTCGCGGACGCCGCGGCCTTCCCGGCGGAGGAGGTTCAGGTCCACAACCGGCTCTACGTCCTCGACCTGCGCGGATCGCCCGACCGGCTCTGGGCCGGGCTCTCGCAGAACCGGCGCCGCCAGCTGCGCGACTGGGAGTCGGTGTCGGGCGGGCTGGAGGTCGACCGAGCGCGCCTCGGGCGGTTCCTCGTCGACAACGTCGGCGAGTTCATGTCGCGCAGGGGGGCGGGTCCCGCCGCGGCGCTCCGGCCCGAGACGGTCGCCGCCATCGCGGACCTCGACGACGTGCTGATGGTCGGCGCCGGCGACGGCGAGCTCGAGTCGGTGGCGGCCTTCGGCCACACGCCGCACGCCGCCGACTACCTCTTCGGGGTCTCGCGCCCGGGCGGCGAGCGGCACTCGGCACACCTGATCTGGTGGGGCGTCGAGCGCCTGCGTGCCCTGGGCGTGGCGTGCCTGAACCTCGGCGGCGGCATCCGCGAGGGCGACGACGTCGCGGAGTTCAAGCGGCGCTTCGGGGCGGCCGAGCGGCCGCTGGCGAGCCTGCGCCAGGTCTACCGGGCCGACGTCTACGAGCGCCTGTGCGCCGAGGCCGGCGTCAGCCCGGCGCGCTCGGCGTGGTTTCCGCCGTACCGAGCGCCGCGGTGAGGCGCGGCGCCTGCTCGACAGCGCTGCGGATCAGATCGGTGACGGTCGCGATCGCATCGGGCCCGACGGACGATCCGGTGGGCAGAGCCAGCACGCGCCGCGCGACGTCGTCGGTTTGCGGCAGCCGGCCGGCCGCCTCGGGATAGAGCGTGCGGTAGGGCTCCATGCGATGACAGCCCGGGAAGAAGTAGCGCCGGGCCAACACGTTCTCCGCCCACAGCACCCGCTGCAGCTCGTCGCGCGAGAGCGGAGCCCGATCGTCGACGACGAGCACGGCGTACTGCCTGTTGCAGCGCTCGCTCTCGTCGTAGAGGAGCAGCTCCACCCCGTCGACGTCCGCGAGGCCGGCCCGGTAGGCCTCGTGGTTGCGCAGGTTCGCCGCCAGGAAGTCCGGCGCCGACTCCAGCGAGGTGAGGCCCATGGCCGCCGCCACCTCGCTGAGCTTCCCGTTGGTCCCGACGTGCGCCACCTCGTCGTAGTCGGCGAAGCCGTGGTTTCGCATCAGACGGGCGACCTCCGCGAGCTCGTCGTCGGAGGTCACGATCGCGCCGCCCTCGAACGAGTTGACGACCTTGGTCGCGTGGAAGCTCAGCACCTCGGCCGCGCCGAAGCCGCCGATCATTCGGCCTTCGTGCGAGCAGCCGAACGCGTGCGCGGCGTCGAAGAGCAGCCGCAGCCCGTGGCGGTCGGCGATCTCGGCGAGCGCCTCGACCGGGGCCGGCCGGCCCCAGAGATGCACGGCGAGGATGCCCGTCGTCTCGGCCGTGATCAGCTCCTCGACCCGCTCCGGGTCGATGTTGTGGGTGCGCGGGTCGATGTCGCAGAAGACCGGCCTGATCTGCTGCCACTGCAGCGCGTGGGCGGTCGCGACGAACGTGAACGGCGAGACGATCACCTCGCCCTCCAGCGCGGCCGCGCGGATGGCGATCTCCAGCGCAACGGTGCCGTTGCACATGGCGATGCAGTGCGGCACGTCGAGGGCAGCCGCCACCGCCGCCTCGAGCTCGCGCACCAGCGGGCCGTCGTTGGTCAGCCAACGCGAGTCGATCGCGCCGGCGATGCGCTCGAGCAGGCGCGCGCGGTCGCCGACGTTCGGCCTTCCGACGTGCAGCGGCTCCGCGAACGCCGGCTCGGCGCCGAGCAGCGCGAAGTCGCTCATGCGCCGCCCAGGTCGCGATCGGCCGCGCGGTAGGCGGGGAACCACCCGCCCGTGACCTCCCGGCTGAGGCGCTCGTACGCCGCGCGGTCGAGCACGCGCCCGCACAGGTGCGCCATGCGCGAGTCGTTCGCCCAGCCGCCCTTGAAGCGCTCGAGGCCATCCTGCGCGGCACCGCTGCCGGGCGACGCGCCGAGATCCACCCAGCGCACGCCGAGCGTGGCCATATGGCGCAGCGCGAGGTCGAAGATCGCATACGAGGCGCTCACCTCGTAGCCCTCCCGCGAGTAAGCGGCCAGGTGGTAGTGAGCGGTCGGCGGATCGACGAGCCAGAGCGCCATGCCCACGGTCGCTCCGTCGCGCTCGGCGCGCACGGCGACGAGCCCGTCCAGAGCCAGCTGCTCGGCGAACGCGCGCGGCGAGAAGGCGCGGATGCCGGTGAGGCCGTGACGGTCGACGAGGCCCGCGTAGAGGCGCACCCAGTCGTCCAGGTGGCGCGCCGGCTCGTCGCACACGGCCACGTCGACGGCGTCCGCGGCGCGCCGCAGATGGCGGCGGTGGTGGCTGGGCAGCGGCCCCTCATGCTCGAGGTCGCGCACGTGGTGGCGCTTGTACGCCGTCACGAGGTCGGGGAACCCCCGGCGCAGGTCGCCCTCGCCGGGTGCGCCGAGCGGGTCGGCGACGAGCACGACGCTGACGGCCCGGCCCTCGAGCTCGTCGAGGTCCTCGGGGAGGCGGTCCCAGTCGCGGCACGCGAACACCGGGTACGGGCCCATGAGGTCGCGCTCGCGACCGCCGGGCACCGCCCGCTCGAGCAGCCATCCCCTGCTGCGCGGCAGCCGGCGCGGCTCGCCGAAGCCGGCCAGCGAGCGGGCGTAGGCGGGGTCGGCGTACCCGAGCGCCTGGTGCCGCTCTGCGAACAGGTTCCTCACCGAATCAAACTAACGCAGCTCTGAGCCGTTCGGGCGTCTGCTTCAATAGTCGGTCCATGCCGAAGATGAAGACTCACTCCGGCGCGAAGAAGCGCTTCCGCAAGTCGGGCAGCGGCAAGCTGATCGCGCGGCACTCCTTCACGAGCCACAACCTCGGCAAGAAGAGCGCCAAGCGCAAGCGCCACCTGGGCCGGCCGGTCGCGGTCGCCGACCAGGACCGCACGCGCGTCGAGAGGCTGCTGCACAAGTGAGCCGCGTCAAGCGCTCAGTCCACGCGCGCAAGAAGCGCCGCGAGACGCTGGAGCGGGCCAAGGGCTACCGCGGCCAGGCCTCGAAGAGCTACAAGCGCGCGAAGGAGGCCCTGCTCAAGGCCGACTCCTACGCCTACCGCGACCGCCGCAACCGCAAGCGCGACTTCCGCCGCCTGTGGATCGTGCGCATCAACGCCGCGGCGCGCCAGGAGGGCATGTCCTACAACGACTTCATGCACGGCTTGAAGCTGGCCGGCATCGAGCTGGACCGCAAGGTGCTGGCCGACATCGCCGTGCGCGATCCCGAGACCTTCCGACGGTTTGCCGAGAAGGCCCGGGAGGCCGTGGCCGCCTAGCGCGAACACGGCAACGACTTTCTCCCGGGCGCCCTCTGAGGCGCCCGTTTTCGTTCCATGATCCGATCAGCCGACAACGACAAGCTCAAGACGATCCGAAAGCTCTCCCGCAAGAGCTGGCGGGAGAAGCTGGGCCTGTTCGCGGCGGACGGCGAGGACCTGGTGGCCGCGGCGGACGCCGCGGGCTGGGAGCCGCGCTTCGTGCTGCGCGCCGACGCGGACGTCGAGGCCGAGCTGCTCGACTCGGTCAGCGCGCTCGGCTCGGGAACGCGCGTGATCGGCGTCTACGAGCAGCGCTGGGCCCAGCCCGGCGGCGAGCTGAGCGTCTGGCTCCACGCGGTTGAGGACCCGGGCAACGTGGGCGCGATCGTGCGCTCGGCACACGCCCTCGCCGACGGGCCGGTGGTGCTCGGGCCCGGTTGCGCCGACCCCTACTCGCCCAAGGCCGTGCGCGCCAGCATGGGTTCGCTGTTCGCGCGCCCACCGGCGCGGGCCGCGCTCGAGGAGCTTCCCGGACGGCGCCTGGCGCTCAGCGCCCACGCCGAGCGCACGCTCGCCGACGCCGACCTGACCGCCCCCCTGACGATCTGCCTCGGCGCCGAGCGCGGCGGCCTGCCGGCGGAGCTCGAGCGCGACGCCGTGCGGATCCCCGTGCGCAGCGAGTCGCTCAACGTCGCCATGGCAGCGACCGTGGCGCTCTACGAGGCGGCTGCCCACGGGCTTAGGATGGCCGGCCATGCCTGACCTCGATCAGCTGCGCGGCGACGCGGAGGCGGCCGTCGCCGCGGCGGGCACGCTGGGCGAGCTCGAGGAGCTGCGTGTCCGCTACCTGGGGCGCCGCTCCGACCTGACGGCGACGCTGCGCTCGATCGGCGAGCTGCCGCCCGAGCAGCGCGGGCCCGTCGGCAAGCAGGCCAACGAGGTGCGCCAGGCGCTCGAGGGGCTGCTGGAGCGCCGCACCGCGGAGCTGGGCGCCGCCGAGCTGGACCGCCGCCTGGTCGAGGACCGCGTCGACGTGACGCTGCCCGGCGACCCACCGGTCCCGTTGGGCCACCTCCACCTGGTCTCGCACATCCGCCGCCGGATGGAGGACATCTGCGTGGGGCTCGGCTTCTCGGTCGTCGAAGGCCCGGAGATCGAGTACGAGTACTACAACTTCACCGCGCTCAACCACCCGCCCGAGCACCCCGCGCGGGGGCCCCAGGACACCTTCTACCTCGCCGAGCAGGTGCTGCTGCGCACCCACACGTCGCCGATGCAGGTGCGCGCGATGGAGCTCCAGGAGCCGCCGATCTACATCGTCGTGCCGGGGCGCGTCTACCGGCCCGACACCGCGGACGCGACCCACGTCCCGATGTTCCACCAGCTCGAGGGCCTCGCCATCGACGAGGACCTCACGCTCGCGGACCTCCAGGGCACGCTGCTCGCGTTCGCCCGGCAGATGTTCGGCGAGCACACCGAGGTGCGCCTGCGCCCGGGCTACTTCCCCTTCACCGAGCCGAGTGTGGAGGTGGACGTCTCCTGCTTCCGCTGCGGCGGCACCGGCTTCGAGGGCGGCGAGCGCTGCCCCACCTGCCGCGGCGAGGGCTGGATCGAGATCCTCGGCTCCGGGATGGTCGACCCGAACGTGCTCGACTACGTGATCGGGAGCGGGTACGACAAGGAGCGCGTCCAGGGCTTCGCGTGGGGGATGGGCATCGAGCGGATCGCGATGCTCGTCTACCAGGTGCCCGACCTGCGCATGCTGTTCGACAACGACCTGCGCCTGCTCGACCAGTTCGGGGCCGGGGCATGAGGGTCCCGTACTCCTGGCTGCGCTCGTACTGCGACCCCGGACTGCCGGCGCAGGAGGCCGCCGACCGGCTGACGATGGCGGGCGACAAGCTCGAGCGCCTGCACCGCGTCGGCGTCGGGGACGTGTCGGCCTTCGTCACCGGGCGCGTGCTCGAGGCCGAGCGCCATCCGAACGCCGACCGGCTGAGCGTCTGCCGGGTCGACGTCGGGCGCGGCGAGCCGCAGACGATCGTCTGCGGCGCGCCCAACGTGGCCGCCGGCCAGACGGTGGCGGTGGCGCTGCCCGGGCGCGGTCATGCCGGACGGCTCCACGCTCGGCGAGGCGAAGCTCCGCGGGGTCGTCTCGAGCGGGATGATCCTCGCCGAGGACGAGGTCGAGATCGGCGAGGACCACGGCGGCATCATGGTGCTGGACGGAGACCTGCCGGTGGGCGCCGCGCTGGCCGAGCATCTGCCGATCGCCGACGAGGTGCTCGAGCTCGAGATCACCCCCAACCGCCCCGACCTGATGGGCGTCTACGGCGTGGCGCGCGACCTGCACGCGATCACCGGCGCGCCGCTCGGAGAGGACCCCACCGACCGCGGACGCGCAGCCGAGCGGCGACGATTCCGCCGAGGACCACCTGGCGGTCGAGATCGACCCGGACATCTGCCTGCGCTTCACGGCGCGGATCTTCGAGGACGTCGAGATCGGCCCTTCGCCGCTCTGGCTCAAGCAGCGCCTCAGCGCCGCGGGCCAGCGGCCGATCTCGAACGTCGTCGACATCACCAACTACGTGATGCTCGCCACGGCCCAGCCGCTGCACGCATCCGACCTCGATGGGGTGCGCGGCGGGCGCATCGTCGTGCGGCGCGCGGCCGACGGCGAGCGCATGGTCACGCTCGACGACGCCGAGCGCACGTTCACCGCCGAGATGGCGCTCGTCTGCGACGCCGAGGGACCGAGCGGGATCGCAGGCGTGATGGGCGGCCAGGTGTCCGAGGTGTCCGGCGAGACGACGCGCGTGCTGATGGAGGCGGCGACCTGGGTCGGGCCGAACATCATGCGCACGTCGAAGGCGCTCGGCCTGCGCACGGAGGCCTCTGCCCGCTTCGAGAAGCAGCTGCACCCCGAGCAGGCGTTCGCCGCGCAGCGGCTCGCCGCGCGCCTCATGGTGGAGCTCTGCGGCGCTCGGCTGGTGCCGGGCACGATCGACGTCTACCCGCAGCCGTCGCCGCCGCGCGACCGTGGCGCTGCGGCCGGCGCGGATGACGGCCCTGCTCGGCACCGAGGTCCCGCCGGACGAGGTCGAGCGGCATCCTCGGCCGGCTCGGCTTCGAGCCGCGCGACGAGGGCGACTCGATCGGCGTGACGGTGCCGCCCTGGCGCGACGCCGACGTGCAGCGCGAGGCCGACCTGATCGAGGAGGTCGCACGCATCCACGGGCTCGACCGCCTGCCGACGACGCTCCCGTCGCGGCGCTCGGCGGTCGGGCGGCTCACCCACAGCCAGCGGCTGCGTCGCCGCGTCGAGGACCTGCTGCGCGACCGCGGCCACGACGAGTGCGTCTCCTACTCGTTCACCTCTCCGCGGGCGATCGCCCGGCTGCGCCTCGACGGCGCCGACGCGCTGGCGCTGCAGAACCCGCTCTCGCGAGGAGCAGAGCGTCATGCGGCCGCTGCTGCTGCCGGGCCTGCTCGACGCGGCCCGCCATAACGCGGCGCACGGCAGGCCGGGGGTCGCGCTGTTCGAGTCGGCGCACGTATACGCGCCGGCGGGGCCGCTCGAGACGGTCCTCAACGGCTCGCCGGCCGGCGCGACCCCCGCACACGAGCGCCACCACCTTGCGGTGCTGGCCACCGCAGGCGCTGCCGGGCGGCTGGCGCAGCGAGGCGCGCCCAGCCGACTTCTTCTCCGCACGGGCGGTGCTCGAGGCCGTGCTGGGGGCGGTCGGCGTCGACTGGAGCGCCGAGCCGGAGGCCGAGCCGTTCCTGCACCCGGGCCGCGCGGCGACGGTGGTCGCCGAGGGGCGCAGGCTCGGCTGGGTCGGCGAGCTGCACCCGCTCGTCGCGGGCGCGTGGGACCTGGGCGCCACGGCAGCGGGCTTCGAGATCGACATCGATGCGGTCGCCGAGCTGACCGCCGGGCCCGAGCGCGCCTACTCGGACGTCACGAGCTTCCCGTCCGTGCTGCAGGACATCGCGGTCGTGATCGCGGACGAGGTGAGCGCCGCGCAGGTGGAGGCGGCGGTGCGCGCCGGCGGCGGCGATCTGCTCAGGCGCGTGGAGCCGTTCGACGTCTACCGCGGCGGCCAGGTGGGGGAGGGCCGCAAGTCGCTGGCGCTGCGGCTCGAGTTCCGCGCCCCCGACCGCACGCTCACCGACGCCGAGGTCGCCGAGCGGCGCACCGCGATCGAGGCGGCGCTCGGCGAGCTGGGAGGGCGGCTGCGTGCCTGAGCAGCGCGTCGCGGTGGTGGGAGCCGGCGGGCTTCGGCGGCGCGCTGTGCGCGCGCCTCGTCCACCGCCATCCCGTCGCTGGAGCTGACGGCGCTGACAGCGCGCTCGGACGCGGGACGGCGCCACGACGAGGTGCACCCGCGCTACCGCGTGCCGCTGGCGATGGAGGAGTTCGACGCGGACGCGATCGCCGAGCGTGCCGACAGCGCCCTGGTCGCCTACCCGCACAAGGCCGCGGCGCTGGCCGTGCGGGAGCTGCGCGAGCGCGGGCTCAAGGTGGTGGACCTGTCCGCCGACTTCCGCCTCGACCAGGCGCGCTACGAGCACTGGTACCAGCCGCACGAGGCGCCGGAGCTGCTCGAGGAGTCGGTCTACGGGCTGCCCGAGCTGCACCGCGAGGAGATCGCCGACGCCGACCTTGTCGCCGGTCCCGGCTGCAACTCCACCGCCGCGCTGCTGGCGCTGCTGCCGCTCGCGGGGCGCATCGAGGAGGCGGCCGTGGACATCAAGGCCGGCGTGTCCGGCGCCGGGCGCGAGGCCACCGAGGAGACCCACTTCGTGTCGGTCGTCGACAACGTCAACGCCTACAAGGTCGAGGGGCACCGCCACACCGCGGAGCTCGAGCAGGAGCTGCCCGGGATCCACTTCAGCTTCGTGGCGCACCTGCTGCCGATCGACCAGGGGATACTCGCCAGCTGCTACGCCCGGCCGACCGAGCCGATCACGGCCGCGGAGGTCCAGGAGCTCTACCGGGAGGCCTATCGCCGCGAGCCGTTCGTGGACGTGGTGGACCGCCCGCCGCGCACGCGCGAGGTGCGCGACACCAACCGCGCGACGGTGCAGGCCACGGTCGTCAACGACCGCGTGCTCGCGTTCTGCGCGATCGACAACCTCTGGAAGGGCGCCGCCGGACAGGCGGTGCAGGACCTCAACCTGATGCTGGGGCTGCCCGAGGCGCGAGGGCCTCGAGTGAGCGCCACCGGCACGTTCTTCCGCTCGCGCTGGATCGAGCACCCCGCGGGCGTCACCGAGCTGGACGCCGCACGCCCTGCCGGCCGGCTTCCGCGCAGCCGGCGTGGCCGCCGGGCTCAAGCCGGAGGGGCTCGACGTGGGCGTGCTGGTCTCGGACTCGCCCGACACGGTGTCCGCGGCTCGCTTCACGAGCAACGCGCGCGTGGGCGCCCCGGTGATCGTGTCGCGCGAGGCCGAGCTCGACAGCCTGCGCGCCGTGGTCGCCAACGCGGGCGGATCGAACGTGGGCGACGGCCGCCGCGGCCTCGACACCGCGCTCGCGATGCAGGCGGCCGCGGCCGAGGAGCTGGGCGTCGAGCCGCGCCGCGTGGGCGTGGCCTCCACCGGCGTGATCGGCATCGAGCTGCCGCGCGAGCCGGTCGTGGCCGGCGTGCGCGCCGCCTGCGCCGCGCTCGGCGACGACGCCGCGACGTTCTCGGAGGCGATCCTCACGAGCGACAACGGCCCCAAGCGCGCCTGCCTCGAGGTCGAGCTGAGCGGCGGCCGCGTGCGGCTCGTCGGCGCAGGCCAAGGGCGCCGGGATGATCGAGCCGCGCTTCGCGACGATGTTCTGCTTCGTCCAGACCGACGCGGAGCTTCAGCCCGAGACCGTCGAGCTGCTGACCGGCGTCTGCGTCAAGCGCTCCTTCGACCGCATCTCAGTGGACGGCCAGCTCTCCACGAGCGACACCGTGTTCGTCCAGGCCGGCGGCGCCTCGGGCGTGCGCGTCGAGGCCGAGACCGCCGACGAGCTGGCGCTCGGCCAGGCGCTCGACGCGCTGCTGCGCCAGCTCGCGCTCGCGATCGTCGCCGACGGCGAGGGCGCGCGGCGCGTGGGCCGGGTCGTGGTCGAGGGCCGCCCGGACGCCGTCGAGCGGATCGCGCGCGCGATCGCCAACTCCCCGCTCGTCAAGACCGCCCTGCACGGCGGCGATCCCAACTTCGGGCGCATCCTGCAGGCGGCGGGGCAGGCCTGGCCGCCCGGCGACCCGTTCGTGGCCGACCTCGAGATCGAGGGCCGCCAGCTCGTCTCCGCGGGCGACGCGATCGGCCTCGACGCGGCCGACCTGCGCGAGCTGGAGGAGCTCGTCGCGGGGGACGAGGTCGAGTACCTGCTCCGCATCCCGGGCGAGGGCGGCGAGGCCGAGGTCTTCTTCAGCGACCTGAGCGCCGACTACGCGCGCTACAACGCGGAGTACACGTCGTGAGAGACGTCGCAACCCTTCTCGAGGCGCTGCCGTACATCCGCGAGTTCCACGGGCGGACGCTCGTGATCAAGTACGGCGGCGCGGCGATGACCGACCCGCAGCTGAAGGAGGAGTTCGCGCGCGACGTGGTGCTGCTCAAGTACGTCGGCCTCAACCCGGTGGTGGTGCATGGCGGCGGGCCGGACATCACGAAGTACATGGAGCGGCTCGGCATGGAGGTCAAGTTCGTGGACGGCCTGCGCGTGTCCGACGCGGCCACCGTCGAGGTGGCGAAGATGGTGCTGGTCGGCAAGCAGAACAAGGACATCGTGCTGCGCATCAACCGCCACGGGCAGCCGGCGGTCGGCCTCTGCGGCGACGACGGCCTGCTGTTCACCGTCCGCAAGCAGCTCGCGGCCGACGAGACGGACATCGGCTTCGTCGGCCAGATCGAGCAGGTGGACGCCGGCGTGCTGCTGCACATCGCCGAGGACTACATCCCCGTGGTGGCGTCGGTCGGCGCCGATCGCGAGGGCAACTCCTACAACGTCAACGCCGACGCGGCCGCCGCGGCCGTGGCGGAGGCGCTGGGCGCCTTCAAGGTGATCTTCCTGACCGACGTGGAAGGCTGGCGCGCCGACCCGGCCGACCCCGACAGCCGCATCTCGGAGGCCACCGCGGCCGAGGTGCGCGAGCGGCTGCCGTCCGTGAGCGGCGGGATGCGCCCCAAGCTCGAGGCCTGCGTGCAGCGCGCTGGAGGCGGGCGTCGGCAACGCGCACATCGTCGACGGCCGCGAGCCGCACTCGCTGCTGCTGGAGCTGTTCACCAACGAGGGGATCGGGACCAAGCTGTGGCCCTAGCCGCCCTGCAGGAGCTCGAGCGCGAGGCCGTGATGGGCACCTATGCCCGCAACCCGGTCGAGTTCGTCCGCGGCGAGGGCACGCGGCTGTGGGACGACGAGGGCAACGAGTACCTCGACTTCCTCTGCGGCATCTCGGTGTCGCTGCTCGGCCACTGCCATCCGGCGGTCGTGGCCGCGGTGCGCGAGCAGGCGGAGCGGCTGATCCACGTCGGCAACCTGTTCTACACCGAGCCGCCGATGCGGCTCGCGGCGCGGCTCTCGGAGCTGTCGCTGGGCGGCAAGGTGTTCTTCACGAACTCGGGCGCAGAGGCGGTCGAGTGCGCCCTCAAGCTGGCCCGCAAGCGCCGCCAGGGCGGCGAGTTCGTCGTGCTCGAGCGCGGCTTCCACGGGCGCACCTACGGCGCGCTGTCGGCCACGCCCGCAGGAGTCCAAGCAGGCGCCCTTCGCGCCGCTCGTGCCGGGCTTCCGCGCGGTCGCGCCGGACGACCCCGGCGCGCTCGCCGCGGCGGTCGACGGGCGCACCGCGGCCGTGATCGTCGAGGCCGTGCAGGGCGAGGGCGGCATCCACCCGCTCGAGAGCGGCCTGCTCGAGGCGGCGCGGGCCGCGTGCGACGAGCACGGCGCGCTGCTGATCTGCGACGAGATCCAGTGCGGCCTGGGGCGCACCGGCGCACTCTGGGGCTTCGACCACGCGGGCATCAGGCCCGACGTGATGACGCTGGCGAAGGGCCTCGGCGGCGGCCTGCCGATCGGAGCGTGCGTCACGAGCCCGGAGTTCGCGGACGTGCTCGAGCCCGGCGACCACGGCTCGACCTTCGCCGGCGGGCCGCTCGTGGCGGCCGCCGCCAACGCCGTGCTCGACCAGCTCGACGGGCTGGTCGCGCGGGGTCGCCGGGAAGGGCGAGCGGCTGCGCCTCGGGCTGGAGCGGCTCGGCCTCGACGTGCGCGGGATCGGCCTGATGCTGGCCTTTCGCAGCGGCGACGCGCCGGGCATCGTGAAGCGAGCCCTGGCCGACGAGCGGCTGGTCCTGAACGCGACCGGGCCGGACACGGTCCGGCTGCTGCCGCCCCTGAACGTCAGCGACGCCGACCTCGACGAGGCGGTCAGCCGCCTGGCCGCCCTGGCGCAGGACGCTCGACAACCTGTCGAGTAGGCCGCGGCGATGTTTGGCCAGCCGTCCAAAGAAACCCCGGATCCTGCGGGGGAACCTGAGGAGATGCCCGAGGTCTCGGCGCCGCCCGTTTCCATGTCCGACGGCTCGGCCGTCGAGCCGTTCTCCTACGACCCGGAGGAGCGGTTCCACGACGAGGCGCTGCTGCCCGGCGGCGCCCCGCGCCCGCTCTACGCGGAGGTGTTCCGGCGCCTGTCGGATGCCGGTGTCGCCGACCTCGGCGAGGCGGTCCTGGCCGCGGCCGAGGAGACCGGCGTCTCGTTCGGCGGCGAGGAGGACCCGCGGCGCTTCCACGTCGATGCCGTGCCGCGGCTGTTCGGGCGCGAGGAGTGGGCGACGCTCGAGGCGGGGCTGATCCAGCGCACCCGCGCGCTCGACGCGTTCGTGGCCGATGTCTACGGGCCGCGCGCGATCGTCGAGGCGGGCCGCGTCCCCGGCTACGTGATCGACACCTGCGACCACTTCGAGCCGCGCCTCGCCGAGATCGACACGCCCGCGGTCAGCATCGCGGTGGCCGGGCTCGACGTCGTGCGCGACGCGGGCGGCGAGCTGCGCGTGCTCGAGGACAACGTGCGCACGCCCTCGGGGATCACCTACATGCTCGCGGCGCGCGAGAGCCTCGTGGCGGCGCTCCCGGGCGAGCTGGTCGCCAGGGCGGCCGCCGATCGACGTCGCGATGTCGCTCGCTGGGCCGCACGATCGCTGCGGCCGGCGAGTCGGCGGTGCTGCTCAGCGACGGTCCCGCCAACAGCGCCTGGTACGAGCACGCCCGCATCGCCCGCGAGCTGGCCCTGCCGCTGGTGACGCTGGCGGACCTGACCACGGCGGGCGACCGCCTGTACGCGACCGTGGACGGCGAGCGGCGCGCCGTGGACGTCGTCTACCGGCGCACCGACGAGGATCGCCTGAGCGCGGGCGACGGCTCGCTCACCGACGTGGGGGAGGCGCTCTTCGAGCCGCTGCGGGCCGGGACGCTGACCTGCGTGAACGGCTTCGGCACCGGCGTGGCCGACGACAAGCTCGTCCACGCCTACGTCGAGGAGATGGTGCGGTTCTACCTCCACGAGGAGCCGCTCGTGCCCTCGGTGCACACCTACGACCCGTCCGATCCGGCCGTCCTACTAGAGATATTGGAGCGTCTCGACGAGCTCGTGGTCAAGCCGAGAACCGGACACGGCGGCCACGGGGTCGTCGTCGGCCCGCACGCAAAAGTGGCGGATTTGCGGGATCTATCGCAGGCTGTTCGCAGAGACCCGCAGGATTTCGTCGCACAGGACACCGTTTTGCTCTCACGTCATCCCACCGTCATCGAAGGCCGGCTCGAGCCGCGCCACGTCGATCTGCGCCCGTTCGTGTTCCTCACGCCAGGCTCCGCGGCGGTGCCGCCGGGCGGTCTCACGCGGGTCGCGCTCGACGCTGGGGCGCTCGTGGTGAACAGCTCCCAGCGCGGAGGCGGGAAGGACACATGGGTGCTGTCCTGACCGCTCCTCCGCTCGTCGGCGTGTCCACGTCGGAGGTGCGGACCGCCGGCGATCGCGAGCTCGTCTCGCAGGGCGAGCCGCCGCGCACCGAGCTCGCGCTCGGCGAGCGCTACCTCGACGCCGTCCGCCGCGGCGGCGGGATGCCCGTGATCCTCGCGCCGGTCGAGCCCGACGCCATCGACTTCCTGCTCGGCCGCCTGGACGCGGTCTGCCTGTCCGGCGGCCCGGATCTGCACCCCTCCGCCTACGGCGAGCTGCCCGCACGGCGAGCTCGGGCCCACCGAGCCGGAGCTCGACAGCTTCGAGCTGGCGCTGGCGCGCGGCGCCGTGGCGCGCGGCCTGCCGGTGCTGGGCATCTGCCGCGGGATGCAGGTGCTCAACGTCGCGCTCGGCGGCTCGCTGCACCAGCACGTGCCCGACCTCGGCAGCGCCATCGACCACCGCCAGGCGGAGCTCGGCGGCGAGCCGACCCACCGCGTCACGCTCGCCCGCGACAGCCGCCTGACGAAGCTGATCGGCCGGCGCTACGTCGAGGTCAACTCCTTCCACCACCAGGCGCTGCACGCGCTCGGCAACGGCCTGACGGTCGCGGGCCGCGCCGCCGACGGCCTGGTCGAGGCGATCGAGGCGCCCGGCCGCCGCTTCACCTTCGGAGTGCAGTGGCACGCCGAGTGCCTCGTGGACCGCAGCGAGCAGCTGGCGCTCTTCCGCGGGCTCGTGCGCGCCGCGCGCGGGCACGACGTCGCGCCGCGCATGGTCGCCTGAGCCGCGCGCCGGCAGTTCCCTGCGCTAGCGTCCCCGGCCGCATGGGCGACGAGCCGCGCCACACGCTGATCAAGACCGCCTCCTACGAGGCCGGTCCCGACGAGGTCGGGCGCGTCCTGCTGCTCTACTCCGGCGGCCTCGACACGAGCGTGATGCTCAAGTGGATCCAGGACGAGTACGAGGCCGAGGTCGTGGCGCTCACCGTCAACCTGGGCCAGCCCGGCGAGGACTACGACGTCGTCCGCGGCAAGGCGCATGCAGCTCGGGGCGCTCGACTGCCACGTGGTCGACGCGCGCGAGGAGTTCGCGCGCGACTACGTGCTGCCGGCGATCAAGGCGAACGCGCTCTACGGCGGCGGCTATCCGCTGTTCACGGCGCTCGGGCGCCCGCTGATCGCGAAGCTCGCCGTGGAGTACGCCCGCAGGGACGGGTGCGACACGATCGCCCACGGCTGCACCGGCAAGGGCAACGACCAGGTGCGCATCGAGTCGACCGTGATCGCGCTCGATCCCGAGATGAAGATCATCGCGCCCGTGCGCGGCTGGCAGATGGGGCGCGAGGAGGAGATCGCCTACGCGCGCGAGCACGGCATCCCCGTCAAGGGCGGCAGCGAGACCGTGCCGTACTCGATCGACGACAACCTCTGGGGCCGCTCGTCCGAAGGCGGCCCGATCGAGGACCTCGAGGAGCCGCCGCACGACGACGTCTTCCAGCTCGTGACGCGCCCCGAGGAGGCTCCCGACGAGGCGCAGGACCTGACGGTCGGCTTCGAGCGCGGCGTGCCGGTGTCGCTCGACGGCGAGCGCCTCGAGCTGGTGGAGCTGCTGGAGCGGGCCGGCGAGATCGGCGCGCGCCACGGCGTCGGGATCGTCGACCACATCGAGGACCGCATCGTCGGCCTCAAGGTGCGCGACCTCTACGAGGTGCCGGCGGCGACGATCGTGCTGACCGCGCACAAGGAGCTCGAGAAGCTCGTCAGCACGATCCACCAGAACACCTTCAAGCCGCGCATGGACGAGCACTGGGCCTACCTGGTCTACGCGGGGCTGTGGTACGAGCCGCTGCTCGGCGACCTGAACGCGTTCATGGAGTCCGTCAACGAGCAGGTCACCGGCGAGATCACGATGCGGCTCTTCAAGGGCAACTGCCGCCCGGTGGCGCGCCGCTCGCCGAATGCGCTCTACGACGCGGCGCTGGCCGGCTTCGGCGAGTCGGGCGGGCTGTTCTCCCAGCAGGCCAGCCCGGGCTTCATCGAGCTCTGGTCGCTGCAGTCGCGCATGGCCTACAACGTCCGCCGCCGGGGATGACCGCGGCGGCCCGGACGATCGTCTTCTTCCCCGAAGGCGCGTACGGGCCGACCAACAACTGCGTCGGGATCGGCGACGTGCTGCGCCGGCGCGGCCACCGGGTGGTGTTCATCGTCGAGGAGTCGTTCGCCGGGACGCTCGAGGAGAAGGGCTTCGAGGAGCGCCTGATGCGACTCGCGCCGCCCGCCGAGGGCGAGGAGGACCCGGGCCAGTTCTGGAAGGACTTCATCCGCGAGACGGCCCCGGTCTTCCGCCTGCCCACGATCGAGCAGCTCGAGGCCTTCATCGCGCCGACGTTCGCCGCGCTGGTCGACGGCGCCAAGCACGTGGACGAGCGGCTCGTGGAGATCATCGACGAGCTGCAGCCGGACGCGATCGTCGAGGACAACGTCGTGTCGTTCCCTGCGCTGCCCGCCAGCGGGCGCCCGTGGGTGCGGATCGTCTCCTGCAACCCGGCCGAGCTGAAGGACCCGCAGGTGCCGCCGGTGTTCTCCGGCTATCCGAGCGCCGACCGCTCGCTGTGGCCCGCGTACCGCGACGAGTACCGGCGCGCCCTGGGGGACCTGCACGCGGACTTCGACGAGTTCTGCCGCGAGCGCGGTGCGCCGCCGCTGCCGGACCTCGAGCTGATGCACACCTCGCCCTTCCTGAACCTGTGGATCTACCCGCAGGAGGTCGACTACGCCCGCGCCCGCGGCCGCTGGGGCACGGCTGGCACAACCTCGAGTCGAGCGTGCGCTCCACCGACGAGCCGTGGCAGCCGCCGCGACGGCGACGGGCCGCTCGTCTACCTCAGCCTGGGCTCGCTGGCGTCCGGCGACGTCGCGCTGATGCAGGGCCTGGTCGACTCGCTGGCCGACGCGCCGTTCCGCGTGGTGGTGTCGATGGGGCCCCAGCACGAGGAGCTGGCGCTGCCGGACGGGATGGCCGGCGCGGAGTTCCTGCCGCAGGCCTCGATCCTGCCGCAGGTCGACGCGGTGATCACCCACGGCGGCAACAACACGGTCACCGAGTGCCTGCACTTCGGCAAGCCGATGGTGGTGCTGCCGGTGTTCTGGGACCAGCACGACAACGCCCAGCGCATCGACGAGACCGGCTTCGGGATCAGGCTCGACACCTACGGGCACGACGCCCGCGGAGCTGCCCGCCGCCGTGGACCGGCTGCTCGCCGACGAAGCCCTGCGCGCGCGGCTCGCTCGTTCTGTCGGAGCGCTTGCAGAGCTCACCCGGTACGCAGGAGGCGGCCGATCTGTTGGAGAAGGTCGCGACTGAGACTTGATCGAACGGGAAACGGAGAAGGCATGAGCTCCAAGGGATATTCGGTGCTGGGATGGGCCGTGTGGCAGGTCGCCACGCGCGTCGCGAAGCGCAAGATGCGCCAGAACAAGGTCAAGCTGGGGGCCGCCGCGACGGTCCTGCTGGTACTGGTCGGCGGTCTCGCGATCGCGAAGGCCACGACCGCGGGCGAGGAGTAGGCGCCGAGGGCGTGTTTGCGCGGCCGTCATCGGGTAGCCGATGACAATGCCCCGCAACCCCCTCTCAACAGCATTGGACCTCGCATTGACCCCGGCCAAGGTGGCTGGGCGTGTCGCTGCCGGAATCGCGCGCGAGGTGAGCGGCGGCGGCCAGGAGGCGCCTCCGCCTCCGCCGCCGGCCGCGCCGCCGGTCAAGCCGCGCACGGCCGCGCGCCCGAAGGCGCCGCCGAAGGATCTCGACGACGTGACGATCGCCCACAAGGTCGAGTCCGCCATCTTCAGGAACCGCAAGGTCGCGAAGGGCAAGGTGGACGTGAACGTGGCCGAGGGCGTGGTGTGGCTGCGCGGCGAGGTCAAGACGCCGGAGCTGGTCAAGTCGGTCGAGGCGACCGCGCGCGCGGTGCCGGAGGTGCGCGGCGTCGAGAACCTGCTGCACCTCCCGAAAACGCCGGCGCCTACGCGCACGGACACGCCGCCGACCCAGCGCAAGACGCGCCGCACGAAGCCGAATCAGGCCGCGCGCAAGGTCACCCCGCGCGCGGTGACCGACGAGGCGCCCGACCCGCCCCAGGCCGAGCCGGCGCCGAACAAGGTGACGGGCGGCCGCAAGCCCGCGCCGCTCGGCAGCAAGGGCGGCGGCGAGCCCGGCGTCGTATCGGAGCCCCAGGGCGGCCCCGACGCGGCCGACCTCGACAAGGACCCGGCCTACAACCCGACCGACCCTGCGCTGCGCGACCTCAAGGGCGGATAGGCGCCTCCTAGGCGAACCGCTTCACGAAGGCGAGCGCGGTGTCGGCCACCTCGCGCCAGCCGCTGTCGATCGTAAGCGCGTGGCCGCGGCCCGGGAGCTCGACGATCTCGGTCACCCCGTCGTTCTTCTGCTGGCGCTTGAAGGCCGCGTTGGCGAGCGCCCACGGGACGGTGTGGTCCTTCTCGCCGGAGATGATCAGCAGCGGGCCGCGCTCGGGGTTCTTGACGTCGACCTTGGCCTCGGTCCAGGGGTTCAGGTTGGCAGTCGCGGCCTGGAACAGCGGCGCTCCGGGAGCCGGCACCGCGAAGGTCTCGAACAGCTCCTTCGCCTCCTCCTCGCTGACGGCGTTGGCGAAGGCGTAGCGGAACTGGTTGTAGCTGAGCGGGATGGCGCGACCGCGGTTCGCGGGGTTGGCGAGCACCGGCGAGCTCGCGCGCAGCGCGGAGATGGGGAGGGGGAGGACGCCCCGGAAGGGGGCCGGGTCGATGGCGACGGCGACCGACGAGAGGCCGCGGCCGGCGAGGATCTGGGCCAGCAGGCCTCCGAACGAGTGGCCGACGACGGCGGGCTTCTTGTCGAGCCGCTCGATGACCGCCGCGAAGTGGTCCGCGACCTGGCCGACCGTCTTGTTGGCGAACACGTCGGGGTTGCGATTCGCCTCCTCGACGGTCTGCGGGTCGTCCGGCCAGCCCGGCGTGAGGGGCGCGTAGCCGGCCTCCTCGAAGACCTGCGCCCAGCGATCCCAGCTGCTTGGGAGCAGCCACAGGCCGTGGACGAAGACGACAGGGGTCATACCGGTCGCGTTGGCGCGCTCGACCTGACCGGCCTCGTGGTCGGTGAGAGAAGGGGACTGGGTGACGGCCATGCGGCGGTCCTTTCGCGAGTCTTGGAGGGCGGCGGCCACACTACTGCTGGGCGGAGTGGGCCCGCGAATCGCGATCTCTGCTGCGTTGTCGGGGCTATAGACCGGAAAACGCAACAAGGAACGCTGCGCCCGTCTCCTCCGCGGCTCATCGAGGGGGGTCCCTGCAGAAACGGGACCATCCGTCCCGTTTCTTCCGTGACCCCCCGCAGGCGCGCGGCTCAGGTCGGGCCGGTGTCGCCGAACGGCGGGCCGTCCAGCGGCGACGCGAGCGACCCCTACAGGCAGAGCGTCATGTGCGCGCTGTTCGGGCTCTCCGGGTAGTCCGCGAACGGGCCGCACGGCTCGAACCCCGCGCTCGCGTACAGCCGCCGCGCCGCTGCGAAGGCCGGTCCCGCGCCGGTCTCGATGCTCACCCACCGGAAGCCGCGCTCGCGCGCCACGCCGAGGAGGTGGTCCACCAACGCCCTGCCGATCCCCCGGCCGCGCGCGGCCTCGGCGGTGTGCATCGACTTGATCTCCGCGTGCTTGTCGTCGAGCCGCTTCAGCGCCGCCACGCCCAGCAGCTCGCCCTCGGCGCGGAAGCTGAAGAACGTCACGCGTGACTCGACGAGGGCGTCCACGTCGAGCGCGTGCACGTCCTCCGGGGCGGTGGTCGCCCTCGCGAAGCTGAGGTGGCGCTCCAGCAGCTCGCGCACGTCGCCGGCGCGCGGGTCGTCGGTCGAGATCATGCCCTCGGGCACGCCGGCAACTTACCC
Source organism: uncultured Thermoleophilaceae bacterium (assembly GCA_963828225.1). GTDB lineage: Bacteria > Actinomycetota > Thermoleophilia > Solirubrobacterales > Thermoleophilaceae > JACVRW01. The sequence continues at coordinate 456,780 of CAWHDX010000007.1, read as the reverse complement.
CGGCGCCGCCGTGACCGCCGTTGCGACCGCCGCCGCAGCCAACCCCGCTGCTAGCGGAGGAACCGCGCCCCGGGGGCCTCGGAGCGGTCCGATCCCGGGCCTATATTCCCGGGCCCGGTGTCGCCCCCGACGTTCGCCCATCTCCATGTCCATTCCGAGTACTCCGTGCTCGATGGCGCCTGCCGCATCGACTCGCTCGCGGAGCGGGCGGCGGCCTTCGGCCAGCCCGCCCTCGGCCTGACCGACCACGGCGTCATGAACGGCGCCGTGGAGCACTACCAGGCCTGCAAGCGGCACGGGATCAAGCCGATCGTCGGGCTCGAGGCCTACTTCGTCGACGACTGCCGCACCGAGGAGGTGCGCTACGAGCGCAACCACCTCACGCTGCTCGCCGCCAGCGACGAGGGCTTCCGCAACCTCGTCAAGCTCAGCTCGGCGGGCTACCTCGAGGGCTACAAGCGCGGCAAGGCCAACGTCGACCTGCCGCTGCTGGAGCGCTTCGGCGAGGGCGTGATCGCCCTCACCGGCTGCCTGCAGTCGCGCTTCTGCCGCCGGCTCGTCGACGACGTGGCCACCGAGGCGCGCGCCCACGTCGACGACCTGGTGCAGGTGTTCGGCCCCGACGACGTCTACTTCGAGGTCCAGAAGAACGGCATCGCCGCCCAGGACAAGGCCAACGAGGGCATCGTCCGGATCGCCCGCGAGCTGGGCCGCCCCCTCGTCGCCACCGGCGACGTGCACTACCTCGGCCGCGAGGACTTCGACAACCACAAGGCCCTCCTGTGCGTGCAGACCAAGAGCACGCTCGACGCGCCGAAGCTGTCCTTCGACACCAACGAGTTCTTCCTCAAGGACTCCGAGGAGATGGCGGCGGCCTTCGCGCAGTGGCCCGAGTCGATCGCCACGACGGCGGAGATCGCCGAGCGCTGCGAGGTCGAGATGGAGCTCGGGAAGATGCTGATCCCGCGCTTCGAGACCCCCGACGGCGAGCCCGAGGAGGCCTACCTGCGCCGGCTCGCCCACGAGGGGCTGCGCCGCCGCTACGGCGACCCGCCGCCCGCCGAGGCGGTCGAGCGCCTCGACATGGAGCTCGGCGTGATCGAGAAGATGGGCTTCTCGGCCTACTTCCTGATCGTCTGGGACTTCGTCAGGTTCGCCAAGGACAGCGGCATCGCCGTGGGCCCCGGTCGCGGCTCCGCGGCCGGCTCGATCGTCTCGTACTGCCTGCAGATCACGGACGTCGACCCGATCGAGTACGAGCTGCTGTTCGAGCGCTTCCTCAACGCCGAGCGCATCTCGATGCCGGACATCGACATCGACTTCTCCGTCAAGGGCCGCGACCGCGTGATCCAGTACGTCGCCGAGAAGTACGGCCGCGAGTCGGTCGCCCAGATCATCACCTTCGGCCGCATGTTCCCGCGCGCGGCCACGCGCGACGCCGCGCGCGTGCTCGGCTACGACTACGGCGCCGGCGACCGCATCGCCAAGCTGATCCCGGAGCCGATCATGGGGCGCTCCAAGTCGCTTCGACCAGTACCTCGCCGAGGAGGCCGACCTGCGCCGGGTCTACGACTCGGAGCCCGAGGCGCGCCAGATCATCGAGGTGGCCAAGGGGCTCGAGGGGATCGTGCGCAACTCGTCGATCCACGCCGCGGCGGTGGTGATCGCCGACCGGCCGCTGACCGACATCGTCCCGCTGCAGCTGGCGGAGGACAAGAGCGCCTCGGGCGCCGACGGCGAGCGCTCCTACCGCACCGTCACGCAGTACCCGATGAAGCCGATCGAGGAGATCGGCCTGCTCAAGATGGACTTCCTCGGGCTGCGCAACCTCGACGTGATCGAGGCCGCGCTCGACATCATCGAGCAGTCGACCGGCGAGCGGCCGGACATGACGACGCTGCCGCTCGACGACGTCAAGACCTACGAGATGCTCGCCCGCGGCGACGCGATCGGCGTGTTCCAGTTCGAGTCCGACGGGATGCGCGACGCGCTCAAGAAGGTGCGCCCGACGGAGTTCAACGACATCGTCGCGCTCGGCGCGCTGTACCGGCCCGGCGCGATGCGCTTCATCGACACCTACGCGCGCAACAAGCGCAACCCGGACGCGATCAGCTACACCGACGAGCGGCTGCGGCCGATCACCGAGTCGTCGCGCGGGGTGATCCTGTACCAGGAGCAGTCGATGCAGATCGCCAAGGGGATCGCCGGCTTCTCCGGCCCCGAGGCCGACGACCTGCGCAAGGCGATCGGCAAGAAGCAGCGCGACCGCATGGCCGCGCTGAAGGACCGCTTCTTCGAGGGCGCCCGCGCGAGCGGCACCTCCGAGCCGGTGATCGCCGAGCTCTGGGCGGTCAACGAGAACGCCGCCGACTACTCGTTCAACCGCTCCCACGCCGCCTGCTACGGCCTGATCTCCTACCGCACCGCCTGGCTCAAGGCCAACTACCCGGCCGAGTACATGGCGGCGCTGATCTCCTCGGTGATGTCGACCAAGGACAAGGTGCCGTTCTTCGTCGCCCAGTGCGAGGACATGGGCATCGAGGTGCTGCCGCCCGACGTCAACGAGTCGGGGCACGACTTCAAGGTCGTGGAGGGCAACATCCGCTTCGGCCTCGACGCCGTCAAGGGGCTCGGCTACCTGGCCGTCGAGGCGATCATCCGCGCCCGCGAGGAGGGCGGCCCGTTCACCTCGATCTGGGACTTCTGCCGGCGGGTGGACTGCCAGGCCGTCAACAAGAAGGCCAGCGAGTCGCTTGCCAAGTGCGGCGCGTTCGACTCGCTGCCGGGCTCGCGCACCGGGCTGATGCACATGCTGCCGCGAGCGCAGTCCTCCGGGGTCCAGGCCCAGCAGGACGCCGCCAGCGGCCAGGGCTCGTTCTTCGACCTCGACGACTCGGACGCGGACGCCGCCGCCCACCACGACCCGCCGATCCCGGATCTCCCGGACGACCGCAAGCAGCTCAACGAGTGGGAGAAGGAGACGCTCGGCCTGTTCCTGTCGAGCCACCCGCTCAAGGAGGTGCGCCACGCGCTGCGGGCCCGGGTGGACTGCTCGCTGAGCGACCTGGCTGCCAAGAAGGACGGCGAGTGGGTGACCGTCGGCGGGATGATCGCCGAGGCGAAGAAGATCCGCACCAAGAAGGGCGATCCGATGATGTTCGCCACGCTCGACGACCTCGAGGGCCAGGTCGAGCTGCTGGTCTTCAACTCCGCCTACGCCGCCAACGCCGACAAGGTCGACGTGGACAAGCTCGTGATCGTGCGCGGGCGGGTGGACCACAAGGAGGCGGGGGAGACCAAGCTCGTGGCTCAGGAGGTCGAGGCCTTCGACCCGAGCGACGAGGAGGTCGTCCGCGCGACCGAGGCCGCCGTCGCCGAGGAGGTGGTGCGGCGGCTGACGCTGCACGTCTCGCCGGGCGTGCCCGACACCTTCCTCGAGGAGCTGAAGGAGGTGGTCGGCCACCACCCCGGGGAGCAGGAGCTGCTGCTGCTCGTCGGCCGCCGTCGCTACCTGCTCGGCTCGGAGTACAAGGTGTCCGGCTCGAAGGTCTGCCAGTCCGAGCTGTCGGCGCTGCACGGCGCGGCACGTGTCGTCGCCTGAGCACAGGCGCGCCACTACACTTTCCGAGTGGCTTTGGTGCCCGCCAGGACGTCGGCAGACCTGCATGAGTGCAGGCAGTGCTGCTCCTTCTGCGACCGCGTCCTCCACCCGTCCGGCTGCATCGCGTCGGGCTGCCGCTTCCTCTACCTCTACGACGACGAGGAGACCGGGCGCCGCTTCATGGGCTGCATGAACAAGGTCTTCCGCGGCGAGATCGACGTGGAGCTGTTCGACCAGGCCGAGCGCACCCGCCACGGCTTCGGCGGCGTGAAGATGACGGGCCTGCCGCTGCCTCAGTGCCGGGCGACCGTCGAGCGCGCCTACGACGGCTACACCGAGGCCTTCGACTGCGTGAATCCGAGCTTCTTCCACAAGCCGGAGATCGAGGACGTCGACGAGGCGTTCGACCTGCGCGACGAGCTCTAGGGATGCCTCGCCTGCCACTGGCCGAGCCGCGCGACGGCGCCGAGCCGCCCGCGCTGAAGCTGTTCGCGATGGTCGCGAACGCCGAGACCGCCTACACGCCGTGGCTGCGCTACGGCGGCACGCTGCTGACGCAGCTCGAGCTCGACCCGCTGCTGCGCGAGCTCGTGATCCTGCAGGTCGCCCACGACGTCGACTCCGAGTACGAGTGGGCCCAGCACGACCCGATCGCACGGGCCGTCGGCGCGACCGCCGAGCAGGTGGACGCGATCGCGGACGGCCGCATCGACGACCCCGCCTTCGACCCCGACCAGGCGCTGGCGCTGCGCGTGACGCGCGCGATGGTGATCGACGGAGCCGCCGGCGAGCAGGACGTGGTCGAGCTGGCGGAGCGCCTCGGCACGCGAGCGGCGGTCGAGCTGCTGCTGGTGGTCGCGCAGTACCGCGGCATCGCGATGTTCATCGCGAGCACCGGGCTCGAGCCCGAGCCGCCGGCGGGGGCCGAGCAACTGCTGCGGCAGCGCTCGCGATGAGGCGCCGCACCGCCGCCGCCCTGGTGGCGGCCCTGGCCTGCGGGCTCGCCGCCGGCCCGGCCGCAGCGGCCCCCGATCCGCAGGTGCTGGGCGCGAAGCGCCTCTCGCCGCGCCTCGAGGAGCTCACGCTGCGCACTCCGCAGCTGTCCGCGCCAACGCACGTGCGCGTCCTGCTGCCGGCCGGCTACCGCAGCCACCCGCGCAGGCGCTACCCGGTGCTGTACCTGCTTCACGGAGCCGGTGACGACTACCGCGCCTGGACGCGGCCCGAGGCCGGCAAGGGGAACGCCGTGGAGCTGACCGCGAGGCGGAACCTGATCGTCGTGATGCCCGACGGCGGTGAGGGCGGCTGGTACACGGACTGGTTCAACAACGGCGCCCCGGGACAGCCGCGCTGGGAGACGTGGCACGTCGACCGCCTGATCCCCTTCGTCGACCGCCGCTACCGCACGCTGGCGCGCCGCAGCTCGCGCGCCATCGCCGGCCTGTCGATGGGCGGCTTCGGCACGTTCAGCTACGCGGCTCGCCACCCCGACCTGTTCACGGAGGCGATCAGCTTCTCCGGAGCCGTCGACACCGGCGTGGCCCCCGACTTCATCGACTCCGGCTCGCCCGGCTCGCGCTGGGGCCCGCGCGCGACCCAGGAGGTGCGCTGGCGCGGCCACAACCCGCTCGACCTCGCCGAGAACCTCCGCGGCCTCGCGCTGGTCCTGCGCACGGGCAACGGCGAGCGCGGCGGGCCGCTCGGCTCCTACACGGACGTCGACGTGGTCGAGGTCGGCGTGCACGCGATGGGCGACCGGCTCCACGGCCGCCTCAGGAGCTCGGCATCCCGCACGTCTGGGACGACTACGGCCCGGGACAGCACCTGTGGCCGTACTGGAACCGCGGCCTGGCGCAGACGCTGCCGACGCTCATGGAGCGCCTCCGGCGCCGGCCGCCGCCGCCGCGCGCGCATCACCTTCAAGGCGATCGAGCCGCGCTACGCGGCCTGGGGCTGGAAGGTCTCGATCAAGCGGCCGGCGCTCGAGTTCAGCGAGCTCTCCGGCGCCTGGCGGGGCGGGTTCACGCTGGCCGGCAGCGGGCGCGCCACGGTGACCACGCCGCCGCCTACGCGCCGGGCGGCGTCTACACGGTGACCGTGCGCGGCCGGGCGCAGCGCCAGAAGGCCGACGCGCGCGGGCGGCTGCGCGTCGCCGTCGCCCTCGGCCGGGCCAACCCGAAGCAGCAGTACGCGCCGGGCGCGACCACCCGCGTCTTCACGGCACGGGTCCGGATCGGGTCCTAGCCGCTGCGGCGCCTGCGGGCGCGCAGCCCGTTGCGGCGCAGCTGCTTCATCCGGTCCACGTCGACCTTGCCCGCCGCGTGGCCCTCGACGCCCGGGCCCCTCGAACATCGCCGGGAGCTTCTCGAAGCGCGGCTCGGACAGGAACGCGGCGCAGCCGCGCGCGCCCAGCTCGCCGTCCCCCGGCGGCGCGTGGCGGTCGCGGTTCGAGCCGAGCGGCGTCTGCGAGTCGTTGACGTGCAGGCAGCGCAGCCGCCGCTTGCCCACCACTTCGAAGCAGTGGTCGATCGTCCGGCCGAGCTTGTCCGCGGTCGTGATGTCGAACCCGCTCGCCAGCAGGTGGCAGGAGTCGAGGCAGATGCCGATGCGCTTGTCGCCGCCGGCCAGGTCGATCAGCTCGCGCAGCTCCTCGAACGAGCGCCCGAGCGTGTTGCCGGCGCCGGCCGTGTTCTCGAGCAGCAGCCGGCAGCTGTCGGACTCCGACAGCGCGTGGCGCACCATCTCGCCGACGCGCGGCAGCGCCTCGTCGTGCGGCTCGCCGACCGTGGAGCCGGGGTGGAGCACCACGCCGTCGGCTCCGATCTCGTCGCCCATCGACAGCGCGTGGATCAGCGAGGCGGCCGACTTGGCGCGCATCTCGCGGTCCTTGGTGGCCGGGTTGATCAGGTAGACGGCGTGGATCGTCACCGACTCGATCGGCCCGCTCTTCATCAGCTCGAGGAACTCGGCGACGTCGTCGGGCTTCCAGCGCGTGGGGCGCCACTGGCGCGGCGACTGGTTGAAGACCTGGATGGCCGTGCAGCCGCGCTCCACGCCGCGCGCGTGCGCCTGCACGAGGCCGCCTGCCGTGGATACGTGGGCGCCGATTAGCATCGTTGGGGATGAGGGTTCGCTTCGCACCGTCCCCGACGGGCGTCCTGCACATCGGCGGCGCGCGCACGGCACTGTACAACTGGCTTCTCGCCCGCCGGCAGGGCGGCGACGTTCGTGCTGCGCATCGAGGACACCGACCGCGAGCGCTCCACGCCCGAGAACGTCGAGCAGATCCTCGACGCGCTGCGCTGGCTCGAGCTCGACTGGGACGAGGGGCCCTTCTCGCAGGCCGAGCGCGCGCCGGCGCACACCGAGGCGATCGAGCGGCTGCTCGCCGCCGGCCACGCCTACGAGGACGACGGGGCGGTGCGCCTGCGCGTGCCCGACGACGGCGAGACCGCCTTCCACGACGCGATCCGCGGCGAGATCGCCACGCCCAACAGCTCGATCGACGACTTCGTGATCCGCCGCTCGGACGGCAGCGCGCTCTACAACCTCGCCGTCGCGGTCGACGACCGCGACATGGGCATCACCCAGGTGGTGCGCGGCGAGGACCACATCTCGAACACCCCGCGCCAGGTGATCATCCTGCGCGCCCTCGGAGAGGAGCCGCCCGCCTACGCGCACCTGCCGCTGCTGCACGGGCCCGACGGCAAGAAGCTCTCCAAGCGCCACGGCGCCGCCTCCGTCCAGGAGCTGCGCGCGGCCGGCTACCTGCCCGAGGCGGTGCGCAACTACATCGCCCTGCTCGGCTGGGGCTACGACGAGTCGACCACCTTCTTCACCACCGACGAGCTGATCGAGCGCTTCGACCTGTCGCGCGTCTCCAAGAACCCGGCCGTCTTCGACGAGCAGAAGCTGCGCTGGATGAACGGCCGCTACCTGCGCGAGCTGCCGGTCGACGAGCTGAAGCACCGCCTGGAGGCCGTGACCGGGCGCGAGCTGCCCGTCGAGGCGGTCGAGATCAGCCAGGACAAGATGCAGACGCTGGCCGACTTCTGGCCGCTCGCGGGCTTCCTCGTCGAGCGCCGCGAGTTCGACGAGGAGGCCTGGGCCAAGGTGATGGGCGACGGCGCCGCCGAGCGCCTGCAGGCCGCGCGCGAGGCGATCGAGGGAGCCGAGCCGTTCGACGTCGACGGCGTCGAGCGCGGCGCTGCGCGGCGTGGTCGAGCGGCTCGGCGTCAAGCCCAAGGAGGTCTTCCAGCCGGTGCGCGTGGCGATCGCCGGCACGACCGTCTCCCCGGGCATCTTCGAGTCGGTGGTCGCGCTCGGTCGCGACGAGACGCTCGCGCGCATCGATTCCGCTCTGCGGAAGGCCGTCGCGGGCTAGGTCGCGTCTCTCAAGCGCAGCGCCCCGGATGCCGATAGTCGGGGAGACCGAAATGCGAGCTGCCGCCACCACCCCGCACGCCGGCGCCGAGCCGGCGGTCTCGACGCATGTCGAGGGCCACGGACGTCGCCTGACGGCGGCCTTCGAGGCGCTGGAGGCCTTCCCGGCCCTGGCCGAGTCGCGCGACCGCGTCCTGCGCGTCGTGCGCGAGGACCGCACCTCGGTGGGCGAGGTCGTCGCCGCCGTCGAGTCCGACGTGGCGCTCGTGATCACCGTGCTGCGCATCGCCAACCGCAACGCGCAGCGCAAGAAGGGCAAGGTCGCCGGCATCCCCGAGGCGATCGAGATCCTCTCGCCGGAGGGCGTCGAGACCGTCGCCGCGCGCGCCACCACCTTCGACTTCTTCGAGCGCACGCCGGGCTGGGACCTGATGCCCGAGCGCTTCCGGCTGCACGCCGTGGCGACGCAGACCGCCGCCGACCGGCTGGCGCGCGAGCTCGCAGTACGAGGACCGCGACGAGCTGCTCTGCTCGGCGCTGCTGCACGACATCGGCAAGCTCGTGCTGAGCCACGCCTACCCGGGCTATCCCTCGCAGATCCACGGCAACGCCCGCACCCCCGAGGAGCGCCTGCACAAGGAGCGCCTCGAGCTCGGCGTCGACCACGCGCTCGTCGGCGGCGTCCTGGCGCGCCGCTGGGCGCTGCCGAACCGCCTCGCGATGGCGATCGAGCGCCACCACGCGACGACGCCGAGGGCGAGGCCGCGCTGGTCCGCCTGGCCGACATGCTGGCCCACTACGGGCACGCCCAGCCGGTCAACCCCAAGGAGCTGCTGTCAGGCGGCCCACCGCTGCGACCTCAGCACCGACCAGCTGCGCGAGGTCATGTACGAGCTGCCGCAGGGCACCGGCCAGGCCAAGCGCAACGTCGACCCGTGCCCGCTGTCGGCGCCGCGAGGTCGAGGTGCTCAAGCGGCTCGCCGAGGGCAAGGTCTACAAGCAGATCGCCCACGAGCTCGAGCTCTCCACGAGCACGGTGCGCACGCACCTGCACAACACCTACGCCAAGCTCGGCGCGGTCGACCGGGCCCAGGCCGTCCTGATCGCCACCGAGCGCGGCTGGCTCTAGCGAGCTAGCCTGCCCGCCCGGTGAGGGTGGGCCAGCTGATCGGAGTCGCGCTGCTCGCGGCGAGCCTGTGGGCCGGCGCCCGGCGCGCAGGCGGCGGGCCGCTGCGGCGACCATCCCTGGTGCGACACCTCGCTGTCGCCGGACCGCCGCGCCGAGCTGCTGATCGGCGCCCTGACGCCGGCCGAGCGGATCGGCCTGCTCGGCGGCGACGATCCCGACGGCGTGACCGGCATGGCGGGCACGCACACCGGTGGCGAGAACGGCGTGCCGCGCGTCGGCCTGCCGCCGCTGTACCTGACCGACGGCCCGGTCGGGGTCCGCCAGGGCCCGAGCACCGCGCTGCCGTCGTCGATCGCGCTCGCGGCGAGCTTCGACCGCGCGCTCGCGCGAGCCGACGGCGCGCTGGTCGGCGACGAGGCGAAGCTCAAGGGCAACGACGTCGTCTACGCGCCGACGATCAACCTGCTGCGCACGCCGCTGTGGGGCCGCGCGTTCGAGAGCCTCGGCGAGGACCCGCTGCTGACCGCGCGACCTCGGCGTCGCGTGGATCCGCGGCGCTGCAGGCGCAGGGCGTGATCGCGAACGTCAAGCACTTCGCGGTCAACAACCAGGAGGGCGTGCGGCAGACGGCGGCGGCACCATCGGCAGCCGCTTCAGCGTCGACGCCCGCGTCGACGACCGCACGCTCCAGCGAGCTCTACCTGCCGCAGTTCGAGGCGGCCGTCGAAGCGCGGGCCGCGCCGGCTCGGTGATGTGCTCCTACAACCGCCTCAACGGGCCGCACGCCTGCGAGAGCACCTGGCTGCTGGACCAGGTGCTGAGGCGGCGCTGGGGCTTCCGCGGGTTCGTCCTGGCCGACTACGGCGCGTCGAAGCGCATCGGCAGCGGGCTGCGCGCGGGCCTCGACTTCGAGCCGTTCCCGTTCGTCGACTTCGACGGAGGCGAGAACTACACGCCGGTGCAGGTCGAGGCGGCGCTGCGCGACGGCCGCACCGACCAGGCGCTCGTCGACCGCGCCGTGCGCAACGTGCTGCGCACCCTGTTCGCCTACGGGTTCTTCGACCGGCCGGCCTTCGTCGACGACGAGTCGCGCATCGACCGCGCCGGACACGCCCGGGAGGCGCGCCGGATCGCCGAGGGCGGGACCGTGCTGATGAAGAACGACGGCGTGCTGCCGCTCGACGCGGCGCGGCTGAAGTCGCTGGCCGTGATCGGCGCCGACGGCGACGCCTACAAGAACGGCGGCGGCTCCTCGAACGTGCGGCCCTACTCGCTCGTGACCCCGCGCGCCGGCATCACCGCCCGCGCGGGCGCCGGCGTCGACGTCCGCTACGACCCTGGCGACGACCTCGACGCGCGCCGCGGCGGTGGCGCGCGCGCGCCGGCGCGGCGGTGGTGGTCGTGGCGGACACGGCCGGCGAGGGCGGCGACAAGCCCTGCCTGGCGCTCGACTGCGGCGCCGTCGGCGGCCTCAGAGCGGGATCGCCTGGTCGAGGCCGTCGCGGCCGCCAACCCCAGGACGATCGTGGTGCTGGAGACGGCCGGGCCGGTGCTCACGCCCTGGCGCAAGCGCGTCGAGGGGATCGTCGAGGCCTGGTATCCGGGCAGCGCGGGCGGCGAGGCGATCGCACGCGTGCTGTTCGGCGACGTGGACCCCGGCGGCCGGCTGCCGGCGACCTTCCCGCGCCGCGCGCGCGACCTGCCCACCGCGGGCAACCCGCGGCGCTACCCCGGCGTCGACGGGATCGTCCGCTACACCGAGGGCGTGCTGGTCGGCTATCGCTGGTACGACGAGCGCGGCATCGAGCCGGCCTTCCCGTTCGGGCACGGCCTCTCGTACACCCGCTTCGCCTACCGCGGCTTCCGCGTGCGCCGGCGCGGCGCCGGGGTGGAGGTCTCGATCGAGGTCAAGAACACCGGCCGGCGCGCCGGCGTCGCGGTGCCGCAGCTCTACGTCGGGCTGCCGGGCGCGCCCGGCCGGGTGCAGCCGCCGCGTCAGCTCAAGGCCTTCGAGTCGGTCGCGCTGCGGCCGGGCAGCGCAGCCGCGTGCGCCTTCGCCTCGGACGAGCGCGCGTTCTCGTACTGGGACGTGCGCCGGCACCGCTGGCGCGTCGCCCCGGGTTGCTACCGCGTTCGGGTCGGGCGCTCGTCGCGCGACATCGTCGCCGGCAGCGGGTCGCGCTGCGCTGGCCGTTCCTGCGCGAGCTAGGACCGCCGTAGCCGGCGCGGACGGCGACGAGCACCAGCACGCGCGTGCCGCGCTCGGAGGTCTCGATGTCGAGCGACCCGCCGAGCAGCTCGGCCCGCTCGCGCATCATCGCCAGGCCGACGTGGCCGGGCTGCGAGGCCTCGAACGGATCGACGTCGCCGAAGCCCGACCCGTTGTCGGTCACGCGCAGCTCGACCTGCTCGCCGACGCTGCGCAGGTTGACCGATACGGCGTCCGCGTCGGCGTGGCGACCGGCGTTGACGACCGCCTCCTGCACGATCCCGAACAGGTCGCCGGCCGCCTGCGGCGAGAGCTCGAGATCCTCGATCGTCGCCAGCACCTCGAAGCCGTAGCGGCGGCTCCAGGCGGGCAGGCAGTTGTCGATCGCCGTCGCGAAGCCGAGCTCGGCGAAGGCGTAGGGGCCCAGCTGGACGAGCTCGTCGCGCAGGGCGGTGATGTTGCGCTCGGTCACCTCGCGCGCGTCGTCGAGCAGCCGGACGGCGTCGTCGCGGCGACCGTCCCCGGCCGCCTTGCGGGCCGACGACAGCATCATGTCGAGCCCGATCAGCTCCTGTACGGGGCCGTCGTGGAGCATCTCGGCGACGCGCCGGCGCACGTCGGCCTCCGCCTGGATGCTGCGGCGCGACAGGCTGCGGGCGCGCAGGCGGCTGGCGGACTCGGCGGTGCGCAGCGACCCGCACGACCACGAGACGGTCGCCAGCGCCGAGAGCAGGAACACGGTCTCGTAGAAGGCGTGCACGTCGGACGGGACCGGGGCGTCGCCGCGCGCAACGCGAGACGGCCACGATCGTGCCGCCGCCGAGCAGCGCGACGGCGACGCCGCGCAGCTCGCCCTGGAAGTGGGCGTGTGCGGCGATCAGGAACAGGGCCGCGCCGCGCACGCCGCCGTAGGTGTCGGGCGCGGCCGCCTCCAGGCCGACGAGGATCGCGAAGTCGACGGCCACGACGAACGGGCTGAGCAGCCGCTCGGGCTGCGTGCGGCCGAGGTAGAGGCAGAAGAGCGCCCAGGGGAGGCCGATGCCGGCGATCACGGCGATGGCCGCGCCGCGCGAGGGGAAGTCGAGCACGACGGTCGCGACCAGGGCCGCGCCGACCACCGCGAGCCGCGCGAGCGCGAACACCAGCAGCGGCTGGGCGGACTCGATCGGGAGGCGGCGCAGCTTCACGCCGCCGCCGCCCGCTCGCGGCGCAGCAGCCAGGTCGCCGCGAGCGCCGCGCCGGCCGTGTCGATCAGCCAGTCGACCGGGGTGCCGTGGCGGCCCTCGACGAAGGTCTGGTGGAACTCGTCGGTGACGGCGTAGGCGCTGGCGATCGCGAACGCGACGAGGATCGCCCGCCGCGCCGGCAGCACCCGAGCCAGCGGGCGCCACCAGAGCAGGCAGAGCAGGGCGTACTCGGCGAAGTGGAGGAGCTTGCGGCCGATCGTGTCGAGCAGGCCGAGGCCGCTGTCGAGGCTGGGCTGCGCCGAGAAGGCGAAGATCACGACCATCAGGAGGATGGGCGCAAGCCAGAGGTCGGCGCGGCCCGGCAGCTTCATCGTCATACCGTAGAGTGACCGCCGGTGCTGGTGATCACCACCAAGTCGCCCTACGCGGTGCGAGCGCTCGCGGAGCTGGCCCGCCGCGGACAGTCCACGCCGGTGCCGATCGGCGAGATCGCGCGCGCCCGCGACATCCCGGTGCAGTTCCTGGAGGGCCTGTTCGCGACCCTGCGCCGAGCCGGGATCCTGCAGTCGCAGCGCGGGGTCAAGGGCGGCTACACCTTCGCCCGCCCGCCCGAGGAGATCACGGTGCTCGAGGTGGTCGAGCTGCTCGAGGGCGAGCTGGGCGGCGACGCGCCCGCCAACGGCGCCGTCTGGGTCGAGGCCATCGACGCCGTGAAGGGCGTGCTCGGCGGCTCGACCATCGCCGAGGTGGCCGAGCGCGAGGCGCAGGCGGCCGGCGCGCCGATGTACTACATCTGAAAGCGCCCCCGCGGTAGACCCGCCTCGGCCCGCCTGGGGGACAGGGTTTCTCCCGCGGGTGACGTGTGCGGCTGGGAGCAGCAGCGTCGCCGCCCGCGGGTGCTCGACCGCTACACGATCGACGGCCTACTCCGACAGCCCCACCGCTTCGAGGGCGCTCGCGCCGTCCGGGAAGAGCTCCCACCGGATGATCCGGCCTCGCTGAAGGTCCACACCTGGGCCCATCGGTCCTCGAACGGTACGCCGCTCCCTCTGCCACGTCCTCGCTCGCACACGATCAGCACGACGCTCGACCCCGCGTCGATCAGCTGTTCGGCCTCGAGGCTGTAGTTGTCCCAGGTGCCCCAGTAGTGCGCGACGCCGCGATCACAGCGTCACGGCCGATGTACACGCCGTCGAGATCTTTCGAGTGGACGGTCTCGCAGGTCGAAGACGACGTGGTCATCGAGCAGCTCCCAGTAGGCTTCGACGTCGCCAACGCCGAGTCGTGCCAGCTCCACGTTCTCCAGCGACATCTGCGGCGTGGCCTACCACGCAAGAGTGTCGCCGAGTCAAGAACGGGGTGGGGGGGCGTACCTCGACGACGGTCGTGCCCACGGGTGCCGCCGGGGGCCCCTCGGTAGAGGAGCAGATCAGGCGCCAAGCCCCGATGTACTTATCTCGCGATTCTCCCTCTGGGAGCGGACTTGCGACCGATTTGCTGACGTGGCGCTCACGCGAGCACAAGTCGACACGCCATAGCCCGGCCGTACCGCGACCGGGCGCGCTCGGTCGCGAAAACAGGGGCTGGACGACTGGCTGGAGGGCCGTCGTTGGAAGTGCTGCTGCCAGCGGCTTGGGCTACCAGCCCGTCCGGATTCGGACGCAATGGCGCATGGCGAAGTGCTGGTTGGGACCGAGCCCGTACTTGGCCCAGAAGGCCGGGAGGCCATGCGCCACCCGTTCGAAGATGCACGCTTGCCGGGCCCGCTCGTGGACGTAGGCGATGCAGTCAGCGTGGCTCGCGAACCCGTACTGGACCCACTTGGCTTGGCGGCATTGCAGATAGGCAGACGGCGCGTCTCGGGCGTCCGTGACCGTCACGTCCCCGAAGGTGAATGGGTCCTCGAAGACCGCGGTGGGCGGCGGGCACGAACTCGGCAGGGTGGAGACAAAGCTCGAGTCGACCTTGTCTCCGCTCGGCCCGTTGTCCTCGACCTGTATTACGACTCCGGCCGGGGTCGGCGGCCCCGTTCCGGGGAACGGGGCCACGATCGTCGCTCGGTTGCCGGTCACGCCGAGACACGACACCGCGAACGTTCCGAGGTCGCCTGCGACGAACGTGTAGATCGTGACGGTCCCCCTCGAATCGCTCGATGGGTTGAAGGTGAAGCCCAGGCCACTGCGGCCCTCTCCGTAGCTGATCGCCCCGGTCACCGCATCCTGTCTCGGGGCTTGAGCGTGAACCGCCGGCGAAAGCCCAGCAAGAGCGCCGCACAGCGCGGCACTCCCCAGTACCCACCGGCGACACAACCGAGCAAGCCGACCGATCTCCACCGAGGCGCATCCTCTCAGCTGCGGAAACGTGAGGTCAATATTTCGCTGGCGCGGCTCAGGACCGCCTCGTCGCTACTCGCGGCTCCTCTGTCGCACGCAGCGGCGCATGGCGTGTCGCTTTTCGATGCCGCTTCCGAACCAGGTGCGGAACGCAGGCGCGCCGTGGGCTGCCCGGATGAAGATGCACTCCTGCCGGGCCTGCTGCTCGACGGCACGGATGCAGTCGCGATGGGCCTCGAAGCCGAGCGTCTGCCAGCCGCCGCCGCTGCACTCCTGCGTGGAGGCCGGCGGTGGGGGCGGCGCGTCGGTGACCGTGACGTCGGCATTGAGGAAGAGAGCGGAATAGGTCGGCCCGGGTGTGACTCCCGCGGGCGGACCGGCGGGGCAGCTCGATGGTGCTTGGACGCCCGCGCCCAGCTCATGTACGGCGAGGAGGTCCTGCCCCTCGCCCCCGTTGTCCTCCACGAACATCACCGCGCCGTGAGGGACGGGCGGTCCGAACTGCGCAGAGCCTCCGAAGTCGACGCCGATGCTCGCTCGCGTGCCGGCCACGCTGAGGCAGCTGACCGTCCCGTCGTCGAAGAACGCGGTGGCCCGCGAGCCGATGACGTAGCCGACCGTGCCGCCGGCGTTCTGGCCGGCGGCGCCGCTGTGGGCGTCGAAGCCGTAGCGGTTGGGAGGGGCGCAGGAGAACGGTGTGTCGTCGGGCGTGCACTCGTCGCGCGTGACGGCCAGCGTTCCCCTCACGGAGTCACCGGTCGGCGCCTGCGCCGCGGCCGGCGTGGCGAGAGCCAGCACCGCCACCCAGCCGGCCATCACGCGCAATGCAACGTGACCCATCCGATCGCCTCCTTTGTCACCCGATCTACCCGGTGGCGTACCACGCCGTCGTCCATCGAGTCAAGGACAGGGTGGAGCGTTCCGGCGGGCATACTGCGGTCCGATGTCGCAGGAGAACGTCGACACGGCGCGCCGGGCGGCCGAGGCCTGGGACTCGGGAGGGGTCGAGGAGATCCTGCGGTTCTATCCCGAGGACGCGGTCTGGTACCCGTTCCCGGACTCGCCCGACAGCGTCACCGGCTTTCACGGCCACGACGGGATCCGCGAAGTGATGAAGGGCTGGACCGACAGCTTCGACGACTACAGCGCCGCCCCCAGCGAGATCCGCGACTACGGCGACAGGGTCGTCGTCCTCGGCGAGATGTCCGGGCACATCAAGGGCTCCAGCATCCCGGTGAGCCAGCCGCTGGGGCTGGTCGCGTGGGACTTTCGCGACGGCGAGATCGGAAAGACGCGATTCTTCCCCACCTGGGCGGAGGCGCTCGAGGCGGTCGACGGCTACCCCGACAGCCCCACGGACTCGAGTGCGTCGGACGGCTCGTCGTAGACGACCAGCCCAACGACCCGCCCTGCGGGTGGCCACTACGGGGATCGTGGGCCGCCGCCGCGCGATTTTGTCGCGTTTGGGTGCCTATAGACCCCAAAACGCAGCAAATTTCGAACGCGCCCGGCCGGCGCGAGGCTCCTACTTCGCCAGCCCCGCGGCCCGGCGGGCCTCGTCCTCTTCGCGGTAGATCTCGACCCTGACGGCGCGCCCATCGCGGAGCCGGTAGAGCTGCCAGTAGGACGGCATCTCCACGCCCACCGTGCTCGCCCGACCGCGGCCTCCCTGCCTGATCCGGACGATCACGCACTCGCCGGCGTCGACGAAGTCCTCGGGCTCCGCGTAGTACTCGGCGAAGAACGTGCGCCACTCGCGGAAGAACTCGCGTATCCCGGCGTGGCCGTGGAAGACCCGCATGTCCGGCACGTACGAGTGGGTCATGTCCCACTCGACCTCCGGGTCGTAGAAGTCGAAGAGCGCGTCCATGTCGCCTCGGCTCCACGCATCCCAGGCCGCCCGGACGATCTCCACGTTCTCCTGCGACATCGGCTACCCGTCCATCCCGGCCGCTCGCAAAGCCTCGTCGTGATCGAGATACCCGCGGATACGGGAGATCATCCCGCCGCGGAGGTCGAAGACCATCCCCAGCGACGAGTCGACCGGCACTCCGCTGCCGATCCCGCGGCCCTCCAGCCGGCCGAGCATGACCACCAGGTCCTCCGCTTCGCGGAACTCCTCGCGGTGCACGTGGAAACGCTCCCAGGCGATGCCGAGGCTCCGGAAGTACCTGTCGATCCCTTCACGACCCCGGAAGGTCTCGCCCTCGACGGCCACCATCGAGGGGGACCATTCGAAGTCCGGCGTGGTCAGCGCCGCGAAGGCGTCCACGTCGGTCTCGTTGAAGGCTTCGATCGCCTGCGTGGCGACCTCGACGTTCTCGCTCGGCATCGCCCCGCCCGGCGGCTAGGGCTTGCAGGGGCTGCTGCTGGTGCCGGTGTCCTTGTCGCCGTTCACGAACGTGAAGGTGGCGGTGTTGACCCACTTCTTTGCGCCGGGCTTGCACGTCCGCGGCGTGGTGATCAGGTCGTGGCGCTTCTTGCCCTTGCCCTTCGAGTGCTTGGCGATGTTGCCGCTGAACTGGGTGACGACCAAGCCGCCCGGCAGAGCGCCAGTGAGCCCCGATGCCGAGAGGGTGTTGCCCTTCACGGGGGCGTCGAACACCGCCGCGTAGGCGTCGTTGAGCAGGAACAGGAACAGGAACGCGTTCTTGCCGGCGGCCGTCTTCTCGTTGAAGATCACCGCGCCGACCTTCACGTTCGCGCCCGTGGCGCTGGTGGCGGTCGCGCTGCCGGTGCCGATCTTGCTCGCCGCCGGGCACGCGGCCGCGGCCTCCGCCATCAGCTCGGCGTCGGTGGCCTTGCACTGCACGGCGCCGGCAGGGTCGATCTTCGTCCCCTTCGCCATCACGATCTTGAAGCTCTTGAGCCCGGCGGGCACACCGCCCGGCGCGGCCGGGTCCCCGAAGGCGGTCTTGAAGGCGATGCCGGTGGACGCGTCCTCGCCCTTCGACGTCTGCTTGAAGCTGAACGTCGTGGTCTCGCTCGCCGCGAGCGCGGTGGCCGCGGTCAGAGCGAGCAGGGTCAGGGCGGCGAGGAGGATCGACTTGCGCATCGGCCGACCATAGCCGCCTGTGCGAAGCGCTTGCAAGCCTGCCTGGCGCGCTCAGTACAGTCGGAGACATGTCGGTCCCGCCCATTACGGGCTCGATTCCGGAGAACCTCGCCGACCTCGTCGGCAACACGCCGATCGTGCGGATGAGCCGGCTCGCGCCCGACTGCGACGCCGAGCTGCTCGCGAAGCTCGAGGCCTACAACCCGGCCGGCAGCGTCAAGGACCGCATCGGCGTCTCGATGATCGACGTGGCCGAGGCCGAGGGGCGGATCGAGCCGGGCCGCAACACGATCGTCGAGTCCACCTCGGGCAACACCGGCATCGCGCTCGCCTTCGTCTGCGCCGCCAAGGGCTACGACCTGATCCTCACGATGCCGCAGGGCATGAGCCGCGAGCGCGAGAACCTGCTGCGCCTCTACGGCGCCGAGGTCGTGCTGGTGGAGTCGATGGGCGGTATGGACGAGGCCGTCCAGGAGGCGCGTCGCATCTGCCGCGAACGCGGCGACTGCTGGGTGCCCAACCAGTTCTCGAACCCGGCCAATCCCGAAATCCACCGGCGCACCACCGCCGAGGAGATCTGGCGCGACACCGACGGCCGCGTGGACGTCCTGGTTGCCGGGGTGGGGACGGGGGGCACCATCACCGGCTGCGGCGAGCGACTCAAGGAACGCAATCCGGACCTGCTCGTGGTGGCGGTGGAGCCGAAGTCGTCGCCGGTGCTGTCCGGCGGGCTGCCAGGTCCGCACCGCATCCAGGGCATTGGCGCGGGCTTTGTTCCGGAGGTCCTCAACCGCGACGTCGTCGACGAGATCGTGACCGTCGACGACGAGGATGCCCTGGCGGCCGCTCGCATGAGCGCCGCGCGCGAGGGCGTGCTCGCGGGCATCTCCGGCGGTGCCGCGCTGCACGCCGCGGTCGAGGTCGGCTCCCGCCCCGACATGAGCGGCAAGCGCATCGTCGCGATCGTGCCCGACTCCGGGGAGCGCTACGTCAGCACCCCGTTCTTCGCGCCCTGATGTCCGGCTTCGCGCAAGTCGCGCAGGAGGTGCGCGAGGACCTGACCGCCGCGCAGCAGCGCGACCCGGCCGCGCGCAGCGTGAGCCGCTTCGAGATCCTGCTCACCTACGGCGGCGTGCAGGCGCTGCTGGCGCACCGCGTTTCGCACGCGCTGCAGGAGGCCGGCGTGCCGCTGATCCCGGGCATCCTCGCCAACCTGATGAAGGTCGTGACGGGCGTCGAGATCCATCCGGCCGCGCGCATCGGCCGCGGCCTATTCATCGACCATGGCGCCGGCGTCGTGATCGGCGAGACGGCCGAGGTCGGCGATCACGTGACGATGTACCAGGGCGTAACGCTCGGCGGCACCGGCTTCGCGCGCGGCAAGCGCCACCCGACGGTGGGCGACCAGGTGATGATCGGCTCGGGCGCGAAGCTGCTCGGCCCGATCGCCGTGGGAGCGCGCTCGAAGATCGGCGCGAACTCGGTCGTGATCCACGACGTGCCCGCCGACGCCACGGTGGTCGGCAACCCGGGCCATCCGGTGCGCGTGGACGGCAGGCGCCCGAAGGGCCCCGACGCCGACTGGGCGCATCTGCCCGACCCCGTCGCGGACGCGATCAGCGGCCTCGCGAACCGCCTGACCGAGCTCGAGGAGCTGGTGGCGGAGCAGACCGGGCGCAAGCCCGGCGGCGCCGAGGTCAGGCGCCTCGAGCGCCGCCGCGGCCCCGACAGCGCCGGCGGCTGACTCAGTAGTAGACGGTGCGCGTGCGGTGGCGCGGGCGCGCCTTGTACTCCGGCGCCTGCCCGCGTCGCCAGAGCCGCACGTCGAGCGTGCGCGGCGGGGATGCCGTTGCGCTCCGCGAGGGCCTCGCAGGCGTGCAGCGCGCACGCGCGGATCTCCCGCTCGGCGCGGCCGGCTCGCAGGGGCAGCTCGGAGTCGACGTGCGCGGCCAGCTCGGGGTCGTAGACGAGCACGCCGTCCACGCGCAGCACGTGCGGCACGAGGTTGTCGGCGAAGATCGTGAGCCGGTCGAGGTCGCCGAACTCGGCCAGCCCGGCCAGGGCCAGGTCGTTCGGGACGATCTGCGCGCGCTTGTAGAAGCCGCGGTCGTCGAAGAAGCGCATGCCGCGCGCCAGCAGCGTCGCGAGCCGCTCGGCCGAGCCGCCGGCCTCCGCCACGAGCTCCTCGGCGCCCGCGGCCGCCGAGGAAGCGGCCCAGCTCTCTCAGGGCCTCGGCGTAGAGGCGCATCAGCGGGTGCTCCGGCGCCTGGCCGAGCACGCCGCGCCACCTCCGCGGCCTCGAGCCCACGCAGCGCGGCGTTGTCCCAGGGGCCGTGCTCGGCGAACGCGGCTTCGATGGTGCGGTAGCCCGACAGGCCGGCGCGCTTGCGCAGCGTCGGGAACCAGCCCGAGCCGAAGTTGATCGCGTCGAGCTGGAGGACGTGGTCGGCCGCCGGCCGGCTGTGGGGCCTCGAGGGGCGTGTCCGGCGGTGCTTGGAACGCGTCCAGGTCGATCGAGACGAAGCGCGCGCTCTCGGCGATCGCGCGGCAGCTCGTGCGCACCTCGTCGAGCAGCTCCACGGCACCTTCCTACACTGCGGCGCGTGTCCGGCGCCTTCAGCTGCCGCGGGCTGTCGAAGCGCTACGGCGCGACGACAGCGCTCGCGGGTGTGGATCTCGAGGTCGAGGCCGGCGAGCTGGTCGGTCTGCTCGGGCCCAACGGCGCCGGCAAGTCGACGCTCGTCAAGATCGCCTGCGGCCTCGTGCGCCCGAGCGGCGGCGAGGCGCTGGTGGCGGGGGAGCCGGCCGGGTCGCCCGCGGCACGCGCGGCGATCGGCTACCTCGCCGAGCTGTTCCGCTTTCCCGAGTGGCTGCGCGCCGACGAGCTGCTGTCGCTGCATCAGCGCCTCGCCGGATCCGACGGCGGCGCCGCCGAGCGGCGCGAGCTGCTGGAGCTGGTCGGACTCGGCGACGCCGCCGGCACGCGCGTCGGCGCCATGTCGAAGGGCATGCAGCAGCGCCTCGGGATCGCCCAGGCGCTGGTCGGGACACCGCGGCTGCTGATGCTCGACGAGCCGACCAGCGCGCTCGACCCGGTCGGGCGGCGCGTGGTGCGCGACCTCCTGCTCGAGCTGAAGCGCCGCGGCGTCGCCGTGCTGCTCAACTCGCACCTGCTCAGCGAGGTCGAGCGCGTGTGCGACCGGGTCGCGATCCTCGTCGGCGGCGACATCGTCGCGCGCGGCAGCCCCGCGGAGCTCGCCCACGCGGGCGGGGTGGAGGTCGAGCTCGAGTCCGGCCTGCGGTCGTTCCCGGCGGCGACGCGCGAGCAGGTCCCCGAGCTCGTCGAGCGCCTGGTGCGCGAGGGCGAGCGCGTCTACGGCGTGCGCGTGTTGACGTCGACGCTCGAGGAGACCTACCTCGAGGCGGTCGAGGGCGGCCTCATGAGCGGCGCGCTCACGATCGCGGCGTACGCGCTGCGCGAGTCGATGCGGCGGCGCGTGTTCGTCGTCGTGCTGATCCTGACGCTGGCCTTCCTGGCGCTCTACGCGGTGGGAGCCAACGCGGCCTTCGACTCGGTCAACGCGCAGGCGACCGGCGAGCTTCTGGAGGTCGACGATCAGGTGCTGACCGGCTCGACGCTGCTGGGCCTGGCGATGTTCACCACCCTGTTCCTGGGCTGCGTGCTGGCCGTCTTCCTGACGCTGGGCGCGGTCCGCGGCGACGCCGAGCGCGGGCTGCTGCAGCCGCTCGTCGTGCGTCCGCTCGGGCGCACCGCGCTGCTCGGAGGGCGCTTCGCCGCCGCGGCGAGCGTCTGCGGCGCCTACGTGGGGGCCGTCTACCTGGCCGCGATGTCGATCACGGCGGCCACCGGCGGCTGGTGGCCCGCGCAGCCGGTCCTGCCCGGGCTCGCGCTGATGGTGGGCGTGATGGTGGTTGCGGCGCTGTCGCTGCTCGGGTCGATCTACCTGTCTGCCACGGCCAACGGGATCGCCATCTTCATGACGTTCGGCGCCGGCCTCGCGGCCGGGCTGCTCGGGCAGATCGGCGACGCCCTCCAGGTCGACTCGCTCGTGAACGTGGCGAAGTGGGCGTCGTGGGCGCTGCCGTTCGAGGCGCTCTACCAGGGCGCGCTCGACGACCTGACCGAGGGCATCGGCGGCACGACCGGGCTGATCGTCCAGCTCGGCCCCTTCGGCGGCGCCCAGGAGAGCGGGCCGCTGCTGTGGGCCTGGAGCGTCGTCTACCTGGCGCTGGTCGGGGCGGCGGCGCGGAGGGGTTTGCAAGGCGCGATCTGTAGGGGATAGGGTCGCCCCATCGGCAGAGGGTGGCTCACTGCGTTGGTGTTGCTGGCCGGTCTCGCGGCGACCGGCTGCGCGACCGGGGTCACCGGCTCGCCGCGCGACATCGGGCCCGAGGGCGCCAACCTCGGCGGGCGCGTCGTGAGCGACGCCGGCGGTGCCGTCGAGTACTGGGTCCAGTACGGGCCGACGACCGCGTACGGGTCCTCGTCGCCTCACCAGACGATCGCCGCCGCGCCCCAGAACCAGCTCGTCGACGTCACCGTGGAGCTCGCGGGCCTGCAGCGCTCGACCGCCTACCACTACCGCCTCTGCGCGCAGGACTCGCAGCAGCGGGGCGGGCCGGGCTGCGGCCCGGATCGCCGCTTCACCACCCAGGCCGTCGGCTGCGGCGAGACGGTCGCCGCCGACGTGCGCCTCACCGGGGACCTGCAGTGCTTCACCGGCCCCGGCCTGACCGTGGGCGCCGACGGCATCGACATCGACCTCGCCGGCCACGGCATCCTCGGGACGATCGCGTCGGAGGCGGTGGCCCGGCCGGCGTCGCGAACCCGGCGGGCCACGACGACGTCACCGTGCACGACGGAGTCATCTCGGGCTCGGGCGCGGTGTTCGTCGCCGACGGCGCGAGCCGCAACCGCGTGATCGACGTGGCCGGACGTGTCGCCGGGACCGCCGTCACGTTCAGCGGCGGCACCGAGAACGAGGTCCGCCGCAGCGACCTGTTCGGCCGCACCGCCGCGATCTCCGTCGACCACTCCGACGCCTTCGTGTTGGCGGACTCGGACCTCGACGGGTTCTTCACCGGAGGCCTGGTCCTCACCGGCGACGATGCGCGCGTGCTGCGCAACCGGGTCCTGCACTCCGGCGACCAGTTCCCCGTGGCGCGAGGGATCGAGGTGTCCGGCTCGCGAGCGCGGATCGTGGACAACCGCGTCCAGGGGGCCTTCTCGCTGGGCGGGATCCTGGTGGCTGGGTCCGACAACAGGCTGGTGGACAACCAGGTGTCCGGCGCCTCCGCCCCGGACCTGTCACCGGCGCCGGACAGCCTCGGCGACGGCATCTTCGTGAGCGCGTTCTCGGCGGGCGTGGTCCTGCGCCGCAACACCGCCAACGCCAACGGCGGGGACGGCATCGAGGTGCGGGCCAGCTCCGCGCGCCTGGAGGACAACGCGGCCAACGGGAACGGCGACTGGGGCATCGATGCGGCCGCCGGGGCGACCGACCTGGGCGGCAACTCGGCCGGCGGCAACGGCCAGGCGGCGCAGTGCCGCAACCTGTTCTGCGGGTAGCTCGCCACCGCCCTCCGATCGCGCCCCTATCCTCGCCTGAGTGAGCACATCGGCAGCAACCGACGGCCTGCTCGAGGGCCTCAACGAGCCCCAGCGCGCAGGCCGTCCTGCACGGCGAGGGGCCGCTGCTGATCCTCGCCGGGGCGGGCTCGGGCAAGACGCGGGTGCTCACCCACCGGATCGCCCACCTGGTCGGCACCGGCCAGGCCGCGCCGGGGGAGATCCTCGCGATCACCTTCACCAACAAGGCCGCCCAGGAGATGCGCGAGCGGGTCGGGCTGCTGGTAGGCGGCCGGGCGCGAGCGATGTGGGTGATGACCTTCCACTCGGCCTGCGCGCGCATGCTGCGCGCCGACGCGGAGCGGCTCGGCTACACGCGCGGCTTCACGATCTACGACGAGCAGGACTCGCTGCGGCTGGTCAAGAACTGCGTCGAGGAGCTCGACGTCGACCCGAAGCGCTTCGCTCCGCGCGGCATCCGCCGCCAGATCTCCGACGCCAAGAACGCGCTGCTCGACGCCGAGGGCTACCGGCTCAAGGTCGGCAGCTTCTTCGAGCAGACCGCCGCCGACGTCTACGACCTCTACGAGCAGCGCCTCCACGCCGCCAACGCGATGGACTTCGACGACCTGCTGTTCCGCAGCGTGAACCTGTTCGAGCTGTTCGACGAGGTGCGCGACCGCTACCGGCGCAACTTCCGCCACGTGCTCGTCGACGAGTACCAGGACACCAACCGCGCCCAGTACCGCTGGCTGCAGCTGCTCACCGAGGAGCACCGCAACATCGCCGTCGTCGGCGACGACGACCAGTCGATCTACCGCTTCCGCGGCGCCGACATCCGCAACATCCTCGACTTCGAGGACCACTTCCCGGACGCGACCGTCGTCAAGCTGGAGCAGAACTACCGCTCGACGCAGACGATCCTGAACGCGTCCAACGCGGTCATCTCCAACAACCGCTCGCGCAAGGACAAGTCGCTCTGGTCCGACCTCGGCGAGGGCGACCCGGTGCACGTCCGCGAGCTCGAGGACGAGCACGCCGAGGCGCGCTTCGTCGTCTCCGAGATCGAGCGGCTGGTCGACCAGGGCGGCTCGCGCGACGACATCGCCGTCTTCTACCGCGCCAACGCGCAGAGCCGCGTGCTCGAGGACATGCTGGTGCGCTTCGGCGTCGCCTACCAGGTGATCGGCGGCACGCGCTTCTACGAGCGCGCCGAGATCAAGGACGCGCTCGCCTACCTGACGCTGCTGGTCAACCCGTCCGACACGGTCGCGTTCGGGCGCATCGTCAACTCGCCGCGGCGCGGCATCGGGCAGACCTCGCAGGCGCGCCTGGTCGGCCACGCCAACACGATCGGCGCCTCGGTCTGGGACGTGGCGGCCGCGCCCGAGTCGGTGCCCGGCCTCGCGACCGCGGCCGTCAAGGCGATCGGCCGCTTCATGTCGGTGATGGAGCGCCTGCGCGAGCGGGTCGAGGGCGGGGCCTCGCTGGGCGAGCTGCTCTCGGAGACGCTCGAGGAGAGCGGCTACACCGAGGCGCTGCAGGCCGAGCGGACCGTCGAGTCCCAGGTGCGGCTGGAGAACCTCGAGGAGCTGGTCGGCGTCGCCCGCGAGTACGACGCGAGCGCGGAGGAGCCGTCGGTCGAGGAGTTCCTGCAGCAGATCGCCCTGTTCTCCGAGCAGGACAACCTGCGCGACGAGCTCGGCCTGGTGACGCTGATGACGCTGCACAACGCCAAGGGGCTGGAGTTCGGGACGGTCTTCATCATCGGGATGGAGGACGGCGTGTTCCCGCACTCGCGCTCGATCGAGGCGGGCGACCTCGAGGAGGAGCGCCGGCTGGCCTACGTAGGCATCACGCGCGCCAAGCGCGAGCTCTACCTCACCTACGCCCGCACCCGGGCGCTGTTCGGCAACCGCGACTGGAACCTGCGCAGCCGCTTCGTCGACGAGATCCCGATCGAGCTGACCGACCGCGAGGAGCAGGGCCCGGTCGGGCGCGAGGCGGCCTCGCGCTGGGGATCCACGACCGCGGCGCCGCCCGAGCCGAGCGGTCCGGGCGCGATCTTCGGCCTCGGCGACGACGTGACCCACGCCAACTTCGGCGAGGGCGTCGTGGTGGGCGTGGAGCCCGGCGGCCTGGTGGTCGTGCGCTTCGCCTCGGACGGGTCCGAGCGCAAGCTGATGGCCGACTACGCGCCCCTCAAGAAGCGCGAGTAGGCTGCCGCGCCGTGAGCGCGCAGATCATCGACGGGAAGGCCGTCGCGGCCCGCGTCAAGGCAGCAGGTCGCACGCGAGGTGGCCGAGCTCGGCGTGACGCCCGGCCTCGCGACGGTGCTGGTCGGCGAGGACCCCGCCTCGGCCATCTACGTCCGCATGAAGCGCGAGGACTGCGCCGAGGTCGGCATCGAGTCGTTCCACCACGAGGTCGCGGGGGACGTCAACCCGGGCCGTCTCTCGCGCCTGCTCGAGCAGCTCAACGCTGACGAGCGCGTCCACGGCATCCTGCTCCAGCTGCCGCTGCCGGACCACCTCGACCAGGACGACTTCATCCCGCTGATCGATCCCCACAAGGACGTCGACGGGCTGACCTCCGCCAACGCGGGTCTGCTCATGCAGGACCGCGAGGAGGCGATGGTGCCGTGCACGCCCGCCGGCGTCATGGAGCTGCTGCGCGAGGCAGGGACGGAGCTGAGCGGCGCCCGCGCCGTCGTGATCGGCCGCTCGATCCTCGTCGGCAAGCCGGTCGCCCAGCTGCTGCTCGGCGCCAACGCGACCGTCACCCACTGCCACTCGCGCACGCGCGACCTGCCCGCCGTCTGCCGCGAGGCGGACGTGCTGATCGCGGCGGTCGGATCGCCAGGCCTGGTCACCGGCGACATGGTGCGCGAGGGCGCCGTGGTGATCGACGTGGGCACGAACCGCACCGACGCCGGGCTGGTCGGCGACGTCGACTTCGACGCGGCGCGCGAGCGGGCCGGCGCGATCACGCCGGTCCCCGGCGGCGTCGGGCCGATGACGCGCGCGATGCTGCTGGTCAACACCCTGCGCGCCGCCCGCCTGCAGGGCTGATCCAGGTACGCTGCGGGCCGATGGACCTGCGAAGGCTGCGCGTCGGCGAATGGGTGACGACGGCGTCCGGCGTGGCGCTGCTGATCTCCCTGTTCCTGCCCTGGTACCGCGACACGAGCGGCGTTCGAGGCGCTCGCGGTCATCGACGTGCTGCTGGCGCTGATCGCCCTCGGCGCGATCCTGCTCGGCGTGGTCACCGCGCTGCAGCAGGTTCCCGGCGCTGCCGATCGCGCTGGGCGCGCTGGTCGGCCTCTCGGGGATCCTGGCCGTGCTGCTGGTGCTGCTGCGCGTGGTCGACCTCCCCGACGCCGTGGCGGGCCGCGAGGCCGGCCTCTGGCTCGCGCTGGCGTCGGCGCCGCGGGCATCGTCGGCGGCGCCGCGATCGCGATCCGCGACGAGCGCTGGCCGGGTGCGCCGAAGACCGAGATCGAGGCGATCCCGGCACCGCGGCCGTGAGCATCGAACCCGGCATCGAGCGCACCGACGAGTTCACGGCCGAGGACCGGCTGCTCACCGACGTCGGCGGGACGATCGGCGTCAAGGTCCTCTCGACGCCCGGGATGATCTCGATGATGGAGCGCTGCGCCTCGATCCTCGCCTTCGAGAACCTGCCCGACGGCCGGGCGACGGTCGGCTTCGAGGTCTGCGTCAAGCACGTGGCCGCCGCGGCGGAGGGCAGCGCCTGCACGGCGCACGCGCGCCTCGACGAGGTGGTGGACGGCCGCAAGCTGCGCTTCGCGGTCGAGGTGCGCGAGGGCGAGCGCACGATCGGCGTGGGGACGCACGAGCGCCGCGTCGTGGACCGCGCGAGCTTCGGCAGCTGACACCTACAATCGCGGACCCATGATCGACCGCGAACAGGTGCTCCACGTCGCCCGCCTCGCCCGGCTGAGCCTCAGCGAGGAGGAGCTCGACCGCCTGCCGGGCGACCTCAACAAGATCCTCGAGCACGTCGAGAAGATGGGGGAGCTCGATCTCGAGGGGGTCGAGCCGACCACGCACGTGGTCGACCTGACCAACGTGCTGCGCGAGGACGTCCCGCGGCCCTGCCTCCCGCGCGAGCGGGCTCTCGCCGGCGCCCCCGACCCCGCCGACGGCGGCTTCCGGGTGCCCAGCCCCGGCGCCTCGTGAGCGACCTGCTCGGCCTCACGGCCGCGCGTCAGGCGGAGCTGATCGCCTCCGGCGAGGTCTCCAGCGCCGAGGTCTTCGAGTTCTGGCGCGGGCGCGCCGCCGGCGACGAGCTGGGCGCCTACCTGTGGGTCGCCGACGAGGCGCCCGCCGACGCCGGCGCGCTGCCGCCGGTGGCCGTCAAGGACCTGTTCTGCGTCGAGGGGGTTCCGTCGTCGGCCGGGCTCGCGCATCCTCGAGGGCTATCTGCCGGTCTACACCGCCACCAGCGTCCGCAACCTGCAGGAGGCCGGGGCGGCGGTGCTCGGCAAGACCAACCAGGACGAGTTCGCGATGGGCTCGTCGAACGAGAACTCCGGCTACGGGCCGGTGCAGAACCCCTGGGACCGCACGCGCGTGCCGGGCGGCTCGAGCGGCGGCAGCGCCGCCGCCGTCGCCGCCGGGACGGCGCCCTGGGCGATCGGCACCGACACCGGCGGCTCGATCCGCCAGCCCGCGTCGCTGTGCGGCATCGTCGGCCTCAAGCCCACCTACGGCGCCGTCAGCCGCTACGGGATGATCGCCTTCGCCTCATCGCTCGACCAGTGCGGGCCGCTGACGCGCGACGTCACCGACGCCGCGCTGATGCTGCGGGCGCTCGAGGGCCACGACCCCTGCGACTCCACCTCGCTGGGGCTGCCGGGCGGCGTCACGCTGCCCAGCGCAGAGCGCCTCGACGGCCTGCGCTTCGGCGCCTGGGGGCTGGACGAGGAGGGGCTCGACCCGGGCGTCGCCGCGGTGGTGCGCGCCACGCTCGACCGCATCGAGGAGCTCGGCGGCAGCGTCAGCGAGATCGACCTGCCGTCGGCCGGCCACGGGATCTCCGCGTACTACGTGATCGCGCCGGCGGAGGCCAGCGCCAACCTCGCCCGCTACGACGGCGTCCGCTACGGCTACCGCAGCGAGCACTTCGAGGACCTGCTCTCGATGTACGAGAACACGCGCTCGGAGGGCTTCGGCGAGGAGGTCAAGCGCCGTATCATGATCGGCACCTACGCGCTCTCGTCGGGCTACTACGAGGCCTACTACGGCACCGCCCAGAAGGTGCGCACCAAGATCGCGCAGGACTTCAGCGCCGCGTTCGAGCAGGTGGACTTCGTCGTCACCCCGACCTCGCCGACGGTCGCCTTCGAGCTGGGCGAGCGCACCGCCGACCCGCTCGCGATGTACCTGTCCGACTACTTCACGGTGCCGATGCCGCTCGCCGGGCTGCCGGCCGTGTCGATCCCGTGCGGGCTCTCCGACGGGCTGCCGGTCGGGTTCCAGATCGCCGGGCCCGCCTTCTCCGAGACGCGCATCCTCGACGCCGCGTACGCGCTCGAGCGCGCGATCGGCTTCGAGGGGGTGCCCGTCCCGTGAGCGCGCGCGAGTACGAGCCGGTGATCGGCGTGGAGATCCACGTCCAGCTCGCCACGCGCACGAAGATGTTCTGCGGCTGCGAGCTGTCGTTCGGCGAGGAGCCGAACACGCGCACCTGCCCCGTCTGCCTGGCGCACCCCGGCGCGCTGCCGGTGACCAACGCGGAGGCCGTCCACTTCGGCCTGATGATCGGGCTCGCGCTCGGCTGCGAGATCGCCCCGCGGTCGATCTTCCACCGCAAGAACTACTTCTATCCCGACAGCCCGAAGGCGTACCAGATCAGCCAGTACGACGTCCCGCTCTGCAGCGGCGGCCGGCTCGGCGACGTGCGCATCCACCGCGTGCACCTGGAGGAGGACGCGGCGAAGCTCGTCCACGCCGGCAGCTCGGGTCGCATCCACGGGGCGGAGTCGAGCGTCGTCGACTTCAACCGCTGCGGCACGCCGCTCGTCGAGATCGTCACGGAGCCGGACCTGCGCTCGGCCGCCGAGGCCGCGGACTTCGGCCGGCTGCTGCAGGCGACGCTGCGGAGCATGGGCGTCTCCGACGTGAACATGGAGGAGGGGTCGCTGCGGGTGGACGCCAACGTGTCGATCCGCCCGGCCGGCGAGACGGTCTACGGCACCAAGACCGAGCTGAAGAACATGAACTCGTTCCGCTTCCTGGAGCGCGGCATCGACGCCGAGATCGCGCGCCAGACGGAGCTGGTCGCCGACGGCGGCGAGGTGGAGCAGGAGACGCTCCACTTCGACCCGACGAGCGGGTCGCTGACGTCGCTGCGCTCCAAGGAGGAGGCGCACGACTACCGCTACTTCCCCGAGCCCGACCTCGTGCCGCTGGCGCCGACCGACGCCATGGTCGAGCGCGCGCGCGGCGGCGCTCCCCGAGCTGCCGGCCGCCCGCGCCGAGCGCCTCGAGCGCGAGCTGGGGCTGCCGCCCGAGACCGCGAAGCTGCTCGGCTTCCGCACCGAGCTGGGCGACTTCTACGAGGCGGCCCTGGCGGCGGGCGCCGACGACCCGCGCCGGCTCGCGAACTGGACGACGAACGAGCTGATCGGCGCGCTCGCCGACCGCGATCCCGCCGACACCGCGCTGGAGCCCGCCGGCTTCGCCCGGCTGGTGGCCGCGGTGGGGGCGAAGCAGATCTCCGCCGCGGCCGCCCGCGCGGCCCTGCCGCGGGCTGGTCGAGCAGGGCGACGTCGAGGCGGCGATCGCCGGCGCCGGGCTGGTGGGACGAGGACGAGCTCGAGGCGATCGTCGAGCGCGCCATCGCCGGCAACGCGGACGCGGTCGAGAAGATCCGGGCCGGCAAGGGCCAGGCGGTCGGCGCGATCGTCGGCGCCGTCATGCGCGAGACGAAGGGCCGCGCCGACGGCGGCGAGGTCCAGCGCCTGATCCAGGCGAAGCTCGGCGTCTAGCGCCTGCGGCGCCCTCCGCGTCCCGCGCGCCCTCTGCGGCCGCCCTTCGGCGAGTCGCCGCCGCTGAGGAAGCCGGACACGAAGCTCGTCGCCTTGCCGGCGATTCCGCCGTTGCCGGCGGTCCGTCCGCCGCCGCGGCCGCCGAGCAGCCCGGTCACCTGGTTGATCAGGCCCGAGGGCCCGCCTGCGTTCTTGTCTTTCTGGCCATGACCCGCCGGTACCCGGAAGGCGGAGGCGTATCCTCGCTCCATGGCGAGATTGATCCGGATGGACGGCACTGGACACACGACGCTCGCGGAGTGGAGCGCCGCCGACGAGGCGGCTTTCGCCGAGGCCGTGACGCGGTTTCGCTCGCAGCAGGAGCTGGGCTACATCGGCACGGTGCCCGAGGGCCCGGGGCGCGCGACGCACGTGCGCCGGCTCCCGCGCGAGGCCGACCTCGTGATCATGCGCCGCCCGATCGCGGGCGGCTAGCCGCAGCGATGACCGCCGGCCAGGCGCTGCCCGAGCTCGCCTCGGTGCCGTGGCGGACGCGCACCGACGCGCGCTCGCTGGCCCGCTGGCGGCGGCTCTGGCAGGCCTGGACCTTCCTCTACACGGTGCCCTTCGCCCTGGCCGGCGCCGGGATGATCTGGCTCGACCCGATCACCCTGCCGGTGGCGCTGGTGGCGGCCGCGCACGCCTGGATCATCCCGGAGCTGTACGCGGCGCGCGGCGCGACGGTCGCCCGGCCGAAGGGCCCGCGCAAGGAGGGCGCCGAGCGCGTGGCGCAGGGCCTGCTGGGCGACCTGCTCGGCCACGAGCGAGCGCCGCCTGCAGCGCGACACCGGGCTCGCGCTCGAGCGCGGCGAGCTGGGCGTGTGGCTCGTCGGCGAGGCGGGCGCGCTGCTGGTCGCGCCCGGCGGCCGCACCGTCCACTGCTACTGCGTGGCCGCCACCGACACGGAGCTGCCGCCGTCGGACCGGGTCGCTCACCTGCTGCTCGCGCTGCGGGTCGACGAGGAGGGCTTCGCCACCGTGGCCAACCACGCGTTCGCCGGCGCTCCCTGGCGCGTGCGCCGCCGCCTGCCCGCGCGGATGCGCCCCGCGCTCGACGCCGCTCGGGACGCGGCCCGTCGCTAGCCTCGCGCCGGTGCCCTACGACGTCGTGATCGCGGGAGGCGGGTTCGGCGGCCTCTACGCGGCGCGCCGGCTGGAACGCCGCCTGCCGCGCCACAGCGCGCGCATCCTGCTGGTCACCGACGTCAACTTCCTGCTGTACACGCCGCTGCTGCCGGGCGCCGCCGCGGGGTCGCTGGAGCCGCGCCATGTCGTCGTGCCGCTGCGCGAGGAGCTCGAGTGGGCCGACATCCGGCTGGGGCGCGTGACGGGCGCGGACCCGGACCGCGACGAGGTGCACGTCGACACCGTCGACGGCCGCTCCGAGACGCTCCACTACGACCAGCTGATCGTGACCGTCGGATCGGTGTCGCGCGTGCTGCCCGTGCCCGGCCTCGCCGAGCACGGGCTCGGCTTCAAGACGCTCGCCGACGCCATCGCGCTGCGCAACCGGGCGCTGCTCAACCTCGAGATCGCGGAGTCGATGCCCGACGACGAGGCGCGCCGCGCCTACCTGACGTTCGTCTTCGTCGGCGCGGGCTATGCGGGCCTGGAGGGCATCGCCGAGCTGCAGGACTACGTGGCCGACGTGATCGACCGCTACCCGCGCTGCCGCATGGTGGGCGCTCGCTTCGTGCTGGTCGAGGCGCGCGACCGCGTGATGCCGGAGATCCCCGCCAGCCTCGCCGAGTTCGCCACGCGTGAGCTGCGCGGGCGCGGCATGGAGATCAAGACCGGGACGATGCTGCAGTCCGCGGAGGCGGACGAGGTCACGCTGTCGGACGGCGAGCGCATCCCGACGCGCCTGCTCTGCTGGACGGCGGGCGTCAAGCCGGCGCCGGTGGTCGCGCCGCCTCGGGCTGCCGGTCGGCCCCGGCGGGCGCATCGAGGTCGACGCGACGATGCGCGTGGCCGGCCGCCCCAACGTGTGGGCGATCGGCGATGCCGCGGCCGTGCCCGACCCCGCCCGCCACCGGCGCGAGCCGAGCCCGCCGACCTGCCAGCACGCGATCCGCCAGGGCCGGCGGGTGGCGGAGAACGTGGCGGCGGCGATGCGCGGCCGCCCGCCGCGCCCGTTCCGCTACCGCACGCTGGGCGTGTTCGTCGACATGGGCCAGCACAAGGCGGTGGCCACGATCCTCGGTCTGCGCCTGCGCGGCTTCCCCGCGTGGTTCGCGGCGCGGACCTACCACCTGGCGATGATGCCGGGCCTGTCGCGGCAGGTGCGCCTGGCCGTCGACTGGACCGTCGGGCTGTTCTTCGGGCGCGCCTCGGCGGAGCTCGGCCAGCTCGGGCATCCACGCACGCCTGAGGGACCCGTGAGCGAGCTGTCGTTCCGGCCGGGCCGGCCGGGCGACCTGCGTGCGACCTTCGACCTCGGCGAGGCGGCGCTGGACGCCTCGCGCAAGGAGCGCGGCCTGCTTCCGCGCGAGCACACGCGCTCGCCGCGCGACCTCGACGCGCGCTGGGAGCGCGAGCGCGGGCTGCTCGAGTTCATCGTCGCCCAGGAGAACGGCTCGTTCGTGATCTGCGAGGACGGCGACCGAGCTGGTCGGCTACGCGCGCACCGCGCGCTTCGGAGCGATGGACGAGCTGACCGAGCTCTGGGTCGAGCCCTCGCGCGCCGGCGCCGGGGTGGGGCGGGCGCTGCTCGAGCGCTGCTGGCCCGAGTCGCCGACGCCCGACCTCGGGCGCGTCGTGCTCGGCATCGGCCGGCCCGCCGACCTGACCCTCTACACGCAGTTCGGCGTGATGCCGGTCAGCGGCCACTGGCACCTGCGCCACAGCGCCGCCGGAGTACGTGGAGCGCCGCGCGCAGGAGATCGACGCGCCGCCGCCGACGGTGCACGCGCTCACGCCCGACCGGGCGGTGGCGGAGTGGAAGCGGCTCGAGCCGCCCGCGATCGGGCACGAGCGCCCGCTGCTGCACGAGTTCTTCGGGCGCACGCGCACCTGCCTCGCGACCGTGAACGGCGACGCAGGAGGCGACCGCGCTCTGCTGGGTCAGCTCCGACGGGCACATCGGCCCGGCGGTCGGGCGCGGAGGCCCAGGACCTCGTGCCGGTCGTGCTGGCCGCCCTCGACCGCGTGGCGAAGTCGCAGGAGCCCGAGACGCTGGGCGTCTTCTGCACGACCGACTCGTGGTGGCTGCTCGACCGCCTGCGGCGGCTCGGCTTCCGCGTGCACTGGCCGGGCTGGGTGATGAGCTCGGTGCCGCTGCCGGGGCTCGATCGCTACATGGCCACGCGGCCGGCGCGGCTCCTGTAGCCCGACCGCTCCTCCCTAGACTCCAGGGCATGGGTGAATTCGTGGCGGATGCCGGGCGCAAGCTGCTCGCTGTGGCGATCCTGCTGGTGGCGGCCTTCGTGCTCTTCAAGGTCGTGATCGGCGTGGTCGCGGCCGTCGCGTGGATCGTCGTCGCGGTCATCGCGCTGATCGCCATCATCTGGGCGATCAGCGTGCTGCGCTAGCGCGGAGGGCCGGCTGTGGAGTACGTCGTGCTGGCCTTCTTCTGCGGCCTCTCGGCCGGCGTGATCGGCCGCCTCAAGGGCAGCTCCTTCCTGATCTGGTTCGTCGTCGGGGCCGTCCTGCCGCTGATCGGCACGGCCGCCGCGGTGCTCTATCGCTCCGAGCGCCGGGAGCCCCGCCGGCGGTGCCCGGAATGCGGGAAGGTGCAGGCGCTTCACGTCCAGGTGTGCACTCGCTGCGGGCGCGATCTTGAATGGCCGGATGAGGTGATTCCGGCCCGGTAGACTCCGGTTCGCCCGCGCTGTCCACGTGGCCGCGCGCGCGCCCATCGGACCCGGAAGGGAGCAAGGACCCGTCATGCGAGCCGTCGACGCCATCATGGAGTGCCTCAAGGCGGAAGGCGTGGAGCACGTATTCGGGATCCCGGGCGGCGCCAACCTCCCCACCTACGACGCGATCTACGACGCGGGCATCCGCCACGTGCAGTGCCGCCACGAGCAGGGCGCCGGGCACGCCGCGGAGGGCTACGCCAAGGCCAGCGGCCGCGTGGGCGTGGCGCTCGCCACGAGCGGCCCGGGCGCGACCAACCTGGTCACCGCCATCGCCGACGCGATGATGGACAGCGTGCCCGACCGTGTTCCTCACGGGCCAGGTGCGCACCGACCTGATCGGCACCGACGGCTTCCAGGAGGCCGACATCTCCGGCATCACGATGCCGATCGTCAAGCACTCGATCCTGATCCAGGACCCGCGCGAGATCCCGAAGGCGATCCATGAGGCCTTCCACATCGCGTCGAGCGGGCGCCCGGGGCCGGTGCTGATCGACGTGCCGCAGGACCTGTCGCGCGCCGACATCCCCTACGAGCCGGTCACCAAGGTGCACCTGCCCGGCTACCAGCCCACGCGCGAGGGCAACGCCAAGCAGATCCGGCTGGCCGCCAAGGCGCTCGCCAACTCGCGCCGGCCGGTGATCTACGGCGGCGGCGGCGTGATCAACGCCGGCGCCTCGCAGGAGTTCCGCGACCTATGCGGCTCGGACAACCTGCCGGTCACCTGCACGCTGATGGGCCTCGGGGCGTTCCCCGCCGACAGCACGCAGTGGCTCGGCATGCTGGGCATGCACGGCACGCGCACGGCCAACTACGCGATGGACGAGGCGGACCTGATCGTCGCGATCGGGGCGCGCTTCGACGACCGCGTGACCGGCAAGCTGTCTGAGTTCGCGCCGCGGGCCAAGTTCATCCACATCGACGTCGACCCGGCCGAGATCTCGAAGAACGTGCCGGCGCACATCCCGATCGTGGGCGACGCGAAGAGCATCCTGCCCAAGCTGACGGCCGAGTACCGGGCGCTCGAGAGCGACTCGGCGCGGCTCGACGCCTGGTGGCAGCGGCTGCGCGGCTGGCAGGAGAAGCACCCGCTGCACTACGAGGACACCGAGGACGCGGAGATCAAGCCGCAGTTCATGGTGGAGGCGATGTTCGAGGCCACGGGCGGCCAGGCGATCGTCACCTCCGACGTCGGCCAGCACCAGATGTGGGCCGCGCAGTGGTACGGCTTCACGCGCCCGCGCCAGTGGATCAACTCGGGCGGGCTCGGCACGATGGGCTTCGGCCTGCCGTCGGCGATGGGGGCGAAGGTCGCCTGTCCCGACCAGGACGTGGTCTGCCTCGCCGGCGACGGCTCGCTGATCATGAACATCCAGGAGCTCGCCACCTGCGTGGACGAGCAGATCCCGGTGAAGATCTTCCTGATGAACAACGGCTACCTGGGCATGGTCCGCCAGTGGCAGGAGCTGTTCTGGGACAAGCGCTACTCGTCGGTGAAGATGGGCAACAGCCCCGACTGGGTGAAGCTCGCCGAGGCGTTCGGCGCCAAGGGCATGCTCGTGTCGGACAAGAGCGAGCTGACCGACGCCTTCCGCTCGGCGCTCGCCGAGGACGGGCCGGTCCTGGTCGACGTGCGCGTCACGGCCGAGGAGAACTGCTACCCGATGATCCCGGCCGGCCAGGCCGCGCGGGACATGGTGGGCTGAGCCATGGGTGAGCCGGGAACCAAGGAAGTGCTGGTCCTCGAGGACCTCGAGGTCAGCGGTCGCGGCCGCACCGGCCGCAAGCACATCCTGTCGCTGCTGGTCGAGAACAAGCCGGGCGTCCTGGCCCGCATCGCGGGCCTGTTCGCCAGGCGCGGCTTCAACATCGACTCGCTCGCGGTCGGTCCGACCGACGACGTGTCGATGTCGCGCATCACGCTCACCGTGGACGGCGCCGCGCACCCGATCGACCAGGTCACCAAGCAGCTCCACAAGCTCGTCCACGTGGTCAAGATCCGCGACCTCGAGCCGGGCGAGACGGTCGCCCGCGAGCTCGCTCTGTTCAAGATCTCGTGCCAGGACGGCGACACGCGCGCCCAGGTCATGCAGTACGCGGACATCTTCCGCGGCAAGACCGTGGACGTGTCGAAGCGCTCGGTGACCGTGGAGGTCACCGGGACCGACGACAAGATCGCCGCGTTCGAGGAGCTGGTGCGGCCGTTCGGCCTGATCGAGATGGTCCGCACCGGCGAGGTCGCCGTGTCGCGCGGGCGCGGCACCACCTAGCGGAGCGTCCGTGTCGTTCGCGGCAACCCGGCCGCTCAGCCCGTTCGAGCTGAGCGCGGCCGCGCGCGAGCGGCTCGCCGAGCGGGTCGAGCGGGCCGTGGCGGCCGCGCGGCGGCAAGCGGCGCCCGCGCTCGCGGCGGTCACCGTGCCGGTGCCGGCCGGCGCTCGACCTGTCGGCGGCGGTCCTGCGCGCGCGGCGCGCCGACGACCGCTTCTTCTGCTTCGAGCAGCCCGACCGCGACGGCTTCGTGCTCGCCGGGCTCGGCTCGCGCCCTGGCGCTCGAGTCGCGCGGGGCGGGCCGCTTCCGCGAGGTCTCGCGTCCGCGCGCGCGACCTCGGCCGGCGCGCGTTCGTGGACGACCCCGCGCGCGACCTCGCCGGCCCGGCCGCCGCCGGCCCCGTGTTCGTGGGCGGCTTCGCCTTCGCCGACGACGGCGGCGGGGCGCCCGAGTGGAGCTCGCTGGCGCCCGCGCTCGCTCGTGCTCCCCGAGGTGTCGCTCGCCCGCCACCGCGGGCAGGCGCGCATGACGGTCTCCGTGGTCGTCCACCCGGACCGCGCGCACACGCTCCACGGAACGCTCGAGCGGCTCGCGGAGCTGCAGGAGGCCTCCATGCCGCTGATCGACCCCGACCCGGTGCGGCCGACGCGGGTGGCCAGCGCCGCGCCGCCCTCGCACTACGAGCAGGCGGTCGAGCGCGCCGTGGAGCGGATCGGGCAGGGCGAGCTCGAGAAGGTGGTGCTGGCGCGCGAGGTGCGCGCCCACGCGCCGGCGCCGCACGACCCGGGCGCCGTGCTCGGGCGCGCTGCGCGATGCGTTCCCGGCCTGCTTCTGCTGGTGCGTCGGGACGCCCGAGCTGGCCTTCGTCGGGCGCCAGCCCGGAGCTGCTGGTGCGCCGCGACGGCGCCCGCGCCCAGACGGTCGCGCTGGCCGGGACCACGCGCCGCAGCGCCGACCCCGCCGTCGACGATCACCTCGGCGAGGGCCTGCTGCGCAGCGTCAAGGACCGCGAGGAGCAGGCGATCGTGGCGCGCCGCATCGAGCGGACGCTCGAGCCGGTGAGCGTGTGGGTGACCGCGGCCGACGAGCCGATGCTGGTGAAGGTCCAGAACGTCCAGCACCTGGCCACGCCGATCCGGGCCCAGCTCGCCGACCCGCTGCCGGCGGTCGAGCTGGCCGGGATGCTGCTGCCGACGCCCGCCGTGGGCGGGGAGCCGCGCGAGGCGGCGCTGCCGCTGATCCCGGCGCTGGAGGGCCTCGACCGCGGCTGGTACGCCGGGGCGGTCGGCTGGACCGATCTCGGCGAGGACGGCGAGTTCTGCGTCGCCCTGCGCTGCGCGCTGCTGCGCGGGCAACGTGGCGCACCTGTACGCGGGCTGCGGGATCGTGCGCGACTCGGTGCCCGAGCAGGAGCTCGCCGAGAGCGAGGTCAAGCTCGAGGCGCTGCTGCCGCTGGTGTCCTGAGGGCGCCGGCGCGCGACGCGCCGCCCCAAATGGTGCCCACCCCGGGCCGAGGGAGGGCGTGGGCCCGATTTTCGACGCCTGCGCGTCGAAATGCAGCCCACCCGGGTGGGCAGCGTAGGCGGGCATCATTCACGTTCCCTGCGATGCAGAAGACGCCCCACGCGGTCCAGCGGCACGGGGTGGGCACGGTCGTCCTCGTCCGGGGGAGCGGCGCGGCCGCGCCCCGGCGCGGGGCGAAAACCCTCCACAACCCCCCGCGCGGCGCGCCAGCTGCGGCGATTCGCGCGCCATGCGATCCACAACCGCACGCAACCTCGTGGGTGAGGGCGCCGAGCGGAGAGTTGTGCACCCGGCCGCGGCGGGCGCGCCGCGCCTACGCCAGCCGAGCCGCCAGCCGCTCGATCACCTGGCGGTGGCGCTCGACGTTCGAGCGGCGGTCCGTGCGCACCACAGTCGCCTCCGGCGCCAGCGCGGCCAGGTCCACGGAGCTCGGCGTCGCCACGTGCTCCTCGTAGAGCGCCGCGTCCGCGTGCTCGGCCACCGGCAGGAAGTCGAAGATGCCCCCGCCGCCGTTGTCGAGGCAGACGATTCGCAGGTCGGCCCCGGCGCGCCGCGCCGCCAGCAGCCCGCCGACGTCGTGCAGCAGTGCCAGCTCCCCGATCAGCAGCCACGTCGGGGCCCCGCTCGCCAGCGCCGCTCCCGCTGCCGACGACACCACCCCGTCGATCCCGTTCGCCCCGCGGTTCGACAGGAAGCGCAGTCGCTTCGCCGACTGCGGGAAGTACGCCTCGACGTCGCGGATCGGCATCGACGAGCTCACCCAGACCACCGCGCCGTCCGGCAGCGAGGGCTCCAGCCCCGCCAGCAGCTTCGGCTCGAACGGGTCGGGCGCCTCCGCCAGCGCCGGGCCGACCACGCGTCCGCCGCGCGCCAGCCCGTCGATCCACCCCGGATCGGAGCCGCGCGGAGCGAGTCCCGACCGCCGCCGCCAGCGCTCCGAGCGCCGCCGCTGCCCCGGCGCGCACGATCAGCTCGGCGCGGCGCGTCGGCTCGTTCCACGTGGCATGCGGGTCGATCACGACCTGCGGCGCCTCCGCCAGCCCACGCGCGCAGCGGCTTCGAGGTCGGCATGTCGCCCACCCGCAGCACCAGGCCGGGCGCGTGCGCGCCCGCGAAGGCCGGCACGCGCAGCAGCGGGTCGTAGTGCGCCACCACGTGCGAGCGGTCGTGCGGACCGCAGCGCACCCCGGAGGTCGGCTCGGCCAGCAGCGGCCAGCCGCATGCCGCCGCCAGCCGCGCGGCGGGCTCTGCGATCTCCTCCGCCGTCGGGCCGCACACGATCACGCCGCGCGGCTCGGCGGCGATCCGCGCCGGCGAGCTCCTCCAAGTCGGGTGCACCGGCGCGGGCGCGCAGCTCGGTCCACGGGCGGCCGTCCGCTCGCCCCGCCCAGTCGGCCGCGTCGAGCGGCTCGGGCGCCGGGGCGAGCGGCTCGCGCAGCGGGAAGTTCAGATGCACGGGGCCGGGCCGGTCGCCGGCGGCCGTCCAGTAGGCGCGGCACGCGAGCGCGCGGTGGTGGATCGCCGTCTCGCGGCCGGGCTCGTGGTTTCCGACCTCCACGAACCACTTGACCGCGCTGCCGTACAGCCGCAGCTGGTCGATCGACTGGCCCGCCCCGACCTCGCGCAGCTCCGGCGGCCGGTCCGCGGTCAGCACGATCAGCGGCACGCGCGCCTCCCACGCCTCCACGACGGCCGGGTGCAGGTTGGCCGCGGCGGTCCCCGACGTGCAGGTCACGACCACCGGGAGGCCGCTCGCCTTCGCCATCCCCAGCGCGAAGAACCCGGCCGACCGCTCGTCCAGCACGGACACCGTCTCGAGCTCCGGCCGCCCCGCGAGCGTGAGCGCGAGCGGCGCGTTGCGCGACCCCGGTGAGGTGACCGCCCGGCGCACCCCGCAGCGGATCAGCTCGTCGACGAACGCCTGCACCGGCGCGTAGGTCCGGTTGATCGGCTCCACGGCGGGGGACGCTACCCGAGCAATGCACAATGGCCCGATGCCCGTTCTCCTGATCCCCGGCTTCATGCAGCCGGCCTCCGCGTGGGAGCCCGTCGCGCAGCTGCTCGAGGGGACGGCGACGCTGCTCGAGCACGCCGCGCACTCCTACGAGGGCCGCCTCGAGGAGATCGCGGCGGCGGGGGAGGGGGCGCTGCTCGCCGGCTACTCGCTCGGCGGGCGGCTGGCGCTGCGCGCCGCCCTGCGCGACCCCGATCGCTACAGCGGCCTGGTGACCGTCGGCGCGACCGCCGGCATCGAGGAACCGGGCGAGCGGGTGGCGCGGGCGCGAGGCCGACGACCGGCTCGCCTCGTGGATCGAGGCGGCGCCGATCGAGGACGTCGTGAGCGTGTGGGAGCGCCAGCCGCTGTTCGCCGACCAGTCCGAGGCGCTCGTCGAGGCCCAGCGGCCCGGGCGCCTCGCCCAGGACCCGCAGGCGCTCGCGCAGCTGCTGCGCACTGCCGGCCAGGGCGTGCTCGAGCCGGTCTGGCACGAGCTGGTCACCTTCAGGCTGCCGTGGCTCGCCATCGCCGGCGGCCGCGACGAGGGCTACACGCGCGCGGCGCGCAAGATCGCCGACACCGCGCCGGCCGCGCGCGCCGCGATCGTCGAGGACGCGGGCCACGCCCCGCAGCTGCAGCGGCCGCGAGGAGGTCGCGGCGCTGATCGAGGAGTTCAGGCGGGCAACTCGGCGACCGTGACCGCGCGCAGGTCCTCCTCGTCGACCTGAACCCCGAGGCCCGGCCCGGTCGGCACCTTCAGCGTGCCGTTGCGCGGCGCCGGCAGCGCGCGCCTGAGAGGCGAGTCGAACAGCTCGAGCGTCGCCAGCCCGCAGGCCATCTCCAGGTCCTCGCCGGCGGCGAGCTGCAGCGCCGCGGCGATTCCCCAGGGCCCGTCGAGCGTGCTCGACAGGAACGCGCCGAGGCCCCGCCCGCGGGCCAGCCGCAGCGCCTCGCGCGCGGCGCGGAACCCGCCGGCGCTGGCGAGCTTGACGTTGACGACGTCGCAGGCCTCGGTCTCCACGGCGCGCCGCACCCCGCGGACCGACGACGCCGACTCGTCCACCGCGATCGGCGTCGACACCCGCCCGCGCACCTCGCGCAGCTCCTCCAGCGTGCGACAGGGCTGCTCGACGAACTCGAGGTCGTAGCGCTCGAGCACGCGGATGCAGGAGACGGCGTCCTCCACCGACCAGGCGCGGTTGGCGTCGACGCGCAGCGCCGGCCAGGGCCCGACCGCGTCGCGCACCGCCGCCACGCGCTCGGCGTCCTCGGGCAGCCCGACCTTCACCTTGAAGCACGCGTAGCCCGCGCGCAGGCCCTCGCGGGCCCGCTCCGCCACCTCGGCCGGCGGGCCCGCCGGCAGCGTCAGGTTCACGGGCAGCGCGTCGCGCGCCGGCTCCGCCAGCGGGCGCTGCTCCTGGCGCGCCTCGAGGTCGAGGCGGGCGATCTCCTCCGCGGCGCGCGCCTGCGGCGGGCGACGGCCGCCGCCGCCGGTCAGCGCCGCGATCGCCCGGTCGAGCGGGACGCCGTCGTAGGGCTCGAAGGGCGCGGCCTCGCCCCAGCCGACGGTGCCGTCGCTGCCCTCGATCCGCAGCACCACCAGCTCGCGCGCGCTGACGACCCCGTTGGCCGTGACGAAGGGCTCGCGGAAGGGAATCGAGAGGCGCAGCAGGCTGCGCTTCACGACAGCAGCACGCCCGCGGACAGGAGCAGCGAGAACACGGCCAGCAGCCGGCCGGTGCCGGCCAGCGCGCCGTTCAGCGCCGGTCCGTCGGTGCGGGAGGAGACGGTCTCGATCAGCGGCGGCGCGAGGGGCAGCGCCGCCAGCGTCAGCAGCAGCCACGCGCTCAGGCCGCCGAGCGCCCAGGTCGCCGCCGGGGCGGCGAAGGCGAGCACGACCATCGCCGTGTAGAGCAGCCGCGCGCGGTCGCGCCCGAGCTTCACCGCCAGCGTGCGCTTGCCGGCGCGGCGGTCGGTGTCGACGTCGCGCACGTTGTTGACGACGAGGATCGCCGACGCGAGCAGCCCGACCGGGACCGCGAGCGCGAACGCCTCCCAGCGGCAGGTCCTCGGCCTGCACGTAGTAGGAGCCGGCCACCGCGACGAGGCCGAAGAAGACGAACACGAACAGCTCGCCGAGGCCCTCGTAGCCGTAGGGCCGCGGGCCGCCGGTGTAGAGGACGCCCGCGAGGATCGACGCCGCGCCCACCACGAGCAGCTCCCAGCCCGGCCTCGGCCGCCAGGTAGAGCCCGGCCGCGACGGCGACGCCGAACGCGACGTAGGTCCCGACCAGCACCCGCTTGGGCGGCATCAGCCCGCCGGCGGTCACCCGCACCGGGCCCAGGCGCTCCTCCGTGTCGGCGCCGCGGCGCGCGTCCGAGTAGTCGTTCGAGAGGTTGGTGCCGATCTGGATGAAGACGCTGCCCACCAGCGCGGCGACGAACGGCAGCGCCCGGAACTGGTCGGCGGTCGCCGCCAGCGAGGTGCCGACCAGCACCGGCGCGACGGCGGCGGGCAGCGTGCGCGGCCGCGCCGCCAGCAGCCACAGCCTCACCGTGCCGCGCGAGGACCCCGCGCGCCCGACCGCCCCGCTCACGGCCGCTTCGGGAACTTCCCGAACTCCGGTCGCCGCTTCTCGCGGTAGGCGTCGCGGCCCTCCTGGGCCTCCTCGCTGCCGTAGAAGAGCAGGTTGGCGTCGTGGGCCAGCTGCTGCAGCCCGGACATGCCGTCCTCGGCCGCGTGGAAGCTCGCCTTCATCAGGCGCAGCGCGAACGGCGACAGCTCGAGCATCTCGCGACACCAGCGGACCGTCTCCTCCTCGAGCTCCTCGAGCGGCACGACCGCGTTCACGAGGCCCATGTCGAGCGCCTGCTCGGCGGAGTACTGGCGGCAGAGCAGCCAGATCTCCTTGGCGCGCTTCTGGCCGACCTGCGCAGCGAGCAGTGAGGCGCCGAAGCCGCCGTCGAAGCTGCCGACGCGCGGCCCCACCTGACCGAAGCGCCCGTTGTCGGCGGAGATGCTGAGGTCGCAGACCACGTGCAGCACGTGCCCGCCGCCGATCGCGTAGCCGGCGATCATCGCAACGATCGGTTTGGGGGTGCGGCGCATCTGGACGTGCAGGTCGGTGACGTGGAAGCGCCCGACCTCGGCGCCGCCGGCCATGTAGCCGGAGTCGCCGCGCACGGCCTGGTCGCCGCCCGAGCAGAAGGCCAGCGGGCCCTCGCCGGTGAGGACGATCACCCCGACCGCGGTGTCCTCGCGCGCGCGCTCGAGCGCGTCCGACAGCTCGATCAGCGTCTCAGGGCGGAAGGCGTTGCGCACCTCGGGACGGTCGATCGTGATCTTGGCGATGCCGTCGGCGACCTCGTAGCGGATGTCGGCGTAGTCGCCGCCGCCGGGACTCCAGTCGGCCGCCGGACGGATCCGGCGTGCCGATTGCTGCTCGGTCCACGAGGTCCCCATTTCGTCGAGAACCATAGTTGCGCCCCGGCGGCGCGGATACGCTCTTTCGGCTGTGCGACGAGCCATCGTCCTGACAACGCTGGCCGTGTTCCTGCCGGCGGCGTCGGGTGCGGGCGCGGCCGAGCCGGTGCGCGAGCCCCTGGTCGCCCGCAGCGGCGGCTTCCTGACGGCGCCCAGCGCGGAGCGTCCCGCGGCCGTCGCGCTCGACTACGTGCGCGCCCGCCCCGGCCGCTTCGAGCTCGACTCGGACGACCTCTCCGGGCTGCGGCTGGTGCGCAGCTACCGCTTCGGCGGGGGCGCCGCGCACCTGCAGTGGGAGCAGCGCTACCGCGGCATCCCGGTCTTCGGCCCCGGCCTGCGCGCCAACGTCGACGAGCGCGGCCGCCTGATCAACGTGGGGGCGGGGGCACAGCCCGATCCGCGGGTCGCGTCGATCGAGCCGCGCCTGTCGGCGCTCGACGCGCTGCTGGCCGCCGGCCGCGCCGCGGGCGCCGCGGTCGTGCCGGGGCGGCCGAGCGCGCCGCGCGGCGCCGAGCGGGCCACGACCTTCGCGAACGGCCAGCGCGCGTCGCTGACGATCTTCGGCGAGCGGCTCGCGTGGCGGCTGCGGCTGCGCGGCGACGCCACGCACTACTACGACGCGGTGGTGGACGCGTCGAACGGGCGCACGCTCTACCGCGAGAACCTCGTTCGCTCGGCGACCGCGACCGCCTTCGACAACTACCCGGGCGCCGCCGCCGGGGGCACGCAGGTGGCCAAGATCTTCCCGGAGACCGGCAACGACCCGTGGCTCACCGAGACGACGCGTCTGATCGGCGACAACGCGCACGTCTTCT
Organism: uncultured Thermoleophilaceae bacterium; assembly: GCA_963828225.1. Classification (GTDB taxonomy): domain Bacteria; phylum Actinomycetota; class Thermoleophilia; order Solirubrobacterales; family Thermoleophilaceae; genus JACVRW01. The sequence goes on along the minus strand of CAWHDX010000007.1, from coordinate 412,294 downwards.
CGGACCCCGCGGACGCCATCGACGGCCTCCCGCCGGACCCGGCGCCCGCGCCCGGGGAGGAGATCCCGCCGCTGGCCCCGGGCGACTGGAGCTACGTGCAGGACGCGCGCCCGGCCAGCTCCGCCGTCCTCGGCCAGCACTGCCCGACCGCCGGCTGCACCTGGGACAACTTCGACTCGGCGGCGCCCAACTTCAGCTGGCGCGTCAACCGCAACCAGGCGGGGACGCAGCTCTTCTACTTCGTCAACCGCTACCACGACCACCTGCGCGACACCCCCGGCATCGCCTTCGACGACAGCTCCGGCAACTTCGAGGCCGCCGACCGGGTCGAGGCGCAGGTGGACGACGGGGCGACGACCGACACCGGCGCCTTCGACGACTTCCCGGCGTGTGCGTACCTCAACAACGCCTACGTGATCCCGGTGCCCGACGGCGAGCCGCTCGCGATGCAGCTCTACCTGTGGTCGAACGCCTGCTCCACCACGGCCGCCAGCAACGACGTCAACCCCGCCGACGACGCGCTCGTCGTCTATCACGAGTACACGCACGGCATGACGAACCGGCTGGTCACCGACGCGGCCGGGATGCCGGCGCTGAACGGGTGGCAGGCGGGCGCGATGGACGAGGGCTTCGCCGACTGGTACGCGAGCGACCTGCTGGACGCCCAGGGCCTGCAGCCCGACACCGCCGCCCCCGGCGAGCTGGTGGTGGGCAGGTACGAGAACACGCCGTTGCGCGCGGAGGCCTTCGACTGCCCGGTCGGGGCGCCGGCGGCCGCCTGCCCCGGCAGCGCGACGGCGGGCACGGGCGGGTTCACCTACGGCGACTTCGGCAAGATCCACCCCTCGGGCCCCGAGGTCCACGCCGACGGCGAGATCTGGGTGGAGACCCTGTGGGATCTGCGCACCCGGCTGATCGCGACTTACGGCACCACGAACGGCCTCAACCGCGCCCGGGCGCTCGTGACCGACGCGCTGCGCCTGGCGCCGGCCAACCCCAGCTTCCTGAACATGCGCAACGCGATCCTGCAGGCCGACGTCAACCGCGGCTTCGGCGACCGGGCGCGGATCTGGGCCGTCTTCGCCGCCCGCGGGATGGGCGCGGGTGCGACGACGACCGGCAGCGGCGACGTCGCGCCGCGCCAGGACTTCAGCCTGCCCTCCACGAACGTCTCGCCTCCGGACCCGCCGGTGGCGCCCGACCGCGCCGCGCCCTCGCTGGCGCGCCTGACGCTCAGCTCGAAGCGCTTCCGCGTCGGGCGCGGGACGGTGTTCAGGTTCACGCTCTCCGAGCCGGCCACGATCCGCATCTCGTTCTCGCGCGCGCTCGCCGGCCGGCGCGTGGCCGGGCGCTGCCGCGCCGCCGCGGCGCTCGCTGCGCAGGCGGCCGCGCTGCACGCGCTACGCGGGCCAGGGCTCGCTCGTCCAGGCGCGCACGCAGCCCGGCGTCCAGCGCGTGACGTTCAAGGGACGCGTCGGCCGGCGCAGCCTCAAGCCCGGCCTCCATCGCGCGACGCTCGTGGCCACCGACCTGGCGGGCAACCGCTCGCGCGCGCTGCGGGTGACGTTCCGGGTCGTTCGCCGGCGCTGAGGTGGAGGACTGGCTGACGGCCGCGGCGCGGGCGCGCCCGGACGGCGAGGCGATCGTCGCCGACGACGGCTCGCTCACCTACGCCCAGCTCGACGAGCGGGCCTCGGTGCGGGCCCTGGCGCTCGCCGGCGCAGGCGTCGGGAGCGGCGACCGCGTGCAGGTCACGCATCCTCCGGGGCTGGCCTTCGCCGAGCTGCTCCACGCGCTCCCGCGCCTCGGAGCCGTGCTCGTCCCCGGCGCGCCCACCGAACCGCCGCACCCGGAGGGCGCGGCGCCGCGGCGGTCGAGCTGCGCACCGAGGTCGACCCGGACGCCGTCCACACGGTGATCCACACCTCGGGCACCACCGGCGCCGCCAAGGCGGTCGAGCTGACCTACGCCAACCACGTGGCCTCCGCGGCGGCCTCGGCGGACGCCGTCGGGGCCGAGCCCGGCGACCGCTGGCTGTGCCCGCTGCCGCTGCACCACGTGGGCGGGCTGAACGTGCTGATCCGCAGCGCGATCAACGCCGGCACCGTCGTGCTGCACGAGCGCTTCGACGCCGAGCGCGTCCGGGCCGTGCTCGAAGGCGGCGAGGTGACGCTCGCGTCGCTGGTCCCGACGATGCTGGCGCGCCTGCGCGCGATCGGGCTGCGGCGCGCGCCCGGGCTGCGGGCGATCGCTCTCGGCGGCGGGCCGATCCCGCCCGGCCTGCTCGAGTGGGCGGCGGAGACCGGCATCCCGGTGGTGCCCGTCTACGGGATGACCGAGACCTGCTCGCAGGTGGTGGCGGGCAGCCCCGGACGGGCGCTGCGCGGGGTCGAGCTGCGCATCGGCGACGGCGACGAGATCCTCGTGCGCGGGCCGATGGTCGCCCGCGGCGAGCTGGCCGGCGACGGCTGGCTGCACACCGGCGACCTCGGCCGCCTCGACGAGCAGGGCCTGCTGCACGTGCTCGGCCGCGCCAAGGAGCTGATCGTGACCGGCGGCGAGAACGTCGCGCCGCTCGAGGTCGAGCAGGCGCTGATGGCGCACCCGGCGGTGGCGGACGCCGGCGTGGCCGGCCTGCCGGATCCGGAGTGGGGCGAGGCGGTGACCGCCTTCGTGGTCCTGCGCTCGCCCGCGAGCCCCGGACGAGCTGCGCGCCTGGTGCCGCGATCGGCTCGACGCCTTCAAGCTGCCGAAGGCCGTCCACGTCGTGGACGAGCTCCCGCGCAACAGCGGCGGCAAGCTCCTGCGCGACCGCCTGCGCTAGCCGAAGTACGCGCGCAGGCGCCGGTGGCGGTGGCGGAAGGTCGCGCGCACGATCCGCTGCAGCAGCGCGCCCGTGCCGGGCAGCCGCGGCTCGAAGGCGAGCCGGTCGCGCACGCGGCAGCCGTCGCCGGCGGCCTCGAGCGTGCGCTCGTGCTCCCAGACCCGCATCGAGAGCATCCGCGAGCGCTCCAGGAACCGCCGGCCCGGCTCCAGCTCGACCAGGGTGAGGTCGTCGAAGTCGATCGGCAGCACGCCGAGCAGCAGCAGCCAGGAGCGCCCGATCGGCTCCCCGACCACCACCTCGGACGGGTCGAGGCGCCGCATTCCGCGCGGCGCGGTCATGCGCAGCAGCGGGCCGAGCTCGTGGTTGACCCCCCGGAACGTGGACGCGCGCTCCCACACGCGCGCGGGAGAGGCCGCCACCAGGGATTCGAGTTCCACGAGCCGCATCGGTAAGTATCGTCCTCCGCTCATGATCTACGACAAGGACGCAGACCTCTCGAAGCTCGACGGCAAGACCGTGGCGATCCTGGGCTACGGCTCCCAGGGCCACGCCCACGCCCTCAACCTGAAGGACTCCGGGGTCGACGTGGTCGTAGGGCTGCGCGAGGGCTCGGCCTCCGTCGAGAAGGCGCGCGGCGACGGTCTGCGCGTCGAGTCGATCGCCGACGCCGCCAGCGAGGGCGACCTCGTGATGGTGCTGCTGCCGGACGAGAAGCAGGCAGAGGTCTGGGAGGCCGAGATCAGGGACGGCATCGCCCCGGGCAACGTGCTCATGTTCGCCCACGGGTTCTCGATCCACTTCGAGCAGATCGACCCGGGCCCCGAGGTCGACATCGGGATGGTCGCCCCCAAGGGGCCGGGCCACCTGGTGCGCCGCCAGTACGTCGACGGCGAGGGCGTGCCCGGGCTGATCGCGATCCACCGCGATGCCACCGGCGCCGCCCGCGACCTCGTGCTCGCGTACGCCAAGGGCATCGGCTGCACGCGCGCGGGCGTGATCGAGACCACCTTCAAGGACGAGACCGAAACCGACCTGTTCGGCGAGCAGGCGGTGCTGTGCGGTGGTGTGACCGAGCTGGTGCGGGCCGGTTACGAGACCCTCGTCGAGGCCGGCTACGACCCGCGGCTCGCCTACTTCGAGTGCCTCCACGAGCTCAAGCTGATCGTCGACCTGATGTACGAGAAGGGCATCACCGGCATGCGCTATTCGATCTCCAACACGGCCGAGTACGGCGACCTGACGCGCGGACCGCGCATCATCGGCGAGCCGACCCGCGAGGCGATGCGGACGATCCTCGGCGAGATCCAGTCCGGCGACTTCGCGCGCGAGTGGATCGCCGAGAACAAGGCGGGCCAGGAGAACTTCCAGCGCATGCGGACCGAGCAGCAGGACCACCAGATCGAGCGCGAGGGCAAGCAGCTGCGCTCGATGATGGACTGGATCGACACGGAGTTCTGATGGCCGATCCCTACATCAAGCAGTACCTCATGACCGCCGGGCCGACCCCGCTGCCGCCGGCGGTGTCGCAGGTGATGGCTGAGCCGATGGTCTACCACCGCGCGCCCGCGTTCATCGAGGTCTACGCCCGCGTGCTCGACCGGCTCAAGCTCGTCTTCGGCACGTCCGGCGACGTGCAGCTGTTCGCCGCCTCGGGAAGCGGCGGCCTCGAGTCGGCCGTGGCGAACCTGGTGCGCCCCGGCGAGCCCGCGCTGGTCGCGAGCTGCGGCAAGTTCGGCGAGCGCTGGGCCGAGCTCTGCGACGCCTACGGCGCCGAGACGATCCACTGGGAGACCGAGTGGGGCCGCAAGGTCGACCCGGCCGAGCTCGACCGCAGGCTGGGCGAGCACAGCGGGGTGGAGCTCGTCTTCACGACCCTCTCGGAGACCTCGACCGGCGTCGTCAACGACGTCCGCGAGCTGACCGAGGTCGCGCACCGCCACGGCGCCCTGATCGCGGTCGACGCGGTCTCGGCGATGGGCGCGATCCCGCTGCCCCAGGACGAGTGGGGCGTGGACGTGGTGGTGGCCGGGTCGCAGAAGGCGCTGATGGCGCCGCCCGGGCTCGGCTTCGCGTCCGCCAACGAGGCCGCGCTCGAGCGCGCCGCCGCCTCGCCGGGCCGGCGCTTCTACTTCGACTGGGGGCGCACGGTCAAGGGTCAGCGCAAGGACCCGCCGGACAGCCCGTTCACGCCGGCCGCCGGGCTGGTGCTCGCGCTCGACGTCGCGCTCGGGCTGATCGAGGCCGAGGGGCTCGACGCCGTCTACGAGCGCCACCGCCTGCTCGGCCGCGCCACGCGCGAGGCCGCGCGCGCGCTCGACCTGGACATCCTCGGCGAGGCCGACGAGAACGCCAACGTCGTCACGGCGATCACGCTGCCCGACTCGATCGACGGCGGCAAGGTGCCGAAGCTGATGCGCGACCGCTTCGGGATCACCATCGCCGGCGGCCAGGGCCACCTCAAGGGCAAGATCGCGCGGATCGCGCACTGCGGCTACTTCGGCGCCTTCGACATCGTCGTGACGGTCGCGGCGCTCGAGATGACGCTGATCGAGCTGGGCCTCGAGGTCGAGCTGGGCACGGGCGTCGCGGCCGCCCAGCGGGTCTTCCTCGAGGCCGGCGCGCCGGTCTCCGCAGCGGCCTGACCGACGTGAAGGTCCTCGTCAAGGAGAAGATCGGCGACTCCGGCGTGCAGCTGCTGCGCGACGCCGGGCTCGACGTGGAGCTGGGCGCCGACTGGGAGGACGGCGAGCTCGAGCGGCGCATCGGCGAGTTCGACGCGATCCTGATCCGCTCGGCGACGCAGCTGACCGCCGACCTGATCGAGCGCGCCGACCGGCTCAAGGCCGTCGGCAGGGCCGGGGTGGGGGTGGACAACGTCGACGTCGACGCCGCCACCAAGCGCGGCGTGATCGTCGCCAACGCGCCGCAGTCGAACGTGATCACCGCCGCCGAGCACACGGTCGCGATGCTGCTCGCGCTGGCCCGCAACGTCCCGCAGGCGCACAGCTCGCTCACCGGCGGCGCCTGGGAGCGCTCCCGCTTCAGCGGCGTCGAGGTCTACGAGAAGACGCTCGGGGTGCTCGGCTTCGGGCGCATCGGCCAGCTGGTCGCCCAGCGCGCGCTCGGCTTCGGCATGCGCGTGGTCGCCTTCGACGTCTACGTGGCCGAGGAGCGCTTCCGCGAGGTCGGGGTGGAGCGCGCCGGCAGCTCGGAGGAGCTCTACTCGCAGGCCGACTTCATCACGATCCACCTGCCGGTCACGCCCGAGACCGAGAGCTGGCTCGACGCGGACGCCTTCGCGAAGATGAAGGACGGCGTGCGCATCGTGAACGTCGCGCGCGGGAAGCTGCTCGTCGAGGAGGACCTGCGCGCGGCGCTCGACTCCGGCAAGGTCGCCGGCGCCGCCCTCGACGTCTTCCGCCAGGAGCCGGTCACCGAGCACCCGCTGTTCGCCTATCCCAACGTCGTGGTCACGCCGCACCTCGGGCGCCTCCACCGACCGAGGCGACCGACCGCGCCGGCTACCAGGCGGCCGAGCAGGTGGTGGCGGCGCTGACCGGAGGAGTCGTGACGAGCGCGGTCAACGTGCCCGCGATCGCGCCGGAGGACCTGGAGGCGCTCGGCCCCTACCTGCCGCTGGCGGCCCATCTCGGCCGGCTCGGGGTGGCGCTCGCCGAGGGCACTTCGGTCGACGCGCTGTCGGCCGAGTATCGCGGCCGCATCGCCGAGCGCGACACGCGCCTGCTCACGGTCCAGATGCTCAAGGGAGCGCTCGCCGGTCACACCGAGGAGGACGTGAACGAGGTGAACGCGCCCGGCGATCGCCGAGGAGCGCGGCATCGCGGTGTCGCAGACCAACAGCTCGCACGCGCGCGACTTCACCGACCTGATGCGGGTCACGGTCAGCAGCGGCGGCCAGGAGACGCGCGTCACCGGCACGACGCTGGGCAGCTCGCACCACCCGCACCTGCTCGAGGCGTGGGGCTCGCGCTTCAACGTGCAGCTCGAGCAGCACCTCGCGATCTTCCGCTACGAGGACCGCCCGGGCATGCTCGGGCGCGTCGGGCACGATGCTCGGCGAGGCCGGCATCAACGTGGTCTCGGCCGCGGTCGGGCGCCGCCCCGACAGCGAGCAGCGCGGCGGCGCGGTGATGCTGGTGACGGCCGACTCGCCGGTGCCGCAGGAGGTCGTCGACCAGATCGTGGCCGGCGACGGCTTCGAGGCCGGCCGGACGATCAGCCTGCAGTCGCCCTAGGGCAGGCCGACGCCGGCGGGAGTCTCGCCTCCGGCGGCGCGTCCGTGACGGGCTTCACCAGACCACCCACCTGAGGCGGCAGCGCGGGCGCCTTCGGGACAGCCGGAAGGTCGGGCAGGTCGAGCGGCTCCGGCAGGTTCACCGGGGCGACGTCGCCGCTCGACGCGCGTCCGCCGCGGTGCGGGCGCGGGCCCGCCGACCGCGGCCGCTCGTGCGAGTCCCGGTGCCGGGCGCGCGCAGACGCCGGCGGTCCGAGCCGGAGCCTCCGGAGACGGGCTCCAGCGCAGTCGCCGCGCCGCGGCCGGATTCGCGCTCGGCTCGCCGCGACGGCGGGGCCGCCGCCGCGCGCTGCGGCGCCGAGCCGCCGGCCGCGGCGGGCCGGTCCTCCGCTGCCTGGGCCGAGTTGGGTGCGCCGGACCCGGCCGGCAGCAGCGGGCCGCTCAGGCAGGCGCCGATCAGCGCGGCGCCGCCCACCCCGCAGATCGCCTGGGCGGTCGGGGCGACGCTGCTCGCGACGCCGGACTGGAAGCCGCCCGAGACCGCTGGCGAGCCGCTGCGGCGCCGCCGTGAACGATGCTCGCCCAGCCGACGGACCGCCGCGCCGCGTAGTAGCTCGCGAAGGCCGCGACGGCGTCGCAGTCGAGCTGCGCGCCGGCCTCCGCGTGCAGCACGGCCAGCGCCTGCTTGTGCGTCCTGGCGCGGCGGTACGCGCGCGTGGAGGTCATCGCGTCGAACGTGTCGGCCACCGCGAGGATGCGCGCGCCCAGCGGGATGTCCGCGCCGGCCAGGCCGTCGGGATAGCCGCTGCCGTCGATGCGCTCGTGATGGTGGCGCACGATCGCCGCCAGCTCGCGGGTCGCCCAGCTCCGCGAGCATCCGGGCCCCGTCGCCGGGGTGGCGCTTCACCAGGCAGAACTCGGCGTCGGTGAGGCGCGCAGGGCTTGTTGAGGATCGAGCGGGGGACGTTGACCTTGCCGATGTCGTGCACGAGCGCCGCCGCGCAGATCCGGCGGACCTCCTCGCGCGGCAGCCCCAGCTCACGTGCGATCCGCTCGGCGTGGCGAGCGACCCGCTGGCTGTGGCCATGCGTATAGGGATCGCGCGCCTCGAGCAGGGTGCTCATGCGGCGCAGCAGCGCCAGCCGCTCGTCGCCCTCGATCTCACCGGCGCAGAGATCGGCGCGAGGTGGCGGCCAGCCGCCGCTCGGCGACCGCCCGCCTGATCCAGCCCCACAGCAGCAGATCGCCGAAGACCAGGTCCGTTCGAGTCGCCGTAGCGGATCCAGAGCGCGGCCAGCGCCCGGGCGATCACCATCGACAGCGCGATCGCGATCAGCACGTGGATCGCCACGAGGAGCCGCCGTCCGCGCCGGGCCGAGCTGTGCCACCGCGAGCAGCGGCAGCAGCGTGACCGCGGCAGTCACCGCCACCGACAGCGGCAGGCAGCCGCCGACGCGAAGGCCGGCGCTCGTCCGTGCGCGCGCGGCAGGTGCCGACATGCGGCATGGATCGGCAGCGCGGGGGAGAGGTTGAGCGGACCGCCTCCGATGCAGAACGGTCGGCCACGGCCGCTCCGGCGCATACGGTACGGATTAGGCGCCCGGGCGGGAGGGGTTTCCGCACCGGGCGGGGAACAGGAGAGGAGATGCCCACGCAGCACCCCAACGCACCTGGCCCGACGCGCCGGCTGCCGGTGGGAGCGCTGCTTGCCCTGCTCGCCTTCCTCGGCCACTCGGCGACCGCGACCGCCCAGGGCGGCTCCGACTCGGGCGGCGACTCGGCCACCGGGCTCGTCCTCGGCATCGTTCTCGCTTCGCTGGTCGTGCTCGCCGCGGTGGCGCTCGGGGTGAGAGCGCGGCGGCGCCGCAGCGCTCCGGAGCCGGACCCGGACCCCGGGTCGGCCGACGAGCCGCAGGCCCGTGCCGCGCCGGTCGTCCCGTTGCCGCCCGCGACCGCGGCCGCGCGGACGGACCGCGACGCGCCGGCGGGCACCGGCCGCGCTCGCGTGATCGGCTACACCACGTTCTCCGACCGCAGGCATGCGGTCAGCCCGCAGAGCCGGCTGCAGGCGCGGCGCTTCGAGTCCGCCTGCGAGGCGCGCGGCCTGGAGCTGCACGGTCTCGTCGGCGACGTCCAGTCCTACGCCGGCGCCGACCTCGAGCGCCCCGGGCTCAACCACGCGCTCGAGCTGCTGGCCGGCGGCGAGGCGACCTGCCTGATGGTCGCGGGCCTGGACAGGCTCAGCCGGTCGGCCGCGAACCTCGGCACCGTCGTCGACTGGCTCGAGGAGCTGGGCGCGCGGCTGGTCGTGATCGACATCGACCTCGACACCGACACCGAGGAGGGCCGCCTCGCCGCGCGCGCGCTGGCGCGCGTCGGCGCCTTGGAGCGCAACAGCGGCAAGGGCCCGCTGGTCGCCATGCCCGAGCCGCCGCCCTCGCTGCCCCCGCGCGGCCGTCCGGCGGTCTCCGACCTGCCGCTGCTGCAGCGCCGCATCGCCGCGATGCGCGCCAGCGGGATGACGCTTCAGGCGATCGCGGACACGCTCAACCGCGAGAGCGTGCCGACGCTGCGCGGCGGCGCGGAATGGCGCCCTTCGAGCGTGCAGGCGGCGACCGGCTACAAGCGCCCGCCCCGCGGCGCGCCGACCGAGGACGACGCCAGGGCCTGACCCTCCGCCGGCCCTGCGATGATCCCGCGATGCGGGCTCTCGTGATCGCCGAGCACGGTCCGCCCGAGGTGCTGCGCGTCCAGCAGCGCCCCGACCCGGTCGCCGGGGCCGGCGAGGTCCGCATCCGGGTGCGGGCGGCGGGGATCAACTTCGCCGACCTGCTCGCTCGCGTCGGCCTCTACTCGGAGGCCCCCAAGCCGCCCTGCGTGGTCGGCTACGAGGTCGCCGGCGAGATCGACGCGCTCGGTCCCGGCGTGGAGGGCCTCAGCGTCGGCGACCGCGTGATGGGCGGCTGCCGCTTCGGCGGCTACGCGGAGCTGGTCGTCACCGCCGCCGGGTCGGTCGTCCCGCTGCCCGACGGGCTGGAGCTTCGCCGAGGGCGCCGCTCTGCCGGTCGCCTACGCGACCGCCTACGCCGGCCTGATCCGCTACGGCGCGCTGCACGCCGGCGAGCGCGTGCTGATCCAGGCGGCCGCCGGGGGAGTCGGGATCGCGGCGACGCAGATAGCGAAGCTGGTCGGCGCGGAGGTGTACGGCACGGCGTCGCCCGGCAAGCACGCCGCGCTGCGCACGTTCGGCGTGGACCACCCGCTCGACTACGGCGACGTTCCCGGCGGGCTGCGCCGCATCGCCGGGGAGCGGCGGCCGCTCGACCTGGCGCTCGACGCGCTCGGAGGGCGCAGCTTCCGCCGCAGCTTCTCGCTGCTGCGACCGGGCGGGCGGCTGGTCTGCTTCGGGGCCTCCCAGGTCCAGGAGGGCGAGCGGCGCAGCCCGCTGCGCGCCCTGCGGACGCTCGCCGAGATGCCGCGTCACAACGTCATGCGGCTGATGAGCCAGTCGAAGTCGGTGATCGGCCTCAACATGCTCGCGCTGTGGGACTCGAAGCGGTCGCTCGACGAGTACATCGAGCCGCTGTCGGGATGGCTCGAGCAGGGCGACATCCGGCCGGTCGTCGCGCAGACGTTCGCGCTGGAGGACGGCCCGGCGGCGCACCGCTACCTGCACGAGCGCCGCAACGTAGGCAAGGTGGTGCTGGAGCTGTGATGTACATTTCCATCTCCATGTCGTGCCTGGCCGACCTGCGCCTTCTCCTTCTCCTCCCCCTTCGGGGGGAGTGACGCGTGGCGGCCGCCAGCCGCAAGCCGAAGGAGAACCAGGTAGGGCCGACGAAGAGGAGCAGGACATGGACCGCAGCGAGAACGACCGAGTAAGGATCTTCGACACCACCCTGCGCGACGGAGAGCAGTCGCCGGGGATCTCGCTGAACAAGCAGGAGAAGCTCGAGATCGCGCACCAGCTGTCGCGGCTCGGCGTCGACATCATCGAGGCCGGCTTCCCGATCACCTCGCCGGGCGACTTCGACTCCGTCCAGGCGATCGCGCGCGAGGTCCACGGCCCCGTCATCTGCGGCCTCGCCCGCACCGGCAAGCAGGACATCGACGCCGCCTGGAACGCGATCAAGGACTCCGAGCGCCCGCGCATCCATACCTTCATCGCGACCAGCGACATCCACATCGAGCGCAAGCTGCAGACCACGCGCGAGGACGTCAAGGGCCAGGCGCGCGCGGCGGTCGCGCACGCCCGCCAGTACGTCGAGGACGTCGAGTTCTCCCCCGAGGACGGCTCGCGCTCGGACATCGAGTTCATGGCCGAGGTGATCCAGATCGCGATCGACGAGGGCGCGACGACGATCAACGTGCCCGACACGGTCGGCTACACGATGCCCGACGAGTACGCCGAGATGTGGCGCCGCCTGTACGAGCTGGTGCCCGATCTGGCCAAGGTCACCGCGTCGGTGCACTGCCACAACGACCTCGGCCTGGCGGTCGCCAACTCGTTCGCCGGCGTCAGGGCCGGCGCCCGCCAGGTGGAGTGCGCGATGAACGGCATCGGCGAGCGGGCGGGCAACGCCTCGCTCGAGGAGATCGTGATGCTGCTGCACACGCGCGAGTCGAGCGTCGGCGTCTGGAGCAGCGTGAACACGCGCGAGATCGCGCGCACCTCGCGGCTGGTCTCGCGACTGACCGGCTACCCGGTGCAGCCGAACAAGGCGATCGTCGGCCGCAACGCGTTCGCGCACGAGGCCGGCATCCACCAGGACGGCGTGCTCAAGGAGCGCACCACCTACGAGATCATGGACGCGACCACGATCGGGCTCGAGACGAACTCGATCGTGCTGGGCAAGCACTCCGGCCGCCACGCGCTGCGCAAGGCGCTGGAGGAGCTCGGCTTCGCCGTCGAGGGCGCCGCGCTGAACACCGCGTTCAAGCGCTTCAAGGAGCTGGCGGACAAGAAGAAGAAGGTGACGGCGCTGGACCTGGAGGCGATCGTCTCCGACGAGATGAAGCAGGCGCCGGCGGCCTTCCAGATCGAGTCGTTCGAGGTCGAGGCCTCGAACGTGCGCGCGCCGCTCGCCAAGGTCTCCGTGCGCATGCCCGACGGCAGCGTCGAGTCGGGCTCCTTCACCGGCGACGGCCCCGTCGATGCCTTCTTCAGCGCGATCAACGCGGCCACCGGCCACGACGCCCGCTTGAAGGAGTTCCACGTGTCCGCCGTCACCGGCGGGCGCGACGCGCTCGGCGAGATGACCGTGCTGCTCGAGCTCGACGGCCGCACCGCGTCCGGCGCCGGGCGTCTCGACGGACATCCTCGAGGCGTCAGGCAAGGCGTACCTGCGGGCGCTCTCGAACGTGCTCTCCGACGACGCCGTGGCCGAGGCCGAGCACCTGCTCGAGCGCGAGGCGCGCAAGGCGCCCGCACCCTGAGCGCGACCGAACAGTTCACCTGGCGCGACGGCGAGCGGCTGGTGCGCTTCGGCGCGGGCGCCGCGCCGGAGGCGGTGGAGCTGATGGGGGAGCCCTTCGTCCTGCTGACCACCGAGCGCGCGGCCGCTGCGGTCCCGGACCTGCCCGGCGCCGCCGCGCGCGTCGTGAACGTGCGCGACGGGCAGGGTCGACGACCTGTCCGCGGACCTGCTCGGCGAGCTGCGCCGCGACACCGCGCTGCTGGCGCTCGGCGGCGGCCGCGTGATCGACACCGCCAAGGCCGTCGCCGGAGCGATCGGAGTGCGCTGCGGCGCCGTCCCCACGACGCTGTCGGGCGCCGAGATGACGCCGTTCCACCGCAAGCCGGCAGGCGTCGACGGGGCGGGCCTCGTGCGGCCCGCCGTGGTCGTGGCCGACCCCGACCTGATGGCGAGCGCGCCGCTCACGCGCCTGGCCGCCACGGCGATGAACGCGCTGGCGCACGCGATGGAGGCGCTCTACACGCCTTACGGGAGCCCGGTTCCGAGCATGGCGGCGCTGCGGGCGGCGAGCGCTGCTCGCCGACGGGATCACGAGCGACCCGCCCGACCGCGAGCAGCTCGCGCTCGGCGCGGTGCTGGCGGGCTACGCGTCCGGCTCGGCGGGCATCGCCGTCCACCATGCGGTCTGCCAGACGATCGTGCGCACGGCCGGGACCCCGCACGCGGAGACGAACGCGGTGATGCTGCCGCACTCGGCGACGCTGATGGTCATGCGCGCGCCGGGCGCGCTGGGCGAGCTGGCTGGGGCGCTCGGCGACCCCGAGTGCGACCCGGAGGCCGCGCCCGGTCACCTGGCGCGGCTCGCGGGGCGCTGCGGCCACCTGCGGCTCGGCACGCTGGGCGTGGAGGAGGGTCAGCTCGACGAGATCGCGACCGCCGCGGCGGCGCACCCGCTGCTCGGCAACACGCCGGACCCTCCGGACCGCGACGAGCTGCTCGAGCTGCTGCGCCGCGCGCTCTGAGGCGGCCTAGGCGGCCAGCTTCTGGCGCTGGCGATCCTCGTTGATCAGCACCACGTTCCAGGCCAGCCCGAGCCGCTTCATCGCGCGGATCAGCCAGCCGCCCGGATCGACCTCCCACCAGCGCAGCCCGTGCAGCGCCGAGCGCGGGAAGGCGTGGTGGTTGTGGTGCCAGGACTCGCCGAACGAGGGCAGGGCCAGCCAGAAGACGTTGGTCGACTGATCGTCGGTGCTGAAGCGGCGGCGCCCGAAGAAGTGGCAGATCGAGTTGATCGAGAAGGTCACGTGGTGCACGAGGAAGATGCGCACCAGCCCGGCCCAGAACAGCGCGGTGAGCCCGCCGGCGAGCTCGCCCTGGAGGCCCCAGCCGCGCCAGGAACGGGATCAGCAGGCCGAGCGACCACGAGCGGGCCGAACAGCTTGTGCACGATCCGCATGCCGCGGTCGTCGAGCAGGTCGGGCGCGTGCTTGTCGGCGTCCTTGGCCGTTGGATGGTCGAACAGCCAGCCGAGGTGCGCGTGCCAGAGCCCGTGCAGCGTGCCGGCGAAGCCGTCGCCGTGCCCGTGCGGGCTGTGCGGGTCGCCGTCGTGGTCGGCGTGCGCGTGGTGGCGGCGGTGGTCCGACACCCAGCCGATCACCGGCCCCTCGACCGCCATCGACCCCGCCGCCGCGAACAGGTACTCGACCGGCTTGTAGGTCTGGAAGGCGCGGTGGGTGAGCAGCCGGTGGTAGCCGACCGTGATGCCCGCCGGTGCTGACGCAGTACATGAGCGCGAACAGCAGCACGTCGCGTCCAGCCGATCAGGTCGTTCCAGAGCATCGGCACGGCGGCCACGACGGCCGCGAAGGGCAGCACGACGGCTGCGATGTTCACGTTGCGATGCAGGCGCGTCACTGTGCGGGAGCCTAATTCCCGGACCGCGGTCCCGGCAATCTAGGAGTACGATCGCTCGCGGCATGGATCAGCCGCTCGCAGGCCGCATCGATCGCGGTCACCGGAGCCTCGTCAGGGATCGGCGCCGCCACCGCGACTGCGCTGTCGCGCGCGGGCGCCGACCGTCGCGCTCGCGGCGCGTCGGCGCGACCGGCTCGAGGAGCTGGCCGGGACGCCTCGAGGGCCCGGCGTCGGTGCACGAGGTCGACCTGGCCGACGAGGGCGAGGCGCGCGGGTTCGTGGAGGCCGCGCCGCCGAGCACGGCGGCCTGAGCGGCCTGGTCAACAACGCCGGGCTCATGCTGCTCGGGGCCGGTCGCCGGCGCCGACGTCGTCGGACTGGCGGCGCATGATCGACGTGAACCTGTGGGGGCTGCTGGTCTGCACCCACGCGGCGCTGCCGCTGATCGCGCAGAACGGGGGAGGGGACGTCGTGAACGTCTCGTCGGTCGCCGGGCGCCGAGCCGACGCCGGGGCGGCCGTCTACAACATGACCAAGTTCGGAGTGCACGCCTTCTCGGAGGCGCTGCGCCAGGAGGCGCTGCACGCCGGCATCCGCGTGACGGTCGTCGCCCCGGGCTTCGTCGAGACCGAGCTGCAGGGCCACAACCCAACCCGACCGTCCAGGCGTGATGGAGCGCTCGCGCGAGCAGATCGGCGAGGTGCTGCAGGCCGAGCGACATCGCCGACGCGATCCTCTACGCGCTCAGCCGCCCCGCGCACGTCTGCCTCAACGAGGTGGTCGTGCGGCCTACCGGCCAGGCTCGCTGAGCCGCCGGAACGCGAGCCGGGCCACGCGCACGGACGCGCGCCGGCGCGCGCGATCGCCCAGCCGGGCGTCCACGACGCGGACGCGCACGATGCCGCTCGTCGGCATAGGCGACCAGCTGGCCCTTGAGCGCGTCCACCAGGCGCCCGCGCCGCCGTAGGCATCGTCGTCGCCGACGTGCTTCAGCTGGCGCGGGCGGCGCGCCGGGTCGGGGCCGTGGAACTGGAGCTGCTCGGCGAGCTGGTTGTAGTAGCGCAGCTGCGCGCGCGGCGCCGAGTCCACGATCAGCTGCACGCGCGCGCCGCCGCCGCGCCAGTCGCAGATCGACAGGTCGGTCGAGTCGTTCGGGTGGGGCGAGAGGCGCGCTGCCCGGGAGGCACGCGGGCTCGGGCGCGATCAGAGCGCAGGCGCGGCGGGTCTCGCGCCCGGATTCGCCGGGCGCCCTGAGCGGCGTGCGTCTCGAAGGCCTCCGTGCGGTCGCGGGCGTCGCCGCAGCCGTCGTCCCGCCGCAGCCGCTGCCGCAGCGAGCACTCCCAGCCGTCAGTGAGCATACAAACGTCCGTGATAACGTACAGAGCCTCATGTCGGTCAACGGTCACTCGTTCGGTACCCGGATCCGCACCTGCGCGAGGCGATGGATCTGTCCCTGCGCGACCTGGCCGAGCGCAGCGGCGTGTCCGCGCCGATGCTGTCGCAGGTCGAGCGCGGCGAGACCAGCCCGACGCTGGCGGTGGCGGAGCGGATCGCCGGCGGGCTCGAGCTGAGCCTGTCGCAGCTGCTGCGCCTCGACGAGACCGACGGCGTGAGCGTCGTGCGGGCGGACGAGCGCCGCCGCGGGGGCGGTTCCGCGGCACGGCTACGAGGTGCTCACGCCGCCGCTGCCGGGCCTGCGCGCCGAGGTCTCGCTGCACAGCCTGGCACGCGGGCGCCTCGACCGCGGAGCCCGGACGACCCGCCGATGCACGAGCCCGGCAGCCGCGAGACCGCCGTGGTCGTCGACGGGCCCGCTGCGGCTGCGTCTGCGCCGGGCGCGTGGACGAGCTCGACGAGCGGCGACTCCGTGACCTTCGACGCCGACCTGCCCCACCACTTCGAGAACCCAGGCCCCGGCGACGCGCGCTTCTACGCCGTCGTGGCCGCCGGACTACGCAGGAGCTGACGCCGATGCCGAAGACCCTGTTCGACAAGATCTGGGACGCCCACGAGGTGGCCGAGAGCCTGCTCTACATCGACCTGCACCTGGTGCACGAGGTCACCTCGCCGCAGGCGTTCGAGTCGCTGCGCCTGGCCGGGCGCACGGTGCGCCGGCCCGACCGGACGCTCGCCACGGCCGACCACAACGTCCCCACCGACGGCTCGACGGCCGCGGCCCAGATCCGCGACCAGCTCTCGCGCGTGCAGGTCGAGACGCTCGAGCGCAACTGCCGCGAGTTCGGCGTGCCGATCTACTCGATCGGGTCGACGCCACCAGGGCATCGTGCACGTGATCGGCCCCGAGCTGGGCGTCACCCAGCCGGGCATGACGATCGTCTGCGGCGACTCGCACACCTCCACGCACGGCGCCTTCGGCGCGCTCGCGTTCGGCATCGGCACGAGCGAGGTGGAGCACGTGCTCGCCACCCAGACGCTGCAGCAGCGCAAGCCGAAGTCGATGCTGATCCGCTACGAGGGCGAGCTCGGCTACGGGGTCACGGCGAAGGACCTGATCCTCGGCACGATCGGCCGGATCGGCGTGGCCGGCGGCGTCGGGCACGTGATCGAGTACGCCGGGCCCGCGATCGAGGGCCTCTCGATGGAGGGCCGCATGACCGTCTGCAACATGACGATCGAGGGCGGCGGCCGCGCCGGGCATGATCGCGCCCGACGACACCACCTTCGAGTGGGTCGAGGGCCGCGAGGCGGCGCCCGACCCGCTGCCGGTCGACGAGTGGCGCGAGCTGCACACCGACGACGGCGCGCGCGTTCGACAGCGAGGTCGTGATCGACGCCGGCGCGCTGTCGCCGCAGGTCACCTGGGGCACCGACGCCCGGGATGGTCACCGACGTGACGGCGGACGTGCCCGAGCCGCGCGACGAGGGCGAGCAGCGCGCGCTCGAGTACATGGCGCTCGACGCCGGCACGCCGATCCAGGAGATCCCGCTCGACCGCGTGTTCATCGGCTCGTGCACCAACTCGCGCATCGGCGACCTGCGCGAGGCGGCCGAGGTCGTGCGCGGGCGCAAGGTCGCGTCGAGCGTCGACGCGATGGTCGTGCCGGGCTCGCAGCAGGTGAAGGCAGCAGGCCGAGGCCGAGGGCCTCGACGACGTCTTCCGCGCCGCCGGCTTCGACTGGCGCTCGGCGGGCTGCTCGATGTGCCTCGGGATGAACCCGGACATCGCGGCGCCGGGCGAGCGCGTCGCGTCGACCTCGAACCGCAACTTCGAGGGCCGCCAGGGCCGCGGCGCGCGGTCGCATCTGGTCAGCCCGAAGATGGCGGCCGCGGCTGCCATCGAGGGGCACTTCGTGGACATCAGGGGGTGGGAGTGATGGAGCCGATACGAGTGATCGAGGGCGCCGTGTCGGTGCTCGACCGCAACGACGTCGACACCGACCAGATCATCCCCAAGCAGTTCCTCAAGCGCGTCGAGCGCACCGGCTTCGGCGAGTTCCTCTTCCACGACTGGGCCAAGGAGCCGGGCTGGGACCTGCCGAGCAACCCGATCCTCGCCGCGGGGCGCAACTTCGGCTGCGGCTCGTCGCGCGAGCACGCTCCCTGGGCGCTGGAGGACTACGGCTTCCGGGCGATCGTCGCGCCGAGCTTCGCCGACATCTTCTTCAGCAACTGCACCAAGATCGGCCTGCTGCCGGTCGTGCTGCCCGAGGAGGAGGTCAGGGAGCTGATGGCGGCCGGGCACGCGCGCATCGACCTGGCGGCCCAGATGGTCTGGTTCGGCGGCCGGCAGGTGCCGTTCGAGATCGACGAGGAGATCGCGCGGCGACTGCTCGAGGGGCTCGACGACATCGGCGTGACGCTCCAGCAGGAGCACGACGATCGACAGCTACGAGGCGGCACGCGAGCGCAGCGGTCCGGTGACGACCGCGCTCAGGTGAGCCGCGGACTGGGACGCGGCCAGCTACGACCGCGTCTCCGATCCTCAGGTCGAGATGGCGCGCGCGGTGCTCGAGCGGCTCCCGCTCGAGGGCGACGAGACGGTGCTCGACGCCGGCTGCGGCTCGGGCCGCGTCACCGAGCTCCTGCTCGAGCGGCTGCCGCACGGCCACGTGGTGGCGGTCGACTCGGCGCCCGTCGATGGCCGAGCACGCGCGCGCGGCGCTCGACGCCGCAGCGCGCGACGCGTGCTGTGCCAGAGCCTCACCGAGCTGACGCTCGACGAGCCGGTCGACGCCGCCTTCTCCAACGCGGTCTTCCACTGGATCGCCGACCACGAGCGCCTGTTCGAGCGCCTGCACGCCGCGCTGCGCCCCGGGGCGCGGCTGGTGGCGCAGTGCGGCGGCAAGGGCAACATCGACGCCTTCCGGCGCCTCGCCGACGAGGTCGCCGCCGAGCCGCCCTACGCCGAGCACATGCGGGACTTCGCCGGCCCCTGGAACTACGCCTCGGCCGAGGAGACCGAGGCGCGCCTGCGCTGCGGCCGGCTTCGACGAGGTGCGCTGCTGGCTCCAGCCCTGGCCGGTGGAGCCGCCGGACCCGCTCGAGTACGCGCGCACGGTCTGCCTCGGCAACCATCTCCAGGCGCTGCCCGAGGAGCTGCGCCGGCCCTACGCCGAGGAGGTGGTGCGCCGCTCGGGCGCGCCGCTGAGCTCGAGTACGTGCGGCTGAACATCGACGCGCGCCGTGCCTGAGCGTGGTTCTCGCGCGTCCCGGGTAGTGCGCGTGGCATATGCCACGACGCGCGCTCTCAGTCATCGTCCTCGTAATGCTGCGCCTTCCCGGCCGCCGCCTCGGCGTGGGCGCCCGCCGGCCAGGCGACGGTCCATCCCGGCGTGCAGACGGTCACCGCCGGCGGCCAGTGCACGGCCAACTTCGTCTACACGGCGGGGGGCAGACCTACCTCGGTCAGGCCGCGCACTGCGCCAGCACGGGGGAGGCGACCGACACCGACGGCTGCCTGGCCGCCTCGCTGCCGCTGGGCACGCCGGTCGAGGTCACCGGCGCGTCGCGGCCCGGAACGCTCGCGTACAGCTCCTGGGTCACGATGCAGGCCGACGGGCGAGTCGAACGCGGACGTCTGCGCCTACAACGACCTGGCGCTGGTGCGGATCGACCCGGCCGACGTGGCCAAGGTGAACCCCTCCGTGCCGGGCTTCGGCGGACCGACCGGGGTGGGCGGCGCCGTCCGCGACCGGCGACGACGTCTTCTCCTACGGCAACTCCTCGCTGCGCTTCGGGATCACGCAGCTGAGCCCCAAGCGCGGCATCGTCGTGTCGCACCGAGGGCGGCGGCTGGAGCCGCACCGTCTACACCGTCACGCCGGGCATCCCGGGCGACTCCGGCAGCGGCTTCCTGAACGGCGTCGGGCCAGGCGATCGGCGTGCTGTCGACGGTCGCGCTCGCGCCGCTGGCGGGATCGAACGGGGTCGGCGACCTGAGCCGCGAGCTCGCCTACGCACGGGCGCACGGGCTCCCCGACCTGCAGCTCGCGAACGGGACGCAGCCGTTCACGCCGGACGTCGTCGGCGCGATCCTCGGCGCCGGGTAGAGGCTTCACCCGCAGAACCCGCACCCAGCGTCAGGCGCGCTAGCGTCTCCGCCCCATGTCAGCGCGCATCGTCACTCTGCCCGGCGACGGCATCGGCCCCGAGATCATGGCCGCGGCCGAGCGGGTGCTCGCCCAGCTCGGCGACTTCGAGCTTCGACGACCGGCTGATGGGCGGCGCCTCGATCGACGCCCACGGCACCGCGCTCACCGACGAGGTGCTCGGTGCCTGCCGCGCCGCCGACGCGGTGCTGCTCGCGGCCGTCGGCGGCCCGAAGTGGGACACCACCGACCCGGGCGCGCCGCGCCCGGAGCAGGGGCTGCTCGGGCTGCGCAAGGGGCTCGGGCTGTTCGCCAACCTGCGCCCCGTGCGGCCCAGCCCGGCGCTGCTCGACTCGAGCCCGCTCAAGCGCGAGCTGATCGAGGGCACCGACCTGCTCGTCGTGCGCGAGCTGACCGGCGGCATCTACTTCGGCGACCGCGGCCTCGACGGCGACACCGCCCACGACACCTGCGTCTACTCGGTGGGGGAGATCGAGCGCATCGCGCGCGTCGGCTTCGATCTCGCGCGCAGGAAGGTGACCAGCGTGGACAAGGCGAACATCCTCGAGACGTCCCGACTGTGGCGCAAGGTCGTCGGCAGGCTCGCCGAGGAGCAGGACACCCCGCTCGAGCACATGCTCGTCGACAACGCCGCGATGCAGCTCGTCTCCCGACCCGCGGACTTCGACGTGATCCTGACCGAGAACCTGTTCGGCGACATCCTCAGCGACGAGGCCGCCATGCTCACCGGCTCGCTCGGGATGCTCCCGAGCGCGTCGCTCGGGCGACGGCTCCGGCCCGGGGCTGTTCGAGCCCGTGCACGGCTCGGCGCCCGACATCGCCGGCACCGGCACCGCCAACCCGCTCGCGATGTTCGGCTCGGTCGCGCTGATGCTGCGGCACGGACTCGCTATGGAAGACGGAGGCCGCTGCCCTAGAATCGGCCGTCGATCGCGCGCTCGGGGAGGGCCTCCGGACTCCGGACCTGGGCGGCGACGCCACCACAGAGGCCGCCACCAGGGCGGTCGTCGCGAACCTCTAGGAGCAGTACGTGAACACCGCCGACCTCATCTGGCTGAACGGGGAGTTCGTCGCCTGGGAGGACGCGAAGGTACACGTACTCACCCACGCCCTGCACTACGGCACGGGCGTCTTCGAGGGCATCCGCGCCTACGAGACCGACCGCGGCACGGCGATCTTCCGCCACGACGACCACCTCAACCGGCTCGAGGCCTCGGCGAAGCTCTACTACATGGACCTGCCCTACGCGAAGGAGCAGATCCGCGAGGCCACCCACGAGCTGATCGGGCGCAACGGCTTCAAGAGCTGCTACATCCGCCCGCTCGTGTGGCGCGGCTACGGCCCGATGGGCCTCAACCCGCTCGACAACCCGGTCGAGGCGATGGTCGCGGTGTGGGAGTGGGGCGCCTACCTCGGCGAGGAGGGCAAGCGCAACGGCGTGCGCGCGCGCGTGTCGTCGTACCGGCGCATCTCGTCGGACTCGCTGATCCCGCACTCGAAGGCGTCGGGGCAGTACCTCAACTCCGTGCTGGCCAAGATCGAGTCGATCAAGGCGGGCTACGAGGAGGCGATCCTGCTCGACGACAAGGGCCACGTCTGCGAGGGCACCGGCGAGAACGTCTTCGTGGTCAAGGACGGCGTGATCTACACGCCGCCGCAGACCGCGGGCATCCTCGACGGCATCAACCGCAAGTCGTGCATCCAGATCGCGCGCGACCTCGGCTACGAGCTGGTCGAGCGCGACATCGCGCGGGCCGAGCTGGCGCTGGCCGACGAGGTGTTCCTGACCGGCACCGCGGCCGAGCTGACGCCGATGCGCGAGATCGACGACATCCAGATCGGCGACGGGGTGCCCGGGCCGATCACGCGCCAGATCCAGGACCTCTTCGACGACGCGCTGCACGGCCGCGCGGCGCAGTACGCGGAGTGGCTGGATCTGGTGCCGGTCCCGTCGCAGATCGTGACGGGACCTCGATCGATCACGATCTACGACACCACCCTGCGCGACGGGATGCAGGGCGAGGGGATGTCGCTCTCGGTGGACGAGAAGGTGCGCGTCGCGCACGCGCTCGACTCGCTCGGCGTGCACCTGATCGAGGCCGGCTTCCCCGCCTCCAACCCGAAGGAGGAGGCGCTCTTCGAGCTGCTCGCGCGGGAGAGCTTCGACACGCGCCGAGATGGTCGCGTTCGGCATGACCCGCCGGCGCGACTCGGCCGCCGAGGACGACCCGGCGCTGCGCCTGCTGGCCGACTCGCTTCGCGCCGGTCTGCACGCTGGTCGGCAAGACCTGGTCGCTGCACCTGGAGAAGGTCACGCAGGTCGAGCCCGAGGAGAACCTGCGCATGATCGCCGACTCGGTCGGCTTCCTCGTGCGCGAGGGCAAGCGCGTCGATCTACGACGCCGAGCACTTCTTCGACGCCTTCCGCGACGACCCCGACTACGCGCTGCGCTGCCTGCGGGCGGCGGCCGAGGCGGGCGCCGAGAACGTGACGCTGTGCGACACCAACGGCTCGTCGGTGCCCGCGCGAGGTCGCCGAGGCCACCGCGCGCGTCGTCGCCGAGCTGGGCGACAGCGTCGGCGTCGGCATCCACACCCACGACGACGCCGGCTGCGGCGTGGCCAACACGCTGGTGGCCGTGGAGGCGGGCGCGCGCCTGGTGCAGGGCACGATGAACGGCTACGGCGAGCGCTGCGGCAACGCCAACCTGATCACGATCCTGCCGACGCTCGAGCTGAAGATGGGCTACGAGTGCGATCGGGCCGGAGCGGCTGCGCCGCCTGACCGAGGTCTCGCACCTCGTCGACGAGCTCTGCAACGTCACGCCGAACCCGAACCAGCCCTACGTGGGGGCCAACGCCTTCGCGCACAAGGGCGGCATGCACGTGGCCGGCATCAACCGCGACGCGCGCACGTTCGAGCACATCGACCCCGCCGACGTGGGGGCGGACCGCGCGCGTGCTGGTCTCCGAGCTGTCCGGCAAGGGCACGGTCGTCGGCGCCGCGCCGACGTGGACGACGCCACGGCCGCGCGCGTGATCGACCGCGTCAAGGAGCTGGAGCACCGCGGCTACCAGTTCGAGGCCGCCGACGGCTCGTTCGACCTGCTGATCCGCAAGGAGACCGGCGACTACGAGCCGCTGTTCCGGCTCGAGTCGTGGCGCGCGATCGTGGAGAAGCGCGCCGACGGCCGGGTCGAGACCGAGGCCACGATCAAGATCTGGGTCGACGGCGAGCGCTACGTGCGCACCGCCGAGGGCAACGGCCCGGTGCACGCGCTCGACAAGGCGCTGCGCGAGGCGATCGGCGAGCGCTACCCGCACCTGCGCGACATCCAGCTCGTCAACTTCAAGGTGCGCATCCTCGACGAGACGAAGGGCACCGGCGCGGTCACGCGCGTGCTGCTCGACGCCAGCGACGGCACCGACAACTGGGGCGCGATCGGCGTCTCCGAGAACATCATCGAGGCGAGCTGGGAGGCGCTGGTCGACTCGCTCGAGGCGGGCATGCTGCCCGGCCGCGCCGCAGCACGGGCGACCGCGCAGCTCGCGAGCGCACTCACGCACGACGTGATCCCGCTGGCGCAAGCCGCTCATCGGCGCGCGCGAGGAGGAGCTGGTGCTGGAGACGCTGCGCTCGGGGCGGCTCGCGCTCGGGCCGCGGCTCGGCGAGTTCGAGGACGCGCCTGCGCGGCCTGCTCGGGCGCGCCGGCGTCGGCGGTGTCGAGCGGCACCGCGGGGCTGCACCTGGCGATCCGCGCGGCGGGCATCGAGGCCGGCGACGAGGTCGTGACCACGCCGTTCAGCTTCGTCGCGTCGGCCAACTGCCTGCTCTACGAGGACGCGCGAGCCGGTGTTCTGCGACATCGACCCGCGCACGCTCAACATCGATCCCGACGCCGCGGCCGGCCGCGGTCACCGACCGCACGACCGGGCTGCTGCCCGTGCACATCTTCGGCTACCCCGCCGACATGCCGGCGTTCGAGCGCGCTCGCGCCGACGCGCGGCCTGTGGATCGTCGAGGACGCCTGCGAGGCGCTCGGCGCCGCCCACGCCGACGGACGCGACCGTCGGCGGCGCGCGGCAACCCGGCGGTGTTCGGCTTCTACCCGAACAAGCAGATCACGACCGGCGAGGGCGGCGCGGTGGTCTGCCCCGACGCCGCCGTCAAGGAGCGCGTCGACTCCGAGCGCAACCAGGGCCGCGCGCCCGACATGGGCTGGCTCGACCACGACCGGCTCGGGCTTCAACTACCGCCTCGACGACCTCTCGTGCGCGCTCGGGATCGCGCAGCTCGAGCGCCTCGACGAGCTGCTCGCCGGGCCGCGCGCGCGTGGCGGCGCTCTACTCCGAGGCGCTGGCCGGACGTCGAGGGCCTCGAGCTGCCCTGCCCCGACGCGGACGGCGACCGGCGCTCCTGGTTCGTCTACGTGGTGCAGCTGCCGCACGGCGTCGACCGCGACGCCGCGGTCGACGGCGATGCGCGAGCGCGGCGTCGACACCAAGCCCTACCTGCCGGCGATCCACCTGATGAGCTTCTACCGCGAGCGCTTCGGCCACCGCGAGGGCGAGTTCCCGGTCTGCGAGGACGTCGCGCGCCGCTCGCTGGCGCTGCCCTTCTTCGGCGAGCTGCACGGACGGCGAGGTGGAGCAGGTGGTGGCGGCGCTGCGCGGCGGTGATCGCGCGCTCAGCGGCAGCCGCTTGACGAGCGCCACGAAGCCCGGCAGCCCGCGCGCGGCGCGGGCGCTAGGCCACCTCCTCGAAGCCCGCGCTCGCGTACAGCGCGCGCGCGCGCGTCGTTGCCGCACGGTCGTGTCGAGCGCCACCGCGGGCAGCCCGCGCCGCCGCGCCTGGCGCTCGGCCTCGGCGAGCAGCGCGCTGCGCGGCGCCGCGCCGGCGCAGCCGCGGGTCGGTGGCGAGCGCGTCGACGTAGAAGGCCGGCGTGGGCGGGGTCGGGCGCCGCGCGGCCGCCGGCCCAGAAGAGCCACAGCGCCCGCGGCCAGCGCCACGGCGGCGCGCGCGCGCAGCGCCAGCCGCAGGAAGGCGCGCGAGCGCGGCAGGGCCTCGTCGCACCGGGAACGCGGCCATGGCGCGCGGCCACCCGGCCGTCCACCTCGGCCACCCACACCACCTCGGCGCTCGAGGCGTTGCCGGGCTGCGCGAGCGAGCGCTCCAGCAGCGCGAGCGCGCGCTCGCGGCCGCCGGCGAAGCGGTCGTACATGTCGGCGGCGCTGCGGTGGAGCAGCGCGAGCCGCGGCCGCGAAGTCGCGCGGGCTCGGCGCGGCGGACGTCAGCCAAGCGCCGCGACCGCCGCTGCCAGGCCCTCCTCGAGCGGCGTCGGGACCCAGCCGAGCTCGCGCTGCGCCTTGCCGGACTGCGGCCGGGCGTTCCAGAGGAAGAAGTGGAGCTGCCCGCGGGGCAGCAGCGGCGGCGCGCCGGATCACGCGCGACAGCGCCTCGCCGGCCGCCGCGAGGCCCTTCGCCAGCGGCACCGGCAGCACCGGCGGCACCCGGCCGCGGCCGGCGAGCTCGACCGACCGTCGCGGCCAGCTCGCGCAGCGTCATGTGGCCGTCGCAGAGGATGTAGCGCTCGCCGGGCGACGCCGCGCTCGGCCGCCAGCAGCTGGCCGGTGGCGAGCGCCGGTCGAGTAGACGAGGCCCATGCCGCCGGGCGGCAGCACCGGCACCGCGCTGCGCCGGCCCTCGATCAGCGGCCGGAACAGCGCCTCCTGCAGCGACGCGCTCGCCGCCCGGGCCGGGCCCGTAGACGGCGGCCGGGTTCACGATCACGAGCTCGACGCCGGTGCTCGGCGGCCGCGGCGAGCGCGAGCTCCTCGGCGCGCTGCTTGGAGCGCTCGTAGGCGGTGCCCTTCGGGTAGTCGGCGACGCGCGACTCGTCGAAGGCGCTGCCGCGCTCGGCGTGGAAGACGTCGATCGTGGAGGTGTGCACCACCCGCCGCGCGCCCGCGGCGGCGGCCGCGCGCACCACCGTCTCGGTGCCGCGCGCGTTGACGCGGTCGAAGATGCCCGGGTCGGCGAACCACTGCTCCGGCAGCCCCATCGCGTTGAAGACGAGCTCGCAGCCGGCGGCGGCGCGCTCCACCGACGCCGGGTCGGTCACGTCGCCGCGCAGCGGCTCCACGCCGGGCGGGAGCGCGCGTGGCCGAGCGGCCCGGGTCGCGCACCAGCGCGCGCACGTCGTCGCCGCGCTGCAGCAGCGCGCGGGCGACCGCGTTGCCGACCTTGCCGGTCGCTCCGGTCACGAGCGTGCGCACAGGCGGCATCCTAAGCGGCGGCCATGCCAGACTCACGTCCCCGATGAGCCGCTTCAGCGACCCCCAGGACCCGCTCTTCCAGGCGCTCAACTCGTCGATCGGGTTCGACTACCGGCTGGCGCCCTACGACCTCGAGCAGTCGCTCGCGCACGCGCGCATGCTCGCGCGCAGCGAGATCATCTCCGCGGACGACCTCGCCCAGATCGAGCGCGGGCCTGGCGAAGGTGCGCGAGGAGATCGACGCCGACGGCTTCGTCGTCGACGACGGGCGACGAGGACATCCACATGGCGATCGAGCGGCGGCTGACCGAGATCGCCGGGCCCGGTCGGCGGCAAGCTGCACACGGCGCGCTCGCGCAACGACCAGGTCGCGACCGACGTCGCGATGCTCGTGCGCGCCCACGCGCTCGACGCTGAGGCGCTGCTGCGCGAGCTGATGGCCACGCTGGTCGAGCTCGCCGAGCGCCACCTCGACTGGCCGCTGCCCGGCTACACGCACCTCCAGCGCGCCCAGCCGGTCTACCTCTCGCACCACCTGCTCGCCTGGTTCTGGAAGTTCCGCCGCGACCGTGCAGCGCTTCAAGTTCTGCCTGACGGCCACCGACGACCTGCCGCTCGGCGCCGGCGCGCTGGCCGGCGTGAACTTCGACACCGGCCGCATGTTCGTCGCCCAGGAGCTCGGCTTCGGCGGCATCGCCGAGAACTCGCTCGACGCCGTCTCCAACCGCGACTTCGTGCTCGACTACGTCGAGCGCGGCCGCCACCTGCGCGACCCACCTGTCGCAGCTCGGCGCCGAGATCGTGCTCTGGTCGACCGCCGAGTTCGGCTTCTGCCGCGTGTCCGACTCGTTCGCCTCGGGCTCGAGCCTGATGCCGCAGAAGAAGAACCCGGACGCCGCCGAGCTGCTGCGCGCCAAGGCGCCGCGGGTGGTCGGCCGCCTGGCCGGCGCTGCACGGCGTGCTCCACGGCCTGCCGCTCACCTACAACAAGGACCTCCAGGAGGACAAGGAGCCGCTGTTCGACGCGATCGACACGCTCGAGCTGGCGCCTGCGCGTGGCGCGCGGGATGCTGGCCGAGATCGAGTACGACCGCGAGCGCATGGCCGCGGCCGCGTCCGACGAGCTGATCGCGGCCACCGACGTCGCCGACCTGCTGGTGCGCCAGGGCGTGCCGTTCCGCGAGGCGCACGGCATCGTCGGCGGGCGTCGTGCGCGCGAGCGTCGAGCGCGGCAAGCGGCTCTCCGAGCTGACCGACGACGAGCTGGCCGAGCTGGCGCCGCAGCTCGGCCCGGCCGACTTCCGCGCGCTGCTCGAGCAGAGCTCGTGGCTCGAGTCGAAGGTCTCCGAGGGCGGCACGGCGCTCGCCCGCGTGCGCGAGCAGCTGGCCGCAGGCCCGCCACGTGCTGGAGGAGACGCGCGGGTTGAGCCGGCTCGGGCGCGACTTCTACGCCCGCTCGGTGCACGACGTCGCGCGCGACCTGATCGGCTGCGTCGTCCGCCACGGCGACGTCGGCGGGGCGCATCGTCGAGACCGAGAGCTACCACATGGACGAGCCGGCCTGCCACGCCTACGTCGGGGCTCACGCCGCGCACGCGCACGCTGTTCGGCGAGCCCGGGCACGCCTACGTCTACTTCTCGTACGGCATCCACTCGCTGCTGAACGCGGTGTGCGAGCCGGAGGGCGTCGGCGCGGCCGTGCTGATCCGCGCGCTCGAGCCGGTCGAGGGCGATCGACGCTGATGCGCGAGCGGCGCGGCCTGGATCGCGTCGCAGGAGCTCTGCTCGGGGCCGGGCAAGCTGACCCAGGCGCTCGGGATCGGGCTGTCGCTCAACGGCACGCTCGCTGGTCGACGGCCCGATCGCGGTGCTGGAGCGCGAGCAGCGCGCCGCGCATCGCAGTCGGCGAGCGCATCGGCATCACCAAGGCGGCCGACCTGCCCTGGCGCTTCTGCGACGCCGACAGCGCGCCACGTGTCGCGGCCCTGGCCCGCCGCAGATGCGGGCGCGCCGAGCCGCCTAGCCGGCGCCCGTGTCGGGCGTCACGCCGCCGCCGGTGCCGCCGCCGCCGGTGCGGCGGCTGCGTCGGTGTGGGGGCGGGCTCGGCCGGCGTGGGCGCCTCGGGCTCGGGCGCGTCCTCGGGCGCCTCGGGCGTGGGCGTGGCCTCCGGCTGGTTGCCGCCGGTGCCGTCCTCGCCGGCCTGGTCGTCCTGGGTCGTCCCGTCGGCCGGCTGCTCGGCGTCGGGCACGGCGTTCGGGTCGACCGGGCGTCGCCGGCGCGGTCGTGCCGCTCTCCGGCGTGGTGGTGGTCTCGTCGTCGCCGCCCCTGGCGGCCCGCCGCGCCTCGCGCAGCGACAGCCAGGAGGTCATGAAGTCGTGGAAGATCTCGGCCGGGAAGGTGCCGCCGGCGACCGGGCCGCCGGCGTGCTCGAACTCCATCGGCTGGATCTTGTCCGCGTAGCCGACCCAGACCGCCACGGTCATGTCGTCGTTGCCGCCGACGAACCAGGCGTCGCCGTAGTTCTCCGTGGTGCCGGTCTTGCCCCAGATGTACTCGTCGCCCACCTGAGCCGCCTTGCCGGTGCCGCTCGTCACGACCAGGTGGAGCATCTCCTTGGCGAGTCGCGCCGACCTTCTGGGGGAACACGCGCACGCGCGTGACCTTGTTGCGCTCGTCGAAGCCGGCCCCCTTGACCTCCTCGAAGCCGACCGGGCTGACGCCGCTCGGCGCGAAGGACCCCGTGACCCGCTCGCCCTCGTTGGCGATCGTCGAGTAGGCGTACGCCATCTCGAGCGGGGTGACGCCCTCCTTGAGGCCGCCGAGCGTCATCGCGGGGTTGGTCGAGAGCTTCGTGCGGATGCCCATCTTGCGCGCGAGCCGCGCGACGCGCTTGGTGCCGACCTTGAGGCCGAGCTCGGCGAACACCGAGTTGTCCGAGGCGGCGGTGGCCGACCACAGCGAGGCGGTGCCGAGGTAGGAGTCCTCGTAGTTGCTGACCTCGAACCTCTCGGTCGGGCGAGCCCGGCACCGGGAAGCTCCTTCGGCTGCGAGGCCCAGGTGCTGTTCGGGTCGACGCCGTCGGCGAGCGCCGCGCACGAGGATGAACGGCTTGATCGCCGATCCCGGCTGGCGGTGCCCGTTGGTGGCGAGGTTGAACGGGCGCGCGTCGAAGTCGTTGCCGCCCACCATCGCGCTGCACCTCGCCGGTCTCGTTCTCGATCGCCACCAGCGACGCGCTCGGCCCGACGCCGGCCAGCCGGCCGGCGATCGCCTGCTCGGCCGCCGCCTGCAGCTCCGGGTCGATCGTCGTCTTGATCTTCAGGCCGCCGCTGAAGACCTGCGCCGCGGTGTACTGGTCGAGCAGCTGCCCGGTCACCCAGCTCGTGAAGTAGGGCTGCTCGGACTCGACGTCGGGCGGGTCGACCTGGTCCTCGTCGGGCAGCGCCTGCTGGATCGCGTCGACGTACTGCCGCGCGCGAGATCATCTTCTGCTCGAGCATCCGCGAGAGCACGAGGTCGCGCCGCTGGCGGGCCG
>CAWHDX010000007.1:0-377500 GCA_963828225.1 uncultured Thermoleophilaceae bacterium | reverse complement strand
CAAGCGGTCGGAGCACCTTCGGGTGTGACGGCGTGCTTTTTGCATAACGAGCCGGCGAGTTACTCGTCTCTGGCAAGGTTAAGCGATGAGCGGAGCCGCAGCGAAAGCGAGTCCGAATAGGGCGATCCAGTCAGAGGCGGTAGACCCGAAACTGAGCGAGCTACCCATGGGCAGGCTGAAGCGGGGGTAAGACCCCGTGGAGGGCCGAACCGACCTAGGTTGAAAACTGGGCGGATGACCTGTGGGTCGGAGTGAAAGGCTAATCAAGCTCAGAGATATCTGGTTCTCTCCGAAATATATTTAGGTATAGCCTCCGGCGATACCTAGCGGCCGTAGAGCTACTGCTTGGACTAGGGGCCCTACCAGGTTACCGACTTCAGGCAAACTCCGAAGACCGTTAGGCGTACCCGGGGAGTCAGTCTGCGGGGGATAAACTTCGTAGGCGAAAGGGAAACAGCCCAGACCGCCAGCTAAGGTCCCTAAGTGCTAGCTAAGTGGAAAACGATGTCCAAGTGCCGAGACAACCAGGAGGTTGGCTTAGAGGCAGCCATCCTTGAAAGAGTGCGTAACAGCTCACTGGTCAAGTGCTCGGGCGCGGAAAATGTAACGGGGCTCAAGCTAGTCACCGAAGCTGCGGGTGTACGAGATCCTTCGGGATCACGTACGCGGTAGGAGAGCGTTCTCAAGCTAGTGAAGCGGCGGGGCAACCCAGCCGTGGAGGCTTGAGAAGTGAGAATGCCGGCGTGAGTAACGAAAGAGGGGTGAGAATCCCCTCCACCGATTGTCCAAGGTTTCCTGAGCAACGTTCGTCGGCTCAGGGTCAGTCGGGACCTAAGGCGAGGCCGAAAGGCGTAGTCGATGGCCAACGGGTTGATATTCCCGTACCGCGTCGCGTCCGTTATGACCGATGGGGGGACGGGGAAGGCTAAGGGAACCCCGCCGACGGTTGTGCGGGGGTAAGCATGTAGCCAGGGCTCCCAGGCAAATCCAGGAGCCCGTTACGGTGAGGTGCGATGCCAGCTGGCCGGAAGGCCGGCGAGTCCTTGACGCCATGCCCCCGAGAAAATCCTCTAGGCAGGATGCGCGCGCCCGTACCAAAACCGACACAGGTGGACAAGTAGAGAATACTAAGGTGATCGAGATAACCATCGTTAAGGAACTCGGCAAAATGGCCCCGTAACTTCGGGAGAAGGGGCGCCCCGGTAGGGTGTAAGCCTTTACGGCTGAAGCCCGAGGGGGCCGCAGTGGATTGGCCCAACCGACTGTTTACCAAAAACACAGGTCTCTGCTAAGTCGCAAGACGACGTATAGGGGCTGACGCCTGCCCGGTGCCGGAAGGTTACGTGGAGAGGTTAGCCGTCTTCGGACGGCGAAGCTTTGAAACTAAGCCCCGGTAAACGGCGGCGGTAACTATAACCGTCCTAAGGTAGCGAAATTCCTTGTCGGGTAAGTTCCGACCTGCACGAATGGCGTAACGAGTTGGGTGCTGTCTCAACGATGGGCTCGGTGAAATCGCAGTCTCGGTGAAGATGCCGAGTACCCGCGGCAAGACGGAAAGACCCCGTGAACCTTTACTACAACCTGATATTGGAGTCTGAGGCATCTCGCTCAGGATAGGTGGGAGGCTATGAAGCAGGGACTGCGGTCCCTGTGGAGCCACCCTTGAGATACCACCCTTGGTGTCTTGGGCTTCTAACACCGCACCGTGAATCCGGGCGGTGAACAGTGTCAGGCGGGTAGTTTGACTGGGGCGGTCGCCTCCTAAAATGTAACGGAGGCGCGCAAAGGTTCCCTCAGTACGGTTGGAAATCGTACGTAGAGTGCAAAAGCAACAAGGGAGCTTGACTGCGAGACAGACATGTCGAGCAGGTGCGAAAGCAGGCTTTAGTGATCCGGCGGTAGCAAGTGGAAGCGCCGTCGCTCAACGGATAAAAGGTACTCCGGGGATAACAGGCTTATCGGTTCCAAGAGTCCACATCGACGAACCGGTTTGGCACCTCGATGTCGGCTCGTCGCATCCTGGGGCTGTAGTCGGTCCCAAGGGTTGGGCTGTTCGCCCATTAAAGCGGTACGCGAGCTGGGTTCAGAACGTCGCGAGACAGTTCGGTCCCTATCTGCCGTGGGCGTTGGAGAGTTGAGGGGAGTCGTCCCTAGTACGAGAGGACCGGGATGAACGCACCTCTGGTGTACCAGTTGTCCTGCCAAGGGCACTGCTGGTTAGCTACGTGCGGATCGGATAACCGCTGAAGGCATCTAAGCGGGAAGCCGACCTCGAGATGAGCTCTCCCATCCCCTAGAGGGAGTAAGACCCCTGGAAGACCACCAGGTGATAGGCCGGATGTGTAAGGGCAGCAATGCGCTTAGCAGACCGGTACTAATGGTTCGAGGGCTTGACGGATATTTTGATCTTCCGGCCAACCGTGCAGTTTTCAAGCTCCGGCGAGTGGCCGGGCCGAGAGGCTCGGTCTCGCCGTTTTTCGGTGGTGATAGCGAGGGGGAGACACCTCTTCCCATTCCGAACAGAGCAGTTAAGCCCCTCAGCGCCGATGGTACTTGGCTCGCAAGGGCCTGGGAGAGTAGGTCGCCGCCGATTTGACTTCGAGCCGCCCCCCGGGGCGGCTCGAGCTTTTTCTGGAGCCATGGCGCGTCCGGCGGCGACCAGAGGCCGCTCTCTAGACTGGCGCCGCATGTCCGTCCTGGAGATCGTCCTGATCGTGATCGGCGTGCTGCTGGTCCTCTTCTTCATCGGGGGCCTGCTGGGCGCGCGAGCGCGCGCTCGCCGGCAGGAGGCGACCTTCTCGGAGCACGTGAGCGCCGCCGACGAGGCCCTCGAGCAGGCGCGCGCCCTCGACCGCGGCTGGGATCGCTCGACGATGGAGGCCGCCGCGCGCACGGCGATCCAGGAGGCTCGTCCCGGATGGCCCTTCGAAGGCCTGCATCTGGTGCTGGTCGACGACCGCCCCGGGGTCGAGCAGGACCGCGCGCACTTCGTGGCGATGGGCGAGGACGGGCAGGCGCGCGTGGTCCTGGCGCGCGATGCGGACCGCTGGGTTGCTGAAGACGTGGAGTAGCGGCGCTGCGCGCCCCGGCTCTGGTCTTGGGTTGACCGGGAGAACTGCAGCAACCAAAGGGGCGGCTCGGGGGGAGTGTGGTCGACGAACGTCGCGCATACCGCAACGTTCGTAACCCGCACCTTGCCGCCGCCCGCCGCCCGCCGCCCGCGCGGTGCGGGCTCCGGCCCGGCTGCGCGGCGCGCCGCTCACGACATGCGTGGGCTGTCTTTTGCACCGTATGCGGGACGTTTACGGCCCGCCCTCGCGCGGCCGCCCGCTCGCGCCGGCGCCGCGGCGCACCCCACGCGCCGTCCCGCAGACCCGCTAGACGGCCAGGCAGAGCTGCTCGGGCGCCTCGGGCACGCGCGGCCGTGGCTTCGGCCGTGGTGTGAGCCGCTCCGCCGGCGGGTACCGGCGCTCGCCGCTGCAGGCGAGCTCGGCCGCGCTCAGGTCGCGACCGAGCCGCCGCGCCGCGGGGGTGGCGGCCGGCGCTAGGCCGGCCGCGCCACCCGCGACGATGCGACGGACCGCAGCGCGCGCGGCGACGGAGTCGCCGGCGCCTCCCAGCTGCGGGTTGCGCTCAGGAACGTGGGCGAAAGCACTCGCGTGGTGCAGGACGCCGTCCGCGTCCAGCCGGTACTCGCCGAGGGTTGAGAACTCGACGATGAGGTCAAGCGCTGGCCCGAATCGCTGTCTGAGCTGAGGGAACATGCGTTCGTGAAGGTACGGCGGGGCTCGGATGGAAGCCGCAAATTGCTGCAAGTTCCGTTGCAGGCTCCTCCGCCGGGCCTGCGTCTTACGCTGAGCCCGATGCCGGAGCGCTTCCGTCACCGCCTGCGCGTGCGCTGGTCCGAGTGCGATCTGCAGGGCGTCGTCTTCTACCCGCAGTACCTCGCCTACCTAGATCACACGGTCACCGAGCTCTGGCGCGAGGCGGTCGGGCCCTACGCGGACATGGTCGACGAGCACGGGGTGGACATGGTCGTGGCGGAGGCCGGCATGCGCTACCGCGGCAGCGCCCGCTTCGACGACGAGCTCGAGATCGCCGCCACCGTCACCCGTCTGGGAGACACCTCGCTGACCACGACCTACGCGATCTCGCGGCTCTCGGACGGGGAGCTGCTCACCGAGGGCGAGCTGCGCCACGTGTTCGTCGACCCCGGCGACTTCCGCAAGCGCCAGATGCCCGAGACCGTGCGCGCCGCCCTCGCGCGCTTCGCCGCCTGATGGTCCACCTGCGCATCGTCGCTCCGCCGGACCTCGCGGAGCGGGCGCTCGCGCTGCTCTGTCGCGCGCCGCAGGTCACGAACGTCGTGCACCTCGCCGGTGTCGCGCACAAGCCGCAGGGCGACCTGATCCTCTGCGACGTCGCGCGCGAGGAGGCCAG
This sequence comes from uncultured Thermoleophilaceae bacterium, assembly GCA_963828225.1. Lineage (GTDB taxonomy): Bacteria > Actinomycetota > Thermoleophilia > Solirubrobacterales > Thermoleophilaceae > JACVRW01. The sequence continues at coordinate 373,060 of CAWHDX010000007.1, read as the reverse complement.
TGTCGTGATCGGCGACCTCAAGGACCTCGACATCCCGCGCCTGGGATCGATCGCGATGGAGGCGATCGACAGCTCCATCTCGGCCGTCGCCGAGGCGGCGGAGCGGGCCGCGCCCGGGCTGCCCTCCGACGCGGTCGTGTGGGAGGAGGTCGAGGCGCGCACCTCCGAGCAGACCGAGCTCTCCTTCACGTTCGTCGCCTTCATGGTCGCAGCGATGCTGATCGCCGCGGTCGGCATCATCCTCGACCAGCCGATCCTGATCGTCGGGGCGATGGTCGTCGGCCCCGAGTTTGGGCCGCTCGCGGCCGTCTGCGTCGCCCTCGTGCGCCGCCAGCCCGGGCTTGCGCGCAGGTCTCTGCTCGCGCTCGCGGTCGGCTTCCCGGTCGGCACTGCCGCGACTCTGGTTGCGACGTTGGCCCTGATAGCCGTCGGCGCCTTCCCGGACGAGTACGGCACGCACGAGTTCACCGACTTCATCTCGGAGCCCGACTTCCTCAGCTTCTTCGTGGCGGTCGTAGCGGGCGCGGCGGGCATCCTGTCGCTCACCAGCGCCAAGTCGGGCGCCCTCGTCGGGGTGCTGGTGTCGGTGACGACGATCCCGGCCGCCTCGAACATCGGGGTGGCCACCGCCTACGGGGACTGGCACGCCGCGGGCGGGGCGGCCGCCCAGCTCGCCATCAACCTGTCCGGGATCGTCCTCTCCGGCATGCTCACGCTCTACGTCCAGAACACGGAGTTCCGCGCCCGGCGGCGCAAGCACCTCGCCGGCGAGAGCTAGAGCGAGGCCCAGATGTCGATCTTCGTGCGCACGCGCGAGATCACCTCGTCGGTGAACTCCGTCGTGCCGGCGTGGCCGCCCAGGTCGGGCGTCCGGACGCCTGTGGCGGTCGCCTCGAGCACCGACTCGTAGATCGCGCGCGAGGCCGTCTCCTCGCCCGCGTAGTGCATCACCGCCGCGGCGGCCAGGATCATCGCCATCGGGTTGGCGATGTCCTTGCCCTGCAGCGCCGGCGCCGTCCCGTGCGGCGCCTCCGACATCACTGCGCGCGGCTCGAACTCCTCGTCGAAGGCGAGCAGCACCGACTCGGCCCCCGCGATCGAGCCGAACAAGGGCATGACCAGGTCGGACAGGCAGTCGCCGTCGCGGTTGAGGGCCGGGATCACGAGCGGCGCGTCGGCCGCGCCCGAGATCAGCCCCGCGTAGGTCGCGTCGATCAGCACGGGGGAGTAGGGGATGTCCGAGTGGCGCTCCGCCGCCGCGTCCATCTCCTCCTTGAGCATCCCCTCGTAGACCGGGCTGACGGTCCACTTCGGCCCGCCGTACACGCGCCCGTGGATGCGCTCCGCGGTGCGGAAGCTGTACTCAGCGACCGCGCGGCAGACGCTGCGCGAGATGCGCTCGGTGCGGTACGCGATCTCGTCGCCGTCCTCCTCGGCGCGCCACTGCTCGGCGCCGTAGGCGTCGCCGACCGCCATCCGCACGACGGCGATCGGGTAGTGCACGCCAGCCACCGGCGTCACGCCCGGGATGCGCCGGCCGGTGCGGATGATCACCTTGCCGTCGATCGCCTCGCGCAGGATGCGGTTGGGGCTGCCCACGTCGTCGGCGCCCTCGGGCGTGACCGTCGCCGCCTTGATGCCGAAGCGCGCCTCGGCCATCGCTGCTGCGGCGGCCGAGACGACGTCGTTGCCGGTCTTGCGGCGGTTCTCGAGCGAGAGGTCGTAGTGCTCCAGCTCGACGTCGACCTGCGTGACAGCTGGATCGAGCACCCGCAACGCCTGGTCGAGCAGTTCCTGGCCCGTCTCGTCGCCCTCGAGCACGATGATCTTGAGCATGGCGGCGCAATCTACCGACAGCTGCACGTGGTGCAGCGAGCCGATCGGCCCGGGCGACGGCTGGCGGCTGCACGAGCTCCCGGGCGCGCGCCGCGCGGCGTTCTGCCGGCTCGAGCACGTGGTGCCGTGGGCGCTGCAGGGCGCGCGCTGGGAGCCGGCGGGCGACGAGCGCGCGCCGGCGGCGCCGGGCGAGTGCGCCCGCTGCGGCGCTCAGCTCGGCGACGTGCGCGTGCTGGCGGTCCACCACCGCGGCGAGCACGCGATCGCCGACGCCTTCTGCTCGGTCGACCACCTGGCCGACTGGGCGAAGTCAGGAGGGCGCTGGGGCCAGCCCTAGCTCGTCGGCGCGCTCCTCCATTGCGCCGATCACGAAGGCCACGTGACTCGTCGAAGTCGACGCCCAGCTCCTCGGCGCCCTGCGCGACCTCGTCGCGGTTCACGCCGGCCGCGAAGCTCGGCTGCTTGAGCTTCTTCTTGACCGACTTCGGCGTCATGCCCTCGATGCCGGTCGGCCGCACGAGCGCGCACGCGCCCACGAAGCCGGAGAGCTCGTCGACGGCGAACAGCGTCTTCGCCATGCGCGTCTCGCGCGGCACGCCGAGGAAGGTGGCGTGCCCGGCGACGGCGTCGATCAGCTCCTGGGGGTAGCCCTTCTCCTCGAAAAGCTCCAGCGCCTTGCGCGGGTGACCGGTGTCCAGGTCGGGGTAGCGCTCGTAGTCGAGGTCGTGAAGCAGGCCGGTGACGGCGTACAGCTCCTCGTCCTCGTCCCATCGGCGCGCGTACGCGCGCATCGCCGCCTCGACGCCCAGGAGGTGCTTGCGCAGCGACTCGCTGTGCACCCATTCCTCGACCAGCGCCCACGCCTCGTCCCGTGAAGGAGCCACGGGTGCAGGGTATCCGGCGACCGGCCCGAACCTGCGCTGTGATGCCCTTCGATACCCTTGGCCGCCGGTTCGAACCCGGCATTCGGACGGATCCGCGCATGGAGAAGTTCATCATCGAAGGCGGGGCGCCCCTGTCCGGGACGCTCGTTCCCGCCGGCAACAAGAACGCGGCGCTGCCCGCGCTCGCAGCCACGCTGCTCACGGGCGAGCAGGTGGTGCTGCGCAACGTCCCGCGCATCCGCGACGTCGAGGCGATGGTCGAGCTGCTGGTGCACCTCGGCGCCCGCGCCGAGTGGCGCGACGAGAACGAGATCGCGGTCTCCTGCGCCGAGATCTCGAACACCAAGGTCGACGCCCGCCTGTCCGAGCGCCTGCGCGCCTCCTTCCTGCTGGCTGGGCCGCTGCTGGCGCGCTTCGGCCAGGCCGACATGCCGCCGCCCGGCGGCGACGTGATCGGCCGCCGCCGCCTCGACCCGCACCTGGATGCCTTCCGGGCGCTCGGCGCCGAGGTCCGCACCGATCGCTTCTTCGAGCTGCGCGCCCCCGACGGGCTGCACGCCTGTGACTTCTTCATGGACGAGGCCGTCGGTCATGGCGACCGAGAACGCGCTGATGGCAGCCGCGCTCACGCCGGGCTCCACCGTGATCCACAACGCCGCCTCCGAGCCGCACGTCCAGGACCTCGCGCGCCTACTGATGCAGATGGGCGCCCGCATCGAGGGGATCGGCTCGAACCGGCTGATCATCCACGGCCAGGAGGAGCTGGGCGGCGCGGACTACGCGATCGGCCCCGACCACATCGAGATCGGCTCGTTCATCGCGCTCGCGGCCTGCACCGGCGGCGAGCTGCGCATCCGCGACTGCGTGGCCGACGACCTGCGCATGACGCGCCTGGCCTTCGAGCGTCTCGGCTGCCGGATCGAGTACGACGGCGCCGACGTGGTCGTCCCGGCGGGCCAGCACCTGCGCGTCAAGTCGGACGAGGGGGACGCGATCTCCAAGATCGAGGACGGGCCCTGGCCCGCCTTCCCGGCCGACCTCACGAGCATCGCGCTCGCCCTCGCAACGCAATCCGACGGACTCGTGCTGATCCACGAGAAGATGTTCGAGAACCGCCTGTTCTTCGTCGACAAGCTCGTCTCCATGGGCGCTCGGGTGATCGTCTGCGACCCGCATCGTGCGGTCGTCAGCGGCCCGAGCCGGCTTCACGGCGAGCGCATGGAGAGCCCGGACATCCGGGCCGGCATGGCGATGCTCATCGCGGCGCTGTGCGCCGAGGGCACCTCGGAGATCGGCAACATCCGCCAGATCGATCGCGGCTACGAGCGCATCGACGAGCGGCTGCGGGGACTCGGCGCGCGCATCGAGCGCGTGGCCACGGAGCGCGTGCCGGCGTAGCGCCCGGGCCGGGAGACGCAAATGACCCCGTCACGCTCCGGGCCCGGCCAGCCCGACCGCTCGCGCACAGCGCGCATCCCGCCCGGCACCCGCGACGTGCTGCCCGAGGAGATGCGCGAGATCCGGGCGATCTCGAGCCACATGCGAGAGACCTTCGAGGGCGCAGGCTACGGCGAGGTCCACACGCCCGCGCTCGAGTACGAGGAGGTGCTGCGCCTCGGCGAGGAGCACGCCGCGGGGGCGCGCTACCGCACCTTCGACGAGCGCGGCGACGTGCTGGCGCTGCGCTCGGACATGACGATCCCGATCGCGCGCGTGGTCGCCACGCGCTACGCGGACGCCGAGCCGCCGCTGCGCTTCTGTTACTTCGCGCACGCCTGGCGCGCCGCCGAGCGCGGCGTGGGCGAGCCGCGCGAGTTCCTCCAAGGCGGCATCGAGCTGATCGGCGCGGCCGCGCCCGAGGGCGACGCCGAGGTGGTCGCCCTGACGGTCGCCGCGCTGGAGCGGGCGGGGCTGCGCCGCCACCGCATCGGCGTCGGGGACGGCTCGCTCTACGGCGGCCTGCTCGAGGCGCTCGGCGTGCCTGCCGAGGACCACCTGCCGCTGCTCGAGTGCCTGTCGCGCCGCGACCTGGTCGGCCTCGACATGCTGGTCTCGCGGCGCTCCGACCTGGGCGAACGCGAGCGCGACATGCTCGTGCGCCTGCCCGAGCTGCGCGGCGGGCCCGAGGTGCTCGAGCGCGCCGACGGCATGCCGGCCGAATGGGGCGCCGCCGTCGAGGGGCTGCGCGAGCTGCACGAGCTGCTGGCCGAGCGAGGCGTGGCGGATCGCGTGATCTTCGACCTCGGGCTGGTGCGCGAGCTCGGCTACTACACCGGCACGGTGTTCGAGGTCTACGACCCGGCGGTCGGGTTCGCCCTCGGCGGCGGCGGGCGCTACGACGAGCTGCTCGGCCGCTTCGGCCGATCGCTGCCCGCGTGCGGCGTCGCGCTCGACATCCAGCGCGTGCACATGGCCCAGGCCGCCGAGGAGGCGCTCGGCATGAGCGGGCTGACGATCGCGGTGCCGCGCGGAGCGCTGTTCGGCGGGTCGCTCGACCTGCTCGACTCGCTCGGGATCGACACCGCGGAGGTGCGCTCCAACGACCGCAAGCTGCTGTTCGAGGACGCGGGCATCGTGACGATGCGCCCGTCGGACGTGCCGACCTACGTCGAGCACGGCTCCGCCGACATCGGCATCACGGGCAAGGACGTGCTGCTCGAGCAGAGCGAGCGCAAGGTCTACGAGCTGCTCGACCTCCGCTTCGGCGAATGCCACATGGTGGTCGCGGCGCAGGAGGGCGGCGACCCGATCGACGGCGCGCTGCACAGGCTGGGGCGCGTCCGGATCGCGACCAAGTACCCGCGCATCGCGGCGCGGCACTTCTCCGCCACCGGCCGGCAGGCCGAGATCGTCGAGGTGAAGGGCTCCGTCGAGCTGGCGCCGCTGACCGGCCTGGTCGACGGCGATCGTCGACCTGACCGCGACCGGGACGACGCTGCGCGAGAACGGGCTGCGCGTGTCGAGGAGATCGAGGTATGCACCGCGCGCCTGATCGCCAACCCGGTGTCGCACAAGCTGAAGGCCGAGCAGATCGACCGGCTGGTGCGCCAGGTCCGCTCGCGATGAGGTTCGTGACCGGCACGCAGCGCCGCGAGCCGCCGCCCGGGCGCGGCGCGGAGGTGGCGGAATCCTGCGGGCGGTGCGCGAGCGCGGCGACGACGCCGTCCGCGACTTCACCGAGCGCTTCGACCGCGCCGAGCTGGGGCCCGGCGACCTGCGCGTCGACGCACACGAGCTCGAGTCCTCGATCGGCGTGCTCGAGCCGGCCGTGCTGGAGGCCCTGCGCACCGCGATCGCCAACGTGCGGACGGTCGCGCGGGCGCAGCTGCGCGAGCCCCTGGCCGTCGAGCCCGGCCAGGGACAGCTCGTGGAGATCGCCGAGCTGCCGGTGCGGCGAGCCGCGATCTACGTCCCCGGCGGGCGCGCCCCGTATCCGTCGACGGTCGTGATGGGGGCCGTGACGGCGCGCGCCGCGGGCGTCGAGCAGGTGGTGGTCTGCGCGCCGCCCGGGCCCGCGCGGCCGGGCACACCCGGTGATCCTCGCCGCCTGCGTCCTCTGCGAGGTGACCGAGGTCTACCGGATCGGCGGCGCCCAGGCGATCGCCGCGCTCGCGTACGGGACCGCGAGCGTGCCCGCCGTCGACCTGATCGTCGGCCCCGGCAACGCCTGGGTGACGGAGGCCAAGCGGCAGGTGTTCGGCGCCGTCGGCATCGACGGGCTCGCCGGCCCGAGCGAGCTCGTGGTGGTGGCCAGCGCCGGAGCCGACCCCGAGCTGATCGCGCTCGACCTGCTCGCTCAGGCCGAGCACGGCCCCGACAGCCCGCTGTGGCTGGTCTCGCCGGAGGACGAGCTGCTGCAGGCGGTGCGCGAGGCCGTCGAGCGGCTGGCGCCGCAGCGCCCGAGCGCCGCGGACGCCGAGCTCTCGCTGGTGGCGGCCGAGAGCGCCCGGCAGGCGCTGGCGATCGCCGAGGAGATAGCGCCGGAGCACCTCGAGCTGGTGGGCGCCGAGGCCGAGGCGCTGGCCGGCTCGGTGCGCCGCGCGGGCTGCCTGTTCGTGGGCGCCGGGGCCGCGACGGCCTTCGGCGACTACGTGGCCGGCTCGAACCACGTGCTGCCCACGGGAGGCGCCGCGCGGTTCGCCAGCGCCCTCTCGCCGGCCACCTTCCGGCGCCGGATGGCTCGCGTATCCTTGCCCGGCGAGGCGGCGGCCCGCCTCGCTCCCGCAGGCGCGGCGCTGGCCCGGGCCGAGGGCTTCCCCGTGCATGCCGAGTCCATGGAGCGCCGAGCGTGAGCCGCACCGCCCACATCCACCGCGTCACCGGCGAGACCGACATCTCGCTCTCGCTGGGCCTCGACGGCAGCGGCGCGGGCGAGCGGCGGACCGGAGTCGGCTTCTTCGACCATCTGCTCGACGCGGTCGCCCGCCACGGTGGGCTCGATCTCGACGTGGGCGTGAACGGCGACCTCGAGACGGGCGCGCACCACACCGTCGAGGACACCGGCATCGCGCTCGGGCAGGCGCTCGACCAGGCACTGGCGGACCGCGCAGGCATCGCCCGCTTCGGGCACGCCGTCGTCCCGATGGACGAGGCGCGCGCCTCGTGCTCGATCGACGTCTCCGGGCGCCCGTTCGTCGCGTTCGAGGGCGACTTCCCCGCCGCGCGGGTCGCCGACTTCGACACCGACCTGACCGAGGAGTTCCTGCGCGCGGTGGCCAACGCCGCCAAGCTCACGCTGCACGTGACGGTCGAGGCCGGCTCGAACGCCCACCACATGGTCGAGGTGTCCTTCAAGGCGTTCGCGCGGGCGCTGCGGCAGGCGGTCGCGGAGGACCCGCGCGTCCAGGGGGTGCCCTCGACGAAGGGCCTGCTGTGAGCTCCGGAGAACCACCGCGCGCAGCCGGCCGAGCCGGCCGCTTGCGGCCATCGCGATCCTCGACTACGGCATGGGCAACCTGCGCTCGGTCTACAAGGCGCTCGAGCACGTCGGCGCGCGGCCCGAGCTCACCTCCGACCACGCGCGTGTGCGCGAGGCGGACGCGATCGTGCTGCCGGGCGTGGGGGCGATGCCGAAGGCGATGGAGCGCGTCCGCGCGCTCGGCCTCGACGAGCTGCTGCGCGAGCGCGTCGGCGCCGGGGTGCCGGTGATCGGGCTCTGCATGGGCATGCAGCTGCTGTTCGAGTCGACCACCGAGTTCGGCGGCGCCGAGGGGATCGGCCTGCTGGAAGGCCCGGTGGTCGGCGCTCGAGGCGAACGGGCTGAAGGTCCCGCAGATCGGCTGGAACCCGGTCTCCTGGCGGCGCGACAGCGTCCTCAACGACGGCCTGCCGGACCCCTGCGCCTTCTACCACGCCAACTCCTTTGCGCCCCGGCCCGCCGACCCGGACGACGTGCTCGGCACCGCCGAGTACGGCAGCGAGTTCGTCAGCGTGGTCGAGCGCCCGCCGGTGTACGGGCTGCAGTCGCACCCCGAGAAGTCCGGCCCGCACGGGCTGCGGCTGCTCGCGAACTTCGTCCGCGCCGCGCAGTGATCCTCCTTCCGGCGGTGGACATCCGGGACGGCCGGGCGGTGCGCCTGCGCCAGGGTCGCTTCGACGACGAGACCGTGTACGCCGACGACCCGCTCGAGGCGGCGCGCTCGTTCGTAGAGGCGGGCGCGCGCGAGCTTCACCTCGTCGACCTCGACGGCGCCCGCGAGGGGCGGCCGGTCAACCTGGATCACGTAGCGCGCATCGCGAGCACGCTCGGCGTGCCGGTCGAGCTGGGCGGCGGACTGCGCTCCTTCGCCGACCTCGAGGCCGCCGTCGCAGCCGGCGCGCAGCGGCTCGTGCTCGGCACCGCCGCCTTCACCGACGAGCAGCTGCTCGAGCGTGCGCTGGCCGCCTACGGCGAGCGAGTGCTGGTCGGGGTGGACGTCCGCGGCGGCCAGGTTTCGGTGTCGGGCTGGACGCGCGAGACCGAGTTGTCGGGCCTCGACGCGATCGAGCTCATGCAGGAGCGCGGCGTGAGTGGCTTCGTCTACACGAACGTCGATCGCGACGGGATGCTCGAGGGTCCCGACCTCGACGAGATCGCGCGCGTCGGCGCGGCCATCGGCGGGACGTTCGTCTACTCGGGCGGTATCGGCTCGCTCGACGACCTGGTCGCGCTGCGCGGCCTCGGCCTCGACAACCTCGTCCGGCGTGATCTCCGGAAAGGCGCTCTACGAGCACCGCTTCGGCGTGGCCGAGGGGCAGGCGGCGCTGAGCGGATCGGTTCCTGATGCTGCTGCGGCGCGTGATCCCGTGCCTCGACGTGGACAAGGGCCGCGTCGTCAAGGGCGTGGAGTTCCTCAACCTGCGCGACGCCGGCGACCCGGTGGAGCTCGCGGTGCGCTACCAGGACGAGGGCGCCGACGAGATCGTCTTCCTCGACATCACCGCCTCGCACGAGCGCCGTGAGACCGTGGCCGACCTGGCCCGCCGCTGCGCCGACGACGTCTTCATCCCGTTCACGATCGGCGGCGGCGTGCGCTCCGTCGAGGACGCCCAGGCCGTGCTCGACGCGGGCGCGGACAAGGTCTCGATCAACTCCGCAGCCGTCGCGCGGCCGGACCTGCTGAGCGACATCGCCGCAGGTCTTCGGCGCGCAGTGCGCGGTGCTCGCCATCGATGCGCGCCGCGAGCCCGACGGCTCCTACGGCGTATACGTCGAGGGTGGGCGGCGCCCGGTGGGGCGCGACGCGATCGAGTGGGCGCGCGAGGGCGTCGAGCGCGGGGCGGGGGAGATCCTGCTGACGAGCATGGACCGCGACGGCACCGAGGATGGCTACGAGCTCGAGCTGACCCGAGCGGTCGCCGACACCGTCGACGTGCCGGTGATCGCGAGCGGCGGCGCAGGCAGCCTCGACCACCTGGTCGACGCCGTCACCGAGGGCGGCGCCGACGCGGTGCTCTGCGCATCGATCTTCCACTACGGCCAGCACACGGTCCGCGAGGCCAAGGAGCGCATGCGCGACGCCGGGATCGCGGTGAGACTGTGAGCTCGTGAGGCTCGACGCGGCAGACCTGCGCGAGCGCATCCGGCGCCTGCCGGGCGCCGAGCGCCTGCTGGCGGCGCTGGCGGGGCTGGCGCCCACCTACCTCGTCGGCGGCGCGGTGCGCGACCTGCTGCGCGGAGCCGGCGCGGTGGACCTCGACCTGGCCGTGGAGGGCGACGCGCGCTCGGTCGCGCGCACGCTCGCCGACAGGCTCGGCGGCAGCGTCCGCGAGCACGAGCGCTTCGGCACTGCCACGGTGACGGGCGGACGAGCTGTCCTTCGACCTCGCCACGACCCGCACCGAGACGCTACGACGAGCCGGGTGCGCTGCCGCGCGTGGCCGCCGGCCGGACTCGCCGAGGACCTGAAGCGGCGCGACTTCACGGTCAATGCGCTGGCGATCGGGCTCACCGGGGACGACCTCGGTCACCTGTACGACCCCTACGGCGGCCAGGCCGACCTGGCCGCGGCCATGGTGCGCATCCTGCACGGCGACTCCTTCCTGGACGACCCGACGCGGCTGCTGCGGGCCGTGCGCTACGAGACCAGGCTCGGGTTCCGGATGGACGAGGCGACGGAACGGGGCGCGCGCGCCGCGATCGCCGAGGACGCGATGTCGACCGTCTCGGGCGCGCGGGTACGGGACGAGCTGATGGACCTGCTCGCAGAGCACGAGGCGCCCGCGGCCGTCGAGCGCATGCGCGACCTCGGCCTCGACCGCGCGATCCACCCGGCGCTCGAGCCCGACCCGGAGATGGTGGCCTCGGCCTCCCTGGGCGCCCTCGCGATCGGCGCCGACCCCGCGCTCGCCTCGCTGGCCGCCCTCTGCGCCGAGGCGCCGCAGGAGCTCGACCTCTGGCTCGCGAGCCTGCAGCTGGACGCGCGCGCCCGCGACGCGGTCTCGCGCGCTGCGCGCATCGGCCCGGAGCTGGCGATCGAGCTGCGCGCGCGCGAGCGCCTCCCGTCGGAGCTGCGCGACCTGCTCGCCGACGAGCCGCCCGAGGCGCTGGCGCTGGCCCTCGCGCTGGGCGCGCCCGCGGATCCCGTGCTGCAGTGGGTCACCGGCCTGAGCGGCGTGCAGCTCGAGATCGGCGGCGCTGACCTGCTCGCCGCCGGCGTGCCCGAGGGGCCGGCGATCGGCCGCGCGCTCGAGGAGACGCTGCGGCGCAAGCTCGACGGCCTCGTGCACGGCCGGGACGAGGAGCTGCGCACCGCCCTGGAGCTGGCGCGATGATCGACGTGGTCGAGCTGCCGGGCGCGCGCGCCGTCTTCTCGACGCGAGCCGGGGGAGTCAGCGAGGGGCCCTACAGCTCGCTCAACCTCGGGCTGCTGACCGACGACGAGCCCGGCGCGCGTCGCCGAGAACCGCGCCCGCCTGGCCGCCGAGGCCGGCCTCGACGTGGCGCGCGTGGCGATGGGGTGGCAGGTGCACGGCGCCGAGCTGCACGAGTGGACCGCTCCCGATCCGGAGCGCGCCTACGCCGAGCCGGGCGACAAGGAGCTGCCCAGCGTGGACGGCCACCTCACCCGCGAGCCCCGGCTCGCGCTGCTCGTGCTGGCGGCCGACTGCTATCCGGTCGCGCTCTCGGACGGGTCGCAGGCGGCGATGCTGCACTGCGGCTGGCGCCCGCTCGCGGGCGGGCTCGTCGAGCGGGCGGTGGCGACCTTCGCCTCGCCGCCCGCGGCCGCGGTCGGGCCGGGCATCGGAGGCTGCTGCTACGAGGTGGGACCGGAGGTGGCGGAGCGGTTCGAGGACTTCCCGGGTGCGCTCGACGGGCGCATGCTGGACCTGCGACGAGTCATCGCGGCGCGGTTGGAGGCGGCCGGAGTGCGCGCCGTGGCGCACGTCGACCGCTGCACGAGCTGCGAGCCGGATCGCTACTTCTCGCACCGTCGCGATCGTGGCGTGACCGGAAGACAGGGGGGACTGTGCGTGCTGAACGGGTGAGGGAGAACTTCGAGCGGGTGCGGGAGCGGATCGGCCCGGACGTCGAGGTGCTTGCCGCGATCAAGTACGTCGCCGCGGAGGACCTGCCCTCTCTGGCAGAGGCGGGCATCGAGCTCGTGGGAGAGAACCGGGCGCAGGACCTCCTCCAAAAGCAGGAGGCGCACCGCGAGCTGTTCACGTGGGACTTCATCGGGGCGCTCCAGAGCCGCAAGCTGCGTGACATCGCGCCGAACGTGCGCCTGATCCATTCGATCGCGTCCGAGTCGGCGCTGCGCCGGCTCGAGCAGAACCCGGCGCGCGAGGTGCTGATCCAGGTCAACGTTGCCGGGGAGGGGTCCAAGGAGGGCATCGACCCAGCCGAGATCGGCGCCTACGTCGAACGCTCCCCGTCCCCGGTCACCGGACTGATGACGATGCCGCCCTTCACCGAGGACCCGGAGGACAACCGCCGTCACTTCGCGCGCCTGGCCGAGCTGGCCGGCGAGCACGGCCTGGAGCGCCTGTCGATGGGCACCTCGCAGGACTACGCGGTGGCCGCCGAGGAGGGCGCGACGATCGTGCGGCTGGGCAGCGTGCTCTACGAGGGCGCGTAGCCGGCTGAAGGAGCCCTCCGTGGGTGCCGATGCAGGTCCCATGCCTCTGCGCGTGCTCGCGTTCATGCTTGCCGTGGCGATCGCCGGGTTCGCGCTCGGCCGACCGGAGCAGGTGATCCCGATCGGCTGCTTCCTTGTCGGGTGGGGCGTGCTGGTGCTGCGCGACCGACACGGGCTCCTGCCGTCCGACAGGTCACGGGACCTTCGTGCCCTCGGCGCCCTGGCCGCCCTGCTCGCGGGGCTCTACGTCGTCAGCCTGATCGTCGGCGCGATTCGCGGCGTCTAGGCCGCGTAGCCCACGCGCTCCAGGAAATCCGCGATCGCATTCGACAGGCGGGCGCCCTGCCAGGCGAGTGGCGACTTGCCCTCGTCCTCGACGACCAGCTCGGCGTTCGGCAGCCGCCGGGCGTACTCCTCGGCGATGGCGAGAGGGTGCAGCGAGTCCATGTGGTCGCGCGAGCCGACCACCAGCACCGGGACATCGACGCTCTCGAGCGCGTCGAGGCGCTCCCAGGCCGACGAGCGCGGCACGTCGCGAAGGGCGCGGGCGATCTGCTCGGGGTGCTCGTGGCGCTCCATGCGCTGGCGCACCGCCTCGCGGGCGATCTCGCGCCAGCCCTCTCCGACGCCCTCGGGCTGGGCCACGTCGACGAACGCCTCGACTCCACCGCGCTCCAGCTCCGAGGCCATGCGCTCCCAGGCGCCGCGGTCCACGTCGGCCGTTCGGCCGTGGCCCATGTAGGCGGGCGTGATCTGCACCAGAGCGGCCACCCGCTCGGGGTGGCGCAGCGTGAACGCCATCGCGGTCGCCGCGCCCATCGAGCTCCCGACCAGCGCCACGCGGTCCAGCGACAGCTCCGCCAGCACTGCCTCGAGGTCCTCCACGAGGCCGTCGTAGTCGTAGGAGGGCGCCGCCGAGGAGGCGCCGTGGCCGCGCGCGTCGTAGGCGATCAGCCGGTAGCCGCGGCGCAGCAGCGCCCGCGAGCCCTGCACGACGTTGCGGCGGGTCGCGGAGAGCCCGTGCAGCAGCACCACCGGTGGGCCGTCGCCCGCGATCTCGCCGTCGAGCACGAGCCGCTCGCCACCGCTGAGTGTGCGCTCCACCTGGAAGTCCTCGGGGTCCACGCCACCACCCTAGGCGGCGGGTTTGCGGGGCGGCGCTTCACCGGAGTAGCCTCTCGGCCCATGAGAACGGCACCCCGCACGCTGCTCACGACGATCGCGGTGCTGCTGGCGCTGATCGTCGCGCCAGCCGCCGCCAGGGCCCAGACCGACCTGCCGCTGGGCGAGGACCACGGCGTCCGGCTCGTGCTCAAGCGCGGCGCCGCGGTGCTCGTGTTCGGCGACCGTTCGGCGAAGCTGCGCGAGCGCATCAACAGCCGCTACGCCTGGATCTCGTGCACCGAGCTCGGCGACCCCTTCACGAGCGTGGGCAGCGGGAACCTGGACGCGCCGCGGCACGGGCGCAGGGTCCGGACCGGCTTCAACGCCTCGGGGGCCGACTTCTGCCTGATATTCCTACGGGCCCACACGGTCAGGCGCGGCCACCAGAGCGAGCACGTCGGACGGCGCGTGCTGCTCTCGTTCCCGCTGACCCAGGCAGGAGCAGTCTACCTCGACGAGGCGTCCAAGGCGGCCACCATGTTCACGATCGGGCTGGTGGCCACCCTGTCGAAGCCGAAGCGAGTGACCGGAGAGCCGACCTACGCCGAGGTGATCGAGGGGTCGCCGAAGCTGGCCAAGGTCCTCGCGCCGCTCGCCGCACCCGGCGACACCCCGCCGCCCAAGAAAGTCGGCTACTACAGCGACGGCGCCGAGCACATGGTGCTCGCGATGGTGTCCGCGGCCGGCAAGCGCCTATTCATCGAGCGGGCGGCCGGGGGACTGCTGACCACCAACGTCGCGGAGTACCTGTTCGGCGATCTGCCCTAGGCCGGGCGCTAGCATCCCGGGCGCAGGAGTTTCCCGCTTACGCGCGAAAAGGGGCCGCAGCATGGCGCTTCGCGACACATGGCACCGGACGCTGGTGTACTTCGGCCTCGCCGAGGAAGAGGATCCGCGCTACGAGCCGGTCCGCGAGCCCGAGCCGGAGGTGGAGCTCGAGGATCGTTACCGCGAGCGCCCCAACGTGCGCAGGCTGCAGCGCCGGCGCCGCGACGAGATCGACGACATCTTCGCGGACGAGCCGCGTGGCCCCGGCCGTGAGACGCGCGTCCTGCGGCCCGTCGCCGGAAACGGCCGCGGCGGCGACATCCAGGTCCACCTGGTGATCCCCAAGAGCTTCAACGACGCGCAGCAGATCGCCGACCAGTTCAAGGAGGCGATCCCTGTGATCCTCAACCTGCAGGGCACCGATACGGATCTCTCCAAGCGCCTGATCGACTTCGCCTCCGGGCTCACGTATGCGCTGGACGGCGGCATGCAGCGCATCGCCGACAAGGTCTTCCTTCTCACGCCTCGCAACGTCGAGGTCTCGGCCGAGGAGCGCGCGCGGCTGATCGAGAAGGGCTTCTTCAACCAGTCGTAGGCATCGCTCTGCCGGTTCGCGCCGGTAGAGTCCCGGCCCGATGAGGATCGGGCTGATCGGAGCGGGCAACATGGCCTCGGCACTCGCCCGCGGGATCGGTGAGCCCGCGCTGGTGGCCGACGTCGACGCCGACAAAGCGCGACGCGCTGGCCGCGCGAGCTGGGCGGCGAGGCCGTCGCGTCGAACGCCGAGCTGGCCGAGCGCGCGGACGTCGTCGTGCTCTGCCACAAGCCCAAGCAGCTCGCCGAGGTGGCTGCCGAGGTGGCCGGACGCGCACGCGCGGTGGCTTCGATCCTCGCGGCGACGAGCACCGAGCAGCTCGAGGCCGCCTATCCCGGCGTGCCCGGTCTACCGCTTCATCCCGAACATCCCGGCGGAGGTCCGCCAGGGGGTGCTCTGCTACGTCCCGGGGCGGCTGGCCCAGGACGGGCCCGGAGGCCGAGCTGCTGGAGCTGTTCGGCCGCGCCGGGGCCGTGATCGCGCTCGACGAGGAGCCGCTGATCGAGCCGGCGATGGCGCTGATGAGCTGCGGGCCCGCCTTCATGGCGCTCGTGGCCGAGTCGTTCGCCGACGCCGGCGCCGCCCACGGCCTGGCGCCGCGACCAGGCGCTGCGGATGACGGTCGAGACGATGGCCGGCACCGCCGCCTACCTGCGCGCCCACGACTACGACACCGAGGCCGTCAAGGCGCGCGTGGCTACGCCCGGCGGCACCACCGAGCGCGGTCTGATCGCGCTGGAGGAGCAGCGGGCTGGGCGACGTCTGCCGCGCGGCGGTCGACGCAGTCGTGGAGGCCACGCGCCGATGAGCCTCTGGCTGGCGGTCACGCGCGACGACGTCGCGGACTACGTCAACACGCTGGCGCTGGTCTACCTGGTGCTGATCTTCATCCGCATCATCCTGAGCTGGATCCCGCGGATCCCGTACAACCGCTGGCTGAGCATGTTCCTGAAGTTCGTCACCGACGTGACGGACCCGTACCTCAACCTCTTCCGGCGCATCCTGCCGCCGGTGCGCATCGGCCCGGGCGCGCTCGACCTGAGCCCGATCGTCGCGACCTTCCTGCTGATCATCGTCAGCAGCCTGGTCGCCAACGCCATCCGGGGGTGAAGGTCCCGGGCGCGGCCGCCGCGGCCGCCACCGCCGGGCTCGTGGTGGCCGTGGACCAGGCCTCCAAGCAGCTGGTCGCTGGCGAACATCGCGCGCGGCGAGCAGGTCGGCGTGTTCCCCGGCCTCGACCTGACGTATACGCGCAACAGCGGCGTCGCCTTCGGCGCGCTCGAGGGCGGCGGCGCGGTCGTGGCGGTGCTGATCGGCCTCTCGCTCACGCTGCTGGTCGGCTACTTCGTCGCCAACCGCGACCGGCCCTGGCTGTGGCTGCCGGTCGGCATGCTGCTCGGCGGTGCGCTCGGCAACCTCGCCGACCGCGCCCGCGACGGCGCCGTGATCGACTTCATCGACCCGATCGCCTGGCCGGCGTTCAACGTGGCCGACTCCTGCATCGTGATCGGGGTGCTCCTGCTGCTGTGGCTCGTGGAGGGAGGCCAGCGGCGCTCCGCCTAGACGCGACCGCCGACGACGCCGGGCTGCGCCTCGACGCGTTCCTGGCGGCGCGCGGCGCGGCCCCGTCGCGCTCGGCGGCCCAGCGCCTGATCGAGGCCGGCGCGGTGCGCGTCGACGGAGCGCAGCGCGCGAAGAACCACCGCCTCGCGGCCGGGCAGGTCGTGTCCGGTCGAGGACCAGGCCGCCGACGGGCCGGCGGCCGAGCCGGCCCCGGAGTTCGAGGTGGTCTACGAGGACGCCGACCTGATGGTCGTCGACAAGCCCGCCGGGCTGGTCACCCACCCGGCTCCGGGCCACCACGGCGTGACGCTCGCGCGAGGCGCTGCGCGGCCGCGCGGCCGGCGGGCCCGATCCCGAGCGCGCCGGGATCGTGCACCGGCTCGACCGCGACACCTCGGGCCTGCTCGTCGTGACGAAGACCGAGGACGCCTACGCTGGCGCTGTCGGAGCAGATGCGCGCGCGCGAGGTGCGGCGCGAGTACCTGGCGCTCGTGGAGGGCCACCCCGACGCCGAGGCCGGCACGATCGACGCGCCGATCGGCCGCGACCGCGCGCGCCGCACCGTGGTCTCGACGCGCAGCGACCGGCCGCGCGAGGCGGTCACGCGCTTCGAGGTGATCGAGCGCCTGCCGGCGACCACGCTGCTGCGCGTCACGCTCGAGACCGGCCGCACGCACCAGATCCGCGCGCACCTCGCCGCGATCGGCCATCCGGTCTGCGGCGACCCCCAGTACGGCGGGCGCGCGAGCGGCACGCGGCTCGGGCTGACGCGCCAGTTCCTGCACGCGCGGCGGTTGATGTTTAGCCACCCGCGCACCAGGGAACCCGTGGTGTGCGAGTCCAAACCACCCGTTGACCTGCGTCGCGCGCTCGATGCGGCGAGACGGGACCAGTCTCCGGAGGGCCAGACGGGGACTGACATACAGAGCGAGGCGGCTTTCAGCCGCCTCGCTTTATTTCAGGGCTCTATCCTCTCCACTGCAACGCAACTTCGAGCCCGCCGGAACAGGCGGCCGCGGCCCTGCCCGGGGCGACTGCACCGGGTCCGCGAGCCGGCCGGCGGGAGCAACGCACAAACGACAAGGGAGACTCTTTGGCCACGGAAGTAGGCATCAAGGAGCTGCTGGAGGCCGGCGTCCACTTCGGCCACCAGACGCGCCGCTGGAACCCCAAGATGCGCCGCTTCATCTTCGGCGAGCGCGGCGGGATCCACATCATCGACCTGCAGAAGACCGACCGTCTGCTGCACACCGCTCAGGACTTCGTCGGCGACCTCGCGGGCCGCGGCGGCACCGTGCTGTTCGTGGGCACCAAGAAGCAGGCGCGCGACACCGTGCGCGAGGCGGCCGAGAGCTGCGGCATGCCGTACGTGAACCAGCGCTGGCTGGGAGGGCTGCTCACCAACTTCCAGACGATCTCGAAGCGGATCCGGCGCCTGCACGAGCTGCGCGAGTGGACCGAGAGCGGCAACATGGAGCTGCTGCCGGTGCGCGAGCGGATCGGGGCCATGGCCGAGCGCGACAAGCTCGAGACCAACCTCGGCGGCGTCGCCGACATGCAGCGCCCGCCCGACGCGATGTTCGTGATCGACCTCAAGACCGAGGCGATCGGCGTGCGCGAGGCGATGCGCCTCAAGATCCCGATCATCGGGCTGGTCGACACCAACTGCGACCCGGACCCGGTGGAGTACGTGATCCCCGGCAACGACGACGCGATCCGGTCCTGCCGGGTCGTGATCCAGGCCGTGGCCGACGTCGTGGCCGAGCGCTCCCAGCGCTTCCGCGACGAGGAGGAGGCCGCCCGCCGCGAGCGCGAGGAGGCCGAGCGCCGCGAGGCGGAGGAGCGCGCCGCAGCGCGAGGCCGAGGAGGCCGGAGCGCCAGGAGGCCGAGGAGCGCGCCCGGCGCGAGGCCGAGGAGGCCGGCTTCTCGCCCGACGAGCCCGCCACCCCGAGCGGCACCCGCCCCGAGGCGGCCGCCGGCGCGGCAGCCCCGCGCGAGCGCCGCACGTTCGATCCCGACGACGATTCCTAGAGGAGACCGAGAAGTTGAGCACCGCCATCACCGCCCAGGACGTGAAGGCCCTGCGTGACCGCACGGGCGCCGGCATCATGGACGCCAAGTCGGCCCTGCAGGAGTCCGACGGCGACGTCGACAAGGCGATCGAGATCCTGCGCGTGAAGGGTCAGGCCTCCGCCGCCAAGCGCGGCGGGCGAGCCGCGGGCGAGGGAGTCGTGTCGAGCTACATCCACGCCGGCGGCAAGATCGGCGTGCTGGTCGAGGTCGACTGCGAGACCGACTTCGTGGCGCGCACCGAGCAGTTCCAGGACTTCGCTCGCGAGGTCGCGCTGCACGTCGCCGCCGCCAACCCGCGCTACGTGCACTACGAGGACGTGCCCGAGGAGGACAGGGAGGCCGAGCTGCGCGTGCTGCGCGAGCAGGCGGCCGCCGAGGGCAAGCCCGAGAACGTCCAGGAGAAGATCGTCGAGGGCCGCCTGAACAAGTGGCTCGAGGAGGTCGTGCTCCTGAACCAGACGCACATCAACGACGAGAAGCACGGCGGCAAGACGCTCGAGGAGCTGCGCGCCGAGCTGGCCTCCAACACCGGGGAGAACGTCGTCGTGCGCCGCTTCGCTCGCTTCCAGGTCGGGGGGGAGTGACCCAGCCGGGAGAGCCCGCCTTCAGCCGCGTCCTCCTGAAGCTCTCCGGGGAGGCGCTGATGGGCGATCTCTCGTACGGCGCCGACCCGCAGCGCATCGCCGCGATCGCGCGGGCGATCGCCGGCGTGAGCGAGCGCGGAGTGCAGATGGCGGTCGTGGTCGGGCGGCGGCAACATCTACCGCGGGCTGTCGGGCGCCGCCGCCGGCATGGACCGCGCCACCGGCGACTACATGGGCATGGTGGCGACCGTCCTGAACGCGCTGGCGCTCCAGGACGCGCTCGAGAAGGCCGGGGCGGTCACGCGCGTGCTGTCGGCGCTGCACATCCGCGAGGTCGCCGAGCCGTACATCCAGCGGCGCGCGATCCGCCACCTCGAGAAGGGCCGCGTCGTGATCTTCGCGGCCGGCACCGGCAACCCGTTCTTCACGACCGACACGGCCGCTGCGGTCCGCGGCCTCGAGATCTCGGCCGAGGCGATCCTGATGGCGAAGAACGGGGTAGAGGGGGTCTTCACGGCCGACCCGCGCACCGACCCCGACGCCGCAGTTCATCCCGGAGATCAGCCACCAGGCCGCGATCGAGCAGCGCCTGGCGGTGATGGACTCGACGGCGCTCTCGCTCTGCATGGACAACCGGCTGCCGATCCACGTCTTCAACATGGACGACGAGCGCAACATCGACCGGATAGTGTGCGGCGAGCGCGTGGGAACGGTGGTGAGCAGTTGAGCGACGCAGTCATCAAGGACTTCCTCGACGAGGCGACGGCCCGCATGAAGAAGTCGGTCGAGGCGACGCGCACGGAGTTCTCGACCGTCCGCACCGGCCGCGCCTCGCCGCACCTGCTCGACCGCATCGACGTCGACTACTACGGCGCGGTCACGCCGCTCAAGCAGCTCGCCCAGGTGTCCGCCACCGAGGCGCGCCTGCTGACGATCACGCCCTACGACAAGAACTCGATCAAGACGATCGAGAAGTCGATCCTGGAGTCCGACATCGGCCTGACGCCGTCCAACGACGGCCAGGTGATCCGGCTCCAGATCCCCGAGCTGACCGAGGAGCGCCGGCGCGAGCTGGTCAAGATCGTCCACGACATCGCCGAGCAGGGCCGCGTGGCCGTGCGCAACATCCGGCGCGACGTGATGCACGACCTGCGCGAGCTCAAGAACGAGGGCGAGGTCGGCTCCGACGACGAGCACCGCGCCGAGTCCGAGCTGCAGAAGCTGACCGACGCGCACATCGGCGAGATCGACGGCGCGCTCGCCGGCAAGGAACAAGAGATCCTCGAGGTCTGACGCCTCCTGTGACCGCCGCCTCGCGGGCGCGCTACGTCGCGATCATCACGGATGGGAACGGGCGCTGGGCCAAGGCGCGCGGGCTGCCGGTGCTCGCCGGCCACGAGGCGGGCGCCGACGTGGTCAAGGCGCGCCTGCGCGACGCCGCCGAGTTCGAGGTCGAGGAGCTGACGGTCTACTCGTTCTCGACCGAGAACTGGACGCGGCCGCGGGCAGAGGTCGACGGGCCTGATGGCGATGTTCGCCGAGCGCATCCGACCGCGAGACGCCGGAGCTGCGACGAGCAGGGCGTGCGGATGCGCTTCGTGGGGCGCCGCGACGGCCTCGACGCCGAGCTGCAGCGCCGCATGGACTGGGCCGAGAGCACCACCGCGGCCAACGAGCGCATCACGCTGTTCGTGGCCTTCAACTACGGCGGCAGGGCGGAGATCGTCGACGCGGCGCGAACCTTCACGGGTGAGACGGAGGACGACTTCCGGCGCCACCTCTACGCACCCGACATGCACGACCCAGACCTACTGATCCGCACCAGCGGCGAGCAGCGCATCTCCAACTACCTGCTCTGGCAGCTGGCCTACTCCGAGTTCGTCTTCCGCGACGAGCTCTGGCCCGACTTCTCGCGCGAGGCGTTCCAGGCATCCCTGGAGGAGTACGCGCGCGCGCCAGCGCCGTTTCGGAGCGCGCTGAGCCATGGCACGAGCGCGCGCTCGGACCTCGCGGCGCGGGTGATCGTGGCGCTGATCCTCGGCCGCGCCGATCGCGATCGTGATGGTCTGGCAGGGCGGCGAGGTGTTCGTGCTCGGCCTGCTGGTGCTCGGCGTGATCGCGCTGGGCGAGCTGTACACGCTGATGGCGCGCGTGCGCCCGCCGGCGCTGGCCGGCTTCCTCACGCTGATCGCGCTGCTCGCCGCGGCGCTCTACGGAGAGCCGCGCCACGTGATGATGGTGCTGGTGGCGGCCTTCCCGGTCACCTTCCTGCTCGCGCTGGTGCGGCCGCGCCGGGCGAACGTCTCGTGGGCGATCGCCGCGACCCTGTTCGGCGTCCTCTGGATCGGGCTCGCGATGGTGCACGCGATCTGGCTGCGCGACCTCGCATCGAGCAGGACGGCGACACCGTCCGGACCGGGATGGGCCTGGTCTTCGACGTGCTGATCGCGACCTTCGTCGGCGACACGTTCGCCTACTTCGTCGGGCGCGGGTACGGCCGCTCGCACGTTCGCGCCGCTGATCTCGCCCAACAAGACGCTCGAGGGCCTGCTGGGCGGCGTGGTGGGGGGGACGCTGGCGTTCTGGTGCGCCGGCCTCTACCAGGACTGGCTGACCGGCTGGGACGCGCTGCTGATCGGGCTGCTCGTGGCCGTCACGGCGCCGATCGGGGACCTGTTCGAGTCGCTCGTCAAGCGTGACCTCGAGGTCAAGGACACCGGCACGCTGCTGGGCGCGCACGGCGGCGTGCTGGACCGCCTCGACGCGGTGCTGTTCACGATCGTGGTCGGCTACTACGCCGCGGTCGGGCTCGGGCTACGGCTAGAAGCGCGGCGGCGCGCCGAACATCTCCGGCACCCGCGCGGCCAGCGCCAGGTCGCCCTCGACCTCGAAGCGGCCCGAGAACAGCAGCTCCTGCGGCTCGACCTCCTCGGCGATCAGCCGGGCGAAGTCCGGGACGAGCAGCTTGAACGTGACCGCCGGCGGCCCGTCGATGCCGGGCAGCGCCGCCGCGCTCCCGTCGCGCACGCGGACGCGTCCAGCGCGACGGCGCCTTGCCGTTGCCGTCGTGGCCCAGCTCGTAGGCGATGTCGCCCTCGAACCCGAAGGCGAGCTTGGGCTCGAACTGGCGCGCCATTCCGGTGAAGATCGCGCGCTGGGCGAGCTCGCTGCCGAAGCGGCGCTCGAGCTGCTCGTCGCTGGCGCCGCGGACCAGCCGCGCCACGGCCTCCTGGCCGCCGCGCTGCGAGCGAGCGGCGCGCCTCCTCGCCGAGCTCGCCCAGCCGGCGCGCGCAGCCCGCCGTCGCGGCGCGACCGCGCGGCCCGCTCGAGCTCCGCCTGCTCGTCGATCACGTAGCCCGCGGAGCGCTGGCCGCGGCGGGCTCGCGCCGCGCCAGCGCGCGCGTCGACCGCCGGAGCCAGGCGCTCCGCCTTGACCGCGCTCGCGCTCCTCGCGGCCGTGCTGCGAACTCGGGCATGACGCGGCTGCGCGAACAGCTCGAGGCTCTCGCAGATGTGCTCGTGGCGGTTGGGGCCGGCCTGGAGCACGAAGATCACCTGGTCCACGCCCACGGCCTCGTAGCGGCGGCACAGGTCGCGCACCTGCTCGGGGGTGCCGATCGCGCCGCGCAGCGAGCCCAGCCCGTGCTGCATGATCTTCACCGCCAGCGGCGCGGCGTCCGGCGTGACCAGCGAGCGGGCGAAGCCGCGCTCGTCGCGGTTGGCGAGGAACTCGTCCCAGACGACGGTGCTGGCCGGGCTGGTGGCGCCCCATGCCGTAGTAGTGGGCGAGCGAGTAGCCGAAGAAGTGGGCGCCGTCGATGCCACGCTCGATCGCGGTCGCCTCGTCCTCGTGCAGCATCATCGGCAGCACGACGGCGACCGTTCGGGTTCACGTCGAACCCGACCGGCACGCACTCGTCCGACTCGATCAGCTCGTAGTACTCCTCGACCCAGCTGCCCGGCGTCCTCGGGCTCGACGAACGAGAACGACAGCGCGCCGATGCCGTTGCGGGCGGCGAACTGGATCGTCTCGCGGCGGCTGCAGGCGACCCAGAGCGGCGGATGCGGCTTCTGCAGCGGCTTCGGCACGACGTTGCGCGGCGGCATGCTCCAGAACTCGCTCGTCCCAGCCGGCGAACGGCTCCTCGACGAACATCCGCGTGATCGCGCCCATGGCGTCCTCCCACATCGTCGCGCTTGCGGCTCGCGGTCGACCAGGAAGCCGCCCAGCTCGGCCGCCGACGACGACTCGCCGGTGCCGAACTCCACGCGGCCGTCGGAGATCAGGTCGAGCGTCGCGATCCGCTCGGCGACCCGCGCCGGGTGGTTGACGGCCGGCGGGAGCTGCACGATGCCGTGCCCGAGCCGGATCCGCTGCGTGCGCGCCGCCGCGGCGGCGAGGAACACCTCCGGCGCCGACGAGTGCGAGTACTCCTCGAGGAAGTGGTGCTCGACCTCCCAGACGTAGTCGAAGCCGAGCCGGTCGGCCAGCTCGACCTGCTCGAGGGCGTCCTTCAGCAGCGCGTGCTCCGAGCGCAGCGCCCTCCCAGGGTCGCGGGTTCTGGTGCTCGTAGAAGATGCCGAAGCGCATTCGGCGCGAATTCTCTCAAGCCGAGGGGCTCGTTTGCCCGATGTTCTTCCGGTGGAGCCCGCATGGGGAAGCTCGGCTGCCTCGCGCCCCCGGCGGGGACGGCGCCGAGCACGGCCGGGGCCATCCCGGCACCGAGCGAGAGGCCCTGCTGCGCGTCGCGGCGGCGGCCGCCGGGGCGCACAACCTCGAGGAGGTGCTCGAGGTGGCTGCCGAGGAGGCGCGCGCCGCGATCGGCGCCGCGTCGCTGTCGGTCAGCCGCTGGGAGCGCGAGCTGGACCGGCTGCGAACCGTGATCAACGTCGGCGAGCTTGGGCCCTGACGAGGAGCGCTATCCGGCCGCCGAGGTGCACCCGCTCGTCGAGGACCGCAACGCCGAGCGGCTGGTGCTCGACGGGCTCGCGTACTTCAACTCGATCGACGTCCCGTGACGATCGACCGGGTCTCCGCGGAGCGGCTGACGCGGCTGGGCAAGGAGTCGGAGGTCGGCGTGCCGATCCTCGTGGAGGGCGAGGCCTGGGGCGAGGTCTACGCCACCACCGCGCCCGGCCAGCCGCGCTTCCGCGGCGAGGACGTGCGCTTCCTCGAGACCGTCGCCGGCCAGCTGGCGGTCGCGATCGGCCGTGCCGAGCTGTTCTCGCGCGTATCGCGGCTCGCCTACGAGGACCCGCTCACGGGCCTCGCCAACCGGCGCGCGCTCGAGGAGCGCCTGCAGCGCGCGGTGGCGCGCGCCGCCGAGCGCGACGTGCCGCTCGCCGTGCTGCTCTGCGATGTCGACGAGCTGAAGGCGATCAACGACCGCGCCGGCCACGACGCCGGCGACCGCGCGCTGCAGCGCGTGGGCGAGGCGCTCGTGCGGCCGCGGCCGCGCGGCCCGGCAACCTGGTCGGCCGGCTCTCCGGCGACGAGTTCTGCGTCGTGATGGAGGGAGCGCACCCTCGAGGACGCGCGCGATGCTCGCCGGCGCCACGCTGGCCGACCTCAACGACGGCGGCGGCATCCTGATCTCGTGCGGCGCGGCCGCGCTCGGCGGCGGCGTGAGCACGCTCGCCGAGCTGATGCGCGCCGCCGACGCCGCGCTCTACCGCGCCAAGCGCAACGGCGGCGGGCAGATCTCTGCACGGCCGGCTCGCGCGCCTCCGACGTGGGCACCAGCCCGAGCGGCGCGTGCTGCGGCGCACCGTCCAGGAGCGCGTGCGCGACGCCACGCGCGAGCTGACCGAGCGCTTCTCGCGGCGACCTCGCGCACGAGGGGCCGCTGGAGCGCATCGAGGCGGTGGCGGTGACGCTGTCCGAGGCGCTCAACACGGCCGCCTGGGCGATCTCCTTCGCGCCCGCCGGCGGCGACACGATCCACACGATCGCCCAGGCCGACGGGCGCGACAAGCGCCTCGAGGGGCTGCGGCTCGGGCTCGACAACGAGGTCTACAGCATCGACGAGTACCCGGCCACGGAGCGGCTGCTGAGGGCGGGCGCGGGAGCGTTCGTGACGCGCGTGGACGACGAGGCGCCGACCGACGCCGAGCGCACGCTGCTCGAGCTGCTGGGCCGCACCAGCGTGCTCGCCGCCACGGCGGCCGACCAGCGACCTGACCTGGCTGCTGGAGCTGTACGCCGACACGCGCACCGCCCCGCTCGAGGAGGGCCTCGTCGAGGCGTCGCTGCTGCTGCGGGCCGCGATCCCGCCGCGCTCGGCGCGCAAGGGCGCGGCGATGCGCGAGCGCTGGGCGCGCCAGCTGCGGCTGACCAACGCGCTCGGCGCGCGCATCGCCGAGGAGACGACCGACGCAGGCGATGTCCGAGGCCGCGGTCGAGGAGGTGCACGAGGCCATGGAGGCCCACGCGACCGCGCTGATGCGGCTGCGCGACGACGGGCAGCTCGAGCTGTCGCCGGGATGGGGGATGCTCGACGGCCCCGAGCTGCGTGAGTACTCGCTGCCCGCCCAGCGCGGCCTGGTCGGGCGCTGCCTGCGCGAGCGGCGCGTGGTGCTCGCGCCGCGACGTGACGCTGCGAGCCCGACTACGCGGGCACGCCCGCCACGCTCGACGTGCGCTCGGAGCTCGACGTGCCGGTGCTGGTCGGACGGGCGCCCGTGGGGCGCGCTGACGCTGCAGTCCACCGAGCCTGAGCGCCTTCGACGAGGCCGACGCGCAGCATGCTGCGCGCGGCGGCCCACCAGCTGGCGGCGGGCCTGCGCTCGGCGGAGCTGCACGAGCGCATCGAGCGCGCCCAGCTGGGCACCGCGGAGGCGCTCAAGGCCGCGCTGGAGGCGCGCGCGGCCGCCGGACCGGCGGAGCCACCCTCCTCGCTGGCGCAGCTCTGCGAGGCGGTCGGCGCCCGGCTCGGCATGGACGACGACGACCTGGCGCGCTGCGCTACGCGGCCACGCTGCACGACATCGGCGAGCTGGGCGTGCCGGAGGCGATCCTCAACAAGCCCGGCCCGCTGACCGAGGCGGAGCGCCCGGCCGTGGAGCGCCACCCGCTGATCGCGGAGGGGATCCTCTCGCCCGGTCGAGTTCCTGGCGGACGCGCTGCCGCTGGTGCGCGCGGCGCACGAGCGCTGGGACGGCCGCGGCTACCCGGATCGGCTCGCCGGCGAGGACATCCCGCTCGGCGCTCGCATCCTGCTCGCCTGCGACGCCTACGGCGCGATGACGCTCGGACCGCCCGTACCGCCCGGCGCTGCGCCGCCGCGGACGCGCAGGCCGAGCTGCGGCGCGTCGTCGGGCAGCCAGCTCGACCCGCGCGTCGTGGACGCGCTGATCGAGACGCTTCACGCCGGCTCCTAGACTGAGCCGAGTGCGCAGAATCGTCATCGTCGGGTCGACCGGCTCGATCGGCACCCAGGCGCTCGACGTGGTCGAGCGCAGCGACGAGCTCGAGGTCGTCGGCGCTCGCCGCTGCATCGAGCTGGGAGCTGCTGCTGGAGCAGGCCCGCCGCTTCGGCGTCGAGCGGATCGCGCTCGCCGACGTCGACGCCGCCGCGCGCGCGGCGGAGCACGCCGGCGGTGCTGGCCGGGCGCCGAGGGGCTCGTCGAGCTGATCACCGACACCGACTGCGACCTGGTGCTGAACGCGCTGGTCGGCTCGGCCGGGCTCGGCCCGACCGTCGCGACGCTCGGCGAGGGCATCGACCTCGCGCTGGCCAACAAGGAGAGCCTCGTGGTCGGCGGCGAGCTCGTGATGGCGCTGGCCGAGGCCACCGGCGCGCAGCTGATCCCGGTCGACTCCGAGCACTCCGCGCTGTTCCAGCTGCTCGAGGGGCAGCGCCCGGGCACGGTCGACAAGCTGGTGCTGACCGCCAGCGGCGGCCCGTTCCGCGGCCGCACGGATCTCGACGGACGTCACGCGCGAGGAGGCGCTCGCGCACCCGACCTGGGACGATGGGCGGCAAGATCACGATCGACTCGGCGACGCTGATGAACAAGGGCCTCGAGGTGATCGAGGCGCACCACCTGTTCGGATTGCCGTACGAGCGGATCGACGTGGTCGTGCACCCGCAGTCGATCGTGCACGCGCTCGTGCACGCTCAACGACGGCGCCTCGCTCGCCCACCTGGGCCACCCCGACATGCGCGTGCCGATCTCCTACGCGCTGCACCATCCCGATCGCGCCGACGTGCCGGTGCGGCCGCTCGACCTCGCCGAGGTGGGCAGCCTGACCTTCGAGCCGCCCGACGAGGACACGTTCGCCTGCCTGCGCCTCGCGCGCGAGGCCGCGCTGGCGGGCGGCACCGCGCCGTGCGTGCTGAACGCCGCGAACGAGGTGGCGGTGCACGCCTTCCTGCGCGGCGAGCTCGCGTTCACCGGGATCGCCGCGCGTGATCGAGTCGACGCTCGCCGAGCTGCCGGCGCGGCCGGTGCGCCACTTCAGCGACCTCTACGAGGCCGACACGCAGGCGCGCGAGGTCGCGCGGGCGGGTGGCCGCGTGAGCTGGCTGCTCGCCTTCGCTCGGCTTCGCCCTGCTGGTGATCCTGCACGAGCTCGGCCACTTCGCCGCGGCCAAGGCGGTGGGCATGCGGGTGGAGAAGCTTCTCGCTGTTCTTCCCGCCGACGATCCTGAAGAAGAAGGTGGGGGAGACCGAGTACGCGCTCGGCTCGATCCCGCTCGGCGGCTACGTGAAGATCAGCGGCATGAACCCGTCGGAGGACCTCCCCGAGGAGGTTCGCGACCGCGCCTACCACTCGCAGCCGGTCTGGAAGCGGATCGTCGTGATCGCCGCGGGGCCGGCGGTCAACCTGGTGCTGGCCTTCCTGCTGCTGTTCGCTCTTCTTCTTCGCGATCGGCGCCGAGACCAGCTCGCGCGAGGTCGGCCCGGTCGCAGAAGGGCTTCCCGGCGGCGGGCGTGCTGCGCGCGGGCGACACGCTCGTGGCCGTCGACGGCAAGCGCGGCGGGCCGGGCACGCCTGTCGGACCTGATCGCGAGCCACAAGTGCGCCGGCAAGCCGACGCGACGGCTGCAAGGCCGCCCAGCCGGCGGCCGTGACGGTGAAGCGCGACGGCGCGCGAGCGGACGTTCACGCTGACGCCGATCTACGACGGCGCGATCGAGCGGACGCCGAGTGGGCTTCTCCTACGCGCCGCGGGCCGCGCGAGACGCTGCCCTTCGGAGAGGCGATCGACACGACCGCGGATCGCTTCTGGTTCATCACGAAGGCGACGCTGGAGCTGCCGGCGCGCCTGATCAACCCGGAGCAGCGCAAGGAGATCAGCGGGGTCGTCGGCTCCTACGAGGTGACCCGCCAGACGATCCTCAACGACCTCGAGCAGGTCGTCGGCATCCTCGCGATCATCTCGCTGTCGCTGGCGATCGTGAACCTGTTCCCGTTCCTGCCGCTCGACGGCGGGCACATCTTCTGGGCGATCGTGGAGAAGGTGCGCCGCAAGCCGGTGCCGTTCGCCGTGATGGAGCGCGCCGGCGTGATCGGCTTCATGCTCGTGATCCTGATCTTCCTGGTCGGGCTCTCGAACGACATCGGCCGATTGTCGGGCGAGGGCTTCCAAGTTCGTTGAGGCAGCTCCGCTCGCCGGCACGATGACGGTCATGCACGCCCTGACGTCGGACCGGACGCGGCCGGTCGGGCTCGACGCCTCCACGATGGCCGAGGCGTTCCAGCTCACCGCCGCCGCGAACCCCGACCGCGTGGCCCTGCGCCTCAAGGACGACAGCTCTCGCTGACGTGGGCGGAGTACGCCGACAAGGTGCGTCGCACGGCGGCCGGGCTTGCCGGGCTCGGGCTGGAGCGCGGCCAGGCGATGGCACTGATGCTCACCAACCGGCCGGAGTTCCACTGGTTCGACGCCGCCGCGCTGCACCTCGGCGCGACGCCCTTCTCGGTCTACAACACCTACACCGCCGAGCAGGTCGCCTACCAGCTCGAGGACGCCGGCGCCCGCATCCTGGTGACCGAGAAGGCTTTCCTCGACCGCGCGCAGGCCGATGTCCGGGCGTCGAGCGGCTGATCGTCGTCGACGACGAGGACGGTGGCGCGGTCGAGGAGCACGCGCGCGACGACTTCGACTTCGAGGCGGCGTGGCGCGCGGTGCAGCCGCAGGACACCCTCACCCTGATCTACACCTCCGGGACCACCGGGCCGCCGAAGGGCGTGCAGCTGACGCACTCGAACCAGATCGAGGCCGTACGCGGCTTCGACGAGATCATCTCCTTCCCGGCCGACGGGCGCGTGATCTCTTGGCTGCCGATGGCGCACATCGCCGAGCGCGCGTGCTCGCACTACCTGCCGATGCTGCTCGGCTTCACGACGACCGACTGCCCCGACCCGCGTCAGGTCGTGGCGTACCTGCCCGAGGTGCGGCCGACGTGGTTCTTCGCCGTGCCGCGCATCTTCGAGAAGCTCAAGGCCGCGATCGAGGCCGGTATCGAGGCCGAGCAGGACGAGGCGCGCAAGCAGGCGACCCGGTGGGCGCTGGAGGTCGGGCTCAAGAAGGTGCGCCTCGACCAGGCCGGCGAGCCGATCCCCGAGGAGCTTGCGGCCGAGCACGCCCGCGCCGACGAGCTGGTGCTCTCGAAGATCCGCTCGCGGCTGGGCCTCGACTCGATCGAGTCGGTCAACGTCGGGCGCAGCGCCGACGCCGCGCGAGGTGATCGAGTTCTTCCACGCGATCGGGATCCCGCTGGCCGAGCTGTGGGGGATGTCCGAGACGACCGGCTACGGCGCGTGCAACCCGCCTGACCGCATCAAGATCGGGACCGTGGGGCCGCCGGCGCCCGGCGCCGAGATCAAGCTCGCCGAGGACGGCGAGGTGCTGATGCGCGGGCCGATGATCACGCCCGGCTACCGCAACCAGCCCGAGCAGACCGCCGAGGCGATCGACGCCGAGGGCTGGCTGCACACCGGCGACGTGGGGGAGTTCGACGAGGACGGCTACCTCAAGATCGTCGACCGCAAGAAGGAGCTGATCATCAGCGCGGGCGGCAAGAACATGTCGCCGGCGAACATCGAGGCGAAGGTGAAGGCCGCCAGCCCGGTGATCGGGCAGGTGATCGCGATCGGCGACATGCGCCCCTACAACGTCGCGCTGATCACGCTCGACCCCGACGTGGCGCCGGCATGGAGCGGCGACGTCGCCGCAGAGGTCGAGCGCGGCGTCGCCGCTGCGAACGAGCAACTAGCGCGGGTGGAGCAGATCAAGCGCTACAAGATCCTCGAGGAGGAGTGGCAGCCCGGCGGGCAAGAGCTAACTCCGACGATGAAGCTGAAGCGCAAGCCGATCAACGAGAAGTACGCGGACGCGATCGAGGCCCTCTACGCCTAGCGGCAGCGCCGGAAGCCCAGCGTCTGCACCGTGCGGTTCTCGACGCGATCGACTGCGGTGACCGCGAGTCGGTGCGGGCCACGCCCCAGTCGCCGGGTGGACACGCGCAGCGCCGCCCTGCCACCGCGCCGGCGCGCCACCACGCGTCCGTCGACCCGGACGGCGAGCGCCGCGACACCCGAGTCGTCGCGAGCGCGCAGGCGCACCTTGAGGACCGCCCGCACGCAGCCCCTCGTCCTGGCCCGGACGTACAGGCGCGGCGATGTCGAGTCGCTCCCGCCATGGAAGCGCGCAACGCCGAAGTCGTAGTAGGGCGCCTCGAAGGCGACGATCTCACGGGCCTGCATCCACCCGGCGGCCACGAGGTCGCCGTCCGGTGCGAGCGTCACGGCCACGCCGTGCGTGTTCTGGTACGCCTGCGGGATCGCGGCCGGGCGGAACACGCCGTCCGGGGCGCCGTTCGCCCCGTACCGCCGCATCGCGAACCCCGGACCGCCGACGACTATCCGGTCGGCCCGGTCGACGACCACGCTCGACGGCGTGATCGTGGCGACGCCGCCGCCCGTCCCCAGGGTCGGGTCCGGTGCCCCGTTCGGGCCCAGACGCACCAGCCGGCCCGTCTCCCCGTATTGGCCCGTCGGATGGCCGACGACGATGGTGCCCGCGCTCTGGAACGCGATGGCCTCGGGCCAGTGCGTGCCAGAGCCGATGGTGGCCGTGCCGTGGCTGCCGAAGCTCTGATCGAGCGTGCCGCCGAGCGAGAAGCGCTGCACCACGAGCGCGGAGGGCTGGTCGAGGCCTGGGGGCGGGTCGATCCCGACGACGACGACCCTTCCCGCGTCGTCCAGCGCGAAGGCCGTCGCGGTCGCGCCGCCGTGGAAGGAGATCGACCGCACCCCACCCGGACCGAAGGTCGCGTCGGGGCGCCCGTCGGGAAGCAGCCGGGCGAAAAGAAGCGAATAGCTTCCCGTCGGGGACATCAGGGGACCCGCGATGGTGATCCTGCCGTCGCGATGCCGGTGCACGAGCTCCGCGCCGAAGTACGGCGTGGGGGCCAAGGGCAGCAGCACCGCCCCGTCCTGACCGAATGACGGGTCCGGCCGGCCGTCCGCCCGAAAGCGGGCGACAAGAGCGCTGTACTGGCTCTGGAACGTCTCGTTGGGCCGCGAGCGCGACCAACCCGCGAGCAGGAGCGACCCGTCAGCCTCGACCGCCATCGCAGAGGCCTCCTCGTGTCCGCCCGCGTCGAGCGTGGCGCGTGTCGCCAGGCGCCCATCGTGCGTGAAGCGGGCGACGGCGAGGTCGAGGTTGCCGGGGTCCGTGCGTCCGTCGCCGGTGGGCGACACGTCGGCGTAGCCGCCCACCACGATGTTCCCGTCGGGCGCGAAGGCGACGGCGGACGCGAGGTCGGTCGAGTCGGCGGCGGCGTGGACGAGGCCGTCGCCGCCGAACGTGTGATCGAGCGAGCCGGGTGCCGCCTGCGCGGGTGCAGCCGTGCACCCGAGTAGGGCGAGGGCGATCGCGAGCCGCCTCATGCCGCCTCAACACGATTGCTGAGCGGAAGTTGCAGCATCCGAGGGAGAAGCATCTCACTACCATCTGGGTGATGGCCTCCAAGCGGCAGATCGACGTCGGCGGCGTGAAAATCGGGGGCGGGGCTCCCGTCGCCATCCAGTCGATGACGAAGACGGAGACGGCCGACTTCGACGCGACGATGCGCCAGATCCACGCGATCGCCGACGCCGGCGGCGACCTGGTGCGCTGCGCGGTCCCGCGCGACGACGACGTGCGCGCGCTCGAGCGGATCGTGGTCGAGTCGCCGATCCCGGTGATCGCGGACATCCACTTCAACCACACGCTCGCGCTCAAGGCGATCGACGCCGGCGCCCATTGCGTCCGGATCAACCCGGGCAACATCGGCGGTCACGAGAAGACCGGCGAGGTCGTCGAGAAGGCGCGCGCGGCGGGCATCCCGCTGCGGATCGGCGTCAACTCCGGCTCCCTGCCCAAGCACCTGCACGAGCTCGAGCGCGAGTCGCCCGTCGAGGCGCTGGTGGCGGCCGCCATCGAGCACGTCGAGCTGATGGGCCGGCTCGACTTCAAGGACTTCAAGGTCTCGATCAAGTCGACCAACGTGCCGAACACGATCGCCTCCAACCGCCTGCTCGCCGAGCGCATCGAGAACCCGCTGCACCTCGGCATCACCGAGGCGGGGACCAAGTGGTCGGGCTCGCTCAAGTCCGCCGTCGGCCTGGGCACGCTGCTCGCCGACGGCGTCGGCGACACGATCCGCATCTCGCTCTCCACCTTCCACGCGGAGGAGGAGGTCAAGGTCGCCTGGGAGATCCTCAAGGCGCTCAAGCTGCGCGAGCGCGGCCCTGTGCTGATCGCCTGCCCCACCTGCGGGCGCCTGCAGTTCGACATGGACACCGTCGTCGCCGACATCGAGGAGCGCCTGCGCGCCTACGACGAGCCGATCGAGGTGGCCGTGCTGGGCTGCGCCGTCAACGGCATCGGCGAGGCCTCGCACGCCGACTTCGGCATCACCGGAGCCAAGAACGAAGGGCTGATCTTCGCCCACGGCAAGCCGCTGCGGAAGGTGCCCCAGGAGCGGCTCGTCGACGAGCTGTTCGCCGAGATCGACAAGTCGCTCGACGTCGGCAAGGTGATCGTCGACGAGTCCAAGGCCGCCGAGGGCGCCGCCTGGCTGGAGCGCATCGAGGAGGAGAACGCGGGCGAGCTGACGCCCGAGCGCCTCGCCGCGCTGGAGGCCGCAGCGGCGTCCGCCGAGGCGATGGGCAACGGCCAGACGCTGCCGATGGCGGGCGCGCCCAAGGCGAAGCGGATCGAGCTGGACGAGCAGGCGAGCCCCACCGAGGGCCGCCGCTTCACGCGCGCCTAGCGCGCCGAGTCAGGCAGCCGGCGTCAGCGGGGGCGCCGGCGACTTCGTCCGCCGAGGCGGCCTCGGCTGCGCGGCGCCGCTCGAGCATGAGCACTCGGTCGAAGGCCTCCACGACCGCCGCGTCGAACTGCGTGCCGGCGCAGCGCTTCAGCTCCTCCAGCGCCTCGCGCTCGTCGATCCGCTTGCGGTAGGGCCGGTCGGTGGTCATCGCGTCGAAGGCGTCGCAGACGGCCACCACGCGCGCCCCGAGCGGGATCTCCTCGCCCGCCAGACCGTCCGGGATAGCCGTCGCCGTCCCAGCGCTCGTGGCTCGAGCGCACGAGGCGGGCCACGCGGCGCAGCGCCGGCGCGGCCATCAGGATGCGCTCCCCGATGACGGTATGGCGGCGCATGAAGCCCCACTCCGTCTCGTCGAGCGGGCCGGCCTTCTGGAGGATCGCGTCGGGGATCGCGATCTTGCCCACGTCGTGAAGCTCCGCGGCGTG
Organism: uncultured Thermoleophilaceae bacterium; assembly: GCA_963828225.1. GTDB lineage: Bacteria > Actinomycetota > Thermoleophilia > Solirubrobacterales > Thermoleophilaceae > JACVRW01. The sequence goes on along the minus strand of CAWHDX010000007.1, from coordinate 339,277 downwards.
CGCCACGTCGTCGAGCGCATCACCGCGCATGCCCAGCTCGCTGCCGACAGCGAGCGCGAGGTCCGCGGTGCCGCGCAGGTGCAGGTGCAGGTCGGGCTGGCGCTCGGAGAGGCTGCGCAGCAGCACGTCGCGCGACTGGCGCCCGGCCGAGACGCGCCGCTCGCCCTTGCGCGCGTACATGCGGCGGTCGGCCACCTGCAGCGCCTCGGTCGCGTCGGTCACCTCGTCCGGCGCGATCACCGTGCCGTGGGAGGTCGTCACCTGGAAGCCCTCGCCGTGCTCTCCGAGCGCCTCCACGCACGCGTTCACCAGGACGGCAAGGCCCGCGGCGCCCGGGTGTAGCACCGCGCAGAACTCGTCGCCGCCGAGCCGGTAGGCGCGCCCGTGGCCCTTCACGGTGTCGTCCAGCTGCGCGCCCGAGCCGCACCAGCAGCCCGTCTCCGGCGGGGTGCCCGAACGCGTCGTTGTACTCCTTGAAGCCGTCCAGGTCGAAGAGCACCAGCGCCACCGGCTGCTCCGGCGTCGCGTGCGCGACGGCGTCGGTCAGGTCCATCATCAGGCTGCGCCGGTTGCGCAGGCCCGTGAGCGGATCCGTCAGCGCCTCGGCCTGGCTGTGGACCAGCACACGCTGGTTCTCGGCGAACACGAGCGCCGAGCGGACGAGCACGAGCAGCAGGGTGAGGCCGGCGAGCACGACCGTGATGCCGTTGAGGCGCGAGAAGTGGTCGTAGGCGAGCAGGCCGGCGCCGACGACGCCGCACACGACCGGGACGATCACCACCCGGATGGTCTGGACCTTCGGGGCCGCGCCGCGCTTGATCGGCTGCCAGGCGGCGAAGCCGATCAGCAGCGACGAGGCGGGCCAGAGCGCGTTGACCCAGCCGTCCTCGACCCAGGTGCCGTCGGCCAGCTGGACGAGGTAGATGCCGTCGGCGACCCCGTTGAGCGCGAGGCCGAAGCCGAGCGCGATCCAGGCGCGGCCCGGGCGCCAGCCCGAGAGCCCGAAGATCGCGGTGACCATGCCGAGCAGCAGCAGGTCGCCGACCGGGTAGGCGAGGCTGGTGAGCACCGCCGCGCTGAGGTCGCCGGCGCTGCCCTCGTGGATGACCGGGCCGTAGGCGACCGCGGCCGCCACCGCCGTGGTGGCGACGGCGCCGATCACGCCGTCGAGCCACAGGCTCGCGCGCGCGTGGCGCAGGCGCGAGCGCACCAGCAGGACGAGCGTCAGGCCAGGCTGGCCGGATACCAGACCAGCCAGAGTGCGTCGGAGACGCTGGGGTAGGGGGCGTTGGGGTCGTCGGCGTAGACCGTGGTCCAGACGATGTCGGCGGCCGACCAGCTGAGGATGGCCACTCCGATGACGAGCCAGGCCGCGCGCTCCTCGCGCATCGACGGCCACGCGCCACAGGCAGAACCCCGCGCCCGGCGAGCAGCAGGACGTTGTAGAGGTAGTCGCGGCGAATGCGGTGAGCTCCGGCGCCGCCGGCGCCCGTGGCCGTCTGCAGCGTATACGCCGCCATGCCGAGCGCGGCCGCGCCCGCGCACGCGCGCAAGGCGAAGCCGGAGCGGCCGGATACCTCCATAGGCCTTAGATCGGCCGCTGAGCCGAGACATTGAGTTACACGGGGTTATAGTCGCGCCCCCGTGACGCGCCTTTCCGCCTACTTCCTGCCCACGACCCGCGAGGACCCCGCGGACGCCGAGGCCACCTCGCACCGGCTGATCGTCCGCGCCGGGCTCGCGCGCCAGGTCGGAGCGGGCCTCTGGACCTGGCTGCCGGCCGGCTGGCGCTCCCATCGCAAGGTCGAGCAGCTGATCCGCGAGGAGCTGGACCGGATCGGCTCGGCCGAGATGCTGATGCCGGTGCTCCAGCCCGCCGAGCTGTGGAAGCGAACGGGCCGCTACGAGATCGACGAGCTGTTCAAGCTCCAGGACCGGCGCGGCGCCGAGCTGACGCTCGCGATGACCCACGAGGAGGTCATCACCTTCCACATCTCGCGCGAGGTGCGCTCCTACCGCGACCTGCCCAAGCTGCTCTACCACTTCCAGGTCAAGGAGCGCGACGAGCCGCGCCCGCGGGCCGGGGTGCTGCGCACCCGCGAGTTCATCATGAAGGACGCCTACTCGTTCGACCGCGACGAGGCCGGCCTCGACGAGTCCTACGAGCGGCACATCGGCGCCTACGACGCGATCTTCGACCGCACCGGGCTCGAGTGGTACCGGGTCGAGGCGGACGTCGGGATGATGGGCGGCTCGGGCGCCCACGAGTACATGGCGCCCTGCGCCGCGGGCGAGAACGACGTGGCCCTGTCCGACGCGGGCTACGCCGCCAACGTCGAGGTCGCGAGCGGCACGCCGCGGCCCGTCGACGGCCTGCCCGAGCCGCTGGGCGCGCCCGAGCCGGTGGAGACGCCGGCAGCGACCACGATCGATGCCGTCACGGGTCTGCTGGGCGTGCCCGCCGGCGCGCTGATCAAGGCGATGCCGACGATCGTCGAGGGGCGAGGCCCGGTGCTGGTGCTGGTCCGCGGCGACCACCGGCTCAACGAGATCAAGCTGCAGAACGGGCTGGGCGCCGCCCGCGCGGCCCGCCGAGGAGGCCGAGGTGCGCGAGCTGTTCGGCAGCGTGCCCGGCTACATCGGCCCGGTCGGCGCGCGCGTCGACGTGATCGCGGACGAGGCGCTGCGCGGCCTGCACGGCCTCGTCACGGGCGCCAACGAGGCCGACCTGCACCTGCGCGGGGTGGAGCCCGGGCGCGACTTCGAGGCGAGCTGGGCCGACGTGCGGCGCGTCGAGGCCGGCGACCGCTGCCCCGCGGGCGGCGAGATCCGCATCGAGCCCGCCATCGAGGTGGCCAACATCTTCAAGCTCGGCACCCGCTACTCGGAGCCGCTCGGCGCCCGCTACCTGGACGAGCAGGGCAAGGAGCAGCCGATCGTGATGGGCTCCTACGGCATCGGCCCGGCGCGCATCATCGCCGCGGCGATCGAGCAGTTCAACGACGAGCAGGGCATCGCCTGGCCGCGCGCCGTGGCGCCCTTCGACGTCGAGCTGATCACGCTCGGCAAGGCCGGCGAGCCGGCCCGCGAGGCCGCCGACGCGCCTCTACGAGGAGCTGCGCGGCGCGGGACTCGACGTGCTCTACGACGACCGCGACGGCAGCGCGGGGGAGAAGTTCGCCGACGCCGAGCTGCTGGGCTGCCCGCTGCGGCTCACGGTCGGCAAGCGCGGACTCGAGGCCGGACAGGTCGACGCCCAGCTGCGGCGCGGCCAGCAGTCGCGCCTCGCTGCCGCTCGACGGGGCCGCGCAGGCGGCGGCGGAGCTGTGGGCGACCCTCCCCTGACGTTCCGCCGGCTGGTCGGCCTCGACCGCTCCGGCGGGCCGCCGCCGCAGACGCGCCGCGGCGAGCCGCTCAACCCCTGGACGATCCCGAACGCGATCGGCGTGGCGCGCATCCTGCTGATTCCCGCTGTTCCTGGTGCTGGCGCTGGGGTCGGGCGACGGCCGCGACACGACCGCCACCGATCCTGTTCGCGGTCGTCTCCGCCACGGACTGGTTCGACGGCATGGCCGCCCGCATCACCGGCCAGTACTCGCGCCTCGGCGCGCTGCTCGACCCGCTCACCGATCGCCTGCTGGTCCTGTCGGGCGCGGTCGTGGCCTGGCACTTCGAGCTGCTGCCGCGCTGGGCGCTGCTGGTGCTGGCCGCGCGCGAGGCGTTCATGCTGGTCCTGACCCAGCTGGCGCTGCGCCGCGGCATGGACCTGAGCGTCAACATGCTGGGCCGCTGGGCCGTCTGGCCCGTGATGGGGGCGCTCGGGCTGGCGATGATCGTGGACACCTGGATCTCGACCGCGCTGCTCCTGTTCGGCCTCGCCATCACCCTTGCGGCCACCGTCATGTACCTGCAAGATGGTCTCCAGGGCTTGCGCAAAGGCTCAACCTCAGCTTGAGAATCGGCTAGTATTCGCCGTTGGCCCGCTTCATCACGTGCCCCGAAAGGAACGCATTGGACACCTTCCCTGATCTCGGAGCGCTCTCCGACCGTGAGCTGAAGGACATGATTCAGCAGCTGACCGAGGAGGAGCAGGAGGTCTCGTACCGCCGGCGCATCCTGCACGGCAAGATCGACATCCTGCGCGCCGAGCTGGTGAACCGGCTGCGAAAGAAGCACGAGGAGGGTGAGACGGTCATCAGCGGCGCCGACGTGCAGCAGCTGACCGACATCCTCGCCGGGAAGGGCATTCCCTCGGAGGGGGACGTCGAGTAGCCGTGCACTGCCCCGAGTGCGGGTTCGTCAACGCCGAGGGCGCGAACTACTGCCAGCGCTGCGGCGCCTTCCTCGCAGAGGCCGAGCCGGGCGAGAAGGGCGACACGACCGAGGTCTACCAGGTGGACGAGGCCGGGGACCTGAAGGCGGTCGACCTCGAGGAGGTCACCCACGAGGGGGCCACGCTCGTGATCCGCTCCGGCGGCGGCCGGTCGGGAGAGGCATTCAACGTGACAGGTGAGCGAATGACGATCGGGCGCAGCCCCGAGGCCGAGGTCTTCCTCGACGACGTGACCGTGTCGCGCAACCACGCGCTGCTCGTGGCGCGCCGCGACGGGCTCTACATCGACGACCTCGGGTCCCTGAACGGGACCTACGTGAACCGCCGCCGGATCGAGTCGCACCGGCTCCAGAACGGCGACGAGCTGCAGGTCGGCAAGTACAAGCTCACCTACCTGGACGAGCGATGAGCACCGAGGTCGCGGGCGGCCCGCCCCCGCGCAAGGAGAAGGCGCTGACGATCGGCGCGGTGGTCAAGCAGCTCGAGCGCGAGTTCCCGGACATCTCGATCTCGAAGATCCGCTACCTCGAGGACCAGAAGCTGCTCTCGCCGCGGCGCACGCCGGGCGGGTACCGGCTCTACGGTCCCGGCGACGTCGACCGGCTGCGCACGATCCTGCGCCTCCAGCGCGACGAGTTCCTGCCCCTGCGGGTGATCCGCCAGGAGCTGGCCGCCGGGCATGGCCGAGTCGGAGACGCCGACGGCCGCTCCCGACGCCCGCAACCCGCGCCGGGCGACGGTCGCGCTGCGCGGCCCCGGCTCGCTCTACCGGCTCGACGACGTGCTCGACGACACCGGCGCCGACCAGGCGCTCGTCAAGGAGCTCGAGGACTACGGCGTCATCAAGGGCGAGCGCCGCGACGGCGAGCAGCTCTACGACGACACCGAGCGCGAGATCATCCGCGCCGTCACCGAGCTGAAGCGCTTCGGCGTCGGCGGGCGCAACCTGCGCGTCTTCCGCACGTCCGCCGACCGCGAGGCCGCGCTGCTCGAGCAGATCCTCGCCCCGGCGCTGCGGTCGCGCAACCCGGAGCGGCGCAAGGAGGCCGTGGAGGCGCTCGAGAACCTGGCGGCGATCGCGTCGCACCTCAAGCACCTGCTGCTGATCCGCGACCTGCGCAAGATCGCGCGCTGACGCTGGATCTGGACAGCTACGTCGGGCGCGTGCCCGACTTCCCCAAGCCGGGGATCCTGTTCTACGACATCACGACGCTGTTCCTGGACGCCGAGGCGCTGCGCGAGACGATCGACCGGCTGGCCGAGTACGCACGCTCGCTGGAGGTGGACTACGTGGTGTCCGCCGAGGCGCGCGGGTTCGTCCTGGGCGGCGCGGTGGCGGCGGCCGCGGGCGCCGGCTTCATCCTGGCCCGCAAGCCCGGCAAGCTGCCGCGCGAGGTCAGCTCGGTCGAGTACGAGCTCGAGTACGGCGTGGACGCGCTCGAGATGCACGCCGACGCCGTGCGCGGCGGCGCGCGGCTGCTCGTGCACGACGACCTGCTCGCCACCGGCGGCACCGCACGGGCGCTGTGCGGCCTGGTGGAGGGCGCGGGCGGCGTCGTGGCAGGATGCGCCTTCGTGATCGAACTGGCCTTCCTCGACGGGCGCGAGCGGCTCGCCGGCTACGACGTGCACTCGCTGCTCGTCTACGACGAGTGATCGTGCGGCGCGAGACCGTGGTGGCGAGCACGCAGGAGGAGGTCTGGCGCGTGGTGAGCGACCCGGAGCGGCTGCCGACGCTGGTGGCCGCAGGTCACGCGCGTGGAGGAGGCGACCCCGGAGGCCTGGACCACGGTGCTCACCTCGCCCAAGGGCAAGTCGGTGCGGATGGACTTCACGCGCGTGGCGGCCGATCCGCCCAGCCGCCTGGTGTGGCGGCAGGAGATCGAGCAGTCGCCCTTCGAGCGCATCCTGGCCGAGGCGACCACCTCGGTCGAGCTCGCCGCCCGCCGACGAGGGCGGCACGCGCGTCGAGATCGCGCTCGACCAGCGCCCGCGCGGCTGGGCGCGCTTCGCCCCGGTGCAGTTCCGCGCCGCCGGCACCCGGCAGGTGCAGGGCGCCCTGGACGGGCTCGCGAGGCTGTTCGGATGAGGTGGTGGGGGTGGGGCGTGGACGGCCACGACGGCCCGCTGCCCGAAGCAGGCCCAGGCGCTGCTGCGCAGCGAGATCGGCCTTGACCCGGCCGCCGGGTCACGGCCGGTGGCGCTCGAGGAGGTGCGCCTGCCCGGAGTCGCGGCTGACCGGCGCCGCGCGCGAGCGGCTGGCCGCCGCAGTGGGGGCCGAGCACGTGCACGACGACCGCGCCGCCCGCGTGGGCCACGCGGCCGGGCGCAGCTACCCGGACCTGGTGCGGCTGCGCACCGGCCAACTCGGCGCGGCGCCCGACGCGGTGGTCGCGCCCGGCTCGGCGGCGCAGGTCGCGGCGGTGCTGAGCGCCTGCGCCGAGGCGCGCGTCGCCGTCGTGCCGTTCGGCGGCGGCACCAGCGTCGTCGGCGGCGTGGACCCGGTCGCGGGCGCCTTTCCGGCGGTCATCTCGCTCGACCTGAGCCGGCTTGACCGCGCTGGTCGCGGTGGACCCGACCTCGCTGACCGCCACCTTCGAGGCGGGCCTGTTCGGCCCCGAGGCCGAGCGCCGGCTCGCCGCCCAGGGCCTGACGCTGGGGCATTTCCCGCAGTCGTTCGAGTTCTCGACGGTGGGCGGCTGGGTCGCCACCCGCTCCGCAGGCCAGGCCTCCTCGGGCTACGGGCGCATCGACGAGCTGGTCGAGGGCCTGCGGCTGGTGGCGCCCGCCGGCGAGGTCGTGTCGAAGGTCGGTGCCCGGCACGGCCGCCGGGCCCGACCTGCGCGAGCTGGTCGATCGGCTCGGAGGGCGTGCTCGGCGTGATCTGCGACGCGACCCTGCGCGTGCGGCGGCTGCCGAGCGTACGCCGCTACGAGGGCTGGTCGTTCCGCTCGTTCGCCGAGGGCTGCGAGGCGCTGCGGGTGCTGGAGCAGGCGGACGCCGCGCCCGACGTGATGCGCCTCTCCGACGGGCGAGGAGACGCGCCTGTCGCTGGCGCTCGCCTCCACCGGGCAGCGCAACCGAGCGCGCCGGGCGCGCGTACCTGCGCGCCCGCGGCCACGAGGGCGGCTGCCTGGCGATCGCGGGCTACGAGGGCGATGCCGACGACGTCGAGCGCCGCCGCCTGCACGCGTCGGCGCTGCTGCGCGCCGGCGGCGGGCTGGCGCTCGGGCGCCGGCCGGGCGAGGCGTGGGCGCGCAACCGCTACCACGGCCCCTACCTGCGCGACGTGCTGCTGGACCTGGGCGGCGTTCGTCGAGACGCTCGAGACGGCCACCACCTGGAGCAACCTGCCGACGCTCTACGCGGCGGTGGGCGAGGCGCTGCGGAGCACGCTCCGCGAGCGCGGGACGCCGCCGCTCGTGATGTGCCACGTCTCGCACCTGTACCGCTCGGGCGCGTCGCTCTACTACACCTTCCTGGCCCGCCAGGAGGCCGAGGCGCCGCTCGAGCAGTGGCGCGCCGCCAAGGTGGCCGCCTGCGACGCGATCATCGCCAACGGCGGCACGATCACGCACCACCACGCGATCGGGCGCGACCACGCGCCCTGGATGGCGGCGGAGGTGGGGCGCTCGGGCTCGACCTGATCCGCGCCGCCAAGGCGCGCCTGGATCCGGCCGGGATCATGAACCCCGGCAAGCTGCTGCCGTAGCGCTGGGCGGGCTAGCCGGGGAGCGGCCGCAGCGCGATCTGGGCGAGCACCGTCGCCTTGTTCTTCCCGGTGCCCGTCTCGACCGGCTTCGCGGCCAGCTTCAGCTCGCCGCGCAGGATCGACGTGCCCGGCCTGCAGCCGCTGCTTGTCGCCCTGCCCGACGATCGTGGCGGTGGTGACGTCGATGAAGGCGAAGTCCCTGTAGCCCGCGGGCATCTGCCCGAACACCTGCATGTTGCCCTTGTCGTTCGTGGTGACCGGCCCGAGCGACTTGCGCTGCGACTTCGAGTTGTACAGCCAGACCTGGTAGACGGACTTCTGCGTGGTCGGCTGGAGGCCCTGGGCCTGGACCAGGATCTGGGTCTTGCCCTGCTGCTTGGCGATGATCGCGGAGCCGCCGCTGTCGGTGTCGGCCGCTCGCCGCGTTGCTCGCGTTCGGCGGACCCGCCGCCACCCTCGTCGTCGTCGCCGCCGAGGACGCCGATCGGCCACAGCAGCACGGCCACCAGCAGCACGACCGCGCCCGCCGCCGCGGCGCCGGCCAGCATGCGCCGGCGGCGGATGGCGTCCCCGCCGGCCAGCGGGCCGGCCTCGGCGCCGCGCGTCGCGGCGGCGCGCCGGCGCGCCGCGCTCCGGCTCGGGGATCACGGGCAGCTCGCGGTCGCCGTAGAGCTGGTCGAGCGCGTCCAGCAGCGACCGCGTCCAGCCGCGCGCGGACTCCGAGCGGCGCAGGTGGCCGCGCGTGGCCGTGGCCTCGGGCCCGGACTGCTGGCCCAGCACGTAGTCGGCGATCTGGCCGCGCCAGTCCTCCTCGACGGCGCGCACGCTCACCGGCGCCAGGTCGACCAGCGCCTCGCGGGCGCGCTCGCGCACGCGGGCCTCCGGGATGCCGAGCATGTCGGCGAGCTCGTCGTAGCTCTTGCCCTGCTGGAGGACGAGCTCGACGATCGCCCGCTGCTCGTCGGTGAGCTGGTCGAATGTCGCCATCAGCAGGGGGAACTGTAGTGTGCGCGCCCGTGGCCGAGCCGAAGGTGCCGGGCTTCCCGAGCGAGGGAACCCTCGACGACGTGCTGGGCTTCGAGATGCTCGAGGCGAACGGCGACCGGTGCCGCGCACGCTGCCCCGCCGAGCGCCGCGTTCAGCAGCCGTTCGGGCTCGTCCACGGCGGCACCTACGCCGCGCTGGCGGAGACGATGGTGTCGTGGGCGACGGTCGATCGCCGTGCATCCGGACGGCGACATCGCGGTCGGGCAGCGCAACGACACGACGTTCCTGCGCCCGGTCACGAGCGGCCACGTCAACGCCGAGGGGACGCCGCGCCACCGCGGCCGGTCGACCTGGGTCTGGGACGTCGACTTCACCGACGACGGCGGCCGGCTCTGCGCGATCTCGCGCGTGACGATGGCCGTGCGGCCGGCGCCGGCCGCCTAGAGGCCGGCCTCGGCGACAACCAGGCCGGCCCGGGCAGGGGTGGGTCCGAACGTCGCGCATACCGCGACGTTCGTCGACCACCCTCGGCAACCGGTGCCGGCGTGACCTCATTGCTGCTGGTCGGCCGTGCCGACGACACCGCCGCGGCCCCCTAGGACAGCTCGAGCCGGTAGGCCTCGACCGGCCGGCCCTTTCCCTTCACCTCGAGCTGCCCGAGCCCCGTGACGCGCAGCCCCTCGACGGCGCGCAGCGTCGCGCCGCCGATCACCACGCCGCCGGCGGGAGCGCGTCCCTCGAGCCGGGCCGCCACGTTGACGGTGTCGCCGACGACGGTGTAGCTGCGCCCGCTCTCCACGCCCAGCACGCCCACGAGCGCCTGGCCCGGTGTTGACGCCGACGCGGAAGCGCGGCCAGCCCGGGTGCTCCTCCGCGATCCGCTGCGTCTCGCGTTGCAGGTCGGCGGCGGCTCGCACCGCGCGCGCGGCGTGGTCGGCCTGGTCGCCGCGCGTGCCCCAGGTAGCCATGATCGCGTCGCCGATCAGGCGGTCGATCTCGCCGCCGTGCTCGCGCACGATCGGCGGGATCGCGACCTCCAGGTAGGCGTTCAGCATCTCCGAGACCTCGCGCGGCTCGCGCCCCTCCGAGAACGCCGTGAAGCCCTCGAGGTCCGCGAACAGCACGCTCACGTCGCGCGTGCCTGCGGCGGTCTCGTCCAGGTAGAGGTCGCGGAAGCGCTCCTGCGGAGTCCTCGCGCTGCGCACACCAGGCGATCGCGCCGAAAGCGCCCAGCATCAGCAGATGCCACTCCCACCAGCTCGCCTGCCAGGACCGCGCGAACGCGACGGCGACCATCGCCTCGGCGAGCAGCACGCAGGCGCTCGCCACGGCGAGCAGGACCGGGGAGCCCGACGCGCAGCGCCATCGACAGGTAGCGCCAGCCGGCCACCGCGTAGAGCAGCGTGGCGAGGATCGCCGGCACGACCAGGATCCCGGTCGCCCGCTCGGCCGGCGTCGGATCGTCGAGCGGCGCCACCGAGGCGAGCGAGAGGGCGCCCCAGACGACCATCAGGACCAGCAGCCCGCCGCGCAGGGCGCGCGCCCGCGCAATGACGGCGGCCGCGCGCGGCGGCGGCAGCCGCATCGCAGACATCGCGGCGAAGCCCGAGGCGATCAGGAGCCCGACGGGCGTCGCGATCACGAATCCCTGGTTGGGCGTGTCGAGCAGAACGCCGGGAGTGGCGAGCGCGTGCAGCGCCAGGAAGCCCGCTGCGGCGAGGAAGGCGAGCGAGACGAGGAACAGGCGCGCGTCGGCGCGCCGCAGCGCGATGCCGGTCGTGGAGGCGGCCAGCGCCGCGCTCGTGAGGGCGGTCAGCAGCACGAGCCAGAAGTGGGCCGGATGGTCCTCCCAGCGCACGTCGGCGTCCGGGGCGGCCAGCACGAGTGCGAGGCCGGCCGCGGGGAGGGCGAGCAGCGACAGCCAGGCCACGGCCCGGGCCCGCTCGTCCTCGTCGCGGAGGAGCAGGCTGGGCGTGCTCACGTGAAGCGGTTGGTGATCGGCAGGCGCCGGTCGCGCCCGAACGCCTTGGTCGAGACCTTGATCCCCGGCGGCGCCTGGCGGCGCTTGTACTCGGCGCGGTCGACCATCCGGATCACGCGCTCCACGTCCTCCGCGGGCAGGCCGCGACGCACCAGCTCCTCGCCGTCGAGGTCCTCCTCGACGTAGCCCGCGAGGATCGCGTCGAGCACGTCGTAGGGCGGCAGCGAGTCCTCGTCGAGCTGCTCGTGGCGCAGCTCGGCGGACGGCGGGCGCTCCAGCACGCTGGCGGGCACGAGCTCGCGTCCGGCCTGCTCGTTGCGCCAGCGCACGAGCCGGTAGACCCAGCCCTTGAAGACGTCCTTGAGCACGCGAAGGCCGCCGGCCATGTCGCCGTAGAGGGTCGCGTAGCCGACCGACAGCTCGGACTTGTTGCCCGTCGCGAGCACCAGCCAGCCGAACTTGTTGGACAGCGCCATCACGACGTTGCCGCGGATGCGCGCCTGCACGTTCTCCTCGGCGATGTCGGGCTCGCGGCCGGCGAACGACTCGGCCAGCAGCTCGTCGTATGCCTCCATCGCGGCCGCGATCGAGATCTCGCGGAAGTCCACGCCGAGGTTCTCGCCGATCGCGCGCGCGTCGGCGCGCGTGCCCTCGCTCGAGTACGGCGACGGCATCGACACGCAGGTCACCCGCTCCGGACCGAGGGCGTCGGCGGCCACCTGCGCGACGAGGGCCGAGTCGATCCCGCCGGACAGCCCGAGCACCACGTGGTCGAAGCCGTTCTTCTCGACGTAGTCGCGCAGGCCGGTGCGTCAGCGCCGCGTAGACCTCGGCCTCGGGACCGAGCAGGTCGGCGATCGCGCCGCCGACCGTCTCGCCGCCGCCGCGCACCTCGAGGCTCGCCAGGTGCACCGCGGACGGCTCCGCGATCGCGGATGGCGCGCCGCTGGCGGCGCACGTTCGCGCGGTGGCGCGTGTCGCGCAGGCGCGCCGAGGCGACCGCGCGCGGATCGATCGTGCAGAAGGTCAGGCTCTCCTCGAACTGCGGGCAGCGCGCCAGGATGCGGCCGTCCTGGTCGACGGCGAGGCTGTGGCCGTCGAAGACGAGCTCGTCCTGCCCGCCGACGGTGTTGACGAACACGACCGCGGCCAGGTTGTCCACGGCGCGCTGGATCAGCATCCGCTCGCGCCCGTGCCCGTAGGCGATCCGGTAGGGCGACGCGGACAGGTTGACGATCACCTGCGCGCCCGCCAGCGCCTCGGTCATCGCGGGCGGGCCCGGCTCCCAGATGTCCTCGCAGACCGTGATCCCGATCGGGACGCCGTTCAGCTCGAAGATGCCCGCCTCGGAGCCGGACTGGAAGTAGCGCTGCTCGTCGAAGACGCCGTAGTTGGGCAGGTACATCTTGCGGTAGACCGCGGCCACCTCGCCGTCGGCGAGCACCGCGGCGGCGTTGTAGACGTCGTCGGCGCGCTCGGGGAAGCCGACCAGGGCGACGATGTCGCGCGCCTGCGTCGCCAGCTCCGCCAGCGCCTCCTCGGCGCGCGCCAGGAAGGTGGTCTTGAGCAGCAGGTCCTCCGGCGGGTAGCCGCAGAGCGCGAGCTCCGGGAACACGACCAGCGCCGCGCCGCCGTCGCGAGCGGCCGCCATCTGCTCGGCGATCTTGCTCGCGTTGCCGTCGATGTCCCCGACGGTGGGGTTGATCTGCGCGAGCGCGACGCGCAGCAGATCCTGTCCGGCAGCCATGCCCTCATTATCGCGGGCGGGCGTCGAGACCCCGACTAGCGAAAGATCCTGCTCGCCGACGCCGCGCAGAGTCTGCGTGCCGTAGTCGTGCGACGGGTTGCCGTCGGTCAGCACCGCGAGCGAGAAGCGCCGGCCGCCGCGCTCGAACAGCGCGGCCTCGTGCACGAGCGAGCCCCGGGAGGTCACGCGCCAGCCGCCCTTGAAGAAGGCGCGCCAGCCGTGGCGGCGCGCGACGCGCGAGAAGCCCCAGCGCTGATAGCCCACGATCGACGACAGCAGCCGGCGCGCGTAGCCACGCGAGCGCCGCGGGACGAGCCGGTCGATGCGCAGGAAGAAGCGGGCCTGGTCGGCGGCGCTGAAGAGGGTCGACGCCCAGTAGCCGGCCACGGTCAGGTCGCGCATGTGCGCGCGCCGCGCGAGGGCGAGCAGCCCGGCATCGCCGACCCAGCCGTAGGCGACGTCGGCCGCGTCGTTGTCCGAGACCTCGATCATCGGCCTGAGCACCGCGCGGTCGGAGGCGCTGGGGAGGTGCCTGCCGAGCTGGCGCAGGCGCGCCACGAGCAGCATCGCCTTCACGACACTCGCCGAGACGTAGCGCCGGTGCGGCGCCCAGCCATGCAGCCGCCCGCGCGAGTCGATCAGGGCGAAGGACGACAGCGCGCGGCGGCGCACGTAGCGCCGCGCGGCGCGCACGGCGCGCTTCGACGGATAGGCCGGCACTGCGACGCGCGTGCGGCAGCCGCGGCGGGGGCGCGAGCAGCGGTCGGCGGCCAGGCCCACGTGGACGGCACGCGCCGTCTCGACCCGGCTCGACACGCGCAGCGCGCCCTGGTCGCCCGAGCCGGCACCCGCGGCCGACACCGCGAGCACGGGCGCGGCGGCCAGGATCGCGATCGCTAGAAGGCGCCTGCCCGCCACGGGCGGCATGGTCGCAGCCGGTACGGCTGTCCGTACAGACCGGAGACGGCTGCGGCCCTAGATTTGATCGGGTGATCGCCAGGCTGAGAGCCGAGCTGGTCGACCCCCGCTCCTACGGGCGGATCGCCTACCTGCTGCTTGCCGGCCTGCTCGGCATCTGCGAGTTCGTCTTCCTGATCACCGCGATCTCCCTCGGCGCCGGCATGGCGGTGACGCTGATCGGCATACCGATCCTGATCGCGTCGGTCTACGCGTGGGGCTGGATCGCGGAGGGCGAGCGGCGCATCATCGGCGCGCTCACCGGCCACAGGATCGCCAACCCGTACCGGCCGGTGCCATCGGGCGGCCGCTACTGGAGACGGCTGCGCGCCCGGCTCGCCGACCCGGCGACCTGGAAGGACCTCGCGTTCCTCGCGCTGCAGTTCCCCCTGGGGCTGGCGTCGTTCATCGTGACGCTCGTCGTGCTGGGCCTCGGCGTGCAGGCGCTGACGATGTCGCTCTGGTTCTGGGCGGTCCCGGACGGCGTGGACCTGGGGCTGTTCAGCGTCGACCGGCTCTGGGAGGCGCTCGCGTTCGTGCCGCTCGGGGTCGTGGTGCTGCTGCTCGGCATTCCTGCGCTCAGCGCGCTCGGCCGCCTCTACACCTCATATGCGGAGGTGCTGCTCGGCTCGAACGTCGACCCCGCGGTGACCGCGCAGATGACCGACCTGCGCGACGCCCGCTCGCGCATCATCGAGGCCGCCGACGCCGAGCGCCGGCGCATCGAGCGCGACCTCCACGACGGCGCGCAGCAGCGCCTCGTCGCGCTCGCCCTGACGCTGCGCACGGCGGAGCGCCGCGCCGAGGACGGAGGAGAGGACGTGGCCGAGCTGGTGCGCCACGCCGGCGACGAGGCGGGGCTCGCGCTCAAGGACCTGCGCGACCTCGCGCGCGGGATCCACCCGGCGATCCTCACCAACCGCGGGCTGGCGGCCGCGCTCGACGACCTGGCCGGCCGCGCGCCGGTGCCGGTGGACGTGATCGCGACGCCCTCCGAGCGGCTGCCCGACCAGGTGGAGGCGGCCGCCTACTTCGTGGTGTCGGAGTGCCTGGCGAACATCGGCAAGCACTCGCAGGCGACGAGCGCGACGCTGTCGGTCGCGGCGAGCGACGACAGGCTGCTCGTGACCGTGAGCGACGACGGCGTCGGCGGCGCCGGCGTGGACGGCGGGTCGGGCCTCCAGGGCCTGCAGGACCGCGTGGGCGCGCTCGACGGCACGCTGCGGGTGGACAGCCCACCCGGCGGCGGCACCGTCGTGCGGGCGGAGATCCCGCTGTTCGCGCGGCTCGACCCGGCGCGCCACGAGGCCGTGCCGGACAGCCGGTGCTCAGCGACGCCGACGCGGATGCGCTGCAGGCGCGCCGGCGCCACGGACTGCATTGGCGCGCCGGCGTCCTCGGCGCCGTCGCCTTCCTGGTGGTGCTGATCTGGGCGCTCACGGGCGCCGGCACGGCGTGGTTCGTCTGGCCGGTGCTCGGGCTGATGCTGGTCGCGGGCCTGGACGCCTGGGGAGTGCTCGGCACGCCGCCCGTGCGCCAGTCGGACCTCGACGGCGAGCCCGACCCCAGGGCGCTGCGCCGGCGGCGCTCGCATCCGCGACACGACCGGCAAGCTCGCGATCGTCAACGTGTTCCTGATCGGGATCTGGGCAGCCGCCGGCGGCGGCTACTTCTGGCCCGCCTGGGCCATGCTCGGCTCGGCGATCGCGGGTGCGCTGAAGGCGGCGCCGTGGCCGCAGAGCTGGGTCGAGCGCGCGCAGGGACTGGGCTGAGCCCGGGCCGCTAGACGGGTGCGTCGCCGTCCTCGCCAACGGCGATCACGCGGGCGTCGACGCAGCGCGCCAGCTCGCGCGGGTCGACCTCGAAGAGGCTGTGCGGGTCGCCCGCGGCGGCCCAGACGCGCTCGTGCTCGAGCAGCGCCTCGTCGAGCAAGACGGGCAGGTCGTGGCCGAAGGGCGGCACGCCGCCGATCGCGAAGCCGGTGGCCGCGCGCACCTCGTCGGCGGCGGCCTGGCGCACCTCCGCGACGTCGAGGGCGTCGGCGAGCTTGGCGGTGTCGATGCGGTGACGGCCGGACGCGACGCAGACCACCGGGTCGCCGTCGGCCACGAACACGATCGACTTGGCGATCTCGGCCTCCTGGCAGCCGACCGCGACCGCGGCGTCCTTGACCGTCCGCGTCGAGGCTGGCGAGGCGGCGCACCTGCATCTCGAGCCCGAGCACGCGGGCCTGCTGCGCGACCCGGTCTCTCACGCGCTGACGGGCTCGGGTGTGCTCAGCTCGACGCCGGCCACGCCGGCCAGCTCCGCGAGCGACTCGTAGAGGTCGCCGGCGAAGTCGTCGAGGTCCCACATCAGGTCGAAGTCGCCGACGACGCCGAAGTTGATGGCGCCGTCGTAGGAGAGCAGCGCGATCCCGAGCGCCTGGTTCTTGGCCAGCGGGACCATCGGGAACGGATCGAGCATGCGCCGGCCGAGCAGGTAGAGCGGGAACTGCGGCCCCGGCACGTTCGTGACGACGAGGTTGAAGAAGCGCTGGCGCGCCATCAGGCGCGAGGCCTGGTCCATGATCGTCGAGGGCGCGAACCCGGACAGGTCGGTCAGCACCTGGGCGCCCACGGCCTGGCCGCCGGACTTGAGGCCCTTCAGCTCCTCGCGCACGATGTCCAGGCGCGCGATCGGCTCCTCGCACCAGACCGGCATCGGCGCCATGATCGCCGCGACCTTGTTGCCGAGCGCGCCGCGCTCGATGTCCTGGCGCACGCTCACCGGGACCATCGCCTTCAGCTCGAGGCCGTCGGTGTTGTGGCCGCGCCGGCGCAGGTGGCGCCCGAGCGCGCCGGCGACGGTGGCCAGCACGACGTCGTTGACCGTGCCGCCGAGCGAGTCCTTGATCGCCTTGATGTCGCGCAGATCGGCGCGCACCCAGGTGAAGCGGCGGTGCGGCCCGATCGGCGCGTTGTAGGGCGAGGAGGGCGCGGGGTTGAGCCCGGACCAGGCCATCGCGCCCACGCCGACGGCGGCCTCGCGCGCGGCGTCGAGGACGCGCCGCGGGCCGCGGAAGACGGCCCGCACCGATCGGGCGATCTCGGTCGGGATGGTGGCGCGCTCCAGCAGCGCCTCGGCCAGCAGCTGGGTGCGGCTCGGAAGCGGCCGAGGCAGCCAGCGATCGCCGGGGCCGGTCGGGGTGACCGGCTGGGGCGAGGTGTCGAAGAGGACGGAGATGATGTCGACGCCGGAGATGCCGTCCACCAGCGCGTGGTGGGTCTTCGAGAGCACCGCGAAGCGATCGTCCTCGAGCCCCTCGACCAGCCAGACCTCCCAGAGCGGCTTGTCGCGGTCGAGCTGCTGGGCGAACACGCGGCCGGCGAGCTCCCTGAGCTGCTGCTCGGAGCCGGGGGAGGGGAGAGCGGTCGAGCGCACGTGGTAGCGCAGGTTCAGATGAGGATCGTCGACCCAGCGCGGGCGGCCCTGCCCGAGCGGCACGAAGGCGAGCCGCTGGCGGTAGCGCGGCACGAGCGGCAGGCGCTGCTCGAACACCTCGAGCAGCTCGTCATAGGGGGGAGGAGGGCCCTCGAAGACCATCACCGAGGCGACGTGCATGTGCGCCGAGGCGTCCTCCAGGTGGAGGAACGAAGCGTCGAGTCCGGTGAGCCTGTCGCCTGCCATGCGGCCCACCAAATTACCGCACGTAGGTCAAAGCGAAAGCGAAAGCTGGTCCGCGGCGGCGGCCAGCGCGGGCGACTCGTCGAGCCCGGCCACGCGCACGCCGACCAGGCGCACCGGCCGCGGCGGGTCGAGCCGGCGCAGCAGGTCGAGCGCGACGGTCCAGACCGCGTCCAGCTCGTTGACCGCGGCGGCGATCGAGCGGGCGCGCGTGACGATCGAGAAGTCGTCGTAGCGGACCTTGATCCCGATCGTGCGCCCGCGCCGGTCCTGGCGGGCCAGCGTCTCGCAGAGCTCCTCGGTGAGGCGGCGCAGCTGCGGCTCGAGCTCCGCCAGGCCGCGCAGATCCGTGTCGAAGGTCGTCTCGCGCGACTCGGACTTGGCGACCCGCACGGTCTCGATGCCGCGATCGTCCTCGAAGCGCGCGAGGCGGCCGAGCCAGGGGCCGAGCCGCTGGCCGAACCAGTCGCCGAGCTGGTCGTCCGGAAGCGCGGCGAGCGCGCCGAGCGTGTCGATGCCGTGGCGTTCGAGCCGCTCCGCGGTCTTGGGGCCGATCCCGGGCAGCAGGCCCGGGCGAGCGCCCGCGAAGCGCTCGCGGGCCTCGGCGGCGCTCAGGACGACGAAGCCGTCCGGCTTCTCGGCGTCGGAGGCGACCTTCGCCACCAGCTTGTTGGGGCCGATGCCGATCGAGCAGCCGAGCCCGGTGGCCTCGGTCACGGCCGCCTTGACGCGCCGCGCGGCGGCCTTGGGGCGGTCGATGCCGGTGAGATCGAGGTAGGCCTCGTCGAGCCCGACGACCTCCACCCGCTCGATCTGGGCGCGCAGCACGTCCATGACCTCGCGCGAGCGCGCGCGGTAGGCCTCGAAGTCCGGCGGGATGAAGATCGCGTGCGGGCAGGCCCGGCGCGCCCGCTCGGCCGGCGTGGCCGAGAAGACGCCGAACTTGCGCGCCTCGTACGACGCGGTCGTGACGACCGCGCGCGGCCCGCTGCCCGCCACCACGACCGCCTTGCCGCGCAGCTCCGGACGCCGCTGCAGCTCGACGCTGACGTAGAAGGCGTCCATGTCGAGATGGGCGATGACCTGGCGCCTGTCCTGCATCAGACGAGGCTAGCCACCACCCCGGAGGTCGCGGCTCACGGCTGCGTGGCGGCGCTACTCCGACAGCCCTACGGCTTGGAGGGCCTCCGCGTGGTCGAGAAAATCACGCTGGGTGATCACCCTGCCTTCCTTCAGCGTTGCGACAGTGGCGTACGTCTGGGCCAGGGGAACACCGCTCGCCTGGGCGCGCATCGGCATGTCCGCAAGCAGCACGAATCGGTCCCCCGGGTCGATGAGCTCCCTCGGCTCGATGCGGACATCGGCGCCCCACACCTCATAGGTGCTCTCGACGTAGGCGCGGTAGCCCGACGGTCCGTGGTAGCACGGCTCCGCATTCGCTGCCTCGACGAACTCGCGGTAGGGGTAGTACTCCAAATCCGGATGAAAGCTGATCGTCACCGCCTGAGGTCACGGCGGTTGAATGCCTCCATCGCGAGCCGCAGGTCCGCCACCTGGACGCGAACCGGGCGGCAGTCCGCTGATCAGACGGGCGGCGGCAGCGCCGAAACGCGGAAAGCGGATCGCATTCGCTGATCGAGCGTCCGGCTCGACCGGTCTCGCACCCGGAGCGGCCTGCGCACGATGTCGACGTTCTCCTGCGACATCGCGTCAAGTATCCCGCGCGAGGCGCCCTGCGGACCAGCCTCAGTCGACCGGTGCGACCGGTTCGCCACGCAGGATCACGACGCTGTCGACGTCGACCATGCGGTCGAACTCGGGGCCCAGCGCCTTCATCCCGGGCGTCTGCGTCGCGGCTTCCCAGTCCTCCCAGCGGGCGACGTCGATCAGCTCGATCACCGTGACGTGGCTCTCGCCCGCGGCCACCTCGATGGTGAAGACGTCGAACTCGCGGATTCCCGGAGTCGACCGCAGCGTCGCATGGTCCTCCTCGACGGACCACCGCAGGAACTCCTGAAGGTCCGTCTCCGGACGCAGGCGGTACTGGACGAAGATCTTCATCAGCGCAGGTCCTCCATGAGCCAGTCGACGACCTGGCCGCGATCGCGATCGTGGGCAACATCGGAAACCCGCGCGGCGCCGTGGGCATGAGCGACGTGTCCACGACGTGGACGTTCTCCAGTCCGCGCACCACTCCCGCGCGACGTGCAGACCGCGCCGGGGTCATCGTCGGGTCCCATCCGGCACGCGCCCATCGGGTGCCAGTAGTGGCTGACCGTGGAGCGGATGAACTCGTCGACCTGCGCGTCGTCGCCGGCCCGCGGCGCTGGGGCCGATCTCCTCGCCGAGGAGATCGCGCACGGCCGGCTGCGCGCACAGCTCGCGCATCAACGCCAGCAGCGAACGAAGTGCGGCGATGTCGTGCCCCTCGGTGTCGCTGAGGAACGCGTTGTCGATGCGGGGCTGGCGTTCGGGGTCGGTGCTCTGGATCGTCAGGTTCCCGCGCGAGACCGGCGTGAGGCACGCGCCGCCGAGGTACCAATGGCGACGGCCGCTGTCCGGGTCGGGCGGGCTCCAGGGGAAGACGTGCAGGTCGAACGCCTCGCGCTCCACCACCGACGCCGCCTTCATGATCACCTGCTCGTCCGGTGCCCATCCGCGGTCCTCGGCGAAAGCCGCCATCTGCCGGTGCATCTCGTCGCTCCCCGAGAGCTCGATCGCGAGCGACGGCTGGTCGAACAGGCCGATGCCGACGGGCAGCTCGAGCACCTGACGGATGCCGTGCGCATCGAGCAGCGCAGCCGGGCCGACACCGGATCGCTGAAGGATGGCGGGCGTGCCGTACGAGCCGGCGCCGAGGATCACGCGGCCCGCGGCGATCTCGTGAACGCCCGCCGGAGTGCTGACGTGGACCGCGGTCGCACGCCCGTTCTGGATCGTCAGCCGATCCACGACCGCCTCGCCGCAGATGGCCAGATTCGGCGACCCGCGCACGGGGTCGAGAAATGCGAAGGCGGTGTTCCAGCGCGCACCGTCACGGATGTTCACGGTCTCCGGCGCGGCACCGACCGCTTCGTCGAGGTCGTTGATCGTCTCCAGGAGCGGCAGCCCGGCCGAGGGAGCCGCGTCCAGGAACGCGGACTGGAATGGCGTAAGCGCCTCGTGCGGGTACGTCGAGACGCCCAGCGTCTCCTCGATCTCCAGGAACCGAGCGAGCATCGTCGCGGTGTCCCAGCCGGGGTTGCCGAGCTCGACCCAGTGGTCGTAGTCCCGGCGGTGCCCCCGGATCTGGATCGCCCCGTTGTGGGCGGTGCAACCGCCGAGCACCCGCGCACGCTCATAGGGGATCTGACGGCCCGGGATGACGTCCTCGCTCGTGTACCCCCAGTCGTGCGACCGGGGGATGGTGCGCGCGTCGACGATGTCGGCCGGCCAGTTGCCATCCGCGTAGGGGCCGTCAGTCGGGACCCGCCTCCAGCAGCACCACGGTCGCGCCCTGCTCGGCGAGCCGAGCCGCTGCGGGCGCCCCGCCGGCCCCGCCGCCGATTACGACGACGTCTGCCTGCGCGGGCGGATGGCGACGGATCGCCCTCTTCGGGGTGGTGTGTTGGGCCATCGTCTCGCTCGCCGACTGCTTCGTTGAACGTTACACCTACCCGGCGCGATGGCTCACCGGTGGCCGCGAGGCCGCTCCGTCAGCACCACCGTGAGCATCTTGTTCCCGACGGTCGGCGGCGCGCCCGGAAGCGGGATGCGCGCCACCGCGCGGCCTCCCTCCGGGGCATCGGCGTCGCCCTCGACGAGCGCGACGCTGCTGTCGTAGCTGCGCCCGGCGACCCCGTACCAGCCGCCCATGGTCTCCACGGCCGACGACACCACGAGCGGCCGGTCGCCGTTGCGGCGCAGCGCGTAGACGACCAGCGGATACGCCTGGCGACCCACTTCTCCGGCGCTCGGCTCCACGAAGACGCGCTGTCCCGGAGGCAGCTCGGCCTCCACGGCGTCGACTGCGGCTTTGGCCGGCCCGTAGATCCAGCGCTGGCCGTCGCTCCAGTGGGCGGCGCCGGACCAGACGCCGACGCCAGCGGTGAGCGCGAGCCCGAGAGCGGCTGCCCGCGGGCCAGCGGAAAGGCGAGCAGGAGCGCGCAGGAGGTCGCGGCGACGCCCCACGCCGAGCAGGCCGGCGACGCCGAGCCCTCCGGCCAGCCAGGCGACCATGCCGGCCGGCGATCCCCACTGCATGGTGTAGCCGAGCGTCAGCGCCCGCTCGGTGGGGGTGCTCGCCGCCACGGCGCCCAGTGCGACGACCAGCACGATCCCCAGGGCGGCCGCTCGGGTCGTGGCCGCGGGCATGGACGGGAGCAGGGCCAGGCCCAACACGCCGAGCAGCACGAGAAAGGCCACGATGCTGGGGCGCGTGGGCGAGGAAGCCATGTCGAAGAAGTGCGTGGAGGAATCGACGTGCTCGCGCAGCCACCAGGGCGGGACGCCGAAGGCGTGAACGACGCCGTTCCAGCCGGTCGTGTGCCCCAGCGTGTCGCGATCGGAGCTGAACGTGCGAACGAGCATCGTCAGGTTGCCGGGGTCGTGGACGGCCTCGTCGATCAAGGGCGCGAGCCAGCAGACCACCGCCACCACAAGGGCGGCAGCGGCCCAGCGACGGGCTGCACGCGGGCCGCCCTCCTGCACCGCGCGCCGCCTCGCCACCACCAGCCCGATGGCGGCGACCGCGACCATCGCGAGCACAGGAGGTACGTAGGCGAGATGCGTCTGCATCGCGAAGCTCGCGACGAGCGCCGTGACGGGCAGCAGGCGGTACTCGCCGCATGCGACCGACCAGGCGAGGAAGACAAGCAGCGTGCAGGGGATCAGGGGCACCGTCGGGTTGAACGGCTTCCAGAGGACGTCGGGCGGAAGCGAGTGGCACATGAGCGCCAGGGCGATCGCCGTGGCGAACATGAAGATCGTCCCGGCCCGCCGCCGAGCCAGCGCCACCGCGCCCATGATCGAGGCGACGTTCACCAGCGCGACGGTCACGCCGGAGGAGGCGGGGCCGAAGAGGCGCACGGGGATCGCCAGCAGCCAGTAGAGCAGCGGCCCAGGGCTGTACGACGTTGCCCACCGAAGCCGCTTTCGCAGTCGAGAACTGCCCGACCAGGGGGGACTGGTCGGTGAGCACGTCCCACGAGCGCAGCAGGATCACCCCGTTGTCCGCGAGTGGGACCCAGCCGGCGTCGAGCGCCCGGCCGACGGCGAAGAGCACCGGCAGGGCTGCCGCGAGACCGGCGGCAAGAGTCAGACCACTGCCCCGCCACCAGCCTTGGGGCGTGCCTGTCGATCGGCCGATTGCCGCCGGCGTCAGCCGCCCGCCATCGCGTCCATGCCGGCGCGCAGCTGAGCCGCGCTGATCTGCCCGGCCGACACCGGGGCGGCGCGGTAGGAGAAGACGTCGGGGTAGCGCAGCTTGAACACTCTCGAGCCGCTGGCCGTGTACTCGCCGATCACCGGGCTCGTCAGGGCGCCCCAGCCGACCAGCCAGTTCCCCGACGCGAGCTTCCGCGCGCTCCCGCAGCATGGAGAGTTCGGCACCTCGGCGTCGCTCACGGCCTCCTGCCACGTCGCCGTCCCCGCCGTGGCGTTCACCTGGAACCGCACGGCCCGCGGCGGGCGGCCCACCTGGGTCCCGTTGTCGTAGACCGTCACGGACCCGTCGGCGAGGCGCCTGACGTCGTGCTGGCCGCTGAAGTGCGGCGTGAGGGGGTCACCGGTCACCGCGAGGCTCTGGGGCGTGCTCGTGCCGCCGAGCTTCCACAGCACCGCGCCGTCGCTGCGCCGGATTCGGTAGATCGCGTCGGTGTGGCGCATGGAGATCAGCAGGCCGTCGCCGTCGGGCTCCATGGCGTTCATGTGGACGATGTCGTAGGCGGTGCCGCCACCCGGCAGGGCAGCCGGGCCGTTGCGGACGGTGTTCCACCAGGGTCCGGTCTCCGCGAGCGCGATGTGGTCCTTGCTGTTCCACGTCCAGACCACGCTTCCGTTCGGCGCGACCTCCTGGATCTCGGCGTCGAGGACCGTCGCGTCGGCTGGCCCGCCGTGAGCGGAGAGGTCGACGTGCGCGCGCGGCTTGTAGGACATCAGCAGGTAGTTGCCGTTGCCCAGCTCCTGGAAGTCGTGGTGGTCGGTGTCGGCGCCGACCGTTTGCAGCGTCCTGACGAGCGTGCCATCGAGCCTGTGGATCTCGTAGGCCGTGTCGTCGTGGCCGAACGGAGTCGCCTCGCCGCGGGCGAAGGCGACGTCGTCGTTCGACAGCACCTTCGCATCGAGCTGGGTGCGTGCGTGCGTGAGCCACCACACCGGCGTGGCGTTCTCGTCCACGAAGGCGACGTAGTGCGCGGCGCCCTTAGAGAGCGCAAGCAGCGTCCACGCCTGGGTCGGCTGGCCCGAGCGGGAGAAGGTCCACTCCGGGAAGTCCGAGGGGAGGCAGCGCACGTGGTAGGTGCTGGACGTTCCGCCCGTCGCGACGACGTCGAACCGCTCCCCGGTCTCCAGCGGCACCGTCTGCGAGAAACGGCCGGTGCGCGCCGGCTGCCCGTCCACCGCGACGCTCGTCCCGGCTGGGGCCGCCACGTCGAGGTTGACCGGGTCGTCGTCACAGCGCATCACGTAGTCGTGGGTCGTCACGCTGAACTGCGGGTACAGCTCCGGCTGCCCCTCCAGCGACAGCGCGGTCGGCGGCCCGGCCGCGGTCGTGAACGTCCGCTCGGCCATGCACACGACCCGATCGGGCTCCTCGGTGTGGTGCTGGACGCAGAGCTCGAAGTGGTATTCGGTGGCGCGGCTCAGGCCGGTGACGGGCTCCGAGACGGGATAGGTGTCGCTGCCCGACACCGCGATCGTGCGGTGCGGCGTGGACTGGCCGTACTCGATCGTCTTGCCGTACCGGAACCAGTAGTCCACCTGGCCCGCGGCGGTTGCGAACACGTCGCCGTGGAGAGTCGCGCCGGTCTCGCCGATTCCGGTGGCCTTGTCCGTGGTTCCGACGGTGCAGCCGGCGATGACCGTCGACAACAGCGCCACTGCGACTACCGCGCGAATCCGGGTCAAGGACACTTCCCCTACCTGAATGGTGGACGGCCAGCGACCCTATTTGGTGCGGGCGATCGCCGCAAGGGAGGCGATGCCTACGGCCGCTGCCGCTGCGGCCTGATCAGCAGCTCGCTGACGTCCACGTGCGGCGGCTGCGTCAGCGCGAACATCACCGCGCGGGCGATGTCGTCGGGCTCCAGCGCCCCGCTCGGGGCGGTCGTCGAAGAAGGGGGTGTCGACCATGCCCGGCTCGATCAGCGTGACCTTGATCGTCGTGTCGGCGACCTCCTGGCGCAGCGACTCGCCCATCGCCGTCACCGCGTGCTTGGTGGCGCTAGTAGAGCGAGCCGGTCAGCAAGACGCGCCCCGCGACCGAGCTCGTGAGCAGCAAGTGACCCGCGTTCGCGTCGAGGAAGTGGGGGAGGGCGGCCCGGATCGACAGCGCCACGCCCAGGACGTTGGTGTCGATCATCGCCTTCCAGTGCTCGACCGACTCCTCGAGGAAGCCGCGCTTGGCGCCGAAGCCGGCGTTGGCGAAGACGCTGTCGAGCCGGCCGAAGCGATCCAGCGCCGCGGCCACGAGCGCCTGCTGGTCGTCCCAGTCGGTCACGTCGCAGCGCACCGCCAGGGCGTGGTCGTCGCCGCCGAGCTCCTCGGCCAGCTGCGTCCAGCTTGTCCACCGACCGCGCGCCCAGCACGACGCGCTGGCCGAACTCGACCGCGCGGCGCGCCGTGGCGGCGCCGATGCCGGTGCTGGCGCCGGTGATGAGCGATTACTGGGGAGTCGGCCATGCCCGGGGTTCTAGCACCCCGGTACGCTCACCCCGCCCGTGGCCGCCGTGCACCCCACCGAGGCGCGCTTCCCCGCGGTCCCCGTCGGCGCGGGCCACTACGAGAGCTTCTACCTCAAGGCCTGCCATCCGGACGGCGGCCTCGGCGTCTGGATCCGCTACACGGTCCACAAGCGGCCCGGCGCGCTTCCGAACGGCTCGCTCTGGGTGACGCTGTTCGACGCGTCCGGCGACGGGCCGCGAGCGCACAAGGCGACGCTGCCGCGGCCCGACGCGCCGGCGGCGGCGACTGGATCGCCGTCGGCGAGGCGCGGATGCGCCCCGGCCGGGCCGCGGGCTCGATCGACGGCGCCGAGTGGGAGCTGCGCTTCGAGACCCCCGAGCCGCCGCTGTTCCACCTCCCGCGCCGCGTGGATGTACAGGGCGCCGCTGCCGCGCACGAAGCTGCTCAGCCCGGCGCCGGCGGCGCGCTTCGACGGCTCGCTGACGATCGACGGCCGCACTGGTGGCCGTCGACGGCTGGCGCGGCGTGATCGGCCACAACTGGGGCACCCAGCACGCCGAGCGCTGGATCTGGCTGCACGGCCTGGCGGCCAACGGCGACTGGCTCGACGCGGCGCTCGCGCGCGTGAAGCTGGGGCGGCTCACGACGCCGTGGGTCGGCAGCGGCGCGATCTCGCTCGGCGGCGTCAGGCACGCGCTGGGCGGCCCGGGACGCAGGCTGCGCGTGAGCGAGGCGCCCGACCGCTGCGAGTTCGCCCTGTCCGGCCGGGGCATCGCGCGTGAAGGGCACCGTGGCGGCCGAGCGCAGGAACTTCGTCGGATGGGTCTACGCCGACCCGGACGGGCCGGAGCACCACACCGTCAACTGCTCGATCGCCGACCTGCGCGTCGAGGTGGAGGGGCGGGCGGGCCTTCGAGGTGCCGGGCGCGGCCGCCTACGAGCTCGGCATGCGCGAGCGCGACCACGGCATGCCGATCCAGCCCTTCCCCGACGGCTAGGGGCCGAGCCGCTCGATCCGCCAGCCGGCCTCGCCCGGCAGGTAGCGGAAGCGGTCGTGCAGGCGGTTGGGGCGGTGCTGCCAGAACTCCCAGGCCGACCGGCGTGAGCCTGGTAGCCGCCCCAGTCCTCGCGCACGGGCACCTCGTCCGGGTGCGCGCGGTCGAGCTCGGCCACGCGCTGCTCGAGCCACTCGCGGCTCGGCACCGGGCGGCTCTGCGGCGAGGCCAGCGCGCTGAGCTGGCTCTGGCGCGAGCGGCTGCGCGCATACGCCTCGGTCTCGGCCCGCGAGACGCGCGCCACCGTCCCCTCGATCCGGATCTGGCGCCCGAGCTCGCGCCAGTGGAACAGCAGCGCGGCATGCGGGTTCGCCTCGAGCTCGCCGCCCTTGCGGCTGCCGTAGTTGGTGAACACGACGACGCCGCGCGTCGTCGAAGCCCTTCATCAGCACCATGCGCGCGGACGGGCGCGCGTCGGGAGTCGCGGTCGCGAGCGCGACGGCCTCCGGCTCGGGGTTGCCCGCGGCGCGCGCCTCCTCGAGCCAGCGGCCCAGACAGGGCGACCGGATCCTCGCCGAGGTCCTCCTCCGTGAGCTTGCGGTCGGTGATCTCGCACTGGCGGCAGCGTAGCCTTCGGGCCGACGATGCCGAACGTGTTCGAACCGGACTGGGACGCCGAGCGCGACGAGGCGCCCTTTCGCTGGCGGCGCGCGCGCCTCGGCCGCCAGGCGGGCGCGCGCGACCTGGGCGCGTCGCTGTTCGAGCTGCCGCCGGGCGCCGCGACGTTCGCCGCTGCACGCCCACTACGCCAACGAGGAGCTGCTGGTCGTGCTTGCCGGCACGCTCACGCTCACCGAGCGGCGACGGCAGCGCGCGAGCACGCTCGAGCGCGGCGAGGTGGTCGCCTGCCCGGCCGGCCGCGAGGGCGCGCACCGGCTCGACAACCAGCGGCGACGAGCCGGCGCGCGTGCTGATCGTGAGCACGATGCGGGCGCCCGAGATCAACGAGATGATCGAGGACGGGACGTTCTGGGTGCGCGACTACGCGCCCGGCCTGACGCCGGACGACCCCGGGCTCGACGTGCCCGGCCTGCAGCGCCCGCCGATGGCTGACTTCCCGCTGGCCGACTTCCGCGACCCGGCCGCCGTTCGTGATCGGCGCGCTGCTCGGCCTCACCGTCGTCGGCGTGCTGGCCACGCTCAACCGGCGCGTCGGGCGTCCTGGGCGGCTACTCGGCCGTCTTCGAGCGCGCCAGCGGGCGCACCGCGGCGCTCGGCTGGAAGGCCTGGTTCCTGGTCGGCATCTTGCTCGGCTCGCTCGTGTTCAGGCTGCTGGCCGGGGATCCGGCACGGTCGGCGACGGCTACGGCTGGCTCACGCGCACGTTCACCGGCGACTGGGGCCGCTGGTGCGGCGTCCTGCTGCTGGTCGGCGGCGCGCTGATCGGCTTCGGGGCCAAGGCGGCGGGCGGCTGCACGTCGGGCAACGGCATCTGCGGCACCGCCCTCGCCTCGCCTGCAAGCTTTCGTTGCAACGGCGACGTTCCTGGCGGTGGCGATCGGCGCGACGTTCCTGATCGACGCGGTGATCGCCTGATGCGCGCGCCGCGGCGGTCGGTTCGGCGCCGTGTTCGGCTTCGCGATCTCCTGGGGCCAGTTCACCGACCCGGACCGCCTGCGCGAGATGCTGCTGCTGCAGGACGCGTACCTGTACCTGATGATGGCCACGGCGGTGGCGGTCGGCTTCGTCGGCGTGCGGCTGCTGCGCCGCCTGCACGCGCGCGCGCTGCTCACCGGGAGCCGGTCGGCTGGACCACCGAGCGCCCGAGCGCCGGCACGTGGCCGGCGCGGCGATCTTCGGCGTCGGCTGGGCCGTCACCGACTCGTGCCCGGCGCCGATCGCCGGCCAGCTGGCTCAGGGCGTGCCTGGAGCGCTGTTCACGATGGCGGGGCTGTTCCTGGGATCGCGCTCTCCTTCGCATCCAGGTCACGCTCGATAACAGATGTTACGTAACCTTCATTGTGAAATTGTTAGTTAGCAAGCCCTGCCCTGGCCGCGGGCAGCGCAGTATCGTCGACGCCCATGCGCGAACGGACTCGTACTCCCTGGCTCCTCGTGGCGCTCGTCGCCGCGGCGCTACTCACGGCTCCGGCGGCCGCGAACGCCCAGGCCGGCTCGCCATCGGTCTGCCCGGCGACGTTCGAGGTGCTGCACGACGACACCGTCGGCGCCCTCTACCTGCCGAAGGGCCACTACAGGGTCACGATCCTGCGCGGTCCGGCACGCTCTCCTGCGCGCGAGACGACGGACCTGCTGCGCCAGTTCCTCGAGGACTTCGACGGCCGGCTGCCGCGACCGTGGGTCGTGAACGCCCAGGCCGCTCGTTCACGCGCGGCGCCAACGGCGCCGTGGGCTTCAGCCTCGCGCCGGCCGACCAGCGGCGGTGGCGGCGGAGGCGGCGGTCACTACCCGAGCGGCAGCGTCTGCCCGGGCACGTTCCGGGTGCGCCACGACGACCGCATCGGCACCTTCGTGGTGCCCGCGGGCGCACTACCAGATCACGCTGCTCTCGGTGTCGGCCGCATCAACTGCGCCGACGCCGCGACCTACCTCGGGGCGCTTCCTCCAGGACTTCGACGGCATCCTGCCGCTCCCGTGGCTGCTCGACCCGGAGACCGGATCGTTCATGCGCGGTCGCCGCAACGTCGGCTTCCGCATCAAGCAGGCTGGTCGGCCCGCCGCGGCCGAGCGGCGGCGGCAGCGGCGACCCATCCGGCCGGCAACCGCTGCCCGGGCACCTTCCGGGTGCTCCACAACGACAGCATCGGCAAGCTGCGGCTGCGCAACGGGCGCTACCGCGATCACGCTGGTCGCGCCGCAGGGTCTCCTGCACGCGCGCCGTCCGCGCTGTTCCGCAGCTTCCTGAACGACTTCGAGGGCACGCTGCCGCGGCCCTGGGTGCTTGAACGTCCAGACCGCCACATTCACGCGCGGAGCGGCGCCAAGACCGGCTTCAGGGTGAAGCCGGCGCGCCTAGCGCGGTTGCAACCGCCCGACCCGCCGGGCATACTCCCGGCATGGCCAGACCCTCATACGGACGACATCTCGACGCAGCGCTTCGCGCGCTCAGCCTCGGCGTCGCAGCGGCTGCGAGAGGTGACCTTCCCGCTCGTGATGCGCGGCTACCACCGCAACTCGGTCGACGACTTCCTCGCCGAGCTGATCGAGCCTGGTCGACGACCTCGAGGCGAACCAGACCCGCGAGGGAGTCGTCCAGAAGGCGCTCGGAGAGCTCGGCGAGGAGACCGCGGGCATCCTCCAGCGCGCACACGAGACGGCCGACGAGATCACGGCGCGCTCGCGTTCCCAGGCCGACGACGCGCCTGCAGCGCGCCGAGCGCGAGGCGGAGATCCTGCGGCGCGACGCCGACGAGTACGCCGAGCAGGTGATCTCGACACGCGCACGCTCTGGGAGGAGCGCCAGCGGCTGATCGAGGACATCCGCCAGCTCGCCGACGAGGTGCTCGGCACCGCCGACGACGCGATGGAGCGGCTGAAGCTGCCCGAGGCGATCGAGTCGGCCGAGGCCGAGGCAGCCGCCGCGCCGACCGTGAGCCAGCCGCTCGAGCCGCCGGAGCCCGCCGCCGGCGACCCGGACCCGACCGAGCCCTACCGGCTCGGCGCGGTCGAGCAGGCGCCGCTGGAGCAGGCGCCGCTGGAGCCGGCGCCGCTGGACGAGCCGCCGCCTCGAGGAGCCCTCTACCAGGAGCCGCCCTTCGAGGAGTCCTCGTTCGACGACGACCGACCCGCAGGAGGAGAGCGGCCACACGGTGGAGCTGGAGGCGCTGCCGGGCGGCTCCGAGGAGCCGCAGGAGCGCGAGCGGGACTGAGCGCGCTAGAGCGGCAGCTTGCCGCGGCCCTTGCGGCCCGCGGCGGCGCTGCGTGTTCGTCGCCTTGCGCGACGTGCCGAACGACTTCGAGAACAGGCGGCCGAGGATGCCCGGGGCCTTGCCGCCGGCGCGCTGGCCCGACGCCGAGCGTGCTGTCGACCCCGCGCTGCGGCCCGTCGACAGGCGCGGCACGAGGAAGCCCAGTACCAGCAGCACGATGCAGACGGCGATGATGATCCCGATGGTCATGTCGGCCCGGCTACCCATGTTTCCGTCGCGCGCAAACCGGCTACACGATCCGCATGGAAGAGCGCGATCCGGAAGTGGACCGAGAGAGCCGACGCGGCCGCCGACGAGGCGGGCCGAATCGGCGGGCGAGCGCCCGCGACGAGGATCCGGCGCGCCGGCCGGTCGACGAGGCCGGCGGCGGCGAGGCCGAGGGCTTCGAGCTGGCCGAGGAGGAGCTGCGCGAGAACGCCGAGCACGGCGAGCTCAACCCGCGCGACCCGATTCGCGACGCTTTCACGCCCGAGGAGGAGACCGACGTGGCCGACCCGGAGTACGGCGAGGCCGACGACGCGCGCACTCACGACAGGCCCGACGAGGACTGAGGTCTCACCCGCCACGTCTGCGAGACTGCTCGCAGTGGCGAAGCAGAAGCAGGTCAGGATGCAGATGCAGGTCGGCGCGCTGGCGGCGATCCCGCAGCTGGAGAGCCGCAGCGACGAGCAGCTGCAGAGCGAGTCGAAGCACCGCGTGGCCGCCAAGGCGATCCTCGGTGCGCGCGCGGCGGAGCGCTACGACGCCGACACGGCACGCAAGTACTTCAACGAGGCGCTGGCGGGCTGCCACCCGCAGGAGCGCCCGGCGCTGCGGCAGATGATGAAGGCGTCCATGGCGCTGGCCGAGCGGCGCCCGGACGACCTCAAGGCCGCCATGGAGAAGCTGGGCCAGGAGGCCCCCTCCGGCCGCCAGCTGTTCATGCTGCGCATGATGGGCCTGCTGATCCCGCCGGCGAGCGCGGGCATGGTGGCCCGCGTCCGCGGCATCCTGCTGATCATCGCGATCGTCGTCGTGCTGCTGCTGCTCGGCCTCGGGATCGTGAAGCTGATCGCGCTCCCCTTCGGCGGCATCGCAACCGGCCCGGCGATCTTCTTCGGCTTCCTCGTCGTCGCGATCGCGATCGGCGTGCTGGTGATGCTGGGCAGACGCAGGCAGGCCCGCATGCGCGAAGCGCGCGCGGCGGCGCGGCGCCCTGGGCGGGCAGCTGGCAGCGCCTCTCAGAGAGCGCCGACGCCAGCCGGCGGCGGTGCTCGCGCGCCAGCGGGTCGTCCGGGCCCAGCTCGGTGAAGATCGCCACCATCACGCGGCGGATCGCGTCGCGGTGGTCCGGGTCCTGCTCCTCCGCCAGCGCGGCCTGCAGCAGGTCCAGCGCGGTCGCCGGGTCGCCCGCGTCCCAGGCGTCGAAGGCGCGCGCGAGCTCGTCCGCCTCCCCCACGCCTCCTGCGCCAGCCGCGCTCGGGCGGCCAGGCCGTCGGCCTCGAAGTCGCCGATCACGCCCTCGAGCAGCTCGCGTCGCCTCGGCGTTGTCGCCCCGGCGCAGCAGCATGCGCGCTAGCTCGCGGCGCGCGGTCGCGTGGCCGGGGTCGACCTCGAGCGCCCTGCGCAGCGACTGCCTCGTCGCCCCCGACCGCCAGCTCGTCGGCCTCCGACGGCACCAGCTTGTCCACGAAGCGCTCCACGACCGCCGGCGGCTGCGCCCCGGTGAACTCGTCGACCACCTCGCCGTTGCGGAACGCCTTCACGGTCGGCAGCCCGCGGATCCCGTAGCGGGCGGCGGTCGCCTGGTTGGCGTCGGTGTCGAGCTTCGCCAGCTCGACCTTGCCCGGATGGGCGTCCACGGCGCGCTCGATGACCGGCGCCAGCATGTGGCACGGGCCGGCACCAGTCGGCCCAGAAGTCCACCAGCACGGGGACCTCCTTCGGACCGCTCGAGCACCTGCTGCTCGAAGTCGGCGTCGGTTACCGAGATCGGCTCTGCCATGGCGTCGAATCTAGCGACGCGGCGCTTCACGACTCCTGCACGGTGGCGCTCTCGATCGACCACCGGCTCGAGCGGGGTCCCGAGGTCGCCGCTGTTGGGATCGCCGAGCTTGGCGATCCGGTCCACCACGTTCTGCCCCTCCACGACGGCTCCGAGGACCGCGTAGTCGGCCGGCAGGCCCGCGTCGGGCGCCGTGACGACGTAGAACTGGCTGCCCGCCGTGCCCGCGGGCTCGGTCTGGGTCTTGGCCATGGCGACCGTGCCCTTCGTGTAGTTCGTGTCGGGTGCCGGCGCGTCGCGGGTGAAGTAGCCCGGGCCGCCGGTGCCGAGTGCCGGTCGGATCGCCGCCCTGGATCACGAAGCCCGGGACGATGCGGTGGAAGGTGGTGTCGTCGAAGAAGCCCTGCCGCGCGAGCGACACGAACGACGCCGCCGTCTTCGGCGACTGCGCCTGGTCGACGCGGATCGTGAAGCTGCCGCAGTTCGTCTTCAGGACGACGTCGTAGGCGACCTTTGCCTTCAGCTCCCCGCCGGGCTTCTTCGCCCCTCCGTTCGGCTTCGGCGCCGGGCGCCTTCGTCTTCGTGCAGCCGCCCGCCGTCGTCGCGGGCGAGTCGTCCTTCTTGGGGGCCGGCGAGTCGGCCTCGTCGTCGCCGCCGCAGGCGGCGAGCGCGAGCGCCAGAGCGCAGAGCAGGAGTGCGAGCGGCCTCGACACGGCCGCGTAGGCTAGCGAGGTGCCTCTCACCCCCCTGGCCGAGCGCTACGACCAGTTCATCCTCGACCTCGACGGGTGCGTCTGGGTCGGCGGCGAGCCGACGCCCGGCGTTGTCGAGGCGCTCGACGAGGTGCGCGCCGCGGGCAAGGCGATCGCCTTCGCCACCAACAACGCCTTCGAGTCGGGCGAGGACCTCGTCGCGCAGCTCTGGAAGATCGGCATACGGGCCTCGCTCGGCGACGTCGTCACCGTCGGCGGCGCCATGCAGCACCTGCTCGCCGAGACCCGCACCGGCCACACCGCGTTCGTGATCGGCTCGCCGCCGATGCTGCGCCACGTCGCCGACGCCGGCCTCAAGATCCTCAACGCCACCGACCTCGCCTCGCGAGCCGAGGTGGTCGTGGTCGCGGGCACGACCGACCTCGTCTACGACGACCTGCGCAACGCGGTCCAGGCCGTCCTGCGCGGCGCCCAGCTGCTCGCCACCGCGCGCGACCCCACCTATCCCCAGCCGGACGGCCTCTGGCCCGGAACCGGCAGCATCCTCGCGGCGGTCGAGTACGCCACCGGCGCGGAGGCGGTGATCGTCGGCAAGCCGGAGCCGGACCTGTTCCGCACCGCGATCGACCGCCTGGGCGACAACCGCACGCTCGTCGTCGGCGACCGCGTCGGCTCCGACCTGGCCGCGGCCGCCGCAGCGGGCCTCGACGCGGCGCTCGTCTTCAGCGACGGCACCGACCGCGAGCGGCTCGACGGCTTCGAGCCCGCCCCGGTGGGCACCGCCGAGACGCTGGCCGAGCTGCTCACGCGGCCTCGCTGACCCCCTCCACCTCCCACGCGTCCACCCCGAGCAGCGCGCACGTGGCCGCCGTGACCGTCAGCCCGGCCGCCGCGGCTCGCGTCAGCGACAGCGCCGGGTGCATCCCGAGGGACTCGTGCCGCATGGGCCGCCCCGACCGCCGCCACGAAGTCCGTGTGGACGTCGCCGTGCAGGGCGACCGCGCCCGCGGCCCTCAGCTCCTCGCCCAGCAGCGGCAGCAGCTCCTCCAGAACCTGCGGCCCGTCGTCGAGCCGCCGCAGCGGCACGTGATGCCAGTCGAGGCCCGCCTCCTCGTAGGCGGACAGGTTGTGCCGCGCTGCGCATGACCGACACCACCATCCGGACCCCGCGGGACCGCAGCCACGCGATCTCCGCGGCCCGCCGGTCGGCGCGGTGGTTGCGCCCCCCGCCCCCCGGCCGCTCCAGCACGCACAGCTTGCGCGGGCGCGCCCACCAGATCCGCCTCGGCTCCAGCTCTGCATCGGTCACACCCCGTGAAGGGCGGGCGCGGGGGAACTCGCCCCCCGATTCGCCCTCGGTAAGGTTGGCGTCATGTGCCGCGTGTTCGGCTGCGTAGCGGCGGAGCCGGCCTCGATCCGGCACGAGCTGATCGAGGCGGCCAACCCCCTGATCCGCCAATCCGAGGATCACGACTCCGGTTGGGGAATGGCCGTGTACGAGCGCGCCGACGGCCGCGACCCCCGGCTCGTGCGCTTCGCCGAGGCCGCCTTCGCCGACGACGACTTCGTCGAGGCGACGGAGCTGCGCGGCCGCATCTTCAACGTCCACGTGCGCCGCGCGACCATGGGCGGCCTCGCGCTCGAGAACACGCACCCCTTCTGCCTGGGCAGCTACTCCTTCGGCCACAACGGCACGATCCTGCGCTACCCGCGCCTGCTCGACGACCCGAGCGTCCCGCGGCCGCGCGGCGACACCGACTCCGAGGCCTTCTTCAACTTCCTGATGACGATCTACGACGCGGGCGACCCGGTCGGCTCGCTGCGCCGCGCCGTTCAGACGACGGTCGAGCGCTCGCCCTTCAGCGGCCTCAACTTCCTCTTCTCCGACGGCGACCGGCTGTTCGCCTACCGGCTCGGACTCTTCGAGCTGCACTGGCTGCAGCGCCCCGGGCAGCTGCTCGTGGCCTCGGAGCGCGTGACCGACGAGCCCTGGCACAGCGTGCAGCAGGACGTGCTGCTCGTGCTCGACCCAGACGACCTCGACGCCCCCCACGCGGAGCGGCTGATCGGCGACGACCTGGTCGAGAGCGCGCGCGTCCAGAAGGTCGACAAGCAGACCCACCTGCGCGGCGAGGCACGCGGCGAGGCCGCCGCGGAGCGCGCGCGGGCGGCAGTGGCAGGCACTTGAGCCGCCGCATCGCGCTTCTCGTGAACCCGGCCTCCGCCGGTGGCAGGGCCCTGAAGGCGCTCCCCGCCGTGCACGAGACCCTGGACCGCCTCGGCGCCGACCACCGCACCGTGATCACACGCAGCACCGAGCACGCCGCCGAGGAGGCCACGCGCGCGACGAGCCAGGGCGAGACCGTGGCCGCGATGAGCGGCGACGGCATGCTGCGGCCGCTGGCCGGCGTGCTGAAGAACACCTCCGGCGTCGCTGGCGGTGATCCCGTGCGGGCGCGGCAACGACTTCGCTCGCGTGCTCGGCATCCCCAAGGACCCGGCGGAGGCAACCGAGCTCGCCGTGAACGGCCCCGAGCGGCTGGTCGACGTGGGCGACGTGGACGGCACGCCGTTCGTCGGCATCGCCAGCTTCGGCTTCGACTCCGAGTGCAACCGGCTCGCTAACGAGGCGAAGCTGATCAAGGGAAGCGCGGTCTACCTGTACGCCGCGCTGCGCGTGCTCGCCACCTGGAAGCCGGCGGCCTTCAGCGTGACGGTCGACGGGGAGCGCCACGAAGTGAGCGGCTACTCCGTCGCGGTCGGCAACTCCAAGGCGTACGGCGGCGGCATGTTCGTCCTCCCCCAGGCCGAGCTCGACGACGGCCAGCTCGACGTCCTGATCTCGAAGGAGGCCCCCAAGCTCGCCTTCGTGCAGGGGCTCGCCAAGACGTTCAAGGGCACCCACGTGGACTCGCCCTACGCGCAGTTCCTGCGCGGGCGCGTCATCGAGGTGGGCTCGGACCGCCCCTTCGAGATCTACGGCGACGGCGACCCGATCGGCTCCACGCCCGCCACCGTGCGCGTCGAGTCGCGCTGCCTGCGCGTCGTCGCGCCGGCCTGATGCAGGGGCCCGCTCGCGCGCTCGCGCGCCTGGTGCGCGCCGCCAGCCGCCGCCTCGGCCGCACCGGCGGCACGACGGCGCCCGGGCGCCTGCTGCTGCGCCTCTCGCCGCGCGCGCTCGCCTCCATGGCGGGCGAGCTCGACGAGGGCTCGCTGCTGGTGTCGGCCACGAACGGCAAGACGACCACCTCCGCGATGCTGGCCGCCTGCCTCGACCGCGCCGGCCGCCCGGTCGTGCACAACCGCGCCGGGTCGAACATGGCCTGGGGCGTCGCGACCGCGCTGCTCGACGCGCGCGCCGGCCGCGGCCAGCTGGGGCTGTTCGAGGTCGACGAGGCCTGGCTGCCGTCGGTCGCCGAGCAGGTCGAAGCCGCGCCTGCTGCTGCTGTCCAACCTGTTCCGCGACCAGCTCGACCGCTACGGCGAGCTCGAGCTGCTCGCCGACCGCTGGGCCGACCTGACCGAGCGCCTCGACGGCCGCGCCCGCTTCGTGCTCAACGCCGACGACCCGCTGGTCGCCGACCTGGGCCGCGGCCGCGCCGGCGTCACCTACTTCGGCGTCGACGACGACTCGCAGGCTCTGCCCGGGATGCAGCACGCGGCCGACTCCAAGCACTGCCGCAACTGCGGCCACGCGTACGTCTACGAGACCGTCCTGCTCGGCCACATGGGCCACTACCGGTGCCCCAACTGCGGCCGCGAGCGACCGCAGCCGCAGGTCGCGGCGACGAGCGTGCGGCTCGACGGGATGAAGGGCTCGCGGGTCGAGATCCGGACGCCGCAGGGCCCGCTCTCGCTGCGTCTCCCCCTCCCCGGCCTCTACAACGTCTACAACGCCGTCGCCGCGGTCGCGACGGCCCTGGAGCTGGGCGTCCCGCTCGCCACCGTCGGCGAGGCGCTCGAGGGCTTCGGGGGCGCCTTCGGCCGCGTGGAGACGATCCCGATCGACGGCCGCCAGGTCTCGATCCTGCTCGTCAAGAATCCGGCTGGCGCCAACGAGGTGCTGCGCACGCTGACGCTCGAGGACGGCGGGCTCGACCTCTGGCTAGCGCTGAACGACCGCATCGCCGACGGCCGCGACGTCTCGTGGATCTGGGACGCCGACTTCGAGGTCCTCGCCGGGCGCGTGCGCCGCGCGACCTGCACCGGCACGCGCGCCGAGGAGATGGCCCTGCGTCTCAAGTACGCGGGCGTCGACGCCGAGCTGGTCGTGGAGCGCGATCTCGAGCGATCGCTCGATGCGGCCGTGGCGGGCGCGGGCGAGCGCCTCTACGCGCTGCCCACCTACACGGCGCTGCTCGAGCTGCGCGACCTGCTGGCCCGCCGCGGGCTGGCGCGGCGGTGGTCGGAGTGACCGATGCCGTCGCGTGGCACGACGTGGAGTGCGGCGTCCTACGGCGCCGACCTGCCGCTCTGGCGCGAGCTCGCGGACCAGGCCGGCGGCCCGGTGCTCGACCTGGGCGCCGGCACCGGACGCGTGGCCCTCGACCTCGCGCGCCACGGCCACGACGTGACGGCAGTGGACTCGAGGGCGAGCTGCTGGACGAGCTCGATCGCCGCGCCGCAGGCCGCCGGCCTGGCGATCGACTGCGTCGCGGCCGACGCGCGCGAGCTGCGGCTCGATCCGCGCTTCGGCCTCGTGCTCGCCCCGATGCAGCTGCTCCAGATCGTCGGCGGCCCCGCAGGGCGCGCCGATGTTCTCCGCCGCGCCGCCGCGAGCCTCGCCGACGGGGGCCTGTTCGCCGCCGCGATCGCGGAGCTGGAGCGCTCGGTGCCGCCGCCCGACGCGCTGCCGCCGGTCCCGGACGTGGGCGAGCTCGACGGCTGGGTCTACTCGAGCCTGCCGGTGGACGTGCGGCCCGAGCCCGGCGGCGTGGCGGTGGAGCGCCTGCGCCAGCGCGTGTCCCCCGACGGCGCCCTCGACGAGGAGCGCCACACCCAGCGCCTCGACGCGCTGGCGGTGGAGGAGCTCGAGCGCGCGGCGGCCGAGCACGGCCTGCGCGCCGCGGGGCGCCGGGAGATCCCGGAGACGCCCGACCACGTGGGCAGCATGGTGGTCGTATGCCGGCGCTGAGGGTCTGCTCGCTCTACCCCGAGCTGATGAACATCTACGCCGACCGCGGCAACATCGCGATCCTGAGCGCGCGCTGCCGCTGGCGCGGGATCGGCTTCGAGCACGCCGCGGCGAGCCTCGGCGAGCCGCTCGACCCGGACGCCCACGACCTCTTCTACATGGGCGGCGGCCAGGACCGCGACCAGGCCGCCGTGGCGCACGACATGGCCGCCACCAAGCGCGAGGCGCTGCACGCCGCAGCCGGTCGCGGGGCCGTCGTGCTGGGCGTCTGCGGCGGCTACCAGCTGCTCGGGCACTCCTACGAGCTCGACGGCGAGCTGCTCCCCGGTGTCGGCCTGGTCGACCTGCGCACGGTGCGCGAGCCCGGCCCGCGGCTGATCGGCAACTGCGCCATCGAGGCCGACCTCGGAACCGGGCCGCGCGTGATCGCCGGGTTCGAGAACCACGGCGGGCGCACCTACCTCGAAGGCGGCCAGGAGCCGCTCGGGCGCGTGCTCGCCGGCCACGGCAACAACGACCGCGACGGCTTCGAGGGAGCGCGCCGCGGGAGCGTCATCGGGACCTACCTGCACGGCCCCCTCCTCCCCAAGAACGTCTGGCTGGCCGACCGGCTGATCGAGCTGGCGCTCGGCATCGAGCTGCAGCCGCTCCCCGACGACGAGCTGGAGCGCGGCGCGCACGAGTCCGCGAGGCGCGCCGCGGGCGTCTGACTAACGCGCGGAGCTGCCGGCCACGCGCAGCACCTCGGGCACCGAGGTGACGCCGGCGCGGACCTTCTCGAGGCCGTCCTCGCGCAGCGTGCGCATGCCGTGCTCGCGCGCGTAGACGCGCATCTGGTCGGCGGACGCCTTCTCGAGGATCAGCGCGCGCAGCCCGTCGTCGATCGGCATGACCTCGTAGATGCCGAGGCGGCCGCGATAGCCGCTGTGGTTGCAGCGCACGCACCCGACCGGCTCGAAGCCGCTGATGTCCTCGTCGGAGTCGAAGCCCTGGTCGGCCAGCAGCTGCTTGGTGAGCTCGACCTCGCGCTTGCACTCGCAGAGCCGGCGCACGAGGCGCTGGGCGACCACGCAGTCGACGCCGGAGGCGACCAGGTACGGCTCGATGCCCATCTCCACCAGTCGCGCGGCGGCCAGCGGCGCGTCGTTGGTGTGCAGCGTCGTGAGCACGAGGTGGCCGGTCAGCGCGGACTCGATCGCGATCAGCGCGGTCTCGCGGTCGCGCACCTCGCCGACCATGATGATGTCGGGGTCGGCGCGCACCATCGAGCGCAGCCCGGCGGCGAAGGTGAGGCCGGCCTTCTGGTTGACCTGGACCTGCTTCACGCCGGTCAGCTCGTACTCGACCGGGTCCTCGACCGTGATGATCGTCTTGTCGGGGGTGTTGACCGTGCTCAGCCCCGCGTACAGCGTCGTCGTCTTGCCCGAGCCGGTCGGGCCGGTGACCAGGATCGCGCCGTGCGTCGAGTGCAGCGCGTGCTCGAGGCGCTCGCGGTCGTGCGGCTCCATCCCGAGCACGTCCAGGTCCATGACGACCTTGTCCTTGTCCAGGATGCGCATCACGACGGACTCGCCGCGCACGACCGGCAGGGTCGCGACGCGCAGGTCCACGTGCCGGCCGTCGACGGACAGGCCGATGCGGCCGTCCTGCGGGACGCGCCGCTCGGCGATGTCGAGGTTGGCCATGATCTTCACGCGCGAGATCAGGCCGTTGACGAGCTGGCGCGGCACGGTGGTCGTGTCCATGACGACGCCGTCGATGCGGTAGCGCACGCGCATGTCGGAGCTGCGCGGCTCGAAGTGGATGTCCGACGCGCCGCGGCGGACGGCGTCGGCGATCACGGAGTGGACGAGCTTGACGACCGGCGCCTCGTCGGCCTGGTCGCGGAGCTCGATGACCTCGGCGGGACCCTCGGTCTCGTCGGCGATCTCCTCGACCGCCTCACCCAGACGCGACAGCTGGCCGATCGTGCCGTCGATGTCCTCGGGCGAGGCGACCGCGCGGCGCACCTCGTAGCCGGTCGCCATCGCGATGTCGTCGAAGGCGAGCACGTTGGCCGGGTCGGCGGTCGCGACCAGGAGCGTGTGCTCCCCCAGGAACGAGATCGGGAGGGTCTGGTAGCGGCGCGCCTTGTTGGCGTCGATCAGGTTCGCGGCGCCCTGGTCGACCTCGAACGAGTTGAGGTCGACGTAGTCGAGGCCGTTGCGCTCGGCGAGGGCCTGCGCGAGCTGATTGGAGTCGACGATGCCGGCGTCGATCAGCGCCTGGCCGAGCGGCACGCCGTTGGCGCGGCCGCGCTCGACGGCGTTCTCCACGAGCTCGCGCTCGGCGAAGCCGAGCTGGACGATCACATCGCCGATGCGGCGCTTTGCGCCGGTGCGCTGCGTGGGCGGCCTGAGACCAGGCACGGCAACGGCACCGACCGGGGCGGCGGGGCTGTCACTCATGCATTAGATATCGGCAGCGAAGCCGCCGAAATCAAGTGCGCTCAGGCAACAACCGCTGCACGGGCCGCGCTCTCGCGGTCCGGGCACACATGGAGCGTGTCGATCATGTCCGTGATCTCGAAGACCCGGCGCAGCGGACCGGGCGGGCAGATGACCGCAAAGCCCTTCCTGCGCAGGGACAGACGGCGGTTCGCGTTGATCAGCAGAGCGAGCCCGGTCGAGTCCATGAAGCCCACGTGCGTGAGGTCGATGATCACCGACCTGATCGCGTCGGCGACCGAGGTGTTGAGCACGCTGATCAGTCGCGAGGCGGTCGCGATGTCGAGCTCGCCCTCCACGTGAACCAGCTCGACGCCATCCTCCGACGTACGCTCGACGGCCAAAGGTTGCACAGGAAGCCGAGCCTAACCCACAAGTCGGACTTTTGTTCCGGCCCTGCACTAGGCGTGGATTTGCTCGGAGTGCGCTGCAGTTCGTGCTGCAGTCGGTGCCGCTCTCGACATCGGCAGCGTGCGCCAGGAAGGCGTCGAGCAGCCCGGCGGCCTCGTCGTGCGAGCCCGGCACCAGGTGGACGTACAACGCCGGCGAGCTGCTGCAGGCGCG
The DNA here is from genome assembly GCA_963828225.1 of uncultured Thermoleophilaceae bacterium. GTDB lineage: Bacteria > Actinomycetota > Thermoleophilia > Solirubrobacterales > Thermoleophilaceae > JACVRW01. The sequence goes on along the minus strand of CAWHDX010000007.1, from coordinate 298,187 downwards.
GCTCCATTTCGCTTCCCTCCGGCAACATGCGGGCCGACGCCTGGATGAAGTGGGCGATGGCAAGCAGGACGTCCGCCTCCTGAACGCTCGTGTCGGGCGGAGGGCCAGGAACCATCACCCCCGCCTCCGTGGTCGCGTCCAGCCCGTCGCGCAGCTCGTTCAGCAGGGCGTGGAGGCCGGTGATCGTCTCCGGCGCGCCCCGCTCATCCAGGGGTCCGACGAGCGGCCGCCACGGCGCACCGCCAGCTCCCGGAGGCTGACTTGCAAGCTCACGAGGACGCAGCGTTCGCGGCCGTCATGCGCCGCTACTTCTTGTGCTGAGAGTCGCCGGAAGGAGACAGGCCCGCCGCCGGAGGGCGGCGGGCCTTTCCGAGTCGATTCCGTGTCGGTTGCTTAGCGGCGCTTGGGGTCGACGTAGACGTTGTCGATCTGCCAGGAGCCGTGGTCGCTGGCGTTGGTGAAGCGCAGCGCCACCGGCCGGCCGCCGGCGAACTTGCCGCCGCGGTCCGGAGACAGCTTGACGTCGTCGGTGGCGTGCCAGCCGTCCTTGCGCTTGGCCTTGAACTTCTTGGCCCCGTGCCAGGTCGCCTTCTTCTCCTCGGCCTCGGGGTAGAACACCTCGACCTCGAGCTCCGAGTCCTTCTCCCCACTCTGAACGGCGACGAAGCGCATCGTCGGCCAGTTGAGGTCGACGCACATCGTCGGGCTTGTTGCCGACGCCCCCGCGGGCAGGATGAGCGAGCTGTCGTCGGTCGCGCCCAGGGCGCCTCGCAGGTTGAACGGGTCGTTTCCAGCGGCAACGCCGGCGCCGGCCTCGAGCGACCAGCCCTCGGAGCCGCCCTCGAACGATCCGCCCGGAGCCAGAACGTAGTCCCGGGAGTCTTTCAATGACAGGAACGGCTGCTCGATCAGCGGAGCCGCACAGGTCGCCCGCGAGGCGCTGGTGGTCTCGGCCTCCTTGGCCGAAGCGTTTGCGGCGAAGGCCATCAAGCCAACTGCTGCAACTGCAAATAGACGCGGTGCACGAGCGTGACCGCGGAGAGTGGTAGTGAATGCCATGACTCGAATCTCCTTGTAGGTGTGGTTCGAGTCGGCGGCCGAGCTATCTCGTTTCTGAGACCTCTGGCTTTGCGTCCCCGCCTCGCGACGGGTTTGCCTTTATCGACTTCTTGCCCCACCTATCGGCATGCCGCAGATCGCCTTTACACCGATCTGCCACGGGGTCGACAGGTGTACGAGTTCGTGAACACGGCTGCGCCCGGTGGAAATCTTTGGATCTAAAGGGGGCGGGGGTCGCGGACGATCACTAAGTGAGGTCTATGACGGCGACGACCGCGACCGAGGAGCTCTGGGAGGAGGCGCATAGCCGCGTCTCGTGTCCCTTGCAGCCGCGCGAGCTGCGGGGCGAGCTCGTGGCCGGAACCACGTTTCTCGTTGCCGCTGCCGGATTGGCGTTGTCCTCATCCCGGGAAGGCGATCCGCTGCTCGCCGCCGCACTGGTGCTGGCCTACGCGCTCGCCTCCCACATCCGCTTCGACGTCGGGACCGGCTTCACCGTCCCGACGCAACTCGCCGTGGTTCCGATGTTCCTCCTGCTACCCCCGGCTACCGTCCCCCTGCTCGTCGTCTTCGGCAACCTGCTCAGCGAGCTACCGGAGTACGTTCGCGGCACAAGGCATCCGCAGCGTGCGTTGGTCGCGCTGGGGAACTCCTGGTACACGATCGGGCCGGCAGTCGTACTCGTCCTAGCCGGTTCGCCGAGCGTCGCGCTCGACCACTGGCCCGTCTACGCCGGCGCACTCTGCGCTCAGTTCGCCGCGGATCTCGCCGTGACGACAGCGTGCGAGTGGTACCAGTACGGCATTCGGCCGCGCAGCCAGCTCGCCGATGCCGCCTGGATCTGGGCGGTAGACGGGCTGCTCTCGCCGATCGCGCTCGTCGCGGCCATTACCGCGTCGGACGACTACCTCGTTTTCCTCACGCTGCTGCCTCTGCTCGGCCTCTTGGCGTTGTTCGCACGCGAGCGCCGCGGACGCCTCGAGCAGGCGCTCGAACTCAGAAATGCCTATCTCGGCACCACGATCCTGTTGGCCGACCTGATCGAGGAGGACGACGAGTACACCGGCGCCCACAGCCAGGGGGTCGTGTCCCTCGCGGTCCAGGTCGCCGATGCGCTCGGACTCGACCCCCTCCAAAGGCGGCGCACTGAGTACGCAGCACGCCTCCACGACGTTGGCAAGATTGCCGTGCCGAAGGAAATCATCAACAAGCCCGGGCCGCTTGATCCGCATGAGTGGGACATCATGCGCCTTCACACCGTCGAGGGAGAGCGCATGCTGGGGCACGTGGGCGGAGCCCTGCGCGAGGTGGGCGCGATCGTCCGCGGCAGCCACGAACGCTGGGACGGGCGCGGCTATCCCGACGGGATCGCCGGCACCGAAATTCCGGTCGAGGCGCGCATCGTCGCCTGCTGCGACGCCTACGACGCGATGACGACCGACCGCGCCTACCGTGCCGGGCTGCCAGTCGACGTCGCGCTCACCGAGATCCGGCGGGGAGCCGGTACGCAGTTCGACCCGGACGTCGCCGCAGCCCTTGTTGAGGTAGTCGAGCGCCAGCCCCAACCATCTGGAACCTCCACCAAACAGGAGGCGACCGGCAACGAGCGACTGCACGTCGGCTCGTCCTGAGCCGCGGGTGGACCTAGGCAGGTGCAAGGCCACCCGCCGTTATCCGCCGCTCGCAGCGCGCGCCGGTAGAGGTGCGGGCCGCGCAGACGCTCGGCGCCGGCGAGCCCCACGGTGGGCCGATCGCCGCGCTATTGGTACGACACCGGCTGACGCTGGTCGGCGACGGAAGCCGAGACGCCTTTGTCCACAGGCTGAACGCGTTTGCGGGGCGTCGCCGGAAACTGACGGCAAGAGGATCGGACCCCTTCCCCCTCGTTACCTCGGGTGGTCCCGATGCTTTAGGGGGCGCGGGCCGAGCAGCCCTCCCTATCCGTTCGGGCAGGCCAGGTCCGCGTCCCGTTCCGTCCCCACCGGAATCCGCCGCTAGACTTGGTGCCTACTGCGGCGTCGGGTTCTCGCTCTCTCCTTGCGTCACGCACCGCTCAGAGACCGAAGGGGGACAACAGCATGGCCGACGATTTCGGCACGCTCGCCGACCCCACCGACGGCGAGCCGCTGGGGCTGCAGGTGGCCGAGCTGTCCAATGCGTTGGTCGGGCTCTACAAGAAGCTGTTCGGACGTGGCCCGACGAAGGCGCACGTCGCGTTCGCTACTGACGATCTCCTCATCTGCACACTTGAGAACAGCCTCACGCCGGCTGCGCGCAACCTGCTTGCGATGGGGGAGCATCAGCGCTTGCGGGAGACGTGGATGTTCTTCCAGCAGGCCGGGGAACAGGCATTCGTCGCGGCGGTCGAGAGGATCATGCGCCGCAAGGTGCGCGCTGTCGTGAGCGGAATCGACACGCACCACGCCGTGTCGTCAGAGGTGTTCTACCTGGAGCCTGTCGGCCGGTAGTAGAGGCGGGGGCGGCAGCCGCCGCTAACGGAGGTCCCGGGGAGCGTGACCGCCGCCCCCTTCGAAAGAAACGACGCACATACCCGGGTCACGTCCGCCAACCAGCCGACCCTCGGCCCGGATGCGTGGACTTTTTAGATCCTCCGCCAGCCATCGGGGGATGCCGCGGACGCCACAAGCCCCGCGTTCCAACCGCGCCGCCGGCGGCGACGGACAGACGCCGCTGGAACTCCTCTATCGAGTCTTCGAGATACGGGTCCAGCGCCTCGTAGGCCGCCGCCCGCTCCCGGACGCCTCTCCGGTTGGACACAGCACTCGGCGCGACCAAACCGCGCCGGCGGCGGCAGCAACTCCGCGGGTAAGGCCGGGTTAGGGACCCCACACCGTCCCGGAGGAGCGCATGTCACGTCTTGGCCGTCCCGCCCGTTTCCGCCACAAGGCGACGTTTGCCGCCGTCGTGGTCTCGCTGGCGCTAGGGGCGACGGGGTGCACATCGCGTGTTGGGATCTTCTTGCCGTTCATCACCGGCGCGGTGGGGGCTCCGGAAATCGCAGAGGAAGCAAGGGCCCGCGTTGAGACCGCGCGGTTCTCGCAGGATGTGACTGCGCCAGTGCGACCGAACTTTGCGGTGTTCGAGCGCAACGGGATCAAGCTCGTGGTCGATCTGCACAACGACCCGCAGCCGAACGCCAACGGGCACAACGTCGCCAACCCGCCGGACACGATCCAAGAGGTGGCGACCTGGCGCCAACAAGTCGCGACGGTCCTCGACGGCATCCCGAAGCCGGTCGCCGTACAGGTCGAGAACGAGGAGAACTCGACGTCGTTCTTCCAGGGCGCGATGTCCGACTACGTGAATCAGCTCAATGCCACGGTCGAGGCTGCCCATCCGCGCGGCATCAGGGTCACGAACGGGGCATCACCAGCGCTCCGACCGCCCTGCTGACCTGGCAGGACTACAAGGACCGCGGCCTCGACGCCGAGGCCGACAACTTCGCCGCGCGGGTCTTTAACGATCAGCCGCGGATACTGCGGGCGCTCCGCGCGGAGCCGTTCGCCGGCCTGCCAAGTGCGTCGCTACAGGCGGCCTGGGACCGCGCCAAGCAGCTCATTCCCGCCTACCGCCAAAGCGCGATGGACTACGTCAACTTCCACTGGTACGAGGACGACAGCCAGGCACTCCACGAAGCGGTTGAATATCTGCGCCGCGCTACCGGCAAGGCGGTCATCACCACCGAGATCGGCCAACACAACACCGATCCGGCCGTCGTCAGCGGCCACCTGAAAGCGGTGGTGGAGCAGCTTCGCCTCCCGGTGGTGCTCTGGTTCGACGCCGACGGCATCCCCGCGATGGGCCTTCACGACGCACCCGGCGAGCTGCGGCCCAACGGGATGACGTTCAAGTACTACGTCGCGGCCCACGACAACCTCATCGACTAGGTACCCGGCGCCAGGCATACCGTCACCGCACGGCCCTACCGAGGCCACGGGATGCGCGGTCGCGTCGGCCTGCGGGATACTGGGCGTCGATGTCGCAGGAGAACGTCGAAGTCATCCGCCGGATGTACGAACGCTGGTTCCGGGACGATCCCTCGCTGTTCGAGGCATTCGCCCCGGAGATCGAGCTGTTCCCGACCCGGCCGCTGACTGGGTCGGAGTCGACGACACCTACCGCGGCCACGAGGGCGTGCGCAGCTACATGCGGCAGGTGTACGAGGCCTTCGAGGACTACCGCCCGGAGGTCGAGGAGCTGCGAGAGGCGGGCGACAAGGTCATCACGCTCGCGATCGAACACGGCCGTGGCAGAGGCAGTGGCGCGACCGTGGAGGCCCGCAAGACCGCCCACGTGTGGACGATGCGGGCGAACAAGGCGATCCGCCTCGACCTCTACCTGAACCGCGACCGAGCGCTCGAAGCCGTAGAGCTGTCGGAGTAGGCCCTTCTCAGGAGGGCTACTGCCGGTACGGCTTCCCGTGCTCCGGGTCGCCCTCGCGGTCGCCGGTTCCGGTCTCGCCGGGAGCGTCGGAATGGGTGTCGGTCGAGCCGAGCGGCGTCTCGCCCTCGCCGCTGACCTCCTCGGGCACCTGCTCCGACAGCTGCTCCGCCTCAGGCGGCTCGGCGGTCTCGGGGGTGTCCTCGCGGGGGCGCGGCTCGTTCGATTCCATGGGGTCTCCTACCCGCCGACGATGGATCGACGCCTTCCGTACGCAGAGGGCTCGGCGCGCAGCAGCGTCTCGAATTCAGCCGCCGGTACCGGCCGGCTCAGTGCATAACCCTGGATCAGGTCGCAGCCCAGCGCGGCGAGCCGCGCCCAGGTGGCCTCGTCCTCGACTCCCTCGGCGACCACCACGATGCCAAGGCGCTTGGCGAGCCCGATGGTCGCCTCGACGATGGCGGCGTCTGCAGGCTCCGCCTGTACATCGCGATGCCGACGCAGAGCAGGACCAGGGGACGCGCCGCTCGCGGACGCGGATGACGCGCAGGGCGACGACCGCCGCGACGATTACGTAGGCGACCGACGAGGCCCAGTCGCGGATCGGCTCCCTCAGCCCGTCGCCACCGAGGCCGAAAGCGGTATGCGCGACGGCACCGCGATGATCGCCCCGAGCGACGGCGAACGCCATCGTGAGCGCACGGCGCTCGATCGAGCCCAGTTCATCCGTGAAGCGGCGCACCCTTACGGATCGACGCCCGAGCCGTTTGCTTTAGCCGTGCGCGCATCAGCGCCCGGTGGATCCGAAGCCGCCCACGCCGCGCAGCGTCTCGTCGAGCTCCTCGACCTCCTCGGCTGCAGCGGTCTCCACGGCCACGACCACAGCTGGGCGATGCGGTCGCCCGGCGAGACCTCGAACGGCTCGGCCTGGTCGGTGTTGAGCAACAGCACGCGCAGCTCGCCGCGGTAGCCGGCGTCGATCAGCCCCGGCGCGTTCACGATCGCGATGCCGTGCCGGGCCGCGAGGCCGGAGCGCGGGATGACGAGGCCGGCGTGACCGTCCGGGATAGCGACCGCGATCCCGGTGCCGACGCTCGCGCGCTCGCCCGGTCCGATCACCACGCCTTCGACCGCGTGCAGGTCGTAGCCGGCGTCGCCGTCGTGAGCCTGCGCGGGCGGCCGCGCCGCCGCGCTGAGGCGGCGAAAGCGCAGCGTCACTCGGGCGGGCCGCCGTTGGTCGAGAAGCGCTCGAAGCGCGCCGCCGACGCGGCCGGCACGCGCGCCCGGACGCGGCACTCCCTCCGGCGTGTCGGTGCGCTCCAGCTCGCCGGCCAGGTCGTGCAGCTCCGACAGCGTGCCGCCCTCGTCGTAGGGCAGCAGCAGCTCCATCGGGCGCAGCGTGCGAGGAAGCGCGCCTCGATCGCCTCGCCCAGCTCCTCGAGGCCCTCGCCGGTCGCCCCCGACACCTGGACGGCAGACGGGAAGCGGAAGCCGAGCGAGTGCCGATGGTCCTCGTCGAGCAGGTCCACCTTGTTGAGCGCGAGCAGCCGCGGGGTGTCCCCCGCCCCGGTCTCCGCCAGCACGGCGTCGACTGCCTCGAGCATCTCGTGCAGCTGGTCCTCCGGCGCCGAGGCGTCCACGACGTGCACGATCAGGTCGGCGCCGAGCGCCTCCTCGAGCGTCGCCGAGAACGCCTCGACGAGCTGGTGCGGGAGCTTGCGGATGAACCCGACCGTGTCGGTCAGCAGGTAGGTGCGGCCGCCGATCTCGAACGAGCGGGTGGTCGGGTCGAGCGTGTGGAAGAGGCGCTCGCGCACGCCCACGTCCGCCCCGGTCATGGCGTTCAGCAGCGTCGACTTGCCGGCGTTGGTGTAGCCGGCCAGCGCGACCGTCGGCAGGCCGGCGCGCTCGCGCTCGGCGCGCATCGTCCCGCGCGTGCTCTTGGTCTGGCGCAGCCGCCGCTTGAGCGCGGAGATGCGGTCGCGCGCGAGCCGGCGGTCGGTCTCGATCTGCGTCTCACCCGGGCCGCGGGTGCCGATGCCGCCGTCCATGCGCCCGGCGCCGAGGCGCTCCAGGTGCGTCCACAGCCCGCGCATGCGCGCGAGGTTGTACTCGAGCTGCGCCAGCTCGACCTGGAGCTTGCCCTCGGCCGAGTGAGCGTGGTCCGCGAAGATGTCGAGGATGATCGCCGTGCGGTCGATCACCGGGATGTCGAGCGCCTGCTCGAGGTTGCGCTCCTGGCGCGGCTTGAGCTCGTCGTCGCACCGCGACCAGGTTCGCGTCGGCCGCTTCGATGGCCGCCTTCAGCTCGTCGAGCTTGCCCTTGCCCAGGTAGCGGTCGGGATCCGGCTCGGGTCGCCGCTGGGTCAGCTCGCCCGACACGGCCACGCCCGCGGTGCGCAGCAGCTCCCGCAGCTCGGACAGGTCCGGCTCCTGAGGCGCGGCGGCGATCAGGAAGGCGCGCTGGCGCGCGCGGGGGTTGCGAACTCCTTCGCCGTAGGTCTTCTCCACTACGTCAAGTCTAGGCGCGCGACAGATGCAGCCGCTCCACGGGCGGCATCACGCCCTGGCGCGAGAACTCGGACGGGATCGAGGCTCCCGGAAGCACCACGACGCCCTCCTGCGGGTCGCCCAGCCAGCTCGCGTGGCCGACCGCGTAGCGGTGCGCGCAGAGTGCGCAGACGATCGCGTCGATCTCCTCGATGCGGCGGTGCCAGAGGTCGCCGCCGTCGTCGACGACGTGGTCCCCGGCCAGCTCCTCGATCCGCCGCCAGAGGCCGAACGGGTGCCGCCGCGCGGGCAGGCGCCGGCCCTGGAGCGCACAGAAGACGCCGTCGGCGTTGGTCTCGAACAGCGGCTGGCTCCCGTAGGCGCCCTCGTCGACCTGGCCGGTCTGCTCCTCGGAGTGCGGCTCGAAGGAGGGGATGTCGCGCAGCAGCCCTGCCAGCGCACGGGTCTCCTGGGTCGCGGCCTGCGGGGCGACCCCGCGCCGGCAGCAGCAGCGCGTCGCAGTCGCGCCCGGGCCGCCCGTTGCGCGGGCCGCCCAGGGGCGCGCCGAAGCCGATCACCACGTCCTCGAGCGTATGCAGCTCCGCGCGCGACCTCCTCCGCGGAGCCTGGCTCGTAGAAGAGCGCGTTGAGCCGGATCGGCGGCTCCGGCGTGCGAACCTCCTCCAGCATCGCGAGCTGGATCGCGCCCTGTGCCGCGACGACGCCGCAGTAGTGCATTCAGCCGGCCGCCAGGCTGTCGCGCAGGCGCTCGACGGCCTCGGCCAGGCGCGCGTCGGGCACGGTCAGCGAGATCCGGAAGAAGCCCTCGCCGTTGGGCCCGTAGGCGCCGCCCGGGGAGACGACGACGCCCGACTCCTCGAGCACCAGCTCGCAGTACGACGCGGACGTGTGGCCCGCCGGCACCGGCGCCCACACGTAGATCGTCCCCTTGGGCGGCGTCACGTCGACGCCGATCTCGCGCAGCGCGTCGCAGACCAGGTCGCGGCGGCGCTGGTAGATCTCGGTCATCTCCGCCGGCGGCCCCGCGTCGAGCGCGGCGGCGGCCGCGAGCTGCACCGCCTCGAACATGCCCGAGTCGATGTTCGTCTTGAGGTGCCAGTACGCCTCGACGGCCTGCGCGTTGCCCACGACGGCGGCCGTGCGCCAGCCGGTCATGTTCCAGCCCTTGGAGAGCGAGAACACCTCGACGCCGACCTCCTTGGCGCCGGGGGTCTCCAGGAACGACGGAGCGACGTAGCCGTCGAACGTCGTCTCGGTATATGAGGCGTCGTGCACGATCAGCACGTCGTGCTCGTGACCGAACTCGACGGCGCGCTCGAACAGGCCGTCGGGCACGACCGCGCCGGTCGGGTTGTTCGGGTAGTTGAGGTAGAGCAGCCGCGCGCGCTCCGCCACGTCGCCGCCGATGGCGTCGAGGTCCGGCGCGAAGCCGCGCTCGGGGAGCAGCGGCATCAGCACGGCCTCCGCACCCGCGAGCAGCGGCCCGCCCGTGTAGACGGGATAGCCGGGGTCGGCCGCCAGCGCGATCGAGTCCGGGTCGAGGAACGCGAGGTTGAGGTTGAAGACGCACTCCTTGGCCCCGAGCGCCGGCACGATCTCGGTGGCGGGGTCGAGCGTGACGCCGAAGCGGCGCTCGTAGAAGCGCGCGAACGCTTCGCGCAGCTCCGGGCGGCCGCGGTTGGACGGGTAGCGATGGGTGGACGCGTCGGCGGCGCCCGCCGCGAGGGCGTCGATCACCGGCGGCGGCGTGGGCGTGTCGGGATCCCCGATGCCCAGCGAGATCACGTCGACCCCCGCCGCCTTCTTCTCGGAGACCTTGCGCTCGAGCTCGGCGAACAGGTACGGAGGCAGGCGCTCCAGCCGGCTACTCGGTCGCATGCAGCTCCGCCATCAACTCGTCACTCACCTTTCCTCGGTAGACCGGGCGGGCCCAGCCTGTCAGGTCCACGTGCAGGTCCTCGCCCACGTCCACCTCGAGCTCGCCGCCGTCGAGCACCACGGTCACGGGGCTGTCGACGCCGCGCAGCACTGCGGCGACCGCGGCGCCCGTCGCGCCGGTGCCCGAGGACATCGTCTCCCCCACCCCGCGCTCGAAGATGCGCGCGCGGATCGAGTCGTCGCCGGTCTGGCGCCAGAAGGACACGTTGGTGCGGCGAGGGAACAGCTCGTGGGCCATGATCGGCGGGCCGTAGCGCCCCAGGTCTAGCTGCTCCAGCTCGTCGCCGGCCTCGATCGCGCACTGCGGGTTGCCCACCTGCACGAACTGGAACCGAACTCGCGGCCGGCCGACTCGAGCGTGCCGACGCCGTCGTCGCCGCCCGACGGGAAGTCGTCCGGCGCGCGCAGGCGAGCGCGCCCCATGTCGACGGTGCAGGTGTCGGGGCCGGTGATGCGCGGGCGGATCTCGCCGGCCGCGGTGCGCACCGAGAAGGAGTCGAGCTCGGTCCAGCCGTTGCGGCGCAGGTACATGACCGCCTCGCGCACGCCGTTGCCGGACAGCTCGGCCTCGGATCCGTCCGGGTTGAAGATGCGCAGCTCGGCGACGAAGCCGCGCTCCTCGGTCTCCAGCAGCAGCAGGACCCCGTCGGAGCCCAGGCCGGTGTGCGGCGCACAGAGCGCGCGGACGCGCTCAGGCGTCAGCTCGAACGGCAGCTCCCGTCCCTCGACGATGGCGTAGTCGTTGCCCAGCGCCTGCCACTTCTCGAACCGCACGGCGCGCCACCTTAGCGGTGGCCACCGAACTCGATCACCTGCTGGATGCCGCTCGGCCGGTTGGTGTAGCGCATCGTGTACGGCAGCAGGCCGGGAGCGAAGTCGATCCGCTCGCGGGCGGCATCCGCGCGCCAGGCGGTCGGATCGGCGCCCTGGGCGGCCTGCAGCTGCCCGCCGGCCGCCTCGAGCGCCGCCCACAGCGCGGCGCGGCACGCCGCCAGATCGCCGTTGCCGCAGTAGCGGTTGGCGAAGCGGCCCTTCACCTTCTTCCCGAGGAGCGTGCGCAGGTCCTTGTCCATGTACATGTGCCAGCCGCCGAACTGACCGCCGGGCGGCAGGTCGAAGCGGCGGTGGAGCGTGGCGTCGAGCTGGTCGGCCAGCGACTGCCCGAGCACCGGCGTCAGCACCGCGTCGGCGAGGCGCGGCCACGCCGTGTCCATGATCGCCGCTCCGGGGTCGTCGATCTTGCCGTCGAGGTCGCGGTCCAGGCGGCTGCCGCCCTTCGCCCGCCAGGCCTCCATCAGCTGCAGCATCTGGGTGGCGCGGGCGCTCGGGGCCGGCCCGCCGCGCAGCACCTGAGCCAGCACGGGCAGGACGGTCATCGCGCGCACGTCCTGCGTGGCCGCCGCGTTCATCGCGCCGGTGAGCGTCGCGAGCGAGTGCTTGCGGACCTTGTTGGTGTTGCGGTTCAGGAGGTCGACGCGCTGGATCGATCCGTACGACCACTGGTCGTCGGCGCCCGGGAAACCGCGCGCCGGCTTGTTGTTCCAGTTGTTGAGGACTCCGCCGCGCAGGATCGCGTGCGGGTGGGCGCGCGCCGAGAGGAAGCCCTTCCACTCGTGGTTGCCGCGCCCGTCGGTCGGCAGCCCTGGATCCACGCCCTTGGCGCGCATCGGCAGCCGGCCGGTGGTGATCTGGGCCACCTCGTCGCTGTCCGCGTAGAACGTGTTGAAGGTCTGCGGCGAGACCGCCGCGGCCTTGATGAAGGCGCGGGCATTCGGGACCCGGCCGCGGGTGAGGCGCTGGAAGAGCAGCAGGTCGACGCCGTCGAGCAGGTAGCTCGACCGCTTGCGCGAGATCGCGACGCGGCGTGCCGTCGACGGTCGCGTAGCCGACCACCGGCCCGTGCACCGTTCGATAGAAGCTGACCCGCTCGTTGCCGATGCTGCCGGCGTCGAAGAACGACATCGAGCGGCAGCGGCCCTTGTACATGTACTTGTGGTCGTCGCCCTCGCAGAGCGTCTCGACGTAGTTGTCGACGATGTCGGCGCCCGCCGACGTCAGCGTCCAGACGAAGTCTTCGCGGCGCCCGATCAGGATGTAGCCGGGGAACGGCGCCGAGGTCGCCCCGCGCGCGGTCCAGCCGGGGCCGTGCAGGTCCATCTCGAGCGTGAGGCCGGGATAGAAGTAGCCGATCTGCGGGCCGCCGACGAACAGCGGGTGACCCGAGCGCGAGCGCTTGCCGGCCACCATCAGCACGTTGCTCGCCTGGCGGCGCAGCTCCACCTTCGCGCCCGCGGCAGTGGCCCCGGGCGTCGGGACCGGCGTGAAGGAGCCGTTGTCAATCACCCGGTTGCCGGTGCGCTTGGCCGGCAGCGGCGCGTAGGGGAAGTTGCCGGGGATCGAGACCGGGGTCTCGGGGTCCTGGCGCTCGCGCAGGTCGTTGAAGACGCTGAAGCCGCGCCCGCCGAGCTTCGCCTCCAGCCCGTCGAGCAGCTGGGCGGCCTGGACCTCGGAGCCGCCGCCCTCGCCGAACAGCTCGCTCTTGACGCCGTTCAGGGCGATCACGTCGCGGCGCGTCCACGGCTTGTAGGTCTTCTTCTCGGCCTTGTAGTAGGCGTTGATGCCCTTGACGTAGAGGTCGATGTCGTGCAGCAGCCGCCGGCCCGGGCGCCCGTAGCGCTTGAGCTTGCCGACCTCCTTCTGCACCTCGCGCTCGGTCTGCGCGCTCGGGACGAACGTCTTGAGGCCGACGATCAGGTCGATCGCGGTCTGACCGGGCGCGTCGATCACCGAGACGCGCGCGTTGTAGCGCGCCTGCTCGAGCAGCAGCTCGCGGTCGTGCGCGAGCGCCCAGCCCGCGCCCCAGGTGACGTCGTCGTTGGTCTTCCCGTAGATGTGCGGGACGTTGAAGCGGTCGCGCAGGATGCGCACGCCCTTGCGGGGCACGCGCTCGCGCGTGATCGGCCCCTCGCCCTTGGGGCTGAGCTTCTCGGACTTGAAGAAGACGCTGGAGGTGCTCGGGCTGGACCTTGTCGAACAGCGGCGTGAGGGCGTCGTACATGCGCGCCTGCGCCTCGGCCTGCGCCAGGGTCGGCGTGCCGGTCGCGCTCGGGATCGCGCCCCACTGACTCGACGGGATGATGTTCCTCGCCGTGGTCGAGTAGTCGCGAACCGCGTAGGCGGGCGAGACGACGGCCGCGAAAGCGGCAAGGACGACTGCGTGCACGATTGCGCGCTTCAAGACAGATCCACCTCCCTCGCGGCCAGTATATGGCGGATGCTGGCGGCGACGCCGGCGGCCGTCGCGCCGGTGAGGTCGATCTCGTCGACGTCCTGGAGGCGGCGCATCCAGCTCAGCTGGCGCTTGGCGTACTGGCGCGTGCGCCGCTTCATCGCCTCCACGTCGCCGCGTGCGAGCTCCTCGAAGCCGAGCGCGGAGCGCGCCGTGCGCGACGCGTCGGCGTGTGCTCGCACCTCCTCGGCCGCGCCTCCCGCGACCATCGCGTCGACCCGCTCGTCGATGCGCCGGTAAAGGGCCTCCCGCTCCATCGTGAGGCCGAGCAGCACGGTCGGGTGGCGCAGCGCAGCCGTCCACAGCCGCGACTCCGCGCCGGTCGGCGCGGGCGGCTCGCCCATCTCGAGCAGCTCGAGCGCGCGCCCGATCCTGGTGCGGTCGTTGCGGTCCACGTTCGCCGCCGCATCCGGCGCGCGGCGCGCCAGCTCCTCGTGCAGCAGCTCCGTCCCCTCGCTGTCGAGCCGCTCCTGGATACGCGCGCGCACGGCCGGATCGGGCGGAGGGCGCAGCTCGAGGTCGGTGAGCGCGGCCTGGAGGTAGAGCCCCGTCCCGCCGACCACGAGCGGGCGCCGCCCGGCCGCCAGCGCGGAGTCGATCTCGGCGTGCGCGCGGCGGGCGAACTCGCCCGCGGAGAAGGTGTCGCGCGGGTCGACGAACGAGAGCAGGCGGTGCTCGAGCCGCTGCCGCTCGGCCGCCGTGGCGGCCCCGGTCAGGGTCTCCAGCCCGGCGTAGACCTGAAGGGCGTCGGCGGAGATCGCGACGGGGTCCTCGCCCTCCGCGCGCAGGATGTCGGCCAGCGCGATCGCGACTGCGGTCTTCCCCACTCCGGTGGGACCGAACATCGCCACCACGTGCACGGTCGCTAGTAATACACGCAGTGCGCGCCCCGCCCCGTGTCCCCGTCCGCGCCCTGGGCGCCTGCCTGCTGCTGTCGCTCGCGGTCGCCGGCTGCCAGGAGTCGGGCTTCGACGAGAGCAAGGAGACGGCGCGGCCGCTGAAGGTCCAGCACGTGCTCGGCGAGTCGAAGGTGCCGGGACAGGCCGAGGAGCCGATGACGATGACGCTCGACACGCTCGACGACACGCTCGCGCTCGGCGTGCGGCCGGTGCGCGCGGCTGTGCCCGGCGCCGAAGCTGCCCGACTACCTGCGCTCCGCCGCGCAGGGCGTGGAGCTGATGCGGCCCGTCCGCCGAGGGCGACCTTGCCGGCGGTCGAGGCGGCCGATCCCGACCTGCTGCTCGGCAACGAGCCCGGCCAGGGCTCGCTCTACGAAGATCTGAGCAGGATCGCCCCGACCGTGATCGTCGACGGCGCAGGCGGGCAGTGGAAGCTGAACCTGCGTCTGGTCGGCGAGGGGCTCGGCCGCACCAACGACGCCGAGCAGCTGCTGACCGACTACGACGCCGAGGCGTTCAGGGCGCGCCGGGCGATCGCAGGAAAGCCGCGGGTCGCCGTGGCACGCCTGACCGGCGACGGGCTGCGGCTGGCGAAGCGCGACTCGTTCGCCGGCACGATCCTCGCCGACGCCGGCGTCACGCAGGTGACCAGCTCGGCGCCGGACAAGCGCATCGACGTGGTCCTGCTGTCGGGCCCGAAGACCGGCCGACCGCGCAGTGCGGGCGCTCGACGGCCGGCCCGAGCGCGTCGACGAGGCGCTCTGGTGGGGCAGCGGCGGCAGCCTGGCCGCCAAGGCCGCGCTCGCGGACCTGCAGCGCGCGCTGGCCGGCTAGCCCGCGCGCGCCAGCAGGAGCTCCTCGCCCGCCAGCGTCGTGGACGTGGCCGCGGCGACCTCGACCGAGGTCAGCTCGCCGGGTGCAGCCAGGCCGCTGAAGTTGATCGTCTTGTTGTGGCGGATACGGCCTCGCAGGCGGTCCGGATCGGTGCGCGACGGGCCCTCGACCAGCACCTCCATGGTGCGGCCCACGAAGCGCTGCGCCCGCTCGGCCGCGTGCTCCTGGACGGCCGCCACGAGCCGGTCCATGCGCTCGCGCTTGAGCTCGTGCGGCAGGTGCTCGTCGAGCTCCGCCGCGAGCGTCCCGCGGCGCGGCGAGAACACGAACGTGAAGGCCGAGTCGTAGCGGACCGCCTCCACGACCTCCATCGTCTCCTCGAAGTCGGCGTCGGTCTCGCCCGGGAAGCCGACGATGATGTCCGTCGTGATGGCGCAGTCGGGCACGAGCTCGCGGATCGTCGCCACCCGGTCGAGGTAGCGCTCGCGGTTGTAGGTGCGCCGCATCGCCTTGAGCACCCGCGACGACCCGGACTGAAGCGGCAGGTGGATGTGCTCGCACACGCTCGGCAGCTCGGCGTGCGCACGGATCACGTCCTCGCGGATGTCCTTCGGATGCGGGCTCGTGTAGCGGATCCGCTCGACGCCGTCGATCGCGTCGAGCGAGACGAGCAGCTCCGCGAAGCTGGTCTTGGACCCCGGCGGCAGGTCGCGCCCGTAGGAGCAGACGTTCTGGCCCAGCAGGGTCACCTCGCGCACTCCGTCGGCCGCCAGGCGGTTCACCTCGGCCACGATCTCCGTCGCCGGGCGCGACACCTCGCGGCCGCGCGTGGACGGCACGATGCAGTACGAGCAGACGCAGTTGCAGCCCACGGAGATCTGCACCCAGGCCTGGAACTCGCGCTCGCGCTTCATCGGCAGGTGCCCGGTGAAGCCCTCGAACTCGAAGAAGCCCTGGGCGGTCAGGCTGTCGCTGGTGAGGAACTCGGCGAGCTTGTGCACCTGCCCCGGTCCGAAGGCGACGTCGACGAACGGGAACATCTGGAAGACCTCGTCCTTGAGCGACTGCGACCAGCAGCCGCCGATGCCGATCAGCCGGTCGGGGTTCTCGGCCTTGAGCCGCTTCGCCTCGCCCAGGTGGCCGACGAGGCGGTTGTCGGCCTTCTCGCGGATCGAACAGGTGTTGAAGAGGATCAGGTCGGCGCCGTCGCGCTCCGGCGCCTCCGCGTAGCCGAGCGACTCGAGCATGCCCTTCATGCGCTCCGAGTCGTGCTCGTTCATCTGGCACCCGAAGGTCGTCAGGTGATAGCTCTTCATCGGCCGCCGAGGATAGTGCCGCGGCGCCGCTACCCTCGGCCCATGGACTGGCCGCGTGCACTCGCGCACGCCGAGGAGATCGACATCGAGACGCGCCGGGCGCCCGGTGCCCCGGTCCACCGCACCACGATCTGGCCGGTGGTGGACGAGGGCGAGGTCTACGTGCGCTCCCTCAACGGCGAGGCCGGGCGCTGGTACGCGGAGGCGCTCGCCAACCCCGAGGTGGTGCTGCACGTGGACGGCGAGGAGCTCCCGGCCCGCGCCGTGCCGACGGCCGACGCCCAGTCGGTCGGGCGGGCCACGTCCGGGTTCCAGCGCAAGTACGCCGACTCGCCCTACCTCGAGTCGATGGTGCGCGAGGACATCCTCGCGACCACGCTCAGGCTCGACCCGCGCTGAGCGCGCGCGCCGGCCGCGCTCAGCGCGCGTAGTCGGTGGCGCGGCTCTCCCGGATCACGGTCACCTTGATCTGGCCGGGGTACTCGAGCTGCTTCTCGACCTCTCGGGCGATCTCCCTCGACAGCAGGGCGGCGCGGTCGTCGTCGATCTCGCTCGGGGTGCACGATCACCCTGATCTCGCGGCCGGCGTGCATGGCGTAGACCTTGTCCACGCCGGCGTGGCGCCCCGCGATCGCCTCCAGCTCGTGCAGGCGCTTGACGTAGTGCTCGAGCGACTCGCCGCGCGCGCCGGGGCGGGCGCCCGAGAGCGCGTCGACGATCTGCACGATCACCGCCTCCACGGTCTGCGGCTCGACCTCGTTGTGGTGCGCCTCCATCGCGTGCGCGACCGCCTCCGACTCCTTGTAGCGGCGCGCCAGGTCCCCGCCCACCAGCGCGTGCGGGCCCTCGACCTCGTGCGAGACGGCCTTGCCGATGTCGTGCAGCAGCGCCGCCCGGGCCGCCACGCGCGGGTCGCCGCCCAGCTCCGCCGCGAGCATCGTCGCGAGGCGCGCGCACTCGACCGAGTGGGCCATCACGTTCTGGCCGTAGCTGGTGCGGAAGCGCAGCTTGCCGAGCAGCTTGGTCAGCTCGGGGTGGACCGACCCGACGTTGGCCTCGAACACCGCCTGCTCCCCCACCTCGACCACATGCTGGTCGATCTCCGACTTCGCCTGGTGGAAGGCCTCCTCGATGCGGGCCGGGTGGATGCGGCCGTCCTGGAGCAGCTTCTCGAGCGTCAGCCGCGCGATCTCGCGGCGCACGCCGTCGAAGCCGGACAGCAGGACGGCGCCGGGCGTGTCGTCGATGATGAAGTCGATCCCGGTGAGCGTCTCGAGCGCGCGGATGTTGCGGCCCTCGCGGCCGATGATGCGGCCCTTCAGCTCGTCCGACTTCAGCTCGACCACCGACACCGTCGTCTCGACCGCGTGGCTCGACGCCACCCGCTGCATGACCGCGGCGAGGATGCTGCGCGCGCGCCGGTCGGCGTCGCGGCGGGTCTCCTCCTCGATCTGGCGGATCAGGCGCGCGCTCTCGTGGCGCAGCTCGTCCTCGAGCTCGCGCATCATGACCTGCTTCGCCTGCGCGGCGGTCAGGCCGGAGAGCCGCTCCAGCTCGCGCACGTGGTCGCGCTTGGCCTCCTTGAGCTCCTCGCCCGCGAGCTCCAGGTTGCGCCGGCGATCCTCCACCCCGCGCTCGCGGTCGCCGAGCTCCTGCGCACGCAGGTCGAGCGAGCCCTCGCGCGCGCGCAGCCGCTCCTCCAGCCGCGCGAGCTCGTCGCGCCGGGCGCGCAGCTCGTCCTCGAGGTCGTCGGAGCGGGCCGGCGCCTGCGCGGAAGCGGCGATGGGCTCGTGGCGCTCCGGCGGCGTGCCGTTGGCGGCCTGAGCGGCGCGCGGGCGCTGCACCAGCAGCGCCACGGACACGGCGACCGCAGCCGCCACGAGCGCCGCCAACACGATCTCCATTCGGTGTCTCCCTCCATCCCGGCGCTGAGCGCGCCGGCCTCGTCAGTTCCGGGCGGTCCGCCCGGCGCCGCGAGACACCAGTACCTCCAGAAACGGAGCGCGCGCCCAGGAATGGCGCGCGCAGGCAGCCTTATGGACCCTTCCGAGCACTCCCTCCAAGTAGTCCGGTTGGGGTGGTTTTCCGCTTCATGAAGAGGCTCTTTTGCTGGTGTTTCGATCTCACGGCGGCCTTGGGGACCGCTCGACTTGAGGTTATCCCCGCACGCCGGGACTGGCAAGCGGGGGCCCTCGGCGCAGCACGCCCCCTGCCTCAGGCGGCGTGGCGCTCGTCGCCGCGCTCGTGGCGGCGCACCGCTTCGTACGCGAGCTCCGGCTCGTAGCCGCGCCGCACCAGCAGCTGCCAGGCGCGGTTGCGCTCGCGGTCGTCGTCGGGCGCCGGCATCCGCATCGCAAGCAGCTGCACCGCGGAGTCGAGCTCGGCCTCGCGGCTGCGGTCCGCCACCACGGCCTCGATCAGGTCCGCGGCGATGCCCCGTCGCTGCAGGTCGCGCGCGATCCGGTCGGATCCCCAGTGGTCGAGCGACCGCCGGTCCTCGGCGAAGCGCCGCGCGTAGCTCGCGTCGTCGAGCAGCCCCGCCTCGACCAGCTCCGCCACGGCGTCCTCGATCGCGTCCGGGCCGATCTTGCGCCGCTCCAGGAACGTGCGCAGCTCGGCCTCGGTGCGCTCGCGGTGCCCCGCCGACCGGTAGGCCAGCTTGATCGCCTTGTCGCGCTCGCGCTCCGGGTCGCGCTCCGGCTCCTGCGAGTGCTCCAGGTCGTCCATGACCCGCTCGTGCGACGGCCGCCGCGGCTAGGCGGCCTGCTCCGCGGTCGGGGCGTCCGCCTCGGGCGCCTCGGGCGCCGCGATCGCGTCGTCCTCGCCCTCCGCGGGGGGCGGCACGGCCGCCAGCGGCGTGCCCGGCGGCTCGACGCCCAGGACCTCGTAGATCTTGCGCTCGATCTCGTCGGTGACCTCGGGGTGCTCGCGCAGGTAGCCCTTCACGTTGTTGCGCCCCTGGCCCATCCGCTCGTCGCCGTACGAGAAGAACGAGCCGGACTTCTGGACGATGCCGTGCTCGATGCCGAGGTCGAGGATGCAGCCCTGGCTCGAGATGCCCTGGCCGTACTCGATGTCGAACTCGGCCTGCCGGAACGGCGCCGCCACCTTGTTCTTGACGACCTTCACGCGCACGCGGTTGCCGACCGCCTCGGTGCCCTCCTTGAGGGTCTCGATGCGCCGGATGTCGAGGCGCTGCGAGGAGTAGAACTTGAGCGCGCGGCCGCCCGGCTGTGTCTCCGGGCTGCCGAACATCACGCCGACCTTCTCGCGGATCTGGTTCGTGAACAGGCAGAGCGTGTTCGCGCGGTTGAGGTTGCCGGCCAGCTTGCGCATCGCCTGGGACATCATGCGGGCCTGCAGGCCGACCGTCTGGTCGCCCATCGCGCCCTCCAGCTCGGCCTTCGGCGTCAGCGCCGCGACGGAGTCGATCGCGACGATGTCGACCGCCCCCGAGCGGATCAGCAGGTCGGCGATCTCGAGCGCCTGCTCGCCGTGGTCGGGCTGGGACACGAGCAGCTCGTCGACGTCGACGCCGATGCGCTGGGCATAGGCCGGGTCCATGGCGTGCTCGGCATCGATGAACGCGCAGATGCCACCCGCCTTCTGGGCGTTGGCCAGCACGTGGTACAGCAGCGTCGTCTTTCCGGACGACTCGGGGCCGAACACCTCGACGATGCGCCCGCGCGGCATCCCGCCCACGCCGAGGGCGAGGTCGAGCGACAGCGCGCCGGTCGGGACGACCTGCACGCGCACGCGCGCGGCGTCGTCGCCCAGCTTCATGATCGATCCCTGCCCGAACTGCCGCTCGATCTGCCCGAGGGCGTTCTTCAGCGCGGAATCGCGCGCCTGAGCGGCCTTCTGCTGCTCCTTGTCCATGTCCGGCATGTCGTGTCCTCTCGAAATCTCTGGAAAGTCGAGGGTAAGAGGGCCTCCGGACAGATGTTCGCCCCCCGGGCGGCCGCTCTCAGAGCCGCCGCGCCACGTTCACCTCGCTGCGATACGGCAGCGTCACCACCCCGTCGCCGGCAAGCTCGCGCGCCCGGGCGAGCACGCCCTCGCGCGCGGCCGGGTCGAGCGCCGCGACGAAGCTGACCGAGCCGACGCGCGCCTCCATTCCGGCGGCGTCGAGCTCCTGCACGGTCTCGAAGGCCCGCTCGGAGAGCGGCCCGAAGCGCGAGCTGCGCGCGAAGGCCTCGCGCCAGGCGTCGCCGCGGTGCGTCGGAACGGACCCGCGCAGCGGCGCCAGCAGCGCATCCAGCGCGCGATTGGACGGATCGTCCGCGATGCGCCGGTTCCAGAGCAGCGCCAGCATCCCGCCGGGGCGCAGCACGCGGGCGATCTCCGCGAGCGCGGCGTCGCCGTCGAACCAGTGAAACGCCTGGCCGACGGTCACCGCATCGACCGAGGTGTCGGCCAGCGGGATCGCCTCCGCGGTGCCGTCGAGCGCCCGCGCCGTGGCCGGCAGCGCGGTCCGCATCTCGGCGACCGGCTCCACCGCCACGACGCTCAGCCCCGCCTCGATCAGCGGCCGCGTGAGCTTGCCGGTGCCCGCCGCGAGGTCGAGCACGCGCGGCTGCGGGCCAAGCAGCGACAGCAGGTGCTCGATCGCCTCAGGCGGGTAGTCCGGCCGCCCGCGCTCGTAGGCGCCCACGGAGCGGGCGAATCCCTCGGCTGCGGCCCGGTGGATGCGCGGCATGGCTCAGGTCAGTGTGACGCGCGCGAGCGGCTCGTAGAGGGCACCCTGCGGGCGCAGTGTCGAGCGGTAGAGCGTGAGCGCCGGGGCCGCGAACGGCGCGGCGGGCGGCGCCGGCTCCGCAGGCAGCCCGGGGACGCGGCGCTCGCCCGCGCTTGACGCGCGCGAGCGTCACGTGCGGCCAGAACGGCCGCTTCTCCGGCACGTACCAGCCACCTGCGGCCAGCGCGGACGAGACCGCGGCCTGGATCTCGGCAGCGTGCCCGCTCGCGTCCTCGAGGTCGAGCGCGAACAGTCGCGGGTCGCGCGGCGGCAGCGGCTTCACGCCGGTCGCGCGCAGCAGCGGCGCCGAGCCGCCGCCCTGCGAGGGCCGCCGCTGCGATCGCCTCCGCCGCCGCCTCGTCCTGCCAGCCGAGGAAGGCGAGCGTCACGTGCAACGCCTCCTCCCGCACCGGCCGCAGGTCGCGGCGGCCGTCGATCAGCGCGTCGCGCCAGGCCGCGAGCGCGGCACGGGCCGGCTCGGCCAGGTCGAGCGCCACGAACATGCGCGCACGCGGACCGCTCAGATCGCGAAGTCCTCCCCGCGCAGGATGCGGCGCAGCAGATGCATCCCGACGGTGGTCGAGCGGTCGCGCACCTCGGCGCGGTCTCCCGGCAGCCGCGCGTCACGCACCAGCTCCGTCCCGTCGGCAAGCTTCGCGGCCCAGCAGACGTACCCCACCGGCTTGGCCTCGCGTGCCGCCGCCAGGGCCGGCCACGCCCGTGATCGCCACGACGGTGTCGGCGTCGAAGCGCGCCAGCGCCCCGTCGGCCATCGCCTCGGCCACCTCCAGCGAGACGGCGCCGTGCGCAGCGATCAGCGCGGGATCCACGTCGAGCAGCGCCGCCTTGGCCTCGTCCGCGTAGCTCACGACTCCGCCGGCGAAGTACGCCGACGAGCCCGGCCGCTCCGTCAGCCGGGCGGCCATCAGACCGCCCGTGCACGACTCGGCGACCGCCGCGCGGCGGCCCGCCAGCAGCGCCGCCACCTGGTCGTCGACGGTCGAGCCGTCGTCCGAGAAGAGCGTGCGCGCGTGGCGCTCCGCGATCAGCGCCCGCACCGCGTCCCAGGCCGGCTGCGCGCCGGCTCCCAGCGCGTCACGACCTCCACCTCGGCGCGCCGCAGGCAGGTCGTGATCTCGAGCTCGCCGAAGCCCTCGACCTCCTCCTCGGCCGCGCGCAGCGTCTCGGCGATCTCCGACTCGGGGATCCCGAACAGGCGCAGCGTCTGCTGCTCGTAGGTCGTGCCGCGCGCCGACCGCGTCCTGGAAGGCCTCCGTCTCGACCGCCTGCGGCCACATCGCGTGCAGCTCGCGCGGCGGCCCCGGCAGCACCACGATCGTCGGGGTCCCCGGCACCACGAGACCGGGGCGGTGCCGGCCGGATAGATCACGTGGCTGCCCTCGGGCACGAGCGCCTGCTTGCGGTTCGCCGCGCGGATCGCGTCGAAGTCCAGGTCGCGGAAGCGCTTCATCAGCGGCCGCAGGATGTCCGCGATGCGCTGCCTCGAGGGCCTCGTCGAGGAACAGCGGGCGCCCCGCGAAGGCGGCCACGGTCTCGATCGTCAGGTCGTCCGCGGTCGGCCCGAGCCCGCCGCTCGTGATCACCAGGTCCACGCCCTGGTCGGCCATGAAGCGCAGCTGCGCGGTCATGTCCTCGGGACGGTCGCCGCAGATCGTGATGTGGGCGAGGTCGACGCCGAGCTCGAGCAGGCGATCCGACAGCCAGGGCCCGTTGCGGTCGCGCACGCGGCCGGTAAGGACCTCGGTACCCGTGACGACGATGCCGGCCCGCGCGGCCATCAGGCGCAGGGCCGCTCGCCGAGCGGGAGCGACCGCTGCTTCCCGGGCGTGAACGCGAAGCCGACCGGGTCGGGCCCCGGGTCGATCGCCACGGCGCGGCCGTTGACGCTCACCTCGACGTCCGTCTTGCCGAGGTTCACCCGCACGCGCCGCCCGCGGAAGGTGCGCGGCGCGTCGAGGATGCCGTTGAAGGTGATCTCGGTGCCGGCGCCGCTGTCGACGCACACGTAGACCTCGTTCGCCGGCGCGACGCGAACGGCCACCCGCTTCGGCGGCGCCGGTTGCTCCGGCGCGGTCTCGGTGCGCGCCTGAGTCTCGGTCGTCTCGGTCGTCCCGTCGCCGGTGGCGCTGTTGCCGTCTCCACCGTCGTCGTCGCCCCCGCCGACCAGGCCGATGACCGCCAGCACCACCAGGATCGCCAGCACGGCGCCCGCGATCGCCATCCAGGGCCCGCGCGAGCGCCGCGAGACCTTGCCCCGCCTGCGATCGCGCGCCGCGGCCGTGGGGCCGAGCGGCTGCAGGTGCTCCACGTCGTCGCGCGACTCGTGCCGGGCCGGTACTCCTCGACCAGCGTCTGCGGGTCGACCCCGAGCGCCTCGGCGTAGGTGCGGAGGAACGTCTTGACGAACGTGGGGCCGGGCAGCATCCCGAACTCCTCGTTCTCGAGCGCGCGCAGGTACTTGGCGCGGATCTTCGTACGGGCCTCGACATCTGCGATGTCGAGCCGCTGCCGCATCCGCGCCTCACGGAGGGTGTCCCCGATGCTGGGCATGCGCGCCGCGGTTACCCCCTGCGGCGTCCGGCCGCAGATCTGACAATGCAGGTCGCCATCCTGGCGCCCATTTTGCGGTACGGCTACTCGTCGCCTGCGACGCAACAGCCGGTTCAGCCAGCTGCTCCAGAATCCGCGGCAGATCGGCCTCGGTGATCAGCACCTGACGGGCCTTCGAGCCCTCGTAGCCGGAGATCACGCCGCGCCGCTCCATCATGTCGATCAGCCGCCCGGCGCGGGTGTAGCCGACGCGCAGCCGCCGCTGCAGCATCGACGTCGAGGCGGTCCCCATCTGGATCACGGTGGCGATCGCGTCCGCCGAGCAGGTCGTCCTGGTCGGGGTCGAAGTCCGAGTCGCCCCCCTCCCCGTCACCCTCGGTCTCGACCGCCTCGAGCAGCTCCTCCTGCAGCTCCGGCTCGCCCTGACGGCGCCAGTGGTCGGTCAGCTTCTCGATCTCCTCCTCGGCGATGAAGGCGCCCTGGATGCGCGCCGAGCGCGACTCGCCGGACGGGCGGAACAGCATGTCGCCCTGGCCCAGCAGCGACTCGGCGCCGTTCTGGTCGAGGATCACGCGCGAGTCGGTCTGCGAGGAGACCGCGAACGCGATGCGCGCGGGGACGTTGGCCTTGATCATGCCGGTGATGACGTCGGCGCTCGGGCGCTGGGTGGCGAGCACGAGGTGGATGCCGACCGCGCGCGACTTCTGCGCCAAGCGGATGATCGAGTCCTCCACGTCGGCGGGCGCGACCATCATCAGGTCGGCGAGCTCGTCGATCACGCAGAGGATGTAGGGCAGCGGGCGCTCGCCCTGGCGCACGCGCACGCGGTTGAGCTCGACGAGGCTGCGCGTCTTGGCCCTGCTCATCACGCCGTAGCGCTCCTCCATCTCCTTGATCAGGTTCGCGCAGCACGTTGGCGGCCAGGCGCGGCGAGGTCATGACCGGGGTGAGCAGGTGCGGGATGCCCTCGTAGTGGTTGAGCTCGACGCGCTTGGGATCGACCAGCACGAGCCGCACCTCGTTGGGGTCGGCGCGCAGGAGCAGCGACGACAGCATCGCGTTGACGCAGCCGGACTTGCCCGAGCCGGTGGTGCCGGCGATCAGGATGTGCGGCTGCTTGGCCAGGTCGGTGCCGATCGCCTTGCCGGCGATGTCCTTGCCGAGCCACACCGTCAGCGGCGACCAGCCCTTCGGCGCCTCCTGGAAGACGTCGCCGAGGTGCACCATCTTGCGCACCCGGTTGGGCACCTCCACGCCGACCGCCTGCTTGCCGGGGATCGGCGCCAGGATGCGGACCTGCTCCGCGGCGAGCGCGTAGGCCAGGTCGTCCTTGAGCTGCGAGACCTTCGACATCTTGATCCCGGGCGCGAGCCGCAGCTCGTAGCGCGTCACGTGCGGGCCCGTGACGGTGCCCGATCACGCGCGCCTCGACGTTGAAGTGGCTGAGCGCCTCGATCAGCTGGCCGCCGGCGCGCTCGATGCCCTTGGTGTCGGACCTTCTGGGCCCCGCTGGAGCGCTTCAGGAAGGAGGGCTTCGGCATCCGGTAGTGGTGGTCGTCGGCCTCGGTGACCGCAGAGCGGCGGTTGCCCATCGGGGTGAGCGGCGCCGGCCTCGGGCTCGGGCCTCGGCGTCGGGCTCCGGGTCGGCTCGGCTCGCCGGCTCGGCTCGACCTCGGGCTCGGGCTCGTCCCAGTCGCTCCTCCTCGCTCGGGCTCCGGCTCGGGCTCGTCGCCGTAGAGGTCGGGGTAGCGCTCGGAGGCGTCGAGCGCGGGCGCCTCGACGTGGGTGGCGCGCACGATCGGCTCGCAGTCCGCGGGCTCGGGCGGCTCGGACCGGCATCGGGTCGCCGGGCAGCGGGCGCTCGCGGCGACGGCGGTGCCGGCGGCGCACGCGCTGGGTCGTGGTCGTGGCGGCGTCGCGCGTGGCCTGGACGACGCCCGCGATCGACGCCCCGGTCAGCAGCAGCACGCCGGCGAGCAGCAGGAAGACGAACAGGATGTGCGACCCGGCCTCGGAGAACAGCTTCGCCGACGACCAGAACAGCGACTCGCCGACGAGGCCGCCGTGGTCGCGCAGGTAGCTCGGGTCGAAGAAGCCGTCGCGCGGCGCGTCACCCGGTCCGAGGCCGAGCGAGCCGGCCGCCAGGCCGAGCGTGAGCGCGGCGAACAGGCAGAGCGCGCCGGTCTTGAAGGGGTGCACCGCGGGCAGCATCGGCCGGAGGACGATCGGCGCGCCCGCGCCGAAGAGGGCGATCGGCGTCAGGTAGCCCGCGCCGCCGAGCAGGAAGAGGATGCCGTCGGCCAACCCCTCCCCCACCTCGCCGCCGGCCCAGCCGAAGTAGAACACGCAGGCGAAGAAGGCCGCGAAGGCGACGATTCCGAGCCCGACAGGTCCCACTGGCGCTGATCGAGGTGGGGAAGCTCGAGCGCGGGCATCCAGGCGCTCGCGTGCGCCTGCGGCGGCTGCGAGCTTGCTGGACGGCGGCCTGGCCATCCGACGGGCCTTCGACGGCAGGCCGGTCGCCCTGCTCCCTCCCTACCATGAGGGGCATGTCGGGACGCCCGCGAGTGCTGGTGGTCGAGGACGACGCCGACATCGCCGGCGTGCTGCGCCGCTCGCTCGACAAGGAGGGCTACGAGGTCCGCGTCGCCGGCGACGGCGAGGTCGGCGCTCACCCAGGCCGGCGTCTTCGAGCCCGACGCCGTCGTGCTCGACCTCGGCCTGCCCGTCCTCGACGGCGTCGAGGTCTGCCGCCGCCTGCGCGACGAGGGCGACGTCCCGATCCTGATCCTCACGGCCCGCGACGCGCTCGACGCGCGCGTCGAGGGCCTCGACAGCGGCGCCGACGACTACCTGGTCAAGCCCTTCGAGCGCGACGAGCTGCTGGCGCGCCTGCGCGCGCTGCTGCGCCGCCGCCCGCCGCGCGGCAGCGCCTACCTGGTCGTCGGCGACCTGCGGCTCAACCCGGACACCCACGAGGTGCTTCGCGGCGACCGCGCCCTCGAGCTGACCGCGCGCGAGTTCGAGCTGCTCGAGCACCTGATGCGCAACGAGCGCATCGTCGTCTCGCGCCAGGCGCTGCTCGACGAGGTCTGGGGCTATCACCCCTTCGCCGAGACCAACACCGTCGACGTCTTCATCTCCAACCTGCGCCGCAAGCTCGAGGCGGGCGGCGAGTCGCGCGTGCTGCACACGGTGCGCGGCGCCGGCTACGTGCTGAGGGACGCATGAGGACGCGCCTGCCCGTCCGCTTCAAGCTCGCGGCCGTCACGGCGGCGCTCGTGTTCGGGATCCTTGCGTGTTCGCGTTCGTGATCGGCGCGGTCGCCGAGCAGCGCATCCGGGCCGGCTTCGACGACGAACTGCGCGCCACGGCGGCCGACCTCGGGACGATCGGCCCGCCGCCCGTCGTCGACGGCGGGTCGAGCTCAGCGATGCGCCCGACTGCTCGGCGCGGCCGCCGGCGGCGCCCATGGTGCGCGTCGTCGTCGGGCGGCCGCGTCGCCTATCCGCGCGGCCTGAACTACCTCGCCGAGCCCGGCACCGAGGGCGTCCGACCTCGGCGACTACCGCGTCGTCTCCCGCCCGCTGGTGATCCCGGGCGTCGACCGCGGCAACATCTTCGGCCCGCTCGGCGACGAGCCGGTGGCGCCAGTCGGTCGCGTACCTCCAGTACGCCAAGCCGAAGGCACGGTGACCCGGACCATCAACCGCGTGCGCCTGTTCCTCGCCTTCGGCATCGGTCGGCGGCACGCTGCTCGCCTTCCTCGCCGGCCTCTACGTCGCCGCGCGCGCGATGCGGCCGATCGCCGGGCTGACGCGGGCCGCGCGCGAGGTCGCGCGCACGCGCGAGACCGACATCAAGCTCCCAAGCCGCGCGCCAACGACGAGGTCTCCGACCTCGCCACCACGTTCGAGGCCATGCTCGGCGAGCTGGGCGCGGCCCGCCAGGAGACGGAGGCGACGCTCGACCGCCAGCGCGACTTCGTCGCCGACGCCTCGCACGAGCTGCGCACGCCGCTGACCAGCATCCTCGCGAACCTCGAGCTGCTGGAGAGCGAGCTCCAGGGCGAGCAGCGCGAGATGGCCGAGTCGGCGCTGCGCTCCTCGCGGCGCATGCGCCGCCTGGTCGGCGACCTGCTGCTGCTCGCCCGCGCCGACGCCGGGCGCGAGGCGCCGCGCGCGCCCGCTCGACCTCGCGGCCGTCGTGCGCGAGGCCGCCAAGGAGGCCGGCGCGCTCTCCTCGGAGCACCCGGTCGCGCTCGACATCCCCGCTCCCGTGACGCTCGATCGGCGTCGAGGACGACCTGCACCGGCTCGCGGGCAACCTGGTCGAGAACGCCCTGATCCACACGGCGGCGGGCACGCCCGTGACCGTGTCGATGCGGCGCGAGGGCGACTCGGCCGTGCTCGAGGTCGCCGACCGCGGCCCCGGCGTGCCGCCCGACATGCGCGAGCGCGTCTTCGAGCGCTTCGCGCGCGGGCGCGGCGACGCCACCCGCGTGGCCGGCAGCGGCCTCGGGTTGGCGATCGTCAGGGCCGTCGCCGACGCCCACGGCGGCCACGTGGAGCTGCTGGACGCGCCCGGCGGCGGTGCCCGCTTCGTCGTCACGCTCCCCGCCACGCAGGCCGCGCCGGTCCGCTCCGAAGGCGCAGCTACCGTGTTCCGGGCCTGACCCCGAAGCACTCCGGAGGACCCCCCGTGAAGCACATCCTGCGCCGGCGCCCGTCGCCGGCCCTCGTGATCTCCTGCATCGCCCTGTTCGTCTCGCTGGGAGGCGTCTCCTACGGCGTGGCCACCGGCTCGATCGACAGCCGCGAGATCCGCAACAACGCGATCACCACGAACGACCTCCGCAACGGCGCGGTCCGCACCCAGGACATCCGCAACAACGAGATCCGCGGCTTCGACGTGCGCAACTCGTCGATCCAGGGGCGCGACATCGCCTTCGACACGATCACCGGCGTCGACATCTCCGAGTCCAGCCTCGCCAAGGTGCCGAGCGCGGCGGCCGCGGACAGCGCGGGCAGCGTCTCGACCGTTCGGCCGATCGCGCCCGTCTCGGCCGCCCGCGGGGCCGTGGTGACCCTCGCCTCGCACGGTCCGCTGACGCTCACCGGCGCCTGCCAGGCGGCCGGCGCCGACACCGCCGCGCTCGTGCGGGTGCAGAGCACCGAGGCCGGGTCGGCCGTCGCCGGCGAGGTCGACACCCCCGACTTCGGCCCGGGCCTCGCGACCGCGGCGACCGTGACCGACGCCGCGGGCGGAACGCGCACCGCCGACGACCGGACGGTCGTGGCCCGCGCGGGCTCGGCCACGGCGCTGTCCGCCCAGCTCGCCGTGACCGCGGACGCCGCGGGCGCGGGCGCCTGCAGCTTCGCCGGGTTCGCCGTCTTCGCCGGTTAGCCGAGCGCGTCGACCTCTAGGGTCGACGCGTGCGAGCGGAGCGCACACAGCCGGTGGTGGCGGGGCTGATCACCGGCCTGATCGGGTTCATCAGCGCCTTTGCCGTCGTGCTCGCGGGCCTGCGCGGGGTCGGGGCGACCGAGGCGGAGGCGGCGTCGGGGCTGCTGGCCGTCTCGATCTCGATGGGCATCGTGGGCGCGGGACTGAGCATCGCGCACCGGATGCCGATCGCCGCCGCGTGGTCGACTCCCGGCGCGGCGCTGCTCGCAACCTCCGGGGTGCCGGAGGGCGGATGGCCCGCCGCGGTCGGTGCGTTCGTCGTCTGTGGGCTCCTGCTCGCCGCTGCAGGACTCTGGAAGCCGCTCGGGCGGATGATCGCCGCCATCCCGGCCCCGATCGCGAGCGCGATGCTCGCCGGCGTCCTGCTCGCCCTCTGCCTCGAGCCCGCCCGCGCGGTCGCGACCTCGCCCGCGCGGGCGCTCCCGGTCGTCGGCACGTGGTTGGTGCTCCGGCGCTTCGCGCCGCGCATGGCGATCCCCGGAGCGCTCGCGGCGCTGGCGGCGGTGATGGTCATCGACGGCGTCTCGGTGCAGGGGCCGTTCGCGCCGGTGGTGGAGCTGACCACCCCCGAGTTCCGGCTCTCGGCGATCGTCGGCCTGGCCGTGCCGCTGTTCCTGGTCACGATGGCCTCGCAGAACGTCACCGGCATGGCCGTGCTGCAGAGCTTCGGCTACCGGCCCAACCTCCGCGCGATCCTGCTCTCGACGGGGATCGGGACCTCGCTGGTCGGCCCGCTCGGCGGGCACGCGATCAACCTCGCCGCGATCACGCAGGCCCTCGCGGCCGGCCCGGACGCCGGGCCCGACACCTCGCGCCGCTGGATCGCCGCGGTCGTGGCCGGGGCGACCACGATCGTGCTCGGACTGGGCGCGGGGCTGGCGACCGCGCTCGCGATCGCCGCGCCGCGCGGGCCTGATCGAGGCCGTCGCCGGGCTTGCCCTCATCGGCGCGCTCACGGCCGCGCTCGGCGTCGCCCTTGCGGACACGCCCGAGCGGGAGGCGGCGGTGCTCACGCTCGTGGTCGCGGCCTCGGGGGTGACGATCGCCGGGATCAGCGCGCCGTTCTGGGGCCTCGTCACGGGACTCGGCGTGCGGCGGCTCCAGTTGCTCGAGCGGCGCCGCGGCGCGAGGGCTAGACCTCGACGACGACCGGCAGGACCATCGGCCTGCGGCGCAGGCGGTCGTAGACGAACGCCGCCACGTCGTCGTGCAGATGGTCCTGCAGCAGGTCGATCTCGCGGATCTGATCCTTCGCCGAGCGCTCCAGCGAGGCGTCGACCGCCGACCGCAGCTCCTCGACGAACTCGTCGTTGCTCGTCCACGAACGGGACGCCGCGGAAGATGATCTCCGGCGGGACCACCGAGCGGCCCTCCTGCTCGGAGACCGTCGCGACCACGATGAAGATGCCGTCGGCAGACAGCATGCGCCGGTCGCGCAGGGCGACGTCGGCCACGTCGCCGACGTCGACCCCGTCGACGAAGATCATCCCCGCCTGCTCCGGCGAGCCGAAGCGCGCGCCCTTCGAGTCGATCTCGAGTGGCAGCCCGTTCTCGCCACGGAAGATCGACTTGGGCGGCACGCCGACCGCCTGGGCCAGGTCGCCGTGCAGCCGCAGCCGGCGGTGGTCGCCGTGCACCGGCATGACGTACTCCGGCTTGGTCAGGTTGAGCATCAGCTTGAGCTCCTCCGCGTAGCCGTGGCCCGAGGCGTGGACGGGCACGTCGGCGGCGGTGATGACGTCGGCGCCGCAGCTTGTAGATGCGGTTGATCGTCTCGTTGACGGCGCGCTCGTTGCCGGGGATCGAGGTCGCGGAGAAGATCACGGTGTCGCCGTCGTGGAGCTCCACCTGCGGGTGGTCGCCGTGCGCCATGCGGCGCAGCGCGGACAGCGGCTCGCCCTGGCTGCCGGTCGAGATGACGACCAGCTTGTGGTCCGGGAAGTCCTCGATCTCCCTTGGGCCGACGAGCATCCCCTCGGGCACGTCGATGTGGCCGAGCGTGCGGCCGATGTTCACGTTCTTGCGCATCGAGCGCCCGACCAGCGAGACCTTGCGGCCGTTGAGCGCGCGCGGCGTCGACGACCTGCTGGACGCGGTGGATGTTCGACGCGAAGCAGGTGACCACGATCCGGCCCTGGCAGCGGCCGAACACCTCCGTCGAGGCGCGGGCCGACGCTCGACTCCGACAGCGAGACGCCGGGACGGTCGGCGTTGGTCGAGTCTCCGCACAGCAGCAGCAGGCCCTGGCGGCCGAGCTCGGCAAGGCGCCCGACGTCGGCGGGCACGCCGTCGACCGGGGTCTGGTCGAACTTGTAGTCGCCCGTGACCAGCATCGTCCCGAGCTCGCAGGTCAGCGCGACGCCGAACGAGTCCGGGATCGAGTGGGCCATCTTCACCATCTCGATCGAGAACGGCCCCGCGCTCGAAGGTCTGGGAGGCGAGCACGTCCTCGACCGCCACGTCGCGCAGCCGGTGCTCGTCGAGCTTGGAGCGCACCATCGCCGCGGTCAGCGGCCCGCCGTAGATCTTCGGTGCCCGGCCGAGCTGGCGCAGCACGAACGGCAGCGCGCCCACGTGGTCCTCGTGGCCGTGGGTGAGCACGATCGCCTCGATGTCGTCCGCGCGCTCGCGCAGGTAGGCGAAGTCGGGCAGGACGAGGTCGATGCCGAGCTGGTCCGGAGCCGGGAACATCAGCCCGGTGTCGACCACGACGATGCGGCCCTCGTACTCGACGACCATCATGTTCTTGCCGATCTCGCCCAGCCCGCCGAGCGGCAGGACGCGAAGCGTTCCGCGCGGGCTCACACGGCTGCGAGCAGCCCGTGCCGCTCGAGTGCCGTGCGAATCACGGCCTTCTCGTCCTCGCCGGCCTCGACCAGCGGGAGCCTGAAGCCGCCCGACGTCGAGACCGGCCATGTCCAGCGCGGTCTTGACCGGGATCGGGTTGGTGGTGACCGCGAGCGCCTCGTAGAGGTCGCGCAGCCCGGCCTCGATCTCCTCGCGGCGATCGGGCTCGTCGATGATGCGGCGCATCTCGCGAGCCGACGAGGTGCGACGCGACCAGGATGCCGCCGGTCGCGCCGAGGTCCAGGCCCGGCCGAGCATCTCGTCGTTGCCCGCGAGCAGGTCGAGCCCGTCGATCGGCTCGAGCTCGCTCGTTGCGCGCCTGCTTGACGGCGACGACGTTGTCGATCTGACCGAGCTCGGCGAGCACGTCGTTCGGCATGTCCGTGGCGGTGCGGCGGGGACGTTGTAGGCCACGACCGGGAGGTCGGTGGCCGCGGCCACGGCCCCGTAGTGGGCCAGGATCCCGCGGCGGTTGGGACGGACGTAATAGGGCGTCACGACGAGAACGGCGTCGACGCCGACCTCGGTGGCGCGCTCGGTCAGCTCGATCGAGTGGCGCGTGTCGTTGGTGCCGGTGCCGGCGATCACCGTCGCGTCGCCGGCCTCGGCCACGCCGAGCTCCCAGAGGCGCGCCTTCTCGTCGTCGGTGAGAGTGGCCGCCTCGCCCGTGGTCCCGGCCAGCACGAGGCCGTCGGAGCCGTTCTCGAGCAGGTGATGCATCAGCCGCACGGCGGCGTCCTCGTCGAGCTCCCCTTCGGAGTCGAAGGGGGTCACCATCGCGGTGAGGATGCCGCCGATCCGGGTCACTGCTGGAGCGGCTTGAACGGATCGGGACTGGAGTTGGCGCCGTCGCCGCTCGCGGGCGGGGCCGGCGGAGCGGGCGGAGCCGGGGGCGCCGGCTCCTCCGCCGCGGCCGGGGGCGCCTCGGCCGGGGGCGGCACCGGGGCCGCCGGAGACGCCTCGGGCGGCGGCGCGCGTCGCGGCGGCGACGTGGCCGGCGGCTGGCCCGACGGCGGCGGTGCCGTGCCGGCGGGCGGCGCGTCCTGCACCGGGCGGCCGTGCTTGTCGTAGGTCACTCCGCCGCCGCCCTGTCCCGGCGTCGAGCCACCCTGGTTGAAGTTCTGCTGCGCCTCGTCGAGCTTCTGCTGCGCCTGCTCGGCGAGCTTCTTGGCCTTGTCCATAAAGCCCATGGTCCCCTCCTGCTTCGATCGGCTTGGAGCGTACCGCGCGGACCGGTTTCTCGGGATAACCGCTGCAAACCGCCCAGAAGGCCACGTCCGAATGGCAGAATTGCCTCGGCCATGGCCGACGAACGCGACTACAGCCACAGGACCGCGGTCCAGAAGCTCGGGGTGAAGTCCGAGCAGCGCGTCGAGATCACCGGCGACGTGGGCTCCGGCCTGCGCCGCGACGTCAAGGAGGCGGTGGACGCGGCCTGGTGCGCTCGGGCGAGCTGGACGGCGCGATCGTGCTGGTGGAGTCCGAGGAGGAGGCCAAGGAGGCGCTCGTGCGCTACCGCGCCCGGCTGCGCGACACCGGCTACCTCTGGGTGATCACCCGCAAGCGGGGGCACGACAGCTACCTCAACCAGATGGCGCTCGTCCCCCATGCGAAGAAGCTCGGCCTGATCGACAACAAGACCTGCTCGATCGACGACGAGCGCAGCGGCATCAGGTTCGTGGTGCCGCGCGCGCTGCGCAGCAAGCAGACCGCCGCTTAGCGGCGCGGGCGCCGGGCGAGCGCCCGCGAAACAATATCGACCGGATGTGATGTCGAATATTGTCTCGGCCGAGTCAGGCGCCGCTAGAGCAGCTTGTCGAGCCCGACGGTCGGCGAGCTCTCGAGCGTGCCGACCTTCCGGATCGCGAGCAGCACGCCCGGCATGAACGACTCGCGGTCGACCG
Organism: uncultured Thermoleophilaceae bacterium; assembly: GCA_963828225.1. Lineage (GTDB taxonomy): Bacteria > Actinomycetota > Thermoleophilia > Solirubrobacterales > Thermoleophilaceae > JACVRW01. The sequence goes on along the minus strand of CAWHDX010000007.1, from coordinate 264,414 downwards.
AGTCGTGCCGCAGCGTCAGCGTCTGGCCGGGGCCGCCGAAGATGACCTCCTGGTGGGCGACCAGGCCGGGCAGGCGCACCGAGTGGATCGGCTCGTGCACGTGGCCGCCCGCGTCGGCGATCAGCTCGGCCGTGCGCTTGGCCGTTCCCGACGGCGCGTCCAGCTTGCGGTCGTGGTGCAGCTCGACGATCTCGCACTCGGGCATGTGGGCGGCGGCCTCGACCGCGAACTTCATCATCAGGACGGCGCCGATCGCGAAGTTCGGCGCCACGAACAGGTTGGCCTCCCCTATTCCGGCCAGCTCCGAGAAGTCGGCGCCGCTCGTGCCCATCACGCAGTGCACGCCCGACTCGAGGCACAGGCGCGCGTTGTCGAGCGCTGTGTCGGGAGTCGAGAAGTCGACCACCACGTCGGCGTCGCCCAGCACGTCGACCAGCGCCGTCTGCATCAGCGGGTCGGCGCGCCCGACGAGCGCCATGTCCTCGGCGCCCTCTACCGCGTGGCAGACCGTCGCCCCCATGCGCCCGGCGGCGCCGGAGACCGCTACGTTGATCACGCGGCCTCGGCGAGCACCGGGCTGACCGATTCGAGCGCCGAGCGGAACGTCGTCTCGTCCGCCCCCACGCCCGCGGCCGACAGCCGCTCCGGTACCCACAGCGTCGCGCCAGCTCCGTCACGTCGTCGAGCGTGACCGCGTCGAAGCGCTCCAGCACCTCGTCCACGGTCAGCAGCGGCACGCCGGTCAGCACGGAGCTGCCGAGCCGGTTCATGCGCGTCCCGCTGGACTCCATCGAGAGCACGGTGCGGCCCTTGACGTTGTCGCGCGCGCGGTCGACCTCGGCCTCCGTCACGCCGTCCTCCTGGAGGCGCCGCAGCTCGGTGCCGATCACCTCCATCGCCTCCGCGACGTTGTCCGGCCGCGTGCCGACGTAGAGGGCCACCTGGCCCGAGTCGGCGTACTGCGAGGTGTAGGAGTAGACCGCGTAGGCGAGCCCGCGCTTCTCGCGCACCTCCTGGAACAGGCGCGACGAGGTCGAGCCGCCCAGGATCGTGTCGAGCACGCGCAGCGCGAAGCGCCGCTCGTCGCCGCGCGCGATCCCGCGGCCGCCCAGGCAGAGGTGATACTGCTCGGTCTCCTTGGCGTGAAAGCGCGTCGTCGGCGCGTCGCCGTTAGGCGGCGCCTCTCCGACGGGCACCGTGGCGGGCGAGCCGACAGCCGCGTCCACGAGCTCCACGATGCGGTCGTGCTCCAGGTTCCCGGCCGCGGCCACCACGATGTTGCCGGGCACGTAGCGCCCGTCATGCCAGGCCGCGATCTGCGGCACCGGCACGGACGAGATCACGTCGGCACGGCCGATCACAGGGCGGCCGAGCGGGTGGTCGCCGAAGATCGCGCCGGCGAGCACGTCGTGCACCTTGTCCGACGGCTCGTCCTCGTACATCGCGATCTCCTCGATCACCACCTGGCGCTCGGAGTCGATGTCCGGGTAGGCGGGCCGCAGCACCATGTCCTGGAGCACGTCGAAGGCGCGCTCCAGGTGCACGTCGAGGAAACGCGAGTAGACGGAGGTCGTCTCCTTGCCGGTGCCGGCGTTGACCTCCGCCCCCATCGCGTCGAACAGCTCGTCGATCTCGCGCGAGCTGAAGCGGTCCGTGCCCTTGAACAGCAGGTGCTCCAGGAAGTGCGAGATGCCGGCCTGCTCGCCCGCCTCGTCGCGCGATCCCGCCCGGATCCAGAATCCGAGCGCGATCGAGCGAACCGAGGGCATCGCCTCTGTGGCGACGCGGACGCCCGAGTCGAGCGTTGTCAGTCGAGCAGGCTCAGCCGTCACTCGGTGCGCTCGCGCGGCCGGCGCTCCCGCTCGCGCGGACGCCGCCCGCCGCGGCCGTTGCCGCGGTCGCCGCGGTCGCCGCCGCGGTCCCCTCGGTCGCCGCGCGCCTTGTCGCCGGTGCCCATGGACGCCAGCTCCTCGGGCGACTTGCCCGCGATCTCCGGGTCCTCGGCCAGGCGCAGGCCGATGCGGCCGCGCTCGCGGTCCACCTCGACCACCTTGACGCGCAGCTCGTCGCCGCGGTTGACGACGTCCTCGACCGCGTTGACCCGCTCGCCGGGCTTGATGTTCGAGATGTGCAGCAGGCCGTCCGTGCCCTTGGCCAGCTCGATGAAGGCTCCGAACGTGGTGGTCTTGACCACCTTGCCGGTGAACTCGTCGCCGAGCTCGACCTCCTTGGTCATCGAGCGGATCCGGTCCACGAGGGCGTCGCCCTGGTCGCCGGTCTGCGCGTAGATGCGGATCGTGCCGTCGTCGTCGATGTCGATCTGCGCATCGAACTCGTCCGACAGCGCCCGGATCGTCTCGCCGCCCTTGCCGATGACCGCGCCGATCTTCTCGGTGTCGATCTGGATGGCGCTGATGCGCGGGGCGTACTGCGACAGCTCCGCGCGCGGCTCGGCGATCGCCTCCTGCATCTTGCCCAGGATCGTCATGCGGGCGTCCTTGGCCTGCGCGAGCGCGTCGCGCAGGATGTCGAACGTCACGCCCGTGATCTTGATGTCCATCTGCAGGGCGGTGATGCCCTCGGAGGTGCCGGCGACCTTGAAGTCCATGTCGCCCAGGTGGTCCTCCACGCCCGCGATGTCGGTGAGGACGATGTAGTCGTCGCCCTCCTTGATCAGGCCCATGGCCACTCCGGCCACCGGCGCCTTGATCGGCACGCCGGCGTCCATCAGCGACAGCGACGAGCCGCAGACCGAGGCCATCGACGACGACCCGTTCGACTCGAGGATGTCCGAGACGACGCGGATCGTGTACGGGAACTCGTCCACCGACGGCACGACCGCCACCAGCGCCCGCTCGGCGAGCGCGCCGTGGCCGATGTCGCGGCGCTTCGGGCCGCGCATGAAGCCGGCCTCGCCCACCGAGAACGGCGGGAAGTTGTAGTGGTGGAAGTAGTGCTTGCCCTCCTGCAGGCCGAGCGTGTCCAGCCGCATCTCGTCACGCGTGGTGCCGAGTGCCGCGACCGAGAACGCCTGCGTCTGACCGCGGGTGAAGATCGCCGAGCCGTGCGTGCGCGGGGCGACGCCGACCTCGATCCAGATGTCGCGGATCTCGCCGGCGGCGCGGCCGTCGGGCCGCTTCTTGTCCACCGCGATGTGCCGGCGGATGATCTCCTTCTCGAGCTTGTCGAACGCGCGCTGCACGTCCGCGCGGCGCGTCGGCGTAGGTCTCGGGCTCGTCGGGGCTGCCCGACAGCGCCTCGAGCGCCTCCTCCTCCACGCGCTTGGTGGCGTCCTGGCGGTCGAGCTTGTCGGCCACCTGGGTCGCCTCCTCGAGCGCCGCGCCGAAGCGCTGCTGGAGGTCGCTCATGATCCCCTCGTCGATCTGCGGCGGGGTGATCTCGACCTTCTCCTTGCCGGCCTGCTTGCGCAGGTCGTGCTGGGCCTGGCAGAGCTCCTTGATCGCCTGGTGGGCGATGTCGAGCGCATCGAGGATCTCGGCCTCGGTGATCTCGCTGGCGCCCGCCTCGACCATCAGGATGGCCTCCTCGGTGCCTGCGACGACCAGGTCGAGCGGCGACTCGAGCAGCCACTCCTCGTCGGGGTTGACGAGGAAGTTGCCCTCCGCGTCCTGCCCGATGCGCACGGCGCCGACGGGCGCCGGGAAGGGGATGTCCGACAGCATCAGAGCGGCGCTGGCGCCGTTCATCGCGAGGATGTCGTAGGGGTGCTCGTGGTCGACCGACATCGGGATCGAGACCAGCTGGGTCTCGCGCCGCCAGCCCTTGGGGAAGAGCGGGCGCAGCGGACGGTCGATCATGCGCGCGGTCAGCGTCGCCTTCTCGCCGGCGCGACCCTCGCGGCGGAAGAAGCTGCCGGGGATCTTGCCCGCGGCGTACATGCGCTCCTCCACGTCGACGGTCAGCGGGAGGAAGTCGACGTCGCGCTCGTTCCCGGCGGTCGCGGTGCAGAGCACCTTCGTGTCACCAGCCGTCACTACCACCGAGCCGGACGCCTGCTTCGCGTACTTGCCCGTCTCGAACTCGATCGAGGTGCCGCCGATCTCCAGAGAGACGCGGCTCGCTCCATCAGTCATATGTTTCCTTTCGGTGCCGCCTCCGGTTGGCGGCAAAATGGCTTCTTGTTCTCTTGCGAACCCGGGGAAGGCTAGCAGCGGGTCTAGGCGGCGGCCCGCTCGTCGAGCGCCTCGAAGATGACCTCGGGAGGCGGGATCTCGAGCGGCGAGCGCCGGTAGGTCCACTCGACCTCGCCCTCGGGTCCGACCAGCACGAGCGCCCGGCCCGACACCCCGTACTCCTCGGACCAGACGCCGTAGGCGCGGGCGACCTCGCCCTTCGGGTGGAAGTCGGCCAGCAGCGGGATCTCGATGTCGAGGTGGCTCTGGAAGGCCTTGTGGCAGAACGCGCCGTCGACCGAGATGCCGATCGGCCGAGCGCCGCGGCGCTCGAACTCGCCGAGGACGTCCTGGTAGACCCTGAGCTGGTCGGTGCAGACCGGGCTGAAGTCGGACGGGTAGAAGACCAGCACGACGCGCGAGCCGCGGAAGCCCGCCAGCGACACCTCGTTGCCGTCCTGATCGGCGAGGTTGAAGTCCGGCGCCCGGGCGCCGGCCTCGATCAACGGCGCAGGCCGAGCTGCTGGATCAGCGCCCGGTAGCGATCGATGTCGCTGGCCTGGAGGTACTTGAGCAGCCGGCGGCGCTTGCCGACGAGCATCAGCAGCCCGCGGCGCGAATGGTGGTCCTTGCGGTGCTCGCGGAGGTGCTCGGTGAGCTCGTTGATGCGGGCGGTGAGCAGCGCGACCTGGACCTCGGTCGAGCCGGTGTCCTCCTGGCCGCGGCCGTACTCGGCCACGATCTCGCGCTTCTTGTCCGCCGTCAGCGTCATCGAGCCGGAAACCGTAGCAGCCGTTCAGCCCTGCGCGGGGGCGTCGGCGATGCGGGTCGCGTCCACGACGTCGCGCTGCATCTGCTCGACGAGCGCGTCGACGGAGTCGAAGCGCTTCTCGCCGCGCAGGCGCTCCAGGAAGGCGATCCTCAACGTCTGGCCGTAGAGGTCGCCGTCGAAGCCGATCAGGTACGCCTCGACGAGCAGGCCGCGGCCGCTGTCGAACGTCGGCCTCACCCCCACGTTCACGGCCGCGGCGTGGCCGTCGACCCGTCGCGGCGTAGACGCCGTGGCCCGGGCAGACGTGGTCGTCGTCGGGCACCAGGTTGGCGGTCGGCATGCCGAGCTCGCGCCCGCGGCGGTCGCCGCTCACGACCACGCCCTCGAACAGGAACGGCTCTCCGAGGAACTCCGCGGCGAGCTTCACGTCGCCGGCCGCGACAAGCCCGCGGATGTGGCTCGAGGAGACCGTCTCCCCCGCCACCTCCACGAGCGGCACCACGCGCGTCTCGAACTCGTCGTGCGAGCGCAGCAGCTCGGCGGTCCCGCGTGCCCCCTTGCCGAAGCGGAAGTTCTCGCCGACCGAGACGCGCGCCGCGCCGAGGCGCTCGATCAGCACCTCGCGCACGAAGTCCTCCGCGCTCTGCTCGGAGAACCCGCGGTCGAAGGGGATCGTGACGAGCTCGCGCACGCCCTGCCCCGCGATCAGGTCGCGCTTGACCGGGAACGTCGAGATCAGCTTCGGCGTCGCCTCGGGGTGCACGACCGCCAGCGGATGCGGGTGGAAGGTGAGCACCGTGTCGGCGCCGCGGATGACCTCGCGGTGGCCGAGATGGACGCCGTCGAACGTGCCGATGGCGACGTCGCGCGGGCGCGAGCCGGGCTCGACGTCCTGGAGCTGGGTCACCTTCATGCCGGTTCGAACACTACGACGGGCTGCAGCTCCTCACCCCGCAGCTCGCCGATCGCGAGCACGCGCTCGCCGTCGCCCAGGCACACGTGCCCCTCGGCGTCCTCGCCCGCCGGCACACGGCGCCCGTGTCGCACGGCGGCGGCCTCCGGCTCCGACAGGCGCCGCTGGGGCAGGAAGGCGAGCGCCTCGGAGAGCGTGAGCTCGCGACCGGCATCGGAGAGCCGAAAGGGGCCGATGGCCGTCCGCTCGAGCTCGTCGCAGTACGCGTCGCCGAGGTCGGACACGAGGCTGCGCACGTAGGTGCCGGACGAGCACTCGATCTCGAAGGCCGCGCGGTCGCCCTCGTGCCAGAGCAGCTCCGCTCGGTGCACCGTCACCGGCCGCGGCTGCGTCTCGACCTCCTCCCCGCTGCGAGCGAGCTCGTAGGCGCGCCGGCCGCCCACCCTGACGGCCGAGTAGGCGGGCGGGCGCTGAAGCTGCTCGCCCACCGGGATCGCCGGCCGCTCGGGGACCCTGCCGGTCTGCGTCAGCTCGCCGTCGCGGTCGCCGGTGGTCGAGGTCCAGCCCAGGCGCGCGACGGCGCGGTAGGTCTTGGGCAGCCCCATCAGGAAGCGCTGGGCCCGCGTCGCACGACCGATCAGCACGAGCAGCAGGCCGGTGGCGAACGGGTCGAGGGTGCCGGCGTGGCCGACCTTGTCCCGCGCGGAAGCGAGCGCCTCACCTCGGCGACCACGTCGTGGGAGGTCACTCCGGCGGGCTTCGCGCGGAGGAGGACCCCGGACTCGCCCAAGCTCAGCGCGGGTCGAGCTGCTCGCGCACGAGCCCGCGCAGCTTCTCGACGAGCTCGGGGTACGGCAGCGGCGTGGCGAATCCGGCCGCCTGCGGGTGGCCGCCGCCGCCGAACTCGCGGGCGATGCGCGACACGTCGACGCTGCCGTCGGTCGCGCGCAGGCTGACCTTGCGCTGGCCGTCGCGGTCGTCCGCCAGCAGCTCGCGCACCAGCACGGCCACCGCCGTGCCCTCCACAGCGCGCAGGTTGTCGACGACGCCCTCGGAGTCGTTCTCCTGCGCGTCGGTCTGCTCGTAGTCCTCCTTGAGCAGGTGCGCGATGGTGATGGCGCCGCTGTCGTAGCGCTCGATGCGCGCGAGCGCGCGCTGGAGCAGCTCGAGCCTGCGGAAGGGAAGGTCCTCGTAGAGGCGGCGGTAGACCTGGTGCGGCTCCACCCCGGCCTCGATCAGCTCGGCCGCCATGCGGTGCGCCTCCGGCGACGTGTTCTCGTACATGAACTTGCCGGTGTCGGTGACGAGGCCGGTGTAGAGCGCGTCCGCGATCCGCGGGGTGATCTCGACGCCCAGCTCCTTGGCGAGCTGCCAGACGATCTCGGCGGTGCAGGAGGCGCGCGCGTCGACCAGGTTCACGGTCCCGAAGCGGGTGTTGTCGTGGTGGTGGTCGATGTTGAGGATGTGCAGGCCGTCGGCCTGGAGGAAGTCGACCGGCATGCGGTCGATGTTGCCGCAGTCGAGGAACACGATCGTGCGGTCGGCGACGTCTGCGGGCGGCGCGCCGGCGAGCCGCTCGAAGGTCCAGCCGCGGTACTCCCAGGGCAGCGGGAACTCGTCCGGCGACATGAACATCAGCGAGTCCTTGCCGAGCTGCTCGAGCATCCAGTGCATCCCGAGCAGCGACCCGAGCGCGTCCCCGTCGGGGTTCTCGTGCGTGGTCAGCAGGAGCTTCTCGGCACTGCGCAGCTCGGCGAGTGCCTCCTCGTGTCCGGTAGCGATGCTCATTGCTCGTCCAGCAACTCGGTGATCCGCATGCCGCGGTCGATCGATTCGTCGAACACGAACTGCAGCGTCGGTGTCCGCTTCATTCGCAGCTCGCTCGCGATCGCCTGCTGGAGGACCCCGTGCGCCGACGAGAGACCCGCGAGCGTCTCGCTGCGCTCGGACTCGTCGCCGAGCACGCTCACGTAGACGCGAGCGTGGCGTAGGTCGGGACTGGTATCGACGGAGGTCAAGGTCACAAAACCGATGCGTGGGTCCTTCAGTCCCTCGGCAATCCGTGCCGAAAGGACCTCGCGGACCGCCTCGTTCACCCTGCGCATGCGGTCGGAAGCCACTCTAATGCAGGTCCTCAGAAGATATGAGGTGGGATTCCACACTTGCGCCGTCGGGAAACATGGCCCAGATGTAACGCTCCACCTCGGACGCGCGCTCCCTCAGCAAGGCGGCCTCGCGCCCGACCAGCGCCACCGTCAGCCCGGCGCGCTGCCAGAGCTCGTGGTGCTCGGTCTCGGCGACGGACGCGCCGAAGCGGCGGGCGAGCTGCGCCTTCAGCGACGACAGCTCGCGGCGCTTGCCCTTGAGGCTCCAGTTGGCCGGGAAGTGCAGATCGATCTCGAGGACGCAGACGTAGCCCACGGGGCGCGGCCCCGGGCTAGGCGAGCGTCTGCTCGACCTCGCGCTTCTCGTACACCTCGATCACGTCCCCCTCCTTCACGTCGGGGTAGTTCTCGAGCACGATGCCGCATTCCATCCCGGCGGTCACCTCGCGCACGTCGTCCTTGAAGCGCCGCAGCGAGCCGATGCGACCGTCGTAGATCACCGTTCCGTCCCGGACCAGGCGGCATTGGGCGCCGCGGCGGACGACCCCGTCGGTCACGTGCGAGCCCGCGATCGTGCCGACGCGCGAGGCCTTGAAGGTCGCGCGCACCTCGGCGGTGCCGACCTGCTCCTCGACCTCGACGGCCTCGAGCAGGCCCTCCATCGCGGCCCGCAGCTCGCTGACGATGTTGTAGATCACCGAGTAGGTGCGGATCTCGACGCCCTCTTGGTCGGCCACCTGAGCGGCGTTGCCGACCGGGCGCACGTTGAAGCCGATCACGACCGCGTCGGACGCCGACGCGAGCATCACGTCGGACTCGGAGATGCCGCCGACGCCGTCGCGGATGATGTTCACGGTCACCTGCTCGTGCGGCAGGCGCGCGACCTCGTCGGCGAGCGCCTCGAGCGAGCCCGCCACGTCGGCCTTGATGACCAGGTTGAGCTCCTTCTCGCCGCGCTCGGCGCGCGCGAGCGACGTCCTCGAGCGAGACGCGCCGGCCGGCCTGGCGCGCCAGCGCCTGCTGCTTGAGGCGGATCGCGCGCTCGTTGGCCACGCGCCGGGCCTCGCGCTCGTTCTCGACGACGCGGAAGTGCTCGCCGGCGAGCGGGACGCCGTCGAAGCCGAGGATCTCGACCGGCATGCCCGGTGTCGCCTCCTCTACGCGCTGGCCGCGGTAGTCGTTCATGGCGCGCACGCGCCCCATGTGCTCGCCGGCCACGATCGCGTGGCCGACCTTCAGGCGGCCGCGGTGCACGAGCAGGGTGACCACGGCGCCGCGGCCCGGGTCGAGCTTGGACTCGATCACGAAGCCGGAGGCGTCGGTGTCGGGGTTGGCCTTGAGCTCCTGGATGTCGGCGAGCGTGACGAGCGTCTCGAGCAGGTCGTCGAGGTTCTGGTGGGTCTTCGCGGACACGTCGACGAACTCGGTGTCGCCGCCCCAGTCCGCCGGCGTGAGGCCCTGCTGGGCGAGCTCGCCGCGAACGCGGTTGGGATCCGAGCCCTCCTTGTCGATCTTGTTGACGGCCACCATCACCGGGACGCCGGCGGCCTTCGCGTGGTCGATCGCCTCGACGGTCTGTGGCATCACGCCGTCGTCGGCCGCCACCACGATCACCGCGATGTCGGTGACCTTCGCGCCGCGGGCGCGCATCGCCGTGAAGGCCTCGTGGCCGGGCGTGTCCAGGAAGGTGATCGTGTGGTCGCCGTGGCGCACCTGATAGGCGCCGATGTGCTGCGTGATCCCGCCGGCCTCGCCGGCGGCGACCTCGGTCTCGCGGATCGCGTCGAGCAGCGAGGTCTTGCCGTGGTCGACGTGGCCCATGATCGTGATCACGGGCGGTCGATCGATCAGATCGGCCTCGGCGTCCTCGTAGGTGGGATCGTCGTCGGCCTCCGCGGCGGCGCTGACCATGTCGACGCGCTTGCCGAGCGCCTCGGCCAGCACCTCGATCGCCTCGTCGGACAGCGTCTGCGTGAGCGTCGCCATCTCGCCCAGCTCCATCAGCTTCTTGATCACCTCGGGGCTGCCCAGCTGCAGGGACTCGGCGACCTCCTTGACCGTGGAGCCGGAGCGCACCGAGACCGCGGGGTCCTCGGCCTGCTCGGCCGCCAGCCGCGCCTGCGCCTCCGCCTCGAGATCGGGCTCGACCCATTGGGGCCGGCGCCGTCGTCCGCGGCCGCGCCGCGGAGGCTGGGACTGCTGGGGCGGCGGCGTGCGATCGCGCCGCGCGGCCTGCGAGTCGATCACGACGCGGCGGCGCTTGCCGCCGGCCGCGCCGCCGCCGCCTGCCTCGCTGCGGCCTCCGCGCGCGGGGCGCGCGCCGCCGCCACCGCGACCGCCGTCGCCGGATGCGGGCGGGCCGTCGCTGCGCGGTCCGCGGCCGCCGCCGTCGGGGCGGTTCGAACGGGGGCCGCGATCGGCCGGGCGCTGCTGGGACTGGCGCTCCTGCGGGGGCGGAGCGTCCTGAAGGATGCGCGGGCCGCGGCCCTCGGGGCCGGCGCGGCGCACGGGCTCGCCCTCGGGCGGGCGGATGTCGGGGCGCGGCTGCGGCGGTCCGTTCGTGCGGCGGCCTGCGCGGCCGTCGCCGTCGCCGCCCTGCTCGCCCTTGGGGGGATCGGCGGGAGCGGCGGCCTCGGTCGCCTCGGCGGCGGGCCTCGCGGCGGGCTCGGCCGGCCGGCTCGGCCGGCGCGCTCGGCGCAGCGGCGGACGCGGCGGCGCCGTTGGCGAACGCCTTGGCGGCCTCCGCCTCCTCGACGCTCGATGCCGCGACCTTGACGTCGATCCCGGCGCCGCGCAGCACCTCCAAGGCCTCCTTGGAGGTGATGCCGCGTTCCTTCGCTATCTCGTGAACCCGCTTCTTTGCCATTGGCGTACTGATTCTATGGTCTCCGGTCGTACTGTCACCGGCGCCCGAAACGCTCTTGCGAGGGGACCCCTCGCAGCAAGCTCGTCGGCGCACTCCGGACGGTGGCACACGTAGGCGCCCCGTCCCTTTGCAACTCCGGCGTGGTCCACTCGGACCTCGCCGTCGCCGCGCGCCAGTCGCAGCAGCTCGCCCTTGGGGAGCGAGCGGCGGCAGCCGACGCAGCGGCGCAGTGGATCTACGACTCCTCTTCCTCCGCCGCCGCCTCCGCGGCAGGCTCGGGAACGGTCTCCGGCTCTGCGTCCGCCTCGGCCTCCGGCTCGGGCTCGGGCTCGGGCTCGGCATCCGCCGCGGCCTCCGCCTCCGGCTCTGCGTCCGCGTCGACCTCCGGCTCGGGCTCGGCATCCGCCGCGGCCTCCGCCTCCGCCTCGGTCTCGACGGCGACCTCGAGGACCTCCCCCGTCTCGGTCTCGGCCTGCAGGACGCCCTCGCCCTCGCGCCTCGGTCTCGGCAACCTCGCCGTCCGCCTCCGGGTCGGGCGGCGGCCCGTCGCCGTTCTCGGGCGGCACCACGTAGTCGCTGTCCTGGTGCTCGAGCGCCTGGTGGGCGGGCAGGCCGCAGTAGCGCGATCCGGGCAGCGCGGCGTTCGGGCAGCGCTTGCCGTTGGCGAGGATCGCGGCGCAGCGGCCGGCCACCTCCTCCTCGGCGTAGCCCATCTCGGCCTCCTCCTCGGCGAACTCCGTCTCCGAGCGGATGTCCACGCGCCAGCCGGTCAGCCTCGCGGCCAGCCGGGCGTTGAGGCCGTCCTTGCCGATCGCCAGCGAGAGCTGGTCGTCGGGCACGATCACGGTCGCCTGCCTGGCCTCGTCGTCGACGAGCACCTCGCGCACCCGCGCGGGCGACAGCGCCTTGGCGACGAACCGGGCCGGCTCCTCGTTGAAGGGGATGATGTCGATCTTCTCGCCGCGCAGCTCGGACACGACCATGCGCACGCGCGATCCGCGCGGGCCGACGCAGGCGCCGACCGGGTCGACCCCGGAGGCGTGCGAGACGACCGCGATCTTCGAGCGGTAGCCGGGCTCGCGCGCGACGTTCTGGATCTCCACCAGGCCGTCGGCGATCTCCGGCACCTCGAGCTCGAACAGCGAGCGGATCAGCTCGGGCGAGCGCCGCGACACGATGATCGACGGCCCCTTCGCCTGGTTGGAGACGTCGGTGATGATCGCCTTGATGCGCTGACCGTGGTCGTAGCGCTCGCCGTGCACCTGCTCGCCGCGCGGCAGCAGCGCCTCGACGCGCTCGCGCAGCTGCACGAGCGTGTAGCGCGAGTCCGACTGCTGGACGATGCCGGTGATCAGCTCGCCGAGACGGTCCTCGTACTCGTCGAAGACGTTGTCGCGCTCGGCCTCGCGGATGCGCTGGAGGATCACCTGCTTGGCGGTCTGGGCGGCGATGCGCCCGAAGTCGCTCGGCGTCACGTCGCGCTCGTCGATCTGGTCGCGGTACTGCATCAGCCGCTCCTGGTCGATCTCGGGCGGCTCGGGGTAGACCATCTCGCCGGTCTCCGGGTCGACCGACGGCTCGCCGGCCTCCTCCTCGACCTCGTCGAGCAGCTGCTCCTCGAGGTCGGGCGGCAGGATCAGCTCGTACACGCGGAAGTCGCCGCTGTCGCGGTCGACCTCGACGCGGGCGTACTTGGCCGCCTCCGGAGTCTTCTTGTAGGCCGACAGCAGGGCGTCCTCGAGCGCCGCCATCAGGCGGTCGGCGGAGATGCCCTTCTCGCGCTCGAGAACCCCAACGGCCTCGACGATCTCCTTGGTCATCCGTCTCCCTCCACCAAGTTTCCGCGGTTGATCTCGGAGTACGGGATGGCGACCACCCCGGCCTCCGCGGCGACGGTCACCTCGTCGTCGGAGGCACCGACGAGCTCTCCCGTGTAGCTCCTGTGGCCGTCGCGCGGCTCGCGCAGGCGCACCCGCGCCCGCCGGCCGATGAAGCGCCGGTAGTGATCCGGCTTCGTGAGCGGGCGCCGCGGCCCGGGCGACGAGACCTCGAGCGCATAGGCGTTCAGGAGCTCGCGCAGATGCTCGGTGACGCGCTCGCAGAGCGCCAGGTTGACGCCGCGCGGGTGGTCGATGAACAGCCGCAGCCCGTCACGGCCCACCAGCTCGCACGAGAGCACCTCGACCTCCGGCTCCGCGGAGGCGAGTCGCTGCTCGATGTCTGTCTGTAGCTGGTCTGTCTGCATGTCGGCCCTTCTCACAAAAAAGGTGGACCGCAAGGCCCACCCTTCAGGCGCCGCCCCGGGCGGGGCGGCGTACGGCTGAAAGTCAGCTGTCGAGTATAGGCACTCAGAGCTGGAGCGACTTGGCCACGAGGAACTCCTCGAGGCCGTACCGTCCCGAGCTCGCGTCCGTGGCCCGACTGCTTGTACCCGCCGAAGGGCGCCAGCGGGTTGAAGGCGCCGCCGTTGATCTCGACCTGGCCGGTCCGGATGCGGGCCGCCACGCGCCGCGCGCGGTCCTCGTCCGCCGACCAGACGCCGCCGGCGAGGCCGTAGATCGTGTCGTTGGCGATCCGGACCGCGTCCTCCTCGTCGTCGTAGGGCATGATCGCCAGCACCGGCCCGAAGATCTCCTCCTGGGCGATCGTCATCTCGGGCGTGACGTCGGAGAAGACCGTCGGCCGCACGAAGTAGCCGGTGTCGAGGCCCTCGGGCGGCTCGCTGCCGCCGGCCACGAGCCGCGCGCCCTCCTCGAGGCCCTTCTCGATGTAGCCGCGCACGCGCTCGCGCTGCGCCTCGGAGACGAGCGGGCCGAGGGCGTTGCCGTCGGCGAACGGGTCGCCGGGCGTGAACGCCTCGTCGGCGACGACCGCCGCGATCCGCTCCGCCTGCTCGAGCTTGTCGCGCGGGACCAGCATGCGCGTCAGCGCGCTGCAGGTCTGCCCCGAGTTGAGGAAGCACTTGGCGACGCCGTCCGTGACCGCCTGCTCGAGGTCGGCGTCGTCGAGGATCACGTTCGGCGACTTGCCGCCCAGCTCGAGCGAGACCGGCTTGACCGACTGCGCCGCCAGCTCGGAGACGCGCTTGCCCGCGCGCGTGGAGCCGGTGAAGCTGACCATGTCGGTCTCGGGGTGCGACACGATCGCCTCGCCCACGACCGGCCCGGTGCCGGTGACGAGGTTGAAGACGCCGGCCGGCAGGCCGACGGACTCGCACACCTCGGCGAGGACGAACGCGTTCAGCGGCACGACCTCGCTCGGCTTGAGCACGACGGTGCAGCCGGCGGCGATCGCGGGCGCGACCTTGTTGGCGATCTGGTGCAGCGGGTAGTTCCACGGCGTGATCGCGGCCACGACCCCGGCCGGCTCGCGCACGATCAGCGAGTTGCCGACCTCCTCCTCCCACTCGATCTCGTCGACGAGCTGGGGCATCGAGGAGAACGTCAGCGACGGCAGGCCCGCCTGGATCATCCGCGAGAGGCCGATCGGCATGCCCATCTCGCCGGTGATCAGCGCGGCCAGCTCGTCGCCGCGGGCCGCCAGCTCCGCGCCGATCGCCTCGCACAGCGCCGCGCGCTCGTAGGGCGACGTCGCCGACCACGAGTCGAAGGCGGCGCGCGCCGCGCGAACGGCGCGGTCGGCGTCCTCGGCGCTGCCGGCCGGGATGCGGCCGATCGGCTGCTCGGTCGTCGGGTTGAGCACCTCGATCGTGTCGGAGCCGGCGGGCTCGACCCACTCGCCTCCGATGTAGAGGCGGTCGCGCACCAGCAGGTCGGTCGTGACTGACATTCGAGTCTCCTTAGGCAGTGGCGCCGGCCGGCGGCGGGCAGGCCCGCCACGATCGCCTCGCCCGTGCGGTGGGCGAGCGCCATGATCGTGATCATCGGATTGGTGCCGGAGGAGGTCGGGAACGCGCTCGCGTCCCCGATCCAGACGCCGGGCGTGTCGTGCAGCTCGCCGTCGGGGTTGGCCACGCTCGTCTGCGCGTCGGCCCCCATCCGGCAGGTGCCCATCTGGTGCGCCGCGAACAGCCGGAAGCCGCCGGCGCGCAGCGGCACGCGGCGCAGCCGCTCGACGTAGCGCTCGACGTCGTCGCCGACGCGCCACTCGGGCAGGCCCTCCGCCAGCGCGACGATCCGGCGCGCGCCCGCGGCGAGGTGCAGGCGCACCTGGGCGTCGAGGGCGCGGTGGCTGTTGCGGACGTCGAGCGGGTCGGTCAGCGAGTACCAGGGCACGGCCTGGCCCGCTTCGTCGATCGTCACCTGGCCGCAGCCGTGGTCGCGCACCAGGCCGATGAACGTGCCGGCGAGGCGCGTCTCGCTCATGCCCTGCTTGTGCTCGGCCCCGGACGTGAACGGGGTGGCCGCGCGCGGCGGTGCCGGTCGCGTACTGGGTCGCTCTCGATCAGGAAGCCGT
Source organism: uncultured Thermoleophilaceae bacterium (assembly GCA_963828225.1). Taxonomy (GTDB): domain Bacteria; phylum Actinomycetota; class Thermoleophilia; order Solirubrobacterales; family Thermoleophilaceae; genus JACVRW01. Next base: position 249,209 of record CAWHDX010000007.1, on the reverse strand, counting down.
AGCCGTCCTCGAGTCCGGCGAACTCGTCGACCAGCCCGGCGTGCGGCGCGCCCCACCACGCGCGCGTGTCGTCCTCGTACTGGCCCATCACCGCCGTGCAGGGGTGCAGGCGCAGGTTGTGGCCGGCCGCCGGGCCGCCGATCCCGCTGCGCAGCAGCAGGGCGGGCGACTCGAGCGCGCCGCACGCGACCACGACGCGCGGGGCGCGCACCGTGACGCGTGCGCTGCGCCCGGTGGCGGGGTCGGCGTAGACGCGCCTCGACGCCGGCGGCGCGCCCGCCCTCCACCAGGACGCGCTCGGCGAAGCAGCGCACGATCACCTCGGCGCCGTGGGCGCGCGCGTCGGCGAGGTAGGTGCGCGCCGTCGACTGCTTGGCGCCGGAGCGGTCGCCGAAGCCGATGAAGCCGGCCGAGTCGGGCGTGTAGCGCGACTCGTCGATGTTGCGCGTGATCGTCTTGAACGACCAGCCGAGCCGCTCGGCGCCGGCGCGCATGCGCTCCTGGGTGCCGTTCAGGTCGGAGCAGCGGTCGTTGACCGAGAGCCGCTCCCAGACCGCGTCGAGGTGGCGGTCGAACTCGGGGCCGGCGAGCGCCCTCCAGCCCGTGCTCGCGCTCCCACTGCTCGCGCACCCACGGCTTCGTGCGCAGGCAGTTGGTCCAGTTGATCGTCGTGCCGCCGCCGTAGCCCGATCCCGCGTAGAGGGCGACGTTGAGGTCGGCCGTCGGGTTCGGGCCGCCGCGCCAGTAGAGGTTCTGGTAGGCCCACAGCTCGTACTGGTTGAACTCGGACTCGTCGAACAGCCCGCCCGCCTCGAGCACGATCACCTGCTGGCCCGCCTCGGCCAGGGCGGCCGCGATCACGCGCGCCGCCCGCGCCCGAGCCGACCACGACGGCGTCGGCCGTGAAGCGGCCTCGTCGCCCTCCGGGACGAGCGGCGCGACGGCTGCTGGGCTGCGGCGCGGCCGGCGGGGGCGGCCCGGGATAGCCGAACTCGGCCCAGAACGGGTTGACGCCCGTCTGCGGGTCGGGGATCGAGTAGCCGAAGAAGAGCGACAGCCCGACCAGCGCCTGCGCGCCGGCGCGCGCCTCCGGGCCGAGCGCGGCGAGGTTGCGCAGCAGCTGCTCGCGCGACCGCTGCGAGGCGCCGAGGAAGCCCATCTGGCGCCAGCCCCTCGAGCAGCTGGCCGAGACCCTCGCGCTGGAGGTCGGGCATCTGGCCGATCGCGTCGGCGACCGCCTCGTGCACGCCCAGCTCGCTGCCGGACCGCTCCCAGAAGCCGTTGGGATCGTCGGCACGCTCCACGCGCGGAACGGCCGTGTCGGCGATGGCGCGCAGCACCTCACGCTGGATCTCGTTCATCCGCTCTCCTCGTCTCGCTGCAGGCACCCTAAATCCTCGCCAACCGTGCGCCCGCTCGGCCTGGCTGCGTCTCGACCGATCGCGCGTTTTCCGTGCATAACACGGAAAAGGTGCGACCGGGCTTCGCAGCTGCGCTGCGCGGCTCACGCCTCCAGCATCAGCGTGACCGGGCCGTCGTTCACCAGCGCCACGCGCATGTGCGCGCCGAACGACCCGCCCTGCGCGCCGAGCGCCGCCCGCACGCGCTCGTAGAGCGGCTCGGCCTCGGCCGGCGCCGCCGCCTCGACGAACGAGGGCCGGTTGCCCTTGCGCGCGTCGCCGTAGAGCGTGAACTGCGAGACGCAGAGGATCTCCCCCGCGACGTCGCGCACCGACAGGTTCATGCGGCCGTCGCCGTCCTCGAACACGCGCAGCCGCTCCAGCTTGCCGGCCAGCCGTTCGGCCTGCTCGGCGGTGTCGCCCGTCCTCACGCCGAGCAGCACCAGCAGGCCCGCGCCGATCGACGCAACCTGCTCCCCGCCCACCTCGACCGAGGCGCTCGCGACGCGTTGCACCAAGGCGCGCACGCGTCCGTACTCTGACCTAATGGCCGCCCCGGAGGTCGTCGACGCCTACCTCGAGTCGCTGCCCGCGCTGGGCGCGCGGCGGCTCGCCCACGGCGAGTGGGGCCTGACGGTGCCCGGCGAGGAGCTCGACGGCGAGCCGCTCGACATCGGGCTGCGCGTGGCCGACGGGCTGCTGCGCGCGCAGGCGGTGGCGCTGCACGGCGGCGGCGACCTGGACCCCTGGATGCTGCTCTGGTGGAACCGCCAGACGCGGCTGGTGCGCTTCGGCTGCACGCGCTCGCGCGACGTCTGGGTCCACGCCGACGTGCCGGCGCCGGAGCTCGACGCGCGCGGCGTCGACCGGCTGCTCGGGCTGGTCGTCGAGGGCGCGCTCGCGGTGCGGGGGCTGCGCGACGGCGCTCAGGCGGCGCGCAGCCGCTCCGAGAACGCCTGGTAGTCCTTGCGGTCCGGCCGCATGTGCGCGGCAAGCGCGGCGTGGCGGCGCGCCTCGGCGGTGCGCCCCGTGTTGGCCAGCGAGCGGCCGAGGCAGAAGTGCGCGTAGTCGTCCACCGGGTGGCGCTCCACGACCGCCGCGAACTCCTCGGCGGCCTGCTCGAAGCGCGCCGAGCGGAAGTAGGCCCGGCCGAGCGCCTCGCGGATCGAGCTCTTGTCCGGCTCGAGCGCGCGGGCCCGCTCCAGCGGGATCGACGCGGCCATGAAGTCGCCGGCCTCGAGCAGCTCGCTGCCCTTGCGAAACAGCTCGTAGGCGTCCTGGTCCTGAGCCCCGGGCTCCGTCATAGCTCGCCCTCAACGCTACTCGCCTCGGGCGTGTCCTCTCGCAGCCTCTCGACGGCGTCGAGGATCGCCGCGGCCACCGTCTCCTTGGGCCCCAGCGGCACCGCCAGCTCGCCCTCCGCGGTCACGATCGTGACCTCGTTGTCCGCCGCGTCGAAGCCGATCTCCGGGCGCGAGATGTCGTTGACGACGACCGCGTCGAGCCGCTTGCGCTCGAGCTTGCCGCGGCCGCGCTCGATCGCCCCCTCGCCATGCTCGGCGGCGAACCCGACCAGCGTCTGGCCGGGCGCGCGCGTAGCCGACAGCTCCGCCAGCACGTCCTCCGTGGGCTCCAGCTCGAGCGCCAGCTCGTCGCGGCCGGTCTTGACGATCTTGTCCGCCACCGCCTGCGACGGCCTGAAGTCCGCCACCGCCGCGGCCATCAGCAGGACGTGGGCGCCGTCGAACTCCGCGCGCGTGGCGTCGAGCAGCTCGGCGGCGGTGCGCACCCCGACGACGCGGACGCCGGCCGGCGCCGGCAGCGAGACGTTCGCGGCCACGAGCGTGACCGAGGCGCCGCGGCGCGCGGCCTCGGCGGCGAGGGCCAGCCCCATGCGGCCGGACGAGCGGTTGCCGACGTAGCGCACGGAGTCGATCGGCTCGCGCGTGCCGCCGGCGGTGACCAGGACGCGCAGCCCGTCCATCGGCCCGCCCGGCTTGCCGAGCAGCCCCTCGACGGTCTCGAGGATGCGAGCCGGCTCGGCGAGCCGCCCCACCCCCCACTCCCCGCGCGAGGCCAGCCGGCCGCTGTCGGGCTCGACGATCGTGGCGCCGCGGGCGCGCAGCAGCGCGAGGTTGTCCGCCGTCGCCGGGTGCGAGTACATGTGGTTGTTCATCGCCGGCGCGAGGACCAGCGGCGCGGTGGAGGCGAGCGCGGCGCTCGTCAGCAGGTTGTCGGCCAGGCCGTGAGCGAGCTTGGCGATCGTGTTCGCGGAGGCCGGCGCCACGCAGAGCAGGTCGGCGCGGCGAACCAGCTCGAGATGGGCGATCGGGTCGTGTGACGCCGCCGGCTCACCCGGGTAGGCGCCGCGCGCCGGGTCGCGCTCGAACTCGTCGACCAGCACCGGCGCGCCGGTGATCGCCTCGAAGGTCGCGCGCCCCACGAACTTCACGCTGGCGGGCGTCTGCACGACGCGCACGGAGTGCCCGGCGCGCGTGGCCAGGCGCACCAGCTCGACAGCCTTGTAGGCGGCGATCCCGCCGGAGACGCCGACCAGGATGCGCGCCACGCTCAGCCCCGCCTCAGCGGTACCGGTACTTGATCTTCCCGGCTGCGATTTCCTCGAGCGAGATCTTCAGGTAGTTCTTCGAGCCCGTCTCGACCATCGGAGGCGGGTACTCGTCGAAGGTTCCCTCGCCGAGGTTGTGGTAGTACGAGTTGATCTGCCGCGCACGCTTGGCGGCTACGAGGACGACCGCGTAGTGCGAGTCGACCTGTTCCAGGAGCTTGTCTAGGCGCGGTTTGATCACGACTTAGACATGGTAGCGGCAAGGTCGCTCAGTTCGTGCAGAGCCTGCTGCAGATCCTCGTTGACGACGCGGTGGTCGAACTCCCCCGCCGCGGCGATCTCGTCGCGCGCCGCGGCCAGCCGCCGCTCGATCTGCTCGGGGTCGTCCGAGGCGCGGCCCGCGAGCCGCCGCTGCAGGTCCTCGAACGACGGCGGTGCGATGAACACGAGCGTCGCCTCGGGCAGCGACTCGCGCACCTGGCGCGCACCCTGGACGTCGATCTCCAGCACGATCGCGCGTGCCGGACGGTTGAGCTCGCTGCGCAGCGTTCCGTAGCGATTTCCAGCGTATTCGGCGTGCTCGATGAACTCGCCGGCGGCGACGCGGCGATCGAAGTCGGCGTCGCTCAGGTAGTGGTAGTCCACGCCGTTCACCTCGCCCTCGCGCGGTGCGCGCGTGGTTGCGGACACGGCCAGCTCGAGGCCCGGATCGCGCTCGAGCAGGCCCTTGATCAGCGTCCCCTTGCCCACGCCGGAGGGACCCGTGATTACGAGGATCGGCGTGGTCACTCGCCCTCGCGCAGCCGCGCTAGCGGCGCAGGAAGGAGACGAGCTCGTTGCGCTGCCGCTCGGACAGGCCGCCGATGGTCTTGCTCGGCGAGATGCGGCAGTGCGTGAGGATCCGGTTCACCTTCACGCGGCCGTACTTCGGCACCGCGAGCAGCAGGTCGAAGACCTTCGCGGTGAGCACGTAGTCGGGCGGATCGAGCAGCAGACCGTGGATCTGCGCGCGCCCCGCCTTGAGGTCTCGCTTGAGCCGGGCGCGCCGCGTGCGTATTTCGTTGGCACGCTTCAGAGCGTCCATTCGTTGCGTAAGTGAGCGCTCTGGTGCTAGCCCGGCCGACTGAGTCTTGGCGGGCGTCTGGGGGGCGGCCGGCATGGGCGGCGATAGTACACGTTGAGGCCCCGCCGTCCACGCTCCAGACCCAAAAATCGGCCGAATTCAGCTGGACCTCGACCTGAGCTTTAGCGTGGTTCGGGCTGCTTGAGCGTATTGTCGATGTTTGCAGGGGTTTTCGTCCACCGCTGGTTGTCGTAACACTCATCCGGCCCAGAAGTTCCCGCATCTTCCGTCGAAAGGGCGGGGACGCGGTCCCCGGATGGGGTGGCCCACCCGTCCCAGGTGGGGTGCCGGCACCACCGGAGGGACTCAGACGGGCGTCGGCGCGCCAAGCTCGGCGGCGATCCGCAACCCGGCGGCCGGATCGCGGAAGTTCTCGGTGCCGACCGCTACGCAAGCGGCCCCTGCGGACAGGAAGTCGGCCGCGTCGCGCCCCGTCGCGATGCCGCCCATGCCGATCACCGGGATCGCCACCGCCGCGGCGACGGCGCGCACCTGCTCCAGCGCCACGGCCCGCACGGCCGGGCCCGATACGCCGCCGGTCGTCCCCCCGAGCCACGGCTGGGCGGTGCGCGGGTCGAGCGCCATCCCCTTGAGCGTGTTGATCAGCGCAACGGCGTCGGCGCCGGCGTCCTCGGCTGCGACCGCCACGGCCGCGGGGTCGGTCGCGTTGGGCGTCAGCTTCACGATCAGCGGCAGGTCGGTTAGCGGCCGCACGTGCGACACCGCGCGAGCCGTCTCGCCGGCGTCGGCGCCCATGACCAACCCGGTCTCCACGTTCGGGCACGACACGTTCAGCTCGATCAGCGCGACCTCGTCGCGGTCGCCGACCCGTGCCACCAGCGTGGCCAGCTCCTCGCGGCTGAAGCCCATCACAGACACCACGAGCGGCACGGGCAGCTCGGCCAGCTCCGGCAGGTCGTGCTCCAGGAACCCCTCGACGCCCTTGTTGGGCAGGCCGATCGAGTTGATCAGCCCGGCTGGGGTCTCCCACAGCCGCGGCGGCGGGTTGCCCTCGCGCGGGGCCAGCGTGATCGTCTTCGAGACGAAGGCGTGGAACGGAAAGCGCTCGAGCAGCTCGTCGCCGAAGGCGCGCCGGGCGGCAAGCGCGTCGAACGTCCCCGAGCCGTTCAGGACGGGGCCGCCGAGCTCGACGCCGCAGAGCGCGGTCAGTGCCCCGCCCCTCGGAACAGCGCCGACTCGAGGCGTTCCGCGTCCAGCACCGGGCCGTCGACGCACAGCCGCAGGTAGCCGTCGCGCGTCGGGACCACGCAGCCGAAGCACGCGCCGAACCCGCACGCCATGCCGGACTCGAGAGCCAGCTGCGCCGCGACGCCCGCCTCGGCGCAGGCCACACGCACCGCCTCCAGCATCGCGGGCGGGCCGCAGGCGAAGACGGTCGCGGCGGGGTCTGCGTCCAGCTCCTCGCGCAGCAGGTCGGTGACCAGCGCCTGGCGGCCGGCCGCGCCGTCGTCGGTCGCGATGCGCGGCTCGCCCGCGAACAGCTCCGCGGCCCGCGCGTGCGCGCCCGAGCGGAAGCCGAGCAGCGTGGTGGCGGGGCCGAGCTCGTCCTGGAGGCAGAGCAGCGGCGCGGCGCCCACGCCTCCGCCCACCAGCAGCGGCCGGGTTCCCTCGCGCGCCGGGCGCCAGCCGATGCCGAGCGGACCCACGAGCTCGAGCCCCTCCCCCTCGCTCAGCTGCGCGAGGCGTGCGGTGCCGGGGCCGACGACCTCCAGCAGAAAGCTGAGCTCGCCCTCGCGTGCGCGCGCGTGCGAGAAGGCCCGCGGCAGGTAGGGGCGCTCGTCGGCTCCCCCGCCCCAGCGCTCGGCGGCGCTCAGCATGTAGAACTGGCCGGGCTGGGGATCAGCCGGCCCGCTCGGGTCGAGAGCGCGCACGACGTGGTAGGCGCCCACCGGCTCGACCGAGGTCACGTGCGCCGTGCGCCGTCGCGGCGGCGCGAGCGTGCGCGGCTCGGTCAGCGTCAAGCCGGCCTCTCGGCGCGCTCGGCGTCGCGGGTGAAGCGCCCGCCGCCGGAGGAGTGCAGCTCCTGGAGCGAGACGACCTCGGTGGAGCCGGTGCGGCTGGCGCGGATCGCGCGCTGGGCCGCGCTGGCGCCCGACAGCGTCGTGATGCAGGGGATGCCGCGCGCGACCGCGGCGCGGCGGATCTCGTAGCCGTCGGCGCGCGCGCCGAAGCCGGTCGGGGTGTTGATCACCATGTCGACCTCGCCGGCCTCGATCCGCTCGACCACGTTGGGCGATCCCTCCGACAGCTTCATGATCCGCTCCACCGGCACGCCCATGCGGCGGATCGCCTGTGCGGTGCCGCCGGTGGCGAGCACGTGGAAGCCCATGTCGTGGAACGCGCTCGCGATCTGCGTGGCCGCGGGCTTGTCGCCGTCGGTGACGCTGATGAACACCGAGCCCCGACTGCGGCAGCCCGGCGCCGGCGGCCGCCTGCGCCTTGCCGAACGCGGTCGGGTAGTCGGCGGCGACCCCCATCACCTCGCCGGTCGACTTCATCTCCGGACCGAGCAGCGCGTCGGCGGCGGGGAAGCGGCCGAACGGCAGCACCGCCTCCTTGACCGACACGTGGCGCGGCGCGCTCGGGATGTCGAGCTCCATGTCGGCCAGCCGCTCGCCCAGCATCAGCCGGCAGGCGACCTTCGCGAGCGGGACGCCGACCGCCTTCGAGACGAACGGCACCGTGCGCGAGGCGCGCGGGTTGGCCTCGATCACGTACAGCTCCTCGTCGCCGTAGACGGCGAACTGGATGTTGATCAGCCCGATCACGCCCAGCCGCAGCGCGATCGCCGCGGCGGCGCGCTCGACCTGGCTGAGCATCTCCGGCCCGAGCGACATCGCCGGGATCACGCAGGCCGAGTCGCCGGAGTGCACGCCGGCCTCCTCGACGTGCTGCATGATCGCCCCGATCCGCACGTCCTCGCCGTCGCAGAGCGCGTCCACGTCGATCTCGATCGCGTTCTCGAGGAAGCGGTCCAGGAAGATCGGGCTGCCGCTGCCGCCGTTCGGTGCGGCGCAGGTAGTCGGCCAGCCCGTCGCGGGAGTAGCAGATCTCCATCGCGCGGCCGCCGAGCACGTAGCTCGGGCGCACCAGCAGCGGGTAGCCCACGCCGGCGGCCACCTCGAGCGCCTCCTCGGCCGAGTTGGCGGTCGCATAGGGCGGCCCCTTCAGGCCGAGCTCGTCGAGCAGCCGCCCGAAGCTGGGGCGGTCCTCGGCCAGGTGGATCGACTCGACCGGCGTGCCCAGCAGTGGCACGCCCGCCTCGGCGAGCCCGGCGGCCAGCTTCAGCGGCGTCTGGCCGCCGAACTGGACGATCACGCCCTCGGGGCGCTCGATCTCGAGCACGCCGAGCACGTCCGACATCGTGAGCGGCTCGAAGTAGAGCCGGTCGGAGGTGTCGTAGTCGGTCGAGACCGTCTCCGGGTTGCAGTTGACCATCACCGCGTCGCGGCCGGACTCGCGCACGGTCATCGCGGCATGCACGCAGCAGTAGTCGAACTCGATGCCCTGCCCGATCCGGTTCGGCCCGGAGCCGAGGATCACGACGCTCGGCCGGTCGCCGCGGCGCACCTCGTGGGCGGCCCGCGCGCTCCCAGCCCGAGTAGAAGTAGGGCGTCTCGGCCTCGAACTCGGCCGCGCAGGTGTCGACGGACTTGAACGAGCGCTCGAGGCCCGCCTCGGGGTCCTCGCCGCGCGCCAGCGCCGCCAGCTCCGCGACGAACCACGGGTCGATCTCGGTGCGGGCGCGGATCTCGGCCTCGCTGGCGCCTCTTCGGACCGCCTCGAAGAGGACCTCGTAGCGGTCGTGCGACGGCGTCTCGAGCCGCTCCAGCAGGTCGCCCTCGAGGCTCGGCTGCACGTCCAGCTCGCGCGAGCGCATGGCCTTTACGAAGGCCTGCTTGAAGGTGCGGCCGATCGCCATCGCCTCGCCGACCGACTGCATCGAGGTGTGGAGCGCGCCGGTCGCGCCGGGGAACTTCTCGAAGGCGAAGCGCGGCCACTTGACGACCACGTAGTCGATCGTCGGCTCGAAGGACGCCGGCGTCTTGCGGGTGATGTCGTTGTCGATCTCCTCGAGCGCGTAGCCCACCGCCAGCCGCGCGGCGATCTTGGCGATCGGGAAGCCGGTGGCCTTCGAGGCCAGCGCGGACGAGCGCGAGACGCGCGGGTTCATCTCGATCACGACGATCTCGTCGGTCGCCGGGTTGACCGCGAACTGGATGTTCGAGCCGCCGGTCTCGACGCCGACGGCGCGGATCACGACGATCGCCTGGTCGCGCAGCTTCTGGTACTGCGCGTCGGTGAGCGTCTGCTGCGGCGCCACCGTGACGCTGTCGCCGGTGTGGACGCCCATCGGGTCGATGTTCTCGATCGAGCAGACGATCACGACGTTGTCGGCGCGGTCGCGCATCACCTCCAGCTCGAACTCGCCCCAGCCGATCACGGACTCCTCGACCAGCACCTGGCCGATCGGGCTCGCCGCGAGGCCCTCGGTCACGACCTGGCGGTACTCGATCTCGGTGCGCGCGATGCCGCCCCCGGAGCCGCCCATCGTGAAGCCGGGCCGGACGATCGCCGGCAGGCCGACCTCGGGCAGCGCGCGCTCGGCCTCGCGCATCGAGCGGACCGCGGCGCTGCGCGGGACGCGCAGCCCGGCGCGCTCCATGGTGGCGCGGAACAGCTCGCGGTCCTCGGCCCGCCGGATGGCGTCGTAGTCGGCGCCGATCAGCTCCACGCGGTGGCGCGCCAGCGTGCCGTCCTCCGAGAGCTGACGGGCCAGGTCGAGCGCGGTGCCGCCGCCGAGGGTGGGCAGCATCGCGTCGGGACGCTCGCGCTCGATCACCTTGGCGACCGACTCGGGCGTGAGCGGCTCGATGTAGGTGGCGGTGGCGAACTCCGGGTCGGTCATGATCGTGGCCGGGTTCGAGTTGACGAGCACGACCTCGTACCCCTCCTCGAGCAGCACCTTGCAGGCCTGCGCGCCCGAGTAGTCGAACTCGGCCGCCTGTCCGATCACGATCGGCCCGGAGCCGATCACGAGGATCTTGCGGATGTCGTCGCGGCGCGGCATCAGGCGGCCACCAGGCGCTCCAGGAACCTGTCGAAGAGGTGCATCGCGTCGTGCGGGCCGGGCCCGGCCTCGGGGTGGTACTGGACGGTCGAGGCGGGCACGTCGCGCAGCACGAGCCCCTCGACGGTGCGGTCGTAGAGGTTGAGCTGCTGCAGCTCCGCGATGCCGAAGTCGGTCTCCCAGCGCACCGGCTCGTCGGTGTCGATCGTGCGCTGGCCGCCCGGGCCGAGCACCGCGAAGCCGTGGTTCTGGGAGGTGATCTCGATGCGGCCGGTCTCGAGGTCCTTGACCGGGTGGTTGGCGCCGCGGTGCCCGAACGGCAGCTTGAAGGTCTCGAGGCCGACGGCGCGGCAGAGCAGCTGGTGGCCCAGGCAGATGCCCCAGACCGGCACCTGCCCGACCAGCCCGCGCACGGTGTCGACCACGTAGTCGAGCGCCGCCGGGTCGCCAGGCCCGTTCGCCAGGAACACCGCGTCGGGCGAGCGCGCCAGCAGCTCCTCGGCGGTGGTCGAGCAGGGATAGAGCTCGAGCCGCACGCCGCGCTCGCGCAGGTTGCGCACGATCGAGGTCTTGATGCCCGTGTCGATGCCGAGCACGAGCGGGCCGTCGCCGCCCTCGAAGGCGTGGGCCGCGCTCGGGGTCACCTCGCGCGCGAGGTCGCGGCCGGTCATGGGCGGCTCGGCCATCAGCCGCTCGCGCGCGTCGGCCTCCGGCAGCTCCGCGGCGAAGACGCCGCCGCGCATGGCGCCCTTGTCGCGGATGTGGCGCACGAGCGCGCGCGTGTCGACCCCGGTCAGCGCCGGGACCCCGCAGTCGCTCAGCCAGGTCAGCCAGCCGCCCTCGGCGCGCGCCGCGTCCTCGCGGTCGACGCCCTCGCGCATGATCACGGCGCGTGCGTGGATGCGGTCCGACTCCATGTTCTCGGCGGCCACGCCGTAGTTGCCGATCAGCGGATAGGTGAAGACGACGATCTGGCCCGCGTAGCTCGGGTCGGTGACGGCCTCCTGGTAGCCGGACATCGAGGTGGTGAAGACGACCTCGCCGAGGCCCGGCCTGAAGCCGTCGCTGCGCGCCGGGCCGAGCCCGGCGCTTGCGCCAAGCGCGGCCCCGGCCGCCTCGCCGTCGAAGCGGGTCCCGTCCTCGAGCAGCAGGTAGGCCGCGTCCATCAGGCCACCGCCCCCAGCGCGAAGGTGCGCTCGCGGTAGGCCACCGCGCCGTCGGCGATCGTCATCCGCACGCGGCCCGTCACACGCCTGCCCGGCGAAGGCGCAGTTGGCCGAGCGGCTCTCGTAGCCGGCCTCCCCCACCTCCCACTCCGAGTCGAGGTCGACCAGGCAGACGTTGGCGGGCGCCCCGCGCTCGATGCGCGGCGCGGGCATCCCGAAGGGCTCGCAGCCGGCGGTCATCCGCTCGACCAGCACGCCGAGGTCGAGCACGCCGGACAGCACCAGGCCGGTGTGGAGGGCCGCGAATGCCGTCTCGAGCCCGGTCACCCCCATCGGCGCGATCTCGAAGGGCTCCTCCTTCTCCTCGCGCGCGTGGGGCGCGTGGTCGGTCGCGACGCAGTCGATCGTGCCCGAGCGCAGCGCGGCGATCAGGGCCTGGCGGTCGTCCTCGCCGCGCAGCGGCGGGTTCATCTTGAAGTTGGTGTCGAGCGTGCCGACGGCCTCGTCGGTGAGCAGCAGATGATGCGGGGTCGCCTCGCAGGTGACCTGGGTGCCGGCCGCGCGGGCGCGCTCGATCACCTCGACGGTCTCGAGGGCGGACACGTGCTGGACGTGGATGCGCCCCTCCTCGTAGGCCGGCCAGCGCGCAGTCGCGCGCCACCTGCGCCGACTCCGACACCGACGGGATCCCGGCCAGGCCGAGCAGCGCCGACACCTCGCCCTCGTGCATCACGCCCTGGCCCGACAGCGACGGGTCCTCCTCGTGCAGTGCGAGCAGGCGGCCGGCGAGCCGCTGGTACTGGAGAGCCTGGCGCATCACGCCGCCTGAACGGACCGGCAGGCCGTCGTCGGTGAAGCCGACCGCGCCGGCGCCGGCCAGCTCGGCCATCTCGGTGAGCTGGCCGCCCTGCTGCCCGACGGTGATCGCGGCCAGGAAGCCTGTCGGGATGCGCGCCTCGGCGCGCGCTCGCTCGCGCAGCGAGCGCAGCACCGGCGCCGAGTCGACGACCGGCGCGGTGTTCGGCTGGGCCAGGATCGCGCAGTAGCCACCCGCGGCGGCCGCGCGCGTGCCGGAGTCGAGGTCCTCCTCGTCCTCGCGACCGGGCGTGCGAAGGTGCACGTGCGGGTCGACGAAGGCCGGGAAGCCGTGCAGGCCCTCGGCGTCCACGATCTCGGCACCGGCGGGGGCGTCGAGCGATTCCCCCAGCTCGGCGATGCGGCCGTCGCTGACGAGCAGGTCCGTGCGGCCCGTCGAGGCCGGTCCGCGGGTCGAGCAGCCGCGCGCCGCGCACCAGCACGGTCGCGGCCGGCACCGGGGCCCTGTCGAGCTCGATCGGGCGCGCTCATGCGGGCTGCGGCTCCGTCGTGGCGGCCGCGCGCACGCCGGACGGCGAGCCGGCGCCGGCCAGCAGCTCGTAGAGGACCGCCATCCGGACCACCACGCCCGACTCGACCTGCTCGACGATCAGCGCCTGGGGCGAGTCGATCACCTCTGCGGCCAGCTCCACGCCGCGGTTGACCGGCCCCGGGTGCATCAGCAGCTGGTTGGGCCGCAGCCGCCGGCCGTCGATCTGGTACTGGGCGGCGTACTCGCGCAGCGACGGGACGAAAGTGCCGTCCATGCGCTCGTGCTGCATGCGCAGGGCGTAGACGACGTCGGCCTCGCCGAGGTCGTCGAGCGTGGTGCGCACCCGGCAGCCGAGCGACTCGATCCCGCGCGGGATCAGCGTCGGCGGCCCGCAGACCGTGACCTCGCAGCCCATGCGCGAGAAGGCCAGGATGCCCGACCGGGCCACGCGGCTGTGCATGACGTCGCCGACGATCCAGACGCGCAGCCCCGCGAGCGAGCCCACCCGGCGCTTCAGGGTGTAGAGGTCGAGCAGCGCCTGGGTCGGGTGCTCGTGCTTGCCGTCGCCCGCGTTGATGACCGACGCGCGCGTCCAGCGAGCCACCAGCGCGGCGGCGCCGGCGTGCGGCGAGCGGATCACGATCGCGGCGGGGTCGTAGGCGGACAGCGTCTGCACGGTGTCCTTGAGCGACTCGCCCTTGTCGACGCTCGAGCCGGTCGACTTGATGCTGACCAGGTCCGCGCTCAGCCGCTTGGCGGCGAGCTCGAAGCTCGAGCTGGTGCGCGTCGAGGCCTCGTAGAAGAGGTTGATGACCGTGCGCCCGCGCAGCGTCGGCACCTTCTTGATCTCGCGCCCGGACACCTCGGCGAAGCTCTCCGCGCGCCCGAGGATGCGCTCGATGTCGTCGCGCGAGAGGTCGTCGATCGAGAGCAGATGGCGCCTCATGCGTCCTCCGCCGTGGAAGCGCCGCCAGCCGGCCGCGCGGCCGTCGTGATCTTCGGTGATCACGACTTCGTCCACTCCGTCGATCTCCTCCACCCTCACGTTGACTCGCTCTCCGGGCGCGGTCGGCAGGTTCTTGCCGACGTAGTCCGGCCGGATCGGCAGCTCGCGGTGGCCGCGGTCGGCCAGCACCGCGAGCTGGACGCGCTCGGGGCGGCCGTAGTCGAACAGGGCGTCGATGCCGGCGCGCACCGTGCGCCCGGTGTAGAGCACGTCGTCGACCAGCACGATCGTGGTGTCCTCGACGCGGAAGTCCACGTGCGAGGCATGCACCACCGGCTGAGCGGTCGGCTCGCGCCGCGCCAGGTCGTCGCGGTAGAAGCTGATGTCGATGTCGCCGAACGGGACCGGCTCCCCCACCAGCTCGGCGACGAGGTCGCGCAGTCGCGCTGCCAGCGGTGCGCCGCGACGGTGGATGCCGACGACCGCCACTCCCTGGCCGCCCGTCTTCTCGACGATCTCGTGTGCGATTCGCACCAGCGTGCGCCGCACGTCCTCGCCGTCGAGGACCGTCTTCTCGCTCAAGGCACTGCCCCTTCCTGGCCTCTCCGGACCTGGTTAAAGGAACCGCGGGCGAGACTAGCAACCGCTACCGACGATCGCTCTTATGCTGGATTTCGTGGGCCGAAGCCTCGCGAGCCGCCGCGGGACCGCGATGCTCGCCGTCCTGGTGGCGGCGGTCGTAGCGCTGGCCGCCGTGCCCGGATTCGTCAAGCTCGACGAGCCAACCTCGGACGGGCTCTTCTACGAGGTGCAGAAGCTCAAGGTGCAGGGCCACGACGAGGCCGACGCCACGCGCCTGGTCTTCGGCGCGCCGATCGCGCGGCAGGTGGCGGCGATCGAGGACGAGCCCTCGAGCGTGCGCCGTGTGCTCGACCCGGAGTGGGTCGACTACAGCCGCCGCTTCTACCAGCGCCGCTGGCTGCGTGCCCTCGCTCGCGGCGGCGGTCGAGCCGGCGGTCGGCGACGAGCCCGGCCGCGGCCTGCGCGTGGCGTCGCTGCTCGGCTACCTGCTGATCGCCCCCACCCTGTTCCTGCTGCTGCGCCGCCGCTTTCCGCCGCTGCTCAGCGCCGGGCTGGCGATCGCGTGCACGCTCGCGCCGCCCGTCTACAAGTGGTCGCTCGGCGATGCGCGTCGACTCGTGGGGCCTCGAGCTGGAGACGCTCGGGCTGCTGGCCGCGGTGCTCGTGAAGGACCTCGGGCGGCGCTGGCTGCCGCTCTGGGTGGTCGCGATCGCGGCGCTGTCGATCACGCGCGACGCGACGGCGATCCTGGTGCCGGCCGTGGCCTGGCTGCTGATCGTGGAGCGCGGCGACCGCGCCGCCACCCGGACGAACCTGGCCCTGCTGGCGACGGGGGTCGCGGCGGCGCTGCCTGCGTTCCTGCTGGGCGGAACGCCCGTGCGCGACAACCTCGCCTACGTCATCACGGGCTACGAGATCCCCACCGACAGCAGCTGGGGCTTCGTCTCCGGCCACTACCTGGACCAGCTCTGGCGCACGATCAGCACCGACCTGAGCTACCCGACCGACTTCCCTCGTCCCGGTCACCGTGCTGCTCTATGTCGGCCTTGCGGTCGCCGCCCCGGCGCTCGTCGCGGTCGCGGTGCGGCCGTCGCGCGGCGATCCGTACTTCTCGCTGATGAAGGCGGCGATCCCCGGCGGGCTGCTGCTCCTGCTGCTCGCCAACAACCCGCAGGCCTACCGGCTCGAGCTGGTCTTCGTGCCGATCGCCGCGGTCGGGCTCGCGGTCCTCGCCGGATGGGCGTCGCACGCTCGCACCCGCCCGCTTGGCCGAGTGGGCCGCTACCCTCGGATGAGCTATGACCTCTGAGCGCGCACAGGCATACGGCCGTCTGATGAAGACGATCACCGAGGAGGGCGACGGCGCCCTGCGGCCCGACGAGCAGACGCTCGTCCGGGAGGCGGCGGACGCCCTGCTGTTCTGCGAGGACCTCTCCTGGGACGACGAGGCCCGCGACGGCCTCACCCGCGTCGGCGACCTCGCCGGCGACCTGGTCGGCGCCGGCCGCTGGGGTCCCGAGCGCGCCGAGCAGATGCTTCGCGACATCGAGGCCTGTGGCCCGATGGCCGCGGTCGGCTGAGCCCCGCGACGCCCGCCGCCTAGACGCGGTCGACGGCCCGGTCGGCCTTCACGAGCAGCGGCTCGCCGCGCTCGGGGAAGGGGATCTCGATGCGGTCGAAGTCGCGCGGGACGACCGTGTTCTCGAAGCTCGCGCGCGCCTCCTCGCGCACCTCGCGCGCCGCCGTAGCGCGGCGACACGTGCGTGAGCGCGAGCATCGTCACCCCCGCGGCGGCGGCCAGCTCGGCCGCCTGGCGGGCGGTCGAGTGGCGCGTCTCGGCGGCGCGATCGGCCTCCTCGTCCAGGAAGGTCGCCTCGTGGATCAGCAGGTCGGCCTCGAAGGCGACCAGGCGGGTCATCTCGCACGGGGCGGTGTCGCCGGCGAGCACGAGCCGCCGGCCGCGCCGCGGCTCGCCCATGACGTCTGTCGGGCGCGACGCCGTTCACGGTCTCGCCGTCCTGGAGGCGGCCGAAGTCGGGGCCCGGCGTGACGCCGAGGCTGCGGGCGCGCTCGGGGTCGAAGGCGCCCGGGCGCGCGTCCTCGACGAGCGCGTAGCCGAGCGCGCCGACGCCGTGGTCGGTGGCGTAGGCGGCGATGCGGTAGCCGTCGCGCTCGAGCTCGTCGTTGGGGGCGAGCTCCTCGAGCCCGACCGGGAAGGTGAGCCGGCCGACGATCGGCTGGAGCGCGTCGAACAGCCCACGCAGGCCGCGCGGCCCGTAGACCGTCAGCGGCCGCTCGCGCTGGCGCAGCGCGAACGTCTTGAGCATCCCCGGCAGGCCGAGGACGTGGTCGGCGTGGAAGTGCGTGATGAAGATCTCCTCGAGCTCGACCAGGCCGGTGGAGCGGACGAGCTGCCGCTGCGTGCCCTCGCCGCAGTCGAACAGCAGCCGGTCGCCGCCGCGGCGCACGAGCGTGGCGGGCAGGCCGCGCCGCGCGCTGGGCGCGGAGCCGGCGGTGCCGACGAAGAGGACGTCGAGATCCATGCGGGTCCTATGTTGACTCGCGCGCCGGGCAGGCGCGGATCAGAGCTCGACCAGCTCGAACTCGATCCGGTCGCCGTCCACCCGCGCGAGGCCCATCGTGTGGGCGGGCGCGCGGCGGCGCTCGGTGGGGCTGCCCGGGTTGAAGATCTGGAAGCCGTCCGCGGCGCGCTCGTGCAGGGGCAGATGCGAATGGCCGAACACGACGGCACCGGCCGAGGCGCCGAAGCGGCGGCGCATGCGCTCGAGCCGGCCCGCCCGCTGGCCCGGCGTCGTGGACGATCGCGATGCGGGCCTCCCCCACGCTCACGACGCGCTCGGCGGGCAGCAGCGCGCGCACCTCGGCGGAGTCGACGTTGCCGTGCACGCCGGCGACCGGCGGGCCGATCGCCTCGAGCTCGCGCAGGACCGCGGCGGTGGAGAAGTCGCCCGCGTGCAGGAGCAGGTCGGCGGCGGCGATCCGCTCGACGCACGCGTCGGGAAGCCGCCGCGCCCCGCGCGGCAGATGCGTGTCCGAGATGACGGCGACGAGCACGGGTCAGGCGCGCGCGGCCGACCGCCGCCGCCACCACACCAGTGCCGCGAGCAGCACGACCAGGACGACGCCCGCGACGGGCCAGCGCCCGGCATTGGCCTGCGGGCTGAACAGGACGCCGAACGCGAGGATCCAGAGCACCAGGAACGCGTAGTCGGCACCGCGGAGGCGCCGCGCGCGCGGCTGCCGCTCCGGGTCGTTCGAAGGCTGCGCCATGCGCAGGAGACTAGGTCAGGACGGGCTGTCAGACTTAGAACCTCGTGGCCGAAACCCCGCCGATCGCCTGCACGCTGGACGCCTCGGAGCGACCGCGGCGCGAGGACGACATTCGCCGGCTCGGAAGCGACGCGCTGATCTCGGTGGAGCACGGCGCTCGAGTCGTCGACCCTGCGCTTCCGCGCAGGGGCCGGCGTCCGCGAACGCGTCGAGGCGATCGCGGCAGCCGAGCGCGACTGCTGCGCCTTCCTCGACTTCGCGGTGGCCGAGGATCCGGAGGCGATCACGCTGACGATCGGCGCGCCCGCCGGCGGCGAGCCGATCATGAACGAGCTCGCGGCCATGTTCGTCGGGACGCGCCCGGCAGGATTCGAACCTGCGACTTCTGCCTCCGGAGGGCAGCGCTCTATCCACTGAGCTACGGGCGCGAGTGGTGCTGCGACTGCGAAGCGCATTGTAGGGCCGCACCGCGGCCGCGCGAGATACTGACCGGCGATGTCGCACGAGAACGTGGAGCTGGTGCGGGCGATCTGCTCTCCCTGGGAGAACGGGGACTTCACCTCGTTCGAGTGGGCGCACCCCGACATCGAGTTCGTCTGGGCTGACGGCCCGACTCCGGGCGCCAGGACGGGGGTCGCCGCCATGAAGGACTCCTGGCGCGAGGCCCTGAGTGCCTTCGAGCAGTTCGACGTCGAGGTCGACCGATACGTGGCTCTCGATGGCGAGCGGGTCCTGGTGCTGATGCACAACAGCGGCCGTGGGAAGGCCAGCGGTTTCGAGTTGGGCCGGCTTCACAGCGAGGCGCGAACCTCTTCCAGCTCCGCGACGGCAAGGTCGCCAAGCTCGTCCTCTACTACGACCGCGCCCTCGCACTCCAAGCCGTCGGGCTCTCGGAGCAGGGCGTGATGCCGCCCAACCTGGACCTGTTCCACGGGCCCTCGCCGCCATGAACCGGCAGGACCTCGATGGGTTCATGGCACTCATGGACGATCGGGTCGAGGCGGCGCCGCGGATCGCCGCGGTCGACGGCGACTTTCGCGGGCTGGACGGCATCCGCCGTTGGTGGGAGGGCCTGTACGGAGTCTTCCCCGACCTCACCTTCGAGGTCTCCGAGGTGCGCGACCTGGGCGAGTCGACGCTTGCCGGCATCCGCCTGCGAGGCAGCGCGGTGGGCAGCGACATCCCAATAGACGAAGGGGTCTGGCACGTCGCCTGGTGGCAGAACGGGAGATGCTCTCGCTGGGGCCTCTACGACACGGAGGCCGAGGCCCTCAGCGCCGCACGGGCTTGAGCTGCCGGCACCGCGCGCTGCTCGAGTCGAGCACCTTCCCCGTGGCGTCCCTGAACTCGGCGCTCGCCCGGCCGGGTTCGAGCTCGATCCGCAGCGCTCCCTGCATTCCGCTCCTGACGAACTCCGTGCCGGCGGTCCGGGCGCACGCGGTAGAGCGTGTAGCCGCCGGCCCCCGAGACGTACTCCGTCATGCCGTCGATGCGGCGGAAGCGCGCCATCAGGTGGTCGTGGGCGTTGACGACCAGGCGCGCGCGCGTGCGCAGGGAGTTCCAGAGCGGCGCGATGCTCGCCGTGCCGCCGTGGATAAGGCCAGGGCTGCGCAGCGGGCGATGCCAGAACGCAAGCCGGCACGTGCCCCGGTTCTTCGCCAGCACGCGCTTGAGCCACCTGACCTGCGGCGAGCGCTTGTCGTGCCGGACCTCTGAGTTCAGCGCGATCATCTCCCAGCCCTCGATGCGGAAGCGATACCAGTCGCGCCCGCGGATGCGGCTGCGCCAGTACGGGTGGTAGCCCGTGCGGCGGTTCGCCCACTCGTGGTTGCCCGGCGTCGGCCAGGTGATGCTCTTGAGCGGCCCGAACACCGGGTCGTAGCGCTCCGCGAAGTCCTCGGCGCGTCCCTCGGGATAGACGTCGCCCAGGTACAGGAACGCGTCCGGGTCGTCGGCCTGGATCGTGCCCGCGACCGCGCGTGCCTGATCGCTCCCGTCGCCGGCGTCACCGACGGCCCAGATCACCGCCGCCTGCGCGTCGCCGGCGGCGAAAGCCAACAGGAGCAGCACGACGATGCCAAGGCGCCTCACCCCTTTCGATTACCACGCCCCGGTCCGCGGGAAACGCAGGGCCCGCCGACGACTAGGTCGTCTTCACGACGTAGACGGAGCAGGTCGCCTTGTGGGTGACCGTGTTCGGAACGCTTCCGAGCACCCGCCTCTGCATTCCCGCGATTGCCGATCACCAGCAGGTCCGCTCCGCACTCCTCGGCCAGCCGCACCAGCACCTCGGCCGGCTCGCCCTCGTCGACCAAGGTCGTGCACTCGAGCTTGCGGGCGCGGAGCTCCTGCTCGGTCCTGCGCAGCATCTCGCGCACGCGGGCGTCGTTGTCGAAGGCCCACTCGAGCTCCTCGGAATTGGCGCGGCGCTCCCCTCGGGCGCGCGTCCGCCTGGAACGCGCTCAGCAGCACGAGCTGGGCGTCGAACCGTTGCGCGATCTCGATCGCGGCATCGACGGCCGTCGCAGCGGTCGCCGATCCGTCCGTTCCAACCGCCACGGTCGAGAGCATCGCGGCGCGAGCCTCCCAAAACCGGCGCGCCGAAGTCCACCCCTTGGACCGGCGCCTCGGCTGCGGTTAGGGTCGACTGGACGTGAACCTCTCGGCGCTCGCACTCGCAGGAGAGGAGGACAGCGATGACTGACCGAGCCGTCGCGCATGTCGAGTCCGTCAACGTCGGCGCTCCGCAGCCGGTCGAGCTGGACGGCCGGACGATCTGGACGGCGATCTGGAAGTCGCCGGTCGAGGGGCGCGTGCCGCTGCGAGGCGTGAACCTGGAGGCGACGATCAGGCGGACCGCACCGTCCACGGCGGACCGGACAAGGCCGTCTACGCCTACGCGGCGGAGGAGACCGAGCTGTGGGAGTCCGAGCTCGGTCGCGTCGCTCGGCTCGGCGCCCTTCGGGGAGAACCTGACGGTCCGCGGGCTGCCCGTGTCGCAGGCCGTGATCGGCGAGCGCTGGGAGGTCGGCACGGCGCTGCTCGAGGTCGCCCAGCCGCGCCTGCCGTGCTTCAAGCTGGGGCTGCGGATCGGCGACCCACGCTTCCTGGCGCCAATTCGCGGACGCGGACCGGCCGGGCGCCTACCTGCGCGTGGTGCGCGAGGGCGACATCGGCGCCGGGGACGCGATCGAGGTCGTCAGCCGGCCGGCCCACGGCGTCACCAGCGCGGTCGTGGCGCGGGCGATCCTGCGCGATCCGGCCCTGCTGGCCGCAGCCGCGCAGGCGCCGGAGCTCGCCGCCGACCTGCGCGGCTGGGTGATCAAGCGGGCCGCGGCGCGAGGCGCCTGACCGCGGCATTCCATGTCCGACTTCACCGTCAAGAACCTGATGGAGGTCGAGGACTCGGGCCTCGTGGCGGGGCTGGAGGCTCGGGTGGCACGCACGCATCTCGAATCCGAGCAGCTCGGCGTCAGCTACTTCCGCTACGGGCCCGGGGTTCGGACTCCGTTCGGGCACAGCCACAGCGAGCAGGAGGAGGCCTACGTGGTGATTCGCGGATCAGGCCGCGCCCGCGTCGGCGACGAGATCGTCGAGTTGCGCCGCTGGGACGTGATCCGCGTGGCGCCCCAAGCCGTGCGGGCGCTGGAAGGCGGCCCCGACGGCATGGAGATGATCGCCGTCGGCTCGCGGCTGCCCGAGCACGACCGCGGCCAGACGATCGCGGACTTCTGGACCGACTGACCGCCGGGGGACGAACAGCAGCGACGCGGACCGCCTTCGCGGAGGCCCGAGCGCCGAAGCCAATATTCGACAGCACATCCGGGTCGAATATTGGTCTCGACGACCGAGCAGCCGGGCACCGCGGACGCTCCGGAGGGGGCCGGCGCGGTTCGGCCGGCCGGCGACCGTGACCCGAGTCGAGCCGCAGGCGAGCGAGTGGAGCCGCGCGCAGCGCGGCGACCAGGTCGGCGGACGGCTGAACGGCGCCGGACCCCCGCCGCAGCCGCTAGGCGTCGACCGTCTGCACCGGCACCTCGTAGAACTCCACCGCCGTGCGGCGCTCGGTCGCGCCGGGGCTCATGGCGTTGAGCGCCTCGTCGCCGCGGCGCATCGCCTCCTCGCTCTCGAAGAGCGTGATCCCGAGGCCCTTGCCGGACGTGCGGTCGACGAGCATCAGCATCCTCGCGCCTTCGAGCCCAGGGGGCGTCGTCGCCCGACTCGACCTCGGAGCGGACCATGCCGATCGCATCGTCCAGGTTCGCCGGGTCGCTCTCGAAAGTGGCTACGCGTGCGTACATGGCGGCCAGCTTACGCCCCGCCGGCGTCCAGGCTGAGGCGGGCCCCGATCAAGCTTCGCGGAGCGGATACCGATAGCGAGCGGAGACCGTCGGCCCGGGTGCACCCGCGCCGGACCCGCCGCACAACTCAGGTCGCTGCTTGGCGCGTGGTTGCCGGAAGGGTTGACGATGACGCTTCGCAGCTCGACCGGGCGGCAACCCACCTTGACGCCCCAGCGGTTGGACCAGGCCGCCGACCTCGGGCGAGGGCTGATGTCCGGGCTCCCCGGTTCCGGCCTGCTGATCGTGGACGCCGAGCTGCGAATCCTGCGGATCTTCGGGGACGCACACCTGGACCCCGCACTGGTGGGACGCCGGGTACCAGACGTGATCCCGGCCGCGGCCTGGGCGGTCCTCGAATCTCGCTACCTGTCCGCCCTCGGCGGCCTGGCGCAGTCCTTCGAGTACGACGCGCTCGGCGATCGCGGCGTCCATGCGGTCCGGCTGGCCCCGCTCCGCGACGACGGCGCCGTCGTCGGCGTCATCGCGCTTTCGGAGGACATCACGGAGAGGGCCGGACCCGCCCCGCAGGCCGCCGGACAGTGGCTCGAGCACTCGGTGCTCGACGCGCTGGAGGAAGGGGTGGTCGCCGTGGACCTCGACGGCCGCGTCCTCCGGGCCAACGTCGCGGCCGGCATCCTGCTCGGGATCGAGCTCGCCTCGAACGGCGACCGGCCGCTCTGGCGGGAGGCCTTCGTCGGGGACGGCTCGAACTGGGGCGTCTGTGCGACCGTGATGGCATCGGGCCGGCCGGCCCGCAACGTCGAGATCGCTTTCAGGCGCCCGGACGGCACGACCATTTCGCTGTCGAGCGACTATCGCCCCCTCCTGGACGAGGACGGAGCCACCCGCGGCCTGGTCCAATCGTTTCGGAACGTGACCGAGCGCGCACGCGAGCACAGCGGCCTCGTCGCGACACAGGAGCGCCTGCGCGAGGCCCACGAGGTGGCGCGGCTGTCGAGCTGGGAGTGGCGGCCCGAGACCGGCGAGGTGCTGGTCTTCCACGCCCTGGCACGCGAGCGCATCTCGGCCGGTGCGCGCGCCACGCTCGATGACCTGCTTGCCGAGACGGAGCCGGCAGAGCGCCAGGACGTGCGCGACGTGCTGGCGGCAATGGTCCGAGGCGATCGGGACCAGTCGGTCAGGCGCTCGTATCGCACCTATGCGACGGGCTCGGCCTGGCTGGAGACGCGCATGCACGCGCTTCGCGACGACCGAGGGCAGCTCCTGTGCGTGCGCGGCACCTCGCAGGACGTCACCGAGCAGGAGGTTGCGCGCCGCGAGACCGCAAGCGCGCGCGACTTCGTCCAGGCGACGCTCGACTCGCTCGCGACCGACATCGCCGTCCTCGACGAGGCGGGCGTGGTCGTCATGACCAATCGGGCCGCGATCGACTTCGGCGATGCGGACACCGTGCGCCCGATCCTCGGCGAGAGCTATCTGGCGGCCTGCGACGCCGCGGTCGACGACCGCTCGGCCGGGCCCGCGGCTGCCGGCGTGCGGACCATCATCTCCGGAGCGGAGGCCGAGTTCTCACTCGAGTACCCGCTCCACGGCGCCGCACCCGAGCGTTGGCTCGAGCTGCGTGCATCGCGCTTCGACGGCCCCGGCGAGGCGCGCGTGGTGATCGCCCAGGAGGACGTGACCGAACGCCACGCGGCCGAGAGCCAGGTGGGAACTCAGGCGGCGCTGCTCGACGCCGTCGACGTCGCGGTGATCGCCACCGACCTGAAGGGCCGTATCACCCAGTGGAACCGCGGCGCAGAGGGCCTGCACGGCTGGACCTCGGCGGAGGCTGTCGGTCACGTCGCGGTGGACCTGATCTCGCCGCCCGGCGTCCCCGCGACTCGAGAGTTCGCCGCGACGCTCGGACGCGAAGGGCGCCACGAGGGGGAGATCGTGGTGCTCCGCAAGGATGGCTCGGCCTTCCCGGCCTACGCCCGCGGTCGCGTCCTGGTGGACGACGACGGGCGCCCCTCCGGGCGCATCGCGGTCCTGGTGGACACCTCCGAGAGGGTCGCCGCCCAGCGCGCGCTCGTGGCATCACGCGACTACATGAGAGCGATCGCGAACAGCATGGGCGAAGGACTGTTCACGCTCGACCCCGCCGGGCGCCTCATCTACATGAACGACGCCGCCGAGAGGTTGCTCGGCTGGAGCCTGGACGAGCTCCGCGGCAAGGTGATGCACGACATCACGCACACCCAGTGCGCGGACGGCTCCGAGCTCTCGAGCGAGGCCTGCCCGATCCTCCAGGCCGGGCGCGAGCGACGCGTGGTGCACGTCGAGAGCGACCTCTTCCTCCTACGCGACGGCCGCCGGCTGCCGGTCGCGTACACGGCCTCCCCGTTCGAGACCGATGACGGCGTGGAGGGCTGCGTCGTGGTCTTCGACGACGTCTCCGATCGCAAGGCCCGGGAGGAGCGTCTCACGCTCGAGGCGTCGAGGCTCGCGTGGATCACGCGGATCAGGGACGCGCTGGCCGAGGACCGCTTCCTGCTCCACGCCCAGCCGATCGTGGACCTCCGCGACGGGGAGGTCGTCCAGCACGAGCTGCTGCTGCGGATGCGCGAGCCGAGCGGGGAGATAGTCGGCCCGAGTGCGTACCTCGAGGTCGCCGAGCAGTACGGCCTGATCGGCGACATCGACCGGTGGGTGGTCCGCCACGGGATCGAGATCGCCGCGACGGGCATGCCGGTCCAGATCAACCTGTCCGCGCACTCCGTCGGCGACCCGGACATGCTCGCCCACATCGAGCTGTGCATCGAGGAAGCCGGAGCCGCGCCCGAGGACATCGTGTTCGAGGTCACGGAGACGGCCATCCTCGACGACGCGGATGCCGCCCGTCGCTTCGCCGAGCGCTTGCAGACGCTTGGCTGCAAGCTGGCACTGGACGACTTCGGCACCGGATACGGCGGCTTCACCTACCTCAAGCAGGTGCCCGTCGACTGCCTCAAGATCGACATGGAGTTCGTCCGCGACCTCGCCACCGTTCCGGCCAGCCGGCACGTCGTCGACGCCGTGGTCGCGCTGGCACGCGACTTCGAGCTCCAGACCGTCGCCGAGGGCATCGAGGACGCCGAGACGCTCGACATCCTGCGCGACCTAGGCGTCGGCTTCGGGCAGGGCTACCACATTGCAAGGCCGGCGCCGCTCCCGGACACCGCGCCCAAATTCCCAGATGGAGGCATCAGCCATGAATGACAAGGATCCCCGCGGGACCGCGGGAGGACCCACCCCGCTCGACGAGGACCAGGCGCTGGCCGACCTCGACCAGAGCGTCGCCGACCGCGAGCAGGCTCTCGCCGACATGGACCAGGCGACGATCGAGCACAGCCAGGAGGCTCTCGCGGAGGAGCAGGCAGCCGCGGACCCAGCCGATTTCGGCCGATCCGCTCAGCTCAACCATCAGCAGGCTGAGCTGGACCGCCGTCAGGAGCTCGGCGACGCGCGGCAGGACCAGATCGACCAGGCCCAGGCCGGCGGAGACCTGCGCCAGGTGGTGCTCGACGAGCAGCTGCAGGACAAGCAGGCCCCTCGCTCCAGCGTGCCCTCCACGGCAGCCGAGCTTCAGGCCAAGTCGCTGATGCGCAGCCGGGCGGCGGCGCAGCGAGCCGCGAACGCGCGCGATCGGGCGGAGCAGGCCATGCAGCGGGCGCATGCAGCGGAGCGCCGCGCCGAGGCGATACGAGCTGCGATCGAGGGCAGCGCCTAGGCGGCGCTGTCCTGGCCTGCGACCTGCGACCACCCCTCGTAGCCGCCGCTGCGCTCCCAGATCGACGTCAGCAGCCCCTCGAGCTGCTCGCGCTCGGCGGGCTCGAGGCCGTCAAGCAGGTCGGTCTCCACGCCGTCCATCACCTGCGAGACCTCGTCGATCACCGCGATCCCCTTCTGCGAGACCTCGACGAGGTGCCGGCGGCGGTCGTCGGGGTCGCGGCGGCGCGTCGCGTAGCCGCGCTCCTCGAGCTCGTTCAGGATCGCCACCAGGTTGGTCGGATCGAGATGCAGCTGCCCGCAGAGGAGCTGCTGCGGTGAGCTCGCCCCGGTCGCGCAGCTCGATCAGCGCGGCGACGTGTCGCGGCCGGATCCCGTAGGGCTCCAGCGCCTGGGTGAAGCGGTGCGCCGTGATCCGGCCCAGCTTGATCATCAGCAGCGTCGGCCACTGCCGGGCGATGCCCGGCGGCGCGCTCGCTGTGCGTGTCCTGAGGCACGCGCCTAAAGTTAGCACGAGCGAACCCTTTGTGTGGACAAACATCTGCTAGGGTCTCCCGCTTGCGACGCGCCGCCGAGCCCAGCCCCCGCATCATCCTCGCCGTCCTGTCCCTGGGCGGCATCGCCTACGCGCTGCTGCAGTCGCTGGTCGTTCCCGCCCTGCCGCAGATCCAGAGCTCGCTTTCACACCTCCGAGAGCGCTGTCGGCTGGATGCTGACGGCGTTCCTGCTGAGCGCCTCGGTGGCCACGCCGATCATCGGCCGGCTCGGCGACATGTACGGCAAGGAGCGCCTGCTGATGATCGTGCTGCTCATGCTCGCGCTCGGCACGCTGATCTCGGCGATCGCCTCCTCCCTCTGCGCTGATGATCCTCGGCCGCGTGATCCAGGGCGTCGGCGGCGGCATCTTCCCGCTGGCCTTCTCGATCATCCGCGACGAGTTCCCGAACGAGCGGGTGCCGGGCGCGATCGGCCTGGTGTCCTCGCTGCTCGGCATCGGCGGCGGCGCGGGCGTCGTCTTCGCGGGCGTCGTCACCGAGAACCTCTCCTACCACTGGCTGTTCTGGTTCCCGCTCGGCGCGATCCTGTTCACGGCGTACCTGACCTGGCGCTACATCCCGGAGTCGCCGGTCAAGACGCCCGGCGAGATCAACTACCGCGCCGCGGCGCTGATGACGGTCGGGCATCTCCGCGGTGCTGCTGGCGATCACCGAGACCAGCACCTGGGGCTGGGGCTCGCCGAAGACGCTCGGCCTGCTCGCGGTCGGCCTGCTGCTGATCGGCGCCTGGGTGCGCGAGGAGCTGCGCTCGCGCGAGCCGCTCGTCGACATGCGCATGATGGCGATCCGCGGCGTCTGGACCACCAACGCCGTGGCGTTCCTGATCGGCGTCGGGATGTACTCGTCCTTCGTCCTCCTGCCGGAGCTCGTCCAGGAGCCGGTGAGCAGCGGCAGGCTTCGGCGCCTCGGTCACGGAGCGCGGGCCTGTTCCTGCTGCCCTCCACGATCGCGATCGTGCTCGTCGGGCAGATGGCCGGGCGTGCTCGAGCGCCGCATCGGCTCGCGCGGCTCGCTGATCGGGGGCGCCGCCTTCGCGCTCGCCAGCTACGTCCTGCTCGTCGCCGACCGCAGCCACGAGGCCGACATCTACGTCGCCGCGGGCCTGCTCGGCATCGGCATCGGCCTCTCGTTCTCGGCGATGGCGAACCTGATCGTGCAGAACGTGCGCCAGGAGCAGACCGGCGTGGCCACCGGCATGAACGCCGTGACCCGGACGCTCGGCGGCGCCTTCGGCGGGCAGCTCGCCGCGACGCTGCTGGCCAGCAACCTCGGCGCCGGCGGCATCCCCACCTCGACCGGCTTCACGCTCGCCTTCCTGATGTGCCTGATCGCGCTCGTGGGCGCGCTCGCCCTGGCCCTCGCGGTCCCGCGGCGGTCCGCGAACGACCCGCTGCCTGAGGGCGCGCTGGTCCCGCTCGCGCGCCCCGGCGCGGCCGAGCGCTCCGCGGCCTGATCGAGGGCCTAGAGTCCGATGCTGTGTCGGAGGAGAACGCAGACGTCGCCCGCCGGTCGTTCGAGGCGATCGGCCGCTGGGACATAGACGCTCTGCTCGAGCTGTACGACCCGGAGGTCGAGTTCCTCCCGCTGACGGGCACACGCGTGGAGAGCGGCGGCTACGTGGGGCACCAGGGCGTGCGCGACTACTTCGAGGAGGTCACGGAGATCTGGGAGGAGTTGCGCCCGTACGCCGAGGAGGTACGGACCGTGGGCGACCACGTGGTGGTGCTGGGCGCCTGCGCGGTGCGCGGCCGCGGCAGCGGCGCCGTCTCCGACAGCCCCATGGCCTGGGTCCTGACCATGCGCGACGGCAAGGTGATCCGCCACCGCGGCTATGCCGAGACGGAGGAGGCCTTCGAAGCAGTGGGCCTCACCGACTAGGACCCCGGCCGTGGCGCCGTCCAACGCCGATCTCGTCTGGGGCTCCTTCGCCGCCTTCAACGCCCGCGACCTCGACGCGCTGCTCGCCATCTCCGACCCCGACAGCGAGTGGGTGCCCTTCCGTGCTCAGCTCGAGGGCAGCTCCTACCGCGGCCACGCCGGCATCCGGCAGTTCCTGGCCGACATGGACGCCGACTGGTCCGTGTTCACGATCGAGCCGAGCGAGGTCCGCGAGGCGGGCGCGCGCGTGGTCGTGATCGGGCGCATCACCGGCGTCGGCCGAGGCAGCGGAGTCGAGATCGACACCGTGGGCGGATTCGTCTTCCAGGTCCACGGCGGGCTGATCACGAGCATCGTCAGCCACAGCGACCCGGCCGCAGCGCTCGCCACCCTCGACGACTAGGCCGCTTCAGGCGGCCCGCCGTTGCGAGACGGCGGCTCGGTGCGCCGCTCGAGCGCGGCGATCTCCTCCATTCGCTCGAGCCGCTCGGCGGCCGGCGCCCCGCGCCGGGATGCCACCCGCGCGAGGTGGAAGCGCGTCACGCCGTCGAGTCCGGCGTTCGGAACGAGCGCGTAGCGCTTGATCGGAGGCTCGGGCATTGCTCATATCGTCGACCACGGGCGCCTCCGCATCTATGGACGGCTGTCGAAACTGAGCCCCCGGCGCTTCGACCGGCGGGCGGTCCCCAGAACGCGTCAGGCCAGGCGCGCCCGGTACCACTCCCAGCTGGCCGCGAGCCCCCGCTCGAGGGTCCAGCTCGGCTCCCAGCCGAGCTCCTCGCGGATCGCCGTCGAGTCGAGGTACTGGCGGTCGATCTCGCCGTGCGGCGTGCCCTCGCCCTGGATGTCCGGCTCGACGTCGACGCCCGAGACCTCGATCAGCGTGCGCACGACGTCGATCACCGGCGATCGGCTTGCCCCAGCCGGCGTTCCACGCGCGCCCGTTCAGCTCGGGCCGGTCGAGCGACGCCGCCGATCGCCAGGTAGGCGCTCGACGGCGTCCTCGACGTAGAGGTAGTCGCGCTCGGGCGAGCCGTCGGAGCGGATCACCGGCCGCTCGCCGCGCGCCAGCGCCCGCGCGGTGTCGGGGATGATCCGCGACCAGTTGAGGTCGCCCGGCCCGTAGATGTTCGCCAGCCGGGTGACCGCGACCGGCAGGTCGTAGGTGTTGGCGTACGAGCGGGCGATCAGGTCGGTGCAGGCCTTCGAGACGTCGTAGGGGTAGCGCGGCTGCAGCGCGAAGTCCTCGCGGTAGGGCAGCTCGTCGTGGTCGCCGTAGGCCTTGTCGGACGAGGCCACGACGATGCGCCGCACGCCGCCCGAGGCTGCGGCAGGCCTCCAGCAGCGTGTAGGTGCCGCGCACGTTGGCCTCCCAGGTGGCGAGCGGCGAGCGGTTCGCCGTGCCGACGATCGTCTGGGCGGCCAGGTGGAAGACCTCGTCGACCTCGTGCTCGTTGAGCACCCGCACGATCGCGTCGTGGTCGGTGAGGTCGGCCAGCGCGAGCGCGCAGCGGTCCTCGACCCCCTCCGTGCGGAAGCGGGCCTCCGGGTCGACGTCGCGGCGCAGCGGCGACGACGCGCCTGCCCGTCGTCCAGCAGGCGCTGCGCCAGCCACGCTCCGACGAAAGCCCTGGGCTCCTGTGACTAGCGCGCTCAGTGCGGTTCAGCCGCCGGCGACCGCCGGCAGGATCGTGACCTCGTCGCCGTCCTCGACGGAGGTCTCGAGGCCATCGAGGAAGCGGATGTCCTCGCCGCCGACGTAGACGTTGACGAAGCGGCGCAGGCCGCCGTCCTCGGCGATCCTGTCGCGCAGGCCCTCGAAGCGCTCGTAGAGCCCGTCGAGCACCTCGCCGACGGTCGCCGCGCCGTCGACGGTGGTCTCGCCCTCGCCACCGGTGACGCTGCGCAGCTGCGTCGGGATCTTGACCGTGACTGCCATGCGGGCGGAAAGTACTAGACGCGGCGCGCCGGTGGGCAGGGCCGACTCGAACGACGAGACGCTGGCGTCGATCTCGTGGGTCTCGAACGTGCCGCGCACCGCGTCGAGCGTCTTCAGGCCCTCGCCGGTGATCACCGCACGACGCGCTCGTCCGGATCGATGTCGCCGCGCGCCGCCAGCTTCGCGAGCGTCGCGGTGGTCACGCCGCCGGCGGTCTCGGTGAAGATGCCGGTGGTCTCGGCCAGCAGCCGGATCCCGGCGCGGATCTCGTCGTCGGTGACCGACGTCGATCGCTGCCGCCGCTGCGGCGCGCCAGCTCGAGGCGTAGGGCCCGTCGGCCGGGTTGCCGATCGCCAGCGACTTCGCGATCGTGTCGGGCTTCACGGGCTTGCAGACGTCCCAGCCCGCCTCGAACGCCTGCGCCACCGGCGAGCAGCCCTCCGCCTGGGCGCCGTTCATCGTCGGGGTCTCGCCCTCGATCAGGCCGACCTCGCGCCACTCGTCGAAGCCGCGCGCGATCTTCGTGAACAGCGAGCCCGGAGGCGACCGGCGCGACGACGCGGTCGGGCAGCTCGAAGCCGAGCCCCTCGGCGATCTCGAACGCGAGCGTCTTCGACCCCTCCGCGTAGTAGGGGCGCACGTTGACGTTCACGAACGCCCAGTCGCGCTCCGCCGACAGCTCGGTGCAGAGCCGGTTGACGTCGTCGTAGTTGCCGCGCACGGTCACGAGCTTGGTGCCGTACACGCCGGTCGCGAGGATCTTCTGCTCCTCGAGGTCGGCCGGGATGAACACGTACGACTCGAGCCCCGCGGCCGCGGCGTGCGCGGCGACCGCGTTGGCGAGGTTGCCGGTGGACGCGCAGGCCACGGTCTCGTAGCCGAGCTCGCTGCGCCTTGGCGAGCGCGACCGACACCACGCGATCCTTGAAGGAGTGCGTCGGGTTGGCGGCGTCGTTCTTCACCCAGACGTCGCGCAGACCGAGCCGCTCGGCCAGCCGCGGCGCCCGCACCAGCGGCGTGCAGCCGGCGGGCAGCGCGGTACTTCGGCGCCTGCGCGAACGGCAGGAAGTCGGCGTAGCGCCACAGGTTCTGCGGCCCGGCCTGGATGCGCCGCTTGCGCCGGCTCGGCCTCCAGCGAGCCGAGCTCGTAGCGCACCTCGAGCGGCCCGAAGCAGCGCTCGCAGACGTAGCGCGCCTCCAGCTCGTACTCGGTCCCGCATTCCTTGCATGCCAGTGCCTGGACAGGCATTTGAACGCCCCTTTCATGTAGAAAGCCTCCGTCGCGCTGTGACGGAGGCCTCATGAGGCGTCCGATCACATCTCAAAGGAATTGGCACCGTCCCTCGAATCCATCCGGATCCGAGGAGGTTGCCGGGGCTTCACCGGGCCATGTCCCTCCACCCCTCTCGATGCAACGGCTATGTGAAGCGCGGAGGATAGCGCGCCTCGCAAGTAGAATCATCCACGTGAACCCGTTGGACGACCCGCTCAGACCCGATGCCGAGCCTTCCCAAGCCACGTCTCAGGCGCTCGGCGCGCGCGCGGGCCGACGGTAGCGCGCTCCAGCCAGGTCCAGGCCGAGCCGCGCGTCGAGGTCGTCGAGAGCGGCGGCCTGCGCTGGATCAACATCGAGCGGCCCGGCCCGGTCGACCGCGCCTGGCTCGAGGAGCACTTCGACTTCCACCCGCTCGACTACGAGGACGTCGCCGTCGCGCAACCAGCGGCCGAAGATCGACGAGTACGACGACTACCTCTTCATCGTCCTGCACTTCCCGGTCTTCGACAAGGCCGTCGGGCGCCTCAACGCGGCCGAGCTGGACATCTTCATCGGCCCGGACTTCCTGATCACGCTGCCGAACTCGCCGCTGCCGCCGGTCGAGTACCTGTTCGAGCGCTGCCGCTCCTCGGAGGAGGCGCGCGAGAGCATGCTCTCGAAGGGCTCCGGCTACCTGCTCTACAAGATCGTCGACGACTCCTTCGACTACTGCTTCCCGATGCTGCGCAAGATCGGGCAACAAGCTCGAGCGCCTCGAGGAGGACATCTTCGAGGGCCAGGCCGAGGAGGTCGTGCGCGACCTCTCCAACTCCAAGCAGGAGATCATCAACTTCCGCAAGGTGATCCGCCCGCAGCGCGCCGTGCTGCGCGACCTGGAGCGCACCAAGCAGCGCTACCTCGCCGACGACCTCGAGGTCTACTTCGACGACATCGTCGACGCCTCCGAGCGCATCTGGGACATGCTCGAGAACTTCAAGGAGGTCGTCGAGGCGCTCGAGGACACGAACGAGTCCGTGCTCTCGCACCGGGTCAACGAGGTGCTGCGCGTGCTGACCGCCTTCAGCGTCGTGATCCTGCCGCTGACGCTGTTCGCGAGCATCTTCGGCATGAACGTCGGCTTCCCGTTCCACGGGCACCGTGGTGGCGTTCTGGGCGATCATCGGCGGCATGGTGATGGTCCTGGTCGGCATGATCGGCTACTTCCGCCGGCGCGGCTGGCTCTGACCGTGCGACGTCGCGATCGCAGGCGCCCACGGCCAGATCGCCCGCCGCCTCGCGCGCCTGCTCGCGCAGCGCGGCGACGAGGTCGTCGGGCTGATCCGCAATCCCGATCACGCCGACGACGTGCGCGCCGACGGCGCCGAGCCGGTGCTGTCGACCTCGAGACCGCCGCCGCCGAGCAGGTGGCCGAGGCCGTGGTCGCGGTGCGCCGACGCCGTGGTCTTCGCCGCCGGCGCCGGGCCCGGCAGCGGCGCCGAGCGCAAGCTGACGGTGGACCGCGACGGCGCCGTGAAGCTGCTCGACGGCAGCCCGCTCGGCCGGAGTGCCGCGCTATCTGATCGTCAGCTCCGTGGGCGCCGAGAGCCCTCCGGCCGACGACGACGTCTTCAGCGTCTACCTGCGCGCGAAGGCGGAGGCAGACGCGGCAGTGGCCGCCAGCGACCGCGACTGGACGATCGTGCGCCCGGGCCTGCTCACCGACGACCCCGGGACCGGACGCGTGCGCATCAGAGTGGAGCCGTTCCGCGACGCAGGTCACGCGCGACGACGTGGCCGCCATGCTCGCGGCCGTGCTCGCCGAGCCGCGCGCGGCCGGGCTGACGATCTACCTCGCGAACGGCGACGAGCCGATCGCCGCGCGCTCTGGAGGCCGTGTGCGAGTCGGCTTGATGATCGAAGGCCAGGAGGACGTGACCTGGGAGGACTGGCAGGCGCTCGCGCGCGCGTGCGAGGAGCACGGAGTCGAGTCGCTGTTCCGCTCCGACCACTACCTGTCGGTCTTCGGGCGCGGCGATCGCGGGTCGCTCGACGCCTGGGCGACGATCAACGCCCTTGCGGCGACCACGAGCAGCGTCCGGCCTCGGCACGCTGGTCTCCCCCGCCACCTTCCGCCACGCCTCCGAGCTCGCCAAGGTCGTCGTCACCGCCGACCACGTGTCGGGCGGGCGCGTGGAGCTCGGGCTCGGCACCGGCTGGCTGGAGGCCGAGCACGAGGCGTACGGGTTCCCCTTCCCGCCGATCGGCCCGCGCATGGAGCTGCTGGAGGAGCAGCTCGAGCTGATCGGGTCGCAGTGGAGCGACGACAGCCCGATCCTGCCGAAGCCGCTCCAGCGCCCGCGCCCGAACCTGATCGTCGGCGGCCGCGGCGGCCCGCGCAGCATCGGCCTCGCCGCCCGCTACGCCGACGAGTACAACACGCGTCAACAAGACCGTGGCCGAGTGCGCCGAGCTGCGCACGGCGGTCGACGCCGCCTGCGAGCGAGCCGGGCGCGACCCGATGCCGCTGTCGCTGATGACCGGCTGGCTGGTGCGGCGAGGACCGCGCCGAGCTGGTGGACCGCGCCGCGCGCCTGGCCCGGTGGCAGGGACAGGACGCCGACGGCGAGCGCTTCCTCGCCGAGCAGCACGAGAGCGCGATCGTCGGCACGCTCGACGAGGGCATCGAGCAGCTGCGGGCGCTCGCCGAGGCTGGGCGTCGAGCGGGTCATGCTCCAGCACCTGCTCCACCGCGACCTGGATGCGGTCGAGCAGATCGGCCGGCGCGTGGCGCCCGCCGTTGCCTAGCCGATAGCCGGCGGCGGCTGCGCCGGGATGCCGTTCATCCCTCAACTAATAGGCTCCTCGGCCGTGGTCGACCCGGCGATCTTCAAGGCATACGACGTCCGCGGCATCTACCCGGACGACATGGACGAGGCGCTCGCCTACCGGATCGGGCGCGGGCTTCGCGCGCGTGCTGTCCGACCTGCAGGGGCCGCCGCCGTCCGAGCTGCGGGTGGCGATCGGGCGCGACATGCGCCTGTCGGCGCCGACGATGGCCGAGGCCTACGCGCGCGGGATCGCCGACGAGGGCGCGGACGTGCTCGACATCGGGATGGTCGGCACGGAGATGCTCTACTGGACGGTCGGCTCGCGCGAGCTCGACGGCGGGCTGATGTGCACCGCGTCGCACAACCCGAAGGCCTACACCGGCGCCAAGCTGGTCAAGCGCGGCGCGCTGGCGCTGTCGGGCGACTCCGGCATCGGCGAGCTGCGCGACATCGTGACGGCCGGCGAGCCGGGCGACCCGGTCGCCGAGCCGGGCGCGCATCGAGCACGAGGACGTGGCCGACGCGTTCCGCGCGGCCGCGCTCGGCTACATCGACGCGAACGCGATCAAGCCGATGAAGGTGGTGCTCGACGGCGGCAACGGCATGGCCGGGCCGATGGTCGGCCCGCTGCTCGAGTCGTTCCCGCTCGAGCGCATCGAGACCTACTGGACGCCCGACGGCGAGTTCCCCGACCACGAGCCGAACCCGCTGCTCGAGGAGAACCGGCGTTCATCATCGACCGGCGTGCGCGAGAGCCGGCTCCGAGCTGGGCATCGCCTGGGACGGCGACGCCGACCGCTGCTTCTTCATCGACGACACCGGCGAGTTCGTCGCCGGCGACTTCCTCACCGCGCTGCTGGCCGAGGCGCTGCTGCGCAAGGAGCCGGGTGCGACAGATCCTCTACGACGTGCGCGCGTCGCGGGCCGTGCGCGACGTCGTGGAGCGCGGCGGCGGCAAGGCCGACGTCAACCGCGTGGGCCACGCCTTCTTCAAGACGCGCATGCGCGAGACCGGCGCCGCGTTCGGCGGCGAGGTGTCCGGCCACTACTACTTCCGCGACTTCTACTGCGCCGACTCGGGCACGCTGCCGGCGCTGCTGATCCTCGAGCTGCTGTCGGTCGAGGGCAAGCGGCTGTCGCGAGCTGCTCGAGCCGCTGCGGTCGAGCGTACTTCATCTCCGGCGAGATCAACTCCGAGGTCGAGCGACCAGCAGGCGAAGATGGACGAGATCGCCGAGCGCTACTCCGACGGCGAGCGGACCGAGCTCGACGGCATCTCGATCGACTACGAGGACTGGCACTTCAACGTGCGTCCCTCCAACACCGAGCCGCTCCTGCGGCTCAACCTGGAGTCGCTCCGGTCGCAGGAGCACATGGAGGAGAAGCGCGACGAGGTGCTCGGCCTGATCCGCTCCTGAGGATCGCCGCCGCGGCGCCGAGCCAGAGGCCGGCCGCCGCGCCCAGCAGCCCCCACCCCACCGCGCCCATCGGTCGCGCGGGCGGTGCGCGCGCCCCGGCCGCGCGTGCCAGGCCGGGCTGACGCGGCAGCGACCGCCTGATCGCCACGGGCATAGGCGGTCGCGAGCGCGATGGCCTCGCCGCCGGCCCGCCGCTCGCGCCTCGATCGCGAAGTCGAGCCGGCCGGTGAGGCCGACCCGGAGTGGCGGCGCAGCCAGTCCGGCGAGCGGCGCGAGCCGGCCAGCTTCAGGGCCCGGCCGAGCAGGCGGTCGGACCTCGTGCAGCTTCAGGCCCGCCTTCGTGCCGTGGGCCGGCGGCACCTTGACGACGTACGAGTGCGCGGTGTAGACGGGCTCGCGCGCCAGCGAGCCGGCGGCGCCCAGCAGCGCGCCGGCGAGCGCGAAGACGGCGATCAGGCGCAGGTGCACCCCGGGGACTGTAAGTAGGGTCTCGGCCCCGTGAGCGACGACCCCTACGCGCCGGCCGCAGCGGCGGGCATCCACCGGCTCGCGATCCCGACGCCCGTTCGCGGTGGGCCGAGTCAACGTCTACGTGATCGAGGACGAGCCGCTGACGCTCGTGGACGGCGGGCCCAACTCGGGGACGTCCCTGGACGAGCTGCAGCGGGGCTTCGAGGGCCTGGGCCACTCGGTCGACGAGTCGGGCCTGATCCTTGTCACCCACCAGCACCTCGACCACATCGGCCTGGTGCAGCTGGTCGCCGAGCGCTCGGGTGCGGAGGTCGCGGCGCTGGACGTGGCGGTGCCCTTCCTCGAGCGCTACGGCGAGGAGGCCGAGGCCGACGACGCCTTCGCAGTCGACATCATGGTGCGCAACGGCACCTCCGCGGAGGTGGCGGGCGCGCTCCAGGCGGTGTCGCGCGCCTTCCGCGCCTGGGGCGCCCCGGTGCACGTGACGCGCCCGCTGCGCGACGGCGAGACGGTGGAGCTGCGCGACCGCGTGCTGCACGTCCATCACCGGCCCGGCCACTCCCCCACCGACACCGTCTTCCACGACCGCGAGCGGCGCATGCTGATCGCGGGCGACCACCTGCTCGGCCACATCTCGTCGAACCCGCTGATCACCCGCCCGCTCGACGGCTCCGGCGAGCGCCCGCAGGCGCTGGTGCACTACCTCGACTCGCTGGCGGCGACGCGCGAGCTCGACGTGGAGCTGGTGCTGCCCGGGCACGGCGACCCGGTGACCGACCACCGCGGCGCTGATCGACAAGCGTCTCGGCCTGCACCGGCGCCGCGCGGAGAAGATCCACCGGCTGCTGGTCGAGGAGCCGCGGACGGCGCACGCGATCGCACAGTCGATCTGGGGCGACATCGCGGTGACGCAGGCCTACCTGACGCTGTCGGAGGTGCTCGGGCACCTCGACCTGCTCGCGAACCGAGGGGCGCGTGCAAGAGGAGGAGCGCGAGGGAGTGGCGGTCTTCCGGGCTCTGTAGCCTCTTCGTCCGTGTCCGCCGAGACCGCGCTGGAGCGGGCCGAGGAGCTGGCCGAGCGCCTCCTGCCAGACCGCACGCCGAAGCGGCGGATGCTGGTGATCGTCAACCCGTACGCGACGAC
The DNA here is from genome assembly GCA_963828225.1 of uncultured Thermoleophilaceae bacterium. Classification (GTDB taxonomy): domain Bacteria; phylum Actinomycetota; class Thermoleophilia; order Solirubrobacterales; family Thermoleophilaceae; genus JACVRW01. The sequence continues at coordinate 212,148 of CAWHDX010000007.1, read as the reverse complement.
CGTCTCCGACCGCCTGCGCAACCTGGTCGTCTACGCGCTCCAGTCGCGCTACTCGGTCGAGGCGATCGACACCGAGAAGCGCGACCACGCCACGCAGATCTGCCGCGAGGCGGCGCGCGAGGGCTACGACGTGGTGGTGGCCTTCGGTGGCGACGGGACCGTGAACGAGGCCGCCAACGGCCTGGCCGGGTCGGACACGCCGCTGACCGCGCTGCCGGGCGGGTCGACCAACGTCTGGGCGCGCACGCTCGGGATCCCCAACGACGTGGTCGACGCGACCGAGCACCTGCTGCGCATGGCGGACGAGTTCCGGCCGTTCCGCGTCGACCTGGGACGCGCCGGCGACCGCCACTTCGTGTTCGCGTCGGGGGTCGGGCTGGACGCCTCGGTGGTGGAGCGCGTGGACCGCCACCCGCTGCGAAAGGCGCGCTACGGCGCCTGGTACTACTCCTACGCGGCGGTCGACATCTTCACCCGGCACTACCTGGTGGGGCCGCCGCGCGTGCGGGTGCAGGCGGGCGGACGCAGCGTCGAGGCGGTCACGGTGATCGTGCAGAACAGCGACCCGTTCACGTTCTTCCGCAAGCGGCCGATCCGAGTGGCCGTCCGGCGCCGGCCTGACGACCGGCTCGCTCGGGGCGGCCGTCCTGAAGAGCGCGACGCCGCTCGAGCTGCCGACGCTGATCCCGCGGCTGCTGTCGGGGAGCGCCAAGACGGTGCTGCGCCACCGCCAGGTGGACAGCCTGGGCGAGCTCGGATCCCTCCGCGTCGAGGCGATCGACGACCGCCCCTTCCCCGTGCAGGTCGACGGCGACTACATCGGCGAGTTCGCCGAGATCGAGTTCAGCGCGGTGCCGGGCGGGCTGCTGGCGGTTTCGTAGCGCGACGGCCCCGGCCCCGCCGCATCGCCTAGCCCGTCGGCGTGACGCGGTAAGCGTCGAACACCGACTCGATGTTGCGCAGCCGCGTGATGCAGGCCTTCAGGCCCTGCGTGTCCCCGACCTCGAGGACGAAGCGGTTCTTGACCATCGGGTGCACGACCGTGCAGCGGGCCTCGAGGATGTTGATGCCGGCCTCGGCGAACGTGCGCGAAAGGTCCTCCAGCATGCGCGTGCGGTCCCAGCCGTCGACCTGGATCTCGACCCGGAACGGCGCCGAGGTCTCCCCCTCCCACGCCACCTTGGTGAAGCGCTCCGGGTTGCGCATCAGCGCCTTCGCGTTGGGGCAGTCCTCGTGGTGGATCGTGATGCCCTTGCCGAGCGAGATGTAGCCCACGATCTCGTCGCCGGGCACCGGGCGGCAGCACTTCGCCAGCCGCAGCATCACGTCCTCGACGCCCTGGACCTTGATCCCGTAGGTCGACGAGGCGGAGGTCTTCTTGGGCGTCTCGCGGCGCTCCAGCAGCTCGGTCGCGGCGGTCTCGGGCTCGACGCCCTCCCCCTCCTTGAGCCGGTGCATCAGCTTCCCGGTGACGGTCTTCGGCGAGATCTTCGACTGGCCGAGGGCGATGTAGAACTCCTCGCCCTTCTTGAAGCCCATCTCGCGGATCACGTCCGCGAGCAGCGGCGAGCCGGCCAGCTTCTGCGGCGGCAGCCCGGCGCGCTTCATGTTCTCGTGCAGGATCTCGCGGCCGGTGCGCTCGGAGTCCTCGCGGCGCTCGCGCGTGAACCAGGCGCGGATCTTCGACTGCGCGCGCGTGGTCTTGGCCAGGGCCAGCCAGTCGCGCGACGGGCCGCGCTCCTTCTTCGAGGTCAGCACCTCGCAGATGTCGCCCGACTGCAGCTCGTAGTGCAGCGGCACGATCTTGCCGTTGACCTTCGCCCCCACGCAGCGGTGGCCGACGTCGGTGTGGATCGAGTACGCGAAGTCGAGCGGCGTGGCTCCGCGGCCAGCGACTTGACCTCGCCCTTCGGCGTGAACACGAAGACCTCGTCCTCGAACAGGTCGGCCTTGAGCGTCTCGGCGAACTCCTGCGGGTCCTTGGCGTCCTGCTGCCAGTCGAGCAGGTGGCGCAGCCACTCGACCTTCTGCTCGACCGGCTTGCCGCCGTCCTCCTTGTAGATCCAGTGCGCGGCCACGCCGAACTCGGCCGTGCGGTGCATCTCGACGGTGCGGATCTGGATCTCGAGCGGCCGCCCCTCGGGCCCGATCACGGTCGTGTGCAGGGCCTGGTACATGTTGAACTTGGGCATCGCGACCCAGTCCTTGAAGCGGCCCGGCAGCGGCTTCCAGAGCGAGTGGATGACCCCGATCGCGCCGTAGCAGTCCTTCACCGAGCCGACCAGCACGCGCATGGCCGTGAGGTCGTAGATCTCGTTGAACTCGCGGCCCTTCTTGGTCATCTTCGAGTAGATCGAGTAGAAGTGCTTCGCGCGGCCGGCGATCTCGGCCTCGATGCCGACCGCCTCCAGCTCCTTCTGCAGGTACTCGCCCGCGCGCGCCACGTAGCCCTCGCGCTCGCTGCGCTGCTGGGAGACGAGCCTGCTTGATCTCGTTGTACTTGCGCGGGTGCAGCGTCGCGAACGCGAGGTCCTCGAGCTCCCACTTGATCGCGTGGATGCCGAGCCGGTGCGCCAGCGGGGCGAAGATCTCGAGCGTCTCCTTCGCCTTCTCCTGCTGCTTGTGCTTCGGCATCGAGCCGATCGTGCGCATGTTGTGCAGGCGATCGGCGAGCTTGATCAGGATGACCCGGATGTCCTGGGCCATCGCGACCATCATCTTGCGGTAGTTCTCGGCCTGGCGGTCGTCGCGGCTCTGGAAGGTGACGCCCGACAGCTTCGTCACGCCGTCGACCAGCGCGGCGATCTGCTCGCCGAACTCCTCCTCGACCTCGGCCAGCGACGCGCGTCGTGTCCTCGACGGTGTCGTGCAGCAGCGCGGCGCACAGCGTCGCGGTGTCGAGCCGCATGCCGGCGCAGATCTTCGCCACGCCGACGGGGTGCACGATGAAGTCCTCGCCGCTGGCGCGGCGCTGGTCGGCGTGGCGCTCGCAGGCGAACACGAAGCGCGCGCTCCACGAGCTCGCGGTCGACCTCCTCGGCCGCCTCGCTCGGCGTGCTCCTCGACGACGGCGAACAGGTCGCCGAGCAGGACGCGCTGGTCCTTGCTGAGGCGCGCGTCGGCGGCGGCCGGCGGGCGCCGCCGGCGTGCTCGTCGACCGGGCGGTGCTCGAAGTCGTGATCGCGCACCGCGCCGTTGCCGTCGCCGGCGGGGCGCTGGCGCGCCGCCGGGCGGCGTCGCGTGGCCGTCGCCTGCTTGGGCGCCGCGGCGCGAGCGGTCGCCGGCTTCTTGGCCGCTTCGGTCTCCGGCTTCCCGTTGCCGCGTGGCAGCTTCGGCATGTGTCCGAGTTTAGAGCGGGTTGCGGGCGGCGGCGCATCAGGCCGCGCGGGCCGGCGCGCTGCGCCGGGAGCTCCGCGGCCAGGGCCCGCTCGATCGCCGCGAGCCTCTCCCCGGCGGCCCGGAAGGCGGCCGAGCGCTCCAGCTCGGTGCGCGGCGCCTCGAGCATCCGGCAGGCGGGCGGATCGAGCGCGAGCTCGACCAGCTCGAGCTCGGCGAGCACGCGCCATCAGGCGCGCGCACAGGTGCGGCGCGCGCGGGTAGCGGCCCGGCCCCTCGAGCGCGGCGCGCAGCGCGTCCGCGTCGGCCTCCGGCGGCAGCTCGCGCAGAGCGCGGTAGAGCGCCGCCGAGCAGCGGGCGCAGGTCGAGCTCGGCTCGCCACGACGTTGAGCGCGAACTCGGCCTCGGCCGGGCCCCAGGCCAGATGCGCGCGCGGCGCCGCTGGCGCAGCAGCGGGTCGGCCGCCCCGCCCGGCGGCGGGTCGAGGGCGACGAGGTGGTCGTGCGCGGCCGCGAGCTCCGGCTCGGCCGCGATCGAGGCCCATGAGGCCACGGCCATCCCGTCGGGCGCGAGCCCCGCGACGATCTCCTCGAGGCCGCGGCGCGCGGCGCTCGACGTCCGCCACAGCCACCAGCACGCGCTCGCCGCTCGTGAACAGGTCGCCGGCCACGCCGGCGAAGCCCTCGCGGCGCCGGTCGGCCGGTCGGCGCCGCCACGGCGACCGGCCGTGACGGTCGAGGCCTCGCGCGCTCGCAGCCGCTCCCAGAACGAGCCCTCCTCGCCCAGCACGCGCAGCGAGCCGGGGTTCGGTCGGGCAGCAGCGCGCGCAGGATCGTGCGCGGCTCGACGACGCCCTTCCAGCGGTTGCGCTCGAGCCGCAGCGCGATGTCGTGGTTGCTCGGCGGCGGCGGGCGCCAGCGCCTTCGGCGGCGAGCCGAAGGCCACGCCGCGCGAGCGCGCGCCGCCCGCGGTGACGAGCGTGAAGCGCGCGTGCTTGCCCTCCTCGCCCATCGGCGTGACGCCCTGGAAGCGCGCGGCCGGCACGAGCAGCGTGGGCTGCGGGTTGCCCATGCCGAACGGGCGCAGCGCGCTCGAGCTCCTCGGCCAGCTCGAGGCCGAGCACGCCGCCCGGCACGACCGCGTCGACCCGCTCGATCGGGATCAGGTCCTCCGGCGCGAGCGCCGCGCCCGCGTGAGCGGCGAGCGCCTCGCGGAACGGCTCCAGCGGCGCCCGGCGCGAGCTCGACGCCGGCGGCCATCGCGGTGCCCGCCGAAGCGGGTCAGGTGCGCCGGCGCAGGCGGCCAGCCCGGCGTGCAGGTCGTAGGCGGAGATGCTGCGGCCCGAGCCGCGTCCGGAGCCGTCCTCGTCCAGCGCGATCACGACGCAGGGGCGCCGCCAGCGCTCGACCAGGCGCGAGGCCACGATGCCGACCACGCCGGGGTGCCAGCCCTCGCCCGCGACCACGATCGCGCCCTGGGCGGCCTGCGGCTCGGCCGCCGCCTCGGCGGCTGAACAGGATGCGGGTCTCGGCGTGCTGGCGGTCGCGGTTGAGCAGGTCGAGCTCGCGCGCGACCTCGCCGGCGCGGCCGTCGTCCTCGGTGAGCAGCAGCTCCAGCGCGGCGTCGGCGCGCTGCATGCGCCCGGCGGCGTTGATGCGCGGGCCGAGCCGGAAGCCGAGCGCGTGCTCGGTGAGCTCGGCCGGCTCCACGCCGGCGACCTCCATCAGCGCGCGCAGGCCGGGCTTCGCGGTGCGCGCGAGCGCGACCAGCCCCTCGCGGACGATGCGGCGGTTCTCGCCGCGCAGCGGGACGAGGTCGCAGACGGTGGCGAGCGCGGCGAGGTCGAGGTGCTCCTCGGCTGCGCGCGGGATCGCCGCCCGTGCGCCGAGTGCAGCGCCTCGCTCAGCTTGAGCGCCACGCCCGCGGCGCACAGCTCCGGGCAGGCTAGGCGGCGCGAGCGCCGGGTGGACGAGCGACGCAGTCGGGCAGCGGCGTCGCCGGGGCGGTGGTGGTCGGTCACCACCACGTCGAGGCCCGCGGCCCGCGCGGCGGCGACCTGCTCCACGGCCGTGATGCCGCAGTCGACGGTGACCAGCAGGTCGACCCCGCGCGCCGCGAGCCGCTCGACCGCGACCGTGGACAGGCCGTAGCCGTCGTCGAAGCGGCTGGGCAGCTCCCACACCGGATCGGCGCCGAGCGCGCGCAGGGTGCGGACGAGGATCGCGGTGGAGCAGACGCCGTCGACGTCGTAGTCGCCGAAGACGGCGATGCGCGAGCCGCGCCGCAGGTGGCGCGGCGATCAGCTCGCGGCCGCGGGCGCGCCCGGGAGCGTGGCGGGTCGTGGCGCTCGTCGGCCGCGAGGAAGCGCCGCGCCTCGTCGACGTCGGCGAAGCCGCGCCGCGCGAGGATGGCGCCCACGGGGCGCGACACGCCCAGGCCGGCGGCGAGGCGCTCGGCGAGCGCCACGTCATAGGGCTTGCAGGCCCATCTTGCCGGTCGGGAGAGCATCCGACCCATCCTGCGCGGACGGGCGGACGGAACGGGCTGGCGCGAGCGCCGTCAGCGCGAGCCGTCGCGCGTGTGACCGTGGTCGACGCCGTGCGTGCGGTCCGACGCGGGCGCCGTACCAGTACGAGAGGGCCAGCCCGATCAGCGGCGCCGGGGACCGCGATCAGCGCCTGGACGAGGTCGGTGTCGCTCTCGCCCGGGCACGCTGCCGCCGTTGACGAGCAGGCCGAAGACGCGCCGCGACCACGCTCGCCGCCAGGAACGCGCCGACGATGCCGCCCCAGAAGCGGTCGGGCACGAACACGGTGAAGTGCCAGACCGCGATGCCCATCATCACCCAGACGAGCATGCTCATCGCTAGCGCCTCCCGTGCTTCTTGCGCGGCCGCTGCGCGCTTCGGCTTCGGGCTTGGGCTTCGCTGCCGGCGGTCGAGGTGGTGCGCGACTCGCGCGCCGCGGGCGCCGTCGCCGGCGGCGCCGGGCGCGCCGTGCGGGAGCGCTCGGCGCGTCAGCGGCGCGGCAGCCGGGCGGCCGGTGCGCGCGGGCGCGGCGGCGCGGCGCGCGGGGCTCGGCGCTCGCGGCCGGCGGCGGCGCCGCGGCGCGGCGGCTCGGCGCGCGGCGGCTCGGCGGGAGGCGCAGCGGGGCGGGCCGCCGGCGCAGCCTCGGCCGCGCCGCCCGCGCGCGTGGACCGCGGCGGCGGCGCCGCTCCCGGCGCCCCGGCGGCGCGGCGCGCCCGACGGCGCCGCGGCGGCGCTCCGGGCGCAGCGGCCGCGCCGGCCTCCGCGGGCTCGGCGGCCAGCGCGCCGGTCGCGAACGCCGGCACCATGCCGCCGTGCTGCTCCATGACGAGGCGGCGGCGGCGCATGTAGACCCGCTCGCGCTCCTTCCACTCCACCAGCACCGGCGTCGCGATGAAGATCGACGAGTAGGCGCCCGACGCCACGCCGACCAGCAGCGCGAACGCGAAGTCCTTGAGCGTCTCGCCGCCGAACAGCAGCAGCGCGCCGACGGGCATCAGCACGGTGAAGCTCGTGGCCAGCGATCGGGTCAGCACCTCGGACATCGAGCGGTTCGCGATCTGCGAGAAGGTCGCGCGCGGCATGCGCGGCACGTTCTCCCGGATTCGGTCGAACACGATGATCGTGTCGTAGAGCGAGTAGCCCATGATCGTCAGCAACGCGGCGACCGTCGAGGTCGTCACCTCGCGCTCGGTCAGCGCGTACACGCCCGCCGTGATCAGCAGGTCGTGCGCCAGCGCGATCAGGATCGGCACCGCGAACTTCCACTCGAAGCGGAACCCGATGTAGATCGAGATCAGCAGCAGCGACGCGATGACCGCGATCAGCGCCGTGCGGGCGATCTGCTCGCCGAAGGTCGGGCCGATCGAGCTGGACGAGAAGTCGTCGCCCGCCACGCCGAAGCGGGCGTCGAGCGCGTTCTCCACCTTGTCCACCTGCGCCGGGCTCGAGCTGCGGCACCGAGATCTGGAAGACGTTCTTGCCGAGCTCGGGGTCGTCGACGTCCTGGATCTTCGCGTCGTCGTAGCCGAGCGGCTCGAGCACGCTGCGCACCTGGTCCACGTTGGCCGGCCGCTCGAGCGGCGTCGTGATGCGCGTGCCGGACTCGAAGTCGATGCCGAAGTTGAGGCCGAGCGTCGACGATCGCGATCGCGCCGACCGCCAGGATCAGCGCCCGAGAACGAGAAGAACCAGCGCGCCTTGCCCATGAAGTCGAAGCGCTGCCAGCTGATCCGCTCCGGCCCGGCGCCGAGCGCGCTCGGCGAGCGCAGCAGCGCGCGTGCGCGCCATCGACCCGAGGATCGCCGAGGTGGCCAGCACGGCCGTGAACAGCGACACCAGCGTGCCGATACCGAGCGTGAACGCGAAGCCCTTGACGCCCGCGGTCGCGAGCGTGAACAGGATGAACGCGACGCCGACGGTCACGACGTTCGCGTCGATGATCGTCCTGAGCGCCTTCGCGTACCCGGTGGCGATCGCGGCCGGGATCGACCTGCCCGGCTCGCGCCTCCTCCTTGATTCGCTCGAACATGACGATGTTGGCGTCGGCCGCCACCGCCAAGGTGAGCACCAGTCCCGCGATGCCCGGCAGCGTGAGCGTGATCGGGATCAGCTTCACGAGCGCGAACAGGAACACCGCGTAGATCAGCAGCGCGGCCGTGGCCACCAGGCCGAGCACGCGGTAGAAGAGCAGCAGGAAGAGGATCGTCAGCGCCAGGCCGACGGCGCCCGCGAGCAGGCCCTGGTTGAGCGCCTGCTGGCCGAGCGTCGCCGACACCTGCGTCTCGGAGATCAGCTTGAGCTCGATCGGCAGGGCGCCGATGCGCAGGCTCTCCGCGAGGTCGTTGGCGTCGTCGAAGTTGCCGACGTTCTCGATCTGCGCGCCCGTGCGGCCGTCGATGCCCTCGGGGTTGCTGATGAAGTCGATCGTCGCCAGCGAGACGATCTGGTCGTCGAGCGTGATCGCGAAGCGCTGGAAGAAGTCGTCCTTGTCGCCGGCCCCGGGCGACAGCGTCGACGCGTCGAAGCCGCGCTCGGCGATCCGCTTGGTGACGCGCGCGAACGCCTTGCGGCCCTTGTCGGTGAACTCCATCGTCACCAGCGGCGCGTTGGTGTTCGGGTCGGTGTTGGCTTCGGGGTTCTTGATGTCGTCGCCCGACAGCTCCGAGTCGTCCTCGAGCACCGTGAAGCGCTTGATCTGCGGCGGCTGGTTGGGCGCCGGCTCCTGCTCGAGGACGACCACGCCCTCGGGCACCTTGATCACGCGCGAGCCCGCCGGCGGCCCGCCGGAGCCGAGCGCTTCGAGCTCGGTGGCGCACTCGGTGCCCTTCGCGAACTCCGGCGCCGGGCCAGACGCCTCCTCGTAGTCGGCGAGCAGGTCCTTGCAGGTGCCGGACGGCTCGTAGTTGCCGATTCGCAGCGGCTGCTTGTCCGGGCCGATCGGCAGCTCGTCGGGGCCGAACAGGTAGTAGCGGTCCTTCGCCGTGTTGTTGGCCTTGTCGGCCTCGGCGGCGGTGAGGTCGGAGTCCGTCGGGATGTCGGTCTGCTCGGCCTTGCCCTTCTGCTTGGACGCCGCCTCGACCGCCTGGAAGAGCGCGTGGCTGCCCGCGTAGACGGCGCTTGTCGGTGAGGACGTTCGGCTCCCAGTCGTAGAACTGGAGCCGCGCGGTGTTGCCGACCTGCTCGCGCGCCCGGTCGGCGTTCTGCACGTCGGGCAGCCCGACCGAGATCTGGCGCGCTCCGGCGCGCTGGATCTCCGGCTCGGACACGCCGAGCGAGTCGACGCGCTTGCGCATCGTCTCGATCGCGTCGTCGATCGACTGCGGCGTCACCTCGGGAACCTGCGGGGTCGGCTCGCCCTCGTAGACGAGCTCGATGCCGCCCTCGAGGTCGAGGCCGAGCTTGGTCTCCTTCGACAGCGGCGTGCCCGGCACGATCACGAGCAGCGCGAGGACCAGCATCACCGCGACGATCCCGAGGATCGTCAGGTTGCGGGTGCGACTGGTCATCGCGGCGTCAGCACGAGCAGGAGTCCCCCGTCATCGTCGTACGCGGGGAAGATGTCCGCCTTCGCCGGCTCGGGACGGTCTCCTTCGGCGTGGACGGTCACGCCCTTGTCGAGCACCCGCACGCCCCACTCGAGGGCGGTCGCCGACGTGGTCCTGGTCGTTCTCGAACTGGAGGTTCAGCACGTCCTGGACGGGGCGGCCGATCACGTCGAGGTCACCCAGCCCGGTGAGCTCGCGCGCGCCGCGGCCGGTGCCGATCAGCCGGCCCTGCTGGTCGAGCAGGAAGAAGGCCGCGTTCGGGGCCGGGTAGTAGTCGTCGAGCAGCTCGAAGAGGAACCCGAAGCCGCACTTGCTGCAAGCGCGCGCACGATCCTTGAAACCGGCTGTGCGCTCGGTGGAGATGCTGCGGTCGCCGCAGTTCGGGCAGATGAAGATCGGCATGCGAACAGCTCATGCTAGCCAGACGCTCAGAAGCAAGCGGCAGCGCGGACATCAGAAGAGGCGCTGCGCGCCGTGTCGCCCGGCGGCTCGAGGCCCAGGTGGGCGAAAGCGGCGTCCGTGGCGACCCGCCCCCGCGGCGTGCGCATCAGGAACCCCTGCTGCAGCAGGTAGGGCTCGTAGACGTCCTCGATCGTGTCGGACTCCTCGCCGACCGCGACCGACAGGGTCGACAGCCCGACCGGGCCCCCGCGGAACTTCTCGCAGATCGCGCGCAGGATGTCGCGGTCGAGCCGGTCGAGGCCCGCCTCGTCGACCTCCAGCAGGTCGAGCGCCTGGTGCGCCACGGCGGCGTCGATCGTGCCCGGCGCCGCGCACCTCGGCCACGTCGCGCACCCGCTTGAGCAGCCGGTTAGCCACCCGCGGGGTGCCGCGCGAGCGCGCGGCGATCGCCTCGGCGCCCGCGTCGTCGACGTCCACCTCGAGGATGCCGGCCGAGCGCCGCACGATGCGCGCGAGCTGCTCGGGGCCGTAGAGCTCGAGGCGGTGGGTCACGCCGAAGCGGTCGCGCAGCGGCGTGGTCAGCAGCCCGGTGCGGGTGGTCGCGCCGATCAGCGTGAACTCGGGCAGGTCGAGCGTGACGACGCGCGCGCCCGCCCCCTGCCCCACGGTGATCGGCAGCTTGCGGTCCTCCATCGCGGGATAGAAGGTCTCCTCGAGCGCCTTCGGCAGCCGGTGGATCTCGTCGACGAAGAAGACGCTGCGCGGGTGCAGCGCGGTCAGGTAGCTCGCGACGTCGCCCTTGCGCTCGAGCGCAGGGCCGGCCGTCGGCACGAAGTCCACCTCGAGCTCGTTGGCGACGATCTGGGCGAGCGAGGTCTTGCCGAGCCCGGGCGGACCGGCAAGCAGCACGTGGTCGAGCGCCTCGCCGCGTGCGCGCGCCGCCTCGATGAAGATCGCCAGCTGCTCCTTGACGCGCTCCTGGCCGACGAAGTCCTCGAGCCGCTTCGGGCGCAGCGACCGCTCGAGGTCGTCCTCGGCGGGCAGCGCCACGGGATCGTGGATGCGCTCGACGCCGGGGGTGCGGATGCCGCCGCTCACCGGGCCGCCCTGAGCGCCTCGGAGATCAGGGCCTCGGGCGTGTCGCCGGCCGCGCTGTCGAGCAGGCCGTCCGCCTCCTGCGGCGTGAAGCCGAGCCCGAGCAGGCCCTCGCGCGCGAGCGTGCGCGGGTCGTCGGAGGGCGTGGCGCGGACGACGATCTCGTCGCTGACCTTGCCCGCGACCTTCTCGCGCAGCTCGACGATGATCCGCTCGGCGGTCCGCTTGCCGATTCCGGGCACCGCCTGGAAGCGCGCGGCATCGCCCGACGCGATCGCGTTCAGCAGCTCGCGCGGCGTGCCGCCGGACAGCACCGCCAGCGCGACCTTCGGGCCGACCGACTGCACGGCGATCAGCATCAGGAACAGCTCGCGCTCCGCCTGGGTGGCGAAGCCGAACAGGTGCATGGCGTCGTCGCGCAGCACCAGGTGGGTGAACAGGCGCGCCTGCTCGCCGGCCCCCGGCACCGCGGCGAGCGTCTCGGACGAGACCGCCATGCCGATAGCCGACGCCGGCGGCCTCGATCACGACCTCGCCGCCGAGCCGCGAGATGACCTCGCCTCTCAGGGAGGCGATCACGCGCGGCCTCACCCGAGCGCTTCCCGCAGCGGCGCGCCGTTGGCGTGGCAGATGGCCACCGCCAGCGCGTCGGCGGCGTGGTCCGGCTCCGGCGGCTCCGCCAGCGCGAGCAGGCTGCCGACCATCCGCTGCACCTGCTGCTTCTCGGCCGAGCCCGAGCCGCACACGGCCTGCTTGACCGCCTGCGGCGTGTAGGAGAAGGCGGGCACGCCGGCCATGCCCGCGGCCAGCAGCACCACGCCGCGCGCCTGCCCGACCGCGAAGGCCGAGTGCGCGTTGCGGCCGAAGTAGAGGTCCTCGATGGCGACCGCCGCGGGCCGGTGCTCGGAGATCAGGTCGCACACGCGCGCGTGTATGTCGGCGAGCCGCCGCTCGACGGGCGCGCCCGCGCGCGTCTCGATCACGCCGCCGTCGAGCGCCGCGAGCGTGCTGCCGCGCGATACGACCACCCCGTAGCCCGTGTTCGCGGTGCCCGGGTCGATGCCGAGGACGATCACCAATGAATGTGATTCTGCGTCCGGCCCCGGACGCCTGCGTCCGCGAGCGGCTCAGCGGGTGCCGCGCCAGGTCGTCCAGCCGCACACGAACTGCAGCGGCAGGCGGGCCCAGAGCGCGGCCGGCGGGACCTTCGGGAAGTCCTGCGAGTTCACCGCCATGTTGATGTTCGCCGGGTAGACCGCGGCGAGCGTCGCGAGCAGCCACCAGCGCGCGCCGCGGCGCGTGCGCTCGGGCAGCACCGCCAGCCCGCCCGCGATCTCGGCCACGCCGCTGACCACGACGAGCTCGCGCTTCCAGCGGCGCGAGCCGCGGCGGCACGATCGCCTCGTAGGCGCGCGGGATCACGAAGTGCATCACGCCGGCCACGACCCAGAACAGCGCCGTCCCGTAGCGCGCCATCAGGCGGCGGCGACGCGCTCGAGCACGTCCGCGTCCACGTCGAAGTTCGCGTGCACGCCCTGCACGTCGTCGTTGTCCTCGAGTGCGTCGATCAGGTTCATCAGCGTGCGCACCCGGTCCTCCTCGACAGGCGTGCGCGTGGTCGGCCGCTGAGCCAGCTCGGCCGAGTCGATCTCCACTCCGGCCTGCTCGAGCGCCTGGCGCACGGCCTGCAGGTCGGCGGGGCCGGTGACGATCTCCCACACGTCGCCGTCGAGCGCCACGTCCTCGGCGCCGGCGTCGATCGCCGGCGAGCAGGTCGTCCTCGGAGTAGCGCGAGCCGTCGACCACCAGCTCGCCCTTCTTCTCGAAGATCCAGCCGACCGAACCGGGCTCGCCCAGGTTGCCGCCGTGCTTGGTGAACGCGTGCCGCACCTCGGAGCTGGTGCGGTTGCGGTTGTCGGTCAGCGCCTCGACCAGGATCGCGACGCCACCCGGTCCGTAGCCCTCGTAGAGGACCGTCTCGAACGCGGCGGCGTCCGCATCCGCGCCGGTGCCCTTGGCGATCGCGCGCTCGATGTTGTCCTTCGGCATCGACGCGTCGCGCGCCTTCTGGATCGCGAGCGCGAGCGCGGGGTTGCCCTCAGGGTCTCCCCCGCCGTCGCGCGCGGCGACCGTGATCGCGCGCGTGAGCTTCGTGAACAGCGCGCCGCGCTTGGCGTCGACCGCCTTCTTCTTGTGCTTGATCGACGCCCATTTGGAATGGCCGGCCATGGGCTCGAAGCCTACTCACGGCTCAAGCCACGACCCCCTGCCGCCGATCTCACCCAGAAGCATGAATCGGCTGCGCGCCAGCCTCGATCGGCCCCTGCACAGGGACGGCGACCCGTACGACGACGGGCCGCTGCCCGATCTCACGTCCGGCCTGATGTGGATGGCGACCGGCCTGGTCGGCCTGGCTTCGCAGGCGCTGCCAGGCACCGAGCACGACCACACGGGGTGGGTGCTCGGGCTCTGCGCGTTCGCGATCGCCTGGGGAGCGATCTCGCTGCTGCTCGGGGTGCGCGGCGCAGCCATGCGGCTGGGCGTCCGCGCGCTGGTCACCGCGCTCGCGATGCCGGTCGTGGCGCTCGGGCCTATGGGCCACCGGCGGCGCGACCAGCTACCTGCCGCCGCTGCTGATGTTCACGGCGCTGTTCATCGGCTGGTTCTTCCCGCCGCGCCTGGCCTGGCCGCTCGTGGTGGTCTTCCTGGCGGCCTACGCGAGCCCGCTCGCCTACGACGACGCCGCCACCGACGTCTCCTTCCCGGCCCAGGTGCTCGGCTTCACGGTGGCGGTGGTCGGCCAGACGATCGCGATGCAGATCCTGAAGCGGCGCCTGGTGCGCGCCGAGGTGCGGCAGCGCACCTACGCCGAGCTCGACCCGCTCACGTCGATCGGCAACCGGCGCGCCTTCGACCAGCGCCTGGCGGCCGCCCAGGCAGCGGGCGAGCCGTACGCGCTCGTGCTGTTCGACCTCGACGACTTCAAGTCGATCAACGACCTGCACGGCCACCCGACCGGCGACATCGTGCTGCGCGCGGTGGCCCACGCCGCGCAGGCGGCGGTGCGCATGGGCGACTTCCTCGCGCGCATCGGCGGCGACGAGTTCGCGCTGATCGCGCCGGGCGCCGAGCAGCGGGGCGCCGAGCGGCTGGTGGACATGCTCGCCGGCCGCGTCGCGGCCGCGCCGATGCCCGAGTCGATCGGCCCGGTCGGCGTGACCTTCGCCTGGGCGGCGTCGCCCGCGGACGCCGTCGACGCCGACAGCCTGCTCTCCTGCGCCGACCAGCGCCTGCTCGCGAACAAGCGCAGCGGCAAGGCGCGGGTCGAGGCCGCGGCGCTCTAGCTAGACCAGGAAGCGGCCGTCGCGCTGCAGCTCGACGCCGTCGACCGTCAGGGCGCCGCCCTCGCGCAGGTCGCAGACCATGTCCCAGTGGACCGCCGAGTTGTTCTCGCCGCCGGTCTCGGGATAGCTCATGCCGACCGCCATGTGCACGGTCCCGCCGATCTTCTCGTCGAGCAGGATCTCCTTGGTGCCGGTCGAGATGCCGTAGTTCGTGCCGATGCCGATCTCGCCCGAGGCGGCGCGCGCCCTCGTCGGTGTCGAGCATCTCGATCAGGAAGTCCTCGCCCGCCTCGGCCGAGGCGTCCACCACCTTGCCGGCCTCGAAGCGCAGGCGGACGCCGGAGACGGTCCGGCCGCCGTATGAGGCCGGGAACGAGAAGGAGATCTCGCCGTTGACAGAGTCCTCGACCGGGCCGGTGAAGAACTCGCCGTCGGGCATGTTGTGCTCGCCGACGCAGGGGATCCAGTGGCGGCCGGACACGCCGAGCGTGATGTCGGTGCCGGCCGCGGTGACCCGCACCTCCTCCTTGCCCTCGATCCACTCGGCGAGCCGCGTCACCTCGTCCGACTGGCGCTGCCAGGCGGTGACGGGCTCGCCGTCGGTGGCGAGGCAGGCCGCGTAGTAGAAGTCCTCGTAGTCGCGCAGCGACATGCCGGCCTCGCTGGCGTAGGCGTGCGTCGGGTAGAGCGTCAGCGCCCAGCGGTACTCGCCGGCGGCGGAGCGGCGCATCGAGGTCTCCATCAGGCCCTGGCGGGCGCGCGAGACGCGCGCCTGCTTCTTCGGGTCGGTCTGCGACAGCTCGCGCGTGTTGACCTCGGCCATGATCGCGATGCGCGCGTCGGCGTTCTCGGCGACCCACTCCGAGGTCGGCGGGATCCAGTCGAGCTGGTCGTCGCTCGCGAGGCTGTAGAGCGCCGACTGGGCGCCCGTCGGTCGAGAGCTGCAGGATCGGCCGGCCGCCGGCGCGGAGGACCTCCTCGTAGACGGCCTCGACGAGCGGCTCGGCGGCGGTGGTCGACTGGATCACGCAGACGTCCCCCTCCCCCACGTGCGTCGAGTAGCGGACCAGGATCTGGGCGAGCGCATCGACGCGCGGGTCTCTCATGCGGTGACCCCGACGCGCTCGAGCAGCCAGCGGTGCAGGCGGCGCTCGTCGGTCAGCTCGGGGTGGAAGGCGACGGCAAGGACGTTGCCCTGGCGCACGGCGACCGGGTGGCCGTCGACCTCGGCGAGCACCTCGACGTCGTCGCCGTGCTCGTCGACCCAGGGGGCGCGGATGAAGACGGCGTGCAGCGGCGCGCCGTCGAAGTCGAGCACGGTCTCGAACGAGCTGAGCTGGCGTCCGAAGGCGTTGCGCCGCACGCTGACGTCGAGCAGGTCGAGGTGGTCGCGGTCGAGGACGATCATCCCGGCGCAGGTGCCGAGCGTCGGGCGCCCGGAGCGGACGAAGTCGCGCAGCGGCTCGGCGAGCTGCTCGCGGTCGATGCCGAGCGTCATCGTGGTGCTCTCGCCGCCCGGAACGACGAGCCCGTCGAGCCCGTCGAGGTCGGCGGGGACGCGCACGATGCGCGTGCGCGCGCCGAGGTCCTCGAGGGCCCGCGCGTGGGCCTCGAACCCGCCCTGGAGGGCGAGCACCCCGATCGAGCGGCGCGGCTCACCAGCCCCGCTTCTGCAGCAATCCGCCGTTGGCCTCGAGCGTGCCGATCTCGATGCCGGGCATCGCGTCCCCGAGCTCGCGCGACGCGGCGGCCACGCGCTCGGGGTCGTCGAAGTGGGTGGTGGCCTCGACGATCGCCCGCGCGCGGCGGGCGGGATCGGAGGACTTGAAGATGCCGGAGCCGACGAAGTTGCCCTCGGCGCCCAGCTGCATCATCAGCGCGGCGTCGGCCGGCGTGGCGATGCCGCCCGCGCAGAACAGCACGACGGGAAGGCGCCCCTTGGCGGCCACCTCGCGGACCAGCTCGAGCGGCGCCTGCAGCTCCTTGGCGGCGGTGGGCAGCTCCATCTCGCTCAGCGAGCCGAGGCGGCGGACCTCGCCGGTGATCAGCCGGATGTGGCGCACGGCCTCGACGACGTTGCCGGTGCCCGCCTCGCCCTTGGAGCGGATCATCGCGGCGCCCTCCGCGATGCGCCGCAGCGCCTCGCCGAGGTTGGTCGCGCCGCACACGAACGGGACGTCGAAGCGCCACTTGTCGATGTGGTGCGCCTCGTCGGCGGGGGTCAGCACCTCCGACTCGTCGACGTAGTCGACCTCGAGCGCCTGCAGCACCTGCGCCTCGACGAAGTGGCCGATGCGCGCCTTGGCCATGACGGGGATCGAGACGGCCTCCTGGATCCCGGCGATCATCGTCGGGTCCGACATGCGCGCGACGCCGCCGTCCGCGCGGATGTCCGCCGGCACGCGCTCGAGCGCCATCACCGCGGCCGCTCCCGCGTCCTCGGCGACCTTCGCCTGCTCGGCGTCGACGACGTCCATGATGACGCCGCCCTTGAGCATCTCCGCAAGGCCTGACTTGACCCGAAACGTCCCCGTCTCCATAAGAGAGGCAGGATACCCGGCCCGCGAGCCGTTTCGGCGGCCTACGGCCCGGTCCAGCCCGCGGCGTGGCAGGGGAACGGCCCGCACACGTCGATCACGCGCCCGTCGATGCGCAGGAACTCCGCGATCTGCCTGCGGATGCGGGCCTCGGACTCGATCACGAGGTCGTGCGGGTCCACCCCGGCGCGCGGCGGCGTGTTCGTGATCGGCGGCGCCGGGGTGCCGAGGTCGCCGGCGCGCTGCGGTCCGATGTCCCAGACCACCAGCGACGCGTCGCCGTCGTACGGGAACCTCCAGATCGGCGGGATGCCGAAGTAGGGCCGCACGTCGGTGTGGCGTCCGGGATCGACCGCCGGCAGGCGAAGCGTGCGACCCGATCGTGCGCGCCTCGACCTCGGTCGCCACGTTCGCGACCTGGTGGTCCCCGAACGAGAGCAGCTGGAGCACCTTGTGGCGCGGCGTGTCCGGTAGCGGGTCGTTCGTCATGTGCCAGGCGTAGCCGTTCGGCTCGCCGCGGTCCCAGAGCATCTGGATCAGCGACAGCAGCAGCGGCCGCTCCAGCCTGCTCGGGTACGACGTGTCGAGCACTGCGCCGAACGGGTCGAAGTCGACGCTGCGCTCCACCAGCAGGCTGTAGTTCATCGCGCCCACGTAGAGCACCGAGCGGTTGAAGTCGGGCGCCAGCGCCGTCAGCGCGCCGCCCGCGATCCCGCCCTGGCTGTTGCCGTAGTAGAAGAGCCGGCGCGTGTCGATCAGCGATCCGCCGGCGTCGCGGAACGCCGGGTTCGCCGCGAGGCCGTTCGGGTGGATCAGCGCGCGCCCGATGAAGAGGAAGTCGAGGAAGCCCTGCTGCAGGCGGTCCGGCAGCGTCGGGAACTTGGACAGGTCGAGCAGCACTCCGAGCGCGTTCGACAGGTCGTTCTCGGACATCCCGATCCAGTCGGCCGCGCAGACCAGCACGTTGTTCTCGTTGCCGAGCTGCTCGACGTTGTCGGCGCCGACCTCGCCCGCGTCGCCGAACAGCCCGTGCCCGTAGAGCGACGGCCGCGCCGGGTGCCGCCGAGCTCGCCGAGCGCGGGATGTTGCAGATGAAGCCGGCCTCGTAGGTGTTGCCGGGGATGCGCTGCGGCAGCCCGTCGGCGCCGAGCTTGAAGCGCGAGCCGGGCGGGCAGCCGGGCTGATCGAGGTAGCAGGGCACGGTCACGTGGCCCTCGATGCGGCGTCGCACGTTCGGCTGCTGCGCCGGCGTGTAGTCGATCACCTTGTCGATCGTGTAGCGGGGCGACGCGCCCTCGACGCGCAGGTCGCTCAGGCGGCGGTCGCCGAGCTCGTCGAAGGCGCGGTCGCGGATCGACAGCATGCGCTCCGACAGCGACCGCTCGCTCGCGATCGTGAAGTCCCAGGCGAGGTAGAGCCGGCTGCGCTCGAGCCCCGCGCGACCCAGCCTGCGGAAGATGTCCTCCATCTCCCAGCGTCGTGCCTCGAAGGCCCGCGAGTCGGTCCGGATGCGGTCGCGGTAGAGCCGGAACGCCCGCGGCGCCGCGAGGATGGCGCCGGAGGAGTCGCGCAGGTCGCGCAGCGCGACGATGTAGCGCTCGCCCTCCTCGAAGTTCTTCCCCGGGTGGATCAGGAGCGCCGTCTCGGCGGGCGACCCGGCGTTCGAGTCGAGCTCGGCCCAGATCAGCTGGCGCCGCAGCGTGCGCGCGTTGATGACGACGACCGGCTGCCGGCGGTCGTAGGTGCGCGCCATGTCGGTGATCGGCACGGCGCCGGTCTTCTGGAACGCGGCCGGGGTGTCGAGGCCCGGCACCTTCAGCACGATCGTCTGCCCCGGCGAGAAGCCGTCGGCGCGGTTGTAGTCGCTCGGATCGACCGGGGTGCCGCCGGCGTTGCGCGGCATCATCGACTGGGTCAGCGCCAGGTGGCCGTGGCGGCGGAAGTAGTCGCTCGGCCACGGGAACAGGCAGTGGGCGCCGCCGAGCGGGTCGCAGCCGGGGCTGACCGCCGGCGCGGGCACGGGCGGGCGCCGGTGCGCGTCGGCAGCGGGCGCCGCCGCCAGCACGGCGGCCACGGCGAGCACGAGCGCCGCGCGGCAGCCTCACGTCAGGGTCCCGTCCAGCCGGCCGCGTAGCAGGGGCGGCTGCCGCAGACGTCGACGAACGCGCCGTCGATGAACGCCGCGAACTGGTCCTGCGCGGACGGCTCGCGCCCGGTGATCCCGTGCGGGTCCTGCCCGAGCCGCGGCGCGGTGTTGGTGAACGGCGCCGCCGGCGTGCCGAGGTTGCCGCGCAGCGGCCCGATGTCCCAGGCCACCAGCGCGCTGCCGCCGTACGGGTAGGAGCGGATCGGCTCGATGCCGTAGAACGGCGTGGTGCGACCCGGGTCGGCGGCCGGCATCCGCAGCCGCGCGCCGATCGTCCGCGCCTCCACCTGCGTGGCGACGTTGGCGACCTGGTGGTCGCCCACGGCCATGTGCAGCAGCACCGTGTGGCTGGGCGTGTTCGGATAGGGGTCGGTCGTCATGTGCTGCGCGTAGCCGTCGGGCTCGCCGCGGTCCCAGAGGTTCTGGATCAGCGACAGCAGCAGCGGGCGCGTCAGCTCGTCCGGGTAGGCCGGGTAGAGCACCGACGCGAACGGGTCGAAGTCGATCGAGCGCGTCAGGAGCAGGCTGTAGTTCATCGCCGGCACGATCAGCACCGAGCGCGTGAAGTCGGGCGCGACGGCGGTGAGCGCGCCGCCCGCGATGCCGCCCTGGCTGCCGCCCGAGTAGTAGAGCCGGCGCGTGTCGATCAGCGGGCCCTTGTTGTCCCAGAAGGCCAGGCTCGACACGAACCCGCTCCGGCTGATCATCGCCCGCCCAAGGAACAGGAAGTTGACCATCCCCTGCTGGAGGCGGTCGGCGAGCTCCGGGAACTTCGACAGGTCGCTCAGGATCGAGATCGTGTTGGGGACGTCGCCGCCCGACATCCCGATCCAGTCGCTCGCGCAGAGCACGATCCGGTGCTTGGTCGCGATCTCGAGGCGGCTGATGCTGTTCACCTCGCCGGCGCCGCCGAACAGGCCGTGGCCGTAGAGCGAGACGCGTCCCGGAGTGGCCGAGGTGACCGACCGCGGGATGTTGCAGATGAAGTTGGCCTGCGCGACGTTGCCGGGCGTGCGGACCGGCTGGCCGGACGGCCCGAGCCGGAAGCGCGACCCCGCCGGGCACCCGGGCTCGTCCAGGTAGCAGGGCACCTCCACCGTCCCCTCGACCCGGCGCCTGATCTCGTCGCTCTCGCCCGACTGGCAGCCGTCGCTGCCGCAGGCCGGCATGTCGGTGACCTTGCTGAGCTTGAACTTCGGCGACGTGCCGCTGGGCTTCAGGTCATCCAGGTCGGTGTCGCCGATGCCGCGGAAGGCGTCGTCGCGGATGCCGCGCAGGCGGCTCGAGAGCGTGTGCGCGCTCGCCACGGTGAAGTCCCAGGCGAGGTAGAGCTCCTTGCGCTTGATGCCGGCCCGGCGCAGGCGCCGGAAGATGTCCTCCATCTCCCAGCGGCGGTGGTCGCTGCGCCACGAGCCGGTGTGGATGCGGTCGCGGTAGCGCCGGAAGGCGGCGCTCGGCTGGAGCAGCTTGCCGTTCGCGTCGCGCAGGTTGCGCAGCGCCACGATGTAGCGCTCGCCCTCGCGCAGGTTCTTGGCCGGGTGGATCAGCAGGGCAGTGCCGGCGGGCGTGGTCGCGTTCGAGTCGAGCTCGGCCCAGATCAGCTGGCGGCGCAGCGTGCGCGCGTTGATGACGACGACCGGTTGCTTGCGGTCGTACGTGCGCGCCAGGTCGGTGATCGGCACGGCGCCGGTCTTCTCGAAGGCGGCCGGCGTGTCCAGCCCGGGGACCTTCGTGATCATCGTCGAGCCCGGCGAGAACCCGTCGGCCCAGTTGTAGTCGGCCGGCTCGATCGGGACGCCGCTCGCGTTGCGCGGCATCATCGACGGCTTCAGCGCGAGGTGGCCGTGCTCGCGGAAGTGGTCGTTGGGCCAGGGAAAGAGGCAGCGCGACGGGTCGATCGGATCGCAGCCGCCATCCCCCGGCCCGGCCTGAGCCGGCGCCGCGGCGACCAGCACGATCGCGCACAGCGCGACGATCAGAGACGCCCTCCTCACCGGGGCGCCAGCCTACGCCACCGCACCCCGCGGGGGCAACTACTTCAGGCGGAAGGCCTTGATGCGGTCCGCGTACGCCGGCTCGTCCATCGCGTAGACGCCGTAGGCCAGCGCCTGGATCAGCCCCAGCAGCGCCGAGTGCGAGCGCACGAAGGCGGGGCTGTTGGACGAGTAGTAGAGACGATGGTCGGCGAGCTTGGCGACCTCGCTGAGCGTGGCGTCGGCGATCGCGATCGTCGCGGCGTGGCGGTTGCGCGCCAGCTTCATCGCACGGACCACGAGCGGGTGCGGGCGGCCGGCCGAGAAGCCGATCATCACGGTCTTGTCGTCCACGCGGCCGAGCTTGGCGAGGTTCTCCTGGCTCGGCGAGGCGACCACCTCGGCGCGCAGGTCGAGCAGCATCAGCAGGTGACGCAGGTAGCTCGCGAAGAACGCCATCTGATCGGTGCCGCAGAGCACGATGCGCTCCGCGTGCGAGATCAGGTCGACGGCGGCGGTGACCTCCTCGCGGTCGACCTTGCGGGCCGTCTCGGCGAGGTTGGCGTGGTCGGCGGCGAGCGCCGCCTCGAACTCGGTCTGGTCGATCGGGAAGAGCGGTGCCGCGCTGAGGTCGGCGGTGCCGTTGCCGCCCTCGCGTGCGCGCCGGTACTCGTCGCGCGCGGCTGCCTGAAGCTCGGGGAAGCCCTCGAACCCGAGCGCCTGCGCGAAGCGGACGACGGTCGAGCTCGAGGTGTTCGCGCGCCGCGCGAGCTCCTCGGCCGTATGGAAGGCGGCCTCCTCGAGATGGTCGACGATGTACTGGCCCACGTCCTTCTGAGAGCGAGAGAACTCGTCGAAGCGCTGACGGATCTCGTCGGAGAGGGTGAGTGCGGTCGTGCCCGTTCGCGTCACGGGCGAGTTTTTCGCCGGGGCCTGGGAAGTTCCTTCTGAGCGGCTGGTTCGCGGCCGCCGCACGCGGGTAGCCGAGCCGCATGAGCGATGTGCACGTGGTACCGAGTGGAGACGGCTGGGCCATCGAGGTCGACGGCGACCAGCGCGACAGCTTCGACAGCCAGGACGAGGCGATCGAGGCCGGCCGCGAGCTCGCCTCGAGCGAGGGCGGCGAGCTGGTCGTCCACGGACAGGACGGTCAGATCCGCGACAAGACCAGCCACGGCAACGACCCGCGCGACATCCCGGGCTGACTAGCCGCGGGCGGCTGCGCCGCCGGCCGCGGCCCCGCCAGGCGCGCCGATCGGGTCCTGCGAGAGCCGGTTGGCCAGGTACACCGGGATGATCGACAGCAGGATCACCGCAGGCCGACGACGTTCACGATCGGCAGCTGGTTGGGCCGCGAGTAGTTCGAGAAGATCCAGATCGGCAGCGTCTGCTGCGAGCCGGCGGTGAACGTGGTGACGATGATCTCGTCGAAGGAGAGCGCGAACGCGAGCAGCGCGCCCGCCACCAGCGCCGTGCGCAGCTGCGGGAAGGTGACGTCGCGGAAGGTCCGCCACGGGCCCGGCGCCGAGGTCGTAGGCCGCTTCCTCGAGCGAGCCGCCGGTGCGCCGCAGCCGCGCCACCGCGTTGTTGTAGACGACGACGATGCAGAAGGTGGCGTGGCCCACGATCACCGTGAACAGCGTCAGGTCGACCTCGAGCACCTGGGTGAAGGTGGCGTTCAGCGCCATGCCGGTGACGATCCCCGGCAGCGCGATCGGCAGCACGACCAGGAACGAGATCGTGTCGCGCCCGAAGAAGTTGTGGCGCGCCACCGCCATCGCCGCGAGCGTGCCGAGCACGAGCGCGATCGCCGTGGCGCCCAGCCCCGCCTTCAGCGACGTCCAGAGCGCCTCGCGCACGCCCGGGTTGTGG
This sequence comes from uncultured Thermoleophilaceae bacterium, assembly GCA_963828225.1. Lineage (GTDB taxonomy): Bacteria > Actinomycetota > Thermoleophilia > Solirubrobacterales > Thermoleophilaceae > JACVRW01. The sequence continues at coordinate 189,371 of CAWHDX010000007.1, read as the reverse complement.
ATCGCGCGGTCGAACCAGTCGAGCGTCAGCCCCTCGATCGGCCACGACTGCGACCGCGACGAGTTGAACGCGTAGACCGCGATCACGAGCAGCGGCACGTAGATGAACGTCAGCGTGATCGCGGTGCCGATCCGCAGGGCCCAGCGCGTGCCGTTGGAGAGGTGCAACATGCCTAGAGCGACTCGAACGCGCCCAGCCGCCGGGCGATCAGGAGGTACACGAGCATGATCGCCACGGGCACCGTCGCGAACGCGGCGGCCAGCGGCAGGTTGTTGGCGATGCCGACGTTGGCGTAGACGACGTTGCCGATGAACTGCGTGCTCGAGACGAGCGTCGGCGTGATGTAGTCGCCCAGCGTCAGCGAGAACGTGAAGATCGATCCCGCCACGAGCGCCGGCAGCGCGAGCGGGAGGATCACGCGCCGGAAGGTCAGCCAGCTCGGCGCGCCGAGGTCACCGGACGCGTCGATCAGCGAGTTCGGGATCCGCTCGAGCCCGGCGTAGATCGGCAGGATCATGAACGGCAGCCACAGGTACGAGAACACGAGCCAGGTGGCGACGTTCCCGAAGCCCGGCCCCTGCAGCCCGATCGGGTCCAGCAGCCAGTTCAGCAGGCCGCCGTTGGAGAGCATGATCCGCCAGGTGTAGACCTTGACCAGGTAGCTCGACCAGAGCGGCATCAGCACCGCCACCACCAGCAGCGCCCGCATCCGCGGCGAGGCGACCTTCGCCATGTAGAACGCGATCGGGAACGCCAGGATCGCGTCGGTGATCGTCACCAGCGCGGCGATCAGGACCGTGCGCCCGACGATCGAGCGGTAGACCGGCGTCTCCGCCAGCTCCTTGAAGTTCTGCAGGCCCGGGTCCTGGACGATCTTGCCGCTGAAGTCGTCGAGCTGCCACAGCGACGCGATGAACAGCACGGCCAGCGAGCCGAGGTAGGCGACGACCAGCCAGCCGACCGGCCCCGCCAGCAGCAGCGACAGCTGCAGGCGGGGCCGGCGCCAGAGGGCTCTGGCTACTGACGACACTTCATCCCGTTAGCCTAGCCCTTGATCTCGGTCCAGGCCTTGACCCACTCCGAGTAGTCCTTGCAGACCGCTCCGCGGTCGTCGCCGCACTCCGTGCGCGGCGTCGTCCAGTAGGCGACCTTGTCGAAGAACGCCTCGTCGTCCGCGTGGAAGATCTCGCAGTGGTCCTTCACCGCGGTCAACGCGCACGACTTCTGGTTGGCGGGCGCCTCCCCGAACCACTCGGCCACCGCGGCGTTCGCCTTGGGGCTGATGATGTGGTCCATCCACTTGTACATGCAGTTCGGGTGCTTGGCCTTGGACGAGATCATCCAGGTGTCCGACCAGCCGGTCGCGCCCTCCTTCGGCAGGATCGCCTCGATCGGCGGCGACTTCTTGTCGGCCTCGACGAGGTTCGCGATCACCTGCCAGGTGGTGCCCACGACCGAGTCGCCCGACGTGAAGGCCGACTGCTCCTTCGTGTAGTCGGACCAGTACTCGCCGATCACCTCACGCTGCTGCTTGAGCAGGTCGACGGCGGCGTCGAACTGCTTGTCGTCGAGCTCGTAGACGTTGTCGATCCCGAGGTCGGGCTGGGTGGCCTTCAGGTACAGCGCCGCGTCGGCGATGTAGATCGGGTTGTCGTAGGCCGTGACCTTGCCCTTGTAGGGCTGGCTGTCGGGCCCGCCGAAGACGACGCCCCACGAGTCCGGCGCCGGCTTGACGACGTCCTTGTTGTACATCAGCAGGTTGGCCCCGCGGCCGTGCGGGATCCCGTACGACTTGCCGTCGACCGTGTTGTGCGGCTGGTTCTTCAGCGCCTCGAAGACGTCGGCGTAGTTGGGGATCAGATCCGTGTTGACCGGAGCGACGTCGCCGCCGGCGATCAGGCGCAGCGTCGCGTCGCCCGAGGCCGACACGCCGTCGTAGTTGCCGGTCCGCATCAGCGTGACCATCTCGTCCGAGGTGTTGCCGACCTTGACGTTGACCTTGCAGCCGCTCTGCTTCTCGAAGTCGCTGACCCAGTCCACCGCGGGATCGGTCGAGCCGTCCTCGACGTAGCCGGCCCAGGCGATCAGGTCGACCTCCCCCTCCCCCTTGCCGACCTTCGTCAGCGTCTCGCCGCCGCCGCTGTCGCCGCTGCCGCCGCCGTCATCGTCACCGTCGTCGCCGCAGCCCGCCGCGGTCAACGCCGCGAGCGCGAGCGTGAGCACGCCGACCAGCGACCACCATCGCCACCGTTGAACTTTCACCGATCCTCCTCTGGTAGTTGCGTGGAGCCGGGAATGGCATATGCGTGCTCGCCGCGCCAGCCGACGCGCACCCGCCTTCCCCGCTGCTCGAGCGCCTCCTGAGAGGACATCTCGAGGTTCTGCCTCACCACTTGGATCTCGCCGCCGTCGTCGAGGGCGACGAAGTAGCGCGTGACGGCTCCGATGTAGGCCACGTCGCGGACCTGGCCGTGCTCGACGCGCAGCCCGTCCGCGGCGTCGCCTTCGTCGAGGACGCGCACCTTCTCCGGCCGGATCGTGAATCGCTTGCCGTCGCGCTCGAGGACGTTGGAGACGCCGACGAAGCCGGCCACGAACTCGTTCGACGGCTGCTCGTAGACGTCGGCGGGCGCCCCGATCTGCTCGATGCGGCCGTCGTTGAACACGGCCAGGCGGTCGCTCATGGTGAGCGCCTCCTCCTGGTCGTGCGTCACGTAGACGAAGGTGATGCGGACCTCCTGCTGGAGCGTGCGCAGCTCGCCCTGCATCTGCTGGCGCAGCTTGAGGTCGAGGGCGCCCAGCGGCTCGTCGAGCAGCAGCACCTTGGGCCGGTTGACGAGCGCGCGCGCGAGCGCGACGCGCTGGCGCTGCCCGCCCGAGAGCTGGCCCGGGCGGCGGTCCTCGTAGCCGTCGAGGCGGACCAGGCCGAGCGTCTCGTCGACGCGGCGCCGGCGCTCGTCGGCGGCGACCTTCTTGACCTTCAGGCCATAGGCCACGTTCTCCCCCACCGACATGTGCGGGAACAGGGCGTAGTCCTGGAAGACCGTGTTGACGTCGCGCTCGTAGGGCGGCAGCCCGGTGACGTCGCTTCCCGACAGCTCGACGCGACCGTCGTCGGGGCGCTCGAAGCCGGCGATCAGCCGCAGGCAGGTCGTCTTGCCGGAGCCCGACGGGTCCGAGCATGGTGAAGAACTCGTCCGCCTGGATGTCGAGGTCGACGCCGTCGACCGCGACGACGTCGCCGTAGGCCTTGCGGGCGCCGACGAGGCGCACGGCGGAGTCCCCGTTCTGGGTCACCGGCGACTTGTACACCCTGGAGGCGACGGCTGACGCCGGGTTTGTCCGCTGCGGAGTACGGCGGCGGCCGGCTTACTCCGCCACGAGCGGCCTTGGCCCGCCCTCGGGCGCCTTCACGATCGCGAGCGTGACGCGCGAGGTGCTGCACAGCCGCCCGCCCGCGTCGGTGAAGTCGATGTCCCAGACCCAGGTCGAGCGGCCGCGATGACGCGGGCGGCCGTCCGCGTGGAGGACACCGTCGTGCGCCGGGCGCAGGAAGTGGGTCGCGTTCGAGACGCCCATCGCGACGCTGCCGCGGCGGGCGACGGCGCAGACGGTGGCCTCGGACGCGAGCACCTCCGCCCAGGCGCAGTACGTGCCGCCGTGGACGACGCCGAAGCGCTGGCGAACGCGATCGTGGACCTCGAGCCGCGCCCGCACCCGATCGCCGCTCATCTCCAGCAGCTCGAACCCGATCACCCCGTCGAGGGTGCTCGCGAGGTCCGGGATCGGAATCGGCTGCTCGTCGCTCATGGGCGCACCATAGGTGCGCGTGGGGACGCCGCCCCAAGCCATACTGCGACGCCGATGTCCCGCAACGTCGAGACCTTCCTGCGGGCCGCCGAGGCGGCCAACCGCGGCGACGTGGAGGCGCTGCTCGAGGTCACCCACCCGGAGGCGGTGGCCGAGCCGATCCGCGCGGCGACCGAGGGCGCCTACGTGGGCCACGACGGATGCAGGAGGTTCATCGCCGACACGGCGGCGACGTTCGAGCACTTCCACGCCGACTACCCGGAGGTGACCGAGCTCGACGACGGACGCGTGCTGGCCGTCGGGACCACCTCGGTGCGCGGGCGCGGCAGCGGCGTCGAGGCCTCGATCCCGAGCGCGGTCGTCACCGAGTACCGCGACGGGCTGATGTGGCGCTTCAAGGACTACGGCCACGAGCGGCTGGCGCGCCAGTCGCTGTAGCGAGCCCGGGAACGGGGACGACATGTCCGCCCCCGATTCGACCGGCCACGGGCACGGCCACTCCCACGGGCTGGTCGACCGCTCGATCGCGCGCTCGCGTACCGGGCTGCGCGCGGTCGCGCTCTCGCTCGCGATCCTGGGGGCCTCGGCGGTGGCGCAGCTGTTGCTCTTCCTCGCGACCGACAGCATCGCCCTGCTGGCCGACCTGGTCCACAACTTCGGCGACGCCGCCACGGCGATCCCGCTCGGCATCGCGTTCGCATTGCGGTCGGCGACCGCCGAGCGCTGGGCCGGGCTGGCGGTGGTCGCGGCGATCTTCGCCAGCGCCTGCGTCGCCGGCGCCGAGGCGGTCAACCGCCTGCTCAACCCGTCGGCGCCCGATCACCTCGCAGCGCTTGCCGCCGCCGGCGCGATCGGGTTCGCAGGGAACTGGATCGCGGCGCGAGTGCGGCTGCGGGCGGGTCGCCGTCTCGCCAGCCCCGCGCTGATCGCCGACGGGCGCCACGCCCAGGCCGATGCCTACGTCAGCCTCGGCGTGATCGCGAGCGCCGCGGTCGTGGCGGCCGGATTCGCGACAGGCGATGCGCTGATCGGCTTGCTGATCACCGCGGTCATCCTGCGCATCACCTGGCACTCGTGGCGGACCGTGCGCGCGGCGCCGGCGAGCCCGCAGACATGACCACTGGTCGAGAGGCCTCGATTCGGTTTAGGCTGCTCCTGCAATGCGGAAGAGGCTCGTCGGCCTGCTGGTGCTCACCCTCGCGGGTTGCAGTGCGGACTCGCGCGACGGCGACGCCGCCATGGTCGGGCGCTACTGCAGCTACGGCGCGCACACCGAGATCCAGTACCTCGCCTGCATCAGGAACATGAGCACGGACGAGGTCGAGGATGCATACCGCGCGCGGCCGCCGTCGCAGGCGGCCACCTACGCGGTCGAGTGCGTCGATGCAGCGCCCGAGTACGCGAGGCCGCTGCCGCACCTCTGCATCGCCGGCCCCTAGCGCGGCCAGCTGAACGTGACGACGGCGCCGTCTGGGACGGTCGCGACCGCGTGCCGGTTCCCCTCGACGAGCCGGAGCCGGTGCGACCGCCCGTCGTTCGCCGTCGCGACGACGACGCGACTGCCGTCCGGGTTGCGGAAGGCCACGTCCTCCAGGCCGCAGGCGTAGCCGACGGGGTCGCAGTCCGCCGGCGCGGTCGACGCGATCCGCCGGGCGCCCAGCCGGATGAAGCGGCTGAAGTGGCCGAGCGCCCAGTAGTCGCTCGTCAGCCGGTAGCGCCCGCGGCGCGTGTCGACGATCACCGGCGCGATGCACTCCTCGCCGGCGTGCGGGCCGACGATCCCGCGGCAGCCCTCCCCCACCTTGGGTCCGAAGTCCTGGTCGAGCGCGGCGTTCCAGAGCTGCACCCCCTGAGCCCAGTTGCGCAGCACGCGGATCGTCATCTGGGCGGGCGCGAGCTGGCTCAGGTAGCTCGAGCACTCGGTCTCGAACTGCGGCAGGCGCGGGAAGCGGCGGTGCAGCTCGCTGCCGAGCGACGGGTCGGAGAGGTAGCAGTGCAGGGCGAGGCCGTCGACGTCGCGCCCCGCGCGCGCCAGCACGGTCGGGATGTAATCGACGACGCCCGGCAGCTGGAGGCTCGGGTAGACGAAGTCCCACGCGAGCAGACGCGGGCTCAGTCCCGCGCGCCGCAGCGCCGGCGCCAGATGCCGGCGGATCAGGGTCGCCGCGCCCGCGGCCGACAGGAACGTCTGCGGGAAGCTCTGCGTCAGGTAGGTGTTCAGCGGCTCGTTCACGACGCTGATCTGGTCGACCGGGACGCCGGCCCTGCGGTACCCCTGCAGGGCCTTGACGAGGTAGCGCGCGTACGGGCCGTAGGCGTCGGCGCGCAGGCTGCTGGCCGGGCCGGGGCCGGTCGGGATCAGCGAGTCGTCGGTCTTCATCCACGCCGGCGGCGTCCACGGGTTCGCCATGACCGTCATGCGCGGGTTGAGGCGCAGCGCCTGCCGGATCGCCGGGAAGACGTACTCGCGGTCGTGGCGCAGCGTGAAGCGGCGCAGACCCGGGTCGCGCCGGCCCGGCGGCATGTCGTCGTAGGTGTACGGGCGCCCGACGATGTAGTCGGATCCGCCCATCGGGACGCGCATGTACGAGAGCCCGATGCCGTCGCGCCGCGAGAACAGCTGCCGCATGACGCGGTCGCGCAGCCGCGGCGGCAGCTTCTTGCGGATGACCCAGGCCGACGTGTCGGTCATCGAGACGCCGAAGCCGGCGGTCAGGGACTGGAAGCGGCGGGCCGCGTCGACTCGGACGAGCTCGCCGCCGCGCCCAGGGCCGGAGCGCCAGCGCAGGGCGCCGGCCTGCTGCAGCCCTTGGGATGCGCCCGCGCGAGTGATGTGGACCTCGATGGCGGGCGCCGCGGCGGCGGCGCCCACCGGCGCGGCGAGCAGGGCGAGCAGCGCGACGAGGCCGGCGGCGGCGCGCCGCGCGATCGGGAACTGGGTGATGTCGCTTCTGGTGGCCACGTGATCGGCTTCTACCCGGCTGGGTGGACTGTACGGCTGTGGCGCGGCGCCCCGAGGCCCGGCGTTACGCTCTCCGCTTGGCGTCGTCACCGACGAGCCGTCTGCATGGAGGACGAGTCATGCCGTGGCGTGAGCTCGCCGTCGCGTGGCTCCATCTCGCGGTGCTGTGGGGGTTCGCCTTCGCGCAGCCGCTCTTCCAGGTCCTCGCCGACACGCCCGAGTTCTTCGTGGCGCGGCGCAACACCGGCGGCGACATCGTGGTGCTTGCGTGCGCGCTGATCCTGGTCCCTCCGACGCTGCTCGCGCTGATCGAGGCCCTCCTGTTTCGCCTGCCGCGGGCACGGCGGCTCCTGCATCTGGCGTTCGTCGCGGTGCTGGCTTCCGTGTTCGTGCTGCAGGTGCTGGTCGACGGTTGGGACGGCGCACGCGCGCCCGTGCTGATCGTGCTGTCGGCGGTCGCCGGCGCGGCGGTCGCGTTCGCGTACTCCCGGCTCGAGGCCGTGCCGACGGTCTTCACCGTCCTGTCCCCTGTCCCGCTCGCGTTCCTCCTGTACTTCCTGCTGCTGTCGCCAGTCTCCGACCTCGTGTTCCCCGACTCCGCCGAGCCGGCGCAGCGCGCGGCGGCGGGCAACGGCGCGCCGGTCGTGATGGTCGTCTTCGACGAGTTCTCGGGCGCGACGCTGCTGGATCGCAAGGGCGGCATCGACCGCACCCGCTTCCCGAACTTCGCGGAGCTGGCGGAGCATTCGACCTGGTATCGCAACGCGGCGACCGTCGCCGACCGCACCACGCGGGCCGTCCCCGCGATCCTCACGGGGCGAGTGCCGCCGGCCGACGCCCTGCCCACGGCGGCCGATCAGCCGAACAGCCTGTTCACGCTGCTCGGGGACAGGTACGCGTTCCGCGTCGAGGAGCCGGCCACCGACATCTGCCCGCAGCGGCTGTGCGGCGAGGAGGCTCGACCCGCGCAACCGTCGCGGCTGCGCTCGCTGGTGTCGGACCTGAGCGTCGTCTCGCTGCACGTCATGCTGCCCCAGGAGCTGGCGGACGACCTGCCCCCGATCGACAGTAGTTTCGGGAACTTCCGCGGCCGCGGCCTCGACGTCGCAGGCGGCGACCCCGCGTCTCAGGACCTGCCGGCCGACGCCATCACGAACCGCACCGCGACGTTCGACCGCTTCCTCGCCGGCCTGGGGAGAGACGAGCGGCGACCGACGCTGCACTTCCTGCATTCGGGCCTGCCGCACCAGCCCTGGGAGTACCTGCCCGACGGGACTCACTACCGCCTGCTCAGATACCGGCCACCGGGCGAGCGCCTGATCGCGGACCCCGCGCCGGCGCGGCAGGTCCTGCAGCAGTACATGCTGCAGACGGTGTACGTCGATCGGCTGCTCGGTCGCCTGATGCGGCGGATGCGCAGCCTCGGGCTGGATCGGAGGGCGGCGCTCGTCGTGACCGCCGACCACGGCATCAGCTTCCGCCCGGACGACGAGACGCGCTCGGCGAACACCACCAACATCGGCGGAGTCGGCGGAGTCCCTCTGTTCATCAAGGCGCCGGGGCAACGTCGCGGGCGCGTCGACGAGTCGGCCGCCCGCACCGTCGACATCCTCCCCACCCTCGCGGCCGACCTCGGGCTCGAGCCGCACTGGCGGACCGACGGCCGGCCGCTCTCGGATGGCGGTGGGCCCGCGCGTGGGAACGTCGCCGTGAAGACGCTCTTCGACAAGACGACGTCGGTGTCGTTCGCTCAGTTCTTGCAGGCACGCGACGCGGTCGCCTCGGGCATCCACGACACGTTCGAGCCCGGCGTCGACGGCCTCTTCGAGCTCTCGGGGGACGGCGCGCTCGACGGCAGGGCGCTCGCGTCGCTCGAGAGCGCACCCGCCCGCGGTGCGACCGTGGAGATCGACGGAGCGAATCGGTTCGCGGACGTCGACCCGGACGCGAGCGTCCTGCCGCTGGGCGTCTCCGGCCGGATCGACGGAGCCGGCAGCGCGCCGCTGCGGCTGGCGATCGCTCTCAACGGGCGCGTCGCCGCGACCACGCATGCGTACGAGGACCGCGGCGAGCTGGTCTTCAGCGCGCTCGTCCCCCCGTCCGCGCTGCAGAGCGGCGCGAACGACCTCGGGGTGTTCGTCGTCAACGGCCGCCCCGGCGCCACGACGCTGACGCCGCTGCGCACGAACGCGGTCACGCGGTACAGGCTCACCGAGAAGGACGGCGAGACGGTCCTCGACGCACCCGGCGGCACCGACATCCGCGTCGAGCCCGGAGCCGTGGAGGGGTTCGTCGACGGCGTGCGGCGCGACGGGTCCGGCCTGCTCACCGTGAGCGGCTGGGCGATCGGTCACGGCGACGAGCGGGCCGACACGGCGCTGCTCTTCGTCGGCGGCCGCTTTCTCGTCGCCTCGGCGCCGCGGCAGGAGCGACCGGACGTCGTCGAAGCCCTCGGCCACGGACCGCTCCAGTCGGGCTTCTCGCTGTCGGCTGCCGTCAGCGAGGGCGGCGGCGACGTGCGGGTCTTCGCCATCGCGGGCGATCGCGCGTCGGAGCTGCCGCAGGGAGAGGGGAAGTGACCGCAGGACTCGCAAGCGGCCGAGCCCCGTCAGGTACTCGGCCGCCCGCGGCGGAAGGGACTGGGTGTTGTGTGGCCGGTGCTGGTCGGAGCCCCGGCCGTCCCTCGTCATGAGGCTCTACGGGCGACGGGGTCGACGCGATCACCGAACCTTGGGCTTGAGATGACGGCGTTCGACCGGAGCTCCTGGGAAGAGCGCTGGTCGCGGGCCCTGCGCGAGCATCCGGATCAGGTCGCCCACCGCCGGCCGAACGCGCATCTGACCGCCGCGGTCGAGAACCTGCGCCCCGGTCTCGCCCTGGACGCGGGCTGCGGTCACGGCTCCGACACGCTCTGGCTCGCAGCGCGCGGGTGGCGGGTAACCGCGGTCGACTTCTCCGCGACCGCCCTGGCTCACGGCCGGTCGACGGCCGATGCCCTGGGCGCCGGCGTCGCCGAGCGCGTCGACTGGGTCGAGGGCGATCTGGCGACGTGGACGCCGGAGCCGGGCCACTACGACCTGGTGATCTGCCTCTACGTGCACGTGGCGGGGTCCGTGGAGGAGATGGTGCGGCGGATGGCCGCAGGCGTGGCGCCCGGCGGGACCCTGCTCCTGGTCGGCCATCGCCCGATCGACCCGGACACCGGAGCCGCCACGGCCGCGGCCGATCAGGTGCAGGTCTCCGTCGATGCGGCAGCCGCCGCGCTCGACAGCGAGGACTGGGAGCTCATCGTCGCCGAGGACCGCAGGCGCCCCGCGGCCGGCACGGGCGCCGACGCCGTGATCTGCGCGAGACGCCTCGCCTGAGCGCTGCCGCCGAAGCGCCGGTACGCTCGGCGGCCCATGTCCGCCAGCCCAGCCGCCGACCTCGCCGCAGCACTTGCTGCAGCGCAGCCGGCCACCGAGCGGATCTGCGCGGAGGTCTGGGCACTCGCCGAGCTCTCCTTCGAGGAGAAGGCCTCGGCTGCGGTGCACATGCGCGAGCTCGAGGGGGCCGGCTTCGAGATCGAGAGCGTCGGCACCGCCGGCCTCCCGACGGCGTTCGTCGCCGAGTGGCGGTCGGGCCAAGACGGACCCAAGGTCGGGTTCCTGGCCGAGTACGACGCCCTGCCGGGTCTCGGCAACGCCGCGGTCCCTCGGCGCGAACCGCCCGCAGACGGCGGGCAGAACGGCCACGGGTGCGGGCACAACATGCTCGGCGCCGCTCTCACCGGCGCCGCGATCGCCACCAAGCACCAGATGACCGCCGACGATGTGCCGGGCACCTTGCGCGTCTACGGCTGCGCTGCCGAGGAGACCGAGGGCGCGAAGGTCTTCATGGCGCGCGACGGTTTGTTCGACGACCTGGACGCTGCACTCCATTGGCACCCCGGACCGGACGCGGCGGTGCTCAACTTCCGGCTCGCCGCGACGCAGCTGCTCCGGCTCGAGTTTCACGGCCGCAGCGCGCATGCCGGACTGGAGCCGTGGAGCGGCCGCAGCGCGCTGCATGCGCTCGAGCTGGCCGCCCACGGCATCAACGCGATGCGGGAGCACCTGGAACCGACCGCCCGCGTCCACTACGTGTTCGTGGAGGGCGGCCGCGCCGCGAACGTCATCCCGGACTACACGCGGATGAGCGTGATCGTGCGCGACGTGGACAGAGCGCGTGTTCAGGCCACCAGCGAGTGGGTGCAGCAGATCGCAGCCGGCGCAGCGCTGGCGACTCAGACCGAGGCGACCACGACCGCCCACTTCGGCATGCATGACGTGCTGCCGAACGGCCCGCTGGCACGGCGGATGCAGGTCCATCTGGAGCAGGTCGGGTCGCCGCGCTGGACGGGCGAGGAACAGGACTTCGCCCGAGCCTGCCAGCGCGAGGCCGGCGTGGCCGAGGCCGGACTCTGCACCGAGGTGACCCCACTGCAGGACGAGCCGGCGATCGGCGGCTCCTCCGACGTGGGCGACGTCGAGCTGGAACACGCCGACGATGGGGATCGTGATGCCCACGATGCCGCTCGGCGTCACGCTGCACACCTGGCCGGTCACGGCCTGCGGCGGCATGTCGATCGGCAGCCGAGCGACCATTGCGGCGTCAGAGGTCCTCGTGCGGACCGCCCTCGATCTGCTCACCGACGCCGAGCTACGCGCGGACGCGCGCAGCGACTTCGAGCGACGCACCGCCGGCCGGCCCGTACGATTCGCTGCTTGCCCCCGGGCAGGGCTACTCCGACAGCCCCACTGCTTCGAGGGCTTCGGCAGGCTCGGTGAAGTAGCGAAGCTCGGTCACCGCCCCGTCGCGAACCGCGATGACACAGGCCCGCGGAGAGTCGACCTCGACGCCGCTCACGCGCCCGCTTCCGCGCTGCCTGCCCGTGACCAGCACGTGTTGATCGAGGTCACGCGCCCGTTCGACCTCGAATCCCCAGTCTTCCCAGATCTCGCCCATGTCGCGGAAGAACTGAAAGACGCCGTCTGCCCCCACGTACCTCACGGGCTCGCCGGCGACACCCACGAGGTGCATCTCGAACCGGGCGTCACACAGGGCATTGAAGGCCTCTGGGTCTCCCCTATTCATCGCGGCGACACCACGGAGCACGAGCTCAACGTTGTCCTGCGACATCGCCCGCCCAGTATCCCGCGAAGACGAGGGCGGAGGGCAGTGGGCCGGCCTGCGGTCGCGGAGCGTCACGCGGGGAGGAGACCCAGCTGGCCGAGGAAGTCCATCTGGTCGAAGAAGAGGTGCTCGGACTTCAGCGTGTCGCCGTCGGTGGCATAGACGGCCGCCCACCGAAATTCGACGCGTCGTCCCGTCGGCGGGATATCGCCGCCCGGCGTGTGAAGGACACCATCGTGGGTGCCTGTAAGGGTCCCTTCGGCGGCTGCGGCGGCCCCGTCGCTGACGAGCTGCTCGATCTCCAGGCGGAGGTCCGGGAACGCTTCCTGGAACACCCCGAGAAAGCCGAGGACCTCGTCACGACCACTCGCCTGAGCACCCGGTGCCACCATCTGAGCATCGGTGGCCCATGGGTCAGCGTCGCTGTCGCGGTCGTTCATGGCCTCGATGTGCTTGAGGATCACGTCTCTGGCGTCGGACATCAGCTCTCCAGGTCTCGTTGGACTCGCCACCCTCTCAGAAACCAGACGGCCGCTGCGGACCGCAGGGACGCCCCTGCCGACCCGTTCAGCCGCTCCTAACGAGGCCGACGGCCCCGGTGCTACTTCCGCTTCAGCTGGATCGTCTTCGTCTGGCGGATGGTCGCGCCCGCGCGCGGCTTGAAGGCGACTACGACCTTGACCTTGACCTTGCCGGTGGAGAAGAGCTTCGACTTCGTCTTGCCCTTTGCCTTGACGCGCAGCTTGTACGTGCCCGCCCTCGGCACCTTCCTGGAGACCCTGACCCCCTTGCCCCCAAGCGAGAGCTTGCCCGGGCTCGGAACGGTCACCGGCAGGAGCGCGGTTCCCTTCTTCTTGTCCAGCTTCACCTTGCCGAACTTGAGGCGCTTGCGAGCGGTGGGGCCCGTACCACCGGGCGGGCCACCGGGCGCGGGCCGGCGGCTGAACGAAGTCCCGTCGACTGCAATGCCGAACGGCCACGGGGCGGCCGTCGTGATGAAGTTGCTGTTCGGGTTCGAGCCGTCGACGTTGGCACGGCCGATCGTGCCCGGGGACCCGGGGTTGTTGCCCGTCGTGAAGTAGATGAACCCGCCGAACACCGCCACCCCCTCGGTGTTCAGAGCGATTGGATCAGGGATGAAGTTGAGGTCCTTGCCCGAGCTGCCATCGAGATTCACCCGCCCGATCGAGTTGTTGTTGGTGCTCGACCAGTAGATGTGGGCTCCATCGACGGCGACACCGGTCGGGCCGGCGGCGCCCGTGACGAACGCCTGTTGCGCGCCGTTGCCGTCGAGGTTGGCGCGTCCGATGGTGTTGGCGCTGTAGTTGCCCCAGTAGACGTGCTGGCCGTCGACCGCGACGCCCTCGGGGTCGACGGCGCCGGTGATGAAGTCGTTGGCGACGGCGGTGCCGTCGAGGTTGGCGCGCCCAATCGTTCCATTCGTATTGTTCGCCCAGTAGACGTGCTGGCCGTCGACCGCGACCCCGAAAGCTGGACCGTTGGTAGTGATGAAGCTCTGATTTGCGCCGGACCCGTCGAGGTTCGCGCGGCCGATCGTCGTGCCGCCGAAGTTGGTCCAGTAGATGTGCTGGCTGTCGACGGCGACGCCGCCCGGGCCCTGCGCGGGGATGAACGCCTGGTTGGCGAGGGAGCCGTCGAGCTCGGAGCCCCCGATTGCATTGGTGCCGAAGTTGCCCCAGTAGATGGCGGCAACAGCGTTCGGCGCCAGCGCCAGGCAGGCTGCTACCGCCAGCAGCGCCAGCAGGCCCGCTCGCCTGCGTAGCTGCCGTCGGTTTTGTCTCGAACGGACGATGCGACGATCCTATGGGACAGTAGCGGTCAAGTGCTCCGGCTCGGCGAGGCACGCGCGCTTGGCGATGGGCCGGCCTGGACTCGAACCAGGGACCTACGGATTATGAGTCCGCTGCTCTAACCAACTGAGCTACCGGCCCTACGGCGATGCTAGTGCGACGAGCCGTCAGGTCTTCTTGCCCTTCACGGACCTGACGCAATCGCCCTGGTTCTTGTAGCCCGGGAAGTCCCGCCAGCCGCCCTTCTTGCACTGGTCCTTGCTGGTCGCGACGGCCGCGAGCCTTCCGATCTGGTTCGAGTTCGGCTCGGTGAACCAGAGCGCACCGTCGGGTCCCGCCGTGATGGCGATGGGTCCGGGGGTAGGCGTCGGAATCGGGAACACCCTGATCCTGCCGGCCGTCGTGATGCGGCCGATGGCATTTGCATTGAAGTCGCTGAACCACAGTGCCCCATCAGGCCCCGCGACTATGTCGCTGGGGCTGCCGCCCGCACTTGGATTGGCGAATTCGGTGATTCTGCCGTCGGTCGCGATGCGGCCGATCTTGTTCGCGTTGGTCTCGACGAACCAGAGCGCACGGTCGGGCCCGGCCGTGATCTGCAGCGGATTGCTCGCCGGCGTCGGGATCGGGTATTCGCTCACGCGGCCCGCCGTCGTGATCCGCCCGATCTTGTTGGCGACGGCCTCGGTGAACCAGAGAGCGCGGTCCGGTCCGGCGGCGATGCCGAATGGGCCGGCGGAGGGGGTTGGTCACCGGGAACGTGCTGATGCTCCCCGCCGTCGTGATGCGCCCGATGACGTTCGCGCCGAAGAACGGCTCGGTGAACCAGAGGGCGCCGTCAGGGCCCGCCGCGATCTCAGCCGGTCCGCTCCCCGGAGGTGTAGGGACGGAGAATTCGGTGATGCGACCGGCGGTGGTGATCCGCCCGATCTTGTTGGTGAGAGCCTCGGTGAACCACATCGCCCCGTCCGGGCCGGCCGCGATCCGAAACGGCTCGCTGTTCGAGGTCGGCACCGGGAACTCCCTGACCGCACCGTGACGTCGTGATCCGCCCGATCCGGTCGACGTTCTGCTGGGTGAACCAGAGCGCACCATCAGGGCCTGCGGCGATGCCGGCCGGTCCGCTGTTGGCGGTCGGGACGGGGAACATCTCGATGCCCGCCTGGGCGGCCCCCGGCTGGACCAGCGCGAGCAAGATGACGCCGAGTACGAAGATGCGCATCCGCATGTACTGCGTGGCCTACACGCGGCGCCGGTTCAAGTCAAGGGACGGCGCCTCAGAAGCCGCGCGGCAGCTGGTAGACGACGTTGGCGCCGGCCTTGGCCAGCTCCGATGCCTGGTTGTGGAGCTTGTGCTCCTGGCCGGTCTGGACCAGGCTGTGCGACACGACCGCCGCCTTGCCCTCGGCCCCGCACTGCGAGTAGGAGGTGGTGCTGCAGAACGCCGGCGCCAGCGCGTCGAGCTCCGCCCGCACGGCCGGATTGGCCATGTACTGGCGGTCTGTCTCGGCCGCGTACTTGCTGGTCAGCGCCAGTGTCTTGTCGGCCTCTATGGCGAACTCGCCGACCTTGTACAGCCGCTTGTCGCCCCACTTCTTCTCCGCCTCCCGCTGCGCGACCGGAAGCAGCAGCCGCTTCCACTCCTCGAAGCTCCGCGGCAGGTTGACCTTCACCGTCGGCAGCGGCTTCTTCGACAGCACCAGCAGATCGATGTAGGCATCCGCGATCGGCTTGAAGGCCGCCTCGATCGCCTTGCCCGCCGCGTCGCGCTGAGCCGGCGTCTTCGCGGCCTTGCGCTTGGCCGCGGCCTTCTTGAGCGGCACCCGCTGCTTCGCCGTCTGCTTTGCCGCCTTCACCAGCCGCTTGACCAGCGCCTTCTGCTGCGCGCACAGCACCCGCTTCCCCTTCCGCCTGCAGTTCGTCTTCTTCACCTTCGGATAGACGGGCTTCGTCCCGGTCGGAGGCTTTCGACGGCGGCTCCGGCGCGGCCCCGCTGATCACGCGAATCGTGCTGACCGCCGAGTAGACGGTGGGCATCAGCGCGCACTGGGCGGAGGCCTTGAAGTAGTAGGTCCCGGGGAACAGGTTGTTCGTGCCCGAGAGCGTGGTCTCCTTGCTTCCACCGTTGGACGGCCAGTCGCCCGCGGGCGGGGCGGAGCGGTCCCAGCGCTGCACCTTGCCGATGAAGAAGTTGTTGCCCGAGCAGGGCGCGAAGCTGTAGGAGCCCGACCACGGCACGGCCGCCGTGTACTGCGAGCCCGTGTAGTAGGTGGCCCCGTTCGGCGGGCTCGTCAAAGTGGCGGAGACGCCCTGAGCAGCGGGCGCAGCCCCCAAGGCGATCAGCAGTGCCCCCAGCACGATGCGCCCGCCCATCTGGCGATCCTAGGAGCAACGGCGGGCGCCGCGCAACTAGGCCCGGCGCCGCGCCCGTACCTCGAGCTCGCGGTCGAGCTCGGCGCCGAAGAGAAAGGACATGCTGGCCATCCAGGCCCACAGCATCAGGATCACCAGGGCGGCGAACGCTCCGTAGGTCGCGTTGTGCCGGCCGATGTTCGCGATGTAGACCCCGTAGCCGGCGGACGCGGAGAGGAACGCCACCACGGTGAAGACCGTTCCGGCGGTCCACGGCCGAAAGGCGGGCGGGCGCTGCGACGGCGCCGTGAAGACCACCAGCGCCACCACGACCATGCAGAGCAGGAACGCCGCCGGCCAGTGGAGGACGTCCCAAGCGACGGTGCCGACCTGCCCGAGCCCGGCGAGCTCCACCAGCCTGCGGAAGAGCCCCCCGGTCAAGAAGACCAGTACCAGCAGAGCAAGGACCAGCACCAGCAGCACGACCGTCCACGCGATGTCCTGCGCGCGCCTCGGGAGCGACCGCGCCGTGACCGAGGCGCCCGCGATCACGTCCAGCGCGCGGCCGGCCGCGGTGATCGCGCGCGACGCGCCGTAGATCAGCGTCCCGACGCCGATGACTCCGAGCGCGCCGGCGCCTTCGGGAGCGCTCTTCACCGCGGTGTCGAGCACGTCCTCGACCGTCCCCTCCAGCGAGGCCGAGGCACCCTCGTCGCCCGCGAACCGCGCGACGTCCTGCGCCGCGTCGGCGCCGAGCAGATTGATGACCGCGCCGAAGATCAGCAGGACCGGGATGAGCGAGAACAACATGTAGAACGCCAGCCCGGCCGCGCCGTCCGCCATCCGGTCGTCCACGAAGCGCCGGTGGGTCGACAGCAGGACGTCGACGATGTCCCGAACCCTGACGCTCAACGCGTCGCGCGTGAGTTGAGCTGCCGGGCGATCTCCACCACGTCGCTGCGCTCGTAGAAGTCGACGGCGATCAGGTTGGGGAACAGCCGCCGCTCCCGCTCGCAGCGCTTCAGGCGCTCTTCCAGGAACGCGCCTCCGATGCGGTCGTTGCGAGACGCGAGCGGAGGAAAGGGCGGCACCCAGTGGTTCACGAGCAGCAGCGGGCTGTCGGCATCGCCCCGGTAGCGCGCGCAGCGCGAGCTCCGCCGGCGTCTCGGCTCCGAGCGGGGTGTCCTGCGTGAAGGAGAAGGCCGGCAGGTACCAGGGGCGCTCTCCGCCGTCGTCCTCTGCCAGGACGACGAGACGGGTGTTCGCCTTCACCAGCTCCCCGAGGGTCGGCAGCGGATCGTCGCGGCGGATCTCGGCTGCCTGCTCGAGCAGGCCCGCTCGAGCGAGACCGCGCTCGACCGTCCCGACCCGCACGTACGGCTCGACCACGAGCAGGAGAACCTCGCCGCGGTTGGCCGCCAGAAAGTCGGCCAGGAGCCCGAGCTGCTCGTCCAAGGGCTCGGACCCGAGCTCGCAGAGGGTGTGGCAGAGGTAGGCCTCGCGGTCCCCTTCGGGGAGGCTCAACCCCACTCGGCCCGCGACCCGCTCGGCGATCCGGACCGCCCGTGGGCTGAGCTCGCGCACGACCTTGTTGCGCGACGAGTGCTCGCCCGGCAGGTCGGTCCTCACCCGACCGCTGTCGGGGTCGCGCACGCCGTAGTGGATGTCGATCAAGAGCGCGCGGATTCCGTCGCGGAGCTGACGCTCGATCCCGTAGCGCTGGTTGGCGAACAGCCAGCCCGGCTCGTCGGCGGCCGCGTACGAGTTGTGGGTCGCCGCGAAGGCGACCTCGTTGAGCCGCCGGCCGCAGAGCGCCTGCGAGCCGTTGCAGCCGTCGCGCGGCCCGGCGCTCGCGGCGGGCGCAGCGCTCGGAGCGGGCAGCACGAGCGCGATGACCACGACGGCCAGGATCACCACCGCGGCCACCGCCCCGGCCAGCAGCAGCGGCGAATCGTCTCGAGCCATCGGCACCGCCCGCTCCTCTGGGGAGCTGCCGGCGAGCTGCGAGACGCCGATCAGCACGATCAGCGCGCCGGCGACGAGCAGGAAGGCCCGTCCCACGAGCGCCGGCTCCAGCACGAGTCCCGCCCCAAGCGCGATCAGGAGCGCGCCGCGGACCAGCCGAGCGGCGGGGACCGGTGACTCGGCGAAGCGGCGTGCCCGCTCCAGGCCCCAGCCGCCCACCGAGCGGATCGGCAGCTCCCGGGCGGCCAGCACGGCCACGACGACGCCCGCAAGCGCGGCGACGAGCCCCGCCGTGCGGAGGTCGGAGAACAGGGCTTCCCACAGCGCCCGCACTGCGCCTCTCTCGGTTTCGTCGCTGAGGTCGGCGGCATGCGCGGCGTGCGACTCGACGAACCGGCCGAAGCCCCGCGACTGCGGCCGCGACCAGCAGGCCGGCCCCTGCGGTGGCGGCTCCCAGGTAGGCGAGCGCGGTGCGGGCGCCCCCGGCCAGGACGGCGCATCCGAGCGCGGCGATCACGGAGGCGATCAGCAGCGGCCACCACCAGCCCGCGAGCGCCACCAGGAAGCGAGCGCCGGCGAGCTCGGAATCATGCGGATCGAGCCGCACCACCGGCACGGTCAGATCGGGCGGGATCGCCCCGGCGAGGCGCGGCGACACGCTGCGAAGCGAGTCGAACAGCAGGCCGCGGCCCACGGGCAGCCCGAAGCTGAAGGTCTCGTCGCCGTCGGTGAGCGCGCGGTGGCGGTCGCTGACAGCCCGCGCGAACAGCCGCTGGAACGCATCGGTGCCGGCCAGGGTCGCGGCGGCGTGGACGACGAGGGGGCGCACGAGCAGCAGGTCCGGCGCCACGCTGCTGGTGATCCCTCCGACCACCTGGTCCGCCAGCACGGAGCGAACGTCGGGATCGTCGAGGGCGTCGGCGGCGCGGGTGCTGAACTCGTGCCGGTCGACCAGCACCGACCGCGTGTACCCGACGACGGCGGTAGCCGTGAACAGCGCCACGGTCGCCAGGACGAGCGCGACACCTGCCCGGCGGCGCCATGGCGGCTGAGCGCTCATGGACGCAGTCTCCCTCATGGCATCCGGCCAGCCCTGTTAGCGTCGCGACGGCATGCGCCTCCGCGGGTCAGCCGCAGCACTCCTGCTCGTGACCCTGGTCCTGGCCGGCTGCTACGGGTCCACCGAGCCGGCGTCCGACATCCAGTTCGACCACGCGAAGCTGAACGGGCGCGGCACGACGAACAACGGGCCGGCCGACGTCTTCTTCCAGATCTGGCCGGCCGCGCATCCCGACCAGCGCGGGACGAACCTCCCGCAGCGGTATCCGGGCGGCGCCACGGGGCCAGTCTCCGAGCCGGTCGCACCCTGGGGCCCATACGGCCTCGTGCCGGACACCGAATACGGATTCCGCCTCTGCGGCCGCGACGAGGGCGCCACCGACGCCGTCTGCGCGCAGACCCGCACCTTCCGGACCAGGAAGCCGAGCGGCGACCTGCTCCGCGGGTTCTTCGCGCACCAGCTCACCGGGGTTGGGCACACCGGCTACGTGCAGGCCGAGAGCGATCGCGCCGGCGGGGGCGCCACCGGGGAGCTCCAGCTGCCCGGCGACCTCGGCAACACCTTCACGGGGAACGTCACCTGCCTGTCCGTGCACGGCCACGACGCGGCGGTGGGCGCGGTCGGGACGAGGGTCGACGGCAGCGCCGCCTCGGCGGTGCTCGTCGTGCGCGACAACGCCGACCAGGCGTGGACGAGCACCACGGTCGACCGGATCCGGTACACGGTCACCCCGGGCGGCACCGCCCCGGATTGCGCGTCCGCGAGCTTCGACGGCCTGTACGGCGCGCAGATCCTGATCTTCACCACCTATGACACTCCGTAGGGCGCGTGCGCGAGGGCGCCGAGTCCGCCTAATCGAGCGTATATGCACGGTTTCGGGGGATGGTTATGTGCATTCAGGGGTAAAGCCCGTGCATGGTGGGCAGACGTCCAGGACGCAGCGCGAGCGAGGCCCGTCATGACGGGGCGGCCCTCACCGGCGGTCGTTGAGCAGCCCCGCCCTCGCTGAGCTTCGCGCGAGGAGGCGACGATGCTTCTCCTGATGTGGCTGCTCGGCTGCGCGCTCGTGGCCTCGAGTCCGTCCTCCTGTCCAACTCGGACGGCCCCTGGGCGCTCGGCTTCGCCGCGCTCATGGTCGCCCAAGGTGCCGTGCTCGCCCGCCGCGCCGCCCGCCTCCCCCCTCTGCTGACCTGGCCGATCGCGCTCGCCTCGGTGACGGCCTATGCAGTCGCCTACGGCCTCGCCGACCACCTCGCGTTCGTCGGACTCGCGGTCCTGCTGATGCTGCTCGTCGACCGCTTCGCGATCCTCTCGGTGGGGCTGTCGGCCTTCCTGCTGAACGACAGCGCCGCGGGCACCCGCATGCTGCGCTCGGCGACCCTCGCGCCCCCCGATCCGATCGCGCGCGACTTCGCGCGGGTCCGCCGCGAGCGGTCGCGACTGACGGTCGCGAGCATCGCGCTCGGCGGGAGGCGCGCGTCGGCGCGACGGCTGGCGGAGGTCGCCCGCGCGCTCGTGCCCTGCCTGCGGGTGACGGACGCCATCGTGCGCGCCGCGGCTGACGGAATCGTGGTCGTCCTTCCGGGCGCCGACGAGCGCGTGACCCGGAACGTGCTCGGCCGCATGTCCACCGCCAAGCGCCGCGACCTCGTCCTCGGAACCGCCACCTTCCCCGACGACGGCCAGACCTACGCGCTGCTCAAGGACGTGGCCCGCTCGCGCCGGCGGCCCTGGCTCGACGCGGACACGGACGGGCCCGGCTCCAACGGCCACGTCGATCGCGAGCCTCGGGCCGAGCGGGCGCTGCAGGCCGGCGCGCCGCCGCAGCCGCCCGCCGACCGGCCCGCGGTGCTGTTCGAAGCGCGTACGCTGAGCATCCCGCTACGCCGAGGTGTGGATCTGCTCGTCCTACTGCTCATCGCGCCGATCGTGATCCCGCTCGTCGCGCTGCTCGCGCTCGCGGTCAAGCTCGACTCGCCCGGCCCCGCCTTCGTGCGGATCGACCGCCTCGGGCGCGACGGTCACCCCTTCGGGCTGCTCAAGCTACGCAGCATGACCCGCGACGCCGACCGCATGAAGGAGCAGCTGCGGCACCTCAACACGATGGCCTGGCCCGACTTCAAGATCGCCGACGATCCGCGCGTCACCAGGCTCGGCCGCGTGCTGCGCAAGTCGTCGCTCGACGAGCTTCCACAGCTCCACAACGTGCTGCGCGGCGAGATGACGCTGGTCGGCCCGCGCCCGTGCTCGGTCAAGCTCGCCGACTACGACCTCTGGCAGAGCGAGCGCCTCGACGTGACGCCCGGCCTGGTCGGCCGCTGGCAGGCGGAGGGGCGCGGGAGCATGGACTTCGCGGAGCGCTGCCGGCTCGACATCCGTCAGGCGCGGTCGAGATCGCTCCGCGTGAACCTGCAGCTCGTCCTCGCGACGATCCGGTCGGTGTTCATCTCGAAAGGGGCCTATTGAGCATGGACGTCTCTGCCCTCAGCTCGCGACTGGCGCGCAGGTGGTGGCTCGTCGCGGGCCTCGCGCTGCTTGCCGCCCTGGGCGCCGCCACGGCGGCAGCCGGCAGGTCGGACGAGCACCGCACCAAGATCCAGTTCGTGCTGCGCCCGGACGCGTCGGTGAGCAACGACGACCTGCCTGGCACGCTCGACGCGCTCAAGTCGGACGGGACGCTCGTGCAGACCGTGATCGGCGTTCTGGACAGCCGCGCGATCCTGCGGCGGGCGGCGGGGACGTCGACGTCCCACTCACCTCGGAGTACGGCGTCGACGCGAGCGCCAAGCCGGGCAGCACCCTGATCGACGTGACCCTGACGGGACCGGACCGGTCGGTGCTCGGCCGGCTGGCGCCCGGCTACGCCAGCGAGGCCTCGACCTATGTCACGTCGAGCTACTCGGCGTACGTGCTGGAGCGGTTGAGCACGGCCGCCGTGTCCGACGGCGGCGGCCCTGCGACGGGCGAGGTCATTCTGCTCGCGCTGCTCCTCGGCGCCGCGCTGGGGGTCGCCCTGGTGGCCGCCGAGGTGCGCTTCGCCCCTGAGCTGAAGCCACGGACGAAGACGCCCTCGCGCCCGTCGCGGAGCAAGCCCGCGGAACGGCCGCGCAGGCCGCGCGTCTACCGGGAGCCGAGGCCCGACGCGCCGAACGGGTCGCAGCCGGCGGCGCGCGTGCCGCGCGAGCCGGAGCGGAGCGAGCCGGAGCCGAGCGAGCCGGAGCCGA
This sequence comes from uncultured Thermoleophilaceae bacterium, assembly GCA_963828225.1. Taxonomy (GTDB): domain Bacteria; phylum Actinomycetota; class Thermoleophilia; order Solirubrobacterales; family Thermoleophilaceae; genus JACVRW01. The sequence continues at coordinate 167,033 of CAWHDX010000007.1, read as the reverse complement.
GCCCGGCGCAGCCGGAGCCGAGCGGCGCGGACGGCAAGCCGAGCCGCCCCGAGGAGCCGAGCGGCGCGGACGGCGATCCCGCCGTCGCCCCTGCATCCGATCCGGTCACCCGCAGCGAGCCCGAGCGGACGCCGAGCCGGCCCGCCGACCCCGTCGGCCGCGAGCGGCGCGAGAGCTGGCTGAGGCCGCCGACGCGACCCGACCCGGCCCGGCGACCCGATCCGGCCCCCGCGCCGCCGGCCCCCGCCCCGCCGGCCGCCGCCGGCTCGCGACGAGGACGAGGACTGACGTGCAAGAAGCGGGGCTGAGCCGCCAGGCTCCGCCGCGTGCCGGCGAGGCGGGCCCCGCGATCTGGGCGGGGCGGATCGCGATGGGCGTCGCCGCCCTCGCGCTCGGCACCGCGCTCGGCCGCGCGGACGACCCGGCGCTGCTCGTCGTCGGGGCGGTGCTCGCCGCGCTCGCCGTCGCGGCCGCGGTCGCGCGCCTGCGCTGGTCCCTGGTCGCGGCGCTGTTCCTGCTGGTCGCCTACGTCCCCGACACCCTCGCCCACCGCAGCGTCGCCCACGGCCTGACCGCGATCGTCCTCGCAGGCGCGCTGCTGCGCTGGGCAACCGGCCGCGAGCGCTTCGCCCTGCCGCGCGAGCTGCTCGCCGTTCGCCGCCCTCGCCCTCGCCTACCTCGCCGCCTCCGCCGGCGCCGCCGATCGTGGCGCCGCCGCGGCCGAGACGCTCGACCTGGTCAGCTACGGCCTGATCGTCGGGCTGCTGATGATCCTGCTCGACACCGCCCGAGTGGCTGCGGCGCGCGCTGTGGGCGGTCGCGATGGGCGTCGGACTGCTCGCCTTCCTGGCGATCGTCCAGCAGGTCACCAAGACCTACGGCTCGACCTACGGCGGCTTCGCCGGAGTGCTGCCCGCGGGCGACGCCATGCGCAGCGCCGGCCCGCTCAACCCGAATCCCGTTCGGCCAGGTGCTCGTCACCTCCGCCGTGCTCGCCTTCTACCTCGCCCGCATGCAGACGCGCACGTCCGCCCGGGTGTTCGCGGCGGCCATCTGCGCCGCGTGCGTGGTCGCCGCGGTCTACACGCAGTCCCGCGCCGCCCTGATCGCGCTGGTGATCGCCGCCGTCGTCATCGCGCTGCTCCACGGGGTCCGGCTGCGCTCGGTCGCGCTGGCGCTCCTCGCGGTCGTCGCGCTCGGCTCGCTCGTGGTACCCAACAGCCTCCAGGAGCGCATCGGCGCGCTCAGGGACGCCACCGGCTCGGACTCCTCCACGGCCTCCTTCCGCGACAACGCCTCGCTGCGCGGCCGCACCAGCGAGAACCTCGCCGGGGTGCAGATGTGGGGCGACCACCCGCTGCTCGGCGTGGGCCCCGACAACTTCGAGGTCCACTACCAGACCTACTCGGCCGAGATCGGGCTCGACCCGCGCGCCGCAGCAGCGCAGCGCGCACAACCTCTACCTGGAGTCGCTCGCCGAGACCGGCCTCTTCGGCGCGATCGCGTTCGCGGCCGTGCTCTGGCTGGCCCTGAGCGGCGCGTGGCGGGCCCGCTCGCGGCTCCCGGGCCGCGACGCCCTGCTCGGCGAGGGCCTCGCGGTGGCGCTGGGCGCCTTCCTGATCTGCGCGGTGACCCTGCACAGCTCCTACGCCCGCTACGAGTGGGTCTTCATCGGCGCTCGGCTTCGCCGCCGGGAGCCTGGCGCGGAGGACGGCGCGGTGACCGTGGCCCTCGTGGTGGCGATCGTGTCCGCCGTCCTCGTGGTGTGGGTGTACGTCGGGCTACCCGCTGGCGCTCGTCCTGCTCGGGAGGCTGCGCCCGCGCCCGAGGCGGCGCGCCGACGTCGAGCTGCCGCTGTCGGTGGTCGTCGCCGCCCACGACGAGGTGGACGTGATCGCCGACAAGGTCGCGAACGTGCTCGCCTCCGACTACCCGCCCGAGCTGCTGGAGCTGATCGTGGCCTCCGACGGCTCCGAGGACGGCACCGTCGAGGCGGCTCGCGGCGCCGGCGCGACGCTCGTGCTCGACCTGCCGCGCATGGGCAAGCTCTCGGCCCTCAACCGCGCCGAGCGCGCAGCGACCGGCGAGATCCTCGTCTTCACCGACGCCGACTCCGCTGTTCGAGCCGGGGACGCTGCGCCGGCTGGTGTCGAACTTCGCCGACGAGCAGGTCGGCGGGGTCGCCGCCAACGTGGTGCGCTACGTGGAGGAGGACGGCCGCCCGGTGGCGCGCGGCGAGGGCCTCTACTGGCGCTACGAGCGGCTGCTCAAGCGGCTCGAGGACCGCGTCGGCAGCGTGGTCTCCGCGAGCGGGCACCTGTACGCGGTGCGCCGCCGCCTCTTCACGCACTCGGCGCAGACCGCGGGCACCGACGACTTCCTGATCTCGAGCGCCGTCGTCAGCCAGGGCGGGCGCCTCGCCTTCGACGAGCACGCCCGGGTGCTCGTGGCCACCCCCGAGGAGGGCGCGACCGAGCTGCGCCGCAAGGTGCGCGTGATGAACCGCGGCCTGCGCTCCGCGCTGGAGCTCGGCGGCGACCTCCTCCCCACCCGCACCGGCCTCTACGCGGTCGAGGTGATCTTCCACAAGCTGCTGCGCCGCTTCGTCGGCTTCTTCCTCCTCGCGCTGCTCGCGGCCAGCGCGGTGCTCGCCGCCGGCGACCCGCTCTGGTGGCTCCTGCTGGCCCCGCAGCTCGCCTTCTACGCGCTGGCGCTCGCCGGCGCGCTGCTCGCCCACACGCGCTGGGGCCGGCTCAAGCCGCTCTGGATCCCCTACTTCTTCTGCCTCGCCAACGGCGCCGCCGCGCTCGCGGTCCTCTCGCTGCTGGCGGGCGTGCGCTTCGAGATCTGGGAGCCGGTCGGGATGCGCGGCGCGCGCGGCGGCGAGGCCAAGGGATGACCCGGCGTGGCGCTGCCCACCGGCACGCGCAGGCGTCTCACGCGCGTGGCGCAGTCGGGGGCGCGGCGTGTGCTGCCGCCGCCGGACCTCGCCGGCCGGCGGGTCGTGCTCTGCTACCACTCGGTCGACCCGCGGCCGAGCTACCTGGGGCTCACCCCGGGCGCTGTTCGGGGAGCACCTCGACTGGCTCGCCGAGCACTCCCAGGTCGTGCCGCTGGACGAGCTCGTCGCGACGCCGCGGCAGGGCGGCGGCCCGTACGTCTCGATCACGTTCGACGACGGCTACGAGGACAACCACACTCACGCGCTGCCGCTGCTGGCGGCGCGCGGCATGACCGCGAGCTTCTTCCTGACCGCCGGCTTCCTCGAGCGCGACGACGCGGTGATGCGGCACCTCACCGAGGCCTGGCACACGCCGCGCGAGGCGCTGCGGCCCCTGTCGTGGGCCCAGGCCGAGGAGATGCGCGACGGCCGGCATGTCGATCGGGTCGCACACGTGGAGCCACCGCAACCTCGCTCAGCTCTCCGCCGAGGACGCAGAAGCGGACCTGCGCCGCTCGCGCGAGGTGCTCGCGGAGCGCCTCGGCGCACCGCCGCGCGCGATCGCCTACCCGTGGGGCAAGCTCGGGCCGCCACGTCAACGCCGAGACGTTCGCGGCGGCCGGCCGCGCCGGCTTCGAGCTCGGGCTGATCTCGCTGCCGCGCGCGCTGCGCGACGGACGACCACCCGCTGCGCGTCGCGCGCCTCGGCGTGGGCGACGATCCCGTGGAGAGGCTGGCCGCCAAGGTCACCGGCGAGATCGACTGGCACGCATACGTGCACGAGCGGATCCCGGCGCCCGTGGCCCGCAGGCTGTTCGCCGAGGAGGACGCGCGTGCTTAGCCAGCAGCCGGCGCCCGTCGAGGCCGCGACCGGCGCGCCGGCGGTCGACGCGATCATCACCTGCCACAACTACGGCCGCTTCCTCGCCGAGGCGATCGACAGCGTCCTCGCGCAGACGCACCCGAACGTCACGATCGTCGTGGTCGACGACGCCTCGACCGACGAGACCGCCGAGGTCGCCGCGCGCTACGCGGACCGTGGCGTGCGCTACGTCCACCGCACCACGGGCGGCGCCGGCCAGGCCCGCAACGCCGGCCTGGAGGTCACGTCCTCGTCCGCTGGTCGCCTTCCTCGACGCCGACGACGCCTGGCTGCCGCACCGCCTGGCCGTGGGCGTGGCGCACCTCGAGCGCCACCCCGATGCCGCGCTGGTGGCCGCCCACGCGTTCGCCTGCGACGAGGAGATGCGCCCGTCGAGCATCGTCCACGCGCTGCGCGGCCCCGCCTGCGGGCACGTGCTCGAGGAGCTGCTGATCCACAACGTCGTCCTCAACCCGAGCTCGGTGCTGGTGCGGCGCTCCGCGCTCGAGGCGGCCGGCGGCTTCAGCGAGCTGCCGGTCGGGCAGGACTGGGACACCTGGCTGGCGATCGCGCAGCGCTTCCCGATCGGCTTCGCCGACGAGGTCGTGGCGCTGGTGCGGCGCCACACCAACGGCGTCACGCTGCGCAGGGGCCGGGCTCGCATCGACATCCAGCTCGCGATCGTCGACCGCCACCTCGACGCCGTCCGGCCGGCCTGGAAGCGCCCGCTGCTGCGGCGCGCGGCCGCCTCCGCGGCCTGCCTGCACGCCGGGCTCGGCAGCGCGATCCAGGGCGACAAGGCGGTCGCCCGGCGCTACGCGATCGAGGCGCTCGCGCTCGACCCCTTCACCCTCGCCCGCCGCAAGCTGCGCGCTGGTCACCAGGGTGTTCGTCTCGGAGCGGCTGGTGGCGCGTCTTCGGCACGCGCTCAGGGACGACGCTCGCCTGGCCCGGGAGCACACCGGCCATGCGGTCGTGAAGCCCGATGCGTGACCTCGGCCGGCGTGCGGTCAGCGGCGTGGTCTGGGCCGGCGCCGCGGACGCGGCCGGGAAGCTGCTCGTCTTCGGCGCCACGCTGGTGCTCGCGCGCCTGCTGGTGCCGAGCGAGTTCGGGCTCGTCGCATTCGCGCTCTCGATCATCTACGCGCTCGAGTACGTCGGCGACCTGGGGCTCGGCGCATCGCTGATCTACCGCGCCGACGCGGAGGACCCGCGCGTCTCGTCGACGGCCTTCTGGATCGGGATCGCCGGCTCGCTCGTCCTGTTCGCGGCGTGCTGGCTGGTCGCGCCGCTGCTTGCCGACATCGGCCCGAGCGAGAAGGTCGAGTCGCTCTTCCGCGTGCTCGCCCTGCAGTTCCCGCTCGGCGCGCTCGGCAAGGCGCACGAGTACCGGCTGCGCCGCACGCTCGACTTCCGCAGGCTGTTCGGGCCCAAGCTCGCCTCCGGGATCGTCAAGGGGACCGTCAGCGTGGTGCTCGCCTTCGCGGGCGCCGGCGCGTGGAGCCTCGTGATCGGCCAGGTGGCCGGCACCGCCGCGCAGTCGATCGGCCTCTGGCTGGTGCACTCGTTCCGCCCGAGCTTCGTCGTCTCGCGCAGCCACGTGTCCTCGATGATGCGCTTCGGCCTCGGCATCGTCGCGGTCGGAGTGCTCGGCCAGGGCGCCAAGAACTTCGACTACCTGATCGTCGGCGGCAAGCTCGGCGCGACCGCCCTCGGCCTCTACTACCTCGCCTTCCGGCTTCCCGAGCTGGTGATCATGACCGGCTTCAGGGTCGCCAACGAGGTGCTGTTCCCCTTCTACGCGCGGCTGCGCGGCACGCAGCCGGAGGACATCGACGACGACCTGCGCCGCGGCTACGTCCAGACGATCCGGCTGGGCGCGATGGTTGCCTGGCCTGCCGCCTTCGGCATGGCCGCGCTGGCGCTGCCGCTGGTGCTCACCCTCTACGGCGAGGAGTGGCGCTCCGCCGCCGCGCCGATGGCCTGGGTCGCGGTCTGGGCGGGCCTCGCCTCGCTGGCCACCATGCCCGGCGCCGTCTTCAAGGCGCTCGGCCGCTCCTGGCTGCTCACCGCCACCGGCCTGATGCAGATCGCGATCCTGTTCCCCGCGATCTGGTTCGCCGCCCCCCACGGCATCGCCGCCGTCGCGGCCGCGCAGGTGGGCGAGAAGATCATCTCGCTGACCCTGCTGGGCATCGTCACCGGGCGCGTGCTGGGCATCCGCTGGTACGCGACGTTCGAGGCCGCGGCGCCGGCGCTGGGCCTGGCGGCGCTGATGGGCGGCGCGCTCTACGCGCTCTCCGTCACTCTGCCGCCGGCCGCCGCGCTCGCGGTCGGGATCCCACTGGGCGCGGTGCTCTACCTCCTGCTGCTGCGCCAGGTCGTGCCCGAGGGCTTCGGCCTGCTGATGCGCCCGCTGGTCGATCTGCGGCGGCGCATGACGGCGCCCGTCGGTCTGTCGCTGCTGGTCGTCGCGGCTCTCGCGCTGGCCGGCTGCAGCGCCGCCGCCGAGGACTCGCCGCGGGCGGCCAAGAAGCGCGACGCCGCGCCGACCATCCGCCGCACCTATTTCGTGGCGCCGGGCGGCTCGGACGCCGGCCCAGGCACCCGCGAGCGCCCGTTCCGCACGATCGGGCACTCGCTCAGGCGGCTGCGCAAGGGCCAGCGCCTGCTGGTGCGCGGCGGGACCTACGACGAGCGCGTCAAGCTCGTGGCCAGGCCAGGCCGCCGCGACGCGCGCGTGCGCGTGTCCAACTTCCCCGGCGAGCACCCGGTGCTGCACGGCCAGCTCTGGATCGGCGATCCGAGCTACTGGACGATCCGCGGCCTGAGGGTCCGCTGGGCCGCCGGTAACCCCGACGAGCCGCTGGTGCGCATCTACGGCGGCACCGGCTGGCGGCTGACGCGCTCGGAGATCTGGGGCTCGCGCTCCACCTCGGGGCTGCAGGTCGACGACGGGCCGCGCAACAACCTCGGTCGCTGGCTCGTCAAGGGCAACTGCATCCACGACACGTTCCCGACCGACCCGCTCAACCAGGACCACAACGTCTACGTGGGCGACATGAGCCGCAGCCCGGAGCCGCGCGGAGTGATCTCCCGGAACATCCTCTTCAACGCCGAGAACGGCCGCGGCATCAAGCTCGGCCCGGGCGGCGACGACGGCGGCGCGGTCAACGTCGACGTCCGCTTCAACACGATCTACAACAGCTCGCAGAACGTGAGCCTGTCGCGCGACACGACCGGCGTCGTGCTCGAGCGCAACATCCTGGTCAAGGCGCGTGAGGCGAACATCACCGCCTTCAAGCTGCATGGCGGCGCCAACGTCGCGCGGCAGAACGTGGGCGCGTCGGCGCCGACGTTCCTGCATCGCAGCGGCACCGCCGGCAGCCTGCTCGACGGCGGCGGCAACCTGCGCTCGCGGACCGCCGCGCTTCGACTCGATCGGCTGTTCGGGCTTCCGCTCGGATCGCTTCAAGGCCTACGGCGCCAGGAGTTATGGATAGCCGCGGCCCCCGAAGGGGTATCTACAACGCAGTTTCGAGGAAAGGAGACTCATCGGAATGAGCAACCTGCTCCAAATCGACGGTTCGGCCTTCAGTGACGCGTTCGCGCGGCGGTCGATCGCGGTCGGCCACTCCCTGGTCGACCACCCGCTGTTCTCGCTCGACGCGATGGCCGAGCTCGCCGACCGGCTTCCGCCGGACGCCGTGCGGCGCGAGCGCGGCAACCTGCCGCTGGTCAACCGCGACGGCTACGTGGACATCGGCGAGGGCCCGCCCTCGGCGACCATCAGGGACATCGAGCGCAACGGCTTCAGGATCTCGCTGCGCGACATCCAGCAGGATCCCGCAGTACTCCTCGCTCATCGACGAGTGCCTCGACGAGGTCGAGGAGATCCTCGGCGATCGCGAGGGCGGCATGCGCCGCCGCACCGGCTACCTGTTCATCACGGCGCCGGCGGCCAACACGCCGATGCACTTCGACCCCGAGCACAGCTTCCTGCTCCAGGTCCGCGGCGTGAAGCACGTCAGCGTCGCGGCCTTCGAGGACGACTCCGTCCGCCAGCGCGAGCTCGACCGCTACTACGACGCCGAGGACTGCGACTTCGCGGCGATGGAGCAGGTGGCGGAGGACTTCCGGCTCGACGCGGGCATCGGCGTCTACCTGCCGTCGTTCGTGCCGCACTGGGTCACCACCGAGGCCGGCATCTCGGTCTCCTTCTCGATCCCCTTCTACACCGAGTTCAGCGAGCGCGCGGAGTCGGTCAACCGGATCAACCGGCGGCTGCGCAAGATGCGCATGTCCCCGCGCGGGCCGGGGCGCTCCGAGCCCGTCGACCGCGTCAAGGCGGCAAGCTTCGACCTGTGGGGCAAGCTGAGCGACGCGCGGCGCAAGCTGCCGGCATAGAGCCCGAGGTCGGCGACCTCGAGCAGCTCGCGGGCGAGGACGGCCTCGCCCGCGAGTGGTTGGAGCTGGCGCAGCGATGTGAGGGCAGCTCCTACTTCCAGACGCCCGATTGGGTGCTGGCGTGGTGGGAGGCGCTCGCCGGGCGTCCGCGCACCCGCGTGGCGACCTGGCGCGGCGCCGTCCGGACGGCTCGAGGCGCTCGTCGCGCTGAGCCGCGGCCGCGAGCGGCTGCACCGGCGCCTGCCGCTCGCGCTGCCCGTCGCGGTGAACGCCGGCAGCGGCCCCGGCGACGGCGACCACTGCGCCTGGCTGGTCGCGCCCGAGCTGCGTCCCGCGGTGGCGAGCTGGCTCGACGGCGCGATCGGGCGCTCGGCGCTGCTCGTGCGCGCCGCGAAGCCGGGCTGGCCGGCCGAGACCCTTCCAGCCGGCGCCCGCGTCCTCGCCGAGACGGCCTGCCCGAGGCTGACGCTGCCGCTCGCCGCCGAGACCGGCGCGCCCTCGAAGGACTTCGTGCGCCAGCTGCGGCGCTTCACGCGCAGGCTCGAGCGCAAGGGCGTGGAGCTCGAGTGGGTCGCGCCCGGCGCCGTGGACGATCCGCTGCTCGAGCGACTCTTCGAGCTCCACGCCCACGGGCGCGAGGGGCGGGCGCCGGGATCGTTCGGCCACGACAAGTTCGCCTTCCATCGCCTGCTCGGCCGCCGGGCGGAGCCGGGACGCGGGCCCGCCGCCGTCGTGGCGCGGCGCGGCGAGCAGGTCGTCGGCGTGCTGTACGGGTTCTGCTGGCGCGACACGTTCGCCGCCTACCAGCAGGGCTGGGACCGCGCCTACGCCGCCGATGCGCTCGGCAACGTGATGATCCTGCACGCGCTCGAGCGAGTCGCGGAGCAGGGCGCCACGACGTTCGACTTCCTGCGCGGCACCGAGCCGTACAAGTACCGCTTCGGCGCGCGCGACGAGCTGGATCGGACCTGGCTGGTGCCGCGCGGGCCGGCCGGGGCGCTGCTGGTCGCCCGCCGGCGCCTGCGCGGCTCGCCTAAGGCTCCGCCAGCAAGTCGCCCAGCCGCCGCGACTCCGCCTCGAGGCTGAACGAGCGCTCGACGAGGCTGCGCGCCTCGGCTGCGAGCCGGCCGGCGAGCGCCTCGTCGGAGAGCAGGCGCTCCAGGGCCGCGGCGAGACCGCTCCGGATCGTGCGGCTCGACCAGCAGGCCGGTCACCTCGTGCTGGACCAGCTCCGGGATGCCCGAGAGCCGCGTGGCGACGACGGGGACGCCCGACGCCATCGCCTCCATCAGCGCGACCGGGATGCCCTCCATGCGGCCGCTGGGCAGCCGCACCGACGGCAGTGCGAACGACGCTCGCCCCGGCCAGCCGCGCCCGCACCTCGTCGGAGGAGCGCGCGCCGAGCAGCGCCACGCGGTCGGCCACGCCCCGCTCCCTCGCGCGGCGCTCGATCCGCTCGCGCTCCGGGCCCGTCGCCCACGAGCTCGAGGCCGACGCCGGGTCGGCGCCGCGCGAGCAGCGCGATCGCGTCGATCAGGTCGGCGTGGCCCTTCTTCGGGTGCAGGCTGGCGACGCAGACGACGCGATCGGCGGCGCGCTCGCCGTGCTCGTGCCCGGAGTGGCGCGTCGAGGTCCACGCCGCAGTGGATCACCTCGACGCGCGCCGCGGGCGCGCTCGCGAGCAGGAGGTCGCGGTTGAACTCGGAGATCGCCACGACGGCGCGGGCGTCGGCCACCTTTCGGTCGAGCAGCACGGGAGCGACGAACAGGTCGTTGGCGTGCGCGGTGAAGCTGAACGGGATGCCGGTCAGCCGGTGGATCACCCAGGCCGCGGTGGCGGGGTGGCTCGCGAAGTGGGCGTGGACGCGGTCGACTCGCTCGCGCTCCGCGGTGCGGGCGACCGCCACCGCCTTTGCGAACACGACGGCCTCCTTGGCGGCCTCCACCGCGGAGTAGCGCAGCGCGCCGCGCAGCACCGCGGCGAGCGTCGAGAGGTACGCCAGCGGCCTGCGGGCGAGCCAATACAGATGCGCCGCGATCGTCGCCGCGGCGGCCATGCGCGGGAAGCGCACCTCGGGCAGCACGCGCGCCGTCTCCGGATGCACCGGCGCCTCGCCGCTGCGGCGCAGCGCGACGAGCTGCATCCGAAAGCGCTCGGCCAGCGCGAGCCATTCGTTGACGACGAAGGTCTCCGTGACCGCCGGGAAGCGGGTGACCACGTAGAGGACGGAGAGGCGCTCGCTCATCGAGCACGCCCGGCGATCAGCGCGTAGGCCTCCCTGAGCCGGTCCGCCGCCGCGTCGAGCGACAGCGTGTCGGCCACGAACGCGGCCGCCGCCGCACCGGCCGACGCGCGCAGCCCGGGGTCCGCCGCGAGGCGCCCGATCGCGTCCGCCCACGCCGCCACGTCGCCGTCCGGGAGCAGCATGCCGCGACCGCCGTCGAGCAGCTCGGCGGCGCCGCCGACCGACCGGCTCGCCAGGCACGGCAGGCCGCAGGCCATCCCCTCGAGCAGCGCGTTCGACATCCCCTCGCCGTGGGACGACAGCAGGAACGCGTCCGACGCGCGCAGCAGGTCGGCCACCTCCGACGACGTGCCGAGGAAGCGCACGCGCGCCGCCATCGCCCAGCCGCGCCGCCTCGGCCTCCAGACGCGGCCGCTCGGGCCCGTCCCCCGCCACGGCGAGCGTCAGCTCCGGCACCGCCGCGGCGGCGGCCAGCAGCGTGTCGACGTCCTTGACCGGATGCAGGCGCCCGACGAAGGTCCCTACGAACCCCTCCGCCGGCAGGCCGAACCGCTCGCGCAGGCGCTCGCGCTCCGCTCCCCCGGCCGGGCGGTGAGGCGCGCACGTCGACCCCGTTCGGCAGCGCGAGGATCCGCTCGGGCGCCACCCCGCGCGCCAGCAGCTCCCGCTCGGCATCCGTACTGAGCGCCGCGAACCACGCGTGACGGAAGAGCAGCCGCAGGCGCCGCTCCGCCGAGTGGCTTGCGCGCCACGCGCGCCAGGTCGCCATGCGGCCCGGTCCCGAGCACGGTCACCAGGCACGGCAGCCCGAGCAGGCGCCCGCCGAGGGCGATCGTGGCCGGCGAGAGCGCGCCGTGCGCGTGCACGAGGTCGATCTGCGGAGCGGCGCCGCGCCAGGTGCCCGAGCGCGGCCGCGACGTAGACGATGCGCGGCGAGCGGCGACTCCCCGGCGAGCGGCGTGCGGCGCACCACCGATCCCGGGATCGACTCGGTCCGCGGCGAGCCCCGCATCGCCCGCGTGATGACCTCGGTGCGCACGCCGCGGTCGCTCAACAGCGGCAGCAGCCGCTCGAGCTGGAGCTCCGCGCCGCCCACGTGCGGGCGAAACGACTGGATGACGACGGCGGCGCGCGTGGTGCCTCAGACGGCCTCGGCGACCGCGAGCGACGGATCCGACTCGTACGCCCGATCCGCCCCGTACGCCGCGGCGCACTCGGCCTGGGCGCGCAGACCGTCCTCCAGCTTGGTCTTCGGCGTCCAGCCGAGGTCCTCCTCGGCGTGAGCGAAGTCCGCCAGCGTACGGCGGGCGTCGCCGGTGCCGGGCCCGAGCTGCTCCACCTCGAGCCGGTGCCCGACGATCTCCTCGCACATCGCCATCGACTCCCGCAGCGAGACCTCGGAGCCGCCGCCGACGTTGTAGATGCCGCCCGCCGGCGCCTGTCGCATGGCGGACAGGGTCGCGTCGACGACGTCGCCGACGTAGGTGAAGTCACGCATCTGGCCGCCGGTGCCGAACATGCGGAACGGCAACCGCCGCGCCAGGCACTCGAACACCGCCGCGAACGCCATGTCGGGCCGCTGACGCGGCCCGTAGACGGAGAAGTAGCGCATGCCCACGGCATCCAGCCCGAGCGACAGCGCGTAAGCGCCGGCGAGGGCCTCGCAGGCCAGCTTCGACACGCCGTACGGGCTCACCGGCACGGGCTTAGCGTCCTCTCGCAGCGGATAGCTCTCCGCCTGGCCGTAGACGGACGACGAGGAGGCGTAGACCACCCTGATGCCGCGGTCGACGGCCGCCTCGAAGACGCGCTGCGTCGCGAGCAGGTTGTCGCGCAGGTAGACGTCGAAGGTCGCGCCCCAGCTCGTGCGCACGCCCGGCCGCGCGGCCAGGTGGAAGATGCCGTCCACGCCCTCGAGCAGGTCGCCGAGCGGCTGCTCGGCCAGGTCCAGCTCCGCGAACGAGACGTCGCCGTCGCCGCCGCCGCACTGCTCGAGGTTACGCTCCTTGATCCAGCGCGGATAGTTGTCCTTGAAGGCGTCCACGCCGACCACCGAGCAGCCGCCGCCCGCGAGCGCCTGGGTCAGATGCGAGCCGATGAAGCCGGCGCAACCGGTGACGAGGTAGCGCGGCCGGGCCTCACCTGCGGCCCGCTTCAGCGGCAGGGAAACGACCGGCTGATCGCCGCGCGATCGCGCGGTTGGACGCGAAGCGCCCGTCGCCCCCTTCACTCACCCAGCCACGTCCGCGTACGACCTACGTCTCATTCCCAGGTTCCCGCCTGCAGGTTTCCATAATGAACTGCCTGCGGGAGTGCTTACCCACTAGGAGTGAACGCACAACCTCCCTGGTGGTTCGAAGTCGCCAAGTTGCGCAGAAGCTGCGCAACCTGGCGAGCTATGTGGGGCTGCTCAGGGCGCCCGGCTCAGTACCAGCGGCCGCGCGCGAACCCTCCGAACGCGATCAGGCCGATCAGCACGATGATCAGGCCGAGCACGACGCTCGAGACGATCATCACCACGATTCCGACGATGACGATGATCCCGCCCAGCGAGATCCCGCCTATCCCACCGCCGCGACGTTCAGGTGCAGCCATGCATCCCTCCTCAGGGGTCGATGCCAGGACGCTCATGCCCAACCGCCCCGGCTCTCAAGCAGACCGCTACTCCTTCAACGCCTGCTTGACCGCACCTTCGAGCTCCCCGGCGCTGTAAGCGCCCTCCATCCGGCTGACCACCTTGCCGTCGCGGCCGATCACGAACAGCCACGGCTCCGACTGGAGGTTGAACGCGGCCGAGCTGCGGCCGGATGCCCTTGGCGACCTCGTTGTCGCGGTAGACCTCCATGTGGATGAACTTGACCTTGTCGCGGTACTCGTCCTCCACCTGCAGCGCCAGGTCCACCACCGGGCCGCACACCCTGCTCTGGCACAGCAGCGGCGTCGCGAACAGCAGCACGATCGGCTGCTTGCCGAGCTCGTCGGCGAAGTCCACCTCGTGCATGTCGGACACCGGCGAGCGCGTGTCGATCTTGCCCACGTCGCCGGCCACGTCGGTGCGCGTCGGCGTGTGGACCGCCGGGCGGCTCGTCGCCGGGGCCCGGGATCGGGTCGTCCTTCGCCGGCAGCACCGTCGAGCTCGGGCGCCGCCGACGTCGCGGCCACGAGCCGGTCGTCCAGCCGCGCCATGCCCGAGCATCTCGTAGCGGCCGGGCTTCTCGAGCGGCACGTCGGCCACGTAGAGGGTCTTGGCGGCGTCCGGGTCCTTCGAGGTCGTCTCGCTCACGTACGGCGACTTCACCGCGAGCGACTCGTAGTGGGCCACGTAGGGGCCGCTCGCCTCGCCGCCGCCGACCGGCGCGACGTAGACGGCGGCGCGCGCGTCCGCGATCTGCGCACGCGACGTCGGTGAACAGGCCGAAGCCGACGCGGTTCTTCCCGGTCACGAGGTGCGAGACGGTCGGCGCCAGCACCGGCCCGCCCTTGGGCAGGTCGCGGCGCAGCTCCGCCAGGGTGCGGCCCTGTGACGGCCGGGAACTGATCCGGCGTCGCCTCCGGCGGCGGCTTGCTGTCGCCGCTGTCGTCGTCGCCCCCGCACCCCGCCGCCACCAGCGAGCAGGCGAGTAGGACGGCGGCGATGGCGCGTCGGCTGCTCACGATCGCCGGGAAGGCTAGGGGACGCTCACAACGGCCACGCGGTTCCTTAACGCCCGGTTCGCATAGCCTTCGCCGCGATGCCATCGCGTGCCGCATTGATCACCGGCGGATCGAGTGGAATCGGGCTCGCCATCGCCCGCGCCCTCGGCCAGGACGACTACGCCGTGACGATCTCCGCCCGGCGCCCCGACAAGCTGGAGGCCGCCGCCCGGCAGCTCGAGGAAGAGGGCATCGACGCGCATCCGTTCCCCGCCAACGTCGCCGACGGAGGACGAGATCAAGCGCCTCGTCGAGGCCCACCGCGAGCGCCACGGGCGGCTCGACGTCCTGGTCAACAACGCCGGCATCGGGATCGGGTCGGCCGTCGCGGACATGCCGACCAAGAAGCTCGACCTGCAGCTCGACGTGAACCTGCGCGGCGTCTACCTGATCGCGCGCGAGTGCATCCCGATGCTCAAGGAGGCCGGCGCCGAGCACGGCAAGGCGCTGATGGTCAACACGGCGTCGATCGCGGGCAAGCACGGCCAGGGCTGGCTGTCCGCCTACTCCGCGACCAAGTTCGGCGTCGTCGGCCTCAGCCAGGGCCTGCACAAGGAGCTGTCCGGCGACGGCATCCAGGTCACCGCGCTCTGCCCCGGCTTCGTGGCCACCGACATGACCGACTGGGTCGAGGGTCAGGTCCCCAAGGAGGACATGATCCAGCCGGAGGACATCGCCGAGGCGATCCGCTACCTACTGCGCACTTCCCGCAACTGCATCGTGCCGGAGCTCCAGTTCATCCGGCCGGGCGACACCGAGCTCTAGCTCGGCGAGCGCCCGCTCGTACTCGTCGAGGCGCCGGAACGGGCGCAGCCAGGCCCAGCCGACCGGGTAGCTCCGGCTCGCGCCTCACCGGCCGCGGCACGTCGTGCAGCGAGCCGACCTCCTCGATGCGCGATGCTCGCCTCGAGCATCGCCCGCAGCGTGTTGAGCTCGCGCGGCGTGGCGGCGCGCGCGCGGCGCGGGGCGCCGGTGTAGCGGTCCCACGCGCGGGCGAAGCTCGCGAGGCTGGTGCGCCCGCCGTTGCGGTGCGCGGCCAGCATCGGGCAGACGCCGCCCTGGCGGTCCGTGTAGGCGCCGACGATGATGCGGCCCGAGGCGATTCCCTCCAGCATCGCGCTGCGCGTCCGGAGCGGAAGGCAGTCGACCGCGAGGCGGAGGTCGCGGGCTGGGCGTCGGCGCGTCATCGGCCCGCTTAGGATGCGCCTCCGCTGCCCGCCTCGCACAACCCGCGAAAGGAGACTTGCATGCGCCTCGGCCTGATGCTGGGCTACTGGGGGCTCGGCCTGACCGCCGAGGATCAGCGCACGCTGCTGCTCGAGGCCGAGTCGGCGGGCTTCGACTCGGTCTGGACGGCCGAGGCGTACGGCTCGGACGCCGCAACCCCGCTCGCCTGGTTCGCCGCCCAGACCGAGCGCATCAAGCTCGGCGCGGCGATCCTGCAGATCCCCGGCCGCTCGCCCGCGATGACGGCGATGACCGCGGTCACGATCGACCACCTCTCGAACGGCCGCTTCGTGCTCGGGCTCGGCACCTCCGGGCCGCAGGTGGCGGAGGGCTGGCACGGCCAGCGCTTCGGCAAGCAGCTCGCGCGCACGCGCGAGTACGTCGAGATCGTGCGCAAGGCGCTCGCCCGCGAGCGGCTCGTCTACGAGGGCGAGACCTACACGCTGCCGCTGCCCGACGGCCCGGGCAAGGCGCTCAAGCTGATGATCGCGCCGGTGCAGGAGCGCATCCCGATCTACATCGCCGCGATCGGGCCCAAGAACACGCAGCTCGTCGGCGAGATCGCCGACGGCTGGCTGCCGGTGTTCTTCTCGCCCGAGCACGTCGACCACTCGCGCTCGCTGCTGCAGGAGGGCGCCGACCGCGCCGGCCGCTCGCTCGACGGCTTCGACATCGCCCCCACCGTGCAGGTGGCGATCGACGACGACGTCGACCGCGCCCGCGACGCGATGCGGCCGTTCGTCGCGCTCTACGTGGGCGGCATGGGCTCGCGCGACAAGAACTTCTACAACGCGCTCGTGCGCCGCTACGGATTCGAGGACGCGGCGCAGGAGATCCAGGACCTCTACCTCGACGGCAAGAAGGAGGAGGCGGCCGCGGCGATCCCGGCCGAGCTGATCGACACGGTCACGATCTGCGGATCGCGCGAGCGCGTGAAGGAGCGCCTCGGCGTCTACCGCGAGGCCGGCGTCGGGACGCTGATCGTCTCGCCGATGGCCTTCGATCCCGAGCAGCGCCGGCGCATCATCCGCGAGCTCGCGGAGATGCTCTGACGGGGGCCGGGGCGCCCGGCCGGCGCATCCTGCTGGCCGCCTTCGGCGATCCCGGCCACGCCTTCCCCGCGATCGCACTCGGCCGCGAGCTGGCACGCGCGCGGGCACGACGTGACGCTCGAGACGTGGTCGAAGTGGCGCGAGCACGTCGAGCGCGAGGGCATGCGGTTCGCCCCGGCGCCCGAGTACCAGGTCTTCCCGACCGAGGGCCGGGCGCTCAAGCCGTACGAGGCGGCCGTGCGCGCGTCGGCCGTCACGCGCGAGCTGATCCGCGCGCTCGACCCGGAGGTGGTGGTCGCGGACATCCTCACCGTCGCCGCCACGCTCGCCGCGGAGCTCGAGGGGCGGCCCTGGGCGACGCTGGTGCCGCCACGTGATGCCGATGGGCGAGCCCGGCTTCCCGGTCTACGCCGTCGGCGCCGTCTACCCGCGCACCGCGCCTCGGCGAGCGGCTCTGGCGCACCGCGCGGCCGCTGCTGATGCGCGCCGAGCAGCCAGGGGCGCGACGAGCTCAACGAGACGCGCGCCCGCGTCGGCCTGCCGCCGCTCGCCCACGTGCAGGGCGGCACCTCGCGCCGGCTCGCGCTGGTCGCCACCCTCCCCCAGCTCGAGTACCCGCGCCGCCGCGACGAGCCGTGGCTGCGCGTGACCGGACCGCTGCTGTGGGAGCAGCCCTTCGAGGACGCCGAGCCCCCGCCCGGCGACGACTCCGCTCGTGCTGGTGGCGCCGAGCACCTCGCAGGACCCCGAGCACCGGCTGCTGCGCGCGGCGCTCGAGGGGCTGGCGGACGAGCCGGTGCGCGTGCTCGCCACCACCAACCGGCGCGCGCCACGGACGGCCGATCGCGGTCCCGCGCAACGCCCGCCTCGTCGACTGGGTCTCCTACGCGCGCACGATGCCGCAGTGCGCCGCGGTCGTCTGCCACGCCGGCCACGGCACCGTCGTGCGCGCCCTCGCGAGCGGCGTCCCCGTGGTCGCCTGCCCCTACGCGGGCGACATGGCGGAGAACGCGGCGCGCGCTGCGCTGGGCGGGCCTCGGCGTCTCGCTGCCGCGGCGCTTCCAGACGGCGCGCGGCGTGCGGCTCGCCCTGCGCCGGCTGCTGGCCGATCCGGGCTACGCCGAGCGCGCCGCGCGCGTGCGCGACTGGTGCGCCGGCCACGACGGGGCCGCGGCCGCCGCGGACGAGGTCGAGGCCTTCGCCGCCGCGCCGCCGCGCGTTATGCGCCCGTGACCTGGGCCCGCCTAGCGTCGCCCGGCGTGACGCGCCCGCCCAGCCTCTGGATCGACCGCGACGCCACCCGCGATCCCGACGCCGGGCCGTTCTCGCAGGCGCGCTGGCGCCGTCAGGTGCACGAGGCCGACGCCCGGCGCGGCACCGAGGAGCCGCCGGAGGCGCCCGAGCCGCCGCCGGGGCGCCCGCGCGGCCGCGTCCTCGTCGCGCTCGCGCTCGTGGCCGCGGTCGTCGCGCTGGCGCTCTCGACCGTGGCGCTGCTGGAGGGCGGCGACGATCAGGCGGACCTGCTCCCCGCCGCCGCGCGGCGGCCGGCTCGCGCCGACGCAGGTCGGCCGCGTCTACCAGTCGGCCGGGCCGGGCGTGGTCTCGGTGCAGGTCGGCTCGGCCTCCGGCACCGGCTTCGTGGTGCGCTCCGACGGCACGATCGTGACCAACGCCCACGTCGTGGGCGAGGCGGAGACGGCGCAGGTGCGCTTCGGCGACAGCGGCCGCCAGGTGCAGGCGGAGGTGCTCGGCACAGACCCCTCGTCCGACCTCGCGGTCCTGCGCGTCGACCCCGGCGCCAGCGGCGCGCTGCGGCCCGCTGCCGCTGGCCGACTCCGACAAGGTCGACGTCGGCGACAGCGTCGTGGCGATCGGTCACCCGTTCGGCCTCGACCGCACGGCGACGGCCGGGATCGTGTCCGGGCTGGGGCGCGAGATCCAGGCGCCCAACGGCTTCCAGATCGACGAGGTGATCCAGACCGACGCCCCGATCAACCCGGGCAACTCGGGCGGCCCGCTGCTCGACGCGCGCGGGCGGGTGGTCGGCGTGAACAGCCAGATCGCCACCGGCAGCGGCGGCAACGGCAGCGTCGGCATCGGCTTCGCGATCCCGTCGAACCGCGTGCGCGAGGTGCTGCCCGCGCTCAGCCAGGGCAAGACGATCGAGCGCCCCTACCTCGGAGTCGCGACGGCGCCGACGCCCGCAGGGAGCCCAGATCCAGGAGGTCACCGGCGGCGGTCCCGCCGCGGCAGCCGGGCTGCGCGCAGGCGACGTCATCACGCGCGTGGACGGCAACGACGGTGGACGAGCCGTCTGACGTCTCGGAGGCGATCGACGGGCTCCAGCCCGGCGACTCGGTCCAGGTCGAGGTCACCCGCGGCGGCGAGCAGCGCAGCTTCATCGGTCGAGCTGGCGAAGCGGCCGCAGACGGCGCCGTGAGCTTCGCGCGCCCCCGCGTACCTGCTGGCGCTCGCCGCTGGTGCCGCTGGCGGTCGCCCTGTACCTGCTCGACCGAGCGGCGCCGGCGCGCGCGCACGGAGCTGTTCGCCGCGCCGGCGCTGATGCCGTCGGTGGCCCCGGTGCGGCCCGGCTTCCGGCGCCACCTGCCGCTGCTGCTCTACGCGATCGCGCTGGCGGCGGTGGCGATCGCGCTGGCGCGGCCGGAGGCGACCGTCGCGGTCCCCGAGGAGCGCGCGGCCGTCGTGCTCGCCACCGACGTCTCGGGCTCGATGCAGGCGCGCGACGTCTCGCCGTCGCGGATCGCCGCCGTAAAGCGCGCCGCGCGACGACTTCCTCGACCGCGCCCCCGGCGGGCTGCGCGTGGGCGCCGTGGCGTTCAACCACACCGTGCGCTCGATCGTGGCGCCCCAGGCCGACCGCACCGACGCGCGCAACCTGATCGACGGCCTCACCCCGAGCGGCGGCACCGCCACCGGCGAAGGGCTCGCAGCCGCGCTCGGGATGCTCGAGCGACAGCGCGCCGACGGCGGCCGGCGCGCGCCCGCCGCGGTGATCCTGCTCTCCGACGGCACCTCGACCCACGGCCGCGACCCGATCCCCGTGGCGCGCCGCGCCGCCCGCGACAAGATCCCGATCTACACCGTCGCCCTCGGCACCGACGGCGGCACGATCGAGGTCCGGCGCCCGGACGGGCAGCACCGTGACGCGGCAGGTCCCGCCCGACCGCGACGCCGATGCGCCGGATCGCCTCGATCAGCGGCGCGCGCACGTTCTCGGCCGACGCCGGCGACGAGCTCGCCACCGTCTACGAGCGGCTCGGCTCGCAGGTGGCCACCCGCGACGAGCAGCGCGAGATCACCGCCGGGTTCGCCGGCGGCGCCGCGGTGCTGCTGCTGATCGGCGGGGCGCTCTCGCTGCGCTGGTTCGGGCGGCTGCCGTGAGGCGGCAGCTACGCTGATGCGCGGTGAGGCGCATGCTCCTGGTGGCGGTCGCGATTGCCGGCCTCGGCCTGTTCGGGAGCGGCGTGCGCGGCCTCGCCCAGATGGACGACGAGCTGGCCGCCGCCGCCAAGCAGCCGGCCACGCACCAGGTCAGGCAGGAGATCGAAGTGCGGCACGACTGCCCGTGGCGCGACCGCCAGGACGAGCGGCGGCTCTAGGCAGCCGCACCGTCACGGTCAGGCCACCCTCCGCGCGCGGCTCGATCTCCAGCGACCCGCCGTGCGCGTCGCTGACGGCGCTCACGATCGACAGCCCCAGCCCGGCGCCGCGGCCGCCGGCCTCGCGGGCCAGGCGCTCGAACGGCTGAGCCAGCCGGGCGGCGTCCGCGGGCTCCACGCGCGGGCCGCTGTTCTCGACGCGCAGCTCGGCGGTGCGAGTCGCCCGCCCGCGTGACGACCTCCACGAAGCCGCCCGGGCGGTTGTAGAGGACGCCGTTCTCGATCAGGTTCGCGGCCACCCGCTCCAGCAGCGCGGCGTCGCCGTCGGCGGCGGCGGGCTCGAGCTCCGCGCGTCAGCCGGACGCCCTGCTCGGCCGCGAGGCCGCGCGCCTCGTCGAGCGCCACCCCGGCCGCGGCGTCGAGCTCGACGGTCGTCGTGCGCGGCAGCGCGCGCTGGCTGCGGGCCAGGATCAGCAGGCTCGCGAGCAGCGCCTCGGTGCGGCGGCTGGCCTGGACCACGGACTCGGCCATGCCGCGCAGCTCGTCCAGGTCCGGCTCGGGGTTCGCGAGGGCTACCTCGGCCTCCGAACGGATGACGGTGAGCGGGCTGCGCAGCTCGTGGCTGGCGTTCGCGACGAAGCGCCGCTGCGTCTCGAACGAGTCCGCGAGGCGGTCGAGCATCGAGTTGAGCGTCTCCCCCAGCTCGCGCAGCTCGTCGTGCGGGCCGTCGACGTCGATGCGCTCGTCGAGGTGCTGCTCCGACACGCGCCGCGCCGTCTCGTTGATGCGCTTCAGCGGGGCCAGCGCGCGACCGGCGGCGACCCAGCCGAGCACGGTCGACAGCAGCAGCACGCCGGCGAAGGCGACCAGGTACTGCACGGCGACCTGGTCGAGGGCCGTAGCCCGCCAGCGGCGCCGGCAGGGTGCGGTCGAAGTGGCGCCCGAGCAGCCAGTAGCTGACCAGCAGCAGCGTGCCCGTGGAGAGCGCCACGAGCAGCGCGTAGAGGGCGGTCAGGCGGCCGCGGACGGTCAGCCGGCTCATATCCGGTAGCCCGCGCCCTTCACGGTCTCGATCAGGGGCGGGTCGCCGAGCTTGCGGCGCAGCCGCAGGATCGTCATGCGGGCGGAGTTGGTGAACGGGTCGGCGTTCTCGTCCCAGACGCGACCGACGAGCTGGTCGTTCGAGAGGACCGCGCCGCCGGCGGCCATCAGGGCCTCCAGCAGGGCGAACTCCTTGGGCGCGAGCTCGATCGGGCGGCCCGCGCGCGTGACGGTGTGCCGCGCCGGGTCGAGCTCGAGGTCGCCGCTGCGCAGGAGTCGGCGGGCCGCGCGGGGCGGCTGCGGCGGCCGAGCGCACGCAGGCGCGCGACCAGCTCGGCGAAGGCGAACGGCTTCGGCATGTAGTCGTCGGCGCCCAGCGCGAGGCCGTCGACGAGGTCCTCGACGCCGTCGGCCGCGGTCAGCATCAGGACGCGGCTCTCGGGCTCCTCGGCGCGCAGGGCGCGGCAGACGTCGTCGCCGTGGACGACGGGCAGGTCGCGATCCAGCACGACGACGTCGTAGGGGTTGAGCCGCGCCTTGTCGAGGGCGCTGCCGCCGTCGTAGGCCACGTCGACGGCCATTCCCTCCCGGCGCAGCCCGCGCGCGACCGCCTCGGCGACCCTCGGCTCGTCCTCGGCGACCAGCACACGCATTTGGGTCAGGGTAGTGGGGGCTTGTTGCGCCGCGGGTGCGTGATTCGAGCGCGGAACAGCAGCAAAGAGGGGATCGGGTGGTGGACAACCGCGCCCACCCCCCGGTCCGCGCGGGGGATGGAGCGGATTCGGGTCCTCGGTAGGACCAAATGGCGCCCACCCCTGTTCCCCGACGGGGGTGGTGGTGGATTCGACACCTCGGTGAAGCCAAATCGCGCCCACCCCCTGTTCCCGGCGGGGGTGGTAGTGGATTCGGCCCGCACCCGTGCCGTTCGTGCTCCCTCGCCGTTATGCGCCGGTGACAGAGGCGCGCCTAGGTTGGCGGCCATGAGCGAGAGCGTCGTCTACGAGGAACCGCGGGAGGCGCTCGAGGGCGCCCTCTTCGAGATCAAGCGCGTCATCATCGGCCAGGACGCGATGCTGGAGCGCGTGATGGTCGCGCTCCTGTGCGGCGGCCATGTGCTGCTCGAGGGCGTTCCCGGCCTCGCCAAGACGCTCACGATCAAGACGCTCGCGTCGGCCGTCGGCGGCAGCTTCAGCCGCATCCAGTTCACGCCCGACCTCGTGCCCTCCGACCTGGTCGGCACGCGCATCTACCGCCCCGACAGCGGCATGCTCGACACCGAGCTCGGCCCGGTCTTCGCGAACTTCCTGCTCGCCGACGAGATCAACCGCGCGCCCGCCAAGGTGCAGTCGGCGCTGCTCGAGGTGATGCAGGAGCAGCAGGTCACGATCGGCGGCACGACCCACGCGGTCCCGCTGCCCTTCCTCGTGATGGCGACCCAGAACCCGATCGAGTCCGAGGGCACCTACCCGCTGCCCGAGGCCCAGGTCGACCGCTTCCTGATGAAGATCCTCGTCGACTACCCGGCGCCCGGCGACGAGGCGGCGGTGGTGAGCCGCTCGCTCGACCCTGTGGGGGCGGTCGGCGAGCGGCTCAGCATCGCCGACCTGATGCGCTACCGCGCGGCGGCCGAGCAGGTGATCGTCGACCGCGAGGTGATCGACTACGCCGTGGCGCTCGCCGACGCCACGCGCCGGCCCGAGCGCTACGGGCTGCCCGACGTCGAGGCGCTGCTGAGCTACGGCGCGAGCCCGCGCGGACCGATCGGTCTCGTGCACGCCGCTCGCGCGCTCGCGCTGCTGCGCGGCCGCCGGCACGTGCTGGCCAGCGACGTGACCGACCTCGCCCCCGAGGTGCTGCGCCACCGGCTCGTGCTCAGCTACGAGGGGCTCAGCGAGGGCACGCGGCCCGACGACCTGCTCGATCGCGTCATGGAGGCCGTGCCCGAGCCCGACCGGCGCGGCTTCGAGCCCGAGCCGCTGGCGGCGTGACCGCCGCCGCCTCGCCGCTGCGGCCGCCGCCGGGCCGGCAGGGGCCCGGGCGTCGTGCCCGGGGCGCTGGTCGAGGCGCTCGACCTCGCCTTCGTCCGGCGCGTCGGCGGCATCTCGGCCGGCGAGCATCGCGGCGGGGGCGTCGGCAGCGGGACCGAGCTGGCCCAGCTGCGCCCCTACCAGCCCGGCGACGACGTGCGCCAGATCGACCCGGCTGCCACGGCGCGCACCGGGGTCCCGCACGTTCGCCAGCAGGTGCCGGAGCGGCTGCTGACCACCTGGCTCGTCGTCGACGTCTCCCCTTCGATGGCCTTCGGCACCGCCGACCGGCTCAAGAGCGACGTGGCCGAGGGGGTCGTGGACGTGCTCGGCGCGATCGCCGTGCGCCGCGGCGGGCGCGCTGGGCTGCTCACCTTCGGCGGGCCCGCGACCCGGCTGCTGCCCCCGCGCGGCGGGCGCGGCGCGCGCGTGGGGCTGCGGCAGGCGCTCGCGGAGGGCGTGGCGCCCGACGGCGCCGTCGGCGAGCCGCTCGACCTGGCGCTGGTGCGCGCGGGCCGGCTGGCGCGCCCGCGCAGCCTCGTCGTCGTGATCTCCGACTTCGCCGGGCCGACCGACTGGGCGCGCCCGCTGGCGGCGCTCGCGGCGCGGCACACCGTCATGGCCGTCGAGGTCTACGACCCGCGCGAGCGCGAGCTCCCGGCCGCGGGGCGGCTGGCGATGGTCGACCCCGAGAGCGGCCGGCGCATCGAGGTCGACACGTCCGACCGGCGCCTGCGCGAGCGCTTCGCCGCCGCCGTCGCCGAGGAGCGCGCCGCGGTGGCGGCCGCGCTGCGGCGCGCGGGCGCCGAGCACGTCCTGCTGTCCACGGCCGGGACGTGGGCGCGCGAGCTCGGCCGGAGGCTGTCGTGAGCTTCGCCTCGCCCGCTTTTCCTGCTGGCGCTCGGGCTGGTCCCGCTCGTGCTCGCGGCCCAGGTGCTCGCCCGCCGGCGCGCCCGGCGCTACGCGGTGCGCTTCACCGCTGTGCCCGCCCTGGTCCCGCTGCTCCCGCAGGTGTCGAGCTGGCGGCGGCGGGTGCCGGTCGGGCTGTTCCTGGCCGCGCTGGCGGCGCTCAGCCTGGCCCTGGCGCGCCCGCACGCCACCGTGGCGGTTCCGCGCGAGCAGGCGTCGATCGTGCTGGTCACCGACGTGTCGCGCTCGATGCTCGCCGAGGACGTCGAGCCGAGCCGCCTCGAGGCCGCCCGCGCGGCGGCGCAGCGCTTCCTCGACGAGGTGCCCGACGCCGCCAAGGTCGGCGCCGTGGCCTTCTCGACCGAGCCGCACACGCTCGACCCGCCCACCGACGACCGCGACGAGGTGCGCGACCTGATCGACAGCCTCAGCGCCGATGGCGGCACGGCCACCGGCGACGCGCTCGCGGCCGCGCTGGCCATGCTCAAGCAGCCGGAGGGATCGGATGCCCCGCGCGGGCGCCGCCCGCCGGCCGCGATCCTGCTGCTGTCCGACGGCGAGACGACCACCGGCCGCGACCCGACCGAGGTCGCGCGCGAGGCCAAGCGGCTCAACATCCCGATCAGCACCGTCGCGCTCGGCACCCGCGGGGCGACGATCGAGACGCCGAACGGCGTTCCGCGTGCCGGTGCCGCCGGACCCCGAGACGATGAGGCAGATCGCCGAGCTGTCGGGCGGCCGCGCCTTCCAGGCCGAGGACGCCGACGACCTCTCGCGGATCTACGAGGGGCTCGGCTCGCGCGTGGCCACGAAGAAGGAGGAGCGCGAGATCACGGTCGCCTTCGCCGGCGCCGGCGGGCTGCTGCTGGCCGCCGCGGCGGCGTTCGGGCTGCGCGGCATGGCCCGCCTGCCCTGACGCTATGCTCGAAACGCCGATTCGAACCACGGATGATGTAACGGTCAATCATGACTGACTGTTAATCAGTTCTTGGTGGTTCGAATCGGCACCCCGGGGAGCATAGCGCTCGCCGGGCTCGATCAGGCCTCGTCGGCGGTGCCGGCCAGGCGGTCCGCGCCGCCGGACGACTTCAGCATCGCCAGCGTCTTCGACTCGATCTGGCGCACACGCTCGCGGGTGACGCCCACCTCGTGGCCGATGTCCTCGAGCGTCATCGGGCCCTTGTCGCCCAGGCCGTAGCGCAGCTCGATCACGCGCCGCTCGCGCCAGGGCAGCGAGTCGAGCACCTCGTACAGGTCGCGGTCGCGGATCGTGTTGGCGACCTGCTCCAGCGGCCGGTCGCCCACCTCGTCGGAGATGAAGTCGCCGAGCGAGGCGTCGCCCTCCTCGCCGCCGACCGGCGCCTCGAGCGACACCGGCTCCTGCCCGAGCTTGAGGATCTCGTCGACCTTCTTCGGGCGTCATCTCGACCAGCTCGGCGATCTCCTCCGACGACGGCTCGCGGTTGTTCTGCTGCATCAGCGAGCGCTTCGCGCGCGCCACGCGGTTCATCCGCTCGACCATGTGCACCGGGATGCGGATCGTGCGCGACTGGTCGGCCAGCGCGCGCGTGATCGCCTGCCGGATCCACCAGGTCGCATACGTCGAGAACTTGAAGCCGCGCCGCCAGTCGAACTTCTCGACCGCCCGGATCAGCCCGAGGTTGCCCTCCTGGATCAGGTCGAGCAGCGTCAGCCCGCGCCCGGTGTAGCGCTTGGCGATCGACACGACCAGCCGCAGGTTCGCCTCGATCAGCGCGTTCTTCGCGGACATGTCGTTCTGCTCGATGCGCTTGGCGAGGCGCACCTCGTCCTCGCGCGTCAGCAGCGGCACGCGCCCGATCGAGCGCAGGTACAGCCGCACCGCGTCCTCGGCGCCCTGCTCCGGCGGCGCCGCCGGAAGGCCGGCGGTGACGACGCCGGCGGGCGCGTCGATGTCGTCGCCGTCGTCGGACTCCTCGGCGTCGGGCGCGTCGAACCCGTCCTCGTCCTCGCGGTCGACCTCGCGCGCGCTCATGCCGTCTGCCCCATGACCTCGTCGAGCTCGCCGCGCACGCGCTGCTCGGCGGCGGCCAGCTCGCTCTTGCGGGAGTGGTCGCCCGCCTGCGTCGCGCGCCGGATCTCGCGCTCCAGGCGCCGTTTCTCGAGCTGCAGGATGCTCATGCGCAGCACCGTATCCGCTGTGGGCGGCAGCTCCTGCGCCGCCAGCGCCACGTCGGTCACGAGCGCCGCCAGCGCGGGATCGTCCTCCGAGAGCGCGGGGAGCGGGTCGTCGAAGTGCGCCACCAGGTGCTCGCGCGCCCGCCGGGTCGCGTCCGAGGAGAGCTGGTCGTCGGTCGGGCGCGACAGGTACTCGCGCCCGAGGTCGCCGCTCGACAGGCAGCGCGCCAGGAACTCGCGCTCGGCGCGGAAGGCCACCTGGCCGGCGGATGCGCCCGCTGGGAGGCTGGGCGCGCGTGCGGCGCTCGAAGCGCGGCGTCGGCGCGGCGCGCACGTACTCGCCGGGCACGTCGAGACGATCCGCCACCTCGCGGACCAGCTCATCACGCATAGCGCTCCGTTCCGGTGTGGCAGCGATCAAGCCGCGCGCCTCCTCAAGTGCTCTGTCCCTACCTGCAGGCGTACCGAGTTCTGCATCGGCAAGAACCCGGCGAACCTGAAACTGCACCATCGCCAGTGCAGAGTCCACGCGGCCCGTGAACGCCTCCGCGCCCCTCGGAGGCGACGCAGATCGGCGGGATCGGTGCCCGCCGGCATCTCGCACGGCGCGCAGCTCGACCCCGCCGTGGTCGGCGGCCCGCAGCATCGCCTCCTGCCCCGGAGCGTCGGCGTCGAGCGCCAGCACGACGAGCGGCGCGGCCCGCCCGAGCTCCGCCATCTGCTCGGCCGTCAGCGCGGTGCCCATGATCGCCACGGACTCGCGGATGCCCGCCTGGTGGAGCGCCAGCACGTCCGTGTAGCCCTCCACCACCACTATCCGGCCGCTGCGCGCGGCGTGCGCGCGCGCGTGGTCGATGCCGAACAGCTGGCGGCCCTTGTGGTAGATCTCATTCTCGGACGTATTCAGGTACTTCGGCTCCTTCTCCGCGGTCAGCGCCCGCGCGCCGAAGCCGAGCACGCGGCCGCGCGCGTCCGCCAGCGGGAACATGATGCGGCGCGCGGAAGCGGTCGTAGAGCCCGCCGCCGCGGCCCCGCTGCGCGAGCCCGGCCGCCACGAGCTCGGGCGGCGTGAAGCCGTCCCGCTGGGCGCCCGTGAGCACCCTGTCCCAGGCGCTCGGCGAGTACCCCACGCGGAACTCGCGCAGCACCTCCTCGCGCAGGCCGCGGCTCGTCGAGGTAGGCGCGCGCCGGGCGCCGCCTCCTGCGAGTCCCAGAGGAACTTCGCGTAGTAGGAGGCGGTGCGGTCGAGCAGCTGGATCAGCCGCTCCGCGGCGCCGGCGCCGCTGCTCGGCCTGGGGATCCTCGTTCTCGAGCTGCAGCTCGACGCCGTAGCGGTCGCCGAGGCGCTCGACCGCCTCGCGGAAGTCGAGCCCCTCGGACTGCTCGACGAAGCCGAACGCGTCGCCCTTGGCCTGGCAGCCGAAGCAGTAGAAGAGCTTCTCCTCGGCGTTGACCGAGAACGACGGCGTGCGCTCGTCGTGGAACGGGCAGAGGCCGGTCCAGCGCGAGCCCACGCGCCGCAGGTCGGTCTTGGTGCTGACGAGGTCGACCATGTCCACGGCGTCGCGCAGGCGGTCGATCGAGTCGCGCGTGAACAGGGCCACGTCAGAACCCCTGCGGCAGCGACAGGTCGGAGAAGGCGCGGATCGCGAAGCGGTCGGTCATGCCGGCGAGCCAGTCGACCACGCGCTGCTCGTCGATCGGCGTCGGCGGTGAGCGCGGGCGGCGGGTCCTCCGCGTAGTGCTCGAACAGCGCCCGCATCAGCCGCTCGATGCGCGGCTTCTGGCGCTGCGCCTCCGGGTCCCAGGTAGACCTGGTCGAACATGAACTCGCGCAGGCGCAGCATCGCGCCGCCGACCTCCTCGCTCTGCACGATGTCGCCGGCCTCCTCGGAGCGGTCGAGCAGGTCCACGACCAGCGTCTCGATGCGCTCGGAGCCCGTGCCGCCGAGCAGCTCGATCTCCGCGCGCGGCAGCTGCTCGAAGCGCAGCACGCCGGCGCGCAGGGCGTCGTCGATGTCGTGGTTGATGTAGGCGATCCGGTCCACCACCCGCACGATGCGGCCCTCGAGCGTCGCCGGCAGCCCGGGGCCGGTGTGGTGCAGGATGCCGTCGCGCACCGGCTCGGTGAGGTTGATGCGCTCGATCTCGTCGACGGTCCGCAGCGAGTGCTCGTTGTGGCGGAAGCGATGGCCCCAGCGCCCGCTGACGCAGGCGTCGAGCACCTCCTCGCCGACGTGCCCGAAGGGCGGGTGGCCGAGGTCGTGGCCGAGGCAGATCGCCTCGGTGAGGTCCTCGTTCAGGCCGAGCGCGCGCGCGACGTTGCGGGCGATGCCGCAGGTCTCGAGCGTGTGGGTGAGCCGCGTGCGGTAGTGGTCGCCCTCGGGGGCGATGAACACCTGCGTCTTGTGCTTGAGCCGGCGGAAGGCCTTGGAGTGGACGATCCGGTCGCGGTCGCGCTGGAACGGCGTGCGGTGGTCGGAGTCGGGCTCCTCGCGCAGGCGCCGGGCCGGGTAGGAGGGCGTGGCGAGCGGGATGGCGCGCCTCCTCGGCGCGCTCGATCCGCGCGCGAAAGGATGCGCGTGCGAGCTTGGTCATCGGCGGGCCGCCGATTGTCGCAGGCGCCCGCGGATCGATCAGGCCAGCGCGGCCTGGGCGGCCGCAACGCGCGCGATCGGCACGCGGTACGGCGAGCAGCTCACGTAGTCGAGCCCGGCGAGCTGGAAGAAGCGCGATCGAGTCCGGGTCGCCGCCGTGCTCGCCGCAGATGCCCAGCTTGAGGTCGGGCTTGGCCTCGCGGCCGACCCAGCACGCCAGCCGCACGAGCCAGCCGACGCCGGGCTTGTCGATCGTCTCGAACGGGCTGCGGTCGAGCACCTTGCGCTCCAGGTAGCGCGTCAGGAATGCGACCCTCGACGTCGTCGCGCGAGAAGCCGAGCGCGGTCTGGGTGAGGTCGTTGGTGCCGAACGAGAAGAAGTCGGCGTGCGCGGCGATGCGGTCCGCGACGAAGCAGGCGCGCGGCAGCTCGATCATCGTGCCGATCAGGAGCCGCAGGTCGTCGCCGTCCTCCTCGCAGACGATCCGCTCGACCAGCTCCCGCATCAGCTCGAGCTCCTTCTCGTAGGCGACGAGCGGGATCATGATCTCGACCTCCGGCGGCTTCGACGACCGCCAGCGCCGCGCGCACGATCGCGCGCACCTGCATCTCGTAGACCTCGGGGTAGAGCACGCCGAGGCGGCACGCCGCGGGTGCCGAGCATCGGGTTGGTCTCCGAGAGCGAGTGGATGCGCTCGAGCGTGTGCTCGAGCTCCTCGAGGTCGTCGCTCTCCTCGATGCGGGCGCGCTCGACCTCCTGCGCCACCTCCTCGGCCGACGGCAGGAACTCGTGCAGCGGCGGGTCGAGCAGCCGGATCGTGACCGGCAGGCCGCTCATCTGCTCGAACAGCCCCTCGAAGTCGCTCTGCTGGAGCGGCAGCAGCTCGCCGAGGGCGCGCCGGCGCTCGTCCTCGGTCTCGGCCATGATCATCGCCCGCATCTTGGGCTGGCGGTCCGCGGCCATGAACATGTGCTCGGTGCGGCAGAGGCCGATGCCCTCGGCGCCGAACTCGCGCGCCTTGGCGGCGTCCTCGGGGGTGTCCGCGTTGGTGCGCACTCCCAGGCGTGCGCAGCCCGTCGGACCACTCGAGCACCGTCTGGAAGTGCTCCGATACCTCGGGCTCCTCGAGCGGCACGTCGTCGGCGGTGACCTGCCCGGCCGAGCCGTCGATCGCGATCAGGTCGCCCTCGCAGAGCGTCGTCTCCCCCACCTTGACCGTCTTGGCCTTGAGGTCGATCTCGAGCGACGCGGCGCCCGACACGCACGGCTTGCCCATCCCGCGCGCGACGAGCGCGGCGTGGGAGGCCTTGCCGCCCTCGGCCGTGAGGATGCCCTTGGCGGCGTGGAAGCCGGCCACGTCCTCGGCCTCGGTGAACGGGCGGACCAGGATCACGTCGCGGCCGTCCTCGGCGGCGGCCACGGCGTCGTCGGCCGTGAAGACGATCGCGCCCTTGGCGGCGCCCGGCGAGGCGGCGACGCCCTCGGCGAGCACCTCGTAGTCGGCGTCGCGCGCGAAGGTCGGGTGCAGCAGGGCGTCGAGCTTGCCGGCGTCGATCGTGGCGATCGCCTGGCCGCGGTCGAGCAGCCCCTCCTCCACCGCGTCGACCGCGAAGCGCACGGCCGCCTGGGCCGGGCGCTTCGCGTTGCGCGTCTGGAGCATGAAGAGGCTGCCCTCCTCGACCGTGAACTCCGTGTCCTGCATGTCGCCGTAGTGCTGCTCGAGCGTGCGCAGGATCTCCATCAGCTCGGCGTGCGCCTCGGGCATCAGCTCCTTCATGCTCGGCGATGTCGCGCGGCGTGCGCACGCCCGAGACCACGTCCTCGCCCTGGGCGTTGACGAGGAAGTCGCCCGAGGGCGCCGGCTCGCCGGTGATCTCGTCGCGCGAGAACGCGACGCCGCTGCACGAGCTGTCGCCCTTGTTGCCGAAGACCATCTGCTGCACGTTGACCGCGGTGCCCCACTCGTCGGGGATGCGGTTGATGCGGCGGTAGGCGACCGCGCGCTCGCCGAGCCAGGAGTCGAACACCGCGCGGATCGCCTGGGTGAGCTGCTCCTGCGGGTCCTGCGGGAACTGCTCGCCGGTCTCGTCGGCGAACAGCTCCTTGAAGCGCTCCGTCAGGCCGCGCAGCGTCGTCGACGTCGAGCTCGACGTCGTCCTTCGACGCCCGCCTCGCCCTTCGCCTCCTTGATCAGGTCCTCGTAGCGCTCGCCGGCGATGCCGCGGCAGACGTTGCCGAACATCTGCACGAAGCGGCGGTAGGAGTCCCAGGCGAAGCGGTCGTTGCCGGTCGCGCGCGCGAGGCCCTCGACCGACTCGTCGTTGAGGCCGAGGTTGAGGACCGTGTCCATCATGCCGGGCATCGATTCGCGGGCGCCGCGAGCGCACCGACACGAGCAGCGGGTCGTCGGAGTCGCCGAGCGGCTTGCCGGCCTGCTCCTCGAGGCGCGCCAGCGCCTCGGCGACCTCGTCCTCGAGCCCGTCCGGGAACGAGCGGTCGGCCTGCATGTACGCGACGCAGGCCTCGGTGGTGATCGTGAAGCCGGCCGGAACGCGCTCGGCGCCCAGCACGCGCGTCATCTCGGCGACGTTGGCCCCCTTGCCGCCGAGCAGGTCGCGCATGTCGCGCGAGCCCTCGGCGAAGTCGTAGACCAGCTTCGTTCCCGCGGCTGCCTTCACCTCGGCCAGTATGCCCTACGCAACCCGGCGCAACCGCACGTGAGCGTGGTACTCGAGCGTCTCGGCGATCGCGCGATCCGCCTGCGCGAGGGCCCGCTCGGGCGCCTCGGGAGCCTCCGCGAGCGGGCGGGCCAGCGCCATCACGAGGAAGCGGTGCGCCTCCTCGCCGAGCGGGAACGAGCCCGCCTCGCAGCCGGCGCAGACGACCCCGCCGGCGCTCGGCGAGAACGCGCCCAGGTGCTCGGCCTCGCCGCAGGCGGCGCAGGCGGCCAGCTCCGGGCGCGAAGCCCGCCGCCAGCAGCAGCTTCAGGCGGAACGTGAGCGCCTGCGCGCGGCCGGCCGCCGCGGCGGTCTCGTCGAGCAGGCCGAGCTCGTGGCAGAGCAGGTGGTAGGCGGGCGGGTTCGACTCGGTCGAGTCGAGCAGCCGCAGCACCGCCTCGCAGGCCTGGGTGGCGCGCTCGAGCGAGTCGCGGCGCTCGCGCAGCGCCGCGTGCGGGTGGACCGTGTCCACCTGGCTGACGGTGCAGAGCTCGCCGCGCCCCTGGTGCAGCACCAGCCGCACGCGGCTCAGCGGCTCGAGCCGCCCGCCCAGCCGCGAGCCGACCCGCCGCACCCCCTTTGCCACCGCGCCCACGCGCCCGCGATCGGGCGTGTAGAGGTGCAGCACCCGGTCGGCCTCGCCGTAGCGAATCGATCGCAGCACGATTGCTTCGGTTTTGAACGAACGGGGCACTTCCTACACTCTGATGCGGATGGCGGACGAGAACGGGGTAGTCGTGTACACGACCGAGCCATGCGGCTTCTGCCGCCAGGCGAAGGCGCTCCTGGACGCGCGCGGCGTCGGCTACGCCGAGATCAACCTCGCCAAGGACCCGCAGGGCCGCGCCGACCTGGTCGCGCTCACGGGCCAGATGACGTTCCCGCAGATCGTGGTCGGCGAGCGCTCGATCGGCGGCTTCCGCGAGCTGCTCGAGGCCGACCGCTCCGGCTCGCTCGAGGAGCTGCTGGCCGCATGAGCGTCGTCGCCGAGCCCGTGGCGGAGTTCCCCACCGGCGAGGCGGCGCCCTCCCCGGCCGGCCCGGCCCCCGACGACGGCGCGGGCGTCCGGCTGCCCCCCTCGCTGCCGCTCCCGCGCGCGCTCCAGACGCTGCACTTCAGCATGCGCCAGATCGAGTTCGTGTTCCGCGCCCGCCGCGAGCTCGGCGACGTGTTCGGCTTCCGCGGCGTCATCGACGACGAGATCCACACCTTCACGTGCCATCCCGACCACGTGCGCTCGCTGTTCACCGCGAAGCCCGAGCAGGCGCCCTCGCTGACGGCGGACTCGCCGCTGCGGCCGGTCGTGGGCCCCAACTCGGTGCTCACGGCCGTCGGGCCGCGCCACATGCGCCAGCGCAAGCTGCTGCTGCCGCCCTTCCACGGGGAGGCCGTCGCGCGCTACACGGAGATGATCGCCGCGGCGGCCGACCGCGAGATCGACGCCTGGCCGATCGGGACGCCGTTCGCGCTGGCGCCGCGCATGCAGGCGATCACGCTCGACGTGATCATGGCCGGCATCTTCGGGATCGAGGGCAAGCCCGCGAGCGGGACGCCCGAGCACGACCTGCGCGTCGCGGTGCGTCGCCTGGTCGCGCTGTCCATGCGGCCCTGGGCGAAGGTGTTCGAGCTGGTGAACCTCAGCAGCGAGGAGCCGATGGGTCCGCTGCGGGTGTTCCTCGAGCGCGTCGACCGCGCTCTCTACGCGGTGATCGGGCGCGCCGCGAGTCCGCCGAGGACCGCACCGACATCCTCTCCCTGCTGCTGCACGCCGAGACCGAGGAGGGCGAGCGGCTGACCGACGGGGAGCTGCGCGACGAGCTGCTCACGCTCGTGCTCGCCGGGCACGAGACGACCGCCAACTCGCTGGCCTGGGGCTTCGAGCGCCTGCTGCGCACGCCGCCGGCATACGAGCGGCTGCGCGACGTCGCGCGCTCCGACGAGGACGCCGACGGCTACGTCGAAGCGACGATCCACGAGACCATGCGCGCGCGGCCGGTCATCCCGACCATCGGGCGGCGCGTGACGGTGCCCTGGCAGATGGGCGAGTACCGCCTGCCGCCGAACAGCTCGGCGCTGATCAGCATCCTGCTCGTGCACCACCGCGCCGACGTCTATCCCGATCCCTTCAGCTTCCGCCCGGAGCGCTTCGTCGGCCGCAAGCCCGGCACCTACACCTGGATCCCGTTCGGCGGCGGCATCCGCCGCTGCCTCGGCGCGGCGCTGGCGATGGCCGAGCAGCGCGTCGTGCTGAGCGCGATCGCGCGGCGCACGGACCTCGTGGCGCCGAACCCGGCGCCCGAGCGCGCCCGTCACCGCAACGTGACGATGATCCCCGCGGAGGGCGCCCAGGTCGTCATGACCGCGCGGCGGCCGTCCGCCTGACGCGCGGGCGCCGCTGGCAGCTCGGGCAGACGTAGGTCCCGCGCCCGGCGGCGCGCAGCTTCTCGATCGTGGTGCCGCAGCGCGGGCACGGCTCGCCGGCGCGCGTGTGGACGAGGAAGCGGTCCTGGAAGCTGCCGCGAGCGCCGTCGACGTGGCGGTAGTCGTCGATCGAGGCGCCCTTGGAGTCGATGCCCAGCTCGAGCGACTCGACGACGCCGGCGCGCAGCGCCTCGATCTGGTCGCGCTTGAGCGTGCCGACCGGCCGCAGCGGGTGGATGCGCGCGCGGAAGAGCGCCTCGTCGGCGTAGATGTTGCCGACGCCGGCGATCCGCTCCTGGTTGAGCAGGAAGGCCTTGACGGGCTGCTTGCGGCCGCGCGCCATGCGCGCGCAGCGCCTCGGCGGTGAAGTCGGCGCTGAGCGGCTCCACGCCGAGCCGCGACCCGAAGTAGTCGGCGAGCGCGTCGTCGCCCAGCACGACGTCGCCGGTGCCGAAGCGGCGCACGTCCACGAACAGCAGGCGGCGGCCGTCGTCGAGGCCGATCGAGACGCGCAGGTGAGCCGGGTTCTCGCGCTCGTCGGTGAGCAGCAGGTTGCCGGTCATGCGCAGGTGCATCACGAGGAAGACCTCGTCCTCGAGCGCGACCACGAGGTACTTGCCGCGCCGGTCGACGCGCTCGATCAGCCGCCCGCGCAGCGCGTCCTCGATCGCCTCGGGGGGCGCCGGCTCGCACCAGCGCGGGTCCAGCACCTCGACGGACTCGACGCGCCGGCCCTCGAGCTCGGGAGCCAGCTGGCGGCGGATCGTCTCGACTTCGGGGAGCTCGGGCACCGGGCCCGACGTTACGCGACGGTCGCCCTCGGGTGCGCCTTGAAGTACACGTCCTTGAGCCGGTCGCTCGACAGGTGCGTGTAGAGCTGCGTCGTCGAGACGTCGGCGTGGCCCAGCATCTCCTGGACCGAGCGCAGGTCGCAGCCGCCGGCGAGCAGATGGGTGGCGAAGGTGTGGCGCAGCGTGTGCGGGCTCATGCGGTCGGCGAGGCCCGCCGTGGTCGCGTGCCTGCGGACGATCTTGTAGAGCCCCTGGCGCGTCAGCTGGCCGCCGCGGAAGTTCACGAAGAGATGCGACCTCGGGGCGGTTCTTGACGAGCTTCGGCCTGCCCTTCTCGAGGTAGACGGCGAGCGCCTTGAGCGCGGCCTGCCCGATCGGGACGACGCGCTCCTTCGACCCCTTGCCGCGCGCGGTCAGCACGCGCTCCTCGAGGTCGATGTCGTCGATGTCCAGCCCGATCGCCTCCGAGGCGCGCAGCCCCGAGGCGTACATCAGCTCGAGCAGCGCGCGGTCGCGCAGCGCGTGCGGGTCGACGCCGCGCGGCTGGGCGAGCAGGCGCTCGACCTCGCCGCGCGTGAGGACCTGCGGCAGCTTGCGGTTGCGACGCGGGGCGCTCAGGGTCGCGGTCGGGTCGGAGTCGCGCAGGCCCTCGCGGCGCAGGTGCCGGTAGAAGGAGCGCAGGCAGGCGGACTTGCGGTGGATCGTGGCCGGCGAGGCGGGCCGGTGGTCGGCGTCGCCCGCGGCGAGCCCGGTCAGGAAGTCGCTGACGTCAGCCGCGCTCGCGTCGAGCGCCGACAGGTGGCGCTCCGCGAGGAAGCGGCCCAGCTGCAGCAGGTCGCCGCGGTAGGCCTCGAGGGTGTTGCGCGACAGCCCCCGCTCGAACTCCAGGTAGGAGAGGAAGTCGAGCACCAGGTGCTCGAAGCGCGCCTCGACGAGAGGCTGCTCGACGGTTGCCATCGCCAGAGGGGTTCGCGCGCGCGGCGGCCATCCCTTGCGGCTGCAAGAGGACCCTCACCTGGCCCCTCAGGTGCCGAAGGCGCGAAACCAGAGCAGGCCGACCAGCGACTTGGCGTCGTGGCAGCTCGCGATCACGTCGTCCAGCTCGGCCAGCGGGACCGCCACGATCTCGATGCGCTCGTTCTCCTCGGTCTCGGCGCTCTCGTCGTAGAGGTCGGTGGCGAGGAAGAGGTGGCACTCCTCCTCGGCGAAGCCCGGCGAGGTGTAGAAGGTGGTCAGGTGCTCCCAGCTGCGGGCGCCCTTGCCGATCTCCTCGGCGAGCTCGCGCTTGGCGGTGTCGACCGGCTCCTCGCCGTCCTCGTCGAGCTTCCCGGCCGGCAGCTCCAGCAGCGCCTGCTCGCCGACGGCCTCGCGCGGCTGGCGCACGAGGTAGAGGCTGTCGCCGTCGTGGGCGACGACGGCCACCGCGCCGGGATGGGCGATGACCTCGCGGTCGGCCTCCTCGCCGTCGTCGTAGCGGATGCGGTCGACCCGCGCCGTGGCGATCCTGCCCTCCCAGACCGTCTCGCTGCCGACGCCGCTCGAAGGCCATGTCAGGCGCTGCGCGCGTCGCGCTCGCCGCGACGAGCGCGAGCGTGACGTCGAGGGTGGTCTCGAGGGCGTCGACGGTGACGGACTCGTCGGGCTGGTGGTTGCCCTCGGTGCCGTTGGCGAGGTTGACGACCGGCAGGCCGGCGGAGATCAGGGCGTTGGCGTCGCTGCCGCCGCCGGTGCTGATGTAGACGGGCTCGATGCCGGTGGCCCGCAGCGCCCGGGCGGCGATCTCGACCACCGGCTCGCGCGCGCCCGAGGCGGTAGCCGCGGAACAGGCGCTCGACGGCGGTCTCGACGTCGCACTCGGCGTCCGTGGCCGCTGCGGCGGCGGCGTCGACCATCGAGGAGACGACCTCCCCCGCCCGCGCGTCGTCGAGGCTGCGGGTCTCGAGCACGACCTTGCAGCGCTCGGCGACGACGTTGGCGGCCGTGCCGCCGTGGATCTCGCCGACGTTGGCGGTGGTCGCGTCGTCGAGGCGGCCGATCCGCATGGCCGCGACGGCCGCCGCGGCGGCGGCGATCGCGTTGTGGCCGGCCTCGGGGCGGATGCCGGCGTGGGCGGCCTGGCCGCGGAAGTCGGCCTCGAGGCGGTAGTAGGTCGGGGAGGCCGTGACGATCTCGCCGACCGGCGAGGCGTGGTCGAAGACGAAGCCGAGCTCCGAGCGCAGGCGGGCGCGGTCGAAGGCCTTGGCGCCGGCGAGCGCGTGCTCCTCGCAGGTGGTGAAGAGCAGCTCGACGCCGACGGGAGCGCCCTCGGCGACGATGCGGCGGGTCGCGGCGAGGATGGTGGCGACGGCGGCCTTGTTGTCGGCGCCGAGGATGCCGTCGTTGCGGTTGGTGAGCACGCCGTTCTCGCGCTGCACCTCGATCGGGGCGGCGAGCGGGACGGTGTCGAGATGGGCGCACAGCAGGATCGTGCGGGCGCCCTCGGGGGCCTCGATGCGGGCGAGCAGGTTGCCGCAGTCGGAGCCGGTGTCGGCCGCGCTGCCGTCCTCCTCGACCTGGAGCCCGAGCGCCTCGAGCTCGGCCCTGACGACCTCCGCGACCGCGCGCTCGCTGCGCGAGGGGCTCTCGATCTCGCAGAGCCGGACGAAGTCGTCGAGCAGGCGCTCCCGCTCGGCGGTGGAGGCGGCCTGGAGCGAGCGGACGGTCACGAGGCGCAGGCTAGCGGGGCGACGCGGGCGGGCCTCGGAACGGCTCGCCCGGTCTATAGGCCGGAACCGTCAGGAACCGTCGCGGAGTGGCGGCGCGGGCGGGCGGTGGCGGAAGAAACGGGACACATGGTCCCGTTTCTTCAGTGACCCCCCTGGCGCTGACCGGCCGCGGCGGGCGCGGCGCCCGGGCGGCGCGGCCCGGCGGCGGCGCCGCTCAGGCGTGCGTCTCGGCCCGGATCTCGGGCTCGACTTCGGGCGCTCGCTCGCCGCGGCGCTCCATTGCCGCGCCCACGAAGTCCCGGAACAGCGGCTGGGGGCGCAGCGGGCGCGACTTGAACTCGGGGTGGTACTGGGACGCCACGAAGAACGGGTGGTCGGGCAGCTCGATCAGCTCGACCAGGCGGTCGTCGGGCGAGGTGCCGCTGAAGGTCAGGCCGGCGCTCTCCAGCCGCTTGCGCAGGTGGTTGTTCACCTCGTAGCGGTGGCGGTGGCGCTCGTAGATGACCGCCTCGCCGTAGATCTCGCGGGCGCGCGTGTCGTCGTGCAGCTTCACCGGGTCCGCTCCCAGGCGCATCGTGCCGCCCATGTCGCGGACCTCCTTCTGCTCCGGCAGGAGGTCGATCACCGGGAACGGCGTCTCCGGATCGAACTCGGTCGAGTTGGCGCCCTCCATGCCGGCCACGTGGCGGGCGAACTCCGACACCGCGATCTGCATCCCCAGGCAGATGCCCAGGTACGGCACGCCCTGCTCGCGCGCGAAGCGGGCGGCCTTGATCTTGCCCTCGATGCCGCGCACGCCGAAGCCGCCCGGGCACGAGGATGCCGTCGCAGGTGGCGAGCTCGGCCTCGACCTCGCCGTCGGTCAGCCGCTCGGAGTCGACCCAGTGCACGTCGACCTTGCCGCCGTGGTGGGTGGCCGCGTGGTTGAGGGCCTCGATCACCGACAGGTAGGCGTCGGCCAGCTGGTTGTACTTGCCGACGAGCGCGATCCGCACGTTCGCCTCGGCCGACTCGATCCGCTGCACCAGGTGCTTCCAGTCGGACAGGTCGGGCGCCGGCGCCTCCAGCCCGAAGTGGGAGAGCACCCGGTCCGCGACGCCCTCGTGCTCGAACTCGAGCGGCACCTTGTAGATCGAGTCGACGTCGCGCGCCGACACCACCGACGGGACGGGCAGGTTCGCGAACAGCGCGATCTTCTCGCGGATCTCGGTTGCCGAGCGCCTCCTCGGAGCGGCACATGACCATGTCCGGCTGGATGCCGATGCGCCGCAGCTCCTGGACGGAGTGCTGAGTCGGCTTGGTCTTCAGCTCGCCCGCGTGGCCGAGGAACGGCACCAGCGTCAGGTGGATGAACATGCAGCGGTCGCGCCCGAGGTCCGAGTTGAACTGGCGCAGCGCCTCGAGGAACGGCAGCGACTCGATGTCGCCGACCGTGCCGCCGATCTCGGTGATGACGATGTCGACGTCGGTCGACTCCGCCACCAGCCGGATGCGGTTCTTGATCTCGTCGGTGATGTGCGGGATCACCTGGACGGTGCCGCCGAGGTAGTCGCCGCGGCGCTCGCGGCGGATCACGGAGTTGTAGATCGCGCCCGCGGTGGCGTTGGAGGCGCGGCTCGTGTTGACGTCCGTGAAGCGCTCGTAGTGGCCCAGGTCGAGGTCGGTCTCGGCGCCGTCCTCGGTCACGAACACCTCGCCGTGCTGGAACGGGCTCATCGTCCCGGGGTCCACGTTGATGTACGGGTCGAACTTCTGGATCGTCACGGAGAGACCGCGAGCGACCAGCAATTGACCCAGCGAGGCGGCTGCGATGCCCTTGCCCAGAGCGGACACGACGCCGCCGGTGACGAAGATGAAACGGGTTTCCGAACGGCTTTCTGGCACAGGCGACTCTGGGATATCGAGTGTACCCACCTGCCGGGCGGAACGTTCGAAGCGCCCGCTCACGCCGCCGCCAGGAGCTTCTCGGCGTGCTTGCGCGCCGCTCCGTCCGAGCTCTCGGCGCCCAGCATCCGCATCAGCTCCTCCACCACGCCGTCGCCGGCGAGCTGCTCGACAGTGGTCAGGGCGGTGTCGTCGGTCGCCGACTTCTCGATCCGGAAGTGGCCGTCGGCCAGCGCCGCGATCTGCGGCAGGTGGGTGATGCAGAGCACCTGGCGCGTCTCGCCGAGCGCTCGCAGCCGCTCCCCCACCGCGCGCGCCGTCTGCCCGCCCACGCCCGCGTCGACCTCGTCGAACACGAGCGTGCGCGACTCGCCGGCGCCCGCCACGGTCATCAGCGCCAGCATCACGCGCGACAGCTCGCCGCCGGACGCCGCGTCCCGGATCGGCGCGGCGGGCACGCCGGGATTCGGCGCCAGCATCAGCTCGACCCGCTCCGCGCCGGTCGCCCCGATCTCCTCGCGCGGATCCAGGCGGACCTCGAACGCCGCGTCCGGCATCGCCAGCGCGCCCAGCTCCTCGCGCACCCGCTCCGCCAGCCGCGGCGCGGCCTCGGCCCGGCGCTCGCTCAGCTCCGCGGCCAGCCCGGCCCGCTCCTCGATCGCGGCCGCCAGATCGGCCTCGGCGCGCTCGCCGGCCACCTCGGCCTGCTCCAGGCGCTCGCGCTCGGCCCGGCAGCGCGCCGCGTGCTCCAGCACCGCCGCCACGCTGCCGCCGTGCTTGCGCTCCAGCCGGTCGTACCCCTCCAGGCGCTCCTCGACCTGCTCCAGCCGCCCCGGCTCGGCCTCGAGCGAGTCCGTGTAGCGGCGCAGCTCGCCGCCCAGGTCCTCGGCCTCGATGCGCAGCGCCGCCAGGCGTCGCCGCGAGGCCGTCGAGCTCCTCGTCGACGCCCTGCACGCCCCCGGCGAGCCGCTCCGCCTCGGCCAGCAGCGCCGCCACGCCGCCCTCGCCGCTCCCCGGGACGATCGCCTCCGCCCCGCCGCCGGCGGCGGCCAGCAGGCCGTCCATGCGGCGCAGGCGCTCGCGCTCGCCCGCGAGCGCCGCGCGCTCCTCCTCGGAGGGGTCGAGTGCCTCGATCTCGTCGATCTCGAAGGTCAGCAGGTCCAGATCGCGGACGCGCGTGCCGGCGCGCTCGCGCAGCTCGGCCAGCGCCGCCTCGAGCTCCCGCACGCGCGCGTGCGCCGCGCCGAGGCGCCCGCGCAGCGCCAGCTGGTCGCGGCCGCCGAAGCCGTCGAGCAGGTCGAGCTGGGCCGAGGCGAGCGTGAGGCGGCGGTGCTCGTGCTGGCCGAAGAAGGCGACCAGGCGGCCGCCGAGCGCCTGCAGGTCGGCCGCCGTGGCCGAGCGGCCCTCCACGAACGCGCGCGTTCGGCCCTCGGCCGTGACCCGGCGCGCCAGGACGATCTCGTCGAGCGAGTCGTCGATGCGCTCCCTCAGCTCCGCCAGCTCGGGGTCGTCGAGCAGCCCGTCGGGCAGGGCGAACACGCCCTCGACGTAGGCCTCGCGCGCGCCCGGCCGGACGATGCCGGTGCGCGCCTTGCCGCCCAGCAGCAGGTCGAGCGCGTGGGCGAGCACGGTCTTGCCCGCGCCGGTCTCCCCGGTGAGCGCGCTCAGGCCCTCGCCCGGGCGCAGCTCGGCGCGCTCGATCAGCAGCAGGTTCTCGATCCGTAGCTCGACGAGCACGGACCAGGAATACCAGCGCGGCCCGACGGAGCGGCCGAGCCGTGACGCTCTAGTGCGACAACCTGCCGAACTTGTCGCGCAGGCGGTGGTAGAAGGTCGCGCCGGGCGGCTGCGCCAGCAGCGACTGGCGCTGCCTGAACTGGATCCGCATGGTCGCCTCCGGCGCGAGCGCGCCCGCGCCCGCGGGCGTCCGTCGACACGTCGACCTGCTCGGCGCGTCGAGCGGTTGGTCACCTCGAGGTCGTCGCCCGGCGCCACCACCAACGACCGGGCGGTGAGCGTGTGCGGGGCGATGAAGGAGACGACGTAGCCCTCCACGCCCCACGCCAGCACCGGGCCGCCGTTGGCGAGGTTGTAGCCCGTCGAGCCGGCCGGAGTGGAGACGACCAGCCCGTCGCAGCGCACCTCGCCGAGGCGCTCGCCCTCGACCGAGTAGGCGAGCTCGGCCACCCGCCCGTCCTGGCGGCGATGCAGGGAGACGTCGTTGACCGCGAGCCGCTCGCCGTCCGCCGTCGCGGCCACCAGGCCGGGCAGCTCCATGACGTCGAACTCGCCGCGCAGCGCCCGCCGCATGCCCTCCTCGAGCTCCCAGGGCTCGATCGTCGCCAGGAAGCCGATCGCCCCGTAGTTGATCGCGAAGACGGGCACCCCGGTGCCGGCGAAGCGCCGCAGCGCGGTCAGGATCGTCCCGTCGCCGCCGAGCACGACCGCGAGGTCGGTGCGGCGTCTCGGCGACCGCCGTGCCGTCCACCGCGCCGAACTTCTCGACCTCG
This sequence comes from uncultured Thermoleophilaceae bacterium, assembly GCA_963828225.1. Lineage (GTDB taxonomy): Bacteria > Actinomycetota > Thermoleophilia > Solirubrobacterales > Thermoleophilaceae > JACVRW01. Next base: position 125,225 of record CAWHDX010000007.1, on the reverse strand, counting down.
GCCTCGGGCAGGCGCACCTCGACGTCCAGCTCGCCCGCCAGCTCGACGACGCGCCGCAGCGCGCCCTCGGTGTCGGCGGGGCGGGTGTGCGTGAAGATCGTGATCGAGCGCGCGGGACCGCGTCACGGCTCCGCCTTTCTCGCTGCGGCCTCCAAGTCCTCGACCGCGCCGCGGCGGCCGGGCTCGGCCAGCCAGACGAAGCTCTCGCGGTTGCCGGCCGGGCCGGGCAGCCCCGACGACGCGAACCCGAGCACGGCGACGCCCAGCTCGGCGCGCGCGAACTCGCCCACCGCGACCAGCGCCGCGCGCCGGTCGGCGGGCTCGCGCACGACGCCGCCCTTGCCGATCCGCTCGCGCCCCACCTCGAACTGCGGCTTGACGAGCGCGAGGCAGTCGAACCGCGGCGCCGCCGCGGCGAGCACGGCGGGCAGCACCTTGGCGAGCGAGATGAACGACAGGTCGGCCACGATCAGGTCCGGCGCCCAGGGCAGCTCGCCCGCCTCGAGCGTGCGCGCGTTGCGGCGCTCGACACGGTCACGCGCGGATCGTTGCGCAGGCTCCAGTGCAGCTCGCCGTAGGCGACGTCGAGCGCCACCACCTCCGCGGCGCCGCGCTGGAGCAGGCAGTCGGTGAAGCCGCCGGTCGATGCGCCCACGTCGAGCGCCCGGCGGCCGGCCGGGTCGATGCCGAACGCGTCCAGCGCGTTGGCGAGCTTGACGCCGCCGCGCGACACGAACTGCGGCCGCTCGGCGACCTCCAGCGGCGCGTCGGGCGCCACCAGCTCGCCCGGCTTGCGCGCAGGCCTGTCCCCCACCCGCACGTCGCCGGCCATCACGGCCGCCGCCGCGCGGGTGCGCGTCTCGTACAGCCCGCGCTCGGCGAGCAAGGTGTCCAGCCGCCGCTTCGGCATCCGGGGGCAGTGTGACCGACGTCACACAAGTGCGCCAGCGCGTGCTTAGCCTCGATGGCACGATGACCGTCGCCCGACTGATCTCCCCGTCCCTGCGCTCAGGCCTCCTGATGGTGGCCGGAACCGTGCTGATCGGAGTGCCCGTTCGCGATCGGGCTGGGCGCCGCCGCGATCGTCACCGGCCTGGTGGTCGGCGTGCTGGTCGTGGCCCTGGCGCTCGCCGGGACCGACAGCGGCGGGCGCGGCACGCTCCCGGTCTCCGCCCAGGCGGCCTACGACCGCGGCATCGGCTCGGCCTGCTGGTCGCCGCCGTCGTGTTCGGCGTGGCCGGCGACCCCGGCGCCGCGCTGCTGTTCGCCGTCGCGGGCGTCGCGGCCCTGGTGGTCACCTCGATCACGCGCTACAGCGCGAGCACGGCCTAGAAAACTTCCCCTCAGTGTCCACATAGCATCATTCCTCCCTCAGGAAACGGCTCCGCTTCGGCGGGGCCGTTTCCTTTTCGGGGGAGGCCACCTGCCAGACTCGCCGCCCGGTGGCCACGAACCGCTACGAGACCCGCGTGCGCTGGACCGGCTCCACCGGCCTCGGCTGGGAGCACTACGACCGCGGGCACGTCGCGACGCGCCCCCGGCGCGGACCAGGAGATGCGGCTGACCACCGGCGAGAGCAAGGGCGACCCCGCCGCTGCTCAACCCGGAGCAGCTGCTGCTGATGGCCGCCTCCTCCTGCCAGATGCTGTGGTTCCTGCACCTGGCCGCGAAGGCGCGCATCGACGTGGTGGAGTACGAGGACGACGCCCTGGCGCTGATGCCGGACGACGTCGACGCCCGTGCGCATCACCGAGGTCGAGCTGCGACCGCGCATCGTCGTCGCCGGCCAGGCGAGCGAGGAGCGCGTGCGCAAGCTCGCCGCCACGGCGCACGAGCACTGCTTCGTCGCCAACACCCTGAACGCCGAGATGACCCTTCAACCGACCGTCGAGGTACGCACTTGAGCACCCCAGTCCTGCTGCACCGCCTGCTGACCGCCCCCGGCCCGCCCGGCCACGAGCAGGCCCCCGCCGCGATCTGGCGCGAGGCCGCCGAGGAGTTCGCCGACGAGGTGACCGTCGACGCGCATGGGCACCTCGGTCGCGCGCGTGAACGGCTCGCGGCGAGCAGCCGCTGCTGGCCGTGGTCGGCCACGTGGACGAGATCGCGCCTGCTGATCAGCCACATCAGCGACAAGGGCTTCCTGCACGTGGTCGGCTCCGGCGGCTGGGACCCGCAGGTGCTGGTCGGCCAGCGCGTCGAGGTGCTCGCCCGCGGCGCGTCCGTGCCGGGCGTGATCGGGCGCAAGCCGATCCACGTGCTCGAGGGCGACGAGCGCAAGAAGGCCGTCGAGCTGAAGGGCCTGCACGTGGACATCGGCGCGCGCGACGCGCGACGAGGCGCGCGCGCGTCGTGCGCGTGGGCGACCCGATCGTCGTCACCGCCGAGCCGCTCGAGCTGCCCGGCGACCGGCTGGTCTCGCGCTCGCTCGACAACCGCCTCGGCGTGTACGTGGCGATCGAGGTGGCGCGCCGCGTCAAGGAGGCGGGCGGCGGCGCCGGGCCGGTGGCCGGCGTGGCGGCTGTGCAGGAGGAGATCGGCGCCCACGGCGCGCGCGCGATGGCGTTCGGGCTCGAGCCCGACCTGGCCGTGGTGGTCGACGTGACGCACGCCACCGACGCGCCCGGCCTCACGGCCGGCGAGCTCGGCGAGCACGGCCTCGGCAGCGGCCCCGTGATCACCCGCGGGGCGATCGTCAGCCGGCCGCTGAACGACCTGCTCGACGAGGCCGCCGAGTCGGTCGGGATCGAGTGCACGACGGAGGCCGCGGGCGGATCGACGCACACGGACGCCGACGTCGTGGCGATGAGCCGCGGCGGCGTGCCGACCGCGGTCGTGTCGATCCCGCTGCGCTACATGCACTCGCCGGTCGAGCTGGTGGACCTGGCCGACGTGGAGGCGACGATCGCGGTGATCGCGGCGATGGCGCTGCGGCTGGACGCCGAGCGGCCGCTGGTGCGCTGGTAGGGCGCTAGGCGAGGGCGCCCGAGCGGCGCGAGCACGGCCTGGGCCACGCGCTCGGCGACGGCCGCCGGCGTCAGGCCGACCTCCTCGCGCAGCAGCGCGGGCTTGCCGTGCGCCACGAAGCGGTCGGGCAGGCCGATGCGCAGCACGCGCGTGCCGCCGAGCAGGTCGTTGTCGGCCAGGTGCTCAAGCACGCCGGAGCCGAAGCCGCCGGCCAGCACGTTCTCCTCGATCGTCACGACCAGGTCGTGCTCGGCCGCCAGCCGCTCGACCAGCTCGCCGTCGATCGGCTTCGCGAAGCGGGCGTCGGCGACGGTCGGCTCGACGCCGTGCGTCGTCGGCCAGCAGGTCGGCGGCGCCGAGCGCCACCGACACGCCGTAGCCGTAGCCGAGCAGCGCCACGCGGTCGCCCTCGCGCAGCAGCTCGCCGCGGCCGATCTCGATCGGCTCGGGCCGAGCCGGCAGCGGCAGGCCCTCCCCCTCGCCGCGCGGGTAGCGCAGGGCGATCGGGCCCTCGTCGTAGGCGACGGCGGTGTGCAGCATGTGCACGAGCATGGCCTCGTCGCGCGGGGCCATCTGGACGAGGTGCGGCAGGCAGCGCATGTAGGAGATGTCGAAGGCGCCGTGGTGGGTCGGCCCGTCGTCGCCCACGAGGCCGGCGCGGTCCATCGCGAACACGACGTTGAGCCGCTGCAGGCAGACGTCGTGGACGATCTGGTCGTACGCGCGCTGCAGGAAGGTCGAGTAGATCGCCGCGACCGGCTTGGCGCCCTGGAGGGCGAGCCCGGCGGCGAACAGGATCGCGTGCTGCTCGGCGATGCCCACGTCGTAGTAGCGCTCCGGCAGCTCGCGCTGGAGGATGTTGAGCCCGGTGCCGGAGTTCATCGCGGCGGTGATGCCGACCACGCGCTCGTCGCGCCGGCACTCCTCCACGAGCGCCTCGCCGAACACGGTCGTGTACTGGGGCGGGCGCCGCGACGAGCGGCTTGCGCTTCGGCGTCGGCACCTCGGCGACCGCGCCGTTGGCGATCGAGCCCGGCTTGGCGGCGTGCCAGCGCTCCATCCCCTCGAGCCCGCCCTCCTCGGCGGGCACGAAGCCCTTGCCCTTGACGGTCTTGCAGTGGACGACGACCGGGCGGTCCGCCTCGAGCGCGTCGCCGATCGCCTGGCGCAGCGCCTTGACGTCGTGCCCGTCGATCACGCCGACGTAGGCGAGGTCGAGCTCCTCGAAGAACAGGCCCGGCGCCCAGTAGGCCTTGAGCGACTCCTTGAGGATCGGCCCCAGCCGCTCGATGCGCTTGCCGATGCCCGCGGGCAGCCGCGTGAGCGTCTCCTCTGCGTCCTCTCGCGCGTGGTACAGCTTCGGATTGAGGCGCATGCGGTTGAAGTAGCGCGACAGCGCGCCGACGTTCGGCGCGATCGACATGCCGTTGTCGTTCACGACGATCACGATCGGCACGTCCATGCCGCCGGCGTTGAGCAGCGCCTCGAACGACACGCCGCCGGTGAGGGCGCCGTCGCCGATGACCGCGACCACGCGGCCGTCGGGGCCGATGCCGTGGCGCATCGCCTCCTTGATGCCGACCGCGTAGGAGACCGAGGTCGAGGCGTGGCCGGCGCCCATGATGTCGTGCTCGGACTCGGGGATCGAGCAGAACGGGGCGAGGCCGCCGTACTTGCGGATCGTGGCGAGCTGGTCGCGCCGGCCGGTCAGCACCTTGTGCGGGTAGGCCTGGTGGCCGACGTCCCAGAGGATCTTGTCGGTCGGCGACTCGAGCAGCGAGTGCAGCGCCACCGCGATCTCGCAGGCGCCGAGGTTGGCGCCGAAGTGCCCGCCGATCTCGCCGATCGTGTCGATGATCAGCTCCCGGACCTCCTGCGCGACCTGCTGCAGCTGGTCGTCGTCCAGGCCCTTGAGGTCGGCCGGTCCGTCGATCTGGTCCAGGAGCTTGGTCATGTGGTGCGGGTCAGGATGTAGTCGGCTATTTGCCCGAGACGAGCCGTGTCACCCTCGGCTTCGGCCAGCGCCGCGCGGGCCTTGCCGTGGGACTCTCTCGCCAGCTCGCGGGCGCGCTCGAGCCCGTGCACGCTCACGTAGGTCGCCTTGCCGTGGCGCTCGTCGGAGCCGCGCGGCTTGCCGATCTCGGCCTCGTCGCCGGTCACGTCGAGGATGTCGTCGACGATCTGGAACACGACCCCGAGCTCGGCCGCAAAGCGCCGGTACGGGATTGTGGCAGGTCCGGTCATCCCCTCGAGCGACAGCACGGCGCCGACGGAGGCCGCGATCAGCGCTCCGGTCTTGAGCTCGTGCAGGTGGCGCAGCTCGACGGTGGTCTCGCCGGAGACGTCCAGGTACTGCCCGCCGACCATGCCGCGAATGCCGGCCGCCGCCACGACCTCGCCGACCGCCGCGAGCACGTTGCTCGGGGCGGCCGCGCTGCTCGGCCAGCGCGAGCCGCAGCGCCTCGGCGAAGAGACCGTCGCCGGCGAGGATCGCGACGTCCTCGCCGAAGGCGACGTGGCAGGTCGGCTTGCCGCGGCGCAGCTCGTCGTCGTCCATCGCCGGCAGGTCGTCGTGGATCAGCGAGTAGGTGTGGACCATCTCGAGCGCCGCCGCCAGCGGCAGCACCTCCTCGCGGGCGCGGCCGAGCGCCTCGGCCGTCGCGAGGGCGAGCACCGGGCGGATGCGCTTGCCGCCGGCCAGCAGCGAGTAGCGCATCGCCTCCTCCAGGCGCTCGGTGCCCGGCTCCGCGGCGAAGCGCAGCGTCTGGAGGTACTCGTCGACCTGCCGCTGGAGCTCCACCGGGTAGACCGCGGTCATGCCGGTCACAGCAGCCGCTCTTGCCCCTCCGCCTCGCCGGCCGAGCGGCTGCGGGCGTCGATCTCCGACGCCGATCCGCTGCGCCAGCTCGGCGCAGCGCTCGACCAGGTCGGCGGCCTCGTCGGCGTCGATCGCCTCCGCGCGCAGCTTGTCCGCCACCGCCTCCAGCTCCGCGGCGAGCTCCTCGAGCCCGGGCGCCTCCTGGCTCACGATGCTGACCTCCTCGCGTTGCACGGCCCCGAGGATCCCGTTGACGAAGCCCGGAGCGTCGGCGGAGCAGAGCTCCTTGGCCGCCTCGACCGCCTCGTCGATGGCGACCTCGGCCGGCATGTCGTGGCGGTGGAGCAGCTCGTGGAGGGCCACACGCAGGATGTTGCGCTCGAGCGGCGCGATCCGATCGAGCGACCAGCCGCTGGGCGTGGCGCCCGATCAGCTCGTCGAGCTGCGGGCGCTCCGCCTCGACGCCCTCGACCAGCTCGCGCGTGAAGGCGCTGGCTGCGCGCTCGAGCAGGTCCTCCGCCGGCGCGGCCGGTCACGTCGGACTGGTAGAGGGCGAACACCGCGGCTCGGCGCTGATCGGTGCGTCGCACCTAGGCGCGCGAGACGTACTCGCCCGAGCGGGTGTCCACGCGCACCCGGTCGCCCTCGTTGACGAACAGCGGGACGCGCACGACGACGCCCGACTCGAGCGTGGCGGGCTTGTCGCCGCCGCCGGAGGCGGTGTCGCCCTTGACGCCGGGCTGGGTCTCGGTGACGGTCAGCTCGACGGCGCTCGGAACCTGGAGGTCGCGTGGGCGACTCGTCGACGTAGAGGAGCTCGACCTCCTCGTTGGGGACGATCCACTTGAGCGACTCGCGCACCTGATCCTCCGGGAGAGCGAGCTGCTCGTAGTTCTCGGAGTCCATGAAGTGGGCGTCGGTGCCGTCCGTGTAGAGGAACTGCATGCGGCGCGTCTCGGTGCGCACCGGCCGGAACTTCTCGCCCGCGCGGAAGGTGCGATCGATGACGGCGCCGTCCCCCATGCGCTTGAGCTTGGTGCGCACGAAGGCGCCGCCCTTGCCGGGCTTGACGTGCTGGAACTCGACGAGCTTGAAGACGGTGCCGTCGATCTCGACGTGCATGCCGTTCTTGAATTGGTTGGTGCTTACTGACATGTGAGGGTCCGTCGCAAGGGTACCCGCGAGGCGGCGAGCAGTCGTTGCGGCGCAGGTCAGCTGGGTTAGAGTCGCACGCGTGTCGCGCTCGCGACTGACCGCCGCCCTGACCACCCTTCTCGCAGTCGCAGCGCTCGCGGGCTGCTACGGCTCGACCGAGCCGGCCACGGACGTCAAGCTCGACGGCGCGACCCTGAACGCCTACGGCAGCACCGAGGACGCGCGGACGATCGCCTACTTCCTGTACTGGACCGGGTCACAGTCCAGCGGCACGCGCACGACGCCGGAGCGTTCCCTGCCCGCCGGCGTGCGCGGCCCGTTCCGCGAGCCCGTCACCGGCCTGTCTCCGGACACCGAGTACTCGTTCCAGCTCTGCGGTCAGCCCGAGAGCGGCGGTGGGCAGCGCCTGTGCGCGCAGGTCCGGACGTTCCGCACCAAGCCCGGCGACGAGATCACGGCGCAGCTGCGCTACGCCGGCGCGACCGCCCGCCTGCACGCGCTCAGCGGCCCCAACGGAGAGGGGGCACGCGGCTTCCTTGCCTTCGACGGCAATGTCGACCCCCCCGAAGTCGACGACGTCGTCTGCCTGTCGGTGCACGGCAGCGAGGCCGTCGTCGGCACCCGCAGCAGCCCGTCGAGCACCAGCGGGGTCCTGTACGGCCTGCGCGCGGGCATCGGCAAGGTCAGCTCCGCCCCCGGGAGCGATCCGACCACCTGCGCCTCCTACCGCCCGGCGGATCTCCCGGCGCGGGACATCGACTCGAACGCGACCATCCACGACGCGCCCTGAGCGCGCCGCGTCAGGCCGTCCGCGCCACCTGCCCCGGTTCCGTCGCGAAGTCCATCGCGGCCTCGACGCTGGCGAAGAGCCGGCCCCCAACGATCTTGTCGTCCGCCGCGCGGAATCGTGCAGAGGACAGCGGCGCGCTGACCACCTCGACCCGCTGCGCTTGCCCCTGCCCCACCAGCGCAGGTCCACGACGAGCCGTCCCGCGCCGATATCGAAGACGGCGAGCGGATCCACCCTGACCCCCTCCCATGCCTCCCAGAGCGCGTCCAGCACCGGCGGCGCATGCTCGTCCCGTCCCCGGTACACGCCGATGTCCGTCGAAGACGGCCGAGAGATCGAGCTCTGCGTCCTCGGCATAGAGGCTCAACATCAGGTCAGGCGTGCCGGAGTTCCAGAACTCGCAGCCCCGTCTCACCCGGTCCACGGTCTGCGACGACGCCGCCTCGGCCACGTCGCGAGCATACCCAGCAACTCGCCGGTGACGGCGTGCGTGGGAAGGCAGGCCGGTTATCGTGCGTAAACGCTGTAAACCCGCGCCCGGTGCCCCGCTGCCGATGACCGTCCGCCTCTACATCACCTCGCTGTCCAACCCGTCGTACGCGGCCGTCGCCATGCTCGCCCACAAGCGACTGGCCCACCGCCGCATCGACCTGCTCACGGGCTTCCATCCCTACTTGGTCCGCGCGGCCGGCTTCGAGGGCCGGACCGTGCCGGCGCTCGAGCTCGCAGACGGCCGCCACGTCCAGGGCTCGCTGCGGATCTCCCAGGCGCTCGACGAGCTGATTCCCGAGCGCCCGCTGTTCCCCGCGGAGCCGGTCGCGCGGCACGCGGTCGAGCGAGCCGAGCGCTGGGGTCACGACGAGCTGCAGCCGATCCCGCGCCGGATCTTCCGCTTCGCCGCCATGCGCGACCCCTGGTGCGCCGCTGGATCGCCGCCGACGTCGCCGGCGTGCCGGCGCCCACCATCGTCGCCACGCTGACCTTGCCGGTGGCGGTCCTGCGCTGTGCGGACTCGGGCGGCAGCGAGGAGACGATTCCCGAGGACATCCGCCGGCTGCCGGGCCTGCTCGACCTCGCCGACGCGCTCGTCGGCGAGGGCACGATAGGCGGCCCGGAGCCCAACGCCGCCGACTTCCAGATCCTGTCGAGCGTGCGGCTGCTGCTCGACTTCAAGGCCCTGCCATCGATGGAGCACCGGCCCAGCGCCCGGGCGGCACGCAGGCTGTTCCCGGACCTGGAGGGCGAGATGCCGCGGTTCGCGATCCCGGGGACCTAGCGCCGCCGGGTCGGGAGGGATACGCTCGCGGCGTTGAAGCGAGCACTGGTTCTGGCACTGCTGGTGGGCGTCGGATGCACGGGCTGCGCGACGGGCACGACCGGCGACCCGTGGGCGCTGTCCGGCACCCGGGCAGCGGTGTTCGCGACCGTGGCCACCAACTCCGGCGGCGAGGTCGAGTTCTGGATCGAGTACGGGACCGGCTCCGTCTACGGATCGCAGACGGCACATCAGACCGCGACCCTCGAGAAGAACACGTCGCGGACACAGATCCTGACGATCGACGGCCTCCAGCGCTCGACCACCTACCACTACCGGGTGTGTGCGCGCGACTCCCAGCAGAACGGCGGCGCGGGCTGCGGCGAGGACCGGCAGCTCACGACCACCAACGTCGACTGCGGTGACACGATCACCGCGGACCTCCGCCTGTCCGGGGACCTCAACTGCATCAGGACGGGCGGCCGGGACGGTCCGGTCGTCGGCGCGAACGACATCGACATCGACCTTAACGGCCACCAGGTCTCGGGCAGCCAGTTCGCCCTCGCCAACAGCGGCGGGTTCGACGGCGTCACGATCCGCTCCGGCACCCTCTACGCCTTCAGCGACGCGCCTCGTTCTCCAGAACGCCAGCCGGAACCGCGTCGTCGCCGTGGGCGCCGGGCTCCTCCAGAGCACGTTCACCGGCCCTTCGACGAGCACCGGGATCAGGATCACCGGTGGCCAGGCCAACGAGGTCAGACGGAGCGTGCTGCAAGGGTCGAGCCTCGGGGTGTCGGCCACGGGCTCGCCGGGCCTGCTGGTCGTGGCCTCCAGCGGCACCGTGGGGGCAGGATCCAGAGGCGGAGGCACCGCGGTCGCCATCAACGGCGATCTCGCGCGGGTGCTGAGCAACCACTTCAGGGCCAACATATCCGTCTCCGGGTCGAGCAACCGGATCGTGGGCAACGACGTCGAGGGCGTGTACTTCGGGATCCAGGTCACGGACGGTCACGACAACCTCGTCGCCCGGAACCAGGTGCACGAGACCGTCACGCTGCCCTTCGCCCCCGAGGGCGGCGACGGCCTCCTCGTGACCGATTCGGCCATCGGCAGCCGGCTGCTGGACAACGTCGTGACGTCGAGCTTCGACGACGGCATCGACGTCCGCAACGCGACGACCAAGCTGAGGGACAACCGCGCCGATGACAACGAGGACTTCGGGATCGACGCCGTCGCCGGCGTGACCGACCTCGGCGGCAACACCGCGAGCGGCAACGGCAACCCGCTGCAGTGCCGCAACGTCTTCTGCGGCGGCTAGCTAGCGCGACGCCCCGCGGTTGCGAGCGCCTCGTCGACGCTCGCGTACATCTGCATCCGAATCGCCTGCCCATCGCGGAACGTCCACACTTGCGCGAAGCGCATGTCCACGGGAATTCCCGTCGCCCTGGAGCGCCCCCGCTGGTTGACGATCGCGACGACGCTCTCCCCGGCGTCGACGTACTCCTCGACCTCGATCTCCCAGCCATCCCATGCTTCCGCCCACTCGGCGTTGAACCGATCGGCGCCCTCGGCTCCGACGTAGATCTGCTGGCCGGGCCAGCCGAGCTCGGACACATCCCACACGAAGTCCGGATGAGCCCGGATCCGACCCGTCGCGGCCCAGTGCTCGTAGCCGCGGCTGATGATCTCGAGGTGCTCGTCCGACATCGCCGGACGAGTATGCCGCTGCGGACGCGGGCCGGCTAGCTCAGCACCCGCACCCAGCGGCGCGCGCGGTGCGACAGCTTCCCGCTTGCCCGTGTGGGCACGCACGGTGATGCGGTAGAGGCCCGGGGCCAGCCGCACGCCGAGCGTGAGCCGGCGCGAGACCGCCGCGATCGTGGGCCGGGTCGAGGTCCGCTCGACCTCGTCGACCTGCTTGAAGGCGCCCGGGAAGTGGCGCATGCGACTCGGTCGCGGACAGGTGCTGCGCCCCTTGGTGCCCAGGGCGCGGTCGATCTTGACCTGCACCGGCATCGGGCGGGCCAGCAGCAGCCGCAGCCCCACCCGCGCCTTGCCGGTGCGCGATGCGCGCACGCAGCGCGAGGCCAGGGTGAAGCGCTGGATCGCGCGCCCGCCGGTCTGAAGTGCCTTGGGCGGGTCGGGCTGGGACGGCGCCGCCGGCGAATCGGGCGCCCCCGGCGGCGGCGGGGTCGTGACGCTGACCTGATGCTCGATCCGCGCCGCCGTAGAGCCGTTGCAGAAAGCGGTCTGGCCGGTGAAGACGGTCGCCATGGAGCAGCCCTCGTCGTCCACCACGGTGAGCACGGCGGAGTAGGCGCGGACGTCGGCGTAGACGTGCGCGACCGTCGGACCGGCCGTGGTGGCCGTCTGGCCGTCGCCGAAGCTCCAGTGGTGACTCGCCACCGAGCCGTCCGCGTCGGTGGACGTGGAAGCGTCGAAGGTCGTTGCCGAGCCCGCCGCGCCCGGCTGGGAGGTGAAGGCGGCGCTGGGGCCCTGGTCGGGGACGATGCCGACGCCGAAGGGCTCGATGTGGCCGGTCAGGGTGGCCGTCACCGTGTCGGTCAGGGTGCTGATGACGCTCACCGAGTTGTCCCCCAGGTTGGCGACATAGGCGCTCGCGCCGTCGGGTGTGATGGAGATGCTGTTCGGGAAGGAGCCGACCGGGATAGGTGCGCGTGGGAGGTTGGTGGCGGTGTCGATCGGCGTGACGTTGTTCGAGGAGACGTTGGCGACGTAGGCCGTCGCCCCGTCGGGAGTGACGGCGATGCCCCAGGGACGAGAGCCGACGGGAATCGGGGACCCGACCGCCTCAGTGGCGATCTCGATCGGGACCACGGTGTCCGAGCCGGTGAACCTGGTCACGTATGCCGTGGCGCCGTCCGGAGTGATCGCGATCCAGATTGGATCGCCTCCAACCGAGATCGAGGGTCGCGCGGTGTTGGAGGCGGTGTCCACCGGCGTCACGCTGCCGGACGCATTGTTCGCGACGTACGCAGTGGCCCCGTCGGGGGTGATCGCGACCCCGATCGGCGACGAGCCGACGCCGATCGCCGCGCCGGCGGTGTTGGTCGCGGTCGCAATCGGAGTCAGGGTGTTGTCGGTGACGTTCGTGACGTAGGCAGTGGCCCCGTCGGGGGTGATTGCGATGCTGGTCGGCTGGGCGCCGACAGCGATGGCCGGCCCCGCCGTGTTCGTGGCGGTGTCGATCGGGGTGACCGTGTCGCCCCACTGATTGACGACGTAGGCGGTGGCGCCGTCCGGGGTGATGGCGATGCCGCGCGGCCCGTTCGGGACGGCGAACGTGCCGAGGGGGCTGTTCGTGAAGACGTCGAGGCTGGTCAGGCGGTCACCACTGTGGTTCGTCACATAGGCGGTGCGCGGCCCCCCCGCCGCGGCCGCGGCCGGCAGTAGCAGTGCGCCGGCGAGCAGGCAGAACAGGAGGCGTCGAGTCAGGGCCATCCGTATCGCATCGACGCGGATGACAGCGGCCTTGAGCTTTTGGCCGGTGCGGGGCCGCCCGGTTGCCTTCCCACCCGCCGCGTGAGAGAGTCGGCGCTCTGCCCCAAGCGTGAGGAGAGCCCGTGCCGAAGTTCCTGATCCAGGCCTCGTACGACGTCGAGGGTGTGCGCGGCATCCAGAGCGCCGGCGGCTCGAGCCGCCGCGACGCCGTGGCCAAGGCGCTCGAAGGCGTCGGCGGCACGCTCGAGAGCTTCCACTTCAGCTTCGGCGACGTCGACGCCTACGTGATCGTCGACGCCCCCGACAACATCACCGCAACCGCCGTGACGCTGACCGTCAACGCCACCGGCGTGGTGCGTGCCAAGACGGTCGTCCTGCTGACGCCCGAAGAGGTCGACGCGGCGGCCCAGAAGTCGGTGAGCTACACCCCGCCCGGGGGCTGATCCCCGGGGGCTGATCCCGGCGCGCCTAGAGCGCGCGCAGGATCAGGATGACCAGCAGGATCACCACCAGCAGCCCGATGATCCCCAGACCGGTTCCCGCAATGGCGAGCTCCATCGAATCCCCTCCCCTTCGCTGACCCCGGCGGCGCCGGGCTTCAGCGCGTCCTTACCCCGCCCCGTCTGCGTTTACGCACTCTCGATCGACGCCAGCGCCTCGGCGCGGTGCTGATAGAGCGTCACCGAGGCCACCAACGCCCTCGCGGAAGGCCCAGACCAGCACCGAGCCGCGCCCCTCCACCACCGCGCCGCTGCCGCGGCCGCGCTGGCGCCCGTGGAAGGCGCAGATCACCTGGTCGCCGGCGTCGATCAGCTCGTCCACGATCACCTTCGACTCCTCGAAGGCGTCGAGCCACGACTGAAGGAAGCCCCTGACCTCCTCGCGGCCGCGGTAGACGCCGCCGTCCGGCCCGATCGCCCGCGACCAGTCCTGCACGATGTCCTCGGCGGTGATCGCGAGGAAGCCCTCGATGTCACCCCTGTTGAATGCGTCGAAGGCGCGCTCCACCGCTTCGACGTTCCCCTGCGACATGCGGCTAGCGCTCCACTCCGTCCGGGCAGCCGCCCCTCTTGCTCGAGCTTCTCGAGGTGGGCCTCCATCGACAGGGCGGCCGCCGGGCGCAGCTGCACGGGCGCGTCCGGCCAGGCCGCGTCGAGCAGCTCGTCGCGGCCGCGCAGCCCCGCGTCGAGCGCCTCCACCAGCGCCCGCTCCCGGTCCAGGCGGTGGGCGATGTACTCGTCGAGCTTCGCGGCCGGGTCCCACACGTACGGCCCGTGCCCGGGCGCCAGCATCTCTAGCTCCATCGCCCGCAGCCGCCGCAGCGAGTCCAGGTAGGCGGCCAGCGATCCCTCGCCCGGGGCGATGAACACGCTCCCGGCCCCCAGCACCGTGTCGCCCACGAACGCCACCGGACCCATCACGAGGCAGACGCTGTCCGGCGAGTGCCCGGGCGTCGCGATCGCGCTGAACGGCCCCGCGCGCTCCCCCTCGCCGGGCCTGTGCACCGGCGCGCCGAGTCGCTCCGCGCCGTCGGCGTGGTCGCCGTGGCCATGCGTGAGCACGACGCCCTCGATCCCGGCGGGTGCCGCGCGCCGCACGGCCTCGAGGTGCTCCGGGATGGTCGGGGCCCGGGTCCACGACCCACGCGCCGACGACGTAGGTGTTCGTGCCGTCGAGCGTCAGCGGCGACGGATTCGGCGCGCGCACCCGCCGCACGCCCTCCGGATCACGGTCGATTTCCTGCATGTCGCCCCTCTGTATAGGCGAAAACGCCGTGCGGAAGTACTCTGGGAGCGGGTTTGGGCTCGCACACCGAAACCGCCGCACAGCGTGACGGGCGTGGCGTCTTCCTGCTCTCGTTGGTCGTCGTCTGCCTCATCGGCGCGTTCGACCTGCTCGTCGGCGAGCACACCGTGCTCATCGAGCTGCTCCTGCTGGGCCCGGTCGTGGCGGCTTTCGGCGCGACCTCCTCCCAGACCGCGATCGTCGCGCTGTTCGCGCTCGGGGTCGCGATCCCGCTCACCCTGATCAACAGCGACCTCGGGGAGTCCGACCAGCTCACCCGGCTGGCGGCCGTGGGGCTGGTCGGCGGCCTGACGGTGGGCATCGCACGGCTGCGCTCCGACCGCGAGCGCGACGCCGCCCGCCTCTCGGTCCAGTACGGCCTCGCGCGCATCCTCGCGGACGCCGACTCGCTCGAGGAGGCCGGCCCGCGGATGCTGCGCGGGATCGCCGAGCCGCTCGGATGGGACGTCGCGCACCTGTGGGAGGCCCAGGGCGGAGCCGTGCTCCGTCCCACCGCCGCGTGGACGCGCCCGGGCGTCAACGCCGAGGAGTTCGAGGAGGTCAGCTTCAAGCAGGTGATGGGCCCCGGGTTCGGCCTGCCCGGCGAGGTCTGGGAGAGCGGCCTGCCGGCCTGGTTCCCGGACGTGCTCTCGTCCGATCAGTTCACCCGCGTCGAGTCCGCCCGCAAGGCGGGACTGCGCGGCGCGCTGGCGTTCCCGATCCGCGTGCACGGCGAGGCCGTGGCGGTGGTGGAGCTGTTCGCGCGAGAGCCGCGCGAGCCGGACCCCGAGCTGCTCGTCCTGACCGACACGCTGGGCTCCGCCGATCGGCGACTTCGTCGAGGGCGTGGTCGCCGCCGAAGCGGTGCGCCAGAGCGACGCCCGCAAGTCGGCGGTGCTGAGCTCCTCGCTCGACGCCATCATCACGATCGACTCCCGCGGTCGCGTGGTCGAGTTCAACCGCGCCGCCGAGCAGATCTTCGGGCACACGGCCAAGCAGGCCATCGGCGCCGAGCTCGCCGAGCTCGTGGTCCCGCCCGTCGCTGCGCGAGCGCCACCGCAAGGGGCTGCGGCACATCGTCGCCACGGGCGAGGGCAAGCTGCTCGGCCGGCGCATCGAGCTCACCGGCATGCGCGCCGACGGCAGCGAGTTCCCGGTCGAGCTCGCCATCAACCGCGTCGTGAACACGGAGCCGCCGCTCTTCACCGGCATCATCCGCGACATCACCGAGCGACGGCGCTTCGACGAGGAGCGCGAGGAGCTGCTGCGCCTGGAGCAGCTGGCCCGGCTCGACGCGACGCAGGCACGCGACCAGCTCGACGCGATCCTCCGCGGCGTCGCCGACGCCATCACGGCGCAATCCCCCGACGGCCGCCTGATGTTCGCCAACCAGGCGGCGCTCGACTTGCTCGGGTTCGACTCCTTCGAGGAGCTGCAGTCCGCCCCGGGCGACTGGATGCGCGACCGCTTCGAGATCCTCGACGAGCGCGGCGAGCAGATATCCACGGAGAGGCTGCCGGGGCGACGTGCGCTGGCCGGCGAGGCGGGTGCCGAGGAGGTCGTGCGCTTCCGGCTGCGCGCCACCGGCGAGGAGCGCTGGTCGGCCGTCAAGGCGACGCCGATCCTCGACGACGACGGCTTCGTGACGATGGCGATCAACGTCATCGAAGACATCACGACCCACAAGCGCGCCGAGCGCGCGCAGCGCTTCCTCGCGGACAGCAGCGCGGTCCTGTCCGCGTCGCTCGACCCGACCGAGGTGCTCGGCAGGGTCGCGACGCTGGCCGTGCCCGAGGTCGCTGACTGGGTCGCCGTGCACCTGCCCGGCGACACCGGCATCGACCTCGTCGCCCTCGCCCACCGCGACGCCTCGCGGATGGCGCGGGCGGAGCAGCTCGACCGCGAGCTGCCGACCCGCTACGACGACCCGCGCGGCGTCGCCAACGTTCTGCGCACCGGCAAGTCCGAGTTCTACCCCGACGTCCCGCTGCTCGAGCCCCAGACCGAGATCGAGCGCGCGCGGGGCGAGCACGTCCGCGAGTTCGGCATGCGCTCCGCGCTGGTCGTCCCGATGAGCGCGCGCGGGCGCACGCTGGGCACGCTCACGCTGGCGAGCGACCTGTCCGGCCGCCGCTTCGACGAGCAGGACCTGGAGCTGGCCGAGGAGCTCGGCGCGCCGCTGCGCGATGGCGGTCGACAACGCGCGGCTGTTCGCGGAGCGCACCTACATCGCCCGGACGCTGCAGCAGAGCCTGCTGCCCGCCGAGCTGCCCGACATCCCCGGCATCGAGGCCGCCGCGCGCTTCCGCCCGACCGGCGAGGGCAACGAGGTCGGCGGCGACTTCTACGACCTGTTCGAGAGCGGCGGGCTCGGCTGGACGATCGTGATGGGCGACGTCTGCGGCAAGGGCCCCGACGCCGCCGCGATCACCGCGCTCGCCCGCTACACGCTGCGCGCGGCCGCCATGCGCGAGCGGCTCCCCAGCCGCAGCCTCGGCCTGCTCAACGAGGCGCTCCTGCGCCAGCGCACAGACCGCCGCTTCTGCACCGTCGCCTACGCCTACCTCGAGCCGCTCTCCGACGGCGCCCGCATCGGCTTCGCCAGCGGCGGCCACCCGCTGCCGCTGCTCCTGCGCGCCGACGGCAGCGTCGAGTCGGTGGGCGCGGCGGGCACGCTGCTGGGCGTGGTTGCCGACCCGCGCTTCGAGGACCGCTCGCTGTCGATGGGGCGCGGCGACGCGCTCGTCTTCTACACCGACGGCGTGATCGAGGGCCGCGGCCCCGACAACTCCCTCGACGAGGAGGGGCTGGCGCACCTCGTCGCCGCCTGCGCCGGCGAGGGCGCCGACGCCATCGCAGCGCGCATCGAGGACGCCGCGGTGGCCGCTCAGGGCGGGAGCCCGCGCGACGACATCGCGGTGCTCGTGCTCAGGGTCGCGACGTAACGGGTACCCCCTTTTGGTGCAAGAAATTACCCGCTTGCGGAACGGTTATGTTGCGCTGTCGCCGGGCCTGGGTAAATCCACTGGAACGCGGGCCGACGACCTCACCCAGGCAGGGGCCCCCTTGCTCAGCACACGCAGATTCGGAGAAGTACCCGCATGCTTACGCAATCACCCATACGGGGGATCATGAGCGCCGGCACGTCAAGCGTCGACGACGGCCTGAGCCTCCCCTTGGGGAACGGGCCGGAGGCGGCCGCTCGCGCCCGGCGCGCGCTGTCGAGCCTGCGCGGCGACATCGATCCACCGCTCATGGAGACGCTGCGGCTGCTCGTGACGGAGCTCGTCGCAAACAGCGTCCGCCACGCGGAGTCCGAGAACGTCGTCCTGCGGGTGCTCGTCGGGCGCTCGGCCGTCCTCACCGAGGTGAGCGACGAGGGACCCGGCTTCGACCCCGACGATGCCGGCGAGCCCGGCGTCGACAGCGGCTGGGGCCTGTTCCTGGTCCAGCGCCTCTCGCAACGCTGGGGCGTCAGCCACACGGACCAGGGCACCAAGGTCTGGTTCGAGCTGCAGCGCGGCTAGAGCGTCAGCTGCTCGCCGCCCGCAGCGCGCGGGGCCTGACCCAGTAGCGCCCGGAAGCGCTGAGCCGCCGTGGGTGCGTCGTCGTCGCGGTTGTTGTTGAACGCGACATGCACCTCGGCGGCCTGCTCGGCCAGTCCGCGGGCGCGCTCCACGACCTCCTCCAGCTCCGGATCCGAGTAGCGCCAGCCGAAGCGCTCGGCGACGCTCTTGCCGGTCAGGTAGCCCTGGGCGTTGCGGCCGTGCAGGCGCACGTAGGCGAGCTCGTCGGTGGTGACGGCGTCGAGGTCCGAGGGCATCACCGAGAAGTGCTCGTCGCGCGGGGCGTCGACGCAGACGAAGGCGGCCTCGTTGTCGGAGAACCACGCCAGCGTCTGCTCGCGCCGCTCGTCGGCGAGCCAGCCGCGGTGCCGCAGCTCCACGGCCACGCCGTGCGGGCGCAGCGTCGCGACCAGCCCCTCGAGCTCGTGGAGCTGATGGCGGCCCGGGCCGAACGCCGGCGTCAGCTGCACCAGGTAGGAGCCGAGCTTGCCGGCCTCGGCGAGCGGCGCGGTCTCCTCCACCAGCCGCTGTGCCAGCGCGGCCTCGAGCTCCGGCGTCAGCGTCACGCGCCCGTGGCCGCTCGTCTGCGCCCCTTCGCGGAGGTCGGGCGGCAGCGACTCGAGCTGCGCCGAGTGGCGCGACAGCAGCCGGTGCGCCTTCACGTCGAAGGTGAAGCCGTCCGGCGTCTGCTCGACCCATTTGTGCACCGTGTTGCGGTCCGGGACCGCGTAGAAGCTCGAGTTCAGCTCCACGTACTCGAAGCGCTCGGCGTACCAGGGCAGCCGCTCGCGCGCCGCCAGCTTCGGCGGGTACCACTCCTTGACGAAGCCCGGGTCGGCCCAGCTCGAGGTCCCGACGCGGATCGTGCCGGCCACGGAAACGCTAGGGCCGGCGGACGCCCGCCACCGTGAACGGCAGCGCCGGCGTCATGCCGCGCCGGTCGAACTGCGAGTTGACCACGAGCAGGCGCCTGCCCGCGACCGCGACGGTTGTCGGGAAGCTGAACAGCGGGCTCGTGATCTGACGCTGCGTGGAGCCCCTGAGCCAGTCCCGCGACAGCTTCACCTGGGTCACCCGCGAGGCCGAGTTGACGCCGTAGAGCGTGTGGCCGGTGATCGCCAGGCCGTCGCCGGCCGGCAGGTTGATCCCCTTGACGGCGCGGACCCGGCCGCTCTCGAGGTCCACGCGGCCGAGCACGCCGGTGGAGAGGCCGATCACCAGCACGTAGCGCCTGCCCGCCGGGACGATGCCGTTGGCGTAGGAGCCGACCGGCGTGTCGCCGAAGCGAACGAACGGTCGCAGCCGGCGGGTGGCAGAGGTGCGCTTCGCGAGCGCGCGCGCCTTGACGCGGAACAGCAGGCCGCGCATGGAGTCGGTGACGTAGACATCGCCCGCCGGCGTGACGGCCACGTCGTTGAGCAGCCCGCCCGAGCCGGTCGCGAAGCGGCGCACCAGCTTGCCGGTGCGGATGTCGTAGACGAACAGGAGCCCGGTCACGCTCCCGGCGACGATCAGGTGGTCGCTCGTGGCGCGCACTCCGTTGGCCAGCGCACGTCCGTCCTTGCCGGGCTCCAGGAAGACCTTCGTGCGCGGCTTGCCGAGCGTCCCCCGGAAGATGGTGCCGTCGGAAGTCGAGGAGACGAAGAACTGGTCGGTCCCGGGTCGGGTCGTGATGCCCTCGGGGAAGACGCTGTCGCCCGGCAGGATGTACTCGCTGGGCGCGGCGAGCGCCGTGGGCGCCGCGAGGGCGAGGGCGAGCAGCGAGAGGGCCAGGGCACGCTTCATGCGGGCGAGCCTACCGCCCGCGCCGACCGAAGCTGTGCCCCGCGGGCGCGACCGCGCGCAGGTCCGCCTCGTCGGTCTCGGTGCTCCAGGTCCGGCGCGGCTCGATGTGCGTGACCTTCGCGGCCGGCAGGTCGGGCCGCTCGAGTCGCTCGATGCGGTCGACCAGCACGTTTGTGGTGCCCTCGCGGCGCTCCAGGCGCCCTGTGGCCAGCACGAGCGGCTCGGCGCGCACCGCCAGGCGGTATCGCTCGTGGACCGGCGGCGGCACGATCAGGTTGATCGTCCCGCGCTCGTCCTCGAGCAGCATGAAGGTGACGCCCTTCGCGGTGGCGGGGCGCTGGCGCGCCACCACCAGCCCCGCCACCCGCACGCGACGCCCGTTCTGGGCGCGCTCGAGCTCCGCGCTCGTGCGCAGGTCGTCGGGCAGGCCCGGGCGCATCAGCTCGAGCGGGTGCTCGCGCAGGGTCACCCCGGTGGAGCCGTAGTCGGCGAGCATCCGCTCCCACGCCGACAGCGCGCGCAGCTCCGGGCCGGCGTGCGGGTCGAGCGGGAGCGCCAGCTGCGTGCCCTCGGCAACCTTGACCCCCGGCACCGCCACGCCGAGCTGCCAGAGCGCCTGCCGGCGACGCCCCTCGGGCGGCCCGTCGGCGAGCTCGTCGCAGGCGCCGGCCCAGGCCAGCTTGCCGAGCGTCTCGGCCGAGGCGCCCGAGCGGGCGGCCAGGTCCCCGAGGGAGCGCCACGGCCCGCCCCGCTCGCGCTCGGCGGCCAGCGCGCGCACGTCCACCTCCTTGGCGCCGTTGACGTAGCCCAGGCCGAGCCGTACGGCGCCGCCTGCCCCCCGTGATGGGGGGCCCTCGACCTGGCAGCGCGGCTCGCTCGCCACCACCGACGGCGGCAGCACCTCCACCCCCACCCGCTGCGCCTCGTGCACCAGCGAGTCGGGCGGGTAGAAGCCCATCGGTTGCTCGTTCAGCAGCGAGCAGAGGAACTCCGGGTGGTAGTGCACGCGCAGCCAGGTCGACTGGTAGGCGAGCAGGCCGAACGCGGCCGAGTGGGCCTTGGGGAAGCCGAAGCCCGAGAAGCCGACGATCTGGTTCCAGACGCGCTCCGCCGAGTCGGGGGCCGCCCCCCGCTCGATCGCGCCGTCGATGAACTTCTCCTGATACGCGCGGATCGCCGCTTCGGAGCGCTTGCGGCTCATCGCCCGCCGCAGCCCCTCGGCCTCGCCGGCGCGGAAGCCCGCGAACGCCATCGCCACCTCGAGCACCTGGTCCTGGAAGACGATCGTGCCGAGCGTGTCGCGCAGCGCCGGCTCGAGCGAAGGGTGCTCGTAGGGCACCTGGAAGTCCGGGTTCGCGCGCAGCGCCTTGCGGTGCTCGATGTAGGGATGGACGGCGCCGCCGATGATCGGCCCCGGCCGCACCAGCGCGACCTGCACCGTCACGTCGTCGAGGTTCTCGGGCCGGGTGCGCTTGAGCATCTGCATCTGGGCGCGCGACTCGATCTGGAAGACCCCCATCGTCTCCGCCTCCTGGATGCGGGCGTAGACCTGCTTGTCGTCGTAGGGGATGCGCGACAGGTCGATGCGCTCGCCGCGCACCCGCGCGATCTCGTCGACGCAGCGCTCGACCGCCGACAGCATCCCGAGGCCGAGCAGGTCGATCTTGAGGAAGCCGGCGTCGCCGCAGGAGTCCTTGTCCCACTGCACCATCTGGCGCCCCTCCATCGACGCGGGCTGGACGGGGCAGAGATCGATCAGCGGCTGCGTCGAGATCACCATGCCGCCCGGGTGCTGGGACTGGTGGCGCGGCAGCCCCCAGGCGTCGCGTGCGAGCTTCACGAGCGCGTCCCAGCGCGGCGAGCGGCGCGCGGGCTCGGGCACGTCATCCTCGATGTCGTTGCGCTCCTTCCAAGGGTCGACCGCCCGCGCCAATCGCTCGATCTCTCCCGGCGGCAGCCCGAGCGCCTTGGCGAAGTCGCGCACCGCGCTGCGCACCATGAAGGTCGAGAAGGCGGCGACCAGGGCGCAGCGGTCGCGCCCGTAGCGGTCGTGCACGCGCGGGATCAGCACGTCGCGGATGTCGCGCGGGAAGTCGAGGTCGATGTCGGGCAGCGCGGTCAGCTCCTCGTTGAGGAAGCGGCCCAGGCAGAGCTCGTTGGCGATCGGGTCGATGTGCGACAGCCCGGTCAGGTAGCAGACGATCGACGACACGCTGGAGCCGCGACCACGCCCCGGCGGCAACATCCGCCGCGCAGACTCCGGCCCGCGCACCTCGGAGGCCACCTCGCGTGCGAGCTCGAGCATGTCGCGGTGCAGCAGGAAGAAGCCCGACAGCCGCAGCCCGCGGATCACGCGCAGCTCCTCCTCGAGCCGGGCGGCCGCCACGCCGCCATCGCGCGGATAGCGCTCCTCGAGCTTCGCCGCGCACAGCTCGGCGAGCTTGCGGTCGGCGTCGGGGTCCTCGGAGCCGGGGTAGCGGTAGCCGAGGTCCTCGGTGAGGTCGAAGCGCAGGCGCTCGGCCAGGCGGCCGCTCTCCTCGACCGCGCCGGGGTGCTCGCGGAAGCGCTCGGCCATCCGCTCCGGCGGGGCCAGCACGTGGGAGGAGTTGCCGCGCCGGCGCGGCTCGGTCTCGTCCAGCGTGGCGCCGAGGCGCACGGCCACCAGCGCGTCCTGGAGCGCCGTGCGCTCGCGCGTGTGGGCGTGGACGTTGCCGGTGGCGACGCAGGGCACGCCGAGGCGGTCGGCCAGCTCGGCCAGCAGCCGGTTGCGGCGGCGGTCGTTGCGCCAGAAAGGGCGCTGCAGCTCGATGCGGAAGCGGTCGGGGCCGAAGGCGGCCAGCAGGCGGCGGGCCACGGCGGCGGCCTGCGGGTGCTCGCCGCGCTCGACGCGGGCCGCCACGGCGCCGTCGCGCGCGCAGCCCGACAGACAGACGAGTCCCTCGGCGTGGCGCTCGACGTCGGCGAGCGTGACGCTCGGCTCGGCGTCGAGCGGGTCCTGGCCCGGGCGGCGGCCGTCGCGCACCTGGGCGACCGGCTCCGACCAGCCCTCGCGCGCCCAGCGCCGGGTGGGCCAGTGGGCGGCGGTGAGCAGGCGGCAGAGGTTGCGTGTAGCCCGCGCGCGACTCGCACAGCAGGGTCAGGTGGGAGCCGTCGTCGAGCGTGACCTCGGCGCCGGTGATCGGCCTGATCCCGAGCGGCTTGAGCGCCTGGGCCATCTCCATGGCGCCGTGCAGGCCGTCATGGTCGGTCAGCGCAAGCGCGGCATGGCCCTGCTCGGCCGCCGCTCCGGCCAGCTCGACCGGATGCGAGGCCCCGTCGAGGAACGAGTAGGCCGAGTGGCAATGGAGCTCGACGTATGGCACGAACGTATGTTCGCACAGATGTCGCCGAGCGGGGCCGGCCTAGCGCAGCGGGATGGCGAGCTTGCCGTTGCGCATCGTCACGACGACCGACTTGCCCTGCCCGCGGCCGCCGACGTTCGCGACGACGGACAGCCTGCGCAGCCCGCCGCGGGACTTCACCGAGACCGTCCGGCCGGAGGCCGTGAACGGGGCCGGCGCTCCGTTCACGAGCACCGTCACGCCGCCGCTGACCCTGCCGGGCAGGTGCACGCCGACGCGCCTCACCTTCGCCCGGTGGCCGAGCCGGAGCTTCACGCTCACCCGCCCGCGCGCAGCCGCGCCGAGGCGCTCGACGGCGGCCGTGCCTTCGACAGCGACCGCCCGTCGATCTTCCAGCTCGCCGGCGTGCTCAGGCCGAGCTGGTGCAGCACCGTCGGCAGGATGTCCACGATCTGGCCCTTCTTCACGTTCGCGCCCAGACCGGGACCGGCGCCGAACAGGAACGAGGTCAGCTCCAGCTTCGTCTTCCCGAAGTGGCTGATCGTGGACGGCTCGCTCAGCGGCCGCTGGCCGTGGTCGGTCGTCACGAGGATCGTCCAGGTCTCGAACGGGTAGGTCGGCCGCGCGCGCACCGCCGCCAGGATGCGCCCGATGCGCGCGTCGGTGGTCGTGATCGCCTTCGCGTAGGTCGGCGTCGCCGAGCCTGCCAGGTGCGCCGACTCGTCGACCACTCCGAGATAGACGAAGCCCGCGTCCGGATCGCCGCGGCGCAGGTAGGCGCTCGCGGCTGCCGTCACCTCGGCGTCGCCGCGATCCCAGTTGGCCAGCGTCTCGGCGGGCACGCGTGCGGCGAAGTTGGCGTCCATCGCGGAGCCGAAGATCGGCCCGCCGTTGAGCGGCAGCCCGATGTTGTCCCAGTCGCTCGCCAGGAAAGTGCTCAGCCGGGCGCGCTCGCGCTCGATCCGGGTCAGGAAGTCGAGGTAGCCGTTCTTGGTCGCCTGGCCGGGGTCCTTGTTCAGCTGGGAGCCGTCGATGCCGTGCTTGTCGTCCCATACGCCGCCGGCGATCGACGACCAGCCGACCTCGCTCAGCGTCAGCGTGTCCGGCCCGTAGCGCAGCAGCGTCGGGTGCGCGAAGCCCTGGCGGCGCAGGCGCGCGAGATTGGGTGCGCGGCCGGCCTTCATGGCGGACTCGAGCAGGTCCCAGCGCGTCCCGTCGGTGCCGATGACGAGCACCTTGTTCAGGCTGGTCCCGTCCGGGCCGCGCAGCGGGCCCGACTGGGCCTGGGCGGCCGGGGCGGCGATGGTCGCGGCGGCAACCGCCAGCGCAAGGGCGCGTCTCATGCGGCTGACTCTACGGCAGCAGGCTGCCGCCGGGAGGCACGACCCAGAGCCGCTCGGCGAGGTCCGACACCGTCGCGCGGTCGAGCTCCGCCACCGTCTGCGCGCCGCGCTGCTCCATCAGCCGACCGAGCTCCCCCCACGCCATGGCGACCGACGCCACCTTCGCGGTCGGCCCCCAGCCCGTGGCCGCGCGCAACTCCTCGGCGCGCGCGCGGACGTCCTCCGCCGTCACCTCGGCGAACGGCTTCGAGCGGCCGCCCGCGAACACGCGCTCCGCCAGCACCACCTCCGCGTCGGGCTTGGCGCGCGCGCTCACAGCACGTAGGGGACCGCCCCGACGGCGCCGAGCGCGTACCAGGCGCCGAACCCCAGCGTCAGCACGCCCATCGCGGGCGCGAACGCGAGCATCCGCTGCAGCACCGGCCCGCGCGTGATCGCGTACCCGAAAGCAGACGACAGGAGCGCCATCGAGGCCGCCGTGCCGAGCGCGAGCACCACCAGCGCCGACACCGCCTCGGCGCGGTCGGGGAGCGTGGCCAGCAGCAGCACCCCGACGCCGGCCGACCCGCCCATCCCGTGGACGAGCCCGATGCCGAACGCCCCCGTCGGCGACCGCCCCAGACGCTCCTCCGGCCGGTGGGCGTGGTCGTGGCGAGCGCGCGCGATCGCCGTGCGGGTGCAGGTGCCTGTGCTCCGACCTCCCCGTGACGGTGGGCGTGGGCGTGGAACTGGCCGCGCCGCCAGCGCGCCAGCAGCCGCAGCGCGAGCAGCATGATCACCAGGCCGACGAGCGTCTCCGCCGCGCGCTGCGCGAGCTCCGGCAGGTAGGCGCCGAAGAGCACGATCGGCACGCCGAAGACCGCCAGCGTCAGCGCGTGGCCCATCCCCCAGGCCAGCCCGAGCCGGCCCGCGCGCGACGCCGCCGTCGGCTCGGGTCGGAGGCGATCAGCGTCGACACGGCGGCGAGGTGGTCGGGATCGGAGGCGTGGCGCAGCCCCAGGAGCAGGGCGACGGCCAGCACGACGACGAGCGCCTGCCCGCCGGCCAGGTCCGCCAGCCGCTCATCGAGGCCGAGCATCGGCCCTCCCCCGCGAGCCGCGCCGCCGCGACCGCCGGCTGCCCGTAGGCGATGCCGCCGTCGTTGGGCGGCAGCAGCTCGGGCGTGAGCACGCGCAGCCCCGAGCCGCGCAGCGCCGCGCGCGTGCCCTCGAGCAGCCGGCGGTTCTGGAAGACGCCGCCGGACAGCACCACCGTCTCCGCGCCGTGGCGCTCGGGCCGCCAGCTCGCAGGCGGCGGCCGTGGCCGCCGCGAGGCCGTTGTGGAAGCGCGCCGCGACGGCGGCTCGGGGCACGCGCCGTCCGAGGTCGGTCACGACCGCCCGGACGGTCGACGCGGGCGTCCATCACCAGCGGCCCCTCCCCCTCGTCGAGCAGCGGCAGCGGGTAGGCGGCCGCGCTCGGCCGGGTCGGCGAGCGCCTCGAGCTCGATCGCGGCCTGTCCCTCGTAGCGAGCTTCGGCGCGCACGCCGCACAGCGCCGCGACCGCGTCGAACAGGCGCCCGGCGCTGGTCGTCAGCGGCGACGCGACCCCGCTCGCGACCAGATCGCCCACCTGCCGCCAGGCCTGGGCGAGACGACGCCGCGCGCGAGGCTCTGCGGCCGCCGCCGCGGCTCGCCGAAGGCGGCCGCGAGCCACGCGCACGCCATCCGCCACGGCTGCCTGATCGCCGCCTCGCCGCCGGGCATGCGCACCGGGCGCAGCAGCCCGGCGCGCTCGCGCGCAGCCAGGTCGCCGACCAGCAGCTCGCCGCCCCAGACCGTCCCGTCGCCGCCGTAGCCGGTGCCGTCGAAGATCGCCCCGACCGCCGGGCCCGTCTCGCCGTGCTCGGCGAGGCACGCGGCCAGGTGCGCGTGGTGGTGCTGCACGCCGACGAGCTCGACGTCCTCCAGCTCCAGCGCGTGCTTCGTCGACAGGTACTCCGGGTGCAGGTCGTGCGCGACCACCTCGGGCGCGCACGGCGAACAGCCGCTGGAAGTGCTCGACGCCCTCGGCGAACGAGCGCAGCGTCTCGTAGTTCTTCAGGTCGCCGATGTGGTGGCTGACCCACGCGCTCCCGCCCTTGGCGACGGCGAACGTGTTCTTCAGCTCGGCGCCGCAGGCCAGCAGGTGGCGCCCGGGGTCGACCGGCAGCGGCAGCGCGGCGGGCACGTGCCCGCGCGAGCGCCGCAGCAGCTGCGGCCTGCCGGCGCTGACGCGCACCACCGAGTCGTCGGTGCGGGTGGCGATCGGCCGGTCGTGGAGCAGGAACAGGTCGGCGATGCCCGCGCAGCCGCTCGACCGCGTCGCGTCCTCGAAGGCGATCGGCTCGTCGGAGACGTTGCCGCTCGTCATCACGAGCGCCGCCGCGCGTCGGCCAGCAGCAGGTGGTGCAGCGGCGAGTAGGGCAGCATCACGCCGAGCTCGGGCGACCGCGGCGCCACCGCTGCGGCGAGCTGCGCGCCCGCGCCGCGGCGGGCGAGCACGATCGGCCGCGCGCTCGAGAGCAGCAGCTCCTCCTCGTCGGCGCGTCAGGTCGACGAGCGCGCGCGCGGCCTCGAGGTCCGGCGCCATCAGCGCGAACGGCTTGTCCTCGCGGTGCTTGCGCGCGCGCAGCGCCGCCACCGCGCTCTCGTCGTCGGCGCGGCAGGCCAGATGGAAGCCGCCGATCCCCTTGATCGCGACGACCGCGCCCGCTCGCAGCGCGCGCGCCGCCGCTGCGACCGGATCGAGCGCGTCGCGGATCGACCACCGCCTCCCCGCCGGCGTCGACGAGCCGCGCCGACGGCCCGCAGCGCGGGCAGGCGTTGGGCTGGGCGTGGAAGCGGCGGTCGGCGGGGTCGTCGGTACTCGGCGAGGCACTGCGGCGCACATCTCGAAGCCGGCCATCGTCGTGGCGGCCGGTCGTACGGGACGCCGACGCACGATCGTGAAGCGCGGGCCGCAGTTCGGTGCAGTTGACGAACGGGTAGCGGTAGCGCCGGTCGGCCGGGTCGAGCAGCTCGGCCAGGCAGTCCGCGCAGGTCGCGGAGTCGGGCGTGACCGCGGCGCGCGGCTCGCCGCCGGACGGGCTCGGCGGATCGCGAAGCCGCGCTCGCCGCGCTCCTCGAGCGGCTCCGAGACGACGCGCTCGACGCGTCGCGAGCGGCGGCGCCTCGGCGGCAGGCGGGCGAGGAAGCGCTCGACCGCGCGGCCGGCGCCTCGACCTCGACCACCACGCCGCGCGCGTCGTTGAGCACGTAGCCGGCGACGCCGAGCTCGCCCGCCAGCCGGTAGACGTACGGCCGGAAGCCGACGCCCTGGACCGTGCCCTCCACGCGCGCGCGGACGCGGCTGCAGCAATCGGCACCCCGGGCTCCTCGACCAGCGCGCGCAGCACGTGGTAGGCGCTCGCCTGCGCCTCCTGGATGCGCGGGATGTGCTCGGAGCGCGTGACGATCACGTGGTCGGCGAGCCGCTCGGCGGCCACGCGGCCGCCGTCGTAGCCCACCATCGCGATCGTCGCGCAGCCCGCGCCGGCGCGCCTCGGCGAGCGCCGCGATCACGTTGTCGGAGTTGCCGCTCGTCGAGAGCGCCAGCAGCGCGTCGCCGGCGCGCCCGTGGGCGATCACCTGGCGGGCGAAGATCGCCTCGGTCGCCGATGTCGTTGGCGATCGCGGTGAGGATCGCCGCGTCCTCGGTCAGGTCGAGCGCCGGGCGCGGCGGCCAGCGCGGGTCCGGCGGCCGGCGGAAGTCGGCCACGGCGTCCATCGCGTCGGTGGCCGAGCCGCCGTTGCCGAGCGCCAGCAGGCGCCCGCCGCCGTCGAGATCGGCTCGCAGCGCCGGCGGCGGCCGCGAGCAGCTCCTCGCGGTTGTCGTCGAGCGTCTGCGCCCGCAGCTCGCCGATCTCCTCGGCCTTCGCGAGCACCGACCAGCGCACGTCCGCGACGACCGCCTCGAGGTCGTTCTCGCTCTCGCCCAGGAACGGATAGAGGAAGCTCGACGCGCCGGTGTCGTGCACCGGCCGCGCCTCGCGGCCCTCGAGCAGGCCGCGGTGCTCGAAGAACACGTGCACGAGCTCCCAGAGCACGTGGTAGAGCGTCTCGGCCAGCTCCTGCGCGACGACGGGTCGCTCGGACGGCGGCGCGAACTCCCACTCGGCCCCGGCGGGCGCGAAGGCGATCGTCAGGCAGCCGCGCTCGCGCGCGAGCGCCAGCGCGGCGGCGGACTCGCCGCCGTCCTCGCCCGCCTCGAAGCCGATCACGATGTCGTCGGGCTCCGCCACCAGCGCGACCTGCTCGCGCAGGCGTCCGCCCTCCCCCGCCAGCCCGATCGCGGGCAGCGCGCGCTTGCCGACGATCACCGGGTGGACGAACTCGACCGCGACGTGCCGCGCGTCCGAGCGGCCGCGGGCGAGCGCGCCGAAGGCGAGCAGCCGCCCGCCGCGCGCGAAGCGCTCCGCCATCCGGTGGCACAGCCGCGCGAGCCGCTCGGCCTCGGCCTCGAAGAAGCGTCGCGCGCGTCCGCTCGGCGATCGCCGCCGCCGACCAGGTCGCCGCCGAGCGCCTGCGTCAAGCGGGGGCCCCCACGCGGCGCGCCGACCCGCGCGAGCCAGTCGCGCCACTCGTCGATCCCCTCCCCCGTCCGCGCGCTGACCAGCATCGTCGCACGCCCGGGTGCACCGCGTCGAGGTGGTCGAGGAACCGGTCGAGGTCGAAGTCCAGGTGCGGCAGCAGGTCGATCTTGTTGATCAGCACGAGCTCGCAGGCGCGGAACATCAGCGGGTACTTGAGCGGCTTGTCCTCGCCCTCGGTCACCGACGAGACCATCACGCGCGCGTCCTCGCCGACCCTGAACTCCGCCGGGCAGACGAGGTTGCCGACGTTCTCGATCACCAGCAGGTCGATGTCGTCGAGCGGCAGCGCCGGGCAGCGCCGAGCGCACCATGTTCGCGTCGAGGTGGCACTCGCCGCCGAAGCCCGCGTCCGTGTTCAGCTGCGTCGACCGGCACGTGCAGCGCCGACAGCCGGTCGGCGTCCATGCGAGCCCTCCACGTCGCCCTCGAGCACGCCGACGCGCACGTCCGCGCAGGTCGGCGAGCACGCGCTCGAGCAGCGTCGTCTTGCCCGCGCCCGGGGCGCTCATGAAGTTCACGACGCGCACGCCGGCGCGGTCGAAGTCGTCGCGGTTGGCGCGGGCGATCGTGTTGTTGGCGTCGAGCGCGTCCTCGACGACCCTGACCTTGGTCCGGTGCATCGCCGCCTACATCGTCCTGGATCTTCAGGTACCGCTGGATCTCGGGCAGCTGGCGACCGCGACCGCGCAGCGCCGCGCCCGCCGAGCACGGCCAAGCTCAACACGACCTTCATCTCGATTGGACCTCCCTCGTGGTGACCACGAGCTCCTCGAGCAGCTCGCGACGAGCCGCTCGGCCGCGTCGAGCGCCGCCCGCACGGGCTCGGCTCAGCTCGACCACGATCTCCTCCTCGTCGCCGGTCATGCCGCGTCAGCGGGCTCGCAGCCGACCACCAGCATCCGCGCCGGCGACTGCGCCGAGCTGGCCGGCCAGCGCGAGCACCTTCACCGGGTCCATGCCGTGCGCGTCGAGCCGCGACCTCGTCGGGCTCGCCAGCTCGGGCTCGATCAGGAACAGCGTGCCGGGCGGCTCGCCGCGCGGCGACGGCGTCGACGAACACCGCGGCGTCGTAGCCCTCGCCGCAGCGCGTACACGAGGTCCATCCCGCGGATGCCGAAGTCCACCACGTCGACCCCGGCGGCAGCTCGCGCTGCGCGAGGCGGTCGCGCCACCGCGACGCCGAAGCCGTCGTCGCCGAGGAAGATGTTGCCGATCCCGGCGACCAGCACGCGCGGCGGGGCCGCGTGGTCGCCGGCCGAGCGGCTCGACCTCCTCGGGCGCGAAGAAGAACCGGTGCCCGGGCTGGCGCGCCTCGCCGAGGTCGCGGCCGGGGTCGTCGTCGACGTCACCGCGAGCTGGACCCGGCCGTCGAGGTCCTGCTGGATGCCCTCGACCATCGCGACGCGCCCGTCCATCGCGCGGTCGAACACGTCGCCGCCGGCGCGCGGGCGCAGCACGCACGCGGCTGCCGCGCCCGACCTCGACGCCGGCCGACCGTCGACCGCAGTCCGGGCGCGGGCCGCTCGAGCTCCTCCCAGTGCCGGGCCGCTCGCTCACCGCGCCATCCCGAAGTCGCGGACCGCGCCGTGCAGGCTCATCAGCTCGCTCCGGCGTGAGCGCCTCGGTGCGCTCGAGGATCTCCGCGCGCGCGCGGGTCGGACGCGCGCATCTCGGCCTTCTCCTCGTCGGTCAGCGCTGAGGATGTTCAGCACGAGCATCTGGTCGATCTCGCCGCCGTCGAACAGGTCGCCCGGGCTCTCGGGCGCGATCGCGCGGGTGGTCCTCCAGGATGATCGGCGAGGCGAGCACGCGTGCTGCGGTCGCCCGGCTCGCCGACGAGCACCGGCCACGCGCCCTCGTTGCGGCAGGCCGTCGGCCTGCTCGCGCAGCTCGCTCGGGCGGGTCGGTGAGCGAGACGAACGCGCCGCCGCCGGCGCGCAGCACGGCGTGGCGCGAGCAGAAGCGTGCGCTCGCAGCGCCTCCTCGCGCGTCGCCGCCGGCCACGGGGTGGTGTTCGCGATCCGCACGGTCACGCCGGTGCAGCGCCGGCCGCGCCGCGTCGCTCGACCGCCACCGTCGAGCGAGCCGTCCAGCGCGCGCCAGCTGCGCGACGCACGCGCCGCGCCTCGCCGAGCGGCTCCTCCTCGCGCTCCGCGCGGCGATCTCGATCGCCAGCCGTCGCCGGCGCCGGGCGCCGAGCTCGCGCTCGGTCGCCTCCTCCCAGGAGATGTGGCGCTCGCCGTCGACCGTCAGCTCGTCCACCGGCTCGCCGTCGCGCGAGCACCTGGCGCGCGCACCACGTGCAGGAAGCGCACGCGCACGTCGACCGTCGGCCGCGGCCGCCCTCGAGCAGGCACTGGTCCGCATCGGCCAGCGGTCGTCGGGGTGGCGCCTCGCTGTGCGCCGCGCGGGTACACGCCGCCGAAGGTCCAGCGCTGCTGGTTCTTCAGCGCCGAGCGCCGGTAGGGCCACAGGATGTAGCCCTCGTAGAGCACGGCGTCGGCGATCGCGCGGACCGGGTCGGCCGTCACGGCGCGTCCTCGCGCGAGCAGCGCGTCGAACGTCTCCTCCCACGTCAGCAGCGCGTGCGCGCGCCGCGGTAGGCGCGCAGGCGGTCGAACGCGTCGCGCCGCGAGCCGCAGCCACGCGCGTCGGGGAAGTGGCGGTCCATCATCTCGCGCCACACCGCCGACCGGCAGCCGGTACTCGGCCTCGTGGTCCCACGGATGCGGCGCGACCTGCAGCCGCCCGCCCGCGCCCGGGTAGAACACCGTGCCGCTGAACAGGAACTCGAGCGGCACCTCGCCGTCCTCGAGCGCGTCGAGGTAGCGCGACGCCGGTGACCTCGAGGTCGTAGGTGCAGGTGACGCGGCAGCTCGACCGTCGTGCTGCCCGGTGAACGGCGGCACCTGACGAGCCGTCGTGGCGTCCAGTGCAGGTCCGCAGCGTCGCGCCCCACTGCTCGGGCGGGCCGAACAGCTCGACCAGGCTGTCTCGCTCGCGCCTCGGCGTAGGCGCGCCGCGTGCGCGGCGATCCGCACCTGCACGTTGAGCGCGACCGAGCGCACCGGCGCGGCCGCCGCGCTCGTCGATGCCGCAGCGCGAAGCGCAGCGTCGGCACGGCGGCGTGCTCGAGCAGCGCCGCCGTCCTCGACGGCGAAGGCCAGCTCGGCGCGGCCTGCGCCGCGACGGCGCGAGCTGGGCAGCGTCGCGCTCACGCCCTAGGCCGGCGACAGGTTCGGCATCCGCGGGTCGATCGGCTCGTGCGCCTCCGGCGTTGATGCCGGTCGAGCGCTCGCGCCGTGCGCCGTGCCGTCGGGCTTGTGCCCGTCCTGCTTCTCGTAGTTGCCCTTCGCGTTGCCCTGGACTTGATGCCCGGGCGTGTGCGCCGGGCGTGTCCGGTGTCGACGTCGGGCTTGCCGACCTTGATGTCTGCCATGCGGCCTCCTCTCGCTCGCGTCGCGTGCGTCTTGCGCGCCGGTCGAGCTCCTCGAAGAACGCGCTCGATCTCCTCCCAGACCTCGCGTGCCGCCGGTCAGCCCGCGCCAGCGCGTGCGGATCAGCGCCGACCAGCGCGTAGCAGTCCTCGATCGGCACGAGGCAGTGCCGGCGCGCGCCGCGCGCGCGGTTGACGAGCAGCGCCTCGACGTCGGGCTCGAGCGTCGCCAGCACCGGGTTGGCGGCCTCGAGCTCCTCCCAGGCCTCGAGCTCGAGCAGCGACTCGGTCGGCCCCGCCGGGCTCGGGTAGAAGCGCCACGACCCGCTCGGCCTCGGCGTGCTGCGGAAGAAGAACGCCATGTCGACCGGGATGCGCAGCTCGTCCCAGCGTCACGTCGTCGAGCACGAAGTCGTCGAGCGCGCAGCCGCCGGTCGGGCACGAGCCGGTAGTGCCCGCCGCCCGCCGTCGCGGCGGTCGAAGAGGATCGTGCACGGCCGGCAGGCGCACATCAGCTCGCGCGCTGCGCAGGTCGAGCAGGTGGCGGTGCTCGGGCGGGATCGGCTCGCCGCACAGCTCGCAGCGCTCGAGCTCGGCCTCGCGCGCGCTCCGCGCCTCTGGCGCGCCAGCCGCCGCAGCCGCGAGGCGACGGCGGTCCGCGACGGCGGCCATACGCGGGCGCCGCCCCGCAGCGCCACCTTGACGATGCCCGCGTCGTCGACGAGCAGCGGCACGGGCTCCAGGTGCAGCTCCGGCTGCGTCCAGGCAGCGCCCGGCCCGGCGCGACGTCGAAGCGCTGGCCGCAGCCCGCGCAGCGTGAGCTCGGTCCCGTCGAGCGCGGCGCCGTCCAGCGACGCCGCGCAGCCGGGCAGCCGGGCCGGTAGGCGTAGAGGTCGTCCGTCGAGGCGCACGAACAGCACCGGCTCGCCGGCCACGTCCTTGACCACGCGTGCCGCCGCTCGCAGCTCGCGGCATGCCCACCCGGCCGTCGACCACGAGTCGCCGCGCGCGCGCCGGCACGACCTCGATCTGCAGCAGCTGCGGCCCGGCGCGGCGCCGGGCTCGACGCGCCCTCGGCCTCGACCTCGCTCGACGTCGGGCGCCGCCTTGTGGATCGCGTCCTCGATCGCCAGCTTGAGCGTCATCGTCGACGACGGGCAGCCGCTCGCAGCTGCCCTGCAGCCGCAGGCGCACGACGCCGTCCTCGACGCCGACCAGCTCGACGCCGCCGCCGTGGGACTCCAGGTACGGCCGCACGCCCTCCAGCGCGCCGCGCACCCGCTCGCTCGAGCGGCACCGGGTGCAGGTCGTGGAGCAGCAGCAGGTGCGAGACCAGCTCGTCGCTCGGCGGCAGCCCGGCGCGCCGTCCTCGTCGTGCCAGCGACGCGTCGACGATCCGCGCGCAGGCCCTCGCCGTAGAGCTCGAGCAGCGCCTGCACGATCTCCGTCGCCGTGTCGCGCGCGCCGGGTCGGGCAGCGCCTCGAGCTCCTCGAGCAGCCCCTCGACCCGCGCCACCTGCTCGGCGCCGCGATCGTCCACGCCGATCTCAGCCGCCCGTGCTGGCGCCGAACATCGGCGAGTGCATCCGCTTCGAGCGTCTTGCCGTTGCCCAGGTACATGTGCACGCCGCACGGCAGGCACGGGTCGAAGCTCCGGACCGCGCGCATGATGTCGATGCCGCGGAAGTCGTCCGGCCCGTTCTCCTCGAAGATCGGCTGGCCCGTGACCGCGTCCTCGTACGGGCCCGGCGTCCCGTAGGAGTCCGTCGGGCTGCCGTTCCACGGCGTCGGCGGGTACGGGTGGTAGTTGGCGATCTTGCCGTCGCGGATCACCAGGTGGTGCGAGAGCACGCCGCGCACCGCCTCGTGGAAGCCGCAGCCGATGGCCTCGTCGGGGACGTCGAAGTCCTCGAAGACCTTCGGTCTGCCCGGCGCGCACCTCGTCGAGCGCCCGGTCGACGAAGTGCAGCGCCATCGCCGCCGCGTAGGCGACGAAGTAGACCCGCGCGCGGTCGCGCTCGATCGCGTTGGACCACTGCGGGACCTTCCACTCGCAGCGTCCGCCTGCGGGCATGTCCGGCGTCTGCGGGCAGCGTGATCTGCACGCCGTCGCCGGTGGCCTTGCACGTACGGCGTGTCGACCTTGTTCGGCCAGCGCCGTCGCCCACAGCCGGGCCAGCGCGCCGCCGCCGGTGTCGAGCGCCAGGTGGTCGCCGCGTGCGCTTGTCGTACCAGCGCGGGCTCATCACCCAGAGTAGTTGCCGCCCTCGAGGTCGCGCTTCTGCGGCTTGGGGATCGTCGTCTGGTTCCACGGGTGGCGCTGGTCGACCGGGTTGCCCGAGCGGGTCCTTGTCGACGAACGTCTCCTCGTTGGCCCAGTCGTCGTAGTAGGAGCGAGCCGAGCAGGATCCGCATGCCCGAGGTTGATGTCGACGAGGTTCGTGGTCACGAGCTCGCCGTCGACGACGACGCCCGGGGTGACGAACATCTCGTTGCCCCAGTCGTCCATGTTGCGGTAGTCGTAGTCGACGTGGTCGGGGTTGTTGAACGCGCCCCAGCAGCCGAGCAGGATCCGCCGCCGGCCGACCTCCTCGTAGCCCGGCAGGGCCTCGTAGAAGAAGTCGAAGACGTCGTCGTTCATGGCGACGGCCTTCTTGATGAAGTCCATGCAGCGCAGCAGCCGCGCTCAGGTAGTCGGTGAACAGCGTCGGCGTCGGCCTGCGTGCCCGACCCCGCCCGGGTAGATCGTCGAGGGGTGCACGTGGCGCCCCTCCATCAGGCAGATCATCTCCCGCGTCGACGCGGCTCATGATGCAGCGCCTCGCGGTACGTCTCGCCCGTGAACGGGTTGTACGACGCGCATGATGTCGGCGATCGTCCGGTAGCCGTGGATCGTCGGCGTGCGGCGCCTCGGTCTTCTCCGCCTTCTCCAGCACGCTCGGGTTCGTCTCCTTGACCATCTGCTCGCAGAAGTCCACGAACACCAGGTTGTCCTGGAAGATCGTGTGGTCGAAGATGTACTCGGCCGCCTCGCCGAGGTTCACGATCCACTCGCCCAGCGGCGGCGTCTTGACCCCGTAGGCCATGTTCTGCGCGTAGCATCGAGCAGACGGCGTGGTTGTCGCCGCAGATGCCGCAGATGCGGCTGGTGATGAAGTGCGCGTCGCGCGGGTCCTTGCCCTTCATGAACACGCTGTAGCCGCGGAACAGCGACGACGTCGCCTTGCAGCTGCACGACCTCCTGGTCTGCTCGAAGTCGATCTTGGTGTAGATGCCGAGGTTGCCGACGATCCGGGTGATCGGATCCCACGACATGTCGACGACGTTGCCGGCCTCCGGCTTGACCTCTCTCGCGTACGGCCATCGGCTCTCCCTCCCTCCTAGTTCCCCCAGCGCGGGGCTGGTAGCCGGTGGTGAGCTCGGCGCGGTTGTGGCGCCACTTGGGCTCCTTGTTCACGGTCTTGTTGGTGATGCCGCGCAGCTTGCGGATCACCGGCCCGTAGGCGCCGGTCACCGCCGACGACACGCGCGCCGCCGGGAGGCGCGTCCATGAACGGCATGAACTTGTCGGGGAAGCCGGGCATCGTGCAGCCGATGCAGATGCCGCCGACGTTCGGGCAGCCGCCGATGCCGCCCATCCAGCCGCGCTTGGGCACGTTGCAGTTGACGACCGGGCCCCAGCAGCCGATCTTCACCTGGCACTTGGGCGAGTTGTAGTCCTGCGGCGAAGTCGCCCTGCTCGTAGTAGCCCGCGCGGTCGCAGCCCTCGTGGACGGTCTTGCCGAAGAGCCACTGCGGCCGCAGCGCCTCGTCGAGCGGGATCGTCGGCGCCAGGCCGGCCGCCTGGTAGAGCAGCCAGGTCGAGCGTCTCCATGAAGTTCTCCGGCTGCACCGGGCAGCCCGGGACGTTGACGATCGGCAGGCCGGCCGGCCGAGCGGAAGTCCCAGCCGAGGTAGTCGGCGAGGCCCATGCAGCCGGTCGGGTTGCCCGCCATCGCGTGGATGCCGCCGTAGGTCGCGCAGGTCCCGATGGCGACGACGCGCCCAGGCCTTCGGCGCCAGCCGGT
This sequence comes from uncultured Thermoleophilaceae bacterium, assembly GCA_963828225.1. Classification (GTDB taxonomy): domain Bacteria; phylum Actinomycetota; class Thermoleophilia; order Solirubrobacterales; family Thermoleophilaceae; genus JACVRW01. Next base: position 88,804 of record CAWHDX010000007.1, on the reverse strand, counting down.
CGATCCACCAGTTGAGGGTGAGCGGCTCGCCGGTGGCCTCGATCGTTGCCCGAACGAGGTCCAGTAGCCGTCGCCGTTGATCTTCTCGTTGGGGATCGAGCCCTCGATGACGAGCACGAACGGCGCGTCGAGCTCGTCGTCGACCGCCTGGCGGAACGGCTTCAGGAACTCCTCGCCGCCGAGCGTCGGCGACAGCACCTTGTTGTGCAGGTGCACCTTGGGCAGCCCGGGGATCGCGCCGAGCAGCACGTCCTCGATGCTCGGGCTGGCCGGCCGCGGTGATCGAGACCGTGTCGCCGTCGCAGCTCATCCCCTCCGAGATCCAGAGGATGTGGACCTCCTCGACGCCCGGGCTCGCGGTTCCCTCAGTCGCCATCGCGCGTCCCTCCAGTCGTCGTCATCGTCTCCTCCAGCTCGAGCGAGTCCACGAGCAGCTCCTCGCCGCGCCGTCACCTCCACGTCCAGGCCGCCGCACCCCGCGCAGGTGAGCGGGAAGCCGTCGAGCACGCTGTCGGCCCCGCACGCGCGGCAGCGGCCGGCCGCCGGCACCTCCTCGATGCGCAGCTCGGCGCCGTCGACGCACCGTGCCCTCGCCACCAGCTCGAACGCGAAGTCGAGCGCGGCCGGCACGACCTGGCGCAGGTGGCCGACCCTCACCTCGACCGCGTGACGCTGCGGCCCGCCGCGTGCCGCTCGGCGACCGCCACGACCGCCTCGGCGATCGAGAGCTCGTGCATCAGCAGATCCTCGGCAGCGGGTCGCCGACGAGCTGGTCCATCACCCGCTTGCCGCCGAAAGCCGTCTCGACGAGCACCATGCCCGGCGGCTCCGTCCGCACCTCGCCGATCTCGGCCGCGCTGCTCGCAGCCCGGCACGGAGCGCAGCGCGGCGAGCGCCGCGTCCGCGCGTCCTCGGGGCGACGAACGCGACGAGCTTGCCCTCGTTGGCCACGTACATCGGGTCGATGCCGAGGATCTCGGCCGGCGCCGGCCACCGCCGGGTGGACCGGCACGGCCGCCTCGCGCACGACCATCGCCACGCTGCGAGGCGCGCGCCAGCTCGTTGAGCACGGAGGCCACGCCGCCGCGGGTGGCGTCGCGCATGCAGTGCAGCGACGGGCCCGGCCTCCTCGAGCAGCGCGTCGACGGCGGGCCACAGCGAGCGGGTGTCGGACTCGATCTCGGCGTCGAGCTCGAACTCGCCGCGGGCCAGCATGATCGCCGTGCCGTGCTCGCCGATCGAGCCGGAGAGCGAGGATGCGGTCGCCGGGCCGGAGCGCGTCGGGCGCAGCGTCGGGCGCGCGGGTCGCCGCTGCCCGACGCCGGTCGTGCAGACGTACATCTGGTCGGCGTGGCCGCGCTCGACCACCTTCGTGTCGCCGGCGACGATCTCGCACTCCGGCCGCCTCGGCGGCGGCGGCGATCGCCTCGACCTCGGCGCGCAGGTCGTCGGCGTCCAGCCCCTCCTCGAGGATCAGCGCGAGCGTGAGCGCGAGCGGCCGGGCGCCCGACACGGCGAGGTCGTTGACGGTGCCGTTCACCGCCAGGTCGCCGATCGAGCCGCCGGGGAAGCGGATCGGCTTGACGACGAAGCAGTCGGTGGTCATCGCGAGCTCGGCGCCGTCGACGGGCACGGCTCCCGGCGTCGCCCATCGCCTCGAGCGCCTGCGAGCCGAAGGCCGGCAGCGAGCAGGCCCTCGATCAGCGCCTGGGTCGCCTTGCCGCCCGCGCCGTGGGCCATCGTGATGCGCTCGTCGCGGAACTTCGCGCGCTTGGCCGCGCGCGGTCTCGATGATGCCGAGGATGCGCTCCTCGCGGGCGCTGACGACGGCCGTCACTCAGACCACCTCCCGCTCGCGCGCGAAGCGGCCGTAGTTGTAGTAGGCGGCGCACGCGCCCTCGGACGAGACCATGCACGTCCCGATCGGCCGCTCCGGCGTGCAGGCGGTGCCGAAGACCTTGCACTCCCACGGCTTGATGACGCCCTTCAGCACCTCGCCGCACTGGCAGGCCTTCGGGTCCGCGACGCGCACGCCGGGCACGCTGAAGCGGACGCTCGGCGTCGAGGTCGGCGTAGGCGGCCGACAGCTTCAGCCCGCTCTGCGAGATGAAGCCGAGGCCGCGCCACTCGAAGTGCGGGCGCAGCTCGAACACCTCGGCCATGACCTCCAGCGCGCGCGCTGTTGCCCTCGTAGGGGACGACCCGCGCGTACTGGTTCTCGACCTCGCAGCGGCCCTCGGCGAGCTGCGCCAGGATCATCCGGATCGCCTGCAGGATGTCGAGCGGCTCGAAGCCCGCCACGACGATCGGCTTGCCGTAGTCGGCCGGGATGAACTCGAACGGGCGGGCGCCGACGACCGTCGAGACGTGGCCCGGGCCGACGAACCCGTCGAGCCGCAGGTCGGGCGAGTCGAGCAGCGCCCGCAGCGGCGGCACGATCGTCACGTGGTTGCACATGCACGAGAAGTTCGGGACGCCCTCGGCCTTGGCCCGCTTCAGCGTGAGCGCGGTCGACGGCGCGGTGGTCTCGAAGCCGATCGCGAAGAACACCACCTCGCGGTCGGGGTTCTCCTTGGCGATCCGCAGGGCGTCGAGCGGCGAGTAGACCATCCGGATGTCGGCGCCCTCCGCCTTCGCCTCGAGCAGGCTGCCCTCCGAGCCCGGGCACGCGCATCATGTCGCCGAAGCAGGTGAAGATCACCCCGGGCTCGGCGCGCCAGCGCGATCCCGTCGTCGACGCGGCCCATCGGGATGACGCAGACCGGGCAGCCCGGGCCGTGGACGAGCTCGACGTTGGCGGGCAGCAGGTCGTCGACGCCGTACTTGTAGATCGAGTGGGTGTGGCCGCCGCAGACCTCCATGAACTTGTAGTGGCGGCCCGGCTCGACGGCGGCGAGGATCTCGGCCGCCAGCACCCGGCCCAGCTCGGCGTCGCGGAACTCGTCGACGTACTTCATGCGCCCAGCCCCACCAGCGCGACGCCGGCGTGGACGAGCAGCGCGGTCGCCGGGCGCTACCGGCTCGACCAGCGCGATCTCGACGGTGCTCCGCGCGCCGTCCTCGGCCGCGCAGAGGGCCAGCGCCGCGCGCCTCGTCGACCTGCTCGACCCGCATCGGGACGCCCTCGTCCGAGCAGGTGATGCAGTGGTCGCCGCAGTGCGTTCACTCGATCACGCTCGCCTTCAGCTCCTCGAGCTCCTGCTCGTAGTCGGCGCCCATCTGCTCGAGCAGCGCCGCGTGTCGACGCGCCTCCTCCTCGTCGACCCGCGAGATCGCGAAGCCGACGTGGATCAGCACCCAGTCGCCGGGGGCGACGCCGAGCCGTCGTCGTCGAGCGAGGCCGACGTTGATCGTGCGTCGCACGCCCGCCACGTCGACCTTGGCGAGCCGGTTCGCCTCGTCCACTATCTCCAGGATCTGGCCGGGGATGGCCAGGCACACGGGCGTGAGGCTACGCCGGGGCTGGCGCGGCGGATAGAGCAGAGGTTGGTTTCCAACGTTGGGGGGCAACGAGCAGCCGCTCCGGCTGGCACTGGGTCCCGGCGGCGCGGGTACAGGCCAGGCATGGAAGACAAGGAAAACCCTCGCGAAGGCATCGAGACCGGCGAGGAGACGCCCGACCACGGCGAACGGCCGGAGTCACCCGACCCCGGGCATCCGGTCGGCGAGACGAGCCCGGAGGGCGGGGTCGGTCCCGGCCTCCACGAGCACCCGGAGGACGTGCGCCAGCCGAGCGACGAGGAGCGCGACGACACCAGCACCGAGTCGCCGGCGCCCCCGCCGGAGCCGCACGACGACTAGGTTGATTCCCAACGTGGCTTTTTAACGGCCCCGGGGTAGGGTCCCCATTGAGAAAGGGGGGTCCGCCCCATGGGTGGCGAGGAGCACGCCGAGTCGTGGCCGGAGGAGTCGGTGCACGTGCTGGAAGCTCGACCCGGAGCTCGGTCTCCGGGTTCCGGCCCGCGACATCGCGCGCGCCCGCGCCAGAGCTCACCGCGCGCGTCACGTCGCTGCCATGCGGACGCTGGGAGGTCCCCACGACGGGGCGACCGCGGCGCACTCGGCTTCCTGATGCTCCACGGCCTGCTCGCGCGCGACATCATGCTCGCCGGCACGACCGCGACCGAGCTGCTCGGCGAGGGCGACGTGCTCCAGCCCTGGGCTGCCCACGCGCGAGGAGGGGCTGTCCGCTATCACGTGCTCTGGCACGTGCTCGCGCCGGTTCAGCTGGCCGTGCTCGACGGCGGCGTTCGCCCGTTCGCTGGCCGAGTGGCCGCACGTCATGGGCGCGCTGCTCGAACGGGCGATCAGGCGAACGCTGCGGATGTCCATCCACCAGGCGCTCCTGCAGCTGTCGCCGGTGGAGACGCGGCTGCTCGTGCTCTTCTGGCACCTCGCCGAGCGGTGGGGCCACGTGACCCCGGACGGAATCAGCGTTCGCCTGCGCATGTCGCACGCGGTCCTGGGTCAGCTGGTCGGCAGCCAGCGCGCCTCGGTCACCACGGCTCTGCGCCGCATCGACGCCAGCGGGCTGATCGTCCGCAAGGCGGACGGCACCTGGCTCCTGCGCGGTTCCCCGCCCGACGAGCTGGCGGACATCCACTGGGAACACCGCGCCGCCGCACACTCGGGCTGACCGGGGGGCGGCGTCTCTAGCATCGGGCGCCATGGACCCGCCTCCCCCCCTGCCCTCGAGATCGCCGGCCTCGTCAAGCGCTATCCCACGGGCACCGAGGCGCTGCGGGACGTCTCGCTCGACATCGAGGCCGGCGAGTTCTTCGGCCTGCTGGGCCCCAACGGCGCCGGCAAGTCGACCCTGATCCACTGCACCACCGGCCTCGCGCAGCCGACCGCGGGCTCGATCCGCGTGTTCGGGCACGACGCGATCGGCGACTACGAGCAGGCGCGCCTGGCCGTCGGGCTGTCGCCGCAGGAGCTCAACATCGACTGGTTCCTGACGGCCGAGGAGACGCTCGACTACCACGGCGGCTACTTCGGCATGCCCAAGCGCGAGCGCCGCGAGCGCGCCCGCGAGCTGCTCGAGATGTTCTCGCTCACGAACAAGAAGGACGACCGCACGCGCACGCTCTCGGGCGGCATGAAGCGGCGGCTGGTGCTGGCCCGGGCGCTGATGCACCGCCCGCGGCTGCTGATCCTCGACGAGCCGACCGCCGGCGTCGACGTGGAGCTGCGGCTCGAGCTCTGGCACATGGTCCAGCGCATCAACTCCGAGGGGACCACGATCCTGCTGACCACGCACTACCTCGAGGAGGCCGACCAGCTCTGCGACCGGATCGCCTTCATCAACGAGGGCCAGATCGTCGCCCTGGGCAGCAGCTCGGAGCTGGCCGCCGAGTACGGCGTGGTCAGCCTCGAGGACGCCTACCTCCAGCTCGTCGGCCGCGGGGAGCTGTCGCGCGCGCACGTCGGCAGCGACGCCCCGTGACGCCGCGGCAGATCCGCTTCGCCAGCCTCGTGCGGCGCGAGGTGAATCGGTTCATGAAGATCAAGCGCCAGACGGTCGGCGCGCCGCTGCTCGAGACCTTCCTCTACATCTCGGTGTTCGGCGCCGCGCTCGGCTCGCGCATCGACAAGCTGCACGGGATCGACTACGTCGTCTTCGTGATCCCCGGCCTGATCATGATGGCCTGGGCGATCAACGCCTTCTCGAACAACGCCTCGTCGATCCTCCAGCAGAAGTTCCAGCGCTCGATCGACGACCAGCTCTCCTCGCCCGCGTCGCCCGTCCAGCTCCTGCTGGCGTTCTCGCTGGGCGGCTTCATCCGCGGCATGATCGTCGCGGTGCTCACGTTCGCGGCCGCCTCGGTGCTGGTCGACCTCCCGGTCGAGCACGTGCTGGTCCTGATCCCGGCGCTGCTGCTGGTGGGCTTCTTCTTCGCCCAGCTCGGCGTGCTGATCGGCGTGCGCGCGGAGCAGTTCGACGACGTCTCGGTGGCGCAGACCTTCGTGCTGCAGCCGCTGATCTTCCTCGGCGGCGTCTTCTACTCGGCGTCGCTGCTGCCCGAGCCGTTCCAGACGCTCACGCACTTCAACCCGGTCTACTACATGATCACGCTGGTGCGCTACGGCTTCCTCGGCTACTCCGAGGCGAACGTTGCGCTGTCGCTGGTGCTGCTCACGCTCGCGACGCTCGCGCTCTTCCTGCTGAACCGCCACCTGTTCACGCGCGGCTGGAAGCTGCGCGTCTGAGCGCTCAGACGCGCTTCGCGGTCCACCGGATCGAACCGGTGGTGCAGTCGCCGTGCTGGGGCACGTCCGGGAAGCTGAACGAGATCCGCCCCGCCGCTCGGCTCTTGGCACCCGCACCGGAGAGCCTGCCGGAGAATCTGAGCTGCTTCTCGAGCGCGAACTTCCCCTTCGCCCTGATGCGGATGTCCGTCGGCTTGCCGAGCTTCAGGTTGGTGTTGTAGACGAAGTCGTCGGCGCAGAGGACCTCGAAGCTCGTGAACTGACCGCTCAGCCGCACGAAGCGCCTGGCCACGCGCTTGCCGTCGGCCTTCACCTTCTTGGTGACGACCTTGAAGGTCAGGGGCGTGCCGTTCTGCGTCCCCTTGTAGGTCCCGTCGGTGTAGGCGCTCGCCGGTGCGGCCGCTGCCAGCGCCGCGCAGGCGGCGAAGATGGCCGCCAACCGTCTCATCGCCAGCACTCTAGGCCGTGGAAACGGGCGTGGCCGAGCGGCCGCGCTTGGCCTGGTAGAGCGCGTGGTCGGCACGGGCGACGAAGCGCTCCGGGTCGTCCCCGGGCTCGAGGACCGTGATTCCGAAGCTCGCCTCGATCGGGTCCTCGCCCCCCGGCACCGCGCCGGCCACCGCGTCGCGCAGCCGGGCCATGATGTCCTCGGCCGCCGTGCGATCGGCGCCCGGCAGGACGATGGCGAACTCGTCGCCGCCGATGCGATAGGCGTCGTCGCCGCTGCGCAGCCGGCTGCGCAGCGCGTGCGAGAGCAGCTGCAGGGCCTTGTCGCCGGCGTCGTGACCGCGCGTGTCGTTGACGAGCTTGAGGTTGTCCATGTCGCAGAGCAGCAGCGCGAGTCCCTCGCCGCCCTCGATCTCGCGCTCGACGCGGCCGCGGAAGGCGCGCCGGTTCGCCAGGCCCGTGAGCGCGTCGTGGGTCGCCTCGTGGCGCAGCTGTGCCGCCTGCTTCGCGGAGTGCACCGCGGCCACCGCCTGGTTGGCGAACAGCCGCAGCGCCTGCAGCCGCTCGCGCGAGGGCAGCAGTCGGTCGCGCGGGTCGTCGACCCAGATCGCGCCGATGCGCCGCTCGCCCTGCTCGAGCGGGACGATCAGCCAGTGCCGCGACCACGCGTGCGGACCGCGGCCGTTCAGCTCGGAGCGGTAGGGGAAGTCCTCGATGCCGAGGCGGTGCTCCGCGGCCTCGGGCGGGAGCAGGTAGCAGCCGGCCAGCTCGTACTCCTCGTCGAACAGGCCCTCGAGCTGGTCGAGGCTCGCGCCGTGGTCCAGCGCCGGGGCGTCCTCGGGCCAGCCCGCCTGCGCGCGCGTGATCAGCGGGCTCGACGGGTCCTCGGCGATCCCGATCAGCACCTTGTCGAAGCCGAGCGCGTCGCGGATTCCGTCCGAGACCGATCGCAGGACGTCGTCGGCGTGCTCGGACTCGGCGAGCCGCGCCGAGACCGCGAGCACGCGCTCGAGCATGCTCTTGTGCTCCATCTCGTTGGCCATGTGCTGGCCGATCCGCAGCGCCAGGGCGGCGTGGCGGGCGATCGTGACCAGCACGTCGAGCTCGTCGTCGGTGGGCCGCAGGCCGCTCCTCGGCTCGTCGACGGAGACCACCCCGAGCAGCTGCCCCTGCGCGTCGCGCAGCGGCACGAACAGCGCGTCCCCGGGCAGCCAGGCGTTCGGATCGTCGCTCGGCTCCAGGTCCGGCACGTAGGTGTCGACGTCGAGCGAGTCCCAGTCGAACTCGCCGTCGGCCACGAAGTACGCCCCTTCGCGGCGGCGGTAGCGCTCGGTCAGCAGCGGCGTCCAGGTGTCCGTTGCCGAGATCGTCCCGAGCAGGCGCTTCGACTCGTCCGGGCCGACCGCGGCGGCGGTGAGCATGTCGTCGAAGGCGTGGCGGTAGACGTTGACGACGACGGCGCGGTAGCCCAGCACCTCGCCGATCGCCCGCGCGACGTCCTCCAGCACCGCGTGCAGGTCCGCGTCGTCGCGAACGGACGCCGTCCGCTCGAACATCGAGCTCATGCGACTGAGCACGGCAAGCGTGTGAGGCGTCACTCCAAGGCCACCTCGTCTCTCTATCGGCGGCTCCACCACCCGCTTTACCGCAATTGGTCCAAAGTCCGCGATCAGGCTCTTTGGGAGAACCAGCCGCCGCCCACGAGGTCGCGGAAGACGACCACGTTGCGGCCGTTCTGGAGCACGAGCTCGAAGTAGCGCCGCCGCAGCGGCCGGCCCGTCCACCAGCGGTCCTCGACCACCCATTCCTCGCGCACCGAGTCGACCGGCGCCGGTCCCACCGCCAGCGGGACGCCGCGATCGTCGGCGTCGACGCGGGCCGGCTCGGGGGCGCCGAGGCGGCGCGAGTCCTCCGGCGTCACGGCGCCGGCGCGTCCGGGAACGGCGCCAGCACGGCGCGCCGCTCGGGGATGCGCGACCCCGGGTCGACCTCGAGCACCTTCAGGGCGGCCTCCGAGCCGGCCGCCTGGCGCGCCTGGCGGACGGCCTCGCCGAGCCGTGCGCGCTTGACCGCGGCGGCCTCGTCGAGCAGGCGACCCTGGTCGTGCGCCGGCGGCCCGAAGGCCTCGACCTCCACCGCAAGCGACTCGGCCGGCGCGGGCAGCTCGCCGAGCCGCCCGCCGAGCGCGAGCAGGATGCGCTCGGAGTCGGCGCTCGCGTGGCGCAGCGTCACCGCGGTGCGCCAGGTGCCGCCGGCCACGAAGCGGGCCGACACGGCCAGCGACCGCAGCGTCCGCCCGCGCCGCTCGCGCCGGGCGAGCACGCGCGCCACCAGCAGCTCCAGCGCCCGCGCGAGCTGCTGTCCCGACGCCGCCTCGGGCAGGTCGAGCCGCTCGGACACAGGCTCCGGCGGGCGCCGCGGCTCGAGCGGGAAGTCGCCCCCGCGGGCGAGGTCGTGCGCCAGCAGGCCCGGGTGCCCGAAGCGCTCGGCGAGCGCGCGCGAGGGCAGCGCGGCGACCTCGCCGAGCGTGCGGATGCCGAGCCGCTCGAAGACCTCGGGGAGGGCCTGCAGCTCGGGACGGGTGCGCAGCAGCGCCACCGGCAGCGGCGCGAGGAAGCCCGCCACGGCGTCCTCCTCGACCACCTGCGCGCGCCGGCCGCGGCGCGGGCGCGCCTCGAGCGCCGCGGCGTGGGCGGCGAAGCGGCTGGGCGCGGCGCCGAAGCGAGCGCCGACGCCGAGCGCCCGGCGCGCCTGCGCGAGCACCTCGGCGAGGCCGCCGCCGTAGAGGCCGTGGAGCCCGTCGGCCTCGAAGAAGGCGACGCCGGCGCTGTCGGACTCGACGGCGGCGCCGATCTCCTCGAGCCGGTCGAGCACGGTGTTCCAGAGCGCGCGCACGCCCTCCGGATCGGGCGGGATCAGCCGCAGGGCCGGGCAGCGCGACATGGCCTCCCCCAGCCGCATGCCGCGCACCACCCCGAAGGCCTCGGCCGCGGCCGAGACCTCCCCGACCACCTGCTCGCGGCCGGCCTCGGGCGCCAGGGCGACCGGCTCGGCAAGCAGCGCGCGGCGGTCGCCGAGGCCCGCGAGCAGCTCGAACCGGGGGTAGAGGGCGCAGACGACCATGACCGAACACATGTTCGCATCCGGCCCGGCCGCAAGCGTGCCCGCCCGCGGCTGCGGCGCGGTCACACGCGCCTCGGCCCAGGGCCTGGCGGTGTTGCATCCCGGAGCGCAAATCGCACCCACCCCGCGCCGGCCGCTGGTGGCTTCGGTCCGTGGCGATCGACGATCGCACCCACCCCGCGCCCGCCGGTGGTGAGTTATTGCCCCCGCCGCGGCTCCCGCGGCTAGAGCAGGCCCGCCCCGGCCGCCACGCTCGCCGCGCCGGTGCACGCGACCAGCGCCAGCACCAGCGTGTAGAAGCGCTCGCGGTCGAGGCGGCGGAACGCCCAGCGCGCCGATCGCATAGCCGCCCACCACGAGCGCCAGCAGCGGCGCGATCGCGCCGGCGTCGACCGATCCGGTCCCCTCCGCGGCGAGCAGCAGCGCGCCGCCCGCCACGTCCAGCGCCAGGAACGTCGCCGCGAGCGTCGCGCGGAACTCCTCCGGGCTGACCCGGCGCGCCTCGAGCCAGAGCACCACCGGCGGCCCGCTCACGTTGATCGACGTCGTCAGCGCCCCGCTCGCGAACCCGGCGAGGCCGGAGCTCACCTGCAGCCGGCCCGCACCGCGCCGGCGGCGCTCCATCTGCCACGCCGCGGCGGCGATCACCGCCAGCCCCACCGCCACCTGCAGCACCTCCTTCGACAGCCGCGTCAGCGCCACCGCGCCCACCGCCAGCCCCGGCAGCGCGGCCAGCAGCATCGGCCGCAGCGCGCGCCAGTCGACGTGCCGCGGCCGGCCGCTCTCGAACAGCACCAGCGCGCTGAGCGCGAAGCCGAGCACGAGCAGGGCCATCACGGCCTCGACCGGGTCCATCACCGCGAACAGCGCCGGGCTGAGCACCAGCGCGAACCCGAAGCCCGTCGTGGACTGCACGAACGCGCCGGCGAAGGCGGCTGCCGCGGCCAGCGCCATCAGGCGTCGACGGTCACGAGCTCCTTCGGGAAGCCCGTCATCACCTCGCGGCCCTCCGCCGCCACCGCCACCAGGTCCTCGATGCGGATCCCGAACTCGCCGGGCAGGTAGACGCCGGGCTCCACGGTCACCACGTTGCCGGTCGCGAGCGCCCCCTCCTGCGTGCGCGCGAGCCGCGGCGCCTCGTGCACGTCGAGGCCGACGCCGTGCCCGAGGCCGTGGTCGAAGCCCACGCCCAGCTCGGCCTCGACCATGCCGCGCGCCAGCGCGTCGACCTCGCGGCAGACCGCGCCGGGGCGCGACGGCGTCGACCGCCGCCTCCTGCGCGCGCAGCACCGCCGCGTAGGCCTCCTGCAGACGCTCGTCGACCGGCCCGGTCGCGAAGGTCCGCGTGCAGTCCGAGCAGTAGCCGTCGAGCCGCGCGCCGAGGTCGAGCACGACCAGCGTCCCGCGCGGGATCTCGACGTCGCGCGGCGACGCGTGCGGGAGCGCGCCGTGCGCGCCGGCCGCGACGATCGGCGGGAACGAGACCTCGTCGCCGCCGGAGTCCTCGATGAAGCGGGCGATCGAGCGCGCGACCTCGCGCTCCGTGCGGCCCACGAGCCCGGCCGAGCGCAGCTGCTCGTAGGCGGCGTCGGCCAGCTGCGCCGCCGCGCGGATCGCCGCCAGCTCGGAGTCGTCCTTGATCGCGCGCAGCCGCTCGACGAGGCCGGCCGCGGGCACCAGCTCGACGCCCTCCCCCAGCTTCTCGGCGATCCGCCCGTGGGCGCGCACGCTCACGTGCGCGTCGTCGAAGCCGGCGCGGCCGCGCAGGCGCGGCACGAGGTCGCCCAGCAGCTCGCGGCTCGCCTCGAGCAGCGCGAACTCGGTCACCTGCTGCTTGGACTGCTCGACGTAGCGCGAGTCGGTCAGGAACATGCCGCTCGTCGCGGGTCAGCACGCAGGCGCCGTTGGTCCCGGTGAACCCGGTCAGGTAGCGGACGTTGACGAGGTCCGTGACGAGCAGCGAGTCGAGCTCGCGCTCGGCCATCAGCTCGGCGAGGCGGTCGGCGCGGCTCACTGCTCGAAGCGCTCGCGCAGCAGCGCCAGCGCGTCGCGGTAGCCCTCGGCGCCCTTGCCGGCGACCGTGCCGATGCAGACGTCGCGGATCACCGACACGCGCCGCCACTCCTCGCGCTCGTCGACCGCGGACAGGTGCACCTCCACGGCCGGCAGCGCCGCCACCTCGAGCGCGTCGCGGATCGCCCAGCTGTAGTGCGTCCAGGCGCCGGGGTTGAGGATCAGCCCGTCGCCGCCCGCCTTGTGGAGCGCCTCGCAGTACTCGCCCTCGTGGTTGGTCTGCGTGAACGCGACGGCGATGTCCGAGCTCGTCGGCGTAGCGCCTTGATCTGGACCTCGAGCGCCTCGAGCGTGAGCCCGCCGTAGTGGGTCGCCGGGCGGCGGCCGAGCACGTCGAAGTTCACGCCGTGCAGGACCTCGACGCGGTGCTTCATGCCTCGTGCACCTCCTCGACGGCGGCCCGCAGCGCCGTCGGGGTCGACGTCGTGGCCCGGGCGTCACCTCGCCGGGCGCCTGCACCAGCACGAACGGCACGCGCCCGCCGCTGCGCTTCTTGTCGCGCGCGACCAGCGCCAGCACCTCGTCCACCGAGGCGCCCGCGAACCGCAGCGGCAGGCTGCGCGCGGCCAGCAGCTCGGACACCTCGGCGCGCAGCGCGTCGCGGTCGGACAGGCGCAGCGCGGCCAGCAGCCCGATGCCGACGGCCTCGCCGTGGCGATAGCGCGAGTAGCTCGTGGCCGACTCGATCGCGTGGCCGACCGTGTGGCCGAGGTTGAGCACCTGGCGGCGCCCGCCGTCGCGCTCGTCCTCCGCCACCACGCCCAGCTTGGTCCGCACGCAGCCCATGATCTCGGGCAGGCCCGGCTCGCCGCCCTGCCGCACCCGCGCCCACAGCGGCCCGCCGGCGATCAGCGCCGTCTTGACCACCTCCACGTAGCCCGCGGCGGCCTCCTCCGGCGGGAGCGTCTCCAGCGCCGCCGGGTCGCAGAGCACCGCCGACGGCTGGTGGTAGGCGCCCACGTAGTTCTTGCCCTCCGGCAGGTCCACCCCGGTCTTGCCGCCGTAGGCGGAGTCGACCTGGGCCACCAGCGTGGTGGGCACCTGCACGTGGCGCATGCCGCGCTGGTAGACGGCCGCGCAGAAGCCGGCCATGTCGCCCACGACGCCGCCGCCCGCGCCGACGACGAGGTCGCCGCGCTCGGCTCCGCCCTGCGCCAGCGAGCGCAGCACGTGCTCTGCGCCGTGGATCGTCTTGTGGTCCTCCCCTGGCATGACCACGATGCGCTCGTCGCCGGGCACCGGCTGGGCGCGCGCCACGTTCTCGTCGGTGACCACGAACCGCCGCCCGGCCAGCGGCGGGAAGAAGCCGGACTCGATCAGCCCGCGGCCCAGGTAGACGGGGTAGTCGCCCGACTCGGCGGCCGCCCAGATCAGGCGCGTGCCGGCGGGGGCCTCCCCCAGGGCGCGCAGGAACGGCAGCGCGCGCCGCAGCGCGTCGCGGTCGCGCGGGCGGCACGACCGCGTCCGCCACCGAGTCGTAGAGGGCACGCCGGTCGCGCCAGAGCGACTCGAAGCGGTCCGGGTCGCGCGCCAGCGGGCGGCCCTTGCCCGACGCGCGGCGCCAGGCGTCCTCGGGGTCGATCTCGAGGTGTACGACGGTGTGCCGGGTGAGCGCGTCGCGGACGCGCTCGGACTGCACGGCGCCGCCGCCGAGCGCCACCACCTGGGCGTCGTCGCGCTCGAGCAGCTCGCAGATGACCTCCTCCTCGCGCGCCCGGAAGGCCTCCTCGCCCTCGCGGTCGAAGAACGACTCGATCGGCTCGCCGACGCGCTGCTCCACCTCGCGGTCCGAGTCGAGCGCCTGCGTGCCCAGCTCGGCGGCGAGCGACCGGGCGCCGGTCGACTTGCCGGCACCCATGAAGCCCACCAGGACGATCGTCCCGCCGCCGGCTACCTCGCGCTCCACCCGATGCGCTCCTCGTAGGCGCGCAGCGCCGCCCGGGTGTCGTCGATGTGGTCGCCGCCGAGCTTCTCGCGGTAGCCCGCGGCGAGCACCAGCGCGACCATCGCCTCGCCGACCACGCCGGCGGCCGGGACGGTGCACGAGTCGGTGCGCTCGCGCAGGGCCTGCGCCGGCTCCTTGGTCTCGATGTCGACGCTGCGCAGCGGCTTGGTGAGCGTGGGCAGCGGCTTCATGGCCGCGCTCACGACGAGCGGGTCGCCGTTCGTCATGCCGCCCTCGACGCCGCCGGCGCGGTTGGTCTCGCGCACGTAGCCGTTGCCGGACCAGAAGATCTCGTCGTGCGCCTTCGAGCCGTCGCGTCCGGCCAGGTCGTAGCCGTCGCCGATGCCCACGCCCTTGATCGCCTGGATCGACATGAGCGCGCCGCGCCAGGCGGCCGTCGAGGCGCTCCTCCCACGACACGTGCGAGCCGATCCCGGGCACCAGCCCGAAGGCGCACACCTCGAAGATGCCGCCGAGCGACTCGTTCGCCTTGCGCGCCCTGTCGATCTCGGCCACCATCGCGGCGCTCGCGTCGGCGTCGAGGCAGCGCACCGGCGACTCGTCGACGCCCTCGAAGTCCTCAGGGCGAGGTCGGTCGCGCGCCGGGGCGGCCACGCCGCCGATCCGCGTCACGTGCGAGAAGACGCTCACGCCGAGGTCGCGCAGCAGCGCCTTGGCGAGCGCCCCGGCGGCCACGCGGGCGGCCGTCTCGCGCGCCGAGGCGCGCTCGAGCACGTTGCGCACGTCGGTGTGGCCGTACTTGAGCACGCCGGGCAGGTCGGCGTGGCCCGGGCGCGGCAGATGCACCTCGGCGACCTCCGCCTCCACCGGCCACGGGTTCATCCGCTCCTCCCAGTTGCGGTAGTCGCGGTTGTCCACCCGCAGCGCGACGGGGCTGCCGAGCGTGCGCCCGTGGCGCACGCCGGCCACGACGTCGGCGCGGTCCTTCTCGATCTTCATGCGCCCGCCGCGGCCGTGGCCGAGCTGGCGCCGGGCGAGATCCCGGTCGATGTCCTCGGGGCTCAGCTCGAGCCCCGCCGGGAGGCCCTCGACGATGGCTGTGAGGCCTGGGCCGTGGGACTCGCCGGCGGTTACGAAGCGCAGGGACATGGCGTCCACACCCTACTCACGCGGGTGTGGGCCGACGGCTCAGCCGTCGGGCGTCGTGGGACCGCCCGCCGGGTACCCGCCGGGCGGCGGCGGGCCGATCGGCGGCTTCTGGTCGGCGGCGTAGTAGCCGAACGGCGGGTGGCTGTGGCAGCGCGACGAGTCGAACGGCTTGCAGGGGTTGAACGGGTTCACGTAGGCCCAGGGGTTCGCGCCCGGGAACGGATCCGTGTCGGCCTGCCAGTCGGGCGGGCGGCTCAACTCGAACTGGTTGCTGAGGCCATCCCGATCCTGGTCGTCGAAGCCGTCGACGATCCCGTCGCCGTCCATGTCGGCCACCGCGAGGGCCAGGCCGTCGCTCAGGTCCGAGACGTCGAGGAAGTTGATGCCGGGGTACTGCGACTCCTTCGGCTCGACGACGCCGTTGTGCTCGGCGGGCCACCAGCCCTCGGTGAAGCGGCCGTGCTGCTCGTCCCAGTTGCCCAGGCCGTCGCCGTCCGCATCACGCTCGTCGTCGCGCAGGACCCCGTCGGCGTTCTGGTCCAGCACCCATCCGGCCAGCGTCGTGGTCGGCGGCGAGGCGACCACGCGCGACGACTGCAGCCCGTCGCTGTAGCTCAGGTTCGCCAGCGAGCCCGGACGGCCGGCGCGTGCCACGCCGTCGGACGAGAAGTTGATCCAGGCCGCGAACTCCTCGCGCTGGGTCAGGCCGTCGCCGTCGTAGTCCTGGTTCGAGATCGCTCGGGTCGAGCGCGTTCGGGTACGGGCGCTTGCCCGGGTAAGGCAGCGGCGGGTTCACCGGATAGTGGTTGAGGTCGAGCGCCGACTGGTACTCGAAGCCGTCCTCGATCCCGTCCTTGTCGGTGTCGCGCAGGCAGGGATCGGTCTTGATCGACAGCTCGAGCGAGTTCGACAGCAGGTCGCCGTCGTGGTCGGTGCCGTCGGTGCAGCCCGCGGGGCTCTCGCCGCCGCTGTCGCCGTCGTCGGCGGCGACCCCGGTCACGACCGGCGAGAGCCGGCGCGTCGTGTAGGCGCTGAACTTGCCGGCGAGCACGCGCAGCTTGAGGCGCGTGGGCCGCTGGCGGCTGTTCTTCGACGGTGAGCAGGCGCGCGGCGGCTGCCGGCACGCGCACGACCAGCTTGGTGGCGCTGGCGCGGCGCGGCTTCGCGAACGCGGTGCGGCCGTTGCCGGCGCGGAAGATGACGGTGTTGCGCTTCGCCGGCGACCGGAAGTGGCGCCCGCGGATGACCAGCACGTTGCCGACGCTGATGCGCATCGGAGTGACCCGTGTGATCTGGGGCTTGGGGCCCTTCTTGGCGGCGGAGGCCATCGGCGCGGTGGCGAGCAGGGCCACGGCGGAGAGGGCGAGCAGACAGAGTGTGATCAGGCGGCGCATCGGCATATCCCTTTTATCGGCCCGTCTCGGCGCTGCTTGAGTCGTCCGCGAGCTGACCGGATTCCTCGATCACGTCGACCAGCTCGGGGAACGCCGAGAAGCGCCCGCGCTCCACGGCGGCGGTCGCCGCGGCGTTGCTCTTGGCGCCCGACGCGGCGGCGTCGCCATCCGGGTTCGCACCGACCTTGACCTTGCGGATCTCGTCGATGCGCAGCCGGTAGGAGTCGCCGTCCTCGTTGGTGAACTCCTGCTCGGAGCCCGGTCCCAGGTAGAGGAAGGCGCAGTCGGCGCGGCTCGGCCTGCAGCTTGCCCTCGCCGGTCGTCTCGAGCGTCGAGTCGACCAGGAAGACCCCGTTGCCCGCGCGCTCGGTCACGCCCATGAAGATCAGCAGCGGCGACGCCTCGTTCGGCAGGATGTCGAGCTTCCTCAGCCCCTCGATCTTGCGCCGGCGGCCGTTCGCCCAGAAGGTCACGTCGAGGACGTACTGGTACTGGGTCGCCTTCTGGTTGCCGTCGCCGGTGTTGTCGCCGCCGGTCGTGTCGCCACCGCTTGTGTCGCCACCGCCGGTGGTCGTGCCGCCGCCGGTGTCGGTCGAGGTGCCGCCCGTGTCGGGCGCGTTGGTCCCGGTCTGGGCGCCGTCGCTCGTGGCGCCGTCGTCGCCGGCCTCGCGGGCCTTGGCGAGCACCTTCTCGGGAGGCAGGAACGGGTCATCGGCGTCGAAGGCGCTCAGCGACGAGCCGGAGCCGGGCTCGAGGCCCTCGTCGAGCTTGACCTTGGCGAGCTCGTCCGGGCCGGCCGGGCGGTTCGCCTCGGCGTTGCCGGTGGCCGGCGCGACGGTCTCGGCGGCGGGCTCGTCCGAGCCCTTCGACAGCACGACCGGCGCGGCCACCAGGCCGGCGACCAGCAGCACCGCCACCGGCACGAGCCGGCGGGCGCGGAGGTCGTTCCACACCTGGAAGATGAGGTTCTGGATGGAGCTCACGGGGTGGCCGTCGCAGTCGGGGTCGCGGTCGAGGGCGTGCTGCCGTCGGCCGGCGTGGGGGTCGTGGTGTCCGTCGGACCCGCCGGCGAGGCGCCCGCGGTCACGCCCTGCTCCTTCGGCGAGAGGTAGATCGTCGCCGTGATCTCAGCCCGGATCTTCGGGAAGATCTCGGCGTCGCTCGCCCACTTGATGTCCTCGACCGTGAGCAGGCGGCCGCTCACGAGGACGTTCTCGTTGGTCACCGCGACGAAGCGCTTGATGTCGTGGAAGAAGTCGGACAGCTTGAAGAAGTCGCCGACGAACTCGAGCTCGAGCGGGACCGTCGAGAGCCCGGCCGGCGCGGCCGCTGTGCCGGTCGCGCCGGTGGTGGCCGAGTCGGCGCCCGCCGGCGTCGAGGTCTGGGTGTCCGCAGGGGCCACGCCCGACTGCTCGGCGTTGGCGCTTGCCTGGTTCGCGGTCTGCTGCGCGTTGTTGGCGGACTCTGCGGCTGCGCCCGGCTGGCTCTGCGCGGTCTCGCCCCCGGCCGCCGCGGGCGTGCCGGTGGTGCCCGACTCGGAGCCGGCCGGCGCCGTGCTGGTGGTCGCGGCCGCGGGGGCGGCGCCCTCGACGCGGTCGCCCGTGCCGATCTTGGTGAAGCGGATGCCCGCCCCGGCCGCGGCGGCATCGAGCTGCACGAGCAGGCTCGGCATGTCGACGGTCGACGGGATCGCCTTGCCGAGGCGCACGATCTGCGCGTAGGAGGCGTCGAACTCCTGCTTGGCGCCCTTGGCCGCCTGCACCTGTGCGCGAGCGGCGTCGAGCCGCTGCTGCTGGGTCGTGAGGTCGGTGCCGGCGGTGGTCGCCTCCTCGCGCTTGGGCGCGAGCAGGAGGAACCAGTACGCCACCAGCACGACCAGCGGCACCAGCGCGAGCAGGAGCTTGCGGTCGCGGTCGGTGAGGCTCACGATCCACCCCCGAGCGAGGTCGGGACGCTGTTGCTGCCGCGCGGGGCCTCCTTGGGCGCCGCGGCGGTGAAGGTGACGGTCAGGTTGAAGGTGTAGAGCGAGCCGCAGCTGTCCACGCCCGCCTCCTCGCCCTTGGCGCCGGCGGCGGACTCGTTGAGCTCGACGTCGTCGACGCGGTAGAGCTGGCGCAGGCGCACCATCATCCGGGCCACGTCGTCCTGGTCGGGCGTGCAGCCGATCAGGTTGGCGGCCGGGGTCTTGACGGCTGTCGGGTCGGGCGTGGGGCTGGTGCCGCCGCCGGTACCCGGATCCCCGAGCACGGAGGCGTCGGCGGACTGCAGCCAGCTGCCCGTCGGCATGACGCGCGAGAGCTCGCGCATGAAGCGCTCCCAGTCGAAGCGGCCGTTGGCCACGGCGGCCACGGACTGGGTCCGCGTCGCGGCGACCGCGGCGAAGTCTGTGTAGCCGGTGTCCTGGCTGGCCTGCGCCTCGAGCTTGGCCGCCTCGGCGCCGGCCGCGGCGGCGTCCGCCTTGCGCTGGGTGACCGTGTTCGAGACGAGCACGTAGCCGACGACCATCGCCAGCAGCACGGCGAGCACGCCGAGCGCGATCGGGCCGCCCTTGGCGTCGCCGTCGGGCGCCGAGCGGCGCCGCTGGTCCTGCGGTACGAGATTGACGGGCTTCACGCCGCGGCTCCCAGTGAGAGGCCGGCCGCGACCGTGTAGCGGTGCGGATCCTCGTTCGGGCTGACGCCCGAGCCGTCGATCGTGCCGAGCGGAGCGGGCACGACGACCGGGATGCCCAGATGGAGCTCGAGGCTCTCGACGAGCTCGGAGCTGGCCGAGCCCGGGCCCGACAGCACGACCTCGCCGACCGGCTTGGCCTGAGGCTGGGTCATGTAGTAGTCGATCGACAGGCGGATCTCGTCCGCGAGTCGCGAGCCGGCGTCGTCCTCGTCCCAGACGGCGGAGAGGGGACGCGTGAAGAAGCAGCTGGTGCCGACCGCGACCGCGAGGTTGGTCACGCCGGCGAGGTGGCAGAACACGCGCGCGGCCTGATCGGCCTCGTCGTCGTCGCTCTCGGTGGCGAGCGCGCGGACCAGCGCGAACGCGTCGAGGTCGACGCCGTCGGGCTTGAGGCCGGCGATCTTCACGGCCTCGAGCAGCGTCTCGATCATCTTGCGGCGCGCCGCGACCAGCACCACCTGCATGCGCGGAGTCCCGTCGGCCGCAGTCGAGAAGCCGGCGATCTGGTGGTCGAGCACGGCCTCGTCGAGCGGCATGGCGATCGCCTCGGAGGCCTGGAAGCGGACGGCGGCGTCGCGCTGGCGGTCGTCCTCGATGCGAGGCAGCTCCACCACGCGCACGACGATCTGCTGGTTGGCCACGCCGAGCCGCACGTTGCGCGGGAGCCCGGCGGCGGCGGCGAAGCTCTTGAGGTGCTGGCCGAGCGTCTCCGCGTCGACCACCTCGCCGTCGCGCATCAGCCCCTCGGGCAGGTTCTGGCTGGCGCAGCGCGTGACGCGGCCGCCGTTGACCTGTGCTGCAGCGAGGTAGCGACTGTCGATGTCGAGACCGACGGAGCCACGCTCGGAGGACTTTCGAAGGGAGAACGCCATTCCGGTTCTCGGGGGTTATCGGCCGCAGCGCCGGATCGCCTTAGCCCCGGCAGCGTTTTCCGCAGGTCAGTCGAGGAAGGCGGACTCGTAGGCGTCGATCAGCTCGGGTCCGGCGAGCACCCCGACCAGGCCGCCGAGCGCGAGGAACACCCCGAACGGCACCGCCTTCTTGCGCGCCTGCACGCCCTCGCGCGCGATCACGGCGAGGCCGAAGATCGTCCCGGTCAGGAACGCCGTCAGCAGCGCGGGGATCACCGACGCGCCCAGGTACACGCCCATGGCGCCGCCCAGCTTCACGTCGCCCATCCCCATGCCGCTCGGGTACGCCAGCACGGCGATCAGCAGGAACGCGAACGCGCCGGTGCCGGCGATCAGGTGCTCGGGGAAGTCGCCGGTGGCCACGATGGCGGTCGCCGCCAGGCCGTAGATCGCCATCGGGTAGACGATCTTGTTCGGCAGCAGCTTGTGGTCGAGGTCGATCCCGGCGAGCGCGATCAGGCAGGCGGCGAACGGCAGCTCGAGCCAGAGGCCGTCGTCGAAGCCGCGGGCCGCCACCACGGCGGCGAAGCACGACCGCCGTGATCAGCTCGACGGCGGGGTAGCGCGGCGAGATCGGCGCGCCGCAGTTGCGGCAGCGCCCGCGCAGGAGGATCCACGAGACGACCGGGACGTTGTCGAACGCGCGCACGGGCGCCTCGCAGGAGGGGCAATGCGAGCCCGGGCTCGCGAGCGACTCGCCGCGCGGGAGCCGCCAGATCACGACGTTCAGGAAGCTGCCGATCACTGCACCGAGCAGAGCGGCGGCGGCGATCTCGACGGCCATGGGCGGAGGAAGCTAACGGGCGGGCCAGAGGGCCCGCCCGTCAGCGAGAGGAAGCCGGCGTTCGGGCTACCAGACGCCCGTGCTCGGGCACGCGCCCGTGCTCGTGGTCGTGCAGGTGCGCGAGGACACGCCGGTCGAGCCGTTCTTGGTGATCGTGAACGTGTTGCCCGGAGGCCGAGTTGCCCACGATCGTGTAGCCGCTCGTCGTGGCGGTCGTGACGCTGGCCTTGCCGGCCGTCGTCCCGTTGACGCCGCTCTGGGTGACCTCGGTCGAGGTGCCCGCGCCGACGTAGGTCTGGTTGGTGGCGTAGAACGACTCCACCGCCGAGACCAGGTTGCGAGCCGCCGACTTGGCGTCCGCGTCCTGACCCTTGGAACGCTGCCCCAGGAAAGCGGGCAGGGCGATCGCGGCAAGGATGCCGATGATCAGAATCACGACGAGGAGCTCGATCAGCGTGAAGCCGCGCTCCTCCTGCTGTGTACGCCGGATCAGCTTGCGCATGCTTCCTCCTACCAGTTGCCGGACGAGGGGCAGGCGCCCTTGCCCGTGGTCGAGCACGTGCGGTCGACCGCCCCGCCCGAGCCGGTCTTGGTGATGGTGAACTCGTTGCCCGAGGCGGAGTGGCCCACGACGGTGTAGCCGGCGGTGGTCGCCGTGGTGATGCTGGCCTCGCCGGAGCCGCTGCCGAGCACGCCGCTCTTCGACACGTCGTTGTCGGACGCCGCGCCCACGTAGGTCTTGTTCGTGGCGTAGAACGACTCCATCGACGTCACGAGGTTGCGCGCGGCCGACTTGGCCGACGAGTCCTGGCCCTTGCTGCGCTGGCCCAGGAAGGCCGGCAGAGCGATGGCAGCAAGGATGCCGATGATCAGGATCACCACGAGGAGCTCGATAAGCGAGAACCCCCGCTGTCCCTCCTCAAGATGCTCGCGGAGCTTCCGCAGCATGACATTCTCCTCTTGTGGTTTCTGCTGGGTCTTGGGTCGCCGAGCCCCCTCTCGGAGCCTCGGACTTACCCCTTCATCGGCCGGAGCGATGTGTTGCTAAAGCCCCGCAATGCAAACGGGCGAACCCGAAGGCCCGCCCGTTTGAGTACTTCCGATGTGACTGTCGCTTACCAGTTACCGGTGCTCGGGCATGCGCCCGTGCTGGTGGTCGTGCAGGTACGCGAGGACACGCCGGTCGTGCCGTTCTTGGTGATGGTGAACTTGTTGCCCGACGCCGAGTTGCCGACGACCGTGTAGCCGTTGGTGGTCGAAGTCGTGACGCTGGCCTGACCGTTGCCCGTACCGAACACGCCGCTCTGAGTGACGTCGTTGTCCGAGTTCGCGCCGACGTACGTCTGGTTGGTGGCGTAGAACGACTCCACCGCCGAGACCAGGTTGCGAGCCGCCGACTTGGCGTCCGCGTCCTGACCCTTGGAACGCTGCCCGAGGAAAGCGGGCAGGGCGATCGCGGCAAGGATGCCGATGATCAGAATCACGACGAGGAGCTCGATGAGCGTGAAGCCCTTCTCCCCGTTGTGAATGCGCTCGCGGAGCTTCCGCAGCATTGGGTCTCCCCCTTTTGAGGTGACTGTGATCTGGGTGTGCCAGACGCCTCGGAGGCAACCGCGACTCTGGCCTTGCCCCCTACATCGGAAGCTCACGAGAAAGCCTTAACTGCGACGTCATCGCTGGACGAGAATTCCCACTCCTCGGCGACCGGCTCGGGCACCGTCACCGGCGCGGGATCGCGATAGGCGGCCAGCACGGCGACGAGGATCGGCGGGCCGATCCAGACCAGATAGAGGTAGAACCAGTAGGTGGTCGTCAGCTGCAGCGCGATCAGCACGCCGGCGGCCAGCGCGGCGACCTGGCGCACGTCGCGCCGGCGCGGCACGAACGCCACCAGCGACGGCCAGCGCGACAAGCCCCACCTTGCCGATCGTCTGCAGCCAGCTCGAGCGAGGGGTGCAGGCCCCAGAGGCTGAACGGGGATTCGCGGCTGAGCTGGAAGCCGATCGTGGTGTCGTAGAACTCGCGCCAGCCGCCGTCCGGCAGCAGGAACACCACGGAGCCGAGGCAGACGACGCCGACCGCGGCCGTGAAGACGGACCACGCGCGCAGGCGGCGCTCCTCGCCGAGCCCCGTCGCGAACAGCGGCGCCAGGGCCAGCGGGGCGAACTTGGCCGCCGCGCCCGAGGCCGATCAGCAGGCCGCGCCCGGCCGGCGAAGCGACGGCGATCAGCGCGCCGATCAGCAGTGCGGCCACGAGCGCGTCGTTGGTGCCCGTCTGGAGCGCCAGCAGCGAGTACGGGTAGGCGGCCCAGGCCCAGGCGAAGGCGAGGCCGAGGCGCGTCCCCTCGGCGCCCGCGCGCATGCGGCGCCCGAGCGCGAACAGCGCGCCGATGACCGCGCAGGTCGAACGTGATCGACGCGGCGTGCGCCGGGATCACCGAGCCCCAGCTGCCGTCCCACGGCAGCAGCGCCACGAACGGCACGTAGCTGAGGTAGTTGATCGGCCCGTAGGTGTCGCCGTGGATGTCGTTGAGCACGTAGAGCGGCTGGCCGTCCATGATCCGGTCGGCCCCGACCACCGAGGCGTAGCCGACGTCGATGACGGTGCCCTCGACGATGTTGAACGCGATCCGCGCCGCCACCAGCAGCCCGAGGCCGATCCAGAGCCAGGACGTCTTGGCGTGCGGCATCAGGCGCTCGGCGCGCTCGCGCGGGCGGAACCCGGCCAGCAGCACGCGCGCGAGCAGGTAGAGCAGGGGCGGGTAGACGAGCGGCACCGACACGTCGATGCGCCCCTCGTTGAAGTAGAGCTCGGAGACGCCGAAGCGCGAGCAGCACGAGCAGATCGAGGTGCAGGATCCGGAACGGCCGGCGCGGGTCGAAGAACGGCGCCAGGAACAGCAGCGCGAGCGGGATCCAGACGTAGAGCTCGTTGTAGCTGCCGCCGACCGAGGGCTTCAGGCCGCGGGCCAGGAAGGTCCCGGCCTGCGGGCCGGTCCAGAGCTGCGTGACCTCGGCCGGTCAGGCCGTCGACGTAGACGTCGGCCACGATCGCGCCGTCGCCCGCGCTGTCTATGTAGGTGACCGCGTAGGTGCCGTTGTAGCCGCCCCACATGGGCAGCTGGACGAACACGCGCGCGTCGGGGTGGTCGGCGAGCGCCTCGCGGACCCTGTCCAGGCGCGCGACGGTGCGCCGCGCCTCGCGCGGAGTGACCGCGAAGCCGGGCGGCGGCTTGTCGAGGTCGTCCACCAGCATCGACTGGGGAACGAGCGCGTCGGGGTCCTGCGCCGCGTTCGCGGCGGGGGGGCCGGCCACCGCGAGCGGCCAGCAGCGCCAGACACAGCGCTCGGAGGATGCGGGAGCGGAACGACATCCTTGGGCGCTATCGGTAGATCCCGCACGCGCACTTCGACATCTAGCATCGAGGCGTGCACCTGCGCCGCGCACTGCTGCTGTTCGCGATCGTCCTCGGCCTGGCGGCGGTCGCGGCCTCGGTGTCGCGCCCGCGCGACACCGACGAGCCGCCGCCGCCGGCCACCGCGCGGCGAGCAGGCTCCCGGCGTCGCCGCGGGCGACGGGAACGGCGACCGCCCGCGGTGAGCTGACCTTCCTCGCCGCGGACCCCGCATACCCAGCGCATCGCGGCCGGTCAGGCGGCGACGTCTCGTGGAGGTCGAGGACGCCGGGCAGGTCGCAGATCGCGGACCTCGGGCATGAGCGCCGTCGCCGACCCGCTCACCCCCGCCCGCTTCGACCTGCTGACGCGTCGACCGGGCCGCCACCCGATCACGTTCACGCCCGCGCGGCGACGAGGCGGCGACGCGAGGTGGGGACGCTGGTGGTGGCGGCGGACCCGTGAGCGGCGCGCGCTCTGCGCCCTGGTGCCCTGGTCGCTGCGCCGCGAGCGGCTGCGGCGGCAGCGACGACCCGGCGCCGCGCCGCCGGCCCGCCGCCGGCCGAGCTCCACCCCGGAGCGCTCCACCGCAGAGCGCTCCCGAGCCGCCGCGCGCCGCTCCGCTCGAGCCGGCGCACTGCCCGCCGGAGCTGTCCAACTGCCGCACCGCGAGCGGGCGCATCGTCTACGTGGAGCGCGTGGATCCCGACGGGGACGGCGACGCCCACTTCGTGCTCGCCTCGCGCCAGTCGATCACCCTGCCCGGGTTCTCGGTGATCGACGTGAAGAGGTCGCTGCGCCCCCATCCCCTGCCCGGCCGTCGGCGACCGCATCAGCGCCGCCGGACCGGTCTACCGCGGGTCGTACGGGCAGCGGCAGATCGAGGCGATCGAGCTGCACGTCGCGCGCTAGCGCGACGGCTGCAGCTTCGAGCTGCTCGCCGCCGCGGCGATCAGCATCGTCAGGCCGTGGCGCGGGTCGCGCGGCGAGGCGCGCTGCTCGCGCAGCACCACGGCGGCGAACGGGTCGGCCGGCGTCCAGCTGCGGGCGCCAGCTCCGCGGCCAGCTCGCGCGGCACCCAGCCCACCTGGGCGCCGCCGCCGCGCGGGTGCACCTGGATCGCGTTGGCGTCGTGCGGGTTGTCCGGGTCGCGGCGCAGCTCGAGCGGACTGCCGGGCGCGACCGCGTCGGTGGCCAGCGCCTCGGCGTGGTGGGCTCCCGGCCCCGGCCACGCCCGCCACGCGCAGGCCCGCGGGCCGCGCAGCTCCGGGCGCGTCGCGGGCCAGGTAGCGCCCCGAGTCGCGCGTCGACGAGCTGGTAGCCGGCGATCCAGACCTGGCCGCCCTCGTCGGGGTACCAGTAGCGCTCGTCGTACTCGACGTCGACCTGCATGCCGAGAGCCTAGGATCGCTCGGCATGCCGACGCGCGGCCACCATCGGCGTCTACGGGTTCACGCTGCAGCGCCTTCCTGGACGAGCTGCGCGACGCCGACGTGCGGGTGCTGCTCGACGTGCGCCAGCGCCGCGGCGTGCGCGGAGCGCGGTACGCGTGGGCGAACTCGCGCCGGCTGCAGGCCGCGCTGGCCGACGCGGGCATCGCCTACGCCACCACCCCGAGCTCGCGCCCACGACCGAGCTGCGCCAGCTCCAGTACCGCGAGGACGCCCGCCTCGGCGTGGGGAAACGCTCGCGTACACAGCTGGCGCGCGAGTACGCCGAGCGCTACACGCACGAGATCCTCGACGCGGTCGACCTCGACCGAGCTCGCCGCCTCCGCTGCCGGCCACGGGCGCCGCGGCGCTGCTGTGCGTCGAGCGCGACCCCGAGGCCTGCCACCGCTCGCTGATCGCCGAGCGGCTCGAGCGCGAGCACGGCGTGCGCATCGTGCACCTGCGGCCGGCGGAATCGGTGGACGCCGGCGGCTAGCCTCGAACGAGTGGTCTCGGACACCCTCGACAGCCGCATCGATGCGATCGGGAGCCATCGCTTCCGGGCGAAGTTCCACCTGCGCGGCCGCGAGGCGGCGCTCGTGCAGCTGCGCGGCCGCGAGGCGATCCGCAGGCACGCCCACGAGCTGATCGCGAAACGCCTCGCCCCGTCGCGATCCGGTCAAGGACGGCAAGCAGACGCCCTATCGCGGGCACCCGGTCTTCGTGGCCCAGCACGCCACCGCGACCTGCTGCCGGACCTGCCTGAGCGCTGGCACGGGATCGCCAAGGGCCGCGAGCTGAGCGGTCCGGAGCGCGAGTACGTGGTGGACGTGATCTGCCGCTGGATCGACCGCGAGGTCGACGCGCCGCGCTAGCCGGCGGGGCGCCGGCAGCCCTGCGGCCGAGTGTGGGCTGCCAAATGCACCATATGCGGGACTGATAGAGCCCACACTCCCGTCCGGGCCGGCCCGGCGGCCGAGGGCGGCGCTCAGCCCGCGCCGGGCCGCTCGATCGGCCAGCCCTGCCGGCCCCACGACGGCACGCCGCCTTCGACGACGTGCACGACATGGCCGCGCCATGCCGCTGCAGCAGGCTCGCCGCGACCGCGCGCGCTGCCCGGACGCGCAGATCGCCGCCATCGGCCGCTCCGGTCGAGCTCCTCGGGGATCTCGTCGATGTCGTGGTACGGGCCGTGCACGGAGCCGGGGATGTGGCCTTCTTCCCACTCCGCGCGCTCGCGGACATCGACGATCTGGAGCGCGTCGTCGATCGCCTCCCAGCGCTCGTACAGCTCGGGAACCGTCATCCGTTCCACCGCTGCGACCTCGACGCTTCTCCTCGCGCCACGTCGTCATCCCTCCGGACAGGTACCCGCGCGACTCCGCATGCCGACGGCGGCGGCGAGCTCGGCCGCCCCGCGCCCGTCCTCGTCGTCGCGGCCCACCAGCACGACGTCCTGGCCGCGCTCTGCGAGCCACGCCAGGCTTGCGAGCCGAATCCAGCCGGGCGGATCGTGATGCTGACGGCGCCCGGAATGTGCGCCTCGTCGAACTGGAGCTGCGTGCGGACGTCCATGAGCAGGGCGCCGGCGGCGCGGTGCCTGCTCGACCTGGCGCGGCGTCAGCGGGTGCGCCTCCAGGTTCTCCTTCACGAGCGGGCCGCGGTTGAGCGCGACGATCGCCTCGAAGTTCGGCGGCTGGGGCCCGAGCCCCGCGAGCAGTTGCTCGACGAACCCGTCCTCGGCCTCGTCCGCAGCAGCGCCGAGTGCTCGCGCTCGAAGCCGATCGTCGACGCGACCTTGGGTCCATGCCCGGCCCGCCGCACAGCGACCCACCGAGGTGCGCGGGCCACACCTCGGTGTGGCCGGACAGCGGCAGGAGCTTCTCGTGGATCGACCGGAAGATGCCCCGCGCGCCCTCCACCTTGTCGATCGCGAGGTCGGGCCGGGCCATGTCGCCGACGAAGAGCGAGTCGCCCGTGAGCACCGCCCACGGCTCGTCGCGCGCGCGCGTGTCCACGAGCACGAACGCGGTGTGCTCGGGCCGGTGGCCCGGCGTGTGGAGCGCGCGGACGTGCAACGCGCCGAGCTCGAGCTCCCAGCCGTCGTCGAACGGCTCGTGCGCGTACTCGGGCGCAGCCTCGCGGTGGATGTGGATCGCCGCGCCGGTCGCCGCCGCGAGGCGGCCGTGCCCCGAGACGTGGTCGGCGTGGTTGTGCGTCTCCAGGATGTGCTCGATGCTCACGCCGAGGTAACGAGCGAGCTCGAGGTAGTCGCCGATGTCGAGCTTGCGGGTCGACGACCGCGGCGACGCCCGCGTGCTCGTCCCCGATCAGGTAGCGACGCGCAGCCGAGGTCGTCGTGGGTGACCTGCCGGAAGATCATCGGGCGTCGCCGCCTACGCGGCCGCCTCTCTGAGGTACTGGTGCACGAAGGCGATCGCCATGCTGCCCTCGCCGACCGCGGCGGCGACGCGCTTGACCGGGCCGAAGCGCACGTCGCCGCAGGCGAAGATGCCCGGCACGCTCGTCTCCAGCAGGTACGGGTCGCGCTCGAGCGCCCAGCGGCCGGCCGCGCGCACGTCGGCGCCGGTGAGCACGTAGCCGCGCGGCGTCGAGCGCGATCTCCGGCGGCAGCCAGCCGGTCTCGGCGTCCGCGCCGATGAAGATGAACAGCCCGCCGGACTCGAGCCGCGTCGTCTCGCCGCTGTCGCGCGTCGCGGACGTCGATCGCCTCGAGCGACGTCGTCGCCGTGCGCGGCGACGACCTCGCGTCCGGACAGCGCGTCGATGTTCGGCCGGCGTCGCGAGCTGGTCGACCAGGTAGCGCGACATGCTCTTCTCGAGCGACGTCGCCGCGGCAGAGGATCGTCACGCTGCGCGCGTGGTTCGAGAAGAACATCGCCGCCTGCCCGGCCGAGTTGCCGGCGCCGACGATGTGGACGTCGAGGCCGTGCGTGTTCGCGCGCCTCGCTGCGCGCCGCGCCGTAGTAGATGCCCTTGCCCGCGAGCCGGTCGAAGCCCGTCGATCGCGAGCTGGCGCCAGGCGACGCCGCAGGCGAGGATGATCGTCCGCGCGCGCAGCACGTCGCCGCCGTCGAGGTGCACCTGGCGCGTCGCGGCGTCGATCCGCGTGATCGCGCGCGTGACGAGGATCTCGGCGCCGAGCCGGCGCGCCTGCTGCAGCGCGCGGCTCGCCAGCTCGTCGCCCGAGACGCCGGACGGGAAGCCGAGGTAGTTCTCGATCCGCGACGAGGTGCCGGCCTGGCCGCCGGGCGCCTCGCGCTCGACGACGATCGTGCGCAGCCCCTCCGACGCGCCGTACACGGCCGCCGCGAGCCCGGCCGGCCCGGCGCCGACGATCACCATGTCGTACTCGGCGCGCTCCGGCTCGGTCGCGAGCCCGAGCAGCTCGGCGACGCGGCGCAGCTGCGGCCGGACCACCGTCTTGCCGCCGACGACGCGGATCGCCGGGCAGTCGCCGTCGGCCGGCAGCGGCGCCGCCCCACCGCTCGGCGGCGTCCGGGCGCGTCGGGCGTGCAGCCAGTGAACGTGATCTGGTTGCGGTCGAGGAAGCGCCGCAGCTCGGTGCAGGCGGCGTCCCAGCGCTGGCCGACGACGATCGCGCGCGGCGGCGGCGGCTCGGCCGCGAGGCCCTGCAGCCCGCGCGCGCCGCCGCATCCGGTGGGCCGCGAGCCGGCCGACCTCCTGCGCCGACGTCCGGGCGCCGCGGCGGCGATGGCGTGGTAGTCGCGCGGCTCGATCCGCATGACGCGCGAGGGCTCGGCGGCGCGGAAGCCGACCGGGAAGACCGTGCCGAGCGTGATCGGCACCTCGCCGAAGATGTCGCCCGGCCGGCGCCCGCCGACGACGCGCTCGATCCCGTCGACGAGCTTGACCGCCTCGATGCGGCCCTCGAGCACGGCGAACAGCGCGCGCTCGCCGCCCTCGTGCGCCGCGTACTCGCCCGGCGGCGAGGGTGATGTCCGCCGCGCCGCGCGAGAGCCGCTCGCGCTCGCGCCGCGCCGAGCGCCGCGAAGAGCGGGATGCTCTCGATCTCGCCGGGGGTCAGCATCGCCGCGCGACACTATCCCCTCGCGACTACTTGATCGAGTCGTACACCTTGAACATCGGCAGGTACATCGCGATCACGATGAACCCGACGATGCCGCCCACGACCACGATCATCACGGGCTCGAGGATCGAGGTGAGCGCCTTGACGGCGGCATCCACCTGCTCCTCGTAGAAGTCGGCGACCTTCGTCATCATCGTCTCGAGCGCGCCGGTCTCCTCGCCCACGCCGATCATCTGCGTGACCATGACCGGGAAGGCCTCGGGGACCTGCGTCATCGGCTGCGTCAGCGAGCCGCCCTTCTTGACGGAGTCGCGCACGTCCTCCATGGCCATCTCGATGACCTTGTTGCCGGACGTCTTGCCGGTGATGTCGATCGCCTCGAGCATCGGCACGCCGGCGGCGATCAGCCCCGAGAACGTGCGCGAGAAGCGCGCCAGCGCCACCTTCTGGACGATGTCCCCGATCTTCATCGGGGCCTTCAGCTTCAGCCTGTCCCACTGGATGCGCCCGCGCTCGCTGTTCTTCCAGCGCTTGAAGATGCCACACCACGCGCGAAGATCACGGCGAACATCACGTACCAGCGCTGCGTGAACATGTGCGACAGCCACACCGTGAACTTGGTGATCGCCGGCAGCTCGCCGCCGAAGTCCTTGAAGATCTTCTCGAACACCGGGACCAGGAACGTCACCAGCGCGACCAGCACGATGAAGGCGAACCCGCCGATCAGCGACGGGTAGACCATCGCGGCCTTGATCTGGCGGCGCAGCGCGGCGTCCTTCTCGAGCTGCTCGGCCACGCGCACCAGCGTCTGGTCCAGGATGCCGCCGGTCTCGCCGGCCTGCACCATCGCGACGTAGAGCTCGTTGAACGCCTCGGGGTGGCGCTGCAGCGCGTCCGACAGCGAGACGCCCGCCTCGACGTCCTTGCGCACCTCGATCCAGACGTCGCGCAGCTTGTCGCGACTCGGTCTGCTCCTCGATCACGTAGAGCGCACGCAGCAGCGACATGCCCGACGCGACCATCGTCGAGAGCTGCCGCGTGGCGATCACAAGGTCGTCGGCCTTGATCCTTCGTGAAGCGCGCCATCATGTCCGCCGGCTGGCCGCGGATGCGCGGCGCTCCTCGATGTCGACGACGATCAGCCCGCGCGAGCGCAGCTGCGACGCGACGGCCTGCTTGTCGGAGGCCTCGATCTCGCCCTTGCTCGGCGCACCGCCGAGGTCGAGCGCCTTGAACGCGTAGGTCGCCATCTCCTACGCCACCCGCACCGTGCCCATCAGGCGGCGCAGCTCCTCCGGGCGTGCTCGAGCGCGCCTCGGCGAGCTCCCGCGTGATCTTCTGCTCGCGCACGAGCTCGGCCAGCGAGGCGTCCATCGTCTGCATCCCGAACTGACCGCCGGTCTGGAGCGCCGAGTAGATCTGGTGGGTCTTGCCCTCGCGGATCAGGTTGCGCACCGCGGGCGTCGGCACGAGCACCTCGGTGGCGACCGCGCGGCCCATCGCCGTCGGCCGTGGGCAGCAGCTGCTGGGTCACGATCCCCTGCAGCGACACCGACAGCTGCACGCGCACCTGCTGCTGCTGGTCGGGCGGGAACACGTCCACGATGCGGTCGACCGTCTGAGCCGTGTCCTGCGTGTGCAGCGTCGCGAACACGAGGTGGCCGGTCTCGGCCGCGGTCAGCGCGGTGGAGATCGTCTCGAGGTCGCGCATCTCGCCGACGAGGATCACGTCGGGGTCCTGGCGCAGCGCGGCCTTGAGGCCGAGCGCGAACGTCTGCGCATCGGCCCCCAGCTCGCGCTGGTTGACGATGCACTTCTTGTGCTTGTGCAGGAACTCGATCGGATCCTCGATCGTGAGGATGTGCTCGTGGCGCTGCGTCGTTGATCATGTCGAGCATCGCCGCGAGCGTGGTCGACTTGCCCGAGCCGGTCGGCCCGGTGACGAGCACGAACCCGCGCGGCTTGCTTGCGCGAACTCCTGCGAGCATCGGCGGCAGCGCGAGGTCGCGCAGCTTCGGCATCTCGCTCGGGATCAGGCGGAACGCCGCCGACATCGACGCGCGCTGGAAGTACGCGTTGACGCGGTAGCGCGCCTTGCCCGGGATCGAGTAGGCGAAGTCGATCTGCCAGTCGGTCTCGAGTCGCTGCCGCTGGTCGTTGGTGAGGATCGAGTAGATCGACCTCGCGCGTCATCTGCGGCGTCAGCACCGGGTAGTCCAGCGCGTGCAGCTTGCCGTGCTGGCGGATCATCGGGGGCGCGCCCGCCGTCAGGTGCAGGTCGGAGGCCTTCCGCTCCATCACCTGACAGCAGGACGTCTGCGAAGTCGAATTCCATCGTCACTCCTTATCGGCAGGAGGCGGCGATCATGTGACCCTCGCAACTTCGGCGATGGACGTGATCCCGTTCTTGACCTTTTCGAAGCCGTCGACGCGCAACGGGCGCATGCCCTGGGCCACGGCGATCTTTCGCATCTCTTCGGCAGGAGCGCGCTCGACCGTTAGGTCTCGCATCTCGTCGCTGATCGTCATCACCTCGTAGAGGCCGGTGCGGCCCTTGTAGCCGGAGCCTGCCGCAGCGGCGGCATCCGACCGGCTCGTAGGCCTCGAGGTCGAACGCCACGCTGAAGCCGGCGCGCTCGAGCGACGACACGCTCAGCGTGGTCGCGCGCTTGCAGTAGGTGCAGAGCTGGCGCACGAGCCGCTGGGCCACCACGCTCGTCAGCGCCGAGGCCGTGAGGAACGGCTCGATGCCCATCTCGGTGAGCCGCGTGATCGCGGACGGCGCGTCGTTGGTGTGCAGCGTCGAGAGGACGAGGTGGCCGGTGAGCGCCGACTCGATCGCGATCTTGGCGGTCTCGCCGTCGCGGATCTCGCCGACCATGATCACGTCGGGGTCCGCGCGCAGCATCGCGCGCAGGCCGCTCGCGAAGGTCAGGCCGGCCTTCAGGTTCACCTGGAGCTGGTTGACGCCCGAGAGCTGGTACTCGACCGGGTCCTCGATCGTGATGATGTTGCGCTCCGGCTCGTTGATCTCGTTGAGCGCGCCGTAGAGGGTGGTCGACTTGCCCGACCCGGTCGGCCCGGTCACGAGCACCGCCCCGTGGGAGCGGCGGAAGCCGGCCTCGAACAGCGCGGCGCTCGACTCGGACATGCCGAGCTGGTCGAGCCCGATCAGCGCGGCCGACTTGTCGAGGATGCGCATCACGATCCCCTCGCCGTCGACGCGCGGCATCGTCACGACGCGCGTGTCGATCGCGTGCCCGTCGACGGTCAGCGACACGCGGCCGTCCTGCGGCACGCGCTTCTCGGCGATGTCGAGGTCCGCCATGATCTTCACGCGGGACACGACGCCCGCGACCATCCGGCGCGGGATCCTGGTCGTCTCGCGCAGCACGCCGTCCACGCGGAAGCGCACGCGCATCTCGCGGCCCTCGGGCTCGAAGTGGATGTCGGAGGCGAGCTCCTCGACCGCCTGCGCGATGATCGAGTTGACCAGCTTGATCACCGGCGCGTCGTCCGCCGACTCGCGGATCTCGGTGACGTCGGCCAGCTCCGCCTCGCCCTGCTCGACGGCCTCGGCCACCGCCTCGTCGAGGCGGCTCATGCGCCCGATCAGGCCCTGGATGTCCTCCGGCGACGCCACCACCGGCAGCACCTCGTTGCCGGTCATCAGCTTGAGGTCGTCGAGCGCGATCACGTTCGACGGGTCCGACACCGCCACCCGCAGGCGCCCGCGACTCGTCGTAGCCGATCGGCGCCGCGTTGAGCCGCCGCGCCGCCTGCGAGCTGATCAGGTTGAGCGCGGTGAGGTCCGTCTTGAAGGAGTTCAGGTCGACGTGGCAGAGCCCGAAGCGCTGGGCGGTGGCGCGCGCCAGCTGGTCCACGTTGATCGCGTCCGACCTCGAGCAGCAGCTGCTCGGCCGGCCGCCCGGCCGCCCGGCCCTGCGCGATCGCCTCGTCCACGACCTCGCGCGGCGCGAAGCCGAGCTCGGCGATCACGTCCGGGATCGAGCGCGAGCGCGCGCCTCGGTGCGGTTCGGTCAGGCCGTCGTGGGACGGCTCGGATCGAGCGTTGTTCAGGCGCGGACGGGCCACCCGGTACGGCGCTGAGCGCCGGCCCGCCTGGCTCGTCGTTCATCGTGCGTCCGAGACGGCCTGCGTGAGGGTGTCGGAGTCGACGTAGCCCTCGAGCAGCTGGGCCTTGCCGGTGCGGTCGATGATGACCACGGAGGGGGTCTGGGACACGCCCAGGTCCTCGACGAGCTTGCCGTAGCGCTCGACCGCGCCGACGGGGTCGGACAGGATCAGCGCCTTGGTGCGGCGGTCCACGTCGCGCAGCACCGAGGTCATCGCGCGGTCGTCGAGGCCGCGCTCGTTGCGGAACAGGATCACGACCTTCTTGTGGTCGCGCACCGCGCGTGCCGCCCGCCGCGGGTTGGGGCTGGCGAGCGCCTCGAGCGAGCGCGCTCGGGGTACCGGTCAGGCCGTTGATGCCGCCGACGACGCCGTTGGCGAACTGGCCGAACGTGCCCTCCGGGAGCCCCGGCGAGGACCTTGGCGGGCGCCTCGATCCGCTGCTGCTCGTTGACGTCGCTGAGCCGCACGTCCACGTCGATCCCGCGGCCGCGGCCGAAGCCGACGTCGAGCGAGAGCCGGCGCAGGATGTGGTCGTCGCTGCCGACCCAGACGTCGAGCTCGGCGCGCTTGACGGCGCGCGAGACGCGTGTCGGCGTCCGGGAGCGTGCCGCCGTTCTGCCGCACGGCCTGGCTGAGGTCGTTGACGACGGCCTTCGGGTCGATCGCTGGCGGAGACGTGCTCGGTCTCGACGCCGTCGATGCGCTGCGTGCCCTCCGACTTGACGTCGCGCACCCAGGTCTCCGGGTGGATCGAGAGCGGCAGCTGCTGCTGCTTGCCGCC
Source organism: uncultured Thermoleophilaceae bacterium (assembly GCA_963828225.1). GTDB lineage: Bacteria > Actinomycetota > Thermoleophilia > Solirubrobacterales > Thermoleophilaceae > JACVRW01. The sequence goes on along the minus strand of CAWHDX010000007.1, from coordinate 54,319 downwards.
CTTGGCGGCGGAGTCGGCGAGCGGCTGCCAGACGGACGCGGGAACGCGCCAGCCGGTGTCGCCGCGAGTGAAGTAGGCGCGGTCGCCGAGCGAGACGAAGCCGCCGCCGATCGCCTTGCGGCCGACGCCGATGCGGGCGTCGACGTCGAAGCTCGGGGATGGCGCCCGCGGCGCTCGCGTCGAAGGCGCCCGCGATGCGGAAGCGAACGCCGCCGGCGCGCGGGGCCTGGAAGTTCACGCGGGCGTCGAAGCGGCCGGAGTCGACCTCACCGAGGTCGAAGGCCGAGCGCAGCGTCGCGTCGGGTCCGGCGACCTCGGTGGTCTTCCCCGTCGACGGCGCGGGCTCGGTCTGAAGCGCGGCCGGCGCGGCGTCGCTGTCGGTGCGGGCGTTCTGCACCGCCAGCACTGTCACCCCGAGCAGAAGAGCACCCAGGACCGCGAGGAGGAAGGGGCGGGAGATCGCCATTGCGACGCATATCGGCAGCAGACAGCGGTGGGTTTAGCTCTGGAGTGCCCGGCGCATCGCGTCGAGCGGGGCCGGCGTGCCGGTCCAGCGCTCGAACGAGCGGCCGCCCTGGCGCAGCGAGCAGCTCGAGCCCTCCCACGACTCGCGCGCCGCGCCGCTCGGCCCAGCGGCAGAGCGCGGTCGGCTCGCCGCCGTAGACGGCGTCGGCCACGACGTCGAGCTCGAGCCGGTCGAGCTCGAACGCCGCGGGCAGGTCCTCGCCGCCCATGCCGACGCTCGTGACGTTGACCAGCACCTCGGCCGACTCCACGCGCTCCGCGTGGCGCACGCCGAGGTCCGCCGCCAGCGCCGCCGCGCGCTCGGGCGTGCGGTTCCAGACCGCCACGTCGGCGCCCGCCTCGCGCAGCGCCCAGGCGGCGGCGCGGCCGGTGCCGCCGGCGCCGAGCACCAGCGCGCGAGCGGCCGCGCAGGTCGCAGTCGAGCGCGTCGACGAGGCCGCCGGCGTCGGTGTTGTCGCCGAGGATGCGCCCGTCCTCGAAGGCGAGCGTGTTGACCGCGCCGATCGCGGCGGCGGCCGCGGTCAGCTCGTCGGCGAGGTCGTGCGCCGCCACCTTGTGCGGGATCGTCACGTTCGCGCCGCGGTAGCCCGAGCGCGGCAGGGCGGCGGCGACCGCGGCGAACAGGTCGGGAGCGACCGGCAGCCGCACGTAGCGCCAGTCGAGCCGCAGCTCCGCGAACGCCGCGTTCATCATCGCCGGCGAGCGGCTGTGCCCGACCGGGTAGCCGAGGACGCCGGCCAGCGTCAGCATTTCGTGGGCGACTTGCCCCCGCGCTCGTCGCGCGCGCGGTTGTACTGGTCCACGTAGCGCTGGAACTCGGCGTCGGTGGCGGCGAACTTGTGCTTCCCGTTGCCGCACACGGCCGCCACGTAGAAGAGGTAGTCCGTGCTGGCCGGGTGCGCCGCGGCCTTGATCGAGGCGAGCCCCGGGTTGCCGATCGGCCCGGGCGGCAGCCCGGTGTGGACGCGCGTGTTGTAGGGGCTCGGGTTGGCGAGCTCGGAGACGCGCAGCGGCCGCGTCCAGTTGCCGGTCACGAAGCGCACCGTCGCGTCGATGTCGAGCCGGATGTCGTTCTTGAGCCGGTTGTAGATCACCGAGGCGATGATCGGCCGCTCCTTGGCGACGGCGGCCTCGCGCTCGACCAGCGAGGCGATGATCAGCACGTCGTAGGGCGTCAGGTTCTTGCGCCGCGCGAAGCGCAGGTCGACGCCGCCGAAGTTGCGCTTGAACGCGGTCAGCTGCTGGCGCACGAGCGCGCGCACGCCCTGGCCCTTCTTCAGCTCGTAGGTCGCCGGGAACAGGAAGCCCTCGAGGCTGGTCGCGCCGCGGGCGCGGTAGGCGCGCGGGTTGAGCGCCGCGTCCTTCCGCGTGGCGCGCACGTAGTTGCCGCGCAGGCGCTTGACCAGCGGCGCGATCTCGCTGCGCGAGCGCCCCTCCGGGATCGTCACCTGGATCACGTCCGGCGGCAGGCCCTGCTCGAGGCGGTCGAGCACCGTCATGTAGCTCATGTCGCGGGCCAGCGTGTACCGGCCCGGCTTGAGCCCGCCGCTGCGCCCCGCCAGGCGCGCGCGCAGCTGGAAGAACGACGAGCTCGAGACGACGCCCTCGCTCTCGAGCTGCTCGGCGATGTCGCCGAGGCTCGCGCCCTGCGGGATCACGACCCGCACCTCGCCGTCGCCGTCGCCCTTGAACGGCTGGAACAGCGAGAGCGCGAACCAGGCCACGGCGGCGATCACGACCAGCAGCGCGGCGAGCGCCACCAGCCGGCCGATGCGCGGCGCCGGCCGCCGCGGCGGGCGCGGGCCGCCCGTCGAAGCTCGGCGGCGGGCCGGTCAGGCGCTCGGCCTCGGCCAGCCAGTCGCGGTCGGACGCCGGCGGCGGCGGGGCGAACGCGGCCTCGTCCGGCTGCCCCGAGCGGCGCGACTCGCGCGCCCGGCGGGCGGCCTCGCGCTCCTCCGGCGAGCGGCCGCCCGGCACGGGCGGCGGTCCGTCGGTCACCCGCCCGCGCCCGCCCCGGCGCGCGCGAGGTAGCTCTCGAGCAGGTGTGCCGCGGCGCGCGAGTCCTCGTCGCCGGCCCCGCCGATCCGCTCGGCGAGCCGCGTGGTGAGGCGCTCGTCGTGCAGCTCGACCGGGACTGCGACCCGCGCGCGCAGCCGGTCGGCGAACCGCCGCGCGGCCTCGGCCTGCGGGCCCTCCTCGCCGCTCAGCGAGACCGGCAGCCCGACCACGACGCGCTCCGCCTCCCGCTCCTGCGCGAGCTGCGCGATCGCCGCGAGGCCGCGCTTGGTGTCGGGCCGCTCGACGGCCGCGAGCGGAGTCGCCAGCGTCCCGGACGGGTCCGAGATCGCGCAGCCGCAGCGGGCCGACCCGTGGTCGAGAGCCAGGATGCGCGCCATCAGCCTCGCAGCGCGGACTCGATCGCGGCGCGCGCCGTGGCGAGCGCCTCGGGGAGCTTCTCGGGGTCCCTCCCGCCGGCCTGCGCCATCGTGTCGCGGCCGCCTCCGCCGCCGCCCGCCACCTCGGCCGCGGCGCGGATCACGTCGCCCGCCCGCACGCCGCGCTCGACCACTCCCGGCGCCACGTTCGCGACCAGATGCACGCGGCCGTCGACCGCGGTGCCGAGCACGACCGCCGCCTCGCCGAGGCGCTGGCGAACCGCATCCGAGAGCGCCAGCAGCGCCTTCGCGTCGGGCGCGCTCACCGCCTCGACGACGACGCGCACGCCCTCCACCTCGTCCGCGCCGCCGACCAGCTCCTCGGCGACGCCGCGATCGGGGCCGCCGCCGCCGCGCTCGAGCTCCTTGACGCGCTCGCTCAGGCGCTGCACGGTGCGCACGACCGAGTCCTCGGGCACGCGCAGGAGGGTCGCCAGCTCGCGCAGGCGCGCGCTGCGCTCGTGGAACAGCTGCGCGCCCGCCGCGCCCGTGACCGCCTCGATGCGCCGGACGTTCGATGCGCTCGAGCTCTCGCTGACGAGGTGGAACAGCCCCAGCTCGCCCGTCGCCGACACGTGCGTGCCGCCGCACAGCTCGCGCGAGACGGAGTCGATCTCGACCATCCGCACCCACTCGCCGTACTTCTCGCCGAACAGCGCCATCGCGCCGAGCCGCTCGGCCTCGTCGCGGGTCGTCTCGATGGCGCGCACCGGGTGGCTGCCCGACACCCAGCCGGTCACGTCCGCCTCGACCGCGGCCAGCTCGTCGTCGGACAGACGCGCGCCGTGGGTGAAGTCGAAGCGCAGCTTGTCGGGGCCCACGTAGGAGCCGGCCTGGCGCACGTGGCTGCCCAGCCGCGCGCGCAGCGCCGCGTGCAGCAGGTGGGTGGCGGTGTGGTTGCGCATCGTGGCGAGCCGCTCCCCGCGCTCCACCACCGCGCGCACCGGCTCCCCGGCGCCGAGCTCGCCCTCGAGCGGCTCCAGCGCCAGCGCCTGGTCGTCGCCGAGGCGGTAGACGTCGACGACGCGCGCGCGGCCGCTGGGCGTCTCGACGACGCCGGAGTCGGACACCTGGCCGCCGCCCTCGGGATAGAAGGGCGACTCCTCGAGCTTCGCCAGCACCCAGCCGTTGGCACGCTCGGCGACGCGCAGGACCGTGTCCGCCTCGGTCGTCTCGTAGCCCACGAAGCGCGTGCGGAAGCCGGCGTCGCGCGCGAAGCGCTGCACGTCCTCGTGGCGCAGATGCACGTCGGCGCCGTCCCCCGCCGTGGCGAGCGCGCCGCGGCTGCGCGACACCTCGCGGGCGCGCTCCATCAGCTCCTCGAAGCCCTGGTCGTCGACCGACAGGCCGGCCTCGGCCAGCAGCTCCCTGGTCATCTCGTAGGGGAAGCCGTAGGTGTCGTGCAGCCGGAACGCGTCCTCGGCGGCGACCCACGACGTCTGCTCCGCGCGCGCCCGCTCGATCAGCTCCGCGAGCAGCCGCTCGCCCTGCTCGAGCGTGCGGCCGAAGCTCTCCTCCTCGCTGCGCGCCCAGCGCTCGATCGTCTTCCACTCGCGCCGCAGCTCGGGGTAGGCCTCCCCCATCACCTCGGCGACGCGCTCGTAGAGCTGCGCCAGGAAGGGGCCCTCGATGCCGAGCACGTGGCCCTGGCGCATCGTCCGGCGCATGATCCGGCGCAGCACGTAGCCGCGCTCCTCGTTCGACGGCACGACGCCGTCGGCGAGCAGGAACGCGCCGCCGCGCCCGTGGTCGACCAGCACGCCGAGCGCGCGGGTGGTCTCGAAGTCCTGCCCCCAGGCGCGGCCCGAGCGCTCCTCGCCGAAGGCCACCAGCGGCCGCAGCTCGTCGGTCTCGAAGACCGACTCCACGCCCTGCTGGATCGCGGCCATGCGCTCCACGCCGAGGCCCGTGTCGATGTTCTTCATGGGGAGCTCGGTGAGCGAGCCGTCCGCGTGCAGCTCGTACTGCATGAAGACCAGGTTCCAGAACTCGAGGAAGCGCTCGGTGTCGTCGCCGGGCCGGTCGCTCTCGGCGTCCGAACTCGGGCCCGCGGTCCAGGTACAGCTCCGAGCAGGGCCCGCACGGCCCGGTCGGCCCGGACTGCCAGAAGTTGTCGTCGCGCCCGAGCTGCACGATGCGCTCGTCGGGGATGCCGATCGAGCGCCAGACGTCGATCGCCTCCTGGTCGGGGCCGAGGCCGACCTCCTCGTCGCCGCCGAAGACGGTGATCCAGATCTGCTCGGGATCGAGCTCGAAGCCCTGCGTCGAGAGCTTCCAGGCGTGCTCGGCGGCGCCCTGCTTGAAGTAGTCGCCGACCGAGAAGTTGCCGAGCATCTGGAAGAAGGTGAGGTGGCGCTTGGTCGTGCCGACGACCTCGATGTCCACGGTGCGGAAGCTCTTCTGGCACGACGTCAGGCGCCGCGACGGCGGCTCCTCGTCGCCGCGGAAGTACGGCTTGAGCGGCTGCATGCCGGCCGTCGTGAGCAGCACCGAGGGATCGTGGACGGACGGCACGAGCGACGCCGACGGCAGCCGCAGGTGGCCGTGCTCCTCGAAGAACGACAGGAATCGCTCGCGGATCTCCCCCGAGTTCATGGCGCTGGAGTCTAGGCCCGCCGTCAGTCCTCTGACCCTGCCCGAAGTGTGCAAGTTCCGGCCGGAACGGGCGGGAGGTTGTGCGTGCACGGGAGGTTCGGCCCCCAAAGCTGTGCATTGACCGCACGCGCCCTTTCGCTGGCCCCCTGATCCTGACGATGAGGCTCGTGATGCAGGACGAGCATCTCGTCGGCGAGGCGCGCGAGCGCCGGAAGCAGCGTATGGACGCGCGCGAGCGCGTCGTGGACAGCGTTTCCGCCCTGCTCTTCCTGAGCGTCGCGATCGCCGTCGCCCTGCTGGTCACCGACGAGCACGACGCCACGCCGGCGCTGGTCATCGGGCTCGTGCTCGGCTACGTCGGTCGTCTCGCGGGTGCATTTCGAGTACGGCGACCTCTACGTCTCCCCGGAGGCGCTCGCCTTCGTCCCGCTGCTGCTGCTGGCGCCGCTGAACCTGGTGCCGCTGCTGGCCGCCCTGTGCGGGCTGCTCGGCACGCTCCCCGAGATCGTCCGCGGGGAGTGGCATCCCGGCCGCTGGGTCACCGCGATCGCCGACTCGTGGTTCTCCGTAGGCCCGGTGCTGGTGCTCGTGGCCTTCGCCCCCGGGCCGCCCGATCTGGACGACGTGGGCATCTACGTGATCGCCCTGGTGGCGCTCGGCGTCAACGACTTCGTCTGGGCGCTGACCCGCGACCAGCTCCTGCACCGCAACCCGGTGAAGGAGGTCGTGAACATCACGGCCGGCACCAACCGCGTGTCGGCGATCCTGGCGATGATCGCCTTCTTCCCCACGCTGGTTGCCGAGGAGCAGCCGCTCGTGCTGCTCACCCTGCTTCCGCTCGTCTGGCTGCTCGTCGTCTTCTCGCGCGACCGCAAGGAGCGCTACACCGCCACGCTCGAGCTCCAGCGCGCCTACCGCGGCACGGTCATGCTGCTGGTCGACGTCGTCGAGTTCGACGACGACTACACCGCCGAGCACTCGCGCTCGGTCGTCGAGCTCGCCCGCGAGGTCGCCCAGGAGCTCGGGATGAACAAGTACGAGCTCCAGGAGCTCGAGTTCGCCGCGCTGCTGCACGACGTCGGCAAGATCGCGATTCCCAAGGAGATCCTGCACAAGCCCGCCTCGCTCGACAAGCGCGAGTTCGAGGTGATGAAGACGCACACGATCGAGGGCCAGCTGATGCTGGACCGGATCGGCGGGATGCTCGGCCGCGTGGGGGGCATCGTCCGCTCCTGTCACGAGCGCTGGGACGGCAAGGGCTACCCGGACGGGCTCGCCGGCATGGACATCCCGCAGGCCGCCCGCGTCGTGTTCGTCTGCGATGCCTACAACGCGATGACCACCGACCGGCCCTACCGCGCCGCGCTCACCACCGAGCAGGCGATCGCCGAGCTCAAGGAGAACGCCGGCACGCAGTTCGACCCGGAGGTCGTGGCCGCGATGCTGCGCGTCCTGCAGTCCGGCGTCATGCCCGAGCACCGCGGCGACGACGTCCGCGCGCTGCTCGCGACCGCGCACGCGCACGAGCAGCTCGGCGCTGCCGGCTAGGCCGGCGGAGCGGTCGCCCCGGCGGCCCAGCGGGATGCGCCCCACTGGCTGCGCAGCCCGAGCGTGGCCAGCACGGCGGCGATCAGCCCGGCAGCGCCCGACGCGACGATCGTCTCGCGCACGCCGAGCTCCGAGATGAGCAGGCCGGCCATCACGAAGGCGATGCCGAACGCCCACGAGACGACCGTGTCGCTGACGGCGAAGATGCGCGCGTGGAGCGTCTCCGGGACCGTGCGCTGGATCAGCAGGCGCTCGTGCACCAGCAGCAGCCCGTTGCCGAAGCCGCCGAGGCCGAAGCTGAGCATCGCGACGGCCAGGTTGGGCGACAGCCCCGAGGCCACGAAGCCGATGCCCATCACGTACAGCCCCTGCAGGTAGCGCCGCTTCAGGAACGGCGGGTCGCCGCCCTCGGCGCCACGCAGGGAGCCGACGATGAAGCCGAGCCCGAAGGCGGTCACGAGTAGCGCGAAGCCGGAGTCGCTCGAGCCGAGCGTCTCGGTGGCGAACAGCGGCTCGGCCACGTTGAACAGGCCGCCCATCAGCATCGCGCCGGCGGATGCCGCAATCACGATGCGGATGCCCGTCATCCGCGCCGCGGCCTCCATGCCGAGCCGCGCCTCGTGGAGCAGGGAGGCCCGCTCCGCGCCCTCCTCGGCGGCGACCTGGCGACCCCAGTCGAGCCGCCACAGGATCACCGCGGAGGCGCCGAACGTGACCGCGTTGATGGCCATCACGCTCTCGGGATCGAGCGCCACGAGCGCCGCGGCGGTGAGCGCGGGACCGACCGTGTAGCCGAAGTCCGTGATCGCGCCGTACAGCGAGGTCGCCGCGGCGGCCTGGTCGGGCGCCACCAGGCTCGGCATGCCGGACAGGACGGCGGGCTTGAAGAGCGCGTTGCCCACGCCCGCGAGCAGCGCGAAGGCGACCGTGGCGGCGAACGGATCGAGCAGGACGATGCCGAGGAACGCGACGGTGCGCATGAGGTCCGCCACCACCGCGCACCAGCGCCGCGGCCAGCGGTCGGCGGCCGCGCCGAGCACCGGGCCCAGCAGCATCGCGGGCAGCAGGTCGGCGAGCAGCACGAGGCTGACCGCCCACGGCGAGTGGAATCGCTCGTAGGCGAGCAGCAGCAGCGCCACGTGCGCGGCTCCGGTTCCGAGCGAGGACTGCGCCAAGACCCCGAAGAACCAGCGCGCACGTGGCTCTGACTGCAGTAGCCGGAGGGTGGCACGCACGGCGTGAACCTATCGCTCCGGCAATGGGTGCGAGTACTGCGGGCGCACGCACCCACTCAAAGAAAAAGGGCCACGCTGAGCGTGGCCCTAGATGCTGCGCTTAGTGACGGCTGATCATGGTTTCTTGCCTCCGAGGCTAGGGGTACCCACCAACTTTGCACGGTTTTGCCGGGGCAAAGTCGTGCGGTCCGGGAGGACGATAGCTCTTGGTAGGGCGTTTGTCACGGTTTGATGCACGAACTCGTGCAAAACCCGTGCAGTCCCCCGGGGAGAACCCCTATGGAGAGCGAAAGGCGCTGCTCACGCGGCGCTTCTGAAGGAGTCGGCGGAGCTCCGCCGACGGGCGACTAGGCCAGCGCGGGGGTGGCGTCCGGCAGGCGCTCGCCGGCCGACAGCGGGCTGGACTCGTCGCGCTCGGCGGCCCGCACCTCGGCCTCCGAGACGCTGAGCGGGTGGTGGCAGGCCGCGAGGTGGCCGTTGGCGTAGCGCGTCAACGGCGGCTCCTCCTCGCGGCAGACCTCCGTGGCCCGCGGGCACCGCGGGTGGAAGACGCAGCCCGAAGGGGGGTTGATCGGGTTGGGCGGCTCGCCCGAGACGACGATCCGCTCGCGGCGCCGGTTCTCGCGCGGATCCGGGATCGGGATCGCCGCCAGCAGAGCGCTCGTGTACGGGTGGATCGGCTTCGTGTAGAGCTCCTCCGCGGGCGAGACCTCCATCAGCTTGCCCAGGTACATCACCGCGATCCGGTCCGACACGTGGCGGACCACGGACAGGTCGTGAGCCACGAACAGGTAGGTCAGCTTGAGGTCGTCCTGGAGGTCGTCGAGCAGGTTGATGATCTGTGCCTGAACCGACACGTCGAGCGCCGACACCGGCTCGTCGAGCACGATCAGTCGCGGCTCGAGCGCGAGTGCCCGGGCGACGCCGATGCGCTGGCGCTGCCCGCCCGAGAACTCATGCGGGTAGCGGTTGACGTGCTCGGGCTGCAGCCCGACCTTGGCGAGCAGCTCGCGCACCTGCGGCTCCACGTCCTTGCGCTCGGTCCCGTGCAGGCCAAGCGGCATGCCGATGATCTGGCCGACGCGCTTGCGCGGGTTGAGCGACGCGAACGGGTCCTGGAAGACCATCTGCATCTGGCGCCGCAGCGGCTGCATCTGCCGGCGCCCGGCCTTGGTCACGTCGTCGCCGAGGAAGCGGATCTGCCCCTCGGTGGAGTCGATCAGGCGCATGATCGCGCGCGACATGGTCGTCTTCCCGCAGCCGGACTCCCCCACCAGCCCGAGCGTCTCGCCCTCGGCGATCGACAGCGTCACGTCGTTGACGGCGTGGACGCGGGCGACCTCGCGCTCGATCAGGATCCCCTGCTTGATCGGGAAGAACACCTTGAGGTGCTCGACCTCGATCAGCGGCGTCCCGTTGGCCGCCGAGGTCGTCACGCCGGCGTGGCCTCCTTGGTGCCGAGCCCGATCTCGCCCGGCGTCACCTCGCGCTTCGCGCGCTTCTCGTCGACGCTCAGCCAGCAGCGGTCGCGATGCCCCTCGTCGCCCGGCACGCGCGCCTCCAGCGGCGGGACGTTGGTGCACTGCGGGAACTCGTGCGGGCAGCGCGGCCTGAAGTGGCAGCCCTCGGGCCGGTTCGCGAGCGACGGCGGCAGCCCGGCGATCGCGGGCAGGCGCTCGGGGCGCGGCTTGTCCACGCGCGTGATCGAGCCGAGCAGCCCCCACGTGTAGGGGTGCTGCGGGTCGTAGAAGATCTGGTCGAGCGTCCCCTCCTCCACGATCCGGCCCGCGTACATGACCGCGATCCGGTCCGCGATGTCCGCCACCACGCCGAGGTCGTGGGTCACGAGGATCACCGCCGCGCCGCTCTCCTCGCGCAGGTCGCGCATGCGCTGCAGGATCTGCGCCTGGATCGTCACGTCGAGCGCGGTGGTCGGCTCGTCGGCGATCAGCACCGACGGGTTGCACGACATCGCGAGCGCGATCATCACGCGCTGGCGCATGCCGCCGGAGAACTCGTGCGGGTAGTTGTCGACCCGCTCGCTCGCGCGCGGGATGCCGACCCGCTCGAGCAGCTCGACGGAGCGCTCGCGCGCCTGCTGGTCCGGCAGCCCCTCGTGCTCCTGGATCTGCTCGACGATCTGCTTGCCGATGCGCTGCACCGGGTTCAGCGAGGTCATCGGGTCCTGGAAGATCATCGCGATCTCGGCGCCGCGGACCCTGCGCAGCTCGTCCTCGGGGGCGGCGATCAGCTCGGTGCCCTTGTAGGTGCGCGGTGCCCTCGAAGCGGGCGTTGGGCGAGCGCGTCAGCCCCATCAGCGTCATCGCGGTGACCGACTTGCCGGAGCCCGACTCCCCCACCACCGCCAGCACCTCGCCGGCGGCGAGGTCGAACGAGACGCCGTCGACCGCCTGCACCACGCCCTCCTCCGTCGCGAAGGAGACGCGCAGGTCCGTGCACGCTGAGCAGGGGCTCGGCCACTACTGGAGCCGGATGCGCGGGTCGAGGTAGGCGTAGAGGATGTCGACGATCGCGTTCAGCAGCACGATGAAGAAGGCGGCGAACATCGTCGTCGCGATCACGGGCGGCACGTCGAGCTGGCCGATCGCGTCGGCTGCGTACTGGCCCACGCCCTGCAGGTCGAACACCGTCTCGGTGAGGATCGCGCCGCCGCCGACGACGGCGCCGAAGTCGAGCCCCCAGAGCGTGACGATCGGGATCAGCGAGTTGCGCAGCACGTGCCGGATCATGATCTGGCGCTCGCCGAGCCCCTTGGCGCGGGCGGTGCGCACGTAGTCCTCGTTGATGGTGTCGAGCACGTTCGAGCGCAGCACGCGCGAGTAGAAGCCGATGAACAGGATCGCGAGGGCCGTCCAGGGCAGGATCAGGTGGTAGAACCAGTCGAACGGGTCCTCGCCGAACTCGACGTACCCCCCGTTCGGGAACCAGCCCAGCTTGAAGCCGAGGTAGTAGTTCATCAGCGCGCCGATCCAGAAGACCGGCATCGAGATCCCGATCAGGGCGATGATCGTGAGGAAGCGGTCCGCGAACCTCCCGGCCCTGACGGCGCTGTAGAGCCCGAAGCAGATCGCGACGAACATCCACAGCAGCGCCGCCCCGATCGCGAGCGAGAGCGTCCGCGGCAGGCCCGCGCAGGATCTCCTTGCCCACCGGCAGCTGCGTGAACTGCGACTTCAGGTCGCCGGTGAAGACCTTCTTCATCGTGGTCAGGTACTGCTGCGGGAGCGGGTCGTTGAAGCCCCACTCCTTGCGGATCGCCTCGACCGTCGACTGCTGGACGTGCCGCCCGGCCATGCGCTCCGCCGGGTCGCCGTTGGGGATCACGTTGAAGATCAGGAACGTCAGCACGGTCACGGCGAACAGGACCAGGACCATCTGGATCAGTCGCCTGACGATGAAGCGGCCCATGCAGGTGGTCGCTTCCTGGCCCGGTGCGCCGGGCGCCGAAGGCCGAGTCGATCGAGGACGCAGGGTCGAGGCCTTGCTGCATTGCAAGGCGAGACCCGAGGACGTCGAGCGGCGAAGGCATTCGACGTCATCCGGGTGTGCGGGGTCGGGGAGCGGCCACCTCAGTGCTCCAGCCGTACCTTCGCGCGCGGGTCGAGCGCGTCGCGCACGCCGTCGCCGAACACGTTCAGGGAGAGCACGGTCAGCACCAGCATCAGGCCCGGGACGACCGCCAGGTGCGGCGCCGTGGCGATCCGGTCGACGCCCTCGTCGATCATCGTCCCCCAGGACGGGTTGGGCGGGCGCACGCCGGCGCCGAGGAACGACAGCGCCGACTCGAGCAGCACCGCGTTCGCGATCAGCAGCGTGAAGAACACGAGGATCGTCGAGGTCAGGTTCGGCACGACCTCGGAGAACATGATCCGCAGCGACCCCGCGCCCTGCGCGCGCGCCGCCTCGACGAACTCCTTCTCGCGCAGCGACAGCACCTGACCGCGCACCGGTCGGGCCATGTACGGGACGTAGACGATCGCGATGATGAAGGTCGGCACGGCAGCGAGTTGCCGGACAGCGTGATCGGGCCGATGCGTGATCCCGCCCAGCGCCAGCGCCACGCCGAGCGCGACGCCCAGCACGATCACCGGGAACGACCAGAGCACGTCCAGGACGGCTCGGATCATCGCGTCGCCCCAGCCGCGGAAGTAGCCGGCGATCACGCCGAGGATGATCGACAGGATCGTCGTGATCAGCGCCGCGCCGACGCCGATCATCAGCGAGTTGCGGCCGCCGTAGAGCAGCCGCACCATGATGTCGCGGCCGTTGGGGTCGGCGCCCAGGAAGAACTCGCCCTGGTACTGCGGGCCGATCGGCACGCCGTCGAGCCCGACGACGTTGGTGGTCTTCGCCGTCGACCTTGATCGTGTCCGAGAGATGGTTCTCGTCGGGACCGGTGTGGGCCACGTGCTTCGCCCACAGCGGCGCCGCGAGGCAGCACGCCACCAACAGGATGAAGAGCGCGCCGAAGAACAGCGCGGTCTTGTTGCGCCGCAGGCGGCGGAGGCCGAGCCGCCACGGCCCGAGGCCGTGCGCGTGCTCGCGCTCTGCCTCCTGCTCCCAGGCCGCCGGGGCCTGAAGGCCGGCCTGGTCCGTGAGTGGCTCGGTCGCCATGCCTGGAGCAGAACCTACCCCACCGGGAGGGCGCCGAAGCACCCTCCCGGCGGGCAGGCGTCAACGGCTACTTGAGGCAGAAGCTCGAGTAGTCGTTGAAGTAGACCGGGTGGAACCTCGAGCAGTTGTCGAAGTCCATCCGCTCGGACAGGAACGTCGCCAGCTTGCGGTGGCCGTACGCAGCCAGCCATCCGCGCTCGACGAGCTTCTTGTTGAGGTCGCCCCACCTCGCGGCGACGTCGTCGGTCATCTCCGGCTCCTGGTTCAGGTCGGCGATGCCCTTGGTGATCTCCGGGTCGTCGATGTTCCCGTAGTTCTGGTTGTTGGTCGGCTGGATCGACTTGCCGTCCACCAGGAAGAAGAAGTTCTTCGGGTGGGGGAAGTCCGCGAACCAGTTGGCGAAGCCGGTCTGGGCCTTCGTCTTCTGGCTGCCGATCGTCTGGAAGTAGACGCCGCCGTCCAGGATCTTCGGGGTGGCCTTGAAGCCCAGCTTGTTGAGCTGGTCCGCGTAGGCCTCCGTGACCTTGTCGGTCGGGTCGTCGTTGTTGCCGTAGACCGTGACCTCGGTGCCGTCGACGCCGGCGTCCTTGATCATCTGCCGGGCCTTCTCGATGTCCGGCGGCTCGTTCGGGTTGCCCCACGGGCAGTCCTCGACGTCGAACTTCTCGTCGAAGCCCGGGAAGCCGGGCGGCAGGAACGAGCAGCCCGGCGCCACCTCACCGGCGAACAGGCGCGCCAGCGCGGGCTTGTCCAGGCCGATGTTGACCGCGTCGCGGACTTCCTTCTTGTCGAAGGGAGCCACCCGCGTGTTCATGAACATGTAGTACGTGGACGCGGTCGTGATCTCGCGATACCGGTCCGAGTACTTCGACTTGACCTCCGGCTTGATGTCGGCCGGCGGCGGGTCCTGCATGTAGTCCAGCTCGCCCGAGATCACGTCCTGCGCCTGACGCTGCGCGCTCTTGATGATCTTGGTCGTGATCTTGTCGACGTGACCGGCCGGGATGTCCTCGCCGAGGTCCGGGAAGTTCGTGTTCTTCTCCATCACGAACTGACGGTTCGGCACCGACTCGGTGACCTTGTACGGACCCACGCCCGGGGGCGGGCTCTCGGTCAGGTTCTTGCACGGCGTGTCGCCCGGCACGAGGCCGACGAACCACATCGCGAGCACGTTCGAGAACGAGCCGTCGGGCGCGTCCAGCTTGATCGTGATCTTGCCGGTCTTGTCGTCGGCGGTGATGCCCTTGATGTCGCCGTCGCACTTGCCGGCGTCGATGTAGTCCTGCGCCCCGATGATCCCGAGGAAGAAGGCGGATCCGCCGGACTCCAGGTTCAGGACGCGCTTGACCGCGTGCTCGAAGTCATTGGCCTTGACCGGCGAGCCATCCGAGTACTTCAGCCCCTTGCGGAGCGTCAGCTCGTAGGTCTTGCCGTCGGACGAGACCTTCGGCAGCTCCTCCGCCAGACCCGGGATCACCAGCGAGTCCTTCTCGGCGTCGCCGGTGCGCGAATAGGTGAGCAACGGCGTGTACACGAGCCAGAGCGGCTCGATGCCGTTGACCGTGTAGGTCAGCGCAGGATCCAAGAAGTCAGGCTGCGAGGTCTGCGAGATCGTGATCGATCCGCCGTCCTTCGCAGCGCCTCCGCCGCCTCCGCCGCCGCCGCCGCCCGAGTCGTCGTCATCGCTGCCGCAGGCCATCACGGCGGACATCGACAGGGCGGCGAGCAGCAGCACCAGCGCACGTGTGCCGAGCTTCCCCATACAGATTCCCTCCAAGTTCGATTCAGCGGGCTGACCAGCCCGCCGGCGGGAAGATACCCCGGTTGCGCCCGTCGCCGATCATCGGCGGTGGGACAAAAATCTGCGCTTAACGCAGGAATTCAGCTCTGCAGCTCTTCGCGCATGGCCGCGAGAGACTTGCGAATCAGGCGCGAAACGTGCATCTGGGAGAGCCCGACGCGCTGCGCGATCTGGGTCTGCGGCAGCCCCTCCTCGAAGCGCATACGCAGGATCTCGCGCTCGCGCGGCGCGAGCTGCTCGAGCGCCGGCTGCAGCGCGGCGCGATCCTCGGAGCGCTCGTACCCGGCGTCCTCGCTGCCGATCGTCTCGAGCGGGTCCAGCTCGTCCTCGCCGCTCGGGCCGGTCGACAGGGAGACGGTCGAGTAGGCCGACCCGACCTCCATCGCCTCGAGCACCTCCTCCGGCGTGGTCTTCAGGTCCTCGGCGATCTCGGCGATGCTCGGCGAGCGGCCGAGCCGGCCGGTGAGGCGCTCGATCGCACCGGACATGGACGCGTTCAGCTCCTGGAGGGCGCGCGGCACGCGGATCGCCCAGCCCTTGTCGCGGAAGTGGCGCTTGATCTCGCCGACCACGTTGGGCGTGGCGTAGGTGGCCAGCGACACCTCGCGCTCGAGCTCGAAGCGGTCGATCGCCTTGATCAGGCCGATCGCGCCGACCTGCTCGATGTCCTCGAGCGCCTCGCCGCGGCCGGCGTAGCGGCGCGCGAGCGAGCGGACGAGCGGCAGGTGGCGCTGGATCAGCTGCTCGCGGGCGCCCGTGTCGCCGCCGTGGTGGTAGCGGCGCAGCAGCTCGCGATCCTCCTCGCGGGCGCGCTCGGGGCTGGAGGACCGGCGCGAGCCGGTGTTCACGGCGTGGCCTTCACCTTCTCCAGGACGGACGGTGATGCTGCCGTCGTCGAGCTGGTCGACGGCGAAGGAGTCGACGACCGTCTGCAGGATGCGCCGCAGCGTCAGCTGGCCGGGCGCGTCCTGGCCCTCGAGCGCCTCGGCGACCTTGGCCTCGCTGAGCGGGCCGACGCGGGCGCGGATGCTGGAGTCGCCGACGGCGAAGTTCATGCGCACGCTGCCGACCGTGCCGGCCTCGGCCAGCAGCCGCTCGATGGCGAGCTGCAGGTCGTCGATCTCCTCGAACGCGAAGTCGACGCGCTCGGCGATGCCGCCGACGATCAGTCGCACCACGGCCTGGAAGTCGCCGGACAGCGGCGCCTGCAGGTCGATGCGCTCGTCGTCTTGCATCAGGAGGGTTCTCCGATCGTTCCGTGTCCCACGACGCAATCATCACGCATCAGGCAGGCGAGCTGCCCCGGCGCCACGGCCTCGGCCGGCGTGTCGAGGTCGAGCTCGCAGCATCCCGCCTTCGCTCGGCGCGACGCGGCACGGCAGCGCCGGCGCGTGGTAGCGCAGGCGGACGTGGGTCGCGGCGGCGGGCGGGCGGTGCAGGCGGGCGCCCTCGAGCGTCACGCGCGTGGTGGCCAGCGCCGCGCGCGGGCCGACGGTGACGCGGTTCGAGGCGGCGTCCTTGCTGAGGACGTAGAGCGGCTCGGGGCCGCCGACGTCGAGGCCGCGGCGCTGGCCGACGGTGAACTCGTGGTGGCCCTCGTGGCGGCCGAGGACGCGCCCGTCGCGGTCGACGATCTCGCCCGCGCGGCGCAGCCGCGGGCCGCCGTGGCGCTGGAGGAAGGCGCGGCCGCCGAGCCCGGCGACGAAGCAGAGGTCCTGGCTCTCGCGCTTGTCGGCCACCGGCAGGCCGGCGTCGCGGGCGAGCGAGCGGACGGCGTCCTTGGTCAGGCCGCCGAGCGGGAACGACAGCCGGCGAGCTCTGCGGGATCGAGGCGGGCCAGCATGTAGCTCTGATCCTTGAGCGGGTCGCGGCCGGCGCGCAGCAGCGGGCCGTCGGCGTCGCGCGCGATGCGGGCGTAGTGGCCGGTGGCGAGCCGGGCGGCGCCGAGCTTGGCGGCGAGGGCGAGCATGGCGTCGAAGCGGACCTCGCCGTTGCAGCGCACGCACGGGTTGGGCGTGCGGCCCTCGGCGTAGCCCTGGATGAAGCCGTCGACGACCTCGGCCCGGAAGCGCTCGCGGAGGTCGAGCGTGACGTGCGGGATGCCCATGCTGTGGGCGAGGGCGCGGGCCCCGGTGACGGCCTGCGGCGAGCAGCAGGAGCGCTCCCCGTCGGTGGCAGGGTCCGACCAGAGCTCGAGCGTGACGGCGAGGACGTCGTCGCCGGCGTCGAGGGCGAGCTGGGCGGCGGCGGCGCTGTCGACGCCGCCGCTCATTGCGACGAGCGTGCGGCGCGGGTCGGGAGCCAGCACCGCGGCGCCGTCGCGGGCGGCGGCGCCGAGAGCGCGGTGGAGGGCGTCGGCCGCCAGCTCGGCCGCGTGGCGCTTCGGCGGGATCAGGCCCCCGAGCGCGGCGGAGACGTGGTCGGGCGTGACGCTCGCCGCCTCGCGGAAGGACCGGCCCTCGATCAGCTCGACGACGGCGCTGCCGGCGGCGCGGGCGGCGCCGCAGCCGTCGGCGTCGAAGCCGGCCTCGGCGATGCGGTCGCCCTCGACCCGGACCGCCACGCGGACGAGGTCGCCGCAGGCGGCGCCGCCGGCGGCGCCGGTGTGGGGCGCGCCCGCGAGCGCGCCGAGGCCGCGGGGAGCGCTCAGATGGTCCTCGAACTGCATCGGGAGCAGCCTGACAGATGGGCCGCCACCGCCCGCGCCAATGCTAAATTCGGGCACAGGCCCGAGCCTGTTCGTGAACCGGCCGCAAACGTTGAGCCGAATATCTCCGGGTTGGGAGTTCTACTCGCGGTTGGACCGTGGTCCGCTGCGGAGGACACCCACGCTTGCTACGACAGCAGGCCCAACTCCCGGTCCGGCAGCGGCAGGCTGGGGCCTAATTTCTTCCGGGGGCCGCGGCCGCGCCGCCCCCACCGTTCGCACCTTTTCCGTGTTATGCACGGAAAACGTTGCATCCGTGGTACGACCAGAGCCAATTGGCTCGAAGCTTTCGGCCCAGGCCGGCGAGGACTGGGCCGCGGAGTCGACCCAGCGCTTCGCCGCCAACCTGCATGAGCACCGCCTGCGCCGCGGCCTGTCCCGGGAGCCGCTCGGGCACGCGGCCGAAGTCCACCCCAGCCAGGTGGGCCGGATCGAGCGCGGCCGGGCCGCCGTTCTCTCCATATGCGGAAGTTCCACGGCCCATCCCCGCGGGGAGGCCACGCTCGCCGTCGCGCGGCGGCCCGCTCAGCGCTGCGCCGCGTCCGGCTTGACGCCAAGCTCGCGCAGCTGGCGCGCGTCCACGGGCGCCGGGGCGCCGGTCAGGGGGTCGGCGCCGCTGGCGGCCTTGGGGAACGCGATCGCGTCGCGGATCGAGTCGCGGCGGGCCAGCAGGGCCACGATGCGGTCGATCCCGAACGCGATGCCGCCGTGCGGCGGCGCCCCGTAGGTCAGCGCCTCGAGCAGGAACCCGAAGCGCTCGCGCGCCTCCTCCGGACCGATGCCCAGGGCGTCGAAGACCTTCTGCTGCACGTCGGGCCGGTTGATGCGGATCGACCCGCCGCCCAGCTCCCACCCGTCCAGCACCACGTCGTACGCACGCGACCGCCACGTGCCCGGGTCGGCATCGAGGTCCCCGGTCGGGCGAGGTGAACGGGTGGTGCAGCGCGTCCCAGCGCCCCTCCCCCTCGTTCCAGTCGAACATCGGGAAGTCGACCACCCAGAAGCAGTCGTGCCCGCGTCGGCTCGCCCTCCGCGACGTCGGCGCGCAGCCCGCCCAGCACCCGCGCCGCCATCTCCGCCGTGTCGGCGGCGAACAGGATCACGTCGCCCTCCTGCGCCTCCACCGCCGCGGTCGCCCGCGCGATCTCGTCCTCGCCCAGGAACTTCGCGATCGGCGAGCGCCAGCCGCCGCCCTCGACCACCGCCCACGCCAACCCGCGCGCGCCCAGCGACTTCGCCTTCTCCTCGAGGCGGTCGATGCGGCTGCGCGGGAAGTCGCCGCGCGCGCGCAGCGCCCGCACCACGCCGCCGTTCTCGATCGCCCCGCGGAAGACCTTGAACTCGGACTCGCGGAAGACGTCGCTGAGGTCGGTGATCTCGACGCCGAGCCGCCGGTCGGGCCGGTCCGAGCCGTAGCGCAGCATCGCCTCGTCGTAGGGGATCTGCTCGAGCGGCAGCTCCACCTCGATCCCGCCCAGCGCGAGCACGCGCTGCAGCAGCGGGTCGATCAGGTCGTACACGTCGTCCTCGTCGACGAACGCCATCTCCACGTCGAGCTGCGTGAACTCGGGCTGGCGGTCGGCGCGGAAGTCCTCGTCGCGGAAGCAGCGCGGGATCTGGAAGTAGCGCTCGAGCCCACCGACCATCAGCAGCTGCTTGAACAGCTGCGGCGACTGCGGCAGCGCGTACCAGGACCCGCGGATCAGCCGGCTCGGCACGAGGAAGTCGCGCGCGCCCTCCGGGCGTGGAGCGCGTCAGGATCGGCGTCTCGATCTCGAGGAAGTCGCGCTCGGAGAGGTGGTCGCGGATGGTCTTCACCACGTCGTGGCGGAGGATCATCGTGTCGCGCATCTGGTCCTTGCGGAGATCGAGGTAGCGGTAGCGCAGGCGCAGCTCCTCGCCCACCGGCTCGTCCTCGTCGATCTGGAACGGCGGCGTCTCCGCGTCGGCGAGCAGCTCGAACTCGGTCACCGCCAGCTCGACCTCGCCGGTCGGCAGGTTCGGGTTGACCGCGCCCTCCTCGCGCCGGACCAGCTCGCCCGTCGCGGTGATCACGTCCTCGGAGCGCAGCCGCCCGGCGGCCGCGTGCGCCTCGGCCGCCTCCTCGGGGCGGAAGACGAGCTGCAGCAGCCCGCTGCGGTCGCGCAGGTCGATGAAGATCACCCCGCCGTGGTCGCGCCGGCGGTGCACCCAGCCGGCGACCCGCGGCCGCTCGCCGACCTGCTCGGCCCGCAGCTCGCCGTTCCAGGCGTCGCGGTAGCGGTTCGGGCGCGGCGGCTTCACGACGGGAGCAGCTCCCGGACCCGGTCGAGCGCCTCGTCGATGCTCGCGGCGGGCCGCTGCTCGCCGCTGCTCATGTCCTTCACCTCGATGCCGTCGCCGAGGATCAGCGTGACGCGCGCGCCGAGCCGGTCGGCCTGCTTGAGCTGGCCCTTCATCGAGCGGCCCGCCTGCTCGAACTCCGCGCGAATGCCCTGCTCGCGCAGCCGCTGGGCGACGCCGAGCGCGGGCGCCGTCGAATCCGGCGTGGCGAGGGCGATGTAGACGCGGGCGCCGTCGTCGGCCTCGTCCTCGGGCGCCGCCAGCAGGATCCGCTCGATCCCGGCCGCCCAGCCGACGCCCGGCGTGGCCGGCCCGCCCAGCTCCTCGACGAGGCGGTCGTAGCGACCGCCTCCCCCGAGCGCCGCCTGCGCGCCCAGCCGCTCGCTCTCGAACTCGAACACGGTGCGCGTGTAGTAGTCGAGCCCGCGCACGAGCGTCGTGTCGACCTCGTAGCTCGATGCCCGCGGCGTCCAGCAGCGCCAGGACCGCGTCGAAGTGCTCGCGGTCCTCGGCGCCGAGGCGGTCGATCAGCCGCGGCGCCTCGGCCACCACCGCGCGGGTGCCCTCGTGGTCGGCGTCGAACGCGCGCAGCGGGTTGGCTTCGAGCCGCCCGCGCACCTCCTCCGACAGCTCTTCCTCGCGCGCGCGCAGGTGGTCGCGCAGCTCGTCCAGGTAGGCGGCCCGCGTCTCGGGCGTGCCGAGGCTCGCCACGCGCAGCCGCGCCGGCCCCGCGCCCGCGCGCTCGATGATCTCTGCCAGCAGCAGGATCAGCTCGGCGTCGAGGCTGGGGTCGTCCGAGCCGATCGCCTCGGCGCCCACCTGCGTGAACTGCCGGAAGCGCCCGGCCTGGGGCGCCTCGTGGCGGAAGAACGGCCCCCAGTACCAGAGCTTCACCGGCTGCGCGAGCTTGTGCATGCCGTGCTCGACGTAGGCGCGGCAGACGCCGGCGGTGCCCTCGGGCCGCAGCGTCAGCGACCGC
This sequence comes from uncultured Thermoleophilaceae bacterium, assembly GCA_963828225.1. GTDB lineage: Bacteria > Actinomycetota > Thermoleophilia > Solirubrobacterales > Thermoleophilaceae > JACVRW01. Next base: position 33,537 of record CAWHDX010000007.1, on the reverse strand, counting down.
CCGGCCTTGTCCTCGAAGGTGAACATCTCCTTCTGCACGATGTCGGTGGACTCCCCGACGCCGCGCGCGAACAGGTCGGTGTCCTCGAAGACCGGCGTGTCGAACGGCTCGTAGCCCGCCCGCCCGAGCACCTCTGCGACCAGCCGCTGCAGGCGCAGGCGGCGGCGCGCGTCGCCCGGGAGGACGTCGGAGGTGCCCCGGGGGGCCTGGAGGCCCCGGCTCACCGCGACAGCTCGGCCAGGAACGGGTTGCTCGCGCGCTCGGCGCCCAGGGTGGTCGTGCCCATGTGGCCGGGGTAGACGGCGGTCTCCTCGGGCAGCCCGTCGACGAGCGTCCGGATCGACTCCAGCAGCGTGCCCCAGTCGCCGCCGGGCAGGTCGGTGCGGCCGACGGATCCCTCGAACAGGACGTCCCCCGAGAAGACGGCGCTCTCGTCGGGGATCGAGAACGTGACGTGACCGGGGCTGTGGCCGGGGGTGAAGATGACATCGATGTCGAAAGCGGCCAGCTGGAGCTTCTCGCCCCCCTCGAGCGTGTGCTCGGCGTCGTAGGACTCGAAGGGGCCGAAGCCCGGCCACGGCACGAACGAGTTGATGTCCGCGAGCACGAACTTCTCGATCGCCGGGACCCAGACCTCGGCGCCCGTGGCCCGCGCCACCGGGGCGACCGCGCCGACGTGGTCGAAGTGCGTGTGCGTGAGCAGGATCGCCTCGACCTTGACCCCGAGCTCGTCGACCGCGGCCAGCAGCCGGTCGGCCTCGTCGCCGGGGTCGATCGATCAGCGCCCGATCCGAGCCGTCGCGGCGGACCAGGTAGGTGTTCTCGGCGACCTGCCCGACGGTGAACATCCGCACGTCCATCGTCAGCGCGCCTGTCTGCGGCGCTGACGCACGCGGTAGATCAGCGTGTCGGTCATGTAGCCGAGCGGGATGTAGAGGAAGAACATGAACGCGGCGAGGATGGCGCCCTGCGCGGCGCCGCGGTTGAAGAACACGACCACCAGCAGGCCGAAGACCGCCGCGGCGATCCCCGCGCGCTGGATCGCGCCGCGCCAGCGAGGGCGGCTTGTCGAGCCGCTCCGCGCGCCGCTTGCGGGAGATCTGCTTGGCCTCCTCGCGCGTCTGCGGCCGCCCCGTGCGGCCGGCTCGCTCGATCGTCCCCGCGGGGGTGCCGCGGTGCTTGCGGGTGCGCTTGCGCTTGGTCTGCGACATCGGTTTGGAGCCTACTCGGGCGCGCTCAGTGCAGCACCGCGAGCGCCTCCTCGAGGATGTGGCGCTCGGGGGTGAAGCCGCGCAGCGGAACGTCGTCCGGGAAGCCGTCGAACGCTGCCCGCGGAGCGAGGCCGATCAGCTCGGCCTCCGCCACCGGCGCGCGGGCGCGCACGCGCTCGACGATCGCGGCCAGCGGCACGGCGAGTGGTCGTGGACGTTCGTCGACACCTGCGCGCGACCGCGCGCCTCCAGGAACAGGCCGAGCGCGCGCACGCCCGGCAGGCCGCCGTCGGCCTCGCGCAGCTCGGCGGCGATCGAGCGGGCGAGCGCGACGTCGTCGGTGTCGAGGTCGACGTTGAATGCGACCAGCGGCCGGCGCGCCGTCGCGAGCACGGCGCCCGCGCTCGCGTGCGCGCGGCCGGGACCGTAGTCCGGGATCAGCTCGCCGGCCTCCATCCGCTCCGCGAGCCCGGCCGGGCCGCCGCGGCGCAGCCAGGCGCGCTCGACGTGATGGGGCTTGGTGGCCAGGTCGCCGTAGAGGAAGACCGGGATGCCGAGGTCGTCGCCGATCAGCGCGGCCGCCGTGAGCGCCTCCGCGCCCGCGGGCCCGCGACGCTCCTCGTCGAGCCAGACCACCGGCAGCACGTCCAGCGCGCCGACGTGCGGGTGAACGCCCTCGTGCGAGCGCAGGTCGATCTCGCGGGCGGCGACCCCCGCGAGCCCGACCAGCCCGGCCGCGATCTCGCCCTGGCGGCCGGCGAGGGTGAAGACGGCGCGGTTGTGATCGGGGTCGACGTGGACGTCGAGGACGCGAGCCGGCCCGACGGAGGCCTCGAGGCGCTCGAGGACGGCGCGATCGCGGCCCTCGCTGACGTTCGGAACGGCGATCAGGAGCGGGGAATCGGCCACCCGGCAAGGCTAACCGGCCCGGTCGGGCGCGCGTGCGCCGACCGCTAGCGCCGAGAGATCGCCGTCATCGGGACGGTCGAGGTGGCGCCGCGCTTGAGCCAGCTGACGGTGGCCGTGCCCGCCCTGGCGTCGACGGCGAGAACCTTCCCGATCTCGCCGGTCGCCTTCTTGCGCACGTGCCCCGGCGGGAGGGCGGTCGAGGTGCGCACAGGCTCCGCGGCGGGCGAACGGCGTGGCCCGCGCGGCGGGGCAGCCGCGCGCTTCGGAAGCGGGGCCGGCCGCGCCGGCGCGTCGGGCTTGCGGAGCACCTTCTCCAGCGGGACGACGTTCGCGCCGGTCCCCTTCGTCTCGGTGTCGAGCACCCACGTCTTCGCCATAACTGATGTCAATTCTAGAAGCCGGCCTACCCCTCTAGGCTTACATCCTCTCCCGGCTCCGTAGCTCAGCGGTTAGAGCGCACGACTCATAATCGTGAGGTCGATGGTTCGAATCCATCCGGAGCTATCACCTCTACCGTAGCACCTCCCACGCGCCGCGCCTCGAGCCACTGCGCGAGCTCGCCCTCCGGCGACGCGAGGTGCGCGCCGGCCGCAGCAACCGGGTGATCGCCCCTGCCTCTACACCGACCGGCGCTGGTGATTGGCGGACACGGCCTCCGCGGCGGGTCAATGGACGAGTTCCAACTGACTCAAGGAGGCATCATGCTCAAGTTCTTCCAGCTGCTCGGCGGACTGATCGTCGTGGCGGCCCTTGTCGTGCTCCCCTCCGTCGCGAAGCGCCGGTGATGGCCCCCGTCGCAGCTACCGATGCGACCACTACTCCCCCTACTCCGATTGGGGCAACGACTGGTGGGGTCGCGACCGCGACGGCCGCTACTGGCGCGGTTGGGGCGACGGGAACGGCTACTTCGATGGCCATTCCTACGACCGCGGCTGCTCCGGCGGCTACGGCAACGCCGTCGGCCCGCGCGGCAAGGTCGACCGCGTCATGGTTGCCGTGAAGCGCCTGCGGGCCGACGGCACCTGCCAGCACCTCACCCGGCACGGCTGCCTGAGCCGTCCCGGCCGATGCGGCCCGACCAGGTGGATGCGCGCACGCGGCACCGGCCACTGGCGGCTCCCGATTCCCCGGAGCCTGCCCGCAGGCCGCTACCGGCTCCACCGGCGCGCCATCGACGCGGCCGGCAACGCCGAGAGGACGCGGAAGTTCCATCTGAGGATCGACTGACCGATCTCGAACGCTCGGCAGCGGCGCGCAGGGCAACTCCTGCGCGCCGCGTGCTACTCCACCGCCACGGCCCCGCGCGGCGCAGGAAACCGCGAGGCCAGATCGGGCGCCTCCACCTGGAACAACCCGATCGGCTCCGGCAGCCCGCGAAAACGCCAAGCGCCGAGCTCGGTCAGCCCGATCCCGTCCGGCAGCGGCTCGCCGATCGCCGTTCGCACGGCGGACGACAGCACGATCTGGCCGCCGTGCCCGGCGAAGCAGATGCGCGCCGCCGCGTGCACGGAGATGCCCACGTAGCCCGTGTCGGTCAGCGACGGCCGGCCGCGATGCAGGCCGATGCGCAGCCGCACGTCGTTGCCGCCGGGCCAGTCCCGGTCGCGCATCGCGCGCTGGATCGCCAGCGCGGCTTCGAGGGCGTCCGGCGCGCGCTCGAACACCGCGAACACGTCGTCCCCGCGCGCCGACACCTCGTGCCCCCCCGCGCCGCGCACCGCGGCCCGCACGACGCGCCGGATGTCGGCCAGCAGCGGCGCGTACCCGTCGCCGAGCCGCCCGAGCAGCTCGGTCGAGCACTCGATGTCGGTCAGCAGGAAGGTGACCACGCCCGCCGGCAGGTTGCGCTGCGGCTCGAGCTGCGCGTTGATGAACCCGATCGGCATGATCCCGTGCCGCTTCGCCGCCATCAGCAGTCGGCCCCGCGCCCGGTCGCGGGCTGCGTCGTCCTCGAACGCCACCTGGCCGAACCGCGCCAGCGCGTTGCGCACGTGCGCCGCGTCGTGGATCGGCAGCCGTCGCTTCCCGTGCGAGTCGATGTAGGCGAAGGCCCGGTCCGGGAGCTGCGAGCGCTCCTTCGCGCTGAGCGGTGGCATCGGTGTTGCAGTCTCGCAAGCGGCCGCGAGATCGTGTGTGGCCCGGGACGCGGGGTGACATAGGCTCCGGGCGATGAGGAGCCGATGAGCGAAGCCGTCGCCCGCTACCGCGCCGCGTCCGAGGCCGACGACATCCCCGGGATGATGGCCACGCTGGCGCCCGACGCCGAGTTGATCTCGCCGCTCTCCGGCCGCATGGTCTTCCGCGGGCACGACGACCTGCGCATCCTCCTCACCGCCGTCTACGGCAGCATGACCGGGCTGCGCTGGCGCGAGCAGGTGGGCGACGCGAACATGAGCCTGATCCTCGGCGAGTCGCGCGTCGGGCCCGCTCAAGCTCGGCGACGCGATGGTGCTGGAGCTCGACGACCAGGGCCGCATCCGGCGCATCAGGCCACACCTGCGCCCGTGGCTCTCGCTCACGCTGCTCGCGCTCGTGCTCGGCCCGAAGATGGGCCGCCACCCGGGCGTGATCCGCCGGGCGCTCAAGGGCTAGTCCGAAGAAAGCGCCGCCAGCGCGTCCTCGCGCGTCGCGAAGAAGTCGATGCGCCAGAGCTTCCCGTCGCGCAGCGCGGCAGAGCGCCTCGACCCGCTGCCCCAGCTCGATGCCGGTGGTGCGGCCGCGCGCTCGCAGCTCGAGCGACGCGATCACCTCGGCCGGCGCCGCCTCGTGCAGGTCGTGGACGTCGACGTCCACCCGGTCCATCACCTCGTAGAACGACTCGAAGTAGCGGCGCAGGCCGTCGTGGCCGCTGTAGGTGTCCGGCTCGGACGCGAACTCCGGCGGCGTCGTCATCGCGCCGTCGGGATGGACGAACTCGAGCATCGCCTCCACCCCGCCCTCGGCGAGCGCCTCGAAGGCGCGCCGCACCACCATCGCGCTGGTCACCCCGCGCAGTGTTCCAGCCGAGATAGGCTCGCGCGGATGAGCAAGGCCGACGTCGTGGTGATGGGTGCGGGGCTGGCGGGCCTGTCGGCGGCGCGCGACCTGGCGCAGGGGGGCGTGGACGTCGTGGTGCTCGAGGCGCGCAACCGCCCGGGCGGGCGCGTCGAGCAGACGGAGCTGGCCGACGGGCGCCTGGTGCAGCTCGGCGGCGAGGTCGTCGGGCCCTTCCAGACCGCCTACTGCGGCCTCGTCGAGGAGCTCGGACTGACGCTGGTGCCGTCGTTCCCCCAGCTGCCGGGCGAGGACACGCACGTGCTGGTCGACGGCCGCGTCGTCGGCGACGAGTTCGCCTGGATGAGCGAGGCCGACCGCGTGTCCTACGACAGGGCCGGCGAGGAGTTCGGCAGGCTCGCGGCGACGGTCGACCCCGACGATCCCTGGTCGCATCCCGACGCGGACGCGCTCGACCGGATCTCCGTCGGCCAGTGGCTGCGCGACGTCGGCGCCACGCCGAACGCGGTGCGGGCCCGCGACCTCGGCATGCTGGCGCTGTCGGCCGAGTCGGTCGAGCGCACGTCGCTGCTGTCTGACCTGCGCAAGGAGGCCGCCGCCGGCGCCAAGGGCTTCTACGACTACGAGGTCTGGGAGTGCCAGCGCGTCGGCGAGGGATCGGCCACGGTGGCGCTGCGCATGGCGGACGAGCTCGGCCACCGCGTCCGCTACGCCACGCCTGTCACGAGCGTGCGCGTGTCGCCGCACGGATCGCGCGTCACCACCTCGACCGGCGAGTCGCTTCGAGTGCTCCTCGGTCGTCAGCGCCATCCCGGTCGGGCCGCTGCGCCAGGTCGCGATCGACGGCGTCTCCCGTGAGCGCCTCGCCTCCCTGGAGCGCCAGCGCCACGCGCTCTCCGCCAAGGTCGTGTTCGCCTACGACAGCTCGTGGTGGGAGGCCGACGGGCTCGAACGGGACGATGTACTTCGAGAAGGGCGTCATGGGCGGCACCTGGCCCCAGCGCGAGGGCATCCTCTCCGCGCTCGTGCCGCCCGAGCGGATGGGCGCGTTCCTCGCCACCGCCCCGTCGCTGCTCGAGCGCGACATGCTCGCCGAGATGGTCGAGGCGATGGGCGAGCGCGCCGCCAGCCCGCTCGCGGTCTTCTTCCGGCGCTGGGGCGTCGACCCCTGGACGCAGGGCTACATCACGAGCTGGCGTCCCGGCGACGTCATGGCCGTCGGCCCGCTGCACGGCAAGCACGAGCCCCCCTTCTACGTCTGCGGCTCCGACCAGTGGGTCTGCGGCTACATGGAGGGCGCGGTGCGTACGGGGCGCGGCGCTGCCCGCGCCGTGCTCAGCGACGGCTGAGGTGTCGCTCGAGTTCGAGCACGTCGCGGCCGCGCCGGTCAGCCCGCTCGCCGAGCAGCACATGGTGCGCGTGCGCGACGGCGCCCGGCTGGCCACCGACGTCTACCTGCCGGACGGGCTGGCCGACCGCACCGAGGCCGTACTCGTGCGGCTGCCCTACGACAAGTGCGGCGACTACTGCTTCATGCCGCGCATGGCGCCCCTCTTCACCGCGCACGGCTACGCGGTCGTGATCCAGGACGTGCGCGGGAAGTTCCGCTCGGAGGGCGACGCCATCCCCTTCGTCGACGAGGTCCTCGACGGCTACGACACGCTCGACTGGATCGTCGCCCAGCCCTGGTCGAACGGCCGCGTGGGCATGTTCGGCGACTCCTACTACGGCTACACGCAGTGGGCCTGCGTGGCGAGCGGGCACCCCGCTCTGCGGGCGATCTGCCCGCGCTGCACCGGCGCCGACGTGGTCGACCTCCCGCGTCCCGGGTCGGACGAGGTGCCGCTGATGCTGATGGCCGAGTACCTGGCACAGCACTGGGTCGGCAGGGACGCCTACGAGTTCGAGATCGACTGGTCGCCGCGCCCGCTCCTGGACGTCTTCGAGCCGATCTGGGAGGCGCTCGGCGGCCGCTCGCACGGATTCGACCTGTCCTACCCCCACCCCGTCCCGCTGCGCCGCTTCCCAACGGGCCACCCGTTCGAGGCGCGCCCGGTGCCGACGCTCCAGCTGATGGGCTGGTTCGACAACATCGCGCCCTGGCAGTGGAGCGACCACGAGCGCCTCTCGCGGCGGCCCGCTTGGTCGCGCATGGAGTACCTCCACATCGACGCGGTCGACCACGAGATCTACCACCTCGACGACACGCCGATCACCGAGGCGACCGATCACGACGTCAACCCCCAGGCGCTCGAGGCGCTGCTGCCGCGCTACGTCGGGCCGGTGCTCGAGTTCTTCGAGGTGTTCCTGCGCGAGAGCGCCCCGGCCGCCGAGCTGCCCAAGGTGCGCTGGCGCCAGGCCCACGGCGACTGGCGCAGCGCCCCGAGCTGGCCGCCGCCGGGCACGGCCTCGCAGACGCTCTACCTGCGGCCCGGCGGCACGCTCGCCGACGAGCCGCCGTCCGCGCCCGGCGAGCGGAGCTGGACGCACGACCCGGGCGACCTCGTCCCCTCGAAGGTGGACAACCCGTTCGCCTTCCTGCTCCAGTACCCCGACGAGAGCGCCTACGGCGAGCGCGCCGACGTCGCAGCGTTCAGCGGCGAACCGGTCGCGGCGATGGTCGAGCTGGCAGGCCCGATCGAGCTGACCGCCGCGGTCCGCTCGAGCGGACCCGTCATGGACCTGTTCGCGCGCCTGCTGGACGTGGATCCCGACGGCGCCGCGCGCTACATCGCGCGCGGCCAGTGGTGGTCGAACCCGCCGACGAGCTCACGACCGTGACGGTGTCGCTCGGCCACGCCGGGTACCTGCTGCGCGCTGGCCACGCGCTGCGGCTGCACCTCGCCGGCTCGGACTTCCCGGAGTTCGTGCCGCATCCGGGAACCGGCGCCAACCGCTGGCTCGCAACCGAGACGCGCCCCAACGAGCAGACGGTGCTGCTCGGCGGCGACGAGCCGGCCCGCCTGACGATCACGGTCCAGCGCTAGGCGATCAGCTCGCCGATCAGCACGGCTGCTCCGAAGACGCCTGCCGCCGCGGCCAGCGCCCCGACCAGGCGCGGCGACGGTCCGCCGTGGATGCCGGTCTCGTGCACGACCGCGTGGCCCTTGCCGCGCGCGAGCAGCCAGAGGTTCACCGGGACCGCGACCATGCCCGCGATCACGAGCGCGACCGACAGCGAGCCCCAGAACAGCAGGTCGCCGAGGCCGGCGTCCATGGCGCCGGGGATCGCCACGACGATCAGGTTGTCCACGACCTCCATCGTCGCGATCGAGAGCGTGTCCGACGCGAGCGCGATCGGCACCACCGCGCCGAGCGCCAGGCCCGCGCGCAGCAGCGGCAGGCTCGTCAGCGCGTAGCCGAACAGGAATGCCAGCGCCGACCGCGAGCGCGATCGTGGCGAGGTTGGAGAAGCCGAGCGCCGTGCCGATCGCCAGGCCGGCGATCTCGCCCAGCGCGCACCCGGTGAGGCAGTGCAGCGTCGCCGAGATTGCGACGCCGGTCAGCTCACCGGTCGAGCTGGGCAGCTCGTGGTGATGGTGGCGCGTGCCTCCGCTTCCACCAGCCTGCATACCCCCCGGCGGTACCGGACTAAGCTCCACGCATGCGCCCGACCCGCCCGATGCCGACCGTGGGGATGAGCGTCCGCATCCAGCACTTCGGATCGGTCGAGGCGGGCGAGATCGAGGCCGTGCTCGAGGACGGCCGCGTGATCGTGGTGGGCGGGCGCCGCTTCCGGCTGCACCCCTCGACGGCGAAGTTCGTCGCCGAGGGCGAGCCGTACTACGGCACCCGCGTGCAGCTGTCGCCCTAGGCGGCGCGTCGAGCGGCTGCGGCCCGGCGTCGCTGCGTCGGGACCGGCTCTGGGCGCTCGGCCTCCGGCGTCGGGCGCGGCTGACCGGCCTCGATCGCCAGCGCCGAGCCCGCCGCCCCGGCCGCGATCGCCGCGAGCGCCCAGCGCGAGCCGTAGCCCTTGCGCTCGATGCCGAGTGCGCGGTCCACCGACGGCGCTGCCGGGGCCGGCCGTCGATCGAGCGCGGCGAGGGCGGCGATCATAACCGCGTTGTACTCCTAGCCGCCGCCGGTGATCCACAGGCCCTTGGCGACAGTGGACCTTCCGGATGGCGGTGAACATCGTGCCGCGACAGCATCGTCCCGGCGGCCGGGGTGAGGGCGCCGAGCGCGAGCAGCGTCGCCGCCGGCCGTCTCCGAGACGCTCCCGGCCAGCGAGCGCTGCTTGCCTCGCCGGCCGCATCTCGAGCTTCTCCATCATCTTCTCCGTGCCCTCGGGGCCCGGGCCGCCGAACCACCCGAACAGCTTCTGGGCGCCGTGCCCTGCGAACAGGCCGCCGATGGTCACGCGTGCGATCAGTCTTCCTACGTCCATGGGGACAGTTGTTCCCCGGTCCGGACGCCCGGGAAAACCTGCTGCTCAGGCCGCGTTCAGCGCGGGCGCGGGACGCCAGGGCCGCGTGCCCTCGCCTGTCTCGACGGCGGTCGCCCTGGCGATCGCCTCCTCGCGCGCGCGGCACAGCTCGCCGTGCAGCTGCCCGGCGGGCAGGCGTCCGGCGATGAAGGAGGCCAGGGCGCGCTGCTCGCCCATGCTGAGAGTCCTGGCCGGCGTCGATCGCTTCCTCATCGCCGCCAACTTCGCCCCGATCGGGGCTCCTCCATCTGCTGAAGTCTCGTACAACTTCGGTCCCGGTGCGGCGCTCGTGCGTATCCGCGAGGTGACTCCCAGCTCGCTCACGCGCGAGCAGGTGCTCCCCGGTCGCCCGGACGAGGTGTTCCGCTTCTTCGCGGACGCCGCGAACCTGGAGGCGATCACCCCGCCGTGGCTGCGCTTTCGCATCGTCACCCCGCAGCCGATCCGGATGGAGCCGGGAGCGCTGATCGAGTACCGCCTGCGCCTGCACGGCATCCCGATCCGGTGGCTGACCAGGATCGAGGAATGGGAGCCCGGCCGGCGCTTCGTCGACGCGCAGGTGAAGGGCCCGTACGCGCTCTGGCGCCACACGCACTCCTTCGAGGAGCACCCGGACGGGACGCTGATGCGCGACACCGTCGAGTACGCGCTCCCGTTCGGCCCGCTGGGGCGGCTCGCGCTGCTGGCCTTCGTACGGCGCGACGTGGAGCGCATCTTCGACTTCAGGGCGGCGGCGCTTCACAAAGTAAAGTAAAGGCCGATGCACACGTTCAGGAGACTGCTCGGCTTCCTGCGCCCGTACAAGCGCGCGGTGGTCGTCTCCTTCGTGCTCGCGGCCACCGCGATGGGCACCGGCATCGCGATTCCGTACCTCGTGGGCCGCACCGTGGACGAGATCCGCGGCGGCGGCGACGAGCTCTGGCCGCTCGCGCTCGCCGTAGTCGGCTTCGGGGTGCTGCGGCTGGCGTTCAGCGTGGCGCGCCGGCTCGTGGCGGGCAGCGTCTCGCTCGGCATCGAGCTCGACCTGCGCAACCGCATGTACCACCACCTGCAGTCGCTCGAGCTGGGCTTCTTCGACTCGCAGCAGACCGGGCAGCTGATGTCGCGCGCGACGGTCGACCTGCAGGCGGTGCGCTTCTTCCTCGGCTACGGCCTGATCTTCATCCTCCAGTCGGCGCTGACGATCCTGATCGCCGGCGGCGTGATGATCGTGCTCGACCCCCGGCTGGCGGCCGTGGCCCTCGCCCCCACGCCGTTCGTGATCTGGGCCTCCTACCGCTTCGGGCGGCGCAACCGCCCCGCCAGCCAGGAGGTGCAGCAGCGCATCGCCGAGCTGACCGCGGAGGCCGAGGAGAACATCGGCGGCGTGCGCGTCGTCAAGGCGTTCGCGCAGGAGGAGCGCCAGCTCGAGCGCTTCCACGGCGCGACCGGCCGCGTCTTCACGCAGTCGATGGTCTCGACGCGCCTGCGCGCCTTCTACTCCCCCTTCATCGGCTTCCTCCCCCAGCTCGGCCTCGCCGCGCTGCTGTTCGTGGGCGGCCACCAGGTGGCCGACGGGCAGCTCTCCGAGGGCGATTTCGTCGCGTTCTACGGCTACGTGCTGATGCTCACCTCCCCCATGCGCACGCTCGGCGTCGCGCTCGGGATGGCGCAGCGCGCCGTGGCCAGCGGCGAGCGCGTCTTCGAGCTGCTCGACCGCGAGCCGCGCCTGACCGCGGCGCCCGGCGCCGCGCCGCTGCCGGCCGGCGGCGGGCGCGTGGAGCTGCGCGACGTCAGCTTCGGCTACGACCCCGCCAAGCCGGTGCTGCGAGGGAATCGACCTCTCCGTGGAGCCGGGCCGCACCGTCGCGCTGGTCGGGCCCGACCGGGTCCGGCAAGACGACGCTCGTGATGCTGATCCCGCGCCTCTACGACGTGACCTCCGGGCGCGCTGCTGGTGGACGGCGTCGACGTGCGCGAGGTCGACCCCGCCTCGCTGCGGCGCGAGGTCGCGATCGTCTCCGACGACGCCTTCCTGTTCTCCGCGCCGCTCGGCGAGAACATCGCCTACGCGCGACCGGAGGCGACCGAGGAGGAGATCCGCCGCGCGGCCACGCGCGCCGGCCTCGCGGAGCTGCTGGAGGAGCTGCCCGAGGGGCTCGACACGCTCGTGGGCGAGCGCGGGCTGACGCTCTCCGGCGGCCAGCGCCAGCGCGTGGCGATCGCCCGGGCGCTGCTGGCGGAGCCGCGCATCCTGATCCTCGACGACGCGACCTCGAGCGTCGACGCGACCACCGAGAGCCAGATCAAGTCGGCGCTCGCCGAGGTGATGGAGGGCCGCACGACGTTCGTGATCGCGCACCGGCTGTCGACGATCGCGCTCGCCGACGAGGTGGTCGTGCTCGAGGACGGGCGCGTGGCCGCGCACGGCACGCACGCCGAGCTGCTCGAGGACTCGCCGCTGTACCGCGAGATCGCCGAGAAGGGGCTGCCGGACCAGGTCTTCCTCACCGCAACCGGACACCGAGCGCGAGGTGGCGGGGCTGTGAGGCTGTTCGGAGACCAGGGGATCGCCCCCGGGCGCGGCCGCCGGCTGCGCCACCTCGTGAGCCTGCTGCGCCCCTACCGCGGCCGCGTGCTGCTGATGATGGTCGCGCTCTGGATCGCCACGGGCGCCGCGCTCGTGCCGCCCTACCTCGCCGGCGTCGCGATCGACCACGCCATCGGCGACCACGACACCGGCGTCGCTGACGCTCGTCCTGATCGCGTTCGTCGGCGCCGCGCTGGTCAACTGGGGCGCCACCTACGTGCAGACCTACCTGATCAACTGGGTCGGCCAGCGCGCCCTGCAGGACCTGCGCATCCAGCTCTTCGAGCAGCTGCAGCGGCTCTCGATCGGGTTCTACTCGCGCAACCGGACCGGCGTCCTGATCTCGCGCATCACCAACGACGTGCAGGCGCTCGACCAGCTCGTGACGGAGGGCATCCAGACGCTCTTCTCCTCCACCCTCACGCTGGTCGGCACGGCCGCGATCCTCGTGGCGCTCGACCCGGGCCTCGCGCTCGTCACCTTCCTGACCTTCCCGCTGCTGCTCGTCGGGCAGCATCGCCTTCCGGATCGCGTCGAGCGGCGCCTACCGGCTGACGCGGGAGAAGATCGCGGCCGTCACCGCGTACCTGCAGGAGACGCTGTCGGGCGTGCGCGTGGTGCGCGCCTTCGGCCAGGAGGACCGCCACCGCGCCCGCTTCGGGGAGCTCAACGAGGAGAACCGCGCGGTCAACATGCGGACGGTCTACCTCAACGCGGCCTACTTCCCGTCGGTCGAGCTGCTGTCGGCGGTCGCGACGGCGGCGATCCTGATCTACGGCGGCAACCAGGTGCTCGACGGCGACGGCGTGACGATCGGCGTGCTCGCCTCGTTCGTGTTCTACCTGCAGACCTTCTTCGACCCGATCCAGTCGCTGTCCCAGCTCTACACGACCTACCAGTCGGGCATGGCCGCGCTCGACAAGATCTTCGAGCTGCTCGACGAGGAGCCGGACCTGGCCGACAAGCCCGGCGCGATCGACCTGCCGCGCGCTGCGCGGCGAGATCCGCTTCGACGACGTCAGCTTCTCCTACGGCGGCGAGAGCCCGGCGCTCTGCGACGTCGACCTGCACGTGCCGCCGGGGCAGACGGTGGCGCTGGTCGGCGCGACCGGCGCCGGCAAGTCGACGCTGGCGAAGCTCGTCGCGCGCTTCTACGACCCCGATCACGGGCGCGTGCTGGTCGACGGGCACGACCTGCGCGACGTGACGGAGCACTCGCTGCGCTCGCAGCTCGGCATCGTGCCGCAGGAGGGCTTCCTGTTCTCGGGCACGATCCGCGACAACATCGCCTTCGGCCACCCGGACGCGACCGACGACGAGGTGCGCGCCGCGGCGGTGGCGGTCGGCGCGCACGAGTTCATCGAGCGGCTGCCGGAGGGCTACGACTCGGAGGTCGGCGAGCGCGGCGGGCAGCTGTCGGCGGGGCAGCGCCAGCTGGTGGCGTTCGCGCGCGCGGCGGCCGCCGATCCGCGCATCCTGATCCTCGACGAGGCCACCTCGAACGTGGACGTGCGCACCGAGGCGCAGATCGAGCACGGGCTGCGGCGCCTGCTGGCGGGCCGGACGGCGCTGGTGATCGCCCACCGCCTGTCGACCATCCGCGGAGCCGGGCGCATCGTCGTGCTCGACCACGCCCGGATCGTCGAGCAGGGCACCCACGAGGAGCTGCTCGAGGCCGACGGCGCCTACGCGCGCCTGTACCGCGACTGGGCCAGCCAGTCGGCGGCCTGAGCGCGGCACTTGCGGCCGAGAGCGAAGTTGTTCATGAAATGGATGAACAACTCGGGTTCGTCCGTCGCGGGCCGCGGCGAGGCTCGGCCGGCGCAGCGGAACCCGTGCGCGCGGGGTTCTGCGGTGAGACCAATTTTCGCCCCGGATGTGCTGGCGAATATTGATCTCGGCCGTCGCCGCTCCGGCAAGGGGCGCCTAGGCACGTTGCGACGTCGGCCGGCCTGAGCGCGCCGCGTGGTGCTCCGCCGTACCCGCCCGAGCACCGCGAGCGCGCCTTCGCCGCCGCGGCTTGCCTCTATGCTTGCTCGCGATTGGGGAGTCGTCTAACGGCAAGACGCCAGCCTCTGGAGCTGGTTATCGGGGTTCGAATCCCTGCTCCCCAGTGACTCGCCCGGCGGCCGCGCCCTAGAGCTCGCCGAGGTCGCTGCCCTCGTCCGCCAGCCGCTCTCGCTCGGGCCGCGTGCTCTCCGTGATGAAGCGGCGGGCGTGCTCGAGGTCGTCCGAGCGGCCCACCGTCAGGGCGGCCGTCACGTGCCCCTGTTCCTCGTGCACGAAGAACGCCGTGAAGTCGCCGTCGTCCAGCGACCCGCGCACCACCAGGTCGCCCGACCCGGGGCCGACGTACTCGAACGACGCCCAGTCGGCCAGGTCCGAGAAGAAGTACGGCACGACGTCGTGCTCCACGCCGCGGCCGAGCATGTTCAGGGCCGCCGTCCTGCCGTGGTTGAAGGCCACGTCCCAGTGCTCGAGGCGCAGCGGCCGCCCGTGGATCGGGCTCTGCCACTCGCACATGTCGCCGGCGGCGTAGATCCCCGGCACCGAGCTCTCCAGCCCGGAGCTGCAGAGCACGCCGCCCGCCTCGCCCAGCTCCAGACCGGCGGAGCGCGCCAGCATCACGTCCGGCGCAACCCCTACGCCGACGACCACCATGTCGCACTCGAGCTCGAGCCCGTTCGCCGTCACGACCTTGGTGACGCGCCCGTCCGCGCCCTCGAAGCGCGCCAGCTCGTCGCCGCCGTGCACCTCCACCCCGTGCTCCTCGAGCACGCTCTGGAAGAAGCGGCCGATCACCGGGCCGAAGCCGCGCTCGAGCGTCACGTCCTCCTGCATCACGATCGAGCACTTCGCGCCGTGGCACGCCGTCAGCGACGCCGCCACCTCGCAGCCGATGTAGCTGCCGCCGATCAGCACCACCCGCTCCGCCGACTCGGCGTCGGCGCGGATGGCGTCCGAGTTGCCGAAGGCCCGCAGGTAGTGGATGCCCTCGAGGTCGGTGCCGTCCACGCGCACGCGCCGCACGTTGGCCCCGGTCGCGACCAGCGCCTTGTCGAACTCGATCTCGTCCTTGGTCGAGAGCTTCGCCACCCGCTCGGCGCTGTCGATCTTCATCACGCTCGTGCGCGTCATCAGCTCGATGTCCTGCTCGGCCCACCAGGCGTCGGGGCGGAAGAGCGCGTCCTCGCGCGACTCCCTGCCCTGCAGGTAGCCCTTCGAGAGCGGCGGCCGGTTGTAGGGCGGGTCGAACTCGCGCCCGACCAGCAGGACGGACCCGTCCGCGCCCTCCTCGCGCAGCCAGCGCGCGCAGTTGGCGGCGGCCAGCCCGCCGCCGATCAGCAGGTGGTCGACCTTGCGGCGCGCCACTAGGCGGGCGCGCCCGAGCGGTCCGTGAACAGCTCGGTGACGTTGCTCTCGAGGCCGACGTCGAGCACCAGCAGCACCTCGTCGCCGGCCTGCACGACCGAATCGCCGTTCGGCACGAAGCCGCCGCCGTCGCGCAGGATCGAGATCACGAGCGAGCCATCCGGCAGCCCGAGCTCGCGCACCTTGCGGCCGGCCGCCTCGCAGCCCTGCGCGACCTCGAGCTCGATGATCTCGAGCCGCTCCTCGGGCAGGTCCAGCAGGTGCACGAGGCCGTACTTCGGCACCTCGTGCTCGATCAGGCGCAGGATCAGGTCGGTCGCCGATATCGCCGGCTTCACGCCCAGCAGCTCGAAGTGCTGGAGGTTGCGCGGGTTGTTGCAGCGCGCCACCACGCGCGACACGCCGTACTTCTCGCGCGCCACCTGGGAGATCAGGATGTTGTCCTCGTCGTCGCCGGTCACGGCCACGACGAGGTCGGCGCGCTCGATGCCCGCGCGCTCCAGCACCCACAGCTCGGAGCCGTCGCCGTAGTGCGCGCTGTGCTCGAGCTCCTGCTCGACCACCGCGAAGCGCACCGCATCCGACTCGATCACGGTGATCTCGTGGCGCTTCGCCGATCAGCTCGCGCGCGAGGTTCCAGCCGACCTTCCCGGCACCGACGATCACGACGTACATGGTGCTAGCCCGATACCCCTTCGAAGCGGATCGTCCCGCGCACGGCCGCCTCGAGCAGCTCGATGGCGGTCTGGGTCGGGCACACGGTCTGGAGGCCCTGCTCCGCGTACCAGCGGGCGCGAGCGGGGTCGAGCACGCGCACGACGACGCGGTCGACGTCGAAGCGGCGCTTGGCGATCTGGGCGATCACGAGGTTGGTGTTGTCGCCGTCGGTCGAGGCGACGAACGCGTCCGCCTGCTCGATGCCGGCGGCCAGCAGGGCCTCGATCTCGAGCGCCGTGCCCTCGGTGAAGCGCCCGCCGCGCTCCTCCCAGCCCTCGACCTGGCCGCGCTCCAGCAGCGCGATGGCCTCGGCGTCCTCGTCGAGAACCGACACCTCGTGGCCCTCGGCCAGCATCGAGTTCGCTATGGCGGACCCAACGCGCCCGCAACCCACGATCAGTACGAACATTCCGCTCCCACTCTAGGGGAGAACGCCCTCGCGAGTGCCTTCCTCGCCCGCCGGAGGCGCCGTGAGAATGACCTTGCAGGGCGCCTTCTCGACCACGTAGCGGGTGGTCTCCCCCAGGAAGCGGTCGCGCGAGCGCCCGCGCCCGCCCAGCACGGCCCCGCCGCGCACGCGCGTGGGCTCCTCCGCGGCGAGCACGATCACCTCGACGCCGCGCCGGCGCGCCTCGGCGACGATCGCCTGCCCGACGGTGCGGCCGCGCACCATCGCCGTGGCCACCTCCACGCCCTCGTACTCCTCGCCGACCTCCTTCGCGCGCGCCAGCACCCGCTTCGCGGTCTTGACGCGCTCGTCGGGAACGCGCGCGTCGATCGGCAGCGACATCGGGATCTCGAAGACGTAGAGCGCCTCCACCACGGCGCCGCCCTCGCTGTCGTCGGCGTGTTCGGTCGCGAGCCGGCCCGCGGTGCCGATGATGTCGTCGTCGAGCTGCTCGCCGAAGACCGGCACGAGGATGCTCCCGTACTCGACGGGCGCCGACTCCATCAGCGCCTCGGCCGGGATCGTGAAGCGCTTGGTGAGCGCCTTGCCCTGGCCGGAGCGGTAGATCGCGTACATCGCGATGCCGATCACCATCCAGGCCCCGCCGATCAGGCGCGCCCCCTCGTGGAGCACGATCACGCTGACCCAGGCGAGCATCGAGAAGAGCGCGCCGAGGACCGCCGGCAGCGGCAGCCGCCCGCGGCCGACCTTCACCGACATCGGCACGCGGAAGGCGCTCGGCCGGTCGGGCTCGCGGAAGCGCAGGACGATCACCGAAACGTGCGCGATCGCGAACGTGAGCATCGCTCCGAAGGCGAAGATGCCGACCAGGAAGTCGATGTCGTGCGGCACCGCCAGCAGGAACGCGATGCCTGCGGCGAGCGTGATCGCGATGTAGGGCGTGCCCTGGCGCTCGTGCAGGCGGCCTGCCGCGCTCGGGATCTGGCGGTTCGTGGCGAGCGAGTAGGCGAGCCGCGCGATGCCGAGCATCTGGCTGTTCATCGCGACGATCAGGATCGCCGCGCCCACGCCGCCGACCACGACCCGCGAGACGTCCCTCAGCCACTGCGGGTCGAACTGGGAGGCGACGCCGAGCACGGGCGCCTCCGCGAAGCGGTCGCCGAGCGGCGTCTCTCCGCCGACCACCGGCAGGGTCATCAGCGCGGCCACGGAGACCACGACGAACAGGACGAGCGCGGTCGACGCGGTCACCCCGACCACGCGCCGCAGGCCGCGGCGCCCGACGCGCACCTCGCCGGCGAGGCCTGACGCCGCCTCCACGCCGACCAGCGCCACGCCCGCGACCACGATGGCGAACAGCAGCTGGTCCCACTCGGGCGTCGTGCCGAGCTCGACCGAGTCGGTGATCGCGCCGGGGTCCCAGTTCTGGGCGAGCCCGATCGCCGACACGGCCGCCAGGAGCACGATCCCGACCACCGATAGGCGCAGCACCATCCCGAGCCGGTGGGCTCCGAGCCCGCGCACGTTCTGAAGGCCGACGTAGGCGAGCGCGAGCGCAACGATCACCACCTCCATCACGCCCTCGTCGAGGCCGGTCCAGAAGACCGCCAGGTAGTCCGAGATGGTGACGGCGCCGATCGCCATCACGATCAGGTAGTCGAGCAGGATCGCCCAGCCCGCGATGAAGCTCCAGAGCTCGTCGAACGCGTAGCGGGCGAACGTGGACGCGCCGCCGCGCTCCGGGTGCAGCGAGCTGCCCTCGACGTAGGTGGCGATCGTCAGGACGAAGAAGAGGCCCGACGCCAGGAAGGCGAGCGGGGTGAGGCCGAGCGCGTCGCCGGCAACGACGCCGAGCACCATGAACAGCCCGGACACGACGGAGCTCAGCAGGATCGCGAACAGGTGCGGCTCGCCGAGGCCGCGCGAGAAGCGGGCGCCGGCCCGCCCGGCGCGCTCGGAGCTGCGCTTCAGTCCCGACCGGGCGCGCTCGGCCGCGGCTCGCGTGCGCGCCGAGTCGCTGCCCGGGATGCGGCGCCCGCCCCGGCCGTCCTGGCTCACCGCTGCCCGCCGCGCCCGAGCCACAGCCGCGCCGCGCCGATCGCGGTCAGCATTACCCCGAGCAGCACGCCCACGGCCAGCGGCCCGCCGCCGCGCGCGACGGTGGAGACCACCATCGCCGCGCCCACGATCAGCAGCGCCGCGCTCAGCAGGCGCGTGGACGCGAGATAGGCGCGTTGCACGGCCGCAATGATGGCATCAGGACCCGTTGCTGCGGCCGTCCAGGCCGCGCGACGAGTCGATGATGACGCGGCAGGGGCGCTCGGTGAGGACGGTCTCGAGCGTCTTGCCGAACAACGACGTCCCGGCCCGCCGCGGCGGCAGCGACATCACCACCGCGCGGGCGCGGATCTCGCGCGCCTCCTCGACGATCCGGCGCCCCGCGCCGCCCGGGGCGAACCTTCTCCCAGTGCCCGGTCACTCGCCGGCCGCCGCGGACGCGGGCGGAGTCGATCAGCGAGGCCGCGCGCGCCTCCTGATCGGGCAGCGGGGCGTCGATCGGCGAGTTCGGCGGCACCGTGATCGTGACCAGCACGTGGATGCCGCGCCGGCGACGGGCGGCGAGGCGCACGGCGGTCGCGATCGCCTCGGGCGAGAAGTTGCCGTCCTCGAACGCCACCAGCACCGACTCGTACTCGACCTCGTGCTCGACCGCGGGCTTCGGCATCACGACCTTCACCGTCTCCGTCAGCGACAGGCCCTGGCGGCGGCGGTAGACGACGTAGACGACGATCCCGAGAGCGAGCCAGAGCATGCCGGCGACCAGCACCCGCAGGTCGAGGACGGTGGCCACGATCAGCGCCAGCCCGGTGCCGGTCCCGCCGAAGATCGCCAGCAGCGGCAGCTCGATGCCCCGCGGACCGTGAGCACCCCAGGGCTGCGCCATGGTCGCTCGAAGTCGGGCTGGGTCATGCGCAGCCTGATCAGCGACAGGTGCGCCATCGTGAACGAGAGCATCGCCCCGAAGGCGTAGATGACGCCGAGGAAGTCGGCCTGGCCCGGCAGGATCGCGAGGCACGCGATCGCGCCGAACAGCAGGATCGCGACGTAGGGCGTGCGGAACTTCGGGTGCAGCACGCGCAGCACCTCCGGCAGCTGGCGGTGCTGGCCCATCGAGTAGGTGAGCCGCGAGACGCCGATCAGGCCGGCGTTGGTGGCGATGAAGAGGATCGTGGCGGCGAGGACGCCGACGTAGATCTCGGCCGCGCCCGAGAGGGCGCCCAGGTCCATGTTCTTGACGACGCCGAGCACCGGGTCGTCGGCGTAGCCGCCGGCCTCCTTCGAGAGCGCCAGCTGCGTCGTGCCGTCGATGACCGGCATCGCCGACAGCGCGATCGCCGGCAGGAACGCGTAGATCACGGCGACCGCGATCACGACCAGCCCGATGCCGCGCGGGATCGTCTTGCCGACGTCGCGCGCCTCCTCGGCCATGTTGGAGACGGTCTCGATGCCCGTGTAGGCGACCATCGCGACCGGGATCGCGATCAGGAAGTCGCCGAGCGTCGGCGTGGTGCCGAAGTCGACCTGCTCGATCAGAAGGTCCGGATCGAGCACCAGGAAGGCGCCGATCACGACGAGGCCGACCTGGGTGAGGAAGTCGGCGACGGCGAAGCCGATGTTCACGCCGGCCGACTCCCGGGCGCCGAAGATGTTGACCGCGCCGAGGATCACGACCACGACGATGCCGCCGATGATGTCGGCCGGCGACTCGCTCAGCGGGTCCCAGAAGACGCCGAGGTAGTGCGGCACGAAGAAGGCCGAGATCGAGATCGTGATGATGTACGTGAGCATCTGGCCCCAGGCTGCGAAGAAGGACCAGAACTCGTTGAAGGCGCGGCGGGCGAACGACGACGAGCCGCCGGCCTCGGGGTACATCGTGGTCGCCTCGGCGTAGGTGGCGGCCGTGGCCGCGAAGATCAGCCCGGCGATCACGAAGACGACGGGCGTCATGCCGGCCGCGTAGATCGCGACGAGGCCGAGCGCGTAGTAGATCGACGACCCTACGTTGCCGTAGGCGGTGGCGAAGAGCGCGCCCGTGCCGAGCACGCGCTCCAACCCCTGGTTCTTCGGCCGGTACTCCGCCACCCGAGCGGCGAGATTACTGCTGGCTCAGGCGCAGCCCGGTGGCACCGCCGAGGGGCAGCGCCACCGAGCGAGCCCTGAGGGTCTAAACGAGGAACGGGATCAGCAGCAGCGCGACGATGTTCGCGACCTTGATCATCGGGTTGATCGCCGGGCCGGCGGTGTCCTTGTAGGGGTCGCCGACCGTGTCGCCCGTGACCGAGGCCGCGTGGGCCTCCGAGCCCTTGCCGCCGTACTCGCCGTCCTCGATCAGCTTCTTGGCGTTGTCCCAGGCGCCGCCGCCCGCCGTCATCGAGACGGCCGCGAAGAAGCCCACCACGATCACGCCGATCAGCAGCCCGCCGAGCGCCTGCACGGAGAGCAGGCCGACGACGACGGGCACCAGGATCGGGATCAGCGCCGGCACGATCATCTCGCGCTGCGCCGACGCGGTGACGATGTCCACCGCCCGCGCGTAGTCCGGCTTCTCGGTGTAGTCCATGATGCCCGGCTTCTCCTTGAACTGCCGGCGCACCTCCTCCACCACGCCGCCGCCGGCGCGGCCGACGGCCTCGATCGCCAGAGCGGCGAACAGGTAGACCATCATGCCGCCGATCAGCAGCCCGATCAGCACCTCCGGCTGCGAGATGTCGAACGAGGGCAGGCCCTTGCCGGCCGCGGCCGCCTCCTCGCGCAGCTCCTCCACGAAGGCGGCGAACAGCACCAGCGCCGCGAGCACCGCGGAGCCGATCGCGTAGCCCTTCGTCACCGCCTTGGTCGTGTTGCCGACCGCGTCGAGCGGGTCGGTCACGGCGCGCACTTCCTCCGGCAGGTCCGCCATCTCGGCGATGCCGCCGGCGTTGTCGGTGATCGGGCCGAAGGCGTCCAGCGCCACGATCAGGCCGGTCAGCGACAGCTGCGCCATCACCGCGACGCCGATGCCGTAGATGCCGGCGAGCTCGTTGGCCACGAGGATGCCGAGCGCGAGCAGGATCGCCGGCGCGGCCGTGGACTGGAAGCCCTGCGCGAGGCCCTGGATGATGTTGGTCGCGTGGCCGGTCTGCGACGCCCGCGCGGTCGTGCGGACCGGGCGGAAGCGCGTGGACGTGTAGTAGTCCGTGATCACGAACAGCCCCGCCGTGATCACGATGCCCACCAGCGTGCAGAGGTAGAGGTCGAGCCCGCTCGGCGCAGCGGCGGCGCCGCCGCGCAGCAGCGACGAGACGTCGCCCTGGAAGGTGACGTCGTCCATCATGGCCAGCGTGATCGGCAGGAAGGCGATCGCCGCCAGGCCGCCGGACACGATCAGGCCCTGGTACAGCGCCCGCTCGACGTTGCCGGCGGCGCTGCGCACGGCGAAGGTCCCGATGATCGACGCGAGCAGCGAGACGCCGCCGATGACCAGCGGGTAGACCGCCACGGTGCCGATCTCCTGGAAGATCAGCACGCCGAGCAGCATCACGGCGACCGCGGTGACCGCGTAGGTCTCGAACAGGTCGGCCGCCATGCCGGCGCAGTCGCCGACGTTGTCGCCCACGTTGTCGGCGATGACCGCCGGGTTGCGCGGGTCGTCCTCGGGGATGCCGGCCTCGATCTTGCCGACCAGGTCCGCGCCCACGTCGGCGGCCTTGGTGAAGATGCCGCCGCCCAGACGGGCGAATACGGAGATCAGCGAGCCGCCGAAGCCGAGGCCGACGAGGGCGTCGATCGCGTCGCGCTCCTCGGTGCCCGCCAGGACCAGCAGCCCGTAGTAGCCGGCCACGCCCAGCAGCGCCAGGCCCGCCACGAGCAGGCCGGTGACGGCGCCGCCCTTGAAGGCCACCTCGAGCGCACGCGACACGCCGGAGCGCGCCGACTCCGCCACGCGGGCGTTGGCCCGCACGGAGACGTTCATGCCGATGAAGCCCGCGGCGCCGGAGAAGGTGCCTCCGATCAGGAAGCCGATCGCGGTGAGGATGCCCTCGCGATCCTGCGCCTCCAGCGCGACGCCGAGCACGATCGCCAGCACCACGGCGACCCCGGCGATGATCGTGTACTGGCGGCGCAGATAGGCGCTCGCGCCCTGCTGCACGGCCAGCGAGATCGCCTGCATCTCCTCGTTGCCCGGGGAGAGCGAGAGCAGCCAGCGCGAGGTCACGATGCCGTATACGACGGCGGCGCCGGCGCAGACGAGCGCGATGATCACGCCCCAGTCAGTCAGGAATTCCAAGGGGTATGTCCTCCGGTAGTTAAGTCAGCGGGCGGTCATGCGCGGGGCGCTGGAGCTGAGCATCTGGGGGTGCTCCGACGCCGCCCGGAAAAGAGCGGGCAGCAGTTTATCGGACGAAAGCGCTCTGTGAGTGCCGTGGCGCATTCGTCCTGGGGCTGAGGCCCGATTCTCGGCACCGCGGCGAACAGCAGCGCCCGCAGCCTGTCGAGGTTCTCGGCGAAGACCGCGAAGGCCCCCTCGGCCGACACCGGCTCGACGTGCGGCATCCCCTCGAGCCCCACGTCGTAGTCGGTCACGAGCGAGACGTTGGCGTAGCAGAGCTCGAGCTCGCGAGCCAGCCAGGCCTCGGGGTACTGGGTCATGTTGACCACGTCGAAGCCGCTCGCCGAGTACCAGCGCGACTCCGCGCGCGTCGAGAAGCGCGGCCCCTGGATCACGACGACGGTCCCGCCGCGGACCACCGGGATGTCGAGCTCCTCGGCCGTCGCGGCGAGGGTCTCGCCGAGGTCGGCGCAGTAGGGGTCGGCGGCCGATACGTGCGTGGTCTGCGGCCCGTCGTAGAAGGTGCTCTCGCGAGCGTGCGTGCGGTCGACGAACTGGTCGCAGATCACGAACGTACCCGGCGCCAGCTCGGGCTTGAGCGAGCCGCAGGCCGACGGGCCGACGATCCGCCGCACCCCCACCTCGCGCATCGCCCACAGGTTCGCGCGGTAGTTGATGCGGTGCGGCGGCAGGGTGTGCTCGTCGCCGTGGCGCGGCATGAAGGCCACGTCGGCGCCCTCGATGCGGCCGACCCTGACGGGCGCCGACGGGCGGCCGTAGGGCGTGGGCACCGGGACCTCCTCCACGTCGTCCAGGAGGCGGTAGAAGCCCGAGCCGCCGAAGACGCCGATCACGAGCCCGGCGGCGTCCAGATCTTGGCGCGCGCCTCGGCGCGCCGCGCGGCGTCGTCGGCCTCCGGCGCGGCGGGCTCGGCAGCGCCGGGCCCGGGGGCCTCCTCCTCGCCTCCGGCCGCTCCGCCGTACTGCTTGACGTAGATCATCTGCAGCTGCGCCAGCGCGTCCTTGATCGGCCCGACCGCCTCCTCCGGGCAGAGCGGCAGCAGGGCGCGCGCGGCGTCGATCGCCTGCTTGGCCTGAACCGGGTCGACGTGCCCCTCCTCGGTCAGGCGGATGCCCGCCAGGTTCACCAGCGACGCGGTCGTGCCGACCAGCACCTCGGCGACTTCGGGGAGCCTCTGCTGCTCGGGCTCGTTCATGCGCTCACCTCCTCGGCGGCGTAGGTTCGCTGGGTCTCGCGCCACCTCGGCGGCGTAGACCTCCTGCATAGTGGCGCCCGCTGCGAGCGCCCGCTTCTGGCGCTGGGCGCCGTTCTCCTCCGGCAGCGCCGGGTCGATCCCGAGCGCCTCGCGTGCGGGCGCGGTCCATGCGAGCAGCCGGTCGCCGACCGCCGCGGCCGGGTACTCCTCGCGCCGCGGCAGGTCGATCAGCCGGCCGTCGCGCCCGTAGCGGATCGCCCGCCAGAAGTTCTCCTCGATCTCGCGCGCCGGCGGGTCCTCGTGCGGCACCCCCTCGTCGACGTCGAGCGCCGCCTGGGCGATGCAGGCGACGATCAGCGCCTCGAGCGCGGTCGAGTCGGCGGCGCTCGTCTGGGCGTCGCAGATGCGCAGCTCGACGGTGCCGTAGGAGTGGTGCGGGCGCACGCTCCACCACATCTGGGTCTGCTCGACGATCGAGTCGGATGCGATCAGGAAGGCGACGTAGTCGGCGTAGGCGTCCCAGCCGCCGAACGCGTCGGGGATGCCGCAGCGCGGGAAGCTCTTCGTGAAGATCTGCGAGCGCGCCGAGTGCAGGCCGGAGTGACGACCGTCGAGGAACGGCGAGTTCGCCGACAGCGCCAGCAGCTCGGGCAGCACCGGGCGCAGCCGGTCGCAGACCTTCACCGCGCGCTCGGCGCCGCGCACGCCCACGTGCACGTGCAGCGAGAACGTGTTGTTGCGCCAGGCCACGTACTGGAGCCCCTCGGCCACGCGCCGGTAGTGGTCGGTGTCGATGATCTGCTGCTCCTGCCAGGTGCTCCACGGGTGCGTGCCGGTCGCGCCCAGCAGCGCCCCGCGCTCGGCCGCCAGGGCGAACAGGCGCACGCGCGCCTCGCGCTGGCGCTCGGTCGCGTCCGCGAAGGTCTCGCCGCGCCCCGAGCGGATCTCGATCTCGGAGCGGATCAGCTCGCCGGCGACCGAGTCCGACAGCACCGGATCGGCCTCCGACGCCGCCCGCAGCTCCTCGAAGCGGTGGTCGAGCGCGAGCGTGTCGGGATCGAGGATCGCGAACTCCTCCTCGATTCCGACCGTGAAGTCCGTCGAGGCCTCGAACGCCTCGTGGACGCGGGCCATGTCGAGCATCAGGTGAGGTAGAAGTAGAGCGCGTACAGCAGGTCCACGGCCGGGCTCGAGGTGTGGACGGTCACCTCGGGCGGCACCTGGAGCAGCGCCTCGGAGTAGTTGAAGATGATCTTCACGCCCGCCTCCACGAGGTCGTCGGCGACCTCCTGTGCCGCGGCCGTCGGCACGGCGAGCACGCCCACCACCACGTCCTCGTCGCGGATCACCCGCTCGAGCTCGTCGTAGGCGCGGACCGTCAGCGTGTCGCTGATGGCCTGCCCGACCTTGTCCGGGTCCTTGTCGAACAGGGCGACCACGCGGAAGCCGTGGTCGGCGAAGATGTCCGAGCCGGCGATCGCCTGGCCCAGGTTGCCGGCGCCGAACAGCGCGATGTTGTGCTTGCCGGTGGTGCGCAGGATCTTGCGGATCTGCGAGACCAGCGAGTCGACGTTGTAGCCGACGCCGCGCTTGCCGAACTTGCCGAAGCCGGACAGGTCGCGGCGGATCTGCGTCGAGTTGACGTGCGTGTAGTCCGCCAGCTCCTGCGAGGAGATCGTCTCGCGGCCCATCTTCTTGGCCTGGGTGAGGACCTGGAGGTAGCGCGACAGGCGCGCGGCGACGCCCAGCGAGAGCCGCTCGGTCGTGCCGTCCTGCAGCCCGTTCCCCCCGGCATGGGGTCCCGAAAGCTCACGCGCCCACTCTATCGAGGGATTCGAGAAGGCCCGCGGGGTCGACGAACAGCTCGAACAGCTCCTCGCCGTCCAGCTCCAGCACCGGGATGCGCTCGCCCAGGCGGCGGTGCAGGACGGGGTCCATCGTGATGTCGACCTCCTCCACGGCCACGTCGCGGCCCGCCACGGCGCTCGCCACGACCGCGCGCGCGTCGTCGCAGAGGTGGCAGCCCGCCTTGCCATAGAGGGTGAGCTTCGGCACGCGTGGCACTCTAGGGCCCGTGGCGCACGCCGAGCTGATCGTCTTCGCCCTGCTCGTGGCCACCGTCGGCCTCGCGGTGATCGCGCGCGTGGCCGACCTGCCCTACCCGATCACGCTGGTGCTGGGCGGCGCCGTGGTGGGCTTCGTGCCGGGCGTCCCGGAGATCGAGCTCGAGCCGGACCTGGTGCTGCTGATCTTCCTCCCGCCGCTGCTCTACGGCGCCGCCTTCTTCACCTCGCTGCGCGACCTGCGCCAGAACGCGCGGCCGATCGCGCTGCTGGCGATCGGGGTGGTGCTGGCCACGATGCTCGCCGTCGCGGTGGTGGCGCACGAGGTGATCGGCCTCGGCTGGGCCGAGTCGTTCGTGCTCGGCGCGATCGTTTCCCCGACCGACGCCGTGGCGCCCGCGGAGATCCTGCGCCGCATCGGCGCGCCGCGGCGCCTGCTGACGGTCGTCGAGGGCGAGAGCCTGACCAACGACTGGACCGCGCTCGTCCTCTACCGCTTCGCCGTCGCCGCCGTGGTGACGCGGCTCGCTTCTCGCTCGCGGAGGCGGGTCTGAAGTTCGTGTGGAGCGGCATCGGCGGGCTGCTGATCGGGCTGGCCGCCGGCTTCCTGATCCGCCAGGTGCGGCGCATGATCGACGACCCGCCGATCGAGATGTCGATCTCGCTGCTGTCCGGCTATGCCGCCTACCTGCCCGCCGAGGAGCTCGGCGTCTCGGGCGTGGTCGCGGCGGTCACCGTCGGGATCTACATGGGCTGGTACACCCCCGAGCTGACGACGCCCGTGATGCGCCTTCAGGGCCAGGCCGTCTGGGAGGTCGTCACGTTCATCCTCAACGCCATCCTGTTCCTGCTGGTCGGGTTCCAGCTGCCCACCGTGATCGACTCGATCTCCGGGCACACCACCGGGGAGCTGATCGCGTGGGGCGCGCTCGTGAGCGGCGTGGTGATCGGGGTGCGGCTGATCTGGCAGCTGACGATCGTCTACGTCGTCCGCGCGCTCGACCGGCGTGAGATCCAGCGTACGCGGCGGGTCAGCTGGCGTCTGCGGATGGTCGGCGGCTGGGCCGGGGTGCGCGGCTCGGTGTCGCTCGCGGCCGCGCTGGCGCTGCCGCTCCAGGTCGACGGCGGCGCCCCCTTCCCCGAGCGCGACCTGATCATCTTCCTCACCTACTCGGTGCTGCTGGCGACGCTGGTCGGCCAGGGGCTGACGCTGGCGCCGTTGATCCGGTGGCTCGGCGTCCGCGACGACGGCTCCGAGGAGCGCGAGGAGATCGCCGCGCGGATCCGGGTGGCGGAGGCCGCGATCGCGCGGATCGAGGAGCTCGGCGACGCCGAGTGGACGCGCGACGAGACGCTCGAGCGGGTGCGCGGCCTCTACGACTACCGCCGCCGGCGCTTCGGCGCACGCGAGGACGGCGACGACGGCTACGAGGAGCGCAGCGGCGCCTACATCCGGCTGATGTACGAGCTGATCGACGCCCAGCGCGAGGAGCTGATCGCGATGCGCAACGGCGGCGACATCTCCGACGAGGTGCGCAGGCGCGTGGAGCGCGAGCTGGACCTCGAGGAGTCGCGGCTCGCCTAGAGCCGCGCCGCGGCGTCGAGCGACAGGTAGTCGGGGTACGCCAGCGGCTCGAGGAACCGCGCCGCGCCGGCGATCATCGCCGCGTTGTCGGTGCAGAGCTCGATCGGGGGCACCCAGACCGGCACGCCCAGCTCGCGCACCGCGGCGCGCAGCTCCGAGTTGGCCGCCACCCCGCCGCCGATCGCCAGCCGCTCGACGCCCTCGCGCTCCAGCGCCGCCTTCGTGCGCGCCACCAGGGCCTCCACGATCGCCCGCTGGTAGGAGGCGGCGAGGTCGGCCGGGTCCGCGTCGGGCTGGTCGCGCAGCCGGTACAGCAGCGCCGTCTTGAGCCCGGAGAAGCTGAAGTCGAGCTCGCCGGGCGCGCTGCGCGGGAACGCGTGGGCGCTCGGGGTCGCCGCTCCGGGCCAGGCGGTCGATCTCGGGCCCGCCCGGGTAGCCGAGCCCCAGCAGGCGCGCGCCCTTGTCGAAGGCCTCGCCCGCGGCGTCGTCGAGCGTCTGGCCCAGCACGCGGTAGGACGAGGGGTCGTCGACGCGCGCGATGAAGGTGTGGCCGCCGCTGGCCACCAGGCACAGGTAGGGCGGCTCGATCGGCTCGGGCCCGAGCGTGCTGGCCACCACGTGCCCGTGCAGATGGTCGACCGGCACCAGCGGCAGCCGCCGCGTCGCGGCCAGCGCCTTCGCCGACGACAGCCCCACCAGCAGCGCGCCGATCAGCCCTGGCCCGCGGGTCACGGCCACGGTGTCCACGTCGTCGAGGCGGGCCTCGGCGCGCTCGAGCGCGTCCGCCACGACGGCGTCGGCCAGCTCCAGGTGCCGGCGCGAGGCGATCTCCGGGACGACCCCGCCGTAGCGCGCGTGCAGCAGGCCCTGCGAGGCGATCACGTTCGAGCGGATCCCGCCGTCGGCGGTGACCAGCGCGGCGCAGGTGTCGTCGCAGCTGGTCTCGACGGCCAGGATCACGCCGTGGCGCGTTCCGGCACCGTCCGCCACATGATCAGGGCGTCCTCGCGGTTGTCGTGGTAGTAGGCCCGGCGCCGTCCCGCCGCGCGGAAGCCGAAGCTCTCGTAGAGCCGGATCGCCGGATCGTTGGAGGTGCGCACCTCGAGCGTGTACTGCTCGCTGGGCCGGTCGGCCAGCTCGAACAGCGTCTCGATCAGCGTGCTGGCGATCCCCTGGCGGCGCATCCGGTCGTCGACGGCCACGTTCATCACGTGCCAGACGGTGTCGTAGCGCGAGCACACCACGTAGCCGACGATCCGGTCGTCGAGGATCGCCGCCAGGGAGATCCCGGCGGGCTTCGACAGCTCGAGCACGAACATCGCGAGCGACCACGGCGTCGGGAACGCGCGCCGCTCGATGGCGATCACCTGGGGCAGGTCGGCGTAGGTGAGGCGGCGGATCTGCAGGTCGTTGTTCACTGCGGCTTGGCGTCGGGTGCTCTCAGGTACTCGGGGAGAACCGCCTCCGGCGGCTGGTCCGGCAGCGCCAGCGCCAGCCGGCAGACGTGCAGGCCCCGCACGACGTGGGAGCGCGATTCGTCGGGCTCCACCCTGATCCCGGCGTCCTCGAGCACCTGACGAAATCGTATCGAGCCGTCACCCGCCGCCCGCGCCTCGAAGCCGCTCTCCCGCACGCGCTGCGCGATCGCCTCGGGCGCCTCGACGAACGGCTCCCAGAGCGGCTCGCCGCCGGCCCGCTGCAGCGCGCCGAAGAGCTCGCCGCGGCGCGCATCGATCAGAGGCAGCAGGACGTCGCTCGCGTCCGCCTGGATGCCCGCCGCCAGCGCGGCCAGCGACGACACCGCCCGCAGCGGGCGCGCGGCCGCCGTGGCCAGCGAGCGCGCCGTCGCGATCCCGATCCGCAGCCCCGTGAACGTCCCGGGGCCCACGCCGACCGCGATCGCGTCGAGGTCGCCGTAGTCCACCCCGGCGCGCTCCATGACCTCGGCCACCGCCGGCATCAGCTCGCGCGCGTGGCCCGGCCCGGCGGCCAGGCGCGCCGGATCCGGCGCGACCTCGAACGCCTCGCCGTCTTCGCGCAGCACGCACGCAGCGCTCGCCGAGGTCGAGGTGTCGATCCCGAGCAGCGTCACGCGATCGTGATCCTCCGCCGGTCGCCCCCGGCGTGCTCGAGCAGCACCCGTGCGGCGACCCGCTCGAGCGCGGGCTCAGCCACCGCGGGCCACTCCACGAACGCGATCCGCTCCGGGGTCAGGTAGTCGTCGAGCAGCGCCGGGTCCTCCCCCGCGAGCGATCCCAGCCGGTACAGGTCGAGGTGCGCCACCTCCGGATCTCCGCCGAGCACGTGCCCGAGCGTGAACGTCGGGCTCGTGACGGGGCCCTCGACCCCCAGCGCGCGGCAGGCGCCGCGCACGAAGGTCGTCTTGCCGCTCCCGAGCTCGCCGCTGACGAGCACGACGTCGCCGGGACGCAGCCGGGCGGCGAGCCGCGCGCCGGCGGCCTCGGTCTCCTGCGGAGATGAGGACTCGCCGGTCAGTCGAACAGGTTGATCTGCGGCGCGGGCTCGGGCTCGGCGGCCACGGCCACCCGGGCCACCACCCCGATCGGCACCGGCGGGGGCTCCTCGAGCAGGTCCGGCAGCCGCGCGAAGTCCTCGCGCAGCTCCTCGAGCGTCTTCGTGCTGCGCAGCGCCGCGGCCGGGTGGTAGAGCGGGAACACGCGTACCGCGCGGCCGCCCAGCTCGTGCACCTGCGGGCGCCCGTGCACGCCGGTGATGCCGCGCTGGGAGCGGGTCAGCAGCTTCGTGGCGAAGTTGCCCAGCGTGCAGATCACGCGCGGCTCGATCAGCTCGACCTGGCGGGCCAGGAACGGCTTGCAGGCGTCGATCTCGTCGGGCTGCGGGTCGCGGTTGCCGGGCGGCCGGCTCTTGAGCACGTTGGTGATGAAGACGTCGGCACGCTCGAGCCCGACCTCGCCGAGCAGCTGGTCGAGCAGCTTGCCCGCGCGCCCCACGAAGGGCAGCCCCTGGAGGTCCTCCTGCTGGCCCGGCGCCTCGCCGACGAACATCAGGTCGGCGTCGGCGTTGCCCGCCCCGAACACGACCCGGTTGCGGCTGCTGTGGAGCGGGCAGCGCCGGCATTCCGAGACCTCGCGGAAGAGCTCCACGAGCGCCTCGCGACGCTCCGTTGCGCTGCGCTGCATGTCCCGAAGCCTAGGCGCTGCAGGCGACGGCATCGAGGCTATCCTTGAGCTGTCGGCCGCTACCCCCAGCGGAGTGGACCGGCAGAGCGATGCACTCCACTACCAACAGCCTCGGCGACGTACGCGTGGGCGTCGTGGGAGCGGGCCGCCTCGGCGGCGCGCTGGTCGCCGCCCTGGCTCGAGGCCGGCGTCGCGGTCGAGGGCCCTGCCGGCCGCGGCGAGGCGCCGCGCGGCTGCGACGCGATCGTGCTGTGCGTGCCCGACGCCGCGATCCCCGAGGCCGCCGCAGTCGCAGCGGGCGCGGCGCCCCTGATCGGCCACACGAGCGGCGCCACGCCCCTGAGCGCGCTCGGCGCGGCGCCCCGCCTTCGGGCTGCACCCGCTTCAGACCTTCGCCGCCGACCGCACCGGCCTCGCCGCCTTCGCCGGCGCCGGCTGTGCGATCGCGGGATCGACCGACTCGGCGCTCGCCTTCGCCGCCGGTCTCGCGCGCACCCTCGGGATGACGCCCTTCGAGATCGACGACGACGGCCGCGCCGCCTACCACGCCGCCGCCTCGATCGCCTCCAACTTCCTGGTCACGCTCGCGGCCGCCGCCGAGCGAATCGCGGCAGGCGCCGGGCTGGAGCCGCACGAGACCCGCGGCGCTGCTGGTGCCGCTGCTGCGGCGCACGGTCGACAACCTGGCCGAGCTGGGCCCCGAGCGCGCGCTCACCGGGCCGGTCGCCCGCGGCGACGAGCAGACCGTCGCCGTCCAGCGCGAGGCCGTGTGCGAGGTCGGCGCCGGAGC
Source organism: uncultured Thermoleophilaceae bacterium (assembly GCA_963828225.1). Taxonomy (GTDB): domain Bacteria; phylum Actinomycetota; class Thermoleophilia; order Solirubrobacterales; family Thermoleophilaceae; genus JACVRW01. Next base: position 1,745 of record CAWHDX010000007.1, on the reverse strand, counting down.
TGCTCGACATGTTCGACGAGCTCGTGCGCCGCACGAGGGCGCTCGCCGCCGCCGAGGCGCGCGCGTGAGGACCGTCCGCTCCGTGGCCGAGCTGCGCGAGGCGCTCGGCCCCGACCGCCGCGCCGGCCGCAGCATCGGGCTGGTGCCGACGATGGGCTACCTCCACGACGGCCACCTGGCGCTGCTGCGCCGAGCCCGCGCCGACTGCGACGTCGTGGTCATGTCGCTGTTCGTGAACCCGGCGCAGTTCGGGCCCGGCGAGGACCTCGACGCCTACCCGCGCGACGAGGCGCGCGACGCCGAGCTGGCGCGCGCCGAGGGAGTCGACCTGCTCTTCGCGCCCCCGGTCGAGGAGGTCTACCCCGACGGCTTCGCCACCACCGTCAGCGTCGGCGGCCTCACCGAGGTGCTCGACGGCGCGCCCGAGCAGCGCGGCCCGGAGCACTTCGCCGGCGTCACGACCGTCGTCGCCAAGCTGTTCAACATGGTTGCGCCCGACGTGGCCTACTTCGGGCAGAAGGACGCCCAGCAGGCGCTGGTCATCCGCAGGCTGGTGCGCGACCTCGACTTCCCCGTGCGCGTGGAGGTCTGCCCGACCGTCCGGGACCCCGACGGCCTGGCCCTGTCCTCGCGCAACGCCTACCTCTCCCCCGCCGAGCGCGAGCGCGCCCTCGGCCTCAGCCGCGCGCTGCGAGCCGCCGAGGACGAGGTCGCCGCCGGCCGCCTCGACGCCTCCGCGGTGCTGTCCGCCGCGCGCGCCCAGCTCGACGCACACGGCGTCGAGCCCGAGTACCTGGAGCTGCGCTCCGCCGCCGACCTGGCGCCGGCGCAGCGGGTCAACGGAGCCACATTGCTTGCCGTGGCGGCCGAGTGGGCCGCGCGCGGCTCATCGACAACACGATCCTGGGAGGCACCCGATGAGCACCCGTCCAACCCAGCGCCCCGCGATCACGCTGACCAAGCTGGCCGAGAAGAAGGCGCTCGGGGAGCCGATCGCGATGATCACGGCCTACGACTTCCCGAGCGCGCAGGTCGCCGAGGAGGCGGGCATCGACGTCGTGCTGGTCGGCGACTCGGGTGCGATGACCGTCCTCGGCTACTCGTCCACGGTGCCGGTGACGCTCGACGAGCTGCTCATGCTCGCATCGGCCGTGCGGCGCGGACTGTCGACGCCGCTGCTGGTCGGCGACATGCCGTTCGGCTCCTACGAGGTCTCCAACGAGCAGGCGATCACGAACGCGCAGCGCTTCATCAAGGAGGCCGGCTGCGACGTCGTGAAGCTCGAGGGCGGCGGCACCTCCGTCGAGCGCGCCCGCGCGATCGTCGCCGCGGGCATCCCGGTGATGGGGCACGTCGGCCTGACGCCCCAGTCCGCCACGGCGCTGGGCGGCTACCGCTCCCAGGGCCGCACCGCCGAGCGCGCGCTCGAGGTGATGCACGACGCGCTCGCGCTCCAGGACGCGGGCTGCTTCGCGGTCGTGTTCGAAGCGATCCCGGCGGCGTGACCGAGCTGATCATGCCGCGCATGCAGATCCCGGTGATCGGCATCGGCGCCGGCCCGGCCACCGACGGGCAGGTGCTCGTCTTCCACGACCTGCTCGGCATCTACGACGGCCACGCGGCCCGATTCGTGAAGCGCTACGGCGACGTGCGCGAGGCGATGATCGCGGGCGTCCGGGCGTACACCGAGGACGTGCGCACGCGCCGCTATCCCGAGACCGAGCACGGCTACACGATCGCCCCGG
>CAWHDX010000006.1:0-761904 GCA_963828225.1 uncultured Thermoleophilaceae bacterium | reverse complement strand
GCCGCCTCGCGCAGCCGGCGCGGGTCGCGCGCCCGCGCGCGCTCCGCCAGCGCCGGGGCGCGGTCGCTCGCCAGCACCGCCTCGGGTGCCCCCTCGGCCAGGCAGACCAGGTCGCGGAAGGCCAGCCCCGTCAGCGTCAGCGCGAGGTCGAGCACCTCGGTGCGGGCGCGCCGCCCGTCGCGCTTGGCGGCCTCCTCCAGCTCCTTCTCGATCGCCCGCCGCTCGCGTCCCTTCGGCTCCAGCTCGAGCCGCGTCGCCGGCCGCGGCCGCCACCGCCTCCTCGGCCTCGCCGCGGCGCCGCTCGGCGCGGTCCAGCAGCGGCCGCCACGCCTCGCCCGGCTCGCCGTCGAGCGCCGCGCCCGCGAACGCCTCCACCTCGGCGCGCAGCTCGGTCGCCCTCGGGCGACGCGAGCATCCGCGCCCGCGCGGCGTTGCCCAGCGCGAGCCGCGCGCACGCCTGCGCGACCTCGCGCCTCGACCCCGTCGGCCTCCAGCGCCGCGGCGATGCGCGCCGCCGGCAGCGGGTCGAAGCGCACCGGCTGGCAGCGCGACACGACCGTCTCCAGCACCCGGCCGAGCGCGTCCGTGAGCAGGATCAGGTGCACGAAGTGGGCCGGCTCCTCGAGCGTCTTCAGCAGCCGGTTGGCGACCTCGTCGTTCATCGTGTCCACGCGCTCGAGCACGAACACCCGCCGCGACGCCTCGAACGGAGTGCGCGTGGCCGCCGCCACCACCGCCTGGTCCACGTCCTCCACCCGCATCACGTGCGCGCCGCTCGGCCGCACCCAGGTCAGGTCGGGGTGGGTGCCGTGCTGCGACGCGCAGGCGCACCGCGTCCGGGTCCGGCTGGCCCTCGGCGAGCAGCTCGGCCGCGAACGCGCGCGCCACCGTGCGCTTGCCGGTCCCGGCCGGCCCGTGGAAGAGGTAGGCGTGCGACGGGCCGGCCTCGAGCGCCGCCGTCAGCACGATGCGCGCCTGCGGGTGGTCCTCGGTGCCGGCCAGCGCGACGCTCACGCGCGCACCCCGCTGCGGGCGGCCTCGACCTCGGCGAGCACCTCGGCGTGCACCTGCTCGGGCGCGCGGGTCGCGTCGACGCGCCGCCAGCGGCCCGGGTCCGGCCGCCACCAGCCGCTCGTAGGCCTCGAGCACGGCCTGCTGCAGCGCCGCGCCCTCGTCCTCGAAGCGGTCGCTCTCGCCCGCGCGCTCGCGCCGCGGCGGCCGGGTCGATCTCGAGCAGGAAGGTCAGGTCGGGCACGAGGCCGCCGGTCGCGAAGCGGTTGATGCGCTCGACCTCGTCCACGCCCAGCCCGCGGGCGCCGCCCTGGTAGGCGAGCGAGGAGTCGAGGAAGCGATCGGACACGACCACGCGCCCATCCTCCAGCGCCGGCCGGATCACCCGCGCCACCAGCTCCGCCCGCGCCGCGGCGAACAGCAGCGCCTCGGCCTCGGCGCCGAGCGGCACGGCGGCGTCCTTGAGCAGGTCGCGCACGCGCTCGCCGGCCGGGGTGCCGCCGGGCTCGCGCACGCCGAGCGCCTCGTCGCCCAGCGCCTCCGTGAGCAGCCGCGCCTGCGTCGTCTTGCCGGAGCGATCGATGCCCTCGAACGTGACGAACAGGCCGCGCATGCGCGGCGACCGTAGCAGCGCGCGCCCGGGACCGGGACGCGAGCTAACCTCCGCGGCCGTATGAAGACTCTCGTCACAGGCGGCGCCGGCTTCATCGGGTCGAACCTCGTCGACGCGCTCCTCGCCCGGGGCGACGACGTGGCGATCATCGACAACCTCGCGACCGGCCGGCGCCAGAACCTGGCGGACGCGCATCTCCGGCGGCGCCGAGCTGATCGAGCTCGACGTGCGCGACGCCGAGGCGGTCGCCGCCGCCGTCGACGCGCGTGTCGCCCGAGGTCGATCTTCCACCTCGCCGCGCAGATCGACGTGCGCAAGTCCGTGGCCGACCCGGCCAACGACTCGCGCGTGAACGTCGAGGGCACGATCAACGTGCTCGACGCCGCGCAGGCGCGCCGGCGTGCGCCGCCTCGTGAACACCTCCACCGGCGGCGCGATCTACGGCGAGGGCCAGATCCTGCCCGCGCCCGAGGAGCACCCGGTCGCGCCCGAGGCGCCCTACGGCCTGTCCAAGTTCTGCGCCGAGAACTACTGCGCCCTGTTCACCCGCCTGCACGGGCTGTCGACGGTCTCGCTGCGCTACGGCAACGTCTACGGGCCGCGCCAGGACCCGCTCGGCGAGGCCGGCGTGATCGCGATCTTCTGCGGCAAGCTGCTCGAGGGCGGCAGGCCGACAGATCTTCGGCGACGGCACGCAGACGCGCGACTACGTCTTCGTCGGGCGACGTGGTCGAGGCCAACCTGCTCGCGGCCGCCTCCGAGGCGACCGGCTCCTACAACGTCGGCCGCGGCGTGCAGACGAGCGTGCTCGACATCGTCGAGTCGCTCGCCGCGCACTCCGAGAACGGCTTCGAGGCAGAGCACGCGCCGGCGCGCTCGGGCGAGGTGCAGCACATCGCGCTGGACGCGTCGCGCTCGAAGGCCGAGTTCGACTGGGAGGCCCGGGTCGACCTGGACCAGGGCCTCGCGCGCACGCTCGACTCGCTGCGCTGAGCCGCGCCTGAATTCCGGAGATTCCGGCCTCTCCGTGGCGAGGCGGGCCGGAACCCCCGAGAGGGCGCGCTACGGTCGCCCGATGGACGCGCCGACGCTGCTCGGGCCCGGCGAGGGCGAGACCCTCAGGCCCGGGTTCGAGATCAAGGTCGCCCACCCGCAGGCGGTCATCACGGAGTCGATCTACGCGCCCGGGCAGCGGGGCCCGGACCCGCACGTCCACCACCACCACGTCGGACGGCTTCCGGGTCCTCGGCGGGGCGCTCGAGGTCCGCTTCGACGACGAGCTGCACGAGCTGCCCGCCGGCTGCGTTCGCGCTCGCGCCGCCCGACCTGGTCCACCCGTTCCGCAACCCCGGCCCGGGCGAGGCGCGCTTCCTCAACCTGCACACGCCCGGCTGCGCCTTCGAGCGAGTACCTGCGCAGCGGCTTCAAGGCGCCCTTCGACCAGCACCCCGCCGAGCCCGGGTCGGGCCTGCCGGCGAGCGCCGCGGTGCGCGGCGAGGTCGACACCGATGCGGTGCGCGTCCGGGAGGCCGACGCGGTGCAGCTCGACGAGGACGCCCTGGACGTCGTCTACGTGCTCGCCGGCGGCTCCGAGCTCCCCGCGAACAGCTGCCTGATCGCCCCGCCGGGGCACGCTCCGGCCCTCACGGGCGCCTCGCGCGTGCTGCACCTGCAATTTAGGCACAATATCTAGTGCTTTCTGCAGGAATCAGGCACTAGGGGTAGTAGAATTGGCCATGTGCGCTGTCCCTACTGCTCCGCCGGCTCGACCCAGGTGATCGACACCCGTCCGATCCCCGACGGCGTGCGCCGGCGCCGCGAGTGCCCCGACTGCTCGGAGCGCTTCACCACCTACGAGCGCGTCGAGGAGCCGCGGCTCGAGGTCGTCAAGCGCGACGGCGGCCGCGAGCGCTTCGACCGCCAGAAGCTGGTGCGCGGGCTCGCCCGCGCGGCCGGCGGCCGGCCGGTCAGCGCCGATCAGCTCGAGGCGGTCGCCGCCTGGATCGCCGCCGAGGCTCGCCGCGGCGGCGCCGAGGTGGAGGCCGAGCGCATCGGCGACCTGGCCGAGCGCGGCCTCGCGCGCGTGGATCCGGTGAGCGCGATCCAGTTCGCATCCGTGTACCGCAACCTGGCCGATCTCGACGAGCTCGAGGCCGTCGTCAGGCGCTTCAAGGACGACCCGCTCCCGAGCGAGGACCAGCTCGCCATCGACGGCCCGGTTCCGTCCGGACCGGAGAGCAGCATCGGTCGTTCCCGCGAAATCCGTCCCACTAGGAGGAGAGTTCATGTCCCACAGCCGTAGCGCCGCAGCCCCGAGCGTCACCGCAAGCGGTGCCGGGGTCAGCGTTCCGCGGCGCTTCACGGAGGCGGGAACGCACCCCTTCGACTGCGTCGAGTGGGAGATCCGCGACGCGATCATCGGCGATCCCGCGAAGCCGGCCTTCGAGCAGCGCGGCGTCGAGTTCCCGTCCACGTGGTCCCAGAACGCGACCAACATCGTCGCCCAGAAGTACTTCCGCGGCCGCATGGACTCGCCCGAGCGCGAGTCGTCGGTCAAGCAGATGATCGGCCGCGTGGCCGGCACCATCGCCGGCTGGGGCCGCGAGGGCGGCTACTTCGCCGTCGGCCGATGATGCCCAGGCCTTCGAGGACGAGCTCACCCACATCCTGCTCCACCAGATGGCGGCCTTCAACTCGCCGGTCTGGTTCAACGTCGGCTTCGAGGAGCACCCGCAGTGCTCCGCCTGCTTCATCCTCTCGGTCGAGGACACGATCGAGTCGATCCTCGGGTGGAACACCAAGGAGGGCATGATCTTCCGCGGCGGCTCGGGCTCGGGCATCAACCTGTCGCGCATCCGCGCCTCCAGCGAGCACCTGTCCAAGGGCGGCCTCGCCTCCGGTCCGGTCAGCTTCATGCGCGGCGCCGACGCCTGGGCCGGCACGATCAAGTCGGGCGGCAAGACCCGCCGCGCGGCCAAGATGGTCGTGCTCGACGTCGACCACCCGGACATCCTCGACTTCATCTGGTGCAAGGCGCGCGAGGAGGAGAAGGCGGCCGCCCTGCGCGACGCCGGCTTCGACATGCGGCTCGACTCCGAGGCGTTCGCGTCGATCCAGTACCAGAACGCCAACAACTCCGTGCGCGTGACGGACGAGTTCATGGAGCGCGCCGAGCGCGGCGAGGAGTGGGAGCTCACCGCCCGCAACGGCGGCCAGGTGGTCGACCGCATCGACGCGCGCGACCTGCTCACCCAGCTCGCCGACGCCGCGTGGCGCTGCGCCGATCCGGGCGTGCAGTACGACACCACGATCAACGAGTGGCACACGTGCCCGAACTCGGGTCGCATCAACGCGTCGAACCCGTGCTCCGAGTACATGCACGTCGACGACTCGGCCTGCAACCTCGCGTCGCTCAACCTGATGAGCTTCCGCAACGCGGACGGCAGCTTCGACGTCGACTCGTTCGAGCACGCCGTCGACGTGCTGATCCTCGCGCAGGAGATCGTCGTCTCGCCGTCGAGCTACCCGACCGAGGACATCGGCAAGAACGCCCGCGCGTTCCGCCAGCTCGGCCTCGGCTACGCCAACCTCGGCGCGCTGCTGATGGCGAACGGCGTGGCCTACGACTCGGACGAGGGCCGCACGCTCTGCGGCGCCATCACGGCGCTGATGACCGGGCGCGCGTACCGCACGTCGGCCGAGGTGGCCGGCGCGATGGGCCCGTACGACCGCTACCTGGAGAACCGCGACCCGCACAACCACGTGATGCGCAAGCACCGCGCGGCGGCGTACGAGATCCAGGACGACCTGTGCACCGACTCGGAGCTGCTCGCCGCGGCCCGGCACCGCCTGGGACGACGCCGTCGAGATCGGCGAGCGCAACGGCTACCGCAACGCGCAGGCGACGGTGCTCGCGCCGACCGGGACGATCTCGTTCCTGATGGACTGCGACACGACCGGCATCGAGCCCGACTTCTCGCTCGTGAAGTTCAAGGAGCTGGTCGGCGGCGGGCAGATGACGATCGTCAACCGCACGGTGCCGCTGGCGCTCGAGACGCTCGGCTACGACCAGGACCAGATCGAGGCGATCGAGGCGCACCTGGCCGCGCACGCCACGGTCGTGGGCGCGCCCGGGCTCAGCGAGGAGCACATGCCGGTGTTCGACGTGGCGGTCGGCCAGCGGGCCATCTCGCCGATTCGGGCACATCAAGATGATGGCCGCGGCGCAGCCGTTCATCTCGGGAGCGATCTCGAAGACGGTGAACCTGCCCGAGTCGGTCACGGCCGAGGACATCGCGGGCGTGTACAGCGAGGGCTGGAAGCTCGGGCTGAAGGCGCTGGCGATCTACCGCGACGGCTCGAAGACGGCGCAGGCGCTGCGCACGGACGCGGGCGACAAGAAGGACGCGGAGGCCGAGGCCGCCGAGGAGCCGGCGCGGCCGGTGCGGCGGCGCATGCCGCGCGAGCGCCAGTCGCTCACGCACAAGTTCTCGGTGGGCGGCCACGAGGGCTACATCACGGCGGGCGAGTACGAGGACGGCTCGCTCGGCGAGGTGTTCCTGACGGACGTGGGCAAGGAGGGCTCGACGATCAAGGGCCTGATGAACGCGTTCGCCACGGCGATCTCGATCGGCCTGCAGTACGGCGTGCCGCTCGAGACGCTGGTGCGGAAGTTCGCCTACGTGCGCTTCGAGCCGGAGGGCTACACGGGCAACCCGGAGATCCCGTTCGCCAAGTCGATGCCCGACTACATCATGCGCTGGCTGGCGGCCCGCTACGGCGACGCCGACCTGCACGAGGAGCTCGGCATCCTCACGCCCGAGGTGAGGGCGCGCAAGGCGTCGCAGGAGGCGCTGATGCGCGGGGACACGGCCGGCCCGGTCGAGCCCGCGGCGGAGACGCCTGCGAACGGGACGAACGGCGGCAACGGCACCAACGGCGGAAGCGTCCACACGCCGTCGCCCGCGCGGCCCAACCCGCCGAAGCCCGCCGTGGCGGCGCTGACCGACGAGCCCCCGGCGATCCCGGCGAAGCTGCAGGGCCTGGACCTCGGCCCGGCCTGCGCCCAGTGCGGAGGCATGATGCAGCGGACCGGCTCGTGCTACACGTGCTCGAGCTGCGGGAACAACACGGGCTGCGGGTGAGCTGACGCGCCCTGCGCGGGCGCCTCGATCGCTGAGTAAGAGGGGCTCCGGAAGGAGCCCCTCTTCCGTGGGGGGAACGTGCAGGCGTGACACCCGCCCCCGCCGCTGGGGGTGTGGTCGACCAACGTCGCGAATACCGCAACGTTGGTAGCAATCACTCGCCCCGGGGCCCCCGCCGAGCGGTGCCGCGGGCGCGGCGCCCGCCGCCTAGCCGCAGCGCAGCTTCAGGTCCTTGCGCACGGCGCGCGAGAGGCGCGGCTTCGAGCAGCCGACCCCGGACGTGCCGTACTTCACGAGCTTCCAGCCCTTGGCGCTGTGCTTGAACAGGCCCTTGGGCGCGTTGAAGGGATCGCTGTAGGTCCTGGTCGGCACGATGCCGGCCTTGGCCCAGCGGCCGCCTTCGGCGATGCGCGGCTTCAGCAGGCGGAAGTTGCCGCGGCGCACGGAGCGCTCGACCAGCTTCGAGCCCTTGACGGCTCCGCGGAGCTCCTGCTTCTCGCTGCGCGACGGGGCTTCGCTCGCGACCGCGAGTGCCGGCAGGGCGGAGGCGGCGAATAGGGCGATGACGATGAGGGTGGATCGCATCCGACGCAGGGTAGACAGGCGGCGGCCCGCTTCGCGCAGGTTCCCGCGGGTGCGAAGCCCCCCGCGGTGGCCGGTAGGGTCGCGCGGTGACTCGGCGCTCGGCGGTCATCGCCGGAATCGTGGTCCTCGCCGTCGGCGTCGTGGCCGCCGCCGTCGTCTCCGCGGGTGGCGACGATGGGGGGAGCCCGGGCACCGCGGCGAGCGCCCCCGCCCGCGAGGCCCCGGCCCGCCTGCGGCGGCTCACCGCCCGTCTGCCCGACCGCCCGCCGCGCGCGATCGTCGTGGTCGTCTTCGACGAGCTTCCGCTCGTCTCGCTGCTGGGCCCGAGCAACGCGATCGACGCCGGTCGCTATCCCGCCTTTGCTCGGCTGGCGCGCGAGTCGGTCTGGTTTCGGGGCGCGACCGCCGTCCACGACAGCACCGCGCTCGCCGTCCCCGCGATGCTCGACGGGCGCTACCCCCGCGCGCGCGTCGGCTCAGACGCCGCCTCGCACCCGCACAACCTCTTCACCGAGCTCGCCGGCCGCTACGAGCTCCACGTCTCCGAGGAGGCGACCGGGCTCTGTCCGCCCGACCTCTGCACCCCCACCCCCGGCGACACGCTCAGCCACCTCGGAGGCGGCCGTGTCGAGCGCTTCCGCGACTGGGTCGCCTCGATCGGGCCCCGGCAGGCCAAGGCGCTCTGGTTCAAGCACGTCCTCTTCCCGCACGTCCCCTGGCGCTACCTGCCGACCGGCACCGACTACCGCCGCGTCAACTCCGAGCCGATCCCGGGGCTGAACGCCGAGCGCGGCTTCGGCGATCCGTGGGTGATGACGTTCGCCCACCAGCGCCACCTGCTCCAGCTCGGCTTCGCCGACCGCCTGCTCGGCGAGCTGCTCGCCCGGCTGCGCCGCACCGGCCTCATGCAGCAGGCGCTCGTGCTCGTCGTCGCCGACCACGGCATCTCCTTCCACCCGGGCGCCGCGCGGCGCACCGTCACGCCCGCCAACGTCGAGGACCTCGCGCCGGTCCCCCTGTTCCTGAAGCTGCCCGGCAAGCGCCGTGGCCTGACCGTCGACCGGCATGTCGAGACCGTCGACGTCCTCCCCACCCTGCTCACCGCCGCCGGCGCCCCGGTGCCGCCCGGCATCGACGGCCGCACCGTCCTCCGTCCCGATCCCGAGCGGGCCCGCCGGGTCACGATCTACCACCGCATCGGCACCCGGCTCAACACCGTCGGCGGCAGCTACCGCTTCCCGGTGGCGACGGTCGTGCGCCGCCGCGAGGCCGCCGTCAGGCGCAAGCTCGCGCGGTTCGGCAGCGGTGGCGGCCGCGCGCCCGCGCGCCTGTTCCGGATCGGTCCGGACGCCGACCTGATCGGCCGCGAGGTGAGCGCGATGGCCCACGTGCCGGGTCCGGCGGCCGCGACGATCGACCAAGCCGCCTCCCTTCGCGACGTGCGGCCCGGCTCGGGCTACGTGCCGGCCGAGCTGACCGGCACCGTGAGGAGCAGCGGGAGCGCCGGACGCCCGATCGCCGTGGCGGTGAACGGCCGCATCACGGCCTCCGGGCGCACCTTCGTGCTCACCGGCTCGCGCGCGGAGCAGTTCGCCGTCATGGTCCCGGAGCCGACTTTCCGCGCCGGGCGCAACGTCGTGCGCGTCTACGAGGTCGTCGAGCGCGGCGGCGACCCGGCCCTCAAGCCCCTCTAGGCGAACTTCGGCAGCACCTCGCGCCCGTAGACGTCGAAGAACTCCTGCCCGCCGCCGATCTGCTGGACGTAGAGCTCGTCGACCCCCGCGTCGGCGTACTCCTGGATCGCCTCGATATGGCGATCGAGGTCGGGCCCGCACGGCACCGCGTCGGCGACCATGTCCTCGGTCACCAACTCGGTCGCCTGCTCGAAGTGCTCCGGCGTCGACAGCACCTGCGCCAGCTCGCCCGGCAGCACCTCGTTCGGCCAGATCCGGTACGCCGTGCGCCTTGCCTCCGCCTCGTCGCGGGCGTAGCAGACCTTCGTGCCAGCCTGGATCGGCCCCTTGCCGCCGCCCGAGCGGTAGCGCTCGATCAGCTCGCCGTCGGGCATCGTCGTGACGTAGCCGTCGGCCACGCGCGCCGCGAGGTCGACGGACTTCGGCCCGAAGCCCGACACCAGCACCGGCGGCGGCGCGTCGGGCAGCGTGTAGATGCGCGCGTGGCGGACGCGGTAGTGCCTGCCCCGGCGGCTGACGACCTTGCCCGTCCACAGCTCGCGCATGAGCTCGATCGACTCCTCGAGCATCTCGAGGCGCACGTCGGCCTCCGGCCAGTCGTCGCCCAGCACCTGCTCGTTGAGCGCCTCGCCGCTGCCCACGCCGAGGGCGAAGCGCCCCGGCAGCATCGCCGCGGCGGTCGCCGCCGCGTGCGCGATCACGGCCGGGTGGACGCGAATGGTCGGGCAGGTGACCGCGGTGGTGATCGGCATCCGCGACGTCGCCTCCGCGAGGCCGCCGATGACAGACCAGACGAACGGCGACTGCCCCTGCTCGCCCACCCAGGGGTGGAAGTGGTCCGAGATCCAGAGCCCGTGGAAGCCCGCCTCCTCGGCGGCGCGCGCCTGCGCGAGCAGCTCCCCGGGTCCGTTCTCCTCCGACGAAAGGAAGTAGCCGATCTTCATCTGCCCCCTGTGCCCCCGCCCGGCGCGGGCAACCCCGCAGGCTTTACCAACCCCTAAACCGCCGCTTTCCGGGGGGTTGCCGGGGCGGGAGCAGGATGGCCACATGAAGCCCATGCGATACATCTCAGCTCTGGCAGTTGCCCTCACCGCGTTCTCGGCCACGGCGGCCACCGCCGCTCCCGAGCGCACCGCCTCCGCGTCCGCCCGTGAGTACGAGGGCACCGTGGTGTCGGTCAACCGCGACGCCCGCACGTTCCGCCTGCGTGACGTCGAGCGCGGCACGGTGCGGATCAAGGTCACCCGTAACACCCGCTTCGAGCGCATCGACGGCCTCGCCGGCCTCAAGAAGGGCGCCAAGAACATCGAGGCGACCGTGAAGCGCCGCAACGGCGTCTGGGTCGCGCTCGAGGTCGAGCGCTCCGGCGGCGGCGGCGAGCACGGCGGCGACGACGACGACCGCGGTGGCGACGACGACGGCGGTCGCGGCGGCAGCGGTCGCGGCGGCGACGACGACCGCGGTGGCGACGACCACGGCGGCGGCGGTCACGGCAGCGACGACGACTGAGCCCACCTCTCAGGGAGGCGTCAGCGGGCGGCCCGGCGGGCCGCCCGCTTCGCGTTCGGCTAGACCGCCGGGTGCGCGGCCACGAAGATCCCGTCCGGGTCGACGCGGCCCTTCACCTCACGCAGCCGCGCATACGACTCGGCGCTGAAGCCCTTCGAGCCGTCGCAGGGGCGGTCGGCGAAGTTCAGGTAGTGCACGCCCGTCGACCAGGGCTGCATCTCGTCGATCAGCCTGTCCAGGTGCGCGATGATCCCGGGCGCCGAGCCCGGCGCCATCGGCAGGCCGACGCCCATCAGCACGTGCTCGCCGTTCACGCAGCCGAGCGCTCCGGAATCCGGGGGCGCCGTGTCCAGCGCGCCGCCGAGATGGCGCGTGCCGGCCATCAGCAGCGGGCTGCCCGAGTCGGGGCCGGCCAGCTCGATCAGCTTGTCGCCCGCCTCCGGCGGCAGGTCGCCCAGCACCGTGTGGTGCGTGAGCCCCGGCGTGGGCTGCTCGGGGTCGCCGTAGATGCGCGACAGTCCCGCCGCCGGCATCTCGGCCCAGCCGTCGATCAGCGGGTCGGCGAGCTTGCGCAGCGGGTCGAGCAGCGCCGAGCCCTCGCCCGGGTCGCCGTCGAAGGCGCCGGTCACGTCGATCACCGGGACGCCGCGCAGCGGCTCCGGGACCTCGGGGATCGGCGGCAGGTTGAGGAAGCGCACGCCGCTGCTGAGCTCCACGGGCGCGCCGGCCGCCAGCTCGAGGTACGCGTGCAGGATCTCGCCGCAATGCGCCATCGGCCACATCAGGCTGCCGGCGTAGACCTTCGGCAGCTCGAAGAGCTCCAGCTCGAGCGCGGTCACGACGCCGAAGTCGCCGCCGCCGCCGCGCAGCGCCCAGAACAGGTCGGCGTTCCGGTCGGAGTCGGCGCGCACCAGCTCGCCGTCGGCCGTCACCACCTCGGCGGCCTTGATCGTGTTCGCAGTCAGGCCGTACTTGCGGCTGAGCCAGCCGATCCCGCCGCCGAGCGCGAAGCCGACCACCCCCACGTCGGGCGACGAGCCGCCGAGCGTCGCGAGCCCGTGCTCGCCCGCGGCGGCGCCCAGGTCCGCCGAAAGCACGCCGGCCTCCACGCGCGCCCGGCGGGCGCCCGGGTCGACGCTCACGCCCTTCATCCGGCCCGTGCGCAGCAGGATCGTCCGCTCCAGGTCCGGCAGAGCCCCCGCACCGTGGCCGGAGCTGACCGCCGCCACGCGCAGGCCGCGCTCGCGCGCGAAGCGGACCACGGCCACCACGTCGTCGGCGTCGTCGGCGAACGCAACGGCCACGGGCTTCAGGTCCGCGGTGAGATTCCAGGCCTGGCGCGCCTCGTCCCAGCCGTCCTCGCCGGGAGCGAGCGCCGGCGCCTTGGAGGCCGAGCGCAGCGGGCTGAGGTCGAGCGGATCGGCGGACTGGGTCGTCATCGCTTGGTCCTTTCCATCGTGTGCGCCGCGAGTACGATCGCGATGATGCCTGATCCGCTGGCCGAGGAGGCCGTCACGGTGCTCCAGACGCTGCTTCGCATGAACACCGTGAACCCGCCGGGCAACGAGCGCCAGGCCCAGGAGTACCTCGCCGGCCTGCTCGCGGCGGCCGGCTTCGAGGTCGTCCTGGCCGGCGACGACCCGGCCCGCGTCAACCTCGTGGCGCGCCTGCGCGGCCGCTCGGAGGGCCCGGTGCTGGGGCTGCTGTCGCACGTGGACACGGTCGTCGCCGACCCCACCGGCTGGCGCCACGGCCCTTGGTCGGGCGCGCTCGACGAGGGCTGCGTCTGGGGCCGCGGGGCGCTCGACATGAAGTCGCAGACCGCCGCCGAGGTCGTGGCGGCCTGCTCGCTTGGCGCGCGAGGGCTGGCTGCCCGCGCGCGGGGACCTCCTGGTGATCTCGGTCTCGGACGAGGAGGTCGGCGGCACCGGAGCCGAGTGGGTCACCACCCAGCGACCTGACCTGGTGCGCTGCGACTACCTGCTCAACGAGGGCGCCGGCGAGTCGTTCGGCGTCGACGACGGCCGCGCCTACGGCGTGTCGGTCGGCGAGAAGGGCGTGTTCCGCTTCACGCTCACCACCGACGGCGAGGCCAGCCACGCGTCGCTGCCGATGATCGCCGACAACGCGCTGCTGAAGCTGTCGCCGCTGCTCGCCGCCCTCGCCGAGCGGCGGCCCGGCTGGGACGTCACACCGGCGGCCGTGGAGCTGCTGGACGCGCTCGGCGCGCCGGTGAACGGCGACCCCGAGGCCGCGCTCGCGGCGCTGCGCGAGCGCGCGCCGAGCGTCGCCCCGGAGGTGGAGGCGATGATGCGCGTCACGCTCGCGCCGACGATGGTCGACGCATCGGCGCAGATGAACGTGATCCCGGAGCGCGCCCGACTGCACGTCGACTGCCGCGTCCCGCCCGGGCTCGAGGAGGCGGCCGTGCTCGAGCGCGTGCGCGAGGTGATCGGCGCCGACGGCTACCGGCTCGAGTTCACCGAGCGGATCGTGGGCAACAGCTCGCCCGCGCGCTCGTCGCTGCTGGACGCGCTGCGCGGCTGGGTCGAGCGCACCGATCCGGGCGCCCGCTGCGTGCCGACGCTCGCGACCGGCTACACCGACTCGCACGCCTTCCGCCGCGCGTTCCCGGAGTGCGTCGCGTACGGCTTCTTCCCGCACCGGCACATGGGCGTCGACCTGATCGGCGAGCTCGTGCACGGCCGCGACGAGCGCATCGACGTGCGCGACCTGGCGCTGGCGGTGGACTGCTACCGCTCGGTCGCGACGGCGCTGCTCGGCTGAGCCGCCCCGAGCCCGAACGCCTCGGCGATCAGCTCGTAGGAGCGCCGCCGGGCGTCGTGGTCGTACGTGATCGTCAGGACGAGCAGCTCGTCGGCGGCGTACTCGGCGGCCACCGCCTCGAGGCCCGCCCGCACCGTCTCGGGCGAGCCGATCACCGCGCGGCGGTCGCCGCGCCCCGGCTCGCGCGTCTTCAGGTAGGCGAGCGCCTTGTCCGGCGGCGGGATCTCGACGAGCCGCCCCTGGCGCAGCAGCGAGAGCATCATCCGGCTCGAGGACGCGAGCCGCTCGGCCTCCTCGTCGGTCTCCGCGCAGATCGCGATCACGCCGGCCGACACGTGCGGCGCCGCGAGCCGCTCCGAGTCGACGAAGCGAGCGCGGTAGTCGGCGACGATCGCCGCCCCCTGCGGGTTGATGAAGTCGGCGAACGAGTACGGCAGCCCGAGCTCGGCCGCCCACAGCGCGCTCTGCGGCGAGGAGCCGAGCAGCCACGGCTCGGGGCGCTCCGGCAGCCCCGGCAGCGTCTTCGCGTGCCGCGCGAACGGGTGGCTCGCGGGGATGCGGTCCTCCAGCAGCCCGAGCAGCTCCATCAGCTGCTCGATGAAGTCGTCGGCGGGCGCGTGGCGGCGGTCGCGCTGCAGGGCGAGCATCGTCATCGGGTCGGTGCCGGGCGCCCGGCCCAGGCCGAGGTCGATCCGCTCGGGGTGCAGGCCGCTCAGCGAGCTGAACGTCTCGGCCACCTTGAGCGGGCTGTAGTGGGGCAGCATCACGCCGCCGCTGCCGACCCGGATGCGCGGCGTGCGCGACGCGATCGCGCCGATCAGGATCTCGGGCGCCGCGCAGGCGAGCGCGGGCGTGGCGTGGTGCTCGGCGACCCAGTAGCGGGCGTAGCCCAGCTCGTCGGCGAGCTCGGCGAGGTCGAGCGTCCGGTGCAGCGCCTGCGCCGCGGTCGAGCCCTCCGAGATCGGCGACTGGTCGAGGACGCCGAGCTCCATTGCCGTCGAGACTAGTCGCATGCCTAGTGTTGGAGGCCTTGCCCGAGCGCACCGACATCCGCAACGTCGCGATCATCGCCCACGTCGACCACGGGAAGACGACGCTGGTCGACGCGATGCTGCGCCAGTCCGGCGTCTTCGCCGCCCATGAGCAGCTCACCGACCGCGTCATGGACTCGCTCGACCAGGAGCGCGAGCGGGGCATCACGATCCTCGCCAAGAACGCCGCGGTCCGCTACGGCGCCGTCAAGCTCAACCTCGTCGACACCCCCGGCCATGCCGACTTCGGCGGCGAGGTCGAGCGCGGGCTGACGATGGTCGACGGCGTGATGCTGCTGGTCGACGCCTCCGAGGGCCCGCTGCCGCAGACCCGCTTCGTGCTGCGCAAGGCGCTCGAGTCGCGGCTTCCGGTGGTGCTCGTGGTCAACAAGGTCGACCGCCCCGACGCCCGCATCGGCGAGGTGGTTGACGAGGTCTACGAGCTCTTCCTCGACCTCGACGCCGACGAGTCGCAGATCGAGTTCCCGATCGTCTACACGAACGCACGGGAGGGCTGGGCGGCCACCGAGGAGGGCGTGGAGGGCGAGGACCTGCGCCCGCTCTTCGACCTGCTGATCGAGCAGATCCCGGCGCCCTCGTACGAGGACGGCCACCCGCTCCAGGCGCTCGTGACGAACCTCGACGCCGACTCCTACGTCGGCCGGCTCGCGCTCTGCCGCGTCCACCACGGCGAGCTGCGCCGCGGCGAGACGGTCGCATGGTGTCGTCGCGAGGGCACCGTCGAGAACGTCAAGATCTCCGAGCTGTACGTGACCGAAGGCCTGCGCCGCGTCACCGCGGACGTCGTCGGGCCGGGCGAGATCATCGCGCTGGCGGGGATCCCCGACATCACGATCGGCGAGACGATCGCCGACGCCGAGGACCCGCGCCCGCTGCCCGTCATCTCCGTCGAGGAGCCGGCGCTCGGCATGACGGTCGGGATCAACACCTCGCCGCTGGCGGGCCAGTCCGGCACGCGGCTGACCGCGCGTCAGGTCGCCGACCGCCTGCAGCAGGAGCTGGTCGGCAACGTCGCGATCCGCGTGCTCGAGACCGAGCGGCCCGACACCTGGGAGGTCCAGGGCCGCGGCGAGCTGCAGCTCGCGGTGCTGGTCGAGGCGATGCGCCGCGAGGGCTTCGAGCTGACCGTCGGCAAGCCCCAGGTGGTGACGCGCGAGGTCGACGGCGTGCTGCACGAGCCGATCGAGCGCCTCTCGATCGACGTGCCCGAGGACTTCCTCGGCGTCGTGACGCAGATGCTCGCGCTGCGCAAGGGCCGGATGGAGAACATGGTCAACCACGGCACCGGCTGGGTGCGGCTCGAGTTCCGCGTCCCCACGCGCGGGCTGATCGGCTTCCGCACCGAGTTCCTGACCGAGACGCGCGGCTCCGGGATCCTGCACTCGGTCTTCGAGCGCTACGAGCCGTGGCAGGGCGAGATCCGCACGCGCCCGACGGGCTCCCTGGTGGCCGACCGGCGCGGGCCGACCGCAACCTTCGCCCTGCTGAAGCTGCAGGAGCGCGGCCAGCTCTTCGTGGGGCCCGGCGAGGAGGTCTACGAGGGGATGGTGGTGGGCGAGAACGCGCGCGCCGACGACCTCGACGTCAACGCCGTGCGCGAGAAGAAGCAGACCAACATGCGCGCCTCCGGCTCGGACGAGACGGTCAAGCTGGTGCCGGCGCACCGGCTGTCGCTCGATCAGGCGCTCGAGTTCATCCGCGACGACGAATGCGTCGAGGTGACCCCGGCGGCGGTGCGGCTGCGCAAGCTGACGCTCGATCCGAACGCGCGCCTGAAGGAGTCGCGCGCGGCCAAGCGCGTTCCGGCGTGACCCGCGTCGGCTAGAGCAGCAGCACGATCAGCAGGATGATCAGCGCCAGCCCCACGCCGGCGGCCGTGATGCTGAGCGGCGCGCGGTTCTGCTTCCAGAACTCCGGCTTGGCGCGCGAGCGGTCGTAGCGGCCCTCGGGCGGCTCGCCGACCCAGTCGTCCTCGTCGCGGTTTTCATGCTGGGCCATTGGGTAGCGATTGTGAATGCCCGAGCAGACGACGCGCAACCTGAAACTGACCCAGTTCCTCAACGAGGCGTACGGCAAGGAGAAGGAGCTGGAGACGGCGCTCCAGGCCCACATCGCCATGACGACGAAGCCGCCCTACAAGAAGCGGCTCCAGCAGCACCTGAAGGAGACCAAGTCGCACGCGCGCCAGGTCGAGCGGCGGATCAAGCAGCTCGGCGGCCAGGCCGACCTGTCGCCCGCCCCCGGCCCGATCGGCGACGCGGCCACCGCGGTCACGTCCGTCGCGTCGAAGGCCGTCGCCGCCGCGAAGGGGCCGCTGCACACGCTGCGCGGCACCGGCGAGAGCGAGATCATGCTGAAGAACGCGCGCACCGAGTACTCGGAGGAGTTCCAGGAGATCGCGCACTACACGTCGATCGAGGCGCTGGCCGATGCGGTCGGCGACAAGGAGACGGCGAAGCTCGCGCGCGACATCCGGCGCGAGGAGGAGCGGATGGCGAAGTTCCTCGCGGGGCAGATCCCGACGCTCGCGAAGGCGGTGGCGCGCGAGGAGATCCCGGCGTCCGAACGGACCCCGTCGAGGCCGGCGCGCCGGCGCAGCAGCGCCGGCACCCGGTCGACGGCCGCGCGCAGCAGCAGCAGCAGCCGCCAAGCCGCGGAGCGGCGGCGCCGCCAAGTCGCGCAGCTCGGGCTCCAAGTCGAGCAGCGGCCGTCGCCAGTCGCGCAGCGGCGGCACGACGCGGCGGCGCTCCTCCCGCTCGGCGTAGCGCCCGCCCCGGGCGG
This sequence comes from uncultured Thermoleophilaceae bacterium, assembly GCA_963828225.1. GTDB lineage: Bacteria > Actinomycetota > Thermoleophilia > Solirubrobacterales > Thermoleophilaceae > JACVRW01. The sequence continues at coordinate 744,728 of CAWHDX010000006.1, read as the reverse complement.
GTACGTCCAGGGTGTGGAGGAGGAGAGGGAGCGCGGCACGAATGCCGGCTCGGGCCGCGAGGAGAGCGAGCGCGAGCGGCTGGACAGGAACCTCCAGGAGATGCTGGGGGAGCTGCGCGTCGCGCTCCCGGGCGTGCAGGTGCTGTTCGCGTTCCTGCTGGTCGTGCCGTTCAACCAGCGCTTCGGCCAGGTCACGGACTTCCAGAAGACGCTCTACCTGATCACGCTGCTGTTCACGACGGCCTCGACGGTCTGCCTGATCGCACCCACCGCGCACCACCGGCTGGAGTTCCGCCGCCAGGACAAGGACCGGATCGTCAAGACCGGCAACCGCATCGTGATCGTCGGGCTGACGCTGCTCGCGATCGCGATGACGGGCGCCGTGCTGTTCGTGACCGACGTCGTCTACGGCACCCCGACGACGGCCTTCGCCGCCGGCGGCGCCGCGCTCGCCTTCTTCGTGCTCTGGTACCTCATCCCGCTGCGCCGGATCCTGGCCGACCGCTAGCGCAGCGATCGGGCGATCGCGATCGCGCGGTCGCGGGCGAGCGCCCCTTCGAGCCTGATCAGCAGGTCGCCGCGCTCGACCAGCAGCACGTTGCGGGCCAGCCGCAGGGAGCCGTCGACGAACCGGCCGTCCGGACCGCGGTAGAAGAAGAAGTGCGGCGCGCCCTCGATCCAGACCGCGCGGTCTGTGCCGACGCGCAGCCGCTCCGCCGTCGTTCCCGTGCCGACGAGCTTGCCGATGTACTCGGGCGCGAGGTCGCCGCGGAACTCGGAGACGATCAGGCCGAGCCGGGTGCCGCCGGTGCGCGGCAGGCCCGGGCGAGCCGGGTAGGCGAGCGACAGCTCCCCGCCGGGCGTCGCACGCCGCACGTAGACGCCGGCCGGCTCACCGAGGCCGCCCGGCACGAGCGGATCGAAGCCGAGCCGCGCGCCGGCGAGCGTCGTGCGCGTGCCGAGGTCCAGCGCGCGCTCCGGCGGCGGGGTGGGCAGCCGGTCGCGGCGCTCCACGGTCGCGCCGCGCAGGCCGAACAGGTCGAGCAGCGCGTGCCGCGCGCCCGGGACGGCGGCCACCGCGCCGCCGGCGAGCAGCAGCAGCGCCAGGGCGGCGAGCGCGAGCGCGCGGCGCGAGCGAAGGAGCGGCGCGGCAGCCGGCGCCCGCCGGCGGCGCGCGCGGCGCCCCGGGCTCCTCCAGGCGCGCCATCACGCTCGCGGTCACGTCCGGCGCCGGTGGCCAGTCGAGGTCGCGGGCGAGCTGACCGAGGGCGCGCTCGAGCTCAGTCATCCGTCTCCTCCAGGCGTTCGCGCAGCCGCCCCAGCGCTCGCGACACGCGCGACTTGACCGTTCCGCGCGGGCAGCCCAGCACGGCGGCGGTCTCCTCCTCGCTCAGGTCGAGCAGGTAGCGGCAGGCGATCGCGTCGCGGTCGCGCTGCGGCAGCTCCGCCACAGCTACGAGCAGCTCGTCGCGCCGCTCGTGGTCGAGGAGCGCCGCCTCGGGCGACGGGACCGCGTCACCCGGGCGGCGCTCCTCGGCCACGCGCAGCGCGAGCCGCTCGCGCCGGCCGCTCGCGCGGGCGCGGTTGCGCGCCTCGTTCGCGACGATCGTCAGCAGCCAGGGGCGCAGCGGCGCGCCGGGCCGGAAGCGGCCCAGCGCCCGGTGCGCCTTCACGAAGGCGTCCTGCACGGCCTCCTCCGCCTCGGCCGCCGACCCGGCGATCAGCCAGGCGGTCCGGAACGCGATGTTCTGATGGAGCCGCACGATCTCCTCGTAGGCATCGCGATCGCCGCGCTGCGACCTCGCGACGAGCTCGTCGATGTCCGGTGGCCGGTCCTCCACCCTGCCCCTACTACAGCGCCGGGGGCGCCGCGGTTCCCGCCTAGCCGTCCGCGACGTTCTCGCGCAACCGCCCGAGAACGCGCCGGAAGGAGTCCAGGTCGGACTCGCTCACACCCTCCCGCAGGCGCTCGTCGAACGCCAGCGCGGCCTGAGCGAGCCGGCGGAAGAGGCGCTCGCCCGCGGCGGTGAGCTCGACGCGCATGGCGCGCCGGTCGTCGGGATCGCGCGTGCGCTCGATCAGGCCGTCGCGCTGGAGGCCGTCGAGGTGGTGGGTCAGCGTCGGCCCCTCGATGCCGACCGCGCCCGCGAGGTCCTGCTGCGTGCGCCAGCGCTGCTGCTTGAGCGCGACCAGGATCAGCCAGACCGGCTGCGACCCGCCCGCCTCCGCCAGCTCGCGCTCGAACGCCCGGCTGAGCTGCTTCGCGGTCGAGCTGATGACGCGGCCGATCGGCTCTGCGGTGGGCCTGCGAGGGGTGGGCTTGGCAGCGGTGGACACGGCTCGTGACGATACCAGACGTTTCGATCTCTATTGATGTGGTATCTATTGATTAGATATCGAATGGAAGGAGCCGTGATGCAGGTCATGAGAAGCACCGCAGACACGCAGGAGTCCACCGCCCCCCGCCCGCCGATCGCCGTCCTGCTGGCGCTCGCGCTCGGCGTCCTGCTGGCCGCGCTCGACCAGACGATCGTCGCCACGGCGCTTCCGACCGTGGCCGGCGAGCTGGGCGGGCTCACCGACCTCGCGTGGGTCGTGACGGCCTATCTGGTCGCCGAGACCGTCTCCACCCCGCTCTACGGGAAGCTCGGCGACGTCATCGGCCGCAAGCGCGTCCTGATGGGCGCGATCGTGCTGTTCCTGGCCGGCTCGGCGCTCTCGGGCGCCGCCGCCTCGATGCTCGAGCTCGTCCTGTTCCGCGCGGTCCAGGGACTTGGGGCGGGCGGCCTGATCGTCACCGCGATGGCCGTCATCGCCGACCTCGTCCCGCCGCGCGAGCGCGCCCGCTACATGGGCATGATCGGCGGCGTCTTCGCGGTCGCCAGCGTCGCCGGGCCCCTGCTCGGCGGCTTCTTCGTCGACGCGTTGTCGTGGCGCTGGGTCTTCTACGTGAACCTGCCCGTCGGCGCCGCCGCGCTGCTCGTGATCGGCTCGCGCCTGCCCTCCGCCCCGCGCGCCGAGCGGCGGCCGGTGGACGTGCTCGGCGCGCTGCTGCTCACGGTCTTCGCCGCCGCCACCGTGCTGGCGACCGCGTCGATCGGCAACGCGTACCTCCTGGCCGCCGTCGCGGCTCGCCGCCTCGTCGCCTTCGTGCTGCGCGAGCGCCGGGCCGCCGACCCCGTTCTGCCACTCGAGCTGTTCGCCTCGCGCGCGTTCGCGACCGCCAGCGCCGGCGGCTTCATGGTCGGCATGGCGATGTTCGGCGCGATCACGTTCCTGCCGCTCCACCTCCAGATCGTGGACGGCGCCAGTGCGACCGTGGCCGGTCTGCGCATGCTGCCGTTCGTGATCGGCTCCCTGATCGCCGCGGCGATCTCGGGCCGGGTGATCTCCCGCTCGGAGCACTACAAGCCCTACCCGATCGCCGGCGCCGCGCTGATGGTCGCCGGGCTGGTGCTGATGTCGGGGCTCGACGACCGCTCGTCCGACGTGCTCGCGGCGCTCTACATGCTGATCGTGGGAGTCGGCATCGGGCTCGTGATGCAGGTCGTGATCCTGGTCGCCCAGAACAACGCTCCGCGCCGCCACATCGGCGTGGCGACCTCGACCGCCACGTTCGCTCGCGCCATCGGGGCGTCGATCGGAGTCGCGGTCTTCGGCGCCATCTTCGCCGCCAGGCTGACCTCGGAGCTGAGCGACCTCGGGCCGGCCGGTGAGCGCATCGGCGCGACCGGCGCGCGCCTCGACCCCGCGCAGGTGCACGCGCTGCCGTCGCCGGTCAAGGCGGAGGTGATCGACGCGTTCGCGAGCGCGCTGCACGTGACGTTCGGCGTCGGTGCGGCGTTCGCCGCCGTCGCGCTCGCCGTGCTGACGCTGCTGCCGCGCGCGCTGACTCCCGGCTATACCGAGAGCAGCGCCTCGGTCGCCTGAAGGAGGCGGGCGATGCCACCGGTACCGTTCCGGCGATGCCCGCCGTGCTGGTCGACAGCGTGACGAAGCGCTTCGGCGTGCCCCAGGAGCGCCGCCACACGCTCAAGGAGCGTGCGCTTCACCCGTTCAGCCGCACCGGCGTCAACAGCTTCGAGGCGCTGCGCGACGTCAGCTTCTCGGTGGAGGAGGGCGAGTTCTTCGGCGTGGTGGGCCGCAACGGCTCGGGCAAGAGCAGCCTGCTCAAGTGCCTGGCCGGCATCTACCGCGTCGACGAGGGCGAGATCTACGTCAACGGCCGGATGTCGACGTTCATCGAGCTGGGCGTGGGCTTCAACCCCGACCTGGCCGCGCGCGACAACGTCGTGATGAACGGGATCATGCTCGGCCTGCAGCCCGCGCGAGGCGCGCGACCGCTTCGACGCGCGTGATCGAGTTCGCCGAGCTCGAGGAGTTCGTCGACCTCAAGCTGAAGAACTACTCGTCGGGCATGCACGTGCGGCTGGCCTTCTCGGTGATGATCCAGGTGCAGGCCGACATCCTGCTCGTGGACGAGATCCTCGCCGTGGGCGACGCCTCGTTCCAGCAGAAGTGCTTCGACGTCTTCTTCCAGATGCGCGCCGAGGGCCGCACGGTCCTGTTCGTGACCCACGACATGGGCGCGGTCCAGCGCTTCTGCCACCGGGCGATGCTGCTCGAGCGCGGCAAGGTCGTCGCGATCGGCGACCCCAAGGACGTGGCCGACCGCTACCTGGAGCTCAACTTCGAGGACGTCGGGCAGGAGAGCACCGGCGGCGGCGGCCCGCGTCGGCGACGGCTCGGCGCGCGTGGTCGACGCCTGGATGGAGGACGACCACGGCGCGCGCCAGTCGGCGCTCCCCCAGGGGCGCCCCTGCGCCTTCCGGGCCAGCGTGCGCTTCGACCGCGCCGCTGGAGAACCCGTCGTTCACGGTCGCGTTCGTGAACGCGCAGCGCCAGAACGTCTTCGTGGGCACCTCCGCGAACCGGCCGGAGCCGACCGGGCGCTTCGAGGCGGGCGAGACCGTGGAGTTCGCCGTCTCCTTCGAGAACCCGCTCGCGCCCGGCCGCTACGCCGTCTCGACCCTGATCTCGCTCGAGGACCAGGCGATCGTGGACCGCTGGGAGGCGATCTTCACGTTCGTGGTGACCGGCGCGCGAGCCACGGGCGGGATCGTCGACGTGCCGCACGACACGACGATCGTGCGCGCGGGCAGCGGCTCGATGGCGCGGGGGGCGACCTGAGCGTGGACGCGCCGGCGGGCGCGCCTCGGCCGGCCGATCAGGGGACCGTCCGCGTTCAGCGGCGACCCGCGCCGCTTCGTCGCGCTCACGTTCCACCTCGCGGTGCTGGAGTTCAAGCTGCGCTTCTTCGGCTCGGCGCTCGGCTACCTGTGGCAGCTGGTCCGGCCGCTGATGCTGTTCGGCGTGCTCTACGTCGTCTTCACGCAGTTCGTGCGCCTCAACGAGGGCGTCGACCACTTCCCGGCCGTGCTGCTCACCGGCATCGTGATGTTCACGTTCTTCGCCGACGCGACCTCGATCGCCGTGACGGCCGTCGTCGACCGCGAGAACCTGGTGCGCAAGATCGAGTTCCCGCGGCTGGTGGTGCCGTTCGCGGTGATCGGCACCGCGCTGCTCAACCTCGCGGCCGAACCTGTGCGCCGTGCTCGTGTTCATCGTCGCCTCGGGCGTCACCCCGCGCGTGCAGTGGCTGCTGGCCCTGCCGCTGATCGCCGTGCTCGTGCTCTTCACCACCGGCGTGGCGACGCTGCTGTCGGCGCTCTACCCGCGCTTCCGCGACATGCGCCCGATCTGGGAGGTGGCGAGCCAGGTGCTCTTCTACGCGCTCGCCGATCCTCTACGCGATCGAGGTCATCCCCGACCGCAACTTCCAGGAGCTGATCATGCTCAGCCCGATCGCCGTCGTGCTGCAGGAGCTCAGGCACGTCGTGATCGACCCGAGCGCGCCCAGCGCGGCGGACGCGATCGGCACGCCGGCGCTGCTGCTCGTGCCGGCCGCGATCGTCGTGATCGCGCTGGTGCTGGGGATCTGGGTGTTCGCGCGCGAGGCGCCGCGCATCGCCGAAGAGCTCTAGCGCGGCTCGGCGACGCCGCGGTAGAAGCGCTCGAGCTGGTCGATGCGCCGCTCCCAGGCGTAGTCGGCGGCGGTGCGGCGGCCCGCCTCGCCGAGGCGCTCGCGCAGGCCCGGGTCGTCGAGCAGCCGGCGGATCGCGCCGGCCACGGAGTCCGGGTCGAAGCCCGCCATCAGGCAGTTCTCGCCGTCGCGGCAGAAGTCGCGGTTGCCGTGCGCGTCGGTGGTCACGACCGCCGTCCCGACCGCCATCGCCTCCAGCGGCGGCAGGCAGAAGCCCTCGTGCACCGACGTCTGGACGAACACCGTCGCCTCGTTGAAGAGCTCGTTGAGCCGGGGTCGCTGGGGCGCTCGAAGTAGCGCGCGCCGTCCCCCGGGCTCAGCTCGGGCTCGACGCCGAACATCCACAGCTCGGGACGCGGGGCGAGCCGCTCCCAGGCGTCGATCGTGAGCGGCAGGTTCTTGAGCGGCAGCGAGCGGCCGACCGCGAGCACGACGTCGTCGCGCCTCGGCACGTCGACCGGGCGGAAGTTGTCGAGGTCGATGCCGGGCGGGATCAGCTCCGCGCTCAGGCCGAGCGCCTTCAGCCCCTCGCGGTTGTAGCCCGAGATCGTCATGTAGCGGAACTCCTCGCGGTAGCTCGCGATCACGCGGTGCTGCATGGCGACGTCGGCGTAGTACGAGGTCTCGATGTCCTGGACGAAGTAGACGGGGATCCCGCGCGTGACCGACGCGCGCCAGACCCAGCGCGCCGTGTTCCACCAGGTCGCCACCTTGATCGCCGCAACCGGCGCCAGCGCCGCGGCCAGCTCGGCGTAGTCGCCGAAGGTGCGGACGGGCGCCTCGAGCGGGAACCAGTCCGGCTCGCCGCCGAGCGTCCAGAGCTCGGCGTCGTGGCCGCGCGCACGCAGGCGGTTGAGGTGCTCGAAGACGTCGCGGTGCCCGCCGCCCACGCCGGTGTCCTCGGTGACGTAGACGATGCGCAGCCCGCCGCCCGGCGCGCTCACGTCGCGCCGGTCGAACCAGTCGCCCCACCTGCTCCAGAAGCGCTCCTGCGAGGCGCGCTCGCGCTCGCCCAGCTCGGTGCCGCGCGTGACCGACTCGAGGTGCGTGATCTCGGCCAGCGGCTCGTAGCGCACCTCGAGCCCCTCCTCCCACGCGCGCAGGCACCAGTCGACGTCCTCGTAGGCCATCGGGTAGCCCTCGTCGAGCACCCCGACGCGGTCGAGCGCCGCCCGCGTCATGTACATGCAGGCGCCCGGCACAGCGAGCGCCGAGTCGGCGACCTGCGCCGGCCCGTAGGTCGCCGGCTTGAAGCGGTAGCGGTGGTCGAACCACTCCGGCGCGCCGAGGTTGCGGTAGGTGCCGGCGCCCTGGATGCGCCGGTCCGGGTAGAGCAGCTTCGCGCCGACGACGCCGACCCCGTCGCGGTCGTGCGCCGCGCGCTGGAGGCACTCGAGCCAGTTGCGCTGCGGCAGGACGTCGTTGTTGAGCACCACCACGTCGTGCTCCGGCGAGGCCAGCGCGATGCCGCGGTTGACCGTCGCCGCGAAGCCGGCGTTGGCCTCGGCGAAGTGCAGCTCGGCGCCCTCGAGCGTGCGCAGCGCCGCCTGGTGCTCGGGCGGGCTGGCGTCGTCGACCACGACGATCCGCACGCGCTCCCGATCGACCGTCTTGTCGATGCGCCGCACCGCCGCGATCGTCAGCGCCGGGTCGCCGTAGGTCGGGATCACGACCGTCACCGGGCGGCCGTGCTCGCGGTACCAGGCGCGCGCCAGCCGCATCGCGCCGCGGGTGTGCATGCGCTCGCGCACCTCGCGCTCGCGGCCCGTCAGCCGCAGCGGCGCGGTCACGAGCCGCAGCAGCAGCTCGCGCCAGCCGTGGTGGCGCACCGTCAGCGCCGCGCGGCGCGGAAGCTCCCGCAGCGGGCCGGCCATCAGGCGCGCCGCTCGAGCGACAGCAGCCGCCGCAGGGCGGCCGGCAGCGCGCCCGAGCGGGAGCCGAGCGCCGCGCCGAGCGCCTGCAGCAGGTGGAACAGCGCGGCCGCCGGGGCGCGCCGCAGGCGCTCGCCGAGCGAGCCGCCCTCACGGCGGATCAGCGCGAGGTCGTCGCGCACGTTGCGCTGGACGGTGAGCGCCACGCGCACCGGGCCCGGCCGGCGCGCGGATCCCGTGCACGTCGTGCAGCGCGCGCCACTCGTCGAACGAGCGCCGCAGGAGGTCGAGCGGCGGGTAGTCGTGCGAGTGCACGACGGCGGCGTCCGGCACGAACACCTTCGCCCAGCCGGCGGCGAGCATGTCGCGCGCGAGCTGCTGGTCCTCGGCGTAGGGCACGTCGCGGAAGGGGACCTGCTCGAGCGCGCGCGCGGTCGACGCAGCCGTTCGCGTCCGTGAAGAAGAGCCGCGCCGTCGCGTCGGGCTCGCCGGCGTCCGGGACGCCGCGCTGGACGCGCGCCGAGCGGTCGGGCGACAGCGCCTCGAACCAGCCGTCGAGCTGGCGCGCGCACCATCGGGCTCGCCTCGGGGCGCGGCCGGTAGGGGCCGAAGACGAGCCCGACGCGGTCGGCCAGCTCGAAGCCGTGCAGCAGCCGCGCCAGCCAGCCGTCGTCGGCCGGGATGGCGTCCTGCGTCAGGAACGCCACGTGCGCCCCGGTGGCGCTGCGCGCGAGCAGGTTGCGCGTGCCGCCGTGCGAGAAGCCGGCGGGCTCGACGTGCAGCAGGCGCGCGCCGTGGCGGCGCGCGGTCTCGATCGAGCCGTCGCTCGACCCGGAGTCCGCGACGAGCAGCTCGACCGGGCGGTCGAGCCGCTGCGCGCGCACCGCCTCGAGCGTGCGGGTGAGCAGCGGCCCCCCGTTGCGCACCGGGATCGCGACCGTGACCGGCTCGGTCACTCGCCGCGCCCCAGCAGGCGCTTCGCGGCGCGCAGCGGTCGCGTCAGGCGCCAGGACAGCGAGTCGTAGACCTCGGCGAGCTTGGCCTGCGCGGCCTCGAACTCGTCGTGCCAGCCGGCCGCGACGCCCTCGGTGTGGAGCGTGCGGGCGTGCCAGTGCTCGGCCGTCCGCTCGGCGTCGCCGAGACGCTGGGCCAGCGAGTGGGACTCGTCGAGCGCCGCGGCCACGGCGACCGCGCGCAGCGCCTCGACCGCGGGACCGCTGCCGCAGAGGGCGACCGAGTAGAGCTCGCCGCCCGGGGCGACGGCGCCGACCTTGAAGAAGTCGACTTCGTGGCGGCGCTCGCCGCCGTCGTCGGCGGCGGCCTCCGGGATCGAAGATCGCCGAGGTGACCCAGTTGTGCTGGAGCAGCATCGACACCGAGGCGAAGCTCCCCCGAAGCAGCGCCACGAACTCCTCGTGGGTGAACTCGCGCTCGTGGAACTCGTTGTCGACGAGGTACTCGTGCTTGTTGGGGCTGGAGATCGCCAGCACGCCGTCCGCGGCCAGGACGCGCCGCAGCTCCGACAGCGCCCGCTCGGGATCCGGCACGTGCTCGATCGTCTCGAACGAGACCACGAGGTCGAACGAGCCGTCCTCGAACGGGAGCCGCTCGACGTCGGCGACCTCGAACTCGGCCGCGGGATGGAGCGAGCGCGCGTAGGCCACGGCCTGCTCGTCGCGGTCCACGCCGACCGCCCGGGCGGCGGACGCCGCGAGCAGCGCGGTCCCGTAGCCGGCGCCGCACGCCGCGTCGAGCACGCGGCGCGAGCGGGCCAGCTGCGTGGCCAGCCGGTAGCGGGCCAGGTGCTCGGCGTGCACGAGCTCGCCGTGCTGGAGCTCGGGCACCAGCCGCTCGCCCGTGGCGAGCAGGGCCGGCTTGGGTTCGTCCGGGGTCATCTGGCGTCCAGTTGTATCCATTCGGGCGGGCGGCCCGGCGCCCCGAATGATGCCGCGACCGCCGCTAGGGTCCCCTCCGCCCTGGAGATGCGCAGACCACCGGCCGCCCTCACCGCCCTCCTCTCCGCCACCGTCGTCCTGGCGCTGGGCTGGAACGCGGCCGTGCCGCCGTTCCAGGCGCCCGACGAGAACGCCCACGTCGGCTACGTCCAGTACCTGGCCGAGCGCGGCGCGATCCCGCCCTCCGGCGGGGCGCCCGAGCTGTCCACCGAGCTCAGCCTCGCGGCGTCCGCCGCCCGCACCGCGCAGACCCAGCAGCGGGTCGTCGCCAAGCCAGAGTGGAACGCGTCGGCGGAGCGCCGCTACCTGCGCCGCGCGGAGCGGCTGCCGGACTCGGCGCGCGGCGACGGCGGGCCCGACCCGGCCGGCGTCAACCCGCCGCTCTACTACCTCTGGGAGCTGCCGCCGTACTGGCTCGCCTCCGGGGGAGACCTGTTCGCGCGCGTGACCGCGATGCGGCTGTGGTCGATACCGCTGCTGCTGATCACCGTGTCGGCCACCTGGCTGCTCGCGGGCACCGTGTTCGGCCCGCGGCGCGAGCTGCAGCTCGCGGCCGCGGCGGTCCCGGCGCTGATGCCGATGGTCACCTTCATCTCCAGCTCGGTGACCCCGGACGCTCTGCTCTACGCGCTCTGGAGCGTGGCCTTCCTGCTTGGCGCGCGCGTGCTGCTCGCGCGCGGCGGCGCGGTCGACGTGGCGGCGCTGTGCGGCGTGTTCGCGCTCGCGGTTGCGACCAAGTCGATCTCGTTCGCGCTCGCGCCCGCCCTGCTGCTGGTGCTGGGAGTCGTGCTCTGGCGCAACCGCCACCGGCGCCGGCTCGTCGGCGTTGCGCTCGCCGGCGGCGGGCTGCTGCTGGCGCTCGCCGTCGCCGCCGTGCTGGTCGCCGCGGGCAGCTCGGACCGCTCGGCGGTACCCCAGCTCACCCAGTTCGCGACCTTCGACAACATCGACCCGGCCGGCTTCGCCAGCTACCTGTGGCAGTCCTACCTGCCCGCGCTGCCCTTCCAGAGCGGCTATCCCGAGCTCGACGAGTGGCCGCCGCGCGCCTGGGAGTTCTGGGTCGTGAAGAGCTGGGGCGCGTTCGGCTGGCTCGAGGTCCAGTGGCCGGCGCGCGGTCTACTGGCCGCTCGGCGCGGGCGGGCTGGCCGTGGCCGTGGCCGCCGCGGTCGCGGTCTGGCGCCGCCGCGCCGTGGCCTCGCGCGCGCTGCTCGCGTTCTTCGCGCTCGCGATCGCGACGCTGCTGTTCAGCCTGCACTGGACCGAGTTCAGGATGCTCACCGGATCGCAGCACGTGCTGATCAACCAGGGCCGCTACCTGTTCCCGCTGATCTCGCTCGCGGGCCTAGCGGCGGCCGCCGCGCTCACCGTGGTGCCGGCGCGGGCCCGGCTCGCGGTGCTCGGCGCCGGAGTCGGCGCGCTGGCGGCGCTCGAGCTGCTGTCGATCGGCCTGACGGCGGTGCGCTTCTATGCGTAGGGGCGTCGCGGCGTTCTCGGTCGTGTTCGGCGCCGGGCTCGTGCTTCTGCTGGCGCTGGGCCTGTTCGAGCGCCGCAGTGAGGCGTTCACCCTGGGCGTGCCGCCGACTCAGGGGGCGCCGCTGCCGCCCCGGGGCGAGGTCTGCCAGGGGCCGATCGAGGCGCCGAGCGACTTCGAGCGGGTGCAGCTGCAGCTCGGCGGGAGGCGCGCGCCGGTCGTCCCGGTCGACGTGATCGTGCGCGACTGGCGTACGCGCGAGCCGGTCGCCACGGGCCAGGCGCTCGGGCCCTTCGGCGGCCCCACGCCCGTCGCGGCCGGCGTCGGGCGCGTCGCGGCGGGCAGTCGCTTCGCGCTCTGCGTCCGCAACGACGGCGACCGCCGCGTGCTCGTCTTCGGCAGCCCGCTGGCCGATCCGGGCAGCTCGGCGCGCTACCGCGGCCTGCGCTTCGACTGGGACATGAGCGCCGTCTTCCTGCGCGCGGACGGCGAGCGGCTGCTCGCGCTGAGCGGCGAGATGGTCGACCGGGCAGCGCTCTTCCGCGGCGAGTGGATCGGCAGCTGGACGGTCTGGATCGTCCTGGCACTGCTCGTGGCGGCGTTCCCGCTGCTCCTGATCCGGGCGCTGCGCGGCGTGGAGGGCTAGATGCGCGTCCTGCACCTCACGCCCGAGCTGCCGCGCTGGCCGGGCGGCAGCGGCGGCGCGACGCGCCAGTACCACCTGCTGCGCCGCCTCGTGGAGCTCGGCCACGAGGTCACCGTGGTGGCGCCGGTGCCCGCCGGCGAGCGAGACCTGCGCGCCTCCCTGGGGCGAGCGGGCATCCGCCTGGCCGCACCCGAGCGGCCGCCGTCGCGGCTGCGCGAGACCGCGCGGGCGATCGCGCGCGAGCCGCAGCTGGCCGCGCGGGCGGCCACCCTGCCGGTGCTGTCCTGGCAGGTCTCCGTCTTCTGGACGGCGCTGCGCGGCTTCGCGCGCGCGGAGGTCGCGCACCGGCGGCCGGACGTGATCTCGATCGAGCACGACAACGCGGCGCCCTGGATCGCCGACCTCCCGCCCGACATCCCGGCGTCGCTCACGCTGCACAACCTCGGCCCGGGCTACTACGCGAGCCGCGCCGCCGCGGCCGGCGGCGCGCGCGCCGCGCTGCTGCGCGCCGAGAGCGTCGCGCTTCCGGCGCATCCACGGCCGCTGGCTGACGCGCTATCGCCTGCTGGTCGCAATGTCCGCTGCCGACGCCGCGCAGGTGCGGCGGCTCGGCGTGCCGGTGGAGATCGTCCCCAACGGCGTCGCGACGAGCGAGCTGCCGGCGCTCGCGCCCTCGGCGGAGCCGGCCACGCTGCTGTTCACCGGGACGCTCGGGCACCCGCCCAACGCCGAGGGGATCGCCTGGTTCGCCGAGCGCGTCTGGCCGCTCGTGCGGCGCGGCCACCCTCAGGCGAAGCTGCTGGTCGTCGGCCGCGGCGCGCCGCGGCGCGTGCTCGCCCTCGACGGGGAGCACGGGATCGAGGTGGTCGGCGGCGTGGCGGAGATGACGCCCTGGTTCGCCCGCGCGACCGCCGTCGTCGCCCCGCTGCTGTCGGGCGGCGGCACGCGCCTGAAGATCCTGGAGGCGTTCTCGTCGGGGCGCGCGACGGTCTCCACCTCGGTCGGCTGCGAGGGGCTCGAGGTCGCCGACGGGCGCGAGCTGCTGATCGCCGACGGCCCGGAACCGTTCGCCGCCGCCGTCGGGCGGCTGCTGGACGACGCGGCGCTGCGCGAGCGGCTCGCCGCCAACGGCCGCGCGCTCGCAGAGGCGCGCTACGACTGGGCCGGCCTCGGCGACCGGCTGGCCGAGGCGCTCGGCCGGATCGCGCGCCCGTCCGGGAGCATGAGCGCATGACGCTGACCGTCGGGATGCTGGGCGGAGTGCCACCGTCTCTGGGCGGCGGCGGCCTCGAGGTCCAGATCGCGCGCACCGCCGACGCCCTGCAGGGATTGGGCCACCGCGTGGTGCGCCTGGACCGGGAGACCGAGCCGCATCCGTTCGACGTGCTGCACGCGTTCGGCGCCGAGCCCTCGGTCTGGCACCTGCTGAGCCATTGGCGCCGCGGCCGCGCGCCGCTGGTCCTGACATCGGTGATCGTCGTCAGCCCCGGGCGCGACGAGCGGATGCTGCGGCTGTCGGCGCGCGTGCCGGGCCTGCTGACCACCGGCCGCATGAAGCGGGCGCTGGTCGAGCGCTCCGACGCGGTGATCGCTGGGACCGCCTACGAGCGCGAGCTGCTGATCTCGGGCTTCGGCGCCCGGCCGGACCAGGTCCACGTGATCGGGAACGGCGCCGACCCGCCCGGGGCGGCGGCGCCGCTGCCCGAGCGGGTGCCGGCGGAGGGCGGCTACGCCCTGCTGCTGGGCGCGGTCAGCCCGCGCAAGCGCCAGCTCGAGACGATCGCGGCGCTCGGCGGGAGCGTTCCCGTGGTGATCGCCGGCGGCTTCGCCGGCGACGACGCGGCGCGCGGCGAGTGGGAGCGCGCGGTCGCCGACTCGGGCGCGATCTGGCTGGGGCACGTCGGCGATCCAGAGACAGTCGGCGCGATCGTGCGTGCGGCGCGCGTGCTCGTGCACCTCAGCGAGGCCGAGGTGCAGAGCCTCGCCGTGCTCGAGGCGCTGGCCGCCGGCACGCCGGTGGTGCTGAGCGATATCCCCAGCCACCGCGAGCTGGCCGCGGCTCACCCGGCCCACGTGCGCATCGCGACCGGCCCCGCCGACGTGCCCGGCGCCGTCGCGAAGCTGGACCTCCCACCCGGCCCGCCGCCGCCGATCCCGACCTGGACCGACGTGGCGCGCGAGCTCGAGAGCGTCTACGAGCTCGTGACCTCGAGCCAGAAGGACCCGCCGTAGAGCCCCGGCTCGTGCGCCAGCCAGTCGCCGAACGCCGCCCGCAGCGCATCGGGGTGGCGGCGGCAGAGGTCGTGGACTGCGGCGACGACGCGGTAGCGCGGCGAGTGGCTGAGCAGCGCCTGCAGGACGTACTGCTCCCCGTAGAGGCGCAGCCGCATGGAGTCGGGGTAGTCCCACGGCAGGAAGATGTCGTGGACGTGCGCGAGCGTCCCGGCGGGGATGGCCGGCAGCAGCTCGCCGAACAGCCAGGGGACGTCGCCGAGCGGCCGCACCACGTGGCTCGAGTCGATGAACAGGATCGCGTCGCGGTCGAGCGGCAGCCGCTCGGCACCGACGTCCTCGATGCGGGCCCGGATCAGCTCGTCGGCGTGGGCGGCCACGTCGGTGCGCGGCTCGGGATCGACGACGACCAGCCGCGTGGCGAGCCCGGCGTGGTCGATCGTCCGCCGCGCCACCAGCGTGCTGAAGCCGCCGCCGACCTCGACGATCGCGGACGGCCGCCGGTCGGCGATCAGCGCGGCGTAGAACTCGGCGTCCGGCGTGGCGAAGTAGGGGTTGCGCACGTAGCCGCGGGACTGCCCCTCGGGGTTGATCGCGGCGTCCGCGCGCAGGGCGGCGAACAGCTCGGCGTGGTCGCCGCGCCAGCGCTCGAGCCGGGCCAGGGCGTCGTCGGTGCGCAGGTCGATGCCCGGATGCGGGAGCACGCGGTCGGGCACGTGCTGCTCGCGGTCGAGGTGCGCCAGGTCGACCGGCATCACCTCCGACAGCGCGTGGCGCATCGTCAGCAGCGCGCCGCCGGCGGGCGACACGCGCTCGACCGCCTCGACCAGCTGCCGCTTGGCGTCGTCCAGCCTGCTCACGGGCGGCCGCCCACGCGGCTCAGGGCTTCTGCCAGTAGCGCCCGGTGTAGTCGACGCGCACGAGCGGTGCGTCGTCGCCTACGCGGCGCTTGAACTCGTCGGTCGCCCGGCGCGCGCCGATCCAGTGCCCGTAGTCGTCGATCACCACGTAGCCGCCCGAGGGGATCTTCGGGTAGAAGGTCTCGAGCGAGAGCAGCACCGAGTCGTACCAGTCCCCGTCGCAATGGAGGACGGCCACCCGGTCGATCTCGCGGGAGGCGTCGGGGAAGGTGTCCTCGAACCAGCCGGCCCGGATGCGCAGGTCGGATTCGGGGACGTGGCGGGCGAAGGCGCGGCGCACGTTCTCCTCCGAGCCGAGGCAGAAGCCCGCCTGCCCGGCGCTCTCCTCGCCGTCGAGCTCGCCCGGCTCGGGCAGGCCCTCGAACGAGTCGAACGCGTAGACGGGCCGATCGGGCGCGCCGGCCGCGAGCAGGGCGGTCGAGCCGCCGTTCCACACGCCGCAGTCCACGAGCGCACCCGGGACGCCGCGGCGAGCGGCGTCGCGCGACAGCCGCAGCAGCGTCCGCCCGCGGCGGCTCGAGCCCATGCTGTAGCCGCCGCGCATGAGGCGCCAGTGCAGTCGCACGCCCTCCAGGTAGTCCGCGGCCGCCTCGCCCGGGCGCGGAGCGACGTCGTACCAGCTGCCCGGGCCCGCGAGCACCCAGCGCAGGTGGCCCAGCAGCGCCCGCGGCGACAGCGCCGGCGGAGTGACGCCCACGGGTGCGTCGCGAGTGATCGCCACGGGCGGCCAGGATAGCGGCACGCTCAGGCGCTTCCGGGGAGGCGTCCGACAGGATGTCGCCCATGACGACGCAGTGGGCGCCGCGCCTGCGGATACTCGCGCGCAGCACCGGCATCGACGTGGCTACGCTGCGCCCCGGCGCGGATCTGCTCGTGCACGCCGGCCGCGCCGACGCGCCGCGGCTCGCCGAGGGCGTGCTGCTCGACGACCTGCTCTCCCACGAGGAGCGCCTGCGCCTGGACGCCGAGGCGGACGAGACGCTGCGCACGTGGCGCGCGCGCCACGACGCGCAGCTGACCGTCGACGGCGTCTGCCTGCCGCACGTGCACGAGATCGAGCTGCTGGCCGACGTGATGCTGCCCGAGCTGCGCATCGCGCGCGGGCTTCCGCGGGCGCTCGGCGCGAGCCCACCCGCCGCCGCCCTGCTCGAGGGCTTCGACCCGCTGCGCGCAGCCTGCCTCGCCGAGCTGCTGGGCGAGCGCGGCGTCGCCTGCGAGATCGGCCGCGGCGGCCCCGCCCCGCGCTATCCCCTGACCTTCCCGCGCCCGCAGGCGCAGGGCATCCGGCGCGTCGCGGCCGGGGCGCGCCGCGCCGCAGGGGCGCCGGCGCGCGTGCGCGGCGACGTGCTGGTCATCCCGCACTGGCACCTGCTCCCGCTCTGGCAGCGGCTCGCCGCCGACGGCCTGGAGCCGGTCATGGACCCGTCCAACCTGCCGCCCCTCGGGCGCCGCGGCCTGCTGCGGCGCGCCCGTGCCGGTGGCTGGATCGGCCACCCCGGCGCCCGCGCGAGGGCGCGCTCGCGGCGCGCGGTCGAGTCGGGGCTGCGGCGTGCCCGCGCCGAGCCGGGCGCCGACGCGCTCGAGCGGCTGCTCGACGAGCGCGCGCTCGACCTGCTCGCCGCCGTGGCGCCCGGCGACGTCGCGACGGCGGACGCCTTGCGGCGCGCGTTCCGCGACGGCCTGCGCACGGCCGTCACGCTCTCGGACGCAGCCCCGGTGTCGCGCCTGATCCGGCTGGCCGCGCACGAGCACGGACGGCCCCTGGTCCAGGTCCAGCACGGCCACCTGAGCGTGATACCGGGCGGCTTCGGCTCCCCCCGCACCTGGCAGGACGGGATGGCCGCCGGCCGCGTCGCCGTGTGGTCGCGCCGCGACGCCGAGCACCTCGCCACGGCGCCCGGGCGCGTGGTCCACACCGGCAACCCGGCGGCAGCGGCGATGGTGCCCTCCGCCGGGACCGTCCGCGGCGGCACCGTCCTGCTGCTGGCCCAGCCCGTCGGGATCCTCACCTGCGCCGTCGACGTCCGCGCGACGGTCCGCCACCTCGACAGCGCGCTGGCCGGGATCGCCGCGCTCGATCCCGGCGCCGCGGTCAGCTTCCGCCCCCACCCCTACGACCGGCCGGTCGCGGCGGCGGTGCTGGCCGCCACCGACCACCGCGGCCTCGACGTGCGCGTGGACGCCGAGCGGCCGATCGACGCGGCGCTCGCCGACGCCCGGCTCTGCGTCGGCTCGAGCTCGACGGCGACGCTCCAGGCGATCGCGGCCGGGGTGCCGACCGTCTTCCTGCGCGCGAGCGGCGTGGATGCGCAGCCCCCGCTCGACGGCAGCGGGCAGCTGCCCGTGGCCGCGACGGGCGAAGAGCTGGCTGCGCGGCTGGGCGAGCTGTCCGAGCCGCGCGGGCGCGACGAGGCCCTGGCGGCGCTCGGCGTCGAGCCCGGCGCGCTGGAGCGCGTGGCCGCGGTCGTCGAGGACGCCTGCTGACTCAGCCCGGGCGGCGCGCCCGGCAGCCCCAGCCGACCGGCAGGGCGCGCCTGCGGTCGAGCCGGTCCAGCCGCGGCAGCACCCGCGCAGCGGCGCGCAGAGCGGCCGCCAGCACGCGGCGCGGCAGGTCACCCCGCTCGGCGCGCACGCCGAGGCTCGCCCCGCCGTTCCAGGCGAGCGTGCCGAGCGCCGTGAAGTAGCCGCCCAGTGGCTCGATCTCGATCTCCTCGAAGCCCGCCTGCTCGAGCACCTGCCGCAGGCCGTGCGACGTGTAGCGCCAGTAGTCGAAAGGCTCCTCGTGCAGCTCGCCCACGAACGGGACCGTGACCCACGCCACCCCGCCGGGCACCAGCACGCGGCGCAGCTCGCGGAGCACCGCGACCGGCTCGGCCACGTGCTCCAGGACCTGCGTGCAGAGCACGGCGTCGAACGTCGCGTCCTCGAGCGGAAGCGCGTCGAGCGGCGCGACGACGTCGGCGGAGCGACCGCCCGCGTGCGGCGAGTTCGCCCAGTCCGCGGTGCGGAGGTCGCGGCCCTCGAACAGCCCTCGGTAGGGCGCCTCGCCCGCGCCGGCGTCGAGCACGCGCGCGCCGCGAGGGGTCTCGCGGGCCGCCCGCTCGACGAACTCGAGGATGCGGCGGCGCTCGACGGGCGCCTCGGCCAGGAAGGCCGCCAGCTCCGGCCCGGCGCTCACGCGGCCCTCGCCGGCAGCGCGCCGCGGATCACGTCGCGGACGAGCTCGCGCTCGCTCGGGCGCATCCACACCGCGTAGAAGGCGAGCCAGTAGGTCAGCACGCCCGCCGCCGCGAGCCCGACCACGACCACGACGGAGTCCATCGGCAGCAGCAGCCGGCCGGCGACGAGCGCGGCCGCCAGCCCGACTCCGCCCGAGTAGGTGGGCAGCCAGGACTCGCGCGCCAGCTCGCCGACGCGCACCGGCACCACCGACAGCACCAGGCGCAGGTAGAACGGGAACGCGACGATGTACGGGATCGTCGTGCCGAGCGCGACGCCCTCGAGGCCGAGCCAGGGCACGAGAGCGATCGAGAGCGTCAGGTTGGCCACGGCCACCATCCAGGCGTAGCGCGCCACCGTGCGAGCGCGCCCGGCGGCGACGAGCATCGCACCCGTGATGCCGAGTGACCCGTTCACCAGCCAGTAGCTCACCAGGATCACCAGAGCGACCTCGCCGTCGCCGAACTCCGGGCCGAGCCAGACCTCCAGGATCGGCCCCGCGAGCGTCATCACCGTCACCGTGATCGGCACGATGATCGCCAGCGCGTAGCGCGACCCGCGCACGAGCAGCTCCCGCAGCCGCCGGTCGTCGCCCTCGGCGATGTAGCGCGAGGCGCTCGGCAGCACCGTGACGTTGAGCGCGCCGTTCAGCGCGCGAACCAGGTTGTGGACCCGCACCGGGCCCTCGAACAGCGCGACGACGCTGGCCGACTTGAAGATGCCGAGCACCACCCGGTCGAGCGCGTAGATGACGACGCCGGCCGCCTCGTTGAGCGAGACGTACCAGGCCAGCTCGAGCAGGTCGCGCACCCCGGTCCTGCTCGCGGCGCCGGCCCGGAAGCGGTACGGGATCGCGAGCCGGGTGGCCGCGACCAAGGACGTCACGCCGGCGAACAGCGGGATCGTGCCGCTCGCGCCGATCACCAGCCAGAGCGGAGCGTCGCCGAAGACGAGCGCGAGCTGGACGGCGCAGAACGCGATCAGGCCGGCGATGTCGGTGAACGCCGCCGTCGTGAAGCGCTGGTGGGCGCGCAGCGCGTCGCGCCAGATCGTCGCCGGCCAGCCCACGAGCGTGACCACGCCGAGCAGCAGGCTGCCGCGCCGCGCCTGCTCCGCCAGCTCGGGCGACAGGTCGACGACGCCCGACAGGACCAGCCCGATCACGGCGAGCAGGACTCCGGTCGCGGCGCCCGCGGCGAGGTAGACGAGGCCGGCGTTTGAGAAGGCGGCGGCGCGCTCGCCGTCGTCGCGGGCCGCCGCCATCGCCCGCACCGCCGCGCTGGCGGCCGCGTTCTGCACCACGAGCAGATAGCCGGCGAGCGAGCTGAGCAGGCCGTAGATGCCGAGCTCCGGCAGCGAGAGCCGGCGCGCCAGCACCGTCAGGATCGCGAACATCGCGACGAGCCCGGTGACCTGGCTGGCCTGCTGGGCGAGCGAGCCCGAGGCGAGCAGGCGCGCCTGGCCCTGGCGCTCGGTCAACGTCTCAGGAGCTGGCCGGGGGTGCGAACACGCGGGCGACGAAGCCCTCGTCGAGCGCCTGCTCGGGGCCGAGCGGGACCTCCTTGACCTGCTTCAGCCCGACGGCCTCGAACGCATCGCGGTAGTTGCGCGGGAAGTGCTTCCAGGTGGTGGTCCGCTCGTCCTCCATCGTGATCACGCCGCGCCGCGCGGCGCGCGCCATCTCCGCGAACACCCACTCGCTGCTGGTGTGGATGTGCTCCAGCACCGCGACCGTGTAGATCACGTCGAACTCCCCGTCGCGGAACGTGCGCGCCGCGTCCTCGACGCTCTCGTTGCGCAGCGTCGCGACCGCCGCCAGCTCGGGCTGGCGCTCGCGCAGGATGTCGAGCGCCGCGGAGTTGATCTCGATCCCCGTCAGGTCGCCGTAGCCGGCCTCGCGCAGCGCGTTCAGGTTGCGCCCCACGTTGCAGCCGACCTCGAGGATGCGGGCGTCGGGCGGCGCGATCTCCTGCACCAGCCCCACCAGGAAGGCGCTGCGCGGCAGCGCCTCCTCGCTCAGGTACGTCTCCGGAGCGTTGTCGGCGTCCGGCGGATCACTCCAGTAGTGGCGCAGGTCGTCGGCGGAGTGCCCCCCGCCGCGCAGGACGCGTCGCACACGTCGCAGAACGGACACGGGCGCGAGCTTAGCTGCCGCATCCGAAGGTTCTAGGATCCGCGACCGTGACGACCGACGGCGGCAACGACGGGCAGCGACTCGAAGAGCTCTGGGCGGGTGAGTTCGGCGACGAGTACGTGGACCGCAACTCCAGCGCGGGCGCAGGCCGTGAGGAGTTCTGGCAGCGCATCCTCGGCCGGCTCCGGCCGCGCCACGGCGCTCGAGGTCGGCTGCAACATCGGCGGCAACCTCCAGTGGGTCGCGGCCGAACTCGGCGCCGAGGCCGTCACCGGCATCGACATCAACGAGAAGGCGCTGGCGAAGGTCCGGGAGCGCCTGCCCGGCATCACCGCCGTGCACGGCCGGGCCCGCGAGCTGCCCTTCGCCGACGGCGAGTTCGAGCTCGTCTACACCGTCGGCGTGCTGATCCACCAGTCCCCCGAGGACCTGCCGCTCGTGATGGACGAGGTCGTCCGCTGCTCCAGCCGCTACGTGATGTGCGCGGAGTACCCGGCCGAGCGGGAGCCCGAGGAGGAGGTCCCCTACCGCGGCCACCGCGGCGCGCTCTACCGGCGCGACTACGGCGGGCTCTACCAGGAGCGCCACCCCGAGCTCCGCCTTATCGAGGAGGGGACGCTCGAGGAGGTCGCGACCTACTGGATCTTCGACCGCGAGGCGCAGGCCTAGGGCAGCGCCCGGTCGAGCTCCTCGACCACGCGCTCGACGTCCGCGTCTGCCAGGCCCGGGAACATCGGCAGCGAGATCAGCCCGGAGTAGAGCTCCTCGGCGTTGGGGCAGGCGTCCTGCGGCGCAGCCCACCTGGTCGCGCCAGTAGGGCAGCCGATAGACCGGGATGTAGTGGACCTGCACGCCGATGCCGGCGGCCTGCAGCGACTCGAAGGCGCGCTTGCGCGCGGCGGCGCCGTCGCGCACGCGGATCGGGAACAGGTGATGGCCGTGCAGCCAGCCCGGCGGCGCCGCGGGCGGCAGCTCGATGCGCTGCTCGCCGGCGAGCAGCTCGCGATAGAGCGCGGCGATGCGCGTTGCGCCGCGCCACCCAGCCGTCGAGCGCGCTTCAGCTGCGACAGGCCGAGCGCGCACTGCACGTCGGTGATGCGGTAGTTGAAGCCGAGCGCCTGCATCTCGTAGTACCAGGCGCCGTCGTCGGGCCCGCGCTCGATCCCGTCGCGCGTGATCCCGTGCGTGCGGAAGAGCGCGACGCGAGCGGCGAGGTCCGCGTCCGCGGTGGTCACGAGGCCGCCCTCGCCGGTGGTCATCGACTTGACCGGGTGGAAGGAGAAGGCCGTCAGGTCGGCGCCGCCGTCGCCGCCCACCTTGAGCCCGTCGCGGTGGCCGCCGATCGCGTGGCAGCCGTCCTCGATCACGGTCACCCGCTCGCGCACGTCCGCGAGCGGCGCGAGGTCCACCGGCAGGCCGGCGTAGCTCACCGGCACGATCGCCCGCGTGCGCTCGCCGGTGCTCGCGGCCGCGGCGGCGGTGTCGAGGTTCCAGGTGGCGGGGTCGATGTCGACGAAGCGCACGTCGGCGCCGAGGTAGCGCGCGCAGTTGGCCGACGCGGCGAACGTGATCGGCGTCGTGATCACCTCGTCGCCGGGGCCCAGGCCGGCGGCGAAGGCCGCCGCGTGCAGCGCGGCGGTGCCGCTCGACAGCGCGACGGCGTGCGAGGCGCCCAGGTAGGCCGCCAGCGCCGACTCCAGCTCGGCCACGCGCGGCCCCTGGGTGATCAGATCGGAGCGCAGCGCCGCCGCGACCGCCTCGACGTCCGCCTCGGTGATCTCCTGGCGGCCGTACGGGATGAACGTCACGCGACGGCTTTGACGCCCGCCGCCATCTCGGCGAGCTCCTCGACCGTGACCCAGCGGTCGTTCGTGTCGCTGGCGTAGCGGAAGCCCTCCGGCATCCGCGCGCCGCCCTCGACCTCGCGCAGCGGCCAGGAGGCGTACTCGGGCAGGATCACGAAGCGGTCGTCGAGCTCGTAGGAGTGGCGCGACTCGTCCTCGGTCACGAGCAGCTCGTGGAGCTTCTCGCCCGGCCGGATGCCGATCACGCGGCGCTCGGCGCCGGGCGCCAGCGCTTCGGCCATGTCCGTCACGCGCATGCTCGGGATCTTCGGGACGAAGACCTCCCCGCCGCCGGCGAGCGGCAGCGAGCCGAGCACGAAGGCGACGGCCTCGTCGAGGGTGATCCAGAAGCGCGTCATGCGCTCGTCGGTGATCGTCAGCACGCCGGTCTCGGCCTGCGCCTTGAACAGCGGCACCACCGACCCGCGGCTGCCGACGACGTTGCCGTAGCGCACCGTCGCGAAGCGGGAGCGGCTGTCGGCCGCGTAGGCGTTGCCCTGGGTGACGATCTTCTCCGCGCAGAGCTTGGTCGCGCCGTACAGGTTGACCGGGTTGACGGCCTTGTCGGTGGAGAGCGAGATCGTCAGCGGCACGTCGTTGTCGATCGCCGCCGCCACGACGTTCTCGGCGCCCACCACGTTGGTCTTGACCGCCTCGAAGGGGTTGTACTCGGCCGCCGGGACCTGCTTGAGCGCGGCGGCGTGGACGATCAGGTCGACGCCGCGGGTGGCGCGCGTCAGGCGCGGGAGGTCGCGCACGTCGCCCAGGAGGAAGCGCAGGCGGGTCTCGTCGGCGAAGCGGCGCGCGAGCTCGGACTGCTTGAGCTCGTCACGGCTGAAGACGCGCACCGAGTGCGGGTCGTGGTCCCGCAGCACGGTCTCGAGGAAGGCGCTCCCGAACGAGCCCGTGCCGCCCGTGATGAGGATGGTCTTTCCGGTCAGATCCATGTCGCGCGGATGCTAAGGGGTGCGCGGATAGCATCCCCGCCGCTTGCCGGCGGCCCCGCTGAACATCCTCGTGACGAGCCTCTCGCGCAAGGTGCCGCTGCTGCTGGCGCTGGCGCGCGCCGCCGCCGAGGCGCCGGTCCCGGGCCGCGCCTGGGGCGCCGACTCCGACCCGGAGTGCGTGGGCCGCTGGTTCGCCGACCGCTTCTGGGAGATGCCGCCGCTGGACGACCCCGGGACGCGCGCCCGGCTGCTCGACTTCTGCGCAGCCGAGCGGATCGCGCTGATCGTGCCCACGCGCGACGGCGAGCTGCCGTTCTTCGCGGAGCTGCGCGACGAGCTCGGCGAGCGCGGCGTGCACGTCCCGATCGGCACGCCCGACGCGGTCGACGTCTGCCTCGACAAGCTGCGCTTCCACGACCACTGCCGCGCCGCGGGGATCCCGACGGTGCCGACGGCGGCGGCGCTCGACGAGGTCGCGGGCGACCGCCTGGTCGTGAAGGAGCGCCGCGGCGCCGGCGGCGCGGGCCTCGGGCTGGGACTGGGGCGCGACGCCGCCGCGCGAGCACGCGCAGGGGCTGTCCGAGCCGGTCTTCCAGCCGCTCGCCGCCGGCGGCGAGCACTCGGTCGACGTCTACGTGAACCGCGACGGCCGCGTGGTCGACGCCGCCCCGCGGCGGCGCATCCGCGTGCACGAGGGCGAGTCCAGCGTGACCGAGACCGTCGAGCACCCGGCGCTGCGCGACGCCGCTGTCGCGCTGGCCGAGAGCCTGCCGTTGCGCGGCCACCTCGTGATCCAGGGCTTCGCCGACGGCGACGAGGCGGTGCTGCTCGAGTGCAACGCGCGCGTCGGGGGAGCCTCGACGCTCGGGTTCCACGCCGGGGTGGACTCGCCCGCCTGGGCGGTCCGGGAGGCGCTGGGCGAGGCGGTCGAGCCGCAGGTGGGGTCCTACCGCCGCGGCGTGCGCCTGGTGCGCCACCCGGCCGACCGCTTCATCGAGCCGTGATCGTCGCGTTCGACCTCGACGACACCCTCTACCCCGAGGAGCAGTACGTGCGCAGCGGCTTCCGCGCGGTCGCGCGGGCGCTGCACGAGCGCTGGGGGGCGGACGAGGACGAGGCCTTCGAGGCGATGTGGGAGTCGCTCGAGCGCGACGGCCGCGGCCGCCAGTTCGACGCCGTGGTCGAGCGGCTCGGCCTGGCGCGGCGACAGTCCGTGCGCGAGCTGGTCTCGGTCTACCGCCACCACCGGCCGGCGATCGAGCTCCCGGACGAGTCGCGGGCGGTGCTGGAGGCGCTTCGGCCGCGGCCGCTGTACGTGGTGACCGACGGCCACAAGGTCGTCCAGCAGAGCAAGCTGGACGCGCTCGGCCTCGCGCCCCACCTGCGCCATGCCTATGTCACCCACCGCTACGGCATCCACAACCGCAAGCCATCGGTGCGGGTGTTCGAGCTGATGATGCGCCGCGAGCGCTGCACCGCGGGGGAGATCGTCTACGTCGGCGACGACCCGAGCAAGGACTTCCGCGGCATCCGGCCGCTCGGCATCCACACGATCCGCGTGACGACCGGCCGCCACGCCGCGGTCCGGGTGCCCGGCGACGAGGACGCCGAGCGCACCGTGGCGAGCATCGCCGCCGTGCCGGCGATCGTCGAGGAGCTCGAGGCCGCGTGAGCGCGCAGGCCGTCGTGGCCGTGATCGTCCAGGCGCGCATGAGCTCGTCGCGGCTGCCCGGCAAGGTGCTCGCGGAGCTCGGGCCCGGCGCGACCCTCGACGTGCTGGCGCGGCGCCTCGAAGGGGTGCGCGAGGCCGCGTCGGTGCTGGTCGCCACCTCGGTCGGCGCCGACGACGACCCGGTCGCGGAGCGGGCGGAGAGCCTCGGGCTGCCGGTCGTCCGGGGGCCCCTCGACGACGTCCTCGAGCGCTACCGCATGGCGGCCGAGGCGGCCGGATGCGACGCGGTCGTGCGGATCACCGCCGACTGCCCGCTCGCCGAGCCGGCCGTGATCGATCGCGTGATCCGGGCGTGGCGGGAGGGCGACGGCCTCGACTACGTCTGGAACACCCGCGAGCCGCGCAGCTTCCCCGACGGGCTCGACGTGGAGGTGGTGTCGCGCGCGGCGCTCGACGCGGCGGCTGCCGACACCCGCGATCCGTACGATCGGGAGCATGTCACGCCGTTCGTGCGCAACCGCCCCGAGCGTTTCCCGCAGGCCTCCGTGCGCCTCGAGCCGCCCGTGCGGGGCGTGAAGCTGAGCCTCGACACGGCGGAGGACCTGGCGACGATCCGCGAGTTCCTCGCGCGCGTCGGCCCGGATGCCGACCTCGACCGGATCCTCAGCGCGGCCGGCGGAGGCCCGTCCGAGATGGTCGTCGAGTGAGCTTCCCGGCGCGATTCGAGATCGGCGGCCGCCCGGTCGCCAACGGGCTGCCCACCTACGTGATCGCCGAGGCGGGCTCCAACCACAACCGCGACAAGTCGATCGCGCTGCAGCTGATCGATGTCGCCGCCGACGCGGGCGCCGACGCCGTCAAGTTCCAGACCTACTCGGGAGCGCGGATCTACTCGCGCAAGGCGCGCAGCGAGTTCCTCAAGGCGTTCACCGACAAGACGCCCGCCGAGCTGCTCGAGGACATCTCGCTGCCGCGCGAGTGGCACGCCGAGCTCGCCGCGCACGCGCGCGAACGCGGCATCGACTTCTTCTCGAGCCCGTTCGACCACGAGGCGGTCGACGAGCTCGCCGAGCTGGGCGTGCCGGTGCTGAAGATCGCGTCGGGCGAGATCGTGGACCTGCCGCTGATCCGCCGCGCGGCCGCGACCGGCATCCCGCTGATCGTGTCGACCGGCATGGCGACGCTCGCCGATGTCCAGGACGCGGTGGCGGCGGCCGCCGGGGCGGGCGCCACGGCGCTCGGGCTGATGCAGTGCGCGTCCGTCTACCCCGCCCCGGTCGACCGCATCAACCTGCGCGCGATGGACACGCTGCGCGAGGCCTTCGGCGTGCCCTCGGGGCTGTCGGACCACACGACCGGCATCGCCGTCCCGATCGCCGCCGCGGCCCTGGGCGCGGCGTTCGTGGAGAAGCACTTCACGCTCGACCGCGGGATGGACGGGCCCGACCACTCGTTCGCGATCGAGCCGGGCGAGCTGGCGGCGATGGTCCAGGGGATCCGCGACGCGCAGGCGGCGCTGGGCGACGGGCTCAAGCCGGGCCCGAACCCCGAGGAGCTCGAGGAGAACTTCACGCTCGCGCGGCGCAGCCTGATCGCCGCGCGTGACCTGCCCGCCGGGACGGTGCTCGAGCCGGCGATGGTCACGATCAAGCGACCCCGGCTCGGGGATCGCGCCGAAGCACCTGGAGCTGGTGCTGGGCCGCGAGTTGCGCACTGACGTGGAGGCAGACGACGTGATCACCTGGGAGATGGTCTGAGTGGACATCGAAGCCGAGACGACCTACGAGGTGATCGTCGACCCGGTCCACGGCTACCGGCGGCTCGACCCGATGCCGACCGAGTCGGAGTTCGACCGCTTCTACCAGAGCCGCTACTACGACCTGCTGCGCGACGGCGGCCGGGCGCCCGAGCTGCGCCGCCTGCTCGCCGGGGGCGAGGAGGGCGAGGGCGAGCGCGCCTGGCTGCGCGAGACGCTCTACGCCGACATCGGCGCCGGGCTGCGCGAGCACGGGAGCGGCCCGAGCGTCCTCGACGTGGGCTGCGGCCAGGGCGAGTTGCTCGAGTGGCTCGGCGAGGAGGGGTTCGAGCCGCACGGGATCGACCCGTCGGCCGACGCGGCTGCGATGGCGCGCGAGCGCGGGCTCGACGCCCGCACCGCGACGCTCGAGGAGCTGCTGGCCGAGTCCGACCCGCCGCCGACCTTCGACGCGGTCGTGCTCATCAACGTCCTCGAGCACGTACCGGACGCCGTGGCCATGCTGCGCGGCATCAGGCGGCTGGTCGAGCCGGGCGGCCTGCTCTACATCCGCGTCCCGAACGACTTCAACCCGCTGCAGCTCGCCGCGCAGCGCAAGCTGGGCGTCGACCCCTGGTGGGTCGCCCCGCCGGACCACGTCAACTACTTCGACGTCGCCTCCCTGTGCGACACCGCCCGCCAGGTCGGCTTCGAGGCGGTCGACGTGCAGGCCGACTTCCCGATGGAGCTGTTCCTGCTGATGGGGCTCGACTACATCGGCGATCCGGAGCTCGGGCCGCGCTGCCACGCCTATCGCGTCGAGGCCGAGCGCGCCCTTCCCGCCGAGGTCAGGCGCGATCTGTTCCGGGCGCTCGCGGCCAGCGGCATGGGGCGCAACTCGCGGGTGCTCTTCCGCCGCGCGGCCGACGTGGACGGCGACGGCGAGGCCGCGGAGCTCCCGGGGCTGCCGGCCGAGCGCGACGGCTACCGATTCGTGCCCCTGCGGCGGGCCGACATCGAGGCGCTGCGGACGTTCCGCAACGCGCAGATCGACGTGCTCCGACAGGCGGAGCCGATCTCCCCCGAGCAGCAGCTGCGCTGGTTCGACGAGCAGGTGCGCCCCGCGCACGCCTCGCCGCGCCCGCCGATGCTGCTCGCCTCCATCCTCGGGCACGGGGGCGAGTTCCTCGGCTACGGCGGGCTCACCAACATCGACTGGAACGCCCAGCGCGCGGAGGTCTCGTTCCTCGTCGACCCGCAGCGCGCGGACGACGCCGACGTGTACCGGGCCGACACGACGGCCTTCCTGGCATTCCTCGCCGACTGGGCGTTCGGCGCGCTCGGACTGAACCGGTTGTTCGCCGAGACCTACGCGTTCAGGGACTCGACGATCGCGATGCTCGAGGGGGCCGGGTTCCGCCGCGAGGGCGTGCTGCGCGAGCACGTCGTGACGAGCTCGGGCCGCTGCGACAGCGTGCTGCTCGGCCTGCTCGCCGCGGACTGGCGCGACCGCTGAGCTAGGCGGCGCGCAGGCGCCGCGCGGTGCGCAGCCCGCGGTATACGCCGACGATCGCCCTGCTGATCAGGACGTTCGCGGCCACGGCCACCCGGTGGCCCTCGCCCCAGCGCCGCGCGCAGTCGGTGTGCTCGCGAAACTGGCGCTCGAAGCCGGCCATGCTGAGCGTGCCCTCGACCATGCGGAAGTTGGACAGGTTGCGTCGCAGCACAACCGGCTCGGCGCGCCGGGCGACCCGCAGCCAGAGGTCGTAGTCGTGCGAGATGCGGTAGCGCGGGTCGAGCGGCCCCGCCTGCTCCAGCACCGGGCGGCGCACGAAGGTCGCCGGGTCCGAGACGAAGTTCTGGGTCAGGTAGAGCGAGTAGGACCAGTGGCGCAGCAGCCAGTTCTTGTACGCCGTGATCGGCTTGCGGATCTCGCGGCCCTCGCCGTCGATGATGCGGCAGTAGCCGGTGGCCCAGCCGGCCGCCGGATCGGCCGCGAGGGCGCGGCCCACGTCGAGCAGCGCGCCGGGCTCGTAGCGGTCGTCCGCGTTGAGCCAGCCGACCACCTCGCCCGAGGTGAGCGCCACGCCCTTGTTGGCGGCGTCCACGCGCCCCTCGTCGGGCTCCGAGACGTAGCGGACGCCGAGCCGCTCCAGCACCTCGACGGTGCCGTCGGTGGACCCGCCGTCGACCACGACGTGCTCGAGGCGCGGGTAGTCCTGCGCTCGCACGCTGGCGACCGCCTCCTCGATCGTGCCCGCCGCGTTGAGGCACGGCGTGACGATGCTGATGCTCGGCAGCTCCACGGCCGCGAGTCTGGCATAGCGCTCGCCTAGTCTCCGGGCGATGCGGATCGGCTTCGCGCTGCTGACGCTGTTCCCGGGACGGGTCGGCGGCTCGGAGACCTACGTGCAGGGTCTGCTCGGCGAGTACGCCGCCGGGAACGGCCCCGAGGAGGTGGTCGTGCTGGCCAACCGGCACGTCATGGCCGCCTACGGCGACTACCGGCGCGGCCCGGTGCGGCTCCACCACGTGACCTCCTATCGCCCCGGCGACCGCAGCCACACGCGCGCGCTCGCGATGGCCGCCGCCGCGGCGCGGCCGCGCGCGACCGCGCGCTCGGTGCCGGCGGGGCTGGACCTGCTGCACCACGCCGTGACGGTCCCGATCCCGGAGACGTCCGCGCCGCGCGTGGTCACGCTCCACGACGTCCAGCACCATGACCTGCCGCAGCTCTTCTCGCGCCCGGAGCGCGCCTACAGGCGCTGGGCCTACGACGGCTCGGCGCGCCGCGCGGACGTGGTCGTCACGTCGAGCCGCTTCTCGAAGGAGCGGATCGTGGAGCTGCTCGGCGATCCCCGACGACCGCGTCGAGGTCGTCCACTTCGGCATCGAGCACGACCGCTTCGGGCCCGACGCGCAGCCCGACGACGCCGGGCGCCTCTCGCCGCTGGGTCTGCCGCAGCGGTTCGCGCTCTACCCGGCGAACCTGTGGGCGCACAAGAACCACGAGCGCCTGGTCGAGGCGCTCGCCCAGGCGCCCGACCCCGATCTGGCGCTCGTGCTCACCGGACAGGACTACGGGCGCCTGCCGGCGCTCATGCGCCGGGTGCGCGAGCTCGGCCTGGAGGGACGCGTGCGCCACGTCGGGCACGTGCCGCGCGACACGCTGCCGGCGCTCTACCGCGCGGCGAGCGCGCTGGTCTTCCCCTCGCTGTACGAGGGCTTCGGCGCGCCGGCGGCCGAGGCGATGGCCTGCGGGCTGCCCGTGGCCGCCTCGGATCGGGCCTCGATACCCGAGGTCTGCGGCGGCGCGGCGCTACTCTTCGACCCTCACTCTGTGGAGTCGATCGCCGACGCGCTCTCCCAGGTGACCTCTAGCGACGGGCTGCGCGGGCGCCTCCGGGACGCCGGCCTGGTGCGGGCGCGAGCGTTCACGTGGCGCGGCTCGGCCGAGCGGCATGCGCAGATATATTCGCGCGCCGGCGCAACTTGACCCGCCGCGCGGGGCTGTAGAAAGTCAATCGTGCACCCACACGCCAGATACCTCGCGGTCGTACCCGCGTACAACGAGGCCGAGACCGTCGGCGCCGTCGTCAACTCGATCCGGGTGCAGGCGCCGCAGTTCGACGTGCTGGTCGTGGACGACGGCTCGACCGACGGCACCGGGGACGTGGCGCGCGCCGTGGGCGCCCGGGTGCTGCGCCCGGCCTTCAACCTCGGCATCGGCGGCGCCGTCCAGTGCGGCTTCGTCTACGCGGCCGAGCACGACTACGACTACGTCGTCCAGGTGGACGGCGACGGGCAGCACTGCGCCGACGAGATCGACAAGCTGCTCGAGACGATGCGCGCCGACCCGACGCTCGACATGGTCTGCGGCTCGCGCTTCCTCACCAAGGAGCGCGGCTACCCGGCGCCGATCAGCAGGCGCACCGGCATCCACCTGTTCGCCTTCCTGCTGTCGCGCATCATCGGGCAGCGCGTCAGCGACCCCACCTCCGGCTTCCGCCTCTACAACCGCCGCGGCATCGCGCTGTTCGCGCGCGACTACCCGCACGACTACCCCGAGGTGGAGGCTGTGCTGATGGTGCACTTCCACCGCCTGCGCATGCAGGAGGTGCCGGTGCGCATGCTGCTGCGCGGCGGGGGCGTGTCGTCGATCCGCTCCGGGAAGTCGGTCTACTACATGGTCAAGGTCCTTCTGGCCGTCTTCATCGGCCTCGCGCGCAAGCGGCCGGTCCCGGCCCGCGGCGGCGACGCCCCGGTGGCCGCCACACACGGGATCTGATGGAGATCCGCATCCAGATCCTGTCGATCGCGGCCAGCACGTTCCTGCTGTTCGTCGTGCTCGAGCTCGTGCGCCGGCGCGCCTTCCTGGAGCGCTACGCGCTGCTGTGGCTGTTCAGCGGGCTCGTGCTGCTGGCCCTGTCGGTGTGGAAGAGCGCGCTCGAGGAGTTCGCCCAGCTCGTCGGGATCGCCTACCCGCCGAACGCGCTGTTCCTGGTCGCGTTCGGCTTCGTGTTGATCCTGCTGCTGCACTTCTCGCTGGCCGTGTCGCGCCTGTCCGACCAGACGAAGGTGCTCGCCCAGCGGCTGGCGCTGCTCGAGCAGCGCCAGGACACCAGCGAGGACGCGCAGGCCCGAGCCCGAGGAGGAGCTGGAGCCGGCGCCGGCTCCCACGCGTAGGGTTGGGGCCCGATGACGAGCGTCGCAGTCGTTGGGCTGGGCCGGGTCGGGCTGCCGCTGGCGCTCTCCTTCGCCGATCGCGGACTCGACGTGATCGGCGTCGAGCGCGTGCCGGAGGTGCTCGAGCAGATCGACGCCGGCCAGATGCCCTTCCACGAGACCGGCACCCAGGAGCTGCTCGAGCGAGTGCTCGCCGAGGGCCGTTTCGAGCGCACCACGCGCGTGCAGGACGCCGCCCGCGCGGACCACATCGTGCTCACGCTGGGCACGCCCGCGCACGTCCACATCGAGATCGACATGTCGCAGATCCGGCAGGTGCTGGACGAGCTGATCCCGGTCCTGTCCGAGGGCCAGTCGCTCGTCCTGCGCTCGACGGTCGCGCCCGGCACCACGGACTGGGTCGCCGGCTACATCGAGCAGCGCCGCGCCTTCACGGTCGGCGAGGACGTGTTCGTGGCGCACGTGCCCGAGCGCATCGCCGAGAACCACTTCCTCGAGGAGATCGCCACGCTGCCGTGCATCGTCGGCGGCGTGGGCGCCGGGTCGGGCGCCAAGGCGGCCGAGCTGTTCGAGGTGTTCGGCACCGACATCGAGCAGACGACGCCGGTGCAGGCCGAGCTCGCGAAGATCTGGACCAACATCCTGCGCTACGCCCAGTTCGCCCTCCCGAACCTGCTGATGATGGAGGCCGAGCAGTACGACGCGAACGTGTTCGAGGTGATCGACCTGATCAACCGCGACTACCCGCGCGGCGGCATGGGCCGCCCCGGGCTGACGGCCGGCGCGTGCCTGCGCAAGGACTTCACGTTCTCGGAGGAGCGCTCCAGCGCCCCGGGCATGCTGCTCGCGGTCTCGCGCGTGCACGAGACGGTGCCGCTCTTCCTCGTCAAGGGGCTCAAGTCGCGGCTCGGCGGCTCGCTGCGCGACCGCAAGATCGCCGTGCTCGGGCTGACCTTCAAGCGCGACTCCGACGACCTGCGCGACTCGCTCGCGCTCAAGCTGATCCGGCTGCTCGAGCGCGAGCTCGCGCACGTCTCGCGCCACGACCCGCACGTGCCCGCTGAGTCCGCGCCGTTCGCCGAGGCCGTCGCCGAGGCGGACGCGGTCATCGTCGCCACCGACCACACGGAGTTCCACGGGGTGTCGGCGCGCATCCCCGACGGCGCCCTGCTCGTGGACCCCTGGAACGTCACCGGCACCGGGCGCGTGTTCGCGACCGTGCGCGAGCCCGCGACGGCGGCGTCGGTCTGATGGCGCGCGTGCTCGTCACCGGCGGCGCCGGCACGATCGGCAACGCCGTGGTCCGGCGGCTCGTCCGCGAGGGCGAGTGGGACGTGCGCGTCTCCGACCAGCGCACGGCGCCGGCCTGGATGAGCGAGGCCTGCGAGGTCCACACCGGCGACCTGCGCGAGCTCGACGAGGCGCGCGAGGCGGCGCGCGGCTGCTCCCACGTGATCCACCTCGCGGCGATCGTCGGGGGCATCGGCAACTTCCACAAGCTGCCGCACACGCTGCTCGAGGTGAACAACGCGCTCTACAACGCGATCTTCCGCGCCTCGCTCGAGCAGCGCGTGGAGCGGCTCGTCTACGTATCGTCGTCCATGGTGTTCGAGCGCGCGACGGAGTACCCCACGACCGAGGAGCACATCCGGGACACGCCGATCCCGGAGTCGGCGTATGGGTTCTCCAAGCTCGCCGGTGAGGTGTACTGCCATGCGATGCACGACGAGCACGGCCTCCCCTACACGATCTGCCGCCCCTTCAACGCCTACGGCCCGGGCGAGATGCCCGAGGACGAGCCCGGCATCGCGCACATGGTCCCGGACGTGATCCGCAAGGTGCTGTCGGGCCAGCACCCGCTCCAGATCTTCGGCTCGGGCGAGCAGACCCGCACGCTGACCCACATCGACGACATCGCCGACGGCGTCGTGACCGCGATGGCGCACCCCGCCGCCGAGAACGAGGACTTCAACATCTCGGCCTCCGAGGAGCGGACGGTCGCGGAGATCGCGCGCATGATCTGGGAGGTCTGCGGCGAGGACCCCGACGCGTTCGAGCTCGAGCACCTGCCCACCTTCCAGGTGGACGTCCAGCGCCGCTGGCCGTCGGTGGAGAAGGCGCGCAACCTGCTCGGCTGGGAGGCCCGCATCGACCTGCGCGACGGCCTGGCCCAGACCGCCGACTGGCTGCGCGAGCAGCAGGTGGCCACCCGCTGACATGGCAAAGCGCGCCCTCATCACCGGCATCACCGGCCAGGACGGCTCCTACCTCGCCGAGCTCCTGCTCGAGAAGGGCTACGAGGTGCACGGCATGGTCCGCCGCTCCTCGACCGAGACGTTCCAGCGCCTCGAGGGCATCCGCGACGCGATCACCCTGCACACGGGCGACCTGCTCGACCAGCGCTCGCTGGTCGACGTGATGCGCGACTGCGAGCCCGAGGAGATCTACAACCTCGCGGCCATGTCGTTCGTGGCGGCATCCTGGTCGCAGCCGGTGCTGACCACGGAGTTCACCGCCGTCGGCGTCACCCGCATGCTCGAGGCGATGCGCGAGGTGCGCCCGGACGCGCGCTTCTACCAGGCGTCCAGCTCGGAGATGTTCGGCAAGGTGCTCGAGGTGCCGCAGCGCGAGTCGACGCCCTTCTACCCGCGCTCTCCCGTACGGCGTGGCCAAGTGCTACGGCCACTTCATCACGGTCAACTACCGCGAGTCGTACGACCTGTACGCCGCCTGCGGGATCCTCTTCAACCACGAGAGCGAGCGCCGCGGGCTCGAGTTCGTCACGCGCAAGGTCACCCACGCGGCCGCCGCGATCAAGCTCGGCCTGCAGCAGGAGGTGGCGCTCGGCAACCTCGACGCCGAGCGCGACTGGGGCTACGCCAAGGACTACGTCGAGGCGATGTGGCTGATGCTGCAGGAGGACGAGCCGGACGACTACGTGATCGCCACCGGCGAGGCCCACTCGGTGCGCGAGCTCGTGGACGTGGCGTTCGCGCACGTCGGCCTCGACCCGGCCGACCACGTGCGCATCGACCCGCGCTTCATGCGCCCCGCCGAGGTCGAGCACCTGATCGGCGACCCGGCGAAGGCGCGCGAGAAGCTCGGCTGGAAGCCCACCACGACGTTCGAGGACATGGTCAAGCTGATGGTCGACGCCGACGTCGAGCTGCTGGCTCGCGGCGTGCCCCAGAAGCAAGCGGGCTGAGGTGCCGCAGGCGCCGGAGGAATGCGACCTGGCGGTGGTCGGCGGCGGGATCCTCGGCCTGGCGGTCGCGCGTGAGCTGAAGCGGCGCCGCCCCGACCTCGAGCGCCGCGGTGCTGGAGCGCGGGCCCGCCGTGGCCGCCGGGCAGACGGGCGCCAACAGCGGCGTCATCCACGCCGGGCATCTACTACATGCCCGGCTCGCTGAAGGCGCGCCTCTGCGTCGAGGGCGCCCGGGCGATGTACGAGTTCTGCGAGCAGGAGGACATCCGCCACGAGCGCTGCGGCAAGGTGATCGTCGCGCGCGACGAGAGCGAGCTCGGCCGCCTCGACGAGCTCGAGCGGCGCGGGCGCGAGAACGAGGTGCCCGGGCTGCGCCGGCTGAACGTCGCCGAGCTGCACGAGATCGAGCCGCACTGCCGCGGCGTCGCCGCGCTGCACTCGCCGGCCACCGGGATCGTCGACTTCGCCCAGGTCGCGGGCGCGATGGCGAAGCGGCTGGAGGAGGGCGGCACGCCCGTCGTCACGAACTGCGGCGTCGACGGCGTGTCCACTCCAGCCGGGCCGCATCGCGCTCGAGCACGCCGGCGGCGAGACGCGCGCCCGCTTCGCGGTGTTCTGCGCCGGCGTCGGCTCGGACAAGCTGGCCGTGGCCGCCGGCGCCCCGCCGGACCCGCGCATCGTCCCCTTCCGCGGCGCCTACCTCTACCTGCGCCCCGAGCGAGCCGAGCTGGTGCGCTCGCTGATCTACCCGGTGCCCGACCCCTCGCTGCCGTTCCTGGGCGTCCACCTGAGCCGTCACATCGACGGCCACGTGTCGCTCGGGCCGACCGCCCTGCTGTCGCCGCGCGGCGCCGGCGACCTCACCTGGCCCGGCACGCTGCGGATGGCGCTCAAGTGGTGGCGCACCGGGCATCACCGAGATCCGCCACGCGGTCAGCAAGCGGGCGCTGGCGCGGGCCGCCGCCGACTACGTGCCCGAGATCGGGCCGGGCGACTTCAACGGCGGCTTCGCCGGCAAGCGGGCGCAGGCGCTCGGGCGCGACGGCAAGCTGGTCGACGACTTCGTCGTCTCGGAGACCGAGCGCGCCCTGCACGTGCGCAACGCGCCGTCGCCGGCGGCGACCTCGTCGCTCGCGCTGGCGCGCCTGATCGCCGACCGCGCCGAGCCCGGCCTCGGCTGACCCCGCGTGCGCCGCCTCGAGACACGCCTCGAGGGCCCGATCCTGATCGAGCCCGTCGTCCACGGCGACGAGCGCGGCTTCTTCCAGGAGACCTACCGGCGCTCGCTGCTGGGCGAGCTGGGCGTGCACGACGAGTTCGTCCAGGACAACCACTCGCGCTCGCGGCTGGGCGTCCTGCGCGGCATGCACTTCCAGCCCGGCCAGGCCAAGCTCGTGCGCTGCGCGCGCGGCTCGATCGTCGACGTGGTCGTCGACATCCGCCCCGGCTCGGGCGGCATTCGGGCGCTGGGAGGCGTTCCCGCTCGACGACGTCGCGCACCGCCAGCTCTACGTGCCCGACGGCTTCGCCCACGGCTTCTGCGTCACCTCCGAGCTGGCCGACGTGATCTACAAGGTCTCGACCTACTACGACCCGGCCGCGGAGTCGGGCTTCCGCTTCGACGACCCCGCCGTCGGGATCGACTGGCCGGCCGGGATCGAGCTGGAGGTCTCGGCGCGCGACCGCGATGCGCCGACGCTCGCGGCGCTCGGGCCGGGCACCGCAACGTAGTGGCGCGCCCGGGGTTTAGAGCCTCCGACTTCCCGGCTACGCTCTCACCGAGTCCAATGCATTCCGGTCAACCCGAGCCGCATCCCTCCGCTGCCGCGGCTCTCACGGTCCCGACCCGCGACGTCCTGGGCGTTCCGGTCTCCCTCGTCGACTACGACCGCGCGATGGCGGTCATGGACGACCTGGTCGAGCGTCGCGCCCGCGGCTACGTCTGCGTGGCCCCGGTGCACTCGCTGATCGTGGCCCGCGACGACCCGGAGATGCTGGCCGCGCTGCGCGCCGCCACGCTCGTGGTGCCCGACGGGATGCCCGTCGTGTGGGCCGCCAACCTGCTCGGCGCGAAGCTCGCCGACCGCGTCTACGGGCCGGAGCTGATGTCGCGCTACTCGCAGCACTCGGCCGAGCGCGGGCACCGGGTCTGGCTCTACGGGGGCCGCGACCAGGGCTCGCTGGTGCAGCTGGCGCTGGCGCTGCGGCGCCGCCACCCGGGGATCCGGGTGGTGGGCGGGTACTCGCCGCCGTTCCGGGAGCTGGCCGCCGACGAGGAGGAGGCCGTGGCGCGCCAGATCAACCAGGCGCGGCCCGACGTGCTCTGGGTCGGCATCGGAGTGCCCAAGCAGGAGAAGTGGATGGCGCGCATGCGCGAACGGCTCGACGTGCCCGTCATGTGCGGCGTGGGCGCGGCCTTCGACTTCCACGCAGGCCGCGTCGCGATGGCGCCGGCCTGGATGCAGGACCGCGGCCTCGAGTGGATCTACCGCACCTGGCAGGAGCCGAGGCGCCTGGCGGGCCGCTACCTGAGCACCAACCCGCGCTTCGTCGCCGCGCTCGCCCGCCAGTACCTTGCCGAGCGTCGACGTCGATAGCGCCGCCGCCGCGCGCGCCTTCGTCACCGGCGGCGCGGGGTTCGCAGGGCGGCACCTGCTCGATCTGCTGCCGAACGCGGTCGCGCCGCCGCGCGGCGAGCTCGACCTGCTCGACGCGGACGCGGTGCGTGCGGCCGTGCGCGACGCGGCGCCCGAGACGATCTGGCACCTCGCCGCGCTGGCGTCGGTGGGCCGCTCCTGGGACGCGCCGGCCGAGACGATCGCGCAGAACGTCGCGATGACGGTCAACCTGCTGGAGGCGGCCCGGCACGAGGTGCCCGACGCGACCGTCGTGCTGATCTCGACCGGCGAGGTCTACGGGCCGCCGGACCGGCTGCCGGTGGACGAGTCGGCGCCGCTGCGGCCTCAGAACCCGTATGCGGTGTCGAAGGCTGCGGTTGACCTGCTGGGCGGCCAGTACGGCGACTCGGCCGACCTGCGTGTTGTCCGGCTGCGGCCCTTCAACCACACCGGGCCCGGCCAGAGCGACGACTACGTGGTGGGCACGCTCACGCGCCAGGTCGCGGAGGCGGAGGTCGCGGGCCGCGACGAGGCGCTGGTGCGCACCGGCAACCCCGACTCGGCGCGGGACTTCTGCGACGTGCGCGACGTCGCTCGCGCCTACGCGGCCGCCGCGACGCTGGAGCCGGGCATCTACAACGTCGCCAGCGGCCGCGCCGTCAGCGTGCGCGAGCTCGTCGAGCTGGTGCGCGCCGCCGCGCGCATCCCGGTGCGCCACGAGGTCGACCCGCGGCGCGTGCGGGCCCACGACGTGCCCGAGGTGCGCGGGTCGGCGCAGCGGCTGCACGCCGCCATCGGCTGGACGCCGGAGATCCCGCTGGCGCAGACGGTCGCCGACGCGCTCGACTCGTGGCGCGAGCGGCTCAGCCGCTGACGCCGGCGTAGACCTGCAGCAGGTCGTCGACGTAGCGCCGCTCCGAGTGGCGCTCGCGGGCTCGCGCGAGCAGTGCCTCCCCGTCCTCGCGCCTCCGCCCCGGATCGCTCCAGAGGGCTCCCAGGCGCTCCGAGAGCGCACCGGCGTCGCCGAGCGGCACGCAGCGCTCCGCGCCGATCAGCTCCGGCACACCGCCGCTCGCCGTCGCCGCCACCGGTACGCCGGAGCCCATGGCCTCGAGCGCGGCGAACGGCGAGAACTCGTGGCTGCGCGAGCTGACCACCAGAGCGGCGGCCCCGCGCAGCAGCGCCGGCATCTGAGCGCGGGGGACGCCGCCGAGCA
Organism: uncultured Thermoleophilaceae bacterium; assembly: GCA_963828225.1. Taxonomy (GTDB): domain Bacteria; phylum Actinomycetota; class Thermoleophilia; order Solirubrobacterales; family Thermoleophilaceae; genus JACVRW01. Next base: position 706,254 of record CAWHDX010000006.1, on the reverse strand, counting down.
GCTGCACGGGCGCGCCGAGCCGGCGCACCAGCGCGGCCAGGTCCGGCGCGGCCGGCCCTTCGCCGGCGATCCACAGCGGCACCCCCGCGCGCGCCGCCGCCTCGACCGCGACGTCGAAGCCCTTCTCGGGCGAGAGCCGCCCGGCCGCGAGCACGTAGCGGCCCTGGTGGGCGCGCGACTCGGCGGCGAGCTCCTCGGCCGGGAGGTAGTGCCCGAGCACCGAGAGGCGCTCGGCGGGGACCCCGAGCCGGGCGAGCTGCCCGGCGGCCCAGCCGCTGGGGGCCACGAAGCGGTCGGTCGACTCCAGCGCGAGCGGGGTGTGCAGCGACAGGCCCGCCGCGTAGGCGACGGCCTCCGGCAGCGAGCCGCGGCAGTTGAGCACGAGGCCCGGCAGCGTGTTGCGGCCGCGGCAGCGAAAGCAGGGCGCGCCGTCGCGCGCCGCGACCCCGATCGCGCAGAACAGCCGCGCGTTGTGCAGGTGCATCACCACGCGCGCACCGGCGGCCCGGGCGGCGGCCAGCGAGCGCGGCCCGAAGCCGGGCTGCATGTTGTGCACGTGGACGACGCCGGCGCCCAGCTCGCGCACCGCGGCCACCACCTCGTCCTCGCGGGCGCCGCCGCGCACGAGCGCGAGCGCGGCCGCCGCCCGCGGGGTGTCGGCGGAGCTGCGCTCCAGCAGCCGGTGCTCGACACCGGCGTTCGCGAGCGCGCGCGTCTGCAGCGCGACGGAGCGCTCCTCGCCGCCCTCGAAGCGGTAGCGGTTGTGGAGCAGGAGAACGCGGGGGTGGCCGGGGGCCGCCATCAGGCCGGGCTACGCTATCGACCCCGATGGACCCGCCCGTGGTTTCAGTCGTGGTCCCCACGCGCGGCCGCGCGGCGTACCTCGAGGTGACGCTCGACTCGCTGCTCGCGCAGCGCGGGCCGACCCCCTATGAGGTGATCGTCGTCGAGGACGGCGCCGACGCGGCGACCGCCGCGGTGGTGGCCGCGCGCCCGGACGTGCGCCTGGTGGCCCACCCGGTCCACCGCGGCCTGAACGCGGCCCGCAACAGCGGTGCCGGGGCGGGCCGCGCCGACCTGATCGCGTACGTCGACGACGACGTGGCGGTGCCGCCCGGCTGGCTCGCCGCGCTCGCGGCGGGCGCCGCCGATCACCCCGAGGCCGAGGCCTTCGGGGGGCCGATTCAAGCCCGCCTGGAGGGCCGGCCGCCGCGCGCCTGTGGCCGCGAGGAGCCGCCGATCACGACGCTCGACCTCGGCGATCGCGACTGCGAGGCCGACTACGTCTGGGGCGCGAACTTCGCCGTGCGCAGGGCCGCGCTCGAGCGCGTCGGGCCTTTCGACGAGACGATCGTGCGCCCGCACGGCGACGAGGAGGAGTGGCTCGAGCGGCTGCGCGCCCGCGGCGGTCGGATCGTCTACCTGGCCGGCGCCGGGCTCGACCACCGGCGCGCTCCCGAGGACGCTCGCCTGCGCCCGCTCGCGCGCGCCGCCTACGCGCGCGGCCGCGCCGCCCGGGCCACCGACCTCCGGCGCGGCCGCGAGCCGTCGCTCGGCGGCGAGCTGCGCGTGCTGGCGGGCTGCGGCTGGCACACCGTGCGGCGCGCCTGCCCGCAGGGCCTGATCATGGGCGCCCACTCCGCCGGCCGCATGGTCGAGGCGCTGCGCCCGCTGCCCGCGCCGCCCGCCGACGACTTCCTCTCCGGCGACTCCGGCGACGTCACGCACCCGTGGCGGCGCGCCAGGCGCGGCCTCGGCGAGCTCGCCTTCGAGGCGATCGACCGGGCGGCGCTGGTCGGTCCGCGGGCTGATGCCGTGGCGCGCGCGACGCCCCCGCGGCGGGTGCTGGTGGCGAGCGTCTACCGGCCCGGCTCCTTGCTCGCGGACGCCCTCCCCGCGCTGTCCTCGGAGCGCCACGAGGTCCGCTTCGCCCTCGGCGCGACCTCCGCCACCGAGCCGCGGCTGGCCGCGCACACCGTGGCCGAGCGGCTCGAGGGCGGCAAGTTCGAGAACCTCAACCGCGTCCTCGACGGGGCCGAGGAGTTCGACTGGCTGCTCGTCGTCGATGACGACCTGCGCCTGCCGGCGCGCTTCCTCGATCGCTTCGTGGGACTCTGCGAGCGCTTCCGGCTCGACCTCGCGCAGCCCGCGCAGAGCCAGCGCAGCCACTCGGCGTGGCGCGTGACGCGGCGCCGGCCGGCCTCGCTGGTGCGCGAGACGCGCTTCGTCGAGATCGGGCCGCTCACGGCCTTCGGCGCGCGCGCGGCGGCCGAGCTGCTGCCGTTCCCGCAGCTGCGCTTCGGCTGGGGGCTCGACCTGCACTGGGCCGCTCTGGCCGCCGAGCGCGGCTGGCGCCTCGGGATCGTGGACGCGACGCCGGTGCGCCACGAGAGCGCCCCGGTCGGCTCCGCGTACAGCGCCGAGGCCGCGCGGGACGAGGCGGGCCGCTTCCTCGCCGGCCGCAGCTACCTGCCGGCGGGACGCGCGGGCGAGGTGCTCGCCACCCACCGGCGGGCCGGCTGATGCGGCTGCTGTTCGTTGCCGCGGACATGCACCGCGGCGGCGCCGAGCGCCACTGGGCGACGCTGATCCCGGCGCTGGCGGACCGGGGCGCCGAGGTGCGGCTGCTCTGCCTCAACGACGAGGGCCCGCTGTTCGAGGAGGTCGGCGCTTCCGGGGTGCCGGTTCGCTGCCTGCACCTGGCCGGGCGCACCGACCTGCCGCGATTGGCGGGCGCGCTGGGCGAGGCGCAGGCGCGGCCGGGGGCGGTGGTCACACGCGGGGTCAGCCCGCAGCTGGCCGGGGAGGCGATCGCACGAGCAAGCGGGGCGGCGCATGTCCTCAACGAGCACACGCCGCTCACGCCCGAGGGCGAGCTGCTGGCGCTCCAGCCCCACCAGGCGCGGCTGACCCGCGCGGTGGCGCCGCTCGTCGATCGCGTGATCGCGGTCAGCGAGCGTCAGGTCGCGCCGCTCGAGCGCCGCGGCTACCGCGCCGCGGGCATCGTGACGATCCCCAACGGAGTGTTCGAGCGCGACGTCGCGACCCATCGGCCGACGGCCGAGACGCGCCGCGAGCTGGGGCTTGCGGAGGGCGACTTCGCGGTGCTGTGCGTGGCGAACCTGCGCCCGGAGAAGGGCGTCGGGACCTTCGTGGAGGCGATCGCGCGGGCGCGCGCCACCGTCCCGCGCGTACGCGGCTTGGTGGCCGGCGACGGGCCGCTGCGGGCCGAGCTGGAGCGGCTGACGGCCGGCCGCGACGGCGTCGAGCTGCTCGGCTCGCGCGGCGACGTGCCCGACCTGATCGCCGCCTGCAACGCGCTCGCGCTGCTGAGCGAGGCCGAGGCGCTGCCGATCAGCATCCTCGAGGCGATGGCGCTCGCGCGGCCGGTGGTGGCCGCCGACGTCGGCGGCGTGGCGGAGGCGGTGGCCCACGCCGCGACCGGGCTGGTGGTGCCCGCGCGCGACGCCGGTGCCGCGGCGGCGGCGATCGCCCGCCTCGCCGCGCAGCCCGAGTGGGCGCGCGGGCTGGGCGAACGCGGCCGCGAGCGCCAGCGCGAGCGCTTCGAGGGCGCGGCGATGGTCGCAGCCTACGAGCGCGCCCTGGCCGAGGTCGCGAAGCGATGACGCGCCCCGATCTGCTGCTGCTCTCGCTCGGCACCACGCTCGGCTGGCGCACGGGCGACTCGCGGCTGGTCGAGCAGCTGCGCCGCGTCGGCGTGAGCGTCGAGCCGGTCGCGGTCCGCATCGGCGCGGCCGGCGCTGCGCGGCGCGCCTACCCCGTCACCGACCTCGTCGAGGCGGTGGCTGCGCGGCGCGCGCTCGCGGCTGCGATCGCGATGCACTCGCCGCGCGCCGTCGTGATCTCCACCACCACCGCCGCGATGCTCGCCGACACGCGCGACCTCCCCTACGCGGTGCGGCTCGACGCGCCCGCGGTGCTGAACCGGCCCGGCCTGCGGAACGCGCCGCTGCACCTGCTCGAGCGCCGCTCGCTGGCGCGCGCCCGGCTGACGCTGCCCTGGAGCCGCGCCGCCCGCGACGCGCTGCCGGCCGGCGCCGCGCCCTCCGTGGTCGTGCCCGCCCCAGTGACCCCTTCCGGCCCCGCGGGCGCGCACCGCAGCCGCAGCGCCGTCGCCTACACCCCTGACGTCAAGGCGAAGGGCCTCGACGTGGTCGTCGGCGCCTGGGCCGCGGCCGGCCTCGACGGCGCCACGCTCGAGGTGTTCGGCGTCCAGCGCGAGCAGGCGCTCGCCCACCTGGAGCGGACCGCGACCTCGCTGCCCGAGGGCGTGCGCTTCCACGGCAAGACACCGCCGGAGCGCTTCCGGGCCGCGCTGCGCGAGGCGCTCGCCTACGTCGGCGGGGCGCGCTGGGAGGACTTCGGCCAGGCGCCGCTCGAGGCGCTCGCCGACGGGGCGCTGCTCGTCACCGTCCCGTCCGGCGGCCCGTTCGAGGCGCTCGCACCGGCGCGCGAGCTGGCGCCCGAGCTGGTCGCGGGCTCGATCGCCGCCGAGCCGCTCGCCGTGGCGCTGCGGGCCGCCTTCGAGCTCCCGGACGAGCGCGTACGCGCCTACCGCGAGCGCGCCGCCGCGCTGGTGGAGCGCTTCCGCCCCGAGGCGATCGAGCGCACGCTCGCGGCCGAGGTCGTCCCGGCCCTGCTCGGCTAGCCGGCGCCGCCCGACCGGCCCGCCGCCGCCGCCAGGACCGCCCGCTCGAACGCCTCGGCGTCGGCCTCGAGCGGATGGCGCTCGGTGACGGCGAGGCTGCCGGCGGCGAGCCGGTCGCGCAGGTGCGGCTCGCGCACGATGCGGCGCAGCGCGGCCGCGATCGCCGGGCGGTCGCCGGGGTCCACCAGCAGCGCGTTCTCGCCGTCCACCGCCACGTCGCCCGCGGCCCCGGCGCGGAGCGAGCAGATCAGCGGCAGCCCCGCCGCCGCCGCCTCGCGCACGGTCACGCCGAACGGCTCGTAGGTGCTGACGAGCGCGAGGGCGTCTGCGCTTCGGTAGAGCGCAGGCAGCTCGGCCGGCGCCACGTAGCCGTGCAACCGCAGCGGCACGCCGAGCCGCTGCGCGTGCTCGCGCAGCTCCACGTCGAGCGGACCCGTCCCGCACAGCTCGAGCTCGGCCTCGCCCGGATCGAAGCGCGCCTCGGCGAACGCCTCGACCAGCACGTCGAGGTTCTTGTCAGGCACGAGCCTCCCGACGCAGAGGATGCGCACGGGCGCGTCGGCTTGGCGCTGCGGCCGCGGCGGCGCCGCCCGCACCGGAACGAGGTCGGCGCTCTGGATGCTCACCTCCACCCGCTCGGCCGGCACCCCCAGCCGCGCCAGCCGCTCCACGCCCTGGGAGCTGAACGCCACGAACCCGTCCACGCGCGGCGCGAGGCGCCGGTGCACGCGAAGTTGCAGGCCGGAGAGCATCGGGTCGCTCCACGGGGTCAGCTCGCTCATGATCACGAGCGCGCGCCCGTGGCGGCGCGCCCACCGCAGGGCGCGCCAGGTGGCCGGCCCGTATTCCGAGCTGACCACGACCTCCGGCTCCGCTCGGTCGAGCGCCGCGCCGAGGCCGCGCGCGAGCATCAGCGGCGTCCGCCCCGAGCGCCGTCGCTGCCAGGAGCGCAGCACCTCGTGCTCGTAGCCGCCGCTCGCGGAGAACCACTCGGGGCGCTGGTCCCAGCCCGGCTGTCCGGGCGCCAGGTAGATCACCCGGAGGGCGATCCGGGCCCGCGTCGCGAGCAGCTCGAACAGCGGCTCGCGGTACGGCACGGGGACTGGGGCGAGGATCGAGCAGCGCACCGGCACACCGCAACTTTGCACCAACGGCCGGGTCAAAGGCGTTTAGCGATGGGTTGGATCCGGGCACTAACCAGGGCCGACAAGCCGCTGATGTGGCAACCGAACCGGTTGCTAACCTGCGCCGCGCGGTCTGAGGGGTGCCGATCCCGTTCTCAGCCTGCACCCGGTCCTCCGGTGCCGCGCGCGCTCTGAGGAGGAATTCCGCACTTGACTCGAGCCGCACGAAACCTGTTCCTGGTGGGCGTTCTCGCGCTGCTGGCGCTGCCATCGGCGGCCGCCGCCGATCCGCTGTCCGACTGCGTCAGGGACAACGACCTGGACAAGTCGTACTCCAACTCGGAGCTGCGCAAGGCGCTCGACAACCTGCCCACCGACAGCGACGAGTACGGCCTCTGCCGCGAGGTCATCGGCGGCGCGATCCACGACGGGTCCGACAAGGGCGGCAACCGGCCGACCAACACCGGGCCGAACGGCGAGCCGCTGTCCACGGACGAGCAGACCAGCCGCACCAAGGACAACCAGGACCTCGCCGCGATCACCGGCAACGGCGGCGACGGCGAGGAGCGACCGCGCCTCGAGGTCGGCGGCCAGTCCGTCCAGCCCGGCGACGACGGCACCTTCGACCTCGCCAGCGCCAGCAACGACCTGCCCACGCCGCTGCTGCTCGCCCTGATCGTGCTCGGCCTGCTCGCGATCGCAGGCGTGCTGGTGGCGCTGCGCAGCCGCGTACCGCTGCTCGGGCGAATACCCCTCCTGTCCAAGATCCCGACGCCGCGTGCTTCGCAGCCACGCTCCTCGCGCCGCTGAGCTGATCCTCGGCGCCGCCCTCGCGGGCGTCGCCTTCGGAGCCGCGGGCGGCAGCGAGCTGTCCCGCACGACCATCGTCGAGGTGCTGGCCGTCCTGGCCGGCGCGGCGGTCGTGGCTGCCGCGCTGGTCTGGAGCCGGCCCGGCCGGGTGGACGGCGGCCTGACGGTCGCGCTGTTCGGCGCCCTCGCGCTTGCTCACCGCGCTGTCGGTGACCTGGGCGGTCGTGCCGACGCTCGCCTACGTCGAGGTCGGCCGCACCTTCGCCTACTTCGCGATCTTCGCCGGCGCGGTCGCGGGGGCCCGCCTGTTCCCCGGCGCGGCGCCGGTGGCTCTCAAGGGGATCGTGCTCGCCGCCACGGCCGCGGTGCTCTACTCGCTGGCCGCGCGCGTCTGGCCCGGCTCGCTGGGCGAGACCGAGATCTCGAACCGGATCGGCCAGCCGTTCCAGTACTGGAACGCGGTCGGCACGACGGCCGCGCTCGCGGTGCCGGGGCTGCTCTGGCTCGGCACGCGCCGCACCGGCAGCCTCGCCGAGCGCGTGCTCGCCTACCCCGCACTGGGCGCCGCCGTGCTGGCGCTGCTGCTGACCCAGTCGCGCGGCGCGCTCGTCGCCGCGATCGTGGGCGCCCTGCTCTGGCTCGCGATCGTCCCGCTGCGCCTGCGCAGCCTGGCGGTGATCGTGCTGCCGTCGCTTGCCGCGGGCGCCGTCGGCGCCTGGGCGCTCTCGAAGGACGCGTTCTCGATCGCCGCCGAGCCGCTCCGGGTCAAGGAGGCGATCGCCGGCGACTTCGGCCTGCTGCTGGCGCTGATGCTGCTGGTGCTCGTGGTGGCGGGCGTGCTCGTGAACGCCGCTCTGATGCGCGAGCTGCCGCCGCTGCGCGTGCGCAGGAAGGTCGGCGCCGTCGCGCTCGTGCTGGCGTTCGCGATCCCGCTGATCGCGCTCACGTCGGTGGCGTTCAGCGACCGCGGCCTTGGGCGGTGCCATCGGCGATCGCGTGGACACCCTGACGAGCGAGTCCGAGACCGCGCCCGGAACACAGGGCGCGGGCCGCCTCACCGACGTCTCGTCCACGCGCGGCAAGTACTGGCGCGAGGCGGGGCGCGTGTTCGACGATCGCCCGGCCATCGGCCTGGGCGCCGGCAACTTCCAGACGGCGCGGCTGCGCCACCGCTCGGACGCCACCGTGACTCGCCACGCCCACGGCTTCGTGCCGCAGACGATGGCGGACCTGGGCGTGCTCGGAGTGGTCGTCACCACGGCGCTGCTGATCGCCTGGCTGGTGGCGCTGCTGCGGGCCACGGGGCTCGTCCCGCGCCGGCGCCCGGCGCGCCGCGACTGGACCGGCGATCGCATCGCTCTCGTCGCCACCGGCCTGACGGCGATCGTGTTCGGCCTCCAGTCGTCGATCGACTGGACCTGGTTCGTGCCCGGGCCGACGGCGATGGCGCTCGTGGCGGCGGGCTTCGTCGCGGGGCGGGCGCCGCTGTCGGCTCCCGCCGTCGAGCTCGAGCCCGCGCGCGCGCCCACTCCGGGGCGGCTGCTGACGGCATCCGGGGTCGCTGGTCGCCGCGGTGCTGGTCGCCTGGGCGATCTGGCAGCCCGAGGCCTCCGACCGCGCCACCGGCGACGCCATCGAGCTCTCCGACGCCGGCGAGTTCGACGCCGCGCTCCAGCGCACCGAGGACGCGGCCGACGCCAACCCGCTCAGCTCCGACCCGCTGCTCACGCGGGCGGCGATCCAGGTGGAGGCGGGACGCGAGGCCGACGCGCGCGACTCGCTCGAGCAGACGGTGCTGAAGTTCCCCGGCGACCCGCAGACCTGGTACCGGCTGGCGGCCTTCCAGCTCGGGACGCTCGACCGCCCGCGCGAGGCCGCCGAGACGGTGCGCGGGGCGCTCTTCCTCGACCCGCTCTCGACGGCGTACCGCGGGCTGTTCCTGCAGGCGCGCGCCCGCTTCCGCGAGCGCCTCGTTCCGCGCTAGCGCGTCGCGCGCGCCAGCAGCGTGCCCGAGCGGCGGCGCAGCGAGCGCACGTCGAAGCCGAGCTGATCGAGCACGCCGCGCAGCGAGGAGCGCGTGAAGCGCCGCAGGTGCGGCGAGAGCGGCGGCTCGGGCCGCGCCAGCGCCGGTGTGGCGGGCGTGGTCAGCGCGAGCTCCCCGCCGGGAACGAGCACGCGCCGGATCTCGGAGAGCAGCAGCTGCAGATCGCGCACGTGCTCGGCGGTCTCCGCGCACAGCACCAGGTCGAGACTCGCGTCGGGCAGCGGCAGCGGGTCGTCCGGCTCGAGCTCCACCAGCCGCGCGCCGGGAAGGCGCTGCCGCGCGCGCTCGAGTGCCACGCGCGACACGTCGGCCGCGGTCAGCTCGCGCGCGTCCAGTTCGGCGGTCAGGCGGCCGTCGCCACAGCCGAGATCTAGCACCCGCTCGGCGGCGCCGAGCTCGCGCACGAACTCCACGAGTACGGGCGGCGGCGGCCCCGGATCCGCGGGCACCAGCTCCCAGAGCTCGTCGTCGTAGCGGCTCGCCATGTGCGTATCCTCGCCGTCCGAGCATGGAACCGTCCCTCCGACGCGCGACGCCGGCTGATGCGGAGCGGCTCGCCGCGAACGTCGCAGACGGGTTCGCCGGCTACCGCAGCTTCGCGCCACCCGACTGGCGCGCCCCCACCTACGAGAACGAGCTGCGCCAGCTGCAGGTGGGCCTCGAGCGGCCAGACGTCTGGTGCCTGCTCGCCGAGGCCGACGGAGAGCTCGCCGGCCACGTCGCTCTCCGATCCGCGGCGAGCGCCTATCTGCGGCCCTCGGACGAGCCGGGCCTCGCCCACTTCTGGCAGCTCTTCGTCAGGCCGGCCTGGCACGGGTCGGGCCTGGCCGCCACGCTGCACGACGAGGCCGTGCGCGAGGCGGGCGAGCGCGGCTACCGGGCGCTGCGGCTGTTCGTCGTCGAGCGCCAGGCGCGCGCCCGGCGCTTCTACGAGCGCGAGGGGTGGGCGGCGGCGGGCCCCGCGTTCGACTCCGCCTTCGGCCTGGCGCTGGTCGAGTACCGCCGCCCGATCAACAGCAACGTGTGACCCAGCGGCGCGAGCCGCGGCCGCGAGCCAAGCCGGTCGAGCCCGTGCAGGACGCGCTGCGCGCCGGCCGGCAGGCGCCGCCAGCCGTAGGTCACGGCGTGCAGCTCGGGCTCCAGCCCGGCGGCGTCCGCTGTGCGGGTCAGTGCGCGCGGCGACAGCGGCACGTCGTCGGGCGTGCCGTGGGCCCAGACGCCGAGGCCGGCGCGGTTGGCGAGGCTGAGGCCGGCGCCGACCGGATGCCACAGCCCGGGCTCGATCACGACCAGGGCGCCGCCCGGGCGCAGCAGCCGTGCGGCCTCCTCGAAGACCGGCGCGAGCGGCGCCTGGAAGACGACGTGGTGGAGCACGAGGCGGTAGAGGACGACGTCGAACGACTCGGGCTCGAGCGACAGCTCGCCGGCGCGGCCGGTCAGGCCGGCGTCGAGCTTTCCGGTGCCGATCCCGTCCTCGACCATGTCGCGGTTGAGGTCGACGCCGGTCATCCGCCAGGCCGGCCGCGGGAACAGGTGGCGGCCCGGATGCCAGCCGCAGCCCACCGACAGCACGTCGCCGGAGCTGAGCCCCAGGCGCCGGTCGAGCAGCTCGCGCTCGCGGCGGTGCTCCTGGTCGTAGTGGACCTGCAGGGTGGCGTCGTCGGAGCGCCGGTCGAGCAGGTTGTCGGGCTGGTAGGGCTCGCTCACCAAGCTCCCCGCGTGCGGAACACCGCGGGGATGGTCTTCAACATGATCGTCAGGTCGAGGAAGACCGACCAGCGCTCGAGGTAGAGGAAGTCGAGCCGGACCAGCTCGTCGAAGTCGAGCTCGGAGCGGCCCGAGACCTGCCACAGGCCGGTCATGCCGGGCAGCACGAGGTAGCGCTTGCGGTGCCAGTCGTCGAGGCGGTCGTAGTCGCGCTGGGGCAGCGGCCGCGGGCCGACCAGCGACATCTGGCCGCGGATCACGTTGAACAGCTGCGGCAGCTCGTCGAGCGACCAGCGCCGCAGGATGCGGCCGATGTGCGTGACGCGCGGGTCGTCGCGCATCTTGAAGAGCGCGCCGCCGACCTCGTTGTGCTCCTCGAGGCGCTCCTGCAGGTGGTCGGCGCCCTGGACCATCGTGCGGAACTTCAGGCACGGGAACGGGCGGCCGCCGATGCCCGGCCGCATCGAGCGGTACAGCACCGGGCCGCGCGAGGAGAGCTTGATCGCGGCCGCGGCCAGGGTCATCAGCGGGGCGAGCGCGATGATCAGCAGGGTCCCGCCGAGCAGGTCGAAGGTGCGCTTGATCGCGAAGTCGATGCCGTCGAAGACCGGCGGCTTGAGCTCGAACAGCGGCAGCGCCTGGCCGGGGACGAACTCGACCCGGTCCATCAGGATCTCCATCGTCGAGGGCGCCACGCGCACGCGCACGCCGTGCTGATGGCACTGGTCGACGAGCTCCACCGCCTGGCTCTGCGGGAAGTCGGCGTCGGTGATGAGCACCTCGTCGATCGCGTCGAAATGGCGCTCGAGCTGCTCGAGCGAGCGGAAGTCGCGCAGGCCGTCCATGAGTGCGACCGGCGTGCGCGTCACGAAGCCGTAGGGCTCGATCTCGCTGGAGTCGCGCAGCGCGTGGGAGACGGCCTGGATGTTCGCGCCGGAGCCGACGAGGACCGCCCGGCGGCGGTAGCCGGCGGCGCGCAGGATGATGCCGGAGACGCGCTCGAACAGCCAGCGGAACGCCGAGACGTAGGCCAGCGCGAAGAGCAGCGAGCCGTAGAAGATGTAGTACGACTGGAACGGCTCGCCCTCGATCTCCGCGTACACCAGGACCACGAGCGTCACCTGGAAGAGCGACGCGATCACGCGGGAGAAGCCGGGGCGCTGGGCGCGGTCGCGGTAGAGGCCCGAGCGCGCGAACAGCAGCAGCATCACGAGGCCGGCAAGCGGGAAGTACTCCTTCGCCTGGCCCCACATCTGGCCGAGCTGGTCCGGCGAGACGATCGCCGTCTTCAGAACCAGAGCGGTGTAGATCGCGAGGAACAGGCCGGCGAGGTCGAGCGCGACCAGCACGGCGAGCCGCGCGAGGCTGCGCAGCGTGCCGAACCGAAGGACGCTGCGGAGGACGAGCGGGCTGCCGGCGCGGACGTCGCGATCGGGCAGCGGCGCCGCCGGCGTGACCTCTCGAAGCTCTTTGACTAGACCGTCAGGCACGACGCGATTGCCGGGTGCATGGAGTGAAACAGGTGAACCGGGCGAATGTAGCGGGCTTGAGCATCGTTCACGTTCTCGTCGGCGAGCGGGGGGCTGCCTGTAATCGCGTATGGCGGCCTGCGGGCGCGGCGGGGGCCGCCCGTCCTGGGTCCCGGCCGCGGCCGCTCCTGGCGGGTGGGGCGCTTTGTCCCTTCAGATGACCGGCTAAAGCGCCCCGCCCCGGCGCGCCGCGGGGCTGCCGGAGAGGGGCCTTCGCAGAAAGGTCGCATTTTGCGCCCTTCCTGACTGGCGGACAGGGGTGAACCGGTAGAGGATCCTTCTCCAAATCGTGTTGATGCTCGAGCGGCGCATGCGGCCCTCGCGGGGGGAGATCGACGCGGCGGCCATGGCGCTGCTGGCACGACACAGCGCGCAGATCCTGGCGACCGCGCGGCGGTACGCGGCCAGCTCGGAGGACGCCGAGGACGCGTACCAGCGCGGCCTCGAGATCCTCCTCACCAAGGCGCCCACCACGCGCGAGGAGGAGCTCGTCCCGTGGCTCAAGACGGTCGTCAAGCACGAGGCGTTCGCCCTGCGCCGCCAGCGCGACCGGATCACGCCCGTCACCGGCGACGGCAAGCCGGTCGAGGGCGGCACCGCCCCGGCCGCCACGCACGAGCAGGCGGAGCGCTGGGAGCAGCTCAGCCACGGGGCCGAGGCGCTGCGGCGGCTCAAGCCGCAGGAGGTGCGCTGCCTGGTGCTCAAGGCGGAGGGGCTGTCGTACCGCGAGATCTGCGAGACGACCGGCTTCACCTACACGAAGGTGAACCGCTGCCTGACCGAGGGGCGCCAGGCGCTGACGCGGCAGCTGGCGGGCATCGAGGACGGCGCCGAATGCGCGCGGCTGGCGCCGCTGCTGTCGGCGCTGGCCGACGGCGAGGCCGACGCGGACGCCGTCGCGCAGCTGCGCCCGCACCTGCGGACGCTGCCTGGCCTGCCGCGCCCGGCTGCGCGAGTTCCGCGCCGCGCCGGCGCGGGTGGCGGCGCTGGCGCCGGCGGCCGCCCGCGCGACGCTCCGGACGCGCCCGCCGGCCCGCTGGAAGCGGCGCTGGGCGCGCTGCAGCAGAAGGCCGAGGCGCTGCTCGGAGCAACGCAGCAGAAGGCCGCTGCGCTCGGGGAGCGGGCGCACGCTGCTGTCGAGCTGACGACCGGTCAGAAGGTGGCCGCGGTTGCTGCGAGCGCCGCGGTGATCGCCGGCGGCGGCACGGCGGTCGACCAGCTCGCCGACCATCACGGGCGACGCGGCCGACGGCCGCGGCCGAGCGCCCGCGCCCACAGCCGCGTCCGCTGGAGAAGACCGCAGCCGGGACAGGTCCATCGACGCCGATCGCCACGGCGACCACGAAGGCCGCCCCCGCGCACGATGCCGTCACGGCAACGCGCGCGCCCCACAGCGACCGGATCCGGCAACGAGTTCGGGCCCTCCGGCGCACCCGCGACCGCGCCCGGCTCCTCTTCGACTCCGATTCCACCGCGCGCGCCGGTCAGGCCACCGGGCCCACCGGAACCGCCACGTCCGCCGCGACGCCGAAAGCCCACGAGGGGGCCGCCGCGGAATTCGCGCCCTGAGCGTACACCTTGAGGTGTACCTTGGTGTATATGGCTCGGACGAACATCGACATCGACGAGGACCTGATTCGCCGCGCGATGGCGCGATACGGGCTGCGGACGAAGCGCGAGGCCGTCGACCTCGCTCTGCGCCGGCTCGTCGGGGGCGAGCCGCTCGCCCTGGAGGAGGCGCTGGCCATGCGCGGCTCGGGCTGGGAGGGCGACCTCGCCGAGCTGCGATCGGCGGATCCGCCGGCGGAGCTTTGATCCTCGCCGACACGTCCGCCTGGATCGAGTTCCTGCGCGGGACGGGAAGCGAGCTGGACGTCCGGCTCGGGGAGCTGCTCGCCTCCGACTCGCTGGCGACCACGGACGTCGTGCTGATGGAGGTGCTGGCGGGCGCGCGCGACATGAGCCACCGGGACCGCCTGCGCCGACTCCTGAGCCGCTGCGCCTTCTCCGTGACCAAGGCACCCCACGACTTCGAGGAGGCCGCGGACATCGCCCGCGTCTGCCGCACGGGTGGCGACACCGTTCGCGTGCTTGGGGACTGCCTGATCGCCAGCGTCGCGATCAGGTGCGGGCTGCCGCTGCTGCACAACGACGCGGACTTCGACGCGATCGCCCGCCACACACCGCTCGCGCTCGCCTGAGCGCGAGTCCGCGCCTACGGCTCGCGCACCGCCGCCGGCTCGGCGCGCTCCGCGAGCGCGCGGTCGACGACCTCGTGCTCCTCGCGCTCCTCGCCGCCGATCGAGCTCTTGAACTCGCGCATCCCCTTGCCGAGCGAGCGGCCCATCTCGGGCAGTCGCTTGGGGCCGAGCACCACGAGGGCGATGACCAGGACGACGATCAGTTCCATGGGTCCTACTCCGGGAAGCATGCTTCTACCTTCGCACGCCGGAGCCGCCTGGATCAATCGCCGACTAGCCGGTCGGGGCCATGCTGGCGTCGGCCAGCGCGCGGTGCTCGAACAGGCGGGCCAGTTGGATCCCGCCCTCGTAGAGCAGCAGCAGCGGCACCATCTCGAGCACCAGCGTCACCGGGTCGAGCGTCGGCAGCAGCGCGGCGACCACGGCGATCACCACGACCGCGTAGCGCCGGTTGGACCGCAGCTGGTCGACCGACACGACTCCGAGCCGCGTGAGGACGAGCACGCCGACCGGCACCTGGAAGCCGATCCCCATCGCGATCATCGTCATCGTCGCGAAGCTGTAGTAGTCGCTCGCGCGCAGCTGCGTGTTGAACTCCGACGCGTTGAAGTTGAGCAGGAAGTGGAGCGCCGGCGTGAGCACGACGAGGTAGCAGAACACCACCCCGCTCACGAACAGCACCGGCACCAGCAGCAGCATCGGGACCACGACGCGGCGCTCGCGCGGGCCAAAGGCCGGGACCAGGAACGCGTACACCTGGTAGAGCAGCACCGGCAGCACCAGCACCACGGCCGCGTAGCCCGCGTTCTTGAGGGTTGTCACGAACGGCTCGGTCGGCCCGAGTGTGATCGGCTCGAGCCCGGCCGGCAGCGGAGCGTTGAGAATCTCGAGGATCAGGTCGCTCTGCCACGCGGTCAGCCCGAAGGCCACGAAGAACGCAGCCAGGACGACGATCACCCGCGAGCGCAGCTCGTCCAGGTGGTCGACGACCGTCAGCTGGTCCTCGTGGCCGATGGGCTTGATTCGACGCGGCATCGGGCGTGGCCTATGCCTCGCGGACGGGCGCCGGCTTAGGGGCCGGCAGCTCGTCGTGGTCGTCGCCCGTGACCGAGCTCTTGAATTCGCGCATCCCCTTGCCGAGCGAGCGCCCGAGGTCGGGGAGCTTCTTCGGTCCGAAGACGACGAGCGCGATCACCAGCACGATGATCAGCTCCATGGGGCCTATTCCGGGAATCATTGGCTTCCTCTCTCTTTGATCAGGACTTGACGAACGGCTTGACGGCCATGAGCACCGCGCTCATGTCGAGCGACTTGTCGAAGCCGCCGTCGGTGATCGGGTTGCCGTTGAGCGAGCGGATCGCCGCGGCGTGGCGGGCCTCGATCTGCACGATGCTGCCGGCGGCCGCGAGAACCTCCTTCGACTCGATCGCCGGGGCCGCGCCGTTGTAGGCGCTGACGCCGGTGTCCTCGAACGTCTGGGCGAGCTTCAGGAACGGCTTCTGGTTCGCGAACGCGTCCCCGAAATCGACCCCGGGCGCCTTCACCGGCTTGCCGCCCAGCGACTTGATCGTCTTGGTCAGCGCGTCGACGTGCTCTGTCTCGTTGTCGCGGATCATCTTGGCGAGCGACTTCGCGTCACCCGACAGGTCGCCAACCTGCTGAGGCCCTGCGTGTAGAACGCCGCCTCCAGGTACTCGAGCGTGAGCGCGAAGTTGAGGATGTCGACGTCGCCGCCGCCCTCCTGCGCTATCGCCTGCCGGACGAACGGGCCGACGGCGCCGAGGCCGTAGACCGCGCCCGCCGTGACCGCCCCGCGCATGATGAACGAGCCGCGCGTGACTCCCTGCACGTCGATGGCCGCCAGCTCGGGGGCCTTGAGTGTCTGCTGAGACATGTGTCTCCTTTCTTCCTCGCCTCGCTAGGCGAGGAAGGGCTTGACCTTCGGAAGGACCTGCGCCATGGACGCGGGCTTGGCGAAGGCGCCGTCGGGGACGATCGTCCTGCCGACGACGCTGTTGAGCGCCGCCGCGTGGCGGGCCTCCACCGAGTGGATCGCGAGCGCCGCGGCCAGCACCTCCTTGGACTCGATCCGGCCGGCCTGGCCCAGATACGCCGCCGCTCCGAGGTTCTCCACGGTCGCCGCGGTCTCGAGCACCATGTCCGGGCCGCCCTCGAGGACGGCGTCGAACGTCGTCTTCGGCCGCTTCGGCTTGCCGCCGAGCTTCTCGACGGTCGCCTTGAGCGCGTCGACGTGCTCCTGCTCGTTGTCGCGAATCATCTTCGCCGACGTCGCCGAGCGCCTTGTCCTTGATCACGCCCGGAGTCGATGACCGCGTTGTAGAAGTCGGTCTCCAGGTGCTCGAGGGTGAGCGCGTACTGGACGATCGCCAGGTCGCCGCCCATTGCGGGCTTCGACTTGTCGTTCATGGTCGCCGCGGTCGAGCTGTCGCTGTCGTCGCCACCGCACGCCGCCATGAAGATGGCGAGCGCGCTTGCTGCACCCGCTCCGCCCATCATGCGCAGGAAGCGCTTGCGGGATGCGGGATCTTCGGCGAGCTCGCCCAGCGCGCTGTCGGCGCGCCGATCTGCGGCCTTCGTGGCCGGCTCGGTCATCGCTGGTCCTTCCTTGGTCGGGATGGGAGCGGCCGGACGATGCGGTCCGACCAGCGCCTCCCCCACCACTGCGGGGCCCGGGACCGATCGGATCAGCGCATGCGCGCCACGAGCGTCCCGCGCCGCGCCGTGAACGTGGCTCGCAGCACCCGCGTACGCGGGTCGTAGCGCCAGCTCCCGAGCCGCCCACCGTGCGCGGTCACGACGCGCGGGCGGAAGGGTTCGCGCAATGTCGCCAGCGACGCCTCGATCGTCCACCTGCGCACCCGCCGCGAGCGGATCTCGAGCGACCACGACCCGGGCCGCTCGCGCGACAGCAGCCGCCCGCCGTCCTCGAGCCGGGCCGCCGAGCGGCCGCGCGGGAACGCCAGCAGCACGCGCCGCCCGGCGCGCTCGCTCAGCGACACCGCGGTCGCGCGGTCGCCGTAGGGAGCGAGCGTGTCCACGTCGGGCGGAAGCAGCGGCAGCAGCGTCCCGGCCCGCGCCAGCAGCGGCAGCTCCGCCAGCGGCGCCGGCAGCGCCACCGAGCGGCCCCCGCGCAACACGCGCGCGCGGCGCAGCGACAGCCCGCCGTCGCGCTCGCGGTAGCGCGCCGAGCGCCACAGGTCCACCCAGCGCCCGCGCGGCAGGTAGGCCCGCCGCCGCGTCGCCCCCTCGGTCAGCACCGGCGCCGCCAGCAGGTCGGGCCCGAACATGAACTCGTCCTCGCGGGCGGCGGCGCGGCGGTCGCGCGGATAGGCGAGCGCCAGGTGGCGCATGATCGGGAGGCCGTTGCGGCGGTACGAGCGGTCGGCGGCGGCGAGGTACGGGTAGAGCTGCGTGCGCAGCTTCGCCCAGCGGCGCCAATGCGACAGCACGCCCGCGTCCCAGCACCTGCGGCCGCACGCTGTCGGGGATGCGGATCCCGTTCGCCTGCGTGCGCATCACGCCGGACACCGCGCCCACCTCGATCCAGCGGATCAGCAGCTCGCGCGTCAGGTGGTTCTCGAACAGCGCGAAGAACCCGCCGATGTCCGACCCCCAGGTGCTCACTCCCGAGAGCCCCATCGTCAGCCCGTTGGTCACCACCGAGCGCAGCCCGTCGAAGCCCCAGTCGACGCTCGGGTCCCCGCCCCACACGATCGGCGCGCAGCGCGCGGTTCCGGTCCAGCCCGAGCGCACGAAGCGCGCCGCGTGGGGGGCCGCCGCGTGGCGCGGCGCAGTGGTAGCTCGTCGGGTAGGAGTTGTGCAGCGCAGTGCCGCGCGCGCCGGACGCCGAGCGGGCGTCGAGCGGCGTGTACTCGCCGAAGTCCTCCATCCAGCCGTCGTGGCCGTCGGCGAGCGCCTCGCGCAGCAGCTCGCCGTACAGCCGCCGGCCCGCCGCCGCGCCGAAGTCGAGCTGCGCGACGCGGAAGCTCTCGAGCGTCGAGTAGCTGAACGCGTACGGCGCGCCGGAGGGGTCGCGCTGCAGCGTGCCCGGGCGGCCGAAGCGCGTGTGCTCGGTGCAGATCATCGGGTTGAAGTAGGTCGTGACCGCCAGCCCGGCGTCGTGGAAGCGCCCGACGCGGGCCCGCTCCGCGGGGCGGCGGCCGCGCTGCGCCTCGCAGGGCAGGTAGTGCGTGTAGGTCTGGGCGACCGACAGCGGCACGTCCCTCCGCTGCAGGCGCGCGAGGATCGCCGCCTCGTCGTCGCGGGGCTGGTACCAGGGGCCGAACACGAACGCGCCCGGCGGCGCGGGCTGGCGGCCCACTGCGCCGGTGAGCCGGCGCAGGACGTCGGCCGGCCGCGGGCCCGCGAACACGCGCAGGCGCAGCGACGCCGCCTCGACCTCGACCGTCCACGAGCGCCGCGCGCCCAGCCGGAAGACGCTCGTCTCGGCGTTGTCGACGAGGACGCCGTAGCCCGCCGTCGAGAGCAGCCACGGCATCGGGAAGTAGGTCGCATCGTCGCGCGGGTGGAAGCCCCAGGCGGGCACGAACGCCGGGACCACGGCCCGCTCGTCCTCCTCGAACGGCCCCTCGGCCACGTAGCTCTCGACGTCGTTGCCGCGCTGGTCGACCGCGTTCGAGCGCTCGCCGAAGCCGAGGTAGCGCTCGGCCGGACCGGCGCGGAAGGTGGCGGACACGCGGGTCGCCCGCGGAGCTCTCGCGGTGAGCGCGGTGATCCCGCGCCCGGCGGGCGCGACCCGCGCGGCGCGCACCGCGTGCCACTCCCCGCCGGCGTCGCGGTAGCGCAGCGCGGTGACCTGCAGCGGGCCGACCTGCGGTTGGGCGGCGGCGGGCGCCGCGGCGAGCAGGGCGGCGGCCAGCAGCGGAGCGAGCACGCGCGCAAGCTAGCGCGTGCGCTGCCCGCGCGTGCGCCACCCGCGCGTGTAGCGCCCCCCGCGCTTGGGGGAGGACACTTGTAAACGAGGAGGAGGTGGGGATGTCCACGACGCCGCTCGATCGGCGCACTTTCCTGGCGCGCGGCGCAGCCGCCGGAGGGTCGCTGCTGAGCCTGACCGCCCTGGAGCGCCTGTCGCTGCGCGACGCTTCGGCGCACCGCCGCCACCCGCGCGCCGCCGGCTACGGGCCGCTGGAGCGCAAGGCCGACCAGCGCGGCGTCGAGGTGCTCGCGCTGCCCGCCGCCTTCAGCTACGTGACGTTCAGCCACACCGGCTCGACGATGACCGACGGCAACCTCACGCCGCTCGCACTCGACGGCATGGGAGCGTTCCCGGGCGAGCACCGCGGGCTGGTGCGCCTCGTGCGCAACAGCGAGGACCGCAACGGCGTCGGCGCGGGCAGCGTCGGAGGCGCCCCCGCATCGAAGTACGACGTCGACGGCGGCGGCGGCACCACGACGCTGGTCTACGACGAGCTCCGGCGCCGGCTGGTGGCCGACTTCGTGAGCCTCAACGGCACCACCGTGAACTGCGCGGGCGGCATCGGCTTCCGCGGGCGTACGTGGCTGACCGGCGAGGAGACCCTGCGCGGCCCCGACTCCGCCGCCGCGGGCGACCGCTTCTCGAAGCCGCACGGCTACCTCTTCGAGGTCCCGGTCGATCGCGGACCCGGCGAGCTCGAGCCGGGCGAGCCGCTGCGCGCAGCGGGGCGCTTCTCGCACGAGGCCGCCGCCGTGGACCCGCGCACGGGCGTCGTCTACGAGACCGAGGACGCCGGCTCCGGGCGCGGCTCGGGCTTCTACCGCTTCATCCCGGAGGACCCCTGCGAGCTGACGCGCGGCGGGCGCCTGCAGATGCTCGCCCTGCGCGGCCGGCCGCAGGCGGACATGCGCGAGGGGCAGCAGGTCGGCCGGCGGCTGGAGGTCGAGTGGGTCGACATCGACGAGCCCGACCCCGAGCAGACCGGCATCGAGGATCCGCGCGGGACGTTCTTCCAGGGGTACGCCGGCGGCGGTGCCCTGTTCAACCGGCTCGAGGGCTGCTGGCAGGACTGCGGCAGCATCTTCTTCGTGTCGACCAGCGGCGGCGACGCCAAGAACGGCGACGTCAACACGGACGGCTACGAGGAGGGCTTCGGCCAGGTCTGGGAGTACCGGCCGGGCTGGCGCGACGGCTCGCTGCGGCTCGTCTACGAGTCGCCCGCCGCGACCGAGCTCGACTCGCCCGACAACCTCACCGTCACCCCGCGCGGCGGCCTGATCGTGTGCGAGGACGACGCGTCGTCCGAGCACGTCGACACGCATCCGCTCGCGCCCGGGATCGACAACGTCAACCGGGTCGTGGGGATCGACAGGCGCGGCCGCGCGTTCGAGCTCGCGGTCAACGTGCTGAACGCCTCCGAGCTCGCGGGGTGCTGCTTCAGTCCTAGCGGCCGCACGCTGTTCTTCAACATCTACGGCAGCGCCGTGACCGGCCAGGGCGTGGAGGGCATGACCTGCGCCGTGACGGGCCCGTGGTGGAAGGGACCGCTCTAGGCGGGCTGCGTCCCCTCGACCCAGCGCCCCTCTTCCCGCTTCCAGATCGGCGCCTCGGCCTTGACCCGGTCGATGATCTCGCGCGCGCCCGCGAACGCCTCGCCGCGGTGCGGCGCCGAGGCCGCCACGATCACGCTCGGCTCCGACAGCGGCACGTCGCCGACGCGGTGCTCGACCGCCGCGGCGCAGAGGCCGTGGCGCTCCACCGCCTCCGCCGCGATCGCCGCCATGCGCTCCTCCGCCATCTCGGCGTAGGCCTCGTACTCGAGCGCGTCGACGTCGCGCGTCACCCCCGAGAAGGTCACCACGGCGCCGGCGCGCGGGTCGCGCACGCGCGCGGCGAGCGGGTCGAGCTCGAGCGGCTCGGAGCGCACGCGCGCCCACGGCTGGGCCGGCGCGCCGCCGCTCACCGGCGGGATCAGCGCCAGCTCGTCGCCGGCGTCGAGCGCGGTGCTCGGCCGACGCGTACTCGCGGTTGACCGCCATCACCAGCGGCAGCCCCTCGGCCAGCTCGCTCAGGGCGTCGAGCGCGTCCGCGACGACGGCGCCGTCGGGCAGGTCCAGCGTCATCGTGCTCGCGCCGGCGCGCTCGCGCAGCATCGCGAACAGGCGGACCGTGACCTCCACGGCCCTGACTCTACGTATCCTTGCCGGCATGGCGACCACGCCGGAGCACAAGCCGAGCATCGCGCCGATCGTCGGGCCGGACGACCCGCGCCGCTTCACCGACTCGGGCATCGAGATCAAGCCGCGCTACGAGCCGGAGGACGTCGGCCCCGGGCTGGAGGAGCGGCTGGGCGAGGCGGGCGACTTCCCCTACACGCGCGGGATCCATCCCGACATGTACCGCGGCCGCACCTGGACGATGCGCCAGTACGCGGGCTACGCGACCGCGGCCGAGACCAATCAGCGCTTCCGCTACCTGATCGAGCACGGGTCGACCGGGCTGTCGATGGCGTTCGACCTGCCCACCCAGCTCGGCCGCGACTCCGACGACCCGCTCTGCCTGGGCGAGGTCGGCCGCACCGGCGTCGCCATCGACACGATCGACGACATGCGCCGAGTCTTCGACCAGATCCCGCTCGCGGACGTCTCCACCTCGATGACGATCAACGCGCCCGCGGCGGTCCTGCTGCTGCTCTACGAGCTGGTCGGCGAGGAGCAGGGCGTGCCCGCCGAGCAGCTGCGCGGCACGACGCAGAACGACGTGCTCAAGGAGTACATCGCGCGCGGCAACTTCATCTACCCGCCGGTCCCGGCGATGCGGCTGACCACCGATCTGTTCGCCTACTGCCGTGAGCGCATCCCGAAGTGGAACACGATCTCGATCTCGGGCTACCACATGCGCGAGAAGGGCTGCTCCGCGGTCCAGGAGGTCGGCTTCACGCTCGCCAATGCGATCGCCTACGTGCAGGCCGCCCTCGACGCGGGCCTCGCCGTCGACGAGTTCGGCCCGCGGCTGGCGTTCTTCTTCAACGGCCACAACCACGTCTTCCAGGAGGTCGCCAAGTTCCGCGCGGCGCGCCGCATGTGGGCGCGCATCATGCGCGAGCGCTTCGGCGCGCGCGACGAGCGCTCGTTGAAGATGCGCTTCCACACGCAGACCGGCGGCGTCACGCTCGCCGCCCAGCAGCCGGAGAACAACATCGTTCGCGTGGCGCTGCAGGGCTTCGCCGCCGTCTGCGGCGGCACGCAGTCGCTGCATACCAACGGCTTCGACGAGGCACTCGCGCTGCCGAGCGAGCGCGCCGCGCGGATCGCACTGCGCACGCAGCAGATCCTGGCCCACGAGACCGGCGCCGCCGACACCGCCGACCCGTTCGCCGGCTCCTACTTCGTCGAGGCGCTGACCGACGAGATCGAGGAGGCGGCGCAGGCGCTGATCGACAAGGTCGACGAGATGGGCGGCTCCGTCGAGTGCATCCCGTTCATCCGCGCCGAGGTGGAGGAGTCCGCCTGGGGCTACGAGGAGCGCTACAAGCAGAAGCAGGACATCGTCGTCGGCGTGAACCAGTTCGTCACCGACAGCGTCGACGAGGTCGAGATCCTGCGCGTGGACCCTGAATCCGAGCGCCAGCAGGTGGACCGCCTGGCCGCCTTCAAGGAGGACCGCGACCAGGAAGCGGTACGGGCCCGGCTCGAGGAGCTCCGCGCCGCGTGCTCGAGCGGCGACAACCTGCTCGTGCCGATGCGCGCCGCGCTGAAGCAGCGCGCCAGCCTTGGCGAGGTCTGCGGCGTCATGCGCGACGAGTTCGGCGAGTACTCGGAGGCCTGAGCCGACGCTCCGCCTCCGGCGGAGGTAGATTGCCCGCCGTGAGCCGGTACGACTGGCTGCTGTTCCTCCACCTGATCGGCGCGTTCGCGGCGGTCGGCTCGGTCGTGGTCTTCACGGTCCTGATGGCCGGCGGGGCGCGCGTCGCGGCTCCGCAGCTCACGTTCCTCGGCCGGCGGCTCTGGGACGTGGGCGGCCTGCTCACGATCGTCTTCGGGATCTGGCTCGCGCTCGACGTCGACGGCTACAGCATCGGCGACGCCTGGATCCTGATCGCGCTCGTGCTGTGGGCGGTGGCTGCCGGCGCGGGCATCCGCCTCGGCGGCGTCTACGACGAGGCCGGCCCCGGCGTCTCGCCCGCCAGTGCCCGTCCGCTCTACGCCGTCATGTCGATCGCGGTGCTCGCCCTGCTCGTCGTGATGGTCTGGAAGCCGGGCGCATGAGCCTCGCGATCGTCCGCCCCGACGAGTGGAACTTCCCGCTCTTCCTCCACGTGCTGGGCGCGATGACCTTCGTCGCGGTGCTCGCCGTCGTGGCGGTGCTGCTCGTGCTCGCGGCGCGCGGCGGCGACCGCCCGGCGACGCTGCGCTTCGCCTTCCGCACGCTGCTCTACGCCGGCATCCCCAGCTATCTGGTGTTCCGCGTCGGCGCCGAGTGGATCGCCGACAAGGAGGGCCTCGCCGACAGCGACGACGCCTGGATCGGCATCGGCTACATCGTCAGCGACCTCGGGCTGCTGCTGCTGATCGTCGCGATGGTGCTGGTCGGCATGGCCTCTCGCCGCGCACGTCGCGAGCCGCCGACCGGCGAGCGTCTGGTGCGGCCCGCCACGGCGATCATGCTGCTGCTGATCGTCGCCTACGCCGTCGCCCTCTGGGCGATGGCGACGAAGCCCGTCTAGCGGCAGCGCTCGCGCTGCACGCCGCCCCAGCCCCGCTCGACGTAGATCGGGCTCGAGACGACGTCGACGAACGACCCGCGCATCACCTGCAGCCGCCAGCGGCCCGGCCCGCGGCCGGTGAACGTGTAGCGGAAGTCGTCGCTGTCGATCGTCGCGCCGGCGACCAGCGCGCCGTCCTTGATGATCAGCAGCTGGCGCCCCTTGCCGCCGGTGACCCGCGCGGTGAACGCGGCGCCGCGCGCCCTGACGGTGTCGCCGATGATCGCCCGCTGCCACCAGATACGGCCCGAACGGGCGCGCCTCCAGCCGCACGTCGGCGCCGTCGGCGCCCTGCGGCTTCACGTAGGTGTGGCGCCCCTGCACCGCGCACTTGACGCCGCGCTCCGAGAGCTCCTTCGCGAAGACGACGGTGCGCGCCTCGCCGATCGGGGCGTCGAGCGCGCCGTGCCGCTGCCGGCGTCGTGGGAGTCGCTCGACCCGACCGCGGCGAACTTGTAGCCCTCGTTCTGCAGCTTGTCGTAGGCGGTGATCGCGGTCAGCGTGAAGGGGTTCTGGGTGACGCCGCCGATCGCGCCGGGCCCGGTCGCGACCTCGTAGGCGTCGACACTGCGAGTAGTCGGTCTCGTCCTCCGAGTACTCCCAGAAGCAGCCGCGGCAGAGCGCGGCCGCCGCGGGATTCACGGGCGGGAAGATCGTCGGGTGGTTGATCTGGGTCCAGCCGCCGAAGCGGTGCACCTCGTCGAAGATCTCCCTGGGGTCGCGTGTGCCGCGCACGAGCGTCAGACCGCCGGTGTCGCCGCGCACGAAGATCGGCCCCTCGCGGTAGTCGACGAAGTGCGCGCTGCCGTGGTTGTTGGTGTGGCCGCGGTAGGTGATCACCTCGTCGCTGCGGATGATCAGCTTGCCGGGGTAGTTCGGCTGGTAGCGCCCGATCTCGCCCCAGGCGGTGCCCGAGACGTAGTCGGACAGCGTCAGGAAGTCGAGCCCGGCGCCGTCCTGCGCCACCGGCTTGAACGCGTAGTCGAACGTCTCGGTCATGGTCGCGTCGCCGTAAGCGGAGTGCTCGGCGTGGACGTGGAAGTCGCCCGAGTACCAGCCCGGCCTGCGGCTGGCGGGGCGGCTGTCGTAGCGCGTCGGGCGGTAGGGCTCGTCGGCGAAGGCGGGGTCGCTGGCGAAGTCGATCTCGACGCGCCAGCCCACCTTGCCGTCGGCGTCGCCCTCCGACTTGGGGATCACCGCGGCGACGCCCAGCTCCGCGGCCCAGCGGCCCGGCCGGATCCGCCCGGGCACGAACGCGCGCGTGGTCTTGCCGGGCGGGTCGATGCGCGGCGTCGCGGTGTACTGCGCCTCCGTCGAGAAGCCCTCGGCCGAGACGGTGACGTCGCGGTGGCTCGAGCCGCCCCAGCCGCGGAACTCGCGCGGGCCCCAGGTGCGCGAGCCCCAATGCAGCGGCTCGTACAGCCCGAGATCGAGGGTGTGCCGGCTGCTGCCGGTGTCGGGCTGGTCCCAGCAGTACTTGACGCGGATCGCCGTGGTGCCGCGCGGCACGTCGAACGGCACCATCACGAAGCTCTTGCTGAGCTCCGTGCCGAACTCGCCGGTGATCACCTTGTCGGGCGTGATCGCCGCGCCGCTGCAGGGCGTGGCGAGCGGCGCCGCCTGCGCCGACCCGGCCGGCACGAGCAGAGCCAGCGCGACCAGTGCGGGGCGGAGCACGCGAAGCACGGGCGCGAGCCTACCGCTGCGCGGACGCCGGATGCGCCAGGAACGTGAACTGCCCGCTGAGCGTCAGCTTGGCCGTGTTGACGGTGTGGTGATCCCAGCGCGCCGGGCGGGCCAGCAGCGAGACCGCGCGAAACGGGGCGACTCGCGCGCCCACCAGCGGTGGAAGTAGCGCGGCGTGCCGAGCGCGCGCCAGCCGATCAGCGTGAACGCGTCGATCACCGGTCGCACCTCGATCAGGTCGAGACCGGCCTCCTCGAGCAGCAGCATCAGGCCGTAGGGCGTGTAGTTCCAGACGCTGCGCGAGTGGAAGGCCTCCAGGTGCGAGGTCGAGCCCGCCAGCCAGCCGCCGGGGCGCAGCACGCGCGCCACCTCGGCGAGCAGCGGGCGCGGCCGGTCGACGTGCTCGAGCACCTGCTTGCAGAAGACCAGGTCGAAGCTGTCGGCGGCGAAGGGCAGGTGCTCGCCGTCGAAGGTGACGAAGTCGGCGTCGTCGCGGGTGCGCTCGGCCACCTCGGGGGAGTACTCGATGTCGACGCCGGTCCAGCGCACGCGCGGCTCGAGCGAGCGGAACAGGTCGATCGACCCGCCGGCGCCGCAGCCGAGATCGAGGACGCGCGGCGCCTCCGGGCGGCCCGGCACGGCGAGATAGCGACCGGCGTAGTGGTCCGCCAGCACGCTCATGCTGTGGTCCGCGGGGATGCGGTCCCCGAGCAGCTCCGCTAGGTCGGCTCCGAGCACTTGCAAGACATCTTTCACGAAGGAGTCGGACGGCCCTGCTCGAACCCGGAGGCGATGCAGGACCTGAGCGCGAAGCGCACGCTGGTCAAGTCCCCGCCGGAGCTGTGGAGCGAGCTGAGCGAGGTGGATCGGCTCGCGCGCCACCTCGAGGCATTCGGCGAGATCGAGATCACCAGGCTCGAGCCCGAGCGCACGGTCGCCTGGGAGGGCGAGGCAGGCAGCGGCACCGTGTCGATAGAGCCCTCCGGGTGGGGCACGCGGGTGACGCTCACCGCCCAGCTGCCGGAGCCCCCTGCGCCGCCCGAGCCCGAGCCCGTCGAGCCTGATCCGGCCGTCTCCCCCGAGCCCCCGCGCGGCAACCGGCTGCGGTCCTGGCTGCGGTCCCGCCGCGAGCGCTCGCGCCGCGGCAGCGCGGACGCCGATCAGCCGGTCTGGGTCACCGGTGCGCCCGCGCCGGCGCCCGAGCCCGAGTCGCCCACGCCCGAGCCGGAGCCCGACGGAAGCCTCGCCCGCGCGGACGCGCTGGCAGCGCTCGAGCGCGCGCTCGAGGCGCTCGGCTCCGCGCACCACCGGCCCTTCTCGCGCGGCTAGGTCGCGAGCAGCGCCGAGCCGTGCTCCACTGGTCAGGTGAGGGGCACAACCACACGTCGCCGCTTCCTCCAGGGCTCGGCCGCCGCCGCGGCGAGCTTCGGCATCCATGACCTGAGCGCATTCGCCCAGCGCCCGGACGCGCCCAACCTGATCCTCGTGATCGTCGACTCGCTGCGCGCCGACGCCGCCTACGGCTCCGCCGTGCACACGCCGACGATCGACGAGCTGGCGCGCCAGGGCATCCGCTTCACGAGCGCCTACCCGGAGGCGATGCCGACGGTGCCGGCGCGCAACTCGATCCTGGGCGGCCGTCGCACGTTCCCCTTCCGCGGCTGGCACGACTACCCCGGCCTCCTCTACTCGCCCGGCTGGGCGCCGCTGCGCGACGTGGGCGAATCGCTGCCAGCGGTGCTGCGAAAGGCGGGCTGGTGGACCGCCTACGTGACCGACAACCCCTTCCTCGGCTTCGCGAAGCCGTTCATGCCGCTGCGCCACAGCGTGCACCACTTCAGGCGCCACGGCGGCCAGATCGGCGGCGCGCATCCGATCTCGAGCGTTCCCGCGAAGGTGCTGCGCCACTGGCTGCACCCGGCCATCACGCCGGAGAAGCGCGAGCGCGTCGGGCGCTACCTCGCCAACAGCCGCTACTGGCACGACGAGCGCAGGTCGTTCGCCGCCAAGGTGATGACGAGCGCGGTCAACGCCCTCGAGGCCGGCGCCCGGCAGCGCCCCTTCGCGCTCGTGGTCGACGCCTACGAGCCGCACGAGCCCTGGACGCCGCCGAAGCCGTACGCGGACATGTACGGCAAGTGGAAGGGCCCGGAGCCCGCCATGCCGCTCTACGGCCGCGCGTCGAATTGGCTGGGACCGGGCCAGCGCCGGCCGGTCGTGCGGCGCCTCAATCAGCTCTACGCGGCCGAGGTCACGATGACCGACCGCTGGCTGGGCGTGCTGATGGACCGCGTGCACGACCTGAACCTCGAGAACGAGACCGTGATCGCGCTCGTGAGCGACCACGGGATCCTGCTCGGCGAGCACGGCTGGACGGGCAAGATCTCGACCGCGCTCCACCCAGCGCTGACGAAGGTGCCGATGGTCTTCGTCCACCCCGGCCGCCGCGCCGCCGGGAGCTCCAGCAACTGGTTCGCGTCCACGCACGACATCGCGCCGACGCTGCTCTCGATGCTCGGCGCCAAGGCGCCCGAGCGCATGAACGGCGTGGACATGTCGCCGCTGTTCGACGGCAAGAAGCTTCCCCATCGCGAGTACGCGATCGGCGGCTACGGCAACTCTTTCTTCATCCGCAGCCGCCGCTGGGCGATGTGGGCGCGCACCAAGCCGAAGGGCTTCCACCTGTTCGACCGCAAGCGCGACCCGGGCGAGTCGAACGACATCGCGTCACGCCGCCGCGACGTCGTCAGGCGGCTCTACGAAGTCGTGCTGCGCCGCTCCGGCGGGCGCCTGCCGTACTACGGCGCCGCAGACCGCGACTGAGGGCGGGTTCGCCGCCCCGGGCGCGGGGTAGGCGACAGCATGGAGAATCAGGAGCGCGAGGAGCGCGAGCAGACGGACGAGACCACCTCGCCCGAGGAGCCCACCCATGAGGCAACGACGCCTCCGGGCAACCCGGAGCGCGACGAAGGCGCCGTGCGAGAGGCGGAGGAGGGGCTCGATCAGGCCGGCGGCGGCCACTGAAAGGCGTGCTGGATAGTCTGCACGCCCGATGAGGCAGAAGTCGCCGGAGACCTACGAGGAGAAGCTCGAGCAGCTCCAGGAGCTGCGCGAGCAGGCCGTCCACACCAACCCGCAGGCGGAGGAGAAGCAGCACGCCAAGGGCAAGCTGACCGCTCGCGAGCGGATCGACAAGCTGCTCGACCCGGGCTCGTTCGAGGAGCTCGACACGTTCGTGCGCCACCGCACGGCCGAGTTCGACATGCTGCGCAACCGGCCCTGGGGCGACGCGGTCGTCACCGGCCACGGCACGATCGACGGCCGCCCCGTGTGCGTCTTCTCGCAGGACTTCACGGTGTTCGGCGGCTCGCTCGGCGAGGTGATGGGCGAGAAGATGGTGAAGGTGATGGACCTGGCCGCGAGGATCGGCTGCCCGGTCATCGGCATCAACGACTCGGGCGGCGCGCGCATCCAGGAGGGCGTGGTCTCGCTGGGCGCGTACGGCGACGTCTTCGTGCGCAACGTCCAGTGCTCGGGCGTGATCCCGCAGATCTCGCTGATCATGGGCCCGTGCGCCGGCGGCGCCGTCTACTCCCCGGCCATGACGGACTTCATCTTCATGGTCAAGGAGACGTCGCACATGTTCATCACCGGCCCCGACGTGATCAAGACGGTCACGGGCGAGGAGGTCGAGTTCGAGGAGCTCGGCGGCGCGATGACGCACAACACCAAGTCCGGCGTCGCGCACTTCGCGGCCGACGACGAGGAGAGCTGCCTGGAGGACGCGCGCTACCTGATGTCGTTCCTGCCGCAGAACAACCTCGAGCTGCCGCCGCGGATGGACACCGGCGACGACCCCGAGCGCGCAGGACGCCGAGCTCGACGGCGATCGTCCCGGACAACCCGAACAAGCCGTACGACATGCGCGACGTGGTGCACCTGATCGTCGACAACGGCGAGTTCTTCGAGGTGCAGGAGCACTTCGCGCGCAACATCGTCATCGGCTTCGCGCGCCTGAACGGGCGCCCGATCGGGATCGTCGGCAACCAGCCCGCGCAGCTCGCCGGCGTGCTCGACATCGACGCCTCCGAGAAGGCGGCGCGCTTCGTGCGCTTCTGCGACGCCTTCAACGTCCCGCTGCTCACGTTCATGGACGTGCCCGGCTTCCTGCCCGGCACCTCGCAGGAGTGGGGCGGGATCATCCGCCACGGCGCCAAGCTGCTGTACGCGTTCACCGAGGCGACCGTGCCGAAGCTGACGGTGATCACGCGCAAGGCGTACGGCGGCGCGTACGACGTCATGAACTCGAAGCACATGCTGGCCGACTTCATGTTCGCCTGGCCGACCTCCGAGGTCGCGGTGATGGGCCCCGAGGGCGCGGTCAACATCATCCACCGCCGCGACATCCAGACGTCGCCGACGCCGGACGAGCGCCGCTCGAAGCTGATCGACGACTACAAGGCGCGCTTCGCGAACCCGTACTCGGCGGCCGAGCGCGGCTACATCGACGACGTGATCGTGCCGCACGAGACGCGCCCGAAGCTGATCCGCGCGCTCGAGCGGCTGCAGACCAAGCGCGTCGACACGCCGAAGCGCAAGCACGGCAACATTCCGCTGTAAGCGGAATATGGTCTCGCGAGGCCGGAGGCCGAGCTTGCCATCGGGTCGCGGGGCAGGATGCCCCGCGGAGCCAATCCCGCAGTAGTAGGGTCGCGCCATGCGGCGGCTCCTGCTCGCGACGGTCGCCGGCGTCCTCGCCGCGGCTCCCGCGGCGCACGCCGGCTCGCTGCCGAGCTTCGAGACCGGCCCGCGCCCCGGGCCGCCGCTGCTGTACTCGGCCCCGCCCGCACGTCCCGCAGCTCGAGAACGGCGCGCCCTTTCGCGCACGGCCGCTGCTGGTCTCCGGCACCGACGCCTACCGGCGCGGCGAGTACCTCTACCAGGACTACCTGTTCGACGACCACGGCGCCGAGACCGGCGCCGCGACGTCGCCGCCGGGCACGGCCGGCTTCTCGCCGGCGAGCGGCGACCTGGCCTACCCCGCCGGCGCGCGCTACGCCAACAACGCCGCCGACATCGTCGAGCTGCGCATCCGGCCGACGCGCGGCGCGATCGTCTACCGCGTCACCCTCGGCGCGGTGCTCGACGACGACGCGACCGTCGTCGGCATCGGCGTCGACACCGACCGCCGCGGCGGCAGGGTGGCCTGGCCCCACGGCGCCGGGCTGAGCTCGCCCGGCCTCGACCGCTTCATCACCGCCTGGGGCACCGGCGGCGAGGTGACCAGACTGCCCGGCGGGAAGCCGGCGCGACTGCCCGCCGGCGCCGTGCGGATCGACAGGCGGACGAACCAGATGACGATCCGCGTGCCGCGCCGGCTGATGGATCCGGGCCGCGCCACCTGGCGGTACGTTGCGGGCGCCGGGCTCTGGTCGGGCAGCGCCTTCCGGCGCCCGGACCCGGCGACCCCGGGCGTCTTCAACCTCGCCTTCCGCTTCGCCGAGCCCCAGCCGCGCGGCAGCGGCTTCTGGTTCGAGGCGGGCCAGGCCGCCGCGCTCGCGGACGGCGGCACCGGGCCGCTTCCACGCCGACGTCAGCTTCGCGCGCCTGGCCTCGGGCCGCGGCGGTTTCGTCCACGCGCCCGGGCGCACGCAAGCGCGCATCTACCCGTCGCGCCTGAAGCTCCGCGAGGGCGTGCGCGACTCGTTCCCGCAGTTCGGCAGCCGGCTCCAGCCCTACCTGGTGCACGTTCCGCGCTCCTACCCGCGGACGCGCCGGGCGGGCCTGACGTTCGCGCTGCACTCGCTGTCGGCCTCCTACACCCAGTACGCCGTCTTCTCACCGAACCAGCTGACCCAGCTCGGCGACGACATGGGCCGCTTCTACGTCAGCCCGCTCGGGCGCGGCCCGGACGGCTGGTACACCGACGAGGCCGAGGTCGACTTCTTCGAGGTCTGGGCCGACATGGCGCGCCGCTTCCGGCTCGACCCCGCCGTTCGTCGCGCTCAGCGGCTACTCGATGGGCGGCTACGGCACCTACAAGCTGGGCTTCCAGTGGCCCGACCTGTTCGGCGCCGCGTTCACCGCCGTGGGTCCGCCCGTCGCGCCCGGCTACCTCAACACGCTCCAGCTGGTCGAGAACGCGCGCTGGGTCCCGTACCTGAACTGGGCCGGACGCACCGACGCGCTGGTGCCGATCGCGCTGGTGCAGGCCCAGCAGCGGCGCTTCGACCAGCTCGGGCTGCGCAGCAGCCTGTGGACCTACCCGGGCGGTCACTACGACCTGGCGGCCGGCGACCGCTGGGAGGGCGCCCGCGCGGCGCTCGTCGGGCCCGTCGTCCAGCCCGACCCGCGCCGGGTCGACTACGCGTTCGTGCCGTCCGCGGACAATCGGCGCCTCGGCCTGGTCCACGACCACGCCTACTGGGTCTCGGGCCTGCGCTCGCGCGACGGCGAGCGCGGCCAGATCGGCGCGATCAGCAGCGTGCCCCCACCCGGGCCGGGACGCCCCGGGGCTCCATTCGGACGCGCGGGCGAGCCGGTCCTCGAGCGGCTGACCGCCTGGGACGGCACCTCCGGCCCGCGCCCCGAGAGCGTGAGCGGCACGGGCTGGGACGGTCTGCGGACCGTGCCGCCGGGCAACCGCCTGCGCGTGCAGCTCGACAACGTCGCGCGCGCCCGGCTCGACGGCCGCCGCGCCGGCCTGACGGGCCGCCGCTGCCTGCAGGTCACGATCGCCGGCGACGGCCCGGCCCGCGTGCGCCTCGACCTGCGCCTGCCGCGCGGCGCCCGCGCGCGCGCGCGGCAGCTCCTGCCGGGCGAGCGCGCCGAAGGCGCCCGCGACGTGGCCCTCGGCCGCGGCGGCGCAACGATCGCCGCACCGCGCCGGCACCGGCGCAGCTGGGTCGATCCTCCGGCCCTACTTCACCGTGATGCCGAAGGCGGCGCGCAGCTTGTCGCCTTCCTTCTTTGCTCCCACCACGAGCGCTCCGAGCGGCTCCAGGTAGGGCTTGACGCTCCAGTCCAGCCCTCGTCGTCGCCGGCGCCCGTCGAGTCGACCAGGTCGAGGATCGGCGCGACCGCCACGTAGAAGGACAGGTCGTAGTCGCCGCCGAGCCCTTCCTGGGCGTCCTTGTACTCCTGGGTGTCGCCGAGCCTGCTCGCGGGGGCGAGCGCGTCGGCCGCAGCGGCGTCGCCGTAGGCGAGCACGACCTTGCCGTCGCGCTGGAACAGGTGGATCGGCTTCGGGATCTCGGGCGTGCGGAAGGTCGCGCCCTCGCCGCCGCCCGGTGACCTGGAGCGGGCCGACGTGCTCGTCGTCCCCGACCGACTTGCGCACCAGCCGCTCGATCGCCTCGATGAAGCGCTTCGAGGCGGCCTCGTCCTTGCTCTCCACGACGAGCGCGCCGTCGAGCTCGGCGACGGAGGTGCCGCGCACGAACAGGCTCCAGTCGCCCATCCAGGCGATCACGTCCTTGTCGAGGTCGAGCCCGGTGGCCGCCTCGAGCTGGCGCTCGATCATGCCGCGCCCGCCGGCTGCCGAGCCGATCGAGGTGAGCAGCTGGTCGATCGTCGCGCCGAGGTCCTGCTGGGCGAACCCGAGCCAGGCGTCGGCCGGCAGGTCGGCCGCGCCGCCGCTGCCCTCGCCGAGCAGGAAGCTCGAGCCGAGCGAAGCCGGCAGCACCGTCTCGAGGCGCGCGCCGTGCTCGTTCACGTCGAGCGTGGCCAGCACCGGGTCCTTGAGGATGTCGGCGAACGGCCCGAGCGAGGCGGCCGGGGACGACTTCTTCAGGTTGTCCACGAGCGCGGGCGTGTTCACGTACACGAACCCGAGCCGCTCCTCGGGGGCGTCCGCCAGCGTCTGCTGGAAGGTCTCGTCGTCCTCCAGCGGGCGGCCGCCCTCCGCGGTGTCGATCGCGTCCTTGAAGCCGGACAGGCTGCCGATCACCACCCAGCCGTCGACCACGCCCGCCGCGCCGTCGTCGATCGCGTAGTAGTCGTGCCCGCGGTAGCTCGCCGTCTTGCCGTCGTCGGACTTGGCGGCCTTCGCGATCGCGTCGGCGGCCTTGTCCTCGTCCTCGGTCGCGACCAGGGCGGCCGCGGGCACGTTGTCGCCGCCGCCGAAGTCGGACACGAAGAAGCCGGCCTCGTCGCCGAGCCACGGCTCGACGTCCTCCTCGAACGAGAGCCCGCTGCCCGACTCCGCGAACGCCTTCTCGAGCAGCCCGCGGATGCGCTCCGCCGGCGCTGCCCTTGCCGGGGAACTTCTGGATCAGGGCCTCGATGTCGGCCTGCTGGTCGTCGGAGGGGTCGAGCGTGACCTCGCCGTAGACCGCGGCCCCGGCCGGCGCCAGCGAGGCGGGGCCGGACGAGGAGGAGCTTCCTCGCTCCCGCACGAGGCGAGCGCGATCGCGGTGACCAGGGCGATGAAGGTGAAGATGATTCGCGGCATCGGGCTCAGTATCGGACGGTCGCCCGCAGATCTACAGCGCCACCGTCGGCGGGCTGGCCCCCGCCTCCAGCAGCGCCAGGCAGATCGCGAGATCCTGGATCGCGAGGCCGGTGGAGTCGAACAGCGTCACGGCGTCGTCGGCCGAGCGGCCCGGGCGCCGCGCCGGTGAGCACGTCGCCGAGCTGGCGCACGTCGGCGCGCGTGACGCGGCCGGCCTCGACGGCGCCGGTGAGCTCGCCGCCGTGGCTCGCCTGGCGCCACTCGTCGCAGAACAGCTCGGCCCGCGCCACGGCCTCGAGCTCCGCCTCGGCCTTGCCCGGGCCGTCGGCGCCCAGCATGTTGAGGTGCAGGCCCGGGCGCAGGTCCGATGCGAGCACGACCGGCTCGTTGCCCGGCGTGACGCAGGTGACGACGTCGCAGTCGAGCGCGTCCTCGCGGCTGCCGGCCTCCCAGCCGAGCTCCCCGGCGAGGCCGCCCGCGGCCTCGGGGTCGGGGTCGAAGCAGACGCCGGGGCCGTACTCGGCGGCGGCCAGGCAGCGAGCCGCCCAGGCGCCGTGGAGCCCGCAGCCGACGATGCCGACGCTGCGCGCGTCCTCGCGCGCCAGCTCCTGCGCCGCGATCGCCGCGACCGCGCCCGTACGCAGAGCGGTGACCGAGCGCACGTCGACGAGAGCGAGCGGCTCGCCGGTCTCCGCTGAGGAGACCGCGATCATCCCCATCACGACGGGCAGGCCGGCGCGCGGGTTGCCGCGGGAACGAGGTGACCCACTTGAGGATCGCCAGCCCGCCGCCGCGCGCCGGCATCGCGCGGAAGTCGCCGTTCGGCGGCGCCTCGAGGTAGACCTTCGGCGGCATCTCCCACGTGCCGGAGGCGTACTCGACGAAGCCCTCGCGCACGCGGTCGATCGCCTCGGCGGGCGAGATCGCGGAGAACACCGCGGCCTGGTCGAAGACGGGCAGCTGGGGCACCGCCGGTACGCTACCCAGCCCGTGAGCCGCAACGGAAAGCAGCATCCCGCGCGTCCGCGCATCGAGGTCGAGGGCGGCGCCGCGTCACCCGAGCAGGCGGCCGCGATCGCCGCGGCGATCGAGCAGTTCATGCGCGACACCGCGCCGGCGCCGGTCGCGGCCGGTCCTGCGAGTGAGCCCGTGGCTGCGCGCCGGCCTGTTCGCCGGCACCGGGCGCGACCCGTCCGGGCCGTCGCCCTGGGGCGATCCGGAGCGCTGGGGGGCCTAGCCCGCCGCGCTCAGCGCTCGGCGAGCCTGCGGAGCCTCTGCACGGACGCGGAGACGGCCTTATCCAGCTCCGCAGTGCCGTTGGAGAGGTCGTGCGGGGCCGCCTTCTCGTCCTTGCCGCAGCTGCTCAGCTTCTCTGCTGAGCTCGTTCGGCACGCTCCGCCAGGTCGATGTCGGATGCTCTATCGAGTTTGCTCATAGCCCGGTCCTCCATCGCAGTCGTAGACCGTCGATCCTGTCCTCGATCAGCGCCATCCGCTTGTAGGCGAGGGCGAGATCGTCCTTGAGATCGGCGCTGTCATCGCGACGCGCGTCATCGACGGCTTTCAGCGAAGCGCGGGTCGCCTCGATCTTCTTGTCGCAGACCATCGATTCCCGCGGCTGACTCGTCGGCCACGCTCGCCAGCTCGAATCCTCCGAACTCAGCCGAATCGCCAAGGATCACTACGACCGGCTCGGGCAGCGCGCTCGCGATCTCGTCGCTAGCTGCAGCTGACGACGCCCGAACGAGCGACGGTCGCACCTTCTCGACCAGCGCGGCCGTTGCGGCAGCATCCAGAAGCCGGCTCTCGTAGTGAATCGGTGCCGCCGAGATGCCGGGTTCGACCAGCTCGATTCGCCGGCGGTCCACGACCTCGTGCTCCAGCCGAAGACGTCACGGCAACGGCCCAGCCGAGATGATCGGCGATGCCCAGACGCATGCGCCGGGAGCCTACGCCGCTGCGAACACCGGCGGCAGCGGTCCGCCCAGGGCTGCGCCTGCTCGAGCTGGGCCGCGATCCGGATCAGCACGTCCTCGCGCCCGTAGGCCGCGGCCAGCTGCACGCCGATCGGCAGCCCGTCGTCGGACTGGTGCAGCGGCAGCGAGATCGCGGGCTGACCGGTCGTGTTGAAGCCCGCGGTGAAGACCGCGGCGGGGACGGCCGTCAGGATCGGGGCGATCGGATTGTCCGGCGGCGCGTCGTAGGTCCCGAGCGGCGTCGGCGGCACGGCCATCGTCGGCGTCAGCAGCAGGTCGTACCCGCTCGCCCACCACTCGGCGCTGCTGGCGGGTGATCGCCTGCGCGAACTCCATCGCGCGCAGGTAGTCCGCCGCCGAGTGCGTGCGGCCCTGCTCGGCGAGCGCCCAGGTCAGCGGCTCCACGTCGTCCGCTCCGATCGCGCGGCCCGTGCGGCGCTCCCAGTAGGCGATGTTCCAGGCCACGCCGCCGGTCCAGCGGACCAGGAAGTTCGGGATGTACTCGGGATCGTCCAGCGCCTCCGGATAGGCGATCTCCACGGAGTGCCCGAGCGACTCGAGCAGGCGCCCGGCGGACTCCGCCGCGGCCACGCAGTCCGGGTGCGCCTCGAAGTCCCCGCCCGGGGGGCGCGTCAGCAGTCCGATCCGCAGCCGGCCCGGGTCCGCGCCCACCTCCGCGTTGTAGTCGCGCTCGCGGGCGGGCGCGACGTAGGGCTCGCCGGGCGGCGGGTCGGACACCCACTCGAGCACCGCGGCGGCGTCGCGCACCGAGCGCGACACGACCAGCTCGCTCACCAGCCCGGACATGACGTCGCCGAAGTCGGGCGACAGCGACACGCGCCCGCGCGACGGCTTGAGCCCGACGAGACCGCAGCAGGACGCCGGGATCCGGATCGAGCCGCCGCCGTCGTTGGCGTGGGCGATCGGCACCATGCCGGACGCGACCGCGGCGGCCGAGCCGCCGCTCGACCCGCCCGTCGAGTGCTCGGTGTCCCACGGGTTGCGGCTCGGCCCGTAGGCCACCGGCTCGGTCGTCGGCAGGATGCCGAGCTCGGGCGTGTTGGTCTTGCCGAGCGAGACGAAGCCGGCCTCGCGGAAGCGCCGCGCCAGCCAGGTGTCCTCGGGCTCGACCCAGTTGAGGTCGCGCAGGAACGACATCCCCTCGTGCATCGGCTGGCCCGCCATGTGGCAGGCGAGGTCCTTGATCAGGAACGGCACGCCCTGGAACGGGCCCGCCGCCGGCTCGCTCGCGAGCGCCTCCTCGAAGAGCGGGTGGATGACCGCGTTGAGCTCTCCGTTGAGCGCCTCGATGCGCTCGATCGCGGCCTCGGCGAGCTCCCTCGCCGTCACCTCCCCCGAGCGGACGAGGTCGGCTTGGGCGGTGGCGTCGAGGCGCGGATCCATGGCCGCCAGCGTAACCGCCCGAGGCCCGCCGATGGACTATCGTCGGAAACCCGACCGGGTTTTGGTACTTTCCCTGGTTGCCAGCCGGCCCCGACGCACGAGGACTGACACGCCCATGGAACCCCTGTCGACCGAGCCGCAGGCCCCCGCCCGCCGCGGCCGCAAGGGCTCGCTCGAGAATCCCGAGGTCCTGGAGAACGTCCCGGGGCACATCATCCCGATCCTCGAGCGGGAGTTCGACGACTTCGACAACGAGGCCGCGAAGTTCCTCTCCGGCGAGACGCCGGAGGACGACTTCATCCGCTTCCGGCTCAGGCAGGGCGTCTACGGCCAGCGCCAGGCGGCCGTCCAGATGATCCGCGTGAAGCTTCCCTTCGGCGGCATCACGCCGGAGCAGATGGAGGCGTTCGCCGACGTGGTCGAGAAGTACGCGCCGCTCAACAAGGGCCACATCACCACGCGCCAGAACATCCAGCTGCACCACATCCCCCTGCCCGACGCCGCGGAGGCGATCCGCGAGCTGTCCGACTCGGGGCTGTCGAGCCGCGAGGGCTGCGGCAACACCGTCCGCAACGTGACCGGCGACCCCTGGGCGGGCGTCTGCGAGGGCGAGCTGTTCGACCCGACGCCGTACGTCGGCGCCTACGTGCGCTACTTCGTGCGCCACCCCACCACCCAGCTGATGCCGCGCAAGGTCAAGACGGCGTTCACGGCCACCGACGAGGACCGGGCGATCACCGGCATCCACGACGTCGCCTTCATCCCGCGCATCCGCGACGGCGTGCGCGGGTTCGAGATGCGCGTCGGCGGCGGCACCTCGATCATGCCGCGCGTCGCGCCGACGCTCTGCGACTTCGTCGGCGCCGACGACGGCGAGTACCTCAAGTACACGGAGGCGGTGCTGCGCATCTTCGATCGCCAGGACTGGCTGCGGGTCAACCGCGCCCGCGCGCGGCTCAAGGTCTTCGTCGACAAGTTCGGGATCGAGGTGCTGCGCAGCCAGGTCGAGGAGGAGCTCCAGGGCGACTGGGTCGACGAGCGCGACTTCGACCCGGCGCCGCTGCTGTTCATCGACGACGAGGAGGCCGCGGCCCCCGACCCGCCCACGACCTACGCGAGCCCCAACGGCGACGGAAGCGAGTTCGAGCGCTGGCGCGCCTCGAGCGTCGCTCCCCAGCGCCAGGGCGGCTTCTCGACGGTGCAGGTCAAGGTGGTCCGCGGCGACCTCACCCCAGAGCAGTTCCGCGGGCTGGCCGACCTGATGCGCGAGTACTCGGGTGGCTACTGCCGCACGACGGTGCACCAGAACCTCGTCCTGCGCTGGGTGCGCGACGAGACCGTCTACGAGGTCTGGCGCGCGCTGCGCGAGCTCCGGCTCGGCGACGCGGGGGCCGACGAGATCAACGACGTCGTCTCCTGCCCCGGCACCGACTCCTGCAAGCTCGGGATCACCAGCTCGATGGGCCTCAACCACGCCGTGCGCGAGCGCATCGAGGCGATGGGGATCGAGGACGAGCTGACCCGGCGCGTCCACATCAAGATGTCGGGCTGCCCGAACGGCTGCAGCCAGCACCACATCGCCAACATCGGGTTCTACGGCGCGTCGATCAAGGCCGGCGAGCGCACGATCCCGGCCTACGTGGCGCACATCGGCGGCAACTACGAGGGCGGCGAGGTGATCTACGGCACCCGCCTGAAGGTGCGCCTGGCCGCCAAGCGCGTGCCCGATGCGGTCGAGCGCTGGCTGCGGATGTACGAGGCCGAGCGCGAGACCGGCGAGGCCTTCAACCCGTTCGCGGAGCGCGTCGGCGCGAAGCGGTTCGAGGACGAGGTGCGCGATCTGGCCCTGCCGATCGAGTTCTCGCTCGACAACATGAGCCACTTCATCGACTGGCAGCGCAAGGAGCCCTTCCAGGTGATCCGGGGCGAGGGCGAATGCGCGGTCTAGCGGACGTCACCGCCGAGGAGCTCGTCGCGGTCGCGGTCGAGCGCCACCATCCCGATCTCGTGCTCGCCTGCTCCTTCCAGAAGGAGGAGTCCGTGCTGATCGACATGCTGATGAGCATCGAGCCCGCCGCGCGGGTGTTCACGATCGACACCGGTGTTCTGTTCCCCGAGACATACGACGTCTGGCGCAAGATCGAGGATCGCTACGGCCTCCACGTCGAGGTCATGGACGCCACCCCGCCGAACGGCACTCCCTGGAGCGCGTCGAGCTGCTGCGGTCCGCGCAAGGTCCAGGCGCTCGACGAGGCGCTCGTCGGCGCCTCGGCCTGGATCACGGGGATCCGCCGCGAGCAGGCGCCCACGCGCGCCGGCGCCGAGAAGGTGGAGTTCCAGACGTCCCGCGGACTGTGGAAGTTCAACCCGCTGGTCGACTGGAGCGACGCCGACGTGTGGCGCTACGTGCAGGAACACGACCTCCCGTACCATCCCCTCCACGACCAGGGGTACGCTTCCATCGGCTGCGCCCCCTGCACGCTGCCCGGTAACGGCCGCGAAGGGCGTTGGGCCGGCCAAGAGAAGACGGAGTGCGGGCTGCACGTATGAGCGTGCTGGACGGTCCGCGTGACGTACGGGACCAGATGAGCTACGAGATCACAGACCTGCGGGCACTCGAGTCCGAGGCCATTCACGTGATTCGCGAGGTGGCCGCGGAGCTCGAGCGCGGCGTGCTGCTGTTCTCGGGCGGCAAGGACTCCGCCGTGCTGCTGCACCTCGCGCGCAAGGCGTTCTACCCGGGGAGCCTGCCGTTCCCGGTCATGCACGTCGACACCGGGCACAACTTCCCGGAGGTGATCGAGTACCGCGACCAGATGGTCGCCGAGGTCGGCGCCGAGCTGATCGTGGCGAGCGTCCAGGAGTCGATCGACCAGGGGCGCGTGACCGAGGAGAAGGGGCCGCGCGCCTCGCGCAACCGGCTCCAGTCCGTGACGCTGCTCGACGCCCTCGAGCGCCACGGCTTCAAGGCGGCCTTCGGCGGCGCGCGCCGCGACGAGGAGCGGGCGCGCGCGAAGGAGCGCATCCTCTCCTTCCGCGACGACTTCGGCCAGTGGGACCCGAAGGCGCAGCGGCCCGAGCTGTGGAACCTCTACAACGGGTTCATCAAGCCGGGCGAGCACGTGCGCGTGTTCCCGCTCTCGAACTGGACCGAGCTCGACGTGTGGCAGTACATCAGCGAGGAGGGCATCGCGCTGCCCTCGATCTACTTCGCGCACGAGCGCGAGGTCTTCCGCCGCGACGGGATGATCTACGCCGCCTCCGAGTACACGGAGCGACTGCCGAACGAGGAGCTGTTCTCGGAGTCGGTGCGCTTTCGCACGGTCGGCGACATGAGCTGCACCGGCGCGGTCGCATCGCGCGCGGCGACGCTCGACGAGGTGGTCCGGGAGATCGCCGCCACGCGCGTGACCGAGCGCGGCGAGACGCGCGCGGACGACCGCGTCTCCGAGGCCGCCATGGAGGACCGCAAGAAGGAGGGCTACTTCTGACCGGGGCGGCCACCAACGGCAACCCCCCGACCGCGACGACCACCTCCGAGCTGGTTCGCTTCGCCACCGCAGGGTCGGTCGACGACGGCAAGTCGACGCTGATCGGGCGGCTGCTCTACGACACCAAGTCGATCTTCGAGGACCAGCTCGAGCACGTCGAGCAGACCTCCAAGCGGCGCGGCGACGGCTACGTGAACCTGGCGCTGCTCACCGACGGGCTGCGCGCCGAGCGCGAGCAGGGCATCACGATCGACGTCGCCTACCGCTACTTCCACACGCCGCGGCGGAAGTTCATCATCGCCGACACGCCCGGCCACGAGCAGTACACACGCAACATGGTCACGGGCGCGTCCACGGCCGACCTGGCGCTGGTGCTCGTCGACGCGCGCAAGGGCGTGCTCGAGCAGTCGCGCCGGCACGCGTTCATCGCGTCGCTGCTGCGCATCCCGCATCTCGTGGTGTGCGTCAACAAGATGGACCTGGTCGACTTCGACCAGTCGGTCTTCGACCGGATCGTTTCCGAGTTCACCGGCTGGCTCGCGAAGCTCGACATCCACGACGTCACGTTCATCCCGATCTCGGCGCTGCACGGCGACAACGTCGTCGACCGCTCCGAGCGGATGCCCTGGTACGCCGGGACGTCGCTGCTCTACCACCTCGAGCACGTGCACGTGGCGTCGGATCGCAACCTGCAGGACCCGCGCTTCCCGGTC
Source organism: uncultured Thermoleophilaceae bacterium (assembly GCA_963828225.1). Lineage (GTDB taxonomy): Bacteria > Actinomycetota > Thermoleophilia > Solirubrobacterales > Thermoleophilaceae > JACVRW01. The sequence continues at coordinate 664,727 of CAWHDX010000006.1, read as the reverse complement.
CAGTGGGTCGTGCGCCCGATGTCTGACGAGCACCACGACTACCGCGGCTACGCGGGCGTGGTGGCGTCGGGGGTGCTGCGCGCCGGCGACGACGTCGTCGTGCTGCCGTCCGGGCGCACGTCGCGCATCGCCGCCATCGACGCGTTCGAGGGCGAGCTCGACGAGGCCTACCCGCCGCTGTCGGTGACGCTGCGGCTGGAGGACGACATCGACGTCTCGCGCGGCGACATGATCTGCCGCCCGGAGAACCGCCCGGTGGAGGCGCGCGAGATCGAGGCGATGGTGTGCTGGATGTCGGAGCGGCCGCTGTCGGCCACTTCGCGCTACCGGATCAAGCACACCAGCCGCACCGCGCTCGCGAAGGTCGACGAGGTGCGCTACCGCATCGACGTGAACTCCCTGCACCGCGAGCAGGAGGCGACCGGTCTCGAGCTGAACGAGATCGGCCGCCTGCGGCTGCGGCTGTCCTCGCCGCTGTTCGTGGACCAGTACCGGCGCAACCGCTCGACCGGCAGCTTCATCCTCATCGACGAGTCGACCAACGACACTGTCGGTGCGGGGATGGTTCTCTAGCCGTCAGTCCTTGCGGCAGGCCCTGAGCTGGACGTAAGGGGCGTTGGTGCCCGGGACTGTGCCGGCGTTGGCGATCTGGAGGACGCCGCCGCTGGTGCCGCCGGTCTGGACGAAGGCGGAGCCGCCGAACGTCCACTGCACGCCGAACGTGGTCCCGGTGGTGGTGGTGATCACCGTGAGCGGGTGCGTGTGGTTGAACGTGCCGTTGTGGGTGTGCTGGCCCACCGGCCGGTCCTCCTGGTCGGTCAGCGGCGTGCCGGACGTGCCCTTGAGCGTGCCGCCCTGCTGCAGCCCCACGAGGTAGCGCCCGCGCGCCTCGGTGAACTGGCTCCAGCCGTCGGGACAGTCGGAGCGGTCGAAGAACATCACGGCGCCCTGCGGGGCGGTCGCGTCCTTGCCCGGCTGCCCGTTCTGACCGCCCGTGCCGCCGGCGAGCTCGCCGGCCTTGACGTCCTTCGCGAGCAGCGAGCCGTTCTTGATGTCGGTGCTCGTGATCGACGAGTTGCGCACGTCCTTGCCCGTGAGCGACGCGTCCTTGACGTTCTTGCCCGTGACCTTGATGGCCGCGTAGGAGGTGCCGCCGAGCGCGATGAAGACGGCGACGGTGGCCATGACGTTGGAGTAACTCAGGCGGGAGAGCATTCCCCAGCCTATGCCGTCGCGGCTACCCCCTGCCGAGGCAACTCCGGAGGAAGCTCATCAGCGGCTTCGTCATGACCGTGTCGCCGGGCGCGCCGATCCTGCTGTTGACCTGGCCGTGGGTCAGGCTGGACGCATCCACGAGGCGCGTCGCGACGCCGACGCGGACGAGCGCGTCGCGGAAGGCCGTCTCGATGGAGCGCCGCAGCGGCAGGCCGCGGAAGACCGTGAAAGTGCTCGGGATGTGGCGCCCGCGGCGGACCAGCAGGGTGGCCGAGGTGTCGAGCTTGTAGCTCGGGTTGTTGCCGAAGGCGAGGCGCCACTGGACGCTCGTCTTGTCGTCGTCGCGCACGCGCGTCTTGTCGAAGCCCTCGGTGTCGAGCGGCGCGGCGCAGCGGATTGCCCGCAGCGGCAGTCGGCGCTCGCCCAGCCAGACCGGGTTGACGGTGACGTTGGAGACGATGTCAGCGCCGGCCGAGTGGCCCAGCAACGCGATCCGGTGCGGGTTGCCGCCCCAGCGCGAGATGTTCGCCCGCACCCACGCCACCGAGGCGGCCACGTCGCGGAAGTGGTCCGGGTAGCGCGCCGACGCCGGGTCGGCCGCCTTCGACAGCCGGTAGTTGACCGAGACGAAGATCCAGCCGCGCCTGCCGTTGAAGAGCTTCACCTTGTCGGCGACCGCGTTGCGCTTGTCCCCGACCTGGTAGCCGCCGCCGTGGACCCACATGACGACGGGAGCGCGCCTGTTGCCGGCGCGGCACTTCGGATTCGGAGCCCACACGTCGAGGCTGGTCAGCTTCAGGGCGACGCCGGGGAGGTGCGCGTAGGCCATCGTCTGCGGGGCCGTCGCCGGCGTGCAGGTGCGCGCCGCGGCCGGCCCGGCGGCCACGGCGGCCATGATCGCGCAGGCGGCGAAGGTCGTCATCAGAAGTCTCATTTCGCGAGCGCTAACACCGGGAAGCTCGCAGAGTTGCTGCGTCCGCAGCGCAACTCCCGGAGGGGCGCGGAGTTGAGGTTGCCGTGAAGCGAACCGGACTCCGTCGCGTGCTCACCCTCGGCGCGGCGGTCATGGCCTTGCCTGGCTGCACGCCGGCCTACGACTGGACCGAGTCGCTCGCGTTCGACCCGTCGGCCGGTCCCGGCACGCCGTCGCCGAACATGGGCATGAACCTCGTGGCGCACAAGGGCAAGCTGTACCTTGGGGCGTCCACCGGCTCCGAGCCGATCCGCTTCTCCGGTCGCAGCTCGTACGTCTATCGCAAGGACTCGGCGGCCTCCGCGTGGATGCTCGACTCGACCTTCGAGTCGTCGACCGAGCGGATCGGCGCCATGGAGTCGGTCACCTTCGCCAACGGGGCCGGCGGCAGTCCGATCCCGGGCGGCCCGGTCACGATGCTTGTCGCCGCCACCAACCAGAACCTGACCGACCCCGGCAAGCCCGTACAGGCCAGGACGCGCGACGACGCCACCGGGAGGTGGACGTCTGCGCCGGTCAGCATCCACACCTCCGCGATCTCCCAGGTGCGTGAGATCGGAGCGCACCGCGATGCCGTGACCGGCGCGGACCTCGTGTTCCTGGCCGCCAGCCCGGCCCCGCTGGGGATCTACTCCGGCGTCTACGACGCGACCGCCACCGGCCGCATCCGCTGGAACCCGATCCCCGAGGTCCCCGCGAGCTCGGACCGCGACAAGGAGAAGTGGTTCGGGATGGACGAGGCCAACGGCAGCCTCTACGCCTCCAACAACACGGCGATCTATCGACGCGTAGACGGCACGGCGCCCCGCTGGGAGCAGGTCGCCGACGCCGCCGACACCGGCTCCGACGCCGCGCGCAATCCGGAGTTTCGCGGCCTGACCGCGGTGCCCAACCCCAAGGCGATGACCGGCTGGCCGGAGGCCGAGATGCTGGTCTTCTCCTACGGCAACGGCCTGTGGCGCATGCGGGCCGGCGGAAGCCACGCGATCGTGCTCGAGTTCGACCTGGCCAAGAGCCTCGAGTCCAGGCTCAAGGCTCCGGTGCCGCTCGCCGAGGCCGCGTTCAACCGGCTCAACCCGGTGCGGCGCCCGGACGGAACGCTGCGGTGGCCGATCGGCTTCCAGTTCTACAACCCGGGCATCCCCGGCATCGATCCGAGCGCCATGCTCCTCCTGCGCAACGAGCGCGGCGCCTACTCGATGGACCAGATCACCCTGCCGCAGAGCCCGGCCCGCCCACTGATCCTCGCCCGCGACATCGTCCCCTCTCCCTTCCCGGGCGAGGACGGCTACCTGTACGCCACCGGATACAACGCGTCGGCCGCGCCCGACTCCGGATTCCGCGGACGGGCATGGGTTGCCAGGGGCAAGCCGCGGCCGGCGAGCGCCTCCGGCGCCCCCCGCCGCGCCGGATAGCCTTCCCAGCCAGTGGACTTCGCCCTGATCGCCTTCGGCCTCGGGGTCGGCGTGCTCGTGGGGATGACCGGCATCGGGGGCGGCTCCCTGATGACGCCGATGCTGATCCTCGTGTTCGGCGTGACGCCGATCACCGCGATCGGCAGCGACCTCGCCTACGCGGCGGTGACCAAGACCGTCGGCGGCTACAAGCACTGGCGCCAGCGCACCGTGGACGCGCGGCTCTCGAGCTGGATGGCGCTCGGCTCGGTGCCCGCGGCCGTCCTCGGCGTCTACGCGCTCGACCTGCTCGAGGACTGGGCCGGCCGCGACTTCGAACGACCTGCTGCTCACGCTGCTCGCGGGTGCCCTGCTGCTCACCGGCGCGGCGACGCTGGTGCGCGCGTTCCTCAAGAGCATGCACGAGCGCGAGCGCGACACGATCGTCATGGAGCGCCGCCACAAGGTCGCCGCCGTCGGGCTCGGCATGTCCGTCGGCTTCGTGCTCGGCATCACGTCGGCCGGCAGCGGCGCGCTGATCGCGGTCGGCCTGATCCTGCTGTTCCGCCTCTCGCCCACGCGCGTGGTCGGCACCGACGTCTTCCACGCCGCGATCCTGCTCTGGGCCGCCGGGCTCGCGCACGTGAGCGCGGGCAACGTCGACTTCGGGCTGGTAGGCACGATCCTGATCGGCTCGATCCCGGGCGTCTGGATGGGCAGCCACTGGTCGATCCGCGTGCCGCCCGCGGTGCTGCGCACCACGCTCGCGGTGGTGCTGCTGGGAGCCGGCCTCGCCCTGCTGATCAAGGCCGGGCTCGGCATCCCGCTCGAGGTGATCGTGCCCTTCCCGCTCGGCGTGATCGCGCTGCTCGTGTACACGATGGTGCGCGGGCGGCGGGCGCGGGCGGAGGTTTCGCCGTAGGGGCGCTCCGCCGGCCACTCAGCGCCCCCGACGAACTGCGGCTGGGGAGGGGTCGGCGAGGTCACAATCGTCGTTTCGGTGCGCTTTGCGACGGGGTGCTGCGCGTTTCGCTCGCTCCACGATCGCCCAATCGACCGCAACCCCGGCGGTCGGCGCGGGGTGGTGGCACATTCGCATCTGCCCGGATCGACAATCGACCCCTCGCCGCCCCCGGCGACGCGAGCCCGACGTTGTGCGCGCGCGAGCGCCGCCTGATCAGCGCAGCCGCGCCGCGCTGGCCTGGATCGTGGACGCGCTGGCGCGCGTGGACAGCACCGCCCACAGTCGCCGGCCGCCGAGCTTGCCGCGCACGCGCCGCCCACGCAGCGTCAGCACGCCGGGCGGCGCCGAGCCGCCGCTCAGCCGCAGGCGCCCCTCCTGGCGCCCCGAGCCGAAGCGGCGGACGAAGCCGCTGACGCGCACGCCCGGCACGAACACGATCTCGTCGAGGTGCAGCCGGTTGCGTCCGTCGATCCGGTAGCGCCCCGCGCGCAGGCCGCCGCCGCGCGCCAGGTCGGGGTCGCGGATGTCGAAGATCAGGTGGCTGAGCGCGTCGTCGCCCACGTCGCGCAGCGTCAGCGCGAGCGCCGTCAGCGCCCGGCCGCGGCGGCCCGGCAGCCCGCGCGCGGGCGGCACGTCGCGCAGGCGCCGCGGGGGCGGCGGGGTGGGCGTGAACTCGCGTCGCGTGCGCGGGCAGCTCGTCGGCACGGACTGGTTGCGGAAGAAGCGCGCGAAGGCGCGCTCGGTGCAGCCGCCGGCGTCGGAGCCCAGCGCCGAGTGGCCGGTGTTGGGCGCCACGACCAGGCGCGCCTGCGGGAACGCTGCCGCCACCCGCCGCGCCGCCTCGACCGGCGTGCGCAGGTCGTCCTCGCCCTCCAGCAGCAGCACCGGCACGTCCGGGAGCGGGCCCGGCCCGAACGCGGGCGCGACCGGCGCCGCGGGCCAGCGGTCGCAGAGCCGCAGCAGGTCGTTGGCGAGCAGGCTCGCGCGGTTGAACGGGAAGAACCCGGCATCCGGGATCGCCGCGCCCGCTGCCTGCGCGAGGGCGCGCCGGCGCGCCGGGTCGGGCGGCGTCGTGCGCGGCCACGGGAAGCTCATCTCCTCGCAGGTCGTCGCCGCGAACAGCGCCGTGCTGATCAGGCGCGGCGGCGGCGGCTCGCCCTCGGTCGCGAACGAGCGGCGCCCCAGCCGCAGCAGCGGCGTGGGGTCGTCGTCGAGCGCCGCCCGCACCGCGCCCGGGAAGCCCGCCCGCAGGGTCGGGTCGAAGTCGCCGCTGATCAGCATCAGGAACAGGTCGGCGCCGGTCACCCTGGCGGGCCGGCGCCTGCCGGACGGGTCCACGACCGTCCCGCGCAGCGCGCCGGCGCCGATCCGCGCAGTCAGCTCGGCCACGTCGGCCACCGGGTCGTTCGTGAACGGCGCGCAGCCGTCGCGGCAGAGCGTGCGCAGCACGCGCGGCACCGCCGCCAGCGTCGGGCGGTAGAGCGGGTCGGGGCCGTCGATCTCGAGCACCGAGTCGAGCACGAGCCGCTCGACGCGGTCCGGATAGGTGAGCGCGTAGCCGAGCGCCACCTTCACCCCGTACGAGGTCCCGTACAGAGCGATCTTGTCGAGACCCATCGCCACCCTCAGCGCCTCGATGTCCTCGACCGAGTCGCGGCTCGTGTAATGCGTCCGGCGCGCGCCCAGCCGTTCGGCGCAGCGCCCGGCCGCGCGGCCGGCGTCGAACAGGTTGGAGCGCTCGAGAGGGAGGCAGCGCAGCAGCCCCGAGCGGCCGGTGCCGCGCTGGTCGAAGACGACCAGGTCGCGCCTTCGGAAGGCCGGCGACAGCACGCCCAGGCCGTCGCCCTCGAACGCCTGGGCTGGCCGACTGCCCCGGGCCGCCGGCCAGCACGAACAAGCGCGCCCCGGCGCGGCTGGTGGCGCGCGCGGATGCGCCTCACGAACAACGACATCCGCCCCGGCGTCGCGCCGGTGCGGTCGAGCGGCACGCTCAGCCGCCCGCACGCGAACAGAGAAGGCGCCGCAACGCTCGAAGCGCATCGCGGCCGCGGCCGGCTCGGCGGGCAGCAGGGTCAGCGAGGTCGCCGCGGCGGCGAGCAGGGCGGCGGCGATGCGCACCGGCCCATTATGGGCCGGTGGTCCCGAACGGGTGCCGCCGGGTCGCCTGCCGGGCGAGCCGCAGCAGGCGCGCCGAGCTCAGCCGCCGTCCGGCGCTCGCCGCGGCTGCGGTGCCCGGACGCGCGTGCAGCGGCCGCCCGCCCAGGCGCCCCGTCACGCTGCGCAGCCCGATGCGCAGCACGCCGTCCGGCGTGCGCGGCCCCGACAGCCGCAGCACCGACCGCTCGCGGCGCGTCCCGATGCCGTAGACGGTCCCGGTCACCACGACGCCGGGCAGGTACTCGACCTGCTCCAGCCGCAGCAGCGGGCGCTTCGCGTCCAGGTTGAGCGACCAGCGCCCGCCGCGCAGCCCGCCGCCGCGCAGGTCGAGGCTCACGCCCGAGAACGCCGCCGACACGAACTCGAGCGTCACGTCGAGCTGGGTCAGCTGCGCCGCGCTCATCGCCCGGCCGCGAACGCCCGGGGCGCCGCGCGCGGCGCGCAGCTCCGCGAGCGACAGCGGCGCCGGCGGCAGCGCGACGAAGGCCGCCGTCCCCGGGCAGCGAGCGGGCACGCTCTGGCCGCGCAGGAAGCGGCGCGCGGCCTTCGGCGCGCAGCCGCTGAAGTCGGCGGTCAGCGTGGAGTGGCCGGTGGCGGGGATCGGCAGCACCTGCGCGTGCGGCCAGGCGGCCGCGGCGCTCGCGGGCCGACTCGAGCGGCGTGCGCGTGTCCATCTCCCCGTCGAGCATCAGCACCGGCACGTCCGGCAGCGCACCGGCGGGCGGCGCGGCCGCCGGCGCCGGCGACGCCTCCGGCCAGCGCCGGCACATGCGCACGAAGTCGTTGCCGGCGTCGGTGGCCGCGTCGAAGGGGTAGAGCGCCGGCCCCGGGATCGCGGGCGACGCCGGCGGCGATCTGCGCGTAGCGCGAGTCGGGCGGCGAGAAGCGCGTCCACGGGAATGGGATCTCCTCGCAGGCGGTCGCGGCGTAGAGGCCGGAGCTGAAGTCGCGCGGCGAGCCGCCGCCCTCGACCTCGCTCGCGTGGCGCTCGAGGCGCAGCATCGGCCCCGGGTCGCCGTGCAGCGCGGACGTCACGGCGGCCGGGAACTCGGCCCGCAGGATCTCGTTGAGGTCGCCCGCGACCAGCGTGAAGAAGAGCTGCTCCCGGGTCAGCGTGGCGCTGCGGCGGCGGCCGCTCGGCAGCGTCACCTTGCCGCGCAGCGGCGCCTTCGCGAGCCGCACGACGAGCTTGTTGAGGTCGGCGACCTCGTCCTCGGTGAACCGGCTGCAGCGCGATGCGGCAGACCTGCCGCAGCACGCGCGGGATCGCCGCGAAGACGTCGAGGTAGAACGGGTCCCAGCTGTCGAGCACCGAGTCGAGCAGCACCCGCTCTACGCGCGTGGGATAGCGCGCCGCGTAGGCCTGCGCGAGGTAGGTGCCGTACGACACGCCGAGCAGCGTCAGCCGCTCGACGCCGAGCGCGGCCCTGACCGCCTCGATGTCCTCGACCGAGTCGCTCGTGCGGTAGAAGCCGCGCCTGGTCCCGAGCCGCCGCGCGCAGGCGGCCGCCTCCGCGCCGGCGTCCACCAGGCTCGCCCGCTCGAGCTCCGGGCAGCGCAGCAATCCGGAGCGTCCGGTGCCGCGGCCGTCGAAGACGACGACGTCGTTGCTCGGCGCCATCGCCCGGAACTCGCCGTAGGGGTCCTTGGTGCCGTCGTCGTAGGCGCGCGTCGCGGGCTGGCCCGGCCCGCCCGCCAGGAGCAGCGTCACCCCGCGCGCCGGCCTGCGACGGGCGGCCTGGCGCTCGACGTAGAGGGAGACCCTGCCCGGGCACGGCGCCGCGTGCGGTCGAGCGGCACCGGCGATGCGCCCGCAGCGGACGTGATCGCACGCCCGCAGCTTCAGCTGCGCCGCGGCGGGGGCGGGAGCCGCCAGGACCCCGGCGGCGGCCGCCAGCGCCACCAGCGTGCGGCCGCGCGACATGGACCGACGATAACCTCTCCGGTCCGAATGTTCACCAAGGTCCTGGTTGCCAACCGTGGTGAGATCGCCATTCGGGTCATGCGCACGCTCGACGAGCTGGGCGTGGCCAGCGTGGCGGTCTACTCCGAGCCCGATCGCGACGCGCCCCACGTCCGGCGCGCCGGCGAGGCCTACCTGCTCGGCCCCGGGCCGGCCACCGAGAGCTACCTCAAGGTCGAGAAGATCATCGAGGTCGCCAAGCAGGCCGGCGCCGAGGCGATCCACCCCGGCTACGGCTTCCTGGCCGAGAACGCGGCGTTCGCGCGCGCCTGCGAGGAGGCCGGCATCGTCTTCATCGGCCCGCCCGCGAGCGCCATCGACGCGATGGGCTCGAAGACCAAGGCGCGCGAGCTGATGCGCGACGCGGGCGTCCCGATCGTGCCCGGCACGACCGAGCCGGTCGACTCCGTCGAGGACGCCAAGGCGTCATCGACGCAGTCGGTCGGCTACCCGGTCGCGATCAAGGCGGCCGGCGGCGGCGGCGGCAAGGGCTTCCGCGTCGCCCAGTCCGAGGACGAGCTCGAGGCCGCGTTCGAGGGCGCCGCGCGCGAGGGCGAGAAGTTCTTCTCCGACGCCACCGTCTACGTCGAGCGCTACCTGCCCGACCCGCGCCACGTCGAGGTGCAGATCCTGGCCGACGGCGAGGGCAACGTCATCCACCTGTTCGAGCGCGACTGCTCGGTCCAGCGCCGCCACCAGAAGCTGATCGAGGAGTCGCCCGCGCCGGCGGTCGACCCCGAGCTGCGCGAGCGCATCGGCAAGATCGGCACCGACGCCGCCCGCGCCGTCGGCTACCGCTCCGCCGGCACGATCGAGGGCCTGCTCCAGGACGGCGAGTACTTCTTCCTCGAGATGAACACGCGCGTCCAGGTCGAGCACTGCGTGACCGAGATGGTCACCGGGATCGACATCGTGCGCGAGCAGGTCAAGATCGCCGCCGGCGAGCCGCTCGGCTACGCGCAGGAGGACGTGATGCTGCGCGGCCACGCGATCGAGTGCCGCATCAACGCCGAGGACGCCTCGAAGAGCTTCGCCCCGGCGCCCGGGCGGATCGCGTCCTACCGCGAGCCCGCCGGGCCCGTTCGTGCGCGTCGACTCGGGCGCCGAGGCCGGCTACGAGGTGCTGCCGCTGTACGACCCGATGATCGCGCAAGCTGATCGTCTGGGACGTGGACCGCGAGGCGTCGACGCAGCGGATGCTGCGCGCGCTGGGCGAGTTCGAGATCGGCGGCCTGAAGACGCTGATCCCGTTCCACCAGGCGCTGCTGGCCACCGAGCAGTGGCGCAACGGCGAGACCTGCCGCGACCTCGTCGAGGACAAGGACTGGCTCGCGCAGCTGGCCTTCCCGCCGCGCGGAGAAGGCCGGCGAGGACGAGGAGGAGAAGGTCGAGCGCTCCTACGCCGTCGAGGTCTCCGGGCGCAAGTTCGACGTGAAGGTGATCGGCGCCGCGGTCGCGTCGAACGGCGCCGGCCCCGCCGCGGGCGCGGCCGCCAAGAAGGCGCCGCGCCGCGAGCGCAAGGCGAGCGGCGGCGGCGGCGGCGCGCCCGGCCAGCTCGTCTCGCCGCTGCAGGGCACGATCCTCAAGGTGGCGGTCGAGCAGGGCGCCCAGGTCGAGCAGGGCGCCCTCATCTGCGTGATCGAGGCGATGAAGATGGAGAACGAGATCACCGCGCCCTCGGCCGGCACCGTGGCGGAGCTGGGCGTGTCCGAGGGCGGCTCGGTCGCCACCGGCGACACGATCGCCGTCATCAAGTGAGCGCCGCCTGACGTGAGCTCCGTGGTCGTCGTCGGCGCCGGCGTCTTCGGCGCGGCGCTGGCCGACCGCCTCGTCACGCGCGGCCACGACGTCACGCTCGTCGACCGCTTCGGCCCCGGCGACGCGCGCTCCGAGTCCGGCGGCGAGACGCGCCTGCTGCGCTTCTCGCACGGCGCCGACGCCTTCTACTGCGCCTCCGCCCGCCGCGCCCGCGAGCTGTGGCTGGAGCTGGGCGTGCTCGTCGAGTCGGGCGTCCTCTGGCTCGCGCAGCGCGAGCACGGCTGGGAGGCCGACAGCGAGCGCGTGCTGCGCGAGCAGGGCATCCCGGTCGAGCGCCTCGAGCCCTCAGCGGCCGCGCGCCTCTTCCCCAGCCTCGCCGTCGACGACCTGGCCTTCGCCCTGCTCGAGCCCGACGCCGGCGTCCTGCGCGCCTCCGACGGCGTGCGCGCGCTGGTCGCCCGCGCGCGCGAGGGCGGGTTGAGGCTGGAGCTCGGCGCGGCGCGGCCGGACGGCGAGCGCGTCCGGCTCGGGGACGCGGTGCTCGAGGCCGACCAGGTCGTCTGGGCCTGCGGCGCCTGGCTCGCCGAGCTGTTCCCCGAGCTGGTCCGGCTGCGCGTGACGAGCCAGGCCGTGGTCCTGTTCGACGCCGACCGCGGAATGGGTCAGCCCCGGCGTCCCGGCCTGGCTCGACTTCGACGCCAGCGTCTACGGCCACGGCGTGATCGAGCCGCACGGCATGAAGGTCGCCTCCGACCGCGAGGGCGGGCCGGTGGAGCCGGGCCTGCGGCCGGACGAGGCCGATCGCGACACGGTCGCCGCGGCGCGCGAGTACCTCGCGGCGCGGTTCCCGTCCCTGGCCGGCGCCCCGGTCCGCTCGGCGCCGCTCCTGCCACTACTCGATCACCGCCGACGGCAACTTCGTCTTCGCCCGCCATCCCGAGCACGAGCGCGTCTGGCTGCTCGGCGGCGGCTCGGGGCACGGCTACAAGCACGGCCCGGCGCTTGGCCGAGCACGCGGCCGCGGTGCTCGCCGGCGAAGCGGAGCCGAAGCCGCGCTTCGGGCTCGCGAAGCGGGCGCCGTCGGGCGCGCTGCGCACCGCGGGCTCCTGAGCGCTCAGACGCGCGTCAGGTTCTCTGCGTGGATCTCGCGCTGCGACTTTGTGTCGCGCCCGTCCGGCAGCGCCGGGCGCTCCTCGCCGCGCTCGACTGCCTCCAGGTACTCGACGTCCTCGTCGAGCAGCCGCAGCGTCGTCTCGCGATCGTGCGGCGAGCCGTGGCCCGGCACCACGGTCTCGGCCGCCTCGACCAGCGGCGCCAGGCGCGCGAGCGTGGCGCGGTAGTCGGGCAGCGAGCCGCCCTCCGAGATCCACGGGATCTCGACGTCGGAGAGGTAGTCGCCGACCACCAGCAGGCCGTGCGCGCGGTCGAAGATCGCCATGCCGTCGGAGGTGTGCCCCTCGGCGGGGTGCAGCTCGAGCTCGCGGTCGCCGATCTCGACGCTCCCGGGCGCCGGCAGGCCCTGGACCTGGCCGAGCGCAAGCGGCGCGGCGCGCGTCACGTAGTGCTCGGCGTCGTAGTCGCGCAGCCCGCGCTGGGCGCCGCCGGGCTCGCGGTGCAGCCGCTCGACGGAGCTCTCCGCCAGCCCGAGCGTCATCCCGGGGTAGGCGAGCCGCCCGAGCAGGTGATCGAAGTCGGCGTGGGTCGCGAGCAGCCCGTGGGGCTCGAAGCCCGCGCTCCCCAGGAGGCCGGGAAGGGCGTCCAGCTCGTCGGGGAGGTAGGGCGAGTCGATCAGCATCGCCTCGGCGCCCGAGCGGAGCGCCACGGCGTTGGTCTGCCAGATCGCGCTGGTGATGACCAGCGCGTCCGGGCTGACCGAGACCGCTCTCAAGCCGCGTTCAGCAGCTTGCCGGCGTCGCGGAAGGTCTTGACCTCGGCGTCCGGCTTGCGCCCGCCGTCGAGCGACTCGCCGTGGCGGTTGACCCAGATCACGGAGACCTTCTCCTTGATGCAGGGCTCGATGTCGGTCGGATAGCCCGACGCGATGTGCACCCAGTTCTTCTTCATCGGCCCGATCCGGCGCGCGCACTCCTTGAAGTGGGCCGGGTCGGGCTTGTAGGAGCGCACCTGCTGGGCGGTGACGACGAGGTCGAAGTCGGCGCGGAAGTGCCGGCGGGTGGCGCCGAGCAGCTTGTCGTCGATGTTGGCGAGGATGCCGAGCTCGTACTTCTTGGCGAAGCGCTCGAGCTGAGCGTTGGTCTCGCGAAAGGGCTGCCAGCTCGGGACGCTGTTGGGGAGGAAGTTCGAGCGCGAGGGCTCGAGGTCCCAGCTCAGCTCGGCGGCCACGCGTACCGCCGTTCGGCGCAGCACCTCGGCGTAGAGCTCGTAGGAGCCGCGCTGGATCTCACGCTGAACGTCGATGAAGCGCGGGATCAGAACGTCTCGATCGATCGTGAACCCGTCGCGGTCGGCCTCCTTCTGAAATGCGTCGTAGACGCCGGACTCCCAATCGATCAGGGTGCCGTAGCAGTCGAACGTAATGAACTTGACTTCTTTGGGAATCGCCATGAATCGGTTTCGATAGGGTGCGCGGCCGCCCGCATCAGCGGCGCAGCATCCTATCTACTTGCCATGGATCTCCTCGAATACCAGGGAAAGCAATTGTTCGCCAAGCACGGCGTCCCGGTGCCCGAGGGTCGTCACGCGGCCACCGTCGGCGAGGCCGTCGAGGCGGCCGAGGAGCTCGCCTACCCGGTCGTGATCAAGGCTCAGGTCCAGATCGGCGGCCGCGGCAAGGCGGGCGGGATCAAGCTCGCCACCGACCGCGCGTCGGCCGAGGAGCACGCCCAGGCGATCCTCGGCATGGACATCCGCGGCTTCACGGTCCACGAGGTCTGGGTCGAGAAGGCGAGCGAGATCGACGAGGAGTACTACGCGGCGATCGTCTTCGACCGGTCCGCCAAGAAGCCGATGGCGATGCTCTCGCGCATGGGCGGGATGGACGTGGAGCAGGTGGCCGAGACGGATCCCGAGGCGATGCGCATGACGCACGTCGACCCGCTGCTCGGCTTCCAGGACTTCCACGGGCGTCGGCTTGCGTACGAGGCCGGGATCGCGGCCGACGTCATCCGGCCGGTCGGCGCGATGCTCGGCAAGCTCTACGAGGTCTTCGTGGCCGAGGACGCGACGCTGGTCGAGGTCAACCCGCTGCTGGTCACGAAGTCGCGCGAGGTCGTGGCGCTGGACGCGAAGGTCACGATCGACGACAACGCGCTCTACCGCCATGCGGACGTCGCCGCGCTGCGTGACGCCTCGGCGGAGGACCCGCAGGAGCGGATGGCCAAGGAGCGCGGGCTCACCTACGTGAAGCTGGACGGCAACGTCGGCATCCTCGGCAACGGCGCCGGGCTCGTGATGTCCACGCTCGACGTGGTGGCGCAGGCAGGCGGGCGGCCGGCGAACTTCCTGGACGCGGGCGGCGGCTCGAAGGCCGAGGCGATCACGAGCGCGGTCGAGGTGATCCTCTCCGACGAGAAGGTCAGCGCCGTGCTGTTCAACATCTTCGGCGGGATCACGCGCTGCGACGAGGTCGCGCGCGGGCTGATCGAGGCGTTCGACCAGATCAAGCCGGAGGTGCCGTTCGTGGTGCGGCTCGACGGGACCAACGACGTGGAGGGACGAGCCCTGCTGGCCGAGGCGAACCTGCCCAACGTGCACGCCGAGGCGACGATGCTGGGCGCCGCCGAGAAGGTCGTGGAGCTGGCCGGCTGATGGCGATCCTGGTCGACTCCGAGACTCAAGCTCTGCGTCTCCGGGATCACCGGGCGCGAGGGCACCTTCCACAGCCTGCGCAACCGCGAGTACGGGACGCAGGTCGTGGCCGGCGTGACGCCGGGCAAGGGCGGCCAGGACGTGGACGGGATCCCGGTGTTCGACACCTTCCACGCGGCAGTGTCGGAGACCGGTGCCAACACGGCGATGATCTTCGTGCCGCCGCGGTTCGCCGCCGACTCGATCCTGGAGGCGGAGAACGCGGGGATCGAGCTGATCATCGCGATCACCGAGGGCATTCCCGCGCACGATGAGCTGCGCGTCTACAACCACCTGCGCCAGGGCGGCTCGCGGCTGGTGGGGCCGAACTGCCCGGGCATCCTGTCGCCCGGCAAGGCGAACGTGGGGATCATCCCGGCGCAGTTCTTCAGGGAGGGAAACGTCGGGCTGGTGTCGCGGTCCGGGACGCTGACCTACCAGATCGGAAACGAGCTGGCCCAGAGCGGATTCGGCAACTCGTCGATCGTGGGGATCGGCGGCGACCCGGTGCCCGGCTCGAGCTTCATCGACATCATCGAGCTGTTCGAGACCGATCCCCAGACGGAGCTGATCGTGATGTGCGGGGAGATCGGCGGGTCGGCGGAGGAGGAGGCGGCGGAGTACATCGCCGCTTCGGTGACGAAGCCGGTGCTGGCCTACATCGCAGGCTTCACGGCGCCGCCCGGCAAGACGATGGGCCACGCCGGGGCGATCGTCTCCGGCTCGCAGGGCACCGCGGTGGCGAAGGCCGAGGCGCTGGAGGCACGCGGGGTGCGAGTGGGGCGCAACCCCACCCAGGTGGCGGAGATCGCCGTCGAGTTGCTGGGCAGCAAGGTTTCCTAGCTCGTTTCGGCCGCGCGGCGGGGGCCCGTCGCCGTTCAGCCGCCCGCCGACCTGGTCGCCGCGCTGCGCGCGGCTCCACTCGCTCGCCTGCGGCTCGACTCGGGTCACGGTCGCCGGCCGGCTGAACCGCGCCGGGCCCCTCCGGAGCGTCCGCGGCGCCCGGCTGCGCAGCCCGCTCGGCGGCCCCTCGAAGCCGCGGCTCCCCGGTGAGACCAATATTCGACCCGAATGTGCTGTCGAATATTGGCTTCGACGCTCGGGCTCACCGTGGCGGCCGCCCTTCCTAGCTGCTGTTCGTTCCCGCGGGGCGCAGCGGGCGCCGCCGCGCAGCGCGCGCGAAACGCCGCCGGAGCACCGGCCCCAAGGCAACTCCCGCCCCGGGCACGTCGCGATCGCCTCGTCGTCGCGGGCGAAGATCGCGTGCGTCGTGAAGTCCGCTACGTCGGACCCCTGGATGAGGTTGCAGAGTCCCGCCGCGATCAGCTTGCCGCGAGCGTCTCGGCGCAGCCCCGTGGCGACCCCGATCACTCCGTGATCGACCACGATCGCTCGCACGGGTCTCCGCAGCGCCGGGTCGGCGTTGCGCTCCAGATACGCACGCAGGTCGTACCCGATGCGGCGATCCTCGGCGCTCGTGGCGCGCACCGGCACGAAGCTCGCGAAGCTCACCGCCGCGATGTCGCGGGCGCCCGACTCCACCAGGCACCACTTGACCCGATCTGAGATGTCCCGCACCGACACGCGGCGCGCCCTGCGGAGGCTGAAAGTGGGCGAGCAGATGACGTCGACCCGCCTGCCCCAGAGCCGCCTGCGCGTCTCGCGGTTCACCGGCCGCACCAGGCCATCAGCCTCGCCTCACTCGTCAGCGGCGCACCGTCCTGCCGCCGACGGCCCGGCGAGAACGCAAGCGATGACGCACGCCGTACGCACGGACGCATCCTATGGTGGATGATGCTCCAGTGGACGAGCGGCTGGACGTCGTGCACGAGCTGTGGGCCACCTATCGCGAGCACGGCGCGGATGTCGCGCTGGAGCTGCTCGATCCGGAGGTCGAGTTCGTGGACCGCGACGGTCGCGTCTTCCATGGTCACGACGGCGTGCGCCGCTTCTTCGAGGAGTTCGCCGAGCGCGGCCAGCGCTTCATGGCCTCGCCGTTCACGTTCGAGCCCCACGGCGACGACCTGCTCGTGATCGGCCATCACCGCATCCAGTCCGATGAGGGCCTGCGCGGCGACTACCTCTTCTTCGTCCATTCCTTCCGCCACGGCCGCGTGGCCCGCATCGCCGCCTACGACACGCGCGAGGCCGCCCTCGAGGACATCACCGCTCGCGCGAGCTCCTAGCAGCTATCTTGGCTGCTCGTGCCGGAGCTCACCAACATCTCCCTGTCGCGCGGCGCTCCGTCGCTCGACATCATCGCCGTCGACGACCTCAAGGCGGCCGCCCAGCGCGCCCTCGAGCGCGACCCGGGCGGCGCCCTCGCCTACGGCACCTCCGCCGGCTACCCGCGCCTGCTTGCCTGGCTCGCGCAGCAGCACGGCGTCCCGGCCGAGCGGCTGCTCGCCACCAACGGCTCGATGCAGGCCGACGCCTTCCTCTTCCAGGAGCTGGTCTCCCCCGGCGACGTCGTCGTCGTCGAAGCTCCCACCTACGACCGCACCCTGCTCTCGCTCACGAAGCTCGGCGCCGAGGTGCTCGCGATCCCGCTCGAGCCCGACGGCATCGACGTCGGCGCCCTCGAGGCCGCCCTCGAGGAGGGCGCGCGCCCGGTGCTCGCCCACATCATCCCCAACTTCCAGAACCCCGCCGGCTGCACTCTCTCGCTCGAGAAGCGCCACCACCTGATCGCCCTCGCGCGCCGGTTCGGCTTCACGATCTTCGAGGACGACCCCTACGTCGCCCTGCGCTTCGAGGGCGAGCAGCTCCCGCGCATGCTCGACCTCGACGACGAGGACGCGGTCGTGTACGCGTCGTCGTTCTCCAAGACGGTCGCGCCCGGGATCCGGGTCGGCTACCTCGTCGGCCCTGAGGATCTGATCGGCGCGCTGCGCCGGCGCGCCACGGAGACCTACATCTCGCCCAACATGGTCGCCCAGGCGATCGTCGCGGAGTTCTGCGAGTCGGGCGCGGTCGACAGCTCGATCGCCACCGTCAAGGCGGCGCTGCGCGACCGCCGCGACGCCACCTGCGCCGCCCTCGACCGCCACCTGCCGGACGCGCGCTACGTCACTCCCGAGGGCGGCTACTTCCTCTGGGTCGACCTACCCGAGGGCACCGACGTCGCCGCGCTCGCCCGCGGCGCCGCGGAGCGGGGCGTGGTCTTCGAGCAGGGCAGCGGCTTCATGATCGAGGGCGGCGAGAGCTCGCTGCGGCTGGCCTACTCCGCCGTCTCGCCCGATCAGATCGAAGAGGCCGTCGGCCGCATCGCGGAGGCGTATCGCGAGCTCGCCGCCCCGGCGCGTGCGTGATCGAGCTCGAGCGCCCGCGCGACGCGAGCGCGCTGCTACGTGACTCCCTCCTCGTATACCTAAGGCACTTCTGGACGTTCCTCGCGCTCGGGGCGCTCGTGGTGATCCCCTCCGAGCTGGTCGTCAGCGGCATTGGACTCGAGCAGCTCAGCTCCGGCTACGACAGCACCCCGTCCTTCGCCGAGGCGGCGATCCCCGCCCTGGTCTCGTACCTCGTGGTCGCGCCGCTGATCACCGCGATCTGCGTGTTCGCACTGCGCTCGGTCGCCAGCGGCGGCAAGCCGCGGCGCGCGCGAGGCGATCGTCAAGGGCTTCGAGTCGTTCAGCCCGATCTTCTTCGCGGTGCTGCTCGCCGCGCTCGGCACGATCGTGGGCGCGATCCTGATCCTGCCCGGCATCTACCTGTTCGTCCGCTGGTACTTCGTGCCCCAGAACGTCGTGCTCGAGCAGGCGCAGGGCCCGGACGCGCTGCGCGCGAGCGGCCGGCTCGTCGAGGGCTCCTGGTGGCGCGCGCTCGGGCTGATCCTGGTGGTGAACGTGATCGCGCTGGTGATCGCGGTCCTGATCGGAGCGCCGTTCACGACCGCGGCCGACAGCGACGACCGCGCGCTCTGGGCGCTGATCGGGGAGATCATCGCCGGCTCGATCACGCAGCCTTTCGCCGCGCTCTTCTCGACGTTCCTCTACTTCGACCTGCGCGCCCGCAAGCGAGCGGCGCTCACCTGACGTGGACGCCGACCGCGTCCTCGCCGACCTGCGCGAGCTCGCCCGCCTGACCGGCGGCCCGGGCGGCGCGCGGCGCGTGTGCTGGACGGCCGAGTGGCAGCGCGCGCGCCAGCTGCTGCGCGAGCGGCTGGCGGAGCTGCCCGTAGAGGTCGAGGTCGACGAGGCCGGCAACCTCTGGGCAGCGCTCGCAGGCGCCGGCGACGACTTCGTGATCGTGGGCTCGCACCTCGACTCGGTGCCCGCCGGCGGCTGGCTCGACGGCGCGCTCGGCGTGTTCGCGGCCGTCGAGGCCCTGCGCGCCCACGCCGGCGCGGCGCCCGCGGTCGGCCTGCGGCTGGTCGACTGGGCGGACGAGGAGGGCGCGCGCTTCGGGCGCAGCCTGTTCGGCTCCTCGGCCTGCGCCGGGACGCTGGTGGCCGACGAGGTGCGCGATCTGCGCGACCGCGACGGCGAGCGCCTCGAGCAGGTGGTCGCGGAGCACGGCGTGGATCTCGACCGGGCGGGGAACTCGCACGCGCGCCTGCGCGGCGCCTGCGCCTACCTCGAGCTGCACGTGGAGCAGGGCCCGGTCCTGGAGGACCGCGGCGAGCCCGCCGCCGCCGTGCTCGGCACCTGCGGCGTCGAGCGCCACGTCGCGCACTTCAGCGGCCGCACGGCGCACGCCGGGGCCACCCCGATGCGGCTGCGCCGCGACTCGTTCGCGGCCGCCGCCCGGGCGGCGCTGGAGATCCGAGAGATCGGCCTGCGTCACGACGGCGTCTGCACCGTCGGCGGCGCCACCAGCGAGCCGGGCGTAATGACGGCCGTCGCCGGTCGCACCGCGATGCTGCTCGACCAGCGCCACCTCGACGACGAGCGGCTGGCGGCGATGCTCGCCGAGGCGCGCGCCGCCTGCGCGGCGGCCGCCGACGAGCACGGCTGCACGGTGGAGCTCGAGCACATCTGGTCGATCCCGCCGATCCCCTTCGACGAGCGCCTGATCGAGCTGGCGCGGCGCGCGGTCAGCGACTCCGGCGGATCCGGCACGGCGATCCCCAGTGGCCCGCTCCACGACGCCGCCGAGATGGCGCGGCTGCTGCCCGCGGCGATGGTGTTCTCGTCCTCCTCCCCGCCGGTGTCGCACACGCCCGAGGAGGACACGCCGGAGGCGGACCTGCGCCTCGCGATCGAGGTCGAGCGGCGGGGACGGGCGTCGAGCTGGCGGCGGCGGAGCTGCGGCTACGCCCTGACGGGACGCATGGCGAGCTGGCGGCGGCGGAGCGAGCAGCTGAGGCCGGGCTAGTCGCCCGTAGCGCTCTTTGCCCAGGACGAGCTGGTCGGGCAGCGCCACGCGCACGGGCGGCGACGGGTCGGCCACTACCGACACGGTCTCGGCCACGCTGCGCGTGATCGCGTGGCTCGTGCCGTCGGCGCGGATCACGATCTCCTCGTCGTCGGCGCTGTCGAGCTTGCCCTCGAGGCCCGGGTGCAGGCCGCTGTCCTTGAGGTAGTGGAGCAGGTCCTCCGCCTCGTTCTCGAAGCGCAGCACCCGCACCGTGGCGCCCAGCTCGACGTCGGCGAGCGGCACGCCCTGCTCGCGCGCGCCCTCGAAGATCGGATGGCCGTGGGGACACGTCTTCGCGTCCCCGATCGCGCGCAGCATGCGCTCCTCGACCATCGGCGACATCCAGTGCTCGAGCCGCTCCGCCTCCTCGTGCACCTGATCCCAGGGGATGTCGAACACGTCGGTGAGGAACCGCTCGATCAGGCGGTGGCGGCGCACGATCTGAGACGCGTGGTCGCGGCCGCTGTCGGTGAAGGAGAGGCTCTTGTCGGCGGCGCGGGTCACGTACCCGTCGCCCTCGAGGCGGCCGATCATCTCGTGGACGGTCGGCGCCGAGACGCGCATCGCCCGGGCGATGTTGGCGGCCGTGATCGGCAGCCCGGCCTCCTGCAGCCAGTAGATGATCTGGAGGTACTCCTCCTCGGCGACGGTGGCCTGATCCTCTGCCATCGATCCATCCTAACGCGCTGACTATTGTGGCCGGGGTGCAGGTGACGCCATCAACGCGGGTCGTCGTCACGGGCGCCTCGCGTGGCATCGGGGCCTCGATCGCCGCCGCCTTCGAGGCCCGCGGATGCTCCGTCGGGCGCGTCTCGCGCTCGGGCGAGCTCGCCGCCGACGTCGGCGACCGCGACTCGATCTCGGCCGCGCTGGAGCGCTTCGGCGAGGTCGACGTGCTCGTCGCGAACGCCGGCATCGCCCACTACCTGCCCTTCGCCGAGATGCCGGCCGAGCTGGTCGAGCAGCTCACCCGGGTCAACTGGCTGGGCACCGCCAACACGGTCGCCGCAGCCCTGCCGGGAATGCTCGCGCGGCGCCGCGGGCACATCGCGATCGTCTCCTCGGGCGCGGCCCTGCGCTCGTTCCCGGGCGCCGCCGTCTACGGCGCGACCAAGGCCGCGCAGCGCGGCTTCGGCGAGGCGCTGCGCCACGAGCTCAAGGGCACCGGCGTCGGGCTGACGATGGTCTACCCCGGCCAGATCCGCAGCGCCCTGCACGACCACGAGAAGGAGCGCATGCCCGACTGGTACGACTTCGAGCGCGCGGTGCCGCCCGAGCCGCTCGCGAAGGCGGTCGTCGAAGCGGTCGAGGGCGACCGCCGCGAGGTCTTCTACCCCTCGAACGTGCGCCTGCTGCGCATCGTCCACGGCATCAGGCCGGCGCTCGCGGACGCCCTGCTGCGCCGCATCATGCACCGGAGCGCCGCACCGTGAGCCTGCCGCTGTCCCCGCCTGTCAAGCCGCAGCTCGCCAAGAGCACGCGCGAGCTGCCCGCGGGCGAGGACTGGTGCTACGAGCCCAAGTGGGACGGCTTCCGCACGATCGTCTTCCGCGACGGCGACGACGTGCACCTGCAGAGCCGCAACGGCAAGCCGATGAACCGCTACTTCCCGGACGTCGTGGAGCAGGCGCTGGCGCTGCCGGCTCAGCGCTACGTGCTCGACGGCGAGATGGTCGTGACGGTCGACGGCGTCCAGGAGTTCGACCTGCTCTCGCAGCGCATCCACCCGGCGGCCTCGCGCGTCGAGCGGCTCGCGAAGGAGACGCCCGCGGCGCTGGTGGCGTTCGACCTGCTCGCCGTCGACGACGACACCCTGCTGGAGCTGCCCTACACCGAGCGCCGCGGTCGGCTGGCGCAGCTCGTGACCGACCCGGTCGAGCTGACGCCGGCCACCCACGACCTCGAGGCGGCCGGCCAGTGGCTGGCCGGCACCGGCGAGGGCGTGATCGCCAAGCAGGCGAGCGCCCCCTACCGGCCCGGCGAGCGCGTCGGGATGATGAAGATCAAGCGCGTGCGCACCGCCGACGCGGTCGTCGCCGCCTTCCGCTTCGGCAAGGAGCCGAACACCGTCGGCTCGTTGATCCTCGGCATGTACGACGACGACGGGCAGCTGCACGTGATCGGCCACACGTCGAGCTTCCGCGCGAAGGAGAAGCGCGAGCTTGTCGAGCTGCTCGAGCCCTACCGCACCGGCGAGCGCGGCTCGGGCGAGCCCAGCCGCTGGAAGTCGGACGAGGAGCTGGTCTGGGAGGGCCTGCGACCCGAGCTGGTCGCGGAGGTCGCCTTCGATCACATCACCGGCCACCGAATCCGGCACGGGGCAAAGTTCCTGCGCTGGCGAACCGATAAGGAGCCGCAGGAATGCGTCCTCGCTCAGCTGCGCGACTGATCCTGCTGGCCCTCGTCCTCGCCGCCGCGCTCGCGCCGGCGGCGCAGGCGCAGTACTCGATCCCACCCGACAACCCGTTCGCGCGGGCCGCCGGGGCCCGGCCCGAGATCTTCGTCTACGGGATGCGCAACCCGTACCGCTGGTCGTTCGACCGCCAGACCGGCGACATGTGGATCGGCGACGTCGGCGGCGGCAGCGGCGACCAGGAGGAGGTCGACCGGCTGGCGGCGGGCGCCATCGCGGGCGCGAACCTGGGCTGGAACTGCCTCTCCGGCACCGCGACCGAGACCGGGTGCACGCCGGCCAACTACCGCCCGCCGGTGCACACCTACCCGAGCGGGCCGGACGTGGTGATCGGCGGCTACGTCGTGCGCGACCCGGACCTGCCGGCCTTCGCCGGCCGCTACCTGTTCGGTCGCCTCAACACCGGCATCTACCAGCTCGAGGCGAACGGCAGCGCGACGCAGAAGGCCAACCTCGCGG
Source organism: uncultured Thermoleophilaceae bacterium (assembly GCA_963828225.1). GTDB lineage: Bacteria > Actinomycetota > Thermoleophilia > Solirubrobacterales > Thermoleophilaceae > JACVRW01. The sequence goes on along the minus strand of CAWHDX010000006.1, from coordinate 642,263 downwards.
CGCTGTCGGCGTTCGGCGAGGACGGCGTCGGCCATCTGTTCGCGACCTCGCTGAACGGGCCGGTCTACCGGCTCGCCCAGAACGGCTCGACCCTGGTCGCCAGGAGCATCGGCAACTTCAACCAGCCGCTGGCAGTCGCCGCCCCTCCGGGCGACACAAGCCGCCTGTTCGTCGTCCAGAAGACCGGCATCGTGAAGCTGCGCCGCAGTGGCGGCCAGGTGACCGACTTCCTCAACCTGACCTCGCTCGTGACGGCGGCCGCCGGCGAGCAGGGCCTGCTCGCGTTCGCGGTGGCGCCCGACTACGCGACCAGCGGCCGCGTCTTCGCCTACTACACGAACAAGTCCAACGACCTCCAGCTCGACGAGTTCCGCCGCACCGCCTCGAACCCCGACCGCGCCGACCTCGGCACGCGCCGGCCGATCCTCACGATCCAGCACGACCAGGCGATGAACCACAACGGCGGGCAGCTGCTGTTCGGGCGCGAGGGGCTGCTCTACCTGTCGACCGGGGACGGCGGCACGCAGGGCGACCCGGAGGGCGACGCCCAGAGCCTGGGCTCGCTGCTCGGGAAGGTGCTCCGCATCGACGTCGGCATCCCGAAGGCGGCCGTGGACACCACGCCCCCCGTGCTGCGCTCGCTCGTGAAGAAGCGCCAGCGCGTCCTGCGCACGCGCGGCGTGATCGCCTACGTGCGCTGCAACGAGGCCTGCGCCGCCACGGCAGGGGCGCGGCTGCGCATCGGCGGGCGGGCCTACAAGCTGCGCCGCGCCTCGACGCTGTCGCCGAGCGGGAAGCGCACGCGCCTGAAGGTGACCGCGGGCAAGAAGGCGCGCCGGCTGATCCGGCGCGGCCTGGCGCGCCACCGCAAGATCTCGCTGTCGGTGAGCCTGCAGGCGCGCGACGCCGTCGGCAACCAGGCGCCGCTGGTGCGGCGCACGGTGCTGCTCAGGCGCTCAGGCTGACGCGCCCAGCTCGTCCAGGCGGCGGTCGAGGAAGGCGCGCTCGGCCGGGTTGGCCGTGAGCTCGCGGGCGCGCCGGTAAGCCGCGGCGGCCTCATCGTCGCGCCCGAGCCGGCGCAGCAGGTCGGCCCGCGTGGCGTGCAGCAGGTGGTAGTCGGCCAGCGGCCCGTCCGAGAGCGGCGCCACCAGCTGCAGACCTGCGGCCGGGCCGGCGACCATCGACACGGCGACGGCGCGGTTGAGGTCCACGACCGGCGACGGCGCGATCTGCGCGAGCCGCTCGTAGTGGAGCGCCACGCGCGCCCAGTCGGTCGCGTCGGCGGCGTGCTCGGCGGCGATCGCGGCCTGGAGCGCGTAGGGGCCGTCGCGCCCGGCGCGCTCCGCGAGACGCGTTCCCTCGGCAATCTCCCCGGCGTGCCAGCGCGAACGGTCCTGGTCCGCAAGCAGCACCAGGTCGCCGCGGCCATCGAGGCGCGCGTCGCGGCGCGAGTGATGCAGCAGCATCAGCGCGAGCAGCCCGCGCGCCTCGCTCTCGTCGGGCATCAGCGCGACGAGCAGCCGCGCCAGGCGGATGGCCTCGTCGCAGAGCTCGCGCCGGACCACCGTGTCGGCGCTGGTGGCCAGGTAGCCCTCGTTGAAGATCAGGTAGAGGACCGTCAGCAGCGAGCGCAGCCGATCCGGCAGCTCGTGGTCGGGGGGCACCTGGTACGGGATGCCGGCGTCGCGGATCTTGCGCTTGGCGCGCACGATGCGCTGCTGCATCGCGGCCTCCCCGCCCAGGAACGCGCGCGCCACCTCGCCGGTCGAGAGCCCGCCGAGCGTGCGCAGCGTGAGCGCCACGCGCGCCTCGGGGGCGAGAGCCGGGTGGCAGCAGGTGAAGAACAGCCGCAGCCGGTCGTCGGGCAGCGACGTGTCCAGGGGCTCGTCGGGCGGGCCGGGCATCAGCAGCTCGAGCTCGCGCAGCTTGTCCTCGTAGCGGCGGTCGCGGCGCAGGCGGTCGATCGCGCGGTTGCGCGCGGTCCGCACGATCCAGGCCCCCGGGTTGCCGGGCAGCCCCTCGCGCGGCCACCGCTCGACGGCGATGGCGAACGCCTCCTGAACCGCGTCCTCGGCGAGGTCGAAGTCGCCGAGGATGCGGATCAGGGTCGCCACGGCGCGCCCGGACTCGGCGCGGAACAGGGCCTCGACGGTCTGCTCTACGAGGCCGTCCCCTGGCCGACCTTCTGCGGGTCTCCCCCGCCGGACGCGTCGTAGTCCATGACCGGGCGGATCTCGGTCGCCAGGCCGAAGCGCGTGCTGGGCAGCTTCTCCGCCCAGCGGATCGCCTCGTCGAGGTTCTGGCAGTCCACGACGTAGAACCCGCCGACCTGCTCCTTGGTATCCGCGAACGGCCCGTCCGTCAGGATCCGCTCGCCACCCTCGACGCGCAGCGTCGTCGCCGTGCTGCCGGGCTGGAGGCCCTCGCCGGACACGAACGCCCCGGCCTCGACCAGCTCCTGGGTGTACTCGTCCCAGAGCTTCATCCGCGCCGCGGCGTCCTCCTGGGACATGTTCTCGAACCGGCTCTCGTCGCCGACGATCAAGAGGATGTACTTCATGTGACTCCCTTCGTGGGGCGGCGCCTGTCGCCGCCTGCAACCTTACGACGAACGGGGGAGCCGCAAACCGACAGTGGCATGATCCGCGCGTGCCGGAGCTGGAGGTCATCGCGGCGGACGTGACGACGCTCGAGGTCGACGCGATCGCAAACGCCGCCAACACGCAGCTCCTGCACGGCGGCGGCGTGGCCGCGGCGATCTCGCGCGCGGCCGGCCCGGAGCTGGACCGCGAGTCGCGCGAGCGCGCGCCGATCGGGCTCGGCGACGCGGTCGAGACGACGGCCGGCGACATGCCCGCTCGCTGGGTGATCCACGCCGCGACCATGGAGCTGGGCGGACCGACGTCGGCCGAGATCATCGAGCGCGCCACGCGCTCGACGCTCGAGCGCGCCGAGCAGCTGGGCTGCCGCTCCGTCGCGCTGGTCGCGTTCGGCACCGGCGTGGGGGGCTTCCCGCTGGACGAGGCGGCGCGGCTGATGGTCGGAGCCGCCCGCAGCCATGCCGGGAACCTCGAGCGAATCGTGTTCGCCGTCCACGGCGAGGCCGCGGAGCGCGCGTTCCGCGAGGCCCTTGACTGAGCTGCCGGCGCTGGTCGCGCCCGACTCCTTCAAGGGCACCTTCTCCGCGCCGGAGGTGGCCGCCGCGATCGCCCGCGGCCTGCGCGCCGCCGGGCGCGAGGCCGAGGAGCTACCGGTCGCAGACGGAGGCGAAGGCACCCTCGACGCTCTGATGAGCACGCTCGACGGGGAGCTGCGCAGCGTCCGCGTCAGCGACCCGCTGGGGCGGCCGATCGACGCCGAGTTCGCGCTGATCGACGGCGGCGCCACGGCGATCGTCGAGATGGCCCGCGCCAGCGGCCTCGGGCTGGTCGCCGAGGACGAGCGCGACGCATGGGCGGCCTCGACGCGCGGCACCGGCGAGCTGATCGTCGCCGCGGCGGAGGCGGGCGCGCGGCGCGTGATCGTGACCGTCGGCGGCTCGGCCACGACGGACGGCGGTGCGGGCGCGCTCGAGGCGCTCGAAGAGCTGGGCGACGCGGCGCTCGAGCTGGACGTGCTGTGCGACGTGCGCACGCCCTTCGAGGACGCGCCGCGCGTGTTCGCCCCCCAGAAGGGCGCCGACGCCGAGCTCGTTCGACGGCTCGAGCGGCGCCTGGACGAGCTCGCCCAGACCTTCCGGCGCGACCCGCGCGGCGAGCCGATGACCGGCGCGGCGGGCGGGCTCTCGGGCGGGCTGTGGGCGCAGCACCGGGCGCGGCTCCAGGACGGCCCGGGCTTCGTGCTCGGCGCGCTTGGCTTCGACGAGCGCATGCGCGCGTCCGCCTTCGTCGTGACCGGCGAGGGCCGCATCGACGGCCAGACCCTCCAGGGCAAGCTCGTCGGGGAGGTGGCAACGCGCTGCCGGCAGGCGGGCGTGCCCTGCCACGGGGTGGTCGGCAGGATCGAGCTCGATCCGTTCGCGGAGCGCATCCTCGACTTCGCGTCGCTGCGCGAGGCGACGACGCTCGACGAGCTCGAGGAGGCCGGCCGGCGCCTGGTCGCCTAGGCGGTCGGGTCGAGCAGCAGCTTGCCGCTGGTCCGGCGGCCCTGCAGGTCCTCGTGGGCGCGGCGCACGTCGGAGAGCGGGTAGGTGCCGCCGATCTGGGGCGTCAGCTCGCCGCGCGCGACACGGTCGAAGAGGTCGGCGAGCGGCTCCTCCATCATGTCGCGGCGCCCGAGGCAGTGCATCAGCCAGAAGCCGATGACCGCGCGGCTCTTGCGCATCAGGCGGCCGGTCTCGACCGTGTTCTGCTCGCGCCCCGCGATCCCGTAGGCGACGATCCGCCCGAACGGGGCGAGCGCCTCGAAGGCGCCGTCGAAGACGCGCCCGCCGGCCATCTCGAGTGCGATGTCGACGCGCCGGCCCTCGTTGGCCTCGACGAACGCGGCCGTCAGGTCCTCGGCGGCCGGGTCCACGGCGGCGTCCGCGCCGAGCGAGCGCGTCAGCTCGCGCTTCTCCTCCGAGCTGGCGGTCGCGATCACCCGGCCGGCGCCCAGCGGCTTCGCGAGCTGGACGGCGAGCGACCCCACGCCGCCGGCGCCCGAGATCACGACCACCGACTCGCCCTCGGCGATGCGCGCGCAGGTGCGGAACAGGTGCCAAGCGGTCAGACCCTGGATCAGCAGGGCCAGCGCCGCGCCCTCGTCCACGCCGTCGGGGATCTCGAACACCGACGCCTCGGGCGCGACCGCGAACTCGGCGTACCCGCCGTTCGGGATCAGCGCGACGACCCGGCGCCCGTCGGGCGTGGTCCCGGCCACCTCGCCGCCGAGCACGAACGGCACCTCGTAGCGCGCCAGGTAGGAGTTCTCGCGCTGGTGGGTGTCGGCGAAGTTCATGCCGGCCCGCGTCACCTCGATCAGCACCTCGCCGTCGCCCGGCTCGGGCTGCGGCACGTCCACCACCTGCAGCACCTCGGGCCCGCCGAACTCGTCGATCCGCACGGCTCGCATGGGGCCGCAGCCTAATGCGCGGCCGGCTCGCGCGAGGCGCGCGCGGCCTCCTCGCCCACCTCGCCCATCACGCGCTCGGCCAGGTGACGGGCGGCATCGATCAGGAAGGTGAGGTTTCCGGCGTCGTCGAGCGCGCGCGGGACGAACACGCAGAGCGTCCCGGCCTTGATCTCGAAGCCCGGCGTCAGCGGATGCTCGGCCAGCCAGCGCACCACCGTCGGCGCCAGCAGCCTGCGCAGCATCAGCTCGTCCTGGTCGTCGGCCGCCCGCAGCTCGTAGCGCTCGCCGAAGGCCGCGCTCTCGACCTCGAGCCGACGGAGGTTGCCGCCGCCGAGCCAGTCCGCGTACGGGGCGAACAGGCCGCGGCGCGGATGCACGTAGGCGCCGTGGAAGAACGACAACGACGAGTCGAGCTCGACGACGCAGACGGTGAAGCGGTTGCGCTCCTTGACGGTGCGGTCGCCGTCCGACCCTCGCTCGACGCGCTCCCAGACGAGCTGCCCGACGCCGCCCGAGAGACCGCCCGGCAGCCGGCCCTGCATCCAGTGCTCGACGCGCCGGCGGCTGCCGGCGCCCAGCAGCGGCGTCAGCGCGAGCAGCTCGCTGCGGCTCGCGTAGGCGAGCCCGAGCGAGTCACGCGAAGCCTCGATAGAAGCGGCTGGCCGCGCCTCGGTCGGCGGCGATCCAGGCCAGCACGACGACCGTGGCGACGATCGCCGCCGGGCCGCCGAGCATCACGCTCACGCTGCCCTTCCACGCGCCCAGCGTGAACAGGGCGAACGATCCGAGCGCCATCGCGTAGGCCGCGGGCGCGCTCGAGAGGTTCGCCCAGAACAGCTGCGCCTGGCCGCTGTCCGCGTTCACGGGCAGGCCTAGAAGGCGACCTGCGGGACGCCGCGCTCGGCAGGCGTACCGATCTCGAAGAAGTCGCGCGGGCCGAAGGAGAGGAAGCCCGCGATCACCAGCGTCGGGAACTGCTGGACGCGGGTGTTGTAGCGCTGCACGTTCGAGTTGTAGATCCGGCGCGCGGCCTGGATCTCGTCCTCGATCCCGCCGAGCTCGGCCTGGAGGCGCTGGAAGCCGTCGGAGGCGCGCAGCTCGGGGTACGCCTCCGCGAGCGCGTTGATCCCGCCCAACGCGCTGGTCAGCCGCGCCTCGGCCCGCTCGACGGCACGCGGCTCGCCGGCCTCGACCGCCGCCAGCCGCGCCTCGGTCACGTCGCTCAGCGTCTCGCGCTCGTGCGCGGCGTAGCCCTTCACGGTCTCGACCAGGTTCGGCACGAGGTCGTGGCGGCGCTTGAGCTGGACGTCGATGCCGCTCCAGGACTCGTCGACCTTGTTGCGCGACTGGACGAGCGCGTTGTAGGCGAGCACGCTCCACAGCGCGAGCAGCGCGAGCGTCCCGAGCACGACGTACACGGCGATCATGTTGGGCTTATCGGCTAGCCTCCCCGGCCGCATGAGCGTGGCTGTTGTGGGATCGATCGCCTTCGACGCGGTCAAGACGCCCTTCGGGGAGCGCGAGCGGATGCTCGGCGGTTCCGCCGTGCACTTCTCCCTGGCCGCGTCGTTCTTCACCGACGTGCGGGTGGTCGGCCCGGTCGGCGACGACTTCGGCGAGGAGGAGTACGCCGTCCTGCGCGACCACGGCGTCAACACCGACGACATCGAGCACGTCGAGGGCGGCAAGACCTTCTTCTGGGCCGGCGAGTACGAGTGGAACGTGAACGTGCGCCACACGCTCGACACGCAGCTGAACGTGTTCGGCGAGTTCGCTCCCAAGCTGTCGGAGGCGACCAAGCAGTCCGAGGTGCTGTTCCTCGCGAACATCCAGCCGGACCTCCAGCGCGAGGTGCGCGAGCAGTGCACCGGCGCCAAGCTCGCCGGGCTCGACTCGATGAACCTGTGGATCGAGACGACCCGCGAGTCGCTGCTGCGCACGATCGGCACGGTCGACCTCGTGCTGATGAACGACGACGAGGTGCGCATGCTGACCGAGGAGCCGACGCTCCTGCGGGCGGCGCGCAAGATCATGGAGGTCGGACCGCGCGTCGTGGTCGTCAAGCAGGGCGAGTACGGCGCGGCGCTGTTCACCGAGGACGGCTTCTTCTCGCTGCCGGCCTACCCGCTCGAGAGCGTCGTCGACCCGACCGGCGCCGGCGACTCCTTCGCCGGCGGCTTCTTCGGGTACGTCGACTCGCAGGGCGGCGCGACCGACGACGCGACGCTGCGGCGGGCGATGACCTACGGCTCGGCGGTCGCATCGTTCTGGGTCGAGGAGTTCGGCTGCGAGCGCGCCCAGCGCCTCACGCGCGAGGACATCGACGAGCGCTACGAGGCGTTCCGGGCGATGACCTCCGTCGAGGGCGTTGCGGCCGGCTGATACCCGGGTACCATCCGAACTCGATGCACGGCTTCTGGGCTGTCTTCTGGCTGGCGGTGATCCTCAAGATCCCGATCGTGGCGCTCCTCACGCTCGTATGGTGGGCCGTGCGCCAGACGCCCGATCCCCGAGGGCGAGCCCGGCGACGAGAGCGGCGGCTCCAAGCACGGCCCGCGCCCGCGCATGCGGCCGCCGCAGCCTCCGCGCCGCGGCCCGCACGCGGACCTTCCGCCCGCAGCCCCGGAGCGCACGCGCGTGAAGCGGCGCGCTCCGCGCATCCCGCAGCGCTAGCGCTCGAGCCGGCGGGCCACGTCGTAGGTGCCGCAGGCGCGGTGCACCACGGCGCCGCCGCGCAGACGCAGCGACTGGTCGGACGCCGACACGCGCCTGCCGCACGCCAGGCAGACCGGGCGCCCCCCGCGCGGGGAGGCGATCGCGGTCCGGATGTGATCGACCAGAGTGGTCATGCCACTGAGGTTGTCGGCATAAGCGGCCGTCGCCGTGACCACCTCGTGAACCGGCGCGGACGTTCGGTAGGCTGCGCGCCGTGAACGCCTACCACGTGTGCGGCGGGTTGTTCGCCCTCTGGGCGGTGCTCGTCTCGTTCCTCGGCATCACGCGCGAAGACTTCCCGGGATCGGCGGGCGGCGCCCGGATCGTGGCGACCGTGTCCGTCCTCCTCGCCATCGCCACGATCGGAGCGGCGATCTACACCTCGGCCACCGAGGAAGAGGAAGAGCCCGCCGAGGGCGAGAGCGCGCTGATCCTGCCGTTCTGAGATGACCCCGATCGACGACGGCCACGCGGTGCACTACTCGGCGGTCGAGCGCGGGGTCCCCGTCTACGGGTCCGACGAGCAGGTCGTGGGCAAGGTCGTGGAGGTGCTCGACAACTATCGCGAGCACATCATGGATGGGGTCGTCTTCGAGACGCCGGACCGCGTGCGCCGCTTCGTGGACGCGCCGGAGGTGGCGCGCACGGCGGAGCGCGGCGTGACGCTCACGATCCCGGCCGCCGAGGCGGCGCAGCTCGGACCGCCGGAGGCCGGGCCCGCGCCGAAGGCCGTCGGCGGTGGCGGCGGCATCCTGCAGCGCCTGTTCGGCCGCCGCCGCTAGCGCTCGCGCGCACCGAGATGGTGGGTTCGCCACAATCCGGGGAAAAGGGAGACGCATGGCAGACGAGCACTCACAGCAGGAGGACGGAGGCGGCGTAGCCACCGCCGGCGACACGCTCTCCGTCACCGACAACCGCACCGGCGAGACCTACGAGATCGAGATCTCCGACGGCACCGTGAAGGCGATGGACTTCCGCCAGATCAAGGTGTCCGAGGACGACTTCGGGCTGATGACCTACGACCCGGCGTTCACCAACACCGCGTCGTGTCGCAGCTCGATCACCTACATCGACGGCGAGGCCGGCGTGCTCGAGCACCGCGGCTATCCGATCGAGCAGCTCTGCGAGCAGTCGAGCTACCTGGAGGTCGCCTACCTCCTGATCTACGGCGAGCTGCCCACCCGCGAGCAGCTGGACGAGTGGGTCTTCGAGATCACCCACCACACCTTCGTCCACGAGAACATCAAGAAGTTCGTCGAGGGCTTCCGCTACGACGCACATCCGATGGGGATGCTGCTCGCGACCACCGGCGCGATGTCCACGTTCTACCCGGACGCCAAGCACATCGACGACGACCAGGAGCGCCACATGGCGGCGGTGCGCCTGATCGCGAAGATGCCGACGCTGGCCGCCTTCGCCTACCGCCACAACCTCGGGCTGCCGTACGTCTATCCGGACAACGACCTGTCCTACCCCGGCAACTTCCTCTCGATGATGTTCAAGATGACGGAGGTCAAGTACGAGCCGGACCCGCGGCTGGAGAAGGCACTCGACGTCCTCTGGATCCTCCACGCCGACCACGAGCAGAACTGCTCGACCAGCGCGGTGCGCAGCGTCGGCTCCTCCCAGGTCGATCCGTACTCCGCCACCGCTGCGGGCGTGGCCGCGCTCTACGGCCCGCTGCACGGCGGGGCCAACGAGGCAGTGCTGCGCATGCTCGACGAGATCGGGACCACCGAGAACATCCCGGACTTCCTCGAGGGCGTGAAGAAGCGCGAGCAGAAGCTGATGGGCTTCGGCCACCGCGTCTACAAGAACTACGACCCGCGCGCCCGCGTGATCAAGGAGCACGTGGACGCGGTCTTCGAGGTCACCGGGCGCAACCCGAAGCTCGACATCGCGGTGGAGCTCGAGAAGCGCGCGCTGGACGACGACTACTTCGTCGAGCGCAAGCTCTACCCCAACGTCGACTTCTACTCCGGCCTCATCTACGAGGCCCTCAACCTGCCGCCCGACATGTTCACGGTGATGTTCGCCATCCCGCGCACGTCCGGCTGGATCGCGCAGTGGCGCGAGATGCAGGAGGACGAGGAGACGAAGATCGCCCGCCCGCGCCAGATCTACACTGGCTCGCGCGCGAAGGACTACGTGCCGATCGGGGAGCGCGAGAAGCTCACCGACAAGCCCGTGGCCGTGACCAACCTGATCGACCCGACGAAGGGATAGCCCTCCAGATGAAGCCAGTGAAGCTCGCGGCCGCCGCAGGCGCGGCCGCCTCCCTCGCCCTGCTCGCCGGCCCTGCCGCACAGGCCGCCTCCGTCAAGACCGTGGCCACCGGCCTCGACAACCCGCGCGGCGTGGCGATCGGCCCCGACGGCGCCGTCTACGTCGCCAACGCCGGGCGCGGCGGCAAGTGCGTGGGCAAGGGCGAGGACGCCATCTGCCTCGGCACCACCGGCAGGATCGTGAAGGTCGCCGGCAACAAGACCCGAGTGGTCGCCAAGGGACTGCCCTCCGCCACCGGCCGCGGTGGGCTGTTCGGCACCGGCGCCCACGGCGTCTCGGTCGATCCGGCTGGGAACCTGTTCACGGTCACTACGTCGGGAACGCCGAAGGACATCAGGGGGATTCCCGCCTTCGCTCGCAAGCTGACCGGCCGGCTGTTCGACGTGACCGGCGGCAACCGCACGGCCGTCGCCCGCATCGACGCGTTCGAGTGGGCCAACAACTCCGACGGCGTCAAGGGCGACCGCAACTCGAACCCGTACGCGGTGCTGGCGCTCGCCGACCGGCAGATCGTGGTCGACGCCGGCGCCAACGCGGTGCTGCAGGTGGTGGGCGGCCAGGTCTCGCTGCTGGCCGTGATCCCGAAGAACGGCAAGTCGCAGGCCGTGCCCAGCTCGATCGCGCGCGGCCCCGACGGCGCCTACTACGTCGGCGAGCTGGCGGAGGGCGCCGGCAAGGGCAAGGCGCGCGTGTGGCGGATCCCGCCCACGGGCGGCACGCCGCAGGTGTTCGCCACCGGCTTCACGACCATCACCGGCGTCGCCTTCGGCCCCGACGGGAGCCTGTTCGTGACCGAGTTCGCCGCCAACCTGCGCAAGAACAACCTGCGCGGGTCGGTGGTGCGCGTCGCGCCGGGCGGAACGCGCACGCGTCTGGGCGGCAAGAAGCTGCTCGCGCCCACCGGCGCCGCGGTCGACTCGACCGGCGCCGTCTACGTGTCGAACTTCAGCGTCCTGCCGCGCAAGACGCCGAAGAAGAGCCCGTTCAAGGGCGCGGGCGGAACGCTGGTGAAGATCACGCCGTAGCCGTCGCGGTCAGATGCGGAACACGGGGACGAGCCGCTTCTCGTGTTCCGCATCGATCTGCGCCACCACCTCGATGTGCTCCTCGATGCCGGAGCCGCGCAGCTTGGTGGCGAGCAGCTCGTCGACCTGGAACAGGCCCGACGAGTTGTTCATCGCGATCTCGATGCGCACGGCGCGCTCCTCGCCCGGCTCGATCCTGACGTCGTCGATGGCGGCGGCCGAGATCGAGTGGATGTTGGGGCGGCGCGTCTCGAAGGGGATGCGCGACCGCCCGCTCGCCATGTCGAGCGCGTCCGCGACCCGGACGATGCCGGCCTCGACGGTGATCGGGTCGCCGCGGCGGCGGTGCCCGATGACCGCGTGCAGTGCCTCGGAGACGACCACCGTCAGCTCCGGCTCGTCGTAGACGTCCGCGAGCAGGAGCGGCAGCCGGTCGGCGGCGAGGAAGAGCGAGTACTGCTCGTGGTCCGTGCGGTGGATCGACATGCCGGTGTCGTGGAAGAGGCAGGCGGCGGCGATCACGACCTCGGCGTCGTGGGGCTTCATCCCGTGCGTGGACACCATCGCGGGCTCGACGCCGGCTCGGTTCAGCAGCCTGAACAGGCGCAGCGAGATGTTCGCGACGATCTGGATGTGGACCCACGAGTGGTCCGACATGTCGCGGCGGTCGGCGTTGACCTGCTGCATGTACCACCAGGCGTGCAGCCGCCGGTCGCCGTTGGCGGCCTCCAGCAGCGCCTCGAGCCGGCGGTTGCCCCGGGTCGGCGCCCGGATCTCCAGTTCGGGGATCTCCACGGCGGTTACCCTACGTCCGATGCCACGTGACCCGCTCTTCGATGGCCACGGCCGGCGAATCTCGGACCTGAGGGTCTCGGTCACCGACCGCTGCAACTTCCGCTGCCAGTACTGCATGCCCGCCGAGGGGCTGCCCTGGCTCGAGCGCGCCGACGTGCTCTCGTTCGAGGAGATCGAGCGGGTGGTGCGCGTGATGGCCGCCATGGGCGTCAGCGACCTGCGCCTGACCGGCGGCGAGCCGCTGGTGCGGCGGTCGTTCCCGCAGCTCGTCGCGATGCTCGCGCGCGTGCCCGGCATCGAGGACCTCGCGCTGACGACGAACGGCTACCTGCTCGAGCGCGACGCCGACGCGCTCGTCGAGGCGGGGATCTCGCGCGTGAACGTCTCGATCGACTCGCTGCAGAAGGACCGCTTCTTCCAGCTGACCCGGCGCGACTCGTTGCCGCAGGTGCTGCGCGGCCTCGAGGCGATCGCCCGCCACGAGCGCGTCTGGCCGATCAAGGTCAACGCCGTGGCCCTGCGCGGGTTCACCGAGGAGGAGGCGATCCCGTTCGCGGAATTCGCCCGCTCCACCAGCTTCCAGGTCCGCTTCATCGAGTTCATGCCGCTCGACGGCGACCACTCGTGGAGCCGCGACCAGGTGCTCACAGGCGACGAGCTGCGCGAGATCATCACCAAGGTTCACCCGCTCGAGGAGGCGCCGCGCGAGCCGCATTCGACCGCGCGCGTGTTCCGGTTCACGGACGGAAGCGGCGAGATCGGGTTCGTCAACCCGGTGTCGGAGCCCTTCTGCGCCGACTGCAACCGGATCCGGCTGACCGCCGACGGCAAGCTGCGCACCTGCCTGTTCTCGCTGCACGAGACCGACCTGCGCGAGCACGCTGCGGTCGGGCGCCACCGACGACGAGCTCGAGGCCGTGATCCGCGCGGCGGTGTGGCGCAAGGAGCTCAAGCACCACGTCGGCGAGCCGGGGTTCCGGCAGCCGCTGCGGACCATGTCCGCGATCGGTGGCTGAGCGCGGCTTCACCGTCACGGTCCGCAGTGGCGCCAAGGTCCGCAAGCAGCGCCACGGCGATCTCGACGCCGCGCTGGCCGCGATCGCGCATGTGAGCGCCGAGCTGGCCGACGAGGCCACGGCGCGGCCGGCGGGCGGCACGCTGATGCGCAGGCTCACGCCGGTGCAACAGGTGGTGAGTCGCATCGAGCTCGCGGGGCCGGGCCGGCTGCGCGCCGGCGTCGACGTGCGCGGCGACGGCTCCACCGAGGCCTACACCGGCCGGCTGCGGCGGGAGGTCGTCGAGCAGCGCCGCCGCGAGTCGACGGTCGACGCGCTGCGGCGGGCGGTCTCGTGAGCGTCTGGCGAGTGCCGCTGCCGCGCGGCGCCGAGCCCCCCTACCGCGTGTTCGTCAACGGCGTGCCGCAGGAGCAGGGGCGCGACTTCGAGGTGGCCGGCGCGGAGCTGCACTTCTTCGCGCCGCTCGAGAAGGAGCGGCTCGGGCTGGCCCGCTGGACCGCGATCTTCCTCGGCCTGTTCGGCTCCTACGGGAAGAACGACTCGGTCGACCTGCAGTACCGGCTCGCGGGCCGCGACGTCTCCGCCACGGGGCTCGAGATCATCCCTCCCGATCAACCTTGACACACTTATGTCAAGGTTCTAATCTGACCCCAATGCGCATCGCCGACATCCTCGAGCAGCGGCGGCCCGTCTTCTCGTTCGAGTTCTTCCCGCCCAAGACCGACGAGGGCCAGCGCACGCTCGGCCTGACGCTCGGGCAGCTCCAGGACGACCGCCCGGACTTCGTGTCGATGACCTACGGCGCCGGCGGCACGACCCGCAACGCCACCGTCGAGCTGACCAAGTGGATCAAGGGCGACCTCGGCATCGAGGCGATGGCGCACCTGTCCTGCGTCGGCGAGCCGACCGAGCGGCTGGTGGAGATCCTCACCGAGATCGAGGCCGCCGGCGTCGAGAACGTGCTCGCACTGCGCGGCGACCCGCCGCGCGGCGCCGAGGAGTGGACGCCGCACCCCGGCGGGCTCAACTACTCGGTCGAGCTGATCCGGCTGATCGTGGAGCGCTTCGACTTCTGCGTCGGCGCGGCCTGCTTCCCCGAGATCCACCCGGACGCGCCCGACCGCGAGAGCGACCTTCGCTACGCGCGCGAGAAGCAGGAGGCGGGCGCCGCCTTCCTGATCACGCAGCTGTTCTTCGACAACGAGCTGTACTTCGACTTCGTCGAGCAGGCGCGCGCCGCCGGCATCACGGTGCCGATCGTGCCGGGGATCATGCCGATCACCAACTACGGCCAGATCAAGCGCTTCACCGAGATGTGCGGCGCCACGATCCCCGACGCGCTCGAGCGCGAGCTGACCGGGCGCGCCGACGATCCGGAGGCGGTCGTGGAGCTCGGGGTCGCCTACGCGACCCTCCAGTGCTCCGATCTCCTGGCGCGCGGCGCGCCCGGGATCCACTTCTACACGCTCAACCGCTCGCCCGCGACGCGGGCGATCCTGGCGGCAGTCCGCGCGGCGCATCCGTGGTCGCGCGCCGCCGCGACCGTCTAGCCCGCGAGCCGCCCAGACGACCGGCTCGGCGCCGTCAACCGGCGCGGCCTCGCCGAGGCGCTCCAGGTGGCGCAGGTAGCAGAGCGTCTCGGTCAGCCCCCAGGAGATCATCATCGGCCCGGGCATTTCCGAGTCGAGCATCTCGGGGACGATGTCGAAGGGCGTGCGCGGGCCCTTGGCGAGCGCGGCGCGCACCCTGTCGAGGCGCTCGTGCACGCGGCTGCGGTTCGCTTGCGCGAGCGCGCGGGCCTCGCGCACCGGCCGCCCGTGGCCGGCCAGGATCAGCTGGACGTCGAGGCCGTCGACGACGTCGAGGCTCGACAGGAACTCGCCGGCCGGGTCGGGCGAGTAGCCGAAGTCGTAGTAGAGCGAGACTCTGCCGAGCAGGTGGTCGCCCGACAGCAGCAGGCCGCGGTCGGGTTGGTGCAGCACGACGTGCGACGGGGCGTGACCCGGGCGTCTCGTGCACCTGCCAGGTCCCGAGGTCGGTCTCCACCTCGACGCCGGGCAGCAGGTCGCGGTCCGGCATCACGATCTCGGCGATGCCGAAGCCCTCGCCGCCGCGCGCCAGCTTGACCTCGTCGACCAGCTGCGCCGGCACGCCGCTGTGGCGCGCGACCTCGTAGCGGCGCTCGAAGGCGCGCTGCGGGTCGGCCGCCGCCTTGGTCATGTGGGCGTGGTTGGGATGCATCCAGAGCTCGGCGCCGGACCGCTCGATGATCGGCCCCGCCAGGCCGTAGTGGTCCGAGTGGGCGTGCGTGCAGACGAGCAGCCGCACGTGCTCGAGCCGCAGCCCGGCCTGGTCGAGCGCGCGCTCCAGCTGGCGCAGCGCGCCGGGCTCGTGCAGCCCGGTGTCGACCAGCACGATGCCGTCCACCGCCGCGATCGCGAACGCGTTCACGTGCGGCACCGCAGGCCACGGCAGCGGCAGGCGCAGGCGCCAGAGACCGGGCAGGACCCGGTCGGCGCGCGAGAGCTCGCGCTTGCGCGGCGTCACGGGTCCACCAGCACGCCGGGGTTGAGCATGCCCTGAGGGTCGACCGCGGCCTTCGCGGCTCGCAGCGCGGCGGCGAAGGGCTCGGGGCGCTGGCGGTCGTACCAGGGCCGGTGGTCGCGGCCGACGGCGTGGTGGTGCGTGATCGTCCCGCCGGCCGACTCGATCGCCTCGGACGCCGCCGCCTTGACCTCGTCCCACTGCTCGAGCTCGGAGCCGCGCCGGGCCGGGGCCAGCACGGTGAAGTAGGGAGCGGCCCCGTCCGGATAGGCGTGGGTGACGCGCACGGTGATGCGGCCGTCCGGCCCGAGCGCCGCCGCCGCGCGCTCGCGCACCTCCGCGACGAACGAGTCGAAGCGGTCCCAGGTGATCGCGCTCTCGAACGTCTCGGCGAGGATGCCGGCGGCGATCAGCGTGTCGCGCAGGTAGGGGGCGCGCAGGAAGGCGTCGCGCCAGGCGCCCTCGGACTCGCCGCGGCGCTCGCGCGGCTCGCCGCCGTGGTCGCGGCACAGCTCGAGCGCGCGCTCCATCCACGCGTCGACCGGATCGCTCGCCGCCTCGAAACCGAGCACCAGCAGCGCGCGGCCGTCGGGGGCGACCCCGGTCAGAGCGGCCTCGCCCGGGTCGAGCAGGCGGCAGTTGGACGGGTAGAGGCGCGACTGGGCCAGCGCGCGCACCGCCCGGGCGCCCGCCTCGAAGCCGTCGAACAGCAGCGCGGCCGACGCCTTGTGGCGCGGCGCCTCCTGCACCCGCACCCAGGCCTCGGTGATCACGCCGAGGATGCCCTCGGAGCCGATCAGAAGGCGGTCGGGACTGGGACCCGCGCCCGATGCCGGCAGCCGGCGGCTCTCCCAGACGCCGGTCGGCGTCAGCGCCCGGACGGACTCGACGAAGTCGTCGATGTGCGTGTGGAGCGTGGCGAAGTGGCCGCCCGCGCGAGTCGCGATCCAGCCGCCCAGCGTCGAGTACTCGAACGACTGCGGGTAGTGGCGCAGCGTCAGGCCGTGAGACTTGAGCTGCTGCTCGAGCCCGGGCCCGGTCGCTCCCGCCTGGATTCGCGCCGCGCGCGAGACGGGGTCGACGTCGAGCACCGCGTCCATGCGCCCGAGATCGATAGTGACGGCGGCGTCCTGCGGAACGCGCGGCTCGACGCCGCCGACGACGCTGGTGCCGCCCCCGAACGGGATCGCCGCGGCGCCGGCCTCCGCGCACCACGTGAGCACGCGCTCGAGCTCGGCCTCGTCGGCCGGATGGGCGATGACGTCGGGCACGTGGTCGAAGCGCCCGCGCAGCGCCCGCACCAGGTCCCGGTAGGCCTTGCCGTAGGCGTGCGTGACGCGGTCGTGGGGCTCGGACGAGCAGATCGCCGCGAGCGACTCCGGCGGGGCCAGCCGCGGCGCCGGGAGCTCGACGTCCTCGAGCCGCACCGGACGCTCGACCTCGGCCGGGCCGAATCCCAGGTGCTCGCGCGCGCTGCGCGCCACCTGCTCGACCTCGGCCCAATCCTGCTGCCGATCCTCGTAGCCCCAGCCCCAGAGCCTGCGCCGCCGCCCGAACATGCGGGGAACCCTCGCAGTTCGGCGATACCATCGATGCTCGGATGGCCACTCGCGCTACGACCGTGCAGATCAGCATGCCCCAGATGGGGGAATCGGTCACCGAGGGCACCGTCCTCGGCTGGCTGAAGCAGGTCGGCGACCGCGTCGAGGCGGACGAGCCCCTGGTGGAGATCTCCACCGACAAGGTCGACGCCGAGATCCCCTCGCCCGCCGCCGGGACGCTGACGAAGATCGCGGCCGAGCCCGACTCGACCGTGGAGGTCGGCGCCGTGCTGGGCGAGATCGAGGTTGACGGCGACGGTGCAGGACCGGCGCCCGAGCCGCCGCCTGCCGACGAAAAGCCGGTGGACGTGCTGTTCCCCGAGATGGGCGACTCCGTGGCCGAGGGCACCGTGCTCGAGTGGCGCGTGGCCGTGGGCGACCAGGTTAGCGCCGACGACATCCTGGTCGAGATCTCGACCGACAAGGTCGACGCCGAGGTGCCGTCGCCGGTGGCCGGGACGGTCGCCGAGATCCTCGCCGAGCCGGACTCGACGGTCGCCGTCGGATCCGTGCTCTGCCGCATCGCGGCGGGCGCCGGGGCCGCGGCCCCCGCCGGCCCCGTCCAGCCCGCCGCCCAGCCCAACCTCCGAGCCGGCGCCGACGCCGGCGCCGACCGGCAACGGCGACTCGCACGCGACCCCGGTCGCCGCGCGCATGGCGAGCGCGCACGGTCTCGACGTCGCGGCGATCTCCGGAAGCGGCCCACGCGGGCGCGTGACCAAGGCTGACGTGGAGGCCGTGCTCGCGGGCGGGCGGGCCCCGGCCGCAACGGCCCCGCCGGCCGCCGCGACCCCGCCGGCGGGCGCCGCCGAGGTCAAGCCGATTCGCGGGCCGGCGGCGACGCTCGCCCGCTTCATGGACGAGAGCCGCTCGATCCCCACGGCCACCAGCTTCCGCACCCTGTCAGTGGACGTGCTCGACGCCCGCCGGCGCGAGCTCAAGGCCGCCGGGCGCAAGCTCTCCTTCACCCACATCATCGCCTGGGCGATCGTGCAGGCCGCGCGCGACATGCCCGTCATGGGCAACTCCTACGCGGAGGAGGACGGCAAGCCGCAGCGCGTCGTGCCGGCGACCACCAGCCTCGGACTCGCGGTCGACGTGGAGCGCAAGGACGGCACGCGCTCGCTCGTCGTCCCGGTGCTCAAGGACGCGAGCGAGCTGTCGCTTCGCCGACTTCGTCGCGCGCTACGACGAGCTGGTCGCGGGCGCGCGCGACAACACGCTGGCACCGGACGCCTACAGCGGCGCCACGATCAGCCTCACGAACCCGGGCGGCATCGGCACCGTCGCGAGCGTGCCGCGCCTGATGCCGGGCCAGGGCACGATCGTCGCCACCGGCGCCATCGGCTACCCGCCCGGCCTGACCGCCGTGCCGCCCGAGCGCCTCACCGAGCTCGGCGTGCAGAAGGTCATGACGATGACGTCCACCTACGACCACCGCGTCATCCAGGGCGCGGAGTCGGGCGCCTTCCTGCGCCGCGTGGACCAGCTGCTGCAGGGCGACGACGGCTTCTACGACGGCGTCCTGTCGGGCGTCGGCGTCGAGCCGCGCGTGCAGGGCGAGGACGGCCCGACGCCGGTCACCGCCGCCGAGCCGGTGCCGGCGGCCGCCACGCCGGCCGCGGGGCCGGTGGCGGACGAGGCGCTGCTGCAGGCGGTCCAGGCGGCCACCAGCCTCGTCAAGGCGCACCGCATGCACGGCCATCTGGCCGCGCGTCTCGACCCGCTCGGATCGGATCCGGTCGGCGACCCCGCGCTCGACCCCGCCACGGTCCACCTGACCGAGGAGCTGATGCGGCGCATCCCGGCGTCGGTGCTGCGCGTGGCCGTTCCGGGCGAGACGTTCGCCGACGCCCTTCCCCACCTGCGCAACGTCTACGCCGGGTCGATGGCGTACGAGATCGAGCACATCTCCGACCACGAGCAGCGCGTCTGGCTGCGCCAGGCGATCGAGGCCGGCACCTACCGCCAGCCGCTGAGCTTCGACGAGAAGCGCGACCTGCTGCAGCGCCTGTCCGAGGTCGAGGCGCTCGAGACCTACCTGCACAAGGCCTTCCTGGGCAAGAAGCAGTTCTCGATCGAGGGGCTCGACACGATCGTGCCGATGCTCGACCAGACGATCGAGCTGGCCTCCGAGGCCGGCGCGCGCGAGGTCGTGCTGGGCATGGCGCACCGCGGTCGCCTGAACGTGCTCGCGCACACCGTCGGGCGCCCCTACGAGTCGATCCTGGTCGAGTTCGAGGGCGAGCAGGTGCTGTCCGCCGAGACCGCCGCGCCCGAGGGCGGCACCGGCGACGTGAAGTACCACTACGGCGCCTCGGGGAGCTACAAGACGAGCTCCGGCCGCAGCGTGACCGTGACGATGTCGCCCAACCCGAGCCATCTCGAGTACGTCAACCCGGTGATCGAGGGCCGCGCGCGCGCCGACCAGACCAGCCGCAAGGCGCGCGAGCTGGTCCACGACCCCAACGCCGTCCTGCCCGTGCTGATCCACGGCGACGCCGCGTTCCCGGGCCAGGGCATCGTCGCCGAGACGCTCAACCTGCAGGCCCTGCCCGGCTACAGCACCGGCGGCACGCTGCACGTGATCGCCAACAACCAGCTCGGCTTCACGACCGATCCCGAGGAGAGCCGCTCGACGCGCTACGCCTCGGACCTCGCGAAGGGCTTCGACGTCCCGATCATCCGCGTCAACGCCGACGACGTCGAGGGCTGCGTCTCGGCGGTGCGGCTCGCGCACGCCTTCCGCCAGGAGTTCAACCGCGACGCCCTGATCGACCTGATCGGCTACCGCCGCTTCGGCCATAACGAGACCGACGAGCCCGCTTACACGCAGCCGCTCATGTACGAGCGCATCAAGGGCCACCCGCCGGTGCGCAAGCTGTACGCCGAGCAGCTCGCCGCCGAGGGCGTGCTGTCGCTCGAGGACGCCGACGAGATCGAGCGCCAGGCCTACGAGCGCATCAGCCAGGCGCACACGGAGCTGAAGGAGTCGATGGGCGGGCCGCCCGAGACCGCCCAGCACGAGCTCGATCGCACGATGAGCCGCGAGCCGCGCACGACGGTGCCCGAGGACACGCTGCTGAGCCTGGGCGAGCAGCTGCTGCGCGTGCCCGACGGCTTCGAGGTGCACCGCAAGCTCAAGCCGTTCCTCGACCGCCGCCGGGCCGCGCTCGAGGAGGGCGCGCCGGTCGACTGGGCGCACGCCGAGGCGCTCGCCTTCGCGTCGCTGCTGGCGCTGGGCGTCCCGGTGCGGCTGACCGGCCAGGACACCGAGCGCGGCACGTTCAGCCAGCGCCACGCGGTGCTGCACGACTCCGCCACGGGCGAGCGCTGGTGCGCGCTGCAGACGCTGCGCGACGCGAACGCGCCGTTCGAGCTGCACAACAGCCCGCTGTCGGAGCAGGGCTGCCTCGGCTTCGAGTACGGCTACTCGGTGCAGGCGCCGGACGCGCTCGTGCTCTGGGAGGCCCAGTTCGGCGACTTCGTCAACTCGGCCCAGGTGATCGTCGACCAGTTCATGATCTCCGGCCTCGCCAAGTGGGGGCAGACCTCGCGCCTGACGCTGCTGCTGCCGCACGGCTACGAGGGCTCCGGCCCCGAGCACTCGAGCGCGCGCCTGGAGCGCTTCCTGCAGATGGCCGCCGAGGGCAACATCCGCGTCGCCAACTGCACGACCGCGGCCCAGTACTTCCACCTGCTGCGCAGGCAGGCGCTCGTGTCCAAGCCGCGCCCGCTGGTCGTGATGACGCCGAAGAGCCTGCTGCGCCTGCCGGCCGCCAGCTCCACGATGGCCGACCTCGCCGAGGGCGGCTTCGATCGCGTCATCGACGACCCGGAGCTGCCGGGCGAGCGCGGGCAGATCACGAAGCTCGTCCTCTGCTCGGGCAAGATCTACTACGACATCGCGATGCACGAGGAGCGCGCGTCCGCGGCGCACATCGCGGTCGCCCGCGTCGAGCAGCTCTACCCCTTCCCCGAGACCGAGCTGATCGAGCTGATGGAGAGCTATCCGAACCTGGAGCGCGTGGTCTGGGTGCAGGAGGAGCCGCGCAACATGGGGGCGCGCGCGTTCATGCGCCGCCGCATGGCCAAGATCCTGCCCGAGTCGCTCCCCTACGACTACGTGGGTCGTCAGCTGCGTGCGGCGCCCGGCGAGGGCTACGCGGCGGCCCACAAGCGCGAGCAGTCGCGCATCGTGCGCGTCGCGCTCGACTTCGAGAAGGACCGGCTGGAGCCCGACAGCTCCGCCCAGCGCCCCCTCATGTAGACGTAAAGGTCGCGGCGGGGGTGCCGATCTACTAGAGGTGGACTCAGGTCCCGCTTCTCCCAGAGACCTCGAACCCGTAGCCCGGCTCTGCGGAGCCGTCGCGATCGCGCTCGGCCTGGCGATCCTGATCGGGTGGGCCACCGGCCTCGAGCAGCTCACCCGCATCGCTCCGGCGCTGCCGGCCGCCACGCCGAACTCGGCGATCATGTTCGTCGCCTGCGGCTTGGCGCTGCGCG
Source organism: uncultured Thermoleophilaceae bacterium (assembly GCA_963828225.1). GTDB lineage: Bacteria > Actinomycetota > Thermoleophilia > Solirubrobacterales > Thermoleophilaceae > JACVRW01. The sequence continues at coordinate 620,723 of CAWHDX010000006.1, read as the reverse complement.
GCAGGCTCGTCATCCCCTGCGGCGCCCTCGTCGTGGCGATCGCCGGCGCGACGCTGATCGAGCACGCCACCGGCGCGTCGCTCGGGATCGACAACCTGTTTGGGATCGACGTCCCGGAGGTCGCCCAGCCGGGCCGTCCCGCCACGCACACCGCCGCGGCGTTCCTGCTGCTCGGCCTGAGCCTGCTCGTCACCGGGTCGCGCAGCCGCGCCGGCGACATCGCGTCCGGCGCGCTGACCGCAGGAGCGGCGGCCGTGATCGGGCTGGCCGTGGCGGGCTACCTGGTCGGGGTCGACTACCTGCTGGGCAACTCCTCCGCGCACGGAATGGCCGTGCCACACCGCCGCCGGCCTCGTGGTCGTGCTGGTCGGCGTGTTCGCCCTGCGCGGACACACGCCGCCGGCCGCCTGGTACGTCGGCGCGCGGAGCGCCGGAGGCCGCCGCACGCAGCCTCATGCTCCCGGCCCTGATCGTGCCGTTCGCCGCAGCCGGGCTGGCGCAGCTCGGCGCGATCAGCGGCCTGTACAGCGAGCGCTTCGCGCTGTCGCTGACGGTGGTGGTGGTCGCGGCGATGATCCAGGCGATGATCTACCGCGCCGTCGGCGCCGTGCGCGAGCACGAGGCGGTCGCGGATGGAGCTGGAGCGCGAGAGCCGCGCCAACGTCGAGCGCTTCGCCAAGCTCACCCGCGAGGCGCCGGTGGGCATCTTCGAGGCCGACGCCGCCGGCAGCCACGACCTTCGTGAACGAGCGCTTCCGGGAGATCACCGGCCTCTCCGAGGAGGAGACGCTCGCCGGCCTCAGCGCGATCCACCCCGACGACCGCCTGTGGGTCCGCCCGCAGTGGCGCGAGGCCGCTCAGGCGGGGCTGCCCGTGGGACGCAGAGTTCCGGACTCATGCGACCCGACGGCGAGGTGCGCTGGGTGGCCTGCCACGCCTCGCCGCTTGCCGGAGACGACGGCGAGACCAGGAGCTTCCTCGGCTCGATGCTCGACATCACCGAGCGCAAGCTCGCCGAGGAGCGCACCGGCTTGGTCGTCAACCGCATCGCCGAGGCCGTGAGCATCATCGGCCCCGACGGCAACCACCTGCACGTCAACGAGGCCGGTCAGGAGATCCTCGCGGACCTGCAGGCGCGCTACTGCGGACGGGCCGCTCGCCGAGCAGGCCTGGGGCGCGCTGGACGCCGACGGCAACCCGCTCGCCTCGGACCGCCTGCCCGCCGAGGTCACGCGACTGACGGGCCGCGCGGTGGACGACTGCGTCGTCGGCTTCCCGAGCGCCGCGAGCAGGCGTGCGCTGGCTGCGCATCTCGACGCGACGGATGTCGGACGAGGGGCCGCCGTACACGGTCATCGCGTCGTTCGCCGACGTGACCGAGCAGCGCCTCGCCGACGCGCGGCTCGCCGAGGCGCAGAAGCGCTTCGAGCTGGCCTTCGACGACGGGCCGATCGGTCTTGCGCTGGTGGCGCTCGACGGCCGCCTGATGCGCGTGAACCAGGCGCTCTGCCGGATGTTCGGCCGCGACGAGCAGGAGCTGCTCGAGTCCACCTTCCAGGAGCTGACCCCGGGCGACGAGCTGCCGGCGGACCTCGAGCAGCTCGGCCGGGTGTTCGCGGGCGAGATCACGCTCCTACACGATGCAGAAGCGCTACGAGCACAAGGACGGGTCGCACGTGTGGGCGCAGCTGTCGGTGTCGCTGGTCCGCGACGACGACGACCAGCCGCTCGAGTTCATCGCCCAGATCGTGGACGTCACCGACCGTCACCTGCTCGAGGCCGAGCTGCGCCACCAGGCCGACCACGACAACCTCACCGGCCTGGCCAACCGGCGCGCGTTCAGCACGGCGCTGGCGCACGAGCTGGCGCGCGAGCGCCGCTACGGAGGCGAGTTCTCGCTGCTGATGGTGGATCTCGACGGGTTCAAGGAGATCAACGACTCCGCCGGTCACGCCGCCGGCGACCTGATGCTGCAGGGCGTGGCCAACACGATCGCCGACCGGGTGCGCGACACCGACATCGTCGCGCGGCTGGGAGGCGACGAGTTCGCCGTGCTGCTGCCGGGCACGCCGCGCGAGGGCGCCGAGGTGCTCGCCATCGACCTCGTCCAGGCGCTGCGCGAGCTGCGCATCGAGACGGCGGAGGGACGCGAGGTGGCGAGCACGGCCAGCATCGGACTGGCGTGCAGCGGGGAGCTGCCGGAGGAGCGCGACGAGGACGTGGTGATGGCGGCGGCCGACCTGGCGATGTACGACGCGAAGCGCACCGGCCGCGACCGCTACGCGGTGCACGCCGCCGGGGCGGGCGAGCTCTAGCGCTTCGAGCGCTGGCCCTCGGCCAGGGCCGTGGCGATCTTGCCGGCGCCGAGTCGGCGCTGGATGCGGGCGGCGGTCACAGGTGCGAGCTCGCCGAGCTTGATGCCCACGCGTATCGCGGGCGGGGCGACGTCGATCTCGGCCCGGCCGCTCTCGATCCCGCGCACGACCGCCGCAGCGACCTGCTCTGGGCTGCTCGTTCCCACGCCGCGAGGAAGCTCCACCTGCGCCTCCTCGAACATGCCGGCGCCGGCCACGAACCCGGGGAAGACGACGGTGATGCCGACGGCGGTGCCGACCAGGTCCTCGCGCAGCCCGGCGGCGAAGCCGCGCAGGCCGAACTTGGTGGCGGAGTAGAGCGAGGAGCGGGCCGAGGCGACCTTGCCCGACAGCGAGGAGATCAGCACGACGTGGCCGCGGCCGCGCTCGAGCATGCCCGGTACGAGCGCGCGGACGAGCTGGACCGGGGCGCGCAGGTTGACGTCGAGGGCCCGGTCGATCTCGCCGGGCGCGAAGTCGGTGAGGGCGCCGCTGGCGGGAAGGGCGGCGTTGGCGACCAGGACGTCGACGGGGCCGGCGTCGGCAGCGCGCTCCGCGAGCTGCGCGACGGCCGGCCGCTCGGCGAGGTCGGCGGGGAGGGTGCGCGGGCGGCCGCCGAGCTCGCCGGCCAGAGCGTCGAGCTGATCCGTGCGCCGGCCGCTGAGCAGCAGCGCGGCGCCGCGCTCGTCGAGCGCCAGGGCGATGGCGCGCCCGATGCCGCCGCTGGCGCCGGTGAGCAGGACGGTCGAGCCACGCAGATCCATGCGCGTGAAGCTATCCGGTCGGCCGAAGCGACCCACCCCCGCTATGCTCGACCGTCGCGCACGCGGGCGTAGCTCAGTTGGTTAGAGCGCCGGCCTGTCACGCCGGAGGTCGCGGGTTCGAGTCCCGTCGCTCGCGCTTCGAAGTCGTGCCGTGGTTGTCTGCCGGGTCGCGATCGGCGTAGGGTCGGTTCGTCACCCACCACCTAAGGAGCCCGGCATGAGCATCGTCGTCCGCTACCAGCCCAAGTCGATGACCGCCGAGAAGTACGACGCGACCAACGAGCAGATCGCGGCCGCCGGCATCGAGTGGCCGCCCGAGGGGATGGACCACCACCTCTGCTTCGGAACCGCGGAGAACCTGATGGTCAGCGAGGTCTGGGACTCGCGCGAGCAGTGGGAGGCGTTCGGCGAGCGCCTGATGCCCGTCTTGGCGGAGTCCGGCATCGAGATGGCCGGCGAGCCGCAGGTGTTCGAGGTCCATGCCAGCGACAGGCGCTGACCAGCATGCGCAGAGCTGCCGCCTACATGAAGCAGAACGCGGTCGCGTTCCTGGCCCTGTTCGTGGCGCTCGGAGGAACGGGTGCGTATGCCGCGAACACGATCGGCTCCACCGACATCATCGACAACGAGATCCGGACGGCTGACGTCCGTAACGACAACTCGTCAGGCGGTGGGCTGGGCTCGATCGACATCGCGAACGGCGAGATGACGACGCTCGAGATTCGCGACGATGTCCAGCCTTTCGGCGGACTGTTCTCCCAAGACCTCGCGGCGGACTCGGTGGGAAGGTCCGAGCTCGCGGACGGGGCCGTGGGCAGCGCCGAACTCGCGTTCAGAAGCGTCACGTCCGACAAGCTGGCGGCCCCGGACGGCTGGCACTACTTCGGTCAATCCGGGCAGCCCGGTCTCCAGAGTGGATGGGTCAACTACGACTCCGCCTCGTCTCCCGGCTCTGCGCTCTTCGCCAACGCCGGCTACTACATCGACAACGACGGCGCGGTGCACCTCGGAGGCATCGTCAAGAACGGCACCTTCGGTGGCGCGAACCCGATCGTCACGCTACCGGTCAGCCTGTGCCCGTACTACTACCGGATCTTCCCGGTGAGCAGTGGCAATTCGATCGGCCGCGTAACGGTGAACTACGTGACGGCGAACGGATGCGCCGTGAACGCAGACAACGGCGTTAGCACCTATCTGTCACTCGACGGGATCGTGTTCCGACCCTCGCAGCAAGACTCCACGACCGCGTCCTCCGCTGCCAGGGCGAACCTCGGGGCGAAGACCGCACCGAGGAGAGGATCAGACGGGATCCGACGCACCCGGTGAACATATTGGAGCGCCGGGTGCGGCGCTGACGACGTCCGCCGGCTGCCAAGCCCCCGGCGGCGCCAGTTTCACTTTATAGCGCAAATCCAGGCCTCATGAGGGCCTGAGCAGTCCCCCATAATCGCCCGCCGCACAGGCAGAACCCACGCAAATGGAGGGGCGAATCTATGGACCAGCATGCTGTGGTGATCGCCGGGGGCGGCCCGGCGGGGATGATGCTCGCGGCCGAGCTGGCTCTGGCCGAGGTGGACGTCGCGATCGTCGAGCAGCGTCCCGATCACGTGCTCGCCGGCTCGCGCGCCGGCGGCTTTCACTCGCGCACCGTCGAGGTGCTGGATCAGCGCGGGGTCGCCGATCGGTTCCTCGCTGAGGGTCAGGTTGCTCAGGTCGCGACCTTCGGCACGACCGTGCTCGACATGAGCGACTTCCCGACGCGCCATCCGTACTCGCTCGGCATCTGGCAGAACCAGATCGAGCGGATCATGGCCGCCTGGCTCGCCGAGCTGCCGGTGCGGATCCATTACGGATCCGAGGTGACCGGCTTCGCCCAGGACGATGCCGGCGTCGACGTCGAGCTGGCCGGCGGCCGGTCGCTGAGGGCGCAGTACCTGGTCGGCTGCGACGGAGGACGCAGCCTGATCCGCAAGGCGGCCGGCATCGAGTTCCCCGGGCTGGGATCCGACGAGGAGCAACCTGATCGCCGAGGTCGAGCTGACCGAGGAGCCGCCGCAGGGCGCCCGTCACGACGCCACCGGCGTCCACGGACTCCACAGGATGGAGGACGGGAGCACGTTCCGGGTCGTCGTGACCGAGCGGCAGGTCGGCCCCGGCAGCGAGCCGACCCTGCGCGATCTGAGCGAGGCGCTCGTCGCCGTGTTCGGCACGGACTTCGGGGCCCACGACCTCACCTGGATCTCCAGGTTCACCGACATGACCCGGCAGGCGGCGACCTATCGCGCGGGACGCATCCTGCTCGCCGGCGACGCGGCGCACGTGCACTACCCGGTGGGTGGACAGGGGCTCAGCCTCGGCGTGCAGGACGCGGTGAACCTGGGCTGGAAGCTGGCTCAGGTCGTCCAGGGAACCTCCCCGGAGACCCTCCTCGACACCTACCACGCTGAGCGTCACCCGGTCGGCGCCCGCGCGCTCCGGCACACGATGGCGCAGGCCGCGCTGCAGCGCCGCGACGATCGCATCCAGGCCGTGGTCGACGTGGTGTCCGAGCTGGCGGGCATGGACGAGCCCCGCAGGTGGCTCGCGGGAATCATCTCCGGGCTCGACATCCACTACGACCTGGGCGAGGGGCATCCGCTGCTGGGGCGGCGCATGCCCGACCTGGACCTCGCGACGGCCGACGGCCCGCTCCGCGTCTTCGAGCTGCTCCACGACGCCAAGCCGGTGCTGCTGGCGCTCGGCGACCCGGGAGGCTTCGACATCGGCGAGTGGGCCGACCGGGTCCGGCTGATCGACGCCGACTATGCGGGCCCGTGGGAGCTTCCGGTGCTCGGCCCGGTCGCCGCCCCGCCCGCCGTGCTGATCCGGCCCGACGGGTACGTGGCCTGGGTTGGAGAGCCGGCCGACCCGGAGCTGCTCGACGCGCTCACCAACTGGTTCGGGCTACCGATCGCCTCGTAATACTGCGCCTTCGAATGTCGCCGGAGAACGTGGAGATCGTGCGGGCGGTGTACGAGGCGTGGAACGGGCCGGACGGCCGGCGGGCCGCTCTCGCGTTCGTAGCCGACGACTTCGAGTGGGTCAACCCGCGCTACGCCGTCGAGCCCGGGACTCCGGTATGGCCCCGAGGGCTGGTCGGCGGCGATGGACAGCCTGGAAGCCGCCTTCGATTCCGTGATCAGTGAGCCGATCGAGTTCCAGGACCTGGGCGACCGGGTGCTGTGCTTCACGACGCTCATCGCGAAGACGAGCGCCGACGGAGTCGCCTTCAGGCAGGACGAGTCGCACATCTGGACGCTGCGAGACGGCAAGGTCGTCCGGCTCGCAGTGGTTCCACGATCGGCGCGAGGCGCTCGAGGCCGCAGGGCTGCCGCCCCGGTAGGGCCGGCTCAGGTTCAGGGTCCAGGTTCAGGGCGGCACCCTGATGTTCGGGGAGCCGAGGCACGTGAGGCTGCATGCATGCCGTCCAGAACTCACGAAGCGGAGGCCCCCATGCACACCGACACGATCGACGCGAGGGCGTATGCCCGCCGTTGGAAGACGCTCGCGGTGCTCTCGCTGAGCCTGCTCATCATCGGGCTCGACAACACCGTCCTCAACGTCGCGCTGCCCACCCTGCAGACTCACTTCGACGCGTCGGGCTCCACGCTGCAGTGGATCGTCGACTCCTATCTGCTCTCGTTCGCGGGCGTCCTGCTCACCATGGGCACCCTCGGCGACCGCTTCGGACGCAAGCTCGCCCTGCAGTCCGGGCTGGTGCTGTTCGGCGTGGCGAGTGTGCTTGCCGCACTCGCGCAGAACGCCGACCAGCTGATCGTGCTGCGCGCGGCGATGGGCGTGGGCGGCGCGATGATCATGCCGGCGACGCTGTCGGTGATCATGGACGTCTTCCCGCGCGAGGAGCGCGGCAAGGCGATCGGGATCTGGTCCGCGATCGCGGGCGTGGGCATCGGCCTCGGCCCGTTCGTCGGCGGTCTGCTGCTCGAGTTCTCCTCCTGGAGCTCGGTCTTCTGGCTGAACGTGCCGATCGTCGGCGGTCGCCCTCGTCGCAGGCCTGCGGCTGGTGCCGGAGAGCCGCGACCCCTCGCCCGGCGCGTTCGACCTGCGCGGGGCCGCGCTGTCGATCGCGACGCTGGTGACCCTCGTCTACGGGATCATCGAGGCGACGCCGCGCGGCTGGACGGACCCGGTCGTGCTCGCCTGCTTCGCCTCCGCCGCATTGCTCGGGATCGTGTTCGTCGCCTGGGAGCGGCGCGCCGCGGAGCCGATGCTCCCGCTCGGGTTCTTCCGCAACCCGCGCTTCACGGTGGCTTCGCTCGGCATCGGGCTCGTCTTCTTCGCGATGATGGGCTCGGTCTTCGCGTTCACGCAGTACCTCCAGTTCGCGCACGGCTTCAGCGCGCTCGAGGCGGGCGCGGCAATGCTGCCGCTCGCCCTCGGGCTCGTGATGGGCGCCGGTGCCTCCAACAAGCTGGTGGGCCGCGTCGGCCGCACCCGAGTCATCGCGGGCGGATTGATCGGGGTTGCGGCGGTCCTGAGCACCAGCCTGGTCTGGACGCCGGACATGGCGCCGGTGCTGCTCGGATTCGTCACGTTCGGCCTCGCCATCTCGATGGGAAGCGTGATGGCGCCCGCGACTGACTCGGTGATGGGCGCCGTGCCAGAGGCGAAGGCCGGCGTGGGGTCGGCGATGAGCGACGTCACGCGGCAGGTCGGCGGCGCGCTGGGAGTCGCTGTGATCGGCTCGATCATCGGCACGGCCTACTCGCGCTCCATGGACGCCGGGCCGGACGCCGCCGGCGAGTCGGTCGGGGCCGCCCACGCGATCGCCGAGCGAGTCGGCGGCAGGCCGGTCACCGAGCTGGCAGACACGGCAGGGCGCGCGTTCAGCGAGGCGCTCGGGATCGGCTTCACCGCCGCCGCGGCCGTCGCACTCGCCGGCGCCGTGCTCGTCCTCCTGCGGCTGCCGAGCGACCGCGCGGCGGCCGCACCGGCGACAGCCGCGGACGCCCGCCCGCGTCCGGCCGTCGCAGCACAGCCGAGCGCGACGTGATGGACCCGGGCTCAGCCCCCGCGCGGCGGCCGGTTCAGCGTGTGGCGCTCGGCCACGCCCTCGTCGAGCTCCTTCTCGCGCTCGATCTCGGCGTTCAGCTCTGCCCCCAGCAGCAGCGCGACGTTGGTGAGCCACAGCCACGCCACCAGCACGATCGCGCCGGCGAACGTCCCGTAGACCGCGCCCACGTCGGCCACGCGCGACACGTACGTGGAGAAGCCGATCGAGGCGCCCAGCCACAGCAGCACCCCCACCACGGCCCCCGGGGTCACCCACCGGAACGAGCGCTGCTGTACGTCGGGCGATCACGTAGTAGATGTAGGCGAACACCAGCATCGCCGCCGCCAGCGCTCCCGGCCAGCGGACGATGTTCCACGCCTGCGCCACGCGCGACCCGAGCCCGATGAAGCCCAGCAGGTCCTCCGCGAAGCGCCCGCCCACGAAGACCATCACCAGGCTCACGAGCACGAGCGTCATCAGCACCGCCGTCGACCCGATGTCGATCGCCTTGCGGCGCAGGAAGCTGCGCCCGCCCTCCACCTCGAACACGACGTTCAGCGCTCGCCGCGCCGCCTCGAGCGCGCCGGTGGTCCCGTAGAGCGCGACCGCGATGCTGATCACCAGCGCCGTGGTCGCCGTCCCCTTGCTCTGCAGCGCCCCGCGCAGCGAGCGGTCGAGCGGGTCCACCACCGACGCCGGCGCGACCTCGCGCAGGTAGCCCACGATCGCGTTGTAGGTCTCGGGGTACTGGCCGAGCAGACCGAGCAGCGACAGCGCGAGCAGCACCGCCGGGAACAGCGACATCAGCGCGTAGTACGTCAGCGCCGCGGCGTGGTGCGTTCCCTGGTCCTCGTAGAACGACCACAGCGTCCGCTTCGCGATCAGCGCGACCCGCCTCACGGCGCCGCCCCGCCCGGCTCGTGCTCGCGCGCTCAGCTCCGCCGCCGCGGGCGCTGCTCGCCCGGTTCCAGGTCCATGCGCTTACGATCCCACACCGTGGGAGACGACTTCGGCAAGACGGTGGCGGCGGCGTACGCCGCGGAGGGCCCCACCGTGGACCTCGGCCGCGGCGTCCGCGACGGAGAGCTCGTCCCGGAGGCGGTGGTCCAGATCCCGCTGCGGATGATGAATCGCCACGGTCTCGTCGCGGGCGCCACCGGCACCGGCAAGACCGTCACGCTGCAGACGCTCGCCGAGCAGCTCTCGGCCGCCGGCGTCGCCGTCTTCGCCGCCGACATGAAGGGCGACGTGTCGGGCATCGGCGTCGCGGCGGAGCCGGGCGGTCCCGCCGAGAAGCGGATGACCGAGCTCGGCCTGCCCTTCGCACCCGCCGCCTTCCCCGTCGAGTACCTGTCGCTCGGCGGGCTCGGCCCGGGCGTGCCGGTGCGCGCCACGGTGACCGACTTCGGCCCCCAGCTGCTCGCGAAGATCCTCAAGTCGAACCAGACGCAGGAGGAGAGCCTGGCGCTCGTCTTCCACTACGCCGACGCGAAGGGTCTCCCCCTGCTGGACCTCTCCGACCTGCGCGCCCTGCTCACCTTCCTCGAGTCCGATGCCGGCAAGGACGAGCTCCAGGGCATCGGCGGGCTCGCGTCCTCCACGGTCGGCGTGCTGCTGCGCGCGCTCGTCGGCCTCGAGGACGGCGGCGGCACGGAGTTCTTCGGCGAGCCTCAGCTCGACGTCGCGGACCTGCTGCGAACCGCCCCGGACGGCCGCGGCGTCATCTCGGTGCTCGAGCTGCCCTCCGTCCAGGACAAGCCCCGGCTGTTCTCCACGGCGCTGATGTGGCTGCTGGCCGAGCTGTTCGAGCAGCTCCCCGAGGCCGGCGACCTCGACAAGCCCAAGCTCGTGTTCTTCTTCGACGAGGCTCACCTGCTGTTCACCGACGCGACCGACGCGTTCCTCGAATCGGTGACGCAAACCGTGCGACTGATCCGCTCGAAGGGCGTCGGCGTCTTCTTCGTGACGCAGGTGCCCGACGACGTCCCGGCGTCCGTGCTCGGCCAGCTCGGCAACCGCGTGCAGCACGCGTTGCGGGCGTTCACTCCCGACGACGCGAAGGCGCTCAAGGCGGCGGCGTCCACCTACCCGAAGTCCGACTTCTACGACGTCGAGGAGCTGCTCACCTCGATGGGGATCGGCGAGGCCGCGGTTACGACGCTCTCCGACGAGGGCGTTCCCACGCCCGTCGTGCACACGAGGCTGCGCGCACCCGCCTCGCGTATCGGCCCCGCACCGGACGTCGATGCCACATCCAAGGCCTCGCCCCTCTACGGCAAGTACGGCACTCGGGTCGAGGCCGACAGCGCGCGCGAGCAGCTCGCGGCGCGGATGGAGCGCGCCGGCGAGGACGACGCCGAGCCGGCCCGCAGGAAGCGAGCGCCCAAGCGGCGGCGCAGAGCCCCCGCGCCGGCCCCGTCCGGCGGCATGGACGCGCTGGGCGACTTCCTCACATCGCGCGAGGGCAAGGCGGTCCAGCGCAAGGTGATGCGCGGGGTCTTCGGGATGCTGAGGAAGCGGATGTGATCCGCATCACCCACATCGGCGGGCCGACGGCGTTGATCGAGATCGGCGGCTGGCGGCTGCTTACCGACCCGACGTTCGACCCCGCCGGGGGCAGCTACCGGTTCGGTTGGGGCACGGGGTCGCGCAAGCTGGCCGACCCGGCGATCGCCGCCGATGACCTCGGGCAGATCGACGCGGTCCTGCTCAGCCACGACCACCACGACGACAACCTCGACCCGGCCGGACGCGCCCTGCTGCCGCGCGCGGGCACGGTGGTGACCACCGTCGCGGGCGCGAAGCGGCTCGGGGGTGACGCTCGCGGCCTCGAGCCGTGGACGACGACCCGGCTCGCGGCGTCGGACCGCACGCCGATCGAGATCACGGCCACTCCCTGCCGCCACGGCCCGCCGCTGAGCCGGCCGATCGTGGGAGACGTGATCGGCTTCGCCCTCGCCTGGGAGGGCCAGGAGCACGGCGTGCTCTGGATCTCGGGGGACACGGTGCTCTACGACGGCGTGCGCGAGGTGCCGCAGCGGCTGCGGGTCGACGTCGCGCTCGTGCACCTCGGAGGCGTGCGCTTCCCCGTCAGCGGGCCGCTGCGCTACACGATGACCGCCGCCGACATGGTCGAGCTGTGCGGGCCGATGCATGCTCGCGCGATCGTCCCGATCCACTACGAGGGCTGGAAGCACTTCCGCGAGGGTCGCGCCGAGATCGAGCGCGAGCTCGCAGGCGCGCCGGCCGAGCTGCGCGAGAGCGTCCACTGGCTCGAGCCCGGCGTCCCCGCCGAGCTGGGCTAGCCGCCGCGGTTGCGGCGCTCGCGCAGCTGCGTCACGACCAGCCACGCCAGGAACGCGACGACCGGGACGAAGTACGCGATCGAGGTGAGCCAGTGGCCGGCGTGGGCGAGATACATCGGCCGTCAGTCTGGCAGGCGGCCTAGGTGTTGGCCTGCGAGAGGAGCCACAGGGCGAGGCTCGTGAACCCCACCATCACGGCCAGCATCCAGTACTGCGAGCGCACGGCGAGCTTCGCGTTCCGGTAGAGCGCGAGCGCCCGGTCGTGTGCGAGCGTCAGGCCGGCGACGTGCCCGACGACGACGAACGCGACCTGCCAGTACCAGGTGGCGGTGGCGCCGATCACGCCGTAGTCGATCTGGCTCGTGGCGGTCCCGAACAGGTCGGACCCGTCGCCGAGCGGGTCCGACGCGAGGAACGACATCGCCTGGCCGCGGAAGAGCAGGTAGGTCAGGTAGTGCGCCATCACGTACGCGAACGCGATCGGCACGAGCGAGTGCACGAACGCCGAGGACAGCCGCTCGGCGCTGAAGCCGCCGCCGACGCTGCGGGCCCCGATCACGCCGAGCCGGTAGAAGCCCGCGACGATCAGGACCGCGGCGGTCAGGCCCACCAGGAAGGCGAGCTCGAAGGCCGGCTGCGCCGACAGGCCGAGGTCCTCGAAGAACCCCGAGAGGTGGGGCGCGATGTTCGTCCAGATCGGCGCCTCGCCGGCGCCGTCGAAGGTGACCGTGCCGATCATCACCGCCAGCAGCGCGGCCGTGCCGGGCAGCGCCCTCAGGTGAGCGAGTCCCGCCAGCGGCGGCCGCAGGCCGACCACGCCCTCGCGCGTCTCGAACGGCGACATGCGTGCGAACAGGTTGAAGTAGACGCCGAAGGCCTCGCCGCGCGCGCTCCACGCCTCGACGCCGTAGAGCGCCATCGCGATGAACGTGAGGCCCGAGTAGACGAGCGTCGCGATCGCGACCGTGTTGGGCTGGTCGCCGCCGGAGCGGACCAGCTCGAGCGCCGCGAACGCGAACAGCCCCGCCGCGGCCGGCCAGTGCCCGAGCCGCTCGGGGTACGCGAGCGGCGCCGGAAGGCCGCCGCGCGCGACCTTCGCCGCAGCCCAGCCGACGGCGCGGCCGATCGCGCGCCACGGGTTGAACGCGCGGAAGACGTCGCCGAGCAGCACGCTGACCGGCACCAGGCCGATCCAGAAGATCACGAAGACGAACGTCGGGGCGAAGTTGGCGGCCGGGCTCTGCGTGCCGCGCAGCCCGGCGTAGATCACGACCGCGAACAGCGCCGTGCCGATCGCCCCGCAGACGATCTCGACGGGACGGCTCCCCAGCGCGCGGCCGACGCCACCCGGCAGCGGCCGCCAGCGGTCGCCCTCGAGCCGCGGCTCCGGCCACAGCACGGCCAGCGCCACGAACGAGATCACCAGCACCATCGCGGCGGCCCAGCCGAACAGCCACTCGGGAATCGGCAGGTCGGAGCGGCCGATCAGGCCGCCCGCGTGCGCGAGAAGGGTGATCACGAAGGTCCGACGAGCAGGCGCGCGATCAGCGGTTCCTCGCCGGCGTCCTCCGCGGCGTGGCTCTCCAGCTCGAACGCGCCCTCGACATCGGCCTTGAAGCGAAAGCGCGCGGGCTTGCCCGGCTCCGCCTCGCGCTCGATGTCGTAGCCGTGCAGGTGGATCTCGTCCGCGATGTCCGAGCTCACCACGATCCGGACCACGTCGTCCTTCTCCGCTCGGATCGGCTGCGGGTCGCCCTTGAGCACGCCGCCGGTGAGGCTGATGCGCGTGACCGGCGGCCCGGCCGGCTGGACGGTCTCGTGGTTGGCCTCGGTGTCGTCGCCGCCGGACTCCGCAGGCTGCTGGGTGGTGGTGGTGGCGGGCTCGGTCTCGTCATCGTCGCCCGGTCGCGCCACGACGAAGGCGACGACGGCGACCGCCAGCGCGATGACGACCAGCCCGATTCGCTGATTCCTGGTCATAGCGCGGCGGAAGTATGGCAACCGCGCGTGAGCCGACTGTAAGCTGGCCGGCGATGCCCGCGCGTGACCTGCGTCTGATGATCGCCGCCGCAGTCGCCAGCTCGGCGCTGCTGCTCGCGGCCGCGGTGGCCGGCCATCCCGACCTGCTCGTGTTCGGCGCGCCGCTGTTCCTGGTCGCCGTGCCGCTGCTGGCGGGCCGCTACGTGGGCGAGGACCGGCTCGAGCGCCTGCGCGCGCGCGTGGCCCCAGAGCGACGTCGCCGCGTTCCGGCCGCCGCCGCGCCCACCCGCCCGCGCTTCGACGCACTGGTGCCCCGCGGCGGCCGGCTGATGGCGACGGCGCTGGCCGTGCGCCCGCCTCCCGCGCTCCCCGCGAGCTAGGCGCCCGGCTCCACGGCCGGGCGCGCCGCGCCCGACCCAAGGGAGCCTCCCTGTGTTCTCGACCCGAGGCGCGGTCGCCGCAGCGCTCGTCGCGCTGTGCGTGGCCGTCCCCGACGCCCTCGCCCACGAGGGCAACCCCAACTACCGATCCGAGGTGCGCTCGATCGCGCCGGCCGTCCCCGGCCTGCACGCGCGGGTGCTCAACTTCGACGACCGCATCGAGCTCGTCTACGACGGCCACGACCAGCTGATCGTCGACGGCTACCGCGACGAGCCCTACCTGCGCTTCCAGCCGGACGGGCGCGTGGAGGTGAACCGACGCTCGCCGGCGGGCTACCTCAACGAGGACCGCTACGCCCAGGTCGACCTGCCGGCCGCCGCCGACCCGAAGGCGCGCCCGCAGTGGCGCACGATCGCCCGCAACGGGCGCTACGACTGGCACGACCACCGCATCCACTGGATGGGGGGCGCCGGCTCGCTGCCGCCGGCGGTGAAGGACGAGTCCGAGCCGACGCGCGTGTTCGACTGGACCATCCCGGTCGAGGCGGGCGGGACCGCGCGCCGACGTCCGCGGGCGGCTGAGCTGGCTCGGCAAGCCGGGCGGCGGGTTCCCGCTCGCCGCAGGAGTGTCGCTCGCCGTCGCGCTGGCGGGCGGGGCCCTGCTGGTCGCGTTCGTGCGCCGCCGCCGCTCCACGCCGACCCGCGAGGCGTGGTGAGGCTCGCCGCACTCACCCTGGCGCTGCTGGCGCTGCTGCCCGCGACGGCCGAGGCGCACGCGGTGCTCGAGGGATCCCAGCCCGAGCGCGGCGAGCATGTCCGGCGCGCCCCAGCGGAGGTGACGCTGCGCTTCGACGAGCCGGTGGAGGTCGCCTTCGGTGCGGTGCGGGTCTTCGACGCCGCCGGCCGCCGCGTCGACGCCGGCTCCACGCAGCATCCGGGCGGGCACGGCGACCAGGTCGCCGTGGGGCTGCGACGCGGGCTGGGCGACGGGATCTACACGGCCACCTACCGGGTGATCTCGGCCGACTCCCATCCCGTGTCCGGCGGCTTCGTGTTCAGCGTCGGCGCCGGCGGCGCCCAGCCGCGCCTGGGCGTTGACCAGCTGATCGAGACCGCCGGAGCCGGCCCGGTGACCGAGACGGCCTTCGGCCTCGCGCGCGGCCTCAGCTATCTCGCGATCGCGCTCTGCGCGGGCGGGCTCGCCTTCGCGCTCGCCGTCTGGCGGCCGGCGGCGCCCCACCCGGCCTTCGACGCGCGCGCCCGCCGAGTCCAGCTCGCCGCGGCCGCGACCGGCGCCGGCGCGGCCGCGCTCGGCATCGTCCTCCAGGGCGCGACCGCCGCCGGCACGACGTTCTGGTCCGCCCTCGACCCGGCGGTCGTCGGCGACGTGCTCGGCACGCGCTTCGGCACGGTCTGGGGCCTGCGGCTGCTCGCCTTCGCCGCGTTCGCGACTCCTGATCGCCCTGCCGCGCTCGCGCGCCACGCTGTCGGGCGCGGGCGCGGCCGCCGTCCTGCTCTGCCTGACCCCGGCGCTCGCCGGTCACCCCTCCACGCTCGACCCGGCGCTGACTGATCCCCGCCAACGCGCTGCACGTCGGCGCGATGTCGGTCTGGGTGGGCGGCGTCGCGGCGCTGGTGCTCGTGGTGCCGGCGGCCACGCGCGCCCTGGCGCCGGCGCAGCGCACGCCGCTGCTCGCCGAGACGGTGCGGCGCTTCTCGGCGTTTGCGCTGCTCGCGGTGGCGGCGATCGTCGCCACCGGGGTGCTGCAGGCGATCGTGGAGCTCCACGCCCTCTCCGATCTCTGGAGGAGCGCGTTCGGGCGCGCCATCCTCGTCAAGTCGGCGCTCGTCATCGGCCTGGTCGCGCTCGGCGCCTGGAACCGCACCCGCGCCCGCCCTCGCCTGGAGCGCGCCGCAGCGGCCGGCGACAGCCCCGGCGCCGCCGGCGTCCTGCTGCGCCGCGCGCTGCTGGCCGAGCTCGCGCTGATGGCGTGCGTGCTCGGCGCCACCGCGGCGCTCGCCTCCTACGCGCCGCCGACCGCGGCGCGCGGCCCGTTCGCAGGCTACGCCGCCCTCGGACCGGCTCGCCTCGAGCTGACCGTGGACCCTGCTCGGACGGGCTTCGAACCAGGTCCACCTCTATCTGTTCGATCGCCGCAGCGGCGCCCAGTTCGACCGCGTCGAAGGAGCTGCGCGTGTCGGCCCGCCTGCCCGAGCGCGCGGCATCGGGCCGCTGGCGCTGCGCGCGCACCAGGCCGGGCCGGGCCACTGGATCGTGCGGCGGGCGCAGCTCGCGCCCGCCGGCGACTGGCGGCTGACCGTCGAGGCGCGCGTCTCCGCCTTCGACCAGTACGAGGCGCGGCTCGAGGTGCCGGTTCGGTGACCCTGCTGTTCTATCTCGCGCCGCTGCTGGCGCTGGTGTGCGTCCTGCTGCTCGGGCGCTATCCCGGCGAGCGCGCCCTGCACCGGCGAGTGCGTGCGCGGCGGCCGGCTCGCCGCCGCGGTGCTCTCGCACGCCCGCGAACGCCGCGGCCCCGCGGGCTGCTGCCACGCGGAGGCGCGCTGCTGGCCGACGGGCTGGCGGGGCGTGCCCCGCCACTCGGATCGCAGTGACCCGATCAGCGATCCAAAGGAGAACCCAGATGAAGAAGACGATTGCGGCTGTGGCGGCCCTCGCCGCCCTCGCCCTGCCGGCAGGCGCCGGCGCTCACGTGACGTTGCAGCCCGACAGCGCCCC
Source organism: uncultured Thermoleophilaceae bacterium (assembly GCA_963828225.1). Lineage (GTDB taxonomy): Bacteria > Actinomycetota > Thermoleophilia > Solirubrobacterales > Thermoleophilaceae > JACVRW01. The sequence goes on along the minus strand of CAWHDX010000006.1, from coordinate 604,150 downwards.
GGCGGGCGGCTTCAGCAGGCTCGACGTGCGCGTGCCGAACGAGCGCGACGACGCCGGAACGACCAAGGTCGACGTGCAGTTCCCGCCCGGATTCGCGTTCGCGTCGTACGAGCCGGTGCCGGGATGGAGCGTCAAGGTCACCAGGCGCAAGCTCGCCCAGCCGGTCCAGACCGACGACGGCGAGATGACCGACGAGGTGGCCGCGGATCACCTGGACGGCCGACGGCCGAGACGGCGCGATCGGGCCGGGCCAGTTCCAGGACTTCGGCCTCTCGGTCGGGCTGCCGGACAAGCCCGGCTCCGAGCTGACGTTCAAGGCGCTGCAGACCTACAGCAACGGCGACGTGGTGCGCTGGATCGGCGCGCCGGACTCCGACCTGCCGGCGCCGCGCGTCGCGCTGACCAAGGCCGAAGGGGAGCACGGCGGCGCGCACGCCCGCCCCGTCCACCCCGGCGGCTGCCGCGGGCGACGACGACACCGGCGCTCCGGTCTGGCTGGCTGTCGTGGCCCTGGCGCTGGGCGCAGGCGGCCTCGCGGCCGGCGCCGCGGGGCTCGCCGCTGCAAGGAGGCGCCCGGCCTAGCTTCACCGCGGCACAACACGGAGGTCACAGAAGCGACACGGGAAGGAGGCCGCCGCGGCCGATGCTTCGTCGCAGATGATCCGCGCCGACCTCCACTTCCACCTGCTGCCCGGCGTCGACGACGGCCCCGGCGACATGGACGCCAGCCTCGAGCTGGCGCGCCACGCCGTCGCCGAGGGCATCGGGATCGTCGTCGCGACGCCGCACGTGCGGTCGCGACCTCGGCGTGACCGACCCCGTGGAGATCCATGCGCGCGTGCTCGAGCTGCGCGCCGCGCTGTCGCGCTCCGGCATCGCTCTCGACGTCCGCTGCGGCGGCGAGCTCGGGCACGAGCTGGTCGCCGGCATGCGCCACGGTGAGCTGCAACTGCTCGCCCAGGGGCCGCCCGACCGGCGCTGGCTGCTTGGTCGAGACCCCCTTCCACGGAATCGGCGCCGACTTCCACGAGGCGACCGACGAGCTGCGCGATCGCGGCTTCGGCGTGCTGATCGCCCATCCGGAGCGCAGCGCGGACGCCTGCCTCGACGGGTCGGCAGGACTGCGCGCCGAGCTCGCCGCCGGGTCGCTCGCGCAGCTCAACGCCCAGTCGCTCACCGGCGACCACGGCGCGGACGCCTGCACCGCCGCCTGGGACCTGATCGGCGAGGGCATCATCGCCGTGATCGCCTCGGACGCCCACGGCCCCACGCGACCGCCTGCGCTTCGCGCGGCGCGCCGGACGCTGCTCGAGGCCGGCGTCGCACCCAACCTTGCCGACGCGCTGGTGGGCTCGGGCCCCCACCGCCTGCTGGCGGCGGGAATCGCCGCGCAGCCCGCGTTCGCCGCCGCCTAGGACACGGACAGGGCGGGCTCGTCGGCGAAGCGGAGCGCCTCGTCGTCGGCCCGTTCGGCGCGCAGATGCTGCTTCCAGCTCGGCGACCACGATCTCGCGCTCGCCGTCGGGCTCGGGTGCGCCGCCCTCGAGCGGCCCCTCGCCCGGGCCGCCGTCGCGACGCTCCGGATCGAAGCGGTAGCCCACACCGAAGTGCGTGTGGATGTAGTTCCAGTCCGGCGACATCCGCTCGAGCTTCTGGCGCACCTTGCGCACGAACACGTCGACCGAGCGGTCGCCGTGGGCCATCGTGTAGCCCCAGACGGCCTGGTAGATCTCCTCGCGCTGCAGCACCTTGCCCTTGGCCTCGGCGAGCAGCTGCAGCACCTCGAACTCGCGGCGCGTCAGGTCCACGCTGCCGGAGTTCACGAAGGCCTGGAACTGATCGGCGCGGATCTCCAGCTCGCCGGCCAGCAGCGGCCCGGTGTCGACGCGCTCGGACGCGCGCTTGCGCCGGCGCACGACGGCCTCCACGCGCGCGAGCACCTCCTCCGGGTGACACGGCTTGGTGACCCAGTCGTCGGCGCCCGAGCCGCAGCCCGCGCACGCGCTGGGCCACGCTCGAGCGGCCGGTGCAGACCACCACGCCCAGACCGGGCAGCGCGGCGGCGACGCGCTCGAGGAACTCCCAGCCGCCCGGGCCCAGCAGGGCCAGATCGACCACGAGCGCGTTGACGCGCATGGCCACGAGGTCCTCGGTGCGGGGCGGTGCCTCGAGGCACCGGTACTGCCAGCCCAGGTCGCCTGCACGCTTCACCAGCACCCGGACGAACCCCGAATCCGAGTCCAGGATCGCGAGTCGCATGTCCGACATCGACTTTGAGTGTACGCAGACCCAGGACGCGGGCGCACCGCTTTTACAGCTTTTTCACAGGTGGGCAACGCGCAGGTAACGGACATTCCGCACGATGCTGGAACGCTGATCGGCATGGAAGCAGCGGTCAGCCGGCCCCCGCTGAGAGCGGGCGAGGTGGAGGTCAGGCCCAGCGAGTTCCTCGTGCTCGTCAACGGCGAGCGGCTGCATCTCACGGTGCGCGAGCTCGAGCTGCTGACCGCGCTGATCGAGCGGCGCGACCGCATCGTCACGCGCGAGGAGCTCTACCGCGAGGTCTGGGGCGAGCCCTACCGCAAGTCGGACCGCTCGGTCGACGTCTACGTCGGGAAGCTGCGCCAGAAGCTCGAGGACGCGATGCCGGGCCAGCCGGTACATCCACACGCACTTCGGCTTCGGCTACCGCTTCGCCGTGGACTCCGACCGCCGGCGCTGATCAGCGCCCTTCACATCCTTTTTACAACGCGGCGACAGCTGGATAACAGACTGACCCCGGTCGCCATGGAGAGTCAGCGCTGCACATGAACGACTTCAAGGAGAAAACCGTATGAGGAAGCTCCTCACGCTCGCTGTCTGCGGCGTACTGGCCCTGGGAGCCGCGGCCTGTGGCGACGACGACGACGCGGATGCGGGCGGCACCGGCAGCTCCAGCTCCGGCGACCAGTCCCTGTCCGGCAACATCAAGATCGACGGCTCCAGCACCGTGGCGCCGTTCGCCCAGGCGGCCCAGGAGGCCTTCCAGGGCGAGAACCCCGACGTGAAGATCACCGTCGGGACATCCGGCACCGGCGGAGGCTTCGAGAAGTTCTGCGCCGGCGAGACCGACATCTCGGACGCCTCGCGGCCGATCAAGGAGGACGAGGAGGCCCCGCTCTGCGAGAAGGCCGGGAATCGCCTACGACGAGGTTCAGGTCGCCAACGACGGCATCGCCGTCGTGACCAACAAGGCGCTGACCGTCGACTGTCTCACCACCGCGCAGCTGAAGAAGCTGTGGAACAAGGGCTCGAAGGTCAAGAGCCTCAAGGAGCTCGACCCGTCCCTACCCGGACACGCAGCTCGAGCTGTTCGGACCCGACACGGACTCCGGCACGTTCGACTTCTTCACCGATCAGATCAACGGTGAGGAGGGCGTCTCGCGCGAGGACTACCAGCCCTCGGCCGACGACAACGTCCTGGTCCAGGGCGTCACCGGGCTCCGACGGAGGCCTGGGCTACTTCGGGTTCTCCTACTACGAGCAGAACCAGGACAGCCTGAACCTGGTCGGCGTCGGCGAGAGCGCGGGCGACTGCGTCAAGCCCAGCGCCGAGGGGATCCAGTCGGGCGAGTACAAGCCGCTCTCGCGGCCGCTGTTCATGTACCCGAGCGAGAAGGCCCTGAAGCGACCGGAGGTCAAGGCGTTCATGGAGTACGTGATCGCCAACTACGACACGATCGCCGAGGCGTCCCAAATCGTCCCGATGACCGAGGAGCAGGCCGCAGAGGGCGAGCAGGAGCTCAAGACGGCGGAGAGCAACGCCGGAGCCTGATGGAGGCCTCGACGACCACCGCTGCAGGCGCGCGCGCCGTCCCCAATCTGGGGGCGGCGCGGCGTCGCTGGGGCGAGGACGTGATCAAGGCGCTGCTGATCCTGGCGGCCCTGATCTCCGTGCTGACGACCACCGGGATCGTGATCGCGCTGCTGCGCGAGACGATCGACTTCTTCGGCGAGGTCGGCATCTGGGAGTTCCTGACGGGCGGCAAGTGGACGCCGCTCTTCAACCCGGCCAGCTTCGGCGTGCGGCCGCTCGTGATCGGGACCTTCCTGATCACCGCGATCGCGCTGGTCGTCGCCACCCCGCTCGGCCTCGGCTCGGCGATCTACCTCAGCGAGTACGCGCGCCCGCGCGTCCGCAAGACGATCAAGCCGATCCTCGAGCTGCTCGCGGGCGTGCCGACGATCGTGTTCGGCTACTTCGCGCTGACGTTCTTCACGCCGACGATCCTGCAGGACCTGCTCCACCTGAAGGTCAACATCTTCAACGCGATCGCAGCCGGGATCATCATGGGCTTCATGATCCTCCCGACGGTCGCGTCCGTCGCGGAGGACGCGATGTCCGCCGTGCCGCAGTCGCTGCGCGAGGGGGCCTACGGGCTCGGCGCCTCGAAGCTGCAGGTCTCGCTGCGAGTCGTCTTCCCGGCCGCGCTGTCGGGCATCGTCGCCGCGGTCGTGCTCGGCATCTCGCGCGCCGTCGGCGAGACGATGATCGTGCTGCTCGCCTCCGGTCAGGTCGCGAGCAACAGCCTCAACCCCGCGGGCCCGCACCAGTCGCTCGCCTCGTTCATCGCCTCGGCGTCCGGCGGCGACACGCCCACCGGGAGCATCGAGTACAAGACGATCTTCGCGGTCGGCTCGCTCCTGTTCGTGATCACGCTGATCATGAACATCATCTCGATCCGCTTCGTGCGGAAGTACAGGCAGGTCTACGAATGAGCGCTCACGGCCAGGCGATCGGCCCGGCATCCGGGCGCCGGCGCGCGAAGGACCTCGCGTTCCGGCTGCTGCTGATCTCGTGCCTCGGGATCGCGATCCTGCTGCTCGGCGTGCTGGTGGCCGACGTCGTCATCGACGGCGCCGGGACGCTCAGCTTCGACTTCATCAACAGCTTCACCTCGATCAGCGCCGACAAGGCGGGCGCGCAGGCGGCGATCTGGGGGACGGTCTGGCTGATGGGCGTCTGCGCGGTGTTCATCGTGCCCGTCGGGGTCGCGACCGCGATCTACCTCGAGGAGTACGCGGACAACACCCGCTGGTACAACCGCCTGATCGAGGTCAACATCCAGAACCTCGCGGCGGTCCCCTCGGTCGTCTACGGGATCCTGGGTCTGGCCTTCCTCGTGCGCGGGCCGCTTTCGCTGGGCAGCACCGTCCTCGCCGGCGGCCTGACGCTCGGCCTGCTGGTGCTGCCGGTCGTGATCATCGCCGCGCGCGAGGCGATCAGGGCGGTGCCGCCGTCGATCCGCGAGGGCTCGATGGCGCTCGGCGCCACCCAGTGGCAGACGATCTGGCGCCAGGTGCTGCCGGCGTCGATCCCCGGCGTCGCCACCGGCGTGATCCTCGCGCTGTCGCGCGCGATCGGCGAGACGGCGCCGCTGATCGTGGTGGGCGCCGCCACCGTGATCGCCTTCAACCCGGAGGGGCTGGACTCGCAGTTCACGGCCCTCCCGATCCAGATCTTCGACTGGATCTCCCGCGCTTCGAACGACGTGAACAACTACGAGCCGCTGGCCGCGGCGGCGATCCTGCTGCTGCTGATCATGCTGGTGCTGATGAACAGCATCGCGATCTGGCTGCGGAACCGCTACGAGCAGAAGTGGTAGGTGACCCGAAAGTGGAGCACGTGACAGAGCCCCAGGACAAGCAGGAGGCCGAGGAGGAGCGCGGCCTCGGACGCCGCTTCGAGCCGCGCGCCGCCGCCGCCGAAGCCACTGAAGGCGGCCCCGCGGCCACCACCGCGAAGCCGCGCGAGGCCATCTTCGCGCTCGAGGACGTGCAGGTGTCCTACGGCGTGAAGCCGGCCGTGCGCGGTGTCAGCTTCGACATCGGGAAGAACGAGATCACCGCGCTGATCGGGCCCTCGGGCTGCGGCAAGTCGACGCTGATCCGCTGCCTCAACCGCATGAACGACCTGATCCCGGGCGCGCGCGTGGAGGGCAAGGTGCTCTACCACGGCCAGGACCTCTACGGCTCGAGCGTGGACGCCGTCGAGGTGCGCAAGCGCATCGGGATGGTGTTCCAGAAGCCGAACCCGTTCCCCAAGTCGATCTACGACAACATCGCCTTCGGCCCGCGCGTGCTCGGCATGAAGGGCGACATGGACGAGATCGTGGAGCGGGCGCTGGTCCAGGGCGCGCTCTGGGACGAGGTCAAGGACCGGCTCAAGTCCAACGCCTTCGGGATGTCGGGCGGCCAGCAGCAGCGGCTCTGCATCGCCCGCTGCCTGGCGGTGTCGCCCGACGTGATCCTGATGGACGAGCCCTGCTCGGCGCTCGACCCGATCTCCACCGGCAAGATCGAGGACCTGATGATGGAGCTGAAGCAGGAGTACTCGATCGTGATCGTCACGCACAACATGCAGCAGGCCGCGCGCGTGTCGGACAGGACGGCCTTCTTCACGGTCGAGCTGGACGACGACGAGCACCGCTCCGGCCGGGTCGTCGAGTTCGACGACACCGAGAAGATCTTCACCAACCCGGCCGACTCCCGCACCGAGGCGTACGTCACCGGGAAGGTCGGGTAAGTGCCCGTGCCCGCATACGGCCCGCACGCACTTCCAGGAGGAGCTCGCGAAGCTCGAGCAGCAGGCGATGGGCGGGCTCGACATGGTCGTCGACGCGCTCGACCGCTCCCTCGAGGTGATCCAGCACCGCGACGTCGAGCTGGCGAGCATGGTGATCGCCGACGACGATCGCATCGACGGGCGCTATCTCGAGGTGCAGCAGGGCATCCTCTCCCTGCTGGCCCTGCAGGCCCCGGTCGCCGGCGACCTGCGCATCGTCGCCGCCCTGCTGCACGTGATGAAGAACATCGAGCGCATGGGCGACCAGTGCGTGAACATGGCGAAGATGGTCCCGCTGGCCGGGCACGAGCCGCCCTCCGACGAGCGGCTGCTCGCGGACATCCAGCAGATGGGCGAGCAGGCGCGCCTGCAGGTGGTCCAGTGCAAGCAGGCCTTCGAGCGCCGCGACAGCGCGCTGGCGCAGGACCTGGTCCGCCAGGACGACAAGATCGACCGGCTCAACCGGGACGTGTTCCGGCTCGCGATCGACATCGGGGACGACCCCGACACGCGCGAGTGGGCGATGCACATGACGCTGATCGCTCGCTGCATCGAGCGGATCGGCGACAATGCCGTGGACATCGGCGAGCAGACCGTCTTCGTGGTCACCGGGCTGTTCCGGGAATTCGAGGACGCTTCGCACCCGGAGCTCGCTCCGCCGTAGCCACGACTGCCTCATTTGATCTGCGCCTGCATCGACATCGGCAGCAACACGACCCGGCTGCTGGTGGCGGAGGCGGGCGACGGGCAGCTGCGCGAGCTGGTCACCCAGCGCGCGTTCACGCGCATCGGCAAGAGCCTCGCGTCGACCGGGTCGATCCCGGCCGAGAAGATCGCCGAGACGGCCGAGGTGGTGGCCACGCAGGCGAAGGTGGCGCGCGACGTCGGCGCGGAGCAGCTCGTGGCCGTGGCCACGGCGGCGATCCGCAATGCGCCCAACCGCGACGAGCTGATCGGCGCGGTCGAGGCGTCGGGCGGCGTGCCGCTAGGCGTGCTGTCGGGCGAGGAGGAGGCGCGGCTGTCCTTCGTGGGCGCCACGCGCACCATGCTGCAGCCGGCCGACGGCACGATCGCGGTGATCGACGTCGGCGGCGGGTCGAGCGAGATCGCGGTGGGCGAGGCGGACGGCCGGTCGACTGGTCGTGCTCGTTCCGAGTCGGCTCGGGCTTCCTGGCGGACGCGTACCTGCGCAGCGACCCGCCGTCGGCAGGCGAGCTGGAGAAGGTCCGCCGCCACGTGGCGGGCACCTTCGAGGGCCTCGAGCCGCCGCCCGCCGAGGAGGCGGTGGCGGTCGGCGGCACCGCGACGTCGCTGCGGCGCCTGCTCGGGCGCCGAGCTGTCGCACGAGACGCTCGAGCGCGGCATCCGCGTCCTCTGCACCACGCCCATCGACGAGGTGGCGGCGCGCTTCGAGCTGGACGTGGAGCGCGTGCGGCTGCTTCCGGCCGGCATCCTGGTGCTCGAGGCGATCTCCGACCTGCTCGAGCTGCCGCTGCGGATCGCGCGCGGCGGCCTGCGCGAGGGCGTGCTGCTGGAGCTGGTGGAGGGCCGCAGGCTTGCCTAGCCCGCGCTGCGCTCAGGAGCCGGCGATCGCCCTCAGCTCCGAGGGCCGCAGCATGACCATCAGCTCGCCGCGGTCGATGCCAGCCAGGCCGCCCTTCTTCATACGCACCTGCGCGCCGGTCAGCGTGTGCACCGCGGACGAGAAGTCGGGGTCGTGGCCGACCAGCATCACCTCGTCGCCGAGGCCGGCGGCCAGCGCGTCGGCGTCGAACGGCCCGCCGGCCAGCTTCGGCTCCTGCTGGGGCTCGAGGCCGAGCGCCTCGCATGCGAGGCGGGCCGTGTCGGCTGCGCGGAGCTTCGGGCTGGTCAGGCAGGCGTCGAGCTCGACCCCGAGCGCCTTCAGGGCAGCGCCCGCCGCGCGCGCCTGTGCGCGTCCCTTGTCGGTGAGCGGCCGCTCTGAATCCGGCGAGCCGTCCTCCGCGTCCCCATGCCGCAACAACCAGAGCACTATCCGGCACCATAAAGGCTGAACAAATGGAAGCTGTTACCGCCTCGCGATCCACACCCGCGCTCGATTCCCCCGAGCTCTACTCCAACCGCGAGTTGTCCTGGCTCCAGTTCAACGAGCGCGTGCTCGAGCTGGCCGAGGACGAGTCGCTGCCACTGCTGGAGCGGGTCAAGTTCCTCGCCATCTACGCCTCCAACCTCGACGAGTTCTACATGGTGCGCGTGGCCGGGTTGCACGACCAGGTCGAGGCCGGCATCGACGCGCGCGGGCCCGACGGCCTGTCTCCGGGCGAGACGATCGTGCGCATCGCGGAGCGCACGCGCGACCTGGGCGCGCGGCAGTCGCGCCAGTGGGACGACGCCGTGCGGCCGGAGCTGGTCGAACACGGCATCCGGGTGGTCGACTGCGCCGACTGCGACGCGGACGAGCTGGAGGAGGTGGACCGCCAGTTCTCTGAGCAGATCTACCCGGTGCTCACGCCGCTGGCGGTGGGGCCCGGGCGGCCGTTCCCCTACATCTCGAACCTCTCGCTCTCGCTGGCCGTCTGGCTGCGCGACCCGGTGGCCGGGACGGAGACGTTCGCTCGCGTGAAGGTCCCGAAAGAGGTGCTGCCGCGCTTCGTCCCGATCGGCGGCGACATCTTTGTCCCGCTCGAGACGATCATCGCGCGCCACCTCGATCAGCTCTTCCCCGGCATGGAGATCCTGCGCCACGACTTCTTCCGGGTGACGCGGGACGCCGACTTCACCGTCTCCGACGAGGCGGACGACCTGCTGCGCGCCGTCGAGGACGAGCTACGGCGCCGGCGCTTCGGCGAGGTCGTGCGGCTCGAGATCTCGTCCTCGATGGACCCCGACATGCGCTCCTACCTGGTCGAGCAGCTCGGCGATCGAGGAGACACAGGTGATCGACGTGGACGGCCTGCTCGACCTCGAGGACCTGTGGGCGCTCTACGAGGTCGAAGGCCACCGCGAGCTGCGCGACGCGGCGTGGACGCCGGTCACCCCGCCGCCCTTTGCCGACCCGGACAACGGCAAGGCGGACGTGCTCGCGGCGATGCGCGCGAACGACCTGCTCGTGCACCACCCCTACGAGTCGTTCGCGAACACGGTCGAGCGCTTCATCCAGCAGGCGGTCGCAGATCCCGACGTGCTCGCGATCAAGATGACCGTGTACCGGACCTCGGACGACTCGGCGCTCGTGCCGTCGCTGATCCGGGCGGCCGAGCGCGGCAAGCAGGCGGTCTGCCTGGTCGAGCTGAAGGCGCGCTTCGACGAGCGCCAGAACATCGAGTGGGCGCGCTCGCTCGAGGAGGCGGGCGCCCACGTCGTGCACGGCCTGCCCGGGCTGAAGACGCATGCCAAGGCACTACTGGTCGTGCGGCGCGAGGGCACCGGCGTGCGGCACTACGTCCACATCGGGACGGGCAACTACCACGCCAAGACCGCGCGCCTGTACGAGGACTTCGGCCTGTTCACGACCGACCGCGAGGTCGCCGCGGACGTGGCCGAGCTGTTCAACACGCTCACCGGCGCCGCGCGCTCGCCGTCGTTTCGCAAGGTGATCACGGCGCCGGAGGACATGCGCCCGTGGTTCCTCGACCAGGTGAGGCAGACGATCGCTGCCCACGAGGCCGGCGAAGAGGCGCGCATCGTGCTCAAGCTCAACTCGCTCGTGGATGCGCGCTGCATCCGCGCCCTCTACGAAGCCTCGCAGGCGGGCGTGCAGGTGGACGTGAACGTGCGCGGCATCTGCTGCCTGCGCGCGGGCGTGCCCGGCGTGTCGGAGAACGTGCGCGTGGTGTCGGTCGTCGGGCGCTTCCTCGAGCACTCGCGCCTCTACGGGTTCCGGCGCGGCGACCAACGGCTCTGGTGGATGGGATCGGCCGACCTGATGCCGCGCAACCTCGACACCCGCGTCGAGCTGCTCGCGCCGGTGGAGGACCCGGCGCTGCGCGACGAGGTGGAGGAGACGCGTGGACCGCTGCCTCGCCGACGACACGTTCGCGTGGGAGCTGCGCCCCGACGAGTCGTGGGAGCGCCGCCGCGTCGGCACCCGCTCCGTGCACCGCGAGCTGATGGAGCGCGCAGTCCAATGCTCGGCCGTCGAGCCGCGCGTCGACTAGGGCGCCGGGCGCAGGCCGAGCCGTCGCTTGAGCTCGAGCACGCGCGCGGCCGAGCGGCGGACCCGGGCGCGGAACGCTCGATCGCCGCGGGCGCGAGCGAGCAGGCGCGGGAAGACCTCGTTCCAGCTGGCGCTGCCGGTCATCAGGATCAGGTCGGCCCCCGCTCGCACGGAGCGTTCGGCCGCGAGCGCCACGTTCGAGCGGTCGAGCACCGCCTGCGCCTCCAGGCTGTCGGTGACCGCGACGCCCTCGAAGCCGAGCCGCCGGCGCAGCAGGCCGGTGGCGATCGCAGGCGACTGAGAGGCGATCCGGCGCGCGTCCAGCGCCGGGTAGAGCGCGTGGGAGAGCATCACGAGCGGCACGCCGCTCGGCGATCGCGGCCCGGAACGGGACCAGGTCGGCCGTGAGGGCGCCCGGGACGGTCGTGGAGCCGTCGTCGGTGTTGACGGCGGCGCGGCCGAGCCCGGGGAAGTGCTTGGCGGTGGCCGCCACCCGCGCCGCGCCCATCCCCTCGACGGCGGCGCGCGTGTCGGCCGCCACGGCCTCCGCATCGCCGGCGAAGGCGCGCGAGCTGAGCGCGCTCGCCCCGGCAGAGGGCAGATCGGCGACCGGCGCCAGGTTCACGTTGGCACCCGCGGAGCGCAGCTGAGCGGCGGCGCCGCGAGCCGCTTGCCGGACCTCGGCGGGCTCGCCCTGGAGGGCCTGGGCCGCCTCCGGGCCCGCCCAGCCGACCGAGCGGATCTCGCCCCCCTCCTGATCGACCATCATCAGCGCGGCGCCGCGGGCGTTGCGCTGGACCGCCCGCGTGAGCCCGCGCCACTGCGGCGCGGAGCTCGCGTTGAAGCCGAACAGGATCACGCCGGCGGTCTCGCCCGCGCGCAGGCGGCGCCGGATGTAGGCGGGCGGCGCGGCGTCGGGGAAGCTCGAGATCGTCAGCTGGCCGACCTGCTGGCGCAGGCTGAGCCGGTCGACCGCCGCGAGCGCGCGGCGCTCCGGGGCGAGCGCGCGGAGTGAGCTTCGTTTCCCGCCCGATCCGGACCCGGCGCCGGCCACCACGCCGGCGACCAGCGCGAGCAGCGCCGCACAGCCGAGCAGGGCCAGCCGCCGTCGCGGCGCCGGGTCACTCGACAGCCGCACGCTCGGGCTGCGCGGCCTGCGACTCGGCCTGCTCCTCGAGGCCCGCCCAGCGGCAGCCGTCGGTGAGGGCCACCAGGCCGAAGGCGTCGATCGGCCCGACCGCGCCGGTGCCCTGCATCGCGCCCTGGGCGGCGTGCTCGGCGCCCCAGGCGATGATTCGGCCCGTGAACGTGTAGCCGTCGACGCCGGCCACGTGCACCTCGGCCAGCTCTGCGCCGGCCGAGTCGTACGCGATCGCCACGACGTGCGAGCCGCCACGCGAGCGCTCCTGCGCGTCCGGTCCGCCCGACGAGCCCTTCACGAAGCGGGCGCCGAGCGCGCGGATCACCGACGACGCCCCCGGCAGAGAGGTGCCGAGCGACATCGCCTGCATCGGCCGCGACAGCGGACCCAGCCAGCCGAGGTAGGCGTTGACCTCGCGCAGCTGCGGTGCGATCCGCGGAAGCGTGAAGTGCTCGGAGCTGCCTACGGAGATGCCGCTGCGGTCCTTGCCGCGCACCTTGAAGGAGCGCACGTGCTTGGCGCCGCGCTCGCTGCGAACGCGGCCCTCGCGCAGGCCGAAGCTCGTCTCGGCGAGCGCGCTCACGCTCGAGGCCATCGTGCCGCCGCTCATCGACCCCTTGCCGGTCGTGAAGTAGCCGATGTCGACGCGCACCCCGTCGTCGCCGGCGCGGCGCAGCGCCAGGCCCGCAGCGAGGTTTCCGGGCACCCAGTCGTAGCCGAAGGCGGTAAGCATCGCCGCGCCTGTCTGCTCGGCGGCCGGCCCGTAGCGCTCGAACACCTGGCGGATGAAGGCGGGCTCCCCGGTCGAGTCGATGTAGTGGGCGCCGGCAGACGAGGCGGCCGCGGCCGCGGGCCCGCCCCAGCGGACGAACGGCCCGACCGTCGTCACGAGCACGTCGCCCGGCTCGACGAGGGCGCGGACGCTCGCCGGATCGGACACGTCTGCGATCGCCACCTCGAGCCCGCCGAGCTCGGCGGCCATCGCCTCCAGGCGGTCACGGCCGCGGGCGGCGAGCACCGGGCGCGTGCCGCGCTCGACCATCGCCTCGGCCACCAGCCGGCCGGTGTAGCCGGTGGCGCCGAACAGGACTGTGCGGCCGGCCACCGTCAGCCGGTCTGCCGGCGCTCTTCGAGCACCGAGCGGATCCGCTCCATCGCGACGGGGGCGGCCCGCTCCATCCGCTTCAGGTCCCACCCGGTGAGGGTGACGAGGCGCACCGGCGTCTTCGCCGTGACGGTGGCGTTGCGCAGCGTCTTCTCGAGCAGGCCCATCTCGCCGAAGAAGTCGCCCGGCCCGAGGTCGGCGAGGTGCTCTCCCCCGCGGGTGACCTCCGCCTCACCCTCCTCGATGGCCATGAACTCGTAGGAGAAGTCCCCCTCGCGCACGAGCTCGCGGCCCTGCTCGACGGACACCTCGCTGGCGAACGGGGCGATTTGGGCGAGCTCCTCGTCGCCGACCTCCGCGAACAGCGCAATCGACTTCAGCCTGCTGGGATCCAACGGGGCCCCTCCTGGGTCGCAGTTGGCGCGACTCTACCGGGCTCGCGAGAGCCGGGCGCGTAGCATCTCCTCCCGCCCGATGACGCTCTCCGGACATCTCTCGCTGGCACTCCTCGAGCGGCTGCGCCGGGGGCGCGTCGAGCTGGTCGAGGGGACGCGGCGGCGCGCCTTCGGCCCGCCCGGCGCGGATCTGCAGGCGACGGTCCGGATGCATGACGACCGCTTCCTGCGCGCGCTCCCGCGCGGCAGCCTGGCGCTGGCCCAGTCCTACGCCGACGGGTCCTGGGAGAGCGACGACCTGGTCACGCTGGTGCGCATCGCCGCTCGCGAGATGCCGCGCGTCGATCGCTGGCGGCGGCCGTTCGCGCCGCTCGCGAGCGCGCTCAGCCGCGTTCCGCGCAACACGCGCGACGCGGCTCGGCGGCACATCGCCGCCCACTACGACCTCGGCAACGACATGTTCGAGCTGTTCCTCGACGAGTCCATGACCTACTCCTGCGCGGTCTTCGACTCACCCGAGCTCACCCTGAAGGAGGCGCAGGAGGCGAAGCTCGACGGGGTCTGCCGCAAGCTCGAGCTGACGCCCGACGACCACGTGGTCGAGATCGGGACGGGCTGGGGGTCGTTCGCCGTGCACGCGGCGGGCCGCTACGGCTGCCGCGTCACCACCACGACGCTCTCGCAGGAGCAGCGTGCCGAAGCGATGGAGCGCGTGCGCGCGGCCGGCCTCGAGGACCGGGTGACGGTGCTGCTGGAGGACTACCGCGACCTGCGCGGGCGCTTCGACAAGCTGGTGTCGATCGAGATGATCGAGGCGGTCGGCTGGCAGTACTTCGAGCTGTTCTTCCGGCGCTGCTCGGAGCTCCTGCGGCCCGACGGGCTGATGCTGCTGCAGGCGATCACGATCGACGACCGCGCCTACGAGGTCGAGAAGGCCTCCCGGTCGTTCATCAGGGAGCTGATCTTCCCGGCCGGCTGCCTGCCGTCGGAGGAGGTGATCCGGCGCTGCGTCGGGCGCGTAACCGACCTTCGCATGCTCCATCTGGAGGACATCACGCCGCACTACCCCGAGACGCTGAGGCGCTGGCGCGAAAACTTCGCGCAGAGCGCAGATCGGGCGGCCGAAATGGGCTTCGATCATCGTTTCCGACGGCTGTGGGAGCTTTACTTCGCCTGGTGCGAGGGCGGGTTCAGGGAGCGCCGGATAGCCGACGTGCAGGCGCTGTTGGCGAAGCCGTCGTACCGCGGCTCGAGCTTGCCCCTGAGCCCGTCCCGGGTCCTGACCGGGACTTGAGGCTCGCCCGCTCTGCACCACGTCCGCCGCGGCAAGCGGAGAGCCGCTCGTGCTGATCCACCCGCTCGGCGCCGAGCTGGTGGTCTGGGAGCCCGTCATGGACCGCCTCGCGCGCGAGCGCGACGTGATCGCGGTCGACCTGCCCGGCTTCGGGCGCTCGCCTGCGCTGCCGGAGGCCGAGGCGCCGACGCCTCAGGCGCTCGCCGGGGCGGTGGCGGGGCTGCTCGACGACCTCGGACTGGGGCGCGCGCACGTGGCCGGCAACTCGCTGGGCGGCTGGGTGGCGCTGGAGCTGGCGAAGACCGGACGGGCGCTGTCGGTGGCGGGGCTGTGCACCGCCGGGCTGTGGTCGCGCCCGCTCGGCCCGCGACCGGGGCGCGACGTGCGAGTGACGGGGCGGCGGCTCCTGCCGGTGCTGCCGAAGCTGCTGCGCAGCGCGCGCGGGCGGCGCCTGGTGCTGCGCGGATCGGTGGCGCATCCGGAGCGGGTGCCGCCCGAGGCGGCCGAGCGCCTGGTGCGCTCGTACATCGACTCGCCGGGCTATGAGAGCGCGAACCTGGCGATGCGCTCGTCGGTCTTCTCCGGCTTCGACAGCATCCGCGTGCCGGTGACGCTTGGCGTGGGCGGACCTCGACCGGCTCGTGCGACGGCCGCGCCGGACCGTGCCGGAGTGGCGCACGCTGACGCTGCACGGCTGCGGCCACATCCCAACCTGGGACGATCCGGACCAGGTCGCGCGCGCTCTGCTGCTCGCGAGCGCCTAGCGGCGCCCCCGCACCCCGCGCCGCGAAATCCTGGCTGCGCAGCCAGGAACCCGTACCATGCGTCGGGATGGCCGTGGCCCCACCTGTAGACGTGCCGACCGGCGTGATCGCGCGGGTGCGGTCCGATCTGCGCTCCACGCGCGCGGCACGCGGAGGCTGGCCGCCCGGCGAGCTGTCGTTCAACCTGCGCCGGACGCAGCGCTTCGAGCACGAGCCGCTGCCGGTGCTGCTCGAGATGTACGAGCGCTACGGGCCGGTGTTCGCGCTGCGGCTGCTGTACCTGCCGGTCGTGTTCGCGCTCGGGCCCGAGTCGAACCACTACATGACGGTGTCCCACGCTTCGAACTTCCGCTGGCGCGACGGGTCGATGGGCGACCTGATCCCGCTGCTCGGCGACGGCCTGCTCACCACCGACGGCGACTACCACCGGCGCGCGCGCCGGATCATGCTGCCGGCGTTCCACCGCGAGCAGCTCGCCGCGTCGACGGCGGTCATGGTCGAGGAGACCGAGCGCGCGCTCGAGGAGTGGCGGCCGGACGCGGAGGTCAACCTGTACTCGTGGACGCGCCGGCTGGCGCTGCGGGTGGCGATGCGGGCGCTGTTCGGCTTCGACGACAGCACGCGCGGGCGCGACGCCGAGCTGGCCGAGCTGTTCGAGCACACGCTGGGCTACTGGGGCAAGGACTACGTGGTGCAGATGCTGCGCGGGCCGGGGTCGCCGTGGCGGTCGATGAATCGGTCGCGAGCGGAGCTCGACCGGGTGATCTTCGACGAGATCGCGCGGCGGCGGCGCAGCGGCGAGCGCGGCACGGACATCCTCTCGCTGCTGCTGGACGCGCAGGACGAGGACGGGTCGGGGCTGTCGGACCAGGAGCTGCGCGACCAGGTGATGACGCTGATGTTCGCGGGGCACGACACGACGACCTCGACGGTCACGTTCCTGTTCTACGAGCTGGCACGCAACCCGCACGAGATCGCCGCCCTGGCGGAGGAGGCTCCGGCCGAGGACCTGATCGGCGGAACGCCCCAGCTGGACATGGCGGTCGACGAGACGCTGCGCATGTACCCGCCGGCATGGATCGGGCCGCGCCGGTCGATCGAGCCGTTCGAGCTGCACGGCGTGCACGTGCCGGGCGACGTGTTCGTGAACTACTGCTCGTGGGCGAGCCACCACCTGCCCGACGTGTTCCCGGAGCCGGAGAGCTTCCGGCCGGACCGGTTCACGCCGGAGGCGAAGGCGACGCTGCCGAAGGGCGCGTACGTGCCGTTCGGAGGCGGGTCGCGCACCTGCATCGGGATGCGCTTCGGACAGCTCGAGGTGAAGGCGATCGCGCGCAGCATCCTGCGCCGCTACACGCTCGAGCTGGCCGACCCGAGCCTGCGC
The DNA here is from genome assembly GCA_963828225.1 of uncultured Thermoleophilaceae bacterium. GTDB lineage: Bacteria > Actinomycetota > Thermoleophilia > Solirubrobacterales > Thermoleophilaceae > JACVRW01. Next base: position 587,328 of record CAWHDX010000006.1, on the reverse strand, counting down.
CCCTCGATCCGGCAGATGCCGACGCTGTCCCCGCGCGGCGGGCTGCCGGTCGTGGTGCGGGCGCGCTAGGCGGCAGCGACCAGCTTCTCCGCGTACTCGCCCGGCAGCCCGGCGGCGACCACCTCGCGCGCCACGGTCTCGGCGTCGTAGACGACTCGCTCGATCGCCACGTCCAGGTGCGCCTCGCCGGGACGCAGGACCGCGAAGGCGGCGCGCGGGTCGCCGTCCTTCGGCTTGCCCACGGAGCCGCAGTTGACGAACAGCACGCCCTCGTGCTCGCGAACCCAGGGCCTGTGGGTGTGACCGAACACGAGCGTTTCGGCCTCCTCCGCTCGCGCCAGCCGCTCGTACAGCGACGCCGGCTTCTCCTCGAACAGGTACTCGTTCACCTTGCGCGGCGAGCCGTGGACGAGGTGGACGGCGGTCGCGCCCACCTCGAAGCGCAGGTCGAACGGCAGCTCGCGCATGAAGTCCTTGGCGTTGCTGATCCGTGTGCGCGAGCGTCCAGTCCACGGACTGCTGCCCCAGCTCGCGGTCGTGCTGGGTCACGTACGCGCAGCCGCAGTCCTCGAGGTCGCGGCCGATGGCGTAGTCGTAGTTGCCGTAGATCGTCGGGATGCCGCGCGCCGCGATCAGCTCGCACACCTCGGTGGGGTGGGGCCCGTAGCCGACGAGGTCGCCGCCGCAGTAGACGCGCTCGATCCCCAGCTCCTCGATCCGCGCCAGCGCGGCCTCCAGCGCCGGGAGGTTCGCGTGGATGTCGGTGATGACGGCGACCGCGGGCTCAGACACCTGGAGCCTGCCCCGTTCGAGCGGGAGCGTCGCCCCGCACCAGCCCGTAGGCGAGCGCACCGAGCGCCGCGCCGATCACAGGGCCGGCGATGTAGATCCAGAAGTCGCGCCACTCGCCTGCGGCGAGCGCGGGGCCGAAGGAGCGCGCGGGGTTCATCGACGCTCCGGTGACCGGGCCGCCGAGCAGCGCGCCGAGTGCCACGGTGCCGCCGATGGCGATGGCGGCGCCGGCGCCCACGGCGCGCGTGTCGGTCGCGACGGCCATGATCACGAACATCAGGAGCATGCTCAGGACCGCCTCGTAGACGAGGGCGCTGCCGACGCCGACGGTCGGCACCGTCGCGCCGAGCGCGGCCGGCTGATCGGGCCAGACGGCGAGCAGGACGAAGGCCCCCGCCGCGGCTCCCGAGCAGCTGCGCGACGACGTACGCGGCGGCGTCGCGCTCTGGGAAATGGCGGCTCAGCGTGAAGGCGATCGTCACGGCGGGGTTGATGTGCGCGCCTGAGAGATGGCCGGTCGCGTACGACCATCGCCATGATCACCAGGCCGAAGACGAGGGCGATCCGACCGTCCCGAGCGCGCCGTCGTAGACGGCGTCGGTCACGACCGCGCCGCAGCCGGCGAACACGAGCGCGAAGGCCGCCAGGCCCTCGGCCGCGGCCCGGCGGCCTAGGTCGGGTCGGGGCGGGACTCGCCACAACGGAGGCATCGTATCCATTGACAGTCATCACTTCAATCGATATACATCTATATAGATGAGCGTCGATCTGCAACTCGCGCCCAAGCAGAAACGACCCACGGGCGAACCTTGCTGCGAGCCCGTCGTCTATCCCGACGTGGAGCGACAGCAGGCCGAGCGCATGGCGGGGATCGCGAAGGCGCTCGCCGATCCGGTCCGTCTGCAGCTCGTGGACGTGCTGCGAAAGCACGCCGGCAAGGTCTGTGTCTGCGAGCTCGTGCCCCTCTTCGATCTGTCTCAGCCGACCGTTTCCCACCACCTGAAGGTGCTGCGCGAGGCCGGAATCGTCGACTCCGAGCGCCAGGGCCTCTGGGCCTACTACTACGTCACCCCCGAATCCCTCGAGGAGCTGTCCGCATGGCTGAGCTGACCGACACCGACATCCGCGAGCAGGTCCGCGAGCGCTACGCCGCCGCCGCCGCGGCGGTCGCGGAGAAGACCGCCTCGGGATGTTGCGGCGGCGAGGCGGGCTGCGGGCCCGGCGGCGCCTTCAGCGACCCCGACATGAAGCTCACCGACCGCGACGGCGCGGAGGTCTTCGGCGGCTCGCTGTACGACGACGAGGGCCAGGCCGCCCCGAAGGCGGCGGTCGAGGCGTCGCTGGGCTGCGGCGTGCCGACGGCGGTCGCCGACCTGCACGAGGGCGAGACCGTGCTCGACCTCGGATCCGGGGCGGGAGCGGACGTGCTGATCTCCGCGCGGCGCGTCGGCGCGGCCGGCAAGGCGATCGGGCTCGACATGACCGACGAGATGCTCGAGCTGGCGCGCGCGAACGCCATCGAGGCCGGGGTCGAAAACGTCGAGTTCCTCCGGGGCTACATCGAGGAGATCCCGCTCCCGGACGAGTCGGTGGACGTGGTGATCTCCAATTGCGTGATCAACCTGGCCGCGGACAAGCGGAAGGTGCTCGCGGAGGTGGCGCGGGTCCTCCGGCCGGGCGGCCGCTTCGCGGTGTCGGATGTGATCGCCGATCCGGACATGGACGAGGCGACGCGTGCGGACATGCAGCAGTGGACCGGCTGCATCGCGGGAGCGCTGACTCGCGACGAGTTCGCCGAGGCGCTTGCGTCGGCAGGACTCCGGGACGTCGAGATCCGGGAGACCCACCGCGTCCACGAACACGCGACGTCGGCCAACGTGCGAGCGAAGAAGCCCTAGCCGACGCCGTACGCGGCTTTATCGTTCCACCCGTGCCCGCTGCCCCAGACCTGACGCCGCTGCGCTTCGACCCGTTCTCCCTCGAGACACACGAGAACCCTTACCCCACCTACCGACGGCTTCGCGACGAGGCGCCGGTGTCGTACAACCCGGACCACCGCCTCTGGGCGCTCGCCCGTTACCACGACATCGAGACCGCGGCACGAGACTGGGGAACGTTCTCGAGCTCCGCCGGGGCCGACCTCGACGACACCGGCAAGCTGATCGGCGAGGGCGACTTCCTCGATCTGGACCCCCCACGCCACGACGAGATCCGGCACGTGATCCGCGCCCACTTCACGCCTCGCTCCATCAAGGGGCTCGAGGGCCGGATCCGAGAGCAGGCGGAGGCCCTGCTCGACGCGCTGCAGGAGCGGGAGAGCGGCGATCTCGCCCAGGACTTCGCCTGGCCGCTGCCGGCCGCGATGGTCTGCGAGGTGCTCGGATTCCCGGCTGAGGACCAGGATCAGCTCCTCCAGTGGTTCACCGACTCGCTACGCCGGGTCCCGGGCCAGACCGAGATTCCGGCGGCGGCGTGGTCGGCTGCCGCGGAGGTTCGCTCGTACTTCGGCGAAGCCGCCGAGTCGCGACGGCGCCAACCGCGCGACGACGTCCTGAGCACCCTCGTGGCGGCCGCGACGGCGGGAGAGATCACGGACGAGGAGGTCGGCGGCGTCTGCTACCTGCTGTTCCTGGCCGGCATCGAGACGACGTCGAGCCTCATCTCGAACTCGCTGTTGCTGCTCGCTCGTCACCCCGATCAGCGCACGTACCTCGCCGAGCGTCCGGCCGCGCTTCAGTTCGCGGTCGAGGAGCTGCTGCGCTTCGAGTCCCCGGTGCAGTTCATCGGGCGAAACACGTTGAGTGACGCGGAGATCGGGGGCGTCACGATCCCGGCGGGCGAGCGAGTCGTGCTCCTCTACGCGTCCGCCAACCGCGACGAGCGGAAGTTCGAGCAGCCGGACGAGCTCGACCTGAGCCGACGGCCCGGGCGACACTTCGCCTTCGGGGAGGGGATTCACCACTGCATCGGGGCTCCGCTTGCGCGTCTGGAGACACGCGTCGCGCTCGAGCTGCTGCTCGAGCGCATGCCCGGCTACGAGGTGCTCGACGGCGTGCAGCGCCTGTACACGCACAACGCCTGGGGGCTGGAACACCTTCCCGCGGCGTGGCGCTGAGCGGCGCCCGCCGTTAGCGCATCACCCCCGGAGGCGGGCGATCTCTTCGATGCGGGCGGCCACGAGGTCGGGGTGCGAGAGGAACGGGAAGTGCCCCGCCGCAAGCTCGTGCACGGTGCTGGCACGGGCGGCCTGGACGCGCTGGAGGTCGGGATCGGTGCTGCGCTCCTCGGCGCAGACCAGGTAGGTGGACGGGATCCGCTCCCACGCGGCTGTCGTCGTTGCGGCGCTCAAGACGGCGCCGGATTGCGCGCAGAGGCGCTCGCGGGCGCCGCGGACCAGGTCGGGGTCGGTGACGTCGTGCAGGAAGCGGGCGTCGAATGCGGAGGTGTCGCGGTCGTCGACGCTGACCGATCCGTCTTCGTGCGGGATGACCGGGACGGGGTTGGGCCCTCGGCTCAGAGTGGCGAGGTCCTCGCCAGCGGCCGGCAGGAACGAGGAGATGTACACGAGGGCCTGGACAGCGGGGTGCTCGCCGGCCTGGGAGGCGACCATCCCGCCGTAGGAATGCGCGACCAGGATCACCGGCCCACTCCCCTCGTCGAGCAACGCGGTGGTGGCCTTGGCGTCGTCGTGCAGGCTGGGGCCGCTGCCGGTCGGCACGATGCCCGCCTCGCCGCAGGAGGGCAGAGCGACCGCGGCGCTCGGGATCCCGCTGCGCTCGAGCCGCGCGGCGACTGGCGCCCACCACCACGCCCCGTCGCGGGAGAACGCCCCGTGGACAAACACGACTCGCATGCCCGCCAACGTTACCCGTACCGAAAGTTACGTCAAAATCCAGGGATGGGACGACGCCCGCAACCTGAACGCCGCGCCGCCCTGTTGGCGGCTTGCACGGATGAGCTGCTCCGCCACGGCCTCCCCGGATTGACCCTGGCGAAGTTGGCGACCGCGGCCGGCACGAGCTCGCGGATGCTGCTCTATCACTTCGCGACCCGCGACCAGCTCGTGTCCGAGGCGCTTCGAGAGGCGCGCCGCCGACAGCGGGAAGCGTTCGAGGAGCTGCTTGCTCCTCGAACGGGTGTGCCCTACGGCGCCGTGCTGGCCGAAGCATGGGACCGGATCACGGCGCCCGAGCTGCGCCCGTACCTGCTGCTGTTCGCCCAGCTTCACGACCTCCCGCCCGACCAGACCCTGTGGGCGGGGTTCCGGGCACGGTCGATCGCCGACTGGCTACCTACGATCGAGGCCGGACTGCGCGCCGACGGCCACCCCGACGCCGGGCCGCTTGCAACCGCGATCACAGCCGTGCTCCGCGGCCTTCTCCAAGACCTCAACACCACCGCCGACCACCAGCGCACCACCAGCGCACTGCGAGCCCTCGCCAAGCTGCTCACACCCGAGTAGGACTCCACGGTCAGCCGAGATGGCGCAGTGCATCCCATTCGCGGGACCACCCGCGTCGCGGCGCGCGGCAGACCAGTACCGGCTCGCCCTCCTCCTCGTTCTCGATTCCGGCGGCGTTGTCGATCCGAGCGGCCACGCGGCAGTCCTGGAGCGCCGGCGTCGCCCTGCGCGGATCGAGTCCGATGGCGATGACCGGGGCCCTGCCATTCGGTGGTGGGCCCCAGTTGCCGTAGGCGTTGTGCCCGGAATATGCGCGCGGCAGGCCCAGGCCCGGTCCGTAGCGGTCGATGGCGCCAGCCTCCCCGTAGTTCTCGGCGAGGATCACGGCACCGGCACGGCTTGGCAAACCTCGATACACATCGGCGACGGTGCGGGCGAGCTGCGGCCATCCGATCGTCTCGCCGACGTCTCCGTTTACGGCAATCACCGGGCCGGCGCGGTCGGCGGGGAGCACGGGCAGCGCGATCGCCGCATCGACACCTGCGCTGGTGACAAGCGCCGCGACAAGGAGCGCCTCGCGCGCTCGCACCCGGCCACGCTGAACCCAGCGATCGATCTCAACGGCTCCGGCGCCGATCAGCACCGGGAGCAGCCCGGAGAGGTAGTAGGGCTTGCCGCCGGTCGCCATGAAGACGGCAGCAAGCACCACCCACGCCCAGGCCAGAAATCGGACGTCGCGCAGCGTGGGGTCCCGGAACACCCGCAGGAGCCCGGCGATCCACACCGGCGCCAGCAGCGGGCTGACCAGCAGGAACTGGAAGGGGACGATCGCCCACCACGGCTGCGAGCTCGTCGAATGGCCCGCGGCAATCGATCTCGAGACGTCGATCTGGGGCCAGCCGTGACGAGCCTGCCACAGGATCCACGGGGACCAGAGTGCGACGGCGATCGTCGCGCCCGACCAGACGTAGGGGTTGCGAAGCAGGCGACGCGGACCGGCGATCGACACGCCCACCAGAAGCCCGGCCGCAAGGAACGCCGGCAGCGGCTTGTTCAGCAGACCGATGCCCAGCACCACGCCGGCGACCGGCCATAGCCGGTCATCGGCGGTTCGGACGGCGCGGGCTGCCAGCCAGGTGACCGCGGTCCAGACCAGCAAATCGAAGGTTGAGGTGCTGAGCAGATGTCCTGTGACGAGAACGATCGACGCGACGGCGCCGCATGCCCCGGCGATCACTTCGGCACGCCTGCTGCCGCCGAGCTCGCGCGCCAGTCTGCTGGTCAGCAGCACCGTGATCCCCGCGGCCAACGCAGACGGCAGGCGCAAGATCGTGAGGGAGTCCGGTGCGATCTCGCTCATGGCGCGGGCGATCAGCGGCGTGAGCGGACCCTGGTCCGCATACGCCCAGGCCAGGTGATGGCCCGCCGCGAGGAAGTAGAGCTCGTCGCGGTGGTACCCGTAGCCAGAGGCGAACGCGAGCAGGACAATGGCGACGGATCCAGCGATTAGCGCAGAGCTTCGGCTCATCCGTCCTACCCCGAAGCCGCGGCCGCACCGCGCCGACGGCCCTGGCGCGCCTTGCCGGGCTTGAACACGGAGAGCACGGTGGCCGTGCCGAGCGCCACGAGGTCCCAGCCGGCACCGAGCAGGATCCGTCCCTCCACGCCGCCGCTGCCGTCGCGCATCTGCTCGACCGACGGGCCCAGAACGAGCGCACCCATGAGGATCACGGTGACCAGCAGCGTCAGCTTCGCCATCGTCCAGGGGTAGCGGAGCACTCCCCACTTCGTGCCCAGCCCGAGCCCGATCCCGGTCAGCAGCGCGGCGAAGCTGAGGGGGATGCCGAAGAAGGTGCTGAACATGGCCAGGATGTCGTAGTAGGCCCGCGCAGCCTCGCGGTCGTCGGTCCCGGCTGCGCGGATGGCGACCGCCATGAATCCGGCGACATCGCCGAGCAGCCCGACCGAGACGAGGATGTGCGCGCTCAGCAGCGCCCGCCGCGCCCTGGACGACAGCCGCGGAGGCTGCCTTCTTTGTCTCGCCTGGCGGCTGGTCATGAGGTCGCGGCCGGCAGGTTGGGCGTTGTCGTCCTCACCGCCGAGGGCGCCAGGTGCGGGTGGGCCTTGCGAGCCGGGTCCCAGCGATGCCGGCGACGATCAACCCGGGAAAGCGGCCGGCGGGGATGAACCAGCCGGCGGGTTCGGCCACCAGGTAGAGCGGGCCGAGTAGGTTGGGCGGGACCGAGGCCAGGGCAGCGAACGCGACCGGGCGGGGTAGCTCGCGGGTGCGCAGCCCGGCCAGGCCGAGCGCGCCGATCAGCAGCCCGAAGCCGACGCCGTGAATCGGCCCGCCGGCCAGGAAGGCGCGACGGGCGAGGTGGACGGCGCGGTCTGGGTCTTCGCTTCGGTCGGTGGTCAGTGCGGCGGCGGTGAGGGCGGAGGCGGCCAGTCCCGCTGTGGCGACCGCACCTCCGGCGACTGCGACGGCTTGCAGCGGTTGCGATCCCCATCCGGCGCGGCCCGCGAGCCGGGTCACGGAGGCGGTGAAACGCGCCGCCGACGCGGCGGAGATCAGCTGCCCACCGATGCTCAGACGCGGCGCCCCCGAGGGCTGGGTGAAGTACCGCCGGATCTCCTCACCACCAGATCCGGGCCGGGGGTAGGGATGTTCAGAGCGGGCCATCGCGGCGCCGAGACCGGCGAGGAAGCTGACGCCCATCACGGCCCCACTGACGGCGCCCCTGTCGGCCGGGACCGAGCGAGCTCGCCAGCCGGCCCGGCGACCGTGCACAACGGCGGAACGCAACGTGGTGGCGCTCATCGCGAGGCCCCCACCTTCACGACTTCGGCCGCGCCGGCGCGGTCCGAGAGTGTCCGCTCGTCCCCGCTTGTCGTCGGCGCGCCGCGCTGGGTGGCACCCGCCGTACCGGGCCCCCGCAGCGGCACCTCGCGCAGGAGCATCACGAGGCCGAGGGCGAGCGCGGCGATCGGCGCGGCGACCGCGAAGACCGTCTGCACGCCCTCGATGACCTCCGCGCGGGCGGCGGGGCCGAGATTGCTTACGCCGCCTGCCCCGGTGGTCGAGATGTCGCCCGCGCTTGTGGCGAAGATGGCGCCGAGCACGGCGGCGCCGACGGCACCGCCAAGGCCGCGGAAGAAGCTGGTGGTGGCCATGGCGACGCCGAGCTGGCGGCGCTCGACGCCGTTCTGGACGGCGACGATCAGCACCTGGCCGACCATGCCGAAGCCGAGGCCGAAGACGCCGAGCCCGATGCCAGTGGTGAGCTGGGATGGATCGCGCGCGACGACCGCCAGCAGTGCGAGCGCCGCGGTCATCAAGGCCAGGCCACCGATCGGGTAGCGCTTGTAGCGGCCGGTGCGTGAGATCTCTCGGCCGACGAGGTTGGTCGAGATCGTGATGCCGAGCATTGCCGGCACCAGCAGCAGCCCCGCCTGCGTGGGGGTGGCGCCGGTGGTGGTCTGGAGGAACAGCGGCACGAAGACGTTGATGGCAAACAGAGCCGCGGTGGCCAGGAACAGCGCCGCGCTGGCAATAGCGACGGTGCGGGTGCGCAGCAGATCCAGCGGTACGATCGGGTCGGCCGCGCGTCGTTCGCGGACCGCGAGCGCGCCGCCGAGCAGCGCCGTCGCGGCCAGCAGCGACAGCGTGGCGGGCGAGCCCCAGGCGTAACGCGTGCCGCCCCAGACGCAGGCGAGCATGAAGGCGCTGGTCGCGGCCGCCAGTAGTCCTGCTCCGATCGCGTCGAGTGGACGCTCGGCGCGCTCGACGGGCGGCGCCGGCATCCGCAGGTGCAGGCCGGCGAGCGCGGCCAGACCGAGTGGCAGGTTGACGTAGAAGACCCAGCGCCAGCTTGAGTGCTCGACTAGCACGCCGCCGATCAGCGGCCCGGCGACCGTGGCGACGGCAAAGGTGGCGGCGATGTAGCCCTGGTAGCGGGCACGCTCGCGCGGCGAGACCAGGTCGCCGACTGCGGCCATCGCCAGGGTCATCAGGCCACCGGCGGCCACGCCTTGGACAACGCGGGCAGCAACCAGCAGCGTCATGTTCTGCGCGGTTCCGCAGAGCGCGGAGGCCGCCAGGAACAGCGCCAGGGAGAGCTCGAGCACGCGCTTTCGACCGTGGCGGTCGCCGAGCTTGCCCCATAGCGGCGTGCTCGCGGCGGCGGCGACCACGTAGGCGGTGATCACCCAGGAGATGTCGCTCAGGCTCCCAAGATCCGCCGCGATCGTCGGCAGCGCAGTGGCCAGGATCGTCTGATCGAGGACGGCCGGCAGCATCGCCAGCACGATCGCCGCGAAAGGCACCGCGTTCGCAGCCGCGCGGTCACCTTGGCCGGCCGTGAACGACGTGCTCTGGGGTGTCGAAGGGCTCATGGGTTCTCCTTCATAGCGTCGGAAGTTATTAGGGCGACCCGAAATTTATAGCATACCTATTTATTGGGCTGCTACATTCCAGGCTGTGCCTATCCGCCAACCTGCTGCTCCCCCGCCGGGCTTGCGCGAGCGCAAGAAGCAGCAGACCCGTGAGCTGATCGCCGAGACCGCGCGCCGGCTGTTCAGCGAGCGAGGGTTCGAGCGCGTCACCGTCGCGGAGGTCGCCGGCGCCGCCGAGGTTGCCGAGCAGACGGTCTTCAACTACTTCCCGACCAAGGAGGACCTCGTCTACTGGCGGCTTGGCGCTTTCGAGGAGGAGCTGCTCAACGCGATCGGCGACCGGGAGCCCGGCGAGCCGGCGCTGACGGCCTTCGGGCGCTTCCTGCTCACCCAGCGCGGGCTGCTCGGCCAGTCCGATCCCGGCGCGCGCGAGCGGCTCGTCGCGCTGACCCGGATGATCACGGACAGCCCGGCGCTGCTGGCACGCGAGCAGCAGATCTTCGCCCGCTACACCACCTCGCTCGCCGAACTCCTGGCCGCCGAACAGAACGCCGATCCCGAAGACACGCGGCCGTGGGTCGCCGCCAACGCCATGATCGGCGCCCATCACGCGCTCGTGAACTACACGCGGCGACAGATTCTCGAGGGAGCACGCCCGCCCCACCTGGACCGCAAAGTCCGCGCCAAGGCCCGGCAAGCGCTCGACCTGCTCGAGCACGGGCTCGGCCACTACGCCACCGGCCGGCGACCAACCTGATCCGAAACGCTCGCCCGCCCCTGGCATCTCGTACCGGGCGCCGGGTGGGCGGCTCGCGTGACCGTCATTCGGGGCTCATGGTGTTCTCGAGCACGATCAGCCAGTCGCCGCCCGGCTGGCGGCGAGAGACGATCGTCCCGCGGCCCGCGAGCTCGAGCGCCTGGCCGTCGCCGTCGCGCCCCTCCAGGGCCCATCGCGCATGGACAAGGGCGAGCTCGTCTCCTTCGAGCTTGCCGACCAGCTCGTTCTCGATCCTTGGCGACTGAGCGAAGATCGGCTCCAGCGCCCGGCGCATCTCAGCTCTCCCGTTGACCGTCGTCCCGTCGGGTGGGACGACCGTCGTCGCGCCCGGCTCGTGCAGCTCGATGAAGGCATCGAGGTCGCCGGCGTTCATCGCCGCGGCGAGCAGCGCAGGGATCTCGTCAGGAGTGGTCGCAGGCATCAGTCGGCTCCCTTTCGTCGGATTGGCTGGGCATAGGCCGTGATGGTCGGGCACCGGTACTGCGGTTTCCATCCCAGATTCCTGGCCGTTTCGGCGGCCCGATCACGGGCTGCAACAATCGACTGGTGGCCGTCCTATCGCCCCTGCGTCTGCGCGACGACATCGTGCGCCTGAGTCACCGCGGCTTGAAAATGGGCGAGTTCTCGCTCGCGGCAGCGAGAGTCCTGCGGCGTGCTGTGCCCTACGACGGCGTCTGCGTGGTGACCATGGATCCGGCGACTCTCCTGCCGACTGGTGAGGTGGTCGAGAACGGACTCCCGCCGGCAGCGACGGAGCGCCTGACCGAGATCGAGCTGTGCGAACCGGACTTCAACAAGTTCACCGGGCTGGCGCACGCGCAGCGTCCGGCAGCGAGCCTCAGCCAGGTCACCGACCGGGTGCTCGATCGAAGCATCCGCCACCGAGAGCTGAAGCGGCCGAACGGCTTCGAGGACGAGCTGCGAGCCGCGCTTGTCGGAGACTCAGGAACCTGGGGCGCGATCTCCCTGCTGCGCGAGACCGGACGCGCCCACTTCGAGCCGGCCGAGGTGGGATTATTGGCCTCACTCGTCCCCCACTTGGCGGAGGGCCTGAGGCGCGCGATCCTCGTCACCGCGCTCTCGGGCGCCAGCGCAGAAGACCCCGGCGTCGGGCTGATCCTGCTCGACAGCGACAACTTGATCGAGGTCGCGAACCCCGCCGCACGGAGATGGCTCGACGAGCTTGGCGCAGAGACCCGCCTGCCCGTGGCGATCCAGGCGGTGGCAGCTCGGGCGCGGACCGCTGCGACCGGCGGCCGGGGCGGAGACGCAACCGCCCGCGCGCGGGTTCAGACACCCTCGGGCCAGTGGCTGGTCGCGCGGGGATCGATGCTCGGCGACAGTCCGGATGCACGGCCCGCCGTGATCCTCGAGCCCGCACGCTCGCCCGAGCTCGCGCCACTGATTGCCGACGCGTACGGACTGACCGAGCGCGAACGTCGGGTGACCCAGCTCGTCGCCCAGGGACACCTGACCCGCGGAATAGCGGACAAGCTCCACCTCTCGCCGTACACGGTCCAGGACCACCTCAAGTCGGTCTTCGAGAAGGTCGGGGTCAGCAGCCGTGGCGAGCTGGTGGCACAGCTCTTCTTCGAGCACTACGCGCCGCGGTTGATGAAGGAGACGCCGGTCGGGGTGGACGGCTGGTTCGAGCCGAGCCGCACTCAGTGACGCGGCAAAGAAGCCTGGCCGCGGCACGTGGCACTCAGGCGGCGATCGCCAAGAAGTGGCCATCCGCGCGGACGGCCTCGCCGGTGACGTTGCCGTTGGCCTGCGAGCAGAGGAAGACGACCACGTTCGCGACATCCTCCGGCGTCGTGAGGTGGCCGTTTGCCGCCGAACGACGGCCCTGCTCGACGATGTCCGACGGCATCGCCGGGCCCGGCACGAAGCCGGCCATCACCACGTTCGTATAGATGCCGACGCCGGCCAGCTCGCGCGACATGGTGCGCGCGAGCCCGTGCAGGCCGGCCTTGGCCGTCGTATAGGGAGCCGAGCCGGGGAATCCGTCCTCGACCAGCCCGGTAGAGATGTGGACGATGCGTCCCCAGCGTCGCTGGCGCATCGACCGGACGGCGGCCTGACTGAGCGCGTATTGCCCGACCAAATTGGCCTCCGTCGAGGTCCGGATCGCCTGGAGCGAGGTCTCCTCGAACGGCACGCCCGGCGCGCGCTCGGGCCACGCGACGGCGTTGTTGACGAGCACGTCTAGGCCCCCGCCGAGGTCGCGCTCGATCGCAGCCACCGATGCGCCGATGCCCGCGAGCTTGCTCAAATCGAGCGGTGCAACCACCGCGCTTCCGCCCACGTTCGCAACCTCCTGTGCCGCCCGGTCCGCCTCCTCGACGCGCTCGCGATAAGTGAGCGCGACGCGGGCGCCCTCTGGCCGAAGGCGACGGCGATCTGGCGGCCGATCTTCCCCGACCCTCCCGTCACCAGCACCCGCCGATGCTGCAGTCCGAGTTCCATATTCAATCCCTTCTATTCACCCCGCGCCCTCATGCCGAGGGGGCAGTTCGGCGTTGGAGTAGTAGGGCGAGCTGAACGGCAGCTCCTCAGCAAGCCAATAGCGAAGCGCGCCGTAGAGCTTCTGGTAATAGCCGCGGCCGTAGGCCTCGGGGGTCACCCACCAGCTGACGTCGACATCGTGGGCGAGCAGCTCCTCGGTGAGCTCAGTCCGCCCGCCCATCGGGTAGAGGTAGCAACACCCGAGGTAGCCTCCATCGGCGTCGCGGACGACGTAGGTGAAGGACGTTCCCTCACGAAATTCCAGCTCGTGCCAGACGAGGTCGACGAAGTTGAATTCCTCGCTGACCGGGCCCGTTGGCCAGTCGCCGCCCCGCGTCCTCTGAATCAGCGCGATGCTCGCGTTGATGCCACGCACGTCGTCGTGCAGGTCATCCCGCGTGATCGCCGTGGCGACGATGTCGTCGTAGGCGAGCTCGCTCGGGACGTTGAATCCCGCCGGCAGCTCGAGCTTCTTCAGGAACCCCTTCACGCGGGCTCGTAGGTGAGCAGCGCGATGCCGGCACCGACCGTCTTCGAGTCGACCAGGCGGAGTGGCTTCTTGTCGGGGTGCTCGGCGAAGAGGCGCTTGCCGCTGCCAAGCAGGACAGGAAAGACCATCAGGCGGATCTCGTCGACTAGGTCGTTCTCAACGAGCGCCTGGACGAGTTGGGCGCTGCCGGAGACGAGGATGACCCCGTCGACCTGCTGTTTGAGCTTGGCGATCTCTTCGGCGAGGTCGCCGGAGAGGATGGTCGAGTTGTTCCACTCTGCCTTCTCGAGGGTCGACGAGAAGACGTACTTGGGCATCGAGTTGAACTTCTCGGCAAGCTCCTCGAGGCCGGGCGCGTCGGTCATCGTCGGCCACGCGGCGGCATAGCCCTCGTAGGTGACCCGACCCAGCAGCTGGGCCTCGGCGTCGAGCGTCTCGTCGAGCTTGAACTTGTCGCCCTCCTCGCCCCGCTCGATCTGAAAGGTCCAGCCCTGGTGCCTGTAGTCCTCACCTCCGCCCGGCGCCTCGATCACTCCGTCGAGCGACATGTACTCGGTCACGACGATCCTTCCCACGATGCCTCCTTCATGTTGTGCGCAGCGCAGCTCGATCCCTGAGTTGAGACTGGAGCACTGGACTGTTGCTGACACCGCGCCGCCGAACCATCCCAGGATCCTGGGTGCAGGCCTGGCTCTCGGTTGCGAAACATCCATGCGGGCGACCAGCCGGTGGGCGACCGTGACAGCGTGCCGGGCGGGGGACTCGTAGCCGAGAGCGGATGAACGAGGTTCCGCTCGGGCACTGGATGGGCGGTGCCTGGCTCGAACAGGCGACCTCCACGTTGTAAGCGTGGCGCTCTGCCAACTGAGCTAACCGCCCGCCGGGGCGAGTCTAGTATCCGGCCGTGTGAACGCCCGGCTGTTCTGGAAGTCGCTCGCGGTGCAGGCAGTCGTGGTGGCGATCCCGTTCGCCCTGCTCGGCCTGGCCCTGGACCGGGAGTTCTTCGAGGACTGGGGCTGGATCGTCGGCCCGGTGGTGTGGCTGGGGTGCTCGCTGGTGACGGCACGGATCCTCGCGCTGCCGCTGGGCTACGTGCTGTTCTCCGCGGTGGCCGGCGGCGTGGCCGGGCTGATCGTGATGCTGGCGACCTCGCACCTGGCCGGCATGGGAGCCGCGCTGCTGGTCTTCGCGGCCTCGTGCGGCAGCTACGACCCGGAGGCAGAGGCCGAGGCGCAGCGCGAGTGGGAAGCGGAGCGCGCGAAGCGCGCTGCGACGAAATAGCCCCGACGAGAGTCGAACTCGCTCCTACGCCTTGAAAGGGCGCCGTGCTGAACCGGTACACCACGGGGCCGTGCAGTCCTGAGTCTAGGTCGAGGCAGGGCCGCCGCGGTTCGGCCGACCGGCGACCGTGACCCGAGTCGAGCCGGCGCCCGCAGCGCCGCGCGGGCCGAAGCCAATATTCGCCACCACATTCGGGGCCAATATTGGTCTCGCCGGATAGCCGCCGCTGCCGGACGGGCGCAGGCGTCAGCCGGCGTCGCGCTGCGCCAGCGGCGGCCCCACCACGTCCATCCCCACGCTCGCGCCGATCGTCTTGAAGGCGGCCGGGTCGGGCGCCGCCAGCTCGGCGAAACGGTCGAAGAAGGCCTCCATCCCGGAGGGCGTGAACATCACGAGGATGCGGGCCGCTCGGTCCCCCGCGTTGTGGAAGTTGTGGGGCACCCCGCGCGGCACGAAGACGAACGACCCCTCGGCGGCTGGCGCACCTCCTCGCCGAGCGTGAAGCGCAGGTCCCCCTCGATCAGGAACCAGAACTCGTCCTCGTTGGCGTGGACGTGCAGCGGCGGCCCTTCGCCGGGTGGGATCACGTTCTCGAGGGCCGTCAAGGCACCGCCGGTCTGGTCGCCTCGAACCTTGAAGTTGAGGGCGCCTCCCACCGGGCCGCGGATCGTTTTGCCCTCGCCCGGCTGCACCACCACGCACTCCGCCATCCGACTCCCCCGTTCGCTCGCGTGCGGATGGCCATAATGTCGGGCCTGGGTCGCTAGCTCAACTGGTAGAGCTGCGGACTTCGTGAAAGGAGCGCCAGACGGGAAACCGCTGGTATGTCGGCGGCTGTTTGCTGGAACCCCCTGAGAGCCTGAGGTACCACAGCGTGAAAATCCTCAGGATTGGGCGATCAGCAGGCAACCCGGGACGTTTCCGGAGAGCCCTCAGAGGCCATACGCCGCCCGCCCTAACGTCGAGCCGAGGGCGAAGAGATGGTCCAGACCGCAAGCCCGCTCAGGCGGGTGGCCGGTGAGAGCCGGTGCGGCAGGTTAATCCGTAGGTTCGGGGTTCGAGTCCCGGGCGACCCAGAGACGCGCCGCTACGCCGCCGACCGCGCCCGGCGCCGCTTCGCCGCCAGGATCGCCGTGAGCAATCCGGGGAAGCGGGCTTCCAGGTCGTCGGAGCGCAGCGAGAGCAGGCGCTTGCGGCCCTCGGGCCGGGTGCGCACCACTCCGCACTCGCGCAGCACCCGGAAGTGGTGCGACAGGGTGGCCTTCGACAGGCCGAGGTCGAACGTCCCGCAGGAGGGCTCGTCGCCGTCGGCGAGTCGCCGCACGATCTCTAGGCGCGCCGGGTCGCTCAGAGCGTGTAGTACGGCCGGCAGCTCGAGCTCTCCGCGCGCTGGGTGATGGGGCTCCCTCATGCGCTCCGTCGCCGAGTCTAGCGACGGTTCGACGACCGTCGAAGGGGTTGGCCTAGTGGCGGAAGTGGCGGCGCGCGGTGAACACCATCGCCACGCCGGCCTCGTCGCAGGCGTCGATCACCGCTCCGTCGTTCTGCGAGCCGCCCGGCTGGATGATCGCCTGCACGCCCACCTCGATCGCGGCCAGCGGCCCGTCGGGGAACGGGAAGAACGCGTCTGACGCCATCACCGCTCCGCTCAGGTCGATCGACGCGGCGGCCGCCTTGTCGATCGCCAGCCGCACCGAGTCCACCCTGCTCATCTGCCCGGCCCCGATCCCGGCCGTCCCGAGCCCCGTGGCCAGCACGATCGCGTTCGAGCGCACGTGCTTGCACACCCGCATCGCGAACAGCAGCTCGCCCCACTCGCGCTCGCTCGGCTTGCGGCGCGTGACCACGTCCATGTCGCCGCGCTCCTCGAGCCCGGTGTCGTGGTCCTGGATCAGCATCCCGCCGCGCACGCGCTTCACGTCGTGCGCGGTCACCGGCACGCGCCGTCGCTCCTGGCTCTCCAGCAGCCGCACGTTCGGCTTCTGCTCGAGGATCGCCAGGGCGTCCTCGTCGTAGCCCGGCGCGAAGATCACCTCGGCGAACTGCTCGTGCAGCTTCTCCGCCAGCGCCCGGTCGATCCGCCTGTTGAAGCAGTAGATCCCCCCGTAGGCGCTCTGCGGGTCGGTCGCGAGCGCCTTGTCGAACGCGTCGCCCGGCCCGGTCGCGATCGCCACCCCGCACGGGTTGTTGTGCTTCATGATCGCCGCGACCGGCAGCTCGAAGTCGTCCACCAGCCGCCGCCCCGAATCGAGGTCGAGCAGGTTGTTGAACGTCAGCTCGCGCCCGTGCACCTTCGACACCATCGAGAGCAGGTGCGTGCGCACCCCGATCTCCGAGTAGAACGCCGCGCGCTGGTGCGGGTTCTCGCCGTAGGGCAGGTCGAGCACCTTCTCGTAAGAGCGCGTGTACTGGACCGGGAAGTCCTCCTCGCGCTCCGCGAACCAGCGCGAGATCGCCGTGTCGTAGCGCGCGGTCAGCGCGAACGCCTCGAGCGCCAGGCTCTCGCGCGTCCGGCCCGACAGCCGGCCGTCGTTCTGGCGCAGCTCCTCCAGCACGGCGTCGTAGCTCTCCGG
This sequence comes from uncultured Thermoleophilaceae bacterium, assembly GCA_963828225.1. GTDB lineage: Bacteria > Actinomycetota > Thermoleophilia > Solirubrobacterales > Thermoleophilaceae > JACVRW01. The sequence continues at coordinate 570,109 of CAWHDX010000006.1, read as the reverse complement.
CGAGACCACCACCGCCGTGTACGGATGGTTCTTCGCCGCCGCGCGGATCAGGGTCGGCCCGCCGATGTCGATGTTCTCGATCACCTCGAGGTCGTCCACCCCGCGCCGCGAAGCCACGCGCTCGAACGGGTACAGGTTCACGCAGACCAGGTCGATCGGCTCGATCTCGTGATCGTTGAGCACGTCCACGTGGTCGGGCTCGGACCGGATCGCGAGCAGCCCCGCGTAGATGCGCGGGTTGAGCGTCTTCACGCGCCCGTCCAGGATCTCGGGGAAGCGCGTGTACTCCTCGACCGGCTGCGCCTCGACCCCCGCGTCGGCCAGCTCGCGCGCGGTGCCGCCCGTCGACACCAGGTCCACGCCCAGCGCCTTGAGGCCGCGCGCGAACTCGACCAGCCCGCGCTTGTCCGACACGCTCAGCAGTGCGCGCCGGATGCGGACCTCGCCGGGGGCGGTCACGCCCGCCGCGCGCTCAGTCGCCATCGTCCACCAGGACGGCGCGCGGGTTTTCCGGATCGGGTCGTACCCGCCCCGCGGCTATCAGGCGGACGGCACGCGGCAACAGCCGGTGCTCGACGCCATGCACTCGCTCCTCGATCTCGGCGATCCGCGCAGGATACGAAAGCGGGAGGGCCTCTTGAAGGACGATGGCCCCGGTGTCCATCCCCTCGTCCACGAAATGGACGGTCACGCCGGTCATCTTGACCCCGTGATCGACCGCCTGCTGGATCGCTCCGATGCCCGCGAACGACGGCAGCAGCGACGGGTGGACGTTGATCATCCGGCCCGCGAAGCGCGCGATGAACTCCTCACCGAGCAGCTCCATGAAGCCCGCCATCACGACGAGATCCACCTCCAGCGAGTCGAGCCACTCGGCCAGCGCCGCGTCGCGCTCGGAGCGCGAGGGATGCTCCGCGATCGCGAAGACGCCGGACTCCACCCCTGCGGCGCGGGCGCGCTCGAGGCCGCCCGCCTCGGCGCGCGAGGACGCCACGCCGACGATCTCGATCGGCCCGCCCGGGGAGTGCAGCTCGTCGAGCAGCGCCTGCAGGTTGGTGCCCGCCCCCGAGATCAGGACCGCGACGCGGAACGCGCTCACGCTCGCGCGGCCGCGCGAGCCGGCAGCCGCAGGACCGGGTACGGGCCGCCGGTGGTCTCGAGCCGTCCCGCTCCGATCAGCTCGTCCACGCGCGCGAGGATGTCCGCCCGGCGCATGTTCGACGAGCTCCCGTACGCCGGCAGCCCGTCGTAGGAGTTGCGCAGCAGCTTCTTCGAGCGCCCGCCGTGGAGGATCTCCGCGCAGGTCGTGCGCCCGACCGCCGGCTGGGCCGAGCTCGCCACCGAGATGATCGCGTCGTCGAGGCTCTCGATCGCCACGGGGTCGGGCGGCGGGGGCATCGGCACGAGCCCGGCGTCGCAGATGTCGCAGCAGGCCCCCTCCCGCGGCGCCGGCTGCATCCGGTCGCCGAAGTGCTCGAGGATCGCCGTGCGCCGGCAGGCGTCGCGCTCCACGTAGGCCCAGATCTCGCGGTACTGGCGCCAGCGCGCCTTGCCGCCCTCCTCCAGCGACGAGCGGCAGAGCGCCGCGGCGCGGTTGTCGAACGGCCCCAGCACGCGGCCCGCCACGCGATCCGGCGCCGACGGCGTCGGCGAGATCACCCCCGCGCGCGTCAGGTGCCCCAGCAGTGCGCGCAGGCGATCGCCGTCGCCGCCCAGGCCGCGCACCAGCTCGCCGGCCTCGAGCGAGTAGCGCCCGTCGCCGTCGGCCGCCGCGGTGATCCGGTCGGCCAGCCAGCCGGGCAGCCCCTCGTCGAGCTGCTCGCGCTTGATGAAGTGGACGTGCAGCGCCTTGTCGCGGTTCTCCGCCAGCAGCAGCGCCCGCGCCGGCCGGCCGTCGCGCCCGGCGCGCCCGGCCTCCTGGTAGTAGGCCTCGAGCGACGAGGGCGTGCTCGCGTGGATCACGGTCCGGACGTTCGCCTTGTCCACGCCCATGCCGAAGGCGTTGGTCGCGCAGATCACGCGCGCCTCGTCCGCCAGGAAGCGCCGCTGCACGGACGCGCGGCGCTCGCGGTCGATGCCGGCGTGGTAGGCCATCGCCTCCTCGCCGAGCGCCTCGGTCAGCTCGTCCGCCAGCTCCTCCGCCCCCGCGCGCGTACCCGCGTAGACGATCGCCGGCAGCGCGTCGGGCTCGCGCAGCGCCTCCGCGATCAGCGAGCGCTTCTGATGTCCGCCCGGCCGGGCCACGGCGAACGCGATGTTGGGCCGGTCGAAGCCGGTGGCCACCCGCAGCGGGTTGCGCAGGCCGAGCCGCCCCTCGACGTCGCGCGCCACCCGCGCGGTGGCGGTCGCCGTCGAGGCGACGAGCGAGCGGGCACCCAGGCGCCGCGCGGCGTCGGCGAGCCGGAAGTAGTCGGGGCGGAAGTCGTGGCCCCACTGCGAGACGCAGTGCGCCTCGTCGACCACGAACAGGCCCACGCGCGCCTGCCCGATGCGCTCCATGAACCCCCGCGCCGCGAAGCGCTCGGGCGAGACGTAGAGCAGGCTCAGGTCGCCCGAAACCGCGCGCGCGAGCACCTCCGCGTTCACCGAGGAGTCCTGCTGCGCGTTGACGAGCGCGACGCGATCGCCGAGCCCGCGCGCCGCCAGCGCCTCGACCTGGTCCTGCATGAGCGCCACGAGCGGCGAGACGACGACCGTGAGGTCGTCGCGCAGCAGGCCCGGGAGCTGGTAGCAGAGCGACTTGCCCGACCCGGTCGGCATCACCACGAGCACGTCGCGGTCGGCCAGCGCGGCCTCGCACGCCTCCCGCTGGCCGGGCCGGAAGCGGTCGAACCCGAAGTGGGTCTGGAGGGCTGTATCGAGGTCCATAAGGGGCTCGCCACAGTAGCGCCGGACGCGGCCGAGTCAGGCGAGAAGTTGCAGAGTTGTTGCGCTAGGAGCGGACGACCGCCAGCTCCTCGAGCGCGAACTTGCCGTTCGCGCCGTCGGTGCGGGCCAGCGGGTAGTCGCCGGAGAAGCAGGCGTCGCAGTGCGTCTCGCGCGTGGAGCGAATCGCCTCGTACACGCCGTCCAGCGACAGGTAGGCGAGCGTGTCGCAGCCGAGCTCCTCCGCGATCTCCTCCTCGGTGCGCCCGTGCGCGACCATCTCCTGCGTCGTCGACATGTCGACGCCGTAGTGGCAGGGGTGGCGGATCGGCGGGGCGGACACTCGCATGTGGATCTCGAGCGCCCCGGCGCCGCGCAGCATCTGGACGATCTGGCGCGTGGTGTTGCCGCGCACGATCGAGTCGTCGACGACGACCAGGCGCTTGCCGGCGACCACCTCGCGCAGCGGGTTGAACTTCATCCGCAGCCCGTGCTTGCGCAGCTCCTGGCCCGGCTGGATGAACGTGCGCGCGACGTAGCGGTTCTTGATCAGGCCGTCGTCGCGCGGGATGCCCGAGGCCTTCGAGTAGCCCGACGCCGCCGGATTGCCCGAGTCCGGCACCGCGATCACCACGTCGGCCTCCGCCGGCGCCTCGCGGAACAGGATCTCGCCCATCTTGCGGCGCGACACCTGCGTGCGGTTGCCCTCGAGGATCGAGTCCGGCCGCGCGAAGTAGATGTGCTCGAAGACGCAGAACGCCTTGCGGTCGGAGTGCACGACCTGGCGCGTCTCGATCCCGCGCTCGCCGAGCGCGACCATCTCGCCCGGCTGCACGTCGCGGAGCAGCTCGGCGCCGATGATGTCGAAGGCGCAGCTCTCCGAGGCCAGGCAGTAGCGGTCGCCGATCCGCCCCAGCGCCAGCGGGCGCAGCCCGGCGGGGTCGCGGAAGCCGACCACCGTGTCCTTGGTCATCACCACGGTCGAGAAGGCGCCCTCGAGCCGCGGCATCACGTCGGCGAGAGCGTCCTCGATGCGGGCGGCCGGATGCGTCGAGAGCAGCGCGGCGATGATCTCCGAGTCGGAGGTGCCGCGGAACTGCACGCCGCTCTCGACCAGCTCGTCGTGCAGCTCGACGGCGTTGATCAGGTTGCCGTTGTGGGCGAGCGCCACCTGGCGGACGTCGGAGCGCCAGACCGGCTGGGCGTTCTCCCACGCCGACGAGCCGGTGGTCGAGTAGCGCACGTGGCCGATCGCCATCTCGCCCTGGAGGGCGCGCAGCTTCTCCTCGTCGAACACCTGGGAGACGAGGCCGAGGTCGCGCACGGTCATGATGTGGCCGCTCTCGGTGGTCGCGATGCCGGCCGACTCCTGACCGCGATGCTGAAGCGCGAACAGGGCGAAGTACGCGAGCCGAGCGACGTCCGATTCCGGCGCGTAGACGCCGAAGACGCCGCACTCGTCGCGAGGTCCGTCGCGGTCGTCGAGTGCCACTCGAGTCATGAGGTGGAAAGCGAGGGAGCTCCGGGTCTGCCTCCGGCAGCCGAGCCTCCCGCTCGTCTCAGAGCGTACCAGCGGGTGTGGCCGTTGCCGCGGGTGTGCGCGCTGGTGCGCTAGACCGCGAAGGCTGCCGGGATGGCGCCCTCGTAGGCCGCCCGCAGCTCGTCGACCGGCATGCCCAGCGCACCCTCGACCTCGAGCGCGGCGCCTCCGACCGTTCCGATCACGCGCGCGCCCGGGACCGCCTCCACCGCCTCGCGCGGACCGGCGATCACCACGCCGCCCGGGCCCTCGCCGAACAGCTCCGCGGCGCCGGCGCCGACGCCCTCGATGTGCGCGCCCACATCGCCCTCGATGCAGCACTCGGCCAGGGCCACGGCGAGGCCGCCCTCCGAGATGTCGTGCACGGTCGGGAGCTCGCCGGTGCGCACCGCCTCGCGCAGCGTCGCCAAGGCCTCGGCCTGCGCGGCCAGGTCGGCCTGCGGCAGCGAGTCGGCCAGGCGGCCCTGGAGCTTCTCGAGCTCCGACCCCTCCAGCGCCGGCGCGAACGGCCCGACCAGCGCGATCGCGTGGCCCTCCTGCGCGAACGCCACGCGCGGCACGCGCTCGGGGTCGGGCAGCTTGCCCACCATGCCGACCACCGGCGTCGGGAAGATCGGCCCGCCGCCGCCCTCGTTGTAGAGCGACACGTTGCCGCCGACCACCGGGACGCCGAGCGCGAGGCAGGCGTCGCGCAGTCCCTCGACCGCGCGCGTGAGCTGCCAGGCGATGTGCGGCTTCTCCGGGTTGCCGAAGTTGAGGCAGTTGGTCAGCCCCAGCGGCTCGGCTCCGACGCAGGCGAGGTTGCGCGCGCACTCGAGCACGGCCTCGACCGCCCCCGCGTAGGGGTCGCAGGCCACGCGCCGCCCGTTGCCGTCGATCGATACCGCGATCGCGCCGCTGCCGCCGTCGTCGGCGAGCGTCAGCACCGCGGCGTCGGCCGTCTGCGGTCGGCGCACCGTGCGCGAGCCCACGATCGGGTCGTACTGCTCGAACACGAAGCGCTTCGAGGCGATCGAAGGGGCGCCGAGCAGCGCCAGCAGCGTCTCCCCGGCGCCCGCGTCCGCGGCCAGCCGCGCCGGCGGGTCGGGATAGATCGGGGCGTCCGGCGCCTCGGGCTCGAGGTCGTAGAGCGGGCAGTCGTCCACGAGCGCCTCGACCGGCATGTCCCCGACCAGCTCGTCCCCGTCGAAGACGCGCAGGCGGCGCGTGTCGGTGATCTCGCCGATCTGGGTCGCGCGCACGTCCCAGCGCTCGCACACCTCCATCAGCTCCGGCAGGCGCGCCGGCTCGACCACGCACAGCATCCGCTCCTGCGACTCGGAGATCATGATCTCGAAGGGCTCCATGTCCGCCTCGCGCAGCGGCACGCGCGCCACGTCCAGATCGAGCCCGACCTCGCCCTTCGACGCCATCTCCGACGACGACGACGAGAGGCCCGCGGCGCCCAGGTCCTGCAGCGACTCGAGCGTGTCGCGCTCGAGCAGCTCGAGGCAGCACTCGATCAGCTTCGACTCCTCGAAGGGGTCGCCGATCTGGACCGTCGGCCGCTTGGAGGCGTCCTCCTCCGACAGCTCCGCGCTGGCGAGGACCGAGGCGCCGCCGATCCCGTCGCGCCCGGTGCGCGCGCCCAGCAGCACCAGCGGGTTGCCGATGCCGGCGGCGGCGCTGCGGATCAGCCGGTCGCGCGGCGCCAGCCCGACGCACATCGCGTTGACGAGGCAGTTCTGCTCGTAGGAGGACTCGAAGAACACCTCGCCGCCGACGGTCGGGACGCCGATCGAGTTGCCGTAGAAGCCGATGCCCTTGACGGCCCAGTCGAACAGGAAGCGCGACCGCGGCGAGTCGAGCTCGCCGAAGCGCAGCGAGTCGAGCACCGCGATCGGCCGCGCGCCGACGGCGAAGATGTCGCGCAGGATGCCGCCGACGCCCGTGGCCGCGCCCTGGAACGGCTCGACCGCGCTCGGGTGGTTGTGGGACTCGACCTTGAACGCCACCGCCAGCCCGTCGCCGACGTCGACCACGCCGGCGTTCTCGCCCGGGCCCATCAGCAGATGCGGCCCCTCGGTGGGGAGCCGCCGCAGCAGCTTCTTGGAGTGCTTGTAGGCGCAGTGCTCCGACCACATCAGCGAGAACACGGCCAGCTCCAGGCCGTTCGGCTCGCGGCCGATGCGCTCGCAGATCGCGTCGTACTCCGCGTCCGTGAGCCCCAGCTCGCGATGCGGCGCGACGGCCGAGCCGGTCACGCCGCAGCGGCCACGGTCGCGACCGACTCGAACAGCAGCCCGCCGTCGGCGGAGCCCGTCAGCGGGTCGACCGCGTGCTCGGGATGGGGCATCAGCCCGAGCACGTTGCCGGCGGCGTTGCACACGCCGGCGATGTCGTCCTGCGCGCCGTTCGGGTTGTGCCCGGGCGCGTAGCGCAGCACCACCTGCTCCTCGGGGATGCCCGGCGCGTGGTAGCGCCCGGTGGTGTGCTTGACCGGCACCGACAGCGACTGGCCGCGCGCGCACGCGCGCGTGAAGGGCGTGTCGGCGTTCTCGACGACGATGTCCACCTGGCGGCAGACGAAGCGCAGGGAGCGGTTCGGCAGCAGCGCGCCTGGCAGCAGCCCCGCCTCGCAGAGCACCTGGAAGCCGTTGCAGATGCCGAGCACCGGGCCGCCCTCGCGCGCGAACTCGATCACGCTCTCCATCAGCGGGGAGAAGCGCGCGATCGCGCCGGCGCGCAGGTAGTCGCCGTAGGAGAACCCGCCCGGCACGACGACCGCGTCGACGTCCCCGAGGTCGCGGTCCTTGTGCCACAGCAGCTCCGCGTCGCCGTAGCGGCGGCAGGCGAGCAGAGCGTCCACCTCGTCGCAGGAGCCGGGGAAGCGGACCACGCCGAACCTCAGACCGGCACCACCTCGTAGTCCTCGATCAGCGGGTTCGCGAGCAGGCGCTCGCACATGGCCGGCACCTCCGAGGCGTCCTCGACGTCGAGCTCCACCAGCCGCCCGACGTGCACGTTGCTCACGCCCTCGAAGCCCAGCGCCGGCAGGGCGCCCTCCACGGTCTGGCCGACGGGGTCGAGGATCCCCTCCTTCGGCCGGATCAGCACCCGCACCCTCAAGCGCCGCTGCGCTCCAGCCAGCGGTCGAACGGCTCTCCGGCGATGCGCTCGTAGGCCTCCACGTAGAGCTCGCGCGTGCGCACGACGATCTCCTCGGGGAGCGCCGGCGCAGGCGGCGACTTGTCCCAGCCCGACCGGCTCGCCCAGTCGCGCACGTACTGCTTGTCGAAGCTCGGCTGGCCGCGGCCCGGCTCGTAGCCGTCGACCGGCCAGAAGCGCGACGAGTCCGGCGTCATCACCTCGTCGCCGAGCACGATCGTCCCGTCCGGGCGGCGGCCGAACTCGAACTTGGTGTCGGCGAGGATGATGCCGCGCTCGCGCGCGTGCTCGGCGCCGCGCTGGTAGACCGCGATCGACAGGCGCCGCAGCTCCTCCAGCAGCTCGCGATCGCCGACGATCTCGGCGGCGCGGTCGAAGTCGACGTTCTCGTCGTGGCCGACGTCGGCCTTCGTCGAGGGCGTGAAGAGCGGCTCCGGCAGCTGCTCGGACTCCTGCAGCCCGGCGGGCAGGTCGATCCCGCAGACCGCGCCGTTGGCCTGGTAGTCCTTCCAGCCCGACCCGGTGATGTAGCCGCGCACGACGCACTCGACCGGCACCATCTCGAGCCGCTCGACGAGCATCGCGCACCTCGGTGCTGCTCGGGGACGTCGGTGTAGGAGACGAGGTGGTTCGGGACGATGTCGGCCGTCTGGTCGAGCCAGAACGCCGTCAGCCCGGTGAGCAGCTTGCCCTTGTCGGGGATCGGCGTGGGGTGCACGACGTCGTACGTCGAGATCCGATCGGACGCGACGAGGAGCAGGTGGTCAGGGCCCGCGTCATAGATGTCACGGACCTTCCCCTGGGCGATCAGGGCGGCGGCATCGCTCACTCGGCCGAGGCTATCAGCGCGGGCTGTCGACCTCGCCGCCCCTCCTCGACGCGCGTTCGCTGGGTCGCGACGACGCTCGCGACCACGGCCAGCGCGGCGATCAGGGTGGCCGCGCCGATGTGCTCGCCGAGCAGCGCCGCGGCCCAGCCCAGCGTGAGCAGCGGCTGCACGAGCTGGACCTGGCCGATCTTCGCGACGCCCCCGCGCGCGAGCGCCGCGTACCAGGCGAAGAAGGCCAGGAACTGGCTCACGAGCGCGACGTACGCGAACGACGAGCCACGCGTCGGTCGGCGCCTGCAGGCCCCCGGCGAGCGCCCCGGCGACGCCGGCCGGAGCGGTCAGCGGCAGCGAGATCACGAGCGCCCAGCAGATCACGCGGCTGCCGCCCATGTCGCGGGCGAGCGCGCCGCCCTCGGCGTAGCCGATCGCCCCGAGCGCCACCGCGCCCAGCACGAGCAGGTCCGCGCCGCCGACGCCGGCGCCCTGCGAGGCCGCGAAGGCGAGCACGGCGGCCAGCCCCGCGCCGCTGGCGATCCAGAAGCCGCGCGACGGCCGCTCGCCGGCGCGCGCCACCGCCGCCACCGCCGTGGCGGCCGGCAGCAGCCCGACGACCACCGCGCTGTGCGCGGCCGACAGCTCGCGCAGCGCCAGCGCCGAGAGCAGCGGGAAGCCGAACACGACGCCGAGCGCCACCAGGCAGAGCCGTCGCCAGCGTCGCGCGGTCGGGGCGGCGCTCGCCCCAGATCGCGGAGCAGGATCGCCGCGGGCACCGCCGCGACCGCCGCGCGGCCGAGCCCGACGAAGACCGGGTCGAGGTCCTCGACCGCCACGCGCGTGACCGGCAGCGTGAAGCTGAAGCCGAGCACGCCGATCAGTCCGAGCAGGACGGGCATCGCGGCGACGCTACGGGCCCGGCCGGCGCGCCGCCATGTCAGACAAAGGCGGCTTGACCTAGGAGAGCGCGTCGAGGCGCCCGACGATCTCCGGCGCGTGCCGCACGAAGGCGCCCGCGTCGAAGACCGCGTCGAGGTCGAGGTCCGGGGCCGCCGCGCCGAGCAGCTCGCGGAAGTGGGTGCCGCTGTCCCAGGCGCGCTGCGCGTTCTCCTGGACGATCCGGTAGGCGTCGTCGCGCGAGCGGCCGCTCTCGACGAGCGCCAGCAGCGCCCGCTGCGAGAACAGCGCGCCGTGGGTGGCCTCGAGGTTGGCGAGCATGCGGTCCGGGTGGACGACCATGCCGTCGACGACGCGGATCGCGAGGTGCTGCGCGTAGTCCAGCAGGATCGTCGCGTCCGGCAGCGCCACGCGCTCCGCCGACGAGTGCGAGATGTCGCGCTCGTGCCAGAGCGCGACGTTCTCGAGCCCGGCCAGCGCGTAGCCGCGCAGCAGCCGCGCGATCCCCACGATTCGCTCGCAGAGGATCGGGTTGCGCTTGTGCGGCATCGCCGACGACCCCTTCTGCGCGCCGGCGCGGAACGGCTCCTCGGCCTCGCGCACCTCGGTGCGCTGCAGGTGGCGGATCTCCGTGCCGAAGCGCTCGAGCCCCGCGCCGGCGAGCGCGATCGCCTCGAGCAGCTCGGCGTGGCGGTCGCGCGGCACGACCTGGGTCGAGACGTCCTCGCGCCTGAGCCCGAGCCGCTCGAGCACGGCCGCCTCGATCTCGGGGCCGTTCGCGGAGTAGGTGCCGACGGCGCCCGAGAGCGCCCCGACCGAGACGCCCTCCACCGCCCGCTGCAGGCGGCGCAGGTTGCGGTCGGCCTCGAAGGCGAAGCCCGCGAGCTTGACCCCGAACGTCGTCGGCTCGGCCTGGATGCCGTGCGTGCGGCCGACGCAGAGCGTGTCGACGTGCTCGCGCGCCCGCCGGATCAGCGCGTCGCGGTAGTCGCGCGCGCCGGCCGCGAGGATCAGCCCGGCCTGGGAGAGCTGGATGGCCAGGGCCGTGTCCAGCACGTCCGAGGAGGTCAGGCCGTGGTGGACCCAGCGCCCGGCCTCGCCGACGGAGCCCGCCACGACGTCGACGAAGGCCGCCACGTCGTGGTCGGTCACCTGCTCGCGCTCGCGCACCGCCTCGGCCGTGAAGGCCGCGCGCTCGCGCACCTGCGCGGCGTCCTCCGCGGGCACGACGCCGAGCTCGGCGAGCGCGTCCACCACCGCCAGCTCGACCTGGAGCCAGGCGTCCAGCTTGCGCTGCTCTGACCACACGGCGCCCAGCTCGGGGCGGGTGTAGCGCTCGATCACGCGTCGAGGATGCGCGCCGCGAGCACCGCGGCATTCTTCGCGTTGTCCACCCCGACCGAGGCCACCGGCACGCCCGGCGGCATCTGCGTGATCGAGAGCAGCGCGTCCAGCCCGCCGGCCACGGACGTCTTGGAGGTGAGCGGCACGCCGATCACGGGCAGGTCCGTGTGGGCGGCCACGACCCCGGGCAGCGCGGCCGACAGCCCGGCGCCCGCGATGATCACGCGCAGCCCGCGCATGCGCGCGTTCTTCGCGTACTCGGCGACCGTCTCCGGATCGCGGTGCGCGCTCATCACCCGGATCTCGTGGCGGATGCCCCGCTCCTCGAGCTCCTCGCCGGCGCGCTCCATCACGGGCATGTCGCTTTTCGAGCCCATCACGATGCCGACCTTCGGGGCATCGTCGACGTCGAGCTCATCGAACTGGTGCTCCACCTGCGGTTCCGCCACCGGTACGAACTCCTCTGTTCCGCTCACGATTCGACCTTACTTGCCAGCGACGGCCCGCTCGGCGATGTCGCGGCGCACCTGCATCCCATCGAACTCGATCCGCTCCACCGCGGCATAGGCGCGGTCGCGCGCCTCGCCCGCCGAGGCGCCCAGCGCCGTCACACCGAGCACGCGCCCGCCGGCGGTCACGAAGCGCCCGCCGCGGCGCGCCGTGCCCGCGTGGAACACCTGCGCGTCCTCCACGTCCTCGAGCCCGGCGATCACGTCGCCGCTCGACGAGGACTCCGGATACCCGCGCGAGGCGAGCACAACCGTCACCCCCCAGTCGGGCGCCCACTCGGGCTCGACGCCCGCGAGCCCGCCGGGCCGCGTCGAGGCCTCCAGCAGGTCGAGCAGGTCGGAGCGCAGGCGCGGCAGCACCGCCTGCGTCTCGGGATCGCCGAAGCGGCAGTTGTACTCGAGCACCTTCGGGCCCGCCGCGGTCATCATCAGCCCCGCGTAGAGCACGCCGTGGAAGGGCGTGCCCTGGCGCCGCAGCTCGTCGACGATCGGCGTGTGCGCCAGCTGCGCGATCTCGCGCGCGCGCTCGGCGTCGATGCCCGGCACCGGCGAGTAGCTGCCCATCCCGCCGGTGTTGGGCCCCTCGTCGCCGTCGAAGATGCGCTTGTAGTCCTGCGCGGGCGCCAGCGGCACCGCGCGCTCGCCGTCGCAGAGCGCGAGCAGCGAGAGCTCCTCGCCCTCGAGGAACTCCTCGAGCACGACCTCGGTCTCGCCGAAGCGGCGCTCGCCGAAGAAGACGTCGACGGCCGCGCGCGCCTCGCGCTCGTCGGCGGCGATGATCACGCCCTTGCCCGCGGCGAGCACGTCGGCCTTGAGCACGGCCGGGTAGGAGGCGCAGGCGAGGTGCGCGGCGGCCTCCTCGCGGTCGCGCAGCACGAGGTGCGCCGGCGGTCGGAACGCCGGCGCTCTTCATCAGCTCCTTGGCGTAGGTCTTCGAGCCCTCGATGCGGGCCGCCGCGCGCGACGGGCCGAAGGCGGCGATGCCGGCATCCGCGAGGTCGTCGACGAGCCCGGCCACCAGCGGCACCTCGGGCCCGACCACGACCAGGTCGACGTCGCGCTCGCGAGCGATGGCGACGACGTCGTCGTCGGGCAGGCACTCGATCCCGTCGGCGGCGATCCCGGCGTTGCCGGGCGCCGCCAGCACCTCCGGCGAGCGCGGGCTGCGCAGCAGCGTGCGGACGATCGCGTGCTCGCGCCCGCCCCCGCCGACAACCAGGACGCGCGTCACTAGAGCGACGAGATGAACTCGTCGATCGGAATGGCGGTCAGCGTCTCGTAGTGCGCGGTGCCGCGCGACCCGAGCTCCATCGACGCGCGCGCGACGGCCTTCTCGTCGGGCGCCTCGATCACGTTCACGAAGTCGTAGCGCCCGAGGACCGCCCACTGAGCGGTCACCGTGACGCCGAGCTGCTCGAGCTCCTGGTTGACCTCGCGGATCCGCGCCGGATTGCTCTTGATCGTCTGGACGCCCTCCGGCGTGAGGGTGCTGAGCATCACGTACGTGGGCACGGCGATCGTCCTTTCCGTCGGGGTCGGTCGAGGTGCTCGGGGCCCCCGGCCGGAATCTACCCTCCTGGCGGGAAGCGCGGAGCCGCGCTAGCCTCGGCCGTACCCACCACGCAGCAGGAGGCGGCAGTCCTGAAGAAGCCGAGCGCGATCGGCCTGGCGATAGTCACCATGATTCTCGCCGCGCCGACCGGCGCGGCGGCGCAGGCCACCCTGACGTCGTCGACCCGGTCGCGCCCTGCTATCGCCGAGCAGGACACCGTGTTTCTGCGCGGCACCGGCTTCACGCAGAACGGCGAAGTCGTCTTCACCCGCGACAGCGACCCGATCGGCGACCCGATCATGGCCGACCCCGGCGGCGCAGCTGCAGCCGTCGCTGATCCTGCCCGGCCTGTCCCACGGTCAGCAGCAGCTGACCTACGTGGCGACGGACTCCACCAACCCGGCCCTGACGGCCCAGGTGACGATGCTCGTCACCGCCACCGACGTCGGCCTGCGCCCCGCCGGCGGTCCACCGCACCGGCTGCTGACGATCACCGCGCGCGGTTTCTTCGACGGCCCCACGCTCTACTCGCACGTCGTCCGGCTCGGCAAGCGCGGCGCGCGCGCGCGCAACATGCGCATCGGCGCGCTGAAGGGGCCGTGCAGGCGCGTCGAGGCGCACAGGCGGCTGTTCTCGCGCGAGACGCCGCCGGGCAGCTACCGCGTCCAGTTCGACGTGTATCGCCGCTACCGCAGCCGGCGCAAGCAGGAGACCGACTTCGTCGTCACCGTCCAGCGCCGCGGCGGAACGGCGCGCGCGTCGGGGTTCAGCCCGCCCAGCTGACCCGCAGGCTGAACGGCCCGGCTGCCCTTGAGCCGGCGGACGGTCAGCGCGATCTTGTCGACCTTGCGCTGGCGGCACCATTCCGTGCCGAGCCCGCCGCCGTCGCGCAGGCGCCGGCCGGTGGCGAAGCCGGGCGTCTCGGCCTGCACCGAGTAGACGCTTCCCCGAGGAGCCGTCAGCGTCGCGGCCAGGTCGCCGTCGAGGGTCGCGCGGATGTGGAAGGTGCGGCTGCGCTTGTGCGGGCCGACACGGCCGTGGAAGGTGCGCACGCGCGGACCCGTCCAGGGGTGCAGGACGTCGCGGCGGATCGCCGCGAGCGCCGCCGGCGTCGGCCGCATCATCCGGTTGTAGTTCCAGGGCGTGTTCGGGTAGTGCAGGTGGGCGTAGCCGTCGGCGAAGCCCTCGCCCGGATCGTCCCAGTAGTGCGCTCCCTGGTTGCCCGGGAACAGCAGCCCGCGCCGCACGCCCGCGCAGACGCGCACGGCGCTCGACCAGTTCTTCGCGCCCCAGTCGAGCGCGTCCCACGGGCTGTTCAGGCGCCAGCTGGCGACGTGATGGCCGTACTCGTGGGTGAGCGGGTACTCGACGGGGATGCCGTGCACCGACTCGCCGGGCACGTACATGCGGCCCTCGTCGATGGCGTAGCAGGCGACCACGCCCTCGCCGCCGCCGCACAGCCGAGTGATCTCGGTCGGCGTGCCGACGTAGACGGCCAGGCTCCCGATCTCGTCGCCGTGCACGCGCGAGGCCAGGAAGTCCACGAGCTTCTGGTCGGCGGCCGGGTCCGGCGAGTAGTCGGCGGAGGCCTCGACCGCGACGCGGTAGCCGTCCGGGGTGGCGTAGCTGCGCGAGCTCGGCGCGGCGCTCGCGGCGCGCGGCGCGCATCGCCGGGCGAGCGTGCTCGAGCACGACGCTGTCGAAGTTCTGGACGTTCGTACCCGCCGGCAGCGGCCCGGGCTGCGGGCACGTCGCGATCGCGCGCGGCGGCGGCCGCCGGGAAGGCGAGCAGAGCGGCGGCTGCGAGAGCGGATGCGCGGCGTACGAAGGGCGTCACTAAGCCACGCTACGTCGCCCGGCGGCTGGATGCGGGCGCTATCGCGCGCGCTGGACGCAGGTACGCCTCCGGCAACCCATTCGAGCGCGCCCTACCCCCCTAAAGGGTTACGACATCCGTCTCCGGCGGCCGGCTCCACCGCTGCCGAGCCGTCTAGGGGTGTCCGGTCAGGTGCGCCTCGGGCACGCTCAGCGCGTGCTCGGCGGGCGGGTCGTCGAGCGCGCGCGCCAGCGCCGCGCAGGCGACGGCCGAGCTCGCCGCCACCGCGCCGATGGCCAGCCGCGACCGGCGCGGGATCGAGTCGCCGGCGACCAGCGTCGCGAACAGGTCCACGACGTCGGAGAGTGCCGCGCCCTCGAGCCAGCCGCGCACCGGGCCGCCGCGGTCGAGCGCCACCGCGATGCCGAGGCCGAGCGCGAAGTCGCGCACGCCGAGCGCGCGCGAGAGCACCTTCACGGCGGGCGGGAGGCATCGGAGCCGATCCACATCGACCCGGCCGGGCCAGGCAGGGCGACGAGCGCGGCGCCGACGGCCATCCGGCTGCGCGCGTGGGATAGAGCTAGGTCGCGCGCCTCCACGCGACGATCCTACCCGCGCTCGCGAGCGCTACGCGTGCGCCGGCTCGGCCGCGCGCGCCGGCGTGAAGCGGAGCTCGCCGCCCTCCGCGTCGACCACCACGCGGTCGCCCGGGACGAACTCGCCGTCGAGAAGCTTGAGGGCGAGCTTGTCCACGAGCTGCTTCTGGATCACGCGCTTGAGCGGCCGCGCGCCGTAGGTCGGGTCGTAGCCGAGGTTGCCCAGCAGCGTGCGGGCCTCCTCGGTCAGCTCGATCTCGACGCCCTTCTCGCGCACCCGCTCGACCAGCCGGGCGACCTGGAGCTCGACGATGCTGCCGATCTCCTCGCGCGTGAGCGCGTGGAACTCCACGATCTCGTCGAGGCGGTTGACGAACTCGGGCTTGAAGGTCGCGCGCACGCCGTCGATGCCGCCGGCGACGTTCGAGGTCATGATCACCACGGTGTTCTTGAAGCTCACGGTGCGGCCCTGGCCGTCGGTGAGCCGGCCGTCGTCCATCAGCTGGAGGAGGACGTTGAACACGTCGCTGTGGGCCTTCTCGATCTCGTCGAGCAGGACGACCGCGTAGGGACGCCGCCGCACCGCCTCGGTGAGCTGGCCGCCCTCGTCGTAGCCGACGTAGCCGGGAGGCGCGCCGACGAGGCGCGACACGGAGTGCTTCTCCATGTACTCCGACATGTCGATGCGGATCATCGCCCCCTCGGAGTCGAACATGAACTCGGCGAGCGCGCGGGCCAGCTCGGTCTTGCCGACGCCGGTCGGGCCGATGAACAGGAAGGTGCCGATCGGGCGGTTCGGGTCCTGGAGGCCGGCGCGCGAGCGCCGCAGCGCGTTCGAGACCGCCTCGACCGCCTCGGCCTGGCCGATGACGCGCTCGTGCAGGCGCGCCTCCATCTGGATCAGCTTCTCGACCTCGCCCTCCATCAGCTTGGAGACGGGGATGCCGGTCCACTTGGCCACGACCTCGGCCACGTCCTCGTCGTCGACCTCCTCCTTGAGGAAGCCCGCCGGGCCGTCGGTGCGCTCCTCGGTGGCCGCCAGCTCGCGCTCCAGGTCCGGGATCTCCCCGTAGCGGAGCTCGGCGGCGCGCTGCAGGTCGGCGTCGCGCTCGGCGCGCTCGGCGTCGCGGTGGGCCTGCTCGAGCCGCTCCTTGAGCGCCTGGACACGGCCGATCGCGTCCTTCTCCTGCTGCCAGCGGGCCTTCATCTCGGTCGACTGCTCGCGCAGGTCGGCGAGCTCGCGCTCGATCGCCTCGCGGCGGGCGACCGACGCGTCGTCCTTCTCCTTCTCGAGCGCCTGGCGCTCGATCTCGAGCTGCATGATGCGGCGCTCGACCTCGTCGATCTCGGTCGGCATCGAGTCGATCTCGATGCGCAGCCGCGAGGCGGCCTCGTCGATCAGGTCGATCGCCTTGTCGGGCAGGAAGCGGTCGGCGATGTAGCGCTGCGACAGGGTGGCGGCGGCGATGATCGCGGAGTCCTGGATGCGCACGCCGTGGTGCACCTCGTAGCGCTCCTTGAGGCCGCGCAGGATCGCGATCGTGTCCTCGGTGGTCGGCTCGTCGACGACGACCGGCTGGAAGCGGCGCTCGAGCGCGGCGTCCTTCTCGATGTGCTTGCGGTACTCGTCGAGCGTGGTGGCGCCGACGGCGCGCAGCTCGCCGCGGGCGAGCATCGGCTTGAGCAGGTTGGCGGCGTCGACGGCGCCCTCGGCGGCGCCCGCGCCGACGATCGTGTGCAGCTCGTCGAGGAACAGGATGATGCGGCCCTGGCCGTCGGCGACCTCCTTGAGGACGGCCTTGAGCCGGTCCTCGAACTCGCCGCGGTACTTCGCGCCGGCGATCAGCGCGCCGATGTCGAGCGCGATCACGCGGCGGTCGCGCAGCGAGTCGGGGATGTCGCCGGAGACGATGCGCTGCGCGAGGCCCTCGACGATGGCGGTCTTGCCGACGCCCGGCTCGCCGATCAGGACGGGGTTGTTCTTCGTGCGGCGGGAGAGGACCTGGATCACGCGGCGAACCTCGTCGTCGCGGCCGATGACGGGGTCGAGCTTGCCCTGCTCGGCTGCCGTCGGTGAGGTCGCGGCCGTAGGTCTCGAGCGCCTGGTACTTGTCCTCGGGGTTCTGGTCGGTGACGCGGTGCGGGCCGCGAACCTCCTGCACGGCCTCCGCGAGCTGATCGCGGGTCGCGCCCGGCGTCGATCTGGGGGTCGGCGGCGAGGGCGAGCAGCAGGTGCTCGGTGGAGACGTACTCGTCGCCCATGCCGCTCGCCTCGTCGTCGGCGCGCTTGAGCAGGTCGATCAGGTGGCTGCCGAGCGCGGGCGCCGCGGCGGTCTCGCCCGTGATCGTGGGCAGCGAGTCGGCGACCTCGTTGGCGCGGCGGCGGACGCGCTCGGCGTCGCCGCCGGCGCGCTGGAGCACGGGGACGACGATGCCGCCGTCCTGCTCGAGCAGCGCGAGCAGCAGATGGGCGGGAGCGACCTCGGGATTGCGGCGCGCGCCGGCAAGCCGCTGCGCGGCGGCGAGGGCCTCCTGGGACTTGACTGTGAATCGATCAGCTTGCATAGAAAATCTAAGTGAGGTTATAGCAGGTGTGGCGCAGGTTGACCACTGCCGCGGGGCGCGCGGGGCGCCGGGCGCTTCGCCGCCGCCGCCCGGCCGGTTCGCGGAGCGCTGCCCCGAGACCGACAGCGGCCCGCGGCCCGGCGGACCCCGCCGCGAGACCAATATTCGCCCCGGATGTGGTGTCGAATATTGATTTCGGCGCGCGGCCTCGGTCGCCGATCGCCGACTACCGCGCGGCGCGCTCGAGGTCGAGCGCGGCCAGCCAGTGTCCCTCGGCGGCGCCCGCCTGGATCGCGGCCGCCACGGCTTTGGCCGTCCCGGCTGACCGCTGCGCCCGCGCGCTCAGGTCGCGCGCCGCGGCGACCTGGTCGGCGGCGCCGCTGCGCCGGTAGAGCGACTCGTCCCAGGTCAGAGCCAGCTCGCGCGCAGTGCTGAACGCGGGCCGCCGCGTGGCGGGATCGCCGGGGGCGGTGTCGTCGACGTGGACCAGTCCCTCGGAGAGGAACTCGCCGTAGAGGTTGTCGCGCAGCGTCACGAAGACCTGATCGGCTCCGGCTCGCGCCAGGAGTGGGATCGACTGCTCGAGCAGGGCGGCCTGGGCGACGGCGCCCGGTGCCCCCGCACCGCGAAAGCTCGGGTCCCACTGGAACCGCGGGTCCGCCGGATAGCCGTGCTCCGTCACCCAGGTCGGACCGTCGAAGCCGTGCTGGGCGAGGAGCGCCCTCCAGGAACGCAGCCACTCGCCGAGCTCGGGCAGGCGATTGCGCAGGCGCAGGCGCAGGTGCACGGCGGCGATGTCGAACTTGTGCGCGGCGTCGGCGCCCGCCGTCGCGAACACCCGGTCGATCCAGGCGTGCTCGCGCGGGCGCTCGACTCCGCCGAAGACGACCTGCGCATCCGGTGCCGCCGCCTTGATCGCGTCGTGGGCGGCGCTGAGCATGCGCGCGTAGTCCTCGGGGCTGCCGAGGAAGGCCCAGCGAGCGTCGGGCTCGTTGAGGATCTCCCAGTGATCGACGGAGGCGCGCGCGTGGGCGGCGACCTCGCCGGCCAGACGTCCCCACTCGGCTGCGTCACGCGGTGGGCAGATCGAGACCTTCGAGGGACGATCCGGACAGGTCGACAGCCAGGGCGGACTGCCGCGCAGGATGCCGAGCACCCGGAGGTGGTGGCGGCGAGCGCGTTCGACCGTAGCGTCGAGGCGGCTCCAGTCCGGATCGGCCCCGTCCGGCGAGCCGAAGATGCCGTGCAGCTCCACGTCGACGCGCACGTACTCGGCGCCGCTCGCCTCGGCCTCGGAGAACAGACGCTCCTGGAGCGCGGCGTCGGTGCAGCAGGTGAAGATCTGCGCCGCCGAAGAGACCGGCGCGGCAGCCGCGAGCGGCGCCGACGCGCCGGCCGCTGAGACGGCGCCGACCGCAGCGACGGCGGCAAGCATGGTGAGCAGGCGAGGCGGCATCCTCGGGTGGAACGGTAGGGCGCGCAGGGCGCGCCCCGCGCCTACCCGCCCGGCCGGCGAATCGGCACGCGCACTCCAGGCTCGCGCCGCAGCAGCGCCTGCGAGGGCGGCTCGTACAGGACCAGCTCGCGCTTGGCCGCGCGGCGCACCCGGTCGATCTCCGACCGCAGCTCGCGCTGCACCTTCTCCGCCTGGCGCTCCAGCGACCGCATGCGGCGGCGCATCCGCTCCATCTCCTCCTCCAGCTCGAACACCTTCTCGACGCCGGCGAGGTTCATCCCCATCTCGGTGGTCAGCGCCTGGATGCGCCGCAGCCGCTCCACGTCCTCCTGCGAGTACAGCCGCGTGTTCTTGGGCGAGCGCTTCGGCGTGATCAGCCCGCGCGCCTCGTAGATGCGCAGCGTCTGCGGGTGCATCCCCGCCAGCTCGGCGGCGACCGAGATCATGTAGACGCCGCGCGCTCCGTCGAGGGCCGCCATCCGCATCAGCCCCTCCGCGAGAGCAGGCTCTCGCGCGGGTTGCCGTCCATCACGGCGGCGAGATCGTCCACCGCCTCGCTCTGCTCGCGCGAGAGCGAGCTCGGCACGTCGATCATCAGCTTGTAGTGCATGTCGCCGCGCCCGCGGCCGCCCAGCTTCGGCGGCCCCTCGCCGCGCAGCCGCTGCACCGTCCCGTGCTGCGTGCCCGGGGGCACGCGGATGCGCTTGGTCGCCGTGAGCGTCGGCACCTCGATCGTCGCTCCGCGGATCGCCTCGGGGATCGTGATCGGGACCTCCACCTCGAGGTTGTCGCCCTTGCGCGTGAAGATCGGCGAGTCGCCGACGCGGGTGACCACGTACAGGTCGCCCGCGGGCCCGCCGCGCGGCCCGGCCTCGCCCTTGCCCGACAGCCGCACGCGGCTGCCGTCGCGCACGCCCGCCGGGATGTTCACCCGGTAGCGCTTGACCTGGCGCGTGCGCCCGCTGCCCTGGCAGGTCGGGCACGGGTCCTTGATCTCGGTGCCGGTCCCGCCGCACTGGCGGCACGGCTGCGAGATGGAGAACAGCCCCTGGGACTCCGCCTCCACGCCGCGACCCTGACAGCGCGTGCAGACGGTCGGCGCGGTGCCCGGCTTGGCGCCGGTTCCGCGGCAGGTCGGGCAGGGCGCCGACAGCGGCACCGACACCGGCACCTGCGCGCCCTCCATCGCCTGCTCGAACGACACGTGCACGTCGGTCTCCAGGTCGCGCCCGCGCTCGGGCGCCGGTGCCCGGACCGCCGCGGCCGCCCTGGCCGAACAGGTCGGAGAGGATGTCGCCGAAGCCGCCGAAGTTGCCGCGGAACGCGCCCGGGTCGAAGCCGCCCGCGCCGCCGCCGAAGATGCCGCCGCCGGAGTCGTAGGCCTTGCGCTTCTCGGCGTCGGACAGGATCGAGTACGCCTCCTGCACCTCCTTGAAGCGCTCCTCGGCCGACTCGTCCCCCGGGTTGCGATCCGGGATGGAACTCGCGCGCGAGCTTGCGGTACGCCTTCTTGATCTCGTCGTCCGAGGCGTTCTTGGCGACGCCGAGCGTCTTGTATGGATCCTTCACGGCCGGCATCTAGGCGGACACCACCACCCGCGCCGGACGCAGGATCGCGCCGTTCGTGCGGTAGCCCTTCTCGACCACGTCGAGGACCAGGCCCGGACTCGGACCCCGTGCTCGTCGCGGACCGAGAGCGCCTCGTGCTCGGCCGGGTCGAACCGCTCGCCGGCCGGGTCGAACTGCTGCACGCCGTTGCGCTCGAGCACGGCGACCAGCTCCGAGTGCACCAGCCGCACGCCCTCGGCGAGGTGCCCCTCGCCGTGGGCCGCCGACTGCAGGGCGCGCTCGAGGTTGTCGACGATCGGCAGCAGCTCGCGCACGAGCCCGCCCTTCGCCCGCTCGCCCGCGGCCGCGGCCTCGCGCGCCGCCCGCTTGCGGTAGTTCTCGAAGTCGGCCTGCGCGCGGCGGGCCAGGTCGAGGTACTCGTCGCGCTCGCGCTGGGCGCGCGCGAGCGGGTCCTCCGCCTCGACCTCCTCCTTCTCCTCGAGGATGCGCTGCTCGTTCGACGCGTCGCCCTCGCCGGAGGGCTCGCCGCTCTCGTCGCGCGAGGTCGCGGGCGCCTCCTCGTCGCGGGTGGGCTCCTGGGGCGCGCGTTCTGCGCCGGGCGGGCTCGTGCCCGCCCGGCTCTGGTCGTGCTCGTGTCATCCGCCTAGCCCTTCTCGTCGCCCTCGACGACCTCGGCGTCCACGACCTCCTCCTCCTCGGAGGAGCCGTTGACCGAGCCGTCGGCGGTGGCGCCGTTGCCGGCGGCCGCCTGCTGCTGCGCCGCGGCGTACATCTGCTCGG
Source organism: uncultured Thermoleophilaceae bacterium (assembly GCA_963828225.1). Classification (GTDB taxonomy): domain Bacteria; phylum Actinomycetota; class Thermoleophilia; order Solirubrobacterales; family Thermoleophilaceae; genus JACVRW01. The sequence continues at coordinate 548,650 of CAWHDX010000006.1, read as the reverse complement.
ACACCTTGTGGAAGGCGACCTGCAGCGCCTCGGTCTTCTGGCTGAGCAGCGCCGCGTCGTCGGACTCGAGGTTGTCGCGCACGTCCTTGATGGCGGCCTCGATCTCCTCCTTCGAGGAGGCGTCGAGCGTCTCGTCCATCTCCTTGACCTGGCGCTCGGCCTGGTAGGCCGCGTTCTCGGCGGTGTTGCGGGCCTCGACCAGCTCGCGCTGGCGGCGGTCCTCCTCCGCGTGCGACTCGGCGTCCTTGACCATCCGCTCGACCTCGGCGTCGGCCAGGCCGGAGCCGGCCTTGATCTCGATCTTCTGCTCCTTGCCGGTCCCGAGGTCCTTCGCGCCGACGCTCAGGATGCCGTTGGCGTCGATGTCGAACGTGACCTCGATCTGCGGCACGCCGCGCGGCGCCGGCGGGATGCCGGTCAGCTGGAACTTGCCGAGCGACTTGTTGTACGCGGCCATCTCGCGCTCGCCCTGGAGCACGTGGACCTCGACGCTCGGCTGGTTGTCCTCGGCGGTGGAGAAGATCTCCGACTTGCGCGTCGGGATCGTCGTGTTGCGCTCGATCAGCTTGGTCATCACGCCGCCCTTGGTCTCGATGCCGAGGGTCAGCGGGGTGACGTCGAGCAGCAGCACGTCCTTCACGTCGCCGGCCAGCACGCCCGCCTGGATGGCGGCGCCGACGGCCACGACCTCGTCCGGGTTGACGCCGCGGTGCGGGTCCTTGCCGGTGAGCTCCTTGACCTTCTCCTGCACGGCCGGCATGCGCGTCATGCCGCCGACCAGGACGACGTGGTCGATGCCGCTGCCGCCCTCGACGCCGGCGTCGCTGAGCGCCTGCTTGGTCGGGCCGACCACGCGGTCGAGCAGGTCGGCGGTCAGCTCGTTGAGCTTCGACCGGGTGAGCCGCTCGTTGAGGTGCTTCGGCACCGAGTCGACCGCCGTGATGAACGGCAGGTTGATCTGCGTCTCCTGGGCGGAGCTGAGCTCCGTCTTGGCCTTCTCGGCCTCCTGGTAGAGGCGCTGCAGGGCCATCTTGTCCTGCGACAGGTCGACGCCCTCGGCCTTCTTGAACTCGCTGACGAGCCAGTCCACGATCGCCTTGTCGAAGTTGTCGCCGCCGAGGTGGTTGTCGCCCGCGGTGGCCTTGACCTCGAACACGCCGTCGCCGATCTCGAGCACGGACACGTCGAACGTGCCGCCGCCGAGGTCGAAGACCAGGATCGTGTGGTCCGCCGCCTCCTTGTCGAGCCCGTAGGCCAGCGCGGCCGCGGTCGGCTCGTTGATGATGCGCTTGACCTCGAGGCCGGCGACCTTGCCGGCGTCCTTCGTGGCCTGGCGCTGGTCGTCGTTGAAGTAGGCCGGGACGGTGATCACCGCCGCGTCGACCGTGTCGCCGAGGTAGGCCTCGGCGTCCGCCTTCAGCTTCTGGAGGATCATCGCGCTGATCTCCGGCGGGGCGAACTCCTTGCCGCCCGCCTTCACGCGCGCGTCGCCGTTCGGGCCCGATACGACCTCGAACGGGACGATCTTCTCCTCCTCCTTGACCTCAGCCTCCTTGCGGCCCATGAAGCGCTTGATCGAGAACACCGTGTTCTCGGGGTTCGTGACCGCCTGGCGCTTGGCCGGAGCGCCCACGAGACGCTCGCCGCCATCCGTGAAAGCAACCACCGAGGGGGTGGTGCGCGCGCCCTCGGCGTTCTCGATCACGGTGGGCTCGCCGCCCTCGAGGACGGCCATGCACGAGTTGGTCGTGCCCAGATCGATGCCGATCGTCTTGCCCATCCGTCATTACTCCTTGTAGTCGAAAGAAATCTAAGCGAGAGTATGGCAGATGTTCGCTGCGGCGCCCACTGCGGAGGCCGTAGGTTAGGCTTCCGCCGCCGATGCGCCGCCTCCGCCCCTGCCTGATCGCCCTGCTCGCGCTGCTGCTGGCGATCGGCGCTCGCCGCGTGCGGGGGCGACGACGACGGCAGACGCGGCCGGGACGACCGCCGAGACGAAGGCGGAGACCACCGAGCAGCCGACCCCGTCCGGAGCGCGACGGCGCCTCAAGGACACGACCACCAAGCCGGTCATCCCGAAGCCGAGCGGCTCGCCGCCGCGCAGGCTGGTCAAGGAGGACATCGTCAAGGGCAAGGGCCCCGCGGCCAAGCCCGGCGACACGATCACCGTCCACTACGTGGGCGTGTCGTTCTCGACCGGGGCCGAGTTCGACGCGTCCTGGGACCGCGGTCAGCCGTTCCCCGTCCCGCTCGGCGCAGGGCGCGGTGATCGCGGGCTGGGACCAGCGGCCTCGTCGGCATGCGCGAGGGCGGGCGCCGCGTGCTCACGATCCCGCCCGAGCTCGGCTACGGCCGCGAGGGCTACCCGCCCGCGATCGCGCCCGAACGAGACGCTGGTCTTCGTCGTCGACGCGTCGATCAGTCGATCAAGCCGCGAAGCTGAGCGCGTAGGCGACCGACCCAGGCAGACGAGCGCCACGCCGGCGTAGTCGCGCGGCTCGCGCAAGTCGGGCGGGCGCGCGAACAGCGCCACCGCCAGCAGCGCGAACGGGTCGAAGTACTTCTGGTAGACGAGCGCCACCGGCAGGGCGACCGCGAGGAAGCAGCGCGAAGTACACCGCTCGGCAGCGACAGCCAGCCGGCGCGCCGCGCGAGCAGCCAGCAGCGGCCGCCGCGCCCGATCGGGACCGCGACCCAGAACAGCAGCGACGACCCGAGCACCGTCGGCAGCGCGCTCGGCCACGCGCCAGAGCAGGCCGGCGTCGCCCGGCTAGCCCGCTCCGGATCGGCGTGTACTCGAGCGGCGAGATCAGGATCAGCGCGACGCCGATCGCGACGACCGGCCCAGAGCAGGGCGCCGCGCGGTCGCAGCCGGCCGCGCGCGAGCAGCCCCGGCCCGAGCACGAGCGCCGCGTAGACGCCGAACAGCGCGACGGTGAAGCCGACCGTGCGCAGCGTCAGCGCGTCGCGGCCGACGCCCGGGCGATCCGTGCAGAGCCCGCACGACGCCGGGTCGGCGCTCGGCGGGACGAGCCCGTTCCACTCGATCGCGAGCGCCGCGAGCGGCACCAGCGCGAGCGCGATCAGCGCGCGCGCCGCCGAGCAGCCGCGCCGGCGAGCGGTGCTCGCGCACGACCACGAACACCGCCAGCACCAGGGCCAGCCACAGGAACGACTGGCGCGTCATCACCGCGCCGCAGGTCAGCGCGCAGGCGGTCGCCAGCGCCGCGAGCGAGCCCCGCGTCGCGTAGGCGTGGACGCGCTCGAGCGCGAGCAGCGCGAACAGGATCGCCAGGTTGTCGGTGAGCAGCGTGAACGAGGCGCCGAAGAAGTAGGGCGACAGCGCGAACGCCAGGCTGAGCGCGAACGCGGGCGCGGCCGCGAGCGAGGTGGTGCGCCGCAGCAGCCGCAGCAGCGCCAGCGCCGCGCCGTAGGAGATCGCCACGTTCAGCAGCCGCAGCTTCCAGAGCTCGAACCCGACGAGCTTGCCCCAGCCGGCCATGACCAGGTGGAACAGCGGCGTCTGCGCGGACGGGTAGTCCGAGAAGTCGAGCCGCTCGCGCAGCTGGAGGATCGTCGGCAGCTGGTAGATGCGCGCGTCGCTGCCGTGGAAGGTGTCGATCTCGACCGTCAGCCCCTGCAGCACCGCGATGCCGATCAGGAACGGGACCGCGAGCGAGCGAGCGCGCCGGCGCGCATCAGCCCTCCGGCAGCGGTCGCGGCGGGCGGAAGCGCGGCGTGATCTCGACGGCCACGATCGCGGTCATGATCAGCCCCGCGCCGAGCCAGCCGACGCGGACAGCCGGTCGTCGGCGAGCAGCCAGCCGAACAGCCCCGCGAAGGCGGGCTCGGAGGCGAGGATCAGAGCGGTCCGCGCCGGCGGGGCGTGGCGCTGGGCGAACGTCTGCACGAAGAAGCCGAGCGCGCTGGCCACGACCGCGGTCACGATCAGCGCCGACCAGACCGTCCCGCCGGTCGGCGTCTCGAGGTCGCCGGCCGCCAGCCCGATCGCGAGCGGGACGACCCGCACACGCCGAGCTGCACCGCCAGCAGCGCGCCCACGTCGTAGGCGCGCACCGCGCGCGCGGTGGCGAGGATGTGCGCCGACGAGCGCGATCGCCGCGAGCAGGACCAGGCCGTCGCCGCGCAGGTCGAGGTCGCCGCCCACGCCCGACAGCAGGTAGAGGCCGAGCGCCGACACCCCGGCCGCCGCCCAGGCCGTCGACGGGGATGCGGTCGCGCAGGAAGATCGCGCCCATCACCGGCGTCAGCACCACGAACATGCCCGTGATGAAGCCGGCGTTGGAGGCCGTCGTCCGCTCGAGCCCGAGCGTCTGGAAGACGTAGCCGGCGCACAGGAACAGCGCCCATCAGCAGGCCGGCGCGCCAGCCGGCGGCGGACAGCCGGCGCAGCGGGCCGCCAGAAGACGACGCGCCACGATCGCCGCGGCCGGAGGAAGCGGTAGGCGAGGAACGCCATCGTGGGCAGCTCCTCGATCGCGTCCTGGACCATCACGAAGGTCAGCCCCCAGACGCTGCAGATCCCGATCAGCGCCAGCTCCGAGAGGTGCCGCAGGCGAGTCTTCGCTCATGTGCGCCGCAGCCGCCGCCGGCCCTCCGGGCACATGCGCCGCAGCGGGCACTCCGGGCAGCGCGGCGCGCGCGCCACGCAGGTGCGGCGACCGTGGCGGATCAGCAGCACGTGCGCCTCGTAGGCGAACTCGCCGTCGTCGCCGCACAGGCGGGCGAGCTCGTCGTGGGCCTTCTCGAGCGGCAGCCTCTCGCGGCCACAGCCCGAGCCGGCCGCCCACGCGGTAGACGTGCGTGTCCACCGGCACGTCGGGGCGGCCGAACGAGAACAGCAGCACGCAGGCCGCCGTCTTGCGGCCGACGCCGGGCAGCGCGCATCAGGTACGCGCGCGCCTCGTCGAGCGGGGCGTCGGCGAGCCAGAGCAGGTCGTCGTCGCCGATCGCCTCGAGGATCTGGCCTGATGCGCACCGACTTGGTCGGCGCGAGGCCGCCGGGCCGGATCGCGTCCTCGACCTCCTCGACGCGGCGCCTCGCGCACCGCGTCCCAGGAGGCGAAGCGCTCGCGCAGCCGGAAGTAGGCGACGTCGCGGTTGCGGTCGTTGGTGTTCTGCGAGAGCACGGTCAGCACCAGCTCGTCGACCGGGCTCGCGGTGCGGCCGCAGGGCGGGCCGGCCGTACTCGCTCGCGAGCCGGTCGGTGATCCTGCGCAGCCTGCGGCGGTCGGCCATGGGCGCGGATGGTATGAACCGGCACGGTGGAGATCGCGGAGCGCCACGCTGCAGGTGGGCGGCATCGACGTGCACTGGCGCCAGGCCGGCGACGCCCCGATCCTCTACCTGCACGGCGTCCCGGCCGCCGGCTGGACCTGGGAGCCGTTCCTCGCGCGCAGCGGCGGCATCGCGCCGGACCTGCCCGGCTTCGGCCGCTCCGGCAAGCCCGGCGACTTCGACTACTCGATCCCCGGCTACGACACGCTTCCTCGAGGCCGTTCTGCGACCACGTCGGGCTCGACCGGCTCACGCTCGTGATGCACGACTGGGGCTCGGTCGGCCTCGCCTTCGCCCAGCGCTTCCCGGAGCGCATCGAGCGGATCGTGCTCACGGCCGTGGTGCCGTTCGTGCCCGGCTACGAGCTGGCACCGCGTGGCGCGCGCGTGGCGGACGCCGCTGCTGGGCGAGCTGACGATGGGGTTCACGACCCGCTGGGGCTTCCGGCGCGCGCTGCCCGCGGAGATCGCCGACCGCGCCTTCGAGGAGTTCGACCACGGCACCCAGCGCGCGGTGCTGCGGCTCTACCGGGCCTCGCCGCCGGAGGTGCTGGCGCGCCACGGCGAGCGCCTCGGCGAGCTGCGCTGCCCGGCGCTGGTCGCGTGGCCGACGCACGATCCGTACATCGGCACCCGAGTTCGGCGAGCGCCTGGCCGACGCGCTCGGCGGCGAGGCCGAGCTCGAGCTGCTCGACGCCGGCCACTACCCGTGGTCGATCGCCCCGAGGTGATCGACCGCGTGGCCGCGTTCGTCGGCTAGCCTTCCTCGCCGTGCTCCGCGCCGCCGTCACGGCGCCCCCGAGCGCCCCTGCAAGTCGAGGAAGCGCCGCGCCGCCGGGGGCGCTTCGCGCGCGACCGACCTCCGCCCGCCGGGTCTCGGCTACGCGCGCGTCGACTGGTGGCACGTCGCTCCGGTGGCGATCGCGGTGCTGTTCGCGATCGGCTACCTGATCTGGCAGCCGCGCACGGTCGACCTGGCGGCCCACACGTTCCGCGCCGACCTGTTCGGCAAGCAGGGCTTCACGATCTGGAACGGCCAGTGGTACGGCGGCCACCACACGCCCGCCTACTCGATCATCTCGCCGCCGCTCGCCTGGCTGCTCACCCCGCCGGTGGCGCTGGCGCTGGCGGCGGTCGCGTGCGCCGCGCTGTTCGCGCCGCTCGCGCGCGGCGCCTTCGGCGAGGCGCAGGCGCGCTGGGGCTGCGATCTGGTTCGGGGTCGGCAGCGCGACGCTGCTGTTCACCGCGCGGCTGCCGTTCGCGATCGGCGTGGCCTTCGGCCTCGCGGCGCTGCTCGCGCTGCAGCGCCGCCGCTACGGCTGGGCGATCGTGCTCGCGATCCTGTCGCCGCTGGGCAGCCCGGTCGCCGGCCTCTTCCTCGCGATGGCCGGCGTGGCGGTCGCGCTGGCGGCGAACGGGGACAAGCGCCAAGCGCTACGAGGGGATCGGCGATCGCGGCCGCCGCCTTCATCCCGCCGGCCTTCCTGTCCTGGGCCTTCCCCGAGGGCGGCTGGGCGCCGTTCCCGTTCAGCGCCTACCTGCCGATCCCGGTGTTCGCGGTGCTGTGCATCGTGCTGCTGCCGCGCGAGCAGCGGGCGCTGCGCTGGGGGCTGCTGCTGTACGGCGTCGGCGCGGCGGTGGCGCTGCCGCTCGAGACGCCGATGGGCGGCAACGCGGTCCGGCTGGGAGCGCTGTTCGGCGGCCCGGTGATGCTGTGCGCGCTCTGGGGCCGGCCGATCATGGCGCAAGGTCTGGCTCGCCCCGCTGCTGGCGGTCGGGTTCGCCTCGCTCGCGTTCTGGCAGTGGTCGCCGGCGGTGCGCGACGTGATCAAGTACATCGAGGACCCGGCCGCCAAGTCCGACTACTTCGAGCCGCTGCGCCAGTTCCTCTCCACGCTGCCGGACCAGCGCCGCATCGAGATCCCGTTCACGCGCAGCCACTGGGAGGGCGCCGAGATCGCCCCGGACGTGCCGCTCGCGCGCGGCTGGCTGCGCCAGCTCGACACCGGGCTCAACCCGATCTTCTACAAGGGCCAGATCAACCGGCTCACCTACGCGAGCTGGCTGGCCGACAACGCGGTGCGCTACGTGGCGCTGCCGAGCGCGAAGCCGGACAAGAGCTCGTACGGCGAGCGCGCGCTGATCGAGAAGGGCCTGCCCTACCTGCAGCTGCGCTGGAAGTCGGACGACTGGCGCGTATACGAGGTGCTGCTGCCGACGCCGATCGTGATCCCGCAGGGCAACGCGCGCATCTCGCTGGAGCAGTTCGGCTCGGACGAGCTGCTGCTCGACGTGAAGCAGCCCGGCGAGGCGATCGTGAAGGTGCGCTGGACGCCCTACTGGTTCGCGCGCGGACGCCTGCGTGGAGCCCGACGGCAACTGGACGCGCGTGATCGCCGACAAGGTCGGCTTCGTGAGACTGTCCACGCGCTTCTCCCCCGAGCGCCTGTTCTCGCGCGGACGCAGGTGCAACGGCTGACTTTCCGGTGGTACCTTTCCGCACGTAAAGTAGTGCCAGCGCTCGCAGTGGTTGCTTGAAGCACCTCCCGAGTTCGCAGCACACGACATGGGGAGGCACCCATATGGCAACCGGAACCGTCAAGTGGTTCAGCGACGACAAGGGCTTCGGCTTCGTCACCCCGGATGAGCCGGGCAAGGACCTGTTCGTCCACCACACCGACATCGACAGCGAGGGCTTCCGCACGCTCGCGGAGGGCGCGCGCGTCGAGTACGAGCCGCAGCCGGGCGACAAGGGCCCGAAGGCCACGCAGGTCCGGCCGATCTAGAGCGCAGCGTTTCAGGCGGCGGCTTCTGAAGCCGCCGCCTTCTTCGCCTGGCGCTCGGGATCGATCCGAACGACGTCCCACACCAGGCCGAGCTTCTCGAGGCCCCTGATCACCAGCGCCGAGGGGTCGATCTCCCAGCGGCGCATCCCGTGCTCCGCCGAGGTCGGGAACGCGTGGTGGTTGTTGTGCCAGCTCTCGCCGAACGTGGGCAGCGCCAGCCAGAAGAGGTTGCGCGACTCGTCGCCGGTCTTGAAGCGCTGGCTGCCGAAGAAGTGGCAGAGCGAGTTGATGCTGTAGGTGACGTGGTGCACCACGAGCATGCGCACGCCGGCGCCCCACAGCAGGCCGGTGAGCGCCGCGTTGAGCGTGCCGCCGATCGCATAGCCGAGGCCGAAGGCGAGCGCGAAGCCCACGAGCACCCAGAGCAGGAAGGTCCGGTCCACCCAGGAGACGACCGGATCGTCGATCAGGTCGCGCGCGTAGCGGTCGCGCGCGCCGCGGTGGGTGTGGATGAAGAGCCAGCCGACGTGTGCGTGGGCCAGGCCCTTGAGCGCGCCGCGAAAGCCGCCCTCGTGGCCGACGTGCGGGCTGTGCGGGTCGCCCTCCTGATCCGAGTAGGTGTGGTGCTTGCGGTGATCGGCGACCCAGGAGATCACGGGACCCTCGATGGCGATCGAGCCCATGATCGCGAGCGCGCCGCGCACGCCCTTGCTCGTCTTGAAGCTGCGGTGAGTCAGGTGGCGATGGAAGCCGACGGTCACGCCGAGCCCGGTGAGCACGTACATGATCAGGAAGACCGCGACGTCGCTCCAGCGCAGCAGATCCGACCAGACCTGCCAGCAGACGATGCCCAGCGCGATGAACGGGAGCGCCGTGATCGTGCCTGTCGCGATGCGGTCCGCGGTCTCGTGAGCGACGGGCTGAACCTCGCCCGGGTCGGCCCACCCTTCGTCTTTCGCCCCTACCGGCGTCTCGGTGATCACTTAGGGCAACCTACCCTGGCCGCGCGCAAAAGGTTGCACCGCGATCCCCGCTAGGCTTGCCGATCGTGCCCCGCTCCCACCCGCTGTATCGCCACCTGGCGCGGGTCTGGCGGCTGAGCGGCCGCTGGCTGCCCAACGGCTGGCTCGACGCGATTCGCCAGCTCGCCCTGTTCGCCGGGGCGTACTACCTGTACCGGATCGTGCGCGGCTTCGTGGACGGCCAGGCCGGCCTCGCCTTCGAGAACGCGCGCACGCTGGTCGACTTCGAGCGGTCGCTCGGGCTCTTCTTCGAGCCGGGCCTGCAGACGTGGACGCGCGGCCAGGAGTGGCTGCTGACCTGGGCCAACTGGATGTACGTGAACTCGCACTTCGTGATCACGACGACGTTCCTGATCTGGCTCTACATCGCGCGCAACCACGCCTACTACTACGTGCGCAACATGTTCATGGTGGCGATGTCGCTCGCGCTCGCCGGCTACCTCGTCTACCCCACGGCGCCGCCGCGCTTCCTGCCGGAGTGGGGCTTCACCGACACCGTCGCCGCGTTCGTCGGCGAGGGCGCGGAGAACACCGCGGGCGCGCTCTACAACCCGTTCGCCGCGGTGCCGAGCATGCACGTCGCCTTCGCGCTGATGATCGCCGTGCCCGGCCTTCTTCCTCGTGCGCAACCGCTTCCTCAGGGCCTTCTGGGCGATCTACCCGGCGCTCGTCACGTTCGTCGTGATGGCCACCGGCAACCACTTCTGGATGGACGCGGCACTCGGCGCGCTGACCGCGGTCGCGTCGGCCTCGGCGGCCTCCTACGCGTTCGCCCGCGCCCGCCCCGACGCCTGGGCTTGGCGCACGGCGAAGGCGTCGGCGTGAGCGACGGCGTCGACCAGCGCGCCCGCCGCGACCGCGGCAACGGGCGCGGCTCGCTGACCGCCTCGGAGATGCGCGCGGTCGCGCGCAACCGGCTGATCGAGTCGCGCCTCACGCCCAACGCCATCTCGCTCACGGGCCTGGTCGGCAACCTGATCGCGGCGGCGCTGATCCTCGAATCACACCTTCGTGCTCGCCGGCATCGCGTTCGTCCTCGGGTCGGTCTGCGACATGTTCGACGGGCGCTACTCGCGCATGTCGGGCAAGGGCACGCCGTTCGGCGCGTTCCTCGACTCGACGCTCGACCGCATCGAGGAGGGCATCGTGCTCGCGGCGGTCGCCTGGTGGTTCGCCGAGAACGGCGACGAGGTCGCGGTCGGAGCGACCGTGCTCACCGTGGTGGGCTCCTATATGGTCTCGTACACCCGCGCGCGCGCGGAGGCGCTCGGAGTCGAGTGCAAGGTCGGGATTGCGTCCCGGGCCGTACGGGTAGTCATGTTGTCCGCGGGCTTGCTGTTCGCCGCAGGGGAGATCGTGCCCGACTTCGATCTGCTCGAGCCGGCGATCTACGCGATGGCCGCGCTGACGGTCTTCACGACCTTCCAGCGCGTCTTCCACGTCAGAAGCCAGCTGGCCGCGCAGGTGTAACTCCGGCACCCGGGCGGGTTCTTTATCCGCAGTGCCGGCCTCTCCGCACAGGGGGGGTCTTTTCATGAAGCTGGAGGGCTTTCTGTGACCGATACTTCGACCCATACCAACGGCGGCTCGCGCTACCAGACCGAGAAGGTCCGCGTGGCCATCGTCGGCGTCGGCAACTGCGCCTCGTCCTTCGTCCAGGGCGTGCAGTTCTACAAGGACGCCGATCCGACCCAGTCCGTTCCCGGGCTGATGCACGTGGATCTGGGCGGCTACCACGTCGGCGACATCGAGTTCACCGCGGCCTTCGACATCGACGCGGAGAAGGTCGGCAAGGACCTCTCCGAGGCGATCTGGTCCGGCCAGAACAACACGATCAAGTTCGCCGACGTCCCGCACCTCGACGTGCCGGTCTACCGCGGCATGACGCACGACGGCCTCGGCAAGTACCTCAAGCAGCGCATCACCAAGGCCGAGGGCGAGACCGACGACATCGTCGGCATCCTGCGCGACACCAAGACCGACGTCGTCGTCTCCTACCTGCCCGTCGGGTCGGAGCTGGCGACCAAGTGGTACGTCGAGCAGGTGCTCGAGGCCGGCTGCGGCTTCGTCAACTGCATCCCGGTGTTCATCGCCAAGGAGAACTACTGGGCCAGCCGCTTCGAGAAGGCGGGCCTGCCGATCGTCGGCGACGACATCAAGTCGCAGGTCGGCGCGACGATCGTGCACCGCCAGCTCGCGCGCCTGTTCCACGACCGCGGCGTCAAGCTGAAGCGCACCTCGCAGCTCAACGTGGGCGGCAACATGGACTTCTTCAACATGCTCGAGCGCGAGCGCCTCGAGTCCAAGAAGATCTCCAAGACCCAGGCCGTCACGTCGATCATGGGCCACGAGCTGCCCGCCGACGACGTGCACGTCGGGCCCTCGGACTACGTGCCGTGGCTGACCGACCGCAAGTGGGCGCACATCCGGCTCGAGGGCGAGGCCTTCGGCGACGTGCCGCTGATGGCGGAGCTCAAGCTCGAGGTCTGGGACTCGCCGAACTCGGCGGGCATCGTCACCGACGCCGTGCGCGTCTGCAAGCTCGCGCTCAACCACGGCCTCGGCGGCGCGCTGACCGGCCCCAGCGCCTACCTGATGAAGTCGCCGCCCGAGCAGCATCCGGACGACGCCGCCCGCGAGATGACCGAGGAGTTCATCGCCCGCTACGGCGGCGCGCCGAAGCTCCCCGGCGATGCGCCGGCGCAGGTCGAGACGCTCGTCAGCGACAACTAGGTCGCAAACGCGGCGCCGCCGCCGGTCCGGCGCGGCGCCGCGCGTATCCTGCCGGGCGTGTCCCGCGAGTCCCTGTCCATCGCGCAGGTCACGCCCTGGCCCTGGGAGCAGCACCACGAGGTCAACCGCTTCGTCGAGCGACTCTCGGACGAGCTCTGCGCGCGCGGACACCGCGTCGTCGTGGTCGCGCCGTCCGACTCGCGCGAGCTGGTGCGCGAGGGGCGCGCGAAGGTCGAGCAGCTGGCCACCGACCCGGAGGCGCTGTTCGCGGAGCCCGGCTGCGCGTCGGTGCTCGCCGTCGGGCAGTCGCTGCCGTTCCGGCGCGGCGGCTCGGTGTCGCTGCCGCTCGACGTCTCGCGCACGCTGGAGGAGCTGCTCGACCGCGCCGAGCTCGACTTCGTGCACGTGCACGAGCCGTTCGCGCCGAGCGCGTCGTCGGCTGCGCTGCGCCACTCGCGCGCGCTCAACGTCGGCACCTTTCACTCGTCCACCGAGCGCTTCGTCTCGACGCAGGTGGCGCGCCGCGTCGTCGAGCTGCTGTTCGGCCGCCTCGACGGGCGCACGGCTAGCTTCGCCGCGACGCGCGACCTGATCGAGCGCTACTTCCCCGGCGACTACCGCGTCATCAACCCGGGCGCCGACCTGCTCGAGCGGCCCCGCGCGCGCGAGGGCCCGCCCGAGATCGTCTACTCCGCCGAGGAGGAGCGCGGCGGTCTGCGCCTGTTCCTGCGTGCGCTGCGCAAGCTGCCGACCGAGCTCGACTGGCGCGCCACGATCTGGCTGCGCGACCCGGCCTCGGCGCCGGCGGTCTCGCTGTCGCGGCGGCTGCGCGAGCGCGTCAGCCTGGCCGGGCCGGCCGACGGCTCCGAGGCCCAGCACCTGGCACGCGCCACGATCGCGGTCGCCGCGTCGGCCGGCGCCGCACCGGTCCCGCAGCTCGTCCTGCGCGCGATCGCCGGCGGCGCCGTGCCGGTGGTCGCGCGGCTGCCCCAGTACGAGGAGGTGGTGCGCGAGGGCGAGCTCGGGCTGCTGTTCGAGCCGCGCGACGCCCTGACGCTGGCGGCACAGCTCGAGCGCCTCGTCCGCGAGCCGCAGCTCGTCGCCCAGTTCAAGCAGCGCATCGACGCCGTGCACGGCGAGCTGACCTGGTCGCGCACCGCCGACCGCTTCGAGGAGCTCTTCCACGAGATCGCCGCGCGCCGGCACGGCGACGGGCGCCCGGACGTGCACGGCCGCCTCTCCAAGCGCGACTTCATCCACGTCGACCTCCACATGCACACCGACCACTCGCCCGACTGCGCCACGCCGGTCCCGACGCTGCTCGAGACCGCCCAGCGCGTCGGCCTCGGCGCGATCGCCGTCACCGACCACAACGAGATCTCCGGAGCGCTGGCGGCGCGCGAGCTCGCCGACGGCATCAAGGTGATCGTCGCCGAGGAGGTCAAGACCGCCGACCAGGGCGAGGTGATCGGGCTCTTCATCGAGGAGAAGATCCCGCGCGGCCTGACCCTGCAGGAGACGATCGCCGAGATCCGCCGCCAGGGCGGCCTCGTCTACGTACCGCACCCGTTCGACCGCATGCACTCCGTCCCCGACTACGAGCACCTGCTCGACGTGGTCGAGGAGATCGACGCGATCGAGGTCTTCAACCCGCGCGTGGCCTTCGCGGCGTTCAACGACGAGGCGGCGCGCTTCGCCGCCAAGTACAGGATCGTGGCGGGCGCCGGATCGGACTCGCACGTGGCGCAGGGGCTTGGCTCGGTGAAGATCCGCATGCGCGACTTCGACGGGCCCGAGGAGTTCCTCGAGTCGCTGCGAGACGCGGACATCGTGCGCAAGCGCCAGTCGCTGCTGTACGTGCAGGCGCTCAAGTTCATCCAGACGCGCGGCAAGAAGTGATGCGTCCGAAGAGGAGGGCAGCCCGGGCCGTCAAAGCCTGTGGGCGAGGTGCCGGCGACCGACGACGAGATCCGCGAGAAATACCTGGAGCGCGCAATCCGCGAGCTGAACCAGCTGACCCGTGAGATCCAGAGCTGCGACCACTGCCCGCGCGGCAACCTGATGCCGGTGCTCGGCTCCGGCCACCCGCAGGCAGACATCTTCCTGCTCAAGCACATCCCCGTCCCGTCGGAGATCGAGGAGGGCGTGGCCTTCTACGGCCGCGCCGGGGGCGCGCTGATGAAGAGCTTCAAGCGGCTCGGCATCGACCCGCTGGCCGTCTACGGGACCGTGTTCGTCAAGTGCCCGGTCGGCGACACCGACCTGTCGGCGCCGGAGTGCCGGGCGCGCGTGCTCGAGGAGCTGGCGATCGTGCAGCCGCGCATCGTGGTCGTGATGGGCGAGGACGCAGCCGAGGAGCTGAACGCGCTGCGCGTGCCGCTCGGGCGCGAGGTCGCCACCACGCCCGGCCTGATCCAGCGCCTCACGCCGTCCTGCGACGTGCTGTACGTGCCGGACATCGACCGCTCGCTCGACGAGGAGGTCGCCAAGCGCGACTTCTGGGGCGCGTTCCGCGCGCTCGGCGAGTGGTACGCAGACTTTCCCCCGTACTGAGATCCGCCCGATCGGGGTAGGCTCCCGCCATGGCCGACAAGGCGAGGATCTTGGTCGTTGCCAACCGGACGGCTGAGTCGCCGGAGCTGCGCGAGGCGCTCCGCGCCCGCACCCAGACCGGCCCCTGCGAGTTCACCCTGCTCGTCCCCTCCACGCCGCACGGGCTGAGCTGGGCGACCAACATGCACGCGGGCGACGCGGAGGCGGAGGACCATCGCGGCGCCTTCCTCGAGAAGCTGCGCGGCGACGGGATCGAGATGGCCGAGGCGAAGGTGGGCGACGCCGATCCGCTGGCCGCGATCAGCGACGAGTGCAACTTCACCGCCTATGACGAGCTGATCGTCTCGACGCTGCCGCTGCGCGTGTCGAAGTGGCTGCACCTCGACCTGCCCAGCAAGGCCGGCGCGGCCACCGGGCTGCCGGTGACGCACGTGGTGGGCCACTCCGGCTGAGCTAGACGCGGTAGCGGTCGAGGGCGCCGCGGCGCGCCTCGGCGTGGTCGACGATCGGCTCGGGGTAGTCGAGCCCGATCACGCAACCGGAGTCGCGCTGCACCTCCGGCGGCATGGCCCAGGGCTGGGCCAGGTGCTCGTCCGGCACGTCGCGCAGCTCCTCGACGTAGCGGCGGACGTACTTGCCCCGCGGGTCGTGGCGCTGCTGCTGGAGCGCCGGGTTGTAGATGCGCCGGAAGGCCGGCTGCGGGTCGGTGCCAACCGAGGCGACCCACTGCCAGTTGCCGTTGTTGTTGGCCTCGTCGCCGTCGATCAGCAGGCTCATGAAGTGCCGCTCGCCCCAGCGCCAGTCGATGCCGAGGTGCTTTGTGAGGAACGAGCCGGCCACCAGGCGGGCGCGGTTGTGCATCCAGCCCTCGCTGCGCAGCTGGCGCATGCCCGGCGTCGACGAGCGGATAGCCGGTACGGCCCGCGCGCCAGGCCTCGAAGCGGCCCTCGCTGCGGCTCCAGCGGATCGAGCCGCGGTAGCGGTCCTGGAACTCCGAGCGCGCGTTGCGCGGGAAGTGGAAGAGCACGTGGTGGTGGAAGTCGCGCCAGCAGAGCTGGCGCCGGAACGCCTCCGCGCCGTCGCCGCGCGGCAGCCGCTGCTCGATCTCGCGCGGCGACAGGCAGCCGAAGTGGATGTAGGGCGAGAGGCGCGAGGTGCCGTCCGCGCCGAGCGCGTCGTGCTGCGCGGCGTAGTCGCGCACGCCGTGCGCGAGCCACGCGTCCAGCCGCGCGCGGGCGTGGCTCTCGCCGCCGGGCAGCGGCCGGTCGACCTCCTGCTCGAGCCCGAGCTCCTCCAGCGACGGCAGCGCTCCCGTGTCCACGCCGGCCGGCAGCTCCAGGGCGCGCGGGGCGCGAACGGGTCGCGGCGCCGGATCTCTTGAGCCAGGTGCGGTGGAACGGGCTGAACACGCTGTACGGGCGGCCGGTCTGGGTGAGCAGCGCGGTCGCGTCGTCCGCGACGGTCAGGCCCGGGTGGCTGCGCAGGCGCGCACCGAGCTGCGCCGAGAGGCGCCTGCCGCGCGAGCGTGCGAACGGGCTCACGTCCTGGGTCACGTGCACCTCGGCGGCGTCCACCTCCTCGACGAGGCGCGCCAGCTCGCGCTCGGGGCGGCCGTGCCGGATCACGAGGGCGCCGCCGCGCTCGCGCAGGGCCGCGTCGAGGTCAGCGAGGCACTCGAGCAGGAACTGCGTGCGCGGCCCGGAGGCGTGGCGGCCGTGGAGCAGGCGGTCGTCGAGGCAGAAGAACGGGACGACCGTTTCGTGGGATTCGAGCGCCGCCCGCAGCGCCGGGTGGTCGTGCACGCGCAGGTCGCGACGGAACCAGACGATCGCGGTCATGCTTGCTGGTACGGATGAGCCAGGAAGCGGGATCGCCCGTACCGACTCACATGCGAGCACTCGTCACCGGGGCCACCGGATTCGTCGGGCGCCGGCTGGCTGAGCGCCTAGTGGGCGAGGGCGCCGACGTTCGGTGCCTTGTGCGCAACCGCGGGCGGGCTGAGGCGCTGGCGGAGCTGGGCGCGCAACTGCACGTGGGTGACGTGCTCCAGCCCGACACGCTCGAGGGAGCCGGCCGCGACGTCGACGTCGCCTACTACCTGATCCACTCGATGGGGCGCGGCGCCGGCAGGGACTTCCTCGAGCGCGAGCGCCGTGCAGCCCTCGCGTTCGCACAGATGGCCAGCAGCGAGGGAGTCCAGCGCGTCGTCTACCTGGGCGGTCTCGGCGACGGCAGCGCCTCGGAGCACCTGCGCGCGCGTACCGAGACGGCCGCGATCCTCGCCGAGCACGGGCCGTCGCTGACCCACTTCCGCGCCGGCATGGTCGTCGGCCCCGAGAGCGAGTCGTACCGCGCGCTGCGCTACCTCGTCGAACGACTGCCGGTGATGATCGCCCCGGCGTGGCTGTCCACCAAGACCCAGCCGATCGGGCTCGACGACGTGCTCTCTTACCTCGCGCGGGCCCCTTCGGTGCCGGAATCCGCGGACCGCGAGGTTCAGATCGGCGGTCCGGACGTGCTCTCCTACGGCGACATGCTCGACGAGATGGCGCGGGCTCTCGGCCGGCGCCGGCGTCCGCGCCTACCGGTGCCGTTCATCACGCCGAGGCTGTCGTCGCTGTGGATCGGGCTGGTCACACCGGTGGATGCGGGGGTGGTGCGACCGCTGATCGAGAGCCTGCGCTCCCCCACCGTCGTGACCGACCCATCGGGCGCGGCACTGTTCGAGATCAAGCCGCAGTCGTTTGCCGAGACACTCCGCTCCGCCGCACGCGATCAGGCAGCAGCGGCAGCACCGCGCGCCTGACGTACTGGGCGCCGCCGGCGACGAGCGCCTTGCGCAGCGGGGCGGGCGGGATCGGCGAGAACCCGTACTGACGCCGGATCGGGTCCGGCAGGAGGGCGATCGTGATGAAGTTGGCGGTCTCGAGCAGCGGGCGCGCCATCCAGGGGACCGGCGGCTGCAGCACGATCCGGCGGGCGCGCTCGCGCGCCCACTCGCTCACGTGGAGGCGGTCGCCCGCGTACATCTGCTCGCGGTACTCGTCGAGCTCGTCGAGGCCCGCGGGCATGTCCTCGTCGCGCAGGCCGAACAGCCGGCCGATGACGCGGTAGTCGGCCCAGAGCGCCGCCTGCTCCTCGCGCGGCATCGAGCGCACGTACTTGCCGTAGACGACGATCGCGGAGTCGACGAGCGAGAACAGCACCCACATGAGCAGCTCGGGGTCGTCGGCGCGGTAGGGAGTGCCGGCGGGGTACGAGCCGACCGCCTGCGGGATCCTGCCGCGCACGCGGCGGTGCATCGCCCGCACGTGCGCGCAGACGCGATCTGCGTCGGCCCGCGAGCCGAAGCCGATCGTGCTCATCACCTGCGCCGTCCGGGCGAGCCGCTCGTAGGGCTCGTCGACCGCGGTCGAGTGCGCGAGCAGCCCCGACACGGCCAGCGGGTGGGCGGCCTGCATCAGCAGCGCGCGCGGGCCCGCCAGCGCGAGCGCCCGCTCGCGGTGGACGCGGCGCAGCATCGATTCGTCGGTGAAGTAGCCGTCGCTCACGAGCCCACCCGCCCGAGGGTACGTGCCGTGATCGCCGTGGCCAGCCGCAGCTGGTCCTCGGTCGGCGGCGGCGCGGTGGCTCCGTCGAGGCCGTCCAGCACTTCGGGAGCTGTCCCCCGCACCAGCCCGAGGCAGACCTCGACCGCTGCGCGCACGACCTCCGGCTCCACGCTCCAGATCACGTCGAACTCGCGCGCCGCCTCGGCGCGGGCGCGCGGCGTGGGCAGCTCGACGCCGGCGAGGCAGACCGCGTGCCCGCGCGCCTCGCAGACGATCGCCCACTCGCGGCTGAGCGGCCCGGCGCGGTCGACGGGCAGCTCCGCGGGGCCGCGCGCAGGCAGCCGCCGGCGTGGGAAGTCGGCGAACACCGCCGCCACGCGCGCCGTGCGGGCGAAGTCGCGCCAGCGCCGCTGCGACTCGCGGTAGAAGCGCTCGCGCTGGAAGGAGCCGAACAGCAGCGGCCGCTCGGCGAGCGCGCAGCTCTCGTCCTCGATCGCGCGGCTCAACGCGAGCAGCACCGGCTTGCGCATCTTGATCGGCTGCAGGTCCGGGCGCGAGCGGCGCATGCCCGCGAAGATCGACGCGACCGGCTCGGCCACGGCCTCGCGGGCGCGCGCGATGGCGGCGGTCAGCGACAGGCCCGCCGCGCGCTCGCGCACCACGCTGAGCACCAGCTCCACGTCGCTCTCGCTGTAGCGCCGATGGCCGCTCGGCAGCCGCTCGGGCACCGGGAAGCCGTGGCGCTGCTCCCACATCCGCAGCGTTCCCTCGGCCACGCCGGTGCGCTCGACGAGGTCGCCTATCGAGAGGCTCACGCGGCCTCGCCGAGGCCCTCGCGGACGCGCGCGAGCCCGAGCCGCACGCGGCTCTTGGCGGTGCCCACGGGAACGCCTCGGCCGACCGCGATCTCGCGCGCGGTCAGCCCGCCGCCGAAGGCGAGCAGCACGGCCTCGCGCTGCTCGGGCGGCAGCGTGTCCACGACGGAGAGCAGGCGCCGGCGGCTTTCGCGGCCCAGCGCGGTCTGCTCGGCGGGCTCCTCCGAGTCGCGGGCGCGCAGCCGCACCTCTCCGGCCAAGCGAGCTCGAGCGGACTCCCCCGCGGCGCGGGAGCGCCAGCGGTCCAGTGCACGGCTGCGGGCGAGCATCAGGACGTAGGCTCGCAGGGTCCCGCGCGCCGGGTCGAATGACCGCGGCTTGCGCCACAGCGCCAGGAACAGCTCCTGGACGACGTCCTCGGCCGCGCCCCTGTCGCCCAGCACGGACTCCGCGGCGCGCAGCGCGAGCGGGGCGAGCTCGCGGTAAGCGGACTCGAACTGCGCGCGGTCGGCAAGGTTCTGCATCGCGGCGTACCTTAGCAAGTTGTGTAGGTTTTTCTACACAGAGTGTGGGTACCAGCACGTCATGCTGATCAAGGGCTTCGCAGAGCTGACGCTCGAGGCGCGCGACCCGGAGGCGCTGGGCCGCTTCTACGCCGAGAGCTTCGGCCTCACCGAGATCTCGCGCGACCGCGACCGCGTCTGGCTGAGGGCCGGCAGCCGCGCTCGCCTCGGTCTCTGGACGCCGGGCACCAAGGAGTTCGGCGACGAGGGCGGGCGCCACGTGCACTTCGCCTTCCACGTCGAGCCGGGCGGGCTGCCGGAGCTGGCCGAGCGGCTGCGCGAGCGCGGCCTCGAGGTGGAGGGGCCGGTCGAGCACGAGGGCGGCGACCGCTCGATCTACCTGCGCGACCCGGAGGGCAACGTCGTGGAGGCCTGGGACCGCTACGAGCGCTAGGCCGGGCGCTCCAGCAGCGCGACGCACTCGATGTGCGGCGTCTGCGGGAACATGTCGACCGGCCTGACCGTCTTCAGCTCGTAGCCGGCGTCGACCAGCTGGCGGGCGTTCGGCGCGAGCGTCGTCGGGTTGCACGAGACGTAGACGATCCGCTGCGCCTCGGCCTCGAGCACGCGCCGCACGATCTTCTGCGAGAGGCCGGCGCGGGGCGGGTCGATCACGACCACGTCGGGCCGGCCGGACTTCTCCAGCAGCGGGCGCATCGCGAGCCGGACGTCGCCGGCGAAGAAGCTCGTGTTGTCGATGCCGTTCGCGCGCGCGTTCTCGATCGCGTCGGCCACGGCAGCCTCGACGATCTCGACGCCGAACACCTCACCCGCGTCGAGCGCCATCACCAGCGCGATCGTGCCGATGCCGCAGAACAGGTCGAGCACGCGCTCGCGGCCGCTCAGGCCGGCCAGCTCGGCGGCCGCGCCGTAGAGGCGCTCGGCCATCTCGGTGTTGGTCTGGAAGAAGGCGTCGGGCGAGATGCGGAAGCGCAGGCCCGCCAGCTCCTCCTCGAGGTACGCGCGGCCCTTGACGACCTCGGTCTCGCCGTCGCGGGTCGTCTCGGCGATTCCCGCGGCGCGCGTCCAGAGGAAGCTGTCGGCCGGTGTGGCCGCGGCCAGCTCGGCGACGCGGAACTGCGAGTCCGGGCCGGTGACGATGCGCGCCTGCAGCTCGCCGGTGCGCCTGCCCTCGCGCACGACCAGGTTGCGCAGCAGACCCGTGCCGCTGCGGCGGTCCCAGGGGGTGAGGCCCTCGGCGCGGCACCAGGACTTCACGGCCTCGCGCACCTCGTCGACGCGCTCCGACGCCAGGATGTCCGTCGTCACGTCGTCGATCAGGTCCCAGCGGCCCGGGTGGTGGAAGCCGAGCGAGAGCTCGCCGCTCTCGTCCTCTCCGAACGAGTACTCGAGCTTGTTGCGGTAGCGCAGCGGCTCGACGGCGGGCACGATCGGCCTCGACCGGCGGCGACTCGAAGCGGCCGATGCGCTCCAGCGCGTCGCGGACCTGGTCCTCCTTCTCGGCGAGCTGGCGCTCGTAGGGGAGCACCTGCCAGGGCGCGCCGGGGTGCGGCGCGATCGGCTCGATGCGATCGGGCGACGGCTCGAGCAGCTCGACCGAGTCCGCCTCCGCGAAGGAGCGCTTCGACTTCGTCACCTGCGCGCGCACGCGGTCGCCGGGCACGGCGCCGCGGACGAACACGACATAGCCGTCGAGCCGCGCCACCCCGGCGCCGCCGTGGGCGAGGCGATCGATCGTCAGCTCCAGCTGGTCGCCGGCGCGCGGCCGGGGGCGTGTCTCGGTCCCGCTCATCGGGGACCGAGGCTAGCGCTCAGCCGAGCTTGGACTCGATCGACTGCAGAACCGTCTTGCGGTTCGCGTTGCGGCGCTCGTGGTCGCGCACCTTGCGCAGCTCGGCCGGGGTGAGGGTCCCGAGGCGGCCCTGGATCTGCGCTGCGGTGAGATCGTCGTAGCCGGTGACCGGGAACGCCGGGCCCGACCTTCGCGGTGCGCCGCACGCGGTCGACCTGCGCCAGCGCCGGCGAGGCGCTGCGGACGGCGCGGGTGCGGGCGGTCGACGTGCGCGACTCCGACCTCGCCGCGGCCGCGGTCGAGCAGGTTCTCGAGGTCCTTCAGGACGTCGCTGGTCTGGCGCTGCCCGCGCTTGACCAGGCCGGCGCTGATGCGCTGGGCGTCGCGCACGGTGACGCGGCCCTGGTCGACGGCCTCGCCGAGCACCTCCTCGATGCGCTCGCGCGAGATCATCACGATCTCCATCGGGCGGATCAGGTTCTTGCGCAGCGCGTCGCGCAGCTCGGCGACGGTCTTCGCCTCGACGCCCGCGCTGCGCGCGCCCTTCGGCGGCGGTCTTGGCGGTGCTGCTCGCCGCCTTGGTCGCCTTCTGCTGACGGGCGCGCGCCTTGCCGCCCTTGCTCGCGGCGGCCTTGCGGGACGCGGCGCTGCGGGTCGAGCCGGCTTCGCCGCGGCTTCGCGGCCGACTTGCTGGCGGGCTTCGCGGCGGACCTGCTGGCGGGCTTCGCGGCCGACCTGGCAGCGGGCTTCGCGGCCGACTTGCTGGCGGGCTTCGCGGCCGACCTGGCGGCGGGCTTGCGGGTGGACTTCGCGGCGGCTTGCTTCGGGCTTCGCGGGCGACTTCCTCGTCGACGACTTGGCCTTGCTCCTGCTTGAACTGCTGGGGTTCTGGGCCATGGCGCGGACTATCGCACGAACTCGGCGACCACAGGCGCGTGGTCGGAGAGCCGAATCGCGAGCCCGCTCGGCGTCTTCGACCTCGCGCTGCTCGGCGGCGAGCCGCCGCGGCGGGCGGGCCACGCGCAGGCCGCGCGCGAGCAGATGGTCGATCGCGTGCGGCGCCGGTCGGGTCTCCGAGCGCGTGGCGCTCGCGCACCCGCGCGAACGGGGCGGCGGCGGTCGCGGGGCGCAGGTTCAGGTCGCCGCCGAGCACGAGCGCGTCGCGCGCCGGACCAGCCGACCGCCGCGTCGGCGGCCCGGATCAGCTCGAGGCCGGCCCGCTCGGAGTCGCCCGGCGGTGGCGTGCAGGTTGGCCACGCACACGCGGCCCGAGCTCCGGCAGCTCGAGGCGCGCCCACTGCATGCGCCGCCGCTCCGGGAGCCGGGCCAGCGTCAGGCGGCGGTGCTCGAGGATGCGCCCGGGGGCCCGCACCAGGATCTGGTTCGAGCCGCCGTCGCTCGACGCGATCAGGTCCGGGTTCCAGTCGGCCAGCCGCGCCTGCAGCGGCGGGCACCAGTTGCGCGAGGTCAGCACGCGCAGCCCGCTCGACCGGGTGCGGCGCGCCAGCTCGGCGGAACCACCGCGGCGGCGCCTCCTGCAGCAGCGCGACGTCCCAGTCGAGGCGGTTCAGCACGGTCGCGAACTCGTCGAGCAGCGGCCGGTTGACCTGCACGTGCGCGGCGTTTCGCTCCGGCTTTCGCAGCAGCCGCGAGCGGAGCGTGAAGAGGGCGGGGTCCGGGGGGAAGTCGCGCCCGTGGTAGAGGTTCCAGCTGAGGACACGCATTGACGCGGCATTTTCTGACAGGCGCGGAGCTTACGGCGAGCGAGCAGCGACGCCCTGCTCGCGCGCGCCGGCGAGCTCAAGCGCGACCGGCTGCTCTCGCGCGCGCTCGACGGGCCGCAGCGTCGCCCTGGTGTTCGACAAGCCGTCCACCCGCACGCGCGTCTCGTTCGAGACCGGCGTGCACGAGCTGGGCGGGCATCCGCTGATCCTGCGCGAGGGCGAGCTGCAGCTGGCGCGCGGGGAATCCCCGCGCGACACGGCGCTCGTGCTGTCGCGCATGGTCCACGCGATCGCGATCCGCACGGGCCCGCACGCGACGGTCGAGGAGCTGGCCCGCCACGCCGCGATCCCGGTGATCAACATGCTCACCCAGGAGCACCACCCCTGCCAGGCGCTCGCCGACCTGCAGACGCTGCTCGAGCGCTTCGGCAGGCTCGAGGGCCTCAAGCTCGCCTACGTCGGCGACGGCAACAACGTGACTCGGTCGCTGTCGATCGCCGTGCGCGATCGCCGGCGTCGAGCTGGCCGTGGCGACGCCGCCCGAGCTGGCGCTGCCCGGAGCTCGAGTCGGTGCCGCTCGACGAGGCGGTCGACGGCGCGCACGCGATCTACACCGACGTGTGGGTGAGCATGGGCGACGAGGCCGAGGCGGAGCGCAAGCGCGGCCTGCTCGGCGCCTACCGCATCGACGAGCGGCTGCTGGCGCGCGCGCGCGACGAGGCGGTGGTGATGCACTGCCTGCCCGCCCATCCGGGCGAGGAGATCTCCGAGGACATGCTGTACGGGCCGCGCTCGGCGGTCTGGGACCAGGCCGAGAACCGCCTGCACGCCCAGAAGGCCCTGCTCGAGCTGCTCTTCTCTACAGTTCCCGCCGACGCATGACCCGCCTGCTCGCACTTCTGCTCGCCTGCACCGCCCTCCTCGCCGCCGGCTGCGGCGGAGGGCGACGACGACGAGGGCACCACGTCGTCGGATCAGGCCCCCGCGCCGTCGGCCGAGAGCGGCGCCACCGAGGTCACGATGAAGGACATCAAGTTCGCCCCGGCGACCGTCACGGTCAAGGCCGGCGACACCGTGACGTGGGTCAACGACGACTCGGTCGGCCACGACGTGACCGCCGACGACTTCAAGTCCGGCAAGCCGGGCGACATCCAAGGCGGCGGGACCTTCAAGCACAAGTTCGCGGCGGCCGGGACCTTCGACTACGTGTGCAGCGTGCATCCCGGCATGGAAGGCTCCGTAGTCGTCAAGTAGGCCTGCGCCGCAGGCCGAAGCCGCGGAGCATCAGCAG
Source organism: uncultured Thermoleophilaceae bacterium (assembly GCA_963828225.1). Classification (GTDB taxonomy): domain Bacteria; phylum Actinomycetota; class Thermoleophilia; order Solirubrobacterales; family Thermoleophilaceae; genus JACVRW01. Next base: position 524,562 of record CAWHDX010000006.1, on the reverse strand, counting down.
CGCCGTCTCGCCCATCCCGCCGCGCGTCGGCAGCAGCCCCAGCTGCGTCGCCGCGTCGTAGAGGTCGAAGAAGCCGCGGGCGCGCCGCACCTGCCCGTCGACGAGCTCCAGGTAGTGCAGGCCGTGCAGGCTGACGGTGCGGTCGCTGGCCGGCAGGACCGCGCCGATGTCGCCGCGCTGCGTGCCGTGCGCGCGCCAGGGCACGCAGACGTGGTGGGCGCGCGCGAGCGGCGGCGCCGTCGCCTCCATGCTCAGGTCGGGGAACGCCCGGCGCAGCCACGCGGCGTGGGCGTCGAGCTCCTCCACGCGGCGCAGCGGCTCGACCGCCATCGGGTCCTCGTAGCCGACGTCCGGCGTGCAGCAGCTCTCGAACCCCGCCCCCTGCCACGCCGCGCGCCAGCGCACGGCCAGCTCGTCCACGGCGCCGCGCTCCAGCTCGACGCTCACGGCGACGGCTCGAGCTCCGCCAGACCCTCCTCGGGCGACGACGCCTGCGCGTACAGCCGCCGCGGGATCCTGCCGGCCCGGCTGGCCTCGTAGCCGGCCTCGATCGCCTTGCGCATCGCGCACGCCATCGCCACCGGGTCGGCCGCGCGCGAGATCGCGCTGGCCAGCAGCACCGCGTCGCAGCCGGCCTCCATCGCAAGCGCCGCGTCGGATGCCGTGCCCACCCCCGCGTCGAGGATCACCGGGACCTGCGCGGCCTCGACGATCAGCCTCAGGTTGTACGGGTTGTTGATCCCCATGCCGCTGCCGATCGGAGAGCCGAGCGGCATCACGGCCGCGCAGCCCGCGTCCTCGAGCCGGCGCGCCAGGATCGGGTCGTCGTTGGTGTAGGGCAGCACCGTGAAGCCGTCGCTCACCAGCGTCTCGGCGGCCTCGAGCAGCTCGGCCGGGTCGGGCAGCAGCGTGCGGTCGTCGCCGATCACCTCGAGCTTGACCCAGTCGGTGCCGAGCGCCTCGCGGGCCAGCCGCGCCGTCGTGACCGCCTCGCGGGCCGTGAAGCAGCCGGCCGTGTTGGGCAGCACCTCGAGCCCGGCCTCGTCGAGCACGTCCAGGATCGAGCCGCGCGCGCTCGGGTCGACGCGGCGCATCGCGACGGTCGCCAGCTCGGCGCCCGATGCGCGGGCGGCGGCGCCCATCGCCTCGAGGTTGCGGAACCCGCCGGTGCCGAGGATCAGGCGCGAGGTCAGCGAGCGGCCGGCGATCTCGAACGCCTCGGGCGAGCCGCCCTGCACCGCGTGCAGCACCTCGATCTCCTGGCCGTCGAAGAGCTCGGTCTCGTGCCACTCGCCGCGCGGCACCACCTCGCCGTTGACCGCGACCGCGGTGCCGCGCCGGTCGACGCCGAGCTCCCGCACCACCGTCTCGAGGTTCGCGTCGTCGCCCAGCTCGCGGTACTCGCCGTTGACGAAGACCTTCTTCACGCGCGCGCCTCCGCTCGGTCGAAGCGGCCGGGGCGCAGCGGCGCGATCAGCTCCGGCGGCGCCTCGCCGGCGAGCAGCCCGGCCACGACCTCGCCCGTGAGCGGCGCCAGCAGCACGCCGTTGCGCCAGTGGCCGGTCGCCCAGATCAGGCCCTCGAGCTCGCCGGCCCCGAGCACCGCCGCGTTGTCGGGCGTGCCCGGCCGCAGCCCCGCGCTCGCCGCGCACCAGCTCGAGCTCGCCGACCTCGGGCACGACCTCCCAGGCGGCCTCGAGCAGCCGGTAGACGCCGTCGGCGGTGACGGTCGTGTCGAAGCCCTGCTCCTCCACCGTCGCGCCCAGCACCACGCGCCCGTCGCCGCGCGCCACCAGGTAGCAGCGCGGCGTGCGCACGATGCGCGTGAACGGCTCCTCCATCGCGCCGCGCACGCGCAGCTCGAGGATCTGCCCCTTGACGGGTCGCACCGGCGGGCCCTTGCCGTCGGGCGCCAGCGCCGGGCTCCACGCGCCGGCCGCGACCACGACCGCGTCGCAGTCGATGTCGCCCGGCCGAGGTGCGCAGGCCGGTGACGCGGTCGCCCTCGTGCTCGATCGCCTCGACCTCGACGCCGAGGCGGACCTCATCGACCGCCGCCGCCAGCGCGCGCGCCGTGGCGCGCGGATCGGCCTGGGCGTCGCCCGGCGTGAGGATGCCGCCGGCGATCTGCGGCGAGAGGCCCGGCTCGGCGCGGCGCGCGCGCCCGGGCGGCAGCCACTCCACGTCGAGCCCGAGCGACAGCTGGAACTCGTGCAGCCGCCGCAGCGCCTCGGCGTCGTCGCGGTCGACGGCGACCACCAGCGCGCCGCAGTCGCGGTAGCCGGTGGGCAGCCCCGTGCGCTCCTCGAGCTCGGCCGCGAAGGCGGGCCAGCGCTCGCGCGCGGCGAGGTTGACGCGCGAGCAGCCGCTCCTCGCCGAAGTCGGCCTCCGTGACCGGCGCGAGCATCCCGGCCGCCGCCCGCGAGGCGCCGGCGCCCACCTCGGGCGCGCGGTCGACGACGAGCACGGACAGGCCGCGCTGAGCCGCGCGCCAGGCGCAGCTGAGTCCGATCAGTCCGGCTCCGACGACGACTGCGTCGTAGCGCTTTGTCGGCGGCAGTTTGGCTCTCCCTTCCCTTCGCCGGCATTATCCGGGTCAGGTTCGACGGTCGGCGGCGCCGCAGCCGCCCTCTCAGCCCGGTCCCACCGAGCTCCCGTTGGAGTTGCAACTTTAGCTCGCACCGCAACTCCGACCCCCTACCCTGTTTAGATCTGACCGGAGCGGTTGCCTCACCCCCGCCCGCCGCTCCCCCCGCTTCATGAAACGACTGACGATCACAATCGCCATGCTCGTCGCTGCGGTCGCCGCGCCAAGCGCAGCGGCCTCGAGCCGACAGCTCCTGATCATGCAGGACGACGCCCTGGTGCGATCGGCCCCGAGCACGACGCTCGCGGAGTTCGCCGATCTCGGCGCCGACGTCGTCAAGCTCAACCTCTACTGGGACGAGGTGGCGCCGCAGGGACGCGGCGCAAGCCGGTCGGCTTCGACGGCTCCAACCCCGCCGGCTACGTGTGGGGGAGCTACGACACCGCCGTGCAGGCGATCCTCGCGCAGGGCATGCGGCCCTACTTCGCACTCGGCTCGCACGCGCCGCGCTGGGCGACCAACGGCCGCGGCCGCCCCGGCACCGGCGCGCCCGAGCGCCAAGGAGTTCCGCGCTCTTCGCGGAGGCCGCCGGCCGGCACTTCGCGAACGTCCACATCTGGTCGATCTGGAACGAGCCGAACCTGTCCTCGTGGCTGAGCCCGCAGCGCAGCAAGGGGATCCCGCTGTCGCCCTCGATCTACCGCAACCTCTACCTCGCCGGGCGCAGCGGCCTGATCGACGGCGGCCACAGCGGCGACACGTTCCTGCTCGGCGAGCTGATGCCGCGCGGCGGCACCTCGCCCACGAAGGTGCGCCCGATCGAGTTCCTGCGCGAGATGGCCTGCCTCGATCGCCGCTACCACCAGATCCGCGGCAGGGCCGCGAAGAAGCGCGGCTGCCGCACGGTGCGCCGCATCCCGACCGCGGGGATCGCCTACCACCCCTACACCCCGCCGGGCGGCCCGCACGTGCCGGAGGGACGCGAGGACGCCGCGATCGGCCAGCTCTCGCGCGTGCGGGCGACCATCGACGCGCTCGCCCGGCGCGGCAAGCTGCCCCGCCGGCTGCCGATCTGGATCACCGAGTTCGGCTTCCAGACCAAGCCGCCCGACCCGCTGCAGGGCGCGTCGCTGGCCCGCGCGGCCGGCTTCATGGACGAGAGCGAGTGGATCGCCTTCCGCAACCCGCGCGTGGCCAGCTACTCGCAGTACACGCTCGTCGACGACCCGCCGCGCCCGGGCTCGGGCCCGCTGCGCTGGTCGTCCTGGCAGGCCGGCCTGCACTTCCGCGACGGGCGCCGCAAGCCGCGCGTCTACGACGCCTTCCGCCTGCCGCTGTTCGTCCGCACGCTGAGCGCCGATCGCGTCGAGATCTTCGGCGGCCGGCGCACGCTCACGGGCGGAACCGCCCAGATCCAGGCCAAGGGAGCGAGCGGTGGCTACCGTTCGCTCGGCTCCGCGAAGGTAAACCGGGCCGGCTACTTCAGGCGCGTCTTGAAGGTGAAGGGCGCCGCGCGGCAGAAGTACAAGGTCACGCTCGATGGCCTTTCGCGCGTCAAAGCGCCTGTGGCCCGCTAGATCACAAGGAGATTCGCTGTCGTGACCGTTGTGCCCATCCGTCCAGTCCGAGCCCTGCTCGCCGTCGTCGTGGCCGCATCGGCGCTGATGACCGGTTGCCTGTTCTCGCCTGACGAGACCCGCGCCTCGCGCGGAATGGAGCTGGCGCTGCAGGACGACGCGACCTTCCTCGTCACCGGCAAGCGGGTCACGCGCGAGCGCGCCTTCACCTACGCCCGGCAGCTCGGCGTCACGCGGCTGCGGGTCAACATGCTGTGGGCCTACGTGATGCCGGAGAACGTCTACAAGGCGCGCCGCAAGCCGGCCCAGGTGCCAGTACCTGTTCGACTCGTTCGACTCGCTCGTCGACGACGCCGCCGCGCGAGGGCATCCGCATCCACCTGTCGCTGACCGGCCCGGCCCCGCGCTGGGCGCGCCCGAAGTCGTCGATTCGGCAGGCCTGGTACAAGCCGAACACGAAGGAGTTCGGCGAGTTCGCAGGGGTCGTCGCGGAGCACTTCAAGGGCCGCGTGGACCGCTACAGCATCTGGAACGAGCCGAACTGGAAGACCTGGCTCGGGCCGCTCAAGAGCGCGCCGGCGATCTACCGCAGCCTGTTCACGCGCGGCTACGACGCGATCAAGGACGCCGACCCGCGCGCGAAGGTGCTGATCGGCGAGACCAGCCCGTTCGGGCGCAAGGGCTACTCCACGTCGCCGCTCGCGTTCCTGCGCGCGGTCACCTGCGTGAACACGAAGTACAAGCGCGCGCGGTCCTGCCCGAAGCTGAAGGCCGACGGCTACGCGCACCATCCCTACGACTTCCGCCACGCGCCGTCGTTCAAGTACCCGGGCGACGACAACGTCACGATCGGGACGCTCAGCCGGCTGACGAAGGCGCTCGACAAGCTGTCGCGGGCGGGTGTGCTGCGCACCGCCGGCGGCGGGCGCATGCCGATCTACCTCACCGAGTACGGCTACTTCGCCAGCGGCCACCGCGCGCTGCCGGCGAAGACGCGCTCGCGCTATCTCCAGCAGGCGTACTCGATCGCGCTGAAGAACTCGCGCGTGAAGAGCCAGCTGCAGTACCTGCTGGTCTCGCCGCCCAAGGGGTCGAGCTCGTCGTTCTTCAACCTGGCGCTGCTCGGGCCGACAGGGAAGCGCCTGCCGCAGTTCAGCGCGCTGCAGCGCTGGTTCGGCGCGAATCGCGGCAAGGTCAAGCGCCCGGGTCGCGCACTCGCGATCCCGGCGGCGCTGCCGAACCCGACGAAGTGAGCGAGCGGCTCGCCGGAGCGCGCGAGCGCCTGCGGCGAGCCCGGCTCTACCTGGTCGTCGAGGCGGCGGCTGAGCAGGTCGTCGGCCCCGCGCTGCGCGGCGGCGTGGACATGGTCCAGCTGCGCGACAAGCACGCCGACGACGAGGCGATCCTGCGCGCCGCCGCGCGCTTCCGCGCGCTCTGCGACGAGCACGAAGCGCTGTTCTGGCTGAACGACCGGCCGGACCTGGCCGGCGCCGCCCGCGCCGACGGAGTCCACGTCGGCCAGGACGACATGCCGGTCGCCGAGGTCCGCGAGCTGGTGGGTCCGGACCTGCTGATCGGGCTCTCCACCCACTCGCCCGACCAGTTCGACGCGGCGCTCGGCTCAGGTGCCGACCAGCTCAGCGTCGGGCCGGTGTGGGAGACGCCGACGAAGGCCGGCCGGCCGGCGGCGGGACTCGACTACGTCCGCCACGCCGCCGAGCGCGGCGCCGGCGTGCCGTGGTTCGCCATCGGCGGCATCGACGCCGGCAACGTCGGCCAGGTGGTCGAGGCCGGGCGCGACCCGCGTCGTCGTCGTGCGGGCGATCCGCGACGCGGGCGATCCCGAGGCCGCCGCGGCGGAGCTGCGCGCCGCGCTGCCCGACTAGCGGCAGGCGCCGGCCGAGGTCTTGACGCAGCCCTGGAAGCGGCGCGCGCTGGCGGCGTAGGCCGCGAGGGCGGGGCGCGGCTCGTAGACGCCGTTCCAGAAGCGCAGCAGCCCGGAGTAGTCGAACAGGTCGGTGTCGGCGTAGCCCGACGACCACGTGTACCAGACCAGCCGTCCCAGCTTGAGCTGGCGGCGGTGCGCGACCGACAGCGCGTACATCGCGCGCAGGCGCTTCGCCATGCCCTCGTCGGTGGTGAACCAGGCGCGCTGCCAGCTGGCGCCCGGGCGCGCGAGCCGGCCCTTGCCGGCGGGCCAGGTGGACTCCGTCAGCCAGATCGGCTTGCGCCGGGCGCCGCCGCGGCTCATCACCGCGCGCACCCGGCGCACGCCGCGCAGCACGTTCTTGGGCTTGGCGGTGAACAGGTTGATCGCGGCGACGTCGTAGTAGCGGCCGATCTTCTGGCGGTTGAGGCGGGCCATGTGGTCCCAGGCGAAGTCGGCGAGCGCGGCCAGGACGACCTTCGCGCCGGGGTCGGCCTGACGGACCGCGGCGGCCGAGGCCTTCAGCAGCGCGGCGTACTCGCGGCACCCAGGCGTAACGGCCGCGGCTCTCGGTGTTCCACCAGACGTTCAGGTGGGGCTCGTTCCAGATCTGCCAGGCGCGGATCGGCTGCGGCCGCAGCTCCGGGTGCTCGACCCAGTAGCTGCCGCCCGGGCCGTAGCGGGCGATCAGAGCGGTCAGAAAGGCCGTGTAGTCGCTCGGCCGGGCGGGCGGCGAGCCCGGCGCGTACGGGTTGATGGCGGCCCAGGTGGGCGTGGTGCGCACGACGGGCAGCACCTCGATGTTGTGGCGCGCGCCCAGGCCCACGACCTGATCGGTGGCGGAGAAGTCGATCACGCCGGGCTCGGGCTGAGCCGCCGCCCAGCTGAAGACGGTGCGCACCGACTCGACGCCGCTGCGCGCCATCAGCGACCACTGCGCCTCCTGCTCGGCCGGCGGGCGCCTTGGTCGCGGCGCGATCCCACATCACCGCGTAGAAGCCGCGCGGCACCTTGCGCTTGGCCGCGGCCGCCGGCGAGACGGCCACGAGCACGGCGGCGACTGCCGCGAGCAGGATCAGAAAGCGCTGCATGCGCGGCATGAAACCGGCAGCCTAGAGATCGATGCGCCCCCGGGCACTAACGTCTCGGGCGCAATGGCGGGCAAGCGCAAGAGCCGCAAGCGGCGCAGGCCGGCGCCCGCGCCCGGCGCCGGGCGCGGCTCCGCGCGGGTACGAGCGCTCGCGCGCCCGCGACGAGGCTGCGCGCGCGGCCCTGAAGCCGCTGGAGCGCGGCGAGCGGCCGCGGGCCGTGACGGTCGGCGCGATCGCCGCGGCCCTGCTCGCGCTCGCGAACCTGATCGCGCTGGTGTTCGGCTACAAGTCTGGCGACGAGACGGTCTCTCCCGGCAGCGACGTCACCGGCAGCGCGATCGTCACGGTGCTGCTCGTGATCGTGGCCTACGGCATGTGGCGGGCGCGCTACTGGGCGGTGCTCGGGATGCAGACGCTGCTCGGCCTGACGATCGTCGTCTGCTGCCTCGCGCTGCTGCAGGCCGTCAACCTCTGGGCGTTCGGGCTCGTGCTGATCATCCTGGCCGCCTCGGGCGCGCTGTTCTGGTTCCTGATCAAGGCGATGGCGCGCATCCAGATGCCGGAGCGCCCGGGCTCTCAGCGCACCGGGTAGGACGGCGCGGGGCCGTTGACGATGTTGGCCTCGACTCCGTGGACCTGCATGTACACCGCGTAGCCGACGTCGAGCGCCGCGAAGGCGACGACGGCGGCGATCGCGAGCCGGCGCCTGTCGGTGAGCACGTGGCCCGCCGGCGACGTACGCCACCGGCGCGGCCAGCAGGACGATGCGCCCCCAGTCGCGCGCGAACATGAACGACGCCACGCAGCAGGCGACCAGGACGAGCCCGGCGCGCGCGTAGCGCAGGTCCTTGAGCGCGAACGGCGCGGCGAACCAGAGCGGCCCGAACGAGATGAACATGCGCCGCAGCTCGACCTGGGGCGCGGCCATCACCTCGTCGAGGATCTCCGAACACCGAGCCGTAGCGGTTGGGCGTGGTCGGGATGCCGGTCCTGACCGCGACGTAGACAGCGAGACCCGGGATCGCGACGGCGGCGGTCTGCCTGAGCGCGTGCCGGTCGAGCGGGCGCACCGCCCAGTACGCGTAGGCGAACGGGATCAGGAACAGCGCCGACTCGCGGATGGTCGCGCCGACCACCACGATCGCGGCGAGCGCGAGCGGCCGCCGGTCGGCGATCGCGAGCCCGCCGGCGAGCATGACCAGCAGCGTCTCGGGGTCGACGTTGCGGCCCTGGCGCAGCGAGACGACGAGCAGCGGCGGGCACAGGACGAGGCAGAGCGCGAGGCCGGCGGCGAGCGGGCGGTTGACGGCGAAGCGGCGCATCAGCACGTAGGCGACGACCGCCGCAGGCGGCGGTCGAGAGCCACGCGAGCCAGGCGAACCAGAACGAGTTCCCGAACGGCAGCACGTGCACGAGCGTCGGCACCAGGAAGCGATAGGCGAACGGGAAGCTGTGGGTCTCGAACGGCTTGTCCGCCATCAGCTCGTAGATGAGGTCGTCGCCCTTGGCGACGTTGGCGTCCTGGATCGAGCGCGTCGGCGATCAGCAGCAGGGCGAGGCCGGCGAGGGCGACGAGCGCAGCGTCCCGCCAGTCGCGCCTGCGTGAGTCGGCCGCCATTCGCGGCGCGAGACTACCTGTGACGGGCCGGTCGCTAGGCTCTCGAACCGCCATGCCGGAGAGCAAATACGACTGCATAGTCATCGGATCCGGGCCCGGCGGATACGTGGCCGCGATCCGCGCCGCGCAGCTCGGCCTGAAGACCGCCGTGGTGGAGAAGGGCAACACCGGCGGGCGCTGCCTGAACGAGGCGTGCATCCCCGCGAAGGCGATCCTGCGCGTGGCCGAGGTGTTCACCGAGGTCGGGCACGCCGGCGACTTCGGCATCAAGGTCGAGGGCGCGTCCGTCGACTACTCCGGCGCCGCCGCGCACCGCGACAAGGTGGTCAAGACGCTGACCGGCGGCGTGGCGGGGCTGTTCAAGAAGAACAAGATCGACCTGATCGAGGGCTTCGGGTCGGTGACCGACGACGGCAACGTGAAGATCGGCGGCCAGTTCGACGGGACCGAGATCGAGACCGACCGGGTCATCCTCGCCTGCGGGTCGATCGCGAAGCCGCTGCTCGACCTGCAGTTCGGCGAGCGGATCCTCGACACGGCCGGGATGTGGCTGATGAACGAGCAGCCGTCGCGGCTGGCGATCATCGGCGCGGGCGCGTCGGGGACGGAGATCGCGTCGGCGCTGGGCCGGCTCGGGACCGAGGTCGTGCTGCTCGAGGCGCTCGACCAGATCCTGCCGCTGGAGGACGAGGACATCGCCCGCGCGGCGGCGCGCGAGATCAAGAAGCAGAACGTGCGGATCGAGACCGGGGCGACCGTCGAGGGCGCCGAGGCCACGGACTCCGGCGTGTCGGTGACCTTCAACGGGTCGACCGAGGAGTTCGACTACCTGGTGATCGCCGCCGGCCGGGCGCCCGACGTGGAGGGGCTCGGGCTCGAGGAGGCGGGGATCGAGCGCGACGAGCGCGGGCTGATCAAGGTGGACGGCCGGTTGCGGACGTCGCGGCCGGGTGTCTGGGCGATCGGCGACATGGTCCCGGGCCCCGCGCTGGCCCACAAGGCGTCGGACGAGGGAATCATCGCCGTCGAGGACTCGGCCGGGCAGGACGTCCACGAGATCGACTACGCGTACGTACCGGCGGTGACGTTCTGCCACCCGCAGGTGGCGTCCTTCGGGCTGACCGAGAAGGAGGCGCGCGAGGCGGGCCACGACGTGGTCGTCGGCAAGGTGCCGCTCGGGGCCGTGGGAGCGCCGACCGTCTACGGCGACCGCGGCGGGATCGTCAAGATCGTGGGCGACCGCAAGTACGGCGAGATCCTCGGCGGCCACATCTGCTCGGTGAAGGCGGCCGACCTGATCCAGGAGCTGGTGAACGCTCAGTCACTGGAGGGCGGCTACGCCGAGGTCGCGCGCATCATCCACCCACATCCGGCGTTCGCCGAGGCCGTCATGGAGGCGGCGCGGGCGACGGATGGGTGGTTGATTCACGGCTGACGCTGCGGTCGGCGCGCCGCGCGCTTCGCGCTCTCCCCGACCGCGCGCGGGTGGGGCGCAGCCCCATCCGGTACCGCGTCTGCATTTCGTGCCGCGAGCCGCTTTTCCCGCTCTTTGCGTGAAAACGACCGTTTATGCGATGGCCATGGGCATTGGTCAGGTGACCTCGCGGTAATACGCTGATCCTGCTGGTCGTGACGGGGCGACCGGGGGGACGAATTCTCGTCGGCGCCCCTTTCAGGGGTCATGAGATTCACTCACAGCGTTCGCAGGGCAGGAGGCATCGCGGTGGCAGCCGCGGCGCTTGGGAGCGCCGCGCCGGCCGAGGGGCGCGAGTTCACCATCAACGCGTGCCAGGCGGACCGCAGCCGAGTTCTCGACGAAGGCGTTCGAGGACTTCGCGAACCGCGGAATGATGTGGAAGCGCGCGTGCGACCCGGAGGGGCCGGGACTGCGCGGGCTGGTGACGGCGAACGTGGTCCGCCCGGGTCGGGTGGCCCGTGGGTCGCAGTCGTACTTCGTGCTGCGAGCGCCCGATGGCACACGTTTCTCGAGATTGGTCTGGTCGGGGCACGCGCACCGGCAGGACTGCCGCTACGCGCTGCAGGTCTGGGCGTCGCGCCCGGACGGACCGGGCGTCCCGATCAAGAGCGTGCGGGCGAACCGAGGCTGTCCGAACTCGGGCAAGACGCAGACCGCCGGCTGGCCCCGCCCCAAGACGTACGACATCAGCGGTGCGACGAAGATCGTGCAGCGGGTGCTCTGCGTCGGGGCGACGAAGACGCCCTACTGCTCGACGAGCTCCGCCAACTACATCCGGACGTTCACGGCGGCGGCGACGGTCGTGGACGTCAGCCGCCCGGGAGTGTCGATCACGAGGGACAGCCGCCTTCACCCGCGGCAACTGGGCGAAGGGCATGCAGCCGGTGAGCTATTCGGTGCTGGACAACGTGGGCGTGCGGTTGGTGCGGCCCGTCGCAGGCCGCGCGCGAACGGCACAGACGCTCCCATGCGACTTCGCTCGCAGGGTGCCGTGCGCCAATGGCCTGGGGCGCGTGCCCATCGACACTTCCGAGCTTCTCGAAGGCACGCAGCCGCTAACGCTGCTCGCGGAGGATGCTGCCGGCAACCAAGGACTGTCGACCGCGATAACCGTCCGCGTCGACCGCACGGCTCCCGGCGCGGTTGCCCCGACGCTCGCCGGCGGTGCGGTCTGGCGCAACTCCAACGACTTCGACCTCGCCTGGACGAACCCGGTCGAAGTCGACCGCGCACCAATCGCCGGCGTGCACTACCGGCTCTGCCGTGTGGGACCGGGCGGTTGCATCTCGGGCTACCGCCCGGGCGTCTCCATAGCCGCCCTGCCCAACCTCGCGGTGCCCAGTCCCGGCCATTGGCAGCTACGCCTCTGGCGAGTGGATGCAGCCGGAAACACCCAGCCTGAAAATGCCTCGCTCCCGCTCCCGCTCCTGTTCGATCCCGAGCCGCCGTCGCTCGGATTCGAGCGGCAGCCGGGATCGGATCCCACGCAGGTCGCGGCGCTTGTCACGGACAGGATCTCGGGCCTTGCCTCAGGAGCGATCGAGCTGAGCGTTCAGGGCTCCGGCGTCTGGCGAACCCTCCCGACGGTGCATCGCGGGAGTCGACTTGTCGCGCATATCGACGACGCCCACCTGCCCCCCGGTCCGTACGTGCTGCGTGCGACGGCGCGAGATCACGCCGGCAACCAAGCAAGCTCGGCTACCCGGCTCGACGGGCGACCGATGAGCCTGGTCCTGCCGCTCCGCACGCCGACGACGGTTCAAGCAGACGTGGCGCGTCGCCGGCACAAGCGGCGCGCCGCCGGCGCAGAAGCGGTGGTCAGGCTGGGTCACCGGTTCGCCGTGAACGGCACCCTGCGGGTCCAGCGCGGCGGCTCTATCGGTCCGGCCCGGATCATCGTTCTGTGGAGCACCGGCTCTTCGCCAGAGCAGGTCGTCGACACGGTTGACACCGACCGCCGGGGACGCTTCACATACAGGACGCGAGCCCGGGCTACCGGGAGCCTTCGACTCGCGTACGCCGGTAGCGCGACGACCCTGCCTTCAGAAGCGCGAGTTGGCCTCAAGGTGCCGGCTGCAACCAGCGTGCATGCCCGCCCGCGCAGTCTCCGAAATGGGCGCGTGGTGACGTTCAGGGGCAGCGTTCTCTCTCGGCCCGTACCAACTACGGGCAAGCTCCTGGAGCTCCAGGTGATGCTGTCCGGCCACTGGCAGACGTTCCGAACGCTGAGAACCGGCCCGAACGGCCGCTGGCGAGTGCGGTACCGCTTCCGCCGAACGTGCGGGGTGTTGGTGTACCGATTCCGCGCGCGGCTTCCTGCCGAAGCCGGCTACTCGTTCGAGACCGGCGCGACGAAGCCGGTCACTGTCCGCGTTCGCGGGCCGAGGTGCGGATGACGATCGCGGGACCATACGGTCACGACGCTCGAGGAATGGAGGCCAAGTGATCGACCGGCTACGGATCAAGCTGACCTACGCGAACGTGGTGGCGACGATCGCTCTGTTCATCTCACTGGGCGGAACCACCTACGCCGCTCTCGAGTTGACAGGGCGCGACATCCGCGACGGCTCGCTGACAGGACGCGACATCCGTCGCGACTCGCTGGGTGGCGCGCGCATCAAGGAGTCGCGGTTGGCTCCCGTCCCTCGCGCGCGAAACGCGGCGCGGCTCGCAGGCGTTCCGATTTCTCGGCTGCTCATCAAGTGCCCTCGCGACACCGTGGCGGTTTCGGATACGTGTGTCGAACGAACCCCGCGCTCGGCCGCCCCTACCGCACGGCGGCTGGTGACTGTGAGGAGTGAAGATCGGCGCACAACACCGGGTCGCCGCCTGCCGAGCCATGACGAGCTCATGACCGCACTTGGGGACGAAGGGATCGCTCTGGCGCCCGGGCGGTGAACTGACGCGCAACGTCTACCCGTCGGCGTCCAACGCCGGGCCGGGTCGACGTCCTCTACATCACGGACGCGATCGGAAGTGTCGCTCTGACATCGAGCACCGCCGAAGGCGCCAAAGCCTTCCGCTGCGTCACCGACCCCCTGAACTGATGACGACGCTGGCTCGGTCCGTCCGTTCCCGGCGTGCCGGAACCGCCCGACCAGCCCACCTTCTACTACGACCTGGGCTCCCCCTACGCCTGGCTCGCCGCCGAGCGCGTCAACCAGGTCCTCCCCGAGGTCCCCGTCTGGCAGCCCATCCTGCTCGGCGGCATCTGGCAGCAGTCCGGCGGCGGCTCCTGGGCGCACACCGACGGGCGCGCCGAGGGCGAGCGCGAGGTCGAGCGGCGCGCCGCCGCGTACGGGCTGCTCCCCGTCAAGTGGCCCCCCGACTGGCCCTCCAACACGCTCAAGGCCATGCGCGCCGCGGTGTTCGCTCAGCAGACCGGCCGCGCCGTCGCCTTCTCGCTCGCCGCCTTCCGCCAGGCCTTCGCCGCCGGCAGGGACCTCGGCGACCTCGACAACGTCCTGATCGCCGCGGCCGCCTGCGAGCTCCATCCCAACGCGGTGCTCAAGGCGATCGAGCTCCAGTCGATCAAGGACCGTCTCCGCGACGCCACCCAGGAGGCCTACGACCGCGGCGTCCGCGGCGTTCCCACCGTCGCGGTCGGCGACCGCCTCTTCTGGGGCGACGACCATCTCGAAGAGGCCGCCGGAGCGACTCGCCGCCGGCTAGCGGCGCCGCACCCCCCCACTCGGGGGTTTCGCGATTGGCGCCCGTGTGGCACCGGGTACTCTCCTCCGCAATGTCCACCAGGGAGAAGGGCAAGGGCGCCAAGGAGGCCGAGCAGGACAACGGCGGCGACCCCGCAGACGTAGCCGGCGAAGTCGGGATGGGCGAGACCAAGCACGGTCTCCCCGACAGGGACACCTGCGAGGCCGTCCTCGCCAAGATGATCCTCATCCGCCGCTTCGAGGAGCGCGCGGGCGAGATGTACGCGAAGGCGAAGATCGGCGGCTTCCTCCACCTCTGCATCGGCGAGGAGGCGACCGTCGTCGGCGGCACCCAGGCCCTGCGCGAGACCGACTACCTCATGTCGACCTACCGCGAGCACGGGCAGGCGCTCGCCCGCGGCACCGAGCCGAAGACCGTCATGGCCGAGCTGTTCGGCCGCGAGACCGGCTGCTCGAAGGGCCGCGGCGGCTCGATGCACCTGTTCGACTGGGACAAGCGCTTCCTCGGCGGCTACGGCATCGTCGGCGGCAGCCTCCCGCTCAGCGCCGGCGTCGCCCTCGCCAACGACTACCTCGGCAACGACGACGTGATCCTCTCGATGATGGGCGACGGCGCCACCAACCAGGGCACCTTCGGCGAGACGATGAACCTCGCCGCGCTCTGGAAGCTCCCGGTCGTCTTCGTGATCATCAACAACCAGTTCGGCATGGGCACGGCGCTGCACCGCCACTCCGCCGTGACCGACCTGTCGCTCAAGTCCGAGGGCTTCGGCGTCCCGGGCACGCGCTGCGACGGCATGGACGTGCTCGACGTCCACAGCGTCGTCACCGACGCGCTGCGCTGCGCGCGCGAGGAGCGCCGCCCGCAGCTCGTCGAGGCGGTCACCTACCGCTACCGCGGCCACTCCATGGCCGACCCCGAGGAGTACCGCACCAAGGAGGAGGTCGAGGAGTGGCGCGAGCGCGATCCGATCCGCGCCTTCGCCGACCGCCTGGTCAAGGAGGACGTGCTCTCCGAGGACGACGTCAAGAAGCTCGACGAGCGCGCTGTCGAAGCCGTGGACGAGGCCGTCAAGTTCGCCGACGAGTCGCCCTTCCCCGACCTCGACTCCCTCTACGACGACATCTACGTCTTCGACAGCGACGTGCCCGCCTGGTGGACCATCGACGAGCGCTCTCCCGAGGTCCATCGCGGCGAGCACGAGCGCGAGGCCGGCGACGTGCCCCACAAGCTCGCCGAGCAGGGCGCCGCCTACGCGGGCGTCGAGCGCCGGGCGCGCAAGCGCGACGAGGACGAGGACCAGGCCGAGGAGCCCGACCGCGGCGAGGGCGAGTCGTCCGAGAGCCAGGCCGGCGACGAGCCCGAGGGCGCCAGCTGATGCCCACGATGCGCTACCGCGAGGCGCTCAACCAGGCGCTGCGCGAGGAGATGCAGGAGGACGAGAGCGTCTTCCTGATGGGCGAGGACGTCGGCGTGTTCCAGGGCGCCTTCAAGGTCACCGCCGGGCTGCTCGAGGAGTTCGGCGAGAAGCGCGTGCGCGACACGCCGATCTCGGAGAACACGATCGTCGGCATGGGCGTCGGCGCCGCGATGATCGGCCTGCGCCCGGTGGTCGAGCTGATGACGATCAACTTCTCGCTGCTCGCGATGGATCAGATCGTCAACCACGCCGCGGCGATCCACTACATGTTCGGCGGCCAGGTGAAGGTCCCGATGGTGGTGCGCATGCCGCAGGGCGCCGGCCACCAGCTCGGCCCCACCCACTCGCACTCCTTCGAGGCCTTCTACCTCCACGTGCCCGGGCTGCTGGTCGCGGTCCCCTCGACCCCCGCCGACGCCAAGGGCCTGCTCAAGGCCGCGATCCGCGACGACAACCCCGTCGTCTTCATCGAGCACGAGACGCTCTACGGCCAGCGCGGCGAGGTCCCCGAGAACGGCGGGCCGATGCGCTTCGGCGAGGCCGCGATCCGGCGCGAGGGCGAGGATGTGACGATCATCGGCATCTCGCGCATGGCGATCACGGCTCAGAAGGCGGCTGAGAAGCTCGCGGAGGAGCACGACATCGACGCCGAGGTGATCGACCCGCGCACCCTGCGGCCGCTCGACCTCGACACGATCATCGCCTCGGTCGAGAAGACCAATCGCGTGGTGATCGTGGAGGAGGGCTGGCCGCACGGCGGCGTCGGCGCCAACCTCGCCGCCCTGATCCAGGAGCAGGCGTTCGACTACCTCGACGCGCCCGTGCAGCGCGTCACCGGCGCCGACGTTCCGATGCCCTACTCCAAGCCGCTCGAGCAGGCCGCGTTCCCCCACGACGAGCACGTCATCCAAGCCGCGCTCGCCACCTTCAGAGACCTCTAGGAAGGAGCCGGATGGCCACCGACGTCACCATGCCGCGCCTGTCCGACTCGATGGAGGAGGGCACGGTCCTGAAGTGGCTGGTCGAGGAGGGCGGCGAGGTCAAGCGCGGCGAGGCGCTCGTGGAGATCGAGACCGACAAGGCCAACATGACCTACGAGGCCGACACCGACGGCACGCTGATCGAGATCGTGGCCAAGGAGGGCGACACGCTCGCCATCGGCGAGACGATCGCGCGCATCGGCGACGCGAGCGAGGCCGGCGGGAGCGGCGGCGGCGCCGAGCGAAGCCGCCGGCGGCGACGAAGACGAGGCCGGAGACGACGCCGATGCGAGGCACGAGGCCGGACGGCGAAGGCGAAGCGGAGACGAGGACGAAGCGGCCGACGAGGGCGAAGACGCACCGACGAGGCCGAGACCGAGGAGCGCCAGCCGGTCGCCGCCGAGGGCAAGAGCGAGGCCGAGGCGAGCGGCGGCAACGGCGGCGGTGAGGCCCAGGGCGGCACCGCCACCAAGGAGCGCGCGCCGAGCGGCAACGGCGGCCGCGTCAAGGCATCGCCAGTCGCGCGGCGCATGGCCCGCGAGCTCGGCGTCGAGCTGGCCCGGCTCGAGGGCTCCGGCCCGGGCGGGCGCATCGTCAAGGCCGACGTCCAGGCGGCAGCCGAGAGCGGCGCCGAGGGCGGTGCCTCCAGCGCAGCGCCGAGCGCTGCCCCTGCGGGCGACGGCGAGGCGACGGACGGCGCCGCGGGTGACGGCGACGGAGCCCAGGCCGACGAGAAGGCCGCCGACGGCGGCAAGGCGCCGCAGCGCGGCGAGGCCGGCGTCAAGGGCGAGACCCAGGTGCAGGAGCTCACCCGCCTGCAGCAGACCGTCAGCCGCCGCATGGCCGAGTCCAAGGCCACGGCACCCGAGTTCTCGCTCTCGCTGACCGTCGACATGACCAAGGCGGTCGAGCTGCGCACGCGGCTGAAGGAGGTCGCCGACCCGGCACCGTCCTACAACGACATGGTCGTCAAGGCCGCCGCTACCGCCCTCGGCGAGCACCCGCGCGTGAACGCCGCCTACCGCGACGGCAAGTTCGAGCTCTACGAGCGGGTCAACATCGGCGTGGCCGTCGCGGCCCAGGACGCGCTCGTCGTCCCGACCGTCTTCGACGCGGATCGCAAGTCGCTCGGCCAGATCTCGCGCGACGCTCGCGCGGTCGCCGAGAAGGTCCGCGACAAGACCGTCACCCCGCCCGAGCTCTCGGGCGCCACCTTCACCGTCTCGAACCTGGGCATGTACGGGATCGAGCAGTTCACGGCGATCATCAACCCGCCGCAGTCGGCGATCCTCACCGTCGGGGCGCTCTCGAAGCGGCCCGCCGTCGACGAGACCGGCCGCATCGTGGCCCGCGACCAGATGCAGCTTTCGCTCGTCTGCGATCACCGCATCCTCTACGGCGCCGACGGCGCCAAGTTCCTCGCCCGCGTGAAGGAGCTACTCGAGCAGCCCCTCTCGCTGGCCCTCTAGCGCCGGATTCGCCGACCGCGTCTACCCTCGAAAGCTATGGCCGAGCACGATGCAGAGCCTCGCTTCCCCGCGACGCTGGACGAGGAGATCATCGCCGCCGACGAGGAGGCGGTCCTTTCCACCCTCACCGACGCCGCTCGCGTCGAGCGCATCCGCGGTGAGCTGCAGATGGGCTTCGAGGCGCTCGCCCACGTCGGCCCCGCCGCCTCCTTCTTCGGCTCCGCCCGCACCCGGCCCGACGACCCCGAGTACGAGCTGGCCCGCGAGACCGCCCGCATCGTCGGCGAAGCCGGCCTGGCCATCATCACCGGCGGCGGCCCGGGCGCGATGGAGGCCGCCAACCGCGGTGCCCGCGACGCCGGCGCGCTCTCGATCGGCCTCAACATCGAGCTCCCCTTCGAGCAGGGCCTCAACGACCACTGCGACATCGGCCTCGAGTTCCACTACTTCTTCACGCGCAAGATCATGTTCGTCCGCTACGCGAGCGGCTTCGTCGTCTTTCCTGGCGGCTTCGGCACGCTCGACGAGACGTTCGAGGCGCTCACCCTGATCCAGACCGGCAAGATCCGCTACTTCCCGGTCGTGCTGGTCGGCTCCGACTACTGGGGCGGGCTCGTCGACTGGATTCGCGAGCGGCTGCTCGCCGAGGGCAAGATCTCGCCCGGCGACGTCGAGCTGATCTCGGTCACCGACGATCCGGTCGAGGTGCGCGACCGGCTGATGTCGGCCGCTCACCGGCAGGCCCGAGCATCCGCTCGTATCGGCCCCTGACAGAGTCGATGAAGGCGGCCAGCCGGTCGGCGAGCTCGGGGTCGTGGACCTCGATCACGTTCTCGGCGTTGCGCTCGCCCGAGCGCGACAGGTTGAACGACCCGGCGAAGACCCAGTCGTCGGCGACGGTCACCTTCGCGTGCATGAAGTCGTGGACGCTGTCGGGCGTGTACGGCGTCGAGGGCTTGCCGCTGAACTCGGCGTGCTCCAGCACCGACGCCAGGATCGGGATCTTCCAGGCCGAGCGGCCGTTCTCGCGCCACTGGACGAACACCTGCTCGAGCTGCGTCCGGTCCACCACCCCGCGCACGTCCACGCGCGCCTCCGCGGCCACCTCGGCGAGCGTGCCGATCACCGGCCCGGCGGTCAGCACCGGCGACGCGATCCGCACCCGTTCGCGCGCCCGGCCGATCGCCCGCGCAACCCGCTGCGACAGCTCCTCGCCGTGCCCCGGCGTGAACCAGGCCCGCGCCTGGCGCCCGCCCAGGTCGAGCGTCCGCGGCTCCTCGTGGCCCGAGCGGTCCACGTCGCGCGCCGCCCACAGCTCCTCGAAGTTCTGCGCGTACTCGGCCGCCAGCTCGGCCGAGTCGACGGTGACGATCACGTTCTCCTGAAGAGTCCAGGAGTCGGTGGTCCAGTTGGTCGACCCGGTCCAGACCGACTCGCCGTCGCGCACCACGTACTTGTGGTGCATCAGGTCGGGGATGCCGGGGATCCCGCAGGTCGGGAACGGCAGCGCCTCGATCAGCTCCGGCTTGGTCCGCGGCGGCGGCGGGAAGACGCGCTCGTCGTGGTCGGCGTTGTAGGCGATCCGCACCGCAACGCCGCGCTCGGCCGCGTCGCGCAGCGCCGCCGCCACCACGTCACCCGGCTCGCCCGGCAGCCTGATGTCGTACAGCGCCAGGTCGAGCGTCCTGCGCGCCGCGCCGAGGAAGGCCGCGACGCGCTGCGCCACCTCCTCGGCGGTCTGGCCGTTCGGCAGGAGCGGATGGAGCTCGATCACGTGAGGCGGAAGCCCGTGGGCGCCGGCTGCAGCTCGATCGGGCTGGCCGGCATCCCCTCGGGGGGCTTCGGCGTGTTGAAGCCGCGCGGCGCCACGTCGTTGGGAGTGTCCGGGTGGAACAGCGCCGCGAGGTACTGGATGTGGTCGCGGCCGACGTCGAGCTCGGTCTGCCCGCCGCCGTAGGCGCCGATGCCGCGCTCGGCGCAGAAGTCGTAGGCGCGCCCGAGCTCCGCCAGCGAGCCCACCCGCGACGGCTTGATGTTGACCACCCGCGGCTCCCACTCGAGCGCCAGCACGTCGTCGACGGAGTGGATCGGCGCGTCCCACGTCACGCGGTCGCGGTGCGGCTCCAGGATCGGCCGCGTCTCGTCGTTGATGTCCGGGTCCTCGAGCCAGGCGTCCGGGAACGCCTCGACCAGCTTCGCGTACAGCTCGGGGTCGGTGGTCACGTCGACCGGCGTTCCCTTGTACTGGCCCTTGAGGTCGAGCGAGTCGACCGCGCCGGAGGCGGCCAGCTCCTCGATCAGGGCGTCGCTCCAGGTGTTGGTCGGGTCGAGCTTGAAGCGCGTATTCGGGTAGAGCTCGAGCACGCGCAGCATGCGCTCGGAGGTCTCCGGCTCGTCGGACCCCATGCTCCCGAGCCGCATCGAGACGACGTAGTTGAGCGGGCGCATCTCCCGCCCGAGGTGCTCGCCCAGCGAGCGGCCCGCCTGGCGCAGCGCCAGGTCGAGCGCAGCCGACTCGAACGCCCAGCGTGCGGTAGCGCCGCGACACGTCGCGCACCGGCGGGTCGGGGAACGTGTCGAGCTCGGCCAGCCGCTCGGCGAACGAGCCGAGCGTCCACGAGCCGGTCAGAGGCAGCGTCGGCCCGGCGCCCTGGAAGGACTGGTGGTCGAGCCCGTCGTAGACCACGTCCTCGCCGACGCCCTCCTCGCCGCCGCCGCGCAGCGTGATCACGGTCGTGTAGCGCACGAACTCCTCGGAGAAGGCGAGCTCGCGCCCCTCGAGGTCGTAGCGCTCGATCTCGAGCGGCAGCGATGCCAGCTGTTCCCAGGTGCTCATCGACCGGCGAGACTACTCGCCGGGCACCACCAGCACCGGGCGATCCGCCAGGTGCAGCAGCTTGTGCGGCGTCGATCCGAGAATCGCCCCGCGCAGCGGGCTCTCGCCGTAGCTGCCGACCACGATCATGCGCGCGTCGTGGCGCTCGGCGAGCGTCACGAGCGCCTCGGCCGGCCGCTCGTCCACGAGCGCCACCTCCGCGTCGACGCCCGCCGCCAGCGCATCGCTCACCGCGGCCTCCGTCAGCCGCTCGGCCTGCTCGCGCAGCGCCTGCGCGGTGCGCCGCGCCCTCCCCGCCGCCGAGGCCCGGCGGGTGGATGCCGAAGCCGATCACGAGCCGGTCGCCGAAGGCGCCGGCGAGGTCCACGCCCTGCCGCAGCGCGGCGCGCGCGCCCGGCGAGGCGTCGTAGCCGAGCACGATCGTGCCCATCAGACCGCCTCCTCCGGCACCGCCGCCACGCCGAGCTTGCGCCCGGCGGCCACCTCCGGGTCGACGATCTCGGTCGCTCGACCGAAGAACTCGCGGTGCCCGCCCAGCCGCCAGATCAGCATCAGCACGAACCCGAGCAGCAGCAGTCCGAGCCCGAGCACCACCGGGATCGCGATCCCGAACAGCGCGCTGCCCGAGTAGCTCTGGTCGGTCTTCGAGTACTCGATGATCGCCTTGACGAACAGGAAGCCGAGTATCGCCGCGCCCACCACCGGGCCGACGCCGATGAACAGCAGGTTCTTGACCGACTTGGTCAGCTCGCGCCGGTAGAAGATCGCGCAGGACAGGCCGGTCAGCGCGTAGTAGAAGGCGATCATCAGCGACAGCGCGGTGAGCGAGTCGTAGACGAAGTTCTCCGAGAGTGGGAACAGCACCGCGAACCAGATCGCCGCCACCGCGCCGATCACGATCGTCGAGACGTGCGGCGTCTGGAAGCGCGGGTGCACGCGCCCGAATGCCTTCGGGAACGCGCCCTGGCGCGCCATCGACAGCGTCGTGCGCGAGGCCGGCAGGATCGTCGTCTGGGTCGACGACAGCGCCGACGTGATGATCGCCAGCACGACGAGCTTGTCGAGCGGCGAGCCGAGCACGTCGGTGGCGAGCGCGCCGAAGATCCCGGCGTCGTCCTCGAACCCGGCGACCCGGTCCACGCCGGCGAACGAGACCACCGCGATCGTCGTGATCACGTAGGTGCCGAGCAGGATCACGGTCGAGAACACCGCGGCGAGGCCCGGAGCCGAGGCGGAGTCGGAGGTCTCCTCGTTGAGGTTGACGGCGCTCTCCCAGCCCCAGTAGATGAACACCCCGGTCAGCACCCCAGGATGAGCGCATTGGCGCTGTCGATCTCGAACGGCGAGAGCCAGGAGAAGGAGAAGCTGACGCGCGCCGCCCTTGACCAGCGCCACCACCGCGAACAGCAGCAGCGCGCCGACCTGCGCGAAGATCATCACGCGCTGGATGTGAGCGGACAGCTCGGTGCCCAGCACGCAGATGGTGGTCATCACGGCGATGATCAGCAGCGTGAAGACCACGTTCCAGGCGGTCGAGTCGCGCATGCCGGTGAGGCCCAGCAGGTCGAAGGTGTAGTACGCCGCCACCTGCGCGAGCGAGCCGATCACCAGGATGCCGGTGGTGCGTCACCGCCCAGCCGCCGACCCAGCCGAGCCCGGGCCCCATCGCGCGCGTGACCCAGGAGAAGGAGGTCCCGCAGTCCGGATCGGCGCGGTTCATGTAGTAGAAGGCCGACGCGATCAGGAACATCGGCACGAACGAGACGAGCATCACGGCCGGCGCCTGCACTCCGACGCCGACCACGACGATCGCCAGCACCGCCGCCAGCGAGTAGGCCGGCGCGGTCGACGAGATGCCGATCACCAGCCCGTCGAGAAAGCCGATCGCGTCCTTCTTGAGTCCCTTGTCCTCGGTCATACGCACAGCTCCTCCACGGCCGCTCCGAAGACGTCCGTGTGGAGATCGACCTGGGCCGCGGTCGTCGCCGGACACATCAACGCCATGTTGTGGAACGGCGTGATCAGCACGCCGCGGTTCAGCAGGTACAGGTGCAGATACTCGTCGAGCTCGCGGTCGCCGGCAGCCGCCGACTCGGCTCCGGTGCGCGGCGGCTCGGCGCTGAAGCGGTACTCGGCGCGCGCGCCGAGGCTGACGATGCTCCAGGGCACGGCGTGGCGCTCGAGCACCTCCTCGACCCCGGCGACGAAGCGCTCGCGCAGCGCCGACATCCGCTCGAAGGCCGGCTCGGTCAGCACCTCCGACAGCGTCGCCCGCGTCGCGGCGAGCGATAGCGCGTTGCCGGCGAGCGTGCCGCCCACGCCGCCGGTGTCCTCGAAGTCGGCGTCCTCCTGCGCGGCGATGCGCCCGGCCAGCTCGGCCGTCACGCCATAGGCGCCGATCGGCACCCCGCCGCCGATCGACTTGCCGAGCGTCACGGCGTCGGGCTCGAGCCCCCACGCGGCCGTGCAGCCGCCCGGGCCCGCGCTGAGCGTGTGCGTCTCGTCGATGATCAGCAGCGCGCCGGCGCGGGTGCAGGCCGCGCGGACCGCCTCCAGGAAGCCGGGCTCGGGCAGCACGATGCCGATGTTCGTCAGCGCCGGCTCCATCAGCACGCAGGCGACGTCGCCGTGCGCGAGGGCGGCCTCGACCGAGTCGATGTCGTTGAACTCGGCCACGCGCGTGGTCTGCGCGGGATCGACCGCGGGCCCGACGTTGCCGGCGCGCGAGCGGGCCGTGCCGTCCGCGTCCAGCGTGACGAAGGCCTCGTCCACGGAGCCGTGGTAGCACCAGTTGAACACGAGCACCCGCGGCCGCCCGGTGACCTGGCGGCAGATGCGCAGCATCCACCGGTTCGCGTCGGTCGCGGTCAGCGAGAACTGCCAGCAGGGGACGCCGAAACGCCGCGCCAGCTCCTCGCCGACCCAGGCCGCGTCCTCGGTTGGCAGCATCGTCGTCACGCCGGCACGTCGCGCGGCGGCGGCAGGTGCCCCGCCATCGCGCCGGTGTCGCCGAGGCAGAAGTCCGCGTAGGAGTTGCCGTCGACGTCGACCAGCGTCGCGCCGTGCGCCTCGGCGAGGTAGACCGGGTGCGCGCCCGCCCACATCGTCATCCAGCTCATCGGCACGCCCGCCAGCAGCGACCCGCGCGCCCGCTCGTGCAGCTCGCGCGAGCGCGGATGCGCGTCGGCGAAGCGCTCGCGCTCGCGGCCGAGCAGCGGCCCGGCCGTTGCGATCACGCCTGGCTCGGCTCCGGCTCGTCCGGCCGGACCGCGGCCATTCGCTCGGCCCGCCGCTGCTGCCACACGGTGAGCAGCATCATCGCGAGCGTGAACAGGAAGATCATCGACGCGATCACGTAGATCTGCGGCGGGATCGCCACGCGCGCCGCGCCCCAGATGAACACGGGGAACGTGATCGTCGAGCCGTTGTTGAAGCTCGTGATCACGTAGTCGTCGATCGACAGCGCGAAGGCGAGCAGCGCGGCCGAGACGACGCCCGGCATGATCAGCGGCAGGGTCACGAGCCGGAACGTCTGCCAGGCGGTGGCGCCGAGGTCCTGCGCGGCCTCCTCGAGCGAGCGGTCGAAGCCGATCAGCCGCGAGCGCACCGTGACGATCACGAACGACAGGTTGAACATGACGTGCGCGATCACGATCGTCGTGAAGCCCGGTGGCCACGGCGAAGTTGAGGAACATCGACAGCAGCGCGGCGCCCAGCACGACCTCGGGGGTCGCGAGCGGGATGAAGATGAAGAAGTTGACCGGCGCGCGGCCGCGGAACTCGTAGCGCACCAGCGCGAGCGCGGTGATCGTGCCGAGCGCCGTCGCGATCAGCGTCGAGAGCCCGGCGACCTCGATCGAGACGCGCAGCGCGTCCCCCACGCCCGGCACCGCGAACGGGTCCTTCCAGGCGTCGAACGAGAACTCCTGCCAGACGAAGTTGAAGCGCCCGCGCGGGCTTGTTGAACGAGAACGCGAGGATGACCGCGATCGGGATCAGCAGGTACAGCAGCGCCAGGCCCGCGTACGCGTTCAGCCCGGCGTCGAGCAGCCGGCCGCCGAAGCGGCGGTTGCGCGGACCGCGCGTCTCGCGCGCGCGCGCTCGGCAGCCGACCCGGCGGTGGTCGCCTCCATCAGGCCCGCCGCTCCTCGCCCTCGGTCCCGAGCAGCGCCTCGGTCCCGGCGATCTTCGCCCAGATCACCACGATCAGCAGCATCGCGCCCATCAGGATGAACGAGAGCGCCGCCGCGGTCGGGTAGTCGCCCACCTCGAGGAAGCGGCTCTGGATGACGTTGCCGATCATGTACTGGCGCGGCGTCCCGAGCAGCTCGGCGTTGATGAAGTCGCCGGCGGCCGGGATGAACGTGAGCAGCGTCCCGGCGACCACGCCCGGCATCGACAGCGGCAGCGTCACGCGCAGGAACACGTCGCGGCGGCGGCCGTAGAGGTCGTAGCCGGCCTCCATCAGCCGCGGGTCGATCCGCTCCAGCGACGCGTACAGCGGCAGCACCATGAAGGGCAGGAAGTTGTAGGTGATGCCGGCCACCACCGACACGGTCGTGTCGAGCAGGCGCCCGCCCTCGGACAGCAGGCCGACGGTCTGGAGCGACGTTCACGAGCGCTCCCGAGTCCTCCAGGATCGTCTCCCAGGAGAGCGTGCGGATCAGGTACGTCACGAAGAACGGCACGATCACCGCGAGCAGCAGCGCGTTGCGCCAGCGCCCGGCTCGGAAGGCGATCACGTAGGCGAGCGGGTAGCCGATCAGCAGCGAGAACAGCGTCGCCAGGCCGGCGTACTCGAACGAGCGGATGAACTGCTCGTCGAACTCCGAGATCGCGTCGGAGTAGTTCGAGAAGTTCCAGTCGAACAGGAAGCCGGTGTCGGGCGTGCCCGACTTGAGCGACTCGAAGACCATGTACGCCAGCGGCAGCGCGAAGAAGATCGCGAGCCACCCGAGGCCGGGCAGCAGCAGCAGGTACGGGAGCCCGCCTTTCTTCAGCGCTGCGCGCAAAGCGTCCGGCCTACGCGCCGATCACGTGCTGGAACGCCTCGGTCAGCTCGTTGTCCTCGTCGGCCTTCAGCTGGCGGAAGATGAACGCCTCGTCGAGCGTCTTGTCGTCCGGGAAGATCAGCTGGTTCGCCGCGAGCGACGGATCCCGCTCCGCGAGGATCTCCTTCACGCCGTTCACCGGGCAGATGTAGTTCACGTACTCGGCGATGTCCGCCTGGATCTCCGGCTCGTAGACGAAGTCCATGAACTTCTCGGCCCCGTACGCCTCGGGCGCGCCGACCGGCATCTCCATGTTGTCGGTCCACAGGTGCACGCCGCTCTCGGGCAGCGATGAACTTGATGTTCGGGTTGTCGGCCTCGAGCTGCACGGCGTCGCCCGACCAGCCGATGATCACCCAGGAGTCGCCCTTGGTGATGTCCTTCGTGTACTCGTTGCCGGTGAAGCCGCGGATCTGGCCCGAGTCGGACGCCTCGCCGATCTTGTCGATCGCCTTCATGAACTCGTCCTTGGTGGCCGTCTCCGGGTCCGCGCCCATCGACGCCGCGACCAGGCCGACGGTGTCGCGCATCTCGGTCAGCATCGTGACCTTGCCCTTGTACGCCGGATCGAACAGGTCGTCGATCGACTTGGGCTCGCGCTTGACCTTGTCCTTGCGGTAGATGATCCCGGCGAAGCCCGACTGCCACGGCACCGAGTAGTCGCGCTTGGGGTCGAACGGCGGCGACTTGAGCCTGTCGATCAGGTTGGCGGTGACGTTCGGCAGCGCCGCGTGGTCGAGCTTCTGGACGTAGCCCAGCGTGATCATCTTGCCGGCCATCCAGTCGGTCACGACGTGGATGTCGCGGCCGCCGGAGTCGCCGCGGTCGTACTGCTGGCGGACCTTGCCGAAGAACTCGGTGTTGTCGTTGATCTCCTCGACGTACTTGACCTTGGCCCCGTACTTGTCCTGGAACTTCTTGAGGCTCTCGCGCTTCTCGTCGATGTAGAGCGGCCAGTTGGCGACGTACAGCGAGTCGCCGATCTCGCCCTTCTTGATGACCTTGCTCTCGGGCTCGTTGTCGCCCGCGCCCGGTCCGGTCTCGGACCCGCAGGCCGCGAGGTACGAGAGGGCGGAGACGCTCAGCGCCCCGGCCGCGCCGCGGCGCAGCAGCCGCCGGCGGGTGACCTCCTCCCTGATGATGCTCTCGAAGTGCCGCTCGAGGTCGCTCACGACGTCCCTGCCTCCTTCACCATGTGGATGTTCTCGGTCGACCAGGTCAGCCGCGCGTCGTCTCCGGCGGCCGGCAGGCGCCGGCGCGCCTCCTCGTCCGTGTTGGGCACCAGCACGGTCATGCGGGTGTCGTCCGGCAGGCGCACCGTCACCTGGGTCGCGGTGCCCAGGTAGAGCGAGCTCTCGACCTGCCCGTCGACCGCCGGGCGGCCGTCCGGGCCTGCGCCGTTGGCCGTGTGAAGCTGCAGCTTCTCCGGGCGCACCACGGCGTGCGCCCGCTCGCCCACCGTCGCGCCCGCCGCCCCCGCGCGCGACGGTCGGCGCCTGCGTCGAGCCGCAGCTCGGCGGTTCCGGTCCCGGTCGAGACGACCTCGCCCGGCATCAGGTTGGAGACGCCGATGAAGCCGGCCACGAACGTCGTGGCGGGGCGCTCGTAGATCTCCTCCGGGTTGTCGAGCTGCTCGACGACGCCGCGGTTCATCACCGCGATCGAGTCCGACATCGTCAGCGCCTCCTCCTGGTCGTGCGTCACGTAGATGAACGTGATGCCGACGTCCTGCTGGATGCGCTTCAGCTCCACCTGCAGCTGCTTGCGCAGCTTGAGGTCGAGGGCGCCGAGCGGCTCGTCGAGCAGCAGCACCGCGGGACGGTTCACGAGCGCGCGCGCGAGCGCGACGCGCTGCTGCTGGCCGCCGGAGAGCTGGCGCGGCTTGCGCTTGGCCTCGCGGGCCAGGCCGACGCGCTCGAGCTCCTCGGCCACGCGCCGGCGCACCTCGTCCTTGGCCACGCGCTTGCGCTCGAGGCCGAACGCGACGTTGCGCTCGACGCTCAGGTGGGGGAACAGCGCGTAGCTCTGGAAGACCGTGTTGGTGGGCCGCCTGAACGCGGCCAGCCCGGTCACGTCCTCGCCGTCGAGCAGGACGGTGCCCTCGCTCGGCTCCTCGAACCCGGCGATCATCCGCAGGGTCGTGGTCTTGCCGCAGCCGGAAGGCCCGAGCATCGTGAAGAACTGGCCGCGCGGGATGTCGAGGTCCATCTCGCGCACCGCCGTGAAGTCGCCGAACCGCTTGGTGACCCCGCGCAGGCTGACGCTGGGTGCGCCGCTGGAGATGCGATCCCCCGATTGGCCCTCCAGGCTCATGTGGATCGGCAAGCTATGGCCGATCCGGCATCCCTGCAAGTACCGAAATGCCGAAAACACCTATCGCCTAACAGTACGAAACGTACAACTGGACGGGTCGGGATTTCGCCATGAGCCCTCTAGACGGTGCGCCTATCCGCCGATACGGTTGTCCGGAGCGTCTAGTCGGACCGAGGCAAGGAGAGAGATGGCGACCACCCCGCAGGCCGTGACCGACCCGCACAGCGGGCCCCCCAGCGAGCTTCAGGAGAAGGCACGCCGCCATCTGTGGATGCACTTCACCCGCATGGGCGGGTACGACGAGGCCCACGAGATCCCCATGATCGTGCGCGGCGAGGGCTCGTACGTATACGACGAGCACGGCACGCGCTACCTCGACGGGCTGTCCGCCCTGTTCTGCGTGAACGCGGGCCACGGGCGCGCCGAGCTCGGCGAGGCCGCCGCGCGCCAGGCCAAGGAGCTCGGCTTCTACACCAACTGGAGCTACGCGCACCCGGTGGCGACCGAGCTGGCGAGCCGCATCGCGGGGCTCGCGCCGGGCGACCTCAACCGGGTCTTCTTCACCTCGGGCGGATCCGAGGCCGTCGAGTCGGCCTGGAAGCTGTCGCGCCAGTACCACAAGCTGACCGGCAACCGGCTCAAGTCGAAGATCATCTCGCGCGAGACCGCCTACCACGGCACCACGTTCGGCGCGCTCTCGATCACCGGCATCACGTCGCTGCGCACGCCCTTCGAGCCGCTCGTCCCGGGCGCGCACCACGTGCCCAACACCAACGACTACCGCTGGCCCGAGGACCGCGACCCGCTCTGGGCCGCGAACCAGATCGAGCACATGATCGAGTTCCAGGGCCCGGAGACGGTCGCCGCGGTGATCCTCGAGCCGGTGCAGAACTCGGGCGGCTGCTTCGTCCCCCAGGACGGCTACTGGCAGCGCGTGCGCGAGATCTGCGACGCGCACGACGTGCTGCTGATCGCCGACGAGGTGATCTGCTCGTGGGGCCGCCTGGGCCACTACTTCGGCGTCGACCGCTTCGGCGTCGTGCCGGACATCATCACCACCGCCAAGGGGCTCACCTCGGCGTACGCGCCGATGGGCGCCGTGATCGTCTCCGACCGCGTCGCCGACCCGTTCATGGCGGACACGGAGACGTTCACGCACGGCATCACCTTCGGCGGCCACCCGATGTCGGCCGCGATCGCGATGGCGAACCTCGACATCTTCGAGCGCGAGGACCTCTGCGGCCACGTGCGCGAGAAGGAGCCCGAGTTCCGCGGGATGCTCGAGGAGCTGCGCGACGACCTGCCGATCGTCGGTGACGTGCGCGGCGCGGGCTACTTCCACGCGCTCGAGCTGGTCAAGGACAAGGAGACCAAGGAGACGTTCAGCGACGAGGAGTCGGAGGACCTGCTGCGCGGCTTCATGTCCGCCGAGCTCTTCAAGCGCGGGCTGATCTGCCGCGCCGACGATCGCGGCGACCCGGTCATCCAGCTCTCGCCGCCGCTGATCGCCGACACGGAGGAGTTCGAGCTGATCGACGGGGTGCTGCGCTCGGTGCTCACCGAGGCGTGGGAGCGGATCGTCCGCCACTGATGCTCACCGTCCGCGCGCTCGCCGCCGAGATGGGCCTCGCGCTCGCGGCAGGCGAGGACGGCGCGGACGCCCCGGTCCGCTGGGTCCACATCTCGGAGCTGCCCGACCCGACGCCCTGGCTCTCGGGCGGCGAGCTGCTGCTGACCACCGGCATCCAGCTCGACTCCGAGGAGCGCCAGCGCGAGTTCGTGCGGCTGCTGGCCGACCGCCAGCTCGCCGGGCTCGGGTTCGGCACCGGGTTCGACCACGACCGAGGTGCCGCCGGCGATCGTCGAGGAGGCGGCCGCGCGCGGGCTTCCCGGTCTTCGAGGTGCCGTACGAGCTGCCGTTCATCGCGCTCACGGAGAAGGCGTTCGCGCGCCTCGTGAACGAGCAGTACGAGGTGCTCCAGCGCGGCATCGCGATCCACAAGCGGCTCGAGCGGATCGTGCTCGAGGAGCGCGGCCTCGACGAGGTCGTGCGCGCGCTCGCCGCGGCCACCGGCGGCGCGGTCGGGGTGCTGTCGGCGCGCGGCGAGACGATCGCCTCGAAGCTGTTCCGCCGCGAGCCTGCCCGACGCCGCGGTCGAGGCCGTACGCGACGACGTGCGCCGGCGCAGCGTCGCCGCCGGCCGCGGCACCGAGGCGACCGAGTTCTCGCCAGACCATCCGGAGCTCGCTGGGCGCTCGCTCGTGCTGCCGGTCTCCACGCGCGGCCGCGGCGCGCCGCAGGCCTGGCTCGTCTTCGCGCGCGACACCGGCGGCATCGGCGACTTCGAGCGGCTGATCCTGCAGCAGGCGGTCACGGTCGTCGCGCTCGAGCTGATGCGCCAGCGCGCCATGCGCGACACCGAGCGCCGGCTGGCCGGCGACGTGCTCGCCGAGGCGCTCACCGGGCGCCTCTCGGAGGCCGAGCTGAGCGTGCGCATGCGCCCGTTCGGCGTCGGCGCCGAACGCCGCGGTGCTGGTGTTCTCGGACGACGAGGCCCACGCGCCGGACGCCGAGGCCGACCTCGACCGCATGCTGGCCGACGCCGGCGTCGGCGCGCTCGTCGCCGGCGCGCGGCCCGCTGCTGTGCGCGGTCGTCGACGCGCGCGACGGCGTCGACCCGGTGGCGCTGGCCGGCCGCGCCCGCGACGCGCTCGCGCCCGAGCACGGGCAGCTGCGCGCGGCGGCATCGCGGATCGCGCCGGTCGGCAGCCTGCGGCGCTCGTTCCACGAGGCGCGCTGCGCCCTCGAGGCGTCGGCGATGGCGAACGGCAGCGCGCCCCCGGTCGCCTCCTACCGGGACCTGGGCGCGTTCCAGCTGCTGCTGTCGCTCCAAGACGACGACGCGCTGCGGCTCTACTGCGACAGCGTCCTCTCGCCGCTCGAGGACGCGACCGGCGAATACGGCGACGAGCTGATCCGCTCGCTCGAGGCGTTCATCGAGCAGAACGGGCAGTGGGAGAAGGCGGCACGCGAGCTGTACTGCCATCGGCATACGCTGCGCTACCGCATCAGGCGCGTGGAGCAGCTCACCGGAAGGGACCTGTCGAGCGCGCGCGATCGGATCGAGTTCTGGCTGGCATTGAGGGCAAGGGAGCTGGTTGCATGAGGGTGGGAGTACCGACGGAGATCAAGACGGACGAGTACCGCGTCTCGCTGACGCCCGCGGGCGCACGCGAGCTGGTCGAGCACGGGCACGAGGTGATCGTGCAGGCCGGGGCCGGCGAGGGCAGCACGATCCCGGACGACGAGTACACCGCGCAGGGCGCGCGCATCGCGCCCGACGCCGCCGCCGTCTTCGAGGAGGCCGAGATGGTGCTCGGCGTCAAGGAGCCGCAGCCCGAGGAGGTCGAGCTGCTGCGCCCCGACCACCTGCTGTTCACCTACCTGCACCTGGCCCCCGCGCCCGAGCTGACCCGGTCGCTCGCCGACAGCGGCGCCACCTGCGTCGCCTACGAGACCGTCGTCGACGAGCGCGGCCGGCTGCCGCTGCTGGCGCCGATGAGCGAGGTGGCCGGCAAGATCGCGACCCAGGCGGGGGCCTTCTTCCTGGAGCGCCCGCTCGGCGGCCGCGGCGTGCTGCTCGGCGGCGTGCCCGGCGTGGCCGCCGCGACCGTGATGATCATCGGCGGCGGCGTGGTCGGCCAGAACGCGGCGTTCATCGCGATCGGCATGGAGGCGGACGTGTTCGTCTTCGACCGCAACATCGACCGGCTGCGCGAGCTCGACGTGGGCTTCGGCGGGCGAGCCTCGACCGTGTACTCGTCGACGCTCGCCGTCGAGCAGATGCTGCCGCAGGCCGACCTCGTGATCGGAGCCGTGCTCGTGCAGGGCGCCCGCGCCCCGTACGTGATCAAGCGCGACCAGCTCGGGCTGATGAAGAAGCGCGCGGTGCTCGTCGACGTCTCGATCGACCAGGGCGGCTGCTTCGAGACGTCGCGGCCGACCACGCACTCGGACCCCGTCTACGAGGTCGACGGCGTGACCCACTACTGCGTCGCGAACATGCCCGGCGCCGTTCCCGTCACGTCCACGTTCGCGCTCACCAACGCCACGCTGCCGTACGTGCTGGCGCTCGCCGACCACGGGCTGCGCGGACGCGCTCGAGAAGCTGCCCGGCCTGAAGCCGGGCGTCAACGTCGCCGCCGGCAAGGTGACGCACCCCGCCGTCGCCGAGGGCGTCGGCGTGGAGTACACGCCCGTCGAGGAAGCGCTGGCGGTAAGTGCCTAGCCCGGGGCCCTGACGGCCGAGTACCGCTTCCTCTCGACCTGGCTGCTGGAGGCCCCCCGGGAGTCCGCCTGGGAGGTGCTCCAGGCGCCGCTCGAGTGGCCGCAGTGGTGGCGCGGGGTGGCGCGGGTGGCCGAGCTCGACGCCGGTGACGAGCGGCGCGTCGGCAGCCGCTACCGGATCGCCTGGCGCAGCCGCATCCCCTACGAGCTCGAGTTCGACTTCACCGTCCGGGCGGTCGAGGCCCCGCGACTGATGGAGGGCGACGCCACCGGGGCGCTCCAGGGCTCCGGGGTCTGGCGGCTGTTCGAGCAGGACGGCGTCACGGCCGTCGTCTACGACTGGCACGTGGCGACCACCGAGCGCTGGATGAACGCGCTCGCGCCGGTGGCGCGGCCGGTGTTCGCCTACAACCACGACGTGGTGATGCGCTGGGGCGGCGAGGGCCTCGCGCGGCGCCTGGGGGTGCGCCTGCTCGCTCCCTAGAGTGCGGCCGGTGAGACGACCGGTGCTTGCCGCGGCGTGCGCCCTCGCCGTTCTGGCACTGGGTCTGGCCTGCTCCTCCGACGAGCCGCGCGCGAGCCACGAGGCGGCCGCGCCCAAGCGCCCCTACGTGGTGCTGCTGGTGATGGACGAGTTCCCGGGCGACTCCCTGCTCGGTCCGCGCGGGCGCATCGACCCGGTCCGCTACCCCAACTTCGCCGCGCTCGCGGGCGACGGGACCTGGTTCCGCAACGCCTTCTCGGTCTACGACTCCACCACCAAGGCGGTGCCGCTGATCCTCGACGGCATGGCGCCGCGCGCCGGCGCGTCGTCGGACCGGCGCGACCACCCGCACTCGATCTACGACCTGTTCGGCCGCCACGGCTACCGGATCGCCGACTCCGAGGAGGCCACCGCGCTCTGCCCGCAGTCGCTGTGCCGCGGCGCGCGCACGCGCCGGCCGGCGATCATCCCGAACCTGCTCGGCGGGCGGCCGGAGCGCTTCGAGCGCTGGGTGCGCTCGATCGCTCCCGGCAGGCCGACGCTGTGGGTCAAGCACCTGCTGCTGCCGCACGGGCCGTACCTGTACCTGCCCTCGGGAGCGCGGACGCGGCCGGTGCCCGGCGACCCGCTGCCCGGGATGAACAGCGTGCCCGGCTTCGACGACGAGTTCCTGACCCGCCACAACGAGCAGCGCTACCTGCTGCAGCTCGGCTTCACCGACCGCCTGCTCGGGCAGCTCGTGCGCCGGCTGAAGCGCAAGGGGATGTACGACGACACGCTGATCGTCGTCACGGCCGACCACGGCATCGCCTTCCAGGCGCACGTGCAGACGCGGCGCAGCGTCAACCGGTCGAACGTCGAGGAGCTGACTCCGGTGCCGCTGATCGTCAAGCGCCCGCGCCAGGAGGACGGGCAGGTCAGCGACGTGCTCGCGCGGACGCTCGACGTGACGCCGACGATCGCCGACGTGCTCGGCTGGAAGCTGCCCTACCGCGCCGACGGCCACTCGGCGTTCGGCCCGGTCACGCGCGCGCGCCGGACGGTGAGCCTGAACACGCGCGACTTCTCGGCGGTCGTGCGCATCTCGAAGCGACGCCTGGAAGGCGCGCCGCGACCGCGTCGTGGCGCGCCGGCTGCGCCAGTTCGGCTCCGGCGACATCGCCTCCCTGTACACCGGCATCGGCCCGCACCGCGACCTGATCGGTCAGGCGCCCGCGGCGGCGCGGGCGCTCGCCGGTGCGGGCGTCGCTGGTGCGCGCCTCGCCTGCTCGCCGACGTGCGCCGGCGCAGCGGCGTGGTGCCCACCGAGATCGCCGGCGACCTGCGCGGCGGCCGGGCCGGCGCTCGAGCGCGACCTGGCCGTGTCGGTGAACGGCCGCATCGAGGCCGTCGGGCGCTCGTTCCACCTCGCCGGCGACCCGGTCGAGCACTTCGCGCTGATGGTCCCCGAGAGCTCCCTGCGCGAGGGGCGCAACGAGGTCGCGCTGTTCGAGGTCGTCGCGGGGCGGCTGCGCCGGCTCTAGCCTTCATCTCTGTGCGCGCGGCCCTGCTGGTGCTCCTGCTCGTGGGCGCGACCGCCGTGGCCGTGGCGGTCGCCGACGGCGACGATGCCGCGCAGAAGCCCGAGGCGCGGCCGCCGGTCGTCGTCGTCATCTTCGACGAGTTCCCCGCCGACACGCTGATCGGCCCCGACGGGCGCATCGACGCCGAGCGCTACCCGAACTTCGCGGCGCTCGCGCGCACCTCGACCTGGTTCCGCAACGGCCAGAGCGTCTACGACTCGACCTTCAAGGCGGTGCCCGCGATCCTCGACGCGCGGCTGCCGCGGCGCGGCACCGCCCCCGACGTGCGCAGCCACCAGCCGAGCGTCTTCCACCTGATGGACCGGCTCGGCTACGACGTGATCAAGGTGGAGTCCGGGACCGCGGTCTGCCCGCCGCGCATCTGCGCCGGCGCCCGCACGCGCCGGCCGGGCGTCCTGAAGCGGCTCGCCGGCGGCGGCCGCCCGGCGCGCCTGCACCGCTGGATCGGCGCGCTGCGCGACCGCCCCACGCCGACCTTCTACCTCCACCACGCGCTGCTGCCCCACGAGCCGTGGATCTACCTGCCCTCGGGGCATCGCAGCCGGCCGACCGGCAACGACCCGGTCGAGGGCATCAACCGCCCCGGCGGCTTCGACGACCCCTGGCTCACCGACCACAACCACCTGCGCCACCTCCTGCAGGTGGGCTACGTCGACCACCAGCTCGGCCTGATCATGGACCGGATGAAGCGGACCGGCATCTTCGACCGCGCGCTGTTCGTCGTCGTCGCCGACCACGGCATCGCGTTCGAGGTCGGCGTCAAGGAGCGCCGCCAGGTCAGCGAGAGCAACTTCGAGCAGGTGGCGGCAGTGCCGTTCTTCGTGAAGCGGCCGGGACAGGACGAGGGGAGCGTGGACGACAGCATCGTGCGCAACCTCGACGTCGTCCCGACCATCGCCGACGTGCTCGGCGCGCGCGTCTGGTGGAAGCACGACGGCACGTCGGTCTTCTCGAAGGCCGCGCAGGTCGCGCCGCACGGTCTCGATGCCGCGCCGCGACTTCAGCCGGGTGATCTCGTTCAGCCGCGCCGACTTCGAGCGCCGCCGCGAGGCGCTGCGCGCGTGGCGCGCGTCGAAGTTCGGCACCGGCGCGCAGAGCGACCTGATGTTCGGCGACCCCTGGGAGTCGGCCTACCGGATCGGCCCGCACCCGGAGCTGATCGGTCGCCCCGTGCCGCAGCTGGCGGCTGCGAGCGCCCACGCGCAGATCGCCAACCTCGGCCTGGCGGCGCACGTCGACCCGTCCCAGGAGCTGCTGCCGACGCGCGTGACGGGGCGGCTGCCGGGCACGCCGCGCGGGACGACGCGCGACCTCGCGGTCGCCGTGAACGGCCGCATCCGGGCGGTCGGCCGCAGCTTCCACCTGCATGGGCGCCGCACCGAGTTCTTCTCCCTGATCGTCCCCGAGTCGGCGCTGCGGCCGGGGCGCAACTCGATCCGGCTGCTCGAGGTGCGCGACGGCGACCGGCTCGCTGCGCTCTAGGGCTGCGGCTGGTTGGGGATCTCGCTGCGGTCGCGGGTGAACTCGGCCCGGTCCTTGCGCACGTCGATGAGGAAGCAGGTCGAGCGCCGCCGGTCGTCGTGGGGGATGCAGCTGCGGTAGTAGCCGTCGGCGTAGCGGCGCGTGTCCGAGGCCTCCAGGTTGCGGCGCAGCTCGGCGTCGCCGTGGGACTCGACGTAGTCCTCGAGCAGCTTGGCGGCGCGCTCGCGCTGGTTGGTCTCGACGACGATCACCGGCCGGTTGGCGAGCCCGACGACGAGCAGGCCGAACACGCTCGCGACCAGCAGCGCGGTGCCGACCCGGTCGACGAGCACCTCGAGCTGGGCCTTGGGCGGCGCGCTCTCGTCCGCGGCGGGCCGGCGCTTCCAGATGCGGCGGGCGAGCCACGGCCCGATCGCTCCGACCAGGATCAGGTTGCCGAAGGTGGCGATCAGGATCGCCGGGATCAGGTCGATGCCCTCGCGCACCGGCGAGAGGCGGTGCAGCAGCAGGCCGTCGAGCAGCGTGATCGCGGCGAACGTGGGCCACATCCAGGCGCCTCGCAGGCGCCAGCGCATGCGCGACGGCCAGAAGCGCTGCTCGCTGTCGTTCACCGAGCGCAGGGTAGCCTTGAGGCAGATGCCTGAGCTCTGGGTGACCCACCTCGGATCGGTCCCGTACGCCGAGGCCTTCGAGCTGCAGCGGACGCTGCGCGACCGCCGCGCGGCCGGCGAGCTGCCCGATCTGCTGCTCGTGCTCGAGCACCCGCCCGTGTACACGCGCGGCAAGCGCACCGAGCCGGCCGACCTGCCGCTGGGCGAGGACTGGTACCGCGAGCGCGGGATCGCCGTGGAGGACAGCGACCGGGGCGGGCGCGTGACCTACCACGGGCCCGGCCAGCTGGTCGCCTACCCGATCATGGCGGTCGATCGGGTCGCCGACTTCGTCCACACGATGGAGGCCGCGATCGTCGCCGCGCTGGCCGACGAGGGCGTGGCGGCCGAGGCCCGCGCCACGCCGCTCACCGGCGTCTGGGCGGGCGACGCCAAGATCGCCTCGATCGGGGTGCGCGTGCGCGAGGGCGTCTCGATGCACGGGCTGGCCGTGAACGTGGACAACGACCTGACGCCGTTCGAGTGGATCGTGCCCTGCGGGATCGACGAGGTGCGCGTCACCTCGCTCGCGCGCGAGACCGGCCGCTCGCCGTCGCTGCCGTGCTTCCGCAAGCGCATGGCGTTCCGGTTCTCCGAGGCGTTCGGGCGCCGGCAGCGGCTGGTGTCGCCGAGCCGGCTGCTGGAGCGCGAGGCGGTGGCGGCGTGAGCACGCGGTCGCGGTCGAACCCGGGTGGCGCGCGGGTGCTCGAGATGGGCGAGGTGCGGCCGTTCCGCGACCGCAAGCCGGCCTGGTTCAAGCGGCCGGCGCCGGGCGGCCCCCACTACCGCGAGCTGCGCGGGATGATCGAGGGGCAGGAGCTGCACACGGTCTGCCAGGAGGCGGCCTGCCCGAACATCGGCGACTGCTGGGAGCGGGGCACCGCGACGTTCATGATCCTGGGCGACACCTGCACGCGCCGCTGCGGGTTCTGCAACGTCAAGACCGGCAAGCCGACGCACAACGACGCGCTCGAGCCGCTGCGCGTCGCGCAGTCGGTGCGCAAGATGGGGCTGCGGCACGCGGTCGTGACCTCCGTCGACCGCGACGACCTGCCGGACCTCGGCTCGACCGCCTTCGTCGGCACGATCCGGTCGATCCGGCGGCTGGCGCCGGGCTGCAAGGTCGAGGTGCTGACGCCGGACTTCCGCGGCGAGGAGATGCCGCTCGCGCGCGTGATCGCGGAGCGGCCCGACGTCTTCAACCACAACGTCGAGACGGTGCCGCGGCTCTACCCGCTGGCGCGCCGCGGATCGCGCTTCCTGCGCTCGTGCCGCGTGCTGCGCAACGCCAAGGAGATGGGCGGCGACGAGGTCGTCACCAAGTCGGGGCTGATGACCGGCCTGGGCGAGACCAAGGAGGAGCTGCTCGAGACGTTCGGGGTCCTGCGCGAGCACGGCGTCCAGGTCCTGACGGTGGGGCAGTACCTGCGCCCCACGCGCGACCACCTGCCGGTGGTGCGCTACTGGCACCCGGACGAGTTCGCGGAGCTGGAGCGCGAGGCGTACGCGATCGGGTTCGAGTCCGTGGCCGCCGGGCCGCTGGTGCGGTCGAGCTACCACGCCGAGCAGACCCTCGCGCAGGCGAGCGCCGGCTCAGCCTGACTTGCTCCCGATCAAGGACGACATACCGACTCGCCGCTTCCCGGTGCTCACCGTGGCGATCATCGTCGCCTGCTGCGTCGTCTACTTCGGGTTCGAGCAGGGGCTCTGGGGCCTCGGCGACACCGGCAACGAGCGCGTGCTCGAGTACGGCGCGATCCCCTACGAGATCACGCACCCGGGCGACGACTGCGGGACCTCGTCGTCGGGGGCGGTCGTATGCGAGGGACAGGAGGGGGTGAGCGGGACCGCGCCCGAGCAGGCGGTCTGGTGGGTCACGATCTTCACCTCCATGTTCATGCACGGCAGCCTGCTGCACCTCGGCGGGAACATGCTCTTCCTATGGATCTTCGGGAACAACATCGAGGACTCGATGGGGCCGCTGCGCTTCGTGGCGTTCTACCTGCTCGGGGGGTTGGCGGCCGTGCTGGCGCAGGTGCTGGTCGACCCGAGCGCGACCGTGCCGACGGTCGGCGCGAGCGGCGCGATCGCGGCGGTGCTGGGCGGCTACGCGCTCTTGTATCCGCGGGCGCGGGTGGTGACGCTGGTGCTCATCGTGATCTTCTTCACCGTGATCGAGCTGCCCGCGCTGCTGGTGCTGGGGCTGTGGATCCTGATCCAGCTGTTCCTCGGGGCGACCGACCTCACGTCGCCGGCCGGCACCGACGGTGGAGTGGCGTACTTCGCGCACATCGGTGGGTTCGTGTTCGGGCTGCTGGCGATCAGGGCGTTCGCCAACCGGGTCCAGGACGACTACGAGCGCCCGCACCGACTGCCCGTGTACTGATGGACAACGCTGCCGGTTCTGGCCGCCACGCTGGGGATCATCGTCCTGCTGACCGGGCTCACGATCGCGGCGGCGAGCGTGGGCGGAATCAACGTCGCGGGGGTCGTGGTGACCGTGCTGGTGCTTCTCCTGATCGGGGTCGGAGTGGTGGGCGCGCTGCTCTCGCGCCCACCCGATGAGTAGAGGCCGCCGGCGCAGGCGGATGTTCTCGGCGCGGCGCCGCCGCCGGCCGATCCAGCTCATGGCGACGCTCGCGCTGCTGCTGGCGCCGCTGGCGGTCGCGGCCGCGGCGTACGTCGCGCTCGCCGGCGACGGTGGTGGCGGCGGCGGCGGCGGCGGGCTGCCGATAGCGGTGCACACGCCGCCGGTGCGGGCGTCGTCCGAGGCTTCGCAGCGGCCGGTCCGGCCGGTGTCGCCGCCGATCGAGCTCGGGGGCGTGGACGCGTTCCATCTGCGCCTGCGCAAGCCGCCGCGGGGCGGGATCGTCTTCGACGTGGACACCGGCGAGGTGCTGTGGCGGCGCGATCCCGCTGCGAACGCTGCCGATGGCGAGCCTGACGAAGATCATGACCGCGCTCGTCGTGGTCGAGCGGACGCGGCCGGCGCAGCCGGTGCGGATCACGCAGGCGGCGCTGAACTACTCGGGCTCGGGCGTGGGGATGCTGCCGAAGGGGCGGCGGGTGCGAGCCGAGACGCTGCTGAACGGGCTGCTGATCGTTTCCGGGAACGACGCGGCGATCGCGCTGGCGGTGGGCGTGGCGGGGAGCGAGCGGCGCTTCGTGAGGCTGATGAACCGGCATGCGCGGCGGTGGGGGCTGACCTGCACGCGATTCGCTTCGTCGCACGGGCTGGAGCCGGGCAACCGCTCGTGCGCCCGCGACCTGGCCGCGCTGGCGCGCCGGGCGATGAGCAAGCCGCGCATCCGGCGCATCACTCGCCTGGCGGGAGCGGTGCTGCCGTTCCCGATCAAGGGCGGCAAGCTCTACCTGACCGGCCACAACCCGCTGATCCGGCTCCGGCTACCCGGGCGCGATCGGGCTGAAGACGGGCTACACCGACGAGGCGGGGCGCTGCTTCGTCGGCGTCGCGCGACGGGGCGACCGGCGGCTCGGCGTGGTGCTGCTGAACTCGCCGGACCCGTCGAAGCAGGCGCCGAAGCTGCTGGACGCGGCATTCGCGACCGCGGGCTGAGCGCGTTCGCGAGCTGAGTTTTCACACTCGTCACCCATGTGTCACACCGGTGTCGGCAGGCTCGCGGCATGGACTCAGACCAGTTCTCGCCCGAGGCTTCGGAAGCACGGCTCCGCCACATCCTTGACGAGGCGGGCCTGCGGCAGCCGGACACGGTCGAGCATCTGAAGGCGGGCGGGATCACCTGCATCTGGTGGGACGAGCGAGCGGTGGTGATCGTGGAGGAGGTGGACGACGAGGACGGCGGGGACGACGAGGACGCTGGGGGCGCGCCCACGGCCGCGTCGGCGGCGCATCCGCCGGCTGAACGGCAGCCATGACTGGGTGGGGCGCTTTATGTACCGAGATGGGTACGGAAAGCGCCCCACCCCTCCGGGCGCGGCGCCCCAGACCCTCCCCCGGCAGCGTCGCGCCGTAGCGGCGGCGAGCTGGTGATTAGCCACAGGGGCGCCGGGTAGCAGCCCCCGCGTCGGCAGATCGGGGAGCGCAAGCCACCCGGTCGGCCGTAGAACACGATCGGCGGGACGGCACGGGGCGCGCCAGCGAACCGAAACGGACCTCCTCCTACGAAGGAGACTCCGTTTTGACACGTCTTGACGACTTTTCGCGCGCGCCGACGATGCTCGTCGTCGGCGCCGGCCTCACCGGTTGCACCATCGCTCACCGCCTCGCCCGCGACGGCGTGCGCACCGTCCTGCTCGAGCGGGCCGATGTGCCGGGCGGCCTGATCCGCTCCGAGCACATGGAGGGGGTCCTCTACGAGCCCCACGGCTCCCACATCTTCCACACCGAGGACGAGGAGGTCTGGGAGCTCGCGAACGCGATGACGCCGTTCCGCGACTACCGCCACCGGGTCGACATCCTCGCCGACGGCAAGATCCTCAACTGGCCGATCCTGCTCTCGGACATCGACCGCCAGTCGGACGCCGCGGCGATCCACGCGCAGCTCGCCGAGCGCCGGGACGTGGACGCCTCGGCCCGCGCCGAGGCAGCGAACTTCGAGGAGTGGTGCCTCGAGCTGATGGGGCCGATCCTCTACGAGCGCTTCATCCGGCCCTACACCGAGAAGCAGTGGGGCCGGCCCGCCCGCGAGCTCTCGGCGCAGTGGGCGCCGCGGCGCGTCTCGGTCCGATGGGACAACGACCCCTACCTGTTCCCCGACCCGTATCAGGGCTGGCCCGCCGGGCCGAACGGCTACACGGATCTGATCGACGGGCTGCTCGACAGCCCGCTCGTGGAACTGCACACCGGCGTCGACGTCACGCTCGACTCGCTCGCCGCGCAGCTCGAGGAGCACGACGCGGACGGGGTCGTCCTCACCTGCCCGCTCGACGTCTTCTGCGGCGGGCACCTCGGGGCGCTCGAGTGGCGCGGGATCGACGTGCGCAGCGTCTACGTGCCGCACGTCGACTACGCGCAGGGCGCGATGGTCGTCAACTACCCCGGCAGCGAGTTCCCGTTCATCCGCATCCACGAGACGAAGCACGCGTCCGGCCAGGTATGCGAGGGGACGGTGCTCGGCTTCGAGTTCACGGGCGCGCCGAGCCGCTACTACCCGATCGAGACCGAGCACAACAGGACGCTCAACGCGAGCTACCAGGACCACGTGCGCGAGGCGGTCGGGCCGGGTCGCACGTTCTTCGCGGGCCGGCTCGCGAACTACGTCTACCCGAGGACGCTCCGCCAACGGCTCGCGAATCCCAGCATCGGCGACGACCTTCGCCGGCTCTGCCGCGCCGGATCCTCGAAGGTGCCGTCGCACGTGCTCCCGTCGATCGTCACCGCGCGGGAGCGAGGCACCGACGCGCGGCTGCTCACCATGGCTGTCGCGGGCTGGTTCCGGTGCCTGCAC
Organism: uncultured Thermoleophilaceae bacterium; assembly: GCA_963828225.1. Taxonomy (GTDB): domain Bacteria; phylum Actinomycetota; class Thermoleophilia; order Solirubrobacterales; family Thermoleophilaceae; genus JACVRW01. Next base: position 482,628 of record CAWHDX010000006.1, on the reverse strand, counting down.
GGCGGCCGCGACCCCGGCCGGATGGCGCTGGACGACCCGCTCGGCACGCGCCTGCGCTCCGTGGCACGGCGGGCCGGGACCGACCCGCGGCCGCTGATGTCCGAGCTGGCGGGCTTCCGCGCGCTGGCGCAGGACGCGGCGTTCGCGGTGTCGCTCGAGGAGGCCCTGATCGCGATCGACCGCCTCGGCGTCCGGGGCGCGCTCGCGAGCCGGCTGACCGATGAGGCGCTCGCCGCATGACCGTCGCGGCCGCCGATCTCGACGTGCTCCTGTGCGATGCGGACGGGAACCTGTTCCCCTCCGAGGGGCCTGCGTTCGTCGCCTCCGCCGACGTGACGAACCGGCTGCTCGCGGCCCTCGGCGTCGAGCGGAGCTACACGGCGGCCGAGCTCCGGCGCGAGGCGATCGGGCGCAACTTCCGGGCGACGGCGGTGCACCTCGCCGACCGCCACGGGGTCGAGCTCGACGACGGAGAGCTCGAGCGCTACGTCGAGGAGGAGAAGCAGGCCGTCACCGCGCATCTCGGGCGCACGCTCGCCGGCGATCCGGAGGTCACGACCCCGCTCGCGAGGCTGGCGGCCCGCTTCAGGCTCGCGGCGGTCAGCTCGAGCGCGAGCTCGCGGCTCGACGCCTGCTTCCGGGCGACGGGCCTCGACGACCTGTTCCCGTCCGACGTCCGCTTCAGCGCGGAGGACTCGCTCGCGTTCCCCGTGAGCAAGCCGGACCCGGCCGTCTATGCGTTCGCCGGTGAGGCGCTCGGCGTGACGGGTGGGCGCGGGCTGGCGATCGAGGACGCGGTGGCGGGAGTCCAGTCGGCAGTCGCGGCCGGGTTCCCGGCGGTCGGCAACCTGGTCTTCGTCGACCCCGACGAGCGCCCCCAGCGGGCGGCCGCCCTGCGCGACGCCGGCGCGGTCGCGGTGGTCGAGTCGTGGCGGGAGCTCGAGGGGCTGCTCTCGTGAGGAACCTCGTGCTCGCACGGGTCGGCGGGAACTCGCTCCACCGTCGCTGGGTCGATCCCGGCAAGCCGCGCGACTGGGACCTCCACCTCCTTCCCTATCTAGAGCTGCCGCCGCAGGACGAGGTCGACTGCGTCGTACATCCGGTGGTGCCCGGCCCGAAGTGGTCGGGGCTGCGCGAGCTGCTGAACACGTGGGACGGGTGGCGCGACTACGACCACGTCTGGCTCCCGGACGACGACATCCTGGCGAGCCAGGACACGATCTCGCGGATGTTCGAGGTCGCCGGTGCCATGGAGCTCGACCTGTTCGCGCCGGCCCTCCACGAGGAGTCCCACTACGCGCACTTCATCACCATGGAGAACCGGCGCTTCTATGGGCGCTGGGTCGGCTTCGTCGAGATCATGATCCCCGGCTTCAGCACCGCCGCGCTCGAGCGGCTGCTGCCGACGCTCGACCTGAGCGACACCGGATGGGGGTGGGGCCTCGACTCGCTGTGGCCCAAGTTGCTCGACTACAGGAACGTCGGCATCATCGACGGAACGCCTGTCGTCCACACCCGCCCGGTGGGGCAGATGCGCGACCCGGAGCTCGGCAGGCGCGTGCTCGAGGAGTCCGACCGCATCCTCACCGCAAGCGACTGCCGCCAGGCGCACACGACCTTCGGGGCCTTCGGCGCGGACCTGAAGCGACTCGACCTGTCGCCGGAGCAGCTGCTCGCCGAGATGATCGAGGGCTTCGACTACCTGATCGAGCGCGACCCGCGCGTGCTCGACTGGATCGCGGCCTTCCAGCGGAGCCCGTCGGACTGGCCCGAGTACCCGACGGCCGGCACGCCCGATGCCGCCACTGCTTCGCCGCTTCCGCCCGTGGAGATCAGCCGCCGCTGACGGCGGCGGGCACGGGCGCGTCGTCCCAGGAGAGCGGCCACGCGATCGGCGGGCCGCAGACCTGGAGGCTGCGCCAGATGCGGTGGCCGTCGCGGCGGCTGACGACGTCGTCGTCCACGAGCGCGCGCAGCTGAGCGGCGGCGACGGCGCGAACGGCCTCGGCCTCGGCGCGGTCGCGCGCTAGCAGGAGGTCCTCGGCGGCCTCGAGCAGCGGGGGCGCTGCCTCGTCGATCGAGAGGGTCCCGATCACGACGATCGCGGTGAGGTATCCCCGGTGGCGGGCGGAGTTCATCCTGTACCCGGGTATCCGCTGTGCCCGCCGCTAAACGGCCGGGCGACGCGCACGGGCGGCGAGCGGAAGAATTGCCGCGTGCACGAGACGCCCGAGGACCTCAAGGCCCTGCAGCAGCTGCTGGACCGCAGCTACGCCGCGGCGGGCACCCATCTGCTGCGCATCACCACGCCGGAGCGGCGGCTCGACGCCGAGCAGGTGGCCGCGCGGCTCGAGGGCATGTGCCTGCTTGCCCTGGCGACCGTTACGGCGGACGGGCGCCCAATCGTCGGGCCCGTGGACGGGATCTTCTTCCGGGGCGCTTTCCACTTCGGCTCGGCGCCGGACTCGCTCCGCTTCCGGCACATCGCGAAGCGGCCTCAGGTGAGCGCCACGCACCTTCCGGGCGAGGAGCTGGCGGTCACTGTCCACGGGCGGGCGGTGCCGTTCGACGTGCAGGGCCCGGCCGAGGTCGACTTCCGGCGCACGCTGCTCGACATCTACGTCCCGCGCTACGGGGACGAGTGGGAGCAGTTCCTGGAGTCCGGGGTTGCGTACGCGCGCATCGAGGCCGAGCGCATGTTCACGTTCCACATGGAGGCGGACTAGGGCAGGGCCGCACAGGGCTCCGTACGACGATCGCTGTAGCTTTCGGGCGCGGAACCTGTGCAATGAATGCGGTGACGTGACTCCAGATCAGCTGCTGGCTATCGCCGCGGTCGCGTGCATAGCCGTGGCGTCCCTGGTCTACGCCGACCGCACGCCGCCGATCACGGACCTGCTCGCGCCGATCCTGAGACGCACGGCGCCGCGCGCGCTCGGGTACGTGATGGTGGCCGGCGAGGGCGGCGACTCCTGGGAGCTGCTGCGCGACGAGACCCGGGTCATCTACGGGGCGTGCACGGAGCGCGGGATCGAGCTGGGGCGCGTGGTCCGCGAGGTGGAGCGCGAGCGCAGCCGCCCGCGGCCCGGCTTGAAGTACGTGCTCGAGCGCCTGTCCGCCGGCACGTTCGACTGCCTGGTGGTGACGCGCCTGGAGCAGCTCGCCACGTCGGAGTCGGACCTCGACCGGACACTGCACGCGATCGAGGAGCGCGACCTGCGGCTGATCGTGATCGAGATCGACTACGACAGCGCCGGCGAGGACGGCCGGCTGGTGTCGGGCGCGCCGGCCTAGCGCGGCGTCTACGCCCCGGCGTGCGCCGCCCACAGCTCGGCGGTGCGGGCTTCCGCCGCGGCGCCGTGGGTGCGCTGCAGGTTGCGGCCGCCGCGCGCGAACGTCTCTGCCACCGCGGCCGGGACCTCGTCCTCGCCGAAGGGGCGGTCGAGCCACCGTGCCGGCCTGACGTGGTGGATCCCGGCGTCGCGGGAGGCGGGCGAGTCGTCGTAGCGCCGGGGACCGGCGATGCGGCCGAGGTGATAGGCCCCATCCGCCGTCCGGGTCCACACGAAGGCGCCGTCGGGGAGGTCCGCGAAGCGCCGAAGCATCCGCCCCGCCTTGTCGCCCTGCTCGGCGGCGGCGGCCTCGACCGCGGCGTCGATGGTCGCGGGCGCGGCCTCGAGCCGATCCCCGATTCCGACGAGCCCGTGCAGCAGGGCGTGCGCGGCGCCGGCGCCGGCGGGCGCGTCGAGGAGACGGGCGCGCATCGGCGCGCGGTAGATCGGCGGCACGGCGCGAGCGTAGCCCGCCTAGTGGGTATGGAGCCAGCCGGGCTCGAACCGGCGGCCTCCGCGTTGCAAACGCGGCGCTCTTCCAGCTGAGCTATGGCCCCGTTAACCAAGAATGGTAGGCCCGGAACGGGCGGTGTGCCACGCGTGCGCCGCGCATCGGAACGGGTGGGGCGCTTTTCCCGGTCATCTGACCCCCTAAAGCGCCCCACCCGACCTCGCCGCGCCCGCTGGCGGGTCGTCTGGACAAGCGTCCAGTTCCGGGGGCTCGCTTTCACGTCCGCCCTGCGCCAGGCCGAAAACCGGGGTAACGACGGTACGGAGGGTTCCGTCGAGTCAAGGCGGCGCTTGGCGCCGCTGGGTTGCTAAGCGCGGGGGCCGCCGGGGCGGGCGGCCTCCGCCGCAACTCATCTCCCCGGGGCGCGCTTTCTCGGCGCGCCGCGCCTCAGTCGAAGTCGAAGTCGCGCGGCGGCTTCTGCTCGAACCAGAGCCGGTCGTGCTCCGGCGTCTCCTGCAGGAACTCGGGCGTGTCCTCGAGCACGTCCGGATCCTCCGCCTCGTCATCATCCTCGCCCGCACCGGCGGCCGGCGCCTCGTCCTCGACGAAGAAGTCCTCGTCCCCCTCGAGCGGATCGTCGTCCTCGACCGCCGCGAAGCCGCGCGCCGGCGTGTCGCCGGCCGGCACGGCCGCGTCGAACGGCTCGGGCAGCGGCGGGTCGCTTCCGAGCGGCTGCTCCGGATCGACCGCGGCCGGCGTCTCGTACGGCTCCTGGGGGGCCGGTCCCGCATGGGCGTGCTCCTCGCCGAGCGCCTCGCTCGCGAGCGGGTCCCCGTGCGGCTCGAGCGCCTCCGGCGGCTCCGGCTCGAGCGCCTCGTCAGCATGCGCCTCCGGCGCCAGCCCTTCGGAGAGCTCGGGCTGCTCGACAGCGGCCTCGCCGGCCTCGCTGGCTTCGGCGCCGTCGCCGTTCTCGGCATCCTGAGGCGCCACCTCACGGCGCGCCGGCCCAAGCGCCTCCTCGGCCTGGCGGAGGACTTCCTCCTCCGCGGCCCCGTGGCGGCGCTTGAGCTCGAGATGCTCCTTGATGGCATCGTCGAGTATGCCCATCGGCCGAAAGCCTATCGAGGCACGGAGGACGTTTCGGTGCGCGCACCCGTCCGTGCGGCACGCTCCACGCGGTTGCGCCCGCCGCGCTTGGCGCGGTAGAGCGCCGCGTCCGCGGCGGCGATCAGCGACTCCCTGTCCATTGCGCTCTCGGGGAACGCCGCGACGCCGAAGCTCGCCTGCACCCGCAGCGAGCCGTCTCGATCCAGCAGCGGCACGCGCAGGCGCTCGACCGCCTCGCGGATCCGCTCGGCGAGCTGTGCGGCGCCGTCGGTGTCGGTCTGCGGCAGCACGATCGCGAGCTCCTCGCCGCCGTAGCGCGCGGGCGCATCGATGTCGCGAGAGAACTCGCGCAGCACCTCGCGCGATCAGCGCCAGCACCTCGTCCCCCTGCTGATGGCCGAAGTCGTCGTTGATGCGCTTGAAGTGATCGAGGTCGAGCATCACCAGCGCCAGCGGAGTCCCGAAGCGCCGGCTGCGCTCGAGCTCGCTGTCCAAGCTGGCGCGGAACGAGCGCGCGTTGGCGAGGCCGGTGAGCTCGTCGGTCACCGCCTGGCGCTCGACCCTCTCGTGCAGCGTCGCGTTGTCGATCGACACGACCGCCTGGCCGGCGAGGTACTGGAGCAGCTCCTCCTCCTCGCGCGAGAAGCGCCGCCGGCGCCGCGCGATCGACAGGACGCCGAGGTACGAGGTATTGCCGGAGCCCGGGCGGGCGAGCATCGGGACGGCAAGCGCGTGCGAGGTCCCCGACGCTCGCGGGGGTGGCGCTGCGCTGCGGGCGGCCGCGGCGCGGCCCGATCGTGCGCACCCCCGAGGCGCGCCGCTCCGCGGCCGCGATCGCCTCCTCGAGCTCGGGATCGTCGCTGCCCCAGCTGCTGGCCCCGAACGCGTCCGCGTCGACCGGCCGCGCGCTGCCCGCCTCGGCCTCGCATGCGTCGACCGCGGTGCGCACCGCCAAGGCGACGACGCCGTTGCGGTCGAGCCCCATGGCGAGCGCGTCGCCGACGCGGCGGATCGCCGCGCTCAGCTCGCCGCGCTGGCGCTTGACCTCGTCGATCGTCGTGGCGAGCTGCTCGGACATGCTGTTGAACTCGCGACCGAGCTGGGCGAACTCGTCGCGGCCGGCGACCGGGACCGGCTGCCTGAAGTCCCCGCGCGCGAGGCGCCGGGCCGCCACCAGGAAGGTGTCGATCTGCTGTGTGAGGGCGCGGCTGACGATGCCGGCCGACAGCATGGCCAGCACAAGGAAGGCGAGTAGCAGCGCGCCGACGACGAGCCGGTTGCGCGAGATCGTGTCCGACAGCGACGCGGTGCTGCGGAAGACGGCGAGCTCGAAGTGCGCGCCGCCTGCCTCGGCGACGGGCTCGACGCGCCCGCGGAACTCCTCGCCCGCGACCTGGAAGCCCTGCGGCCGGCCGCGCGCACCGAGCTCGCGCCGGGACTCGATGCCGGTGATGGTGGCGGCGAGCAGCCTGCCGTCGCGGAAGACGCCCACCTCGTTGCCCGTGAGGATGCTGACCCGGCGCGCGAACCTGCGGGCCGTGGTGACGGAGACGAGCAGCGTCCCGCGCATGGAGTCGCCGGCGACCAGCGGCGCGGCCTTGGCGGCGATCCCGGTGGACGAGCCCGCGCGCGCGATCAGCCGGCCGGAGCCCGCGGTGCGCAGCTCGATCGTCACGACGCCGCGCCTGCCGACCAGCTGCCGCATGCGGGCGTGGACGCCGCGGTTGGTGGCGATCGCCTGGGTCAGGCGCGGATCGGAGGCCACGTGACGCAGCGCCGGGGCGGCATCGGTCGCGGCCTCCTCGTAGACGCCGAAGGCGGTCCGCGCGCCGGCCGAGATGCCGGCGTCGGCCTTGCCGGTCTCGCTGCGCGAGGTGAGCGTGAACAGGACGACCGCGAGCGCGATCATCGGCACGATCACGAGCAGAACGAAGAACAGCCCCAGCCGGGCGCGGAAGTTCACGCGAGGCCAGACTACCCTCGGTAGGCGGCCCCCGGGGCCGATCCCGAGGCGGTTGGCGCCGCTACGATGAACGGGCCACGGGGCTATAGCTCAGTTGGGAGAGCGCCTGGATCGCACCCAGGAGGTCGTCGGTTCGAGTCCGACTAGCTCCATCTAGCAGTCCCCGCTATTCCGGTCGCTCCAAGGAAGCATCCGGACAGCCGGCAGCGAGAGACGTGCGCCCTCGAGCGCTGTTGCCGCGCTTCGTCCAAGCAGGCAATGCTTCCCGCTGCCAAACTCAGCACTGCGTTCAGGCGAAGCAGAATCATTGCTACGCCCAGGCTGGCGGCACGCCCCGGATAGGATGCGTTCGGGTTTGCCGGCGGACTCGCCATAGGAGGGAGTGGCTCTGCGATTCAGCTTCCAGATGCTGCCGGAACAGTCGATGGATGAGCTGATCGACGCGGTCGTGCTCGCGGACGAGCTGGGCTACCACGCGTGCTACAGCGCCGACGAGATCTACCACAAGGACATGTGGCTGATCTTTGCAGCCGCGGCGCGGCAGACCGAGCAAATTCGCCTCGGACCATGCGCGTCGCCGATCTACCTCCGGGATCCGACCTACGTCGCTCAGCTCGCGGCGACGCTTGACGAGCTAAGCGGTGGGCGAGCGGAGGTTGTGTTCGGCATCGGGAACCTCGCGATGCTCGATCAGTACGGCGTTACCTGGAAGGGCACAGAGCCGATAGCGCGCCTTCGTGAGGCCCACGCAGTGATGCGGACCTTCCTCGATCACGGCGAGATCGACTTCGCGGGCGACTTCTACCGCTACTCGGGAGTCTTTACGGCGGCCCGTCCGATCCAGGAGCACCTGCCGCTCAAGATCGGCGCGATGGGCGGTCCGAAGTCGATGCAGCTCGCCGGGGAGGTAGCCGACGGGATGCTCACCGCCGGCGCATACTCCAGCGAGGCCATCGCCTACGCGCTCGAGCAGGTGCAACTCGGCGCCGCGCGTGCCGGTCGGGACTGGGACGCCCTCGACCTCGGTGACAATCTGCTGGGCGCAATCTCTCCGAACGCCGAAGCAGCCCGGACCGCCGCTCGTGTGCTGGCCGCGTTCTACATCCCCTCCATGCCCGCCAAGCTGCTCGAGCGCCACGGGCTCTCCCGTGACGAGCTCGCGCCGGTGATCGATGCCTTCGCAGCGGGCGAAATCGAGCGCGCCCTCGAGCTGACCCCGGACGCCGTGGCGGACGCCCTCAGCGTGGCGGGCACGCCCGAGGACTGGGTCGAGCGCCTTCGTGGCGAGATTCTGCCGACGGGGGTGGAGCACCTGCTGATCTCGTTCGCCGATCCCTTCACCGTCAGGTCGTGGAGCGGCCGCGACGTCGATGGCGTTCCTGACCTCGCTGGCCAGTTGCGGCTGTTCAGCGACGAGGTAATCCCCGCGTTGACTTAGTGGCCGCCCGCCTTCGACAGAAGCTCCGCCAAGTCAGTCGAAAGCGAATTGACAACGAAAGCCCTGCAAGTTAGGAGAAGTCCTGCGCCGCGCGGCTAGCGCTTCTCGTCCAAGGGGCTACTCCAACAGCCCGGCGGCCTCCAGGGCCTCCTCCCAGGCGAGAAACGTGCGCACGGCCGTGACCTTGTCATTGCGTAGCACGGCGTGGATGGCGAACTCCTGGTCCAGCTCGACGTGGCTGCCGCCGCCCTTCATCTTCGCACGCCCCAGCCAGAGCACCGAGTCGCCGAGGTCGCGGACCTCGGACTCCTGGAAACGAAACTCCTCCCAGGTCTCCCATATCGCGGCAAACCCAGTCGCGACCTCCTCGTGCCCTCGATAGATGGTGCGCTCCACCGACGCGGGACCAGCTGGCATCCACTCGACCTCGGGCGCGGCATAGCTAAGCCAAAGCTCGGCGTCGTGCTGATTCCACGCCTCAACCCCTCTGCGCACCACCTCTACGTTCTCCTGAGACATCGCCCGCGCAGTATCTCGCGAAAGAGTGCGCTTTCCATGCAAAGCGGCAGCCACGGCGACCGAGCGAGGCTCACGCCTTCGACAAGAAAGACGTCCGCTCAGCCGGCCGGCGCAGACGTCGTCAGCGGTCGAGGTTGAGCCCCGACATGTGGCGGATCTTGTAGATCAGCTGCAGCGGCGAGAAGGGCTTCGAGATCCAGTCGTCGCCGCCGCCCAGCGCCACACGCCCTCCCTCGTCGGCATCCTCATAGGTGGCCATGGTCACGATCCTGATCTCGGCGGTCTCCGGGTAGTCGCGCAGCTGGTCGCGGATGTCGCCCGAATCGTCCGTGGTGATGTCCCAGTCGACGAGGGCAAGCTGCGGTTGCTCGCGGCGCGCGATCGCCACCGCCGCGACCGGGTCCGCCGCCTCCAGCACGCGCAACCCACGACCCTTCAAGCTGGCTCTGACGACCGCGCGCGTGGCGGGATCCCGCGCGGCGACGAGCAGCTTCCCTGTCTCGGCCGTGACCGTCCTGGCTTCGGTCGCTGCGCCTTGGAGGGCCTCGTCGATCTCCGCGACGAGGGCGCGGCAGCTGCTCTGGCGGTCCTGCTTGCGCTTGGCGAGCGCCCTCTGCAGCACGGCGTCGAGGCCCGTCGGCAGGTCGGGCCGCAGGGCCGTCAGCGACGGCGGCGGCTCCTTGATGTGAGCCATCGCGACCGAGACCTCCGAGTCGAGATCGAACGGCGGCCTCCCGGTCAGAGCGTGGAAGGCGACGCAACCGAGTCCGTACAGGTCCGCGGCGGCGTCGACGGCCCCACCCTCGACCTGCTCGGGCGCCATGTAGTGCACCGTCCCGACGAACTGCCCGTCCGCGGTCAGCATCGTCTCCGAGGAGATCTGCTTGGTCAGGCCGAAGTCGGTCAGGAAGCACTCGTCCCCGTCGATCAGCAGGTTGGCGGGCTTCACGTCGCGGTGCACGATCCCGCGCTCGTGCGCGACGTCGAGAGCGCCCGCGATCTGGCCCAGCAGGGAGACCACGCGCTGCGGCTCGAGCGCGCCCTCGGTGCGCAGCAGCGCTCCGAGGTCGGTGCCGTCGACGTACTGCATCGCTATGTAGAGCTGGCCGTCGGCCTCGCCGGCGTCATAGGCCGTGATCAGGCCGCGGTGGCTGATCGAGGCGGCTGCGCGCGACTCGCGCAGGAAGCGCTCGCGGAACTCGGGGGCGTCGCCGAGCTCGACGCCGAGCACCTTGAGGGCGACGATGCGGTTCATGTGCAGGTGGGTGGCGCGGTACACGACGCCCATGCCGCCGCGCCCCACGACGCCTTCGATTCGATACCCGGCCAGCTCCGTGCCGGGCTCCATGTCCGCCCGCTGCGGCGCCAGGTTGATGGGCGCGTGGTGGGTCTTGGCGCTGGCCTCGTCCGGGGACTTAAGCTGCATGCCCAGCCTCCGCGTACAGGCCGGCCGGCCCGACCAGCGTCGCGTGGTGGAGCGCGTCGAATGCGCTCACCACTCGCGGGTCGAAGCGGCTGCCCGCGAGCTCCTGGATCTCGGTCACGGCTTCGGGGAGGCGCCTCCTGACGCGGTGGGGGTGCGGGTGCACGAGGGTGTCGAAGGTGTCGGCGAGCGAGACGATGCGCCCGGACATGGGGATCTGCTCGCCGCTGAGGCCGCGCGGGTAACCAGACCCGTCCCAGCGCTCGTGGTGGGTCCTGGCCATCTCCGCGGCCATCTTCATCAGCGCGGCTGCGTCCGCGGCCGAGGATCTCGGCTCCCAGCGCGACGTGGTTGCGCATCAGCTCACGGTCCTCCGGCGAGTGCCGGCCGGACTGCAGCAGGACGTCGTCCGACAGGCCGATCTTGCCGACGTCGTGGAGGCGCGCAGCCCGACCGATCATCTCCGCGGTCTCCTCGTCGAACCCGAGGCCCTGTGCGAGCAGGGCGGACGTCCGCCCCACCCTGCGCGCGTGCTCGGCATCCCCGTCGTCGCGGTACGCCGCCGCGACGGCCAGCGGCTCGATGGCCTCGAGCGCCGCCTCGGTCAGCTCGCGACGACTGCTCCTGCACCGCCTTCTCGAGTGCCTTCGGCCTGCTCCGCAGCTCGCGCTGGCGCAGCCGCGGACTCGAGCAGATTCTCTATGCGGATCACGACCTCGCTCGGATCCAGCGGCTTCGTCAGGAAGTCCCGGGCGCCGGCGGCGAGCGCGCGCCGCTTCGTCTCGGGGCTGGAAGTCGCCGGTGGTGACCAGGACGGGGAGCTTCATCGGACCGCGTATCCAAGGCGAGAGCCTGTCCATCACCTCGAAGCCGTCGGGCTCCGGCATCTGGAGGTCCAGGACGATCAGATCGGGATCGATCGAGGTACAGAGCTCGACCACCTCGGTCGAGTCGGCCGTCGTCGTCACGTTCGAGAAGCCCGACGCCTCCAGCAGGCGCTCGAGGAGCGCCACCTGTGCGGGGTCGTCGTCCACGATCAGGACCCGTCCGTCCTTGACCGCGTGCTGTTGGGGGCTCACCTACTAGATGTCGTCGCCCGCGCGACGGCTCGACTCCAGCTACCACCCCCTTTACTTACGACACCCGTCTAGGCCGAAAGTCCATCTGGCCCAGTCGCAGGCCGCACGGTGGGTCTCCCGCCTCAAGGGCTGCCAGGCCGCGGTCGACAGTACTCCTGGCAGGACAACCACAGCGGCGCACCTGGACGTGCGCGTAGGAAGAGCCAGGAAGGCACTGAATGACGCGCGGACGAAGGACCGTGGCGACCTGCTTGGCCCTCGCGGCCATGGCCATGATCGGATGCGGGGGAGACCCCGGCGGCGACGGACAGCAGGCTGCGGCCGGCGGCGAGATCGGCGACGCGCGCATCGCGACGAACGACTCGGCGGATCAGGTCGGCAAGGAGTCGAGCGGATCCGATGGCGGCGTCGCCCAGGGGGAACCGTCCCTCGACCAGCTCGACGACTCCGGCCCGGCTCCGCAAGCGCTCGGCGCGCCCGGCGCGGGCTGCAGCGGGGGTGGGCTGACGCCCCGCAGGGCCAACATCGCCCAGGTACAGCTGGCCACCATCTGCCTCATCAACGTGGAGCGCCATTCGCGCGGGAAGCCCCCGTTGCGCGCCAGCGGTCAACTCGCCCGCGCGGCGGCCGACCACGCTCAGAACATGGTCACGCAAGTCCTACTTCGCTCACGATTCGCTCGACGGCGGCACGTTCATCGACCGCATCAGGGCGCGCGGGTACATGAACGGGCGCAGAGGTTGGACGGTCGGCGAGAACCTGGCCTGGGCGGGCGGCTACTACGCCCGGCCGCGCGAGGTCGTTTCGATGTGGATGCATAGCCCGCCGCACCGGGCCAACATCCTCAACCGTCACTTCCGGGACGTCGGGATCGCCGTCGCGCTCGGCGCGCCCGTCCGGAGGGCCACCCCGGGCGGGGCGGCGACCTACGGCAGTGAGTTCGGAGTCCGCGCCCGGCGATGACGGAACGGGATGCCGAGCCGATCCGGCTGACGATCCGGTCCGGCGAGGCTCGCGGCACGACCGCGACGGTCGAGGTCGGGCGCATCCTGATCGGGCGTGGAAACGACTGCGACCTCACGGTTCCCGACGGCAAGGTCTCGCGGCACCACGCGGTCATCGAGGAGCTCGCCGACGGCACGGTCTCGCTGCTGGACCTGGGCTCGAGCAACGGCACGTTCCTGAACGGTCGCAAGGTCGAGTCGGCGGAGGTCGACGGTCGACGCGCAGATCCAGGTCGGCGACACGGTGCTCTTCTCCACCCGCGGCCAGCCCCCTCACGACCGCGACAATCCTCGGCGAGTTCCGGTCCCAGACCCAGTCGGCGATACACCGCCTGATCGTCCGCCGCTCGCGGCGCGCGACTCTGCTCAGCGGGCTGGCGCTCGCAGCCGCCGTCGTCGTCGTGGTCCTGGTCGCGGCCGGCGTCCTGACCTCCGGCGACAGCTCGGCGGAGGCCGTCCAGCGCGTGGTGCGTGGCGCCAAGCCCTCGACGGTGGCCATTCAAGTGGGCGACGCGGGCGACGCGGCCACCGGTGGCACGGGCTGGGTGCTCGACGCCGAGCAGGGGCTGATCGTCACCAACGCGCACGTAGCGAACGCACCGGGCGCGCTCCAGGTCGGCGTCGCCGGAGAGCTCCGGCCCGCGACGCGGGTCGGCCTGGCGCCCTGCGAGGACCTCGCCGTCCTGCGCGTCCATGGCTCGTCGGGACTGCGAGTCCCAGCCGCTCGGCCGCCAGTCCGAGCTTGCCCTTGGACAGACCGTGGTGGCCGTCGGCTATCCGAAGAACGCCTCGCTCGAGGCCAGCCTGACCTCCACGACCGGCGTCGTCTCGATCGTGAAGAGCGCCTACCGCGAGCGGAGCCTCGACCTTCCGCGCTACCCGAACGTGATCCAGACCGACGCGGCCATCAACCCCGGCAACTCCGGTGGGCCGCTGCTCGACCTGGAGGGCAAGGTCATCGGCGTCACGTCGGCCGGCCGCACGCATCACCCCGGACGGTCGCATCATCCAGGGGCAGAACTACGCCATCGGCATCGACCGCGTGAAGGAGGTGGCGGGCAATCTGCGCACGGGCAGGTCGATGGACTGGACCGGCGCGAGCTTCGAGTACCTCACGCCCGCCCAGCTGCGCCGGCGCGGCCTGCCGCCGGGGATCCTGATCGCTGGGGCGGCGCCCCACACCGCCGCCGCCCGGGCCGGCCTCGAGGGCGGGCTGCTCGTCGCCGTCAACGGCCAGCAGATCGACAACTCCCTCGGCAGCTACTGCGACGCGATGCAAAGCTCGGGCGCGCGGCGCGCGGCCACCTTCTCGGTGCTGTCGCCGGGAAAGGCTAAGCCGCGGCAGGTCCGCCTGGCGCTGGAGTAGCAGCTCGCTCCCACGGCCTGGGCTCAGTCCCGGTGTGGCGACCGCCGGTGAACCGCGTCAGCGGTCCACCGGGGTCGCGTCGCCAGAGGGTCGCTACAAGGCCGCTCGACTTCGCGAGCCGGCGAAGAACACCAGCAGAGCGAGGATCGCGACGGCGAACAGAATCGGGTGCACGATCGTGCCCCCGGCGATGGCGATGATCAACAGCACGATTCCCAGAATGAGCCAAAGCATCGGGCTCTCCTTTCAGTTAGGGGGCCGTGACGGTGGTCAACGTAGAGGCGGGTGGGCGTGGCCGTTGCTGAGTAGGTCGGCATGCGTACGTCCCCATGAAGACGTGATAGAACCGGCCCGATGGAAGCCGGCCCGGGGGCGACGATCTCCATCGTCGACGCTGACCCCGACCTCGCCGACCTGCTGGACGAGAAGCAGCTGGAGCGCGCCCGCCACGAGGCGCGAGCCCGGGTGCTGGCGCTGTGGCCTGGGCCGTGGGACGCAGGCGCCTCGGTCGAGCCCGAGCGGCACCACCGCGGGTTCCTGGTATTCGACGGATTGATAACGCGCGACGTGGAGGTGCTCGGCCGCCAGTGCGTCGAGCTGCTCGGCCTTGGCGACGTGATGCGCCCGTGGCACTGGGACGACGAGGGCTCGCACGTCCACGCCGAGATCGGCTGGACCGTGCTCGAACCGGCTCGCCTGGCTGTCCTCGACCAGCAGCTCGTCACGCGCATCGCCCCATGGCCGCAGCTCGGAGTCGAGCTCTTCAATCGCGGGACCCGCCGGGCGCACGCGCTCGCCGTGTCGCTTGCGATAGCCCATCATCCCCGTGTCGACGACCGGCTGATGCTCACCCTCTGGCACCTCGCCGAGCGCTGGGGCCGAGTGAGCCAGGACGGTGTCGTCGTGCCGCTGCCGCTTCCCCACCAACGGCTTGCCGACCTTGTCGGCGCGCACCGCCCATCGGTGACGACTGCGCTCGGAGAGCTCGTGCGCGCCGGCTCGTTGAGTCGCCGCGAGAGCGGAGACTGGGTTCTACACGGCGCGCCGCCTCGCGAGCTCCGTCACCATCGCCTCGCCGCGATGGCAGTCGGCGACCCGGTGCGATTGCGCGGCGAAGCTCAGCCGTAGGCCGCGTTGGCACGAGCGGACGCGGGCCTTCGCCCCGGCGTCACGTTTTCCCGCCGTGTCTCGTCATACCTGCGAGACCCCGAGCCCCGCCCGTGTGACGGGGAAAGGAGAAGGCGATGCGAGTCTTCGTCGCTGGAGCAAGCGGTGCGATCGGAACGCGGCTCGTCCCTCAGTTGATCGACGCCGGTCACGAGGTGATCGGGACGTTCAGATCCCCGGGCAACGCCGAGCGCCTGCGAGCGCTCGGGGCGGAGCCGGTCGCGCTCGACCTGCTCGACGCGCGTGCCGTGCGCAAGGCCGTCCTCGAGACCAAGCCCGACGCGATCGTCCATCAGGCGACGGCGCTGGCCGACGTGCGCTTCTCGAGGAACCTCGACCGGGCGTTCACCGAGACGAACCGGCTCCGGACCGAGGGTGTCGACGCCCTCCTGGCCGCCGCCCGCGAAGCCGAGGTGAGCCGTTTCGTCGCCCAGAGCTTCGCCAGCATGCGCAACGAGCGCGAGGGCGGGATGGTCAAGACCGAGGACGATCCGCTCGACCCCACCCCGGCCCCGACGATGCGCGAGTTGCACGCCTCCCTGCGCCATCTCGAGTACGCGGTCACGGACGCCGGAGGGATCGCGCTTCGCTACGGCGTCTTCTACGGCGCCGACAACGACGGCCTGGTCGAGCCCGTGCGCAAGCGCCAGTTCCCGATCGTGGGCGACGGCGGCGGCGTGTCCTCGTGGATCCACCTCGACGACGCCGCAGCCGGCACCGTGCTGGCGCTCGAGCGCGGCGCCCCGGGCATCTACAACATCGTCGACGACGAGCCCGCCCCGGCGCGCGAATGGCTCCCGGCGCTCGCGGAAGCTCTCGGCGCCGAGCCGCCCCGCCACGTCCCCGTCTGGCTGGCACGGCTGTTGGCGGGCGAGCTCGGGGTCATCATGGGGACCACGGCCCGCGGCGCATCGAATGCGAAGGCGAAGCGCGAGCTCGGCTGGCGGTTGCGGTATCCCAGCTGGCGCGACGGGTTCCCGGCCGCCTACGCATCCAGCGCCCCGGCGAGGGCCGGTGGCTTCGCGACGGTCGTCAGTCCGGCATGAACGAGATCGTGATCACCGGATCCACAGGCGCCATCGGGCGGCGCGCAGTCCGCGAGCTGCTCGCCGCCGGCCGCCGCGTCACGGGCGTGACGCGCTCCGCGCGCGGCCGCGAGCTGCTGGAGGAGCCTTGGGGCGCGCGCCGTCGAGGCCGACGTGTTCGACGAGGCGTCCCTGCGCCGCGCGTTCGACGGCGCGGACGCCGTCGTCAACCTGCTGACGCACATTCCGAGCCCGGATCGCATGGGCGATCCGGCCGCTTGGGAGGAGAACGACCGCCTGCGCACCGAGGCGTCGGCGGCGATCGCCCGCGCCGCGCAGGCCGCCCGCGTGCGGCGGCTCGTCCAGGAGTCGATCGCCTTCGTCTACGCCGATGGCGGCGACGCCTGGCTCGACGAGGATGCGCCGGTCGCCGGGGGCGGGGTGACGACGACCGCGCTGACGGCCGAGCGCAACGCGCATGAGCTGTTCGACGGCGACATCGTCGTGCTGCGCTTCGGGCTGTTCCTGGGACCCGACAGCGAGTCGAGCCTGGCGACGCTGGAGGCCGCGCGCGGCGGCGCCTCGACGGCGGTCGGGCCGCCGCGGCGCGTACCGGCCGACGCTGTGGCTCGACGACGCGGCTGCGGCAATCGCAGCGGCCCTGCGCGCCCCGGCTGGGACCTACAACGTGGCCGACACGGATCCGCCGACGAGCGCCGAGATCGACGCCGCGCTCGCCGCAGCCGTCGGCGCCGAGGCCCTGCGCCCCAGCGTGCCGCAGAACGGGCCGCTGGCGCGCTCGCAGCGCGTGTCGAGTCGCCGGCTACAGGAGGCGAGTGGCTGGGCGCCGCGCATGCGCGGGGGCACGGAGAGCTGGAGGCGGATCGCCGCGTGACCGCCGCCGAGCGCTTCTCGGAGGCACGCCCGCGGCTGTTGCGGCTCGCGTACAGCGAGCTCGGCGACGTCGGCGAGGCGGAGGACGTCGTGCAGGAGGCGTGGCTGCGGCTGGAGCGCGCCGACGCCGAGGCGATCGAGAACCTCGACGGATGGCTGACGACGGTGGTGGCGCGGCTCGCGCTCGATCGCCTGCGCTCCGCGCGCGCCCGTCGCGAGACCTACGTCGGTCCCTGGCTCCCCGAGCCGCTCGCCTCGGACGACGACCCGGCGGACCGGGTCACGCTCGACGAGTCCGTCAGCTACGCGCTGTTCACCGTGCTCGAGCAGCTCTCGCCTGCGGAACGCACGGCATTCGTGCTCCACGACGTGTTCGACGTGCCGTTCGGCGATGTCGCCGAGGTCGTCGGCCGCAAGCCCGAGGCGGTGCGGCAGCTCGCCTCGCGCGCGCGGCGTCACGTCAAGCGCGAGCGCCCGCGCTTCACCGCCTCCCGCGACGAGCACGAGCGGACCGTGCGCGCGTTCGCGCACGCGGTTGCGGAGGGCGACCTCGACAGCCTGGTCGCGGTGCTCGACCCCGACGTCGTCTGGACGTCGGACGGCGGCGGGCGGGCGACCGCGGCTCGCAAGCCCGTTGCGCGGTGGGACACGTGTCGCGCGCGCGTGGGCCGCGCTCAGCCGCAAGTCCGCGGGCGAACCGACCGAGATGACGATGAACGGGCGGCTCGGCCTGGTGCTCGCAAGCGGCGACGGCCACCGCGCGGCGCTCTCGTTCGTCGTCAGCCTCGGGCGCATCGTGCGAATCGACGCGGTCCGCAACCCCGAGAAGCTGCGGCACCTCTGAGGGGCAGAGCGGGCCGCGGTCACCCGCCGAGTCTCACGCTGCCGTCCGCATCGAGCCCGAAGCCCGGGTTCTGGGCGATTTCCCAGGCGTGGCCGTCGAGGTCACGGAACCCCGCGGCGTACCCGCCGTAGAAGGTCTCGGCTGGCTCACGCGTGATCTCGGCGCCCGCGTCGCGCGCCCGCTGGGTGATCTCGTCGACGTCCTCCCGCGAGGCGACGTTGTGAGCGAGCGCGATCCCGCTCCAGGTCGCCCCGCCATCCTCGATCCCCATGTCAGCGGCGAGCTTCGAGCGCGCCCAGAGGACGAGGACGACCCCGTTCGCCTGGTAGAAGGCGGTCTCCTCCATCTCCCGCTCCGGCGTCCAGCCGAGCGCGGCGTAGAAGGCCTTCGCACGTTCGTAGTCGCCGACCCCGAGCGTGACCAGCGCGATGCTCTGGATCGAGTTGATGGTCTTTCGCATGCGACATCGTCCTCTTCCTCGGCCCGCTCGTCTTGAACTGAACCGGACAACCCGCCGTTATGGTCGAAGCCGTGGAGCCTCAGGCCCAGAGCCCGGAGCTCGAGCGGCTGTTCGACATCTACGACGCCTTCGTCGAGGGCCGTCTCGAGTGCATACCCGCGTACTTCCACGAGGACGGCTGGTACAGGACGAGCGGCGTCTTCCCCGGCATGCGGGAGCGCTATGTCGGCCACGCCGAGATCGTCGAGTTCTGGCACGCGGCGACCGAGCCCTGGGAGTCGCTGCAGATCGAGATCGGCCACACCACGGATCGCGGCGAGGACGTGGTCGCGCAGATCTGGCTCAGCGGGCGCGGCCGCGAGAGCCAAGTGGAGGTGACGGGGGTGGAGGCCGGCCACCTGGTGCGCTTCCGGGAGCTCAAGATCGTCGAGTTCCTCGCTTTCCCGACGTGGGACGAGGCCCTGCGGCAGCTCGGCCCAGGCGCCGGGCCAGCACGTCGAGCTGGTCGATGAGCTCCGGCGGCTCGTGCACCTCGACGTCGACGCCCAGCATGACGATGCGGATCGCCAGCCATTCGAGATCGTCGTCGGAGGTCCGGTACTCGCAGCGCCGAGCGTCGAGCGGCTCGAGCGAGCCCGCCGTCCAGCGCAGCCGCTTCGCGATCTCGGCCGCCGGGGCGTGGACCGTGACCCGCGCCTCGTAGCGGCTGGGCGCGCCCGAGATGCTCTGCTCGACGTAGGCGGCCGCGTCCTTCACGGGCAGCGTGCGCGCTGTGAACCTCCTGCCCGTCGCCGCGGGCCGGCTGAGGCGGTCCACCCGGAAGGTGCGCCAGTCGTCGCGGCGCCGATCCCACCCGACCAGGTACCAGCGCCGCCCCAGGTTCACGAGCGAGTGCGGCTCGACCTCGCGTTTCGTGGCTGCGCCCTCGCGGCTGCGGTACTCGAATCGCAGGCACTCGGAGTCGCGGCAGGCGGCCGCGATCGCCGTCAGATGCCGCGGCTCGACGGTCGGCCCCGTGACACCCGCGGCGATCGTCGCCGACCCGAGCGCGGCGACCCGCCGCCGCAGATGGGCCGGCAGCACCTGCTCGAGCTTGACGAGCGCGCGGATCGAGGTCTCCTCGATGCCGGTCACCGAAGCGCGCGCGGCGGTGCTCAGCCCCACCGCGATGGCGATCGCCTCCTCCTCGTCGAGCAGGAGCGGCGGCATCGCGGCGCCGGCGCGCAGCCGGTACCCGCCGGCCGGCCCGGTGAGGGACTCGACCGGGTACCCGAGCGTGCGCAGCCGGCCGACGTCGCGGCGGATCGTGCGTCCCGACACCTCGAGCCGCTCCGCCAGCTCGCCCGCCGGGCCAATCGCGGCGCGCCTGGAGCAGGGAGAGGAGGTCGAGAAGCCGGCTGGAGGTCTCGCTCATGCGAATCTCAGGGTCGTCGCAATTGAGGACAGATCCTGACCTAAACCGTTCCTAGGGTGCGTCGCGGCCGACAACCGCGAAGAAGGGAGCACCATGAGCGACCGCTACATCCCCGGCGTCCCGTGCTGGATCGACACGACGCAGCCCGATCCCGAGGCGGCCACGCAGTTCTACGGCGGTCTCTTCGGGTGGGAGTTCGAGGACCTGATGCCGCCGGAGTCGCCCATGCGGTACTTCGCCGCGCGCCTTCGGGGCGGCGACGTGGCCGCCGTCGGCTCGCAGCCGGAGAGCGGGGCGGCAGCCCGCGGCGTGGAACACCTACGTCTGGGTCGAGGACGCCGACGCGACGGCCGAGCGCGTCCGCGGCGCGGGCGGCACGGTCCTCAGCGAGCCGGCCGACGTCGGCGACGCCGGTCGCATGGCCGTCTGCGCGGACCCGGCCGGGGCCGCCTTCTGCCTCTGGCAGGCGAACAGGCACCGCGGCGCCGCGGTGGTCAACGAGCACGGCTCGCTCAACTTCAACGATCTCAGCACCCCCGACGTCGACGGCGCCCGGGCTTTCTACGGCGCCGTGTTCGGCTGGGAGCTGATCCTCGACTCCATGTGGGCGCTGCCGGGCTACGGCGACTTCCTCGAGGAGCGCAACCCGGGCATGCGCGAGGGGATGGCCGGCATGGGCGCTCCGGAGCGATTCGAGGACGTGGTCGCGAGCGTCCGCCCCAGCCCCGCCGACCAGCCCGACGCGCCGGCTCGCTGGGGCGTGACCTTCGGAGTCGACGACGCCGACGCGATCGCGGCGCGCGCAGCCGAGCTGGGCGGCAGCGTGGTCGTCCCGCCGTTCGACGCGCCCTGGGTGCGGATGACGATCATCAGCGACCCGCAGGGGGCCACCTTCACCGCCAGCAAGTTCGTGCCCGAGAACAAGGAGCTCGCCGCGCGATGAGTTCCGGGCGATCGCCCGGTCCAAGACGCGAACCCGAGCTTCATCCACCAGGAGGTGCGATGCACGACAACGGAGGACCGGCGGTGCTGGCCGAAGGGCTGGTCAAGCACTTCAGCGGCCGCGACGGCGACGTCGAGGCGGTGCGCGGCGTCGACCTCGAGGTCCGCGCCGGCGAGATGTTCGGCTTCCTCGGGCCCAACGGCGCCGGCAAGTCGACGACCGTTCGGATGCTCACCACGCTGCTGACCATCACGTCGGGGCGCGCCGAGGTGGTGGGCGTCGACGTCGCCCGCGACCCCGACGAAGCCCGCCGGCGGATCGGCGTCGCGCTGCAGGAGGCGGGGCTCGACCCGCGCCAGACCGGCCGCGAGCTGCTGGTCCTGCACGGCCGGCTGTTCGGCCTGGGCGCGGCGCAGGCCGCGGAGCGCGCGGACGAGCTGCTCTCGCTCGTCGAGCTGGAGGAGGCCGCCGACCGGGTCATCAAGGGCTACTCGGGCGGCATGAAGCGCCGGCTGGACCTCGCGGCGGCGCTGCTCCACGAGCCGGAGGTGCTCTTCCTCGACGAGCCGACGACGGGCCTCGATCCCGGCGAGCCGGCTGACGATCTGGGAGGAGCTGCGTCGCATCAACGGCGACGGGACGACGGTCTTCCTCACGACGCAGTACCTCGAGGAGGCCGACCAGCTCTGCGACCGCATCGCGATCATCGACAACGGCCGCATCGTGAAGCAGGGAACCCCGGAGCAGCTCAAGGCCGACCTGTGGGAGCGACGCGGCGGTGAGACCAAGCCGACGCTCGACGACGTCTTCCTCGACGCGACGGGGCGGACGCGCGAGCGCGCGGCCGGCGAGGTACAGGAGGTGAGCGCATGAGCGCCACGATCGCATTGGGAAAGCGCGGGCTGCGCGAGGCGCTGCGCCAGCCGGACGCGCTGTTCATGACGATGTTCATCCCGCTGTTCTTCCTGGTGGTGAACACCGGCCAGGCGGCCGAGCTGTTCCCGTCGGACTCGACGGACTTCCTCAAGGGCCAGGGCTACGGCGCCTTCCAGCTGCCGATCACCCTGCTGCTGGCGGCGTCGTTCGGAATGGCCGCGCTGTTCCTCGTCGAGGAGATCGAGGGCGGCTACTTCGACAAGCTGCGGGCGATCCCGGTGCCGCGCTACGCGATCGTGCTCGGGCGGCTCGTGACCGAGGGCGCCAAGGGCATCGTCCTGTCGACGGTGATCGTGCTGGTCGCGCTGCCGTTCGGCATCACGATCGCGAGCGGGGTCTTCGGGTTCGTGCTGCTCGTCGCGCTCAGCACGCTGTGGGGCATCGTCTACGCGGGCTTCATGCAGCTGATCGCGCTGAAGACCCGCAGCGCGGCGGCCACGAACTCGGGCGGGCTGATCTTCTTCCCGCTGCTGTTCCTGACGCCGAACTTCGTGCCGCGCGACCTGCTGACGGATCCGATGGAGGTGGCCGCGACGATCAACCCGGTCACCTACCTGATGGAGGCGCTCCGCTCGCTGATCCTCGACGACCTGGACTGGGGCGCGATCCTGCCGGGGTTCGGGGTGGTCCTCGGGCTGGGCGTCGTGATGCTGGTGCTCAACGTCCGGATGATCCAGCGCTACGACTGAGGCCGGCCGCGGCGGACTTGAGGCTGTCCACCGCCTCCGCCAGCCAGCGGCTGAAGAACCGGCGCCCGACGGTGAAGTCGGACAGATGGTCGCGGGGCCGGCGCGGCTCCATGCCGAAGATCGCGTTGAGGAAGGTGCCACCCTGCGCCTCGGTGAGCTGCCAGTGGACGAACATCCCGCTGATCGTGCAGTGCATCCGTATCTCGCGCAGCTCGTCCTTGCTGTCCACGAGGAAGTGCGCCTCGGTGCGGCCGAACAGCGGCTGCTGGGACACCTGCACGAACTCGTCCCCCTCGTCGAAGCGCTCCCCCTGGATCTCGAGCGTGCGAGGCAGCCACTCGGGGTAGCGCGTCGGGTCGCCGACCAGCTCCCACACCGTGGATATGGGCGAATCGATCAGGGCCTGTGCGTGAACCTCCGACATCAGGCGTCGCGGGCGAGTATCTCAGAGGCCGAAGCGACCGCTGCGCTCCGCAACGGCAAGCACTCCCACCGCCCAGCGCCGCAGGGCCTCGTCCAGCATCTCGCCGTCGAGCGCCACGGCGCCTCGCCCGCCCTCTCGCTCGGCCTCCTCGAGCGCGTCGACCACCCGCCGCGCGCGATCGACCTCGTCGGAGGTGGGCGAGAAGATCTCGTTCAGGGCCGCCACCTGGCTCGGGTGGATCGCCCACTTGCCGTCGAAGCCGAGCTGACACGACGCGCTCAGCCGCCGCGCGGAAGACCTCGTCGGCCTCGACGCCGAGATACGGGCCGTCGATCGCGTGCACGCCGGCGGCGCGCGCCGCGACCAGTACCGCGTCCCGGGCGGAGTCCCACGCCGGACCCTGCGGATCCGGGCCGTTGGAGCGGCGACCGAGCGACGCGCCGAGGTCGGCGTAGCCGAGGATCAGCGAGTCCATGCGCGGCGATGCCGCTGCGATCTCCGCCGCGCGAGCGAGACCGCGCGCGGACTCGATCAGCGCCTGGATTCGTATCGGGGCTCGCCGCCCGCGCCGCCGTCCGCCTCGACGCCCGCCAGGAGCCGCTCCACGAAGGCGATGTCCTCGGGACCCTCGACCTTCGGCACGATTACCGAAGCGGGACGGGCCGCGGCGCTCGCCACTGCGATCAGGTCCAGGTGACACCAGGGCCCTCCGGGGGCGTTGACCCGGACCGCGACCCGAGCTGCGCCGCCGGACCGGTCGCGCAGCATCTCCACGACGTGCCCGCGCGCGTCAGCCTTCGACGCCGACCGCGACCGCGTCCTCGAGATCGAGCGCGACCTCGTCGGCGTCGAGCTGGAACGCCTTGGCCATCATGCGCGGAGACGACCCGGGCACCGACAGGCAAGACCGCCGCAGCGATCCCTCCCGGGACGGCGTCACGCCTGCTCGCGCTGCAGATACCGCGTCGCCAGCGCCGCGATGATGAGCACGACGCCCGAGAAGATCGGCTCGATGTAGAAGGGCACGCCGAGTAGCTCGAGCCCGGTGGTGCCGGTGGCGATGGTGAAGACGGCGCACACGGTGCCGGTGACGTTGAAGGTGCCGGGGCGAATCGCCGTGGCGCCGAGAAAGCAGGCCGCGAAGGCGGGCAGCAGGTACGGAGGCCCGCTCGGTCGGATTGCCCGAGCCGAGCTTTGCGGCGAGCAGGATCCCGGCGATTCCCGACAGCAGCGAGGCCGCGCGCGAAGGTGAGCAGCGTGAGACGGCGCACGTTCAGGCCCGAGAGCCGGGCCGCTTCGCGCGAGCCGCCGATCGCGTACAGGTAGCGGCCCACGGGCGTCATCCGCAGCACGTACCCGACCGCCAGCGCGATCACGACGACGTACACGAACGGCATCGGGATCCCGGCGAGCTCCGCCTGCCCGATGTCGGTCAGCGACGTCGGGATCCCCTCGACGATCACGTTCCCGTCCGTGTACCAGAGCACGAGTCCGCCGAGCAACGTGCCCGTCGCCAGCGTGGCGACGAACGCGTTGATGCCGACGCCCGCGACCAGGAAGCCGTTGAACAGCCCGATCGCCAGGCACGCCGCGAGTGCGATCGCCAGCGCCGCCCCCATCGGCAGCCCGGACTTGCTGGTGAGCCCTGTGACCAGGATGGCCGCGACGCCCAGCACGGCGCCGACCGAGAGGTCGAACTGACCGACGACGAGCGGCAGCATCGCCCCGATCGCGAGGACGGCCAGCACCGACTGCTGGCTGAGGATCGTCTTGAAGTTCGACGTCGTCGCAAACGTCTCGGGCTTCAGCAGCGAGAAGAGGATCACGAACAGCACGAGGATGAACGGCAGCGCGTAGCGCGCCGCGGTCATGCTGCGCGGCGTCCGCGGAACCGCTGCGCGAGCCGCGCGCTGACCTTCGGCTGCGGTCTCGCCCGCGGCCGTCATGCGGCGGCGCCCTGCTCGATGTACGCGAGCTCGAGCATCCGGTCGGCGCTCTTGTCGGACTCGCTCAGATCACCCACCAGGATCCCGGCGCGCAGCACCAGGACCCGATGGCACACGGCCTGCAGGTCGTCGAAATCGGAGCTCGCGACGAGGACGGTCATGCCGCGCTCCTCGGCGAGCCGCTCGATCAGCTCGTAGATCTCCCCCTTGGAGCCCACATCCACGCCCTGCACCGGTTCGTCGAGCAGGAGCACGCGCGGGTCCGTCTCGATCCACTTCGCCAGGATCGCCTTCTGCTGGTTGCCGCCGGAGAGGCGCCCCATCAGCCGATCCGGATCCGGCGGCTGGATGTTGAACCGGCGCATCAGCTCTTCGACGCGAGCGCGCTCCTCGCCGCGGCGCAGGCGCCCGCCGCGCCAGTGGCGCATCACCGTCGGCAGCGACATGTTCTCCGCGACCGACATGTGCGTGAGCGCGCCTGCGCTGAGCCGGTCCTCCGGCACGAGCGCGATGCCGTCGGCGATGCCCTCCCGCGGACTGGCGGGCCGGCTCGCGCGGCCGTCGACCAGGACCTCGCCCGCGCTGCGCGCCTGCGCCCCGTACAGACAGGCGCAGGAGCTCGCTGCGACCGGAGCCGAGCAGGCCCGCGATCCCGACGATCTCGCTGCGATGGGCCGTGAAGCTGACGCCCTGCACGCGCCGCCCGGTCAGGCCGCGCACCTCGAGCACGAGCTCGCGCCGGGGCCGGACGACGTCGTCCGGATACCGGGCCGACAACTCGCGCCCGATGATCAGCTGCACCAGCTTCCGCTCGTCCAGCTCGCGCGTCTCGTAGGTGCCGACCTTGCGGCCATCGCGCAGGACCGTCACTCGGTGGGAGATCTCGAAGACCTCGGCGAGGCGGTGGGACACGAACAGCACCGCAAGACCCTCGTCGGCGAGTCGCCGAACCGCGTCGAACAGCACCTCGACCTCGGCCTCGGGTAGCGACGCCGTCGGCTCGTCCAGCACGAGCAGCCGCGCCCCCTCGGCCGCCTGCGCGAGCCCTCGCGCGATCGCGACGATCGCCCGGGAGCTGGCCGACAGCTGCCCGGCCGGGCGATCCGGCGGGATGTCCGGCCGCCCCATGCGCTCGAGCAGCGAGGTCGCGACCTGCGCCTGTCGCCCCCAGCGGATGCGCCCTCCGGCGACCACGAATCCGGCCCCCAGGGCGATGTTCTCCATAACGGAGAGCGTCGGGACGACGCCCAGGTCCTGGTGCACGAAGACGAGGCCGTGGGCCGCCGCCTGCCCTGCGGAGAACGGCAGGGCCACCGGATCGCCGTCCACCGTCAGCTCGGCGCCGGGATCCGGCGGCTGGTAGCCGGACAGGCACTTGATGAAGGTCGACTTGCCCGAGCCGTTCTCTCCGACGAGGGCGTGGACCTCCCCCTTGCGCAGGCCCAGCTCGAGATCGACGAGCGCGGCCTGCGCGGGGAAGGTCTTCGAGAAGGAGGCGACCTCGACCACGAGGTCGCCTCCCGGCGCAGCGGAGGTTTGGCTCATCCGCCTCCCCAGAGCTTGCGGTAGGCCCCGCTGACGTCCTCGTCGTCCAGGTAGGCCGACCCGCCCTCCGGCAGGTTCTCCTTCGTCAGCAGCTTGTCCTTGACGCCCTGGTCGTCGACCGGCTCGCCCTGGAACGCCCGGTTGAGGATGTCAACGGCTGCGTAGCCCTGCCAGCGATACGGAGTGGCGACCGTGGCGGTCTCGACGTTGCCCTCCTCGATCCACTTGGTGTTGAGGTCGATCGGGTCGAAGCCGTACGCCTTGCCCGATCCGGCCACACCGGCTTCCTTCAGCGCCGGGACCACGAACGTCAGGATCGCGTCGTAGGGCGCGAACAGCGCGTTCCAGTCCGGGTGCTGGCGGGCGACGGACGCGACCTGGGTCGGGACCGACGTGCTGATGTTCGAGATCAGCACCTTCTGCGTCGCCACGATCTCGCAGTCCGCCCCGGCCTTCTTGCACTCGTCGACGAACTGCTTGGCCCCCTGCTGGCGCAGGCGGGTGTTGCCGAACTCGTCGTCCTCGAGCAGGATCATGCGCAGCTTCTCGCCGCTGTCGACGAACGCCTGAGCGGCGAGGTTGTAGCCGTCCGTGACGTAGTTGTCCTGAGCGGGGAGCGACATCGTGTACAGGTCGTCGGTGTTGGTGCACGACACGCACACGGACTTGAGCCCGGCCGCCTTGGCCTTGCGCAGCGGGCCGGCGATGGTGGCCGCATCGATCGCCGAGGTGTAGATGCCGTCGGCCTTCGTGTCGATCGCCTTCTGGACGGCGTCGGCCATCTTGCCCGGGTCGCCCGCGGGGTCGATCTCGAGCGTCTTCCAATCGAGCTCCGCGGCGGCCTTCTTGAACCAGTCGTTGAGGGCCTTGCAGCCCTGCGCCGCGGCCGAGCACGGGATCAGGACGATGGTCTTGTCGCGCACCCCCTTAGGGCCCGACTCGGGCACCGTCGCGGTGATCGGCGCAGCCGCGTCGGCCGCGGCCTGCTTCGCCTTCTTCGCGAAGTCGGCGGCGCCGCCGGACGAGCCGCCGCCTCCGGACCCCGAGTTCGAGTCGTCGTCGTCTGACCCGCAGCCGGCGCCCAGAATGCCGACGCACAGCACGAGGGCAAGGGCCATCGTGCCCATATGGCGCAACCTCAACATCTCTCTCCTCCGGTGACTGCGTGCGCGCGGCGTTCCGGGACCGGAGCCCCGGGCGCCACGGTCACGCGGTGGCGTTCTGAGCGACCGAGGCCGGTAGCTCCTGACGAACCAGTTGCACTGCGCGCCCCAGGGCGGCGAGCTTGTTCTGCGCGACGAACCGCGGCAGAGCCTTCAGGCCGCAGTCGGTGGTGAACCACACCCGTTCGTGCGGCACCACCTCCAGCACCTTGCGCATGCGCTCCGCGATCTCCTCCTCGGACTCGATGCGGAGCGAGCGGATGTCGACGACCCCGGCCGCCACGCCCTTGTCCTCGGGCAGGTCGCGCAGCGCGCGAACGTCCTCCATGTTCCCCCAGGCGAAGTCGAGCACATACTGGTCGACCCCGACCTCGTAGAGAGGCTCGAGGATGCGCATCAGCTGGCCCTCGAACGCCGCGTTGGGATTGCCATAGCCGGCTCCGAGGCAGAAGTGCCAGGACAGCAGCGCGTCCACGCCCTCGATCCACCCGTTCATGACGTCGACGATCCAGCCGGGATCGTCTTCGGTCAGGACGAGCCAGGCGCCCAGGTCCTCGAGCTGGATCGCCTCGGCCCCGGCCGCCACGAGCTCCTTGAGCTCCGCGTTGAAGATCGGGACCAGGTCCTCGGCCAGCTCGCGCTGTGAGCGGTAGGCCGAGTCGGGCGAGTTGTAGTCGACGTGGAATCCGAGGTTCACCGGCCCGGCGCCGACCGACACCTTCACGGGCCGCGCCGCCCGCGCGCGGGCGATGTGGAACATGTCCACCAACCTCGACGGGGCACCGCGCCGTACCTTCTCGTACGCGACGGTCCCGCCCCAGTTCTCGTAGACGGCGGTGTCCCGGGGGTCGGCGGCGGCCGCCCCCATCGCCAGCGGGTTGTGGTGCTTGACGGGCGAGATCCCCGGGATCCGCTCGTACCAGTACCAGCACAGCGAGCCGATGCTTCCGCCGTAGTCGTCGTAGAACATCTGCCCATCGGTGACGACGTCGAGGCCGGCCTGCTCCTGGTCGCGGATGACCGCGGCCGTTGCGTCCTCGAATGCCTCGCGGTGCTCCTCGAGCTTGATCGCGTGCAGGAAGTCGGCCCCGTGGAGCTGGTAGTCGAACCAGCGCGGACGGGGATAGGAGCCGACCATCGTCGTGGGCAGCGGTGTGTCCACCGCCAGCTTGCTCACTGAACCCTCCTCCAGGTCGAAAGAGCCCTCTCGTCGGTCACGAGAAGTGCATCATTGACACAAGCGATCCATCCTGTCAACTTGAAATGCATGATCGACGCCGGCGCATCCGGAGGCGGCGGTCCGCTCGCCGGGGTGCGCGTGGTGGGGCTCGAGCATTCGGTGGCGGGCCCGCTCTGCACCCGCATCCTGGGGGACATGGGCGCCGACGTGATCAAGGTGGAACGACCGTCAGGAGGGGACTTCTCCCGCCACTGGGATCGCAATGCGGCGGGGGAGAGCGCCCAGTTCTGGTGGCTCAATCGTGCCAAGCGCAGCATCGCGCTCGATCTCAAGGACGATGCCGATCGGCGCGCCTTCGACGCGCTGCTGGACAGCGCCGACGTGCTGGTCCACAACATGAGCCCGGCGGCGGCCGGGCGCCTCGGACTGGGTGAGGACGGCTTCGCGGAACGCTTTCCGCGTCTCGTGAGCTGCCAGATCTCCGGCTACGGCGCAGGCGGCGCCCTACGCGACCGCAAGGCCTACGACATGCTCGTCCAGGCCGAGAGCGGGATCATGAGCATGACCGGGCGGCCCGACGAGCCCACTCGGGTGGGCGTCTCGCTCTGCGACATCGGCACCGGCATCTACGCCGCCGCGCTGATCCTCGGCGCGGTTGTCGAGCAGCGCCGGACCGGCGCGGGGCGGCGGCTGGACGTGTCGATGATGGACACCGCGATCGAGCTCGCTGGGCCGATGCTGGTCAGCTACGCCAACGCGGGCGTGGTCTACGAGCGGCTCCCACAGCGCCACCACGCGATCGCGCCGTACGGGGTCTTCCTCTGCTCGGGCGGGGCGGCCATCCTGCTCGCCGTGGAACAGGACGCCGAGTGGCGGCTGCTCTGCGAGCACCTGCTGTCCGATCCCTCCCTGGGGGATGATCCGCGCTTCGTGACCAACAGCGCGCGCATCCAGCACCGCGAGCTCGTCGACAGCCTGGTCGCGGCAGCCCTGCTGCGACTCCAGGTCGGCGAGGCGACCGCCCTGTTCGACGATCTCAACCTGGCCTACGGCGTGCTCAACGAGATGCCGGCGGTCCGCGACCACCCTGTGGTGGCCGAGCGCCAGATGCTCGCCGACGGTCACCGACGGCCGAGGGAACTCCCGTGAAGACGCTCGTCGGCGTCGGCGAGCGGCTCTTCGGGACGAACCACGCGAGCGTGCGCCCGCCGGGGCTCGACGAGCATCGCGACGCGATCCTGCGGGAGCTCGACGGGATCGAGGGAGAGCCGGTTGGCTGAGCGCAGGGCGACCACGAAGACGGACCGGATCGCCAACGAGCTGCGCGCCCTGATCGCAAGCGGCGAGATCGCGCGCGGCGAGCGGATCCAGCAGGACAGGCTGGCTGAGCGGTTCGCCACCAGCATCACCCCCGTGCGCGAGGCGATCCGCCAGCTGGAGGCCGAGGGCCTGCTCGTGAGCGAGCCGCACCGCGGCGTCCGCGTGTCGTCGGCGGACCTCGAGCAGATCAAGGGCGTCTACGTGGCGCGGCGGCTGCTGGAGCCGTACGCCGCCCAGCGGGCGGCGCTCCGCGTCTCGCGTCAGGACCTGGTGGCCGCGGAGCGGCTGATCGAGCAGATGGCCGACCCCGACGCGGACCTTCCGGAGATCAACCGGCGCTTCCACTTCCTCTTCTACGACAAGTGCGGGATCCCGGCCCTCGCCGAGCTGCTCGACACGCTCTGGCGGTCGTACCCGTGGGACATCCTGCAGGTGCTGGGCCAACGGCGAGAGCACGCCGTCGCGGAGCACCAGGCGATGGCCGACGCGGTCGCGACCGCCGACCTCGACCTGATCGCCGAGACGTTCGGCGTGAACCTGGGCCGCAGCTACCTGGCACTCGTGCGCCACCTCACCGGTGAGGACGGCGAGGACCCCTTCGACCTGCAGGTCGACTGACCAAGGAGAGATGCAGATGCGCGACTTCGGCCTCGACCGGGTGACCATCGCCACGCTGACGGAGAACTACGTCGACATGCTGCTGCCCGACGGGCCGAACGTCACCCGCGCCGGGCTCGCGCACCACTTCGATCCGAAGCGCCGCCGCCCCCTGGGCGAGAACGGGATCTCGCTGGTGGTCGAGGCCGAATGGGACAGGTACGCCTACCGAGTCATGTTCGACACCGGGATGACGAGCCAGGCCCTGCTGCACAACGCAGGCGCGCTCGACATCGACCTCCAGTCGCTGGACCACGTCGTGCTCAGCCACGGCCACCCCGACCACTACGGCGGGCTGCTCGGGCTGCTCGAGACGCGCGAGGCCACGCTGCCGATCTCCGTCCACCCGGCGGCCTTCGACACGCGCTACCTCCGGCTGGCGTCGGGGCAGGTCGCCCCGTACTTCAACCAGGACGTGAGCGAGGAGTCGGTCACCGCCGCAGGGGGCCGCCCCGCGCTCCACATCGGGCCGCTCGAGATCGGCCCGGGGATGCTCGCCACGGGCGCGATCCCGCGCGAGGTGGACTTCGAGATGCCACCGTCCAGCATCGACGTCCCGAATGCGGCGATCCAGCTACGCGACGGGCACATGTGCGCGGACGAGGTGCCCGACGACCAGGCGCTCGTGATCAACGTCGGCAAGGACGGCATCGTGGTGCTTGTGGGCTGCAGCCACGCGGGGATCATCAACACGATCCGGCATGCGGTGAAGCTCAGCGGCCGCGACCGGGTGATGGGCGTCTTCGGCGGGTTCCACCTCGGCTTCCCGGGGACCCCGGAGGAGAAGACGGCGAAGACGATCGAGGCGTTGCGCGACATCGACGTCGAGCTGATCTGCCCGATGCACTGCACCGGGATGAGGGCGATGATGGACATCGCCTCCGCCTTTCCCGACCGCTTCCTGCTCAACTGCACGGGCTCCCGGGTGTTCCTCGAGTCCTGATGCAGGGGGTGCTGTTCGTCTGCATGGTGGCGGACGAGCTCGAGCGTCGCGGGCTCGACGACTGGTACGACCGCGAGCACCTGCCCGGCAGGATGACGGTACCCGGGTTCCTCAGGGCGACCCGCTACCGCGAGCTCGGCGACGCGCCGCTGCGCGCCACCGCCTGCCTGTACGAGCTCGAATCCCCATCCACCCTCGAGACGGATGCGTACCTCGCCCTGCAGGGTCGGACCGCCGCCGACACCGAGGCCCACCTCGCCCGTGTGCAGCGGATGTGGCGGCTCGTGGGCCGGGGAAGCTCCGCCCACGACGAGCGGGAGCCGGCGCCGGCGCTGCTGGCGGCGCTGGGCGTCCCGGGCGCGGGCGAGCTGGCGGAGGCGCCCCCGGGGGCGTCCACACGGCGATTCGCGACCGACTGGGAGGGCGCCCCCGCCGACCTCGTCCTGCACGAGCTCCCGCGCGCGGATGCGCCGGCTCCCACGCTCGACGGCCCGGTAGTAGCGAGCTGGCTGCTCGAGAGGACCGGTACGACAGGGCCGAGCTCGAGCGTCGACTGACCGCTCGGTCTAGGCGTAGCGGCGGCAGACGGGGCACCGGCGCCCTCGGGCGCGGGGGTCACGGAAGAAGCGTCGGCATATCCGACGTTCCTGCAGGAACCCCCTCGGGGCGCGCGCTCGACCGGGGGGTGGCGGAAGAAACGGGACAGATGGTCACGTTTCTTCCGGGACCCCTTGCGCCAGTGCCCCCGCGGCCGAGCGTCACGCCGATCCCTACCGAGGACAATCGGAGCGCGTGAAGCTCCCCGACACCGCCCAGACCTCCCACCCCTGGCGCATCCACGAGCTTACGCGCGACTTCCGGCTCGAGGACGTCTGGGCGCTGCCGACGCCGGGGGGCCCGGACGATTTCCCCCGCCTCGTGCGCCTGATGGCGTCGTTCGACCCGGAGCGCAGCGCGCCGCCACCCGTCCGCGCGCTCTGGGCGATCCGGTGGAAGCTCGGCGGGCTGCTGGGCTGGGACGATCCCGAGACGGGCGTCGACGCCCGCGTCCCGACGCTACGCGATCGCCTGCCGGCCGACCTGCGCGACAGGCCACGCGGACCCGAGTTCGACGATCTCCCCTTCAGCTCGCTCTACCTCACGGACGACGAGTGGGCAGCCGAGATCGCCAACCGGACCATGCACGGCGTCATGCACGTGGGCTGGGTCCCCGACGAGGACGGCGGCCACCGGGGCCAGATGGCGGTCTACGTCAAGCCGAACGGGCTGCTCGGACAGGCCTACATGGCGGCGATCAGGCCTTTCCGACACCTGGTCGTCTACCCGCAGATGCTGCGTTCGATCGAGCGGGCGTGGCGGCGGAGGGGTCAAGTCCGCCCCACCACCGTCCGATCCTAAAGACATGCCCACCGATTCAGTGACGGCTATCGCCGGTGCGCGGCGCCTGGTCACCCGCAGTGACTTCGACGGCCTCGTCTGCGCCGCTCTCCTGAAGGAGCTCGGCGTCCTCGACGACATCCTCTTCGTCCATCCCAAGGACGTGCAGGACGGCAAGGTCGAGCTGAACGCCAACGACATCACGACGAACCTCCCGTACCGCCCGGAGGTCGGGCTCTCCTTCGACCACCACAGCTCGGAGGACATCCGCGTGACCGGGGACGCCGGCAACCGCGTCGCGATCTCGAGCGCCGACTCTGCCGCTCGCGTGGTCTACGAGCACTTCGGCGGCGCGGAGACCTTCCCGCGTGTGAGCGCGGAGATGATGGACGCCGTCGACAAGGCCGACGCCGCGAAGTTCGACGAGAGCGAGATCCTCGATCCCCACGGCTGGATCCTGCTCAGCTTCCTCATGGATCCCCGCACCGGGCTCGGGCGCTTCCGCGACTTCCGCGTCTCCAACTACGAGCTGATGATGCAGCTGATCGACCTCTGCCTCGAGCGCAGCGTCGACGAGATCCTCGAGCACCCCGACGTGGCCGAGCGCGTCGACGCTCTACCGCGAGCACGCCGCCCCCGCGGCCGAGCAGATCCGCCGCTGCTCGACGGTGCACGGGCACGTCGTCGTGCTCGACCTCCGCGACGAGGAGATCATCCATCCGACCAACCGGTTCATGGTCTACGCGCTGCACCCCCAGTGCACCGTCTCGGTGCACCTGCTCTGGGGCCTGCGTCGCCAGAACACCGTCTTCGCGGTCGGGCGCTCCATCATCGATCGCTCCTCCACGTTCGACATCGGCCGCCTGATGCTCGCCCACGGCGGCGGCGGCCACGA
This sequence comes from uncultured Thermoleophilaceae bacterium, assembly GCA_963828225.1. GTDB lineage: Bacteria > Actinomycetota > Thermoleophilia > Solirubrobacterales > Thermoleophilaceae > JACVRW01. The sequence continues at coordinate 449,124 of CAWHDX010000006.1, read as the reverse complement.
GGCGGCCGGGACCTGTCAGGTCGAGAACGACCGGGCCGAGACCGTCCTCGCCGAGATCGTCGAGACGATCGACGCGAGCGAGCGCCAAGCGTCCCCCGCCTGAGCAACGGGCCGCCGTTGGTCCACTTCCGGGCGTCGGGCTCCCCAAGCGGCTGCCGGGCGCCGATGTAGTTCGGACACCAGAGCAGACCTTCGCGACTCAGGCACCCTCGTCGCGAGGCGGGTTCGCAGGGCCATGGGACTCCACCGGAGTTCGCCATGGCCGCCCGAAGGAATGGAACGTTGGTTTAGGGCTGCTCGCCCCAAGGGAGGACACCATGTCCAGCCCCATCCGCAGCAGCCATGCCCGAAGGGCCGGACTGACGCTTCTCGCAGTCGCGGCCTTCCTGGTCGCCCCGGCCGTCGTACAGGCCTCGCCGGTCTATCTCGAGACGGTCAACCCGTTCGTCGTCCTCGGCGGCGCCGGCGTCACCAACACCGGGCCCGTCGGTCCTGAACGGCGATCTCGGCGTCTCGCCCGGCACTTCGCTTCCCGGCTTCGGCCTGCCCGCCGTGGTCAACGGCGCCACTCACAACAACGACGCCGTCGCGGCCCAGGCGCAGTCCGATCTCACCAACGCCTACAACGTCGCCGCCGGCCAGCCGGTCGCGCCGGGCGACATCCTCACCGGCCAGAACCTCGGCGGCAGGACGCTCGTCGCCGGCGCGTACCGCTACGCCAGCTCCGCCGGCCTGACCGGCACGCTGACCCTCGACGCCCAGGGCGACCCCAACGCCCAGTTCGTCTTCGAGATCGGCTCCACGCTCACGACCGCCTCGGCCAGCTCGGGTCGTGCTCGTCAACGGCGCCTCCCCGTGCAACGTCTTCTGGCAGGTCGGCAGCTCCGCGACGCTCGGCACCACCACCGCCTTCCAGGGCAACCTGATGGCGCTCAGCGACATCTCGCTCAACAACGGCGCCACGGTGGTCGGCCGGATGCTCGCTCGCAACGGCCAGATCACGTTGATCAACAACGTGCTCACGCGTCCGCTCTGCGCCACCCCTCCGGGCGGCTCCGACGGCACCTCGAACCCGGACGGCTCGGACGGCGCGGACGGCACGACCGGTAGCCCGCGGGCCCTTCGCCGGGCTGCTCGTGCGCTGAGGCGCAGGGGCGTCGCGACCATCGCCAACCGCTCCAGGATCACACCCCGCACGCCCGAGTCCGCGCCCTGCACCGACGGCTTCCGCGCCGCGGTCCGCGGCCGGATGATCCAGCGCGTCGTGTTCCGCCTCGACGGCAGGCGCGTCGGGACCAGGACCGGAGCGTCGCCGTTCAGGATCTCCCTGCACGCCGCCACCGGCCGGCACATCCTCACGGCCCGCGTGACGTTCAAGGACCTCACCCGCGCCAAGACGTTGCGTGTGCGCTACCGCGCCTGCGCCGCCGCGGTGCTTCAGCCGCGCCGCGGCCCGTCCGCCTACACCGGATGAGTCACGCGGTCCCGCGATCCCTCGGCAGCCGCCGGGGGATCGCGGCATCCGCGCTGGCGATCCTGGCGGGGGCAATGGCCGGCCTCGCCGCCGACCCGGCGCAGGCTGGAGCCGCCGGAGTTCCGGCCAGCCAACCGCTCGTCGTGCTCCTGCACGACCACGTGCCCCGCGCGAGCCCGAGCTTCCACGCCCGTCGGATCGAGTCCCCCATCCCTGCACTGCGGCCGCTGACGGGGGTGCGCACGGTCCTCCCCGTCCTGGCCGAGGCGCACGGCAACCGGTGGCTCCGCGTCCGGCTGCCCGGTCGGCCCAACGGGCACACCGGCTGGATACGCAGCTCGAACACCAGACGCACGGCAACCGGCTGGCGCCTCGCGCTCGACCTGTCCGAGCGCCGTCTCACGGTCTATCGCGACGGACGCGCCAAGCGGCGCTTCCCCGTGATCGTGGGCAACCCGTGGACGCCAACGCCGCGCGGCCGGTTCTTCGTCGAGGAGGCCGTCGCGCTCAGCTCGCAGGCCGCGGGCAATCCGTTCGCGCTGGCGACGAGCGCACGCTCGAACGTCCTGCAGGAGTTCGAGGGCGGGCCGGGGCAGATCGCCCTGCACGGGACCAACCTCCTCTCCGGCACGCTCGGGACGGCGGGCTCGCACGGCTGCATCCGGCTCGGCACGGCGGAGATCACGTGGCTGGCGCACCGGGTCGGCAGCGGCGCCCCGCTTCACATCGCGGCCTGACCGGCCGCGAGTGGAACCCCGCGCGGGAGCGCGGACAATCAGAAGGTGGATGGCGACCACCTCAGATGAGTTCACGGAGCTGTTCGACCGGCACGGCCGAGCGATCTACAACTACTGCTTTCGCCGTACCGCGGACTGGTCGCTTGCCGAGGACCTGACCTCCGCGGTATTCCTGGAGGCGTGGCGGCGTCGTGACGATCTCCGCCTCGAGACCGCGCGCCCCTGGCTGTTCGGCATAGCGACGAACCTGCTGCGCAACCAGCGACGGTCGCTGCGCCGCCACGCGGCGGCGCTCGGCCGCGTGGCGGCGCTGGATCCCGAGCGCGACTTCGCCGACGACCTCGCGGAGCGACTCGACGCCGAGTCCGACGCCCGCCGCCTCGCCCACCACCTGCGCCGCCTGCCTCGCCGGCACCGGGACGTGATCGGCCTGTGCCTGGTCGCGGGGCTGACCTACGAGGAGGCCGCGACCGCCCTCCGGATACCGGTCGGGACCGTCCGCTCACGCCTCGCCCGCGGCCGTGACCGGCTCGCGGAGCTGACCGCCGCGGAGCCCGGTGCGCGGCCTGCCCAAGACCTCGCCACGTCAAAAGGAGCCTGACGATGCCCGTGATCGATGAGCTGCGCATCCCGCCCGAGTTCGACATGCCGCCCGCGCGGATGGAGCTTCGCCGTGCCCATCTGGCCCTCGAGCTGGTGGACGAGAGGCGGTCGCCGAGCCGCAGGCGCCGCCGCCGTTGGCGGCTCGCCCTCGCCGCGGCCGTGTGCGCGGCGGTCGCCGGGGTGCCGGCGATCGACCTGCTCGACTCGGACGGCTCTCGGACCGGAGTGATCGACAAGGCCGTCGCCGCGGTCTCGAGCGACGACGCGACCTATCACCTCGTGACGCTCTTCACGGTCCGCCACGAGACCGAAGATCCGCGGGTGCTGGACGCGTTCGACTTCGAGGGAGTCGATGCCTTCGAGGACGTCTCGCAGTTCGTGGACATGTGGATCGGCCCGGACGAGCGGCGCCGGACCCGGCTCTACGAGGTCGAGCGAGGGAAGCGCGGCCCGCTCGTGTACGAGATCACGCAGGGCGGCTCGACCAGCTACCAGTACGACGCGCGGGCGAACGTGCTGGCGGTCATGCGCGCGCACCGCGCACACGCCAGGCGCCGCGCCCCGTCCCGCGCCCGCCCGGAACGCTCCCGCAGCAGATCGATCCGGGGCTCGATCCGGCGACCCAGCTGAGGAGCCTGCACGAGGAGGGGCGCCTCAGTCTCGCCGGCACTCGCGAGGTACAGGGCAGACGCGCCTACCGACTCGTCTCCGACACCTGGGTGGATCCGGACGAGAAGGGCCACACCGAGCGTGTCGAGTTCCTCGTCGATGCCACCAGCTACCTGCCCCTCCAGCAGATCAACATCAGCACGCAGCTGGGCGTCAGCGGGCTCCCCAAGGAGCTGCGACCTCCTGCGGAGATGTACGCGACGCCGGTCACGAGCATCGCCAAGCGCGTGTTCCTGACCTACGACAAGCTGCCCGCCAGTCAAGGGAACCTGGCCGAGCTCGAGATGACGCCTCACCCCGGCGCCAGGGTCTTCGACCCGCAGCGCCCGCCCGGCGGCGCCGAGTCGCCGTAGCCCGCGCCACATATCCTCCGCCGCGATGCGCCTGCGCTCGCGCTTTCGCGACCCCGCCTCGCTCAAGCACGACGCCGAGCTGCGCTGGTGGCTCGAGGAGTGGGACCCGGTGCTGCGCGCGGGCGGCTTCAACCCCGGCGACGCGCCGGCCTTCCTCGACGAGGGCGAGCAGCCGGCCGAGACCTACGAGGGCCGGCGCCGCCAGCAGGCGCGCGCCGAGGTGCGGCGCGTCCTGCACGAGGCCGAGATCGACGACGAGGCTTCTTCGACGGCAAGGTCGTCGTGGACATCGGCCCTGGTCCGCTCGGCTTCCCCGATGCCTGCCCGGCCCGCGTCAGCATCGGGGTCGAGCCGCTCGCGGAGCGCTACCGCGAGCACGGCCTCCTGCTCGACCCGTCGCCCGCGATCTACCTCGCCGTCGGCGCCGAGCACATCCCGCTGACGTCGGGGAGCGTCGACGTGGTGGTCGCCCGCAACAGCCTCGACCACGTCGACGACCCGGACGCGGTGCTGGCGGAGATCCAGCGACTGCTGCGCCCGGGCGGGACCGCGATCCTCAACTTCGACGTCGGCCACGCCCCCACCGCCACGGAGCCGCACGCGCTCAGCCGCGACGGTGTCGCCGCCGCGCTCGGCGACATGGCGATCGCCCGCGAGCGCAGGATCGGCGGCGCTCACGGCCGCGAGGGCGAGGGCGTGGTGCTAGTGGCGCGGCGGCGCCTGACTACCTGACGCGCTCCACCCGGCGCACCAGGTCGGCGCGTCGCTTGGCCCCGCGCCGCGCTCCCGAGGCCCGCTTCCGGCAGTCCACCACAGCGCGGTCGCGACCCTTGCCGCCGTTCACGACATCGCGCGTGCGGTCGCGGGCGACCAGGATGTCCTTGGCGGCTCCGCCGGCGAAGCGGTCGCGGCCCTTGCCGCCCGTCAGCCTGTCGTTGCCGGTTGCGCCGCTGACCCGATCGCGGCCCGCGCCGCCGCCGACGCGGTCGGCTCCGGCCCCGCCGTTGAGGCGGTCGTTGCCGCGCAGCGCGATCAGCTTGTCGCGCTTGGGTCCGCCAGCGAGGCGGTCGCGGCCATTGGCGCCGTCGACGATGTCGATGCCGCCCGCGCCGTTGATGCGGTCGTTGCCGCCGAGCCCGCAGATCACGTCGTTGCCGCTCGTGCCCTTGATGCGGTCCGCCTTCGGCGTCCCGATGATCGTGCAGGCGCTGATCGGCACCAGCGACCCGCCCGGGCCAGTTCCGACCTCGGTCGCCTCGTTGAAGCGCCTGAAGAGCGAGTTGATCTCGGAGTTGGACAGTGAGCCGCGGACGATCGTCACGCCCGGCGAGACGATGAGGCCCCTGCTGGCCCCACCGCCCCCCGCACGCTCGACGGTGAGCGCGACGTCGTCGTAGCGCGTCGCGGCGGAGCCCTGCACGCCGATGCTCGCCACGGTGCTGGTGGTCGTGCTCGTGATCGCGAGGCGATAAATGTGCCCCGCGACCAGGTCACCGGGCGCCACACCGGCGCCGCGCGTGGCGAAGCCGGTCGTCGACAGGAGCGTCTCGCTCAGAAGGGTGGTCGGCGTGCCCGGCGACGCCTGGTCCACCAGCTGGACCGTGACGTCGCTCTGCGGTGTCAGGTTGACGAGCTCCCCGGCCGCGAACTGACGGTCGTAGGAGAAGGTCGCGCCGGTGACGGCCCCGCCGCCGGCGGGAAGCGTGAACGCAGGCGAGGTCCAGGTTCCCGTGCCGGTGATGAGTCCGCCGGCGTTCAGCGTGACCGTCAGGTTGGTCGCGATCGAGCCGGGCGGCGAGCCATCGGCCGCGTCGTAGTCGTTGGACGTCGTGCATCCGAGGGTGAGCGCGCCTCCGAGGAGGCCGCGGATCCGACCCAGCCCTCGGTTCCGCTGGTGAAGGCGCTGCCGCCGTCGGGATACGAGCTGGCGGCCTGAGCGGGGGCGGCGACGGCGGCCGCGGCCATCGTGGCCAGGGCCGCTGCGAACATCCTCGAAACCATCTGTGCGTACTCCTCAATCCGTTGATTCGGGCAGAGGGCACATCGGTACAGACCGGTACGTACCTGACTTCGGCGCCGCTGTCTGGACGACTGGCGGACCGGCGGTCAGCGCCGGCGGCTCTGCGGGCGCCGGTAACCGACGGCGCCGTGCAGGCTGGACGGACGCCATTTCGCGCCGCCGCGCACCGTCGGCACGCCCTCGGAGTTGAGCGTGTCGGCTATCGCCTGCAGGGACATGCCGCTCGCACGCATGTCGAGGATGCGCTGGCGCAGCTCGGGCTGCTCGGCGAGCGTGCCGCGCGTCGGCGCCGGGCGCATCGGCCGTGCGCCGTGCGCCGCCTCGATGCGATCGGCGCGCGCGAGCGCGACCGCCGCGAGCTCGCTCTCCATGGCGGCGCTGTCGAAGTCGATCTCGATCACCACCAGTCGCATCTGCCGCCGCCTCAGCTCGCGCACGACCGGAGCGAGCTCCGCCGCCGAGGTCGCCAGCTGGTCCAGGCGCGTGACCACGAGGCAGGCGAACTCGCCCTCGGCCAGGCGCTCGAGCGCGTAGCTCAGGCCCGGGCGCGACAGCTCCGGCTCCGGGTCGATCTCGCGCACCACCCGCCCGAGCGTCATGCCGCGCTCGGTGCAGGCGGCCTCGATCAGCCGGGTCTCGTCGCGCAGCAGCTCCCAGGCCTCGTCGCCCTCGCCCGCGACGACCGTGTAGCCGAGCGCACGCGGCCGCGTGCGGCGCAGGGCGCGTCGGGACGGCCGGCCGGAGCGCGATCTCGCGGGTGCGCTCCGCCATCGGCGGTGTCCGGCTGGCGTAGCGGAGGGCCGCCACGGCGATCAGGGCGACGACCAGCGCCGCGGCGACCAGCTCGACCCGATCGCCGCCGTCGTCCGCCGGTGCCGCTCGCGCCCGCGGACGGGCGGTGGGCGACGCGGCCGGGGCGGCCTCCTGCTCGAGCGGGTACTCCTTCCAGAGCTCGGTCGGCGGGCCCTGCGCGCTCGCCGGCGCGGCCGCCCCGACGCACGCGAGAACGCACAACGCCAACGGCAACAGGATCGGCGCCCGAGCGCATCAGGCGATCTCGATCGGCGTCCCGACCGGCATCAGCCGGCCGAGGCGCACGATGTCGCGGTTGCGCATGCGGATGCACCCATGCGAGATCCGGCCGGGGATCAGCTCAGGGCGATCGGTGCCGTGGATGCCGACGAAGCCGCCGCCGGGCCAGTCGGTGAGCACGGCCGAGCGGGCGCTGGTGCCGAACGCGAGCGGGCCGTAGAAGGCGCTGCGAAAGCGGGCAAGCCGGTTGCGCACGTAGAAGCTCCCGCGTGGCGTGGGCCAGCGGCGCTCGCCGACGCCGATCGGCGCCCGCATCACCGCGCGGCCGTCGCGCATCAGGGTGAGGCGGTAGCGGTCGAGGTCGACCCGCAACCGGGTGCGCACCGCGTGGTAGGCGCCCAGCGCGCGGCGCGGCACCCAGCCGGTGGTGCCGTTCGGAAGCACCGGGAGCCGCAGCTTCACCCAGACGGCGCCGGCGCGCCGCGCGCGGTCGAGCACCAGCACGGTATTGGCCGTGTCCTCGGGAGTGCGCTCGCCGAGCCGTGCCAGCACCGCCGCCCCCGCTCGCGGCGCCGCGAGCGCCGCCGCCGGCCGGCGGATGCTCGTCCACAGCGACACGATCGGCGTCGGCGAGCGGGCGCGGATCGCCGACCTTCAGCGCGGGCGCGGGCGCCGCCGGCAGCGCGCGCTCGGCCCCGGCCGGCGCGGATCCGCCGGTCGCCAGCGAGATCAGCACCGCGGCCACCGCCGCGACGGCGCCCAGGCCGATCGCGACCACGAGCCGCAGGCGCCGCGGGCCGCGCTCACCCGGTGAACCTGGGCGAGCCACGTCCCTCCGTCGCGGGGGCCGACACCACGAAGTGGGTCGAGCGCACGATCCGGGCCACGTCGCGCTGCGAGCGTGGCTGGTCGAACGCCTCGGCCGCCGGATTGGCGCCGACGAGGTAGCGCATCCAGGCGGCGTGACGCGCTTCGACGGAATGGATCGAGACCGCCGCCGCCAGCGCGGAGTCGGAGCTCAGCCGGCTCGCCTGGGCCTTGTACGCCGCCACCGCCAGGTCCTCGAAGGCAACCGCCGTGCGCAGGAAGGCACTCGGCTTCTCCGTCACGCCCTGGAAGTCGAACGTCGGGCGGCGCACCGCCGCCGGCCCGAGCAGCTCGCGGAACGCCTTCACGTGCGCGCGCTCGACGGCGCCGACCACCTGCGCGGCGCGCTCATTGCGGCCGCTCAGCGCTCCCAGGCGCTCGGCCTCGGTGTAGAACGAGGCCTGCAGGTACTCGAGCGTCAGCGCGTAGTTCAGGATCGCCCGATCGCCCGCGGCGGGCGCCTGCGCGGCGGCGTCGGCGGCGCGCAGGCCCAGCAGGGAGAGCGCGCCGCCGAGGCCCGCGACGACGAACCCGGCGCGCGACACGCCCGCGGTCGCCTCGGCAAGCGCACCGTCGGCGTCGAGCACGTCGAAGGAGAGGTCGCCGCCCTGGCTCATCGCCGGAGCCCGATCCGCTCGAGGCCCGCGAGCACCTCGCCGGCGTCGCGCGGCTTGTCCGTGGCGTCGGGTGCGGGCGGCTCGCCGACGATGCTGCGGATCCAGGCGGCATGGCGCGCCTCGACCGAGACGATCGTGGCCGCGGCGTCGAGCGTCGCCGCGCTGACGTTCGTCGCCTGCCCGTTGTAGGCCGCCACCGCCAGGTCCTCCAGCTCCGCCGCGGTGGCCGCGAAGCCCTCGCCCGTCAGGCTCTCCGGCGCGAAGTCGAACCTCGGCGCCGGGTCGGCGTTGCCCCCGAGGGCACGCTTGACGAAGGCGAGATGCTCGCCCTCCTGCGCGGCGACGGTCTTCGCGTACGCCTTCAGCTCGCCCTGCAGCCGGCCGCGTCCGAGCGCCGCCCGGTAGAAGGCGTCCTCGGTGTACTCCACGAGCAGCAGCAGGCCGAGCGCCTGCGCATCGTCTCCGCTCTGGGCGCGGCTGCGGTCAGGGGCGCCGGACACCACGGCGGCCGCTACCGCGGCGCCGCCCGCGGCGACGAACTGAGACCTCCGCATCCTCATTGCACAGGTTCCCTACGCGAACCCGTGCGGATCGGATCAGCCTAGTCTCGGCGCCATGCAACTCGGCATCTCCACGTTCGGCGACGTGAGCTCCTCGGTCGGGCCGGAGCAGCGCCTGCTCGACCTGCTCGAGGAGGCGCGCCTCGCCGACGAGCTCGGCCTCGACGTGTTCGCGGTCGGCGAGCACCACCGCGAGGACTTCGCGATCTCCTCGCCTGCGGTGGTCCTCGCCGCGGTGGCCGCGCGCACGAAGCGCATCCGCCTGTCGAGCGCCGTCACCGTCGCTGAGCTCGGACGACCCGGTGCGCGTCTTCCAGGACTTCGCGACCGTCGACCTGCTCTCCCACGGGCGCGCCGAGATCATGGTGGGGCGCGGCTCGTTCGTGGAGTCGTTCCCGCTGTTCGGCTACGACCTCGACGACTACGACGAGCTGTTCGCCGAGAAGCTCGACCTGCTGCTGCGCATCCGCGCCGACGTGCATGTGAGCTGGTCCGGTCGTCACCGCGCGGCGCTCGACGGAGCGGGTGTCTGGCCGCGCCCGGTGCAGGACCCGCTGCCGGTCTGGGTGGCCGTCGGCGGCACGCCCGCCTCCGTGGCGCGCGCCGGGATGCTCGGGCTGCCGCTGACGATCGCGATCATCGGCGGCGAGCCGGCCCGCTTCGTGCCGCTGGTCGAGCTCTACCGCGAGGCCGCCGCGCGCGCCGGCCACGACCCGTCGGATCTGCCGCTCGCGATCAACACGCATGCGTTCGTGGCCGACTCGGCGAGCGCCGCCGACGCCGCGTTCGCGCCTTCCTATACCGCGATGATGAGCCGCATCGGGCGCGAGCGCGGCTGGCCGCCGATGGGCCGCCCGCAGTACGAGGCGCTGCGCGTCGCCGCGCGGCGCGCTGGCCGTGGGCTCGCCGCAGGAGGTGGCCGAGAAGCTGCTCTACGAGCACGAGCTGTTCGGACACCAGCGCTACATTGCGCAGATGGCCGTGGGAGCAGTCGGGCACGCCGACGTGATGCGCTCGATCGAGCTGTTCGGCAGCGAGGTGGCGCCGCTCGTGCGGGCGGAGCTCGAACGCCGATGAGCGCCTCTCGGCTGCTCGCCGTCGCGGCCGCGCTGGCTGCCCTCGCGGCCGCGGTCCCCGCCCTCGCCGCCGACCCCGACGACGGCCCGATCTGCACCGTCAAGGCGAAGTCCTCCTACAGGCTGGCGAAGGCATCGAAGCCGGGCATGGCCGTGAAGATCACCTGCGACGCCCCGGCGCAGGCGTTCGCGGCCGTCGACCTGCTGCCCGGGCCTGCCGAGCGCAACGTCAACCGCAAGTCCCATCCCGGCTCCGACGGCTTCAGCGCCAGGCGCAGCGTCCCCGAGGGTAAGCCGGCGACGTTCCACGTGAAGCTCGCGGGCTATGCGCGCAAGGCGGTCAAGAAGGCGGGCGGCTCGAAGATCGTCTTCATCCTCGGGATCGAGAAGGCGGACGGTCACTTCCACAACAACCCCGGCCCCGGCGGAAGCGCTCGGTCCAAGCTCGTGGTGAGGTAGCCTGCCCGCGGGTCCAGCGATCGAGGGGGTAGGGATGGGGAAGGTCAGTTTGCGGCGCAGCTCGATTGCGCTCGGTGCCGTCGTGAGCGCGCTCGCGCTCCCGGCCGCGGCGATCGCCCATCTCGAGCGCCCGTCGTACTGGCCCGACCCGGCCCCCGACACGGCCGTCGACCCCGCCCGCGGGCGGCAAGGTGCCGAAGCTGCGCTCGCTCGAGTCGGCGGTCACCGGCAAGGGCGCCGGCGACGTGCGCGTCGTCTGTCAGGGCAAGGGCGGCAAGCAGTCGCTGCGGCTGCTGAACAAGTCGATCCGCAGCGCCCGCGCCAAGGGCTACCGGATCCGGCCCAGCCAGCCCAAGCTGAGCCTCACCGGCAAGGAGGCTCGGCGCCTGCGCGCCGAGAACGCCGCGCTCGCGCGCAAGTGCGAGTTCAGCGAGATCCAGCCGGCGATCACGGCCTCGGGCAACAACGACCGCGTCGTCGTGATGCCGGGCCGCTACACCGAGCCCACCTCCCGCAAGGCAGCCGCTCAACGACCCGCGCTGCGCCGGGATGACGCAGGTCGACTCCCACGGCGCGCAGACGCCCAGCTTCCGCTACCAGGCGACCTGCTCGAACGACCAGAACCTCGTCTACGTCCAGGGACGGGCGGTCGCCACCGCGCCGCCGCCGAGCCCGCCGCTGCAGGACCGCCAAGGGATCCCCGACCTCGGGCCCTGCCTGCGCTGCAACCTCCAGCTCGAGGGCTCGGGCGTCGTGCCGACCGACGTGATCGTCGATGCCGCCTCCGGCTACCGCTCGAAGAGCCCGGAGGCACGCCCGCACAAGTTCCACAAGCACGTGGTCGTGCGCGCCGATCGCGCCGACGGCTTCGTGGCGCACAACTTCACCGTGCGCGGGGCGCTCGAGCACGGCCTCTACATCGAGGAGACCGACGGCTACCTGATCGACACGATGAAGATGTTCTGGAACGCCGACTACGGCAACCTGACCTTCACCTCCGATCACGGCCTCTACCAGAACTGCGACGGCTTCGGCGCCGGCGACGCGGTGCTCTACCCGGGCGCCGCGCCCGAGACCGGCGAGCAGATCGACCTCAAGTTCTACCTCGGCGGGCCTCGCATCAACACGGTCGTGCGCGACTGCGACATGCGCGGCTCGGTGCTCGCCTACTCCGGCTCGATGGGCAACAACGTGCGCATCACGCACAACGAGATCTACGCCAACAGCGCGGGCATCTCGACGGACTCGATCTCGTCCGCCGGACACCCGGGCTATCCCGCCGACGGCGTCGAGATCGACCACAACCGGATCTACTCGAACAACCTCGACCTGTTCGGCAAGGACGCGCTGGTCGAGCCGGTCCTGGGCGTCCTGCCCAACGGCGTCGGCGTCTTCTGGGCCGGCCACAACAACGGGCGCGTGCACGACAACTGGATCTGGGACAACTGGCGCGCGGGCACCTACCTGCTGGCCATCCCGGACTTCCTCAACACGCCCGAGGGGTCGGTCCACCCCGGCGCGTCCTGCAAGGACCCGGCGCTGTCGACCTCGTGCGGAAACCGCTACTTCCGCAACCAGATGGGGCTCGTGCCCGCCGGCTTCAAGCCCTTCCCGGCGCTGCGCAAGTTCAAGAACAAGATCGGCGCGATCAAGGGCAAGGCGCCCAACGGCACCGACTTCTGGTGGGACGAGGGCGGCGTCGGCTCCAACACCGGCAACTGCTGGTACGGCAACAAGGGTCCGAACGGCAAGGCGAGCAGCATCACCGGCCCGGGCAAGGGCGACGGCGACGACGTGCTGCCGTCGAACTGCGCGACCAGCAAGAGCAAGGGCGACCCCGTCAAGGTGCAGTACCTGCTCAACTGCTTCCTCGCCCGCGAGGGAGACGCCACCCCGGCCGACTGCGACTGGTACAAGCTGCCGCCGAAGCCCGGCTCCAAGGCCGCCAAGCGCAAGCAGGCGCGCTTCGCGGCGGGCGTGCGCTCGTTCCTTCGCTCGGCGAGCGCGCAGAAGCTCGACGATCAGATCGCCGGCCTGTCGAACTGGAAGCCGGACCTGCCCGCCTCCGAGTGGGAGGTCCAGAGCAGGCCGCTCGGCGAGATGCTGGTCGGGTCGATCGCGCAGATGGCGCAGTGCCGCGACTGGACGGCGGGAACCCGCGCGGGCCGGATCGCGACGATCCACGACATCCGCCAGCAGATCAACCTCCAGGACGGCTCAGGTCCGACCCCGCCGCTCTCCGACGCGGCGGCCTACGGCCTGTTCGAGCGCACCTGCTCGAACGACTACGCCGACGGGTTCCGGCTCTACAAGCTGTATGCCCGGGCGACGGCGTTCGCGCCGTTCGCCGAGCAGGGCTAGGCCGGGACCGATCCGCTGCGTTGACAGGCGGGGCAGATGCCCCAGTAGGTGACGACGGCCTCGTCGAGGACGAAACCGTGCGTCTGGTCGGGTTCGAGGCAGGGCGCGGCGCCGACGGCACAGTCGACGTCGACGGTGCGCCCGCAGCCGCGGCAGACGGCGTGGTGGTGGTTGTCGCCCACGCGCGCCTCGTAGCGGACCGGCCCGCCGTCCAGGTCGATTCGCTGCGCCAGGCCGGCGCTGCTGAGGGCCTCGCACACGTCGTAGCCGGCCTGCGTCGAGATGCTCACTCCGCCGGACCGCACGCGGTCGATCACCTGGTCCACGCGCGGGTGGTCGGGCGAGTCCGCGAGCACGCGCAGCACCGCCACGCGCGGCGCGGTGACCCTCAGCCCGGCGCCACGCAGGCGCTCCTCGAGATCCGTGACCACGAGCGGCAGCGTATCGGTGAAGAGACTGGAACGCTTCAAGAACTGGTTCGGAGGGCTGCTGAGGTAGCTTTCGCCGCATGGCTCGCACCCTCCGGCTCCTCACGCTCGCCCTGCTCGTCGCCGCCCTCTCCGTGCTCGCCGCGTGCGGCTCGGACGACGACGAGGACAGCGGCGACAGCGCCTCGACCACCCCCGACCGAGCAGGGTTCGGCCTGCGCGAAGGACCAGCTCGCGCTGACGACGCCCGGGCAGCTCACGATCGCCACCGACAAGCCGGCGTTCCCGCCCTACTTCGAGGACGACGACCCCACCAACGGCAAGGGCTTCGAGAGCGCGGTCGCGTACGCGGTCGCGGACCAGCTCGGCTTCGCCGAGAACGAGGTGAAGTGGACGGTCGTCCCGTTCAACTCGTCGTACGCGCCGGGGCCGAAGAAGTTCGACTTCGACATCAACCAGATCTCGATCTCGCCCGCGCGCGAGAAGGTCGTGGACTTCTCCGACCCCGTACTACACGGCGCCGCAGGCGGTCGTCGTGCCGAAGGACTCGGACCTCGCGGACGTGTCGTCGCTGGCCGACCTGAAGGACGCCACGATCGGCGTGCAGATCGGCACCACCAGCCTCGATGCGACGCGTGACGTGATCAAGCCCAGCGAGGACGTCAAGGTCTTCAACGACTCCAACGACGTCGTCACCGCGCTCAAGCAGGACCAGGTCGACGCGGTCGTGCTCGACCTCCCGACGGCCTTCTACCTGACCGCCGCCCAGGTGCCCGGCGCGAAGATCGTCGGCCAGTTCAACGCCCCCGGCGGCGACGAGTTCGGGCTGCTGCTCGGCAAGGGCTCCGAGCTCACCGAGTGCGTGAACCAGGCACTCGCCAAGCTCGACTCGAGCGGCGAGCTCGAGCAGATCACGAAGAAGTGGATGGGCGCCACAGCGGGCGCGCCGGAGCTTCGCTGAGCACCGACCGGCGCGCCGTACGAGAGGCGGCGCGCCGCCGCCGGGCGCAGCGCGGCGCGGCGATCTCCGCGCTCTCGACCGTCGTCGTCCTGGGCGCGCTCGCCGCCCTGATCCTGACGAGCAAGGGCTGGCCCAACGTCCGCGACACGTTCTTCTCGTGGAGCGCGTTCAAGGACTCGTTCCCGGAGGTGCTCGACGGGTTCTGGCTGGACATCCGCATCTTCCTGATCGTCGAGGCCGTGGTGCTCGCGCTCGGGCTCGTGGTCGCGCTCGGCCGCGTGAGCCGCGCGCCCGCGCTGTTCCCGGTGCGGCTGCTGGCCGCCACCTACACGGACATCTTCCGCGGCATCCCGACGATCCTCGTCGTCTACCTGATCGGCTTCGGGGTGCCCGCGCTGGAGCTGTCGGGGCTGCCGAGTGACCCGGTGGTGCTCGGCGGCGCGGCGCTGGCGCTCTCCTACAGCGCCTACGTGGCCGAGGTGTACCGCTCCGGGATCGACTCGATCCACCCGGGCCAGCGCTCGGCGGCGCTCGCGCTGGGGCTGACGCCCGCTCAGTCGACCCGCTTCGTCGTCGCTGCCCCAGGCCGTGCGGCGGGTCGTGCCGCCGTTGCTCAACGACTTCATCGCCCTGCAGAAGGACGTCGCGCTGGTGTCGATCCTGGGGCCGCTCGAGGCGTTCCGGGTCGCGCAGATCGACGCCTCGTCGAACTTCAACTACACGCCGCTGGTGGCGGCCGCGCTGCTCTACCTGACGGTGACGGTGCCGCTGGCGCGCGTGGTCGACCGGATGCAGGCGCGCGACCTGCTGCGGCGCAGCGGAGGAGCGCCCGCGTGACCGCGCCGGTGCTCGAGGTGCGCGGCGTGACGAAGGCCTACGGCGATGTGGCCGTGCTGCGCGGGGTCGACGTCGCCGTGCGCGAGCACGAGGCCGTCGCGCTGATCGGCGCGTCGGGGTCGGGGAAGTCGACGCTGCTGCGGTGCGTCGACCTGCTCGAGGAGATCGACGACGGCGACGTCCTGCTCGACGGCGAGGTGGTGACCGACCCGGCGGTGGACCCGGTGCCGGTGCGCCGCCGGCTCGGCCTGGTGTTCCAGGCCTTCAACCTGTTCCCGCACCTGACCGTGCTCGAGAACGTGGTGCTGGCGCCGGCGCGAGCGCTCGGCACGCCGCGCAGCGAGGCGACCGACGCGGCGCGCACGCTGCTGGCCCGCTTCGGGCTCGAGGCGCGCGCCGGCGAGTACCCGGACCGGCTGTCGGGCGGCCAGCAGCAGCGCGTGGCGATCATCCGCGCGCTGGCCACGCGCCCGCGGGCGCTGCTGCTCGACGAGGTCACGAGCGCGCTCGACCCGGAGCTTGTCGGAGAGGTGCTCGAGGTCGTGCGCGAGCTCAAGGAGGGCGGGATGACGATGCTGATCGCCACGCACGAGATGGGCTTCGCGCGCGACGTGGCGAACGAGATCTGCTTCCTCCACGACGGCCGCGTGCTCGAGCGCGGCGCACCGGCCGAGCTGCTGTCCAATCCGCGCCTGCCGGAGACGCAGCGCTTCCTCAGCCGGCTCGCGGCGGGCTGAAGGCGCGAGCGATCTCGGCCACGTGGCGCGGGTCGGTGCCACAGCAACCGCCGAGGACGTTCAGGCCCGGCAGGCGCTCGCGCAGCACGGCGTGGCGCGCGCCGAGGTCGGCGGGGTCACCCTCGTCCAGCTCCTCGAGCGCGTCCAGCTCGGCGTGGCTGAGCGCCGAGGAGTTGGCCCGCACGCCGCGGATACGCGCCGTCCAGTCGCCCTCGAGGACGTGCTCGAAGTGGGTCGGATGGGCGCAGTTGACCATGTAGTAGGCGGGTGACCCGCCGACGCCCGGCGAACCGCCCGTGGCCTCGTCGACCGTCTCGATCGCCTCACCGAGCGGCTGGCCGCTCGGCAGGCGGCCGTCGGTCTCCACGGTGAACGAGATCACCGCCGGGAGGCCCGCGGCGCCGGCCGCCCGCGCGATGCCGATCGCCTCGTCCGCGTAGGTGACCGTGAGCGCGGTGACGAGGTCGGCCGCCGTGTCGGCGAAGGTCGCGATCTGCGTCGAGTGGTAGTCCTGCGCCTCGGCGGCGCCGAGCGTCGCCGCGGGGCTGTAGCCGTCGTCGTGCGGTCCGATGCAGCCCGAGATCACCACCGGCCGGGCGCCGCTCGGGGCCCCGTCGCGCAGCTCCTCCATCAGGGCGATCGCGCGCCGGTTGAGCGCATCGAGCTCGTCGGGGCCGATGCCGAGCTCGGCCGCCCAGCGCGGGTTGGCCCGCCAGGTCGGGCTCTCGAGCACGAGGCCGGCGCCCTGCTCGGCGGCCAGCTCCACGTAGGGCGCGTAGTAGCGGCGCAGCTCGCCGAGGCCCGCGTCGTCGCGCAGCAGCACGAACGCCGCGAAGGCCGGCAGCTCGAGCCCGCGATGGAAGATCAGCGTGGTCTCGATGCCGCCGTCGGTGAGGAAGAGGCCGCCCTCGAGCTGGGGAAGGCGCGCGCGCGAGGTCATCTCGCGCGCAGCCTAGCCCTCGTCCAGCCTCGCCGCGAGCTTGGCGAGCAGCTCGTGCAGCTCGCGGCGCTCGTCCGCGGTCAGCGGCTCGAAGAAGCGCATGGCGAACTCGGCTGCGCGGCCGCGCAGCTCTGTGAGCCGCTCGCGCCCGGCGGGGGTGAGCCTGATCTCGTACGAGCGCCTGTCCTCCTCGCTGCGCTTGCGCTCGACCAGGCCCTGCTCGTAGAGCACGTCCATGCGAGCGACCATCGTGCTCGGGTCGATCCCGGTGCGGTCGCTCAGGTCGCGCTGCGATATCGGCTCCTCGGCCTCGATGATGCTGAGCATCCCGAAGTGCATCGGGTGGAGCCCGAAGGAGGCCGCGATCTCGGTGAAGCCCTCGAAGGAGGCGGCCGAGACCTTCCTCAGCAGGAAGCCGGTGTAGGCGTTGACGGCCTCGTGGCTGGGGAACTTCACGAAGAAATCATAAGCGTTGGCAACCGTTTGTGATAGAAACGGTCGATGCTCACCCGCCTCACTCGCACGCGTCCTGCGAGCACAAGCGCCTCGTCGCCATCGGCTGGATCGTCCTCACCCTCGTCGGGATGGCGGCCGCCGGCCCGCCTCCGAGGCGCTCGACCAGCGCTTCAGCGTGCCGGGCCGCGAGGGCTGGGAGACGAGCCAGGAGATCCTGCGCGTGTACGGCAACGGCGGCGAGAGCCCGCCGCTCGTCCCGGTCGTCCGGCTGCCCGCCGGGACCGCAGGCGACCGACCCGGGCGCGCGCGCCGAGCTGCGGCGGGTCGAGCAGACAGCGCAGAAGGCGGTGCCGGGCTCGCGCGTCGCCGGCTTCGGCTCCACGGGCGATCGCGGCCTTCACCTCCGAGGACGGCCGCACCGCGTTCGTCTACGTCTTCCCGCGCCGCACCGACGACCCGTTCGGCGGCAACGTCGACGCGCAGCGCGACCTGCGCAACGCGCTCCGCGGCGTCACGGTCGCGCGGCGCGCCGGTGCTCGTCACCGGCTACGACGCGCTCGCCGACTCCTCCGGCAGCGCGCGACGACGGGCCGGGCGTGCTGCTCGAGGCCCTGATCGGCGGCCTCGGCGCGCTGATCGTGCTCGCCTTCGTGTTCGGCTCGCTGCTCGCCCTCGTGCCGCTCGCGATGGCGATCTGCTCGATCCTCGTCTCGTTCCTGCTGCTCTGGGGCCTGACCGCGATCACCGACGTCTCGCCGATCGTGCAGTTCCTGGTCGCGCTGATCGGTCTCGGCGTCTCGATCGACTACGCGCTGATCATCGTCGTGCGCTGGCGCGAGGAGCGCGAGAAGGGCAAGGACAACGAGGAGGCCGTCGTGGCCGCGATGGCGACCGCCGGACGCGCGGTCGTCTTCTCCGGCACCACGGTCGCGGTCGGCCTGCTGGCGCTGGTGGCGATCCCGCTGCCGTTCCTGCGCAGCATGGGCTACGGCGGGCTGCTGATCCCGCTGGTCGCGACGCTCGTCGCGATCACGCTGCTGCCGGTGATCCTCGCGACGATCGGGCCGCGGCTCGACCGCCGCCGCCTGCGCCGGAGCGACCGCAGCGATCGCCTTCTGGCAGCGCTGGTCGGCAGGCGTCGTGCGCCACCGCGGCGTGGCCGCGACTCACGCGCGCTCGCGATCCTCGCTCGCGCTGCTGATCCCCGCGACCAACCTGCACCTCGGCAACGCCGACCCGGACACGATCGCCAAGGCCGGTCCCGCGAAGCAGGGGCTCGACCTGCTCGCGAGCTCGGGCATCGGCAAGGGCGCGATCGTGCCGACCGAGACGCTCGTGCCCGCAGGCCGACGCGCAGCGCGGTCGCGACGGCCCAGGCCGACGTCGAGGACGTCCACGGCGCGGTCGCGCCGGAGGGCCCGCGACTGGCGGCGCGACGGCCTCGCGGTCGTGGTCGCGGTCCCGCTCGAGGGCGACGAGTCGTCAGCCGGGCGCGACACCGTGCAGAACCTGATCGACGCCGCACACGGCGCGTCCGCGGACGCCCGCGTCGGCGGTCCGGGGCCGCTCAACGCCGACTTCATCGACGCCGTCTACGGCTCGTTCCCGCTGATGATCGCGCTGATCGCGGTGCTCACGTTCATCCTGCTGGCGCGCGCCTTCCGCTCGCTCCTGCTGCCCCTCAAGGCGGTCGATGCTGAACGTGCTGTCGATCGGCGCCGCGTGGGGCATCATGACGCTGGTCTGGCAGGAGGGCCACGGCTCCGAGCGAGATCTGGGGGATCGCGGCGACCGGATCGATCTCGTCGTGGATCCCGCTGATCGTGTTCGCGTTCCTGTACGGGCTCTCGATGGACTACGAGGTGTTCATCCTCGCGCGCATGCGCGAGGAGTACGACCACACGCACGACACCGACGAGGCGGTGGTGTTCGGCCTCGGGCGCACGGGCCGACTGGTGACGAGCGCCGCGCTGATCCTGTTCCTGGCGTTCGCCGCGCTGGCCTCCGGGCCCGAGACCGACGTGAAGGTGCTCGCCACCGGGCTGGCCGCCGGCATCCTGCTCGACGCGACGGTGGTCCGCGCGCTGCTGGTGCCGGCGGTGGTGTCGCTGTTCGGCCGCTGGAACTGGTGGCTGCCGCCCGGCGCGGCGCGGCTGCTGCGCGTGCAGCCGTCGCCGGAGCCGGCGACCGACCCGGCGTAGTCGAAGCGCGGCCCCGCCCCGCACACGGGACCGGCGGCGCAGCTCCCGGGGAACTAGCTGAGCTTCTCCTTGACCTTCGCCACGACGCCGTCGCTGTCGTTGGCGACGACGCCGGTCGGCTCCTTCGGCAGGCCCGCGGCGGTGCGCAGCCGCGCCGCGATCTCGGCGACCTCCTCCGGCGCGAAGTCCGGCGCGAACACCGCGCGCTGCGGCGGCAGGTCGAACGGCAGGGCGCCCTCGGGGATCGCGTCGACGACCTCGAGCTCCTCGCCGGTCTCCGGGTGCGGCCCGTTCCAGACGGCCGCGATCTCGCCGTAGTCGTCCGGCGAGAAGCGGTACAGCTTCTTGTGCTCGCCGCGCTCGATGTGCGGCTGGCACTCCGGGATCTTCTCGGTCGGGATGCGCGGCGAGGGGAACATCTTGGTCAGGTCGGCGCCGGTGAGCTTCTCGATCGCGCGGGCGTAGGCGACCTGGTGCACGCCACCGCGGCAGAGCAGATAGCCGGTCAGCGCGCGCGCGGCCGGGTGGTCGGTCATCTGGTAGACCTTGAGCTTGTTGTTGCGCGCCGCGGTCTCGAGGAAGAAGTTCCACGTGAGATCCTCGACGAGGTCACCCGTCGCGACGACGTTGTCTCCGGTCCAGGCGCGGCCGTGCGAGTCCGCCGGCAGAGCGGACGCGCCGCCTCCGAGGAAGTTCAGGTGGCTGCGGCCGCTCTTGGCGGCCGCGAGCGAGAGGTCGAGGCCGTCGGCGGGCGGATCGTCCGCGGCGCCGGTGAGCATCGTGTTGATGGTTGTCGCCACGAGCTCGATGTGGCCGAACTCCTCGGCGGCGATGTTGGCGACCAGGTCGTAGAACGGCCGCGCGCCCTGGCGCCCGCGGAAGTTGAACGACTGGAAGGTGTAGTTCATGAAGGTGGACATCTCGCCGAAGCGGCCGCCCATCAACTCCTGGACCGCCGAGGCGCCGTCCGGATCCGGATCGGATGGAGGCGGAAGCGGGCTCTGGAGTCGATCTATTCTTAGGATCATGCAAGTCGTCTACCCGGCGCAATGGGTCAGACACATCGGTGTAACCGCGCCAGGCCGGGGGGAGTAAGTCGGGCATGGACGAGGCGCTGCGCGAGCCGGTCGACGAGGTGCGCAGCGCTCGCGCGGATCGGCTTCCAGGAGCTGAGCGGAGCCGCCGTCGGTCTGTACGGATTCCACCGCGCGATCGCCGGCCGCGCCTTTGCGGCGACCGGCCCGATGTCGGCTCCCGTCCGCGTGGTCCACGACGCGATCTCCTCGCGCATGTACGAGGGCGTCGGGGCGGCCTTCCGCGGGGTTGGCCGGGTCGCCGACGCCGGGCTGGGCCGGCGCGAGGTCGCCGACGGGCGCACGCTGTCGCGCTCCCCGCGCGGGGCGCTGGTGGTGGGCGCGCTCACCGGCCTCTACGGCGACGCGCTCGAGCGCGACGGCAGCGAGCTGCACGAGCCGCTCTCCGTCCGCGTGGACGCCAGGCCCGTGGCGCCCGAGGCGGACGCGCTCGCCGCCGCCTTCCCCGCGGCCACCGCCCAAGCTCGTCGTCTTCCTGCACGGGCTGATGGAGAGCGAGTTCTCGTGGCGCATCGGGGCCGGAGCCCGGCGGCGAGACCTACGGCGCGCGCCTGCGCCGCGACCTCGGCTTCACGCCCGTCGAGCTGCGCTACAACAGCGGCCGCCACATCTCCGAGAACGGCCGCGACCTGGCGGACCTGCTGGAGCGCCTCGTGGCGGAGTGGCCGGTACCGGTCGAGCAGGTGGCGCTGGTCGGCCACTCGATGGGCGGCCTGGTGGCGCGGTCGGCCTGCCACGCCGCCGCCACGCGCGGCGACGCCTGGGTCGGCCACGTGCGCCACGTCGTGTCGCTCGGCTCGCCGCACATGGGCGCGCCGCTCGCGCAGGGCGTGCATTGGGCGAGCGCCGCGCTGCACGCGCTCCCGGAGACGCGCCCGCTCGCGTCGTTCCTGCGCCGGCGCAGCGCCGGGATCCGCGACCTGCGCCAGGGCTCGCTGGTCGACGCCGACTGGCTCGACCGCGACCCGGATGCCCTGCGCGCCGAGGCCTGCGAGGAGGTGCCGCTGCTGGAGGGCGCCACCCACTGCTTCGTCGCCGCCACGCTGATGGACGACCCGCGGCACCCGATCTCGCGGCTGCTCGGCGACGTCCTGGTGCTGGAGGCGAGCGCTTCCGGCCGCAGCCGCAGCCGGCGCCTCCCGTTCGAGGCCGAGCACGGGGCCGTGCTCGGCGGCACCCACCACATCGCCCTGCTCAACCACCCGGCCGTCTACGAGCGCCTGCGCGGCTGGCTCGCGGACTAGCCGAGCATCCGGCGCCGGCCGCAGGAGGGATCGCGACCGGCGCCGGGGCTCAGGTCAGGCGCGCGCGTGCGAGGGGCGCGCGCGCACGAGGGAGCGCAGGCGCTCGAAGCGGCTGCGGCGCCCGTCGTCGGCGCGCAGCTGCTCGGCGCGCAGCTGGAGCAGGGCCACGATCTCGGCCGTCGGCTCGAACGGGTCGGCGATCGGGCGGCCCGAGCCGAGCGGCAGCGCGGCCAGCATGCGCGAGTCGGCCTCGGCGACCAGCGCCGGCCCCCTTGGCGGACTGGCGCTGTCCAGAGCCGCCAGTCGGTTGAGCGAGCTGAGATCAGCAGCGGTGGCGGTGCGAACGGTGATGTTTTGCATTGGGGTCCCTCCGGGGAGTTGAGTGTATGACGATGTACTGGTAGTGTACGTACAACAATGGCCGATACAATGTCACACAAGTTCAACTTGTCTGATCTGGAGCGGGAGGGCGGCGTGTCGATCACGCAGCAGCTCGTCGACCGCTTCTCGGCCGCGATCGAGTCCGGCGAGCTCGAGCCCGGCTCCAAGCTGCCGCCCACGCGCGAGCTGGCCACCGAGGCCGGCGTGAACCACCTGACCGCGGCACGCGCCTACCGCAAGCTCGCGGAGCTCGGCTACGTCACCGCCCAGGTCGGCCGCGGCACGTTCGTGCGCACGCTCGCGCCGGCCGGCAGCGCCGCGCACGGCGACGACTGGCAGATCTACGCGCTGCCGCCGGACGACGTCTCCTACTCGGAGCAGGTTCTCTCCGACACCTTCTCGCTGGGCGACCGCGACGACGTGCTCTCGCTCGCCACCGGCTGGCCCGCGCCGAGCACCTATCCGACGCGCGAGCTGGCCGCGATCGCCGCCGACGTGTTCGAGGAGGTCGGCGGCAACGCGCTCTCCTACCTTCCCGCCGAGGGCCTGTTCGAGCTGCGCGAGCAGCTCGCCGACGCGCGGCCGGCGCTACGGCTGGGCCGAGGACGCCGACGAGATCGTCGTCACGTCGGGCGCGCAGCAGGCGATCGCGCTGACCGCGCGGGCGACGCTCGAGCCCGGCGACGTGGCCGTCGTCGAGTCCCCCACCTTCATCGGCATGATGACCGCCATGCGCGGCACCGGCGCGCGCGTGTTCGGGGCGCCGGTGGACGAGAACGGCCTCGACGTCGACGGGCTGGAGCGGCTGCTCGCGCGCCACGAGGTCAAGCTGGTGGGGCTCCAGAGCGCCTGCCACAACCCGACCGGCCGCAGCCTCTCCGACGAGCGGCGGGAGCGGCTCGCCGAGCTCGCGATCGAGCGCAACTTCTTCGTGCTCGAGGACCGCGTGTACGCGGACATGCGCTTCGAAGGCGAGGTCTCGCGTCCCATCCGCGAGCTGGCGCCCGCTCACGTGATCTACGTCAACTCGCTCTCGAAGGTCGTGGGCGGCGGCCTCCGCACCGGCTGGGTGGCCGCCCGCGGTGCGGTGCGGCAGCGCATCGCGATGCTCAAGCTGGAGGACGACTTCCACTCGCCGACGCTGATCCAGCACATGGCGGCGCGCTGGCTGGCGACCGATGCGTACGAGCGCCACGTGGCCCAGACGATCCCCTTCTACCGCGAGCGCCGCGACGCCCTGCTGGCCGCGCTCGAGCGCCACATGCCCGGCGAGTACCAGGCCGATCCACCCGAGGGCGGGCACCACGTCTGGGTCACGCTGAACCGGCTCGCTCGACGAGCGCGCGCTCTACGCCGAGGCCGCCCGCGGCGGCGTGATGTTCACGCCGGGCGGCGCGATCACCGCCGAGCGGCGCACCCAGACCTCCTTCCGCCTGTCGTTCTCGCTGCTCGATCCCGAGCAGTTGGACGAGGGCGTCCGGCGACTCGCCCGCGCGATCCGCGAGGTGCGCCGCCGCGCCAGGCACGCCGTCGCCGCGCCGATGTCGTAGCCGTGGACCCCTCCGAGGCGGGCTTCGCATCGCGCGACTGGCTGATGCTCGGGGGCGTGGCCGCGACCTGGGGCGGCTCCTTCCTCTTCATGGACATCGGGCTCGACCACTTCGAGCCACCGCTGATCGCCTTCGGGCGGATCGCCGTCGGCGCCGCGACGCTCGCGCTGCTGCCCGCGGCGCGCAAGCCCGTGCCGCGCGGCGAGTGGCCGCAGATCGCGCTGCTGGGCATCACCTGGATGGCGGTCCCGTTCCTGCTGCTGGCGGTGGCGCAGCAGTGGATCGACACCGGGCTCGCGGGCATGATCAACGCGACCGCGCCGCTATTCACGGCGCTGATCGGCGGGCTGCTCGTCCGGCGGCTGCCCTCCCGGCTGCAGAGCGCGGGGCTCGTGCTCGGCTTCCTCGGCGTGGTCGCGATCAGCGTGCCCTCGGTCGAGGGCGAGTCGAACGTCGCCGGCGTCCTGCTGGTGCTCGCGGCGGCCACGCTGTACGGCTTCGCGTTCAACCTCGCGGCGCCGCTCCAGGGCCGGGCCGGGGCGCTGCCGGTCACCTGGCGCGCGATGCTGATCGCGGCCCTGGCGCTGCTGCCGGTGGCGGTGGTGGCCGCGCTCGGCTCTGAGTTCGACGTCTCCAGCCTGATCGCCGTGCTGGCGCTGGGCGCGCTCGGCACCGGCGTTGCGTTCGTGTGGTTCACGGAGCTGATCGGGCGCGTCGGCCCGGCCCGCGCGGCGGTGTCCGTCTACCTCGTTCCCGTCGTCGCGGTCGCGCTCGGCGCCGCCTTCAACGGCGAGCGGCTGCACGTGGCCGCCCTGCTCGGCGGCGCGATGGTCCTGACCGGCGCCTACCTGACCAGCCGGCCGCGCCCGGTCTAGGGTCCTGAGGCGCCCGGCTGGACCTTGTCCCAGAGCGCGCCGAGCGCCTGGAGGTCCTCGTCGCTCAGGTGGCGCAGGAAGCGCTCGCGGACTCCCTCGAGGTGCGTGGCGCGGGCGCGCCCGAACAGCTCGCAGCCGTCGTCGGTGATGACCGCGTTGTAGCCGCGCGCGTCGTCGGCGCAGCGCTCCCGGCGCAGCAGGCCGTCCCGCTCCATCCGATCGACGAGCCGCGTCAGGCCGCTGCGGCTGAGCAGAACGCTCTGGGCGAGCTCGGACATGCGCATGCTGCCCCCGGCCGCGTCGGCTAGGAACAGCAGCACCTCGTAGGAGGAGAGCGGCAGGCCGTGCTCGCGCAGCAGCTCGGCGTCGAGCGCCTTCGTCATCGTAGCGTGCACGCGCAGCAGGCCGCGCCACGCCCCCAGCTCGGCCGGGGTGAGCAGAACGGCCTCGTCGGCTGTAAGGTAGTTGCTCGTACAATGAGTTTAGCCCACCGCATCCGGCCGGCCGACGGCGACCCACAGGGGGCCCTCGTCCTCTTCCACGGTCGCGCCACCAGCGAGGACGACCTGTTCCCCCTGCTCGACGAGCTCGACCCCGAGCGACGGCTGCTCGGGGTCACGCCGCGCGGACCGCTGTCGCTGCCGCCCGGCGGCGCCCACTGGTACGTGATCCGCGAGGTCGGCCGCCCCGACCCCGAGACGTTTGCGGCCACCTACGCCGGCGTCGGCGCCTGGCTCGACGACCTGCTCGCCGAGCACGGCATCGCGCACGACCGCACCGTGCTCGGCGGCTTCTCGCAGGGAGCCGTGATGACCTACGCGTTCGGCCTCGGCGCGGACCGCCCGCGGCCGGCCGGCCTGATCCCCCTCAGCGGGTTCATCCCGCGCGTGGAGGGCTTCGAGATCGGCGACCCGAGCGGCCTCCCGGTCGCGATCGGGCACGGCACGCACGATCCCGTGATCTCGGTCCAGTTCGGCCGCGAGGCGCGCGACCTGCTGACCGCGGCCGGCGCCGACCTCACCTATCGCGAGTCGCCGATGGCCCACACGATCGACCCGGGGTTCCTCGACGAGCTGCGCGGCTGGGTGGGCGACCGCCTCCCCGCGCACAGGTAGCCTCCGGCCGGCATGGAGCCCATCACCAGCGACTTCGAGTTCGAGGGCCACCGGCTCGTCTACGACGAGTTCGGCTCGGGGTCCCGCGTCGTGCTGCTGCTGCCAGGGCTGCTGCTCTCGCGCAAGATGCAGGCGCCGCTCGCCGAGGCGCTCGCGCAGCGCGGACACCGCGTGCTCTGCCTCGACCCGCTGGGCCACGGCGACTCCGATCGCCCCGAGCAGATGGGCAGCTACTCGATGACGACCTTCGGGCGGCAGGCGATCGGGCTGCTCGACCACCTCGAGGTCGACCAGGCCGTCATCGGCGGCACCTCGCTCGGCGCCAACGCCAGCCTCGAGGCCGCCGCGGCGGCGCCGGAGCGCGTGCGCGGGCTGCTGATCGAGATGCCGGTCCTCGACAACGCGCTGCTCGGCTGCGCGATCGCCTTCACGCCGCTGCTCGTGAGCCTCACATTCGGCGCGCCGATCGCGCGCCTGTTCGGGCGCGCCGCGCGCATGGCTCCGCGCACGGGCTCGCTGTTGCAGGACATGGTGCTCGACTCCGTCGGCCAGGACCCGAAGCCATCGGCCTCGGTGCTGCAGGGCCTGTTCTTCGGGCGCGTGGCGCCGCCGTCGGAGGAGCGCCGCAAGCTCGACCACGAGACGCTCGTGATCGGGCACTACCGCGATCCGATCCATCCCTTCTCCGACTCCGACATGCTCGTGCGCGAGCTGCCCAACGCGCGGCTCGTGCAGGCGTCGTCGGTGCTCGAGCTGCGGCTCACGCCGGAGCGCCTGACCGCCGAGATCGTCAGCTTCGTCGAGCGCTGCTTCGCTCCCAAGCGGCGGGCCCCCGGCCGCAGCCGCGCGGCCGGGCCGACGCGCCGCGGCGCCCACCGCGCCAGCTAGCCTTCCGCCGCGATGTCATCCCGCCGCGAGCAGAAGGAGAACCTGCGCCGTGAGCGCGAGCGCCGCGAGGCGGAGGCCAAGGCCGCCGCTCAGCGCAAGCGCCTGATCGGCGTGGTCGGCGCCGTGGCGATCGCGGTGGTGGCGATCGTGATCGTCGTCGTGGTCGCCGGTGGCGGCAGCGAGGGCGGCGGCGAGCAGAGCAGCGGCGACAACTTCCCGAGCGGTGGCTCGGTGCCGAAGCAGGCCGAGTTCGACCTCGACAAGGCAGTGGCGGCCGCCGACTGCGAGCTCGACTCCAACAGAGCGTCCTCGCGCGATCACATCCCGGACCCCAACACCAAGGTGAAGTACGCGCAGAACCCGCCCAACAGCGGGAAGCACTACGAGGTGCCCGCGCAGGACGGCCTCTACAACGGCCAGCCGCCTCCGGACACGGCCCTCGTGCACGAGCTCGAGCACGGACGCGTCATCGTCTGGGTCAAGCCGACGTTGGCGCGCGACGCGCGCCGGCAGCTGCGCGCGCTGTTCGAGGAGGACGAGTACCAGATGGTCTTCGTCCGGCGAGCGAGCATGCCCTACGCCGTGGCCGCAACCGCCTGGGGTGCCGATCCGACGCCGCTGGGCACGGGATACACCCTCGGCTGCAAGCGCTGGAGCCCGGAGGTCGTCGACGCGCTGCGCACCTTCCGCGACGAGCACCGCTCGAACGGGCCCGAGGACGTTCCCTAGCCGCAGCTGCACGCGATCTTGCAGTGCCGCATCGGCGCGGCTGGCACCGTGTTCCGGGCCTCGTGAAGCTGCTCGCCACAGCCGCCGCACTGACTGCCGTCGCCGTCCCGGCCGCACCCGCGGCGGGAGCCGAGCCCGGCCACCCGTTCGACTTCGAGCTCGCTCCGCGCCCCACGGCCTCAGCGGCCGCCGCGGGCCGCGTCGTGTCCGAGCGCCTGCCCACCGGGCGCCGCTTCAACCTCGTCGGCATGCACTGGCGCGGCCGCGCCGAGCCCGGGATCTCGGTCCGCGTGCGCCGGCCGGCCGGCGCCTGGAGCCGCTGGCAGGCGCTCGACGCGCACGCCGACCACAACCCGGACCCAGCCGCCGGAGAGCGGCTCGCCGCGTCGTCTGATCCGCTCTGGGTCGGCGCCGCGGACGCGGTCCAGTACCGCCTCAGCCGGCCCGTGCCGGGCGTGCGCCTGCATTTCGTCAACGTCGGCCGGCGCGCCCGCACGCGCCTGCGCACCGCCCAGGCGGCGGGGCTCTCCTACGTCACGCGCTCGCAGTGGGGCGCCTCTCAATGCAGGCCGCGCGAGGCGCCGCTGTACGGGCAGGTCGACGCGGTCGAGGTGCACCACACGGTCTCGCTCAACGACTACTCGCGAGCCGAAGCGCCGGCCATCGTGCTGGCGATCTGCCGCTACCACCGCAACTCGAACGGCTGGAACGACATCGGCTACAACGCGCTCGTCGACAAGTACGGCGTGCTCTACGAGGGCCGCGCGGGCGGCCTCGACCAGGCGGTCGTGGGAGCGCACGCGCAGGGCTTCAACTCCGAGACCGCCGGCATCGCGAGCATCGGCGACCACACCTCCGTCGCGGCCGGCCCGGCGACCATGTCGGCCCTGGCTCGCTACATCGCCTGGAAGCTGACGGTCCACGGCCTGCCGCTGTCGGGCTCGGTCACGCTGCGCAGCGCGGGCGGCTCCGAGAGCCGCTACGGCGCAGGCGCGCGTGTGACCGTCGACCGCGTGCTCGGCCACCGCGACACCGGCCGCACGGCCTGCCCGGGCGCTCTGCTCTACGGCCAGCTCGACGAGCTGCGCGCGATGGTGGCGGGTGGAGCGGGCGGCGTGCCCACCTCCACCGCGAGGCTGAGCGCCGCGCTCGCCCGCCACACGATCGACTTCGGCGAGGAGGTGCCGGTGAGCGGCCTGCTGACGGGGCCGGACGGGCTGCCGCTGGGCAGCGCACCAGTCGAGGTGCAGACCAACGCCGACGGGGCGCTGGCTCACCTCGAAGCTGCTGATCACCGCGGCCGACGGCACGTTCGCGAGCGAGCTGCGCCCACGCAAGCGGATGTACGTGCGGCTGCGCTTCCCGGGCGAAGCATCGCTGGCCGGCGCCACCTCGGCGCGCCTGCTGCTGCGCCTGCGGCCGGTGATCGAGCTGCGCCGCCCGGCGAGCCGCGGCCGGCGCAGGAGCGCGCGTGGCGGTCGCGGGCACGGTGGCGCCGCGCAAGCGCCTCGTCCGGTGTCCTGCTCCAGCAGCGCGTGCGCGGGCGCTACCGGACGGTCGGCGCCAAGGCGGTGCCGAACGCGCGCCGGGCGCTTCTCCACGTCCTTCGTGCCGGCGTTCCGGGCGCTCTACCGCTACGCCGTAGTGGCGAAGTCCGACGACGACACCGACCGCGCCTCCACCGGCTGGCGCGCGCTGCGGGTGCGCTGACTCACCAGCCCTGCTTGAGGTCGTCCGAGTAGAGCCCGTGCCCGGTGGCGAGCATCCGCGCCGTGCGGGCGAGGATGCGCAGGTCGAGCAGCAGCGAGCGGTTCTCGACGTACCAGACGTCCAGCTCGATTCGCTCCGGCCACGGCAGCGAGGTGCGGCCGTTGACCTGCGCCCAGCCGGTGATGCCGGGCTTGACCTCGAGCCGGCGCAGCTGGCGCTCGGTGTAGCGGTCGACCTGCTCCTGCACCGTCGGCCGCGGCCCGACGACCGCCATCTCGCCCTTCAGCACGTTCACCAGGTTGGGCAGCTCGTCGAGCGAGAAGCGCCGCAGCAGCCGCCCGGCGCGCGTGATCCGCGCGTCTCCCTCGGTGACGTAGATGCCGGCGCCCATCGCCTCGGCCCCGGGCACCATCGTGCGCAGCTTCCAGAGCTCGAACGGCCGCCCGTCGCGGCCCACGCGGCGCTGGCGGTAGAAGACCGGGCCGCGGCTCTCGAGCTTGATCACACCGCCGCCGCCGCCAGCAGCGGGGCCGTGACCAGCAGCGCGAGGCTGGCAACGGCGAGGTCGAGGGCGCGGCTAGCGTTGGGCCTCACGGATGCAGATCCTCTACCTGCACCAGTTCTTCATCACCCGCGACGGCGTGGGAGGCACGCGCTCGTACGAGTTCGCGCGCCGCTTCGTCGCGAGCGGACACCGGGTGCGGATGGTAACCGCCGGGGCGGGCCGCAGCACGCGTCGACGGCATCGACGTGGTGGGCGTCCCGGGCGCCTACTCCGACTATGTGAGCGCCACGGCGTCGTGCGACCGCGAGCGCATGCTCGCGTTCGGGCGCTTCGCCGCGGGCGCCACCGCGGCCGCCCTGCGCGGCCCGCGGCCGGACGTGATCTACGCGACCTCGCCGCCGCTGACGATCGCCGCCCCCGCGCTGGCGGCGGCGCGCGCGCTGGCGCGCGCCGCTGGTCTTCGAGGTGCGCGACCTCTGGCCCGAGGCGCCGATCCAGATGGGCGCGCTGGGCAACCCGCGCCTGCAGCGCGCCGCGCGCGCTCTCGAGCGGCCGCCTACCGCCGCGCCCGCCGCGTGATCGCGCTGTCGCCGGGCATCCGGGACGGCGTGATCGCCGCGGGCGCCGCGCCGGAGCAAGGTGGCGCTGGTCCCCAACGCGTCCGACCTCGACCTGTTCCGCCCCGACGGGCCGCCGCCGGCGCCGTTCCTGGTCAGCTACTTCGGCACGATGGGAGAGGCCAACGACCTGACGCGCGGTGATCGAGGCGGCGCGGCTGCTGCCGGACATGCGCTTCGTGCTGATGGGCGACGGCAAGCGGCGCGCCGAGCTGGCCGCGAGCGCGCCGCCCAACGTCGAGCTCCCCGGCGCGGCCGCGCGCAAGGAGGACGTGGCTGCGCTCGCGGCGCGCTCGAGCGCGTGCCTGACGTTCTTCAAGGACGTGCCGGTGCTCGCCACCAACTCGCCCAACAAGCTGTTCGACACGTTCGCCGCCGGCCGTCCCGCGATCGTGAACATGGACGGCTGGATGCGCGAGCTGGTCGAGCGCAACGACGCCGGCGTCTACGTCCCGGCCGGCGATTCGCGCTCGCTCGCCGAGCGACTCGCGTGGCTGCGGGACCACCCCGACGCGGTCGCCCGCATGGGCGCAAACGGGCGCGCGCTCGCCGAGCGCGAGTTCGACCGCGACCTGCTCGCCGCGCGCGTGCTCGAGATCCTCGCGGAGGTGGCGCGCTGACCACGCTCTCCTACTGCGTGGTCAACACGAACGGCCGCGACTGGCTGCTCGCCTGCCTCGCCGCGATCGACGCGACCCACCCGCAGGGAGTCTCGTACGAGGTGCTCGTGCTCGACAACGCCTCCGACGACGGCTCCGCCGGCGCGGTGCGGCGAATCCCATCCCGGCCGCGCGCCTGATCGCGCTCGAGCGCCGCGCCGGCAAGGCGGCGAACGACTCGCGGCTGCTGCGCGAGTCGCGCGGCGAGCTTCTGCCTGCTGCTCAACGAGGACACCGAGCTGCAGCCGGGCGCCGCGCGCGCGCTGCTCGACGCGCTCGAAGGCGACCCGCGCGCGGGCGCAGCCGGCGCGCAGCTGCTGACCTCCGAAGGCGAGCCGACCGCCTGCGCCTGGCGCCTCCCGAACGCCGGCTGGGCGCTCGCAGGCGCGCTGTTCATGCACGACTCCTACGCGGTCCAGAGCCGCGGCGACTCGGTCCGGCGCGTCGGCTGGGTGCAGTCGAGCGCGATGCTCGTGCGGCGCGAGGCCGCCGAGCAGGTCGACTGGCTCGACACCGACTTCTTCGTCTACTCCGACGAGACCGACTTCTGCAAGCGGCTGCGCGACGCCGGGTGGCGCATCGCTGTTCGTGCCCGGTGCGCGACGCCGTCCACCACGACCAGCTCTCGACCGACGCCGCGGCCATGCGGCGGCGCATCGTCGAGTTCCACCGCGGCCGCGACCTCTACTTCCGCAAGCACCGCATGCCCGTGACGCGCGCGCTCTGGCGCATCTGCTGGACCTGGGCCTACCTGGTGCGCGCGGTCGCCGCGACGCTGCTGCCCGGCCACAGCCCGCGGCGCTACCTGATCCACGCCCGCCAGCAGCTCGACCCCTCCCACGGCGAGGGGCTGCGCGAGCTGGCGGAGGAGTACAACCGCCGCCGCGCCGACGGCGGCCCCCGCCCGATTAAGGTCTCGCGCGCGGTGGAGCACGCTGACACCGCCCAACTGGCCGCGGTCGGCGGCGCGCTCGCATCTGTCCTGGTGCTGCTCGCGCGCGGGCGCGTGGCGCTGCTGGCGGGCCTGCTGCTGCTGGCCGCCGCCGAGGCTGGCCTGGCGCTGTCGCTCGGCGAGGCGTCGCTCGACAAGCTCTCCGGGCGCCGCCGGCGCCGCGGCCGCCTGCGTGGCGCTGCTCGCGCTCGGCGGCGCCGCGGCGCTGCTCGCGCGGCGGCCCGCCCTGGTGCCCGTCGCCGTCCTGCTGGCCGCGCCGTTCCGGCCGCCGATCGCCTTCGACAGCTCGAGCAGCTTCCTCGTCACGATCGCCGAGGACGGTCGGCTCGGGCCGCCTGCTGCCGCTCTACTTCGTGCTCGCCGCCGCGGCCCTCGCCCTCGGCTGGCGCACGCTGCGCGGCCGCCCCGTCCGCGCGCTCCCGAACACGATCGCCTGGCCGGCCGCGGCCTTCTTCGCGCTGGCGTTCGTCTCGCTGCTGTGGGCCGAGGACGTGGAGGCGGGCGCGAACCTGCTCACGTTCTTCACGCTCCCGTTCGCGGCGCTGCTCGCGACCGTCGCGCGCGCCGACTTCCCCGACTGGGTGCCGCGCGCGATGGCCGCCGTCGGGCTCGCGCTGGCGACGCTGTTCGCGGTGGTCGGGCTGTACCAGATCGCCACCCACAAGCTCTTCTTCTACGCACCCAACCTGGCCGTCTCGAACGCCAACGCCGACTACTTCCGCGTCACGTCGCTGTTCGGCGACCCGAGCCTGTACGGGCGCCACGTGGTGCTCGGCATCGGCGTCGCGCTGACACTGCTGGCGGCGAGCCGCTGGCGCACCTGGCCGCTGATCGGCCTGGTCGTCGTGATGTGGGCCGGGCTGCTGTTCTCCTACTCGCAGTCGAGCATGGCGGCGCTGCTGCTCGTGACGCTCGCGCTCGGCCTGGTCACCGGCGACCGCCGCGTGCGCAGGGCGGTGGCCGGCCTCGCGCTCGCGGCAGCGCTCGCCGCGGCGGCGTTCGTCGTCTATGAGCTGGTCGACGGCGAGTCGCTCAACCACATCACGAGCGACCGCACCGAGCGCGTCCAGGACACCACGCGGGTGATCGAGCACAACCCGCTGGCCGGCGTCGGCATCGGCGGCCAGCCGCGCGCAAGCCGCCTGCTGGCCGGCAGCGACCGGCCGACCCCGAACTTCGTGTCGCACACCACGCCGCTGACGGTCGCGGCGGAGCTCGGCGTGATCGGCGTCGCGCTCTACGCCTGGCTGCTGGTCGGCGGCGCGCTGGTGATCGAGCGCGTGCGCCGCCGCGAGCCCGCTCTCGGCCTCGCGCTGGCGGCGTCGCTGCTCGCGCTGTTCGTGCACGCGCTCTTCTACAGCGGCTTCCTCGAGGACCCGATCACCTGGCTCGTGCTGGCCACGGCGGCCGGCTGGCTCGCCTCGCACGACGCGGTGCGCACCGCGGCCGAGCGCTCGCGCGAGCGGGCCGACCGCGGGGGCCGCATGAAGGAGGAGCTCCAGCCCGCCGGCGCCTGGGTGCTGGTCGGGGTGCTGTTCGCGATCGTGGCGATCACGCTCCCCGAGCTCGGCTCCGACCCCTGGCGCTTCCGGCCCGGCGCGGTGGACCCGCAGGGCCCGCTGGCGCCGCTCGTGCGCGCCGCCGGCGAGGAGTGGGACCTCGGCATCCCGCGCGCCTGCTGCTTCCTCGCCGGACTGCTCTGCGGAGCCGCCGCGCTGCTGCTGATCGCGCGGCCGCGCGCCTGGTCGCGGCGGCTCGCGGTGGCGCTGGTGCTCGCGGTCGCGCTGCTGCTGACCGCGCCCGCCGCGCTCCTCCAGCTCGGCCTGCGCGACTCGACCGGCCCGTGGTTCTTCACCAACGACTCGACCTACCAGATCGAGCAGGGCGGCGACCTGCTGCTCGACCTCGACAACCCGTACGGCCACGACTACCGCGAGTCGGGCCTGGAGCGCTTCTACACGCGCGACGGCAGCGTCTCCGAGCGCGTGCGCGAGCGCGAGGTGGCGCTCGAGCACTTCGCCTACTTCCCGGGCGCCATCTACACGGCGGCGGTCTGGCGGCTGCTGCCGGAGCCGTTCGACGACTACCGCGCGCTCGTGCTCGTCTGCAACCTGCTGATGCTGGCGGCCGCGCTCGCCTTCCGCGGGCCGCTGTCGGTGCGGCTCGCGCTGGGCGCCCTGCTGGTCTGCAACCCGATCGCGGTGCGCTCCGCCTGGTTCGGCCAGAACGACGCGCCGAGCCTGCTGCTGCTGGTGCTCGCCTTCGCGCTGCTCTCGCGCCGGCGCTTCGGCTGGGCCGCGGCCACGCTCGCCGGGGCGATCCTGCTCAAGCAGTTCGCGCTCGTGGGCGCGCCCTTCCTCGCGCTGATGATCTGGAAGCTCGACCGCGACGAGCTGCGGCGTGCGGCG
The DNA here is from genome assembly GCA_963828225.1 of uncultured Thermoleophilaceae bacterium. Taxonomy (GTDB): domain Bacteria; phylum Actinomycetota; class Thermoleophilia; order Solirubrobacterales; family Thermoleophilaceae; genus JACVRW01. Next base: position 415,009 of record CAWHDX010000006.1, on the reverse strand, counting down.
CTCATCTTCGGCGGCGTGATCGCGGCGGGGATCCTGCCGTTCCTGGTCGCCGACCCGGTCGCGTTCTACGACGACACGATCAAGTACGGCGCCGGCACCTACCGGATCGTGGGCTACGGGCTGTCGGCGATCCTGGTCAGGGCGAACATCGTGGCCGAGCGCGACGCGGCCTACCCGTTCGGGCTGATCGCGCTGCTGACCTGGGTGCCGCTGACCGTCTGGCTGCTGCTGGCGCAGCGCCGCGCGGCCGAGCTCTGGATCGGCGCGGCGGGCTTCGCGCTCTCGATCCTGTGGCTGATGTTCATCGGCCGCACGTTCAACAACTACTACCTCGTGTGGCCGATGACGGGCGCGATCGTCGCCGCCCTCATCGCCTGCGCGCCTTCAACGCGTACTGGTGCGACCGACCCGTGATGTAGATGCGCTCGCCGTCCGCCACCACCGGGTTCGCGTACTTGCCGTCGCGGAAGCGCCAGACGGTCCGGCCGTCGCGCGCGCGCACCGCATAGGTCGAGTCGGGCCCGCGCGCCACCGCGCGCGCCGCCTCCGAGCCGCAGCTCGAGCAGACCGCGTAGTAGACGAGCCCGTCGATGACGGTGGGCGCCGCGTGCACCGCGCCGTGCGCGTCGATCTGCCAGTCGGTGTCGCCCGTGGCGGCGTCGAGCGCGTAGAACTTGCCGTCGTAGGTGCCCACGAACACGCGCCGGTCCGCCACCGCCGCCGCGCCGTAGATGTAGGTGCCGAGCGGCCGCGCCCACAGCAGCCTGCCGCTCTTGGCCCCGAACACGTACATGGTGCCGTCGGTGTTGCCGATGTAGACGCGCCCGTAGGCGACCGTCGGCGTGGCGTACCAGAACTCGCGCGAGCCGAACTTCGACTGCGACTGCGCGCTCCACAGCAGGCGGCCGGTGCGGGCGCTCAGCGCGTACAGCGTCCCGCCGTCCGAGCCGATGAAGATGCGCCCGCGCCAGTAGGAGGCCGACGTGTTGACCTGGTCGTCGGCCGTGAAGCTCCACAGCCTGCGGCCGGTGTCGGCGTCGAGCGCGTAGACGTGGTGGTCCCAGCTGCCGACGTAGACGCGGCCGTTCTTGAGCAGCGGCGTCGACTCGATCGGCGCCGACTTGAAGCGCCAGCGCTCGCGGCCCGTGTCGGCGTCCCACGCGACGACGAAGCCGTCGGCCCCGGCCTGGTCCTGCCCGCAGACGACCCGGTGCATGTAGGACTGGTAGACGACCCCGCGGCCGATCGTGGGCGAGGACGCGGCGCAGCGGCCGAGGCTCTTGCGCCACTCGACCTTGCCGGTCTCGGCGTCGAGCGCGAAGAAGAGGCCCTTCTGCTGGGCGAGGAAGAGCTTGCCGTAGCCGACCGTCGGCGGGAACTCGAGCGAGTCGTGGGCGTCGATCTTCCAGAGGCGCCGGAACGGCGGCCGGCCGTCGTAGGGCGAGACGTGCTGGCGGGCGGTGTCGTAGCCGTAGGTCGGCCACGGCCGCGGGTTGCTCTTCGCCGGCGCGGCCGGCTTGGGCTCCTCGGTCGGCACGAACTCGTCGGTCGCGGAGCCGCGCTTCTCGATCGGCTCCTTCTCCTGCTGGTAGGCGTACACGCCCACCGCCACCGCGATGACAGCGACAAGCGCGGCGCCCACGATCAAGCGTCGTCTGGTCACCGGGGGCAGGCTAGCTGGCGGGTCAGGCGGCTCCGGGCTATCGCGCGCCCTGCGCGAGCAGCCGCCAGATGCGCCGCGTGACGGCCGGCACCTCGTCGCTCAGAGCCGACTCCTCGAGCTGCCCGGCCCACTGGGCGGTGCCGGAGCGGATCACCGATTCCGCCGCCGAGGCCGTAGGCCACGAACGCGGGCGCCTCGGGGTCGCGACCGGCGGAGGCGATCCTGCGCGCTCCCGTCGCCATGCGCCGGGACTGCTCGAACTCGGTGAAGTCGCCGATGAACTCGTCGAGCCCGTCGAACAGCCCGAGCCCCTCCTCGAACACCGTGAGCGGTGCGGGCGACGTGCGCAGCGGCGCCGTGACCTCGCCGAACGCGCTGGCGCGCAGCCGCCGCGGGTCGGTCAGGCGGTCGTCGCGGATGCGCACCGAGCGGGCAAACGCGTCGGCGCCGAACGAGGCCACCCGCAGGCCGTCCGCGACCTCGTCGCGCAGCCGCTTCAGCAGCGGCGCCCGGCAGCCACAGCGCGCTGCCCGCGAACGCGACGCCCGGAGCGTTGCCGAGCGCGGGACCCTCGCCGCGCGCGAGCGACAGGTCCGTCGTGATGTCGTAGGCGAGATGCTCGCGGTCGAGCCAGCGCAGCAGCGGCGCCACCTCGGCCTCGAAGCGCGGCGGCAGCCCGCCGCCGGCGAACGGCCGGCCGAGCGCCAGCGAGCGCGCATGCGGGAACGAGTCGGCGAAGCCGTCGTGGTCGTCGTCGACGCGGTTGAGCGCCTGCCAGGAGATCGCGGGCAGCACGACCAGCGCGCGCTGCCGCGCGGCCGCGCGCTTCGTCTGCGGAAGGCCGGCCACGGCGATCGGCCAGACCGCGCGCCGGTCGCCCGCGCGCACGCGCACCAGATAGACGCCGCTCGTCGTCTTCGAGGGGATGCTCACCCGGAAGCGGCCGCCGATGCGCCCGCCGCGGCGGATCGGCGTGGGGTCGCCGAGGCGCGACACGGCGAAGTCGATGCTGCGATCGACCGGGCCGGCCACCAGCGTGGCCGAAGAGCCGGCGGGCACCACCGTCAGCGGCCCGGCCAGCGTTAGGGTGCGCGCCGAGACCCCGGTGCCCGGCTGCGCCACGCCGCGCCGCGGGATCGCGCGCGGGGCGACCGCCAGGTTGCCGGCCTTGTCGCGCACGCTCACGGTGAACGCGTAGTCGCCGTCCGGCGCCGGCCCGGTCTCCTCGACCCCGGTCGCGACCTCGCCGTGCCAGACGCCCTCGCGGCCATCGCCGCGGAAGCGGCGCACGATGTGCGGCGTCTCGGCGTCGTCGGTGCGGAACACGCGGAACTCCGGGGCGTTGTTGCGCGGGCCGCGGTAGCGAATCGTCACCTCCGGCTGCTGGCCCGGGGCGCGCGGGGCGATCAGGCTCGGCTTGGCGGAGACGAGCTCGACCTTGGGCGGCCGGCGGTCGATGCGGATCTCCTTGGCCGAGTCGATCACCCTGCCCTCGTCGCGGCGCACGACCCGCATGCGGTAGAGCCCGTCCGGGACCGACTGCCCCTGGTCGTCGCGGCCGTCCCAGCGGAAGCGGTGCTTGGCGTCGCCGGCCAGCGGCCGGTCGTCCACGAGCCGGCGCACCTCGGTTCCCTCGGAGTCCATGATCGAGAACGTGACCGTGGCCGGCTCGGAGAGGTCGAACCCGACCTGCGAGGCGTCGCGGAAGCGGTCGCCGTTGGGCGAGATCTGCTTCGGCTTCGCGGCGAAGCGAATCACCAGCGGGAACTCGCTCTTGAGCTGCTGCGTGACGAAGAAGGCCGCGATCGTCGCAACCACGATCAGCGCGAACACCGCGCGGACGACGGGACGGGCCATGGGCGCGGGACCCTAGTGGTTGAGAATGTCGGCCGGATGCGCGTCCAGCTCATCGATCCGTCGGCCGACGTGCTCCCCTACGACCACGCGCTGGCCGCCGCGCTGGCGCGTCAGGGAGCGTCCGTGGAGCTGCTCACCTCGCGCTTCGTGCACGGCCCCGCGCCGGCGCCGGAGGGCTACTCCGTCGAGCATTCGTTCTACCGCCTGGCCACCGGCCGAGCCGCGGGCCGGCCGTGGCTGCGGCGCGCGCTGAAGCTGGCCGAGCACGTGCCCGACACGCTGCGGGCCCGCCGCCGCGCCGCCGACGCCGACGTCGTCCACTGGCAGTGGCTCTGGCTCGAGGCGGTCACCGCGCGCCTGCTCGCGCGCGACCGCCCGCAGGTGCTCACGATGCACAACGTGATCCGGCGCGGTCGCTCCGGCCGGCGCCTGGCCGACCGCATGGACGCCGTGATCGTCCACACGCGCCACGGCGCGGAGCTGCTCGGGGGCGGCCCGCGCGTGCACGTGATCCCGCACGGCGCCTTCGACCACCTCACGCGTCAGCCCGACGAGCGCCCGCTGCCGCCCGAGCTGGCGGCGGTGCAGGGCCCGGTCGTGCTCTGCTTCGGAGTCGTGCGCCCCTACAAGGGGATCGAGGTGCTCGTGGACGCGTTCCGCTCGATCGAGGGCGCCGAGCTGTGGATCGTGGGACGACCGCTCGGCGTGTCGCTCGAGGCGCTCGACGCCCCGCGGAACGTGCGCTTCGTGCCGCGCTACGTGAGCGACGCGGAGCTGCCCGCATTCTTTCGCCGGGCCGACGTGCTCGTGCTGCCGCACCGCTCGATCGACGTCTCGGGCGTGATGTTCGCCGGCCTCGCCTTCGGCAAGCCGATGGTGATGTCGGACATCGGCGGCTTCCGCGAGGCGGTCGACGAGCACGGCGCGGGGCGGCTCGTGCCGCCGGGCGACGCGGCCGCGCTGGGCGCCGCGATCGGCGAGCTCTTGGCGGACCCGGACGCGCGCGCGCAGCTGGCCGAGCGGGCGCGCGCGGCCGCCGCCGGCCCCTACTCCTGGGACTCGGTCGCGCGGCGCACGCTCGCCGTCTACGAGGATGTGCTCTCGCGATGAGGGTCGTCTTCATGGGCAAGAGCAAGCGGTCGGCGGTGCGGGCGCTCGACTGGCTGGTCGAGCGCGGCGCCGACGTGGCCGCCGTCGTCGCGCCCGAGCCCGACGACCTGATGCACGAGACGCAGCGGCTCGACCTGGCCGCCCGCCGCCACGGGCTCGCGTTGATGGACGAGGCCGAGCTCTACGCGCGGCCGCCCGCTGACGTGGACGTGGTCGTGTCGTTCCTGTTCTGGAACCTGATCCGCGAGCCTCTGATCTCGCTCGGCCGCGTGGGCTGCCTCAACTTCCACCCGGCGCCGCTGCCGGACTACCGCGGCGTGGGCGGCTACAACGTCGCCGTGCTCGAGGGGCTGTCCGAGTGGGGCGTGTCGTGCCACTTCGTCGACGAGCGCTTCGACACCGGCGACGTCGTCGAGGTGGACCGCTTCGCGATCGATCCGGAGGCCGAGACGGCGTTCTCGCTCGACCTGCGCAGCCAGGAGCGGCTGCTGGCGCTGTTCGAGCGGGTGCTGGCGCGCGTGGCCGCCGGCGAGGAGCTGCCGCGCGCGCCGCAGGGCGAGGGGCGCTACGTCACCCGCGCCGAGTTCCACGAGCTGCGCGTCGTGCGCCCCGGCGACGACCTGTCGCGCAAGCTGCGCGCGTTCTGGTACCCGCCCTGGCCGGGCGCGGTCGTAGAGGTCGACGGCCGCCGCCTGACCCTCGTCGACGACGCGCTGCTGGCCGACGTGGCCGCCGCGTACAGGGACGCAGGCCGCCTGCCATAGCGACCGGCGCCCTCTGGGGCGCGGTAATCTCGAACGATGAGCTGCGGCGCGTGCGGCACCGAGAACCCCGCCGGCGCGCGCTTCTGCATGGGGTGCGGGGCCCAGCTCGACCGGCGCTGCGGGAGCTGCGGCGCGCCCGCCCCGGCGGAGGCGCGCTTCTGCATGAGCTGCGGCGCCGCGATCGGCGGCGCAGCGCCGGGACCCGTCCTGCGCCCGGCGCCCGAGAGCCCGCCCGAGGAGCGCCGCCAGGTCACGGTGCTGTTCGCCGACCTGTCCGGATACACGGCGGTGGCGGAGCGCATGGACCCCGAGGCCGTCAAGTCGCTGGTCGACCGCGTCCTGCTGCGGCTCGGCCAGGAGGTCGAGCGCTACGGCGGCACCGTCGACAAGTACATCGGCGACAACGTGATGGCGATCTTCGGCGCGCCGGTGGCCCACGAGGACGACGAGGAGCGCGCGGTGCGCGCCGGGCTCGACATGCAGGCCGCGATGGTCGAGGTCAACGTGGACCTCCCCGACGGCGTCCACTTCGACCTGCGCGTGGGGATCAACACCGGCGAGGTGCTGGCGGGCGCGATCGGGCAGTCGTACACGGTCGTCGGCGACACCGTCAACGTCGCGGCGCGGCTGCAGAGCGCGGCGCGGCCGGGCAGCGTCACGGTCGGCGAGCGCACGATGCGCGCGTCGAGCGGCGCCATCCGCTACTCGCGCCTCGAGCCGCTGGACCTGAAGGGCAAGTCGGAGCCGGTGCCCGCCTGGGAGGCAGTCGCGCTGCGGGCCCGCCACGCGGTCGGGCGCACGGCGCCCACGCGCGAGGCGCCGCTGGTCGGCCGCACGCACGAGCTGTCCACGATGGAGGCGCTGTTCGAGCGCGTCGAGCTGGAGCGCGCGCCGCACCTGGTCACGCTGGTCGGCGAGGCGGGCGTCGGCAAGTCGCGCGTGCTGCGCGAGCTCGAGGCCAGCTCTGCGCCCGCACCGTCGCCCCCACCTTCCGCACCGGCCGCTGCCTGCCCTACGGCAGCGCGATCGTGTTCTGGGCGCTCGGCGAGGTGCTGCGCGACGAGTGCGGGATCGTCGAGAGCGACTCGGCCGAGGAGGCCTGGGGCAAGCTGCGCGAGTACACGCTCGAGCTGTTCGGCGCGACGAGCGCCGCGATGCGCGAGGAGGCCGAGCGCAAGACGGCCCTGATCGCTCGCCTGATCGGGCTCGAGGTGCCGCCCGAGCTGGTGCCCGTGGGCGAGGACCCCGAGCGCCTGCGCGAGTCGTTCTTCGCGGCCCTGCGCGCCGGCATCGAGGCGATGGCCTCGCGCAGCCCGCTGGTGCTGGCCTTCGAGGACATCCATTGGGCCGACGACGGCATGCTCGACGCGATCGAGCACCTCGCCCAGTGGGTGCGCGCGCCGCTGATGATCGTCTGCCTCGCGCGCGACGAGCTGTTCGACCGGCGACCGAGCTGGGGCGGCGGGCGCGGCTCGGCCACTCGCCTGATGCTGGAGCCGCTGAGCCCGGCCGAGACCGAGTCGCTCGTCGGCGCGCTGCTGCCCGCGGGCGCGACTGTGTCGGCCGCGGTGGTCGAGCGCTCCGGCGGCAACCCGCTGTTCGCCGAGGAGATCGCGCGCCGGATCGCCGAGGAGGGCGACCTGCAGAGCGCGGAGCTGCCGGACACCGTGCAGGCGGTGCTGGCGGCGCGGCTCGACGCGCTCGAGCCCTTCGAGCGCCGGCTCGTCCAGCAGGCGGCGGTGATCGGCCGCACCTTCTGGGAGGGCTCTCTGGCGCCGCTGGCCGGCGTCGGACCAGCGCGAGCTGGAGCGGGCGCTGATCTCGCTCCAGGAGAAGGACATCCTCGAGCTGGGCTCGGAGAGCCAGCTCACCGGCGAGCGCGAGCTGGCCTTCAAGCACGTGCTGATCCGCGACGTCGCCTACGGGATGCTTCCCAAGGCGGTCCGCGCGCGCAAGCACTTCGAGGTGGGCAGCTTCATCGAGGAGCGCGCCGGCGACCGCACCGACGAGGTGGTGTCGCTGCTCGCCGAGCACTACGGCCGCGCGGCGGCGCTGGGCCGCGAGGGCGGGCTGCCCGTCGACGAGCTCGACGGCATGCAGCGCCGCGCGATGCTGTTCCTGGAGCAGGCCGGCGACGCCGCGGCGCTGCTGTTCGCGAACCGCGAGGCGGCCGCTCACTACCGCCACGCGCGCGCGATCTGCCCCGTCGACAGCCGCCCCGACGGCATCCGCATCGGCGAGAAGCTCGGCGACGTGTCGCTGCGGCTGGGCCGCGTGGACGAGGCGATCGCCGTCTGGCTCGAGTGCCTCGACTGGCATCGCGCCCAGGAGGACCTGGAGCACGTCGCGGACCTGCACCGCAAGGTCGGCGCGGCGCTGTCGCACAAGGGCGAGCGCAAGAGCGCGATCGAGCACTACCAGAAGGGCATCAACCTGCTGAAGGACGGCCCGCCGCGGCTCGAGCTGGTCCGCCTCTACGAGGAGGCCGCCTGGCTCTACCTCCACACCGGCGACAACATGCTCGCCATCTACGCCTCCGAGAAGGCGCTGCGGCTGGCCGAGCGGCTCGGCGAGACGCGCGCGGCAAGTCGCGCGCACGGGATCTTCGGCCGCGTGTTCGGCCGCATCGGCGACACCGAGAAGGCGCGCCAGAACCTCGAGCGCGCCGTGGAGCTGGCGCGCGCGCCGCGCGGGGAGCCCGGGTCGCCGCGCGAGGACCAGAGCGAGACGATCCTGGCGCTTTCGGCGCTGGGCCGCCACCTGGAGGTCGCGGAGGCCGAGGTGGACGGGGCGCGCGCCGCCTACGAGGAGGCGCTGGCGCTGGCCGAGCGGCTCGGCTCGCTCCCGTCCCAGGTCGAGCTTCACGCCTCGCTCGCGCAGCTCGCGGTGTACGGGGCCGACTGGGAGCAGGTCGAGCGCTCCACCGAGGCGAGCGCAGAGCTGGCCGAGCGCGAGGGCCTGGTGGGCAAGCTGTGCCTCCCGATCGCGCTGCGCGGGCTGCTGCGCTGGCGCGAGGGGTCGCTCGAGGAGTCGACCGTTCTCTTCCACCGCGCCCACGAGCTGGCCGAGCAGGTCGGCTGGTCCGAGCTGGCCTTCCAGGCGCTGTTCGGGCTGTCGACGTCGCTGCGCGACTCCGGCGACCTCGCCGGCGCGCAGGCCGCGCTCGACCGCGCGCTCGACGTGTGCGAGCGCGCCGGGCTGATCGCCCAGTCGATCCAGGCGACCGCGGCGCGCGCGGTCGTGCTGACGCTGGCGCACCGGCGCGAGGCGGCGGCCGAGGCGGCCCGCGAGGCGACCGAGCTGGCCGAGCGGCTGCACTACCCGATCGGCCGCGCCGCGGCGCTCGAGGCGCAGGGCGCGTCCGCGGAGGACGCGCTCGCCGGGGCCGATCTGCTCGCCGAGGCCGCGGCCGCGTGGGCCGAGCTCGACCGTCCGCTCGAGGCCGCCCGCGCGAGGCTGCTGGCAGGTCAGGTGACGCTCGCGGTCGATCCCGAGCGCGGCCGCATGCTTCTCGGCGACGCCGCGCGCGAGGTCGAGGCGCTGGGCGTGACGCACCTGTCCGAGCGGGCGCTGGCGCTGGCGGCGACCTGAGCCGCCGCGGCTAGAGCGTGTCCTCGGCCTTCTTGTAGGCGATCTGCAGCACGTCCGACCCGAACACGGCGGACAGGATCGACGCCACCCAGCGCGTCGGCCGTGGGGCGACCACGAAGCCCGCGGCGAAGGCGGCCGCTATCCACAGCGAGATGCAGTAAGGGCAGGTGATCAGCTCGCCGACGGCCCGGCGAAGGCCGCTTCCGCTCGCCTTCTCGCGGACGGTGCCCGGTCCGCCGTCGGCCTCGAGCTCGGTGAAGGGGGCACGCAGCGAGCTGGTCACGCGGTCCTTCGACACGAGCCGCGAGGCCTTGTGGGTCGCGACGGTCATCAGCGCGAGGTCCGAGGTGTCGATCCTCTCCGGCAGCCGGCGGCCGGAGCCGCGCATCCAGGCGACAAAGGCTGTCGCCCCGGTCACGAAGATGCCCATCAGAGCGGCGTAGCCGCCCAGCGGGCGCTCCTGCCGCGGTGTCTGTCCGGCGGCGATGATCTCTCTGTCCTGTACGCGTGTGGCCATGAGCGTGTCCCCTACCCGCGCCGCCCGTGCGGAACCTAGGGCGACTTGTCGGAGCCGGCGATCACGATCACCGTCGCGTCGCCGGCGAGTGCCTGGCTGGAGGGGTTGACCGGCTCGCGCTGGTCGATGTGGAGGCGGCGGCTGACGGCGCGCGCCTCGGCCTCGTGGCCCGGCGAGTACTGGACGATCGACTCGGCGAGCTGCTGGTCGGAGAAGTTGGTGATCGTGCCCACGTTGAAGCCGGCCGCGCCGACCTCGTCGCTCAGCGTGGCGGCCAGACCGGGCACTGTTGTGCCGTTCAGGACGGCGACGGTGACGTCGCCGGGTCGCACCGCGCCGGCGCCCTTGGACTTCTGCTTGCCCGCGCCGCCCGTGTTCGCGGCGTCGCCCGAGGCATCCTGGCTGGGTGTGTTGCCGCCGTCGTCGTCTCCGCCGAGCTGCGTGACGCCGTAGGCGGCGGCACCGCCGAGCACGAGCAGGCCGACGAGGGCGATCGCGAGGTAGCGGCCGCTGAGGCCGCCCAGCCCACCGCGGCGCGGCGGGATGACCGCGGTCTCCTGCGGGGAGTGGCGCGAGGTGACGCCGGGCCGGCTGGCGAAGCGGCCGCCGCCAGCCGAGGTGGCGGGCTGGCCGGAGCGCGAAGAGGCGGAGCTGCGCGGGACCGCGGGCGGGCGCCCGGGAACCGCGGGAGCGCCCGGGGCCGCGGCGGCGGGCGAGCTGCCGGCGGCGGGCGCTGGGCTGGCCGAGGCGGGTGGCCTGGCGGCGGGCGGCGCGGCGCCCCCGGCCGCGCTCGGAGTGGTGTCGCTCTGGCCTGCGGGCGCTGCAGCACCGCCTCCGCTTTGCGCTGCGCCCGCTCCCGGCGCGCCGCCACTCGCCGCGGCTGTCGCTCCGGCGGCGCCGGCCGCCGCGGTCGCCGGCTGCGGCGTCGCGCTCTTGTCTCCCTGAGCGGCGTCCGCCTCGGCCTTGCCGTTCTCCTGCCCGCCGGCGGTGGCCGGCGTGGCCCCGTCGCCGGGCGCAGCGGCCGCCGCGCTGGTCGCCGGTCCTGCCCCGGTGGCCGCCGCCGCGGCGGGCTTCGCGGTCGCGGGCGCGGGGGGCCTTGGCGTCGCCACGGGCCGCCCCGGTACGGGCGGGGGCGTCTGCGGTTGCGCCACGACGCGGCCCGGCACGGCGACCGCCGCGTCGGTGCGCTCGGGCGCGCGGCCGGCCCACTCGCGCAGCCGCTTGACGTCGCGCGCCTGCGAGAAGTAGAGGGCCGCGAGCACGGCGAGTCCCACCACCGAGGCCAGCCCGGCGTAGGCGCCGATCTCCTGGACTATCTCCGGCAAGGGTCGAACTGTAGAACGCCGGGCGGCGTGCGTCGCCGCCGGTCAGCGCCGCCGCAGCGGTCTCAGGCGGGCGTGCCGCCCGACATGGCGAGCGCGCGCTCGGCCGACAGCTCCGCCACCGCCCCCGCGAGACCGGCCCCGTCGCCCGCGTACACGAGCTCCTCGATGCGCGCGAACGCGCCCTCCACCCACTCCGGAGCCAGCGGCTGCTGAACCGCGTAGACGATCTTCTCCGCGGGCGTGGGCTGCGGTCGCTCGCCCGGGTTGAACAGCTCCTCGTGGATCTTCTCCCCCGGCCGGCGCCCGATCACCTCGATCGCGATGTCCACGTCCGGCTCGAGCCCCGCCAGGCGAATCATGTTCGCGGCGAGGTCGATGATCTTGACCGGATCGCCCATCTCCAGCACGAACACCTCACCGCCGGTGGCCAGCTCGCCCGAGCGGATGATCAGCTGGACGGCCTCCGGGATCGTCATGAAGTAGCGCGTCATGCGCGAGTCGGTGACGGTCACAGGCCCGCCCTTTGCGATCTGGCGCCGGAAGATCGGCACGACCGACCCCGACGACCCGAGCACGTTGCCGAACCGCACCGACGCGTAGCGCGTGGACTTCCAACGGTTCTGCGCCGCCTCCACCGCCCACTCGGCCAGCGCCTTCGACGCGCCCATCACCGTGGCGGGACTGACCGCCTTGTCGGTCGACACGAGCACGAAGCGCTCGGCGCCGGCCTCGCCCGCGGCGGCCGCCACGATGCGGGTCGCAACCGCGTTGTTGCGCACGGCCTCGACCGGGTTCTCCTCCATCAGCGGCACGTGCTTGTACGCGGCCGCGTGGAACACCACCGACGGCGAGTGCTCCTCGAAGACCTCACGGATGCGCGTTGCGTCCTTGCAGTCGGCGAGCACGGCGGCGGCGCGCGCGAAGTGGCGCTCCTCCTCGAGCTCGCGGCGGATCTCGAACAGCGCGTTCTCGGAGTTCTCGACCAGCACCAGCTGCTTCGGACCCACCCGCGCGATCTGCCGGCACAGCTCCGCGCCGATCGAGCCGCCGGCGCCGGTCACCAGCACCACGCGCCCCGACAGGTAGGCCCCGACGCGGTCGATCTCGACCCGGACCGGCTCGCGCCCGAGCACGTCCTCGACCTGCACCTCGCGCACCTGGCGCATCAGGTTGACGCCGCCGGACAACAGCTCGAACGTGGTCGGCAGCATCCGCACGGGGATCGCCCGCGCGCGGCAGGCGGTCACCACGCGCTGCCGCAGCGTGCCCGGCGCCGATGGGATCGCGATGATCACCTCGTCGGGCTTGACGACGTCGAGCACGCGCTGCAGCTCGTCCGTCGTGCCGAGCACCTTGTGGCCCGCCACGCGCATGCCCTGCTTGCGCGGGTCGTCGTCCACGAAGCCGACCGGCGCGCTGCGCAGCCCCGGGTTGCGCCGCAGCTCGAGCGCCACCTGCTGGCCGCCGTTGCCGGCGCCGACGATCAGCACCTCGTGCGAAGCGCGCTCCAGGATCGCCCCGCGCGCCGGCCGCTCGACCGCCCAGCGCACGGCGAAGCGCGCGCCGCAGACGAACACGAGCGCCAGCAGGAAGTCGAGCGCGATCACGCTCCGGGGCGGGTCGTGGCGGCCGATCGAGAACAGGAACAGCACGACGATCAACGCCGCCGTGGAGGCGACCGTCGCCTTCAGGATCGACTCGAAGTCGCGCTGGTCGACGAACCGCCACAGCTTCGAGTAGATGCCGAACGCCGCGTAGATCGCGACCTGCATCGGCACCGTGATCCAGATCGTGTCGGCGAGCAGGTTCTCGTACCTGGGCGGGATCCCGTCGTCGAAGCGCAGGTAGTACGCGAGGTAGTAGGCGAGCGCGAGCAGGGCGGCGTCCACGCCGACCTGGCCGATGCGCCTGACGTTCACCGTTGAGGACAGGGATCTCATGATTCGCGGGCCGCGAGCAGCATTTTGACGAGTTCTCGGGGGTCGCGCCGGACGCGCAAGCCCTCGTTCGGGGGCCGCCGGCCGAGCTCGATCTGGCCCGGGTCCTCGAGCTTGCGCAACCGCCCCTCGCGAAGCAGTTCCTCGTCGACGGCGCCGAGCCTGCCCTCGAAGGTAGTGAACACCGGCGTGCCCAGTGCGACGGCCTCGCGATTCATGGTGCCGCCGGCGGAGATCACGAGGTCCGCGTAGGCGACCAGGCTCTGCGCGTCGATCGCGCGGGCGGGGATCGTGAAGCCGCGCCCCTCGAGCTCGGCGCGCTGACCGGGCGTGCGCGGCAGCACCACCGTCTGGACCTCCTCCGCGGCGAGCCGGTCCAGCACCCCGGCGAAGAGCGGGTTCTCGAAGCGGTGGTAGAGCGACACCTCGGGCGGGGTGCGCACGACCACGATCGGCCGCTCGCGCGTCAGCCGAAGCTCGTCCAGAACGCCCGGCTCGGGCTCGAAATCGGCGAGGTAGTACTCCTCCTTCAGCCCCGGGTAGCGATGCAGCTTCCCGCGCGCGCCGTAGCGCTCCAGGCGCTCGGGCGGGATCGCCTCCGGGACCACGACCGCGCGGGCGAGCCGGCAGTTGACCGTGTGCTGCACGGTCGCCCACTCGTAGTCGAAGGAGGTGGCGCTCGGCACGCGCAGCAGCTTCGCGGCGACCGACACGTCGTTGGAGCCGTGGCCGATCGCCACGTCGAAGCGGCGCCCGCGCGCCCAGCGCGTCAGCGCGAGGCTGCGCGACGCGAGCCCGACGGCCTTGCTGGCGAGCCGCCCGCCGCGGTGGCGGCCGATCGCCGTGTGGGCGATCCCGAAGCGTTCGCACAGCTCGATCGTCTGGGCGAAGTCGCGCGCGGTGACCTCGACCTCGTGCCCGTCCGCCCGCATGGCCTCGATCAGCGGGCGCATGACGAGCACGTGCGGGCTGTTGGTCAGGTCGACCCAGACGCGCACGCCTCCACGACCTCTCTGATCTGGGACTCGCTCAGGTCGATCCCCATCGGCAGGGCGTGGTTCGTGCGCGCGGCCTCCTCGGTGGCCAGCAGGTCGGTCGCGGTGCCGATCGCGGGCTGGCGGTGCACCGGCACGCGGTAGTAGCCGCGCCCGACCGGCAGCTCCTCGGCGCGCACCACGTAGAGGTGGTAGGCGTGCTCGGCGCCGGCGGCCGTCTTCGGCAGCCGCACGTGCTCGCCCAGCCCGAGGCGCTCGTAGGCCGCCGCGGCTGCGCGGCGGCGCTCGTTCCAGCCGTCGAGCTCCGGCAGCAGCACGCGCAGCACCGCCGCCTGCATCTCGTCGAGGCGCGAGTTGTAGCCCACCTCGGTGAAGGTGACCTTGTCGGTGGAGCCGTGGAAGCGCAGCCTCCGCGCCAGGTCGGCCACGTCGTCGTCGTCGGTGACGATCGCGCCGCCGTCGCCGAGGCAGGGCAGGTTCTTCGCGGGGAAGAAGGAGAAGGTCGCCGCATCGCCCATCGCCCCGGCCTTGACTCCGCCGAGCGACGCCCCGGCGGCCTGCGCGGCGTCCTCGATCACCGGCAGCCCGAGCTCGCGCAGCTCCGGGACCGGGGCGACGTTGCCGAACAGGTGCACCGGCACGATCGCCTTCGTCCTGGGCGTGACCGCGGCCCTGACGGTGTCGGCGGTGACGCAGAACGTGTCGGGGTCGATGTCGCAGAAGACCGGCGTCGCGCCGGCGACGATCGCGGCCTCGGCGGTCGCGTAGAAGGTGAACGAGGGCATCACGACCTCGTCGCCCGGCTCGACCCCCAGCGCGCGCAGCGCGATCGTCAGCGCGTCGGTGCCGTTCGCCACCCCGATGCAGTGGCGCACGCCCAGGTAGGCGGCGAACTCGGCCTCGAAGGCCTCGACCTCGGGACCGAGGATGTAGCGCCCCGAACGGGCCACCCGGTCGATCGCCGCGGTGAGCCGATCGTGGTAGGGCGCGAGCGAGGAGGCGAAGAGCGGCACATCGGCCATGGGCGGCTCGCTACCCTACCTCGCTCTCATGACCGTGCTCGCCTCGATCACGGACCCGATCGTCGAGGTGGCCGTGGACGTGGTGGATGCCATGGGGTTGCCGGGGGTGTTCCTCTTGATGCTCCTGGAAAGCGCCTGCATCCCCGTGCCCAGCGAGGCCACCATGCTGTTCGCCGGCTTCAACGTGTCGCGCGGCGAATACAGCCTCGTCGCCGCCACGGCAGTCGGGTCCATAGCCAATCTGGTCGGTTCCTGGATCGCCTACTGGGTCGGCTATGCCGGCCGCGTCGACATCCTCGAGAAGCACGGCCGCAAGCTCCACATCAAGAAGAGCCACCTGGAGTGGGCCGACCGCTGGTTCGAGCGCCACGGCGACGCCACCGTGTTCTTCACGCGCATGCTGCCGATCATCCGCACGTTCATCTCGCTGCCGGCGGGCGTGGCGCGGATGCCGTTCTGGCGCTTCAGCCTGCTGACGATCGCGGGCTGCATCCCGTGGGTGCTGATGCTCACCTTCATCGGCAAGCAGGCGGGCAACAACTGGGAGGACTGGAAGGACAACCTGCACTACGTCGACTACGCGGTCGCGGCGGCGATCGTGATCGGCGTGGTCTACCTGGTCGTCCGGGCGCGGCGGCGGCGCAAGTCCTCCGGCGGCGACCCGGCGCCCGAGTCGGCCTGAGCGCGCTGAGCGTCCGGCGCGCGCTGCTGCTGGGCCTGCTGCAGGGCCCGGCGGAGCTGCTGCCGGTGTCGAGCTCCGGCCATCTCGCGCTGGTGCCGCGGCTGCTGGGCTGGGATTACGAGGAGCTGCCGGCCGACTTCCGCAAGACCTTCGAGGTCGCGCTGCACGTCGGGTCGGCGCCCGCCGTGGCGCTGGCGCTGCGGGGCGAGTCCTCGGGGCTCGGTGCGCCCGCCCTGGCGCTGACCCTGCTGCCGCCGGCCGTCGCCGGGCTCGCCTTCGAGGGACCGATCGAGCGGCGCTTCGGCGACGTGCGGTCGGTGGCGCTGGCGCAGGTGGTGGCGGGGGCGGCGCTGCTGGCGGCGGACTCGCTGCCCGAGCGGCGGGTCGCCGCCGACGCTCGCCGACCACCTCCTGGTGGGGGTCGCGCAGGCGCTCGCGCTCGTGCCGGGCGTGTCGCGCTCGGGCGCCGCGCTGACCGCCTGCCGACTGCGCGGCCTGTCGCGCCCGGCGGCCGCGTCGCTGTCGCTGCGAGCCGCCCTGCCGGTTACCGCCGGCGCCGCGGCGCTGAAGGGATTCCGCTGCCTGCGCGGCGGCGTGCCGGCCGGCATGACGGCGCCGCTGCGCCGCGGGCGCAGCCGCCGCGGGGGTGTCGTCGCTGGCGGCGCTGCCGCTCGCCCGAGGCCGAAGTTGGCGCGCCGCTTGCCGCCTACCGGATCGCGCTCGGACTCGGAGCGCTGGCGCACTTGTCACCGTCGGACCTAGGCTGGAGACAGAAGGGATAACGAATGTCCCCCTGCCGCCGCCCATGCCTCCGTCACGCCTGCTCGACTCCGTCGCGACCCTGGACCCACCCGGGGATCGCACCCTCGCCCGCCTGATCGGGCACGTTCGCGCGCTCGTACCGGCTTCGGCGGCGCTCGTGGTGGCGGGCGAGCGATCGGCTCGCTGGTCGGTCGACCCCGACCTCGACGAGGCGCTCGTCGGCCTGGGCGACGCCGAGGAGCCGCGCCTGATCGCCCGACTCGAGGACGCGCCCGAGCTGCTCTCGGCGCTGGTCGCGGCCGCGGGCCCGCAGCGCGCCCGGCGGATCTGGAAGGCCTGCCGCGGGGCCGCCGTGATCGCCTGCCCGCTGCGCGCCGACGACGGCCGGCTGCTCGGTCGCCTCGTGATCGGCGGCGACCACCTCGGCGACGACGAGCTGCGGACGATGGAGGTCGTCGCCGAGCTCGCGTCCGTGGCGATCGAGCGCGCCGAGCTGCTCGACGTGGAGACGCGGCTGATCGACGCCGGCGAGGCGATGTCGAGCTCGCTCGAGCTGACCGACGTGTACCGCACGGCGGTCGAGCACGCCGTCAGCGCGACCGGCGCGAGGCAGGCCGCGCTGCACCGGCTCGACGCGCGCATGGGCGACCTGCGCACGGTGGCGAGCCTCGACCGCTGGGCGCCGGTCCCCGAGCCCGGCGGCGCCGGGCTGCGCCAGATCGCGCGGACGCGGGCGCCGCTCGGGGCCGACGGGGGCAGGGTCGTGCACGCGCCGATCGAGCTGGGGCCGCGGCTGTTCGGGGTGCTGAGCGTCGCGCGCGAGGAGCGCTTCGACGAGGGCGCGCGCGGGCTGCTTGCGCGACTGGCGCGATCTTCCGCCGCGGCGATAGCAAACGCGATCGACTTCGAGCGCGAGCGGCACGTAGCGCGGTCGCTGACGCTGGGCTTCGTGCCGGCGTCGCTGCCGCGAGTGGCGGGCTACGAGACCGGGCTGCTGTACGCGCCGGCGCTGGGCGAGCCGACGGGCGGCGACCTGTACGGGCTCTGGACGCTGCCGAGCGGAGCCGTCGCGGCGCTGGTCGGCGACGTGGCAGGCAAGGGCGTCGAGACGGCCGCGCTCAGCTCGATGGTGCGCTTCTTCATCGAGGCGCGCTCGTGGGACGCGGAGTCTCCGGCGCGCGTGCTCGAGCAGACCAACGCGATGCTGACCGGGAGGCTGCCGCGCGACACGTTCGTGACGGCGTTCCTGGCGGTGCTGTCGCCGGGATCGCTGCGGTGGGCGAGCGCGGGGCACCTGCCGCCGCTGCACCTGTCCGGCGGGACGGTACGGGAGCTCGACGCGACGGGAGTGCCGCTCGGAGTGAGCGAGGGCTCCGGGTGGGACGAGCGCGAGCTGGAGCTGGCCGACGGCGACCTGGTGTTCGCGTACACGGACGGGCTGGTCGAGGCGCGCCGAGGCGACGAGGCCTACGGCGCGGAGCGGCTGGCGCGACTGGTGGCGGAGCTGGCCGCCGGCTGCTCGCCCGAGGAGCTGGCCCGGGCGGTGCACGACGAGATCGCCTCGTGGGCCGGCGGCCTGTCGGACGACGCGGTGGCGCTGGCGCTGCGGCGCCGCCTAGCCGCGGTCGCCGCCCCCCGCGCCCGCCTCCCCGCCAGCGGTCGCCGCCCCCCGCGCCCGCTCCCCGTCGCCCGGTCGCCGCCCGCCCGACCCGCCCCG
Source organism: uncultured Thermoleophilaceae bacterium (assembly GCA_963828225.1). GTDB lineage: Bacteria > Actinomycetota > Thermoleophilia > Solirubrobacterales > Thermoleophilaceae > JACVRW01. The sequence goes on along the minus strand of CAWHDX010000006.1, from coordinate 397,067 downwards.
TCGCCGCCCCCGCCGCCCGACCCGCTTGAATGGGCGACGTGACGGACTCCGCCTACGCGCGCGCCGGCGTCGACCAGACCCGCTCCGGCAGCGCCGTGCGCGCCCTCGTCGACGTGCTCGGCACGATCGCCACCGGCCGCCCCGGCCGCGCGGCGCTCGGCTCGGGCCACTACGCGAACGTGCTCGCACTGGACGAGCAGCGCGGGCTCGCGCTGTCGACCGACAGCGTCGGCTCGAAGGTGATCGTCTGCGAGCAGCTCGGCCGTTTCGACACGATCGGGCTCGACCTGATCGGGATGAACGCAAACGACGTGATCTGCGTGGGCGCCGACCCGATCGCCCTGCTCGACTACATCGCGGTCGAGCACGCGGACCCGGAGATGCTCGAGCAGATCGGCATCGGGCTCAAGGAGGGCGCCGAGCAGGCGCAGATCGAGATCCCCGGCGGGGAGCTGGCCGTGCTGCCGGACCTGATCCGCGGCCACCCCTCGCCGCACGGCTTCGACCTGGTCGGCTTCTGCGTCGGCCTCGTCGACCTCGACGCCATCGTCACCGGCGCACGCGTCGAGCCCGGGGACGCGCTGATCGGCATCCCGTCGAGCGGCATCCACTCGAACGGCCTGTCGCTCGCGCGGCGTGCGCTGCCCGACCTCGACGAGCGGGTGGGCGACACCACGGTCGGCGAGCTGCTGCTCGAGCCGACGGTCATCTACGTGCGTGCGGTGCGTGAGCTGCTCGCCTCCGGCGCGGACGTGCGCGGGCTCGCCCACATCACCGGCGAGGGCTTCCTCAACCTGCTGCGCCTCGAGGCCGAGGTGGGCTACGCGATCGACGCGCCCCTGCCGGTGCCGCCGGTCTTCGACCTGATCGCGGAGCGCGGCGGGGTCGAGCCGGCGGAGCTGTACGAGGTCTACAACATGGGCTGCGGCTTCTGCTGCGTGGTGCCGGCCGCCGACGCCGAGGCCGCCGTGGCGCTCCTATCGGCGCACCACCCGGGCACGGCCGTGATCGGGCACGTCACCGGCGAAGCCGGCACCGTCTCGCTCCCCGCGCAGGCGCTGCGGGGCACCCGCGGCGCCGGGTTCACCGCGATCGCCTAGGGGCGAGCCTCACTCCTTGTCGCCTTTGCCCCCCTATGGGGGGTGAAACGCAACACGTTTCGCTGGCGGCGGTGCTTGCGCTGGCGGAGAGCCAGCATGGAGTGGTGACGCGGGAGCAGCTGCTCGAGCTGGGGATGACGGCCAAGGCGATCGAGTACCGCGTCCGCCGCGGCCGCCTGCACCGCATCCATCGTGGCGTCTACGCCGTCGGCCGGCCGCAGCTCACGCGGCTCGGCGTCCTCCATGCCGCCGTCCTCAGCGCCGGGCCCGGTGCGGCGCTGAGCCATGAGTCGGCCGCGGAGCTGCTCGGCATCCGCAGGCCGCGGCCGGGCCCGATCGAGCTGACCGCGACGGCCGCGCGGCGGCGCACCGACGTCAGGATCCACCGCCGCGCGCTCGACGCCGAGGAGACCACGCGGCGGGAGGGCATCGCGGTCACGACCGCCGTCCGCACGCTCAGCGACCTGTCGGCCCGGCTCGGCGAGCGGCAGCTCGAGGCCGCGGTCAACGAGGCCGACCGGCTGGACCTGGTCGATCCGGAGCGGCTGCGGGAGGCGCTCGCGGAGCGCCGCGGCGCGAGGGCGCTGCGGCGGTTGCTCGACCGGCGCACGTTCAGGCTCACCGACTCCGAGCTGGAGCGCCGCTTCCTGCGCATCGCGGCGGAGGCGGGCCTCCCCCCGCCGCTGACGCAGCAGCGGGTGAACGGGTTCCGGGTCGACTTCTTCTGGCCCGAGCTGGGACTGGTCGTCGAGACCGACGGCCTCCGCTACCACCGCACGCCCGCACAGCAGGCGCGCGACCGCCTGCGCGACCAGGCGCACGCCGCGGCGGGCCTCACGCCGCTGCGCTTCACCTACGCGCAGGTCGCATTCGAAGCGGTGCAAGTGAAACGCGTGCTCGCGGCGGTGGCGGCCGCGGCGGAGCGGGCGGCCGCGGCGGAGCGGGCTACCCCAGCTCCCACAGCTCCCCCGTGAGCACCGGCACCGGGCGCAGCTTCCATTCCGTCGCGAGGCGCCAGAGCTCGGCCGCCGCTCGTGGGCCGGGCAGGTCGCAGAGTGTCGCGACCTCGACCGTCGCCGCCCGCCCGAGCCGCGTGACCGCGGCGAGCGGATCCGCAGGCAGGCGCGCGGCGTCCGGCGCCGCCCCGCCGGCCGACAGCGCCGCCGCGCGCCACTCCGCGTACGGCGCCTCGCCTCGCACCCAGGCCTCGCCGTCCGGGCCCGTGAAGCGGATCGAGGGCAGCGGCGCCTCGTGCGCGCGGGTCTCCTCCAGGTCGGCCCCGAACGCCTCCACGATCGCGTGCGACTCCAGCGACGAGCGGAAGCGGGCCGGGTCGAGCCCCGCGCCGCGCGCCTCCTCCACGAGCGCCTCGGCCGTGTCGAGCTTGCGCCGGAAGCACATCAGCCCCTCGCGCAGCGCCCGCAGGTATCGGGTGGCGGCGGCCGGTCCCTGCTCGGCGGCCGCCTTCACCGCCATGCACGCCGGATAGCTCGAAGCGATCGGCCCCTCCGACCACAGCCGCGGGTCCACCGGCATCCCGGACCGGTCGGCTGCCTCCAGCCATGTCAGGATCAACGTGGAGACGTCGCCGTCGAAGCTGCGGGCGAGTCCTCCCATCACGTAGGTGATCGAGAGGTCGTCGCCGAACTCCATCATGAGCCTGCGCAGGGCAGGCTCCACGGCCCAGGAGGCCGGGCAGGCAGGATCCGTGTAATAGCGGGCAACCAAGGGCACGAGTAGGCGCAAAATAATGACGGTGATCGGCACCCTGATCGGAGAACGCTTCCGGCTCGAGGAGAAGGTGGGCTCGGGCGGGATGTCGAGCGTCTACCGCGCCTTCGATCCGACGCTCGAGCGGCACGTCGCGATCAAGCTGATGCACCGCGACATCTCGAGCGACCCCGACCAGCTCGAGCGCTTCCGCCGCGAGGCCCGCGCGGTCGCCCAGCTCAACCACCCGCACGTCGTCACCGTGATCGACGCGGGCGAGGACGACGGCGCCCCCTACATCGTCTTCGAGTACGTCGAGGGCGAGACCCTCAAGGACCGCATCCGCCGCCTCGGCCGCCTGCCGATCTCGGAGGCGGTGGCCTACGCCGTCGAGATCGGCCGCGCGCTCGAGTGCGCGCATGCCCACATGCTCGTCCACCGCGACGTCAAGCCCCAGAACGTGCTGATCGACCCAGACGGGCGCGCCAAGGTCACCGACTTCGGCATCGCCCGCTCGCTCGAGGCCCACGGGTTGACCGCCACCGGGCGCGTGCTCGGCACCACCGACTACGTCTCCCCCGAGCAGGCGCTCGGCCACGAGGTGACCGCCCAGTCCGACATCTACTCGCTCGGCGTCGTGCTCTACGAGATGCTCACCGGCGAGGTGCCGTTCAAGGCCGACACGCAGGTGGCGGTCGCGATGCAGCACGTCCGCGAGCCGCTCCCCGACGTCCAGCGCCGCCGCCCGGAGATCTCCGCCGCGCTGGCCGCGGTCGTGGAGCAGTCGACCGCCAAGGAGACCAAGAACCGCTACGCCACGATCGACGACATGGTGCACGACCTCGAGGAGGTGCTCGGCATCGAGGCGGCGCGCTCGGGTCACGCCACCGGCGAGGCCACGACCGTCCTGCGCTCGCTCTCCGACGACACCGCCGACTTCGCGCCCCAGCGCCTGCGCCACCCGCGCCGCACGCTGTTCGTGAGCATCGCGGTGCTGATCGTCCTGGCCGCGACCGTCTGGCTGTTCGCCACGCGCACCGAGAAGGGCCCGGGCGAGGCCGCCATCCCGCGCACGCCGGGCCTGTCGGCGGTCACCCTCTCCAAGGACGCCGCGCACGACTACGACCCGGAGGGCGACGGCGCCGAGTCGCACGGCCAGGTGCAGTTCGCGATCGACGGGCTCCCCACCACGGTCTGGGACACCGAGACCTACGACGGCGGCTTCGCGGGCAGCAACAAGTCGGGCGTCGGCCTCTACGTCAACGCCGGCTCGCGCGTGGCCGCGCGGCAGATGGACATCGTCACCTCCACCCCCGGCTTCAAAGCCGCGGTCTACGCGTCCGACAGCGTGCCGAGCCGCGTCGCAGGACTGGGACAAGGTCAGCGCGACCGTCACCGTCAAGCGCGAGCAGCAGATCCAGCTCGACACAGCCGGCCAGGGCTTCCGCAACTACCTGCTCTGGATCTCGGAGCTGCCCGAGGGCGGCAAGGCGTCAGTCAAGGAGCTCGCGCTCAAGCGCTAGTGCCGGTAGCTGCGCTCGTCGGCGTGCCGCTCGACGGCCAGCCCGAGCAGGCGGTCGAGCAGCTCGGCGTACCCGACCCGCTCGCCTCCCAGAGCTTCGCGTAGACGCTCGTCGCGGTGAACCCGGGGAGCGTGTTCAGCTCGTTGACGAGCACCCCCTCCTCGGTCACGAAGAAGTCGACCCGCGCCAGCCCCGCGCAGCCGACCAGCTCGAACACCTCCACCGCGAGGCGCCGCACGTCCTCGAGGAAGGGCGTGCGCGCGGGCACCACCAGGTCCATCCCGCCGTCGGTGTACTTCGCCTCGTAGTCGTACCAATCGCGGCCGTTCACGACGATCTCGCCCGGCGTCGAGGCCTCCGGCGACCCGTTGCCGAGCACGGAGCACTCCACCTCGAGCGCGTCCACCATCCGCTCGACCACCACCACCGGGTCGTGGTCGAAGGCGAGGTCGATCGCGCGATCCAGCTCGACCTCGCTGATCGCCTTCGAGATGCCCACCGACGACCCCAGCCGCGCCGGCTTCACGAACGCCGGGGGGCCCAGCGCGCTGCGCGCGCCGCGCTCGCGCACCACGGCGTAGTCCACCTGCGGCACCCCGTGAGCGCCCATCAGGTCCTTGAAGAGCGCCTTGTCCATCGACAGTGACGACGCCAGCACGCCCGCGCCCACGTACGGCACGTCGAGCAGCTCGAGCAGACCCCTGGACGGTGCCGTCCTCCCCGAACGGCCCGTGCAGCACCGGGAACGCGACCTCGGCGCCGAGCAGGCCCTCCGACGGCTGCAGCGCCACCGGCTCGCCCCCGCAGGTCCATCGCCCGTCGCGGTCGATCAGCACCTCGACGGGCTCGTGGCCGCCCTCGCGCAGCCCCTCGCGCACCGACCGTGCCGACGCCAGCGACACCTCGTGCTCGCTGGAGCGCCCGCCGCCCAGAACGGCGACCCTCACGGCGTCGTGTCCGGTTCGCCGGGCGTCAGCACGTCGTCCTCGATCAGCACGCCGACCAGCAGCACCACCGCGCGGCCCTTCTCGATCTCGATGCCGGCGGCCGGGCGCTGGTCGGTCACGGTGCCGTCCTGGCTCGGGTCGGTCACGTCGACCTCGCGCGGCGCGGCCGTCAAGCCCCACCTCGCGCAGCTGATCGATCGCGTCGCGCCGGCTCAGCCCGACCACGTTCGGGACGCTGACGCGCTCGATCCCGGTGGAGACCGTGATCGTGACGGTATCGCCGCGGTCGACCTCGGTCCCCGCCGCAGGGTTCTGCGAGATCACGTCGTCCTCGGGCTCGTCGGACTCGCGCTCCTCCACGGCCACCTCCAGCCCGGCCTCGGTGAGCAGGTTCTCGGCGGAGTCGCGCGACAGCCCGGTCACGTCCGGCACCTCGACCTGCTCCGGCCCCGAGGAGACGAACAGCTGGACGCGCTCGCCGCGCTCGACCTCCTCGCCCGCCGCCGGCACGGTCCGGATCGCGATGCCCTTCTCGACCGTCTCGGACGACCTCCGGTCCACCGTCGCCGCCAGGTCGCGCTTGTCGAGCGTCTGGATCGCGACCGCCTGCGGTAGCCCGCTGACGGTCGGCACCCTCACCGTGCCCGGGCCGCCCGACACCTCGAGCACCACCGTCGAGCCCTCGTCCGCCTTGACGCCCGGATCGGGGTCCTGGTCGACCACCTGGTCGAAGGCCGCCTGGCTGCGCACGCGCGACTCCTCGACCTCGAAGCCGGCTCGCTCCAGCACCGCGCGCGCCTGCAGCAGCGGCTTGCCGACCACGCGCGGCACCTCGCGGCTGTCCTTCGACGTCAGGCCCGCCACGGCGATGGCGATCAGCACGGCCGCCAGCGCGACGACGAGCAGGCCCAGGATCACCCACGGCCAGCGCCGGCCATCCGCCTCCTCGTCGCGCGGAGGCGGCGGGGCCGGCGGAAGCGTCGGCGCCGCCACGGCGACCGGCGCGAAGGCCGCGGTGTCCTGCGGGACCGTCGCCGTGGTGCCGAGCTGCGCGCCCGCGGCCTGCAGCGCGGCGGCGAAGTCGTCGGCGGTCTGCCAGCGCTGCGCCGGGTCCTTCGCGAGCGCGGCCATCACGACCGACTCCAGCGCCGGGCTGACGTCGGGGCGCAGCTGCGAGAGCGGCGGCGGCGGTTCCGACAGGTGCTTGAGCGCGATCGAGACGGCGCTGTCGCCCTCGAAGGGCAGCCGCCCGCTCAGCATCTCGTAGAGCATCACGCCGATCGAGTAGAGGTCCGACGCCGCCGTGACCGCGTGCCCCTGGGCCTGCTCGGGCGACAGGTACTGGGCCGTGCCCATGATCGAGCCGGTCTCGGTCATCTCCGACGCGCCGGCGCGCGCGATGCCGAAGTCGGTGACCTTGACCGCGCCGGCGTCGTCGACGATCACGTTGTGCGGCTTGAAGTCGCGGTGGATCACGCCGTGGCGGTGCGCGAACTCGGCGGCCTGGAGGATCTGCACGCCCAGGTCGACCACGCGCTCCTGCGCCAGCGGCGCCTCCTCGGTGACGATCTCCTTGAGCGTCCGCCCGGGCAGGTGCTCCATCGCGATGTAGTAGGTGCCGTCGTGGCGGCCGCGGTCGAAGACGCCGACCACGTTCGGGTGCTGCAGGCCCGCGGCCGCGCTCGCCTCGCGGCGGAAGCGCTCGACGAACTCCTCGTCCTGGGCGAAGCGGCGGTGCAGCACCTTGAGGGCGACCTGGCGGCCGAGATGGGTGTCCTCGGCGCAGTAGACATCGGCCATCCCGCCCGACCCGATCCGGCGGACGATCAGGTAGCGACTGTCGACCAGCGTGTTGTCGGCGACCTCGGTCATCCCCCGCCCCCGAGCAGCGCCTCGAGCACGCTGCGGGCGATCGGCGCCGCGACGGTCCCGCCCTGCGAGCCCGGCGGCTGGCGCTCCACCGTCACCGCCACCGCGATGCGCGGGTTGTCGATCGGCGCGAAGCAGATGAACCACGGCTGCGTGAACTCGCGGCTCGCGCCGACCTCCGCCGTTCCGGTCTTGCCCGCCACCGCCACGCCGCTCAACGCGGCGTTGGTACCCGTGCCCTCCTCGACGACGCGACCCATCATCTCGGTCAGCGCGGCGGCGGTCTCGGGCTTCATCACCTCGGACTGGAGGTCGGGCTCGATGCGCTCCTTGACGCGACCGTCCTTGCGCACGATCGAGTCGGTCAGGCGCGGCTTCATCAGCCGCCCCTTGTTGGCGATCGCCGCGGCCACCTCCGCCATCTGCAGCGGCGTCACCTCGATCGCGCCCTCGCTGCCGCCCTGCCCGATCGCCACGCGCCCCGCGTCGAAGCCGTCCTCCACGTACTGCGTGCCGTTGCGGCGGACGCCGCTGGCGATCATCTGGTTGTCGGGGTAGTCGAGCTGCGGGTCGGAGAAGAAGCCGAAGCGCTTCATGTACTCGACCAGCGTGCCGCGCCCGACTCGCTCGCCGACCTGGGCGAAGACGGTGTTGACCGAGTTCGTGAGCGCGTCCGTGAGTGAGATCGGCCCGAAGCTCTGCCCGCCCGAGTTCTCGAGCGGCACGCCGCTGATCTCCTTCGGCGACGAGCCGTCGATGATCGTCTCGGGCGTGACCTTGCCGGTGTCGAGCGCGGCGGTCGCGGTCACCACCTTGAACGTCGAGCCGGGCGGGTACAGCTCCTGCGTCGTGCGGTTGAAGGTCGGCTTGTCGGGGTCGGTGTCGAGCGCCCTGAACTCGGTCGGGATCAGGTTGGGGTCGTACTCGGGGATCGACACCATCACCCTGACCTTGCCGGTCTGCGGCTCGATCGCCACCACCCCGCCCTTGCGCCCGGCCAGGCCCGCGACCGCCGCCTGGGTGCCGGCCACGTCGAGGTTGGTCACGACGTCGTTGCCCTCCTGGTCGCGCCCCTCGAGCCCCGCGAAGATCGACTCGAACTCGTTCTCCTGGCCGACCAGGTCGTCGTTGCGCGAGCTCTCGAGGCTGCGCCGGCCGTTCTGGAGGAACGAGTAGCCGATCGGGTGGGCGAACAGCCCGCCCTCCGGGTACTCGCGCACGAAGATGCGCGCGTCGCCGCGGCGCTCGGGACGGTTCACGGCGATGCGCGTGCGCCCGTCGCGGGCGAAGATCACGCCGCGCGGCACCGTCTGCTCCTCGATCAGCGCGCGCCGGTTGTCGGGGTTGTCCTCGAGCCCCTTCGCGTCCAGCACCGACCAGTACGACGTGAAGCCGATCAGCAGCGCGAACAGCACGATGAACAGCCCGTAGACGTTGCGGATCTGGCCGTTCAAACGAGGCCTCCCCTGCGCAGGCGCTCGCCGCGCGCGTGGTCGGAGACGACCAGCAGCAGCGCGAGCAGCACCATGTTGGCGACGATCGAGCTGCCGCCGTAGGAGACGAACGGCAGCGTGACGCCCGTCAGGGGGATCACGCGGGTGACGCCGCCGACGATCACGAAGACCTGCAGCGCGAGCACCGCGGTCAGGCCAACCGAGAGCAGCTTCGAGAAGCCGTCGTTGGCGAGCGTCGCCGTCTTGAAGCCGCGGAACGCGAACAGGAGGTAGGCGCCCAGCACGCCCGCGGCGCCGAACAGTCCCGCCTCGTTGACCAGCACCGAGTAGATCAGGTCCGTATGCGCCGCCGGCAGCAGCGGCTCACCCCCGAATTCGATCAGCGCCTCGCCGAAGCCCTGCCCGAACAATCCCCCGTCGGCCTGGGCGAACAGGGACTGGGCGATCTGGTAGCCCTCGTCGTCGACGACGCCGGGCTTGAACGGGTCGATCCAGATGTCCACTCGCTCCTGGACGTGGTTGACGTGGCCCGCCAGGAAGAAGGCTCCGCCGAAGAACATCGTGGAGCCGACGCCGATCAGCGACAGCCGGTTCGTGGCCACGTAGAGCAGCACCAGGAAGCCGCCGAAGAACATCAGCGAGCTGCCGAGGTCTCGGATGAAGATCAGCATCAGCATCGCGAGGCCCCAGACGAGCAGCAGCGGGCCGAAGTGCTTGAGCGAGGGGCGCTCGCGCAGCACCGCGACCATCGACGCGACGAACACCGCGAGCAGCACCGCCCCGGCCGGGCCGAGGCCGAGCACGAGGATGGCGAGCACCGTCCCGATGGCCGGCAGGCCGTAGAGCAGCAGCTGGCGCTGTGCCGGCAGCGGGCGCAGGCGAGCGCGCAGAAGGATGTCGCCGGTCTCGCGCAGATAGCTCGCGAGGAAGACGATGATCGCCAGCTTCGCGAACTCCGCGGGCTGGAACTGGATCGGCCCGACCTTGATCGCGAGGTAGGCGCCGTTCACGGGCTCGCGGATGCCGGGCAGCCGCGGCAGCGCCAGCAGCACGATCCCCGCCGTCGCGATCAGGTAGCGGTAGCGCTCCAGCACGTGGTGGTCGCGGACCAGCACGATGGTGGCGCAGAAGAAGAGCAGCCCGATCACGAACCACTGCGCCTGCTCGCGGGCGAACTCGGCGTCGATGCGGTAGATCAGCACGAGCCCGACGGCGGCGAGCAGCGCGGCGAGCGGGAACATGTACGGGTCGGCGTCGGGCAGGCGCGCGCGGATGAAGAGGTGCGCGAACACGCACAGGCCGAGGAAGACCGCGCCGTAGGTGAGCGTGGCGTCGCTGACCTCCTGCGTGCGCGTCGACAGGACCGCCGCGAAGCCGGCCGCGACCAGCAGCGACACCGGGATCAGCCCGAACAGCTCTCTGGTGCGCGCCGACATCAGCCCGACAGCTGCCCCTGCTCGAGCGTCCGCAGCAGGTCCTCGGCGTCCTCGCGGCCGCGCCACTCGTGGTCGAGCACGCGCTTGCGGCGCGTGTCCGGGATCGCCCGCGCCGGGACCCCGCTCGCGTACTCCGGCTCGTAGAGGTCGACGCCGAACGGAAGCTCGTATGGCACGCCGCGGTAGAGCGTCACGAGGCCCGCGTCGTTCGTGCCGAGGAAGTAGACCTGCCGCGAGAGCGCGTAGAGGCCGGTGCCGATCGCGGCCAGCACCGCCAGCGCGAGCAGCGTCCGGGCCGCGGTGCGTAGCCGGGCGCGGGCCCGGCCGCGGCGGGCGGCCGGGGCGGGGCGGTCCGGCGCGGGCCGGCTCGGGGCGGCGACGACCGTCGCGTCGGGCGCGACGCCCTCGAGCGCGTGCGGCTGGGTGGACACGTCCGCTGCGGTCAGCTGTCCCGCGATCGTCTCGTCCTCGCGCGGCGGCGCGACCGTCTCGGCGTCATCGTCGTCATCGCCGAGCCGGAACAGGACGACCGTGATGTTGTCCCTGCCGCCGCCCTGGTTTGCCGCCAGCACGAGCGAGTCGGCGGCCTCGTCGAGCGTCGCGGCGGAGCGCAGGATCGACGCGACCTCGTCGTCCGAGACCATGCCGGTGAGGCCGTCGGAGCAGATCAGGAAGACGTCGCCCGTGCGCCCGGCGAGCGTGTAGGTGTCGACCTCGACGTCGGGCTCGGGCCCGAGCGCGCGCGTGATGATCGAGCGCTGCGGATGGTGCTCGGCCGCCTCCGGGGTGATCTGCCCGCTGCGCTCCAGCTCCGCGACCAGCGAGTGGTCGCGCGTCACCTGCTCGAGCTGCCCGTCGCGCAGCCGGTAGGCGCGGCTGTCGCCCACGTGGCCGAGGCTCACCTCGTCGCCGCTGACCTTCGCCGCCGTGACGGTCGTGCCCATGCCGCGGTGCGACTCGTCGGTCACGGCGAGGTCGTAGATGCTGCGGTTGGCATCGCGCAGGATGCGCGTCAGCTGAGCCTCGGGCGGCTCGCCCGAGTCGGACTCGCCGTCGAAGGCGCGCGCGGCCATCGCCGAGGCCACCTCGCCCGCCTTCGCGCCGCCCATGCCGTCGGCGACGGCGAAGAAGGGCGGGGCGAGCACCAGGGAGTCCTCGTTGACGCTGCGCTGGCGCCCCACGTCGGAGCGGCCCACGTGCTCGGCGATCCGGAGCGTCACTCCTGGTACCGGTACTCGCTGTCGCCGATGCGGATCAGGTCGGCCATCTTGAGGCGCTCGGCCGTCTTCAGCTGCCGGCCGTTCAGGTAGGTGCCGTTGGTGGAGCCCATGTCCTCGACGTACATGAAGTCTCCGCGCTGGAACACGCGCGCGTGCGCCGAGGAGGCGAACGGGTCGTCCACGCGTATCTCGGCGTTGTCGGAACGGCCCATCATGGCGCCCTCGCGCACGTCCCAGGTCGTGCCCGGCTCGTGGCCCATGGCGGCGACGACGACCAGCCGCGGCGAGACGCCCGAGCGCAGGTCGGGTCCCGAGGGCCCGCGCCGGCGCTGGCGCGGCGGCTCGACCGGCTCGGCGGCTGCGGTGCTGTCGGCGCCCCGCGCCAGGTCCTTGAGCGCGCTGCGCGCGACCCACAGGAGGAACAGGTAGAGCACGGCGAGGAAGCCGAACTTGAGCGCGACCGCGAGAGGCTCGTCCATGGCTAGTCGAGCTCGAAGGTCAGCTCGGTGATGCCGACCGTGATGCGGTCGCCGGGCTCCAGCTCGGCGTGGCTCACGCGGCGGCCGTTGACCTTCATCCCGTTGGTCGAGCCGAGGTCGACCGCCGCCCAGCCGCGGTCGCCGCGGCGCAGCTCGATGTGGCGCCGCGAGACGTTCGGGTCCGAGACGACGACGTCGGCCTCGCGGCTGCGGCCGACCACGACGCGCTCGCCGCTGAGGACGTTGCGCCGGCCCTCCGCCACGAGCAGCGCCCGGCCGCGGTCGAGCGCGGGCTCGAGCGGCCGTGCCGCGGCGCGATCCGGCGAGTAGACCATCGTGTGCCCGAAGTCGCCCGCCGACGGCCCGGCGGCCGCCGGCTCGTCCTCCTCGGGCCCGCCGAGCAGCTGCGCCTGGATCCCGAACTCGCCCAGGTCGAGCCGGTCGTCGGTGTGGAACTCGATCTGGGGGCGGCTCGTGAGCGCGAGCCGCTCCTGGCGCGCGTGCTCGAGCAGGTAGTCGGAGAGCTCCTTGCGCAACGCCGGCTCGTAGGAGGTGAACTGGTCGCGGTCGCGCGGCGACAGGAAGACGCGGTAGTGATTCGGCACGTAGACGCGCGAGACGGAGACCATCTGGTTCTCCTCCATCTCCTTGGCGAGCTTGTGGGCCAGCTCGACCGGCTGGACGCTCGTCTTGAAGGCGCGTCCGAACGCGCCCTCGACGAGCCCGCCGAGCTTTGCCTCCAGATTGCGCAGGACGCTCATGGTTAGCGGGTCAGGGTAGCCCTATGCCGGGGTGACGGACTCGGCGCGAGCCGGCCGCCAGGCCTCCGCCGGAGTCGCCATCTGAGCGGCCGCGACGACCACCAGCGCGGCCCCGATCGAGCCTGCCACGGCGCCGCGCGCCTGGTCGAGTGCGGTGGTCGCGGCGAGCATGTCTCCGAGCGCCGCGTGCGCGGCCAGCAGGCCCGCGGCCCAGAGCGCGGCCCCGCCCAGGTCCACGGCCAGCCAGCGGCCGCGCACGACCAGCGGGAGCAGCATCGCGAACACGGCCCAGACCACGGCCGGTGCGAGCGAGGGGCCGGACAGCAGCGGGCCGAGCGCGTCGGAGGCCGCTGCGCTGATCGAGCCCTCCCAGTCGCCGTGCGGCGCGGCGCCGTCGGGCACGCCGAACAGCAGCTCGCGGCCGGTGAGCAGCTCTCCCAGCGCCAGCCACAGGAACCCGGCGGCGGCCAGGCCGGCGCGGCGCCAGGGCGTCGGCGCCAGGGCCGCGATGCCGACGAACACCGGCCCCAGCGCGATCGTCCCCAGCAGCGGCGCGAGTATCGGGACCGACCAGAGCAGGCCGGCGCGCGGCAGCAGCAGCGGAATGGGCGCCGCGGCGGCGGCGAGGATCAGCGCGGTGCCCTGGCGGTCGGCGTCGGGCGCGATCAGCCAGCCGCAGAGGCCGGCGGCCACGACCAGCCAGGCGATGCGCGGCAGGAGCGCCACTGCGATCGCGGCCAGACCCGCCACGGCGGGAGCGGAGAAGGACGGCTCGGGCCCGGCCGTCTCGAGCACGCCGAGCACGATCCCGCCGGCGAGCGCGCCGGCGCCGAGGCGGCGCAGCAGGACGCCGCCGCGGGACGGGGCGTGCTCCGGGTCGAGCTGCGCGGCGCCGGGGCTCGTCGTGCCGCGGCCGAGCAGCAGGCGCGTGAGGGCGGTGCCGCGGCGCTCCGAGGCGGGCAGGCCGACCCGGCGCAGCGTCTCCGGCTCGACCAGGCCGCCCTCGTCGGCGAGCTGCTCCTGGGCGGCGGCGAGCTCCGCCCCCAGCCGCGCCGGCGCCGGGCGCAGACCCGGGTCGATCTCCAGCGCGTCGTCGATCGCGTCGCACAGCTCGAGCGGCAGGTCGCGGCGCATGCCCGCCAGCGACGGCAGCTGCGTGCCGACGCGGCGAGCGGTCGCGGCCGGGCCCCCGGCGCGGATCGGGTTGGTGCCGGTCCAGGCCTCGTAGAGCGTGAGCGCGAGCGAGTAGACGTCCGAGGCGGGCCCGGGGCGGGCGCCCTCGGCCTGCTCGGGCGCCATATACGCAAGCGTTCCGACGACGTCGCCGGTCTGGGTGAGCGGGTTGTCGCTGGCCACGTGGGCGACGCCGAAGTCGGCGAGCTTGGCGAAGCCCGACCCCGCCGCGGGATCGGCGACCACCATCACGTTCTGGGGCTTGACGTCGCGGTGGATCACGCCGCGCGCGTGGGCGTGCTCGAGCGCATCGCAGAGCGCGACTCCGATGCGCGCCACGTCCCGGTCGGCGAGCGCCCTGGCGCGCAGCAGCTCCGCAAGGGTTCGGCCCCGAACGAGTTCCGAGACCAGGTACACGTCGTGCTCGTCGGCCGCCAGCTCGTAGATGGCCACGATGCCGGGATGGTTCAGGCGCGCGGCGGCGCGCGCCTCGCGCTCCACCCGCTCGCCGCTGCCGCCCTCGCGCGGGATCGCCTTGACGGCCACCTCGCGCTCGAGCTTCTCGTCCCAGCCGAGCCAGACGACGCCGAAGCCGCCGGCGCCGAGACGGCGCTCCAACCGGTAGCGCCCCAGCACCACGCGCGGCCCCTCGGAGCCGGGCAGGCGCCGTGTGGGGTCCGATCCGCCCAGCGGCAGGGTGCCGGGCTCCTCGAACGGGCTGGTCTGGGGGCGTTTCACCTCAGGTTCCGTTTTCGGTTCGCGACGGGCTCGTCCTGCCCCGCGGTCATACTTCCACCTGAACCTTGGCAGGCGTCCCCAGAGGCGCCGCGAAGAGGAAACCCGCTGTGTCCTTCCTCGACGAACCGGACGAGCCGGCCCGCTCCAGTCGCCGCCCGCCCCGCGGACCGTCGACCGACCGCCAGACGCTGATGCTGAGGCGGACGATCGCGCTCGTCGGCGGGGTGATCGTCCTGATCCTGTTCGTGCTGCTCGTCCGCGGATGCCTCGACAGCCGCTCCAAGAACGCGATCGAGGACTACGGCAACGACTCCGCCGAGCTGCTGCGCGAGTCCAAGGAGGACGGCGACCAGCTCTTCGACCTCCTGCAGGGCCAAGGCGGGACCGACCAGACGACCACGATCATCAACCAGCTGAACGCCTACCGCACGGCGGCCAGCAATCGCGTAGATCGTGCCGAGGCGCTCGACGTGCCCGGCGACGTCGACGACGCGCAGAGCAACCTGCTCGAGGTGCTGGAGCTGCGCCGCGACGGCCTGGCGAAGCTCACCGACGCGCTGCGCGTCGCGCTGGGAGACCAGGACCGGCGCGAGGGCAGCGACGACGTCGCCAAGCAGATGCAGGTCTTCCTGGCCAGCGATGTCATCGACACGCTGCGCTTCCGCAACGACCTGTTCTCGGTGCTGCGCGAGAACTCGCTGTCGGCGCCCAACCTGCCGGCCAAGGGGTTCGTGCCCGACATCGAGTGGCTGCAGCCCGACTTCGTGGCCGACCAGGTCAACGCGCTGCGCACCGGCACCGGCGGCGGTGGCGACGCCGCGCCCGGGCTCCACGGCGACGGCATCGCCGGCGTGACGCTCGGTGGCGTCGCGCTCGCGCCCGGCGGCAACTCCTCGGTGCAGCTGTCGGGCGACCTGGCCTTCGAGATCCAGGTCCAGAACCAGGGCGAGAACACCGAGAACGACGTGACCGTGAGCGTCACCGTGGGCGACGGCGGGGACGCCGACAAGCGCGAGGAGACGATCGACACGATCGCGCCGGGCGAGATCAAGACGGTCACGATCCCGCTCGACCGGGCGCCGCCGACCGGCCAGAACGTGCCGATCACGGTCGAGGTCGCCGCGGTCCCGGGCGAGCAGAAGACCGACAACAACAAGCAGGAGTCCGAGGTCATCTTCACCAGGTGACCGCCGGGTAGTCTGGCCGCGTGGACGACCTGACCACCACCCAGGGGATCGTCGCCCTCGCCGGCGTCGGCCTGGCGGCCATCGCGCTGCTGTGGGCGATCGTCTTAGCCGTGAAGCTGCGCCGGGTGCGCGCTGCCCAGCGCACCGTGCTGGGCGAGGAGCAGGCCGACCTGGTCGCGCACGCCGCCCAGATCCAGGAGGCCTTCGTGCAGCTGCGCGACTGGGTCGAGGAAACGGCCGTGCACCTCGAGGAGCGGATGACCGGTGCGGAGCGCCGCATCGACGGCTGCGTCGCCTACACGTCGCTGATCCGCTACGACGCCTGGGGCGAGATGTCGGGCCACCAGTCGAGCACGATGGCGCTGCTCGACGCGCACCGCACGGGCGTGGTTGTGTCCTCGATCCTGCACCGCGACCAGGCGCGCGTGTACGTCAAGCAGCTGCGCGAGGGCGAGTCCGAGCTCGAGCTGTCTCCGGAGGAGCAGGAGGCGATCGAGGCGGCGATGTCGTCGGCGCCGGCGGCTCCGGCGCCGGCGCCTCACCGAGCCGCGCCCGCAGCCAACCGCCGCTGATGAGGGTCGGCTTCCTGGGTCCCGCCGGGACCTACACCGAGGAGGCCCTGCGCGCCTCGGCGCCCGCGGGGGTCGAGGAGGTGCCGCTGCCGACCATCTACGACACGGTGATGGCGGTGCAGGCCGGGACGGTCGACCGGGCCGTGGTGCCGATCGAGAACGCGCTTGAGGGGTCGGTGTCGATCACGCTCGACACGCTGGCCCTGGACGCCGTGGACGTGCGCATCGTTGCCGAGGTCGTGCACCCGATCCACCACTGCGTCGTGGCGGCGCGCGAACTCGACCTGGACGACGTCACGCACGTGGTGTCGCACCCGCAGGCGACCGCGCAGTGCCGGCGCTTCCTGCGCGAGCGGCTGGGCGGCGCCGAGCTGTTCGTTGCGGCGTCGACCTCCGACGCCGTCCTGTCGGTGCGCGACTCGGCCGAGCCGGCCGTGGCGCTCGGCTCGCGGCTGGCCGCGGAGATGTACGGGTGCCACGTGCTGGTGGCCAACGTGGAGGACCATCCCGACAACGTGACGCGCTTCGTGTGGCTCGCGCGCGACGAGGAGGCGGGCGCGCCGGCGGCGGGAGGCAAGACGTCGATCGTGTTCTGGGGCGGCGGCGACCAGTCGCCGGGGTGGCTCGTCGAGGGGCTGCGCCAGTTCTCGGACCGCGGCGTCAACCTGACGCGCATCGAGTCCCGGCCCCGCCGCATCGCCCTGGGCCACTACATGTTCTTCGTGGACCTGGAGGGCAGCGTGAGCGACGCGGTCGTGGCCGAGGCGCTCGACGGCCTGCGCGGCGACGTGGAGGAGCTGCGCGTTCTCGGCTCGTACACGATTTCGAGCGGGGCGCCCGGCTAAACTGAGGCGGCGGTGGCGGTGAGCACGAACCCGATGCTCGTAGCCGAGGCGGAGGACTCGGAACCAGGCCCTGCGCCCGCGCTGCACGGGACCGGCCGGTCCGCGCAGCGCACAGGGTCCTCCGGCCGGGTGCTGGTGCTGAACGCCAGCTACGAGCCGATCAACGTCTGCACCGTGCGCCGCGCCGCCGTCCTGATCCTGAAGAACCGGGCCGAGATCCTCGAGGAGAGCGACTGGGCGCTGCACGCCGAGAGCCTCACGCTGGCGCGGCCGGTCGTGATCAGGCTGCTTGCCTACGTCCGCATCCCGCGTGACGCACACCGCCGCAAGATCACGCGGCGGGCGGTGTTCGCGCGCGACCGCTGGACCTGTCAGTACTGCGGGCACGAGCGCGGCAACCTGACGGTCGACCACGTGGTGCCGCGCTCGAAGGGCGGCAAGTCGACCTGGGACAACATCGTCGCCTGCTGCGCGCCGTGCAACCGGCGCAAGGGCGACCGGCTGCCGCGGCAGGCGAACATGGTGCCGGCGCAGGCCCCGAAGGCTCCCAACTCGACGATCTTCATCCACGTCGCCACCCCGACGATCCCGGCGGCGTGGGAGCAGTACCTGGTGGCCGCTTGACCGCCGAGCCGCCCCCGGTGCCGCCTGCGGTGCCGCCCGCTCAGCAGCCCGCTCCGCAACGGCCGGCGGCTCCGCCCGCGGCGACCGCCGACGACGTGCGCAGCCTGCGCCGCTGGCTGCTGGTGACCGGGGTCTGGGCGGTGGCCGCGACGGCGATCGCCGTGATCGCGCTGATCACCGCCAACCGCGACGACAGCGCCGAGATCGGCGCGCAGACGGCGAGCCAGATCGGGCGGGTGCAGCGTCAGCTGACCGAGCGCCTCGACGACATCGAGTCGCGCCTCGACGATCTGGCGCCGGCCTCGGACGTCACCAGGCTCGACAACCGGCTCAAGAAGGTCGAGAACGCGGCGACCAAGGAGAGCACCCGGCTCGACCAGACGCGCGACGACGTTGACGACCTCCAGACACGCGTCGACGAGCTCGAGCAGGCCGCGGAGTCCGGTGCCGACACGACCGGCACGGACACCGACGGGACCGACACCACGCCCTAGCCGGCCACCGGATCCAGTCCGTGGACGCGTCTGCTTCAATGGTCGTACCAGGGAAAGGAGGTGGTCCACACTTGAGTGACAGTCTTATCGGGACCCTGGAGGTGCCCGGCCGTTAGATCGGCGCTGGGCCCGTTGTGCGGGAGGCCGCCGGCTCGGCCGGCGGCGGACCGACAGATCTAGCGGAGTCCAAACCGGTACACCGTCGGTGGAGAGGGCGAGGATTGGTCCCTCTGGCCGCAGTCTCGAAGCCGACCCAGTCCAGCAGCGTTTGCGAGGGGCGTCCCGACCGGGGCGCCCCTCGTGCGTTCCGGGGTCGGCGGGCGGTCTACTCGGAGTCCGGCTCGGAGTCCGGCTCGCCGTCCGCGCCGGTGTCGTCCGGCTCGATCGCGTCCTCGACGGCGGCGTCCGGAGCCTCCGGCGGCGCGGCGTCCGGCTCGACCGTCGGCTCGGCTCCCGCGTCCACCAGGTCCTCCTGGACGGTCGCCGCGGTGTCGGCCGTGGTCTCCATCACCAGCGCCACCGCGCTGACGACGTCGTCCTCGCGCAGGTTCATCACGCGCACGCCCTGGGCCGGGCGTCCCTGCTTCGAGATGCCTCGCACGCCGGTGCGCTGCACCATGCCGTTCTGCGAGATGAACACGAGGTCGTGGTGCTCGCGCACGATCAGCGCGCCGGCCACGCCGCCCTTCTTCTCGGTCAGCGAGATCGTCTTGACCCCCATCGAGCCGCGGCCCTTGACCGGGTACTCCTCGATCGCCGTGCGCTTGCCGTAGCCGTTCTCGGTGACGACCAGCAGCTCGGTGTCGGGGCGCACCACGTCCATCGCGAGCACGCGGTTGTCGCCGCGGCTGACGTTCATGCCGCGCACGCCGCCGGTGTCGCGGCCCATCGCCCGCACCTGATCCTCGTTGAAGCGCGCCGCCTGGCCGGAGCGCGACACCATGATGATGTCGTCGTCCCCGCTGGTCCGCCGGACCGCCACCAGCTCGTCGTCGTCGCGGATGTTGATCGCGATGATCCCGTCGGCCTTGATCGGCGTGTTGTAGGCCTTGAACTCCGTCTTCTTGATCTGGCCCTGCCGGGTCGCGAAGACGAGGTACCTGTCCTCGCTGAAGTCGCGCGTGGCCTGCACGGCCTGCACCCGCTCGCCCTCGCGCAACGGCAGCAGGTTGACGAGCGCGCGGCCCTTGGCCGTGCGCGACGCCTCGGGCAGGTCGTAGACCTTGAGCCGGTAGACCTTGCCGCGGTTCGTGAAGAACAGGAGGAAGTCGTGGGTCGAGCTCACGAAGAGGTGCTCGATCCAGTCCTCGTCCTTCATGTCCATCCCGGTCACGCCGATCCCGCCGCGCTTCTGCTGGCGGTAGGTGGCCAGCGGCAGGGTCTTGATGTAGCCCGAGTTCGTGATCGCTATGACCATCTGCTGGTCGGCGATCAGGTCCTCGATGTCGATCTCGTCCTCGGAGTGCGTGATCTCGGTCCGCCGCTCGTCGCCGTAGGCGTCGCGGATCTCGGTGAGCTCCTCCTTGATGATCTCCATGACCTTGCCCTCGTCGCCGAGGATGTCGCGCAGGTACTTGATGCGCTCGACGACCTCGGCGTGCTCGCTCTTGATCTCGTCGGTCTGGAGGGCGGTCAGGCGCTGGAGGCGCAGGTCGAGGATCGCCTGGGCCTGGAGGCGCGACAGCTCGAAGCGCTCGATCAGGCCCTCGCGCGCGGTGTCGGGGTCGCGCGAGCCGCGGATCAGCTCGATGACCTCGTCGATGTTCGCGATCGCGATGAGGAGGCCCTCGAGGATGTGCAGCCGCGCCTCGCGCTGGCCCAGCTCGTGCTGGGTGCGGCGGACGATCACGTCGCGCTGGTGGTCGACGTAGTTGCGGACGATCGGCAGCAGGCCGAGCGTCCGCGGCACCTGGTCGACGAGCGCGACCATGTTCACGCCGAACGTGGTCTGCAGCTGCGTGTGCTTGTAGAGCTTGTTGAGGACGACCTTCGGGATCGCGTCGCGCTTGAGCTCGATCACGAGGCGGATGCCGGTCTTGTCGGACTCGTCGCGGAGGTCCGAGATCTCCTTGATGCGGCCGTTCTGCACCTGCTCGACGATCTTCTGCATGAGGCCGCTGCCGTCGCCGCGGCCGTCGCCCTTGTAGACCTGGTAGGGCATCTCGGTGACGATGATCGCCTCCTTGCCCTGGCGCAGCGGCTCGATGTGCGCGCGCCCGCGCACGACGACCCGGCCGCGGCCGGTCTCGTAGGCGTCGTGGATGCCGCCGTGGCCGACGATGATGCCGCCGGTCGGGAAGTCCGGTCCCTTGATGTGGCGCATCAGCCCCTTGACGTCGATCGCGGGGTTGTCGATGTAGGCGATCACGGCGTTGATCGCCTCGCGCAGGTTGTGCGGCGGGATGTTCGTCGCCATCCCGACGGCGATGCCCGACGACCCGTTGACCAGCAGGTTCGGGAAGCGCGCCGGCAGGACCATCGGCTCCTGGCGCGACTCGTCGTAGTTGGGGCGGAACTCGACGGTGTCGGAGTCGATGTCCCGCAGCATCTCCGTGGCCAGGCGCGAGAGCCGGGCCTCGGTGTAGCGCATGGCCGCCGGCGAGTCGTTGTCGATCGAGCCGAAGTTCCCCTGCGGGTCGATCAGCGGGTAGCGCATCGCGAAGTTCTGACCGAGGCGCACCAGCGTGTCGTAGATCGCCGAGTCGCCGTGCGGGTGGTAGTTGCCCATCACGCCGCCGACGACGGTCGAGCACTTGCGGTGCGGGCGGTTCGGCTGCAGGCCCGACTCGAACATCGAGTACAGCACCCGCCGGTGCACAGGCTTGAGGCCGTCGCGCACGTCCGGCAGCGCGCGGCCCACGATCACGCTCATGGCGTAGTCGAGGTACGAGGAGCGCATCTCCTCGTCGAGCCCGCGCGGCTCGATGTTGCCTCCGGTCAGCTGATCGATCGACATCTCTTACACGTCCAGGTTCGTGACTTCGCGGGCATGGGCCTCGATGAATTCTCTTCGGGGCTCCACCGCGTCCCCCATCAACATCGAGAAGACGAGGTCGGCCGCCGTGGCGTCGTCGATGGTCACCTGCTGGAGCGTCCGGCGCTCCGGATCCATCGTCGTGTCGAACAGCTGGTCGGCGTTCATCTCGCCGAGGCCCTTGAAGCGCTGCAGCGGCACGCCGTCGCGGCACACCTCCAGCACCTTTGCGCGCAGGTCCTCGTAGGACACCGCGTGGGCGTCCTTCTTGCCGAGCACCACGTGAAACGGCGGTGAGCCGGCCAGCGCGTCGAGCTCCTTGTGGATGTTCACGAAGCCCTTGTACGCCGGCGTGTCGAAGAGCGCCCGCGCGAGCTTGTAGGTCTTGGCGGTGCCGGTCCGGCGCTCGACCACGCGCGCGACGATCGCCTCCGCGTCCTCGCTGACCAGCGTCGTGTCGTAGGCCTCGCTCTCGACGTCGTCGCCCTTGAGCAGCTCGATCACCGCGGCGGTGTCGCTGGCGCCCTCGTCCAGCAGCGCCGACTCCTCGAGGAACGAGATCGGGTCGTGGCCCCATTCGGCGCGCAGCGCCGCGCCCCAGCCCTCGTACTGCTTCAGCAGCCGGCCGTACTTCTGCCAGCGCGCGTGGGTCAGCCCGAAGACCTTGCCCTCGCGGTCGCTCACCTCCATCTTCTCGAGCTTGTCGCGCAGCAGCACCTCCTCGAGCTCGGACTCCTTCTCGATGTAGACGTCGTGCTTGCCGGACTTGACCTTGTAGAGCGGCGGCTTCGCGATGTACACGTAGCCGGCCTCGATCAGGTCCTGCATCTCGCGGTAGAGGAAGGTGAGCACGAGCGTTCGGATGTGGGCGCCGTCCACGTCGGCGTCGGTCATGACGATGACCTTGTGGTAGCGCGCCTTCTCGAGGTCGAACTCCTCGCGGATGCCGGTGCCGATCGCCGTGATCAGCGCCTGGATCTCCTTGTTGGAGAGCACCTTGTCGATGCGGTTCTTCTCGACGTTGATGATCTTCCCGCGCAGCGGCAGGATCGCCTGCGTGTGGCGGTCGCGGCCCTGCTTGGCCGAGCCGCCGGCCGAGTCGCCCTCGACGATGAAGATCTCGGCGAGCGAGGGGTCGCGCACCGAGCAGTCGGCGAGCTTGCCCGGCAGCGTCGAGTTCTCGAGCGCCGACTTGCGCCGGGTCAGGTCGCGCGCCTTGCGCGCCGCGTCGCGAGCGCGGGCGGCATCGACCGCCTTGCGGATCACCGTGCGCGCCTCGGTCGGGTTCTCCTCGAGGAACTCCGCCAGGCCCTTGTTGACGACCTGCTGCACCAGACCCTCGACCGGCGGGTTGCCGAGCTTGGTCTTGGTCTGGCCCTCGAACTGCGGCTCGCGGATCTTCACCGAGATGATCGCGGTGAGGCCCTCGCGCACGTCCTCGCCGGTCAGGTTGGCGTCCTTCTCCTTGAGGTCGCCCATGGAGCGCGCGTACCTGTTGATCGTGCCGGTGAGCGCCGAGCGGAAGCCGGACAGGTGCGTGCCGCCCTCGTGCGTGTTGATGTTGTTGGCGAACGAGAGCAGCGCCTCCTGGTAGGAGTCGTTCCACTGCATGGCGACCTCGACGTCGCCGACCTCGCTCGAGCCCTCGACGAAGACCACCTTCGGGTGCAGCGGCTCGCGCGTGCCCTGGCTGTGGAGGTACTTGACGAAGTCGACGATGCCGCCCTCGTACTGGAAGCTCGTCGAGAAGCCCTCGCCGCGCTCGTCGCTGAACTCGATCTTCAGCCCGCGCGTGAGGAACGCCATCTCGCGGAAGCGCTGCTCCAGGACGGTGCGGTCGTACTCGATCGTCTCGAAGATCTCGAGGTCGGGCAGGAACGTGATGCTGGTGCCGGAGCGGTCGGTCTTCGCGCCCTTCTCGAGCGCGCCCATCGGGGTCCCGCGCTCGTACGACTGCTTGTGCTCGAAGCCGTCGCGCCACACCGTGAGGTGCAGCCACTCGGACAGCGCGTTGACGACGGAGACGCCGACGCCGTGCAGGCCGCCCGAAACCTTGTAGCCACCGCCCTCGCCGAACTTGCCGCCTGCATGGAGCACGGTCAGCACGACCTCCGCGGCCGGGCGCTGCTCCTTCTCCATGACGTCGACGGGGATGCCGCGCCCGTTGTCGGTCACCGTGACCGAGTTGTCGGGGTGGATGACGATCTGGACGGCGTCGGCCTCGCCGGCGAGCGCCTCGTCGACAGAGTTGTCGACAACCTCGTAGATGAGGTGGTGCAGGCCGCGCGCGCCGGTCGACCCGATGTACATGCCCGGGCGCTTGCGAACGGCCTCGAGGCCCTCGAGGACCGTGATGTCCTGGGCGCCGTAGCTCCCGTTCTGCTTCTCGCTCCCCTTCGGAGCGCTGTCCTCGTTCTCAGCCTTGTCTGCCAAGCCGTCCCTTCCGTCGTTGCACGGCCCTCGCCGGGCGCTCGTGAGAGACACCCGCGCCAACCGTCAAAAACCCCGGCCCCGTGGCTGCTCGAGCACGGTCCGGGGAGCTACATAAGACCGCCTTGAACATTAGCAGGCTCACCCCCCGTTTCCGGCCCCCGGAGCGCCACAAAATGCCCGCTAATCGCGACAAAACAGCGCTCTGCAGAGCGACGAATCAGCCACGGTTCGCCCCCGAACCCACGATGAAGCGCAGCCGGTCGACTCGCCCCGGCTCACCGGCGGCCTCGAGCGCGGCGTTCAGACCGCCTCTCAGCTCGCCCCCGAGCAGGTCGAGCTCCTGCGCCCAGACCGCCGACTCGGCGGCCACGGTGACGGTTCCGGAGACCTCCGAGACCGGCTCCGCAGCGGCGGCGAGAGCGGCGCCTGCCACCCCCGGCCAGGCCGACTGGACGACCGCCAGCAGGCCCGCCGGCCGAGCGCCGGCGACGGCGCCCTCGAGCGCGATCGAGAGCGGGCGCGGGGCCAGCCGCCTCATGCGGCCACCGCCCCGAGCACTGCGCCCGCCCCCACCCGGATCAGCTCGGCGTCGTCCACCCCCGGCACGTGCTCGGCCTCGGTCGCGGTCACGAGCGCCTGGCCGCCGTCGCGCAGCAGCTCGGCGAGCAGCTCGCGGCGCTCGGCGTCGAGCTCTGACATCACGTCGTCCAGCAGCATCAGCGGCGGGCGGTCGCGGCGCCGGCCCAGCAGCTCGCGCTCGGCGAACAGCAGCGCGAGCAGGGCGGTGCGCTGCTGGCCCTGGGAGCCGTAGGAGCGGAGCGCCACGCCGTCGAGCTGGAGCACGAGCTCGTCGCGGTGCGGCCCGTGCGCCGTGAAGCCGCGCTCGAGGTCCGCGGAGCGCCGCTCGCCGAGCTCGGCCGCCAGGCCCGCCGCGTCGCTCGCCGCCGAGCGGGGGCGGTAGCGCACCTCCGCCGGCCCCGGCAGGCCGAGCTGGCCGGCCAGGCGGGCGAACGGCTCGCGCAGGCCCGCGACCGCCTCCTCCCGCTGCTCCATCAGCGCGATGCCCTCGCGCGCGAGCTCCGCGTCCCAGGCGTCGAGCGCCGCGGGACCGGACAGCCCCGCGCGGATGCGCCCGAGCAGCGCGTTGCGCTGCGCCAGCGCGCGCGAGTAGGCGGCCCGGGCGCCGGCGCGGGCCGGCCAGAGCGCGGCCACCACCTGATCGAGGTGAGCCCGCCGCGCCGAGGGCGCCCCCTTGACCAGCTCGAGGCGCTCCGGCAGGAACACGCTGAGCAGCGGTCGCTCGGTCGAGGCCGGCGAAGCTCGGCACGGCGCTGCCGTCGAGACGCAGGTGCTTCGCCTCGCCCGGCTCGAAGCCGGCCTCGAGCCGATGCGCGGCCTCGTCGTCGCGCGTCTCCACCACGACCCGGGCCACGCTCGCGCCGCGCCTCACCAGCTCGCGCTCGTTGGACGTCCGCGGCGAGGCGCCGGCGCAGCCGAAGTAGACGGCCTCGAGCAGGTTCGTCTTGCCGGCGCCGTTGGGGCCCACCACCACGGCCAGGCCGGGCGGCAGGTCGAGCGCGGCCGTCTCGTAGTTGCGGAAGTCGCGCAGCTCGAGGCGGGTGACCAGCACGCCGGCGCTCCTACACGTTCAGGCGAATCGGCATCACGAGGTAGATGAAGCCCGAGCCCTCGTCGCCCGACTGGAGCAGGCCCGGCCGCAGCGGGCTGATCAGCTTGAGGATCAGCTCCTCCGCCTCGGTGCTCTCCAGCCCCTCCCGGAAGAACTCCGGGTTGAAGCCGATCTCCAACGGTTCGCCCGCGAACGGAATCGGCAGCGACTCGCTCGCCTCGCCCACGTCCGGCGTCTGCGCCGAGACGTCCAGCGCGCCCTCGGTGAAGCGCAGCCGCAGCGGCGCGTTCTTCTGCGCCAGCAGGCCGACGCGGCGCACGACCTCCAGCAGCTCCTCGCGGCTCACGCGCAGCTCGTGCTCGTACGACTCGGGCAGCAGCTGCTGGTAGTTCGGGAAGCGACCCTCGACCAGGCGCGAGGACAGCACCACGTCGTCGACGGTGAAGACGACCTGGTTCTCGAGCGCGGACACGCCGATGGTCTCCGCCTCGGCGCCGCCGGCGATCCGGCCGAGCTCCTGCAGGGTCCGGGCCGGGACGTTCGCCTCGAGCGAGCCCTCGAGCGGCTGCTCCAGCTGCGTCTCCTTGACCGACAGGCGGTAGGAGTCGGTGGCGACCATGCGCAGCTCGCGGCCGCTGGCGGTGACGAGCACCCCGGTCAGGTGCGGGCGCGTCTCGTCGCGCGAGGCGGCGCGGGCCACCCGCGCGATCGTGTCGACGAAGGCCGCCGCCGGCACGGTCATCCGCCCCTCGGCCGCCGCCTCGGGCAGCTTCGGGAAGTCCTCGGGCGGCAGCGTGCGCAGGTGGAAGCGCGACGGCCCGCCCACGACCTCGACGTCCTGCTGGGCGCTGCGGTACTCGAGCGACACCTGGTCGGTCGGCAGCGAACGCACGACGTCGAGCAGGAGCCGGCCCGGGATCACCGCCTGCCCGGGCGTGGCATCGGTGGTCTCCAGCGCGACCCGGACGCCGAGCTCCATGTCGGTGGCCTCGAGCCGCGCGCCGTCCTCCTCGACCTTGAGCAGCACCCCCGCCAGCGTCTGGATCGGGCTGCGCGTGGAAGCGCCGCGCACGGCGATGCCGAGCTTGGCGAGGAACGTTTCACGGGAAACGGTGAGCTTCACCTTCTGCTACCTGACCTTGAAGTAGTAGTGCCTGTCGACACGTCGATAGGAGGGCGTATTCCGCTTGTTAAAAGGAAAGCCGGCTGTTGATTGTCGCAGCGACATCGGCCGTCACGCGCGGTGGCCGAGACGGCGATGGAGGTTGTCGACCGACTTGCGCACAGCCGGATCGCTGCGGACGGCCGCTCCGATGCGGTTCACCGCATGCAGAACGGTGGTGTGGTTGCGCCCGCCGATGCCCCTCCCGATCTCGGGCAGGCTGTGCTCGGTGAGCTCGCGCGCGAGGTACATCGCCACCTGACGAGCGGTGGCGACGGTGGGCCGGCGGTCGCGCGCCAGCAGCGATTCGCGCTCGACGCCGAACTCCTGGGCCGCGGCGTCGATGATCTCCGAGATGCCGCAGGCGTCCGGGGCGGTGTCCTCGCCGAGCCGGCGCAGGACATGGCGCACGAGTGCCGGGGTCGCCTCCTCCCCCTTCAGGGACGCGTAGGCGACCACGCGGATGAGGGCGCCCTCGAGCGCCCGCACGCTGCTGTCGATGCGCTCGGCGATCTCCGCCAGCACGTCGTCGGAGACCTCGATGTCGTCGACGCAGGCGCGCTTGGCGAGGATGGCGCGGCGCAGGTCGCTGGGCGGCGGCTCGAGCTCCACCACCAGCCCGGCGCGGAAGCGCCCGGCGAGCCGGTCCTCGAGGCCGCCCTGGAGGTCTTCGGGGCTGCGATCGGAGGAGATCACCAGCTGGCGCCCGGAGTCGAGCAGGGCGTTGAAGGTGTGGAAGAACTCCTCGCGCGTCTTGGTGCGGCCGGCCAGGAACTGCACGTCGTCGATCAGCACCACGTCGGCGCTGCGGAAGTCGTCCTTGAAGTCCCCGGTGCGGTGGCGGCGCACCGCGTCGACGAAGCCGGTCGTGAACTCCTCGATCGTCGCGTAGCGCACGCGCAGCCCGGCGCCGTAGCGCTGGACGTAGTTGCCGATGGCGTGCAGCAGATGGGTCTTGCCGAGACCCGGGCGGCCGTGGAGGAAGAGCGGGTTGTAGGCCTGCGCGGGCAGCTCCGCGACGGCCAGCGAGGCGGCGTGGGCGAAGCGGTTGCCCTCCCCGATGACGAACTGGTCGAAGCTGTACTTCGGGTTCAGGCGGGCGCCGCGCTCGCCCTCCGCGGCGGCGTGGGCATCCGCGGGCGCCTGCTCAGGTGGCGGCGACCAGCCGGGTCCGACCACCTCGACGAGCGCGTGGCGGTCGAAGCTGCGCGCCGCGGCGCGGCGCAGCAGCGGGAGATAGCGCTCGGCCACCGAGGTGCGGATGTGCTCGGGCGCCCGGACGTACAGCGTCTTCCCGCGGACCGCCGCGAGCTCGAGCGGCTCGATCCAGATGTGGAACTTGAAGTCCGGGGTGTCGCGCCGGAGATCGGCGCGGATGTCGTCCCAGAGCTGAGCGATGTGGGCGGGCACAGACTGTCCAGACCCTCCTCGGGGCCATGTCGAGCTACGACTGGAAAGGGGAGGGACCGGGCTGAACTGAAAGAACCGCCGCTGCCCTCGGCGAGGCGAGGATACAACGGCGCGAATCGGGCTCACGGGCCCCCCGGCAGGGTTCCCCGCATTTCGCGAGAAAAGGGTGGGAGCGCCCGCGGCGGGGCGGTTCGAGCCACGTCGTGTACCCTCCGCACGCGGCCCGGCGCATCCCGCGCCGCCGCTCCGGTCCGATCTTATGAAGCGCACCTATCAGCCCAAGAAGCGCAAGCGCGCCCGCACCCACGGCTTCCGCCAGCGCATGCGCACGCGAGCCGGCCGGCACGTGCTCAAGCGGCGCCGCACCAAGGGCCGCAAGCGGCTCACGCCCTAGGCGCATGGCCGACCGCGCGCGCCGCAAGCGCCGCCGGCTGTCGCGCAGCGGCGAGTTCGAGCGCGTCTACAGGGAGGGCCGCTCGCATGCGAGCAGGCACCTGGTCGTCTACGCCTTTCCGCGCTCCGACGACGAGGACACGCAGCCGCGGCTGGGGATCTCGGTGGGGCGCAAGCTGGGCGGCGCCGTCGAGCGCAACCGCATCAAGCGGCTGCTGCGCGAGGCCTTCTGGGCCGGCGCCGGGGAGCTGACGCCCGGGCACGACTTCGTGATCGTCGCGCGCCCGGCCGCGGGCGAGCTCGCGCGCGAGGGCGGCGAGCCCGCGATCGAGCAGGCGCTGCGCTCCGTGCTGGCCGAGGCCGGCCTCGCAGGCGGGCAGGGAAGCGGCTCGTGACTGTCCTCCGCGCGGCCTTCGTGGCCCCGATCCGCTTCTACCAGCGCGCGATCTCGCCGGCGCTGCCGTCGCGCTGCAAGTACCACCCGTCGTGCTCG
Source organism: uncultured Thermoleophilaceae bacterium (assembly GCA_963828225.1). Taxonomy (GTDB): domain Bacteria; phylum Actinomycetota; class Thermoleophilia; order Solirubrobacterales; family Thermoleophilaceae; genus JACVRW01. The sequence continues at coordinate 368,440 of CAWHDX010000006.1, read as the reverse complement.
CACTACGCGGTCGACGCCGTTCGCCGCTACGGTGTGCTCCGCGGAATCGTCCTCGCGGGCTGGCGGCTGCTGCGCTGCAATCCCTGGAGCCACGGCGGCGTCGACTTCGCAGAGGACCAGACCCTCTTCCGCACCCGACCGAACGCCTAGTCCATGCAGAGCATCCTCCAGCCGCTGATCGACGCCTGCCAGTGGATCCTGGAGTTCTGGCACGACCTCATTGGCGGGTCGTGGGGCTGGTCGATCATCCTGCTGACGTTCACGGTCCGGATCGTGATCCTGCCGCTCACGTTCAAGGGCGTGAAGTCGATGCAGCGGCTCCAGACGCTGCAGCCCGAGATCAAGCAGATCCAGGAGCGCTTCAAGGACGACCGGCAGCGCATGAACCAGGAGGTCATGGCCTTCTACCAGCGCGAGAAGGTCAATCCGCTGGGGTCCTGCCTTCCGCTGCTGCTGCAGATCCCCTTCTTCATCTCGCTCTTCTACCTGCTGCGCTCCGACGAGTTCAAGCAGGACATCGCCGGCAACGCCGGCTTCGGCCCGATCGAGGACCTGGCCGAGAAGGTCACCGGCGACCCTGTCCTGCTCGGCGTGCTGATCGTGCTCTACGTGGGCACGCAGCTCGCCGCGACGATGGTCACGGCGTTCAGCGCGGACCCGACGCAGCGGCGCATCATGCTCGCGCTGCCCTTCGTCTTCACCGTCTTCATCATCAACTTCCAGGCCGGCCTGATCGTCTACTGGATCACCACCAACGTGTGGACGATCGGGCAGCAGCTGCTCGTCAAGAAGCTCTACCCCAAGCCCGAGCGCCCGGATGCCGCAGCCGCGGGCGATTCGGCCAAGCCCGCGCGCGGGAAGCCGCCGGCGACCGTCGCTGCCGCCTCCGACGGCGAGGACGACGGGGCCGCGGCGGGCAAGCGCAAGCGCGGGGAGCCGGCCGCCGAGGGCAACGGCGGGCCGGTGAAGGCACCGCCGCAGTCGCCGCGTAAGAAGAAGAAGCGCTCGGGTCGCAGACGATGACCGAGGACCCGCGCCCCGAGGACCTGTCCGCGGAAGGCGAGGGCGACAGCGTCGGGGAGGCCAAGTGGGCCGCCATGAAGGAGTTCGAGCCGCGCTTCCCCGGCATCACCGCCGATCACGTCGAGTTCGAGGTCGTCGAGGAGCCCGAGGCCGGCAGCCTCGCGCGCGTGCGCGCGGAGGTGGACCAAGAGGCCTGGCGGGAGGCCGCCGAGCACATCCCCGAGGAGCCCGGCGAGCGCGTGCGCGCGGTCGTGGGGCGGATCGTCCACGCGCTCGGCCTGCGCGCGACCGTTGACATCGAGGAGACCGACGAGGAGCTGCGCGCGACCGTCAACGGCGACGAGCTCGGCCTGCTGATCGGCAAGCACGGGACTACGATCGACGCCGTGCAGCACCTGGCCTTCCGCGCCGCCTACCGGGGGCGAGAGGACCGCAAGCAGGTGACGGTCGACGCCGCGGGGTACCGCGAGCGCCGCGAGACGGCGCTGCACAGGATGGCCGACCGCGCCGCGGCCGAGGCTCTGCGCTACGACCGGCCCGTCGAGCTGGAGCCGATGCGCGCGCCGGAGCGCAAGATCGTGCACACGTACCTGAGCGAGCGCGGCGACGTGGAGACCCACTCCGAGGGCGACGAGCCGGACCGGCGGCTCGTGGTGAGCCCCGCCGCCGGCGCCTTCCGCGAGACCTGACCGCCGGCCTGGCTGTTTCACGGGAAACGGTCGCGGCGCTGTGCTCGCGCTTCGGGCTGTCCGCCGGATCGGACGAGCAGATCAGGCTGCTGCTGGAGGCGCTTGCCGCCGAGCCCGACCCGCATACGTCCGTGTCGGAGCCCAAGGCGGCGCTCGATGCCCACGTGGCCGACAGCCTGAGCGCGCTCGAGCTCGGCGAGCCGATCGCACGCGCGCGGGCGATCGCCGACGTGGGGGCCGGAGCGGGGTTTCCCGGGGCTGGCGCTGGCGATCGCGCTGCCTCGCGCGCGCGTCGACCTGATCGAGGCGACCGGCCGCAAGGCCGCCATGATCGCGCGCCTGGCCGCGGCGGCGAAGCTCGAGAACGCGCGGGCGGTCACGGCGCGCGCGGAGGAGCTCGCGGCGGTGCCGGCAGCGCTCGGGGGCGGGGCGGGCGCCTACGACCTGGTCACCGCCAGGGCGGTCGGTGCGCTGCCCGTGCTCGTCGAGTACGCAGCACCGCTGCTCTGTATGGAGGGGCTCCTCGTGGCCTGGAAGGGTGAGCGGTCGGCCGCGGAGGAGGAGGCGGGCGCCGGGGCGGCCGCCGCGGTCGGCATGGAGCCGGCCGAGGTCCGCCGCGTGGAGCCGTTCAAGGGGGCGCGCTCGCGCCACCTGCACGTCTACCGCAAGGTCGCGCCCACGCCGGACCGCTTCCCGCGCCGCGCAGGGATGGCCGCCAAGCGGCCGCTCGGCCGGGGCTGAAGCGGCGCCGCACCGGCCGTTCGGCCCTGAACGCATCCGCGTGCCCGTTCCGACCGGGCCGAACCGTACCTTCGAGCGCGTCATGGGCAGCGTTCTCGCAGTCGCGAATCAGAAGGGCGGGGTCGGCAAGACCACCACCGCCGTCAACCTCGGCGCCTCGATCGCGGGCGCCGGCTATCCCACCCTGCTCGTAGATCTCGACCCGCAGTGCAACGCAACGGTTGCGCTTGGCCTGTCGAAGGACATCTCGCCGAACGTCTACGAATGCCTCTCCGGCGAGCTCTCGCTCTCGGAGGCGGCGATCGCCAGCGGCATCGAGAACCTGCACGTCGTTCCGTCCACGCTCGAGCTGGCGGGCGCGACCGTCGAGCTGCCGCGCATCGCCGGGTCGGAGGGGATCCTGCGCAGCCGCCTCGGCGAGGTCAAGGAGCGCTACCTCTTCACGCTGCTCGACTGCCCGCCCTCGCTGGGCCCGCTCACGGTGAACGCGCTGGTCGCCGCGGACAAGGTGATCGTCCCGGTCCAGACCGAGTACTTCGCGCTCGAGGGGCTGGCCCAGCTGCTCGACACGCTCAAGCTGATCCAGCGCGAGCTCAATCCGCGGCTGACGATCGCCGGGATGATCCTGACGATGCACGACGGGCGCACGCGGCTCGGCGCGCGACGTCGAGCGCGAGGTGCGCGAGCACTTCCCGGAGCTCGTCTTCGACACGGTCGTGCCGCGCAACGTGCGACTCGGGGAGGCGCCCAGCTTCGGCGTCCCGGTCCTGCAGCACGCCCCGCACAGCGCCGGCAGCGCCGCATATCTGAAATTGGCGAAGGAGGTCGCGGCTCGTGGTTGAAGCAAGCCCCCGAGCGAATGAGGACCGACGAGGTCATAGGAGCACCCTTGTCTGAGGACCGGCGAGGCATGGGTCGAGGCCTCGCGGCCATCCTGCCGCGACCTGGCGACGAGGACGGGCTGCGCGAGATCCCGACCGACCTGATCGACCCGAACCCGCGCCAGCCGCGGCGCACCTTCGACGAGACCAAGCTGGCCGAGCTGGCCGAGTCGATCCGCACGCGCGGGGTGCTGCAGCCGATCGTCGTGCGGCCGCTGGCCGGCGGTCGCTACGAGCTGGTCGCCGGCGAGCGCCGCCTGCGGGCGGCCCGCATCGCCGAGGTCTCGCTGATCCCGGCCATGCTGCGCCAGGCCGACGACTGGGAGCGGCTCGACCTGGCGCTCGCCGAGAACATGGCGCGCCAGAACCTGAACGCCGTCGAGGAGGCGCGCGCGTGCGCGATGCTCGTCGACGACCTCGGCCTCACCAAGGAGGAGGTCGGGCGCCGGGTGGGCCGCAGCCGGGTCGCGATCTCCAACCTGATCCGCCTGCTCGACCTGCCCGAGGAGGCGCTCGAGATGATCGAGAGCGGCCAGCTGAGCGAGGGGCACGGGCGCGCGATCCTGATGTGCAAGGACCACGACGGGCGCCGTCGCCTCGCGCGCTCGGCACGAGACGGAGCCTGGTCGGTGCGCGAGACCGAGCGCCGCTCCCGCGAGGCCGAGAGGCCGCCGGCCGAGCCCGCGAAGCCGCGCGTCGTGCACCCCGACCTGGCCGAGGCGCTGGCCGCCGCGGAGGACACGCTGGCGGCCGCGCTCGGGCGCGACGTCAAGGCGCGGGCACGCGGCGAGCACTGCGTCGTGGAGATCGAGTTCGACCATCCGGCAGAGGCGGTCGAGCTCGCCCGCTCGATGCTCGCCGCCGGCGTCCGGCGCGTCGTCAGGGAGCGACGGGCCGCCGCTACAATCGGCGTTCGCACGGCCGACGGGGCCGGCGACAAGGGCGATTAGCTCAGCCGGTTAGAGCGCGTCTCTGATAAGGACGAGGTCCCTGGTTCGAGTCCAGGATCGCCCATCGCCCATAGCGAGTGCTCCCACGCATCCGGCCGGGGGACCCTCAGCGCCCTGTAGTGGCGGTTTCGCTCCGGCTCTAGACTGTCGAGGACTTCATGCAGGAGATGGTGATCTACGGGGTCAGCTTCGACATGGTCGGCAAGCAGCCGATCGTGCTGCTGAAGACCCGCGACGGCAACAAGTTCCTCCCGATCTGGATCGGGCATCCCGAGGCCGCCGCGATCCTGATGAAGCTGCAGGGCGCCAACACGCCGCGGCCGATGACGCACGACCTGATCAGCGAGATGCTGTCGGAGCTCGACGTCTCCTGCACGCGGGTGGCCGTGACCGAGCTGCGCGAGAACACCTTCTACGCGGAGGTCACCCTCCAGCTCAACGGCCGCGAGATCCCGATCGACTCGCGCCCCTCGGACGCGCTCGCGCTCGCCGTCCGCACCGGCGCGCCGATCTTCGCCGCGGAGGACGTCATCTCCGAGTCCGCGATCGAGTTCGAGCACGAGGTCGAGGACACCGAAGAGGTCGTCGAGAAGTTCAAGGACTTCCTGGATAACGTGACGCCTGAGGACTTCGCCTCGGGCGAGGATCAATAGGCCGTAGCCGCCTTCGGCGGCGCACCTGGGGGCTCGCGCCCCCAGACCCCCGTGAAGATTGGCTTCGCCGCCGAGCCCCGGCGCTCGTCGGCGCCACCAGGCTGCCCGGCCACGTCAGCTGCCCGACCTCGGCTTCGCCGGGCATTCGCGGGCCCTCTCAGGCTGGTGCTCGGTTGAGCGCCAGCTCCAGGATCCGCTCCACCAGCCCGTCGAACGACATCCCGGCCGCCTCCGCGGCCTGGGGGAGCAGGCTGGTCTCCGTGAGGCCGGGGATCGGGTTCGCCTCGAGGACCGTCAGCTCGCCGGCGGGGTCCAGCATCAGGTCCACGCGCGCGAACGCGTTGCAGCCCAGCAGGCGGTAGGTCTGCAGCGCCAGCTCGTGCGCACGCTCCGTGACCGCGCCGGGCAGGTCCGCGGGGCAGACGAAGCTGGTGCGGCCGATCTCGTAGCGCGCCTGGAAGTCGTAGAACTCGTCGCCCTGCGGCACCGCCTCGACCACCGGCAGAGGCTCGCCGTCCAGGATCGACACGGCCAGGTCGCGCCCGTCCACGTAGCGCTCGAGCAGCACCTTCGAGTCGTACGAGAACGCCGCCACCAGCGCGCCCGGCACGTCGGCGGCCGACCGCGCGAACTTGATCCCGAGCGCCGATCCCTGGCTCGACGGCTTCACCACGATCGGGAAGTCGAGCCGCTCCTCGATCGCCCCCAGCGCCTCGGCCGCCCCCAGCTCCCGGAACGCCGTCTCGTTGAACGCGAAGAACTCGGGCGTCGGGATCCCGGCCTCGAGCATCAGGTGCTTCGCCAGCACCTTGTCCATCGCACGCACGCACGCCAGCACTCCCGACCCGGTGTACGGCAGGTCCAGCAGCTCGAGCAGCTCCTGCACGGTCCCGTCCTCGCCGTCGCGTCCGTGCATCGCGATGAACGCCACGTCCGGCCGCGCCTCGCGCAGCCGCGCGATCAGATCGAGCCCCACGTCGATCGCGATCACCTCGTGCCCGAGTCGCCCGAGCGCGTCCTCCACCCGCGCGCCCGAGCGCAGCGACACCTGGCGCTCCAGCGACCGCCCGCCCTTCAGCACGGCCACCCGCTGCGGGCTCACGGAGCTCATCCCTTCGCCCGCCGCGCCCGCTCGGCCGGCGTCGGCATGCGCACGACCTGGCCGCTGTCCTCGGCGGCGGCGGGGGGCGCCGCGCCGCGCCCGGTCAGCGTGCCGTACAGCTCCACCTGCTCGGTCACGACCTCGCCGATGCGCCGGATCCCCTCGCGGATCGAGTCCTCGTCGGAGGCCGAGAAGTTCAGCCGCATCGAGTTGCGCCCGCGGCCGTCGAGATAGGCGGCCTCGCCCGGCACGAACGCCACGTTGTCGCGCAGCGCCCGCGCCAGCAGGTCCGTGGTGTCGATGAAGTCGGGCAGCGTCGCCCACACGAACAGCCCGCCGCCGGGCCGCGTCCACTCGGCCTGCGGCGGGAAGTGCTCCGCCAGCGCGTCGAGCATCGTGTCGCGGCGCTTGCGGTACACGTCGGTCAGCGAGTCCACGTAGTCGCGCCAGTTGCCGCGCTCGAAGTAGGCCTGGACCATCAGCTGCGACAGCGTCGAGGTGCAGAGGTCCGTGCCCTGCTTGCCCACGCTGATCTTCTCCAGCACCGGCGGCGGCGCCGCCACCCAGCCGAGCCGGATCCCGGGCGACAGGATCTTCGAGAACGTCCCCAGGTACATCACGTATACGCCCCCGTCGAGCGCGTACAGCGGCGGCAGCTCGTCGCCCTCGTAGCGCAGCAGCCCGTATGGGTTGTCCTCGAGCACCAGCAGCTCGCGCTCGTGCGCGATCTCAACGAGCCGCCGCCGGCGGCTCAGAGACATCGTCACCCCGGCCGGGTTCTGGAAGGTCGGCACCGTGTAGATGAACTTCGGCCGCCGCCCCTCGCGCTCGAGCCGCTCCAGCGTCTCCTCGAGCAGGTCGATGCGCATCCCCGACGAGTCCATCTCGATCTGGACCACGTCGGCCTGGTAGGCGAGGAACACCGGCACCGCGCCCGGATAGGTCGGCCCCTCGGCGATCACGACGTCGCCGGGGTCGATCAGCGTCTTGGTGACCAGGTCGATCACCTGCTGCCCGCCGGTCGTGACGATCGCGTCCTCGCGGTCGAGCGGCATCCCCTCGGCGGCCATCACCTCGGCGATGCAGTCCTTGGTCTCGTCGAGCCCCTCGGTCGGCCCGTACTGAAGCGCCTTGGCGCACGACTCGGCGGCGATGCGCTGGGTCACGGCCGCGAAGGTCTCGGGCGGAAACGTGCTCGTGTCCGGCAGGCCGCCGGCGAGCGAGATCACCTCAGGCCGAGCCGTGACGGCCATCAGGTCCCGCATGGCCGACGACTTCATCACCCTGGTGCGCGAGGCGAAGAGCCCCGCGTAGCGTTCGAGGTCGCGTGAGATGCCCACGGCGCGACGCGTAGGCTACCGGCAAGGCATGAGCGTCTTCCTCGACACGACCACCGGCATGGGCCTTTCGGGCGCCACCGGCGTGCGTCCCTTCCTGCCGCCGCTGCTCGCCGGGGCGCTCGCGCGCGGCGATACGGGCGTCGACTTCAGCGGCACCGACTGGAGCTTCCTCGAGTCGACCGGCTTCCTCCTGGCGGTGCTGGCGCTGGGCGTGATCGCCTACGTCGCGGAACGTTCGGGCACGAACCGTCGCGCGGTAGAGCTGGGCGCGGGCGTGGTGGGGGTGGTGCTGGGCGCGCTGCTGTTCGCGGGCGCGCTGGCGGACGGCGGCACCACGGCGTGGCCCGGCCTGATCGGCGGCGTGATCTGCGCGGCGCTCGGCTGGCGCGCGATCGGCGGTCTCGTCGAGCGCACGCGGGCGCGGCTCCCCGACGGGGCCGCCGCGATGCTCACCGCCTACGCCGACGGCGTGGCGCTCGCCCTGGCCGCGCTCGCGATCTTCGTGCCGCCGGTGTCGATCCTCGCGATCGCCGCCTTCCTGGTCCTGCTGCTCACCGGCCGGCGCCGCTCGGGCGAGAAGTACGCCGGCCTGCGGGTCCTGCGCTGAGGCCGGTGCCGGCGCGCCGGTCGAAGAAGCTCGTCCTCGCGGTCATCGACTCGCTCAAGCCGGACATGCTCGACCTCGCCATCGAGGAGGGCGGCGCGCCCACCCTCGGCGAGCTGCGCGACCGCGGCACCTATGTGCGCGACTGCCTCTCCACGTTCCCGTCGGTGACCCCGGTCGCGAGCGCCGCGATCGCCACCGGCTGCGGCCCCGCCGAGCATCACATCCCCTCGATGAACTGGTACCACCGCGGCGAGGAGCGCTACGTCGAGTACGGCTCGTCGTTCCCCGCCACGCGCGCGTTCGGCGTCGTGCGCTCGCTCTACGACACCGTCTACAACATGAACATGGCGCACCTGACGCGTGCGCACAAGACGGTCTTCGAGCACCTCGACGACGCCGGGCTGCGGACCGCCTGCACTACCTGGCTGATCTACCGCGGCCGCACCCGCCACGAGCCCTCCGGCGCGAGCGTCTACCGCCGCATCGCCGAGGCCGCCCAGTTCCGCCACTCGGTCTACGGCGCCGGTGAGCTCTTCTACGCCGACCTGTTCGACTCGCGCAACACGGGCTGCACCTCCGCGCTCGGCATGCCGGGCCAGCGCGACCAGCACACCGGCTGCGTCGGGGCCTATCTCGTCGAGCACGACCTGTTCGACTTCCTGCTGTTCTCGCTGCCCGACAACGACACCTACTCCCACAAGGCGGGGCCCGAGGGACAGGTGCGCTCGATCGCCGAGGCCGACCGCGCGCTCGCGCGCATCGTCGACGTGGCCGGCGGCGTCGACGCCTTCCTGGAGGAGCACGCGGTGATCGTGATGTCGGACCACTCGCAGACGACGGTGGAGGAGCGCATCGGCCTGGCCGACGCGTTCGCCGACGCGCGCGTCCTCACGCCCTCGGACCCGGCGCCGACCGAGGCGGAGCTGGCGGTCTCGCCGGCGGCCCGCTCGGCGATGGTCTACGCGCTCGCCGACGGCCGCCGCGACGAGCTGGTGGCGGGCGCGGTGGCGACGCTGCGCGGCCTCGAGGGCGTCGAGCAGGTCGCGCATCGCAGCGACGGCGAGGCGATCGTCCAGAGCGACCGCGGGGAGCTGCGCTTCGCGCCCGGCGGCGACCACCTCGACGGCCGCGGCCGCGCCTGGCGCGTCGACGGCGAGCGGGCCGTGCTGGACCTCGACGGCGGCACCTATCCGGACGCGCTCAACCGGCTCTGGTCGGCGCTCGACTGCCCTCACTCGGGCGACGTGCTGGCGTCCGCGGAGCTCGGCTACGAGTTCGTCGACTGGGGCGGCGCGGACCACGTCGGCGGCGGCAGCCACGGCTCGCTGCACCGCGACGACTCGGAGGGCGTGCTGCTGCTCTGCGGCGTCGAAACGCCCGCTCGCGACGAGTGGGCGCTGACCGACGTGACCGGCCTCGTGCTCGATCACTTCGGTGTACCGTTGACGCGATGACCGAGGAGCTCGACCTCGTCGTCACGCCCGGACCGCACCCCGTTCACGTGCGCGTTCGCGCGGGGCTGCGCAAGGCCAAGAACTGGCGCGAGCTGGCGAAGTTCTGCATCGTCGGAGGCTCCGGCTACGTCGTCAACCTGTGCGTGTTCTGGTTCGCCTTCGAGGTGCTCGAGGTGCATCACCTGATCGCGGCGACGCTCGCGTTCGTCGTCGGCGTCGCGAACAACTTCTGGTGGAACCGCCACTGGACGTTCCGCGCCGGCGAGGGCAGCGCTCGCTTTCAAGCGCCGCGCTTCTTCGCGGTCAGCGTGGTCGCGTTCCTGTTCGGCCTGTGCGTGCTCGAGCTGCTGGTCAGCGCGGCCGGGATCGCGGAGCTGCCGGCGCAGGCGATCGCGATCATCACGGCCACCCCGCTCAACTTCCTCGGCAACAAGATGTGGAGCTTCGCCATCGAGGTCTCGCGCGACTGAGCGTGGCCGCTCCGCGCGCCCTTCGCGCGCTCGTACTCGCCGTATCGCTGCTGCTGCTGGCCCCGGTCGCCGCCGCTGCGCAGGACCCCAAGCTCCCGCCGTCGCAGACCGAGGCGCCGCCGTTCTTCGAGCGCACCGGAGTGGAGGCGCAGGCGATCGCCGAGCGCGCGGACAAGGTGCGCGAGGCGCGCCGCGACGGGCCGCTCAGCAAGACCGCCTACACGCGCGGCACGGGGCGCTGGCAGGTCAGCTTCTTCCGCGACGGCGACGAGGTCGCGCAGGTGCTGGTGGACGACCGCGACCGGCGCGATCCTCGAGCAGTGGAGCGGCGACCAGGTGGCGTGGCGGATGGCGCGCGGCTATCCGGGCGCCTTCGGGCGCAAGCTGAACGCGCCGTACGTCTGGCTCCCGCTGTGCGCGCTCTTCCTGCTGCCGTTCGTCGACTTCCGCCGGCCGCTGCGGCTGCTCCACCTCGACCTGCTGGTGCTGCTGGCCTTCGGCGCCTCGCACGTCTTCTTCAACCGCGGCGAGATCGGCGTGTCGGTGCCGCTCGTCTATCCCGTGCTGCTCTACCTGCTGGTGCGGACCCTGCTGGCCGGGCTGCGTCCGCGCGAGCGGCCCGGGCGGCTCGTGCCCTACGTGCCGACGGCCTGGCTGGCGGTGCTGCTGATCGGCCTGCTGGTCTTCCGCGTCGGCCTGAACGTGATCGACTCGAACGTGATCGACGTCGGCTACGCGGGGGTGATCGGCGCGGACCGGATCGTCGACGGCGACGGGCTCTACGGCGACGGCTTCTCCGCGGACGTCGAGAAGGGCGACACCTACGGGCCCGTGAACTACCTGCTCTACGTGCCCTTCGAGCAGGCGATGCCCTGGAGCGGTCGCTGGGACGACCTGCCGGCCGCGCACGGGGCGGCGATCCTGTTCGACCTGCTCACCGTCGGCGTGCTGCTCCTGGTCGGGCGCGCGCTGCGGCCGGGGCGGGAGGGCACGGCGCTCGGGGTGGCGCTCGCCTACGCCTGGGCCGCCTACCCGTACACGACGTTCTCGCTCGAGACGAACTCCAACGACACGCTGGTGGCGCTCGCGTGCGCCTGCGCGCTGCTGGCCTTCGCGCGCCGATCGGCCGTGGGGGCGGGCGCCGCGATCGGGCTCGGCGCGGCCGCCAAGTTCGCCCCGCTCGCACTGGCGCCGCTGTTCGCGCGGCGGCGGCCGCTCGTGTTCGCTGCGCGTCGTGGCCGTCGTGCTCGCGCTGACCGTCCTGCCGTTCCTACCCGACGGCGGGCCGCGCGAGCTCTACGACCGCACGCTCGGCTACCAGGCGGGACGCGACTCGCCCTTCAGCGTCTGGGGCCAGGCCGACCTCGGCCCGCTGCAGGACCTCGTCAAGGCGGCGGCGGTGGGCCTGGCGCTGCTGGTGGGCTTCGTCCCGCGCCGCCCGGACGCTCGCCAGGTGGCCGCGCTCGGCGCAGCGGTGCTGATCGCGCTGCAGCTGCCGGTGAGCCACTGGTTCTACCTCTACGTCGTGTGGTTCGTGCCGTTCGTGCTGGTCGCGTGCTTCGCGGCTATTCGGTCTCCGGAACCAGCAGCTGGCGGATCGACAGCGCCCGGCCGTCCGAGTCGCCTTCCACCAGCACCCCGTTCAGCCACGGGTCCTCCTGCGACGTCTCGAAGCGCACCTGCGTGAGCGTGAGGAAGCGCTCGATCGCCTGCTCGCGCTTGACGCCGATCACGCCGCCGCGCGGGCCGGTCATGCCCACGTCGGTGACGTAGGCGGTCCCGCCGGGGAGCACGCGGAAGTCCGAGGTCGGCACGTGGGTGTGGGTGCCGACGCAGGCCAGCACGCGGCCGTCGAGGTGCCAGCCGAGCGCAACCTTCTCGCTGGTCGCCTCGGCGTGCATGTCGACCAGCACCGCGTCGGCCTGGTCGCGCAGCTCGGCGATCAGGGCGTCCGCCTCGGAGAACGGCGAGCGCACGGCCTCCAGGAAGACCTGGCCGGAGAGGTTGATGACGCCGAGGCGGTGCCCGTTCGACTCGACCACCGTGTGGCCGCGGCCGGGACTGCCCTTGGGGAAGTTGGCCGGGCGCACGATGCGCGGCTCGCGGTCGAGGAACTCGTAGACCTCGCGGTGGCGGTAGGCGTGGTTGCCGAGCGTGATCGCGTCGGCGCCCAGCTCGAGCAGCTCCTGCGCGGTCTTGCGCGTGATGCCCACGCCCGCCGGCCGCGTTCTCGCCGTTCACCACGACGAAGTCCGGCTGGTGCTCGTCGCGCAGCCGCGGGCAGCACGCCGGCCAGCGTGCGGCGGCCGATTCCGGCGACCACGTCGCCTATGAAGAGGAGCTTCACCGCGAGCGATTCTGCCAACCTGCCGCCTGTGGACACCCTGACCACGACGCTGGCGGCCGAGGATCTCGTCAAGCGCTACGGAGATCGCGCTGCTCTGCGGGGGGTTTCGCTGCGAGCCGGGAAGGGCGAGCTGGTCGCCGTGATCGGCCCCAACGGCGCCGGCAAGACGACGCTGCTGTCGATCCTCGCGGGCATCCAGCGGCCCGACGAGGGCACGATCTCGGTGTCCCCCGACCGCGTCGGCTGGGTGCCGCAGCAGCCGGCGCTCTACGGCAAGCTCACCGTCGCCGAGAACCTGATGCTGTTCGCGCGGCTCGAGCGCACGCCCGACCCGCGCGCGACCGTGGGGCGGATGCTCGAGCTGACCGACCTCGCAGAGCGCGCCGAACGATCAGGTGGGGACGCTCTCGGGCGGCAACCGCCAGCGCGTGAACATCGCCATCGGCCTGCTGGCCGAGCCCGAGGTGCTGCTGCTCGACGAGCCGAGCTCGGCGCTCGACCCGCGCCAGCGCGAGCGCCTCTGGGAGTTCATCCTGCGCCTGGCCGAGGCGGGCACGACCGTCGTCTTCGCGACCCACCACATCCCCGAGGCCGATCGCTACGCCAACCAGCTGATCGTGCTGGCCGACGGCGAGCGCGTCTTCGACGGCTCGCCGCGCGAGCTCGAGCAGGCCACCGGCACCACCGGGCTCGACTTCGAGCGCGCCTTCGTCGAGTACCTCCAGCAGCGAGGCCACTGGAACGCGATGCGCTGGCTGCTGCTCAAGGACCTGCGCATCCTGCGCCGCTCGCCGCTGATGGTCTCGCTGCTCGTGATCTACCCGATCGTGATCGCGGTGCTGATCGGCTTCGCGCTCTCGCGCGGGCCCGACAAGCCCAAGGTGGCGTTCTACAACGGGCTGTCGGCGTCGGCCAGCACCGTCGAGCTGGGCGGGCGCACGATCAACCTCGCCGACGAGGAGGGCGCCCTCTTCGCGGACGTCCAGGTGGTGAAGGTCGACAGCCGCGCCGCGGTCGTGAAGAAGGTGCGCGACGGCGACGTGCTCGCCGGGATCGTGATCCCGAAGGACATCGCCTCCGACATCCAGTCGACGCTCGAGTCGGGCAAGCTCCAGGTCTTCTACAACAGCGAGGACCCCGCCAAGCAGGCGTACGTCGAGAACACGATCGACGCCCAGGTCAAGGCCGCCAACGCGACGCTGACGCGCAGCATCGCCAAGGAGGCGCTCGACCTGCTCGACCTGATCGGGACCGGCGGCGTCTACACGTTCCTCGGCCGCGACTTCGACGTGCTCGGGCTGCAGCGCGCCAAGACGATCCTCGAGGACACGCGCGGCAGCGTGCCCGCGAGCAAGCGCGCCGAGCTCGACGAGGTGATCGACTTCATGGACCTCGCGCGCGACAACCTGTCGTTCTCGGACGACGTGCTGAACGTGGTGGGGGAGCCGATCAAGGTGTCGGCGAAGTCGCTCGACGGCGGCAGCACTTCGCTGGACGACTTCGCGGTGGCGCTGGCGGCGAGCGTGTCGCTGATGTTCATAACGATGCTGCTGGCGGCCGGCATGCTGGCGATCGAGCGCGAGGAGAACGCCTTCCCGCGGCTGGTGCGCGGCCTGGTCTCGCACACCGGCCTGCTGGCCGAGAAGGCCGGTCTCGCGGCGGTCTGCTCGACGGCGGTCTGCCTGCTGATGCTGATCGGGTTGGGGCTGTTCGTGGACCTCGACTGGGGGCGCTTCCCGCTCTGGGTCGCGGCGATGGGCGCCGGCGCGCTCGGCTTCGCGGCGCTCGGCCTCGCGATCGGCACGGTGGCGCGCGAGGTGCGGGCCGCGTCGCTGCTCGCGTTCATGCTGTCGCTGCCGCTGGCATTCCTGGCGCTGGTGCCCTCGGGGGCCGTGGCGCCGGCGCTCTACGACGTGATCCGCGCCGTGTCGGCGATCTTCCCGTTCAAGCCGACGCTCGACGCGCTCGACGCCGCCATCAACGACTCCGGCGGGCTCGGCGGGGCGCTCCTGCACCTCGCCGTCCTGGTGCTCGCCTTCGGCGCGCTCAGCCGGCTGGCGCTGCGCCGCTTCGCGACCTAGCGCGCCCGGGCGCCTAGACTGAGGCCGGATGTCGTTCCCCGCCACACGCCTGCGCCGGCTGCGCAAGACCGGCGTGCTGCGCGACATGGTGCGCGAGACCGAGCTCAGCCCGGCGCGCCTGGTGCACCCGATGTTCGTGCAGCTCGGCGAGGGCCGGTCGCCGATCGCATCGATGCCCGGCGTCGAGCGGCTGTCGATCTCGCACGCCGTCGAGGACGCCGGCGAGGTGCACGAGCTGGGCGTACCCGCCGTGCTGCTGTTCGGCCTGCCCGCCGAGAAGGACGAGCTCGGCTCGGGCGCCTACGACGACGAGGGCGTCGTGCAGCTCGCCGTGCGGGCGCTCAAGGACGCGCACCCGGAGCTGGTCGTGATGACCGACGTCTGCCTTTGCGGCTACACCAGCCACGGTCACTGCGGGGTCGTGCTCGACGACGGCAGCGTCGACAACGACGCCTCGCTCGAGCTGCTCGCCCGCACCGCCGCCTCGCACGCCCACGCGGGCGCCGACGTCGTCGCGCCGAGCGACATGATGGACGGCCGCGTCGGCGCGCTGCGCGCGCAGCTCGACTCGGAGGGCTTCAAGGACCTCCCGATCGTCGCCTACTCCGCCAAGTTCGCCTCCGCCTACTACGGGCCGTTCCGCGAGGCGGCCGACTCGGCGCCGAGCTTCGGCGACCGGCGCGGCTACCAGATGGATCCCGGCAACGCCGAGGAGGCCGTGCGCGAGGCGCTGCTCGACGTGAGCGAGGGCGCCGACGTGGTCATGGTCAAGCCGGCGCTGCCCTACCTCGACGTGATCCGCCGCGTCAAGGAGGCCACGCGCGTGCCGGTCGCCGCCTACAACGTCGGCGGCGAGTACTCGATGGTCAAGGCGGCGGCCGAGCGCGGCTGGATCGACGAGCGCGCGACCGTGCTCGAGACGCTCACCGGCATCCACCGCGCCGGGGCGGACATCGTCATCACCTACCACGCGAGGGACGCGGCGCGATGGCTGCGGTAGCGAAGACGCGCAGCCGCAAGGACGGCGCCGCGGTCGCGCTCGACGAGACCGACAAGCGGCTGCTCAACCTGATGCAGGGCAGCTTCCCGCTCGCCGAGCGCCCCTACGCGGAGGTCGCGCGGCTCGCCGAGCTGTCCGAGGACGAGGTGCTGCGCCGCACGCGCCGCCTGCTCGACGAGCGCATCATCCGCGAGGTCACGCCGATCTTCGACACGCGCGTGCTCGGCTACAGCTCGATGCTGGTGGCCGCCAAGGTGGACCCCGAGCACCCCTGGCGGGCCGCGAAGATCATCAACTCGCACCCGGGCGTGTCGCACAACTACCTGCGCGACCACGACTTCAACCTCTGGTTCACGCTCGCCACCGAGCCCGGCTCGAAGCTCGGCGTGCAGGGCACGCTGGACGTGCTCGCCGAGCTGACCGGGGCGCAGTCGATCCGCCAGCTGCCCACGCTGCGGCTGTTCAAGATCCGCATGGACCTGGAGATGGAGAAGGGGACCGAGGCGCTCGCCGCCGTGGCCGAGGCGATCGACCACCGCGAGCCCGAGGCGATCGAGCTGTCGGAGCTGGACCTGGCCGTCATCCGGGCCACGCAGGGCCCGATGGACCCGGTCGCCGAGCCGTTCGCGGCGCCGGCCGCCGAGCTCGGCATCACGCCGCGGGCGCTGCTCGACCACCTCGAGTCGATGAAGGAGCGCCGGGCGCTGCGCCGCGTCGCGGCGATCCTGTTCCACCGCCGCGCCGGCTTCTCTGCGAACGGCATGGGCGTGTGGCGGGTGCCCGAGGACCGCATCCTCGAGCTCGGCCCGCGCATGGCCTCGTTCCGCGGCATCTCGCACTGCTACCAGCGCCCCACCTACGCGGACTGGCCCTACTCGGTCTTCACGATGGCGCACGGCCGCTCGAAGGAGGAGTGCGACGCGATCCTCGACTCGATCGCCGCCGACACCGGCATCGAGGACCGGCGGACGCTGTACTCGTCGACCGAGTTCAAGAAGATCCGCATGCTCTACTTCACCGGCGCGCACCGGGAGTGGGAAGCCCAGTACGCGTAGGCGCGGCTTCCAGCCGCCGAGCTCTACGAGCGGGCGCTGGAGCTGCTGCCGGGCGGAGTCAACTCGCCCGTGCGGGCGATGCGCTCGATCGGGCGCGACCCGGTCTTCGTCGCGCGCGGCGAGGGCGCCGAGCTGATCGACGTGGACGGCAACCGCTACGTCGACTGGGTGATGTCGTGGGGGCCGCTGATCGCCGGCCACGCGCACCCGGAGGTGGTCGCCGCGGTGACGCGCGGCCGCCGCAGCGGGCACGAGCTTCGGGGCGCCGACCGAGGCCGAGGTGCGACCTCGCCGCGGAGGTGGTCGAGCGGGTCCCCAGCGCCGAGATGGTGCGCATGACCTCGTCCGGCACGGAGGCGTCGATGAGCGCGCTGCGCCTGGCGCGGGCGGCCACCGGGCGCGACAAGATCGCCAAGTTCGCCGGCGCCTACCACGGCCACGTCGACGGGCTGCTGGCCGACGCCGGCTCGGGCCTCGCGACGCAGGGGATCCCCGCGTCGCCGGGCGTGACGGCGGCGCAGGCGGCCGACACCGTCGTGATCCCGTGGGGGACGGTCCCCGAGGGCGAGTTCGCCGCGATCGTCTGCGAGCCCTATCCCGCCAACATGGGCCTGGTCCCGCCGCCCGAGGGCTTCCTGGCGGCGCTGCGCCGGCGCGCCGACGAGACCGGCGCGCTGCTGGTCTTCGACGAGGTCATCACCGGGTTCCGCGTCGGCCGCGGCGGCGTGCAGGAGCGCGAGGGCGTGACGCCCGACCTGAGCATCCTCGGCAAGGTCATCGGCGGCGGGCTGCCCGCCGCCGCCTACGCCGGCTCGCGCGAGCTGATGGAGCGGGTCGCGCCCGCCGGCGACGTCTACCAGGCGGGCACGCTCTCGGGCAACCCGCTCGCCACGGCGGCCGGCCTGGCGACGCTGGCCCTGCTCGACGACGACCGCCTACGCCCGGCTCGAGCAGCTGGCGTCCGCGCTCGCCGCCGGGCTGCGCGAGGCCGCCGCGGACGCCGGCATCCCGGTGCAGGTGAGCCAGGTCACCGGGCTGCTGACGATCTTCTTCAGCGACTCGCCCGTACACGACTACGAGGATGCGAAGGCCTGCGACACCGAGCGCTATGCGGCTTTCTGCCGCGGCATGCTCGACCGCGGCGTCTACCTGCCGCCGTCCCAGTTCGAGGCCTGGTTCCCCTCGCTCGCGCACTCCGATGCCCATGTCGAGCGCACGCTCGAGGCCGCGCGGGAGGCGCTGGCCGCACTGTGAGCGCCCTGCGTGACGTGGCCGCCGCCGCGCCGACCCTCGCTCGCGGCCCACGCGGTCGACGACCCGGGCCCGGCCCGCTTCGGCGATGCCTCCGGCGAGCGCCCGTTCGTGCTCGAGGCGGTCTACGAGGGCTACCTCCTGCACTACGGCGAGCCGCGTCTGTTCGCCGGCATGGACGCCGACCTGCGCCTGCTGGCGGGGGACGCCCTCTACGCGCTCGGACTCGCCCGCCTGGCCGAGAGCGGCGACCTGCCCGCGGTGGCCGAGCTGTCCGATCTCATCACGCGCTCGGCGCGCGCCCAGGCGGAGGGTCGCGGGGGCGAAGCGGAGGCCCTGTGGGATGCCTCGGCGGGCGTGCTCGGAGTCGCCGCACGATAGTCTGGTCGGACCGCCAGCAGCACTCACTCACCCGTGGCTGATCCCCCCAAGTTCGACAAGAAATCTCGCTACACCGAGGGTCGCGGCATCGCCGGCGCCTTCGAGGGCGAGACCGTCACGCGCAGGCGCCTCATGGAGGGCGGCGCGCAGCTCGCCGGCGGCGTGGCCGTCGCCGCGATCGCGCTCCCGGCGCTCGGCTTCGCGCTCGGCCCGCTGTTCGAGGAGACGGTCCCGGAGACGCTGGCAGGACGTGGGCCCCGAGGACGACTTCAACGACGAGACCTACGTGCCGAAGGTGATCAGCCTCGTGCCGCAGGTCGGCGACGCCGGCAAGACCACGATCTACGTCCGCAAGTACAACCCGGAGCAGGACAAGCGCGTCAAGGACCAGGACCCGCCGCCGCCCTACGTCGCGATCTCCACCCGCTGCGCCCACCTCGGCTGTCCGGTCCGCTACATCCAGGCCTCGCAGAAGTTCGTCTGCCCTTGCCACGGCGGCGTCTACGGCTTCGAGGGCCAGGTCGAGGGCGGCCCGCCGGTGCGCCCGCTCGACCGCTTCTACACGCGCGTGCGCGCGGGCCGCGTCGAGGTCGGCAAGCGCTTCTCGCTCAACTCCGAGCTGCGACCGCTTCCCGCACCCGCGCGACCCGTCGAACCACCTCGACGGGCTGTGGCAGTACCTGTATCCCGGAGGCCCACCACATGAAGCTCCCCAGCCACCGATCCCGAAGGCCCTGCGGCCGGCGCCCAAGCGCCCCGGCGGGGGCGGCAACGGCCGCAACGGCGCGCCGAACGGCCGCAACGGCGCGCCCGCGACCAAGCCCACGCCGAGGAACACGCCGTCGAGGGCGCCGCGACGGCCGTCGGCTGGCTCGACGAGCGCACCGGCGCCACGCCGTTCCTGCGCGGCTTCCTCTACCGCAAGGTCCCGAAGGGCACGAACTGGTTCTACACGCTCGGCTCGGCGACGATGTTCGCGTTCCTCTCGCAGGCGATCACCGGCGTCTTCCTGGCGATGTACTACGAGCCGGACCCGACGCGCGCCTACGAGTCCGCCGTCGCACATCACCAACGACGTCTTCCTCGGCGAGTTCGTGCGCGGCATGCACAAGTGGGGCTCGTCGGTGATGATCATCCTGGTCTTCCTGCACATGGGCAGGACGTTCTTCTTCGGCGCCTACAAGTACCCGCGCGAGCTGAACTGGGTGATCGGCGTGATCCTGCTGGTGCTCACGCTCGCGATGGGCCTCACCGGCTACCTGCTGCCGTTCGACCAGCGCTCCTTCTGGGCGACGGTGGTGGCGGTGAACATCAACGCGTCGGGCCCGATCGTCGGCCCCTACCTGGCCGACTTCCTGCGCGCCGGCGCGGAGTTCGGGCCAACCACGATCAGCCGCTTCTACGCGCTTCACATGCTCGCCATCCCGGGGCTGATCGCGGCCCTGATCGGCGCTCACCTCTACCTGGTCGCCAAGCTCGGCACCACGGCGCCGCCGTGGATGAAGGCCGAGAAGAAGGACCTCTTGACCGAGGAGGTCTGACCAGGTGAACGCCCGCGAGCGCGAGCAGTACCTGCGCGAGTACTCGATCCTGAAGGGCCAGGGGAAGCCGTTCTTCCCCTACGCGATCATGAAGGACAGCCTCATGGCGGCCCTCACGATCGGCGTGATCGTGCTGATGTCGATCCTGTTCGGCGCCGAGCTCGGCCCGAAGGCCGACCCGACGACCACCACCTACACGCCGCGGCCCGAGTGGTACTTCTTCTTCCTCTTCGAGCTGCTGCGCGTGGTCAAGCCGCCGGAGCTGGTCTTCATCGCGACGATCGGCATCCCGACGATCTGCCTCAATCCTGCTGCTGCTGCTCCCGTTCTTCGACCGCAACCCCGAGCGCCACCCGCTGCGCCGGCCGATCGCGACCGTGGCCGGCATCGCCACGATCGCCGCGATGGCCTACCTCACGGTGCTCGGCGCCCTGGCGGGCGCGCCCACCGAGATCGAGCTGGCCACCTCGCCGCAATACGAGGAGGGCAAGCAGATCACGGCCTCGGCCGGCTGCCTCGGCTGCCACAAGATCGGCGAGAACGGCAACACGCTCGGGCCCGAGCTGACCGACATCGGAGCGCGGCTCGGCAGGGACGCGATCGCGCGCACGCTGATCAACCCGACGTCGCCGATGCCGTCCTACCGGGAGCTCCAGGATCAGAAGCCGGAGCAGTTCGACAAGCTCGTCCAGTACGTAGCGTCCCTCAAGGGCGAGCAGTAATCACCGCTGGCGCCCGGCACGCTGCCGGAGACGCAGGTGCGCGCGATGTTCGACCGCATCGCGCGCGTCTACGACCGGATGAACTCGGTGATGACCGCCGGGATGCATCACCGCTGGCGCGAGCGCGCCGCCGACCTGGCCGGCGTCGGGCCGGGCGCGCGGGCGCTCGACGTGGCCACCGGCACGGGCGACCTCGCGATCGAGCTGAGCCGCCGCGGCGCCGACGTCGTCGGGCTCGACTTCTCCGAGGGGATGCTCGAGCTGGCGCGCGCGAAGGCGCCCGGGTCCACTTCGAGCAGGGCAACGCGCTGGCGCTCACCTACCCGTACGCCTCCTTCGACGCCGTGACCGTCGGCTTCGGCGCGCGCAACTTCGACGACCTCGACCAGGGCATCGCACGAGCTGGCGCGCGTCACGCGCCCGGGCGGCCGGGTCGTGATCCTCGAGATCACGACCCCGCAGAAGCCGCCGCTGTCGTGGTTCTTCCGGCTCTGGTTCGACCGCGCTCGTGCCGGCGCTCGGGCGCGTGGCCGGCGACCCCGACGCCTACACCTACCTGCCCTCCAGCGTGCGCCGCTTCCCCGGCCCGCGCGAGCTCGGCGAGCGCCTGTCCGCCGCCGGGCTCGTCGACGTGCGCTGGGTGCTGACGGCGGGCGGCATCATCGCGATCCACGCCGGGACGCGGGCGGGGTCGGCGCCGTGAACACCGCGCAGGCCCAGCTCGGCGCCGTGCTCGCGGCGGGCGGGCCGGAGCTCGCGCACGCCTGCTCGAGCGCACCGAGGAGCGGCTGGCCGAGGTGGCCGGCGCCCACGGCGCCGCGCTCGGCCGCCACGCGACGCGCGACGCTCTCCGCCGGCGGCAAGCGGCTGCGCCCGATGCTCGTCTTCCTGTGCGCGCCGGCCGGCGGCGACGAGCGGCTCGTGCCGGCGGCCGCCGCCGTGGAGCTGCTGCACATGGCCACGCTCGTCCACGACGACGTGCTCGACTGCGCGCCGCTGCGCCGCGGCCGCCCGACGGTGTTCGCCGAGGGCGGCCGCCTCGACGCCACCGCCACCGGCGACCTGCTCTTCTCGCGCGCCTTCGCCGAGCTCACCACGACCGGCAGCGCCGACGCGGTGCGGGCGCTGTCGGAGGCGTCCAGCGCGCTGGCGCGCGGCGAGCTGATGCAGCGCGCCGACGCCTGGAGCGCCGACGTCGACGCCCGAGCGCTACCTGGAGCGCTGCCGGCTCAAGACGGCGAGCCTGTTCTCGGCGTCGTGCCGGCTCGGCGCGCTCGTCGGCGGCCGCCCCGAGATGGCCGGAGCGCTCGGCCGCTTCGGCGAGGGCATCGGCCTGGCCTTCCAGGTGCTCGACGACGTGCTCGACGTGTCCGGGCCCGCCGGAGCGCACCGGCAAGCCGCGCGGCACCGACCTGCTCGACGGCACCGTGACGCTGCCGCTGATCCTCGCGCGCGCGGCGCGACCCGGAGCTGGCCCGCCTCGACTCCGGGCTCACGCCCGAGGAGGCCGAGCGGATCTGCGACCGCATCGCCGCGACCGGAGCGCTCGACGCCGCCCGCGAGCGAGGCGCTGGCGCACGTGGCCGAGGCGAAGCGGACGCTGGACGACGCCTGAGCTGCCGGCGCGTCGCCGCGAGGCGCTCGAGCTGGTGGCCGACGGCGTGGTCGAGCGGTACGCGTAGGCCCGGGCGCTAGGCCCGGAAGTCCTCGGGGAGGATCGCGTCCGCGGTGAGCGCGCCGACGAAGCGGTCGATCTCGTCGGCCATGTTGGCGCGCATGAGCCGCTTGTAGTCGCGCGCGAGCATGTCCGCGCCGCGGTCGAGCTCCTCGTCGAAGACCTCGACCGTGTCCTGGGTGAAGATGCCCTCGCGGTAGACGTCGCAGTTGGGGCAGTGGAGCAGGACGCGTCCAGTTCTCGACGCCCGACTCCTCCCACTGGACCGGGTAGACCAGGTCGGACTCGCACTCGAGGCAGACGTGCAGGTCCTGATGCGGCTCGGCGGGCGGATCCTCGGTGCTGCGCGGCGCCATCCGGGAGCTCCTCGAGCGGGCCGCCGTCCTTGAAGTAGACGACCTCGATCGTCTTCCCGCTGGGAAGCTGAACGCGCTTCACGTAGTGGGTCTGTTCGCCGTGGCTGTCCATCATCCTCATCCTCTGCAGGGCGGTATCGGCACCCCGGCAGCGAACTTGAAAATCGTCTGCGAATGTCAATAGACTCGTGCGCCCGTGGTCCTCAGCGACAGGACGATCCGGTCGGAGATCGAGGCCGGCCGCATCGTCATCGATCCCTTCGACGAGAGCCTGGTCCAGCCGTCGAGCATCGACGTGCGGGTGGACTCGCGCTTTCGCGTCTTCCACAACGCGCGCTACCCGTACATCGACGTGCGCCAGCAGATGCCGGATCTGACCGAGCTGGTGGAGGTGCACGGCGGCGAGCCGTTCATCCTGCACCCCGGCGAGTTCGTGCTCGGCCAGACGCTCGAGCGCGTCACGCTGCCGAACGACCTGGTCGCGCGGCTCGAGGGCAAGTCGAGCCTGGGGCGGCTCGGGCTGCTGATCCACTCGACTGCGGGCTTCGTCGACGCCGGCTTCGCGGGCAACCTGACGCTCGAGCTCTCGAACGTCGCGAACCTCCCGATCACGATCTACGAGGGCATGCCGATCGGGCAGCTCTCGTTCATGCGGATGGACGGTCCGGTCGACCACCCGTACGGCTCGCGCGAGACCGGCTCGAAGTACCAGGGCCAGGCGGAGCCGACGCCGAGCAGGTTTTATCTGAACTTCGACGATTAGGCACTACCATGTGGTCAGCCATGTGGACTCCAGGCCCCCTCGAATCGGTGATCATCCTCGTCGTCGTGCTCGTGGTGTTCGGGCCGAAGCGACTGCCGGATCTGGGCCGCTCGCTCGGGACGGGGCATGCGTGAGTTCAAGGACTCCGTGACCGGCAAGGACAAGGACGAGCTGGACGAGGGCGTCGTGGTCGAGCACACCGAGCGCACGACCACCACCACGGCCGCCGAGCCGAAGTCCTAGCGGCGGAGGCCGCTACCAGGGGCGTGCGGCGCATCCGCCCGATATCTCACGAGGACCGCCTTTCGGTCGTCGACCATCTGGACGAGCTGCGCAGCCGGCTGATCGTCTCGGCCGTGGCGTTCGGGGTCGCCTGGGCGCTCACCGCCTGGCAGAACCACCTCGTCCTCGAGATCGTCAACGCGCCGCTGCCGGACGGCATCGAGCCGATCACGCTCGGCCCCGCCGAGGCGTTCTACACGACGCTCACGAACGCGGCCTACGTCGCGCTGCTGATCTCGCTGCCGGTGATCCTCTACCAGCTCTACGCATTCCTGCTGCCCGCCTTCAGCCCGGGCGAGAAGCGGGTCGCCCTTCCGCTGCTGCTGATGATCCCGCTGCTGTTCATCACGGGCGTGGTGTTCTGCTACTTCGTCGTGCTCACGCCGGCGATGCAGTTCCTGCTCAACTTCAACGCCGACGAGTTCAACACGCAGGTGCGCGCGCGCGACTACTACTCGTTCGTGACGATGCTGATGCTGGCGATGGGGCTCGGCTTCCAGATCCCCGTCGGGGTGCTCGCGGCGTGCAAGCTGCGCATCACGAGCCCCGAGAAGCTGCGCAAGGGCCGCCGCTTCGCGATCGTCGGGATCGTGGTGCTGGCGTCGCTGCTGCCGACGCTCGATCCGCTCACGCTCGTGCTCGAGTCGATCCCGCTCTACCTGCTCTACGAGCTCAGCATCATCATGGCCTCGGCGTGGGGGCGGCCGATCGGCGAGGTGGCCGACCAGCCGGCCGCCGAGGGCGACGGGATGACCACTACCCTCCGCCGCGCATGCTGTTCGACCTGAGAGGGCGCCGCCGCCGGGCGGTCCAGGCCACCTACCTGACGCTCGCCGTGCTGATGGGCGGCGGTCTCGTGCTGTTCGGAGTGGGCAGCGACGCGTCCGCAGGGCCTGGTCGACGCCTTCACGGACAGCGACGGCGGCAGCGACGTCGACAGCCAGCTGCAGGACCGCATCGACCGCCAGGAGGAACGGCTCAAGGCGTCGCCCCGGAACGCGGCCGTGCTGGCGGAGCTGGTGCGGCTGAACTACCAGGCCGCGTCGGCGCAGGTGCCGTCGGGGTCGAGCGCGTTCCCCGAGGACTCCAAGGACGAGCTGCGCCGCGCCGGCGCCTACTGGGAGCGCTACCTGGCGGCCACCTCCAACGACCCCGATCCGGGCCTGGCCCGGCTGGCGCTGAACGTGTTCGACAGCGGCGGCATCAACCGGCCGGGCAAGGCGAAGGACGCGGCCCGCATCGTGGCCGCGGACGCCAACGACTCGCAGACCTACCTGCTGCTGGTGCAGCGGGCGCAGGCGGCCGGCGACAAGCGCACGGCGCAGCTCGCGGCGCAGAAGGCGGTCGATCTGGCGCCCAAGGATCAGAAGAAGCAGGTGGAAAAGGTCGCCAAGCAGCTGCAAAACCCCACCCCCTCGGGACAGTGACCGCCTCGCTGTCCTACCCTTGCGGTCCGCCAACCCAGGGAGAAGAGTGAACTTCAACATCGAAGACGAGGCGATCGACGACGCCACCCACGTGATCGAGCTGGGTGGCGAGGTGGATCTGTATACGGCGCCCGAGTTCAAGGAGCGCATGGTCGAGCTGATCGAGTCGGGCAAGAAGCAGATCGTGGTCGACCTCTCGAAGGCCACGTTCATCGACTCGACGACGCTCGGCGTGCTGGTGGGCGGGGTCAAGCGCCTGCGGCCGACCGGCGGCTCGCTGGCGCTGGTCTGCACCGACGAGAACATCACGAAGATCTTCGAGATCACCGGCCTGGATCGCGTCTTCCCGATCCACGCCTCGCGCGCCGACGCCCTTCAGGCGATCGCCGACGCGGACTGATCCGCGTCTTCTACACTCGAAAACCGCGGGCCGTTAGCTCAATTGGCAGAGCAGGAGACTCTTAATCTCAAGGTTGAAGGTTCGATTCCTTCACGGCCCATCTGAGCCGCCGGCGCTGCCCTAGGCCGCCGCGGCCGCACCGCGAATACGCTCCGGGCGACCTATGAGCACGGAGTTCTCCGGCAGCACCGCTTGGGCCCGCAACCTCGCCGCCCCCGTGCGCGACTACCTGCGCACCGAGACCGGCGGCGCGCTGGTCCTGCTTGGCGCGACGGTCGTCGCGCTGCTGTGGGCCAACTCGCCCTGGTGGGACAGCTACGAGTCGTTCTGGGGCACCGAGCTCGCGGTCAGCCTCGGCGACGACGCCATCTCGATGGACCTGCGCACGTGGGTCAACGAGGGTCTGATGACCTTCTTCTTCCTCGTGGTCGGGCTCGAGGCCAAGCGCGAGATGGACGTGGGGGAGATGCGCGAGCGCCGCAGCGTCGCCATCCCGCTGCTGGCGGCGGTGGGCGGCATGCTCGTGCCGGTCGCCATCTACCTGGCGCTGAACGCCGGCCACGACAGCGCCGGCGGCTGGGGCGCGGCGATGTCGACCGACACGGCCTTCGCGCTCGGGGCGCTCGCGCTGGTGGCCGGGGGCGCGACGCGCCTGCGCGTGCGGCTGCTCACGCTGGTGGTGTTCGACGACCTGGTCGCGCTGGTCGTGATCGCGACCGTCTACACGGACGAGCTCGACCTGATGGCGCTGGCGATCTCCGCGGCGCTGTTCGCGCTGCTCGTCGGGCTGCGCTTCGCGCCCGTGACCTGGCGCCGCCCGGCCGCCGTCGCGCTCGGCGTCGCGATCTGGCTGGCCCTGCACCAGTCCGGCGTCGACCCGGTGATCGCGGGCCTGGCGGTCGGCCTGATCACGAGCGCCTATCCGCCGGCGCGCGCAGGACCTCGAGCGCGTGACCGAGGCCACGCGCTCCTTCCGCGAGCAGCCCACGCCCGAGCTGGCGCGCTCGGCGCAGCTCAGCGTAGCTCCGCGATCTCGGCCAACGAGCGCCTCCAGCATCGCCTCCATCCCTGGACCAGCTACGCGATCGTGCCGCTGTTCGCGATCGCCAACGCCGGCATCCACCTGGACGGCGACCTGCTCGCCGACGCGGCCGGGTCGCCGATCACGCTCGGGATCCTGCTCGGCTACGTGATCGGGAAGCCGGTGGGGATCGCGACCGCCGCGTGGCTGGGCTCGCGCTCGTGGCTCGGCGGGCTGCGGCTCGCCGCTGAGCTGGCCGACGATCGTCGGCGGCGGCTTCGTGGCCGGGATCGGGTTCACGGTCTCGCTGCTGATCTCGAGCCACGCCTTCGAGCGGCCAGGACCTGGCGGAGGCGAAGCTCGGCGTGCTCGGCGCGGCCGTGGTGGCGACGCTGCTCAGCTGGCTCGCCTTCCGAGTGATCGCGCGCATGCCGGAGTCGGTGCGCGCGGGCCGCGCGCCGGGAGCCGTCGACGCGATGCTCGACCTGGCCGAGGACGTGGACGGCGAGCGCGACCACGTGCGTGGGTCCGACTCGGCGCCGGTGACGCTCGTGGAGTACGGCGACTACGAGTGCCCCTACTGCGGCCAGGCCGAGGTGGTGGTGCGCGAGCTGCTCGAGTCGTTCGGAGACGACCTGCGCTACGTCTGGCGCCATCTCCCGCTCAACGACGTCCACCCGCACGCGCAGATGGCCGCCGAGGCGGCCGAGGCTGCGGCCGCGCAGGGCTCGTTCTGGGAGATGCACGAGCTGCTGCTCGGCCACCAGGACGAGCTGTCCCCGGACGACCTCAGCCGCTACGCCGAGGAGCTCGGGCTCGACGTCGAGCGTTTCTGGGACGACGTGCGCACGCACGAGCACGCCCCGCGCGTGGCCGACGACGTGGCCGGGCGCCGACGCGAGCGGCGTGGCCGGCACGCCGACCTTCTTCGTCAACGGCCGCCGCCACAGCGGCGCCTACGACATCGACACGCTCACGGCGACGGTGCGCACGGCCGCCAAGACGGTCGCCCGTTCCGGTCTGAGCGGGCTCAGGCCGAGGGCGGCCGCGAGCGCCCGCCCGGCGGTGCGCCCCGAGAACAGGCAGCCGCCCAGGAAGGTGCCCTCGAGCGCGCGGTAGCCATGCATGCCGCCGCCGCCGAACCCCGCCACCTCGCCGGCCGCGTACAGCCCCGGCAGCGGCTCGCCCGAGGGCCGCAGCACGCGCGACTCGAGGTCGGTCTGCAGGCCTCCCAGCGACTTGCGGGTGAGGATCCACAGCCGCACCGCGACCAGCGGCCCGGCCTCGGGATCGAGGATGCGGTGGGGCGCCGCGACGCGCGTCACCTTGTCGGCCCAGTAGTCGCGCGCGCCGTGGATCGCCGTGACCTGGCCGTCCTTCGCGAAGCGGTTGTCGACCTGCCGGTCGCGCGCCACGATCTGCGCCTCGAGGTCGGGCAGCGAGATCAGGTCGTCGCCGGTCAGCTCGTTCATGCGCCGCACCAGCTCCGGCAGGCCGCGCTCGACCACGAAGTCCTGCCCGTGGTCCATGAACGCCTGAACGGGCGCGGGCGGGCCCGATGCGAGCCTGTCCTTCAGCAGCGCGCGCACGCTCTTCGCGGTCGCGTCCGGGTTCTGCTCGGAGCCCGACAGCGCGAACTCCTTCTCGATGATCTTGCGGGTCAGGACGAACCAGGTGTAGTCGTGGCCGGTCTGCTGGATGTGGGCGAGCGTGCCGAGGGTGTCGTAGCCGGGGTAGAGCGGACCGGGCAGCCTGCGCCCGCGCGCGTCGAACCACATCGACGACGGCCCGGGGATGATCCGGATCGCGTGCATCGGCCAGATCGGGTCCCAGTTGTGGATGCCCTCGACGTAGTGCCACATGCGGTCGGCGTTGATCTCGTTCGCGCCCGCGCTGCGGGCGATCTCGAGCATGCGCCCGTCGACGTGCGCGGGGACGCCTGACAGCATCCGCTGGGGCGGCTCGCCGAGCCGCGCGGGCCACTTCTCGCGGACGAGGTCGTGGTTGCCGCCGATCCCTCCCGTGGTGATCACCACGGCCTGCGCCTCGAGCGCGAAGTCGCCGACCTCCTCGCGGTCGCTGCGCTGGCCGCGCGCGACCGAGCTGGCCGCGAGCACCTTGCCGGCGACGCCGGTGACCGTCCCGCCGGAGAGGCTGAGCTCGTCGACGCGGTGGCGGAAGCGCAGCTCCACGAGGCCGCGCGCGGCCGCCTCGCGCACGCGCCGCTCGAAGGGCTCCACGACGCCGGGCCCGGTGCCCCAGGTGACGTGGAAGCGCGGCACCGAGTTCCCGTGCCCGTCGGCGTGGTAGCCGCCGCGCTCGGGCCAGCCCGGGTTGGGGATCCAGCGCATGCCGAGGCCGTGCAGCCAGGAGCGCTTCTCGCCGGAGCAGAAGCCCACGTAGGCCTCGGCCCAGCGGCGCGGCCACTCGTCCTCGGGGCGGTCGAAGCCCGCCGTGCCGAGCCAGTCCTGCAGCGCGAGCTCGTAGGAGTCGCGGATGCGCAGTCGGCGCTGCTCGGGGCTGTCGACGAACATCAGCCCGCCGAGCGACCAGAACGCCTGCCCGCCGAACGAGCCCTCGGGCTCCTGGTCGAGCAGGATCACGCGCCGGCCGGCGTCGGCCAGCTCGGCGGTCGCGACCAGCCCCGCCAGTCCCCCGCCCACGACGATCGCATCGGCCTGCATGGCGCCGCAGGCTAGCCGTCACCGCCTCGCGGCGGCGCAACGGCGCGGTGGCGGGACCGGGCTTAGCGGTCGACCACGGAGCGCCGCGCGGCGCTGGCGTTGGCCAGCAGCGTCTCGGGCCCGTCGCCGCCGGACGAGACCGCGATGCCCGGCCATGGGCTGGGCGCGCACCTCCTCGCCGCCGATGGCGAAGGGCTGGCGCAGCGCCATCAGCGCGCGGTCGGCGATGGCGACCGCCTCGAGGTCGTTGCGCAGCCGCTCGGTGCAGATCACGAACTCGGCGGAGCCGAGCCGCGCGACGGTGTCGGAGGAGCGCGCGACGCGCCGCAGCCGCGCAGCGGCCTCGACGATCAGCTCGTCCGACGAGGCCTCGCCGGGGTCGAGATCGATATAGATCAGGCCGACCGAGTCGCCGTAGCGCGACGAGCCGTGCAGCGCGTGCGCGATTCGCTCCAGCAGCAGCGAGCGGTTGGCGAGGCCGGTGAGGCGATCACGCGGCTCGTCGAACTGGCGCGAGGCCGCCACCAGCCCAGCGTCGCAGCGCTCGGCGAGCACGACGCGCGCCTGCTCCACCGCCGGGCCGGGCTCGGCCTCCAGCAGCTCGATCGCCGTCCCGCGCCACATCAGGTGCGCGTTCACGAGCGCCGACGGAGGCACCCGGCCCGCCAGGGCGCGCAGGTCCGTAACGCTCTGCGGCGCGCCGTCGGAGAATCCCTCGACCTCGTTCAGCCAGTGGGCCACGACCTGGGTCGCGGCGCGGTCCAGCCGCGCGACGAGCTCGAGCACGTCGTTCGCATCGCTGCTCATTGGTCGGGTATCGACCGTTTTGGCGCGAAGGCTTAGCGCGCGAGGGTGTTAGCGGCCGCCGGGGACGGCGTCCTGGAGCACGACCCGCATGAGGTCGCGGATCGAGAGCATCCCCACGACGTCGCCGTGCTCGGTGACCGGCAGGTGCCTGAAGCCGCCGTGGATCATCAGCACGGCGGCGTGCTCGATCGACTCGTCCGGCTCGATCGTGTCGGGGTCGCGCGTCATCCAGTCGCCGACGCTGGAGTCCTCCTCGATGCCCTGCGCGACCGCGCGCAGCACGTCGCGCTCGGTGAGGATGCCGACCAGCCGGCCTTCCTCGGTCACCAGGGCGGCTCCGACGTCCTTGACGGCCATGCGCCGCGCGACGTCAGCGAGTCGCAGGGACGGCTCGACCGACAGCAGGTCTCGCGACATGTGCCCGCGCGCGGTGGGCATGGCGCGACTCTAAGGGATGCGGGAGGCCGTGGGGAGTGCGGCCGTCTGAGAAGATCCGGGCATGGCCGACGACGCCGCCACGCAGACCGCCGAGCTCGGCTCGATCGACGGCCTGATCGCGCCCGCCGGGGAGCTCGCCATCCCCGTGACCGACGAGGGCCTGCTGCGCGGCGACGGCGTCTTCGAGGTGATGCGCGTGTACGACGGCACGGTCTTCGCTCTGACCGACCACCTCGACCGGCTGGAGCGCTCCGGCGCGAACCTGCGCCTGCCCGAGGTCTTCCGAAGCGAGCTGGAGCGCGAGATCCCCGAGCTGCTCGACGCGCGCGGCGGGGGCGGCTACGACGGCTCGCTGCGGATCGTGATCACGCGCGGCGGCCGGCGCATCCTGCTCACCGAGCCGGCGGCCGAGAAGCCGCCCGGGGTGCGGCTGGGCATCGTCACCTACGCGCCGACGCGGGTGCTCGACGGCGTCAAGTCGCTCTCCTACGGGGCCAACATGCTCTGCACGCGGCTGGCCCAGGAGCGCGGCTTCGACGAGGCCCTGCTGGTCACGCCGCACGGCCGGGTGCTCGAGGCGCCCACGTCGACGATCTTCTGGGTGGACGCCGACGGCACGCTCTGCACGCCGCCGCTCGACGAGCACATCCTCGCCTCGATCACGCGCGATCGGGTGATGCGCCTGCTTGACGTCGAGGAGCGCGCCTGCCCGCTGGACAGCCTGCTGGCAGCCCCGGAGGCCTTCCTCGCGTCGACGATCCGCGAGGTGCAGTCGATCGGGGCGGTCGAGGACGTCGAGCTGGCCGAGGGCGAGCGCACGCGCGAGGCGGCCGCGGCGTTCCGGGCGCACGTCGAGTCGGAGCTGGCGAGGGGCGGCTAGTCGCCGCGCGAGCGCGGGCTCGGCTCAACCTGGTGGCGGACGTACCAGGCGACGTGACGGGCCACCTCGGTGGCCAGGCCCAGCGCCCGCTCGAGCAGGTTCGTCATCCTGGCTCCATCCTAAGCGCGATCGCATGAACTCCGCTCCGCATAGCCACGATCGTCGGGAACCGGCCGCAGTTCGTGAAGGCGGCCGCGGTCTCGCGCCTGCTGCGCGCCACGCACGAGGAGCTGCTCGTGCACACCGGCCAGCACTACGACGACGAGCTCTCGCGGGTGTTCTTCGAGGAGCTCGACATCCCGGCGCCGGACCGCCAGCTCGACGCCGGCAGCGGGTCGAACACGGCGCAGACGGCCCGCATGCTGGGCGCGCTCGAGCCGGTGCTGGCCGAGCTCGCCCCGGATCTGGTGCTCGTCTACGGCGACACCAACTCGACGCTGGCGGGGACGCTGGCGGCGGCGCAGGCCGGGATCCCGGTGGGGCACGTCGAGGCGGGGATGCGCTCCTTCGACCGGCGCATGCCCGAGGAGCTCAACCGCGTGCTGACCGACCACGCGAGCGACCTGCTGCTCTGCTCCACCGCCACGGCGATGGAGAACCTCGCGCGCGAGTCCGCGGCCGGCGAGGCGCACCTGGTCGGCGACGTGATGGCCGACGTCTCGGTCGCCTTCCGCGAGATCGCGGCCGAGCGCTCCACGATCGTCGCGGACCTCGGGCTGGAGCCGGGCGCCTACCTCGTGGTCACGGCTCACCGCGCCGGCAACGTCGACGACCCCGCCCGGCTCGAGCGACTGGTCGACCTGCTCGCCGCGCTCCCCGCGCCCGTGGTGTTCCCGGCGCACCCGCGCACGCGCGCGCGGCTCGAGGCCGCGGGGCTGCTGGACCGCCTCGGCGAGGTGCAGGTCGTGGCGCCGCTCGGCTACCTCGACTTCCTCGAGCTGGCGCGCCACGCGCGGCGCATCCTCACCGACTCGGGCGGGGTGCAGAAGGAGGCCTACCTGCTCGGGGTGCCCTGCGTGACGCTGCGCGACACCACCGAGTGGGTCGAGACCGTCGACGCCGGCTGGAACGTGCTGGTGGACCTCGACGTGGACGCCGCTCTCGCCGCGGTCGAGGCCGCGCCGCCCGCCGATCGGCCCGAGCTCTACGGCGGCGGACATGCTGCAGAGCGCGTTCGCGACGTCGTCTCGTCCTACACTGGGCGCCTATGAAGATCGGAGTTATCGGGCTCGGGTACGTAGGTCTGCCGCTGGTCGTCGCCTTCGCAGAGGCGGGGCACGACGTGGTGGGCGTGGACGTGGATGCGCGGATGATCGCCTCGCTCAACGAGGGGCGCTCGCACATCGAGGACATCTCGGACGAGACGCTGAGGGGGATCTCGAAGCGATTCCACGCGACGGCGCGCTACGCCGACCTGGCCAAGGTCGACGCCGTGGTCGTGGCCGTCCCGACGCCGCTGACCGCAAACCGCGAGCCCGACCTCGGCCCGATGATCGCCACCGGCACCGCGCTCGCCAGCGTGCTGCAGGAGGGCCAGCTGGTCGTGCTCGAGTCGACCACCTACCCGGGCACCACGCGCGGTCGCTTCGCGCCGCTGCTCGAGGAGTCGGGTCTGGCCGCCGGCCGCGACTTCTACCTCGCCTTCTCGCCTGAGCGCATCGACCCGGGCCGCACCGACTACACGCTGCGCACGACGCCGAAGATCGTCGGCGGGCTGACCTCCGAGTGCCAGCGCCGCGCGGTCGCGCTCTACGAGGAGGTCTGCGACGAGGTCGTCGCAGGTGTCGACGCCGGAGGCCGCCGAGCTGACCAAGCTGCTCGAGAACATCTTCCGCTCGGTCAACATCGCCCTCGTCAACGAGCTGGCGATGCTGTGCGACCGGATGGGCATCGACGTCTGGGAGGTCGTGGACGCCGCGGCGACCAAGCCCTACGGCTTCATGTCCTTCAAGCCGGGCCCGGGGATGGGCGGGCACTGCCTGCCGGTCGACCCCTTCTACCTGTCCTGGCGCGCGCGCGAGTTCGACATGCAGACGGAGTTCGTGGAGCTCGCCGGCGAGGTCAACCAGGCGATGCCGTACTTCTGCGTCGAGCGGATCGCCCGCGCGCTCAACGACCAGTCCAAGCCGGTCAACGGATCGCGCATCGCGATCCTGGGCGTGTCGTACAAGCCGGGCGTGGGCGACATCCGCGAGTCGCCGGCGCTGCGGATCCTGCGGCTGCTGCGCGCGCAGGGCGCCGAGGTCTCCTACCACGACGACTTCGTGCCCGAGCTGCACGACCTCGGCCTGCGCAGCGAGTGGCCCGAGGACGCGGACTGCGTGGCGATCGTGACCGCCCACCCGGGGCTCGACCTGGAGCGGCTGGTGGAGGAGTCGTCGCTGGTGGTCGACTTCCGCGGCGTGACCCGCGACATCGAGGCGCCCCACCTGGTCCGTCTGTGAGGATCGGCGTCGCCGGGCTGGGCTACTGGGGCCCGAACCTCGCGCGCAACTTCGATCGGCTGCCGGACGTCGAGCTGACCTGGCTCTGCGACGAGTCCGAGGAGCGCCGCGAGCGCGCCGCGGCGACCTTCCCGGCCGCGCGCGCGACCGCCTCGCTCGACGACCTGCTCGACGACGCCGACCTGGACGCCGTGGCGCTGGCCACGCCGGTGCCGACCCACGCGCCGCTGGCGGTGCGGGTGCTCGAGGCGGGCAAGCACTGCTTCGTCGAGAAGCCGCTCGCGCAGTCGGTCGCCGAGGCCGAGCAGGTCGTGGCCGCGGCCCGCGCCGCCGAGCGGGTGCTGATGGTCGGGCACCTGCTCGAGTACCACCCCGGGGTGGAGGCGCTCAAGGGGCTCGTGGACGACCGGCGAGCTCGGGGACGTCCGCTACATCTACTCCAACCGGCTCAACCTGGGCGTGCTGCGCCCGGACGAGAACGCGCTCTGGTCCCTGGGCGCGCACGACGTGTCGGTGATCCTGCAGGCTCGCGGGCGAGGAGCCGGACGAGTGCCGGGCGGTGGGCGAGAGCTACATGCAGGAGGGCATCGAGGACGTGGTCTTCTGCTTCCTGCGCTTCCCGTCGGGCCTGGCGGCGCACATGCACCTGTCCTGGCTCGACCCGCACAAGGAGCGCCGCTTCACGGTCGTCGGCTCGAAGAAGATGGCGACCTTCGACGACATGGAGCTGGAGCGCAAGCTGACCGTCTACGACAAGGGCTTCGACGAGAGCTGGTCGTCCTACGGCGAGTACATCGCGCGCTCGGGCGACACCTACTCGCCGCGCGTCCCCAACGACGAGCCGCTGCGCGTCGAGTGCGCCCACTTCGCCGAGAGCGTGCACGAGGGCGCGCGAGCCGCGCTCCGACGGCGAGGCGGGGCTGCGCGTGGTCCGCGTGCTCGAGGCGCTGCAGCTCTCCCTGAGGGAGAGCTCGCGTGCCTGAGGCTCCGCGCCCGGCGCGAGCGCGTCGTCTACCCCGGCACGGTGCTCGGGAGCGACGTGACGCTCGGCGACGGCTGCGTCGTCGGCAAGCCGCCGCTGCTGGGGGCCGGCTCGAGCGCGAGCCGCGAGCAGCCGGGGCCGGCGCAGCTCGGCGACGGTGTGTCGATCGGGGCGGGCGCCGTGGTGGTCGCCGGCGCCGTGATCGGCGCGGGCACGGTGGTCGCGCGACCAGGCGCACGTGCGCGAGCGGGCCGTGATCGGCGACGGCTGCGTGGTGGGGCGCGGGGCGTCGGTGGAGAACGACGTGCGGATCGGCGCGCGCGTGCGGCTGCAGACGAACGCCTACGTGACCGCGTGGTCGGTGCTCGAGGACGACGTCTTCGTCGCTCCGGGCGTCGTGCTCACCAACGACCCGACCGCCGGCCGGCGCCGCTCGGGCGAGCAGCTGCGCGGCGCGACGCTGCGGCGCGCGTGCCGGATCGGCGGCGGCGCGGTGCTGCTGCCGGGCGTCGAGGTCGGCGAGGAGGCGTTCGTCGCGGCGGGCGCCGTGGTCACCGCCGACGTGCCGCCGCGCACGGTGGTGATGGGGGTCCCGGCGCGCCCGGTGCGCGAGGTCCCCGAGCACGACCTGCTCTAGCGGCCGCCGTCGGTGGTTTGATTAGCCCATGGAAAGTGGATCGCCGCCGCCCGAGGACCCCGGCCCCGAGAGCGTCCCGCCCCAGGGGCCGCAGGCGCCGGGGCCGCAAGCGCCAGGCCCGCAGGCACCCGGACCGCAGGCGCCTGGGCCGCAGGCGCCTGGGCCACGCAGGCGCCCGGACCTCAGGGCCCCGAGGCGCCGATGCCGCAGGCCCCCGCCTACACGCCGATCCCGGACGGGCCCGAGACCCCGGCCGGCGGCTGGCAGCAGCCGCCGCCCGCCGCCCAGGGCTGGGCCGGCCAGCCGCTCGCCAGCTGGGGCTCGCGCGCCGGCGCGGCCATCCTCGACGGGCTGATCCTGCTGGTGCCGTTCGTGCTGCTCGTCGTGATCGTGGTGGTCGTCGCGCTGGGCAGCGACGCCGGCGGGATCGCCACCGGCATTGTGTCGTTCCTGCTGTACGTCGTGCTGCTGCTGCTCTACGCCCCGCTGCTGATGGCGCGCTCCGGCGCGCGCAACGGCCAGACGCTCGGCAAGCAGATGCTCGGCATCCGGGTCGTGCGCAACAACGGCCAGCCGATGGACTTCGCCTGGTCGGCGCTGCGCGAGGTCGTCGTCAAGGGTCTGGCGGTGGGGGTCGCGTCGTCGATCATCCCGCTGCTGCCGTGGCTGCTCGACGTCCTCTGGCCGCTCTGGGACGGCGAGAACCGCGCGCTGCACGACCTGGCCGTGCAGACGCACGTCGTGCGCGCCTGAGGGGGCTCAGGCGGCCGCGGGCCTGAGGCGCTCGGCGGCGCCGGTCCAGATCATCTCGTCGCGCGCCGGGCCGACGCCGACCATCACGACCGGCACGCCCACGTAGTCGGCGATGAACTCGAGGTACGCCTGCGCGTTCGCCGGCAGGTCGTCCATCGAGCGCACGGCCGAGATGTCCTCGTGCCAGCCGGGCAGCTCGACGAGGTCGCCGTGCACCTTGTGGACGATCGACTGGTGGTAGGGGAACTCGTCGAAGGTCGCGCCCTCGGGGCCGAGGTAGCGGACGCCGACGTACAGCGGGTCGATACCGGTCAGCACGTCGAGCTTGGTGACCACCAGCGCGGTGAGCCCGTTGAT
The DNA here is from genome assembly GCA_963828225.1 of uncultured Thermoleophilaceae bacterium. Classification (GTDB taxonomy): domain Bacteria; phylum Actinomycetota; class Thermoleophilia; order Solirubrobacterales; family Thermoleophilaceae; genus JACVRW01. The sequence goes on along the minus strand of CAWHDX010000006.1, from coordinate 332,246 downwards.
GCGCGCGGCGTAGCGCAGCGCGACCAGGTCGATCCAGCCGGTGCGCCGCGGCCGGCCGGTCGTGGTGCCGAACTCGCCGCCGGCCTCGCGGATGCGCTCGCCGAGCGCCTCCTCCAGCTCCGTCGGGAACGGCCCCGCGCCGACGCGGGTGGCGTAGGCCTTGGCGATGCCCCACACCTCGTCGATCGAGCGCGGCCCCACGCCGGCCCCGGCGCAGGCCGCGCCCGGCGACCGTGTTGGACGAGGTGACGAAGGGGTAGGTGCCGTGGTCGATGTCGAGCAGCGCGCCCTGCGCTCCCTCGAACACCACCAGGCGGCCGGCGTCGAGCGCGCGCCAGGCGAGCGGCGGCGTGTCGGCGATGTAGGGCTCGAGCCGGTGGCCGAGGATGCGGAACTCCTCGGTCATCGCGTGCAGGTCGAGCTCGGGATCCTTCGCGAACGGCCGCAGCATCAGCCGCTTCGGCTCCAGCGCCGTGTAGATCTTCTTGCGCAGGATCTTCTCGTCGAGCAGGTCCTGCATGCGGATGCCGAGCCGGGCCGCCTTGTCGGCGTAGCAGGGGCCGATGCCGCGTCGCGTGGTGCCGATCTGGAGCTTGCCGAGCTGCGCCTCTCCGGCGTGGTCGAGCAGCTTGTGGTACGGCATGATCAGGTGCGCGTTGGCCGAGATGCGCAGGCCGCTGAGGTCGATGCGGCGGCGCGACAGCTCGGCGATCTCCTCGGTCAGCACCTTCGGGTCGACGACCACGCCGTTGCCGATCGCGCACAGCTTGCCGGGGTAGAGGATCCCCGACGGGATCAGGTGGAACTTGAAGGTCTCACCCTCGCGGACGATCGTGTGGCCGGCGTTGTTGCCGCCCTGGAAGCGGATCACGAGATCGGCCTGCTCGGCGAGCAGGTCAACGACCTTCCCCTTCCCCTCGTCGCCCCACTGGGCGCCCACGATCACCAGTCCTGGCATGGCGCCAACGAGTCTAAGGCGCTACGCGCCCTGAGCGATCATGCGCAGGTCCGGGCCGCCGATCGGAATCGGGTCGTCGCAGATCTCGACCAGCCGCGAGACCGTCCGCGAGCCGACCTGCCTGCGCAGCCGGGCGATCGGATCGGAGCCGCCGTCGTCCAGGTCGCTCACGCGAGCGGCCACCTGCTCGACGCGGTCGACGATCCGCCGCAGGTCGGCGAGATCGGATCCGTCGAGGCGACCCGAGCGGGCCGCCTGGTCGAGCTCGCGGGCGCTCGCGCGCAGCATCCGGCTCGGCGCCTCGGGGTCCGGGTCGGGGATGTTCGTCGTGACCACGATCGAGCGCCGGTCCTGCCAGCGCTCGTTGACGATCGAGTAGAGCTGCTCCAGCACCCACTCGGTCTGCTTCTCCGCGCCGAGGTCGTCGAGCACGAGCACGTCGACGCTGCAGAGCCTGCGGAAGACGGCCAGGTAGCTGTCGTTGGAGTCACGGTCGAAGGTGCGCTTGATCTCGGCGAGCAGGCGCGGCACGGGGTAGACGGCGTAGGAGCGGCCCGCGTCCTTCGCCGCCTTGGCCACCAGGATCGCCAGCGACGTCTTGCCGGTCCCGACGGGCCCGTCGAACCAGAGCCCTCGCCCGGCCTCTAGGTGCTCGTCGATCGAGCGCACGAAGGCGCGCACCTGGCGCAGGACCATCGGGTCGAGAGAGACGATCGGCTCGCGGTCGAAGGACACCTCGAGGAAGCGCCGCCCGATGCCGGTGCCGATCCCGCCGCTGATCGCGCGGCGCACGCGCTGGTCGCGGCAGCGGCAGGGCCTGGCGTCGCCGGTGTCCTCGTCGAGCACCCAGGTCGACCCGTCGCAGATGCCGAGCGGGCAGGTCTGCGCCTCCGCCGGCTCGACGCGGCGCAGCACGTCAGCCCACTCCGTTCGAGTCCGGCATCGCCGGGACCGCGCTGTGGTCGCGGTAGAGGCTCGCGAAGCGCGGGTACTTCGGCAGGAAGCTGAGCGCGACCTTGCCGATCGGCCCGTTGCGGTGCTTGGCGAAGATGATGTCGGCCTCGCCCAGGCGCTCGGACTCCTGGTCGTAGTACTCCTCGCGGTAGACGAACATCACGACGTCGGCGTCCTGCTCGAGCTGGCCGCTCTCGCGCAGGTCCGAGAGCATCGGGATCGGCGGGTGGCGCGACTCCACGGCGCGCGAGAGCTGCGAGACGGCGATCACCGGGATGTCGAGCTCGCGCGCGAGGATCTTCAGGCCACGGCTGATCTGGCCGACCTGCTCGACGCGGCTGTCGGTGCGCCCGTCCGGGCGGACGAGCTGGAGGTAGTCGACGACGATCAGCCCCAGCCCACCGTGGCGGGCGTGCAGGCGGCGCGCCTTCGCGCGCATCTCGAGCACGCCGATGTCGCTCGAGTCGTCGATGAAGATCGGCGCCGCGGCGAGCTTCTCGACGGCGCGCAGCACCTTCGGCCAGCGGTCGGCCTTGACGCGGCCCTTCCGGAGCTCGTCGCTCGACACCTTCGCCTGGGAGGCGATGAAGCGGTGCGCGAGCTCCGTCTCGGACATCTCGAGCGAGAACAGGGCGACCGGCTTGCCGTGGTCGATCGCGGCGTTCTCCGCGATGTTGGTGGCAAGCGTGCTCTTGCCCATCGAGGGCCGCGCTGCCAGCACGATCAGGTTGCCGTGCTGGAAGCCGCCCGTCAGGTCGTCGATGTCGGCGAATCCGGACGGGGTGCCGGTGAGGCCGATGTCCCGGCGCGACAGCTCCTCGAGCTTGTCGATCTCCTCGTGCAGGACGGACTCGATCGTCCGCATCTCGGCCATGCCACCCTCGTGGCCGATCCGGAACAGCGCGGCCTCGGCACGCTCGATCAGCTCGCGCGGGTCGCCCCGATGCGCGAGCACCTCGGTCTGGATCTGGCGAGTCGTCTCGAGGATGCCGCGCATGAGCGCGTCGTCGCGGACGATGCGCGCGTAGTCGAGCACCGCGCCGACCGCCGGCACCACGGTCGGCAGCGAGTGGACGTAGGCCTCGCCGCCGGCCTCCTCGAGCTGTCCCTGGCTGCGCAGCTCGTCGCAGACGGTGAGGGCGTCGACCGCCTCCGGATCCGCCTTCTCCTTGAGGCGGATCATCGACTGGAAGATCTGCTGGTGGCGCGGCCGGTAGAAGTGGTCGGACTTCAGCCCGATCTCGAGCAGCACGCCGTCGAGCGCCTGCTCGGTGAGCAGGATCGCACCGAGGACCGACGCCTCGGCCTCCTCGTTGTGAGGCGGAACGCTTCCCGCAGCCTCCGGCGGGACGGCGACTGCCACGCCGGCGCGCTAGGCCTGCGGTGTGACGATGGTCTTGATGTCCGCCGTCACGCCGTCCGCGACTTCGACGGTGACCATGTGCGTGCCGGTGCTCCTGATCGCATCCTCGAGCTGCACGCGGCGCTTGTCGAGACGCACGCCGCGCGCCTGACGGATCGCATCGACGATCTCCTGCGAGGTGACTGAGCCGAACAGCCGGCCGTCGTCACCCGCCTGGTGGGAGATCGTGAGCACCGTCTTGCGCAGCAGCGCGGCCGTCTCCTCGGCCTTCGCGGCCGCCTCGGTGGCGGCACGCTCGGCCGCATCACGGCGGCGCTGCGAATCCGCGATCGCCGCCGGCGTGGCCGGCTGGGCGAGCTTGCGCGGAACGAGGTAGTTGCGGAGGTAGCCCGACGAGACGTCGATGACGTCACCGCGCTCGCCGAGCTTGTCCACTTCCTGAAGCAGGATCGCCTGGGCCATCTTCGGTCCCGTCCTTACCTGTCAGACACGTACGGCAGGAGGCCCAGCTCCCTCGCCCGCTTGACCGCGGTCGCGAGCTGGGACTGGTGGCGGCGGCAGGCGCCGGTCACGCGCGAAGAGCGGATCTTGCCCTTGTCGCTGATCGCCCTGCGCAGCGATGCGAGGTCCTTGTAGTCGACCTCGTCGACCTTGTCCCGGCAGAACGGGCACGGCTTGAACCGGCCGGCTCCTCCGGGCGCGCCCCTACGGCCGCGCTTGCGGTCGCGAGTGGGGGTTGTTCCACGCTGCTTCGCCACGTATTCCTTCCTGCGTACTTGCTACTTCGGGGTCAGAACGGGATGTCGTCGTCCGATCCCCCGGCACCCGTGGGCGCCGGCTGGAAGTCCCCGGTGTCGGCCGGCACATCGCTCTGGGGCGTGAACCTGCCGCCGTTCTCGCCACCTTCGCGCGAGCCGAGGAACTGGACGGAATCGGCAATGATATCCACCGACTGCCGCTTCTTGCCGGTTTCCTTGTCGTCCCACTCCCGCCACTCGAGCCGGCCGTCGATCGCGACGGGCCGTCCCTTGGCCAGGTACTGGGCGCAGTTCTCGCCCTGAGCACCCCACACGGTGACGTCGAAGTAGTTGGGCTTGTCGACCCACTCGCCGGTCGAGTTGTCCTTCCGGCGGGTGTTGGAAGCGATCCGCAGGCTGCAGACGGCCATGCCGCTCGGAAGCGACCGCAGCTCCGGATCGCGCGTGAGGTTGCCCGTGAGGACGACCCGATTGATGTTCGTAGATGCCATTCAGGTTCTCCTTTCGACTCTGGACGATGCTTTGTGATCTCCCCGGGCACAACCCCAGCGGGGCAGTCCAGGCCGCTCGTAGGGGAAAAAGCTCGTCGGCGGCAGAGTTCGCCCCCCGGCTGTCACTTTGGCGAACTCAGCACCATCCCGCGCAGGCCGGACGGACTGCGAAGGGCGTTGCAGGTGGCGCTTCGGCCGGAGGAGCCGGCTACTCGTCGTCGTCGCCGGCAGGGACGTCGTCGCCGGTGGGCGCGTCGGCGCCGGTGGGCGCGTCGGCTGCCGCCCGGGCGGCCACGCGCGTGTCCTGCGGCTCGCGGTCGTCGCGCCGGCGAGGGGACTGCTGCTCGGGCGGCGGCGGCAGCGGCGCGCCGGGCTTGGCCTTGATGATGCGGAACCGCAGCACCGCGTCGTTGATGCGCAGGCGCTGGTTGAGCCTCTCGAGGACGTCCGTGCCGCCGGTGAACTGGTAGAGCCGGTAGTCGGCCTCCGGGCGGTGGTCGATCTCGTAGGCCATGCGGCGCTGTCCCCAGTCGTGCGAGTTGACGATCTCGCCGCCGTTGGACATGAGCGACTCGGCCTCCGAGACGGCCGCGGTGCGGCGCTCCTCGGGAGCGTTCGGGTCGATCAGGAGCATGAGGTCGTACAGGCCTGCCATGGAGCGGGGCAGGTTAGCAGCGGTTTTCGGTGCGGCCCGGGGCGAAGCGGCCCGGTCCGGCGGCTTTCTCCCGGCATGGCGGTGCTGCGGCGGGTGCGCTGGGAGAACGTGGGAGCGGTGGCGTGCGTGGCGGCTGCCGCGGTGGCCTGGGTGGTGGCGGGGTTCGGGGGTGGGGAGCCGCGGCACGCGCCGCCGCCGGTTGCGGCAGAGGGCGGTCGCTCGGCGCGGCCGGTGCCGCATGGTCCTCCCGTACAGCGGCAAAGAGGGGCTCGTCAGCCGGCGGCGCGCGACCGGGCGCGGCACCCGGCGAAGCGCGAGCGGGCGCCGCGCACCCCCGAGCGGGCCCCCGGGCCGTCCCGGATCCCGCCGCCGCCCGCGGGCCAAGCGCAGCCCCCGAGCGCCCGCTTCACCCCTGCGCCCGCACCGGCCCCGGCGCCGCGGCTCGGCCAGGCGTCCCCGGCGCCCGAGTTCGCGCCATGAGGGCCGGACGACGAGAGTGACCCAAGGTCACGTTCGTGGCGGGACCTGCCGGCCGAGGTCCACGAGTCGTACGTTCTCCGTGTAATACACGGGAAACGTGCGATTGGTGGCCGGGCACGGTGGGGCGGGCCCGAGCCGTGGCGCCGCGCGGCCGCCTACGTCCCGGCCGCTTCGCCCCGGCGCTTCGCTTCGATGTCGGCGAGCTGGTCGTCGACCCAGTCGCCGGGGTCGCGGGCCGTCACGATTCGCTTCAGGCCCTGCGCCCGCCACGAGCGCTCCTCGGCCGACATCGACAGCGCTCGGTAGATCGCGTCGGCCTGCTCCTGGACGTCGAACGGGTTCACCGACAGCGCGAAGTCCGCCAGCTCCTCGTGCGCCCCGGTGTTCTCCGACAGCAGCGACACGCCGTTGCGCTCGTTGACCAGCGGCCCTTCCTTCGCGATCAGGTTCATCCCGTCGAACATCGCGTTGACCATCAGCAGGTCGTAGTGCTTGTACGCCGCGATCGCCTCCTCGAGGTTCTCGCGCAGCCGCAGGTCGATCGGCATCCAGTCGGTCGTCCCGTGGCGGTGGTTGACCACCGCCACCAGCGCCTCGATGCGCTCCAGGTACTCGGCGTACTCGGGCACGTCCTGGCGCGACGGGATCAGGTGGGCGATGAACGTCACCTGCTCCTTGAAGTCCGGGTGCTGCTCCAGGAACAGGTCGAACGCCGTGAACCCGCGCAGCACGTTCTTCGACAGGTCGGCCCGGTCCACGCGCAGGATCAGGTGCTCGCGCCGGCGCCTCAGGATCTCGCGCTCGTACTCGTGCACCGCCGGTCGCTGCGCGGTCCGGTGGAACGTCTCCGCCGAGATCGGCAGCGGGTACGACCGCACCCACACGTCGCGGCCGTCGAACCGCACGACGCCCGCCTCCTCGTCGACCTCGAGGTCGAACAGCTCGCGGCAGCAGAGCAGGAAGTTGCGCCGGTAGGAGCGAGTGTGGAAGGCGATGATGTCGTTCGAGAGGATCCCCTCGTAGAGGTCCTCGCGCATGTCCGCCGGCAGCACGCGCCAGGCGTCCGGCTGCGTCCACGGGATGTGGACGAAGTGGTGCAGGAACACGTCCGGCCGCTCGCGGCGGATCAGCTTCGGCGCCACGTAGAGGTGGTAGTCGTGGAGCATCACGACCGCGTCGCTCTCGCCCTCGACCTCCTCCAGCACCGCGCGCGCCAGGTCGTTGTTGACCGCGCAGTAGCCCTCCTCGTAGGCCTCGATCTCGGCGCGCCGGATGTCGGGCGCGTTGGAGAGGTCCCAGAGGTAATGCTGGATGAACCACAGCATCGGGTTCGCGACGACGTTGTAGAACGCGTCGTAGGCGTCCGGATCGGACTCGACCAGCCTGATCCGGTAGTGCGCCTCGTCCAGCTCCAGCTCGAACGACTTGCCGTCGTGCTCGCGGCTGGCCTCCACGTCGCCCTCGCCGAGCGTCGACGCCACCCACACGGCGTCGCGGTGGTGCACCAGCCCGGTCAGCGCGGTCACGAGGCCGCCGCCGCCGCGACGCGGCTCCCCGCCCTCGAACGTGGCGGGCCCGCGGTTCGACACGAGGACGAGCGGGGCGTCCTTCGTCATCGCTGTTCCTGGAAGATCCTCAGCCAGTCACGCAGCAGTCGCGGCGTCAGGAAGTGCTTGCGCACGTGCTCCTTGCCCGCCCGCCCGAGCTGCTTGCCGAGGTCGGGCTCGCGCAAGACTCGCAGCGCGCGGTCGGCGCACTCCGCCGGCGACGAGACGAGGTAGCCGGTCTGGCCGTCCTCGACCTGCAGCGGGATGCCGCCGACGTCGCCGCCGATGAACGGGCGCCCCTTCCAGAGCGCCTCGGAGACGGTCAGCCCGAACCCCTCGCGCGTCGACTTCTGGATCACCACGTCCGCCTGCGACTGGAAGGCGTTCACCTCGATCGCCCCGACGCTGTTCAGGTTGTTGAGGATGTGGATGTCCGGATCGCCGTCGGCGTAGGCCATCGTCGAGTTGAAGAACTCCCAGCCCTCGGGGTCGTCGGTGGCCATCGACCCCACCAGCGCGAGCTGTACCTCGGGCAGGTCCTGCTTGACGAGCCGGTAGGCGTCGATCACGCCCATCGGGTCCTTCCAGGGGTCGAAGCGCGACACCTGGCAGAGCAGCGGCCGGTCGACGTCGATGCCGAACTGGTCGCACACGAAGGCGGCGTCCTCGGGCGACAGCGCCATGTTCTTGGGCGACAGCGGGTCGATCGCCGGCGGGCAGATGTTCACGCGCCCGTCGGCGGCGCCGTTCAGCGCCTCCGGGACGTAGGCCGGCACGTGCCAGACCGAGGCTTCGTATTCGCGCACCAGCGGAACGATGTGGTCGATCGCGTCCGGGTTCGGCGTCGAGAGGTCGATGTGGCAGCGCCAGATCCAGCTGCGCGCCTTGTCCGGCACGTGCTGGCGCACGCCCGCCGGCTGCGGGTCGTGGACGATGATCACGTCCCAGTCGCCGGAGATCTCGGCCGCGTTGAGCTCGTTGTAGCGGTCGAAGATCTTCCACTCCTCGTCGTCGAGCGAGTCGGGGTTGCCCTGCAGCGCGTTGTGGAGGCGCTTGGTGACGTTGTAGAACTCCTCGCGCCCCAGCATCACCTCCCACTGGGCGTCGATCCCGACGTCGTTCATCAGCGGGATCAGCGTGTAGAGGATCTCGGCCACGCCGCCGCCGAACGCGGTCGCGGACAGGTGCAGCACGCGCAGGCCCTCCAGCGGCTCCGCGAGCTCGCGGATCTCCTGGATCAGGGGCCGGCCGGCCAGATGGGTGTAGTCGGCGAGGGTCTTGGTCCCCACCGAGACGGGCTGAAGCACGGCGGTGAGCCTACCTAGCCGCTGGCGGTCGAGAGATGCTTGACGAGCCGCGTGCGGCCGGTGGTGAAGTCGGACTCGTCGACGGTCGCCTCGATGATCGCGCGGCTGAGCTCCTGCTCCATGCCGCCGACGCCGCGGTCCGGCCCCTCCAGCTCCATCGAGAGGCGGTCGTCGAGCAGGTGGAAGGCGAAGTTGAGCCGGCTCTCGTCCTCGAGCGGCCGCGACTCGTCGACGAAGTCGTTGGCCGCCTCGGTGATGGCGAGCTTGAGATCGGCGATCTCCTCCGGCGACAGCGGAGTGAGCCGGCAGACCGCGGACAGCGCGAGCCGGGCGAGCACCAGGTAGTCCGGGCGCGCCGGGATCGTGAGCGAAACGTCGCGGCTGTCGGTGGCTTGCCCCGCCTCGACCACGTCGTTCACCCTACCCGGTCATCCTCAACCGGAACCGGCCGGCCGGCGGCCGAGCTCGAGCCGTACGGTGCGGTGCCTGCCGTCGCGCACGACCTCGAGCCGCACCTCGTCGCCGGCGCTCATCCGGCTGATCTCGTCGGCGAGGTCGTCGGTGCGCGAGAGCGGCCGTCCGTCGACGGCGACGATCACGTCGCCGCCCGTCCGCACGCGCGTCGCCTGGAACTCGATCTCGTCGTCGCCCGCCTCCAGGTCGGCGCGCTCGGCCGGGCTGCCGTCCTCGATCGTCTGGATCAGCGCGCCGTCGCCGGTGTCGAGGTCGAGCCGCTCGGCCAGCTGCGGCCAGAGCACCAGCGTCGATACGCCCAGGTACCCGTAGTCCACTCGCCCGGAGCCGCGCAGCTCCTCCAGCGAGCGCCGCACCGCGTCGACCGGGATCGCAAAGCCCACGCCCTCGCCACCGCCGGACTGGGACTTGATCTGCGCGTTGATCCCGAGCACGCGCCCGTGCGCGTCGATCAGGGGCCCGCCCGAGTTGCCGGGGTTGATCGCGGCGTCCGTCTGGATCGCGTCGCCGATCTGGAACTGCGTCAGCGACTCGATGCTGCGGTCGAGCGCCGAGATCACGCCGATCGAGAGCGACTGGCGCTCGCCGAACGGGCTGCCGATCGCGGCCACCGGCTCGCCGACGGCGATCGCGTGCGAGTTGCCGAGCCGCAGCGGCGTGAGCGACAGGCCCTCGGGCTCGACGCGCAGCAGCGCCACGTCGGCGTTCGGGTCGACGCCGACGATCTTGGCCTGCACCCGGTTCCCGTCGGAGAACTCGACGTAGACCTGCTCGGCGCGCTCGCCGTCGTCGTCGGTGACGACGTGCGCGTTGGTGGCGATGTGGCCGTCGCCGTCGACCACGAAGCCGGACCCCTGGCCGCCCTCGCCGCCGTCCTCGAGCAGGCCGACGCCGCCGCTGAACACCGACAGCACGGTGACCACGCCGGGCGAGAGCCGCTCGTAGATGCGGGCCGGGTCGAAGCCGCCCTTTCGGCCGATGCCCTCGACGACCTGGACTCGCGTGGTGGTGACCTCGCGCGGCGCGCTCGACTGCTCCTCGCCGCCGCCGCCGTCGTCGCAGCCCGCCGCGAGCAGGCCGAGCCCGACGAGCAGCAGCCCTGCCGCCCGCCTCACGCGCCGTTCCGGTCCGTGGGCAGCTCGAGGGTGAAGGCGGTGCCGCGCCCGGCCGAGGTGACGCGCAGCCGTCCGTGCATGCGCTCCGCCAGCTCGCGCGCGATCGCCAGGCCGAGGCCCGCGCCGCGTGCCGCGTCGCCGGTGTAGAAGCGCTCGAAGACCTTGACGTGGCTGTCGAGCGGCAGGCCCGGCCCGCTGTCGGTGACGATCAGGCCGGCGGTGCCGTTGCGCCGCGCCGCGCCGACGCTGACGCGCGTGCCGCTGGGCGTGTGCCGCAGGGCGTTGTCGAGCAGGATGCGCACGATCTGCGCCACCCGCACAGGGTCGCAGAGCGCCTCCGGCCCGTGCATGGGCAGCTGCAGCTCGAGGTCGGTCGAGTGGTCGGCGAGCGCCGGCGTGAACTCGTTGACGACGCTGCGGGCCAGCTCGGCTGAGGTCGACCGGCTCGGCGTGCAGCTCGAACGAGCCGGCGTCCAGCCGCGACAGGTCGAGCAGGTCCACCGACAGCTTCTGCAGCCGCGCCACCTGCTCGGCCATCGTCTCCAGGAACTCGCGGCGGGTGTCCTCGTCGAGGTCCTCGTCCTGGAGCAGCTCGACGAAGCCGGCGAGCGAGAAGATCGGCGTGCGCAGCTCGTGCGACGCGGTGGCGATGAACTCCTTGCGCGCCACGTCGACCTGGCGCAGCTGCGCCTGCATCTGGTTGAAGGTGCGCGTGAGCTGGCCGAGCTCGTCCTCGGAGTCGACTGGGAGCGGGTCGATGAAGCGGCCGTGGGCGACCTCGTTGGCCGCGACCTCGAGGCGCCGGACGCGGCGCGCCAGCGCCTGAGCGACCGCGAAGGCGCCGACCATCGCCAGGGCAAGCGGCGATCCCGGTGGCGACCAGGACCCGGTTGCGCACCAGGTCCACGGCCTCGGCCACGTCGTTGAGGTCGCGCGCGTAGAAGACCACGGCGATCGGGCGGCGGCGCTTGCCTCTCGCGAAGAACGGCTGCGCGACCTGGGCGACCTCCTCGCCGGCGAGCCCCGCGATCTGGCTGCGCGGGTGGCGCGTCCGGATGGCGCTGCGCACGAGCGGGCCGTCGAACGGCGCGGCCTTCTCGGTGCGCGAGTCCGACTGCGGGTAGAAGATGCCGTCGGGGTCGAGGCCGAGCAGCGTCACGCGCGCATCGGTCTCCTCGCTGAACGCCCGCACCTTCTCGTTGACCTCCTTCTCGTGGAAGTCGCCGGCGATCACGGCGCGGATGCGGGGCTGCACCTCCTGCGCCGACGCTCGGATGTCGTCGAGCTGGCGCTGCTCGAGCTTCGACTCGAGCTGCGGGGTGGCGACGAAGTAGAAGATCCCGAAGGCCGCGACGATGATCGCGAAGAAGACGAGCGCGAGCTTCGTGCGCACCGACCGCAGTCGCGGGCGCCGGCTCATGTGTCCTGGAATCGGTAGCCCACCCCGCGCACCGTGAGGATCAGCTCCGGGTGCTTGGGCTCGGACTCGAGCTTCTCGCGCAGGTGGCGGATGTGCACGTCGATCGTGCGCGGGTCGCGATAGGAGGAGTCGCCCCAGACGCGCTCGAGCAGCATCGTGCGGCTGAACACGCGACCGGGATTGCGCGCCAGCGCCGCCAGCACCTCGAACTCCACGTAGGTCAGCCGCACCGGCTCGTTGCGGGCGTCACCTGGCGGCGCTCGAAGTCGATCGAGAGGCCGCCCTCGGTGATCGGCTCCTCGTACTGCTCGTCGGGCTGCGCGAGCGCCGCGCGCCTCAGCACCGCCTTCACCCGGCTGCGGAACTCGCGCACCGAGAAGGGCTTGGTGATGTAGTCGTCGGCGCCCAGCTCGAGGCCGAGCACCTTGTCGATCTCCTCGGTCTTGGCCGTGAGCATGATGATCGGCACGGTGCTGCGCGAGCGGATCTGGCGGCAGACGTCGAAGCCGTCGACCTTCGGCATCATCACGTCGAGCACGACGAGGTCGAAGCTGTCCTCGCGCAGCCGGTCGAGGGCCTCGCGGCCGTCGAGCGCCGGCACCACGTCGTAGCCCTCCTTGCGCAGCGGATACGTCAGCAGCTTCTGGACGGACAGCTCGTCGTCGACGAGGAGGATCCGGGGTGCGGAAGCCGTCACCTTCAGGATTGTAGGTTGAGGTCGGTGCTAGAGCCGCGTGTCTACAGGGCGGCGTTCATCCCGGCCCTCCTGGCGGTGGTGCTGACGATGTTCTCGTTGCAGAGCCGCCCGCGCCCGCTTCCGCAGGGGCTCGCCGCCGACGTGCTCTTCGACGGGCGCGTGGCGGCCGCCGAGGCCGCCCGGATCGCGGCGGCCGGCGAGCGCCAGACCGCGGCCCGCCTCGAGGCCGTCTTCGCGCGCAACGGCTTCCCCGTGGAGCTCCAGCGCTTCACGCACGCGGGGCGCTCGCTCGTGAACGTGATCGGCCGCCGCGCAGGGCGCTCGCGCCGCCAGATCGTGGTCGTCGCCGACCGCGACGGGAGCGCGGCCGACACGGCCGCGCTGATCGAGCTGGCGCGCGTGCTGCAGGGGCGCGCGACCACGAAGACGCTCGTGCTCGCGTCGCTCGACGGCGGACGGCTCGGCGAGGTCGGCGCCACCCGGCTGCTGGCCGAGCTGCCGGAGCCGGGGCTGGTGGACGGCGTGCTGGCGATGTCGGACCTCGGCTCGCCGCGCCGGCGCGGCGCGCTCGTGCAGGCCTGGTCGACGGACGCCCGCCGCGGCGGCATCGGGCTGCAGCGGACGGTGACCGAGTCGATCCGGCGCGAGTCCGACCTGTCGCCCGGCTCCTCGGGGGCGTTCGGCCAGCTCGCCCGCCTGTCCTTTCCCGTCGGGATCGGACCCGCAGGCGGTCCTGATCGACCACGGCTACGACGCGGTGCGCATCGCCGGCGCGGGCGAGCTGCCTCCCGAGCGGCCGGCCGGCGTCGAGGCGGTCGACGAGGACAGGCTCGGGGCCCTGGGGCGGGCGACGCTGCGGACGGTGACCGCCCTTGACGCGGGGCCGCGCCCGCGCCACGGGCCCGACAGCTACGTGACGTTCGTGAGCCAGGTGATGCCGGGCTGGGTGCTCTCGCTGCTGGCGTTCACGCTGCTGCTGCCCGCGTTCGTGGCGGCGATCGACGCGTTCGCCCGCGCGCGCCGGCGCCATGTCGACGTGCTGCCCTGGCTGCGCTGGCTGGGGGCCTGGATGGGCCCGTTCCTCGCCGGACTGGCGGTGGCCGAGCTGCTGGCGCTCGCCGGCGCCACCCCGCCGCCGCCGCCCTCACCGGTGCCCCCCGACGTCCTGCCGCTCGACGGGCCGGCGCTGGGCGTGCTCGCGGGCGTCGCGGCCGCGATGGCGCTCGGCCTCCTGCTCGCCCGCTACCTGGCGGCGCGTCCCGACCCGCGGCTGCGCCGTCCCTTCGGCCCCGGCCCGGCCGTGGCCGTGGCGCTCGTCGCGACTGTCGCGGCCCTGCTGCTGTGGCTCGCGAACCCCTACGCGGGCCTGCTGGCGGTGCCGGCGGCCCATCTCTGGCTGCTGGTGCCGCTGGCCGCGGTGCAGCCGAAGCGCCGGTTGCGCCTGCTGCTCGTCGCGGCGGGCGCCCTGCCCGCCCTGCTGGTGGCCGTCTACTACATGTTCGCGCTCTCGATCGATCCCGCTCAGCGGGGCGTGGTACCTCCTGCTCCTCCTGACCGGGCACAGCGTGGGGCTGCTCACGGCGCTGGTCGGCTGCGTCATGCTCGGCGCGCTGTGCGCGGTGCTCGAGCTGGTGCTGCGCTCGCCCGTGGAGCCGGACGAGCCGCCCGCCGGCGAGCGCGGCCCGGTGCTCGGCCCGGGCTTCGCGCTGCGCAGGTAGGTTCTCCCTGGATGGAGGGTTCCAGCAGGGAGGAGCTCGCGCGGCGGATCGAGCGCGGCGAGTACGTCGTGGATCCGCACGCGGTGGCGGACGCGATCCTGCGCCGCGGCCTAGGCGTGCTCGAAGCCGCTGAGCCCGTCGACGGCGCGCCCGGCGGCGTCGAGCAGGACGAGCCCGCTCCCGGGCCGGACCTCGCCTAGCCAGGTGACCGGCGCAGCGGCCTCCGCCCGATCGCGCCGCTCGGGGGCGATCGTGAACAGCAGCTCGTAGTCGTCGCCGCCGGCCGCGGCCGCCTCAGCATCCACGCCCGCGGGCCGCGGCAGCGCGTCGAGGCGCAGCCGCAGCTCCACGCCGCTCGCCTGGGCGAGGTGGCGCGCGTCGGTGGCGAGCCCGTCGCTCACGTCGATCATCGCCCGCGCGCCCGCGGCCGCCAGCGCGCGCCCCTCGCGCAGGCGCGGCAGCGGCCGCAGGTGGCGCTCGACCAGGTCGCGCGGCTCGCGCTCGCCGGCCTCGAGCAGGCGCCGGCCGGCCTCCGAGCCGCCCAGCTCCCCGGTCACGCCGACGAGCTCGCCCGGGGCGGCGCCGTCGCGGCCGACCAGCTCCTCCTCGGCTTCGGCCCAGCCGGTGACCGAGACCGTGACCACCAGCGCCGGCCCGCTCACCACGTCGCCGCCCGCGATCGCGAAGCCGCTGCGCTCGGCGAGCTCGTCCATCGCCTCGACCAGGTCGAGCCCGCCCTCGAAGCCGGCCGGCAGGACGAGCGCCACATAGGCCTCGCCGGGCTCGGCGCCCATGGCGGCGACGTCCGACAGAGCGGTCGCGAGCGCCTTCCAGCCCACGTCGGCGGGGCTGTGGGTCGCGAGCGAGAAGTGGACGCCGTCCACGACGGTGTCGATCGAGGTGACGGCGAAGGGCCGCGCCCGCACCACCGCCGCGTCGTCGCCGCTCGGCCGCACGATGCGGCCGCCCCGGTCGCCGCCGCCGCGCTCGAGGAGCGCCGCCTGGATCGAGCGGATCAGGTCGAGCTCGGCCACGGGCGTGGCCGAGCTACTGGCCCGGGTCGGCGCCCTGCTGGCCGTCCGGCGCCGGCGTCTGCAGCTCGGGCGGGTTCTGCGGCGCCTCTTCGTAGTAGCGCGGGTCGAACTGCTGGTCGGTGCCCGTGCCGCCCGTGCCGCCGTCCTCGCCGGTGCCGTCCTCGTCGGTCTCGTCGTCGTACGACGGGACGGCCGGCTTGCCGGTGGTCGAGTACTTGCCGAAGAACGGGTGGAACTCCGCCGGCTGCGTCGGCTCGGGGAACTCGTCGCAGTCGTCGCCGTGCGCGGGCTCCATGAACGCATGCCAGACCGGCGCCGCGTAGGTGCCGCCCTGCGCTCCGGGCATCGCGATGCCGGCGTCGGGGTAGCCGACCCAGACCGCCGCCGACAGGTGCGGCGTGTAGCCCACGAACCAGGCGTCCTTCGCCTCGTCGGTGGTGCCGGTCTTGCCGGCGGCCGGGCAGCCGTAGTTGGCCGCGGTGCCGGTGCCGCCCTGGACGTTCATCTCGAGCACGCGCGTGACCTCGGCGGCCTGGCCGTCCGTGAGCACGCGCTTGCCGTCGGAGCTGGCCAGGTTCTCGCTCTTGCCGTCCGGGAACACGACCCTCTGGATGCCTGTCGGGCGGTGGCGCACGCCGCCGCTCGCCAGCGTCGCGTACGCGCCCGCCATCTCGAGCGGGGTGACGCCGCGAGTGAGGCCGCCGAGGCCCTCCGCCGGGTAGCAGTCGAGCTTCGTCGTGATGCCGAGCAGCTTGGCCGTCTCGCAGACCGACTTCGGCCCGATGTCGAGGATCAGCTGGGCGTACACGCTGTTGTCCGAGGACAGCGTCGCGCGCGTCAGGCTCACCGTGCCGAGGTAGGTGTTGCCGAACGTCTTCACCTGCCACTTGCCGTAGGCCGGGTCGTCGATGTCGAGCGGCTTCGACGTGTAGGTCGTCGAGTCGGGGTCGATCCCCTTGCGGATCGCCGCGGTCAGCACGAACGTCTTGAAGGCAGATCCGGGCTGGCGGTGACCCTGGGCCGCGAGGTTGAAGCGGCGCTGGCCGTAGGTCCCGCTCGACGCCATCGCGCGGATCCTGCCGTTGGCGGGGTCGATCGCGACGATCGCCGAGCTCGGGCCCGCGGGATCGCCGTAGTAGCTGTTGATCGCCGTGCGCGCGAGGTCCTGCATCTTCGGGTCGATCGTCGTGTGGATGCGCAGCCCGCCGCGGCGCACGACGCCGACGCCGTAGCGCTCGATCAGCTGCTCCTGCACGTAGTCGAAGAAGTAGGGCTCGCGGCGCTGCACGTAGCGGTGGCCCTGCTTGAGCTCGAGGTCGCTGCCGGCGGCCTCCTCGTACTCGGCCTGGCTGATGTAGCCGAGGTCGAGCATCTTCGCGAGCACCTCGTTGCGCCGCTCGATCGCGACCTGCGGGTTGCGGAAGGGGTTGTACTGCGAGGGCGCCTGCGTGAGGCCCGCCAGCAGCGCCGACTCGGCCAGGTCGAGCCGCGACGCGTGCTTGTCGAAGAACGTCACCGCCGCGGCCTCGGCGCCGATGGCGGTGCGCCCGTCGACGGTCCCATAGGGGACGGAGTTGAGGTAGTTGTGGAGGATCCAGGTCTTGGAGTGCTCCTCCTCGAGCTCGGATGCGAGCTTGGCCTCGCGGATCTTGCGGGTGAAGTTGCGCTTCGGGTCCTTGATGTAGAGCGCGCGCACGAGCTGCTGAGTGAGCGTCGAGCCGCCCTGCACGGTCTCGCCTGACTCGAGGTTCTTGACGCCGGCGCGCACGATCGCGCTCAGGTCGACGCCCTTGTGCTTGTAGAAGCGCTCGTCCTCGATCGCGACGGTCGCGCGCCGCAGTTCGACCGGCATGTCCGACCACGGGACGACGCGGCGCAGGACGTCCGACTGCACGAAGCCGAGGCGCGACCCGTCGGCCGCGTAGACGACCGATATCTGGCCCTTGTCGACCGGCTTCAGCTCGCTCAGGTCGGGCGCGGTCGAGGCGATTGCCAGCACGTACCCGGCCAGCGACAGGACCGCGATCACGCAGACGATGGCGATCACGCCGAGTCCCAGCAGCATCTTGCTGCGGGCGCCGTGGCGATTACGCCTCCTGAACTTTCGCTGCCGGTAGCTCATTGGTGGTGGCCGAGGCGGGGCTAGGAGGCCTCGACTGAGGATAGACCGTGCTCCCGGAGCCGCCGCAGCCACAGCCGGCGCAGCTCCGCGGCCGCCGAGGCGCGCTCACCGGGGCTCGCGGCCCAGGTGGTCGCGCTCAGCCGCACGCCCTCCTTGTCGACCTCGGCCACGCTCGCCTCGACGCCTTCGCCCGCGATCAGGTCGAGCGCACGGTCGAGGTCGGCCTGCGGCGGCAGCCACACCGACGCCTCCACCTGCACGCGCGCATCGATGATCGTGTGGTTGGCGACCGAGCTCTGCGCCAGGCGCTCGTTCGGCACCACAAGCCGGCGCCCGTCGCCGAGGCGGATGTAGGTGTAGGTCAGCCTCACGTCCTCCACCTCGCCGGTCTCCTCCTCGAAGGTGACCAGGTCGCCGATCCGGATCGGCTGGGTGATCGCGATCAGGATGCCGGCGATGGCGTTGGCCAGCGTCTGGCGCGCCGCGAAACCGACGACCAGGCCGAGCACGGCCGACGAAGCGAGCACGCCTGTGGCGAGGCTGGAGACGGCCGGGATCTCGCCGGCCGCCAGCGCGACCCCGATCAGGATGATGACCGCGAAGATCAGCCGGCGCACGAGGCGCAGCCGGGTCGTGGCGACCGGCGACAGCTCCCCGCCCGCGACGGCCGCGGAGAGCGTGCGGCCGCGGCGCGACAGCGCTCGGTCGACGAGCTGGGCGATCACGAACGCGACCGCGAGGTAGGCGCCGGCCGCGATCCAGTCGTTCGTGTCCGCTGCGGCTGTGTAGAACCCCTGCATGGCCCATGGAGCCACTCGGCTCGAATCCGTCTTCGCCGCGCTGCTCTGCGGTCCTGCGCTGCGGTGACCGCCGTGCTCGTGGACGCGCTCGGCACGTTGGTCGAGCTGCAGCCGCCGGCGCCGCGGCTGCGCCGGCTGCTCGCCGAGCGGGGCTTCGATATCGACGAGGCGCACGCGGCGCGCGGCTTCGCCGCCGAGATCGCGTACTACCTCGGCCACCATCTCGAGGGCTCCTCGCGCGAGCGCCTCGACGAGCTGCGCGACCGCTGCGCCACCGCCATGCTCGACGAGCTCGCGCTGCCGGGGCTCGACCACGCGACGGCGCGCGCCGCCATGCTCGCCGCGCTCGAGTTCGTGCCCTACCCGGACGCCGCGCCCGCGCTCGCGGAGCTGCACGCGCGCGGCCACGCGCTGGTCGTGGTCAGCAACTGGGACTGCTCGCTGGCGGACTGGCTCGGCCCCGCGGGACTGCTCGACCACGTGCAGGCGATCGTCACCTCCGCCGAGGTGGGCGCGGCCAAGCCGGACCCCGCGATCTTCGATCGCGCGCTCGCGCTGGCCGGCGCATCGGCGGGCGCCGCCGTCCACGTGGGCGATTCGCTCGACAACGACGTCGCGGGCGCGCGCGCCGCCGGCATCAGGCCCGTGCTCCTGGCGCGCGACGGCGCGCCGCCGCCCGGCGTCGAGGCGATCCGCTCGCTGGCCGAGCTGCCCGCCCTACTCTGAGGGGTCGAATGCAGACGGTCGTCGCACCCCCGCCCGACCCGCCGGAGCTGCCCGAGGGCGTGCGGCCGCGCTGGCCGTGGTGGTACGCGCCGCTGGGGTTCCTCGCGGGCGCGATCACCGGCTTCATCAGCGCGGGGATCGTCTGGGCGGTGCTCGGGGTCGATGAGGCGAGCGACTCGCCGACCGCGATCGTCGTCGGCACGTTCCTGCTCGACGGCTCGCTCGTCGGGGCCGCCATTCTGTTCGCCTCGTTCGTGCGCCGCCCGCGCTCCTGGCACTTCGGGCTGCGGCGCACTCCGCTCTGGCCGGCCGTCGGCTGGGCGGCGCTCGGGATGGTCTGCTTCTACGTCTTCACGGCGATCTACACGGTCCTGCTCGACCCCCAGGTCGAGCAGTCGGTCACCGAGGACCTCGGCGCCGACGACAGCTCCCTCGGCCTGATCGCCGCGGGTGTCATGGTCGTCTGCGTGGCCCCATTCGCGGAGGAGTTCTTCTTCCGGGGCTTCTTCTACGGAGCCCTGCGCACCCGCTTCTCGGTCGCGATCGCCGCGACCGTCGACGGGCTGTTGTTCGGGCTGATCCACTTCGAGGGCGGCACCGACGGCCTCCTGATCGTCCCGCCGCTCGCGCTGCTCGGCGGGATCTTCTGCCTCGTCTACGAGCGCACCCGCTCGCTCTACCCCGTGATCGCGCTTCACGCGCTCAACAACTCGATCGCCTACGGCGCGCAGGTCGACGGCGGCGCCGTCGTCGCGGCGATCCTGGGGCCGCTCGTCCTGCTCGCGTGCGTGTTCGGGCCGCGGCTGCAGAAACAGGCGCCTTCGGCACTGTGAGCGCGCTCACGATCTCGCCGCTCGACGCCGATACGGATGCCATGCATGGCATAGTGAGCGCCGTGAAAGCTCGTCTCCTGGTCCCGTTCGCCTGCCTTCTCGTGCTGCTGGCCGCCTCGCCGGCACTCGCTCAGGCGCCCCCGCCGGTCACCCCTCCGGCGCCCGCTCCGGTCGCCGGCACCGCCACCTTCAAGATCAAGTCGGGCCTCGCGACCAAGAAGATGCGCTACTTCGCGCCCGCGCAGCAGGTGGTCGTGCGCGGCCGAGTCAGCCCGGCCGTCCCCGGCGAGGTGGTCACGCTCTACGCGATCCGCGGCAAGAAGTCGAGCAAGACCGTCCGCCGCAGGGTCAAGGCCGGCGGGCGCTACGAGTTCCGCTTCAAGGTCGGCGGCCCGGGCCGGCTGCGGCTCGTCGTCAAGCACAAGGCCAGCCCGCACCAGGCCGCCTTCCGCACGCGCGACCGCGGCATCACGGTCGTCGACTGGCAGGCGGGCGCCGGCGAGCGCGGCGTGAAGGTGATGCTGCTCCAGCGCCAGCTGCTCGCCGAGGGCTTCGCCACGCCGGTCACCGGCTATTACGACGACGGCACCGCCCGCGCCGTGCTGGCGTTCCGCAAGACCAACGAGCTCGGCCGCGACGGCTATGCCAGCGGCGAGGTGTTCGGCATGCTGCTGCGCGGCCGGGGCGCCTACCAGCTGCGCTACCCGAAGGCCGGCAAGAACGGCAAGCACGTCGAGTTCGACTGGTCGCGCCAGGTCGTGGTGCTCGCCAAGAACGGCAAGCCCTACCGGACCTACCACACGTCTTCCGGAGCGCCGGCCACGCCGACGGTCTTCGGGACCTACCACTTCTACCTGCAGACGCCCGGCACGAACGCCAAGGGCATGGTCGACTCGTCGTACTTCATCCGCGGCTACGCCATCCACGGCTATTCGTCGGTGCCCGCCTATCCGGCGAGCCACGGATGTCTGCGGGTGCCGATCCCGAACGCGCGCCAGATCTTCGACTGGGTCGACATCGGCGACCCGATCTTCCTGTACCTCTAGGAGCGGGCCGTGCGCCAGTCGCCGCCGTGCGCCCGCTGCTTGGGGAGCATGTTGGCGAGGAAGCCGAGCCCGAGGCCGTAGATCAGGAGGGCCAGCAGGGCCGGGACGCCGTGGTTGACCCAGGCGCTGTCGGAGTCGATCAGGTCGACGAACGGCGCCAGCAGCACGTCGTTGGCGTCGTCGATCGCCTCGCCCACGGTTCCCTGGTTGCGCTCGCGTGCGGCTTCCTGGCGCGAGTCGGGCGCGATCAGGTGCGGGTCGGCTACGCCACCGCCGAGCTCGCGCTCGAGCTTGGCCTGCTGCGCCTTGGAGCCCTTGTCGGTCTCGTCGATCGTGAAGAGGGCGAAGCCCGCGACCACGAGCAGGGAGCAGGCGATCGCCACGAAGCGGATTGCCGAAGCCATCGACATCTACTATCGGCACGCGCGTGACGAATCCTGACCCTCGACAGACGCTGGTCGATGAGCTGCGCGAGCACGCGCTGGTGATCGGCGAGGTCACGCTCACGAGCGGCCGCAAGGCGCAGTACTACGTGGACGCGAAGCGGGCGATCCTGCTGCCGGCCGGCTTCCGCGCGCTCGGGGAGCTGGTGCGCCTGGAGGCCGAGCAGGCCGGCGCGACCGCCGTCGGCGGGATGACCATGGGCGCCGACCCGGTCGCGTGCTCGGCGCTGGCCGCCGGTGCCCCCGTCAAGGCCTTCTTCGTGCGCAAGGAGCGCAAGGAGCACGGCCTCCAGCGCTGGGTCGAAGGGCCCCTGCTCGAGCCGGGCGAGCGCTGCCTGATCGTGGAGGACGTCGTCACCACCGGCGGCTCGACGGTCCAGGCGATCGAGCGCGTGCGCCAGGAGGGCTTCGAGATTGCCGCCGTGGTCAGCGTGCTCGACCGGCTGGCCGGGGGCGGCGCGGCGATCGAGGCCGCGGCGGGCGCGCCCTACCGCCCGCTCGCGACGATCGACGACGTCTACCCGGACCGCCCGGACCGCGGCTAGACGCCGAGCCAGCCGTCGATCAGGCGGCGCGAGATCGAGTAGGGCGGCGACAGGAAGACCGGCCCGTGCCCGGCCGCCGCGGCCTCCACCTCGCCGCGCTCGAACCACCGGACCTGTTCGAGCTCCCCGTCGCCCGGCGCCGGGTCGCCCGCGGCGACCGCGTGAAAGCCGATCATGAGCGAGCTGGGGAAGGGCCAGGGCTGCGACGCAACGTAGGAGCACTCGCTCACACCGACGCCTGACTCCTCGAGCACCTCGCGCGTGATCGCCTCCTCGAGAGTCTCGCCCGGCTCGACGAACCCCGCCAGGACCGAGAAGCGCCCCTCGGGCCAGCTCGCCTGGCGCCCGAGCAGCAGGCGGTCGCGGTCGTCGACCACCCGCACGATCACCACCGGGTCGGTGCGCGGGAAGTGATGGGCCTCGCAGTCGGGGCAGCGGCGCTCGTGGCCGCCGTCGACGGACGCCGTCGGCGCGCCGCAGTTCGCGCAGAAGCGGTGGCGCCGGTGCCAGGACAGCAGGGACGCCGCATAGGCACCCAGGGCGGCCTCGCCCGCGGGTAGCTCGGTGGCCGCCTCGCGCAGTCCGGCGGGGCTGCCGCGCTGCGGCTCGCCCGCCGCGGCGTCGGTGGCGAACAGGGGCCGGTCGCCGGCGAGCCCGAGGAAGACCGACTCCGGCCCCGGCGTCACGAGCAGCAGCCGGCCGTCCTCGACCCAGAGCCCGCGGTCGGAGAGCACGAGCGCCTCGGCGTCGGGTCGCTCGCGCTGCCGGGTCAGCCACGCGTCGTCGCGCCGCTCCGTCGGAGCTCGGTCTAGATCCGCTCCCGCGAAAGCCAGCGTTGCCCGGTCGCTCATCCTCGGACGCAGGCTAACGCGGGCACCCAGCGCTAAAGCCCCTGCACAGCGGTCCGATAGGTGAACCATGCCGCGGGATGGTGGAGCGGAGCGCATGGATGCGCCCCAGCATGGCGACCGCCTCGCCGGGTCGCTGCGAAGCCGCCTGCTGCTCGGCACCTTCGCCGCCAGCGTGCCCCTGTTGGCCGGCGTCGCCATCTGGATGGTGCTGCTGGCGCACACGTCGGTCGAGTACCGGCAGCTGACTCACGAGGTGGCGGACGAGTCCGCGGAGAGCGTGGCCCTGATGCGCGATCTCAACGACGCGAGCGATCACGGCAGCCGCTACATCCGGACCGGCTACCCGGAGGACCTGCGCATGTTCCGCGTGACGGCCGTCGAGGTGGACCGGGCTCTGCGAGTCGGCGCCGGCAGCTTCGACGCGCCCGAGGAGATCTTCGCCTTCCGCTCGATTCGCGAGCCGTGGGAGGCCGCCAAGCAGCGCATCGCGGCGCTGCGGCCCGGGCGCGACCTCCCGGGATCGGCCGACCTGGCCTACCTCTTCCAGACCCACATGCGAACCGCCGGGAGCGGCCTCGAGCGGCTGCTGTCGGGGTCCCAGCGGGAGGTCGACGGCGACCTCGCGGGCGCCCAGCAGGAAGCGCGCTCGAAATGGTTGATCGGCTTGGGCGCGGCCCTGGCGGCGCTTCTGATCACCGGCCTGCTCGCCAACCGTCTCAGCAAGAGCCTTATGCGGCCGCTCGAGCAGCTCGCACGCGCCGCGCGCACGCTCGCGGCGGGACAGCTGGACCACCGCGTCGAGATCAACTCGACTTCGGAGCTGAACGAGGTCGGCGGCACCTTCAACGCCATGGCCGAGGCGCTCGAGAAGCAACGCGACGAGCTCGAGCGGCACGCCTTCGCCGACGCGCTGACCGGGCTCGCCAATCGGGCGCTCTTCGAGGATCGCGCCCGCCAGGCGCTCGAGCGCGCCGCCGGGGGCGAGCAGCGCGTGGCGGTGCTGGTCGTGGACATCGACGGCTTCAAGCTCGTCAACGACGGCCTCGGTCACTCGCTCGGCGACGCCCTGCTGCAGCACGCCGCCGAGCGCATGCTGCAGGTGGTGCGGCCGGCCGACACGCTCGCCCGGATCGGCTCCGACGAGTTCGCCGTGCTGATCGAGGACGCGCGCGGCCTCGACGACGCGCTCGGCGTCGCGGAGCGCCTGCGCCGAGCGCTGGTGGAGCCGTTCCTCCTGGCCGGAAACGAGGTGCTGGTCACGGCCAGCGTCGGAATCGCGCTCTCGTCCGAGGCAGCCAGCGACGCGGCCGAGCTGCTGCGCCGCGCGGACCTGGCGATGTACCGGGTCAAGACGCGCGGCCGCAACGGCTACGAGTTCTTCGACCCGGCCATGGACGACAGCGCCGCGGCTCGGCTCGAGACGCTCAACGCCCTGCGCCGGGCGGTCGACCGCAACGAGCTGGTAGTGCGCTACCAGCCGATCATCGACCTCGACACGGGCGAGGTGCGGGCGGCCGAGGCGCTGATGCGCTGGAACCGGCCTCAGGTGGGCCTGGTCCCGCCGCTCGAGTTCATCCCGCTGGCGGAGGAGACCGGCCTGATCGTCGGGCTCGGGGCATGGGTACTGCAGGAGGCGTGCGCGGAGGCGCAGCGCTGGACCTCGCACGGCGCCCTCAACGTCCCGGTCACGGTGAACGTCTCGGCGCGCCAGCTGATCGACCCGTGCTTCGAGACGACGGTCGCCGACGCGCTCGGGCACTCCGGGCTCGAGCCGCGCTGCCTGATCCTGGAGGTCACCGAGTCCTCGGTCATGCACAACGCCGACGTCACGATCCCCAAGCTCGAGCGGATCTCCGCCACCGGCGTGCGGATCGCCCTGGACGACTTCGGCGAGGGCTATTCGTCGCTCGGGCAGCTGCGCGAGCTGCCGATCGACATCCTCAAGATCGCCCGGCCGTTCGTGCGCGAACTTACGCAGGACGGAACGGACCCGGCGCTCGTGCGCGGCATCATCGAGCTGGCTCACAGCCTGGGTCTGCGCCTGGTCGCCGAGGGGATCGAGGAGCCCGAGCAGCAGGCGCTCCTGCGTGCGTTCGGCTGCTCGTTCGGGCAGGGATTCCTGTTCGCCCGCCCGCTCGAGGTAGGCGCACTGAACGAGCTGTTCGAGACCGCCGCCGCCGTGCGCTCCGCCTGACCTGCTGATCCGGCGCAGCCGCCTCCCGCGCGACATATGCTGCCGCGCACGATGCGGCTTCGAAGCGCGTGCCTCGCGCCGGTGTTCGTCCTCGCCCTGCTCCTGATCGCACCGGGTGGCGCGTCGGCGCACTTCCGGCCGCCGCCCACCGTCGCGTGCACCGCGGCCGGCGCCGAGCGCACCGTCCTCACCGCCAGCGCTCGGCTCGATCCGCGCTGCGTCTACCGCGCTGGGATCGACATCACCGCCTCGAACGTCACGCTCGACTGCCGCGGCGCCCTCGTCGACGGGACCGACCAACCCGGCACCGGCATCCTCGTGCACGTGCCCGCGGACGCCGACCTCTCGCGCGTCACGATCCGCAACTGCCGCGTGCGCGGCTTCCTCAACAGCATTCGTGTCACGCGCGACGGGTTCCGCGCGCTGCCCGCCGGGGGCGAGTATGTCCACAACGTGCGCGACGTCCTGATCGACGGCGTCGACGTGGCCGACTCGACGGGCGTCGGCATCTACGTGGACGGCTACGTCGTGCGCACGACGATCCGCAACTCGCGCGTAACCCGCGCGGGCAGCAGCGGCATCTACCTCGAGGCGGGCTCCGCGTACAACCTCGTCACCGGCAACCGCCTGCTCGACAACGGCTTCCGCGAGAACGGCCCGGGCGGTCGGCTGATCACGTTCGCGGGCGCGCAGTTCCGCTTCTGGGGCATCGGCCGCGAGGGGATCTCGGTCGACGGGTCGCGCCGCAACCTGATCGCGCGCAACTCGTTCAAGGGCAACTCCGCCGGGGGCGTGTTCCTCTACACCAACTGCGGCGAGTACGTGAACAGCCGCCCCGAGCGCTACTTCGAGCGCCGCTACGGCGCTGACGACAACGTGATCGCCGGCAACCGCTTCGACGGCGGCGTGAACGGGGTCTGGGTCGGGTCGCGGATGGGCGAGAGCACGCTGCCGATGGAGTGCAGCGACAAGCCCTACGTCAAGAGCGGGCTCAAGTCGATCTCGCTCGACCGCGCGGCACGCAACCAGATCGTCGGCAACAGGTTCGACGACGTGACCTACGGCGTGCGCGTCGAGGACGACGGCACAAAGGTGGCCGGCAACGTCTTCACCGCCGCCGACGACACCCACCACGCGGTCGGTGATCGGCACGCCCGACCGCACCACGGTGCTCGGCAAGCCGGTGAGCGGCACGAAGCTGTGGGCCAACACGTCTTGGATCCGCAACAACCGCAACCCTTATCGCTGGGTGTCCGGGACAGACCGGCACCAGCGTCCTGCTCAACCGCGCGCTCGGCAGGCCCGTCGGGATCTGCCAGGGCAAGGAGCTCCCGCGCGGGCCGTTCGTGATGACGCTGGCGTTCGCCCTCGAGCCGGTCGGCGCCCCCGTGACGCCGGCGCCGGACCTGACGGTCCCCACCGTCGGCGCGCTGCCGCCCTGCTGAGCACGGCGACGACTCTCTGATTCGCCTGGGTACGCTGGCCCGACCATGGGCGACTACGGCCACGCGCTCGAGTTCGGCGTCTTCGTCACCCCGGCGGCGGCGCGGCCGGAGGCCGTCGTGGAGCTGGCCGAGCACGCGGATCGAGCGGGCCTCGACCTGGTCAGCTTCCAGGACCACCCCTACCAGGCGCGCTTCCTCGACACCTGGACGCTGCTCTCGTACGTGGCCGCCCGCACCGGCCGGGTGCGGCTGGCGCCGAACGTGCTCAACCTGCCGCTGCGCCCGCCGGCGGTGGTGGCCCGCGCCGCGGCGAGCCTGGACCTGCTGAGCGGCGGCCGCTTCGAGCTCGGCATCGGCGCCGGGGGCTTCTGGGACGCGATCGAGGCGATGGGCGGCCGGCGGCTCACGCCCGGGCAGAGCGTGGACGCCCTGGAAGAGGCGATCGAGGTGATCCGGGCGCTGTGGGACGCGGGCGAGCGCGGCGGCGCGAGCTTCGAGGGCGAGCACCACCGGCTGGCGGGCGCGGCCCGCGGCCCGGCGGCGGCGCACCGCATCGGGATCTGGATCGGGGCGTACAAGCCGCGCATGCTGAGCCTGACGGGGCGGAAGGCCGACGGCTGGCTGCCGAGCCTCACCTACCTCGAGGAGGGGGACCTCGCGCGCGGGAATGCGGCGATCGACGCGGCGGCGCGCGAGGCGGGCCGCGAGCCCGCCGAGATCCGGCGGCTGCTGAACCTCTCCCTGGAAGGCTCGCTACCCCAATCGGTGGAGATGCTCACCCGTTTCGCGATCGACGACGGAATCGGGACTTTCGTCCTCATGGCCGACGACCCCGAGACGATCGATACCTTCGCCGCTGAGATCGCGCCGGCGGTGCGCGAGGCGGTGGCGGCCGAGCGCGGCGGCGCCGCCGCCGCGCCGCCGCAGGAGGCCGCGCAGCCACCGCCCGCCGAGCCGCCCGCCGTGCCCGATGACGAGTACGGCCGCCTGGGCGTGACTCCGACGCCGGATCCCGGCACCCGGCTGACCGAATCGCTGCCCTGGGACGAGTCGACTCGCCCTCACCGCACCCCGTCGCCCGCGGACATCACGTATACGCAACAAGGACGCGCCGTTGGGCAGCATCTGATCGACGTCCACGACATGCTGCGCGGCGAGCTGAGCGAGCTGCGCGACGTCCTTACGCAGGTCCGCGACGGGGCGCTGAGCGCGGGCGACGCGCGCTCGGCCCTGAACGAGATGGCGCTGCGCCAGAACGACTGGACCCTGGGTGCGTTCTGCTCGCGCTACTGCACGGTGGTGGCCCAGCACCACGGTCTCGAGGACACGGCGATCTTCCCGCACCTGCGCCGCAGCGACGGCGAGCTCGAGCCGGTCATCGACAGGCTCACCGAGGAGCACCTGGTGATCCACGACGCCATCCAGGGGGTCGACAAGGCGCTCGTGGCGCACATGCTCGACCCCGGCGACTTCGACCCGCTGCAGGCGGCGATCGATCTGCTCAGCGACGTGCTCCTGTCGCACCTCTCGTACGAGGAACACGAGCTGGTGGAGCCGCTCGCGCGGCTGGGCTTCTACCCCAATCAGGTATAGCCCTTCCCCAGTGCCCCGAGCTGGATTCGAACCAGCGGCCTACTCCTTAGGAGGGAGTCGCTCTATCCGGCTGAGCTATCGGGGCCCGAGGCGGAACGATAGACCTGAAGCGCGATCCCGGCGAGTGGCCGACGGATGTCTTCACGCTTCGAGCTGCTCGATCCGCGCGCGGAGCGCGGGGACTTCGTCGACCACGTGTCGTTCTTCACGCTGCGCTTGGCGGCTAGCTGCCAGGGACCGCTCGGGGACGGAGCCGGTGACGATGGGCAACCAGCCGATGCCGGTGATCATGGCTAACGCAAGAATCCGGCCACCGTCAGTGGTTGGGCCAACGCGGGCGTCGCCTGCGCTCGTCACGGTGCAGACAGCCCAGCAGGTGCCGTCCCAGGCCGAAGGTGCTGGCCCTCCTCGACGGCCCCGAATGCTGCACCGGCGGTCAGCCCGAGAGGGGCTGCCGTGATCGCCGCGTGCCGCACCTCCGGGGGGTGAACAGGCGCGACGGACCGCCACCAGACCGCGCGCGAGTCGCAGCAGGCGGCGAGGCGGAAGAATCCTGGCTGCCGGCATGGCTGCCTGGAGCACGGGCGGCGTGAGCGCCACGATGAGCGCCTCGCCCCGACAGCTCCGACGCGCGAACAGGCCGGAATCCGTCTCGCGGTGCAGCAGAGCGGCGCGGAAGTCCGTGCACAGGAGCCGGCCGGAATCGCCGATCAAGCCCCGGATGGGGGAAAGGGCCACATCTGGGGTAGAGCCGCCGACGATGGTCGGGGCGGGTGAGTTGCCGTCGGGCGCGGCTGACACTCTTTGACGGCATTCCTTGGAGGGTTCTCGTCCGCTGCAACGAAAAGCCGACCACACGTGGCATCGCATGGATCCCGACGCGCGCCTGGTGAGCAGGCCGCAAGCCCTGCCGCCGGCACCGCCGCCGAACGTCGAGACAAGGAGCAGAAAGTGTCCCTAATTCGTATCTTCACCCGCACCGGAGCCGCACTGAGCGCGATGATCCTCGTGCTCGGGCTGTCCGCCGGCACTGCTGCAGCATGGGATCACCCCGAATGCCGCGAGAAGCCGAGCTATCCCGAGAAGCCGAGCTACCCGGAGAAGCCGAGCTGGCCCGAGAAGCCCAGCTATCCGGAGCATCCGAGCTACCCAGAGCACCCGAGCTATCCGGAGCACCCCACGCCGCCTGCGCCCGAGACGCCGCCGGCTCCGCCCGCGCCGGAGACGCCGCCGGCTCCGCCTGCGCCCGAGACGCCCCCGGCTCCGCCCGCGCCGGAGACGCCGCCCGCGCCTGAGACTCCGCCTGCGCCCGAGACGCCTGCGCCCGAGACGCCGCCTGCGCCGGAGACGCCGGCTGCCCCGGAGACGCCGGCTGCGCCTCAGACCCCGGCTCCCGAGACGCCGGCTCCGCAGACGCCGGCTCCGCAGACCCCGGCGCCCGAGACCCCGGCCCCGACGACGCCGGCTCCGACCGAGGACACCGATACCCCGAGCAGCACGCCGGAGCGCGAGGTCCAGGGTCGCGAGGGCACCCGCCAGGAGGTCCCGACCGTCCCGACCACTCCGGTCGCGGTGATCGAGTCCGGCGGCCCGACGGCCACGGCGCTGCCGCTCACGGGCGCGTCGACCGACACGCTGCTGCTGCAGCTGGTCGTGGGCGCGATTTCGCTGGGCGGCGGGGGACTGATGTTCCGCCGCTACAACCTGCGCTGAGCGGCGCTCGACAGATTCGGCAGTGCGCGGGGGCCCGATCGGGCCCCCGCGTCACGTCCGGGGGGCCTGCGCGGCGCTAGCCGCAAAAGCCCCTCGCGCGCATGCCGAACGTCGAAACCAACGTCAGCCCCTTCCCGTCGCCCTGTGGGGAGCTCCCGACTACGCCGAGCGCGAAGTCCTGCCAGCCCGGCTTGACGATGTTGGCGCGGTGCGCGGGGCTGCGCATCCAGGCGATCCAGAGCTGCCGGGGAGTGGAGGGTCCCCTCGACTCCACCATGTTCTCCGCGGCGGTCCAGCAGCCGAAGCGGGGGGGATAGCCGCTCGCCTGCGAGCCGATCCATGTGGCGTGGCCCCGCCCGGGGCGTCGTGGGCGAAGTAGTGCCTCGCGACCATGTCGCGAGCATGGCGCTGCGCCGCCCCCGCGAGGGCGGGATTCCAGCGCAGCTGGCTCAGCCCGCGAGCGCGACGCTCCGCGTTGTGCAGGCAGAGCATCGTCATGTCGATCTGGAGCGCGTCCGAGGTCGCCGTATCCGCGGCAGAGCACGTCTCCATCGCCGCACGGGCCCGCAGCAGCCGGTGCCGGCCGTGGTGTCGATGCCGGACGTGGTGCCTGTGTCGCACGTGGTGCCTGTGCCCCTGGTGGGCGCGGTGGCCCTTGTGCGACTTGTGGCCCTTGTGCCCCTTGTGGGCGTGACGCGGGTGTGCCGACGCCGTGGGTGCCGTGGCGAGCGCCACGACCATCACCGCGAAGAGCAGCCGCGCCCCATGTAGAACGAACGTGTTCAACGTCAGAAACCCCCCGGTGGCTCCGGCCGGGGGCGGGCGGCCGGGACCGTGATCCTGCTGTCGGGGGCGAACCTGCCGCCCCCCAGTCGGTGAAGCTTGGAGCTTTCCCGCCCTCGTCAAGGCCCAGCGCCGGATGGAGCTATTGCGGAGGTTCGCCGGGCGAAGGCTTGGACGGAGGCGCTTCCCGCGGGGCACGGCGACGGGCAGGGCGGGAGCGATCTTCACCGGCCTCCAGGGTGGGGGCGCGGCGCGGATGTCCCGGCGTTGAGCCGAAATCACCCGAAGCAACCAGCCAATTGGTCCTTTGGAGGGATGGGGCCGCTCGCTCGCAGAGCCGAAGCACAAGGGACTGCAACCCTCGACGAGCGATGGCTGGCAGGCCGGGCGTTGGCCCAACCGGCCTCCGTCGCGCGTCGCGACAAGGAGGTCAAGTGTCCGTAAAGCACCTGCTCAGCCGCATCGCGGGCGTCACGAGCGCCGTGGTGGTCCTACTCGGTCTGTCCGCCGGCACCGCGCTGGCGTGGGATCACCCCGAGTGCAACGAGCGCTCGCACGGCTCGCCGCCCCCGTCGTATCCCGAGCATCATTACCCGTCGCATCCGGTCGCGCCGCCGGCTGCCACACCCACCCCGGCTCCGGCACCGGCTCCCGCTCCGGCGGCGACTCCCGCACCGGCTCCGGCACCGGCTCCCGCTGCGGTACCGGCGCCCGCGCCCGCGCCGGTGGCACCGGCTCCGGCCCCCGACACCCCGAGCGACGTGTCGCCCCCGAGCGCACCCGCTCCCGAGCGGCACGTGAAGGGTGAGATCGGAAGCGGAGAGGAGACGCCGACCACCCCGGTCGCGCTGATCCAGTCGGGTGGCAGCACAGAGAAGGCCGACACCCTGCCCGTCACCGGGCTGGCCGTCGGGATCCAGGTCATCTTCGGCGCCATGTTCCTGATGGCCGGCGCCGTCATGTTCCGGCGCACCTCGCGCCTGGCGTAGGACTCAGCAGGCACAGCCGCGCGGGGGCACCGACGCCCCCGCGCGGTGTCCGCTTGCCGCGGTTCGTGTCGCGTTGACCCCCCTGGAGGGGGTGAAACGCAGCATGCTTGGCACTTCCGTCTCGACCGGCAGCGGGCGCCGACATACCAGTTGTTCATCTATCTCATGAACAAGTGGCATCTCGACCGGCTGGGCCGGGTTCGCTCGCGGTCCACGAACCCTCACCGCGACGTGTGGACCAGACCGGCCGTCGAGTGAGCGGCTAGTCCGGCTGCGCGGCCCAGCGGCGCAGGTCGACGCCGAGCCCCTGGTCCGGCAGGTACCACCCGATCGGGCGGTCGCAGTGGTCGAAGTAGACGATCGCGCTGCCGCCGACGACGGTGTGCGCGCTGATCTCCGCCAGCAGCGGAAGATCCAGGCCGCGCCCGTCCTCGAGGCTCAGCAGCACCGCGTCGTCTGCGGGCAGCGCCGAGACCGTCGCGCGCGTCGCGCTCGCCGCCATCAGCGGGGCGCTCGCCGGTCCGTTGAGTGACGCGGGGGGGCCGTACAGCTCCACGTAGCGGAAGGCGGCCTCGGTGCGGTTCGTCGCGGGCAGCTTGCGGAGGATGTTGCTCACGTGCGACTTGACGGTGTTCTGCGAGATCACGAACCGCTCGGCGATCTGCGCGTTGTTGGCGCCGGTGGCGATCATCTCGAGGATCTGCAGCTCGCGCGGGCTCAACGCCTCGAACGCCTGGGTGACCTCGGGCCGCACCGTCAGGACGGGCGGCGGAGTCGCCGGACGCAGCGCGGGTGCTCGCACGCCCGGCCGGGCGCCGGCCGCGACCGCTCCGGAGAAGAGAACCGCGCAGCCGAGGTAGCCGATCGGCCCGAGGGCGCCGGAGAGGGCCACGAACAGCACGGCGCAGGCACCGGCGGCCATGCCGACGAGCACGCCGAGGTCCTTGGACACGATGCAGATCGGGAAGGCGAGCAGGTACACGAGCCCATCTGCTGGGTCGGTGAGCATCAGCAGGACGACCACGGCGGCGCTGAGCGCCACGACGGTCGCCGCACCGGACCGGTTCATGCCCGACCGCGCCCCGAGGCTCGATGCCGCGGGTCCTCCTCTGGCCAGCTTGGCCGTCATGTGCGCTCCTTGCGATACACCATCCGAGCCCTCCGGAACCCTTTCGGTCACAAGGGCAGAGCAACTTGAGCAGTGCAGCGCGAAGCTCAGACCCGAGCCTGCGCCTCGAGGCGCGGATGCAGGAGCTCAGCCGACTCGGCGAGCTGCTCGACCAGCTCCTCGACGTCGGCGGTGCGCTCGATGCGGCGCAGGTCATCCGACTGCCCGCGCGTGGCGGCGATCCGCGACGAGAAGAGCTGGCAGCAGTCCTCGTCGGGCAGGATCGAGATGTCGAAGGTGCCCAGCATTCGGGCGATCTCGATGATCTCGGCCTTGTCGCGGTCGATCAGCGGCCGCAGCAGCGGCAGCTCGGCCGCCTCCTCCACCACGGCGAGGTTCGGCAGCGTCTGCGAGGCCACCTGGCCCAGCGAGTCGCCGGTGACGAGCGCGTCCGCGCCGAGCCGCTCGCCCAGCGCCGAGGCGACGCGCATCATCAGGCGCCGCTGCGACAGCACCTGGAGCCGCCCGGCGCCCGCCGTGGCGAGCCGCCGCTGCGCCGGCCCGAAGGTGACCACGTGGAGCCGCGAGTCGCCCTGGAAGCGGTCCAGCCGCGCGACCAGCGCGTACGCCTTGTAGATCGAGTCCGGGCTCGTGAAGGGCCGCCCCGAGAAGTGCACGAAGTCGCAGCGCAGCCCGCGCTTCATCATGCGCCAGGCCGCCACGGGCGAGTCGAGCCCGCCGGACAGCAGCACGAGCGCGCGGCCGCTCACGCCGACCGGCAGGCCGCCGGCGCCGCGGTGGCGGTCGGCCGAGACGAGCAGCTCCTTGTGGTCGACCTCCACGAACAGCTCGAGGTCGGGCCGGGACAGGTCGACGGACAGGCCGAGCCGCAGCCGCACCGCGTCCCCGAGCAGCCGGGCCAGCTCGATCGAGCGCAGCGCGAAGGACTTGTCGCGGCGGCTCGCCCGGATCGCGAACGTCCGGCCGGGGCGGTCGCGCAGCAGGTCGACGGCCGCGTCGGCAGCCGCCGTGGCGTCGCGGTCGCAGCGCAGCGCCGGCTGCACGACGCTCACGCCGGGCAGGCCCAGGCAGCGCTCGATCAGCTCGTCGCGAGGCACGTCGCCGCTGACGATGAAGACCCCTCCGCGGTGGCGCACCTCGAGCTGCCCGAGGTCCGCCGTCATCCGCCGCAGGTTGCGCTCGAGCGCCCCCACGAAGCGGGGCCGGTTGCGCCCCTTCAGCGCCAGCTCGCCGAACTTCAGCAGCACGCACTGCTGCGGCAGGTCCGCCATGTGGCGGGAACCTACTCGTCCTCGTAGAGGGATTCGCGCGCCAGCTCGGCGCCGCGGGCGCCGTACAGGCGGACCTCGACGTAGTCGCCGGTGTAGGCGTCGACCGAGACGAGCGTGAAGCGGTTGTCCACGAGCTCGCACTGGTCTGTGGTCGTCGGCCCGAGCTCTGCGGTCGCGACGACGCCGTTGGGCACCATCGACACGCCCCACACGAGCGTCACGACGCCGCGGCGGCCCTCCGTGCCGCGCCACTGGCCGATCTCCTCGTCGGAGAGGTCGAGCGTCCAGTCCGGGTTCTGCTCGGCCGTCTCCTCCGTGAAGTCGGAGGTGGCGGCGAAGTCGGCGGCCTGCGCGCCCTCGTGCTCGCGGGTGTAGGAGACGTAGCCGAACACCTCGCCCTCGCCGGCCGGCGCCGTCGCGGGCACGTAGGTGCGCCCGGCCCAGGTGCGCTCCGGGAACCACGCGATCTGGCCGACCTCGATCTCGACGCCCTCCGGCGCCGAGCCGGCGAACTGGGCGCCGAGCGCCTCGGCCCAGCGGCCGTAGGGCAGGGGCTCCTGCGGCGACTCGGCCGCGAACATGGGGACCTGGCGGGGGGCGGGGGGCATGGCGGCGCGAGCCTACAAGGCGGCGCCGCGCAGCCGCTCCGCCGCGTCCTCGGGCGCGAGCACGTTGAGGTGGATGCCGGTCCCGATCTCGAGCCCGGCCAGCTGGGCCAGGCGCGGCATCACCTCGATGCGCCAGCAGAAGCGCTCCGCGTCGCGCGGGGCGGTGCGCACCCACATGTTGAGCGGCGGCAGCTGCCCGAGCACGCTGCCGAGTCGCGCCAGCGCCTCGTGCAGCAGCCCGGCGCCGAGCGGGCCGTCGTCGGAGAAGCGGGCGACCGGGCGGCGCGGCACGATCTGGAAGTGGAACGGCACGCGCGCGCCGAACGGGCAGAGCGCGACCGCCTCGTAGTCGATCGCGAAGACGCGCTCGCGGCGGCGCACCTCCTCCTGGACGACGTCCTCGAGCAGGTTGCGGCCCTGGGTGCGGTCGGAGTAGGCGGTGAAGCGCTCGCGCTCGCGCGCCACGGCGGCGGGCACGAACGGCAGCGCGTAGAGCTGCGCGTGCGTGTGCGGCAGCGAGGCGCCGGCCTCCTTGCCCTCGTTGACGATCAGGTGCACGTAGGCGGCGCTCGCGTGCGCGCGCATGCGCTCGCGCCAGACCGACATCGCCGCCTCGACCTGCGCGGGCGCGACCTCGGCCAGCGAGTGCACCGGGTCGGGCGCGTTGACGATCACCTCGTGCGCGCCCAGCGCGGGCTGCGAGGCGAACAGGTCGGGCTCGCCGCGCCCGCCGGCGAGCGGGTCGGCGCCGGGGCGGCGCGTCGCCGGGCTCGAGCGCCGGGTAGAGGTTCGGCACCACGCGCACCAGCCAGCCGCCGTCTGCGCCGGTCAGCCGGTGCAGCTCCGGGCGGAGTGCGGTCCTCGTTGCCGAGGGCGAACGGGTCGGCCCCCGGGTCGATCGGGGCGCGCGGCGGCACGTCCAGGAACGCGCCCGGGCGCGAGCCGCGCTCGCCGGCGACGATCACGCGCAGCCCGGAGAGCGGGTCGATGCGCAGCTGCGGGCTCATCCGAGCCGCTTCCCCATCGCCACGTGCTCGATGCCCTCCTCCACGAACTCCGGGCCGCGCTCCTCGTAGCCCGCGTCGAGGTAGAGCCGGCGCGCGTAGGTCTGGGCGTGCAGCGAGATCGCGCTCGCCGCCGTGCTCGCGCGCGACCGCGTCGGCCAGCTCGAGGATCGCTGCGGCGATTCCCTTGCCGCGGCGCTCGGGCTCGACGGCGAGGCGCCCGAGCCGCGCCGTGTCGCCGCGGAACAGCAGCCGGCAGGTGCCGACCACGCGCCCGTCCTCCACGGCCACGAGGTGGACCGACTCGGGGTCGCGGCCGTCGCGGTCGGCTTCGATCGACACGCCCTGCTCGCCGCTGAAGACGCGCTCGCGCAGCTCGAGCGCGGCGGCGATCTCCACGTCGCTCTGTGCCGGCCTAACTTCCAGAGCCGCGAGCGTACCGGTCGATGTCGGCAGTCAGATCATCCGTCCGACCGGTAGGGCCCGACGTGCACGAACGCGAGCTCGCCCTTCGAGTCGTAGAAGGCCGTCGTGGGGAAGGCCTGGACGCCGTGGAACTCTGCCGCGATCTCGAGGCCCGGGTCCTTGAAGTGCCTGTACGGCACCGGCTCCTCGGCCAGGAACCTGCGGGCGTCGCCGTCGTTGTCCTGCGAGTTCACGCCGACGAAGACCACGTCCGGCTCCTGCTTGGCGACCCGGCGCAGGAGCGGGAACTCGACGCGGCAGGGGCCGCACCACGAGGCCCACTTGTTCACGACGACCGGCTTGCCGCGCTGCTTGCCGATGAACGCGTCGAACGCGGGCTTCCCGCCGTCGAGGAGCGGGTCGGGCCCGGTCGGCGGTTTGCCGCCGTCGTCGGAGTTGCAGCCGGCCACGACCAGGGCGACGGCGACGATTGCAAGACGGCGCACGATCGGAAGCTTGGCAGACCCGTTTCCGGTCTCCGTGTGCTTCAATAGAGGCACGCCGAACGTCCTCTCGGACCCGGCAGGCCCGGCGCTCGCGGGATTCTCTTGAGCGACGGGCAACACTGGCGAGCCCCGCTGACTCGCAGACGAACGCTCGGTTCGCCGCCTTTCTTCATCACGATTACGCCGAACGTGGCTGAGACAAGCTCTGCCGTCTCTGACGCGCCCTTCACGGGCGATGTCCTGGCTCGCGCCGAGGAGTTCGCGCGCGAGAGCTTCGTGCTGCCCGGGGAGGACCCGGCCCAGGCGCTCGCGCCGGGGACGGCCCGCCGCGCTGCGCTCGAGGCCGCGCTCGCCGAGCTGGAGGAGGGCCGCGACGAGCCATCGGTCGCGTGGCGACGCGCCTACTCGCTGATGCTCGGCCTCGAGCGCCTGCTCGCCGACGAGGAGCCGCACCTCGCCGACGGGACCACGCTCAACGCCCACCAGGTGGACGCCCTCTCAGGCACGCTGATCGCGCTCACCTCCGAGCTGCAGACCGCGAAGAGCACGAACGGCCGGGCTCCGGCCGCGCCGGAGGAGCTGCCCTCGGCCGAGGTCGAGATCGAGGGCGACGAGCTGATCGACGAGGAGCCGCTCGACTGGGACCCGGCCGAGGAGGCCGAGGAGGAGGAGGCCGCCGCTGCCGCCGAGGAGGACCCGGGCGCCGCGCGCCGCTTCTGGTTCGAGCACGCCACCGGCGCCGGCAAGACCGTCGCCGCGCTCGGCTTCGTCGAGGCGTCGCGCACCGGCGGCATCCTGATCCTCACCCACCGTCGCAACCTGGTCGACCAGTTCCTCGGCGAGCTGCGCGTCGCGCGGCTACCGCGACCGCATCGCGGCGCCGCTGCTGAAGAACGGCGGCGGCGAGCCGCCGGCCGGCGGTCCCGGTGACGGTCGAGACCTACCAGTGGTTCGTGCGCAACGCGCGGCAAGGTGTCGGACGCGTACACGATCGTCATCTGCGACGAGGCCCACACCGCTCTCGGCGAGAAGACGAGCGCCGCGATCCGCAAGTGGCTCGGCCCGGTGTTCATCGGGATGACCGCGACGGGAGCGCTGATCGCGCGCCACGTCACCGACCTCTTCCCCACCCAGACGTCGCGCTTCGACCTGGCCCAGGCGGCGCGACGCGGAGTGATCGCCCCGCTGCGCTGCGTGCGCATCCCGCCGGGCGTGGGCGTCCGCTCGATCGCGAACGTGCCGCTGCGCCGCGGCGAGGTCGATCAGGACTTCGACCAGGAGGAGCTGGCCGCGCTGCTCGACCAGACGCCCTTCAACCTGGCGGTGGCCGACCTCTACAAGACGCGCTTCAAGGACGTGCCCGGCGTCGTCTACTCGGCGGGCGTCAAGCACGCGCACAACGTCGCAAAGGCCTTCCAGGACGCCGGCATGAAGGCGAAGGCGGTCTCCGGCGAGACGCCCAAGCGCGAGCTCACGCGCATCCTCGCCGGCTACGAGCGCGGCGAGGTCGACGTGCTGGTCAACGCGCAGCTGCTCGCCGAGGGCTGGAACTCGCCGCGCGCGACCGTCTGCATGCACCTCGCGCCGACCGCCTCGAAGCGCATCTACCAGCAGCGCGTCGGGCGCGTCACGCGCCGCACGCCCGGCAAGGAGGCCGGCATCGTCGTCGACTTCGTGCACCCGGCGACGCCCAACGACGACCCGGTCGTGACCCTGCACTCGCTGCTCGACCGCGACGTCTACCGCGGCGGCGCGATCGTCGTCGGCCCGGTGCGGCGCGGCCGCGGCCGGCGGCTGCGGGTGGAGCGGCGCGTCGTGCCGGTCACGGCGGACCCGCAGCGGCGCGCGCAGGTGTTCGAGCGCGAGCTGTGGCGCATAGCCGTGGAGCACCTGAGCTGGGGCGAGCAGCAGGCCTGGGCGATGCTCGCCGGCGCGCGCGTGGCCTCGAACAACTGGCGCCGCGCGAAGGCGATGCTGCACTTCGACTCGACCGGCGAGCTGCGCCGCCTGTTCCTGGTCACCTGCCTGCGCCGCAACCGCAACACGCAGCTGCGCGTGCGCGCGCTGGGCGAGATCGGCGGCGCTGCGCGACCCGGAGGCGTTCGACGACGCCGTCGAGATCCTCGGCGGCTGGTCGCGCGAGGAGCGCCGCGAGGGCGTGAAGGTGCTGCTCCAGGCGCTCACCGAGAAGCAGATCGGGCGCCGCGACCAGGCCGCGCGCTGGCTCTGGCACCTGGCCGAGTACTCGCGCGAGGTGCACGAGGAGTACGCGGTGCAGCGCTGGCCGGAGACCAAGCGCCTGCTCGGGCTGCTGGTGAACTCGGCCGGGGCGGCGCACGCGCGCAACGCGCGCCGGCTGGTGCAGGCGGCGCGCAAGCAGGACCGGCGGCTGTCGGCGGCGCTGCTCGCGGCGGCGCTGGCGCACACGCCCGAGGCGCAGCAGGTGCTCGACGGCGCGCGCATGCGGATGGCGCGCAAGCCGAGCGCGCTGGCACGCGAGCTGCTGAAGAACTTCCCGAAGGGCAAGCGCCGCCGCGGCGGGCGCCGCCGGCGCAAGAAGGGCGGCGGGCGACGCCGAGGGCGCCGACGGCGCGGACGCGACGGTCACGCAGGCGCAGGCGCAGGACGCGGCAAGCGAGTCGCCGGAGCCGGAGTCGCCTCCGGACGAGGGTCCGGACGAGGACGACCTGCCCGGCGACGACGACCTGCCCGATGACGACGACGACGGCGACGACGACCAGGACGCGCCCGGCGAGGAGCAGGACGCCCCGGGCGAGCCGCGCGACGAGCGCGACGCCGCGTAGCGCTCGGATCGCCCTCAGCGCTCCAGGTGCACCTCGCCGGCGTCGAGCGTGACGCGGCCGTCCGGGGTGTCCACCAGCAGCGCGCCGGTCTTCGACACGCCCGCCGCGGTCCCCTCGGCGCTGCCGTTGGCCCAGCGCACCGTGCGGCCGCGCAGGGCGTCGCGCTCCGCCAGGCGGCCAGCACCTCCTCGGCCGGCCGCGCCGAGCCACTCGCCGAGCGCCGCCAGCAATGCCGTCGAGCGCGTCCTCGACGGTGGCCGTCGGCGCCCGCCAGCGCCAGCGAGGTGGCGTTCAGCTCGGCCGGGAACTCGGTCGTCGTCACGTTGAGCCCGATGCCCAGCACCGCCCAGCCCTCCTGGGGCCGCGCCTCGACCAGGATGCCCGCCACCTTGCGGCCCGTCGATCCAGACGTCGTTGGGCCACTTGATGCTCGCGTCCACCGGCAGCGACTCGCAGACCGCCACGGCCGCGGCCAGCGGCAGCACGTCGCTCAGCTCGCGCAGCACCACCGACATCAGCACCGCCGAGCGCGGCGGCGCGCGTCCAGCTGCGCCCCTGGCGCCCGCGGCCGGCGGTCTGCTCGTCGGCCGTGACCAGCGTTCCGTGCGGCGCGCCGGCCATGGCCAGCGCGCGGGCGCGCTCGTTGGTCGAGTCGGCCACGCGCAGGTGCACGTGGGCGTGCCGAGCGACGCGAGGCCGGGCCGATCACCGCGGCCGCAGCCGCACCTCGGCGTCCGGCCGCAGGAGCGAGCGTCCCGGCCGCGTCGCCGCGGTTGATCGCCACCGCCAGCGTGCGGTAGGCGTCCTCGTAGACGATCAGCTCGCCGGGCCGCACGTCCGCGAAGGTCTGCGTGTAGGTGGCTGAGGTAGCGCTCGCCGGCCACCTCCAGCTCGACCGTCCCGCCGAGCGTCATGCCGCGTGCCGGCCAGCTCCTCGTGGCCGACGTCGAGCGCCGCGTTGCCGAATCGGTCCACGACCAGCACGTGCGCCACCAGCGCCCCGTCCTCGACGCGCGGCTCGGGCAGCTCGACGATCGCGAGCTCGGCCGGCGTCGAGCGGGTCGCCCGCGTCCTCGAGCGCCGCCCCGCGCGCCAGGTGGGCCGCCACCGGCGCGAAGATGTCGCGGCCGTGGAAGGTCGCCGAGACGGGCTCCAGCCGGTGCGGCGAGCGGCGTCACGTCCACGGCCAGGTCGATCCCGCCGCAGCGCTCCCAGGCCAGGCTCAGCAGGCCGTTGTCGGGCCCCACCAGCAGGCGCCCGTCCGCGGTGCGCAGCGCGACCGCGCGCCGCTCGGTGCCGACCTGCGGGTCGACGACCGCCACGTGCACCCCCACCGGCATGAACGGCAGCGTGTTGCGCAGCACGAGCGCGCCCTGGCGCACCGCGTAGCTGCGCACGCCGTGGGTGATGTCGATGATCTGCGCCTCGGGGTGGATCGTGCGGATCACGCCGTGGCAGACGCCGACGAAGTCGTCGTCGCGCCCGTAGTCGGTGAGCAGCGTGACGATCACGGCGAGTCGCCCGACCAGCGCCTCGACGAGCCCGTCGATGTCGTGTCGGTCGCGCCTCCACGTCGGGCTCGATCCCGTGCTCGCGCAGCGTCTCGCTGGTCACCGGCCCGATCGACACGACGCGCGCCTCGCCGAGCCCGGCGCCGTCGAGCGCCTCCACCAGGAAGCGCACCGTCGAGGACGACGTGAACGTCACGTGCGTCGCGCGCCCGAGCGCCGCCGCGCCGGCCTCGCCGAGCGGCTCGGCCACGGTCTCGTAGAGCGCCACCACGTCCACCTCCGCGCCGCGCTCGCGCAGCCCGTCGGGGAGCACGTCGCGCGCCTCCGCCGCGCGCGCCACCAGCACGCGCCGTCCCTCGAGCGGCTCGTCCGCGAGCGCCTCGAGCAGGCCCTCCGCGACGAAGCGCTCCGGCACCACGTCGGCCTCGATGCCGTGCGCGCGCAGCTCCGCGGCCGTGCCCGGGCCGATCGCGGCGATCCGGCTCCCGGCCAGAGCGCGCGCGTCGCCGGGCAGCGCGTCGAAGAACAGCCGCACCCCGTTCGGGCTGGTGAAGCAGATCAGGTCGTGGGTCGGCGTCCGGCAGCTCGACCGCGAGCGGCTCGATCCGGATCGCGGGCGTCTCGACCACCTCGGCGCCGAGCGCGCGCAGCCGCTCGGCGAGCCCGCTCGCCTGGGCGCGCGCCCGCGTGACCGCCACCACCTGCCCGTGCAGCGGGCGCCGCTCGAGCCACGCGAGCGTCTCGCGCAGCCGCGCCACCGGCCCCACGAGCGTGATCGCCGGCGGCCGCACGCCCGCCTCGGCCACCCGCTCGGCGATCTCGGCGAGCGTGCCGGACACCGTGCGCTGCCCCGGCAGCGTGCCGCGCGCCACGACCGCGGCGGGCTGTCGCCCGGCCGCCCCGCCGCCGATCAGGCGCTCGGCGATCAGCGGCAGGTTCTTGATGCCCATGTAGAAGACGAGCGTGCCCGGGAAGCGCGCCAGCGCGTCCCAGTCGAGCGCCGTCTCCGTCCTTGGACGGGTCCTCGTGCCCGGTCACGAACGCCACCGCCGAGGCGTCGTCGCGGTGGGTCACCGGGATGCCGGCGTAGGCGGGCGCGGCCACCCCCGCGGTCACGCCGGGCACGACCTCGAACGCGACGCCGGCTGCGCGCCAGCTCCTCCGCCTCCTCGCCGCCGCGGCCGAACACGAACGGGTCGCCGCCCTTGAGCCGCACCACGCTGCGCCCGGCCTGGCCCAGCTCGACCAGCAGCGCGGTTGAGGTCGTCCTGCTCGATCGCCGGGCGGCCGGGCTCCTTGCCCACGTAGCGCAGCTCCGCGTCGGCGCGCGCGCCGTCGAGCGCGCCGGGTGGGATCAGGCGGTCGTAGAGCACCACGTCGGCCGCTAGCGATCAGCTCCAGCGAGCGTCGCGTCATCAGCCCGGGGTCGCCGGGACCGGCGCCGACCAGGTAGACGATCCCGCGCTCCACGTCGGGAAACGCTACTCGCGGGTCGATAATGGAGCCACGTGGGAGCCTCAGACCCGGGAAGAGCGGCCGACACGCGCCAGCGCCGGCCGCGACATCGCCGGCCAGATCCTCCTGCGCGCGCTGAACCTCGCGCTCGGCGTCGGCGTGACGCTGCTGCTGGTCCGCGCGCTGGGCACCGACGGCTTCGGTCGCTGGTCGGTGCTGCTGGCCGTGTTCGGCTTCGTCTCCTACTTCGGCAGCCTCGGCCTCGCGCAGGTGACGGTCGAGCGGGCGGCCGCCGACCCGGACCGCGCCCCGCACTGGTTCGGCGCGCTGGTGACCCTGCGGCTGGCGCTGATCGGGCCGGTCACCCTGCTGTCGCTCGCCGTGACGCTCGCGCTCGCCGACGACGCCGCGATGCGGATCGCCGCGGCGTTCGTCTGCGCGGAGCTGCCGATCGCCGTCCTGAGCGCGCTCAGCGTCGTCTTCCAGCTTCAGGTGCGCAACGTCGTGGTCACGGCCATCGAGGTCGGCAACGGCGTCATCTGGGCGGCGGCGGTCGGGCTCGTCTCCCTGCTCGACGGCGGCCTGGTCGCGATCGCGGCGGCCTTCCTCGTGGTCTCGACGATCACCAACGTCGCCTACGTCGTCCTGGCGCTGCGCGCCTCGCCGGTCCACTTCCGGCGCTCGCGGCCGCTCTGGCCGTCGCTGCTGCGCCAGGGGCTGCCGGTCGGGATCGGCGGGCTGCTCACGCTC
Organism: uncultured Thermoleophilaceae bacterium; assembly: GCA_963828225.1. Taxonomy (GTDB): domain Bacteria; phylum Actinomycetota; class Thermoleophilia; order Solirubrobacterales; family Thermoleophilaceae; genus JACVRW01. The sequence goes on along the minus strand of CAWHDX010000006.1, from coordinate 289,749 downwards.
GGCTACGGCTATGTCGACCAGGTGATCGTGTTCCAGATCGCCGGCCCGCGCGACGCCGGCCTGTACGGCTCGGTCTACCGCATCTACGAGCGCATCCAGTTCCTGCCGGGGGCGATCATGACCACGCTGTTCCCGCTGTTCGTCGCGGCGCGCGACACCGACCCGGCCCGCGTCGCGGCGGCTCTTCCACCTGGCGTTCGACTACCTGCTGCTCGACCTCGCTGCCCGCGCTCGCGATCGTGCTGGCGGGGCCGGAGCCGATCACCCGCCTGCTGTTCGGCGCCGAGTTCGCCGACGCGGCGCCCGGCGCTGCCGCTGCTGATGGCGACGTTCGTCGTGGTGTCGCTCGGCTACCTCACCGGCTACCTGATCGTCGCCTACGACCTGCAGCACCGCTTCCTCGCGGTCGCGGTCGGGGCGCTCGTCTTCAACGTCGCCGCCAACCTCGCGCTGGTGCCGAGCTACGGCTTCATGGCCGCCGCCTGGCTGACGCTCGCCACCGAGGTGCTGGTGATGGGCCTGTCGATGTGGATGGTCTGCGAGCGCATGGGCGTGGCCCCGACCGGGGAGCGCCTCGGCCGCGTCGTGCTCGCCGCGGCGGCCGCCGGACTGGTCGCGTGGGGCCTCAAGGAGGCCGGGCTGCCGACGGTGGCCTGGGTCGGACTGGCCGCCGGCGCTCTACGCCGGGCTCGTCGTCGCGCTGGGCGTCGTGCGCCCGGCGGAGCTGCGCTCGCTGACCCAGAGGAGCGCGGCGTGAGCCTGCACGTGGCGGTCGACGCCAACGTGCTCGAGGCGAGCTGGGGCGGGATCCCGAAGCACGTGCAGCGCGTCGTGGCGGCGCTCGTCGAGGGCGGCGACCGCGTCGACCTGCTCGTGAACCTGCGCCGCTGGGAGTCGCCGGTCGCGGGCGCGCACGCGGTGCCGCTGCGCCTGCGCGGGCGCGAGCTGTGGCGCGACCTGGCGGTGCCGCTGTGGGCGCTGCGCCGCCGCCCCGACGTGCTCTGGGCGCCCGAGACGGAGCTGCCCCGCCGGATCGCCGTACCGACGGTCGTGACCGTCCACGACCTGGCGCCGCTGCTCTTCCCGGGCAGCAAGCCGCCGGCGGTCGAGCGCCGCTTCCGGACCAGCGTCGCGCGATCGGTCCGGTCGGCCACGCGCGTGATCTGCGTCTCCGAGACGACGGCCCGCGACGTGGCGGCGCTCTGGGGCGTCGAGGGCGCCGACGTGGTCGGCAACGGCGTCGACGAGCGCTTCGTTCCCGGTGACGCGGCCGCCGAGCGGGCCTGGGCCGCCGCCGCGCACGGGCTCGACGGGCCGTTCGTGCTCCACGTGGGCTCGCTCGAGCCGCGCAAGGGCCTCGACGTGCTGATCGCCGCGGCCGCCCAGGCCGAGCGCTGGCGGCTCGTGCTGGCGGGGCGGCCCGGGCACGACGGCGAGCGCATCCTGGCCGACGCGCGCCGCGCCGGTGCGCTCTGGCTGCCGGACGTCGGCGACGACGAGCTCGCGCGCCTCTACCGCGCCGCCGCGGCCGTGGCGGTCCCCTCGCTCTACGAGGGATTCGGGATCGTCGCGCTCGAGGCGATGGCGAGCGCCACCCCGGCCGTCGTCGCGGCGGACGCGGGCGCGCTCGGCGAGGTGGCCGGCGAGGCGGCCGTCCAGGTGCGCGAGCGCACCGCCGATGCGTGGCTCGCGGGCATCGCCGACGCGATCGACCGCCGCGACGAGCTGGTCGAGCCCGGCCTCAGGCGGGCGGCGCGAGCATCGCTGGCCGCAGGTGGCGGCAGGCGTGCGGCGCGTGCTGGAGCGGGCTGCGGGCGCCTAGAAGCGCAGCCAGGAGAGCCGCTCGCGCGAGCGCGGGCGGCCCTGGGGCGGCTGGGACTGCGGCGTGATCGGCGCGTGCGGCGCGATCGACTGCGCCGGTGCCGGCACCGGCTCCACCGACGAGCTGGTCGTGCGGCTGCTCCTCGGCGGCCTGATCGGGCTGCCAGACCTCGCCGTAGCCGTAGCCGTACACGTCGCTGCCGGTGTGGCCGGTCACGACCAGTCCGAGCGTCGCCGCCGCGTGACCCTCGAGCACGAGCCGCGCGCGGCGGGCGTGGTCGCGCGTCGTGAGGCCCTGGCGGGCGACCACCACGGACGCGTCGACGGCGGGCTTGTTCAGCAGGATCTGGGCGTCGGCGACCGGCAGCAGCGGCGCCGAATCGATCACCAGCGTCTTGGTGCCGTCCTGCAGCAGGCTGCGCAGCATCGCGTCGAGTGCGGGCGCCTCGAGCAGCTCCGCCGGGTTGGGCGGCAGCACGCCCGCGGCCAGCACCTCGAGGTCGGGCAGCTCGCGGATCGGGCGCTGCAGCAGGTCGTTGGGCTCGCTGCCGAGCAGGGCGCTCGTCACGCCGCCGGCGTCGGCCAGGCGGAACGTCCGCGCGAGGCTGGGGTTGCGCAGGTCGAGCTCGAGCAGGATCACCTCGCGGCCGCTGAGCGCGATCGCCTGGGCGAGCCCGATCGCGACGCTGGTCTTGCCCTCGCCGCGCACGGCGCTTGTGACCATCACGGTCCGCACCGGCCGGGTGACGCGGGCGAAGTCGACGGCCGTCCTCAGGATGCGGAACGGCTCGAGGTCGCCCGAGCCGGCTCTCATCCCGCCCCGGCGGAAGGTCCGCTGCGGCACGACCGCCAGGGCGCGCAGGCGGTACTCGCGCTCGAAGCTGGCGACGTCGGAGACGCGCTTGTCCATCGACTCGACGACCAGCGCGCCGACCAGCCCCAGCGCGAGCCCGAGCACCCCGGCGAGAGCCAGCACCTGGGCGAGGCCGAGGTTGACCGGGTCACGCGGCGGCTCCGCGCGCGCGATCACGCGCGCGTCGCCGTTGGCGAGCGCTCGCAGCGACGCGAGCCGCTGGCGGGTCGTCTGCAGGTCCGCGAGCTCCGGCGCGCCGGCCGGCAGCGCGTCCATCTGCTGCTGGAGGTCGCGATCGGCGGCGTCGACGCTTTCGCGGTCGCCGCGGGCCCGGAACGCCACGAACTCCTGCGCGAAGCGGTTGGCGATCTCGGCGGCCTGCTTCGGGTCGCCGTCCGTGAAGGTGAGCTTGAGGACGTTGGCGTTCTGCTCGGACTCGACCTGGAGGTTGTCGAGCAGGTCGTCGGCGGAGTCGGACAGTCCCAGGCCACGCTGGACTCGCGCTGCGACGGCCTCGGATCCGGCCAGCAGCACGTTGGTGGCCGCCTCCCGCTCCGGGTCCTCGGCCCCGCGGTCGACCTGCAGCACGGCGTTCGACAGCGACGCCGTACCGAACAGCACGCGCGCGGTGCTCTCGTAGCGCTTCTCCGAATCGAGGCCCGCGATCACGGCTCCCGCGGCCAGGCAGAGCGCGATCGCGACGATCACGATCAGCCAGCGGCGGCGCAGAACGCCAAGCGCGTAGGCCACGGAGTCGCGCTCGCGCTCCGGGCCGAAGCGCAGGTCCGGCGTGGCGCTCACCGCGCGGCTGCCTCCGGGGCGTGCTGGAGCAGCACGTCGGTCAGCTCGGCGCGGAAGCGCGCCGGTGCGAAGCGTCGTGCGTTGGCCCTGAGGCGGTAGTCGTCGAACCGCATGCTCTCGGCCTGAAGGATGGCGGAAGCGACCGAGGTAACGGTCTGCTCTGCATGAAATACGCCGGTTTCTCCGTCGATAACGGTGTCACGTACCCCGCCTGCGCCATAGGCGATCACCGGGACGCCGGCGGCCTGCGCCTCGACCGGCACGATGCCGAAGTCCTCCTCGCCGGGGAACAGCAGCGCGCGCGCCCCGGAGAGCAGCTCCGCGACGTCCTGGTCGGGCAGAAAGCCGAGGAACTCCGCGCCGGGGCCGGCGGCCGCGCGCGCGGCGTCCAGCCCGCGGCCCTCCCCGACGACCTTGACGCGCCGGCCGAGCGTCGCGCAGGCGCCCACGGCCAGCTCGACCTTCTTGTAGGGGACGACCCGGCCCAACACCAGGTAGTAGTCGTCCTCTCGGCGCGGGCGGTAGAGGTGGCGCTCCACATCCACAGGCGGATGTACTACGACCGCGTCGCGGCGGTAGTGCTTGCGTATACGGGCGGCCACGTGGGTGGAGTTGGCCACGAACACGTCCGGGCGGCTGGCGCCGGCCAGGTCGTCGCGACGCAGGCGGCCGAGCAGCAGGCGCGCCGCGAGCGCCGAGCCGCCGCCGAGCTCGCCGGCCAGGTGGCGCGGCTCCCAGGCGTGGCGCATCGGCGTGTGGCAGTAGCAGAGGTGCAGGGCGTCGGTGCCCGTCAGCACGTTCTTCGCGCAGGAGTGGCTCGAGGACACGACCAGGTCGAAGTCGCTCAGGTCGAACGACTCGAACGCGGAGTTCATCAGCGGCAGCAGCTTGGGGTACTGCGTGCGGGCGCCCGGCAGCCGGTCGAGGAACGAGGTGTGGACGGTGCGCCCGCCGAGCTTGCGCTCCCAGAGGTCCGGGTCGTAGACGGACGTGAACAGCTCGGCGTCCGGGAACAGGTCGAGCAGCTCCAGCAGCACCTTCTCGGAGCCACCCGGGTTCGTCAGCCAGTCGTGGACGAGGGCCGGCCGGCGGAAGCGCGAGCGCAGGGACGCGTCAGGCGTCATTGCCGGTCCGCAGCACAGCCGGGACCGTCAGGAGCGCGATCTTGAGGTCGAGCGAGAGTGACCAGTTCCGGATGTAGTAGTTGTCCATGTCCACGCGGTCGGCCAGCGATGTCTGGCCGCGCAGGCCGGAGACCTGCGCCCAGCCGGTGATGCCGGACTTGACGCGGTGGCGGTCGGTGTAACGCGCCAGCTGCGCGCCGAAGGCGATCGCGAACTCCGGGCGCTCGGGGCGGGGACCGACCAGGCTCATCTCGCCGCGCAGCACGTTCAGCAGCTGCGGCAGCTCGTCGAGGCCGCTGCGGCGCAGGAAGCGCCCGATCGGCGTGCGCCGATCCGGGCCCTCCACGCCGCCCGGGGCGAAGCCCGGAGGCGGCACGAACTTCACGTCCTCGTCCGGGACGTGCATGGAGCGGAACTTCAACATCTCGAAGATGCGGCCGTCCTGGCCGATGCGGCGCTGGCGGAACAGGATCGGGCCGCGCGAGCTGAGCTTCACCGCGACGGCGAGCACCAGCATCAGCGGCGACAGCGCCAGCAGGCCGAGCAGCGCAAGCGGCCGGTCGAGCGCGTACTTGACGCGGAACTGCCAGCCCTTCGGGTCGAGCGGCCGGATGCCGAGCACCGGCAGGCTGCCGACCCAGTCGAGCGCCACGCGATCGTTCATCGACTCGAACAGGCGCGGCACCAGCGAGACCTCCAGGCCGAGCTGCTCGCACGAGCGCGCCAGGGTCAGCAGGCTCTGGTCCGAGTTCGAGGTGAAGGCGAAGATGACGTGCTCGGCGCCGTACTCGGCCGCGACGCGCGCCAGGTCGTCGGGGGAGCCGAGCACGGGCAGCGGTGACCAGCCCGTTGCCGTTGGAGGGCGGGTTCTCGTCGAGGAAGCCGACCGGATGCAGGCCGTACTCGGGCTGGGACGTGAGCCGCTGCGCGATCGACTTGCCGACCACGCCGGCGCCGACGATCAGCGTCGGCTTGCCGGCCAGGCCCTTGATGCGCGCCTGGCGGCGCGCCAGCGCCAGCACGCAGCGCGCGCCGGCCAGCAGCAGGATCGTCAGCAGCCAGATCCAGCCGATCAGCGGGGCGATGCCCTCGCCGTCGAGGATCACGACGTCGAAGGTCAGCACCGCCATGGCGGCGACCGAGATCGCGCCCAGCATCGGCGACAGCGCACGCAGCGCTATACGCACGCGCCTGCGGTAGACGCCGCGTACGTGCAGCATCGCCGGCACCGCCACCGGCAGCGCGAACAGCGGGGCGTACTGGGCGTCGGTGACGCCCGGGCGTGTCGGTGACCGCGATCGCGATCAGAACCGCCGCCAGCGAGGCGAGCGCGTCGCCGATTATGAGCAGGGAGGTCCAGCCCTCGCGTTCGAGGGCGTAGTTCCACGCCGAGCCGCGGGACGGCGCCGGAGTTGTGATCGGCGGCGGGGCGGAGGCGTGCGGATCGATCTGGCTGACCGCACTCATGCGAGTTCAGGCCCAGCATCTCATGACTTCGCCGGAATGGGGAGCCGATTTTCGGGTTCTTCGCGAATACCGACTTACACTCGGCTGAGATGACCGCTCTGAGCATGCGCGGCGCCCGGGATCCCGCGGGCGGCCGTGGCCGTCATGGCCGCGACGGTCGCGGTGACCGGCCTCGCCGCGGTGCGCTACGGCGCGCCGGCGCTGGCCCTGCCGCTCGTGGCCGCCGGCGGCGTCGCGCTGATCCAGCGCGCACGGCTGGCCGTGGGGCTCGTGCTGGCGGTCGTCGTGATCTGCGAGGGCGCCGCCGAGGACCTGCTCGGCTTCGAGCACTGGGTCTACGAGCCGCTGCCGCTCGGCCTGACGCCGGCGGAGGGCCTGCTCGGGCTGGCGATGCGTCGCGGTGCTGCTCGATCGGCTCGGCTCCGGCAGTCCGCTGCGGCTGGCGGGGCCGCTCACGCTGCCGCTGCTGCTCGTGGTGCTCGCCGGGATCGCGGGCGCCGTGACCGGCGCGTTCGCGGGCGAGAGCGGCAAGGACCTGATCTTCGCGGCGCGTCAGCTCGCCTGGCTGCCGATCGTGCCGCTGCTGGTCGTGAACGTGGTCGAGACCGAGCGCGACGCGCGCTGGGCGCTCGCCTTCGGCGGCGCGCTGGCGATCCTCAAGGCCATCCTCGGGCTCGCCGGCGTGGCGGCCGGCGTCGGCATCGTGGTCGAGGGGGCCACGATCACCTACTACGAGCCGACCGCGAACTGGCTCGTCCTGCTCGCCATCCTCGGGATCGCGGCGGCGGCGCTGCTGCGCGCGCGGCCGCCTGCGTGGGCGCTGGCGGGCATGCCGCTGCTGGTGCTGTCGCTCGCGCTCTCCTTCCGCCGCTCGTTCTGGATTGCCGCGGCGCTGGCCATCCTGCTGGTGATCCTGCTCGGCTCGCGCCCGCTCGGGCGGCGCCTCGCGGTCGTGGCGGGGGTGCTGCTGGCGCTGGCGGCCTGGACCGTCTCGCTGCAGCCGGTGCAGACCGAGACGCCGATCGTCGAGCGCGCCCGCTCGCTCGAGCCCGCCAAGGTCGAGAGCAACGCGCAGGACCGCTACCGGCTGGACGAGCTGCGCAACGTGACCGCCGAGATCCGCCGCCACCCGGTCACCGGACTGGGCCTCGGCGGGGAGTGGACCGCGATCCACCCGCTCGGCGTAGAGCACGAGAACGGCCGCTCGTATACGCACGTCGTGGCCCTGTGGTGGTGGATGAAGCTGGGGATCCTCGGCCTGATCGCCTACCTGGCGGTGGTCGGGACGAGCCTGGCGATGGGCTGGCAGGTCTGGCGCCGCAGCACGGATCCGCTGCTGTCCGCGGCCGGCCTCGCGATGCTTGTGCGGCCTGCTGGCCCTGGTGGTGGTGGAGACGGTGGGCTCGTTCACCGGCGTCGACCCGCGCTTCACGGCGCTCGTGGGCGCCGTGGCCGGGCTGCTGGCGGTGCTGCGGCGGCTGGCGGTGCGGGTGGCGTAGGGGCGGGGCGGCCGCCGAGGAGTGGTTGCTACAAAACGCGCGGATACCGCAACGTTGGTTGCCCGCACTCGTTCGCGGGCCGCGCTAGAGCGTCCCGCTCAGCAGCGCCTCGGCCCGCTCCGCCACCGCCGCCGGGTCGTGCCGCGCCACCGCGGCCGCGCGTGCCGCGCGGCCTTCGGCCCGCGCGCGCTCCGGGTCGGCGCGGTAGCCCGCCAGCAGCTCGGTCACGGCCGCCACGTCGTGGTCCGGCGCCGCGATCGCCCCGGTTCCCGGCGACCAGCAGCCCGGTGGCGCCCTCGGCGGCGGTGGCCACCACCGGGCGCTCCACCAGCATCCCCATCGAGATCGCCAGCGGCTCGCCCTCGGTGGGCGAGGGGCAGAACACCACGACGTCGCACGCCGGACAGCAGCTCCGCCGGCTCCGCCCCGGTGGTCGGGACGAAGTGCGCCGCCTCGCCGAGCGGCGCCGCCCGGGCGCGCAGCTCCGGCTCGGTCTCGCCCTCGCCGATCATCACCAGGTGCACGGGCGGCCCCGGCTCGCGCGCCAGCCGCAGCGCGGCGTCGATCGCCACCTCGTTGCGCTTCTTGGCGTTGAAGCGGGTCAGGCACCCGATCGCGAAGGCCTCGTCCGGCACCCCGAGCGCGCGCCGCCGCGCCGGCCCGACGTCCGGCAGCGGGCGATAGCGCTCGGGGTCCAGCGCGTTGGGCACCACCCCGACCCGCTCGCCCGGCACGCCGGCCGCGACCAGCGAGCGGCGCGTGCCCTCCGACACCGCCAGGACCGCGGCCACGTCGCGCGCGGCGCGCCGGTAGAGCAGGCCCGGGCAGCCCGCCGCGCATCGGCGGCGGCACCGGGCCCCACTCGGCCCAGGCCACCCGCGGGCGCAGCTCGGCCGGCAGGCGCGGCGCCAGCAGCTGCTCCTTCTTGAAGTGCAGCAGCAGCACGTCGAAGGGCGCCTCGCGCGCCAGCTCGTCGCGCAGGCGGCGGCCCAGCAGCGGCCAGGTCGCGGCGAGCCGCGGCCACGATCGCGCGGCCAGCTTCGGGCCCAGGTCCACCGCCGCGCGCCGCCACCCGCGTGCCGGCTGCGGTGTCCGGGTGGCTGGTCAGCAGCACGGTCTCGTGGCCGCGTCCCGCGAGCGCGTCGAGCAGGCGCACCGCCGCGTACTCGGCGCCGCCGCGGGCGCCGGACGTCATCACCGAGACGATCCTCACGGCGCGACCCGCCGCGCGAGCGCCTCGATCGAGTAGTCGCTCTCGGCCAGCTCGCGGCCCGCCGCACCGACCGCGGCCGCCCGCGCCGGGTCGAGCGCCGAGACGAGCGCCCCTGCGAAGCCCTCGCCGCCCGCGCCCTCGAGGTAGTGGCGCCCGGCCTCCGCGTCCAGCCCGGCCGCCCCGCGCGGCGTGGCCACGACCGGCAGCCCGTGCGCGAGCGCCTCGACGAACTTGACCGGCGAGCCGCCGCCGCTCAGCAGCGGGACCAGCGCGCAGGCGGCGCGGGCGTACAGCGGCTCGAGGTCCTCGACGAAGCCGGCGACGCTCACGCGCGGGTCGGCGACCGGCGGCGCGCCGCGCCCCGCGACGGTCAGCCGCAGCTCGGGGACCCGGGCCCACGCGCGCGGCATCGCCTCGTCGAGCAGGAAGGCCAGGCCCTCGCGGTTGGGCGCGTACTCGAAGTTGCCCACGAGCAGCGCCTCGGGCGGGTCGGCGGGCGCGCGCCGCGCCGCGATCGCGGCCACGTCGACGACGTTCGGCACGTAGCGCAGCGCCGCCTCGGGAGCGAGCTCGCGGGCGCCCTCGAGGTCGGCCCGGCTCGGCATCCACGACTCGGCCATCGCGCCGAGCAGCCGCCGCTCGAATGCCTCGAGGCGCCGGCGCGAGCCCCAGTCGGGATCGCGGCCGGGCCGGAAGGCCGATTCGAGGTTGTTGGCGCTGTAGACCACCGGGCGCCGCCGCGCCAGCCGGCGCAGCGAGGTCGCCGCCATGGCGTCCTCGGCGACCACGCGGTCGCTCTCGGCGGCCAGCCGCGTCGCCGCGGCGGCAAGGTCCGGCGAGACGCCGCGCGCCACCGCTCGCGGCGCTCCCGACGCGCGCGCCCGCGCCCAGGCCAGGCCGCGGCGCGCGCCGCGCGAGCTCGACACGGCGTGCAGCCGCACCCCGTCGATGGCCGCGTAGGCCGGGTCCGGCTCAGGCGAGCCGAAGCGCGTGTGCAGCAGGTCGACCGGCCCGTGCACGGCCAGCGCGCGGACGATCCCGTACGTGCGGGATGCCCGCCCGCTGCCGAGCACGGGCGTGTACGACGTCACGACCAGCGTGCTCACGCGAGGTCGAGGATACGACGACCCGCGGGCGTGCGAGTCAGCGGGTCAGGCCGCCGGCGCCACGGTGGGGGCCTGGACCTGCGGCGGCCGGTTGCGGGGCGGCCGCGCGCCGAGCACGATCAGCGTGGCCGCGCCGATCAGCAGCAGGGCGCCGCCGCCGATCGCGCTCCAGCCCAGCTCGTCCAGGAACGGGACCTTCGCGCCGGCCTCGACGTCGGCGACCACGCCGGGCGAGCCGTCGGCGTTCATCGAGCACCACCGACCAGTCGCCGTCCTTCAGGCGCCAGTCGACCGTCTGAGTGCCGCGACCCTGCGCCGAGGCGGCCCAGAACGGCTGCCGCCCGGGGGCGGCGGGGTGACGCCGGCCCGGCTCGTGGCGGTACGAGTGATCCACGTCCCGGTCGAACGGGTCGGAGTCGACGTCTGTCACGCGCGTGTGGTCCACGCCGCGCAGGTACGAGCTGACGTCCTCGGTGCGGGCGATGCCGACGAAGACGCGCTCGTCGCCCTGCGGGTCGACCGAGAGCCGGACCCGGCCGAGCTCTCCCGAGTCGAACAGCCAGCCGGCGCCGTCCAGGTCGAGGTCGACGTTGCCGCTCGTCAGAGCACGCGTTCCGGCCCGGAAGTGCTCGTCGTCGGTCGTCAGGTAGCCGTGCTCGTCCTTCTCGCCGTCGGCCCACAGCGCCACGGCGCCCACTCCGAGCGCAGCCAGGGCCAGGACCGTCGCGAGCGCGCCCGTCACGATCAGGGCGATGCGCCCGCCGCTCATCCGTCCATTGCGTTGTTTCACGTCGTATTCGGTCATGGGACGACGATCCCAGCCGAGGGGTCGCCGCACACTCGGGGCAGCCACCGGACGACGGTGCGGGTACCCGTAGGCCCCTAGGCGCGGGCGAACAGCCCGTCCATCTCCATCAGGTAGCCGTCGTCGTCGAGCAGGATCGGCTCCAGGCTGACCGCCCGGAACCCGCGCTCGGCCAGCAGCGGCAGCATCTCGCTCAAGCCCGGCTGGCCCTCGTAGAGCGGCGGCCACCGACAGCTCGAGCTCGAGCGCCGCGAAGCGCGCCAGCGCCGCGCCGGCTCCCTCGATCACGCTGCGCTCGTAGCCCTGCACGTCCAGCTTGAGGTAGGCCCGCTCGCCCGGGCGCACCAGCTCGTCCGAGCATGCCGTCGAGGCGCCGCGCCGGCACGCTGCGGCTCTCGCGGTGCTCCCAGCCGGCCCGGTCGGCGAAGCGCTCGTTGCGCGGCAGCACCGAGCTGCTGCGCGAGTCGCCGGTCACGTTGAGCGTCACCTCGCCGTCGGCGTCCGACGCCGCCACCCGCAGCGCCTCCCAGCTCCCGTCGGCGCGCGCCAGCCGCTTCGAGCTCCGCGAACGCCTCGGCCACCGGCTCGAGCGACACGATCCGCCCGCCGTAGCCGAGCTCGCGCAGTATGACGCCGTACTGGCCGGCGTTGGCGCCCACGTCCACGACCACGTCGACGCCCTCCAGCAGCTTCGCGCGCGCGGCCGCCAGCGAGCGCAGCGGCTCGTATACGCGCACCTCGTAGCCCAGCCGGCGGGCCAGCTTCTTCAGGCGCTCACGCAAGGCCGATCGAGGTGGGAGCCGATCTCGTCGAGCCGCGCGTCCCAGGAGTTGTCGCGCACCGCGGCCGAGCGCGCGCGGCGCTGCGTCCGGCCCGTCCTCGGCGAGCGCGCGCTCGACCGCTGCGACCGTCGACGGCGCGTCCGCCGCCACCGCGACGCCGTCGGTTCCGGCCAGGGCGGGCAGTGGGGTCGTGACGACGGGCAGCCCGGCCGCCAGGTACTCGAACACCTTCATGGGGAACACCGAGCGGGTCAGGTCGTTGATCGCGTAGGGCACCAGCGCGGCGTCGGCGCCGCGCAGCACCTCGGGCAGCGCAGAGTAGGGGCGCGAGCCGAGCAGGTGCACGTTCGGCAGCGCCCGCAGCGGCGAGATGTCGGTGCGCGGGTCGCCGGCGCCGACCGGGCCGACCAGCGCGATGCTCCAGTGCGGGACGGGCGCGCGCCACGCCGCCGAGCAGGTCGAGGTCGAGCTTGGTCGCGACGACCGCGCCGGTGAACACGATGCGCGGCCGCGGCAGCGCCGCCAGCGGCGGCGTCCACCGGCCCCCGCTCCAGCGCGGTGGCGAAGCGGCCCGTGTCGGCCACGTTGGGCGCGTAGAAGACGTTGTCGTTGAGGGTGCGCATGCGCTCGGCCAGCGCCGGCGCGGAGGCGAGCACGAGGTCGGCGCGGGCCGCGAAGCGCGCCTCGGCGGTGCGGAACGCGGCCGCCCGCACGCCCTTCTGGGCGGCGATGTCGTCGACGCAGTGGTAGACGATCGCGGACGGCTGCAGCGTCTCCACCAGCCACTCCGCCTGCGGCACGTAGCTCCACAGCAGCGGCCGCTCGAAGCCGAGCGAGCGCGCGGCGCGGCCGACCTGGGCGCGCAGCAGCGCCGCGTTCAGCGTGCGGATGCGCGGGCGCCCGTGGAGCGGGATCACGAGCGGCGAGAGCACGTGCAGCCCGTCGACCGCCCGCGGTCCCGGCGGCGGCGCGCTCGCACGCGGCGCGCCATGCGGCGCAGGTCGCGGCCCGCCAGGCGCGGCTGGCGCAGCCCGAGCGACTCCAGGAACAGCACGCGGTTGCTGCGCGCCAGGCGGGCCATCAGGTGCTGCTGGTTGGTCCACAGCTCGGCGTCCCACTCGCCGAAGCCGAGGCAGACGATGTCGCGGCCGGAGATCCCCATCTAGCGCATGGCCGCGCGCACGCGGCGCTCCGCCTCGGCGGGGTCGGTGGCGGGGTCGAGCTCGCCGAACGGGGCGCGCAGCTCGCTCGGCAGCAGGCGCGCCAGCCGCCGCTCGCGCGGGCCGCACGGGACCAGCGCGTCGACCCCGCGCAGCTGCACCTCGGCGTCCATCGCGCGGATCAGCCGCAGCGGGGTGAGCCGCTCGAGCCTGCGCACGTGGAGGTCGCCGTCGGCGGGCGCGGGGGCGTCGGTGACGAGCGCCACGTCGGCGCCCGGCCGCGCGTGCGGCGCGCAGCCAGTCGGCGGCCCGCGCGGCGTCGCCGGCGCCCGACGCGATCGCCAGCAGCCGCACCGGGCCGCGCCGCTCGCGCGGCTTGGCGTAGTGGCGCGGCGGGCTCGCCGCGGCCCGCGTCGCCCCGCGCCGAAGACCCAGACCAGGCCGTCGGCGGCGCAGTCGAGCGAGATCTTCGCCAGGCCGCGCCAGCCGTCGCGCCAGCCGCCGTCGACGAGCAGGCGGTACGCAGAACTTCGCGAACGGCCGCAGCAGCACGCCGCGCGCGCGGCCGCCGGCCGAGACCGGTCCGCGCAGCTGCGCCGCCTCCAGGCGGGCGTAGGTCCAGGCGTCGCGCATCGGCCTCGCGCGGCGTCTCGGCGAGCAGGTGCTCGAGGTCGCCCTCGAACGCCCAGGTGCGCCCGAAGGCCCACAGGCCCTCGTGCACCGTGACGTCCTCGTCGTGGCGGTAGGCGCCGCGGCGGAACAGCCGCAGCCGGTACTTGGGGTACTTCGCCGACGGCCCGAGCCGGCCGCCGAGCAGCAGGTCGCGGCAGGGAACGCCGCAGATGTCGATCGCCGGCCGGCGGGGCGGCGAGGAACGCCTCGATCTCCGCACGCAGCCGCGGGCGTGACCCGCTCGTCGGCGTCGACCTCGAGGATCCAGTCGCTGGTGGCCGCGTCGAGCGCCACGTTGCGCTGCGCGCCGAAGCCGCGCCACGGGTGCTCGATCACGCGCGCGCCCGCCGCGCGGGCGATCTCCATGGTGCGGTCGCGCGACCCCGAGTCGACGACGATCAGCTCGTCGCAGAAGCGCCACGCTGGCGAGCGCGGCGGGCAGCCGCCGCTCCTCGTCGCGGGCGATGATGCAGGCGCACACGCTGGCGCGCCCCGTCGGGGTCGTCATCGGGCCAGCGTACGTCTAGTGCGCGCTCTGCCGCGCGCTCCGCCGCGGCCAGCAGCTCGCGCGCCCCGGCCGCCTCCAGCCGCTCCGCCACGGCGCGCCCGAGCGCCGCCGGCTCTCCGGCGGGCCCGTCGAGCTCGTCGCGGATCCAGTGGGAGCCGTCCGGCAGTCCCACGAACGCCTCGAGCCGCAGCGCGTCGCCGTCGCACGACCGCGTGCGCTCCGATCGGGGTGTTGCAGGTGGCGCCCAGCAGCGTCACCAGCGCCCGCTCGGCGGTCAGCGCGGTCAGCGCGACGCGGTCGGTCAGCTCGGCGGCGACCGCCGCGGCGCGCTCGTCGCCGGCGCGCGCCTCGAGCGCCAGGCAGCCCTGGCCCGGCGCGGGCACCAGCTCCGGCAGCGGCGCGCCCTCGGCGGAGCGGCCGAGCCGCTCGAGCCCGGCGGCGGCGAGCACGATCGCGTCGAAGCCGCCCTCGCCCAGCCGCCGCAGCCGCGTGTCGACGTTCCCGCGCAGCTCGCGCACCTCGAGGTCGGGCCGCAGCGCCAGCAGCTCGGCGCGGCGGCGCACGCTGGCGGTGCCCACGACGGCGCCCTCGGCGAGCGCGTCGAGCGACGCGGCGCCGCAGAGCGCGTCCTGAGCCGTCGGCGCGCTCGGGCACGCCCACGATCGCCAGGCCGGCCGGCAGCTCGCCCGGCACGTCCTTGGCGGAGTGCACGGCGAGGTCGACCTCGCCCGCGAGCAGCGCATCCTCGATCTCCTTCACGAAGCGCGACTTGTCGTCCTGGGCGCCGCGGTCCCCGGAGGTGGAGATCGTGACGAGCTCGGCCTCGCTCCGAGAGCCGCTCGGCGACCCAGCTGCGCCTGCGCCAGCGCGAGGGCGCTGCCGCGCGTGCCGAGTCTCAGCGGCGTCACGCCCGGCGGCGGCGCGCGTCCAGGCGCGTGACCTGGGCGGCGGGAGCCTCGTCGGCGGGAGCCGGGTCCAGCCCGAACAGCTCCCGCAGCGTGTGCAGGTAGTGGTAGGAGCCGCTGCTCCTTGAGGCGCACCGTCGGCTCGTGCAGCAGCCGCGACGCGATCGCGCGCGCCATCAGCTCCATGCGCTCGCGGTCGGCCTCCGAGAGCGTCTCCCAGCGCGGCTCGTTCTCCTCGAGCACCTGGCGCACGACCTCGTCGGCGCGCCGGCGCAGGGCCGAGATCGTCGGCACCACGTCCAGGCTGGCGAACCACGCCTCGAAGCGCTCGACCTCCTGGCGCACGAGCACGAGCGCCTCCTCGGCCTCGGCCTCGCGCGCGTCCAGGTTGCGTGCGACCGCGCGCTGGAGGTCGTCCATGTCGTAGAGCGCGATGCCGGGGCAGTCGCGCACGCTCGGCTCGATGTCGCGCGGCACGGCGAGGTCGATCAGCACGAGCGGCCTGCCCATGCGCGACGCGGCGACGAACTCGAGCTCCTCGCGCCCGACGATCTGGTGCGGCGCGCCGGTGGAGGTGACGACGATGTCCGCCGACTCGAGCTCGCGCGGCATGTCCTCGAACGTCACGGCGCGGCCGCCGAAGCGCTGCGCCAGCCCGAGCGCGCGGTCGTAGCGGCGGTTCGCGACGAACAGCGTCTGCACGCCGCGGTCGCGCAGCGCG
This sequence comes from uncultured Thermoleophilaceae bacterium, assembly GCA_963828225.1. Classification (GTDB taxonomy): domain Bacteria; phylum Actinomycetota; class Thermoleophilia; order Solirubrobacterales; family Thermoleophilaceae; genus JACVRW01. Next base: position 274,312 of record CAWHDX010000006.1, on the reverse strand, counting down.
CGGGCGGTCAGCTCGGCGTTCTCGCCGGCGCCGATCACCAGGACGCGGCGGTCGGCCAGCTCGCCGAGGAAGTCGGAGGCGAGCTGCACGGCGACGGTGGAGATCGACATGTTCGAGCGCGCGATGCCGGTCTCGGTGCGGGCCCGCTTGCCGGCGGCGAGCGCGTCGCGGAAGAGCCGGTTGGCGACCGGGCCGCTGACGCCCTCGACCAGCGCCAGCTCGTAGGCGCGCTTGACCTGACCCTGGATCTCGGCCTCGCCGACGATCATCGAGTCGAGCCCGGCGGTGACCGAGAAGAGGTGCTCGACGGCCTCGCGGCCGCGCAGCGAGTAGAGCGCGCTGACCAGCTCGGTCGGGCGCAGCTCGGCCTGGCGCGACAGCACCGCGAGCGTCGGCGTTCTCGGCCTCGAGCGCGTCGTCGGTGACCAGGTAGAGCTCGGTGCGGTTGCAGGTGAACAGCGCCACCGCCTCGTGCACGCGGTCGTGCTCGGTCAGCTCGGCGAGCACGCGCGCCGCGCGGCCGGCCGGCAGCGCCAGCTTCTCGCGCAGCGCGCAGCGGCGCGGTCTTGTGCGAGGCGCCGAGCGCCAGCAGCTCGCGTCACTCGTCCTCCTCCACGAGCGCGGTGAGCTCGCGGTCGATGCGCACCAGCTTCGCGGCCATGATCCCCACGTAGATCAGGATCAGCGCGAGGAAGACGACGTAGGCGCCGGCCACGTACTTGCCGGCCTCGTCGAGCGGCAGCGCGGGCGCCGCGAGCCAGGATCACGCGACCACCGCCTCGCGCTCGGCCCGCTCGGCGCGGCGGCGGCGCAGCCGCTTCAGCTGCATCGCGGCGTGCTTGGCGGTCAGCTCGAACTTCCAGAGCGTCACGAACAGCAGCGTCATCGCCACCAGCGTGACCAGGAACGTGAGCCGCATCTCGCCCGGCAGGCTCGCCGCCGGTCTGCGACAGCACGCGCGGGTGCGTGAAGGCCTCGGCCATGCGCACGGCCGTGAAGTTGAGCGGCACGAACGCGCCGGCGGCGATCGCGAACACCGACGAGTAGCGCGCCTGGCGCTCGGGGTCCTCGATCGCGAAGCGCAGCGGGAAGTAGACGCAGTAGAGGAGGAAGACGACCAGGAACGAGACCAGCACGGGCTCGTCCCAGACCCACCAGTGGCCCCACGACGCGCTTGGCCCAGATCGCGCCGGTCACGAGCACGCCCAGCCCGAGGATGATCGAGAGGTGGATCGCGACGTACGAGCGCAGGTCCCACGAGGGGTCGCCCGAGCGCAGGTGGCGGATGCGCGAAGATGCCGCCCGCGACGAACCCGCCCAGCGCCACGATCGCCATCGGCACGTGGATGTAGAAGATCTTCTGGACGAAGCCCTGGTCGGCGTCGAGCGGCGCGTAGAAGAAGACAAGCGCGAGCGCCGCCGTGAGCGTCACGACTGTGGCTGTGGCCAGCGGGACGAGGCCCTTCGAATACATCAGTCCTCGAGCAGGAAGTCGAAGACGGCAACGGAGACAAGCACGAACACCACATCGTAAAGCGTGAGCAGCCCGAGCCAGCGCCCCAGGTCCTCCGGGCCCGGTCTGGCGCAGCAGCGGCTCCGTCGCCTGGGCGCACGAGATCAGCAGCGGGACCAGCAGCGGCAGCAGCATCAGCGGCACGATCAGCTCGCGCGCGCGCGTCTCGGCCGCCAGCGCGGCCACCAGCGCGCCGACGGCGGCGATGCCGAGGTTCCCGAGCAGCAGGATCGCCGGCAGCTCGGGCAGCGCGCCGCCCAGGTCCGGGCCCGAGCAGCAGCAGCGCGAAGGTCGGGCACGGCCACGAGCTCGACCGCGACGCAGGAACAGGAACAGCGCGCTCGCCTTGGCCACGAACAGGGCGGTCCGGTCCACGGGCGCCAGCAGCAGCGCGTCGATGCCGCCCTGCTCGCGCTCGGCGGCGAACAGCCGCGTCACGCCGATCACCGCCGCCAGCAGCAGCGTCACCCAGAGCACGCCGGAGGCCAGCTCGCCGTCGAGCGAGTCGCGGTCGAGCCCGAAGTGGAACAGCACGTAGACCGTGATCGTGAACAGCGTCATCGCCGGCACCGACTTCCTTGGTGCGCACTCGAGCAGCAGGTCCTTGCGCAGGATCGTGCCCGCCGGCGCGGATCACCGGTACAGCTCCTCGCCCTCGGCCACCGGCCGGCCGCGCTTGCAGCCGCAGCACGGAATCCGCCTCGGCCAGCGCGCCGCTGACGTCGTGGCTGACCAGCACGCGCGTGCGCCCCGAGGCGCGCCCGATCAGCGGCTCCAGCAGCTCGGCGGCGGCCGGATCGAGGTTGGCGCGCGGCTCGTCGAGCAGCAGCAGCGGCGGCTCGTGCAGCACCGCCCGCGCCACGGCCATGCGCTGCACCATGCCGCGCGACAGCTCGCGCACCGGGTCGTCTGCGCGCCGCTCCATGCCGACCTGCTCGAGCACCGTCGTCCACCCGCTCGAGCGGGACGCCGTGCAGGCGGGCGTGGTAGCGCAGGTTCTCGCGGCCGCTCAGGTCGCGGTAGAGCAGCGGGCTCGTGGCCGAGGTAGCCGATCTGGCCGGGCAGCTTCCAGCGCTCGCGCGGCAGCTCGGCGTCGAGCACGCGCGCGCTGCCCGCCGTGGGGGCGCAGCAGCCCGGCGAGCACGCGCAGCAGCGTGGTCTTGCCGGCTCCGTTGCCGCCCAGCACGGCCAGCGTCTGGCCGGCCTCGACGCGCACGCTGACGCCGGCGAGCGCGACGCGCTCGCCGTACCGCCGCTCGAGGCCGTCGAGCTCGATCGCCGCCACGCTAGGAGCGCTCGAGCGTCTCGGCGGCGTGCTTCAGCGTCGGCTCGAGGATCGGCCAGGACTGGTCGATCGCCTTCGGGTTGCCGGGCAAGTTCACGATCAGCGTGCGCCCGCGGATGCCGGAAACCCCGCGCGTGAGCAGCCCGAGCGGGGTGTGGTCGCGCGAGTCGGCGCGGATCGCCTCGGCGTAGCCGGGCGCCTCGCGGTCGATCGCCGCGCGCGTGGCCTCGGGGGTCACGTCGTCGGCGGTCAGCCCGGTGCCGCCCGTGGTGAAGACGAAGCGCACCCCGTCCTCGTCGGCGAGGCGCTCCAGCAGCGCGGCGATCGCGTCGCGGTCGTCGGAGACGGTCTCGCGCACCACGTCGAGCCCGGCGGCCTCGCACAGCTCCGCGAGTCGCGGCCCCGACACGTCCTCGCCCTCGCCGCGCGCGAGCGTGGTCGACACGGTGACGACGGCCGCCCTCATCGCCGCCAGTCGTGGCGGCCGCCCGACTTCTCGAGCAGCACGACCTCGGCGATCTCGACGCCGCGCTCCAGCCCCTTGACCATGTCGTAGACGGTCAGCGCCGCGACCGCGGCCGCGGTCATCGCCTCCATCTCCACGCCGGTCTGGCCGCTCGGTGCGAGCCTCGGCCATGAGCACCACCTCCGGTCGCGCACCTCGGCCTCGACGTCGACGAACGCCAGCGGCAGCGGGTGGCAGAGCGGGATCAGCTCGGCGGTGCGCTTGGCCGCCTGGATGCCGGCGATGCGGGCGGTGCCGAGCACGTCGCCCTTGGGGGCGTCGCCGCGCGCCACCGCCGCGGCGGTCTCGGCGGACATGCGCACGACGGCGCGCGCCCGGGCGCGGCGGTCGCTCGCCCCCTTGTCGCCCACGTCGACCATCCGGGCCCGCCCGGCGGCGTCGAGGTGTGTCAGCTCGTCAGACAGGCTGGTAGGACTGGCGCGCGGCTTCGATCAGGTCGCGTACCGCCGCCTCGTCCCCGCGTCGCAGCAGCTCGACCGGGTCCGGCTCGCCGTTCACGATCGACTCGAAGAACGCCTTGCGGTCCTGGTAGGTCGGCAGCGTGCCCTTGGCCCAGCCGCGCACGTCGTTGAGCAGGATCGCCAGGCGCGCGTAGGGCTCGCCGTACTCGTCGGCGATCTCGTCGCGGATGCGCTTCGCGAGCGCCGGAGAGGCGCCCGCCGTGGAGATCGCGATCGCGAGCGGGCCGGTCCGGATGATCGCCGGCAGGATGAAGTTGCAGAGCGGCGGCACGTCCACGACGTTGACCAGCATCGCGCGGCGCTCGGCGTCCTCGAAGACGCCGATGTTGACGTCGGTGTCGCCGGTCGCCGCGATCACCATGAAGACGCCCTCGAGGTCGGCGAGGCCCGCGTACTCGCGGCGCTCCCAGCGGATCGAGCCCTCGTCGGCGAGCGCCTGCAGCGGCTCGATCGCCTCCGGTGCGATCAGCGTCACGTCGCCGTCGCAGGCCAGCAGCCCCTCGACCTTCTCGAGCCCCACGTCGCCGCCGCCGACGACCAGGCAGCGCCGCCCGGTCAGCTTCAGGCAGGCGATGTAGAAGGGGGTGTCGAGCATCCCCTGGACGCACGACTGGTCGCACAGCCCCTTGCGGAGCTGGCAGACGCATTCCTTGCCGGCGTAGGCCTGCGCGGGCATCGAACAGAGTCTAGGCGTCAGCCGCGAGTTCGATACAGCCTGGCGGTCAGCGGCGCGAACACCGCCGTCAGGGCCGCCGCCGTGGCGAGCACGATCGCGATGTCGCCGGTCTCGGCGCTGCCGTCCATCAGCCCGCGCGAGCAGTCCACCAGGATCGAGATCGGGTTCACGTTCACGAACCACTCGAGGCCGGCGGGCAGCGTGTCCGCATCGACGAACACGTTGGAGAGGAACGTCAGCGGGAAGATCCCCATGAAGCCGGCGTTCATGACCGCCTGCGGCGAGCGCAGCAGCAGGCCGAGCGTCGTGAACACCCAGGACAGCCCGAACGCGAACACCACCACCAGCGCCAGCGCGGCGATCACGCCGAGCGGCCCATTCGACGGCCGGTAGCCGAGGATCAGGCCGAGGACGGTGATCACGGTGCCGGCCACCAGGTAGCGCACGCTGTCGCCGAGGAGCGCGCCGACCAGCGGCGCCGGGCGCCAGATCGGCAGCGAGCGGAAGCGGTCGACGACGCCCTTGGTCACGTCGGTGTTGAGCGCGACCCCGGAGTAGACAGTCGTGAACAGCACCGACATCACGAGCACGCCCGGGAGGATGTAGTCGCGGTAGGCGCCGGTCGAGCCCGAGATGGCGCCGCCGAACAGGTAGGTGAACAGCAGGACGAACATGACGGGCGTGACCGTCACGTCGAGCAGCTGCTCGGGCACGTGGCGCACCTTCAGCATGCCGCGCCAGCCGAACGTGAGCACGGCCGACAGCGCGCTCGGGCGTGGCGGGCGCGGCGTGGCGGCGAGCGCCTGGCGCAGGGCCTCGTCGGTCATGCCACCTCCTCCTCCTGGTGCTCGACCTCGGCGGCGGTGTGGCCGGTCAGCGCCAGGAAAACCTCGTCGAGGCTGGGCTGCCCGAGCGAGAACTGGGCCACGCCGATGCCGGCGCGCACCAGCTCCGCCACGGCCTGGGCGCCCCGGTCGCCGTCGGCGCAGGACGCCGACAGGGCGGCCGGATCGGCCTCGAGGTGGACGCCGCCCAGCTCGCGCAGGAGCACGCGCTCGGCCTCGGGGCGCTGGTCGGGGTCGAGCAGCCGCACGCTCAGGGCGCCGGAGCCGACCGAGGCCTTGAGCTGCCCGGGCGTGCCCTCCGCGATCACCCGGCCGCGGTCGATCACCGCGATGCCGTCGGCGAGCTGGTCGGCCTCGTCGAGGTACTGCGTGCAGAGCAGGATCGTCGTGCCGCCCTCGCGCAGCGCGCGGATGATGTCCCAGACGTGGTTGCGCGAGCGCGGGTCGAGGCCGGTGGTCGGCTCGTCGAGGAACATCAACTGCGGCGTGACCACGATGCTGGCGGCGATGTCGAGCCGGCGGCGCATCCCGCCGGAGTAGTTCTTGACGAGCCGCGCGGCGGCGTCGGTGAGGCCGAAGGCCTCGAGCAGCTCGGCGGCGCGCGCCTTCGCGTCGGCGCGGCGCAGGCCGAGCAGGCGCCCGAGCAGGACGAGGTTCTCGCGGCCGGTCAGGTCCTCGTCGACCGAGGCCAGCTGACCGGTGAGGCTCACGAGGCTGCGCACGGCGTCGGCGTCGGTGACGATGTCGTGGCCGAGCACGCGCGCCTCGCCGGCGTCCGGCCGCAGCAGCGTCGCGAGCATGCGGATGGTGGTCGTCTTGCCTGCGCCGTTGGGGCCGAGCACGCCGTAGACGGAGCCGCTGCGCACGGCGAGGTCGACGCCGTCGACGGCGACCGTGTCGCCGAAGGACTTGGCGAGGCCGGTGGCCTCGATCGCAAGTGAATTCGTCATCTCAGCATGGGACCGGGGTCCCGCTGGAAAGTAATCGGTCGCGGCCGGGGGGCCGGGGGTGCCCCCGCCGCTGAGCGCCCGTAGGAGGGGGAGGGCGCTCAGGCGGCGAGGGCACGGCGCGGGCGGTGCAGCTTCGCGGGCACCGACGCGCGGCGCCACGCACGCTGCTTCCGCGGCGGTCGGCCGCGGGTCCCGGCGGCCGCGCGCAGGTCTGCGATGTGCTCGTTGGCGGCCGCGTATGTGAGGGGTCCTGTCATGCCGCCGAAACTACGGCTGAGACGCACCCCTTACATCGGGAGCTCGCCTCGAATGACCCCTTAGTCAGCGCTTGAACACGTCGCGCAGCGTCTTGCGCCCCACCTTGAGCAGCGGCAGCGCGCCGCGCCGCAGCGCGGCCGGCTTGTCCGAGTCGCGGCCGTACAGCAGCCGCGCCGACGCGCTCAGCGCGCGGCCCAGCGACTCGTCGTAGGGGTGCCACCAGAAGTCGCGCGTGCGCGACGGCTCCCAGGTGACGAGCTTGACGTTGACGCACTCCCACAGCCCGAACTTGGAGTGCGAGCGGCCGAGCCCGGACTCCTTGACGCCGCCCCACGAGCAGGAGCAGGCGCCGTGGCTGAACATGTGGTCGTTGATCCAGACCATCCCGGACTGCAGGCGCTGGGCGATGCGCTCGCCCTTGGCGCGGTTCATGGTCCAGACCGACGCGCCGAGGCCGAACACGCGAGTCGTTGGCCAGCGCGATCGCCTCGTCCTCGTCGGCGACGGTCACGATCGGGACGACCGGGCCGAAGATCTCCTCGCGCATGATGCGCATGTCGTGCGTCACGCCCGTCAGCACCGCGGGCGCGTAGAAGCTGCCGCTCGGGTGGTCCGGCACGTCCACCGGGCCGCCGCAGCGCAGCGTGGCGCCGTTCGCCACGGCGTCGTCGACCAGCTCCCGCACCAGCTCGAACTGCTCGCGCGAGACCATCGGGCCGATCTCGGTCTCGTAGTCGAGCGGGTCGCCGACGCGCAGCGCGCGCGCCGCCTTCGACCACGCCCTCGACGAAGCGCTCCGCCACGTCCTCGACCACGTACACGCGCTCGATCCCCGAGCAGGTCTGGCCCGCGTTGGCGAAGCCGCCCCAGAGGCAGCCCGAGACCGCGTTGGCGAGGTTGGCGTCGGCGCACACGACCATCGGGTCCTTGCCGCCGAGCTCCAGCACCGAGCCCTTCATGCGGCGCGCGCACTCCTCGCCGACGCGGCGGCCGACGTCGACCGAGCCGGTGAAGAAGATCTTGGCGGCGGTCGACTCGACCAGCGCCTGGCCGACGGCGCCGCCGCCGTGCACGGTGCGCACGAGGCCCTCGGGCACGCCCGCGCGCTCGAAGACCTCCTGGATGCGCTCGCCGATCAGCGGCGTCAGCGACGCCGGCTTGAGCACGACGCCGTTGCCGGCCATCAGCGCGATCGCCACCTCGCCGAAGGGGATCGACCAGGGGTAGTTCCAGGGCGCGATCACGCCGACCACGCCCAGCGGCTCGAACGTGAAGCGGGCCCGCTTCTGCTTGATGAACACCGGCAGCGGAACGCGCTCGTCCTCGAGGATGCCGGGGCCCGCCTCGGCCAGCCAGCGCAGCGAGTCGATCGTCGGCAGCAGCTCCATGACGTACGACTCGTTGATGGGCTTGCCCTGCTCGCGGCTGAGCAGGCGGGCGAGGTCGTCGAGCTGGTCGATGATCGCCTGCGCCGCGCGGCGCATGTAGCGCGCGCGGTCGGAGAGCGGCAGCTGGGCCCAGAAGGGCTGCACGGACGCGACGTCGTCCACGACCGCCTGCACCGCATCGGGGCGGATCGTCTCGACCGCGCCGACCCGGGCGCCGTCCAGCGGGCTGAGCGACTCCAGCTCGGGCTTGATCGGGGTGACCGCGGCTTCCATGGGGCGGGATTGTGAAGCACGCGCCGATGGCGCGCCTAGGACCCCTCGCGCCCGCGCGCCCGGCGGATCCGCTCCAGGCGCTCGGCGCAGCTCGGCCTCGTCGCCGTGGCTCGGTGAGCTCGAGGAAGCGCTGCCCGACCGCCTCCTCCGGCATCAGCTCCTGCTCGGAGACGCCCTCCGGGCGGTCGTGCGGGTAGTCGTAGTCGAGCCCGCGGCCGAGCTTCTTGGCGCCCGGGTAGGCGGCGCTGCGCATCGCCGCCGGCGGCTCCGGCGTCCCGTGCTCGCGCACCCACTCGCGCGCCCGGCCGAGCGCCTTGTACGAGGCGTTCGACTTCGGCGCGAGCGCCAGGTAGACGGCGCCCTGGGCGAGGTTGAGCGCGCACTCCGGGAGCCCGACGTGCTCGACGGCGTGCGCCACGTTCACGGCCACCTCGAGCGCGCGCGGGTCGGCGTTGCCGATGTCCTCGCTCGCGAGGATCACCATGCGCCGCGCGATGAAGCGCGGGTCCTCGCCGCCCTCGAGCATCGCGGCCAGGTAGAGCAGCGACGCGTCGGGGTCGGAGCCGCGCGTCGACTTGATCCAGGCCGAGATCAGGTCGTAGTGGAGGTCGCCGCCCTTGTCGTAGAGGATCGCGCTGCGCTGCAGCGCGTCCTCGGCCGTGGCGCAGCTTGACGGTGCTTGCCCTCGCCGACCGTCTCGCAGGCGAGCTCGAGCGCCGACAGCGCGGTGCGCGCGTCGCCGGCCGAGCGGGCCGCGAGGAACTCGAGCGCGTCGTCGTCCACCTGCGGCGCGTCGGCGATGCCGCGCTCGTCGCCGAGCGCGCGCCGCAGCAGCTCGACCACGTGCTCGTCGTCGAGCGCGCGCAGCTCGTAGACGCGGCAGCGCGACAGCAGCGCCGAGTTGACCTCGAAGTAGGGGTTCTCGGTGGTGGCGCCGACCAGGACCACGAGCCCCTCCTCGACCGCGGGCAGCAGCGTGTCCTGCTGGGCCTTGTTGAAGCGGTGGATCTCGTCGAGGAAGAAGATCGTCCCCTCGCCGCTCGTGTCGCGGCGGTGCTGGGCGCGCTCGAGCACCTCGCGCACCTCGGCGCGGCCGGCGTTGACGGCCGACGCCTCCTCGAAGGCGGCGCGCGAGTTGACCGCGAGCAGCCGCGCGAGCGTCGTCTTGCCGGTGCCCGGCGGCCCGTACAGGATCATCGAGTGGGGCCGGCCCTCCTCGATCGCCGTGCGCAGCGCGCGAGCCGCGGCCGAGCAGGTGGTCCTGGCCGACGAACTCGCCCAGCGACGCCGGGCGCATGCGCGCGGCCAGGGGCAGATCGCCCGCCGGTGCGCCGGAGCGGCCGCCGGGGGAGTCCTCTAGGTCGAAGAGCCGCTCGATGTGCGGATTCTGGCAGTCACGCGCTACGGTGCCGCCATGACGCACGCGGTCATCCTGATCAAGGCGCGAGCGCGAGGCGCTGGGATCGCTCGGCGAGCGCCTCGCCGACGTCGAGGGCGTGGCCGAGGCCTACTCGGTCACCGGCGCCTGGGATTTCGTCGCGGTGCTGCGGGTGCCGCGCCAGGAGCAGCTCGCCGAGGTCGTGACCGAGCGGCTGGCGGCGCTCGACGGGATCGCCGACACCTACACGATGGTGGCCTTCCAGGCCTTCTCGCGCCACGACCTCGAGGCGCTCTTCTCGATCGGCGCCTAGACGCCGCGCTAGGAACGCCGTGAGCGCGGCGGCGCAGCGCTCGGGCGCCTCGTCCCAGACGAAGTGCCCGGCGCCCTCGACGACCACCAGCTCGGTGTCGGGCAGCTCGCGCTCGAAGCGGTGCGCGCCGGCCAGCGGGGCGAACTCGTCGCTCTCGCCCCACAGCAGCAGCACCGGCACGCCGAGGTCGGCGAGGCGATGCCCGGCGATCTTCTCGAAGTCGCCCGAGCGGTACAGCTCGAGCGCGTTGCGCCGGTGCGCGTCGTCGGCGCAGGCGACTTCCAGTACTCGTCGACGGCGGCGTCGTCGAACGAGGGGCTGGACGTCGCGCAGCACCGCGGCGAAGCCCGTCGCGGTCGAGCCCGGCCAGCGCCTGCTCGCCGACCTCGGGCGTGCGCAGCGCCTTCGCCATCCCGTGCCACTTGCCGTCGGGGAAGAAGCCGCCGCCGCTGATCGCGAGGCGCGTCCACGGCGTCCGGGTGCTCGCAGGCCCAGCGCAGGCCGATCAGCGCGCCCCAGTCGTGCACCACCGGCACGCAGCGCTCGACGCCCTGCTCGCGGCGGAAGCGCTCGAGCGCCTCGACCTGGCGCTCCCAGGTGCCGGGCGGGTCGAGCGGCGAGTCGCCGAAGCCGGCGAGGTCGGGCGCGAGCGCGCGCCAGCCGGCGGCGGCGAGCGCCGGCATCACGCCGCTCCACATGTACGACGACTGGGGGAAGCCGTGGACGAGCAGCGCGACCGGGCCGTCGGCGGGCCCGGCCTCGCGGTGCACGAGGCTCACGCGGGGACCCGCCCGGGCTCGATCGAGCTTGGTGAACAGGCGCTCGAGCGCGGGCCGGAAGATGCGCTCCTCGAAGTCGTCGGCACGGGCGTCACCAGCTGCCCGAGCATGAAGCCCGTGATGGTCGCGACGATCAGCGGCGCGTCGGCGCGCGGGTCGGGCGCGCCGGTGGCGCGCAGGCCGAGCTCGGCCAGCCGCAGGTGGGCGGCGTGCCAGCGCGCCACCTCGCTCGGCCACCACGGGCCGGCGCGTGCCCTCGAGCACCAGCTCGGTGAAGGCGACGTGGCGCATCGGGTCCGAGGCGAGGTCGGCGGCGAGCACGGCCGACACCGCGCGCGCCCACTCGCCCACGTCGAGCTCGCGCGGCGCGAGCTCGAGCACGATCCGCTCGAGGCGCTCGGCCTCCTCGCGGGCGGCGAGCAGCAGCGTCTCCTGGAGCAGCTCCTCCTTGGACTCGAACCAGTAGGTCGTGGCGGACAGCGGCAGGCCGGCGCGCTCGGCGACCGCGCGGTGGGTGACCGCGTCGGGCCCGCGCTCGCCGATCAGCTCGAGCGTCGCGCGCAGGATGTGCTCGCGCCGCGCCGCGCCTTTCGGTACATTTGTTCCGCCCATGAGAACAAATGTACCGGTCCGCACGGCAGCCGACGCGATCAGCTACGACGACCTCTACGCGCGCTGGGAGAAGGGCAACTGGAGCGCGACCGCGCTCGACTTCACCGAGGACGCGCGCCAGTGGCGCGAGCGCTTCGACGACTTCGAGCGCGAGGCGGCGCTCTGGAACTACGCGCTCTTCTTCTGGGGCGAGGACGCCGTGACCGACGGCCTGTCGCCCTACATCGACGCCGCGCCGCTCGAGGAGCAGAAGTACTTCCTCGCGACCCAGCAGGTCGACGAGGCCCGCCACGCCGTCTTCTTCTCGCGCTTCATGGGCGAGGTGGCCGGCGTCGCCGGCAAGGACACCGGCGAGCGGCTGGCGGCGATCGAGCCGCGGCTGACCTGGGGCTTCCGCAAGACCTTCGACCGGCTCGAGACGATGTGCGCCGAGCTGCGCCGCAGGCCGACGCGCCCGAACCTGGCCGCGGCGTGACGCTCTACCACCTGGTCATCGAGGCGACGCTCGCCCAGCCCGGCCAGCACTTCATCGCGAGCTACCTGGAGTCGCGCGACCTGCTGCCCGGCTTCCGCGCCGGCATGGAGAACGTCGCGCTCGACGAGCAGCGCCACATCGGCTTCGGCGTGAAGCTGCTGTCGGACCTGTGCCGCGACGACCCCGACTGCAAGCACGCCGTCGCCGACATGCTGCGCGACGTGATCCCGTACACCGCGGCGGTGCTGGTGCCGCCCGGCTGGGACCGCCGCTACACGGAGGTGTTCGGCTTCACGCTCGAGGAGATCGGGGCCGAGGGCGCGGCGTCGCTCGAGACCAAGCTGCGCTGCGCCGGGCTCCCGATGGAGGAGCTGCCCGGGCCGCCGGTCTTCTCGCCCGACCTGGAGCCGATCGAGCGGGCCAAGCTCGGCCAGAAGCTCGTCTACGGCGGCATCCTCGGCGAGAAGACCGGCCCGCCGCGGCGCGACGCCGAGACGATGGAGGCGCTCTTCGCGATGCTGCGCGGCGGCCTCGACCACCGCGGCGCGCCGAGCGAGCCCGGGCACGATCCAGTGGGACTTCGCCGACGCCGACCCGTGGCACCTGGTCGTGGCGAACGGCGACACGCGCGTGGCGCCGGGGCGGCGTCGAGGCGCCGACGGTGACGATCGAGTGCCGCTACGAGGACTGGACCGACCTGCTCGGCGGCCGCGAGCACCCGCTCAAGCTGGCCGCGCTGCGCCGCCTGCGCCCCAAGGGCGACCTGAGGTGGCTGTGGCGGGCGCGGCGCATGTTCCCCTCCTAGCCGCGTGGCGGGGGGCGGCGCCGTTCGCGCGTCCGCCAGACTTGCTCGCCTTCGGCTCGACTCGCTAGCCCTTCGGGCTCGACTCGGGTCCCGGTCTGCGGCCGCGCGAACCGCGCCGCCCGTCGGGACCGCCCCGGCCATCGGGGCGCTGGGATACTGCCTCCTGTGCCGGAGCGCCGCGATCTCGAGCGCCGCACCGTCGACCTGCTCGCAGCGGCTGTCCGCTTCGACACGGTCAACCCGCCCGGCAACGAGGCGCCGGCCCAGGAGTGGCTGCGCGACCTGCTCGAGGCGGCCGGCTTCGAGTGCGAGCTGCTCGCCGCGGTGCCCGGCCGGCCCAACCTCGTCGCCCGCCTGCGCGGCCGCCTCCGACGGGCCGCGCGCTGTGCCTGCTCGGCCACGTCGACACCGTGCTCGCCGACCCGGCCGACTGGAGCGTCGACCCGTGGTCGGCGGAGCTGCGCGACGGCGCCGTCTGGGGGCGCGGCGCGCTCGACATGAAGAGCCAGGTGGCCGCCGAGGTCGCCGCGGCGCTGGCGCTGGTCGAGGAGGGCTGGCGCCCCGAGGCCGGCGAGCTGATGCTCGTGTTCACCGCCGACGAGGAGACCGGCGCCGCCGAGGGCGCCCAGTGGCTCTGCCGCGAGCACCCCGAGCGGGTGCGCGCCGACCTGGTCGTCAACGAGGGCGCCGGCGCGCACGTGCGATCACGACGGCCGGCGCGTCTACCCGGTCTGCGTCGCCGAGAAGGGCGTCTTCCGCTTCACGCTCACCACCGAGGGCCGCGCCGGCCACGCCTCGGTCCCCGGCATCGGCGACAACGCGCTCGCCAAGATGGCCCGATGCTCACCGCCCTCCAGCGAGCGGCGCCCGTCGCTGGCGCTCACGCCCGAGCCGGAGGCGCTGCTGAGCGCGCTCGGCCTCGACACCGCCGACCTGGACGCGGCGCTCGCGCGGTCGAGGTCGACCCGCGCCTGGCCGTCCTGCTCGAGCCGATGCTCGGCGTCAGCATGACCCCGACGATCCTCGCGCGCCGGCGAGAAGATCAACGTGATCCCGTCGCGGGCGCGAGCTCGCAGGTCGACTGCCGCGTGCCGCCCGAGCAGGGCACGCGAGCACGTGCTGCGCCGCCGTCCGCCGAGGTGCTCGGCGACGACGGCTACGAGGTCGAGTTCCACGACGACGTCGTCCGGCAACCGCTCGCCGATCGACACGCCGCTGATGGACTCGATCCGCCGCTTCGTCGAGCGCGAGGACCCGGGCGCGATCGTGGCGCCGGATGGTGTTCCCCGGCTTCTCCGACTCGCACTGGTGGCGCGCCGCCTTCCCCGACTGCGTCGCCTACGGCTTCTTCCCGCAGAGCGCGATGGACGCCGTCGAGGCCGTACTCGCTGATGCACGCCGCCGACGAGCACGTGCCCGGTCGCCGACCTCGGCCTGGCCGCCAGCTTCTACTCTGAGCTCATGGTGGAGACGCTGCGATGAGCGACGACGAGAAGCTCCGGCTCGGCGGCATGGCGCTGCGCAACGGCCTGCTCGTGCACGGCCCGACGCACTGGGCCGCCGCGGTGCGCACCCGCGACGGCGAGATCGCGGTCGCGTCGGGCCGCAAGCCGGACCTCGGCGCGGCAGGGCCTCGGAGCGCGTGCCCGGCCTGCGCGGCGTGGTGAAGCTCGCCGAGGCGATGGCCGTGATCCCGCTCGTCAAGCGCGCGCTGCCGCGAGGCGCGCCTGCCGATGCAGGACGCCAAGACGCTCGGCGCGATGGGCGCGGCCGCGCTCGCCGGGCAGGCCGTGCGCACCGCCGCGCGCTCGGTGGCGGCGCGCGAGGCCGCCGTCGCGCTGATCAGCCTCGCCCCGGCGCTGATGGCGCTGCGCAGCGGCGACCTCGCCGCCTACCACGGCGTCGAGCACAAGGCGATCGCCGCCTACGAGGACGACGGCGACGCCGCCGACGCCCATGAAGGAGCACGACCGCTGCGGCTCGCACCTGGTCGCGCCGATGCTCACCGCCGCCGCGCTCGGCAACGTCGCGGTGCGCCGCGCCGGGCTGCGCGGCCCGGCGGCCGAGGCCGTCGTCGGCCTCGGCAGCGCCGCCGTCGCGGTCGAGGTCTTCGCCTGGTCGGAGCGCCACCCGACGAGCGCGCTGACGCGCCTGCTGCGCCGCCCCGGCCACGAGATCCAGCGCGCCGTCGGGCACGCGCGAGCCGACGGCCGAGCAGCTCGAGGTCGGGCGCGCGGCGCTGGCGGAGATCCTCCGGGTCGAGGGCGCGCCGGCCTGACGCCGCTACGCGGCCTCGACCCGACGTCTTCCGCCTGCCGGTCGAGCGCATCCGCGAGCGGCTACTACTCGGACGCCTACTTCAACTTCACGCGCCAGCTGCTGCAGGAGCGCGGGCGCCACCCGCGCGTGACGATGCAGGTCTTCCAGAAGCGCGAGTCGTGCTGGGCGGCATCGACGAGGCGATCGCCGTGCTCGAAGCTCTGCAGCGACGACTGGGACGCGGCTCGAGGTGCACGCGCTCTACGAGGGCGACGAGATCGCGCCGATGGAGACGGTGATGACGATCGAGGGCGACTACTCGCTGTTCGCCCACCTCGAGACCGTCTACCTCGGCTGCCTCGCGCGCCGCAGCCTGATCATGCGCAACGTGCGCGAGGTCGTCGAGGCCGCGCACGGCAAGCCGATCCTGTTCTTCCCCGCGCGCCACGACCACTGGCTCGTGCAGACCGGCGACGGCTGGGCCGCCCACGTGGCCGGCGCGATCGGGGTGTCCACCGACGCGCAGGCCTCCTGGTGGGGCGGGCGCGGCGTCGGCACCGTCCCGCACGGCCTGATCGCCGCCTTCGGCGGAGACACGGTCGCGGCCTCGCGCGGCCTTCGCCGACCGCTTCGCCGACGAGATGAACGTGACCGTGCTGGTCGACTTCGAGAACGACTCGGTGCGCACGGCGCTCGAGGTGGCCGACGCGCTCGGCGACCGGCTCTGGGGCGTGCGCCTGGACACCTCGGAGCGGATGGTCGACCGCGCGCTCTGGGAGCGGATGGGCGAGTTCAGGCCGACCGGCGTCAACCCCGAGCTGGTCCGGCTCGTGCGCGACGCGCTCGACGACGCCGGCCACGAGCGCGTGCAGATCGTGGCCTCGGGCGGGCTTCGACGCCGGCCAAGATCCGCGCAGTTCGAGCAGCTCGGCGCGCCGGTCGACGCCTACGGCGTCGGCTCCTCGCTGGTGCGCGGCGAGAACGACTTCACCGCGGACGTGGTGCGCCTCGACGGGTCGCCCGGCCGCCAAGGCGGGCCGCGCGTTCCAGCCCAACCCGCGTCTGGAGCGAGTCGATTGAGACTCAACAGGTTCAGGCCTCACCGTCCGATTGGGTTAAGTAGATGAGGCGAACGACCCTCCTGCTGCGCGTTCGCGGTCGCTGCTGTGCCGCCGCCCCGGCGCCCTGGCCCAGGGCGGCGCCGCCGCAGTGCCGCCAGCCGGTCAAGCTGGCCGCAAGCAGCGCATCTCCGTCGCTCGTCGCTCGTCAAGGGCAGCTACCGCATCACGGTCGCAGGACACCGGCGACCTCACCTGCGGCCAGGCGCGCCAGTACTTCCGCGAGATCCTCGCGGCGCCGGGCGGCACGCTGCCCGCCGGCTGGCAGGTCGACCTGGCCAGCCAGACCTTCGCGCGCAAGGACGGCAGCCGACGCCTTCAGCGTCGCGATCGTCGCCCCCGCCCGCCGCGCCGGCGGCGGCCTCTCCTGGAGCGAGATCCAGGACTGGGCGGTCCTCTGGCTGCCGATCATCTTCCTGGGCGTCGTCGCGTTCGCGATCCTCTGGATGCTGCGCTACATGCCGCGCACCAAGCCGCAGGAGATCAAGCCGTCGGCGTCGGGCGCGGTGCGCTGGGACGACGTGGCCGGGCGTCGAGGAGTCGAAGGACGAGCTGCGCGAGGTGGTCGAGTTCCTGCGCGACCCGAAGCGCTTCCGCAAGCTCGGCGCGCGCGTCCCGCGCGGCATCCTGCTGCACGGCCCGCCCGGCACCGGCAAGACGCTGCTCGCCAAGGCGGTCGCGCACGAGTCGAACGCCACCTTCTTCGCCCAGTCGGCCTCCTCGTTCGTCGAGATGTTCGCCGGCCTCGGCGCCGCGCGCATCCGGCGGCTGTTCCGCCAGGCGCGCAAGGAGACGCCCGGCGATCATCTTCATCGACGAGCTCGACGCCGTCGGCGCCACGCGCGGCAAGGACATCTCGGGCGAGAAGGACCAGACGCTCAACCAGCTGCTGGTCGAGCTGGACGGCTTCGCCGACGCGCGACGAGGTCGTCGTGATCGCCGCCTCGAACCTGCTCGACAAGCTCGACCCGGCGCTGCTGCGCCCGGGCCGCTTCGACCGCCAGATCTTCGTCTCGCCGCCCGACCTCAAGGGCCGCCGCGCGATCCTCGACGTGCACACGCGCGACAAGCCGCTCGCCGAGCAGCGTCGACCTCGACATGATCGCCCGCCAGACCAGCGGCCTGACCGGCGCCGACCTCGCCAACCTCTGCAACGAGGCGGCGATCTTCGCCGGCCGCGACCACCGCGACGCAGCTGCTCACGACGCGACTTCCAGCACGCGCTCGAGCGGGTCATCGCCGGCGTGCAGTCGCGCCGCGTGATCACCGAGCACGAGAAGCGCGTGGTCGCCTACCACGAGGCCGGCCACGCGCTCTGCTCGGAGCTGCTGCCCTCGGTGGAGAAGGTCCACCGCATCTCGATCATCCCGCGCGGCAAGGCGCTCGGCTACACGCTCAACCTGCCCGAGGAGGACCGCTACCTCAAGACGCAAGGACGAGCTGCTCGACTACATGGTCGTGCTGCTCGGCGGCCGCGTGACCGAGCAGCTCGTGTTCGGATCGGTCACCACGGGCGCCTCCGACGACCTGCGCAAGGTCCACGAGATCAGCCGCTCGATGATCACGATGTACGGCATGGGCACCGAGCTCGACTCCAAGCAGCTGCCCGCCGACGACTACTCGATGTCCGACCACACGCGCCGGATGATCGACGAGGAGCAGCAGTACCTGACCGACCTCGCGCACCGGCGCGCGACGCAGGCTCGTGGCCGAGAACCGGCACGCTGCTGGAGGCGTTCGCGTTCACGCTGCTCGAGAACGAGGTGCTGGAGCGCGAGGACATCGAGCGCCTCGTGGCGGCTACACGGCAGCCAGCCGATGCCGCTCAACGGCGCGCCGTCGAGCCCGGCCCCGCCAGCGTGGCGGCCGCCGAGGGCGAGCGCGATCGCCCGGCCGTAGCGGCGCGGCGAGCCGCCCAGCTAACCTCCGAGCCGCGTGTTCGGGCGGATCGATCACATCGGCGTGGCCGTCGACGACCTCGACGAGGCCGTCGCGCTCTACTCGGAGCGGCTCGGCATGCCGCGTGCAGCACCGCGAGACGGTGGAGGCAGCAGGGCGTCGAGGCCGTGCTGCTGGGCGTCGGCGAGAGCCACGTCGAGCTGCTGCGCCCGCTCGGGCCCGGACACGGCCGTCGGCAAGTTCCTGGAGCGCAGCGGCCCGGGCCTGCACCACGTGGCCTACGGCGACCGACGACATCGACGTCGGCGCTGGAGGCGGCGCGCGCGGCGGGGCTGAGGCTGATCGACGAGCACGCCGCGCACGGGCATCCGGGACAGCCGCGTGGCGTTCGTGCACCCGAAGTCCACCGGCGGCGTGCTGACCGAACTTGTTGAAGCGGCGGAGGGGCATTGATGGCAGACCAGAGCAGGCGCATCGACATCGGCTTCCAGGGCGGCCCCGTGCTGCCCGCGCGGGTGAAGCAGAGCAGCTACGAGGAGCTGCACAAGGCGCTCTCCAACGGATCGCGCGGACCGCTGGTTCGAGCTCGAGACGATCGACTCGAAGGTCTCGATCGACCTCTCGCAGGTCGTGTACGTCCGCATCGACACCGAAGAGCAGCGGGTCGGCTTCTAGCCAGCCCGTGGACGCGCGCGCTGCTGCGACTGCTGCGCACGCGCGGCCACTGGCCGCCGCTCGAGCGGGCGGCGGCGCTGTACGCGCGGGCGGGCGAGCACGGGGCGCTCTGGCTCGGCGGTCGCCGTCGCTGTCGCGCAACCGGCGCGCCTTCGGCGGTGGTGCTGGCGACGCTGCGGCGCGAACACGGCGATCAAGCAGGTCGTCCGCCGCGCGCGGCCCGTCGCTCGCGGACCTGCCGCCGCTGACGCGCGACGATCTCGAGCCGCTCCTACCCGTCGGCGCACGCGTCCACCTCGTTCGCCGGCGCCGCGGCGCTCAGCCGCGAGCTGCCGGCGCCGCCGCTGTACGCGGCCGCCGGCGCGATGGCGCTGACGCGCCCCTACCTCGGCGTGCACTACCCGAGCGACGTCGTCGCCGGCGCCGCTGCTCGGGCGTGGCGCGCTGCGGAGCAGGCTGCTGTGAAGATCGGCATCGTCGGGCTGCCGAACGCGGGCAAGTCCTCGCTCTTCAACGCGCTCACGCGCGCCGGCGCCGCGGCGGCCAACTACCCGTTCACGACGCTCGAGCCGAACGTCGCGGTCGTGGGCGTGCCCGACGAGCGGCTCGATCGCGTGGCCGAGACGATCGGCGCCACGCCGATCGTGCACGAGGTGATCCAGTTCCACGACATCGCCGGCCTCGTGCGCGGCGCCCACCAGGGCGAGGGGCTCGGCAACCAGTTCCTCGGCAACATCCGCGAGACCGACGCGATCCTGCACGTGGTGCGCGCCCACGACGACGCGCAGGTCGTCCACCCCGAGGGCCGCGTCGACCCGCTCGCCGACGTCGAGACGATCGAGACCGAGCTGCTCTACGCCGACCTCGAGCAGGCCGAGCGCCGCCTCGAGCGCGTCGCCAAGCAGGCGAAGTCGGGCGACAAGGAGCTGATCGCCGAGGAGCGCTGGCTGCGCGAGGTGGTCGAGGCGCTGCAGGCGGGCCGCCCGTGCGCACCGTCCCGCCGCCGCCCGGCGCGCCCGGCGCGCGCGATGCGGCTGACCGCGCTCACCTCGAAGCCGGTGCTCTACGTGGCGAACGTGGCGGAGGGCGAGCCGCTCGAGCCGCCGCCGGCGCTGGTCGAGCACGCGCGCGCGCGCGGCGCCCGCGCGACGGCCGTGAGCGCGCGCCTCGACGCCGAGCTGTCCGAGCTCGACGACGACGAGGCGGCGGCGATGCGCGAGGAGCTCGGCGTCAGCGAGTCCGGCCTCGCGACCGTGATCCGCGAGGCGTTCGCGCTGCTGCGACCTGATCTCGTTCTTCACCGCCGGCCAGGGCAAGGAGGCGCGCGCCTGGGCGATCCCGCGCGGCACGCCCGCCCGCCGGGCCGCCGGGCGAGATCCACACCGACATCGAGCGCGGCTTCGTCGCCGCCGAGGTGACGCCGTGGGAGGACCTCGTGCGCGCCGGCGGCTACTCGGCGGCGCGCGAGCAGGCGCTGACGCGGGTCGAGGGCCGCGACTACGAGATGCGCGACGGCGACGTCGTGACGTTCCGCTTCACGCCCTAGCTGGCTGGCAGAAATCGTCCGGTCGTCGTCCTTGCGGCCAAGCCGCGAAGGGGGGACCATGGCGGACATGCGCCGCGTCGTCATCGTCGCCTTCCCCCGCGTGCAGACGCTCGACGTGCTCGGGCCGGCAGAGGTCTTCGGCACCGCCGACGCAGCTGAGGGGCGGCGGCGCCTACGAGGTCGAGGTCGTCGCCGACCGAGCCCGGGCCGCTGCGCACGTCGAGCGTGGCGCTGCATCCCGACCGCACCACCGCCGAGCCGCCCGGGCCGATCGACACGCTGCTCGTCGCGGGCGGCCGCGGCGTCCACGCGGCGGCCGCGGACGAGCGACCTGGTGGCATGGGTGACCGCAGCCGCGAAGCGGTCGCGCCGCGTCACCTCGGTCTGCACCGGCGCGTTCCTGCTGGCCCGCGCGGGCCTGCTCGACGGCCGCCGCGCCACCACGCACTGGGCGTACTGCGCGGAGCTCGGCGCGCCGCCACCCCGAGATCGAGGTCGAGCCCGACCAGATCTTCGTCCGCGACGGCGACGTCACCACGTCGGCGGGCGTCACGGCCGGCATGGACCTCGCGCTGGCGCTGGTCGAGGAGGACCTCGGCCGCGAGCTCGCGCTGGAGACGGCCCGCTGGCTGGTCCTGTTCCTCAAGCGGCCCGGCGGCCAGGCGCAGTTCAGCGCCCAGCTCGCCGCGCAGATGGCCGACCGCCGAGCCGCTGCGCGAGCTGCAGGAGTGGCTCCCCGACCACCTCGGCGAGGACCTGTCGGTCCCGGCGCTGGCGCGGCGCGCCTGCATGAGCGAGCGCAACTTCGCGCGCGCCTTCCGCGACGAGACCGGCCTGACGCCCGCCGCCTACGTCGAGTCCGCCCGCGTCGAGAGCGCGCGGATCGCGCTGGAGGCCGGCGACCTGCCCGTCGAGACGATCGCGCGGCAGGCCGGCTTCGGCACGGTCGAGACGATGCGCCGCGCCTTCCGCCGGCGCGTCGGAGTCAGCCCGGCAGCTACCGCAGCCGCTTCCGCCCGGAGGCGGCGGCCTGAACGAGGAGAGTCACATGCAGATCGCCATCCCCCTCTACGACCGCTTCACCGCGCTGGACGCCGTAGGCCCCTACGAGGTGCTGCAGCGCCTGCCCGGGCACCGAGATCGTCTGGCTCGCGCACGAGCCCGGGCCTGGTGGGCACCGACACCGGCCAGCTCGCGGCTCCACGCCGACGCCGCCTTCGAGGACGTGCCCGAGCCGGAGATCGTGATCGTGCCCGGCGGCACCGGCACCGACGCCATGCTCGACGACGAGCGCCTGGTCGGCTGGATCCGCCGCGCCCACGAGACCTCGCAGTGGACGACGTCGGTCTGCACCGGCTCGCTGCTGCTCGGCGCCGCCGGCGTCCTCGACGGCCTCGAGGCGACCTCGCACTGGCTCGACATCGAGACGCTCGAGCGGTTCGGCGCGACGCCGACCGACCGGCGCGTGGTCGAGCAGGGCAAGGTGATCACCGCGGCCGGCGTGTCGTCGGGGATCGACATGGCCCTCCTGCTCGTCGCCAGGCTGGCGGGGCCCGAGGTCGCCCAGGCGATCCAGCTCGGCATCGAGTACGACCCGCAGCCGCCGTTCGACTCCGGCTCGGTCGACAAGGCGGCGCCCGAGATCGTGGAGCTCGTGCGCAGCGTCGCCGCGGCGCGGGCGTAGCGCGGCGCGCTAGCGGACGCGGACGGCCGGCCCGGCGACCCGGCCGGACCGCACGCGGTACAGGCCGGCGCGCCCGATCTCGACCCGGTACCGGCCCGAGGCGGTGGTGCGCACGAGGCGCAGCGTCCGCCAGCGGTCGCCGGCGCGGCGCTGCAGCTCGAGGGCGCGCCGCCGCGGCGCGGGCGAGAACGAGCCGGCCAGCTCGGGATGCGCCAGCCGCGCGCCCCATGCGGCGGGCCGCGCCGAGCGCTCCCGCACGGCGCTGCTCGAGACGCGCACGAACGTGAACCAGGTGTCGCGCAGCCCGAGCCGGGCGCGGATCGTGGGGCCGGTCAGGACGGTGGAGCCCTTGGAGCCGATCACCCTGGCGCGCACGACGCGCGGCGACTGGCCGCGGCTGAGGATCTTCACCTTCTTGAAGCGTGCCCGGCGCGCCGAGCGCGCGAGTCGAGCTTCGCGGCGGTGGTCCTGACCTGCCAGCGGTGGTAGGGCGAGGCCGAGTCGTAGGGGTCGCTGACGCTCACGAGCCAGGGCTTCGAGAGCGAGCCCACGAACGAGAACTCGACGTTCTCGGTCTGGCCGCCCGAGGTGGAGAAGTAGTAGGTGACCGCCGGCTCGCCGCCGTAGGTGACGATCCGGCGCGCGGTGGCGCGGACGGCGGCGTCGCTGCGGAGGCTCTCGCCCGTCACGCCGCGGTAGACCTGCGAGCGCTGGTCGGGGTACTGGTCGAACAGGCCGGTCGTCTTGCGCGTGGCCAGGGCGTAGGTGCGCGCCGCCACCGCCTGCGTCTTGAGCGCCTCGAGCGGCCAGGAGCTGGGCATCTCGCCGGCCACCACGCCGCGCAGGTAGGTGTCGATGTCGAGCTCGTTGATCGCCGTGATCCCCGAGCCCTCGGTGCGCAGCTCGATCGCGCCGCGGTAGAGGCCGCTGGTCACGTAGTTGAGCGCCGAGCCGAGCAGCCGGAGCGGGTTCTCGCCGGTGAAGCGGGCGCCGTTGCCCACGCGCGCGACCCGCTTGCCCGCGGCGTTCGTCACGAGGATGCCGCCGCCGGACTCGCGCGCCATGTAGGTCGCGTGCGGGTTCAGCCTGGTGCGCGCCGATCCTGGTCGCGCCGCGAACGCGGATGTAGGGATCGTTGGGCTGCAGGAGCACCCGCACCGGCCGCGCCGGCGCCGTCGCCGATGCGCGTGCCCTTGTAGTAGTGGGCGAGGATCTTCTTGTAGTCGCTGCCCGTGCAGCGCGTAGCCGTAGGCGCCGTACTGGCTCATGCCGATGCCGTGGCCGAAGCCCGCGCCGCGGATCACCTGGCGCACGGCGGCGCTCGCCGTGGCGGGCGCGGCGAGTGCGAGCAGGCAGGCTGTGAGCAGCGAGAGGTTCGGCGCATATGGCTCTACAACGCGTCTATCGGCGCGAAGGTAGCGGGGCTTCAACTGACGGAGAACAGCCGCCACTCGCCGGGCACGCCGCGCAGCTCGTGCGCGCCCCGTTCCTCGAAGTCGATTCCCGACCCGACCACGAGATCCTTCACGGTGCTCGAGACGAGCACCTCGCTCGGCTCGGCGTGATCCATGCACGCGGGCGGCGATGTGCACCGCCAGGCCGCCCAGGTCGCCGTCCATCACCTCGAGCTCGCCGGTGTGCAGCCCGGCCCGCACCTGCAGGCCGATCGAGCCCACCGCGTCGGCCACGTCGGCGGCGCAGCGGATCGCGCGCGCCGGTCCGTCGAAGGTGGCGAGGAAGCCGTCGCCGGTGCGCTTGACCTCGCGGCCGCGGTGGCGGTCGAGCGCGCGCCGGAAGAGCGCGTCGTGGCGCTCGAGCATGAAGCGCCAGGAGCGGTCGCCCATCGCCGCCGCGTGCCGGGTCGACCCGCAGATGTCCGTGAACAGGACGGTCGCGAGCATGCGGTCCGGCTCGGCGCTCCTGGCGCTCGCCGGTGAGGAACTCCTCGATCTCGCCGAGCAGCGCCTCGCTGTCGCCGATCGAGAACATGTTGTCGCCGCCCGCCAGCTCGACGAGCTCGGCGCCCGGGATGCGCTCGGCCATGTAGCGCGAGTGCTCGATCTTGATGAAGCTGTCGTCGCGGCGGTGCAGCACGAGCGTCGGCACGCGGATCGAGGGCAGCACGTCGCGCACGTCGAACTTGCCGATCAGGTCGAAGATGCGCTTGATCGTCGACGGGCTGGCGGCGAGCCGCTCGAGCCGGCCGGCCCACTCCATGAACTCGGGGCTGTTGGTGCGGCTGGGCGCGACGCTGCCGGCCACGAGCCCCTCGCCCCAGTGGTCGACCGCCTCGTCCATCGCGCGCTGGCGCTCCTCGGCGGGCCAGGCCCACTCGTAGTCCGGCGCCCAGGTCGCGCGCGCGAACGTCGCGTACAGCACCAGCGCACTCACGCGGTCGGGATGGGTGGCGGCGAACAGGGTCGCCATCGGCCCGCCCTCGAGCGTGCCGGCGATCGCCGCCCGCTCGCGAGCCGGCGGCGTCCATCACGGCGAGCACGTCGTCCATCTGCTCCTCGAGCGTCGGCGCGCCCGAGAGCGGATCGGACAGGCCCGCGCCGCGCCGGTCGAACGTGATCACGCGCGCGAAGCGGGTCAGCCGCTCCATCACGCGCGGTGAGCGACTCCTCCGACCAGAGGTACTCCACCTGCGAGATCCAGGGCGGGATCCAGACCAGGTCGAGCGGGCCGTCGCCCTCGGTCGACGTAGGCGATGTTGAGGTCGCCGCTCTTGGCGTAGCGGGCCACCGGGCGCACCCGAGTGAAGTTACCGGTCGTGGGTATCGTCCTAGCCCATGGCGGCGCGCAAGGCATCCGAGGTGTTCGTGGAGTGCCTCGAGGCCGAGGGCGTCAAGCACGTCTTCGGCATCCCGGGCGAGGAGACGCTCGACCTCAACGAGTCGCTGGCCAACTCGTCGATCGAGTTCATCCCGGTGCGCCACGAGCAGGGCGGCGCGTACATGGCCGACGTCTACGGCCGGCTGACCGGCCACGCGGGCGTCTGCCTCGGCACGCTCGGCCCCGGCGCGCTCAACCTCGTCACCGCGGTCGCGGACGCGTTCCTCGACCGCGCGCCGCTGGTCGCGCTCACCGGCCAGGGCGACCTCGAGCGCATGCACAAGGAGTCGCACCAGTACATCGACCTGCTGCGCGTGATGCGGCCGATCACGAAGTGGAACGCGCGCCTCTCGGACCCGGCGATCATCCCCGAGGTCGTGCGCAAGGCGTTCAAGCTCGCCGAGGGCGAGAAGCCGGGCGCGACCCACATCGAGCTGCCCGAGGACGTGATGGCAGGAGGAGATCGACGCCGAGCCGCTGCCGCGCAGCCGCCCGGTGCGGACCGAGCCGGCCGCGCGCGAGCTGCTGCGGGCGGCCGACCTGATCCGCGTCGTCGATCACGCCCGTCGCGCTCGCCGGCAACGGCGTGATCCGCGGCAACGCCGCGCCGGCGCTGCGCGAGTTCGTGCGCGTCCACCGGCATCCCGGTGGCCGAGACCTTCATGGGCAAGGGCCTGATCCCCGCCGACAGCCCGGGCGCGCTCGGCTCGGTCGGGCTGCAGTCGGGCGACTACAGCATGGCCGGCTTCGACGAGGCCGACCTCGTGCTCGCGATCGGCTACGACCTGGTCGAGCACTCGCCCGAGCACTGGAACCCGCGGCGCGACAAGCAGATCATCTGCATCGACTCGGTGCCGGCGGAGATCGACGAGTACTTCATCCCCGAGGTCGAGCTGATCGGCGACGTCTACCACGTGCTGACGCGGCTGGGCGAGGAGTGCCGGCACGTGCCGCACAAGGGCGGATCGCCGCGTCTGCGCGACGATGGTCCTGGGCCGCTTCGAGCAGGCCAAGGACGACGACGCGTTCCCGGTCCAGCCGCCGCGCGCGCTGTTCGAGATCCGCAAGGCGCTCGGCCGCGAGGACATCCTGATCTCGGACGTCGGGCTGCACAAGCTCTGGATCGGGCGCATGTTCCCGGCCTACGAGCCGAACACCGTGCTGATCGCGAACGGCCTCGCGGGCATGGGCTTCGCGGTGCCGGCGGCGGTGGCGGCGAAGCTGGTCCACCCCGACCGCAAGGTCGTGACTGTCAACGGCGACGGCGGCTTCCTGATGAACGCGCAGGAGCTGGAGACCGCGGTGCGGCTGAAGACGCCGTTCGTGAACGTGATCTGGGAGAACAGCCAGTACGGGTCGATCGTCTGGAAGCAGGACAACCACTTCGGCGCGCACTTCGGGACCGACTTCACCAACCCGGACTTCGTGAAGCTTGCCGAGAGCTTCGGCATGCCGGCCTGGCGCTGCGACTCGGCCGACGAGTTCGGCGAGCGCCTGCGCGGCGCGCTCGGGCTCGACGTGCCGTCGCTGATCGTGCTGCCGATCGACTACTCGATTGACGTCGCAATATCTGAGGAACTTGGAACGGAGACCGTTGCCACATGAGCATCGCCACTGAGGAACAGACCGTCGTCGACGCAGTCCCGAAGCAGCTCTACATCGGAGGCGAGTGGCGCGACGCCTCGGGCGGCGGAACGCTCGAGGTGATCGACCCGGCGACGGAGCAGGCGCTCTGCGAGGTGGCCGACGGGACGCCGGAGGACGCCGTGGCCGCGCTCGACGCGGCGGTGGGGATGCAGGCCGAGTGGGCGGCGACGCCGCCGAACGACCGCGCCGGGATCCTCTGGAAGGCGTTCGAGCTGATCATGGAGCGCGCCGACGAGCTGTCGCTGCTGATGACGCTCGAGATGGGCAAGCCGCTGGCGGAGTCGAAGTCGGAGATCGTCTACGCGGCGGACTTCTTCCGCTGGTACTCGGGCGAGGCGCTGCGGATCGACGGCAACTACAAGCAGTTCGCGAACGGCACGAGCCGCGTGCTGGTGATGCGCCAGCCGGTGGGGCCGAGCCTGATGATCACGCCGTGGAACTTCCCGATGGCGATGGGCACGCGCAAGGTCGGCCCCGCCGTCGCGGCGGGCTGCACGATCGTGATCAAGCCGGCGCAGCAGACGCCGCTGTCGATGCTCGCGCTCGGGAAGATCCTGGAGGAGGCCGGGCTGCCGGGCGGGGTGTTCAACATCCTCACGACGTCGTCGTCGGGCTCGACCACCGGGCCGCTGATCGAGGACCCGCGGCTGCGCAAGCTGTCGTTCACGGGCTCGACCGAGGTGGGGCGGAAGCTGATCGAGGCCTCGGCGAAGAACGTGCTGAAGGTGTCGATGGAGCTGGGCGGCAACGCGCCGTTCCTGATCTTCGACGACGCCGACCTGGACGCCGCGGTCGAGGGCGCGCTGCTGGCGAAGATGCGCAACATCGGCGAGGCGTGCACCTCCGCGAACCGCTTCCACGTGGCCGAGTCGGTGCGCGAGGAGTTCGCGCGGCGGCTCGGCGAGCGGATGGGCGCGCTGAAGATCGGCCGCGGCACCGAGCCCGACGTGAAGGTCGGGCCGCTGATCGACCAGCCCTCGCGCGAGAAGGTGGCCGAGCTGGTGCAGGACGCGGTCGACCGGGGCGCCACGCGAGTGGTCGGCGGCGAGATCCTGGACGGCAGCGGGTACTTCTACGCGCCGACGGTGCTGGACGACGTGCCCGAGGACGCGCGCGTCTTCCACGAGGAGATCTTCGGCCCGGTGGCGCCGGTGGGGATGTTCAGCTCGGAGGAGGACGCGATCGAGCGGGCCAACGACACCGAGTACGGCCTGGTCGCCTACGTGTTCACGCGCGACATCAAGCGCGCGCTGCGGGTCTGCGAGGGGCTCGACACCGGAATGGTCGGCCTCAACCAGGGAATGGTCTCGAACGCCGGAGCGCCCTTCGGCGGGGTGAAGCAGTCCGGCATCGGCCGCGAGGGCGGCAACGAGGGCCTCCAGGAGTTCCTGGAGACGAAGTACGTGGCTGTGAATCTGTAGGGCCGCTCACGGAGTGTGGGCTGTCAAATGCACCGTATGCGGGACTAATACAGCCCACACTCGCCGCAGTCGGCCTTCGCGCATGCAGCCCGTGGCACGCCGTTAGCGAAGGCGTTACGGGAGTAGCCCGGCCGTTGCGGCGGCCGCGCGGGCGTCGGGTCCGACGGCGATGACGCGGTACCCGAGCGCGTCCAGGTAGCGCACGTCGGTGAGCGCCTCGGCGGGCGTGCGCGGGATGCGCAGCTCGGCGGCGGTCGGGTGCGCAGGCGCGGGGCGATCAGCTCCCGGCCGTCGCGGGCGAGCGCCGCGTCGACCACGAGCGCCGTGGCCGCTCGGTGCCCTCCGGCATCCGGCGTGGCGGCCGTGCCGCTTACGCCGCCGCCAACCGCTCCGGCCCCAACGGCCAGAAGCGCGGCGATCGATGTTCCAAGTCCGAATCCCGTCATACGTATGCGCATAGTACGTATGACGCCACCGATCGTCAAGGGAACATGCGCCGGGCCGACGCTGGCCGCCCGTCCGCCTGCTTGCATTCCGCCCATCGAGGGCTCCGCTCCGCATCGCGTCACGAGCGTCGACGTCGCCAAGCACGCCGGCGTCTCGCAGTCGACGGTCTCGCTCGTCTTCTCCGGCAAGGGGGAGGGCCGGGTCTCGGCGGCAACCCAGCAGCGCGTCCGCCATGCGGCGCGCGAGCTCGGCTATCGCCCCAACGTCGCCGCCCAGGCTCTGCGGCTCGGCAGCTCGCGCGCCGTGGCCCTGCTCGTCCCCGACGTCACCAACCCCTTCTTCAGCCGCGTCCTGCGCGGCGCGCAGCGCGCCGCCGCGGAGGCCGGCTACACAGTCGCGCTTGTCGACACCGCCAACGACCGGCGCTGGGAGGCCCAGTCCTTCGAGGCGCTGCGCGCCGGCCCAGTCGATGGCTACCTGCTGTTCGAGGTCGACGCTCCCGAGGCGCTTGGGCCCGACCCCAACGTCGTCCTGATGGAGGCCGAGGCCCCGCGGCGGCTATCGGTCCGCTTCGACGCGGAGGCGGGCGCGGCGGCGGCCATCCGCCACCTGCTCGAGCTCGGCCACCGGCGCGTCGCCCACCTGGCCGCCGCCTTCGACGCCCCGACCTTCGGGCTGCGCGAGACCGCCCGCCGGCGCGTCTTCGCCGAGTTCGGCCTCGACCCCGACGCCCAGCCGCGCACGCTCTCGCCGATCACGATCGACGACGCCCGCGCCGCCGCGGCGGATCTGCTCGCGGAGCAGCCGACCGCCTGCTTCTGCGACGACGACATCCTCGCCGCCGGCTTCTACCTCGCCGCGCGCGAGAGCGGGGTGCGCATTCCGGAGGACGTCTCGGTGGTCGGCTTCGACGACATGGACTTCGCGCGCGTCCTCACACCGGCGCTCACCACGGTCGCCCTCGACGCCGAGCTGCTCGGCGCCACCGCCTTCGAGCTGCTCGAGGCCCGCATGGCCGGCCGCCGCAGCCGCCGCCGCGTAGTGCTGCCCGCCGAGCTGCTGGTGCGGGACTCGACGGCGAAGCCGCCGCGCGCGCGCCGCCGCTAGCCCTCCGCGCCCACCGCCTCCTCCAGTTCGTCCAGTGCGAACTGGATTCCGTCGATCATCGATTGCGTGTCGCCGACCTGGTCGCGGTCGGCGACGATCCCGATGTCGATGTGGTCGCGGTAGCTCAGCACCGTGATGTTCAGCCCGACGCCGTCCACGATCACCGACACGGGGAACGCCGCCTGGAGCTCCGCACCAGCGCAGTAGAGAGCGTCGCGCGGTCCGGGGATGTTCGAGATCACCAGGTTCACCGGCGGCCGCGTCCGGCTCAGCACGTCCACCGTCGTGCGCGCCGCCAGCGCCAGCATCGCCGGCGGGATCAGGCTCGACGCGTCCGTCAGGTACTCGGCCGGCAGCGCCCGGTGGCGCTCCTTCGCGCTGCGCAGCGGCTCGTGCGCGCGCCGCAGCGCCACCAGCGGGTCCGCCTCGGTGGTCGGGATCGGCACGACCATGAACGAGATCTTGTTCCCGAAGCTGCGCTCCTCACCGGGCGGCCGCACCGACACCGGGATCATCGCCACCAGCGGGTCGTCGGGTAGCTCGCCGCGCTCGCTCAGCCACGCGCGGCAGCGAGCCGCGCGCAGAGCGCCACGAGCACGTCGTTGACCGTCGTCCCGGTCGCGTTCTTGATCGCCTTCACTCGGTCGAGCGACAGCGACCCGAACGAGAAGCGCCGGTGCTCCGAGATCGGCCCGTTGAAGCACGTGCGCGGCGCCCGCGCGGTCGCCACCTCGAGGATCCCCTCGTCGCCGCGCCGAGCCGAGCGATCGCAGCCGGGCCATCCCGGGGAAGGCGTTCGCGCCCGGCACCTCGGGCAGCGTCGGCAGGACTCGCGGCAGCCGGGCGAGCGTGCGCAGCGGATGGCGCGGCACGTTGCCGAGCCCGCGGCCGAGCATCTCGAGCGCGCCCGGCACGCGTTCGCCCGCGGTCGGCCTGCCTGCGGCTGACGGCGCACCGTCCGCCGTCCGGCGCCCGATCCAACAGCGCCGTCAACAGCTCGTTCCCCGACACCCCGTCCGCGGCCGAGTGGTGCACCTTCGTCAGCACCCCGATGCGCCCGTCGCGCAGCCCGTGCAGCAGGTACAGCTCCCACAGCGGCCGTGAGCGGTCGAGCGGGCGGGCCACGATGCGGGCGACGGTCTCCGCCACCTGGCGGTCGTCGCCCGGCGGCGGCACGGCCGCCTCGCGGATGTGGAAGCCGAGGTCGAAGTCGGGATCGTCGGCCCAGTAGGGCAGGTCCAGCCCGAGCGGCACCTCGACCAGGCGCCAGCGGAACGGCGGCAGCAGGTGCAGGCGCTCCTCGACGCGCCGGCGCAGGTCCGCGAGCGTCACCGCGCCGCCCGGCGCGGTCGACGGGTCGTAGGTCCCGAGCACCGAGAAGTGCGTGAACGTGCGGGCCGACTCGACCCCCAGGAACTGCGCGTCGAGCGTGCTCAGCCGACGCATCTTGAGCCTCCTACCCGTGCGCCTGCAGGATCACTTGCGATTTTTTGCGCCTACCGAGCAGGTTCCGAGACCAAATGTATGCGCAAGCTCCGGAATCTGGTCCCCCTGATCGTCATCGCGTCGCTGTTCCTCGTCGCTCAATCCGCAGCGGCAAGCAGCGCCAACGTCGCCGCTCTCCAGACGGCGCTCAAGGCCAACGGCCTCTATCCGGCCGGCGTCGACGGCGTCCGCGGCCCGATCACGCGCAGCGGCATCCTGGAGTTCCAGCGCCGCCACAACCTCGCGGTCGACGGCGTTCCCGGCCCGCAGACGCGCAGCGCGCTCGGCCGCCGCGGCCGGCCCGCGCTCGGCTCGCGCGTGATGCAAGCGGGGCAACCGCGGCTGGGACGTCGCCGCGCTGCAGTTCCTGCTCCAGCGCCGCGGCTACTCGCCCGGGCGGCTTCGACGGCGGCTTCGGCGCCGGCACGCGCTCCGCCGTGCTCTCCTTCCAGCGCGCCGCGGGGCTGACCGTGGACGGCCTCGTCGGCTCAGGCACCCTCTCGGCCCTGCGCCGGCGCGCCTCCGGCGGCCCGACCCGGCACGCCGGGCGGCCCCGTGCGCTTCTTCCACCCGGTCCCGGGCGGCGATCGGCGACGGCTTCGGCGCGCCCCGCGAGGGCAGCCGCAGGCACTCGGGCCTCGACTTCCCGGTCGCGGCCGGCACGACGATCCGCGCCGCCGGCGTCGGCACCGTGGTCTTCGCCGGCTTCAACACCGGCGGCTACGGCAACCTCGTCGTGGTCCAGCACCGGCTCGGCTACACGACCTGGTACGCGCACATGTCGCGCATCACCTCGTACGCGGGCGAGCACGTCCAGGGCGGCACGCGGCTCGGCTACGTCGGCTCGACCGGCCACTCCACCGGCCCGCACCTGCACTGGGAGGTCCGGCTCAACAACGTGCCGATCGACCCGGTGCCCTACATGCTGGCCGCCACCGCGGCCAAGGCGGGCGGACGCGCGACGGTGAAGGCCGACTGCGCCGACCCGGCCGCCTACAAGACCGCCTCGATCGACGACTGCCGCTGAGCGCGAGCGCCCGGCTCGGCCGGGTGCGCAGCGTCGGAGTCAGCCGTTAGGCGCGGGCGCGCGGTTCGCTCAGGTCTGCGAGCCGCGCGCCATCGCGCGCAGGTCGAGCGCCTCGTCGAGCGTCTCCTCGTCGACGCCCTGCTCGAGCGCCACCTCGCGGATCGTGCGCTGCGAGGCGACCGCCTCGTTGACGATCTCGGTCCCGCGGTCGTAGCCGATGTGGGGGTTGAGCGCCGTGGCGATCGCCGGGCGTCGACTCGGCGTGGCGGCGCAGCACCTCGACGTTGGCCTCCAGCCCGTCGACGCACTTCGCGGCCAGCATGTCGCTCGCCGACGACAGGATCCCGATCGAGTCGAACAGGTTGCGCGCGATCACCGGGACGCGCACGTTCAGCTCGAACGCGCCCTGCGTGCCGGCGACGGTGATCGCCATGTCGTTGCCGATCACCTGCGCGGCCACCTGCAGCACGACCTCCGGGATCACCGGGTTGACCTTGCCGGGCATGATCGACGAGCCCTTCTGCAGCTCGGGCAGGCGCAGCTCGACGAGGCCGGTGCGCGGGCCCGAGCCCATCAGCACCAGGTCGTTGGCGATCTTCGTCAGCGACACGGCCACGACCTTGAGCGCGCCGTGCAGCTCGACCAGCGAGTCGCGGTTGGCCTGCGCCTCGAAGGGGTCGCGCGGCGGCTGGCCCAGACCGAGCTTCTCGCGCACGCGCTCGGCGAACTCGGGATGCGTGTTGAGGCCGGTGCCGGTGGCGGTGCCGCCGAGCGGGATCTGCTCCGTGCGCGCCAGCGCGTCCGAGACGCGGTCGCGCCCGAGCGAGATCTGCGCCGCGTAGCCGCCGAACTCCTGCCCGAGCGTCACGGGCACCGCGTCCATCATGTGCGTGCGGCCGGCCTTGACGACGTCCGCCCACTCGTCGGCCTTCGCCTGCAGCGAGGCGGCCAGCCGGTCGAGCGCCGGCAGCAGGTCGGAGCGCACGGCGTCGATCGCGGCCAGGTGCACCGCCGACGGGAACACGTCGTTGGAGGACTGGCCCATGTTCACGTGGTCGTTGGCGTGGGCGCCGTCGCCGGCGAGGTTCGCGATCACCTCGTTGGCGTTCATGTTCGACGAGGTGCCGGACCCGGTCTGGAAGACGTCGATCGGGAACTGCTCGTCGTGCTCGCCCGCCGCGACCTCGTCGCCCGCCCGCGCGATGCGCTCGGCCAGCTCCGCGTCGAGCAGCCCCAGCTCCCCGTTCACGCGCGCCGCGGCGGCCTTGATCCGGCCGAGCCAGCGCACCACCGGCGCCGGCACTGTGCTGACCCGAGACAGGGAAGTTCTCGATCGCCTTCCCGGTCTCCTTGCCCCAGAGCTCCTGCTGAATCGCCATCGTGTTTGGAGGCTATCGAGCGGCAAGCCGTGCAGTGCCCGCAAGCCGCAGGCGGCATCCGGGTTTCCATGTTCTGATCGGCGTCATGGCCGCTGTGTCCCACATCCACGTCCCGGAGCCCGTGCCCGACGAGGTCCGGCTCTGCTCGCGCTGCGGCGCGGTGTCGGACCGCCCGACGGCCGCGGCGCGTCTGCGACCGCTGCGACATGGGCGTCCTCCTGACCTGCCGCCGCGACGCGCTGGCGCCCGACGGCGAGTTCCTGGTCTGCACGACACGACCTGACGGTGACCGCCGTCAGCAAGGCCGCCGAGGCGATCTTCGGAAGCGAGGACCGCGTCGTCGGCGCGGACCTGCTCGAGCTGGCCACCTGCCCGCTCGGCGACGAGCAGTTCGGCCGCCACGCCGCGGTGGCCGCGCAGCGCTCGATCGACCCCGTGGTCGATCCCGCTGCGGCTGCGCTCCGAGCGCGGCGAGCGGCTCGGGACGCTGGCCGCGCGCATCGCCACCTGCGGGCCGCCGCGGGCCGCGCTGGTCTCCGTGCAGCGCACCGGCTTCGGCCGCCGCTGAGCACGCGCTTGGGTGCAAGAACCGCTGCACCGGTTGCGCAACAAACGTCCAGACGGGACAAAAGTCGGCTCAAGATGCTGGCGATCCGGCCGAAAACCTGTGCAAGAGCTCGGTCACGCCTTCAGTCGAGGCGCGTGCAGGGCGACCTATTGCGCACAGGCGATGCGCTTCATGAGACGGAGGCGATGTGAGCGGGATCAGGACTAATGCAGCAGCAGAGCTTCTCGGGGTCAGCCCCAACACGCTGCGCAGCTGGGAGCGCCGCTTCAGCTATCCGAAGCCGCGCCGGACGCAGGGCGGCCACCGCCAGTACGACCTGGCGGAGCTGGAGTCGCTGCGCCGCGCGCTGATGGAGACGCACAACATCTCCTCGGCCATCGAGCTTGCGCGCCAGCGCGGCGAGGGGCCGAGCACGCCCAGCCGCCTGCTGGACGCCTGGGACCACTTCGACGAGGGGCTTGCCGACCGCGTCATGGAGGAGAGCCTCGCCGTGCGCTCGATCGAGCGCAGCGTCGAGGAGGTGCTGCTGCCCGCGCTGGAGCTCGCCACCGAGCGCGAGACGCGCGAGGCCGAGCGCGGCCTGGCGTTCCGCTGGGCGACCGGCTGGCTGTACGCGTCGCGTCGCGTCACCCCGCCCGCGAGCCGCTCGCAGGGCGTGCTGCTCTTCGACTCGAGCCCGCGCCTCGACCTGGAGTCCCTGCACGTGCAGGCGCTCGAGCTCGGGCTGCGCCGCGCCGGCTTCCGGACGCTGCTGCTCGCCTTCGACCTCCCGCCCGAGCGCGTCGTGCGCGCGATCCGGGCGCTCGACCCGACCGCCTTCGTCTTCTGCGGCGGCGAGGCCACCCTCGAGGTGGTCGGCCGGCTCGTCTACACCGTGCGCCAGGTCGGCTCGGCCGCGCCGGTGTTCGAGTACCGCGAGGCCATGCCGGTCACCGGCGATCACGGCATCCCGTCGCTGGGCGGCGCGCCGATCGAGGCCGTCGAGCGGCTCAAGGCCTACGTCGACAGCGGCCGCATCGAGGCCAGGCGCCGTGGAGGCCGTGCCAACAGGCCGCCGCTCGCCGTCCCGCGCTGGCCGGCGCCGCCCGCCGAGCGGGCTGACGCACCCCGGCCGCCGTCCGCGGCGGCTCGTACCCTGCGGACGTGTCGCTCGAGCTCGGCGATCCGCTCGCCCATCGCGCGCTGCAGGCGCTGCTGCGCGCCGAGGCGGCTGTGCGCCGCCGCGTCGCGGCCGAGCTCGGCCGCGAGGGCGTGACGCCGGCCGGCTTCTCCGTGCTCGTCGTGCTGACCACCGCGGGCGGCTCGCTCGAGCTGCGCACGCTGCGCCGCCGCCTGGGCTGGTCGAAGGCGAACGCCACCGAGGTCACGGCCACGCTCGAGGCCCGCGGCCTCGTCTACCGCCGCCGCGACCTGCGCGACCGCCGCATCGTCGTCGTGGACATCACGCCCTACGGCGCGAGCCTGGTCGAGCGCCTGTTCCCGGAGCACTCCGACCGGGTCACACGCGCGTTCGGCGCGCTCGACGAGGGCGAGAAGCGCTCGCTCGCCGAGCTCTGCCGCAAGCTCGCGGCCTAGCCTCCGGCGCCTAGCCTCCCACGTGGGCGACCCAGACGGTGACCGGCCCCGACGGGCCGCGCCCGCGGGCGATCCCGATCCCGATCCAGCGGTAGCGGGTCGACATCAGCACCGCGCGGTGGGTGGCCGAGTTCATCCAGCTCGTGACCGTCTTGGTCGGGCAGGGCGTCCCAGCCGCTGTGCATGGCCAGCGTCTCGCCGGCGCGCCCGAAGCGGCTGCCCACGGCGATGCGCGAGCGAGTGGCCGAAGTAGCCGCTCGCGATCATGCGGCGGGCGTAGCGGGTCGCCGATCTGTTGAGCGAGCGGCGACACGCTCAGCTGCGACAGGCCATTCGCGCTGCGGATGCTGTTGAGCTGGTCGATCGCGTCACGCTGGGCGTTCGCCATCGCGGGCCCCGCGGGCAGCACCAGGGCAGCGGCTATGAGAACACCGGTCAGGAGGGTGACCGGGAGGCGGCGCAAAGCTATTCCCCTTTTCCAACGGCCTACGGGGTTAGCTGTCGGGCGCGCGCAGGAAAGGTTTGCGCGCCGGCCGCAATGGCCGGTTAGCCCCCACTACTTGGGTCCCCCGCTCCCCTCCGACCTGGTGCCCGAGGAGATTCGGCGATTCACATGGAGTGTTATCAGGTCACGCCTAGAATCGACGCACCTTGTCTTCGCTACCTTCCAGTCGACTCGGGACAGTCCTTCCCAGATCTCGAGGAAGACCGTGCTCGAGCGCTGGCGCGAGCGCGACGTGTTCCACGAGTCGATGCGCCGGCGCGAGGGAGCGCCGCGCTTCGTCTTCTACGAGGGACCCGCCGACCGCCAACGGCCCGCCGGGCAGCCACCACGTGCTGGCGCGCGTGTTCAAGGACGTCTTCCCGCGCTTCAAGACGATGCGCGGGCACCTGGTCACGCGCAAGGGCGGCTGGGACTGCCACGGGCTGCCGGTCGAGCTCGAGGTCGAGAAGGAGCTCGGCTTCCAGTCGAAGGAGGACATCGAGCGCTACGGCGTCGCCGAGTTCAACGCCAAGTGCCGCGAGTCGGTGCTGCGCTACGTCGACGAGTTCGAGCGCCTGACCGAGCGGATCGGCTTCTGGCTCGACACCGAGGACGCCTACTTCACGCTCGACGACAGCTACGTCGAGTCGGTCTGGTGGTCGCTCAAGCAGGTCTGGGAGAAGGGCCTGCTCGAGGAGGGCCACAAGGTCGTGCCGTACTGCACCCGCTGCGGGACCGGGCTGTCCTCGCACGAGGTCGCGCAGGGCTACCGCGACGTGCTCGACCCGAGCGTCTTCGTCCGCTTCCCGCTGCTCGACGAGCCCGGCGTGTCGCTGCTCGCCTGGACGACGATGCCCTGGACGCTGGTCCCGCACGCGGCGATCGCGGTCGACCCGGAGGTCACCTACGCGCGCGCCCGCCTCGGCGGCGAGACGCTGATCCTGGCCGAGGCGCTCGTCGAGCGCGTGCTGGGGGAGGACGCCGAGATCGAGGAGCGCATGCCGGGGTCCGCGCTGCTCGGGCTGCGCTACGAGCCGCCCTTCCCGTACATCTCCGACTACGGCGAGAAGGGCCACACGGTGCTCGCCGGCGACTTCGTCTCGATCGAGGACGGCACCGGCGTCGTGCACACCGGCGCGGCCTTCGGCGAGGACGACTACCGCCTCGCGACCGAGAACGGGCTGACGATCCACAACCCGGTCCGCGGCGACGGCACCTTCGACGACCGCGCCGGCCCCTTCGCCGACATGTACGTGCGCGACGCCGACGCGCCGATCGTCGAGGCGCTGCGCGAGTCGGGGCGGCTGTTCCGCTCCGAGCAGTACGAGCACGCCTACCCGCACTGCTGGCGCTGCGGCACCGCGCTGATCTACTACGCCAAGACGAGCTGGTACGTGCGCACCACCGCCGTCAAGGACGAGCTGCTCGCCGCCAACGAGACGATCGACTGGCACCCGCGGGCACATCAAGCACGGGCGCTTCGGCAAGTGGCTCGAGAACAACGTCGACTGGGCCCTCTCGCGCGAGCGCTACTGGGGCACGCCGCTGCCGGTGTGGCGCTGCAGCGGCGACTCGAGCCACGTCGTCTGCATCGGCTCGCTGGCCGAGATCGAGGAGCTCGGCGGCACGCCGCCGGAGGACGTGCACCGGCCCTACATCGACGAGGTGGTCCTGACCTGCGCGGACTGCGGCGAGGAGATGCGCCGCGTTCCGGACCTGATCGACGTCTGGTGGGACTCCGGCTGCATGCCGTTCGCCCAGTGGCACGCGCCGTTCGAGAACCAGGAGCAGTTCGAGGCCAACTTCCCGGCCGAACTACATCTGCGAGGCGCTCGACCAGACGCGCGGGTGGTTCTACTCGCTGCTGGCCGTGTCGACGCTGCTGTTCGGCCGCTCCTCGTACGAGACCTGCCTCTGCCTGGGCCTGATCCTCGACCCCGAGGGCCAGAAGATGTCCAAGTCGAAGGGCAACGTCGTCTCGCCCTGGGAGGTGATCGACGCCCACGGAGCGGACGCCTTCCGCTGGTACTACTTCACCTCGAAGCAGCCCTGGGACGGCTACCGCTTCTCGGTCGAGACCGTCGGCGAGTCGGTGCGCCAGTTCCTCAAGCCGCTCTGGAACACCTACGCCTTCTACGTCCTCTACGCGAACGCCAACGGCATCGAGGACGTCGCCGAGGGCGAGCCGCCGACGCAGCTCGACCGCTGGATCCGCTCGCGCCTCGCGGCGACCACCGAGCGCGTGATCGAGCGCATGGAGGACTACGACACCACCTTCGCCGGGCGGGCGATCGCCGAGTTCGTCGACGATCTCTCGAACTGGTACGTGCGCCTGTCGCGGCGGCGCTTCTGGGAGGGCGACCGCACCGCGTTCGCGGTGCTGCACGAGTGCCTCGTCACGGTCGCCAAGCTGCTCGCCCCGCTGACGCCCTTCGTGGCCGACGAGATCTACGGCAACCTGGACGGGGCCGAGCCGTCGGTGCACCTCTGCGACTTCCCGGAGCCGGGCGCGCGCGACGAGGGGCTCGAGTCGCAGATGCAGGTCGTGCGCGACGCGGTCGAGCTCGGCCGCGCGGCGCGCGCGCACGCGCGGCTCAAGGTGCGCCAGCCGCTGCGCGAGGCCGTGGTGGTCGCGGCCGAGCGCGAGCGCGAGGCGATCGAGGGCCTGGAGGGCCTCGTGACCGACGAGCTCAACGTGAAGGCGATCCGCTACGTCTCGGAGGCCGACGAGCTGGGCACCTTCGAGGTCAAGCCCAACTACCGCGCGCTCGGGCCGCGCTTCGGCAAGCAGATGCCCCAGGTGGCCGCGGCGATCGCGTCGCTCGACCCGGCGCGGCTGCGCGAGGGCGGGCGCGCCGGCATCAACCTCGACGGGAACGAGCACCAGATCGGTCCCGAGGACGTGCAGATCGTGCTGCAGCCGCTCGACGGCTACCAGGTCGAGCGCTCGGGCACGCACGCCGTGGCGCTCAACCTGGAGCTCGACGAGGGCCTGCGCCGCGAGGGCCTCGCCCGCGAGGTCGTGCACGCCGTGCAGGCGGCGCGCAAGACCGCCGGGCTCGACGTCGAGGACCGGATCGCGCTGACGCTCGGCGGGCGACACGGAGCTGCTCGAGGCCACCCGCGCGCACGAGGGCTACGTCGCCGGCGAGACGCTCGCGACCTCGGTCGCCTACGAGGGCGCCGACGGCGACGCCGCCGAGGCCGAGATCGAGGGAAGGCCCTTGCTGATCGCGGTGAGCCGGCAGTAGTCTGGCCGGGCGATGCCGCTACCTCCCGCGTTCGAGGACCGCAGCCCGGTCGAGCAGATCGTCGGCGCGGTCGTCGTGACGATGGTCTTCGGGATCCTCACCGGCTTCGCGCTCGGCTGGAACGAGATCGTCTACTACATCCTGGTCGGGCCGGTCGCGCTCGCCGGCGGCTTCCTCGGCGGCATGGAGCACCGCTCGACCGACGAGGGGTTCGTGCGCGGCGCGCTCGGCGGGCTCGTGTTCGGCAGCTTCGTCCTGCTCGGCCTCGAGATCCTCGACACCGAGCCCGAGGCGTACCTGGGCGAGCCGCAGGTCGGCCTCGTGTTCGTCACGACGATCGTCGGCAGCATCCTCGGGACGCTGGGCGCCGCCTACCGCGCGCGGCGCGAGCGCGAGCTCAACGCCGCCGACCTGATCGGCGCCTGGGCTAGGCCGCGAGGGCGGGCTCGATCTCCTGCACGAGCCGGCTCTTCGGGAGCGCGCCGACGATCTGGTGCGCGACCTGGCCGTGCTTGAAGAGCAGCAGCGTCGGGATCGACATCACGCCGTACTGAGCCGACACCTGCGGGTTCTCGTCGACGTTCAGCTTCACGATGCGAAGGTCCTCGCGCTCGCCGGCGAGCTCCTCGAGATGAGGGGCGACGATCCGGCACGGACCGCACCACGGCGCCCAGAAGTCGACCAGCACGGGCTTGTCGGCCTCCAGCACCTCCGCCTGGAAGTTGCTGTCGGTCACCTCGTTGATAGCGCCAGCCATGATCTTGTCGAGCTCCTTGTCGCCCTTGTAGCCGTCCAACACTTCAAAAAGTATAGCGCTGCCCGGGTCAACCGCGGAGCCGTAGCGCCGGCACCATCCACACCGCCTCCAGCGTGATCCACGCGGTCATCTTGGATTGCCCCTCCCGCCGCTCCCGAAACACGATCGGCACCTCGGCGACGGTCAGCCCGGCCTGGATCGCGCGGTAGGTCATCTCGATCTGGAAGCCGTAGCCGTGCGCGTCGACGCCGTCGAAGTCGACCGCCTGGAGCGCCTCGCGGCTCCAGCACTTGAAGCCGCCGGTGAGGTCGCGCACGGGCACGCCCAGGATCACGCGCGCGTAGATGCAGCCGCCGCGGGACTGGATGCGCCGCCGCAGCGCCCAGTTCTCGACGCCGCCGCCGGGCACGTAGCGCGAGCCGATCACCACGTCCGCGGCGCCCGCGGCCGCGATCAGCCGCGGCACGTCGGCGGGATCGTGCGAGAAGTCGCAGTCCATCTGGAGGATCAGGTCGGCGCCGCCCTCGAGCGCGGCGGCGAAGCCGGCCAGGTAGGCGCGGCCGAGACCGTCCTTGGCGCTGCGGTGCAGCACGCGCAGCTGCGGCAGCTCGGCGGCCAGCCGGTCGGCGATCGCGCCGGTGCCGTCGGGCGACGCGTCGTCCACGACGAGGATCGTCGCGTCGACGTCGCCGGCCGCGAGATGGGGGAGCACCGCGCGCACCATCGGCTCGAGGTTCTCGGCCTCGTTGTAGGTGGGCAGGACCAGCCAGGCGCTCGGCACGGGCGCGTACCCTAGCTCCGGTGCGCAACGGTGAGATAGCGGAGGCCTTCGAGGAGCTGGCCAGCCTCTACGAGCTGGACGGTGCCGTCGTCTATCGCGTGGGCGCCTACCGCAACGCCGCGAAGGCGATCCGCGAGGCCGGCGTGTCGGTCGAGGAGATGGCTCGCCAGGGCCGCGTCGAGGAGCTCTCGGGGGTCGGCAAGACGATCGCCGAGAAGATCGACGCCCTGCTCGAGACCGGCACGATCCCGGCCACCGACAAGCTGCGCGCGCGCATCCCCGCGGGCCTCGTCGCGGTCACGCGCATCCCCGGCCTCGGGCCCAAGCGCGCGCGGCTGCTCTACGAGCGCCTCGGCGTGGAGTCGATCGACGACCTGCGCCGGGCCGCCGAGGACGGCAGCCTCAAGGACGTGCCCGGCTTCGGGAAGAAGGCGGAGGAGAACGTGCTCGCGGCGCTCGCGGCCGGCGCCGACGGCGGCCCGAAGACGCGCATGATCCTGTCGAAGGCGCTCGCCGTCGCCGACGAGCTCGTCGGCATGCTGCGCGAGCAGCCGTCCGCGATCGCGCGTCGAGCTCGCGGGCAGCGCCCGCCGCCAGGCGGACGCGGTCAAGGACCTCGACATCGTGGTCGCCTCGAGCGACCCGGCGGCGCTGGTGGAGGCCTTCTGCGCGTCGCCGGCGGTGGACGTGGTCAACAGCTCGGGCGTGGCCGGCGCCAAGGTGCTCACCCACTCCGGCCTGCCGGTGGACCTGCGCATCGTGCCCGAGGAGGCGTTCGGCAACCTGCTCCAGCACTTCACCGGCTCGGGCCGCCACAACGAGGCGCTGCGCACGGCCGCGGTCAAGCGCGGGCTGCACGTGAGCGAGTACGGGATCTCCGACGACGAGACCGGCCAGTCGCTCGCCTGCGCCACCGAGGAGGAGGTCTACGAGCGGCTCGGGATGGCATGGATCCCGCCGGAGCTGCGCGAGGACCGCGGCGAGCTGGAGGCGGCGCGCGCCGGCCTGCTGCCCGACCTGATCGAGATCGGCGACATCCGCGGCGACCTGCACATGCACACCACCGCCTCCGACGGCCACGCGTCGATCGAGGAGATGGTCGCCGCGGCAGGCGAGCGCGGCTACGAGTACGTGGCGATCACCGACCACTCCGCGACGCACGGCTTCGGCAACGACGTCCAGCCCGACGAGCTGCTGCGTCAGGTGGAGCGGATCCGCGCGCTCGAGGTCGAGGGGATCACCGTGCTGGCCGGCACCGAGACGAACGTGCTGCCCGACGGGTCGCTCGACTACGACGACGCGGTGCTCGAGCAGCTCGACTGGATCGTCGCGAGCCTGCACACCTCCTTCCGCACGCCGGAGAAGGAGCAGACCGAGCGCATGATGCACGCGATGGAGCACCCGCTCGTCGACGCGATCGGCCACCCGACCGGCCGGCTGATCGAGCGCCGCGCCGCCTACGCGCTCGACCTCGATGC
Source organism: uncultured Thermoleophilaceae bacterium (assembly GCA_963828225.1). Classification (GTDB taxonomy): domain Bacteria; phylum Actinomycetota; class Thermoleophilia; order Solirubrobacterales; family Thermoleophilaceae; genus JACVRW01. The sequence continues at coordinate 232,352 of CAWHDX010000006.1, read as the reverse complement.
GGTGATCGCCAAGGCGGTCGAGACCGGCACGTTCCTGGAGATCAACGCGAACCCGGATCGCCGCGACCTCAACGACGTCTATGCGCGCGCCGCCGCCGAGGCCGGCGTGACGCTCGTCATCGACTCCGACGCGCACTGGCCGCGCACGCTCGCGAACATGCGCTACGGGATCGCGACGGCGCGGCGCGCCTGGCTGACCGCGGAGCAGGTGGCCAACACGCGCCCCTGGGCCGAGCTGGACAAGCTGCGCAAGCGCGGCTAGCCCGAGCAGCGCTCGGCGGCTGCGCAGGGGACTCGCCGCTAGGTCGGCTCGATCCGCCGCAGCCCGGGCAGTCGCAGCAGCTGCGGGCGCCCGAACGGCGACGTGCGCTCGAACCAGAACTCGACGCCGTCGCGCCCCTCGATGGCGGCGACCGCCAGCGACTGCCGCCGCCAGAGCAGCGCGACCAGCAGGCAGTAGCCGGTCGCGATCGCCGGCACCTGGGGCAGGAAGAAGCCGATCACCGCGGACGAGATCGCCAGCGTGATCAGCGGCCAGAGCCGGTTGAAGAGGACGGTGCCGGGCTCGAGCTCAGGCAGCGTGTCGGCCCTGCGCGCGGCCGCCAGCAGCGCGGCGATCCCGGGCGTCGCCATCGGGCGGCGGCCGAGCCAGAGTCCGGCGAGCGTGGCCGCGCACCACCACACCGCCGCGACGTAGACGAGCGTGTTGGTCTCCTCCTGGGCGGCGCCCGGCGATCGACACGATCGCGAGCGCCGTCGCCGCACCGCCGAACAGCAGCACCGCGACGCGCAGGAAGTCGCGGAACCTCACGAGTCGGCCAGGGCCGCGAGCACGCGCGGTGAAGCCGTCGGGCCCGTCCACCACGAGGTCGGCGCGCTCCACGATCGCGGCCGGGCCCTCGTCCGACTCGATCGCCCACGCGGACCGCCGCGTCGAGCGCTCCCTCGCCGACCAGCGCGCCGAGCGCGTCGAAGGCGTCGAGGTCGGTGGTGTCGTCGCCGGCGAACAGCGCGGCGCGGGCGCCCGACAGCTCGACCAGGTCGCGCACCGCCTTGCCCTTGTCGAACGCCACCGGCGGGCGCAGCTCCAGCACCTTGCGGCCCCAGTGCGTCGCCAGCCCGGCCTCCTCGGCCTCGGCCGCGATGCGCTCGACGCGCGGCGAGCGCGGCCTCCTCGTCGGGCGCGCCGCGCCAGTGCAGGGCGGCGATCGGGCCCTTGTCCTCGATGCGCACGCGCAGCGAGCGCAGGTCGGGGCGGTCGCGCTCGCCGACGAACGCCTTGACGCGCCCCTCCCAGCTCTTGAAGGCGGGGTCGATGCGCGGCTGCGCCGCGCCCGGCTCGAGCAGCTCCGCGCCGTGCGAGCCCGCGTAGGCGATCCCGCCGACCCCGACGAGGCGGCGCGCCTCCGTCGCCGAGCGGCCCGAGACGCACGCCACGCAGGCGTAGCGCCGCGCGAGCCGGCTCAGCAGCACGGCCGTCTCCTTGCGCGACCCGCGCGTCCTCGGCGCGCGCGACGATCGGCGCCAGCACGCCGTCGATGTCGCAGAAGACCGCGGCGCGAGCGGGGTCCGCGGTCAGCGGCGCCGAGGGCCTCCGCGAGCGCGTCTGAGGTGTGAGCGGACACCGGCCGTAGTATGCCCCGCGATGTCGCCGCGGATGCTGCGCCTGGGCGCGATCGCCACAGCGGGTGGCGCCTTCAGCGGCCTGTTCGGCGTCGGCGGGGGCACCGTGATCGTGCCGCTGCTGGTGCTCTGGCTGGGCTACGAGCAGAAGGAGGCGACCGGCACCTCGCTCGCGGCGATCATCGTCATCGGCGCGCTCGCGGCGGGCGCGCAGGCGATCTACGGCAACGTCGACCTCTGGCTCGGGCTCGCGATCGGCGTGCCCGGCGTGGTCGGGGTCGTCGCCGGCACCGCGCTCCAGCAGCGCATCTCCGACCGCGCGGTCGCCGGCGCGTTCGTCGTGCTGCTGATCGCCTCCGCGGCCGTGCTCGTCTTCTGAGATGGACCGGCTCGCCTGGATCGGGCTGCTCGCGTTCGGCGTTCGCCGCGGGCGTGGCCGGCGGCCTGCTCGGCGTCGGCGGCGGGATCCTGTTCGTGCCGGCGCTCGTGGTCTTCGCCGACCAGTCCCAGCTCGGCGCGCGAGGCGACCTCGCTCGTGGCGATCGTGCTGGTGTCGCTGGTCGGCGCCTGGCGCCAGCGCGGCTACGGCAACGTGCGGCTGCGCGACGGCCTGTGATCGGGGTGCTGTCGCCGATCGGGGTGCTGGTCGGCGTGGGACTGGCGAACGCGGTCCCGGAGCGGGCGCTCGAGCTCTCCTTCGCGGCGGTGCAGCTGGTTTTCGCCTGGCAACTCGCCAAGCGGGCGGGACTCCGCTAGGTTGCATCGCGGTGGAGATCCTCGACGTCAGGACCGAGGACCGCGACGGACTCGTGCACGTATCCCTGGTGGGGGAGCTCGACCTGTCGACGGTCGCCAAGGTGCAGGAGGAGCTGCGCCGCGTCGAGGCGTCCGCGCCGGCCACGCTCGTGATGGACCTGTCGAAGCTGACGTTCCTCGACTCGACCGGCCTGCGCTGCATCGTCACCGCCGACGAGCGGGCTCGCGACGAGGGCCGCCGCATGGTGATCGTGCGCGGACCGGACGCCGTGCAGCGCGTGTTCAGCATCACCAAGCTCGACGACCGGCTGGACATGGTCGACGACGCGGACGCGCTCGCCTAGACGCGTATCCACGGCTCACCCTTCGCGTTTACGCGCTCGCCGAAGGGGTGATAATCGGTCTGGTCGCTGGCAACTCTCCGAGGGAGGTATGCGAGTGGCGCTTGCGGTAGCCGCCGAGCCCGTCTCGGAGGAGCAGCTGATGCACCGGTACCACCTCGAGGGCGACCTGTCGGCCCGCGAGGAGCTCGTGCTGCGCTTCATGCCGCTCGCTCGTCAGCTGTCCTCGCGCTACCGGCACGCCGGCGAGCCGCTGGAGGACCTCGTGCAGGTCGCCTGCCTCGGGCTGCTGAAGGCGATCGACCGCTACGACCCAGACCGCGGCAGCGGCTTCGCCCGCTACGCGGTGCCGACCATGCTCGGCGAGCTCAAGCGCCACTTCCGCGACAAGGGCTGGGCGCTGCGGGTTCCGCGCGCGACCCAGGAGCTCGCGCTGAAGGTCGGCGAGGAGCTGAGCACGCTGCCGGCCAAGCTCGGCCGCGCGCCGCGCCCGCGCGACGTGGCCGAGTCGCTCGGCGTCTCCGTGGAGGACGTGCTCGAGGCGATGGAGGCAGCCACGGCGTACGACACGGCCTCGCTCGACGCGCCGCGCGGCGCCACCGGCGAGGACGAGGACTGGACGCACGGCGACGCGCTCGGCGACGAGGACGCCGGCTACGCGCAGGTGGAGCTGAGCGAGACGCTGCGCGGGACGCTCGAGGCGCTGCCGGTGCGCGAGCGCGCGATCCTGCGGCTGCGCTTCGTGCGAGGACATGACCCAGGCCGAGATCGCCGAGCGCGTCGGCGTCTCGCAGATGCACGTCTCGCGCCTGCTGCGCCGCTCGCTCGAGCGGCTGTCGGCGGTCGGCGCCGCGGCCGGCTAGGCCGCCGGAGCGAAGCCGGCGTCGTCCGCGGGCACCGGCACGTCCGGAGTCCGGGCGAGCGCGGCGGCGACCACGATCAGGTGCAGCCCCGGGGCGAAGCGCGTGGGGCGGCCGTCGCCGGTGGGGTCGTAGTGGGCGCGGGCGTCGATCAGCGACAGCACCGCGTGATGGATCGGCGCGTGCGGGTCCTCGTCGCCCGCGGTCGCAGGCCAGTGAGGCGAGCGCCAGCGTCTCGGTCGGCTCGACGCCGGCGAACATCTGGCCGATCGCGCTCAGCAGGAAGGAGTAGACGCGCTCGAGCAGCGGGTCGCGCGTGAGCGACTCGGTGCCCGGCGCGGGCCCGAGGTCGAGCAGCTCCTCGCGCTCGGCGAGCCTGCGCGCCTGGCCGCCGACGATGCCGCGGATCGCGTCCGCGTCGAGCCCGACCTGGAGCCCGTGGCGGATCGCCATCGTCGCGCCGAACGCGGGCGTGCCGTAGGGCGCGTCGCTCGCCATCAGGATCTGACCTGGCGGCACCAGCGCGAACAGCGCCTGGATGTCGCTCGGCGACCACCAGGCGGTGTCGAAGAGCAGGTTCGGGTGGTCGGGCGCCTCGCGCCAGATCCAGGACAGGTCCGAGATGCCGGCGTGGGCGAGGATCAGGCGCAGCCCGGGGTGGCGCGCGCAGACCTCGACGGCGTGGCGGCCGAGCGCCGGGATCCCGCGCCCGGCGTGGCAGAGGATCGGGATGCGGTGCTCGTCGGCGAGCGCGAACACGTCCGGCGAGCGCCGGGTGGTCGAGGTTGAAGCCCTCGGCGCGCGGATGCAGCTTGATGCCGCGCGCGCCGGCGTCGAGGCAGCGCCTGGCCTCGGCGAGCGGATCGTCCTTCGGGTCGAGCCGGCAGAACGGGAGCAGCCTGCCGTCGCTCGCGGCCGCCTCCGCGGCGACCATGTCGTTCGCGGCCGAGTAGCCGTCCGGCTCGTGCATCGGGAACACGAAGGCCGACGCGTCGACGCTGTCGAGCTTCTCGACCAGCTCGGCGCGCGTGCAGCTGTAGCCGTCGGGGTCGTTGCTGCCGATGTGCGTGTGCACGTCGAACACGTCGAGGCCCGGGACCTCGGCGCGCATCCGCTCGTACCACGGCAGCAGTCCCGCGTCTGACACCATCGCGCCGCCAGCCTAGCGGTAGGGTTGGCGCGGACTCGCCCCCGGCTCGAGGAGTCGTCGGCACATGGCTGAACACGAGGTCCTCGACGTGCGCGTCGACGGCCTCGACGGAATAGCGCTGGTCTCGCATGGGCGCGAGCTGAGCGTGCTGTTCGTGCCCGGCGCGGGCATGATCGGCGTATCGCTGACCCACCGGGGCGACGAGCTCCTGGGTCAGCGCTCGCGGCCTGGCCGCCTATCGCGAGCGCGGCTCGACCTTCGGGCTGCCGCTGCTGCACCCCTGGGCGAACCGGCTCGCCGGCACGTCCTACTCGGTCGGCGCGCGGCGAGTCGAGCTCGACGCCGCCCGCACGCCGCTGCGCCTCGACGAGAACGGCCTGCCGATCCACGGGCTCGCGGCGGCATCGCCGCACTGGCAGCTCGTCGCCCGCACGCCCGGCAACGGACGGGCGGCGGCCGGCGCCCGGCTCGACTACGCCGCCCACGACGAGCTGATGGCGGGCTTCCCGTACCCGCACGAGCTGCACGTGCAGCTCGAGCTCGTGGCGGACACGCTGACCGTCGCGACGATCCTGATCCCCACCGGCGACGTGCCGGTGCCGGTGTCGTTCGGGTGGCACCCCTACCTCAAGCTGCCCGGCGTGCCGCGCGCCGACTGGCACGTCGAGCTGCCGGTGCGCGTGCGCGCCCTGCTCGACGAGCGCGGCATCCCGACCGGCGCCGACGAGCCGGTCGAGATCGCCCCCGGTCCGCTCGGCGACCGCACCTACGACGACCACTACGTGGAGCTGCAGCGACCGGCGACGTTCGCCCTCGAGGGCGGCGGGCGGCGCATCGAGGTCGAGCTCGGCCACGGCTACCCCTGCGCGCAGGTCTACGCGCCGCCCGGCCTCGACGAGCCCTACATCTGCTTCGAGCCGATGACGGCGCCGGTGAACGCGCTCTGCAGCGGCGACGGGCTCGACAGCGTGCCGCCCGGGGGCAGCTTCCGGGCCGAGTACAAGATCAGCGTGGGGCCGCGCGGACTAGCCGCGCAGGTCGAGCAGGAAGTGGTCGGGCTCGGCCGTCCTTGCGGACGAGGCTGATCCTGCCCGCCACCGGCACCAGCAGCCCCTGCGCGTGGACGTAGCCGGTGTTGATCTCCGCCGAGTCGATGGCGCCCGAGCGAGCTGCTCCATCTGGGTCCGGTGCTTGTCGAGGTTGGCGCGGTCCATGACGGGCGGCCAGGTCGCGGCCCCGAACTCCGCCTCGGGATAGCCGACGAGGTCGCTGAACGCCTGGTTGAGCTCGCGGAAGTGGCCGTCGAGGCCGATCGTGGCCATCGGGTTGCCGGCGTCGTCGAAGCCGGCGCGCGGCTCGCGCCCGGGCAGGCTGTCGGAGCGGCCGAAGAGCGGGCGGTGGGCCCCGCCGGTGCGCGGCGACCTCGACCTCGTCGATCGCGGCGCGCGCGGCGGTCGCGTCCTCGACCGCCTCCTCGGCTGAGCGGCGTGCGAACGCGGCGGCCTCGGCGGCGGCCGCGGCGGCCTGCTCGGCCTGCTGGGCGCGCAGCTCGGCGGCCTCGACCGCGGCGGCCACGCGCTGGGCCGCCGTCTCCGAGGTGCGGGCGTGCTCGCCGGCGCGGCCGCCGTGGCGCTCCGCTCCGGCGGCGGCGTCCTCGGCGCGGCCGGCGTGGCGCTCGGCCGCCCAGGATGCGTCGCGCGCCCGGCCCGCGTGGGCGTCGGCGGCGGTCGAGGACTCGCGGGCGCGGTTGGCGTGGTCGCCGGCGGCGGCAGACGCCCCGAGCGCGCGATCCGCGTGCCCGCTCGCCAGCGTGGCCGCCTCGTCGGCGTGGGCGGCTCGCTCGCCGGCCGTGCCGGCCGAGTCGGCGGCCCTGCGCGCGTGCTCCTCGGTCGCGGCGACCGACCGCTCGACCTGCGCCGCGCGCCCCTCGCCGGCCGCCGCGGCGCGCTCGGCGCGGCCGGCTTGGTCCTCGGCCGCGGTCGCTGCGGACTCGGCCCGCCCGGCCAGCTCGCCCGTGGCAGCGGCTGCGGACTCGACGCGCTCCAGCTGGTCGCCGACCTGCCCGGCGGCTGACTGGACCCCGACCGACGCCTCGATCGCCGCGCGCGCCTCCTCCTCGGCGGCCACCACCGCGAGCTCGGCGCGGCGGGCCGCCTCCTGGCCGGTCGCGGCGGCCTCGCGGGACACGGTCGACGCGCGCTCGGCCCAGGCGGCGCCCTCGTCGACCGCCTGCGCGGCGCGCGCCACCTCCTCGGCACGCGCGGCGACCTCGCCGGCCGCCTGCTCGGCCCGCGCCGACGCCTCGCCCGAGGCCGTCGCGGAGCGCTCGGCTGCGGTCGCTGCCGCCTCGGCGCGCTCGCCGGCGCCCGCGCCCGCGCGCTCGACCACCGTCAGGCGCTCGTCCAGCGCTCCGGCCTGCGCCTCCACGGCAGCGGCGCGCTGCTCGAGCCGGTCGCCCTGGACCACGGCGGCGGCCTCGATCGCGGCCAGCGCCTCGGTCACCTCGGCGGCTCGCGAGTCGATCGCCTCGAGCGCCCGGCGCGCCGTCTCGCGCGCCTCCGCGGCGTCCGACTCCAGCTGCTCGGCGCGGCGGGAGCCGCTCTCGACTGCGTCGACCGCCCGCTCGGCCCGCTCCAGCCGCTCCGCGATGGCGCCGGCGGCGTCGGCGGCCTCGGCGGAGTGGCCGCGGGCCAGCTCCACGGCCTCCTCGGCGCTGCGGGCGAGCCGCTCGACCGCCTCCTGCGCCTCGCGCATCTCGCTCGCCATCGCGGCGAGGCGCTCCGCGTCGTGCGCGCCCGCGACCGCGCCGGCGCGCAGCTCGACCAGCTCGTCGCGCAGCGAAGCCAGCATCCGGCCGGCGTCGTCGTCGCCGATCGCCTCCAGGTGGACCTGCTCGATGCGCGGGCCCAGCCCCGCGACCTGCGCCGCTCAGCTCGTCGAGGTCGCGGCGCAGCCGCGCGCTCTCGGACGTGCCCTCGGCCAGCCCGTCGACGCGCGCGCGCAGCTCCTCCAGCTCCGCGCGCAGGCGGTCGTCGCCGCCGGCTCCGGCGCCGCGCTGCCTCGGCGAGCGCCTGCTCGAGCGACTCCACCCGCGCCCGCGTGGCCGCCTGCTCCTCGGCCGAGCTCGCGTCGCGCCCCCTGCTCTGAGGTCGCCAGCTCCTGCAGCCGCGCGCGCGTCTCGGCGAGCTGGTCGGTCGAGGGCGTCGGCGCCGCGTCCGCGCTCGCCGGCCAGCTCCTCGAGCCGGTCGCGCGCGAAGGCGAGCTGGACCTCGAGCACCTCGCGGTCGGTGGCGAGCGAGCTCTCGAGCGCCTCGACGCGGGTGCGCGTGTCGGTCAGCTCGCCGTCGATGCGCCCGCGCTGCTCGGCGAGCGCGCGCCTCCAGCCTGCTGCGCTGTCCGCCCAGCTCCGCCTGCAGGCCCGCGCTCTGCTCGCGCAGCGCGCTCTCGAGCCGGCTGCGCAGCTCGCTCAGCTCGGACTCGAACCGGCCGCGGCGGTCCTGGTCGGCGAGCGCGGCCTCGATCCGGTCGATCCGCTGCGCCAGCTCCTCGCCGACGCGGGTGCGCTCCGCGTCGAGGTCGGCCTCCAGCCCGCTGCGGCCCTCGGCCAGCTCGGCGCGCAGCCGCTCGCGCACCTCGGCCAGCGTCTCCTCGAGGCGCCCGCGCACGTCGGCCAGCTCGCCCTGCAGCCGGCCGCGCTCCTCGGCCCAGCTCGGCCTCGAGCCGCTCGCGGACCTCCCTGACCTCGCTCTCCAGCCGGCCGCGCTGAGCGGCCAGCTCAGACTCGAACCGGCTGCGCTCGGCCGTGACCTCGGCCTCCAGGCGGCTGCGCTCCTCGCCGATCTGGGCCTGCAGGCGCGCCTGCTGATCGACCAGCTTGGTCTCGAACCCGCTCTGGCGCTCGGCGAGCCGCGTCTCCAGGCGCGTGCGCTCCTCGGACAGCTTCGCCTCGAGCCGCGCTCCCTGCTCGGCCAGCTCGGCCTCGATGCGCGTGGCCCGCTCGGCCGCGGCCTCGCCGGCGCGCCGCTCGGCCTGCGGCCCGGCCAGCTGCTCCAGCCGCTGCACGCGCGTGCGCGCCTCGGCCAGCTCGGCCCGCAGGGCTCCGGTGGCCTCCTCGACCGACGGGCCGCCGCGCGACTCGGCGAGCGCGGCCTCCACCGCGCTCAGCCCCGCGCGCAGCTCCTCGATGCTCGCGGCGCCGGGCGCTTCGTGGCGCAGCTCCTCCATCGCGGCGCGCATCTCCTCGAGGGCGCCGAGCAGCCTCGGTCAGGCGCTCCTCGAGCGTGGCGCTCGGCCTTCTCGAGCTCGCTCAGGCGGGTGCCGGTCTCGACCGCCTCGATGCTCTCGAGCGCGGCCGGGACCGGCGGCTGCGCGTCGTCGGCTCGGCTCGGGCGGCGGCGGCTCGCCGACCGCCCGGAAGGCGACGATCGTGCCGGCGCTGAGCCCGTCCTCCTCCAGGTGCGCCCGGCCCTCCACGGCCGCGTGGATCCACTCGACGACGGTGTGGTGGCTCTGCTGCAGCTGAGCCATCGCGTTCCCGCGCGGCGCGGCGATCTCGAGCGCCTCGAGGAAGCCGTTGAACTCGAGGCTCTGGCTCATGCTCACCGGGACGAACGTGAGGATCACGTCGAGCTCGTGGCCGTCCTTGCGCTGGGCGGTGGTCTCGACCTGGCCGCCGGCGCTCGGCAGCTCGGTCCCGAGGCGCAGCGTCTCGGCAAGCGGGCGGCCCAGCATGCGCGGCGCGGGCCAGCCGAACAGCTCCTCGGCGGAGCGGCTCCAGCGCGTGATCGAGCCGTCACGGTCGGTCAGCACGAAGCGCGCATCCACGAGCTGGCGCAGCAGCTCTTCGACGACCTCCGCGGAGGAGGCGCCCGCGGTGGCGGCGTCTTCGTACATACGTCCTCTTTTGGTCGGTTGGCGCACCCGGTTGCACGACCGCGCAGGGGTCGGCTTCGGACATGCGTCGAGCGCCGCGGGAGGGCTAGTCGAGGCCGTGCTCGAGCGCGCCCTTGACGGACGCGTCGAGCGCGTTGAGGCGCTGCAGAGCCAGCGCTTCGGGGGTTCGGAAGCGGCGGCCGGGGAGCGCGTCGGTTCCGTGGTGGGCGAGCACGCAGTGGAGGACGGCGTGCAGCTTTTCGTCCGGGAAGCGCGTCCAGCCGGGCGGCGCGCTCGACGATCATCTGCTGCCCCAGCACGACGTGGCCCACGAGCGAGCCGGCCTCGCTGAACGCGATCTCCGCGCCGAGGTCGAACTCGCGCAGCTTGCCGACGTCGTGCAGCAGCGCCGCGCAGATCAGCACGTCGGAGTTGAGGCGCGGGTGCAGCACGCACGCCTCGAGTGCGAGCGTGGCCACCGCGACCGTGTGCTCGAGCAGGCCGCCGAGGTAGGAGTGGTGGCCGGAGCGCGTGCAGGGAGCGCGGCGCAGCTCGGCGCGGAAGGAGGCGTCCCCGAGGAAGGCGCCGAGCAGGGCGCGCAGGTCGGCGTCGTGGACCTCGCCGGCGAGGTGCTCGAGGAAGCCGTCGAGCTCGTCGAGGTCGCGGTAGGCGGTGGGGAGGAAGGCCGCGGGATCGGCGGCCTCGGCGCGGCGGATCGAGCGCAGCTCGACCTGGAGCTCGTCGCGGAAGCGCTCGACGCGCCCCTCGACGGCCACCAGGTCGCCGCGGTCGAACTGCCCGGCGAGGAAGTCGGCCTCGCGGAAGGCGCGCCCCTGGATCGAGCCGGAGCGATCGCGCAGCTCGACCGCGAGGTAGGGCGTGCCGCTGCGCGCGGTCAGGCGATCCTTGCGCGTGCAGGCGAAGACGCCCTCGATCTGGGCGCCCGCGCGCAGCTGCGCGATGGTGATCTCCTGCTCGGCGGTCGCCACGGCCTCATGGTGAGGGGTGCGCCGGACGCGGTCGGGCACCCCTCTGAACCGCCTGCTAGATCGCCTTTTTCTTCTCGCAGGACGCCGTGTCGCGACCGCCGCCGCCGTTGCAGCTGTCCCGACCGCCGCCGCCGCCCAGGCTGTCCTTCCCCGAGCCGCCGATCAGGCGGTCCTTGCCGGCGCCGCCCGCGAGCCTGTCGTTGGCCGAGCCGCCGTCGATCGTGTCGTTGCCGGCGCCGCCCGACAGGCGGTCCTTGCCGTTCTGCCCGAGCAGACGGTCCTTGCCCGTGTCACCCGAGACCGTGTCGTTGCCGTTGCCCGCGCAGATGATGTCGTTCCCGCGGCCGGCCGCGATCTTGTCGTTCCCGCCGAGCCCCACGATCACGTCGTTTCGCCGCGTTCCCTTCAGCCGCTCGGAGCGGCCGGTCCCCACGATCGTCGCCCGCCTGCCGGCACAGCGCCGCAGCGCCTGCTTCCCGCCCCCGCCGCCCTGACCGCCGTCGCCCGGGCCCGTCGCGACGCCGTCGCCCTCCAGCCGAGCCACGGCGATCGTGCCCGACGAGACCTCGGCCGGTCCCGCGACCACCAGCCGCCCGTTGGATTGGACGGCGATGCCCGCGGCGTTGCTCACCGTCGTGGGCAACGTCACCTTGCCGTCGCCGCTGAAGGTCGTGTCGAGCGTGCCGCCGGGCTGCAGCAGGGCCACCACGGCGCGGCTCCCTTCGGTCTGGCCGGAGACGAGGATCTTGCCGTTGGCCAGCAGCGCGGCCGACTGAGCGATGTCGGTGGGGCCGAAGTCGATCGTGGCCGTGCCGCCGTCGCCGAACGCGGAGTCGACCCCTCCGTCGGAGGCCAGCCGCGTGAGCTTGAAGTCGGCGTTGCCGTAGCTCAGCACGAGGATCTTCCCGTCCGGCTGGACGAGCACGTCGCGCCCGAGGTCGCCGAACGTCGACGCGAGCGTCACCTTGCCGTCGCCGTCGAAGCTCGTGTCGGGGGAGCCGTCCGTGTTCAGGCGCGCCAGCACGAGGTGGGAGGTCCCGGCGGACGTGTAGCCCGACACCACGAGCTTGCCGTCCGACTGGCGCGCGATGCCGAACCCGAGCTCGCTGCCTCCGAAGTCGAGCGCGCGGGTCCCGGCGCCGGCGAAGGTCGGGTCCGGGGCGGCCCCGGTCGTCAGGCGGGTGACCTGGATGTCGTTGGCCGCCCCGCCGTAGCCGACGGTGACGATCTTCCCGTCGGGCTGGATCACGACGTCGCGGATGACGTCCTCGCCGCCGTACTCGAGCGTCAGCACGCCCTGCACGCCCCACCCGGCGTCGGGAGTCCCGTCGGGGTTGGTGCGCGTCACCGCACCCCGCTGGCTCTGGTCGGTGGACCCGACGGCCACGATCTTGCCGTCCTCCTGGAGCGCCAGCCCGTGACCCTCCTCCACGCCGCCGAGCGCGTACGCGCGACGCCCGATCTCGTTGAAGCTCAGGTCGAGCGTCCCGTCGGTGGTGAGGCGCGACAGCCCGATGTCCACCGGCGCGCCGAAGCCGGTGCCGACCACGACGACCTTCCCGTCGGGCTGGATCGCGAGTGCGCGCGCCACATCGTCGCCGCCCCAGTCGATCGTCGCCACGCCGTCGTCGGAGTAGCTGTTGTCGAGGTCTCCGGGCGCGGCGATCGCAACCGCCGCGCAGAGCACCAGCCCGAGTGCGGCAACCGCGAGGCCAGAAGCTGCTCGCTGCCTCATGATGATTTTCCCCTGTCCGGTTGCCGACTCGCGTTACCAGCCGCGCGGAGCCTGTTGTGCGCCTACTATCGACGGGCGCGCCGCGAGATGCAACCGTCTACGCGCCAGGCGATCTGCCGCCCCAAACCCGGTCGGGTACCGTGAACCCGATGCAGGACGTGATCTGGAGCGACCGCCCCTCCCTGCGCCGGCCGGTGATGGTCTGCGCGTTCAACGGCTGGAACGACGCCGGCGAGGCGGCCTCCGCGGCGGTCTCGTTCATCCGCGGCAGCTTCGACGCGGAGGAGGTGGCGTCGATCGATCCGGAGGAGTTCTTCGACTTCACGGCGGTGCGGCCGACGGTGCGCCTGATCGAGGGTGTCACGCGCGAGATCGACTGGCCCGTGGCGACGATCTCGGCGGCGGCCGTGCCGGGCGCCGACGGCGACCTGCGTGATGCTCCAGGCCACCGAGCCGTCGCTGCGCTGGCGCCGCTACACGGAGAACCTGGTCGCCACGGCGCGTGAGCTCGACGTGCGCATGGTGGTGACGCTCGGCGCGCTGCTGGCGGACGTGCCGCACTCGCGCCCGGTGTCGATCACCGGCCTCGCGTCGGAGCGTTCGCTGGTGGACCGGCTGGGGTTCCAGCACACGAGCTACGAGGGGCCGACCGGCATCGTCGGCGTGCTGCACAACACGTTCGCGAAGGCGGGCATCCCGTCGGCGAGCCTGTGGGCGTCGGTGCCGCACTACGTGGCGGCGGCGCCGAACCCGAAGGTGGCGCTGGCGCTGGTGCGGGCGTTCGAGGGGATCGCCGGCGTGGTGGTCGACGCGGGCGAGCTGGAGAGCGCGGCCGAGGACTACGAGCGCCAGGTGTCGGCGGCCGTGGCCACCGACCCCGAGGTTCGGGCGTTCGTGGAGCGGCTCGAGACCGCGATGGACGAGGTCGGCGCGGACACCCCCGACGAGGAGGACATCCCCTCGGCGGACACGATCGCCCGCGACTTCCAGCGGTTCCTGCGGCAGCGCGGGCCGGACGCGGGGTAGGGCCCCGGCGGTCTCCGCTTCCGCTGAGATCAATATTGACCCCGCATACGCTGTCGAATATTGGTTTCGACGCGGCTTGGCGCGTCTGGCGGGCGGGCTAGCCGCGGCTCAGCGGTAGCGCGGGTCGTCTGCGACGGGCGCGTCGCTGCGGTGCTGGGTGATCAGGAACAGCCCGATCACCAGCCCCACGACGCCGATGATCATCAGGATCAGCCCGGCGGTCTGGATGTCGACGTCGGCCACCGTCGTGTCGACGGCGTACCTGAGGATCGCGCCCACTGCGATCAGGAAGAGTGAGGTTCCGATGGCCATGGTCTCCGGGTCCCCTTCGGCAGCTCCGCGGAAACTCCTGTGATCACTTCTCGGCGGCTGGACAGATGATCCGGTAGTCGCAGAAGCGGCAGATCTCGGGCGACGGCGTCGGCTCGAAGCGCTGCTTGAGGATCCCGCCCGCGATCTCGGACACCGTCTCGCGCACGCGCTCCAGCTCCTCGGCAGAGTGCTTCACCGGCACCTTCTCCCCGGTCAGCACGTAGAAGTAGCTCTGCGCCGACGTCTCCAGCTCGCCACGACTCGCGCGCGCCCATCTGGTAGACGGACAGCTGCACGTCCTCGCGCAGCTCGTCCTCGCTCTTCGCCTTGCCGGTCTTGTAGTCGATCAGCTCGAACGAGCCGTCCGGGTGGCGATCGATGCGATCCACGCGCCCGCGCAGCAGGTGCGGCCCGATCTTGAACGCGAACGAGCGCTCGAACCAGACCGGCTCGGCCTGCGACTCGTCGTCGAGTCGCCAGTAGCGCTCCAGCGCCTCCACCGCGCGCTCGCGGAACTGCAGCTCGTCGTCGGAGTCGCCGAAGCCCGACCGCCGCCACGACACCTCGAACAGCTCGCGCAGTCGCTCCAGCGACCCGCCGCCCTCGGTGTGGAAGCGCTCCAGCACCTGGTGCATGACGATCCCGAAGCGCTGGTTGATCGTCGGCTCCTGCGGGATCCGGAAGACGCGCGCGAACTTGTACTTGAGCGGGCAGATCCGGTAGGTGTCGATGTCGGAAGCCGACAGCATCAGCCCGCGCCCGCGCCGCGGGATGAACGGGTCGAGCGAGGGCTCCGAGCCGTTGCCCGACCCGGGCAGCTCGGCCGGCTCGCGGCCGCTGTCGCGCAGCCAGCCGTCGAGCCCCGACTCCTCGAAGATCTCGCGCTGCTCCGCCGTCGCGCACTGGGCGAGGATCTCGTTGACCTCGGGCAGCGCCGTCTCGAGCGTCTGGCCCTCGCGGGCGCGCTCGATCAGCGCCGCCACCTTGATCAGCTCGAGGTAGCGCGCCATCGCCTGGTCCACGTCGAGGTAGGTGTCCAGCCGCATCTCGCCCAGCCGCCCGCCCACGCGCGCCACCGTGTCGAGCAGCTCGTCGCGCATGATCCGGAACGTCGAGTGCAGGCCCTCGGCCGGCCCGAACAGCTCCTCCTCGAACTGCTCCTCCTCGAGCCCGACCGCCGCGCGCGCCTCCTCGTAGAACGGCGACGGCCGCGGCGTCGTGCCCGGGCGGCCCCGCCTCGGCCCAGGTCAGCACCAGCCCCTTGCGGGCGCGCGTCATCGCCACGTGCAGAAGCCGCCGCATCTCGGCCTCGTGGACCGCGCGCGGCGACTCGTCGCCCAGCCGCTCCTTGAGCAGCTCGTCTGGCACGTCGTCGGTCGACGGCCGGTACGGCCCCGGCATCGCTGCCGCCGACAGGCCGACCACGAAGACGTGGTCGAACTCGAGCCCCTTGGCCGCGTGCATCGTCATCACCGAAACGGCGGGCGCGGACGGGCGGTCCACGGCCTCCTCCTCGCGCAGCCCCGACTCGGCGACCGCGGCCAGGTAGCGGGCGAAGTCGCGCGCCGACGCCTGCGGCTCACGGCGCATGTAGACGTTGGCGAGCTCCGGCAGCTTGGCGATGTTGCGCAGGCGCTCGACCGTGTCGGCGTGGGTCGCGAAGACCTGCTGGCGGCGCAGCCCGATCCGCTCGATCAGGCGCATCACGAACGCGTCGGGACGCCTGTCCTCGAACGCGGTCGACGCCGAGCGGTAGAGCCGCAGGAAGATCGCGGGCGCGGTCGCGGCCCTCCTCCGAGAGCTGCGGTCCCTCGAGCGCCGCGGCGACGGCGGACGGCATGTCGAGCTTGCGCCGCCGCGCGAGCTGGGTGAGCCGCGCGACGTCCACCGAGCGCAGCTCGATCGGCGGCCGGCTGAGCGCACGCACCACCGCGCCCGAGTCGCCCGGGTCGGCCAGCGCCCGCAGCCAGGCGAGCACGTCGCGCACCTCGGCGCGCTGGAAGTAGGCGGCGGCGCCGAGCGTGCGGAACGGGATCGCGCGCTCCTCGAGCGCCGACGCCACCACCCCGCCCTCGGACTTGACCGAACGCACCAGCACGCAGATCTGCTCGGGCGCCACGCCGCCGTCGATCAGCCGCTCGGCCTCGGCGGCGACGGCCTGCGCCTGGGCGCGCTCCGAGCTGCAGCGCCAGAAGCGCACGCGGCCGCCGCTGGCGCCGGTCAGCTTTTTCTTCACGCGCGCGTCGATCGGCGCGACCACCGCGCTCGCGGCGTCGAGGATGCGGCGGCCAGAGCGGAAGTTGCGCTCGAGCCGGACGGTCGTGACGTCCGGCAGCTCGCGCTCGAACTCGAGGAGGTTCTTCTGGGAGGCGCCGCGGAAGCGGTAGATCGCCTGGTCGTCGTCGCCGACGACCGTCACGTTCGCGTGGTCCTCGACCAGCAGCCGCAGCAGCATCCCCTGGGCGAAGTTGGTGTCCTGGTACTCGTCCACGAGCACGTGCCGGAAGCGGCGCGCCGTGCGCTCGCGGACGTGCGGCCGCTCGTGCAGCAGCTTGAAGGCGCGCACGATCAGGTCGCCGAAGTCGAGCGCTCCGCGCTGTTCGAGCAGCCGGTCGTGGTCGGCGTAGAGGCCCGCGAACTCGCGCTGGCGGTTTGCGTGGGCGCGCTCGGCGTCTGCTGCCGGTCGGGAGCGTCTCGGCCCAGGCGCGCAGCTCGTCGGCGGAGATCAGCTCGTCCTTGAGGCGATCGATGCGCGAGACGAAGCTCGCCAGCAGCGGCGCCGGATTGCCGCGGATCTCGTGATGGCGCAGCGACAGCTCGCCGATGCGGTCGAGCAGCAGCGCGAGACGGTCGGCCGGGGTGACGGGGGTGAGGAACGGGATCCACCCCGGCCTCGAGCGCCTCGTCGCGCAGCAGCTTCACGCAGAAGGCGTGGAAGGTCGAGACGTTGAGCTCCTCGTAAGGCTCGTCCAGCAGCGTCTCGAGGCGCTCGCGCAGCTCGGCGCAGGCCGGGCTCGAGAACGTCAGCGCGAGGATGCACTCAGCGGGCGTGCCCTGCTCAACGAGCCAGGCGAAGCGGCGCGTCAGCGTGAGAGTCTTGCCGGTCCCCGCGCCCGCCACGACGAGCAGCGGCCCGCCGCCGTGCGTGACGGCCGCACGCTGGCTCGCGTTGAGGCCGTCGAGGACGTCGGGCATGCCGACCTAGGATACGCCGCCTAGGATGGCTCGCGATGTCGCTTCCTGACGCGGACTGGCTCGGCCTCTGCCGCACGCGCCGCCCACGCGGCGCGCGCGGCGGTCGCGACCCTGGACACGACGGCGCAGCGCTCGGTCGAGCACGGCGAGGGCGAGGGCGGCGACACGACCCTGGCGGTCGACAAGGCCGCCGAGGACGCGGTCTTCGCCGAGCTCGAGGCCTTCGGCGAGCCGCTGCTTGCGGTCTCCGAGGAGCGCGGCGAAGTCGCGATCGGCGGCGGCGGCGACGTGCGCGTCGTGATCGACCCGGTCGACGGCTCCGTCAACGCCAAGCGCGGCCTGCCGTTCGCCTGCGTCTCGATCGCCGTCGCCGCGGGCGACCGCATGGGCGACGTCGAGGTCGGCTTCGTCGCCGAGCTCAGCCCCGGCCGCGACTGGTGGGCGGTGCGCGGCGAGGGCGCCTTCTGCGACGGCGAGCGCCTGGGTCCGCTCGAGCCCGGCCCGCTCGAGATCCTCGGCCTCGAGACGGCCCGCCCGGAGCTGGTGGCCGCGGCCTCGGAGGCGCTCACCGCGTCCGGCGCCCGGCGCCTGCGCGCGCTCGGGTCGGTGGCGGCGTCGATGTGCCTCGTGGCCGGGTCGGCGCTCGACGCGATGGTCACGCTGCGCGAGGTCCGCTCGGTCGACCTCGCAGCCGCGCAGCTGATCGTGATCGAGGCCGGCGGGGCGGTGGCGCTGCCGGGCGGCGACAGGCTCGACCTCGAGATGCGCTCGCGCGCCGCGGCGGCGCGCTCGGGCGAGCTGGCCGAGCAGCTCAGCTCGCGCTTCTAGCTCGACGGCGGCGGGCCCACCGGCTGCGCGGCGAGCGCGCGCGCGACGGCCAGGAGGTTCGCCGCCGCGGCCCGGCCGGTCGTGTGCGACCAGTCCTTGCCGGCCGACGAGTCGAGGTAGTCGTCGCCCGGGCCGGGCCCGCGGTTCCAGTAGGTCCAGGCCTGACCCGGGATCGTGTAGCCCACGTCGCCGAGCGCCCCGGCGATCTCGCTGATCACGTGGTGGGCGCCGTCCTCGTTGCCCGTGACCACGACGCCGGCCACCCGGTTGTAGGCCACCGGCCGCCCCTCGTCATCGGTCTCCGAGAGCATCGCGTCCATCCGCTCGAGCGCACGCTGGGCGACGCTCGACGGGTGCCCCAGCCAGGTCGGGCTGGCGAACACCAGGATCTCCGCGGCCAGCAGCCGCGAGCGGATCAGCGGCCACTCGTCGCCGTCGCCCATGTCGCTCAGCACGCCGGGCCTGACGTCGTGGTCGATGAGCCGGACGACGTCGATCTCCACCCCCTCGGAGGCCAGGGCGTCGGCGACCACCTGCGCCAGCGCCTCGGTGTTGGACGGCTCCGGAGACTGCTTGAGCGTGCAGTTGAGCACCAGTGCGCGCATCTCCGCAGAGTGCCCGGGAGGGTTCGCGCGTACACACAGCGGGCATGGAAGGCGTCCATGGCAAGGCTGAGACGAGTGGACTGCTCCGGCACCGGCATCAAGCGCCGGCGCCGCGGCAAGGGCTTCGAATATCTCGACGAGACGGGCGAGCGCATCACGGAGCCGACGGTGCTGGACCGCATCCGCGAGCTCGCGATCCCGCCCGCCTGGGAGGACGTCTGGATCTGCCCGTACCCGATGGGCCACATCCAGGCGACCGGCATCGACGCCGCCGGCCGCAAGCAGTACCGCTACCACGACCGCTGGCGCGAGCGCCGCGACGCCGAGAAGTTCGACTCGATGATCCTGTTCGCGCGCGCCCTGCCGGAGCTGCGCGAGCGCGTGGCGAAGGACCTGAGGCGCGAGGGCATGCCGCCCGAGCAAGGCGCTCGCCGTCGCGGTGCGGCTGCTGGACCGCGGCTTCTTCCGGATCGGCTCCGAGGACTACGCCGAGGAGAACGACACGTACGGCCTGGCCACGATGCAGAAGCGCCACGTGACGGTCGACGGCGAAGAGGTCCGCTTCGACTACGAGGCCAAGGGCGGCAAGCGCCGCCTCCAGTCGATCGGCGACCCGGAGATCGCCGGCCTGGTGCGCGAGCTCAAGCGGCGCCGCGGCGGCGGCGACGAGCTGCTCGCGTACAAGTCGGGCGGGCGCTGGGTCGACGTGAAGTCGGCCGACATCAACCGCTACGTGAAGGCGGCGGCCGGCGAGCAGTTCAGCGCCAAGGACTTCCGCACCTGGAGCGGCACCGTGCTCGCGGCCGTGGCGCTGGCCGTCTCAGGTCCCGCGCAGGGCACAAAGACGTCCCGCAAGCGGGCCAAGGCGCGCGCGGTCAACGAGGTCGCGCGCTACCTCGGCAACACGCCGGCGGTGGCGCGCGCCTCCTACATCGACCCGCGCGTGTTCGACCGCTTCGACGGCGGCCTCACGATCGCCGGGGTGCTGCCGGAGCTGATCGAGGAGACGGACGCCTGGCCCGCCATGCACGGATCGATCGAGGCGGCCGTGCTCGACCTGATCGCGCGCGACACGAGCTCGGAAGCGATCGAACGCGCCGCCGACCTCGCGAAGGACCTCGAGCCGGCCGTCGCCTAGCGGACCCGCATGCCCAGCGCGGGATCCCAGTGCAGCGGCGTGTCGTAGCGCTGCAGCGGCGCCTCGGGCAGCTCGCCGATGCTCACGCCGCGCTTCGTGCCGGGCGGGCAGATCGCGACGAAGCGGACGAAGCCGCCCACGCCGCCGCCGAACCGCGGGAAGCCCATGTTCACGAGGCAGCCGGTGGCGGGGACGCCTGACAGGTCCGCGACCCCCTCGGCCTGAGCGAAGCCGTTGTGCATCAGCCACGCCTCGCCCTCGAGCGTCGGCGTCGAGTCGGTGTCGAGTGGCTCGTGGCCGTGGAAGAGGATCTGGCGGCGCAGGTGGAGGAACTTCAGCGCGTCGAGCGAGACGCCCGGGAACTCGGTCAGCGCGGCGAGGGCGGGGTCGGGCCAACGCTTGGACCAGTCGGACCGGACGAACACGACGCTGCCGGCCGGGATGCGGCCGTGGCGGTGCTCCCAGCGCCGGATGTCGGACACCTGCAGCGAGTAGTTGAAGTCGCGCCGCACCTGCCGTGCGATCGAGATCACGATCAGCTTGCGCACGGCGAACGTCGGCGGCAGCTCGTCGATCGCGGCGTACTCGGGCGCCCAGTGCGCGGGCGGGTCGAGCTGGGTGCCGAACTGATCGGTGGAGAGCCTGTAGGCGGTGGCCTCGAAGCCCGACTCGGCGTAGGTGTAGGGCTCGCCGGTGGCGGGGTCGACGGCCGGCTCGAAGAACGAGGGGCCGAAGCCCTTCCAGACCGGGATCTGGGGCGTGAGCACGTGCGACAGGTCGATGTACCTCGCGCTCGCGAGGCCGCGGTCGTAGGTGTCCCAGAGGTCGCCGTGCGCCGACGCCGCGGCCGGCGCGACCGCGCCCAGGACCAGCGCCACGAGAATCGGGAGAGCACGCCTCACGCCTGCGTCCTTCCCCACCGCGGCTGTGCGGAAACCCGCTTTAGTCGCGCAGGGCCAGGCCGAAGTCCGTCGCGACCGTGCTGGCGGGCTTGACGCCGCGGCGCACGGGCGCGTCGTAGGCGAGCCCGATGCCGATCTCGCGGAACGACGCGTTGAGGATGTTGGCCCGGTGGCCCGGGCTCTTCATCCACATGCGCATGATCACGCGCGGGCGCGAGAAGCCGCGGCTGCCCCAGGCGAGGTTCTCGCCCACCACCCACCGGAACGCGCCGCGCAGGTAGCCGACCCGGCGGATCCGGTCGACGAAGGAGCCGCCGCCGAGCGTGTCGTGGGAGAAGTAGTTGCGGCGGGCCATGTCGCGCGCGTGGCGGCGGGCGGCCTTGGAGAGCTGCCTGTTGATCTTCAGCCTGCCGCAGCCCGTGACGCGCGCGCTCGCGATTGAGCTCGCAGAGCGTCGCGCCGACCATCTGGCGCTTGGTCGCGCTCGCCGGCGTCGCGTTCGCCGAGGCGCAGGCCTGCTCGCGCGCCGACGCGTAGGGCGCGGCGAGCAGCATGCCCCCCAGAAGGACGACCGTTATTGCCACCCCGCGCAACACATTGGGGTTGTCGCCGCGCCGGGACCATTCGTACTTTCCGACGACCGGGTTATGGACACATGTCGGAGGGAATGTGGACGCCTATGCCCCCCGCCGCCATCCTCGACATCGACGGGACGCTCGTCGACACCAACTACCAGCACGCGATCGCCTGGTATCGCGCGTTTCGCCAGCACGGGCACGTGCTCCCGATCTGGCGGATCCACCGCCACATCGGCATGGGCGGCGACCACCTCGTCGAGTCGCTCTGCGGCGAGGACGTCGAGAAGGACAGGGCGACGACATCCGCTCGGCGGAGAAGGCTCTCTACATGGCGCTGATCGAGGAGGTCGAGCCGTTCGAGGGCGCGCGCGACCTGATCGTCGACCTGAAGGAGGCGCGGCCACACGGTCGTGCTCGCCAGCTCGGCCAAGCAGGACGAGGTCGAGCACTACCTCGACCTGCTCGACGCCCGCGAGCTCGTCGACGACTGGACCGACTCCGGCGACGTCGAGGCGACCAAGCCCGAGCCCGACCTCGTCAAGGCGGCGATCGAGAAGGCCGGCGACGGCGAGCGCGGTCATGGTCGGCGACTCGACCTGGGACTGCGAGGCGGCGGGCGCGCGCGGGCATCGAGACGGTCGCGGTGCTGACCGGCGGCTTCTCGGAGGCCGAGCTGCGCGACGCCGGCGCGGTCGACGGTCTTCGAGTCGATCGAGGCGCTGCGCGCCGCGACGTCGGCGCAGACTCCACTCGGCGATGGCGAAGCGACTTGAGGACTACCGGGCCAAGCGCGACTTCGGGAAGACCTCCGAGCCGCGCCGGCGCCGGCGGGCGGCGCGGCGCGGAGGGCCGCTTCGTCGTCCAGGAGCACCACGCCCGCCGCCTGCACTGGGACCTGCGGCTCGAGCACGACGGCGTGCTGGTCTCGTGGGCGCTGCCGCGCGGCGTGCCCGCGCACCCCGACGAGAACCGGCTGGCGGTCCACACCGAGGACCACCCGCTCGAGTACATCGACTTCGACGGCGAGATCCCGAAGGGCGAGTACGGCGCCGGCACGATGGAGGTCTGGGACCCCGGCACCTACGAGGCCGAGAAGTTCCGCGACGGCGAGGTGATCGCGACCTTCCACGGCGAGCGCATGCAAGGGCCGCTACGCGCTCTTCTCCACCCGCGGCAAGGACTGGATGATCCACCGCATGGACCCGCCGGAGGACGCCGGCTACGAGCCGATGCCCGACCGGGTCAGCCCGATGCTCGCGCGCCTCGGCGAGCTGCCGCGCGACGAGGAGCGCTGGGGCTTCGAGGTCAAGTGGGACGGCATCCGCACGATCGCCTTCCTCGATCACGGCCACATCGCGCTGCAGGGCCGCAACTTCACCGACTTCACGCCGCGCTACCCCGAGGTGCGCGACCTGGCGCGCGCGCTCGGCGCCCGGCGGCTGATCCTCGACGGCGAGGTGGTCGCGTTCGACGAGCAGGGCCGGCCCAGCTTCGAGCGGCTCCAGGGCCGCATGCACCTCGCCTCCGACTCGGCGGTGCGGCGGCGCATGCGCGACACGCCCGTCACCTACGTGATCTTCGACCTGCTCTACCTCGACGGCCGCTCGACGACGGGCCTCGCCTACGAGCAGCGCCGCGAGCTGCTCGAGGCGCTCGAGCTCGAGGGGCCCGCCTGGCGCGCGCCGGCCCACCACCGCGGCGAGGGGCGCGCCCTGCTGGAGGCGACGCGCGAGCTCGGCATCGAGGGGATCGTCGCCAAGCGGCTCGACTCGACCTACGACCCGGGCCGGCGCACGTCGGGCTGGCTCAAGATCAAGAACGTCTGCGAGCAGGACGTCGTGATCGGCGGCTGGACGCCCGGCGAGGGCGGGCGCGGCGGCCGGCTCGGCGCGCTCGTCACCGGCGTCTACGAGGACGGCGAGCTGCGTCTACGCCGGCAAGGTCGGGACCGGGTTCACCGAGCGGACGCTCGCGCTGCTCGCGCGCGAGCTCGAGCCGCTGCGCAGCGACGACTCGCCGTTCGAGGGCCGCCAGCCGCCCAAGGGCACGATCTTCGTCGAGCCGCGCCTGGTCGCGCGCGTGGAGCTGCGCGAGTGGACGCGCAGCGGAACGATGAGAGCGCCGTCGTTCAAGGGTCTCAGGGACGACGTCGATCCGCACGATTGCGTGCGTGAGGAAGGGGCCTCAGCGTGATGGCGGTACTTTGGAGGGGCTATGCCTAGGGCTATTTGGAGCGGGGCGATCAGCTTTGGGCTGGTCAACATCCCGGTGAAGCTGTACAGCGCCGTGTCGAAGAAGACGGTGCGCTTTCACCAGATCGACGCCGAGTCGGGCGCCCGCGTGCGCCAGAAGCGCGTCGGGCCCGACGGCGAGGAGATCGCCTACGAGCAGATCGTCAAGGGCTACGAGATCGGCCCCGATCGCTACGTGACGATCTCGCCCGAGGAGCTCGAGGCGCTGGAGCCGCAGAAGACGCGCACGATCGACATCGAGGACTTCGTGGACCTCGAGGAGATCGACCCGATCTACTACGACCACCCGTACTACCTGGCGCCCGACACCGGCGCGACGAAGGCCTACCAGCTGCTCGTCGACGCGATGGAGGACGCCGGCAAGGTGGCGATCGCGCGCGTCGTGCTGCGCTCCAAGGAGAGCCTCGTGGCGATCCGGCCGCGCGAGGGCGTCCTGGCGATGGAGACGATGCTGTTCGCCGACGAGGTCGTGCCCACCGACAGCTTCGACGAGCTGGCCGCGGACGCCGACGTCAAGACGAGCGACCGCGAGCTGACGATGGCCAAGCAGCTGATCGACTCGCTGTCGCTCGGACTTCGAGCCCGAGAAGTACCACGACCAGTACCGCGAGCGAGTGCTCGACCTGA
Organism: uncultured Thermoleophilaceae bacterium; assembly: GCA_963828225.1. Taxonomy (GTDB): domain Bacteria; phylum Actinomycetota; class Thermoleophilia; order Solirubrobacterales; family Thermoleophilaceae; genus JACVRW01. The sequence goes on along the minus strand of CAWHDX010000006.1, from coordinate 208,563 downwards.
TCGAGCGCAAGGCGCAGGGCGAGACGATCGTGATCGAGGAGCCGGTCGCCGAGGCCGAGCAGGTGCCCGACCTGATGGCGGCGCTCGAGGCGAGCATCGCGGGCGCGAAGGGCCAGAGCAAGCCGAAGGCCGCTCCGAAGAAGCGCGCGCCGGCCAAGAAGAAGGCAGCCGCCAAGACCTAGTGGCGCCGTCCGCGCGGGTCGACGTCGACGTCGAGGGCCGGCGGCTCTCGCTCTCGAACCTGGACAAGGTGATGTACCCCGCCGTGGGGTTCACCAAGGGCCAGGTGATCGACTACTACACGCGCATCGCGCCCGCGGTGCTGCCGCACCTGCGCGATCGCCCGCTGACGCTCAAGCGCTACCCCAACGGCGTCGAGGGTGGGCACTTCTACGAGAAGCAGTGCCCATCGCACCGGCCCGAGTGGGTGCGCTCCGAGCCGATCGAGCTGAGCTCCAAGACGATCGACTTCTGCGTCTGCGACGACCTCGCGACGCTGGTCTGGCTGGCGAACCTGGCCGACCTCGAGCTGCACCCCTCGCTGTCGCTCGTGCACGACATCGACCGCCCGAGCGTGATGGCGTTCGACCTCGACCCCGGGCCCGGCACCGGCCTGCGCGAGTGCTGCGAGGTCGCGTTCCTGCTGCGCGAAGCGCTGTCGCAGCTCGGGCTCGAGAGCTTCCCGAAGACGTCGGGCTCGAAGGGCATCCAGGTCTACGTGCCGCTCAACTACGACGACGTCGACTACGACCACGGGACCAAGCGCCTCTCGCACGCGCTCGCGCGCCACCTCGAGGCGCAGCACCCGAAGCTGATCGTCTCGCAGCAGAAGAAGGAGCTGCGCAAGGACAAGGTGCTGATCGACTGGAGCCAGAACGACGAGCACAAGACGACCGTCGGCGTCTACTCGCTGCGCGCGCGCGAGCGGCCCACGGTGTCGACGCCGCTGAGCTGGGACGAGCTCGACGATCCCGACTCGCTCGTGTTCGAGGCGGCCGACGTGCTCGAGCGCGTGCAGCAGCACGGCGACCTGTTCGCGCCCGTGGTGGAGCTGCGCCAGGAGCTGCCCGCGCTATGAGGATCCGCGAGGTGGTGCTGCCGGCGCCCGACCCGGCCGTGCCGGCCGCGTTCCACCCGCAGCGCTACGGGCGCTCGCAGGTGCGCTTCGCGCCCGGGCCGGCCGTCTGCTCGCACTTCGCCGTGAACGTGCCGCCGGAGCGGTTCGAGGAGGCGGTCGACTGGGCGCGCGGGCAGGCCGAGCTGATCCAGGACGACGTGCCCTTCGAGGCGTGGCGCGCCCGCGCGGCCTACTACTTCGATCCGGCCGGCAACCTGGTCGAGCTGATCGCGCGCGAGCGCGCGCCCGGCGACGAGCTGCTGATCGAGGTGAGCGAGGTGGGGCTGCCGGTCGCCGACGTCGGGGCGGCGGCGGAGTTCCTCGAGGCAGAGCTCGGGCTGCCGCACTTCAGCGGCGACCGCGAGAACTTCAGCGCGGTGGGCGACGACCGCGGGCTGTTCATCCTGGTGCCCGTCGGGCGCGCCTGGCTGTTCACCGACCGGCCAGCGGCGGACGCGCCGGTGCGGGTGACGATCGAGGGGGAGCGGCCGCGCGAGCTCTCGGTTCCGGGGTCCGGGCACGTCGTGGAGGTAGCCTCCGGGTGACCATGGTCGACTGGTCGCTCGCACGGCAGGTGGCGCGCCTGGCGGCCGGCTCGGGGGACGAGGGGCCTCCGCAGGCGGACGTGACGGCGCTGTGCGCCGAGCTGGCCGATCACGTGGCCGCGTACACCGGGCTGGAGCTCGACGCGGCCCGTGCCCGGGCCGGAGCTGATCGACCGCGCCGGGTGGTGCGCGGTCAACCTGGACTCGCTGGCGCAGCTGCTCGATCCGGTCGCGGGGCGGCTCGAGGACCGGCTGGCGTTCGCCGGGCCGCTCGCGGGGGCGCTGCGGGCGGGGGCGGCCGCGACGGTGGCGGCCGAGGCCGGCCTGGTGGTCGGGTACATGGGCCAGCGCGTGCTCGGCCAGTACGAGCTCTCGCTGCTCGGCGGCGACGCCCCGCCGCGGCTGCTGTTCGTGGCGCCCAACCTGCGCAAGGCGGTGCGCGAGCTCAACGTCGAGGCGGAGCCGTTCCACCGCTGGATCTGCGCGCACGAGCTGACCCACGTCTTCCAGTTCCAGGGCGTGCCGTGGCTGCGCGAGCACCTGAGCGCGATGCTGCGGCAGTACCTCTCGACGGTCGAGGTGCGCATCGAGCGCGGCGCGGCCGGCGGGCTGCCGTCGCTGCCCGACCCGGCGCGGCTGGTCGAGGCCTTCCGCGAGGGCGGGCTGGCGGCGCTGGTGCAGACGCGCGAGCAGCGCGCGCTGATGGACCGGGTGCAGGCCGCGATGTCGGTGGTCGAGGGCTACTCCGAGCACGTCATGGACGCGATCGCCGCGGAGGCCATCCCGGGCCACGAGACGCTGCGGGCGGCGATGGACGAGCGCCGGCGCAGCCGCTCGGCCCCCGCGCGCGTGATCGAGCGGCTGCTCGGGCTGAACCTGAAGATGCGCCAGTACGAGGTGGGCAAGGTCTTCTGCGACGCGGTCGCGGCCGAGGCCGGCGTCGAGGCGCTCAACCGGGTCTGGGCGTCGCCCGAAGCGCTGCCCACCGAGGCCGAGCTGGCCAACCCGCTGGACTGGCTGGCCCGCATGGGCCCGGCGCCCGCGGCCGCGGCGTAGTCGGCGGCCGCGGCGATCCACAACCCTCCCTTCGACGCCCCGCTCGCGGGGGTGGTGGCGCTTGTGGTCCGCATGGACGCACAACCTGCACCCACGGGCAGCGGGCAGGAGGGGTGGGCGTGCCTTGAGCCCACATGGATGCACAAAGGAGCCCACCCCCTGGCCAGGAGCCGGGGTGGTAGTGGGTTGTAGATGCCCGCCGGGAGGGCCCTAGCGGCCGCCCGTGTAACGACCCCGCCGCCGAGGTTTACGTACATGTGTTCGGTGGTATAGTTCTACCGAACTTAGATCTAATAAGATCCCCGAAGACCCCACACCCACCGCCCGCAGAGAGCCGGCGGATCCCGGGGGAAGGAGCACCAAAGAATGGCTACTCAGACCGAGACACAGCGCAAGGCCTCCGCTCAGAAGGCCGCCGCCACTCGTCGCCGCAACGCCGCGAAGCGCAGCCAGTCGGCCCGCAAGGCCGCCGAGACCCGCGCCCAGGCGCAGCTGAGCACCCTGCAGGTCGTCCAGGCGCAGGTCGAGCGCGCCGCGCTGATCCCCGTGGGCGCCGCCCTCGAGGCTCGCGACGCCGTCATCGACGTGACCAAGCCGTACGTCGACGGTCGCGACAGCGCCGAGCGTGAGCTCAAGGGCCTCCAGAAGCGCGTCAACACCAGCCTGCGTCGCTTCGAGCGCCGCGGCTCGACGGCCCGCAACCGCGCGGTCCGCGAGGTCAAGCGCACGCGCACCCGCGTCGAGCGCGAGCTGCGTCAGCGCCGCAACAAGGCCGTCACCACGGTCAAGTCGAACCGCCGCGAGGTGGAGAAGCAGGTGAAGCAGGCTCGCCGCGAGGTCCAGGGTCAGGCCGAGACCATCGTGTCGCGCGTCGCTTCGATCGCCTAGGCGACGACACACGCTTCCCCCCGACCGGCCGAGGAGACCGGGACCGGGGTAAGGCTGGCGGCCACATATCTCGCCGCCAGTGCAGTATCTCTCCTCCCTCAGCCGGCGCCGTCCCTTCGGGGGCGGCGTTGGCCCTTTTCGGGGCGGAAAGCGGATCCGCGTGTGCCATCATCGATGCGGATGCCCTCCCGCGAACAGATCCAGGACGCCCTTCGCAACGTCATCGACCCCGAGCTGCGCAAGGACATCGTGTCGCTCGGCATGGTCCGCTCGATCGAGCAGCCCGAAGAGGGCCGGGTCGACGTCATGGTGTCGCTGACCACGCCGGGTTGCCCGATCCGCGCTCACTTCGAGAAGGCGGTCATCGAGAGCGTGCAGGCGCTCGGGGTGCCGACCGTGACGGTCGCCTTCGACGTCCTCTCCGACGAGGAGAAGTCGACCCTCTCGCAGCGCCTCGGGCGACAGGGCGGCCTTCCTGAGGGCGCGCTCGCTGCCGTCAAGAACGTGGTCTGCATCGGGTCCGGCAAGGGCGGCGTGGGCAAGTCCACCGTCACTGCCAACCTCGCGGCCGCGCTGCAGTCCGAGGGCATGACCGCCGCGGTGCTGGACGCCGACGTCTGGGGCTACTCGATCCCGCGCATGCTCGGCGTGCACGGCCGGCCGATGGTCTCGCCGCAGCGCAAGATCCTGCCGCTGGACGCCGCCGGCGGCGTGAAGGCGATCTCGATCGAGTTCTTCCTCAACGAGCAGGACCAGGCGATCACCTGGCGCGGCCCGATGCTGCACAAGGCGATCCGCCAGTTCCTCGAGGACGTCGACTGGGGCGAGCTGGACTACCTGCTGATCGACCTGCCGCCCGGCACCGGCGACGTGTCGATGACGCTCGCGCAGCTGCTGCCGCAGGCGCAGTTCGTGATCGTGACGACGCCGCAGCCGGCGGCGCAGAAGGTGGCCAAGCGCGCCGCCGAGACCGCGCAGCGCTTCGACCTCGAGATCGCGGGCGTGATCGAGAACATGTCCGGCTTCACGACCCCCGACGGCGATCGCTTCACGATCTTCGGCGAGGGCGGCGGCCAGCAGCTCGCGGACGAGCTCGACGTGCCGCTGCTCGGCAAGATCCCCCTCCAGGAGGAGCTGCGCGTGTCCGCCGACGAGGGCCGGCCGCTGGTCGTCGAGGACCCCGACGCGCCCGCCGCACAGGCTCTCTTCCACGCGGCCCGCGGCCTGATCGCCGTGACGCCGCAGCGCCTGGCCGTGTTCCAGGCGCCCTCCGGCCCGCCGATTCCGGCCGTGACCGGGACCGCGCTGCCGATGGCGCCCTAGCAGTACCGCCTGGCGAACCGGGTTGACCGGGGTTACGGTGGAACCCGGTTGGCGGGTAGGCCCTCACTCCGCGGCCCGCGCTTCGTGCGACGGGCCAGACGTCCCGTGCCGGCATCCGCCGGCCCGCTTGCCGCGCCCGGACCCGCCTACAGCGTGGTCATCCCGGCCACGGACCGGCCGGCGACGGTGGAGCGGACGGTCGACGCGATCCTGGCCGCGCAGGATCCGCCCGAGCAGGTGATCGTGGTCGACGACCCCGTGGGGATGGGCCCCGCCGAAGCGCGCAACGCGGGCGCGATGCGCGCGGGCGGATCGATCCTGATCTTCGTGGACTCGGACGTGGTGCCGCACCCCGACGCGTTCACGCGGATCCGGGCGGCGTTCGAGGCGGACGACGAGCTGGCGGCGATCTTCGGCTCCTACGACGACGTGCCTTCCGCGCACGGCATCGTCTCGACGTTCCGCAACATGCTCCACCACTACGTGCACCACAGCGCACCCGGTGAGGCGACCACCTTCTGGGCCGGCCTGGGAGCCGTCCGCCGCGAGGCCTTCGTGGCCGTCGACGGCTTCGACGGCGGGCGCTACGACCGGCCGTCGGTGGAGGACATCGAGCTGGGCCTGCGGCTGACGGCCGCCGGTCGCAAGATCCGCCTCGACCCGCAGATCCAGGGCACCCACCTGAAGCGCTGGACGCTGCAGAGCATGCTGTTGACCGACCTGCTCCACCGCGGCAAGCCGTGGACCGCGCTGATGCTCGAGCGCGGCCCGCAGGCGGTTCGCCTGAACCTGCGCGGCACCCATGGCGTGGCCGCCGTCGCGTTCACGCTCGCGCTCGCGGCCGGCGCGCTGCGGCGGCCGCGGCTGGCCGCGCCGTTCGCGGCCGCCTATCTCGCGATCAACCGGCGCTTCTACGCCCTGATGCTGCGGCAGGCCGGAGTGGGCGGCGCGGCCGCGGCGGTCGCCCTGCTCGCCCTCCACAACGCGGCTGCTCTCGGCTCCGCCCCGCTGGGCGTGCTCGCGTACGCGGACGAGCGCGCCCGCCCGCGCGAGGAGCTCGGGCGGCGCCTGGCGCAGCACGCGCAGCCGGCCGCCGAGCGGCCGTGGCAGCAGAGCGTGCCGGCTCCCTGAGCTCGCAGGGCCGCGGCGCGGCTGAGACGATCCGGTCGTGAGCGCCCAGGGGGTCGCCCCCGTCGTCCGCCCGGCCGTGGGCGGCAAGGCGGTCGAGCTGGTCAGCCAGGCGCTGCTGATCACGGCCGTCCCGGCGACGCTGGGGGCGCACGACTACGGGACGCTCGCCCTGATGCTCGGCGTGGCCACGGTCGCCTCGAGCGCGCTGTCGCTCGGCGGTCCGGCGGCGGTCTCGCTGATCGTCGGGGCGGCGCCGCCCGACCGGCACGTGGCGACCGCGCGCGTCCTCGCGGTCCGCGGCCTGGCCTGGCGCCTGCTCGCCGTGGCCGCTGCTTGGGCCGTGGCGCTGGTCGTCGGCGCGCCGCCCGACGTGGCCACGCTGCTGGCGCTCGCCGCGGCGCTCGACGGCGCGGCCACCACGGCGGCGCAGTCCACCCTGGCGATCGGGCGCCCCTGGGGGTTCGCGCTGCGCTGGCCCGTTCAGAACCTCGCGCTCGTGGGCACGGCGCTGGCGGTGCGGCCGGGCAGCGCCACGAGCGCCGCCGCCACCCTCGTGGTGGCCACGGCAACCGCGGCCGCCTTCACCGGCGCCGCCGCGGTCCGGCTGCTGCCGCGCGGCGGTCCTGGTGCGGCGGGGCTGGGCGCCGGCGCGCTGGCGTGGCGGCTCGGACTGGCCGGGGGGCTGGCCCAGCTGCAGCAGCGCGGAGCCGTGCCGGTGGCCGCGGCGCTCGGCGTCAGCGGCGCCCAGACCGGCTGCGTCGCCGTGGCGGTCGGCGCGGCGGTCGCGCTGATCACGGCGGTCGTGCAGGTCTTCCTGATCGAGCTGCCGGTGGCGGCGCGCCGCGTCGCGGCAGGGCATCACGTGGCGGTACGGGACCGCGCCGACCAGCTCGCGCTGGGCGCCGTCGCGGCCGCGGGCGCGATCGCACTCGCCGGTGCGCTGGCCGGGCCGCCGCTGATCGACGCGGTGCTCGGCAGCGACTTCGAGGACGCTGCCGCTGCGCTCGGGCCTGCGCTCGCCGCGGTGCCGCTGGCGCCGGTGGCCGCGCTCGGCGCCAACCACGCGCTGCTGGCCGGGCGACCCACGATCCGCATCCTGCTGGCCGCCGCCGGGGCGGTCGCGTTCGTGCTCGCCGCGGTGCTGCTGCTGTCGCAGGGCAGCGACGCATCCGAGGTCGCGCTGGCCACGCTGGCCGGCGCCGTGGCGGCTGCGGCGGCGGCCGCCGCCTATGCGCGGCCGCCCGTGCGGGTGCTGCTCGCCGCCGCGGCGGCGTCGGCCCTGGTCTGGGCCGTGGGCGCGCTGGTCGCCTAGGCGCGGCGCAGGCGCGCGACGCCGTCGACGTCCGCCAGCTCCACGTCCAGCAGCGCGGCGACGGTGGGGGCGATGTCGGCGTGGCGCCAGCCCCCGTCCCCGATCTCGGCGGCGCCCGCCCCGGGCAGCGCGAGCATCCAGGCCTCGCCCGGGATGTGGTTAGCCGACCGGCCGGTGGCGCCCCCGGGGCCGCCCGGCCGGCGCACCACGCCGTGGACGGGCGAGACCACCGCGTCGACCGCGGTCGACGGCTCCGGGCTCCACTCCACCAGCAGGTCGGGCAGCTTGGCCGTTCCGGCCCCCTCGCCGACGACCTCGCGCCACTCGCGGACGGAGGCCACGGCGGGGCCGCCGCCCGGCCTGTCGGCGAAGCTGCACAGGCCCTCGCGCAGCCGGGCGATCAGCGCCGGCGCGTCCGCCGGGTCCACGCAGCCCTCGCGCTCGCGACCGCGCAGGTTGAGCTGGACGGCGCCCATGGGCTCGGCGTGCATCGCGAAGGCCGGGGTCTCCGGCCACGGGCGGCTGGTGGCGAGCCCGCTCGCGAGGCGCAGGGCGAGTCGGTCCGGGATCGCGCGCGCGATCACCGCCCGCACCTCCGTCGGGACGGCGCTGCGCAGGCGCCACAGCCCGGTCGGATCGGTCTCCCCGGATAGCCGGCCCGTCGCCCAGCACCGCGTCGACCATCCCCGGGAGCATGTCGCTGCGGCTCGGGTTGGGGCCCATCCCGAGCGGGCAGGTGACGAGCAGCGTCGCGTCCTCGCCGACCGCGGCGGCGATCCGCCCCAGCGCGACGTCGGTCAGCTCGTAGAGGCGATCGAGGGCGTCGCCGAGCCCGCCCTGCTCCAGCGACTGGCCCTCCGCCAGCTGCGAGCTGTCCCACAGCACGTGGCCGCCCACGTGAGCCGCCACCAGGTGGCACCAGAGCAGGTCCGGCCGCGCGTCGCGGACGAGCCGCTCCACCGCGGTGGCCAGCCGCTCGGGCGCGCGTGCCAGCGTCGCGTTCATCCGCTTGAGCAAGCGCAGCGACGGCCGCCCGTAGATCTCGTCGACCGTGCGCGCGCGGCCGAGGTCGCGCCGCAGCCCCGCCGCCGCGGTCGCGGGAACGGCCACGCGCCGCAGCGTGACGCGGTTGTGCAGCTGCCATCCCGACATCACCACCCCGCCGGCCAGCTCGCCGGGCGGGCCCGCCTCGTAGGGGTCGATCACCACCACGCGGCGGCCCGCCCTCGCGGCCGCCTCCCAGATGCTGTGCTCGATCGGCGCCAGGTCCGGGTGGACCCGCTGGGCGGCCGGATCCCAGACGAAGGGGTAGAAGCGGCCGTGGCGCGCCGGCCGGCGGCCCGTCGGCATCGTGAAGAAGACCGAGCCCGGGCATCAGCTCCAGGCCGTCCGTCTCGTCGATAGGTCGGGTCGCGCCGCGCTCGCGCAGCGCGGCCAGGGCCGGCATGCGCCCCTCGGCGAGCAGGCGCTCGGTGCGCGGCAGCGACAGCGCGTCGAGGCAGACGACCGCGATCACCGCGGCATCTCCGCCACGTCCACCCAGGCGCCGCCGGCCACCGCGGAGGCGCGCAGGCCCTCGAGCACGGCGTGGCAGCGCACGCCGTCCTCGGCGGTGCCGACGTCCTCGCCGCCGTCGCCGCGCACCCCGCGCGGCGAACGCCGTCAGCTCGCCCTGGAGCGAGCGTGCCAGCGCGCCGGCGTCGGGTCCCGCGCCCACGCGCCCGAGCGCGTTGCGCCACCAGCCGCCGCGGCGCACGCGCACGTCGCTTCCCGGCCAGCCGCCCGAGCTCGGCGTAGCTGCCCGCCTGCGCCACCGCGAAGCGCGCGCCGCCGCGGCCTCGGTCGAGCTCGAGCTCGCCCTCGGCGGCCTCCGGACGCAGCACGTCGCAGCGCGCGCGGCCGACGCGGGCGCCGGCGATCCAGGCGGTCAGGTCCGCGACGTGGCTGCCGAGGTCGGCCAGGGCGTCGTCGCGGACCACGTGCGGCGCCCACGCGTTGCGCCGGTAGCTCAGCCGCAGCTCCAGCGCGAGCGGCGAGGCGGCGCGCTCAGCCGCGTCCCGCAGAGCGCGCCAGGCGTCGTCGAAGCGGCGGCTGAAGCCGACGGCCGGCGCCGGTCTGCAGCTCCGCCAGCGCGGTCGCGCCCCCGAGATCGCCGCCGGGCGGCTTCTCGACCAGGACGGGCACCCCCGCCGTGGCCGCCGCCGCGGCCGGCTCGACCTGCGCCCGGCCGCCGAGCGCCAGCACGAGCGCGTCGACCGAGCCGGCGGCGATCAGGTCGCGCCAGTCGGCGAAGGTCGCGCCGCCGTCGAGCCCCGCGGCCCGGGCTGCCGCCTCGCGGCGCGCGGCGTCGGGCTCTGCGATCGACACGAGCTCCGCCGTGCCGGCGGCGGCGGCCGACCGGAGGGCCGGGAGCCATCCGTGTTCGGCGATGCGGCCGCAGCCCACGAGCCCAAACTTGAGCGGCACCATCGGGCGCGCGACACTACTGGAGATGGGGACCCCCGGGGCGGGCATGAGCGTCGTCGTGCCCGCCTGCGGGCGCAGCGAGCCGCTGTACCGCTGCCTGGCGGCGCTGGCGGCGCAGCGGCCGGTGCCCGGAGGGCTCGCCGTGGTGGTGTCGATCGACGGAGCGGATCCCGCGCCGGCGGCCGTCAGCGCCGCGGCCCCGCCCGGTCTGGACGTACGTGTGGTCCAGGCCGAGCGCACCGGCCCGGCCGGCGCGCGCAACCGCGGAGCCGCCTGCGCGACGGGCCGGCTGCTCGCCTTCGTGGACGACGACTGCGAGCCGGCGCCCGGTTGGGCCGCGGCCCTCGCCGAGGCGCTGGAGCGAGACCCGGGCGCGCTGGCGGGCGGCCCGGTCGTGAACGCGAACCCGCGCGACACCTCGGCGGCGGCCGCGCACGCGGTGCTCGACGCCCTCTACGACTGCGAGCCGCAGGCCTTCCTCGCCAGCTCGAACCTGTCCCTGCGTCGCGACCGGTTCGCCGCGCTCGGCGGCTTCGACGAGCGCTTCCCCACGGCCGCGGCGGAGGACCGGGACTTCTGCGCGCGCGCCGCCGACCTCGGCATGCGGCTCGTCGTCGTCCCGGACGCGGTGGTGCTCCACCACCGGCCGTCCCGTCCGGACCACCTGTGGAGCCAGTTCGCAGAGTACGGCCGCGGCGCGCGCCGGCTCGCGTGGCTGCGGGCGGAGGCGGGTCAGCCCCCGATGCGGGCGGGACGCGGCTTCCCGGCCGCCCTGGCGCGCTCGACGCGTCGAGCGGCCCGGGCCGCGAGGTCCCCGGCCGTGGTGCCCCTGGTGGGGCTCACCCAGCTGGCCACCGTCTGGGGCTATGCGACCTGCAGGCCCCAAGCGCGCGAAAAGCGCGCCTGACGAGGAAGCAGGCCCGAACGCGTGCTGGGCACGCGGAGGGCCGATGACGCGGTCAGGCGCTGCTTTGCAGCGCGCTAACCCGCTGCCTGCTTGAAGTAGTCGGAGTTGATCTGGATGTACTGCTGCCACTCGTCGGGCAGCTGATCCTCGGCGAAGCACGCGTCCACGGGGCAGGCCTCGACGCAGGCGTCGCAGTCGATGCACTCCTCCGGGTCGATGTAGAGCTGCTTGACCTGGTCGTAGTCAGGCTCTTCCGGGGTCGGATGGATGCAGTCGACGGGGCACACCTCGACGCACGAGTTGTCCTTGGTGTCGATGCAGGGTTCGGCGATGACGTAGGCCATGGTCTCCTTGGTCCTCACGGGCTCGAGGCGTCGCCGATGATATCGGCCGCGTAGGCTCAGGGCCCTTGCTGGACGACCGCTCCGAACCGGACCCCTTTCTCGACACCTTCACGGGCCTGGTGGCCGCGCGCGCGGTGACGACCGCCGTGATGCTGGGGGTGTTCGACGCGCTCGACGAGGGGCCCGCCACCGGCCCCGAGCTGGCCGAGCGCCTGAGCCTCGACCCGCTCGGCACCCAGACGCTGCTCACGGCCCTCGAGCCGCTCGGGTACGTCGAGGCCGAGGGGGAGCGCGTGCGCAACGCCCCGGTGAGCGAGCGCCTGCTGGTGCGCTCCTCGCCGGAGTCGATCGCGAGCTTCATCGGCCCGCAGGGCGACCTCCACTGGCAGGTGCTCGACCTGCTGCCCGAGGCGGTCCGCGACGGGCGCGCCTATGCGATGCACGAGGAGCGCCACGACGAGGCGGAGCGCTGGTCGGCGTACATCCGCGGGCTGTGGGAGATCTCGCGGCCCGAGCAGGAGGCCAACGCGGCCCTCGTGCCGGTGGCGGCGCCGCGGCGGCTGGTGGACGTCGCCGGCGGCCACGGCGGCTTCGCGATGGCGATGTGCCGGCGCCACCCCGAGCTCGAGGCGACGGTCGTCGACCTTCCGCCGAGCGCGGCGGTGGGCCGCGAGATCGTCGCCGAGCAGGGCCTCGCCGACCGCGTCTCCTTCCGCGAGGGCGACGTGTTCGAGCTCGGACTCGGCGAGGACCTCGACGTGGTCTCGGTCTTCAACCTGATCCACCACCTGCCCGAGGAGCGCAACCGCGAGCTGTGCGAGATGGCGCGCGCCGCGCTGCGCCCGGGCGGCGCCCTCGTGATCGGCGACTCCGCCCGCCCCGAGCCGGGCGACCAGATGTCGCCGCACGGGGCGATCTCGACGCTGCTCTTCTACGCCTGGAGCCACAGCCGCAACTTCTCGGCGTCCGAGGTGAGCGGCTGGATGGCCGACGCCGGCTTCGAGGAGATCGAGGTGCACCGCAACGCCCGCTCGCTCTGGCGCATGGTGGTGACCGGCCGGTGATCCTGCTGACGGGAGCGACCGGGACGGTCGGCTCGGCGCTGCTGCGCCGCCTGACGGCGTCCGGCGAGCCGGTGCGCTGCCTCGTCCGCGACCCGCGCGGCCTCGGCGATCAGCGCGTGCGCGTGCAGATCGCGCTCGGCGACCTCGCCGATCCGCCCTCGTTCCGCAACGCCCTGCGCGGGGTGGGGACGGTCGTGCACCTGGCCGCCTCGATCCGCGACCAGCCGCTCGCCTCGATCGAGGAGCTCAACGCGGTCGCGACGCTGCGGCTCGTGCGAGCGGCCGAGCGCTCGGGGGCGCGCCGCTTCCTGTTCTTCTCGGCGATGGGGGCGCGCCACCACTCGCGCACGCGCTTCTTCCGCGCCAAGGCGCTGGCCGAGGAGGCGGTGATGGCGTCGTCGCTCGAGACGATGGTGTTCCGGCCCTCGATCGTCTACACGCCGGGCGACCCGTGGCTGACGCTGCTGGAGCGCTTCTCCTACCTGCCCGCGCTGCCGGTCTCGGGGTCGGGCCGCGCCGAGTTCCAGCCGATCTGGGCCGAGGACGTGGCCGACTCGGTGCAGGCGGCGCTGATCGCCTCGGGCCCGCGCCGGCGCGCCTACGACCTGGCCGGGCCCGAGACCCTCTCCTACGACGAGATCGTGCAGGTGGCGCTGAGGGCGGCGCGCCGCCGGCGCCGGCTGCTGCACGTGCCGCTGCCGGTCGTGCGCGCCTCGCTGCGCGCGCTGCGGCAGCTGTCGGGCCCGCGGGTGTTCGCCACCTGGGAGGAGGCGGAGCTGATGGAGGAGCCGATGACGACGCCCCGCGGCACCGCCGACGCCGAGGCGCTCGGCGTGCGCCCGCTGCCGATGGCGAGCGTGCTCGGGGCGGCCTAGAAAAGCGGAGGGCCCCGCCGGAGCGGGGCCCTCGCCAAACCTCAGCGCGTGAGCGCTGTCTACATCATGCCGTCCATGCCGCCCATGCCGGCCGGCATTCCGCCGCCGCCGTCCTTCTCGGGCATCTCGGCGATGATCGCCTCGGTCGTCAGGATGTTCTTCCCGATCGACGCGGCGTTCTGGAGCGCGGAGCGCGTGACCATGGCCGGGTCGATGACCCCGCCGGCCACCAGGTCCACGATCTCGCCGGTGTCGGCGTTGAGGCCCTGGTTCTTGCCCTTCGCGTTGCGCACGTCGTTGACGACGACCGAGCCCTCGAGCCCGGCGTTGTCGGCGATCTGGCGCAGCGGCTCCTCGAGAGCGCGGAACACGATCTGGGCGCCCGTGCGCTCGTCGCCCTCGAAGGCGTCGAGCTTGATGGCACTCTGAGCGCGCAGCAGCGCGACGCCGCCGCCCGGGACGATGCCCTCCTCGAGGGCGGCCCGGGTGGCCTGCAGCGCGTCCTCGACGCGGTGCTTCTTCTCCTTCATCTCCGTCTCGGTGGCCGCTCCGACCTTCACGACCGCCACGCCGCCGGCGAGCTTCGCCAGCCGCTCCTGCAGCTTCTCGCGGTCGAAGTCCGAGTCGGTGTTCTCGATCTCGTTCTTGATCTGGTTGATGCGGCCCTTGATGGCTTCCGCGTCACCCGACGCCGTCCACGATCGTGGTCGTGTCCTTCGTGACCACCACGCGACGGGCGCGCCCGAGCTGCGAGAGCTGCGTGTTCTCGAGCTTCAGGCCCATCTCCTCGGTGATGACCTCGCCACCGGTGAGGATCGCGATGTCCTCGAGCATGCGCTTGCGGCGGTCGCCGAAGCCCGGCGCCTTGACCGCGACGCCCGTGAAGGTGCCGCGCAGCTTGTTCACCACGAGCGTGGCGAGCGTCTCGCCCTCCACGTCCTCGGCGACGAGCAGGATCGGCTTGCCCGACTGGATGACCTGCTCCAGCACCGGCAGGATGTCCCGCACGGACCCGATCTTCTGGTTGGCGATCAGGATGAAGGGGTCCTCGAGGACGCCCTCCATGCGGTCCTGGTCGGTGACCATGTACGGCGAGATGTAGCCCTTGTCGAACTGCATGCCCTCGGTGAACTCGAGGTCCATGCCGAACGTCTGGCCCTCCTCGACGTTCACGACGCCGTCCTTGCCCACCTTGTCGATCGCGTCGGCGATCACGTCGCCGATCTCGTCGTCGGCGGCGGAGATGGCCGCCACGCGGGCGATCTGGTCCTTGCCCGAGATCTCGGTGGAGATCTTCTGGATGCTGTCGACCACCTGGTCGACGGCCTTCTCGATGCCGCGCTTGAGAGCAAGCGGGTTGGCGCCGGCGGCCACGTTCTTCAGACCGTTCGCACGATCTGCTGAGCCAGCACGGTGGCGGTGGTGGTGCCGTCGCCCGCGATGTCGTTGGTGGCGGTGGCCACCTCGCGTACGAGCTGAGCGCCCTGGTTGGCGAACGGATCCTCGATCTCGATCTCACGAGCGATCGACACGCCGTCGTTGGTGATGGTGGGAGCGCCGAACTTCTTGTCGATCACGACATAGCGACCCTTGGGGCCGAGCGTGACCTTTACGGCGTCCGCGACGGCGTTGACGCCGTCCTCCAGTGCACGACGTGCTTCGACGTCGTACTTCAGTTCCTTGTGAGCCATGTTCTGTGTTCCTCCTAGCCCGCGACCTTGGCGAGCACGTCCGACTCACGCAGGACGAGGAGATCGTCTCCCTCGACCTGGACCTCGGTGCCGCCGTACTTCGAGTACAGGACCTCGTCGCCCTTGGCGACGTCGAGCGGGATGCGCTTCTCGCCATCCTCGTCCCACCGGCCTTCACCGACTGCGAGGACCTTGCCGCGCTGCGGCTTCTCCTTGGCGGTGTCGGGCAGAACGATGCCGCTCGCCGTGGTCTCCTCTTCCTCGATTGCCTGAACGATCAGGCGATCTCCCAGAGGCTTGAGATTCATGGGCATTACCTCCGTCTGAGTGCAGTTGACTTGGCACTCTCTGGGTGCGAGTGCCAGCTTGGCACTCTAGCAAGCCGAGTGCCAAACGGAGCGCGAGGTCTAGTTCTGGCGCGGGCCGCGGGGCCGCATGCGCTCCTGGACCTCCGACGGGCGGTCGGAGATCTGGGAGAAGCGCACGACGGTGACGGTGTCCTCGTGCGCGACCTTGCGGCCGTAGATCTGCTCGAGGAAGTGCACCATCTCGTCGAGGCGGCGGAACTCGGGGTTGTCGTGCTCGATGTCGCGCGGCGACAGGTCGCCGACGTTCTTGACCTCGACCGAGTCGATCACGGCCTCGAAGATCCGCTCGCGCGGCGAGTGCTGGAAGCCGACGGTGATCAGCACGACCTCGCCCTTGCGGTACTTCTTGCTCTTGTCGCCCAGCCGGATCGTCGCGGTCTTGCGGCCGCGCTTGAGCTGGTCGACGAAGATCGGCGAGTAGAAGTTGAGGACGAACACGACGGCGGCAGCCTAGCGGCCTTCTCCGCAGCCGTGAGAGCGCGGCCTCCGCCATCTCGCGCTCGCCCTTATACGCGAGCCGCTCGGGCGCCTCGTCGAGCGGGATCCAGAGCGCCTCCTCCACCTCGTGGTCGTGGTCCTCACGCTGCCGGAGCGGTAGCGGAACAGGAAGAAGGCGACGATCTTCATGCACCCGCTCGCCGTCCCGGGCGTACCAGTAGCGGACGTCGCCGAGCTTCTCCACCAGCTCGGCCTCGAGCCCGGTCTCCTCGCGCACCTCGCGCTGCGCCGCCTCCGCGGCCGACTCGTCGCCGTCGGGATGGCCCTTGGGCAGCGCCAGGATCTCGTCGCGCACGCGCACGACCGCCACGTGCGGGCGCCCCTCCAGCTCGCGCACCACGACGCCGCCCGCCGAGAACTCGCGGATCACCTCCGCCTCCGCTCACCAGCGGCACGAAGCGCACGGCCGCGATCGCCTCCTCGCTCGCCGTCGCGGAAGCGCATCAGCAGCTCGCGCCGCCCGCGGCGCGACCGGGCAGACCAGCGCGGCGCCGGGCGCGAGCTGCTCGACCAGCGCCGGCGGCGGCTCGCCCTGCGCCGTCGCCGTGACCGAGATCCCGCCGAACGGCGCGCGGTCGGGCGCGCCCCGCGTCCCGTCGCCGACGCGCACCTCGACGTTGTCGTAGCCCAGCTCGGCGAGCGCCGCGGCGCCGGTCGCGCCAGGCGTCTCGGTAGCGCTCGATCGTCACGACCTGCGGCGCACAGCCGCGACAGCACCGCGGCCGCGTACCCCGACCCGGTGCCGACCTCGAGCACGGTCTCGTCGCCGCGCAGCTCGAGCAGCTGCGCACATGCAGGCGACGATCCACGGCTGCGAGATCGTCTGGCCCTCGCCGATGCGCAGCGCCCCGTCGCGGTAGGCGCGCCGGCGCTGGTCGTCGGGCACGAACAGCTCGCGCGGCACCTCGGCCATCGCCGCCAGCACGCGCTCGTCCTCGATGCCGCGGCGGCGCAGCTGGCGCTCCACCATGCGCGTGCGCGCGTCAGTGGATGTAGTTCCGGAGCCGTCCCGGGTCATGCACGGTCACCTTTCCGCGGCCGAGGGTGACCACCCCGGCGCGCTCCAGCGTCGCGAGGAACCGGCTGGCGCTCTCGCGCGAGGTGCCGGCCAGGTGCGCGATCTCCGCCTGGGTCGCGCGGATCAGCACGTCGTCCTCGGGCGCGCCCTCGGCCTGGCGCGACACGGTCTGGGCCAGCAGTGCGCTCGCGACCCGGCCGGCGACGGTCTGGAACGACTGCTGGAGCAGCCGCTCGTTCGTGCGGCTGACGCGCTCGGCGAGCGACGGCGAGCAGCTTCAGCGCCAGGCCCGGGTTGCGCTTGATCAGCCGCTGCACGTCGCCGGCCAGCAGCGCGACCGCGGTGCAGGGCTCGATCGCCTCCGCGGTGGCCGAGCGCGTCTCGCCGCGGAACATCGCCAGCTCGCCGAACAGCGCGCCGCCGCGCAGCTCCGCGAGGGCGACCATGCGGCCGTCCTGGTGCTCGCGGGTGAGCACCACGGCGCCCGAGCGGATCAGGTAGCAGGTGTCGCCGGCGTCGCCCTCGCGGAAGATGATCTCGCCGCGGTCCCAGTGGCGCGGCACCGCGACCTGCGCGATCGCCAGCAGCTCGCGCGGCTCCAGACCCGGCGAACACCTCGGTGCGCGCGAGCAGTCGGGCGGTCTCCTCCCCGGTTGGCATGTGCGGATAATGACTGGATGGCAGTCGCACGTGAAGCCGTGAGCGCGCGGACATCGAGGACGCGGCGCGCCTGATCGCCGGAAAGGTGCGCGAGACGCCGGTCCTGCCGGCGGGCGAGCTGTCGCGCCGGGTCGGCGCCCGGGTGGTGCTGAAGGCCGAGAACCTGCAGCTCACCGGCTCGTTCAAGGCGCGCGGCGCGACCAACATGATCGGGCGCCTGTCGGAGCGAGGCGCTGCGCGCGGGGGTGGTTGCGGCGAGCGCGGGCAACCACGCCCAGGCCGTGGCCTGCGCGGCGCGCGACGCCGGCGCGCGCGCCGTGCTGGTGATGCCGGAGAGCGCGCCGGTGTCGAAGGTCGCCGCCGTGCGCCAGTACGGCGGCGAGGTGCGGCTGCACGGCGGCACCTACGACGACGCCCACGCCGAGGCGAGCCGGCTCGCCGCAGGAGGAGGGCATGACCGCCGTGCACGCGTTCGACTCCGCGGACGTGGTGGCCGGGCCAGGGCACCGTCGGCCTCGAGATCGCGCGCCAGGCGCCCGAACGTGAAGCTCGTGGTCGTGCCGCTCGGCGGCGGCGGGCTCGTCAGCGGCATCGCGCTGGCCGCGGCGGAGTGGCTGCCCGGGGCGCGCGTGGTGGGCGTGCAGGCGGAGGCGTGCGCGCCCTACATCGACTCGCTGGCGGCGCACCGGCCGATCGGCGCGCGCTCGGCGAACACGATCTGCGACGGCATCGCGGTCAAGCGCCCGGGCGACTTCACGCTGCCGCTCGTCGAGCGCTACGTCGACGAGGTGGTGACGGTCTCCGACGACGAGGTCGCCGAGGCGATGGTGATGCTGCTCGAGCGCAACGAAGCTGGTGGTGGAGGGCGCCGGCGCCGTCGCGGTCGCGGCGCTGATGCAGGGGCGCGTGAAGGCGCCCGCCGAGGAGACGTCTGCGCGGTGCTCTCGGGCGGCAACGTCGACGCCTCGCTGCTGTCCGAGTGCATCCGGCTGGGCGAGACGGCCGCCGGCCGGCGGATGGTGCTCTCCACGGTCGTGCCCGGACCGCCCGGGCGCGCTGGCGGGGCTGCTGAGGTGGTCGCCGAGCGCGGCGCCAACGTCGTCGACGTCGAGCACCTGCGCGACGGCATCGACCTGCACGTGCGCGAGACCGCGATCAAGCTGGTGCTGCAGACGCGCGGCCCGGACGCCAACGAGGCGATCCTCCAGGCCGCGCGCGCCGAGGGCTTCCCGGTGCGCGTCGAGCGCGAGCGGCCTAGCTCGCCCGGCTACTAGACCAGCGCCGACTCGCGCCGGCGGCGGCGCAGCGCCGTGGCCGCTCCCCAGCCGGCCAGGCCCAGCAGGCCGAGCGGCACGGCGAGGGCGAGCACGCGGATGAGCACGCCCGCGAGGCCGACGAGCGAGCGTGCCGGCGTCGTCGACCGCGTCGTCGAAGGAGCCGCCCACGCCGGCACCGCCTCGTCCTCGTTGCGGACCTCGAGCGACACGTCCACGACCGCGTAGTCGGTGCGCAGGCGCAGGTCGCGCAGCTGCGCGCGCAGCCCCGAGATCTCCCCGGCGACCAGGTCGAGCCGGACGCGGATCGCCTCGGCCTCCTCGTCGGTGGCGGCCTCCTCGAGCCTGCGCAGCAGGCTGTTGCGCTCGGCGCGGGCCGCCTGCAGGCGGTCCTTCGCGGTCACGTGCTGGCGGGTGACGTCGCGGCCCTCCTGGCTCTGGCGGATCACGGTCGCCAGGCCGGCGAGGTCGCGCAGCGCCGGTCGCAGCCGGTCGGCGGGGATGCGCAGCGAGAACTGGCCGCCGCCCTCGTCCTCGCCCGAGTCGATCGACGAGGACAGGACGAAGCCGCCGTGGCGGTCGGTCACGCGGGCGACCTCGTCCGCGACGCCCGCCAGCCGGCCGGCGGGCACGCCGAGCTCGAGCGAGAAGGAGCGCTCGATCCTGCGATTGCGCTGGCCGGGGACGAAGCTGTCCTGGCGCGAGCTCTGCTTCGGGACGCTCGCGGCGGGCGGCGCGACCGCCGGGTCCGGCGCGACGAGCTCGGCGCCGCCGCCTGAATCGCCGCCGGCAGAGGCGCCACCGCCGTCGCCGGAGTCGCTCGCGACCGAGCCGGAGTCGTTGTCGTCCCCGCCGCCCTGGAGGCTGGGGCCGCCGACGGCGAAGATCAACCCGACGATCAGCGCCAGCGGCACGAGCGTCCCCGCGACCGGCAGCACGTAGCGGCGCAGGCCGATGGCGAGCGGGCCGGGCGGTCGCGCCCTCCGCGGCACGCCCTCGAACGCCGTGCTGCGCGCGCCGGTCCATGCGCTGGGCGAAGTCGGGCGCCGGCGCGGGCGCCGCGGCGCGCAGCTCCAGCGCGAGCACCTGCAGCTCGCGCGCGACCGGGTCGTCGTGGTCGGCGGTCCCGCCGCTCAGGGCGCGGTCCACGGCGGCGAGCTCGCGCTCGATCGTGGCGGTGTCGTCAGGAGGCGTCATCGCAGGCCTTTCGCAGCTTCGTCAGCGTTCGGTGCAGTCGGGTGCCGGCGGCGGTCTCGCTGAGGTCGAGGACCGCGGCGATCTCGGCGTTGGAGAGGCCGGCGGAGAACTTCAGGGCGAGCAGGTCGCGCTCGTGGCCGTCGAGGGTGGCCATCGCGGCCCGGACCGCCTCGCGCTGCAGGGCCAGCTCGGCGTGATCGTCGGCGCCGCGTGCGTCGACGTCCTCCGGGTCCGTCTCGAGGCGGGCGCGGCGCTTGCGGCCGCGCAGCTCGTCGAGCGCGGCGTTGCGGGCGATCCCGAACAGCCAGGCCTCGCGGCTGCCGCGGCGAGGCCGGTAGCTGGAGCGCTTGCGGTAGGCGCGCTCGAAGGCCTGGGCGGTGACGTCCTCGGCGGCGGCGCGGTCGCGCAGCAGCGACGCGACGTAGGCGTACACGCGCGGGAAGGTGCGCTCGTAGAGAGCGGCGAAGGTGTCCGTATCGCTTCCGGCCGTCACCGGCATCCGCTCTGCGAGCGCCTCGTTCACGTGTCTACTACGAGGCTAGGCGCGTTTCGTCACGGCGGGAAACGGTAGTCTGCCCTCAAGGGGGAGTAGGCGGAGGCCGACAACATCCATTGATGGTGCGTAGGACGCTGATATTGACCGCCATCTGCGCGGCGTTGACCGGCACGGGC
Organism: uncultured Thermoleophilaceae bacterium; assembly: GCA_963828225.1. Classification (GTDB taxonomy): domain Bacteria; phylum Actinomycetota; class Thermoleophilia; order Solirubrobacterales; family Thermoleophilaceae; genus JACVRW01. Next base: position 188,157 of record CAWHDX010000006.1, on the reverse strand, counting down.
GTCGCGGACGCTCAGACCGGCGACAAGCTGACGTCGTCGTGGGCGCAGGCGAACGTGTGCAGCTCGACCCAGCTCGGGGCGCGGGCGCAGCTCGCCGGAGACGGGTCGAAGACGGACCTCTCGGTCCGCTTCACCGCGCAGTGGCTCTCGCCGGACGGCGGCTGGGTCGCCGCTCGCCGGATCGGCCACCTCGCCCTGGCAGTCCGCCGGATCGGCCGAGTACACCTGGGGCCAGGCCGGCTGGACCTTCAGCATCAGCGTGCCCCCGGGCAACCAGTACCAGCTGCGCGCCGTCGCCGAGCTGCGCTGGAGCGGAGAGACCAACCGCTCCGAGACGCACGTGACCGGCACCTGCACCGTCGGCGCCTAGGCGCCGAGCCCTCTACTCGAACAAGCGCGGGTCGTTCGTGATCACGCCGTCCACGCCGAGGGCCTCCAGCGCCCGGATGCGCCGGGCGTCGTCGACGGTCCAGACGTAGACCTGCCCGCCCGCCTCGTGCACCGCCTCCACGAGGCGCCTGCTGACGAGGATCGTGTGCGTCATCAGCGCCTCGCAGCCGCCGGCGCGGATGCGCTCGGCCGCCTGGCGCGGCAGCCGCACCCGCCACACCCGCGCCAGCCCGTACGCCAGCGGCGCCAGCGGCGAGCGCGTGTAGTCGCGCCGCACGCGCGGCACCGACCAGCCGCGCCGCAGCCCCGGCGCCAGCTCGCCGAGTCGGTCGAGGCTCTCGGTGAACATGCTCGACACCAGCGAGCGCTCCAGCAGCCCGCGCGCGGCCAGTCCCTCGACGACCTCGCGCTCGTAGCCGGGCCGCTTCAGGTCCACGTCCAGCTCCACGCCGGCGTAGTCGGCTCCCGCGAACAGGTCGAGCCCCTCGTCGAGCGTGAGCGGCTCGCGGCCCTCGGCGTCCTCGAGGTCGTGCGCCAGCACCAGCTCGCCGGAGCGCGTGCGCAGCACGTCGAACTCGATCATGTCCACGCCGTGCGCCAGCGCCGCCGCGAAGCTCTCGACGGTGTTGCCGGGCGCGACGTGGTCCGCGCCCTTGTGCCCTACCCGGATCAACCCTGGCACTTGGGACACCAGTAGGTGGTGCGATTGTCGTCGCCCTGCCCGCGCGCGCGTATGCGCGTCCCGCAGCGGCGGCAGGGGAGGCCGGCGCGCTCGAACACCCAGTGCGAGCCTCGGACGCGTCCGCCGTCCGCCGAGGCGCGCATCAGCGGCCGCAGCTCGCGCACGACCGCCAGGACCTCGTCGTCCGACACGTCCGCCAGCCGCCGCCACGGGTCGATCCCGGCGAGAAAGCAGCCCTCCGCCTTCCACATGTTCCCGATGCCGGCGACGTTGCGCTGATCGAGCAGGGCGTCGCCGATGCCGCGCGTGTGGTCGTCCGAGCGCAGCAGCCCCAGAAAGCGCCGCTCGTCGAGCTCGGGCGCGAGCACGTCCGGGCCGAGCGCCGCCAAGCGGCGGTCGAAGCGGGTGCGCGAGTCGGTCATCAGCTCCAGCACCGGCCCGTCGAACTCGACCACCTCGTGCTCGTCGGTGCGGATCACGAGCCAGGCGCGCCGCGGCGACCGCCGCCAGCGCTCGCCGCGGCGGTAGACGCCCCAGCCGCCCGTCATGCGCAGATGCGAGTGCAGCGTGAGGTCGCCCTCGAAGCGGATGAACAGGTGCTTGCCGCGCGCGTCGACCGCTCGCACGGCCCGGCCCTCCAGCCGCTCGGGCCAGCGATCGAGCGCATGCCGCGGCTGCGGCGTCTCGATCGAGACGATCGGCCTGCCGATCAGCGCGGCGCCGACGCGGCGCGCCGCCGAGTGGATCGTGTCGCCCTCTGGCACTCCTTCAAGGCTACGAGCCGCGCGCGGTAAGCGGTCACGCCGCGCGCGCCCGCAGCGAGAACATCAGCGGCAGCCGCGGGCGGCCGGCGGGCATCCGGTAGCCGCCGGCGCAAGGCTCCAGGAACGGCCAGCGCGGCGTCAGCGTGAGGTCGTGCTCGTGCAGGAGCTCGAGCGTCAGCCCCGCGCCGAGCACCGCCGAGACCACGTCCGCGAGCGTGTGCTGCCACTCCTCGGTGCGGTTCTCGGACGTGGCCGCCTCGAGGTCCGCGTAGGTCCCGCCCTCCTCGAACTCGAAGGCGTCGCGCTGGAAGTAGTCCTCCTCGACGACCAGCTCGTCGTCGCCGAAGACCCAGGTGAACGGGTGGAACTCGCTCAGGTAGAGGAAGCCGCCGGGCTCGAGCAGCTCGGCCACCACGCGGGCCCAGCGCTCCATGTCCGGCAGCCAGTTGAGCGCGCCGATGCCGGTGTAGACGACGTCGAAGCGCCGGCCGCCGAGCACGGCCGGGGCGTCGTACACGTCCGCGACCGAGAACTCGGCGTCGAGGCCGGTGTCGGCGGCGAGCGCGCGAGCGGCCTCGATGGCCGGCTGCGAGAAGTCGAGCCCGCTGACGCGGGCGCCTCGTCTCGCCCAGGAGAGCGTGTCGAGGCCGAAATGGCACTGGAGGTGCAGCAGCGAGCGGTCCGCGACGTCGCCGACCTCCTCGACCTCGAACGGCCTCAGGCTCGACCCGCCCGCGCGGAAGCCCTCGACGTCGTAGAACTCGGAGGCGACGTGGATCGGGACGCGCTCGTCCCACCAGGCGCGGTTGAGCTCGCTCACGCGCTCAGCGTCAGCTTGCGCGGGCTCTGACGGAAGCCGAGCTCGAGCAGCAGCGCGCCGGCCTCCGAGCCCACCACGGGCTCGCCGTCGAAGCGCTCGATGCCGAGGCGCGGCACGCGCGAGCGCCTGACGGCCTCCGCCAGCGCCTCGAGCGCCGGTCGCAGCCACTCCTCGTCGGGGGCGCGCAGCGGCACCAGCCCCTTCCCGCCGCGCTCGACGTAGAGCACCGGCTCCGCGTCGAGCGTCACCACGTAGGCCCCGGGCACGCGGGCCGGCCTGCGGCCCGGCTCCTCCTCGCGCTTCGGCCACGCAAGCGTCGCTCCGAACGGGTTCGCAGGGTCGGTGGCGGCCAGCACCTGCGCGCCTACGGGCTCGTCGCTGCGCATCGAGCGCAGCCGCTCGATCGCGGCCGGCAGCGCGAACTGGGCGCCGCCCAGCCCCTCTACGAAGTAGCCGCGGCGCGCGGTGCCGAGCGTCTCGAGATTCGCCAGCTCGCCGTAGAGCCCGGCGAAGCCGCCCGGGATCCCCTCGGCGAGCACCGTCTCGCGCGTGACGATCCCGTAGCGCTCGAGCAGCAGCTCGGCGATTGCGCGCATGCGCGGGCCGTGCGCCGGGGCGTCGGCGAACAGCGGCGCGGTCAGCGACCAGCGCCCCTGCACCTGCGGCGCGCCCGGGCGGCGGCGGCGCGCGAATCGCCGCCCGGCATCGCGCTGCTGCCGGGCCAGCGTCAGGCGCGGCGCCCGCAGCGGCGCGAAGGCGTCGTTGGTCGCCTCACCGGCCCAGACCAGGTCCCAGAGCGCCTCCTGCAGCTCGACCGGCTCGGCTGACCCGAGGTCGGCGAGCAGATCGGTCCAGAACGCGGCGCCGGCCGCGAGCCGGTCGCGCAGCGCGCTGTGCAGCGGCCCCGACGGCGGGTCGCCCTTGAGCGGCGGCGGTCCGATCCAGCGCGCGTCCTCGCGGAACAGCAGCGCGACTCGCCCGGAGCGCCTGCCCACCGCGCCGGCGCCCACCCAGACGAGCTCGCCGCTGGCGCAGAGCTGGTCCAGCCACGCGGGCGAGTACGCGCCGGTGCGGCGCGGGAGCACGTCGCGCTCCCAGACCTCGGGCGCGAGCGCCACGCCCTGGAGCGGCACGAGCAGCTCGCGCAGGCGATCCACGCCGGCGCCGCCGGGCGGCGCGGTGTCCACTCCCTGCCAGGCCGGGAGGAAGCGCGCCAGCGCGCGCTGCTCGGCGGGCTCGACCTCCTTGCGCAGCGTCGCGAGCGAGGCGCGCCGCAGCCGCCGCAGCACCTCGGGGTCGCACCACTCGCGCCCGCTGCCGCCGGGGCGCAGCTCGCCCTGCACGAGGTCGCCGGCGCGCTCCAGGTCGCGCAGCACGGGGCCCAGATCGATCGCGTAGCGGCCGGACGCCTCGGCGGTGGTGAACGGGCCGTGGGTGCGGGCGTAGCGCCGCGTCAGCCGCGCGAGCGGCTCCTCGACCGACTCGAGGAAGACCTCGGGCAGCCCGCCCGGCGGGACCGCGCCGAGCGCGTCGCGGTAGAGCCCGGCGTCCTCGGACGCGAGCCAGCGCTCCTCGCCGGCGATGCGCATCCGGATCGCGCGGCGCTCGTCCTCGAGCTGGGACAGCATCGCGGTTCGCGGACACCGCCGGCAGGCAGCGCGCGGCCGCCTCGTCGGCCGTCAGGTCGCCGACGCGCGCGCAGCACGTCGTGCAGCCCGTCGGCGTTCGCCGCGCGGGTGCGCTCGCTGACGCGCTGCAGGTCGGCCTCGACCTCCTCCAGCGCGGCCGGGTCGATCAGGTCGCGCAGCTCCTCCTGGCCGAGCAGCTCGCGCAGCAGGTCGCGGTCGAGCGAGAGCGCGGCGGCGCGCCGCTCGGCGTTGGGCGTGTCGCCCTCGTACATGTAGGTGGCGACGTAGTCGAACAGCAGCGACGACGCGAACGGGGAGGCGCGCTGCGTCTCCACCTCCACCAGCGACAGCTCGCGCGTGTGCAGGCCGCGCAGCAGCGCCTCCAGCCCGGGCAGGTCGAAGACGTCGCGCAGGCACTCGCGGTAGGTCTCCAGCACGATCGGGAACTGGCCGTAGCGCTTGGCGACCTCGAGCAGCGACTGCGCCTTCAGCCGCTGCTGCCACAGCGGCGTGCGCTTGCCCGGGCCGGGAGCGCGGCAGCAGCAGCGCGCGGGCGGCGTTCTCGCGGAAGCGGGCGCCGAACAGCGCCGACCCCGACAGCTCCTTGACGACCAGCTCCTCCAGCTCGTCGGGCTGCACCAGCACGAGCTCGGCGGCCGGCGCCTCGTCGGCGTCGGGGAGGTGGACGATGATCCCGTCGTCCGACCAGATCGCGTCCGACTCGAGCCCGAACTCGTCGCGGATGCGCGCCGACAGCGCGAGCGCCCAGGCGGCGTGCACGCGCCCGCCGTACGGCGACAGCACGCACAGGCGCCAGTCGCCGATCTCGTCGCGGAAGCGCTCGATCACGATCGTGCGGTCGCTCGGCACGACGCGCGTGGCGTCGCGCTGCTCGCGCAGGAACGCGGACAGGTTGCGCGCGGCGCGCTCGTCGAGGTCGTACTCGACGGCCAGCTCGGCCGGGTCGCGGTCGACCGACTCGCGCACGAAGGCGCCGATCGCCTCGCCCAGCTCCTTCGGGCGGCCGATGCCGTCGCCCTTCCAGAACGGGAGCGCGCCGGGCGCCCCGGGCGCCGGCGTCACGATCACGCGGTCGCGCGTGATCTCCTCGATGCGCCAGGTCGAGGCGCCCAGCATGAACGTCTGGCCCGGCCGCGCCTCGTAGACCATCTCCTCGTCGAGCTCGCCGACGCGGCGGCCGTCCGGCAGGTGCACGCCGTAGAGGCCGCGGTCGGGGATCGTGCCGGCGTTCGTCACGGCCAGCTGCAGCGATCCCTTGCGGGCGCGGATCGTGTCGTCCACGCGGTCCCACACGATGCGCGGCCGCAGCTCGGCGAACTCCTCCGAGGGGTAGCGCCCGTCGAGCATGTCGAGCACCGAGTCGAGCAGCTCGCGCGACAGCTCCGCGAACGGATAGGCGCGCCGGATCAGGTCGTGCAGCTCCGGAACCTTCCAGTCGTCGCCGACGGCGGTGGCGGCCACGATCTGCTGGGCGAGCACGTCGAGCGGGTTGCGCGGCACGACGGTCGACTCGATGTCGCCGTCGCGCATCCGCTTGGCGACGACGGCGCACTCGACCAGGTCGGCGCGGAACTTCGGGAAGATGCGACCGCGCGAGACCTCGCCCACGCCGTGGCCGGCGCGCCCGATGCGCTGCAGCCCGGCGGTGACCGACTTCGGCGACTCGACCTGGATGACGAGGTCGACGGCGCCCATGTCGATTCCGAGCTCGAGCGAGCTGGTGGCGACCAGGCAGGGCAGTTCGCCCGACTTGAGCAGGTCCTCGACGACGAGCCGCTCCTCGCGCGCGAGCGACCCGTGATGGGCGCGCGCGACGTAGGCCGCGTCTTCGCCGTCCTGCTCCGCCGCGAGGTCGTTCAGCCGCACGGCGAGTCGCTCCGCGCCGCGGCGGCTGTTGACGAACACGATCGTGGAGCGGTGCTGTCGCACCAGCGCCAGCAGCTCGGGGTAGATCGCGGGCCAGATCGAGCGCGAGTCCGCGGCCGGCGCGGCGCCGCCCAGGCCGTCGCCGACGAGGTCTCCGCCGCCCGCGGCGGTCCCCTTGCCGCCGACGGCCGGATCGATGACGTCGTGGGCGCCCGGCTCGGACATGTCGTCGACCGGGACCTGGATCTTCAGGTCGAGCGGCTTGCGCACGCCGGCGTCGACGATGCGGCACTTGCGGTGCGGGCCGACCAGGAAGCGGCCCACCTCCTCGAGCGGGCGCTGGGTCGCGGAGAGGCCGATGCGCTGGAGTGGCTTCCCGGCGACGTGCTCGAGCCGCTCGAGCGAGAGCGCGAGGTGGGCGCCGCGCTTGGTGCGCGCCACCGCGTGGATCTCGTCGACGATCACCGAGTCGGTCTCGGCGAGGAACTCGCGGGCTCGCGAGGTCAGCATCAGGTAGAGCGACTCGGGGGTCGTGATCAGGACGTCCGGCGGCTTGCGCAGCATCGCCTGGCGCTCGCGCTGCGGCGTGTCGCCCGTGCGGATCGCGACCGAGATGTCTCCGCCGATCCCGCGCAGCGGCGCGCGCAGGTTCTTCTCGACGTCGTACGAGAGCGCCTTCAGCGGAGAGACGTAGACCAGCCGCCCGTGGCCCGGCTCGGCGACCAGCCGGTCGAGCCCCCAGAGGAAGGCCGCCAGCGTCTTGCCCGAGCCGGTGGGGGCGGAGACCAGCACGTTGTCGCCGCCCGCGATCGCCGGCCAGGCCTGCTCCTGAGCGGCGGTCGGCCGCTCGAAGGAACGCGTGAACCAATCACGTACCTGCGGGGTGAACGATGCGAGCGGATCCGAAGCCAAGCGACCCACGAGCGTATCGCGTGGACACTTCCGGCAGATGACCGGGCGCGCCATCAGACGCCCGATCGCGCTGGCCCTGGCGGCCGCCGCGCTGGCCGCCGGATGCGGCGCCACCGACCACGCGCAGGATCGCGCGAACGAGCTGCGCGACACGGCGCAGGACGCCGTCGACCAGGTGCGCGATCAGGCAGAGCAGCTCAAGATCCGGCGGCGGCTACGCCGGCTCGAGCACGACGCGCGCGGGCGCGGCGAGGACGTCCGCGAGGAGATCGAGCGGCTGCGCAGGGAGCTGCGCGAGCGGCTGCCCTAGCGCGGGGCGAACTGCTCCGCGACGGCGCGATGCAGGTGGACTCCGGCGAGCAGTCCGACGGCCGCCAGCGCGATCACCGCGCCCGCCTCTGGGCCGCCCAGCAGGGCCGCCGCGCCGCCCGCGGCCGCCAGCGGCGCGACCGCCGCCCATCTGCCGATCAGCAGCCCGGCGAACGTGCCGAACATCAACGCAAGCAGTGCGACGAGAGCCATCAGAGTCCCTCCGGGTGTCGGACGCGGTACCCGCGCGCGGACCGCGTCTGCTCCGTCCAGCGGTTGCCGGACGCCTTGCGCGCACTCGTGTCGAAGCGCAGCCCGGCCACCGTCATGTACGCGTGGCCGGCGTTCGCGTAGATCGAGACCCACTCGCCCCGGCCGCGGTCGCCCCAGCGCATGAAGCCGGTGGAGTCGAGCGGCGTGTCGAGCAGGTCGGCGCCGTGAAGCGCGAAGGAGACCGACCCCGAGCAGTCGTAGCCGGAGTCGCGGAAGCGGCCGTGGCCGCCGCCGTACCTGTACGGCTTGGCGGCGATCCGGTTGCCGGCCTCGATGATCTCCTGGACCTCTTCGGGCGCGGACGCCGGCGCGACCGCGAGGCCGTCATCGCCGATGTAGGCCTCCTCGCCGGCCGGCTCGGTCTCGGCGACCGGGTCGCGGCTGCGACCTCGTCGGCGCGCGTGCGGACCAGGCGCTGGTCGGAGCGCGTGGCGCGCCCGTCCACCGACCGCTGCTCAGCCGCCTCGAAGCTGCGCACGCTGCGCGCCGTGGCGGGGCCGAACTCGCCGTCCGGCGCCGTCTCGTAGCCGGCGTCGTCGAGGTAGCGCTGAAGCTTCTCCACGTCGCCGCCGGAGGTTCCCTTGGCGAGCGTCCGGCTGGCGTACGGCGCGGCGGCCGCGCCGGCTGTGGGCAGCAGGGCGATGGCGACGAGCGTCGCTCCCGCCTGCAACGTCCTGTGCATGCGTAGGTGCTCCTATCTCTTCTTCGGCGCCTACGGGGTTAGCTGACGGGCTCGCGCCAGAAGAGCGGCGCTACACGGCCTAGGACCGCGATTCGCCCCGAAAACTGTGGGTCCCCCGTTCCCGTGCCGCTCGGCGGCGCGGGACTCGGCATAGCTCCTTACGAGCGCGGCACGTTAGCAAGGCCCCCGGCGAGTTCGCGAGCCCTGTCGAAGACGGCGTCGAGCATCGGCTCGGTGAGCTTCCCGGTGAACGTGTTCTGCTGGCTCGGGTGGTAGGTGCCGAGCAGGACCGGCCCGTCCGCGACGGCGTGCTCGGCGCCGTGCCCGAAGCGCGGCTCGCGGGCGCAGGCTCAGCAGCCGGCAGGCGGCGTCCCAAGCGAAGGCGCCCAGGCACACGATCACGGCCGGCGCGCAGCAGCTCGAGCTCTCTCGCGCGCATAGGGGAGGCAGGCGTCGCGCTCGGAGGGCAGCGGCTTGTTGGCGGGCGGGCGCGCAGCGCACCGCGGCGCCGACGAAGGCGTCGATCAGGCGCAGCCCGTCGCCGACGTGGGTCGAGGTCGGCTGGTTCGCGAAGCCGGTCCGGTGCATCGCGCCGAACAGCCAGTCGCCCGAGCGGTCGCCGGTGAACACGCGGCCGGTGCGGTTGCCGCCGTGGGCGGCGGGGGCGAGGCCGAGCACGTAGACGCTCGCCTCCGGGTCGCCGAAGCCGGGCACCGGGCGGCCCCAGTACTCCTCGTCGCGGAAGGCCGCGCGCTTCTCGCGCGCGACGAGCTCGCGCCACTCCACCAGGCGCGGGCAGCGCCGGCAGCGGACGACCTCGGCCTCTAGTCCTTCAAGCGCCTGCCGGTCCGGAACAGCCACAGGCACCAGAGGTACACGGGGATCGCCAGCGCGGCGGTCACTCCCAGCGAGAGCCAGATCGACACGTCGCTCTCGCCCAGGAAGCCGAAGCGCACGGCGTTGACGAGATAGAAGACGGGGTTGACGTGCGACAGCTCGTGCCAGGGCGCGGGCAGGACGTCGACCGAGTAGAAGACCCCGCCGACGAACGCCAGCGGCAGGATCACGATGTTGGCGATGAAGGTCGTGTGGTCCCACGTCTCGGCGTAGATGCCGACGACCACGCCGAGCGAGCTGAACAGCGCCAGGCCGAGCGCGACGGCGGCCGCCAGCGCGAACGGCTGCCTCACCGGCACGTCGACCAGGACGAGCGCGAGAATCATCAGCGACCCGCCGATCGCGAGCGCCCGGAAGACGCCGCCGACGGTGTAGCCGAGCGCCATCTGCCAGGCGCGCATCGGCGCCGACAGCACGTCGTGGATGTAGCGGTCGAAGCGGGCCTGGAAGATCGACGACGCGTTGTTCGCGTACGCCGCCTGGACCATCCCCATCGTGATCAGCCCGGGGACGATGAAGACCTCGTAGTCCACGTCGCCGACCTGCTTGATGCGCCCGCCGAGCGAGAGCCCGAAGACGAGGATGAACAGCATCGACGAGACCACCGGCGCGAGCACCGTCTGCGTCCACAGCTTCGAGACGCGCAGCGTCTCGCGCTTGCACAGCCAGACGAACGGGCTCACGACGCCATCGCCTTCACGTAGACGTCCTGCAGCCGGGTCACGCCGAAGTGCTCGCGCAGCCCCTCGGCGTTGTCGCGCGCGATCAGCCGCCCGTCGCGGATCAGGGCGATCTCGTCGCACAGCTCCTCGGCCTCCTCGAGGTAGTGCGTGGTGAGCAGGATCGTCGTGCCCTCGGCGTGCAGCCCGCGGATGTAGCGCCACAGCTCCTGGCGCAGCTCGAAGTCGACCCCTGCCGTGGGCTCGTCGAGGATCACCAGCCGCGGCCGGTGCATGAGCGCGCGCGCCAGCAGCAGGCGGCGGCGCTGCCCGCCGGACAGGCGCGGGGCGCGCGTGTCGCGCTTGTGGCCCAGGCCGAAGGCATCGATCAGCTCGTCGGCGCGGTCCTCCGGCTCCCGCATGCCCCAGTAGCCGCCGTGGTAGAGCAGCGTCTCGCGCACCGTGAGGAAGCGATCGAGGTTGATGTCCTGCTCGGCCAGCCCGATCCAGCGGCGGGCGTCGAGCGAGTCGTGCGGCTCGCCGAACACGCGGATGTCGCCGTCGGTGATCCGCACCAGGTTGCAGACCGCGCTGATCAGCGTGGTCTTGCCCGCTCCGTTGGGGCCGAGCAGGCCGAAGAAGGCGCCGGCCGGGATCTCGAGGTCGAACTGCTCGAGCGCGACGGTGCCGTCGTCGTAGCGCTTGGTCAGCCCGCGCAGCTCGAGAGCGGGCGCTGGCTCGTCACGGAACACCACGTTCGACGTTAGCGGTCGTGATCAGTCGCACACAGCGGCTTCCCCGCAGCCGCCAGCCTGCACCGTGGACTCCAATGAAAGGGGACAGTCATGTCCACCCAAGCAGCGCAGGCGACCGCGCCTGCCGAGACCCGAGCGGTCTTCAACGCGATGCATCGCAGCCGGCCCGACGTGGTCGCGACCTGCCACAGCACCGCCGACGTGGTGGCGGCCGTCGACGAGGCCCGCCGGCGCGGGCTGCGCGTCGCGGTCAGCGGCGGCGGTCACTCGATCGCCGGGCACTCGACGATCGAGGGCGGCATGCTGATCGACCTCGCGCCGATGTCGACCGTCGAGGTCGATCCCGGCCAGCGCCTGGCGCTCGTCGGCGGCGGCGCGCTCTGGAGCGACGTCGACGCCGCGACCCAGCCCTTCGGCCTGGTCGCCCCGGGCGGCGTGGTCTCCGACACCGGCGTCGCCGGCCTCACGCTCGGCGGCGGCTACGGCTGGGTGCGGCGCAAGTACGGCCTCTCGTGCGACAGCGTCGTCGAGGCCGAGGTCGTGTGCGCGGACGGCGAGGTCCGGATCGCGTCGGCCGCGTCGAACCCCGACCTGTACTGGGCGATCCGCGGCGGCGGCGGCAACTTCGGCATCGTCACGTCGTTCACGTTCGCCCTGCACCCGCTCGGACCGGACGTGGCCTTCGCGGCGACGATGTACCCGGTCGAGGAGGTCGGCCAGGTGCTGCGCGGCTGGCGCGAGTACGTGGAGCAGGCCCCGGACGAGGTGACGTCGACGTGCGTGACGATCACCTTCCCGGCGAACCCCGACATGCCGGCGGCGGTCCACGACCGGCCCGTCGCGATCATCGGCGGCGTCCACACCGGCGGCGTCGAGGCGGGCCTCGCCGAGATGCAGCCCCTGCGCGAGCTCGGCACGGTGCTGTTCGACATGTCCGGCCCGACGCCGTTCACCGGCGTCCAGACCGGCTTCGACCCGCTCTTCCCGCGGGACGCGCTGCGGGCCTACTGGAAGTCGCAGTACCTCGACGAGCTGAGCGACGGCGCGATCGACGTGTTCGCCGCGAAGGCGCAGGACCGGCCGGCTCCGTTGACGCTGGTCAACATGTTCCACATGGGCGGGGCGATCGGGAACGTCGGCGAGGAGGACACGGCGTTCGCCGAGCGGACGTCGCCGTACATGACCTCGATCGACGGCATGTGGTCCTCCGCGGCCGACGACCGGGCCAACATCGACTGGGTCCGCTCGACCTGGTCGGCGATCGGCGAGTTCGGCAACGGCTCCGTGTACCTCAACTTCACGGGCCGCGCCGACGAGGCGCCGCAGGCCGGCGTGGAGACCGCCTTCGGGCGCAACCTCCAGCGGCTGGCCGAGGTGAAGGCGACCTACGACCCGGAGAACTTCTTCCGGCTCAACGCCAACGTGCTGCCCGCCGGTTAGGAGAGGCTGCGCCCGTACTGGCGCTCGTAGTACTCGCGGTACTCGCCCGAGCGGATCGGCTCCCACCAGGGCTCGTTGTCCCGGTACCAGTCGACCGTTCGGGCGATGCCGTCGTCGAAGCGCACCTGCGGCTCCCAGCCCAGCTCCGCGCGGATCTTGTCGCTCGCCAGCGAGTAGCGGCGGTCGTGGCCGGGGCGGTCGGTGACGTACTCGATCAGCTCCTCGCCGCGGCCGGTCAGCTCGAGGACGCGCCGCACGACCTCGATGTTCTCGCACTCGTCGGGCCCGCCGACGTTGTAGGCCTCGCCCGGCCGGCCCTTCGTCAGCACGGCGTGGATGCCGCGGCAGAAGTCCTCGACGTAGAGCCAGTTGCGCACCTGGCGGCCGTCGCCGTAGACGGGCAGCTTGTCGCCGTGCAGCGCGTTCAGGACGCAGAGCGGGATCAGCTTCTCGGGGTACTGGCGCGGGCCGTAGTTGTTCGAGCCGCGGCAGATGACCGCCTCGATGCCGTGCGTGTGCGCGTGCGCGGAGACGAGCAGGTCGCCGCCGGCCTTGGTCGCGGAGTAGGGCGACGACGGGTCGAGCGGCGAGCTCTCGGTGAACGAGCCCTCCTCGATCGAGCCGTAGACCTCGTCGGTGGAGACCTGCAGGTAGCGGCCGACGCCGCGCTCGCGGGCGGCGTCGAGCAGCACGCTCGTGCCGATCACGTGCGTGCGCGCGAACGCGTTCTGGTCGGCGATCGAGCGGTCCACGTGCGACTCGGCGGCGAAGTTCACGATCGCGTCGATGCCCTCGGTCAGCTGAGCACCAGCTCGCGGTCCTCGATCGCTCCCACGACCAGCTCCACGCCGTCGGGCAGGTTCTCGCGCCGGCCCGCGTAGGTGAGCTTGTCGAGCACCACCACGTCGTGCTCGTCCCCGACGAGCCGCACGTAGGTCGAGCCGATGAAGCCGGCGGCGCCGGTGACGAGCAGCCTCATACGCGGACTCCGAGGTAGGCGTCGAGGCCCTCCTGCCAGCTCGGCAGCTCGTGCCCGCGCTCGCTGCCGAGCACCGAGTAGGCGGGCCGGGGCGCCGGGCGCGGGAACTCCTCGGTCGTGCACGGCTCGACGCGGGTGTCGGAGCCGGCGCGCGCGAAGATCTCGCGCGCGAACTCGAACCAGCTGCAGGAGCCGGACGCGGCGAGGTGGTGGATGCCGTAGTCCTCGGTCTGGGCGAGCGCGGCCAGCGCCTCGGCGAGGTGGCCGGTGAAGGTGGGGGAGCCGACCTGGTCGTCGACCACCCGCACCTCGGGGCCCAGCCCGAGCATCACCTCGACGAAGTTGCGCCCGCCGGCGCCGAACAGCCAGGCCGAGCGGGCGATGAAGTGGCGCGGGTTGGCGGCCGCGGTGGCCGCTCGCCCGCGAGCTTGGTGCGCCCGTAGGCGCTCTGCGGGCCGGTCGGGTCGGACTCGACGTACGGCTCGCCGGCGTCGCCGGCGAAGACGTAGTCGCTCGACACGTACACGACCACGCCGGCGGCCTCGGCCACGTTCGCGGCGCCGTCGCGGTTGATCCGCATCGCCGCCTCCTCCTGCTCCTCGGCGCCGTCGACGTCGGTCCACGCGGCGCAGTTGAAGACGAGATCGTCGGGGCCGATCGCCTCGCCCACGGCGTCGCGATCGGTGACGTCGAGCTGCGAGTGCGTGAAGCCGACCCCGCCCGTGGCCCGCACCACGTCCTGGCCCAGCATCCCGCCCGCGCCGACCACGACCGTCCTCACAGGATCTGCACGTCCGCGTTGTCGCCGACCACGAAGCGGTAGGCCTTCGGGAGCGGCCGGGCCGCGGCCGATGCGCACGTTCTTGCCGATCAGGCTCGCCTCGATGCGGTAGTCCAGGTCGGAGATCGAGGAGCCCGACATGCACGATCGAGTGCTCGAGCTCGGCGCCGTCGATCGTCACGTCCTCGCCGATCGCCGTGTACGGGCCGATGTAGGCGTTCGTGATGCGGCTGCCGCGGCCGACGATCGCCGGGCCGCGCACGGTCGCGCGCTCGAGCCGCGCGCCCTCGGCGATGCAGACGCGGCCCTCGACGCGCGTGTCCACGAGCTCGCCGGCCGAGGCTCTCCTCGATGTCGTCCAGGATCAGGCGGTTGGCCTCGAGCATGTCCTGCACCTGGCCGGTGTCCTTCCACCAGCCGTGCACGATGTGGGGGTCGACGCGCAGGCCGCGGTCGACCAGCGCCTGGATCGCGTCGGTGATCTCGAGCTCGCCGCGCCAGGACGGCTCGATCGCGCGCGCGGCGTCGAAGATCGAGGTGTTGAACATGTACACGCCGACCAGCGCGAGGTCGGTCTTCGGCTCCTTCGGCTTCTCGACCAGGCGCGCGACACCCGCCCGTCCTCGAGCTCGGCGACGCCGTAGTGCTCCGGGTCGGACACCGGCGTCAGCAGGATCAGCGCGTCGGGCTGGTCGCTGCGGAACGTCTCGACCAGGTCGACGATCCCGTCGCGCAGCAGGTTGTCGCCGAGGTACATCACGAACGGCGAGTCGCCGATGAACTTCTCCGCGGTGAGCACGGCGTGCGCCAGGCCGCTCGGCGCGTCCTGCTCGATGTACTCGATCGACACGCCGAAGGCGTCGCCGTCGCCGGTCGGCCGCGCGGATCTCGTCGCCGGTCTCGGGGGCGATGATGATGCCGATCTCCTCGATCCCGGCGGCGGCCATCGCCTCGATGCCGTAGAAGAGCACGGGCTTGTTGGCGACCGGCACGAGCTGCTTGGCGCTCGTGTGGGTCAGGGGCCGCAGGCGGGTCCCCTTGCCGCCGGACAGGATCAGGCCGCGCATGGCTAGTACGTGCCGCCGAGCTTGCCGTGGTCCCAGCTCATCGTGCGAACCGGGACGAAGCGCATGCCGACGCGCTTGCGGGCCTGCTGGGCGACCATGTCGCGGATCTCGGGCGTGAGCTCACCGGCATAACGCTCGAAGAGCCTAAGTCCATACGCCTCGACTCGCTCCGGTTCCCGCTCGAGCTCGACGTCGCACTCGAACGTCACGCCGCGCAGCTCGTGGTAGAGGACGCCGTCCTCGATGCCGATCGTCGCGCGCGGATCGCGCTCCAGGTTCGCGCCTTCTGCGACTTCGCGTAGGTCCAGCCGAGCAGCTCGATGCCGAAGCGCGGCTCGGCCGCGTCGGGGATCTCGCTGACGAACCACAGCGGCATCATGTGCGGGCAGCCCGCGCGGCCCGCTGGTCGCGCACTGCATGACCATCTGCTCGCCGAGGAAGGCCAGCAGCTCGTCCTCGGTCATCGAGATCTGGTCGCGGCGCGATGGCATAGGCCGCAGCGTAACCGGGTAGTCGCGGCATATGAGGAGAGGGATTCTGGCGCTCACGGTCGGCCTCGCGGCCCTCCCGGCGAGCGCAGCCGCCGCCCCGTCCACCACAGTCACCGCCTCGAAGTCCGTGGCCAAGGGCTGTCAGACGCGCCTCGCGGGCAAGGCCGCGGCCACCGAGAGACTGCGGGTCACCTCCTCCGCCGAGGGACTGGTGCGCGCGCGGCTCCGCAGCCGCGGCGACTGGGACCTCGCCGTCTTCGACGCGCGGACGAAGCGCCTGGTGGCCGGCTTCGGCCGCCTTCCGCGGCAACGAGCTCGCCGAGGGCTACGTCACCAAGGGCCAGCGCCTGATCGTCAAGGCGTGCCGCTTCGCCGGGCGCTCCTCGCGTGCGCGCGTGTCGGTGTCGTTCATCGCCCAGACGCAAGCCCGGCAACTCCGGCGCCACGCAGGTCGTCGAGGTCTCGACCCCGACGCACGCCGACAAGCAGCGGCTGCAGCGCCTCGGCCTGGACCTGACCGAGCACGGCGACGCCGACTCGATCGACGTCGTGCTCTACGGCGAGCAGGACGCGCAGAAGCTGCGCGCGGCGAAGTTCCGCTACACGGTCCGCATCGCCGACCTCGAGAAGCGGGTCGAGGCCAACCGGCGCGCCGACCGCCGCTACGCCGCGCGCGCCGCGCAGGCCGGCGGCAGCGCGCTGCCGAGCGGGCGCACCAGCTACCGCCACCTCGCCGACTACGAGCTCGAGCTGAAGCTGCTCGCGAAGCGCTACCCGCGGCTCGTGCGGCCGTTCACGCTGGCGCACCGCACGCACCTCGGCCGTGACGTGGTCGGCATCGAGATCGCCACCGACCCGTTCAACCTGAACGACGGCAAGCCGATCTTCGCGAACATGGGCACGCACCACGCGCGCGAGTGGCCCTCGGCCGAGCACACGATCGAGTGGGCCTACGACCTGCTGACCAACTACGGCAAGCAGCGCCGCACGACGAGGCTCGTCAGCGCCACGCGCAACATCGTGATCCCGGTCGTGAACCCGGACGGCTTCAACATCTCGCGCGAGGCGCCCGACGCGCCGCCCGAGACCGAGTTCGACCCGTTCTCCTACGAGATGAAGCGCAAGAACTGCTGGCCCGACCCGGGGCAGACGGGCACCTGCGAGAACAGCTCCGTCGGGTCGCCTGCTGGGCGTGGACATCAACCGCAACTACGGCGCCTTCTGGGGCGGCCCGGGCGCGAGCATCGACCCGCTCGACGAGACCTTCCGCGGCACCGGCCCGTTCTCGGAGCCGGAGAGCCAGAACATCCGCGAGCTGCAGTCCACGCGCGGGATCACCAACCTGATCACCAACCACACGTTCTCGAACCTGATCCTGCGCCCGCCGGGCGTCGTGGACGTGGGGCCGCCGCTCGAGGACCCGCTGATGAAGGACCTCGGCGCGCGCATGGCCGGCCACAACGGCTACTCGAACATCCCGGGCTACGGGCTGTACGACACGACCGGCTCGACGGAGGACTGGACGTTCTGGGCCGCCGGCAGCCTCGGCTACACGTTCGAGATCGGCGACGTCGAGTTCCACCCGCCCTACCAGCAGGGCGTGGTCGCCGAGTACCTCGGGCTGACGCCCGCGGCGGGCGCCGGCAAGGGCGGCAACCGCGAGGCCTACTACGAGATGCTGAAGTCCACGGCCAACGGCGCGACCACTCGCTGATCACGGGCAAGGCGCCGAAGGGCTGGACGCTGGGCATCCACAAGAGCTTCATGACGACCACGTCGCCGGTGTGGCACGGACACTTCGGCAACGAGACCGGGCCGGCGCAGCTGTTCCCGGACGCGCTCGACTACCGCTATCAGCTCGGACGGCGGGCGCTTCGACTGGCACGTGAACCCGTCGACCCGGCCGGTCGTGGCCGGCCGCAACGGGCGTGACCCCGTCGGGCCGAAGCAGGCGCGACATCGCGCTCGCGAACCCGGCCGGCCAGCCCGCCGAGAACATCGAGGGCGACTACGCCGCCGGGCGCCTACGAGGCGATCCCGTTCACCGTGCCGGGCCGCCGGCCGTGGACAACGGCCGCATGACCGTGCACATCGAGTGGGGCAACCCCGAGACCGACTGGGACCTGTACGTGGTCAGGCCCGGCGGTGAGGTCGTCACGCAGTCGGCCTCGTTCGGCGACACGACCGAGGACGCCGTGCTGGTCGACCCGCCGCCCGGGCAGTACGTCGCCCACGTGGTCAACTTCGACCAGGTCGACGGCGCCGCCTCGACGACTGGAGCGGCGGCAACGTGATGTTCCGCAGCCCGACGCCGCGCTTCTACGGGCCCAAGGAGGCCTGGCAGCTGACCTGCGAGGACGAGGAGGGCCGCGTGCGCGCGATGCGCGACGTGGTCGTGGACCGCGGCGACCGCATCGACGTCGGCCGGGTCTGCAGCCGGGCGGCGATCGCGCGCGGCGAAGGCGGCCGGCTAGGCGGGCTTCGGCGCGGTCGGCTTCCGCCGCCGGGCCCCCGGCCGCGCTAAACGGCAGCATCAAAGGGCAGCCCGGCGGGGGTGGGACCGCTTCGCTTCCCATCGGACCACAATCGCGCCCACGGCCGGTGGGCGCGAGGGCCTGGGAGCGTTTTGCATCGTCAGAGGGCGACAAACGTGCCCACCCCCCTTCGAGGAGAGGGGGTGGGGTCGATTTGCGATCGGCACCGCGCGACCTCTCCCGGGGCGCTGCCCCGACCGGCGCTAGCCCTTGACGGCGCCCGCCAGCACCTCGGCGGCTTCCAGCACCGCCTGGCGGGCGTCCTCGGGCTCGAGCACGACCGCGTCGCCGGCCTCCTTGAGCAGCTCGCGCGCCAGGTAGCGGTGCCCGGCGTAGGGCAGCTCGACGATCACCGCGCCGTCGGCCAGCTCTGACACGACGCGCTTGTCCTCGCGCGCCCAGCGCGCGCGCTCGGGCGCCATCCAGACGCGGGCGCAGCCGGGCGTCGGCGACCTCGCCGGTGCGCGGCCAGCCGTGGACGTCGGGCTCGATCCCCGGCCGCGGCTCGAAGCTCTCGTCGAGGACGGTCGCCGAGCGGATCCGGTCGAGCCGGAACGAGCGCGTGTCGTCCTTGTCGGGATCCCACGCGTGCACGTACCAGCCCTCCTGGCCGTTCATCAGCTTGTAGGGCTCGATGCGGCGCTTGGTGAACTCGTCGAGCTCCTCCTTGTAGTGCTCGATCTCGAGCATCCGGTGCGCCGCGATCGCGCCGCTGACGACCCGGGCGATCTCCGAGTCGTCGCCCTTGGCGGTGGTGATCTGGAGGCCCTCCTGCGCGGGGTCCTGGCCGAGCGCGTCGACGATCTTCTGGCGCGCGCTGTTGCAGCGACCCCTCGGGCAGGTGCTCGCCGATCAGGTCGATCGCCGCCACCAGCGCCTTTGCCTCGAGCGGCAGCAGCCGCGCCGGGCGCGCGAAGTTGTCGCCGTAGGGCTCGGGGTCGACCTCGATCTGGTCGCCCTGCACCTCCGCGTAGAGCACGTACGAGCCGCCGCCGAAGTTGACGACGTTGAGCACGTCGACGTCCTGGCGCAGCTCCTGCTCGCTGACTCTGGAGGCGCTCGCACAGCTCGGACAGCTCGAGCTTGCGGCCCTCGCGCGCGGTGTCGATCAGGATGCCGGCGAGCGTGACCAGCCGGGCGAAGCGCTCGGGGCGGATCGGCGAGCTCTCGCGGTCGTCGTCCTCCTCGACCTCCTCCACGACCGGCGGCGCGCCGGCGGCGAGCTCCGGCGGGTTGGCGTGGCGCTCGGCGATCAGCTCGAGCCGCGCGCGCGCCTCCTCCACCAGCTCGGGCGGGCCCTCGACGCGCGCGTGCTCGGCCGAGGCCGAGCACCCAGGAGACCATCTGGCGCGCGTTGGCGTAGTCGGTCTCGAAGATGACGCCGTCGTCGACCTCGGTCACCTCGCCGGCGTGGCCGAAGTGGCGCAGCGCCAGCCAGTCGATGCGGTCGCTCAGCCAGATGCGGGCGCGCCCGATCGGCTCGCCCAGCTGCCAGTCGGTGCGGATCGCGTAGTCGCGCGGGTCGAAGTCCTCGGGGCGGTTGAAGTCGTGCTCGGCCTTGGACGAGTAGCCGACCTTGCCGCGGATGCGCGAGACGCGGAACACGCGCGTGTCGTCGCGCTCGTGCGAGTGGCCGATCAGGTAGAACTGCCCGCCCTTGTAGAGCAGGTGGTAGGGGTCGACCTTGCGCGGCTCCACCGTGTCGCGGCCGATCGTGTAGTAGTCGAACACGATCGTCTTGCGCCGGAAGATCGCGGTCTCGACCTTCGACAGGCGCTGCGACAGGTCGCGCCCGCCGGCGCCGGCGGTGACGGCCAGCGCCACCGACAGCTCCTCGGGCGCGTCGAGCGGCGACGGCTTGCCCCAGGAGAGCTGCTGCAGCGCGAGCCGCAGCGGCTCGGCGTAGGCGAACTCGCCGTCGAGCAGCGACAGCGACATGCGCAGCGCGCCCAGCTCCTCGTCGGTGAACTCGATCGCCGGGAGGTAGAAGTTCTCGGGCGGCAGCGAGTAGTTCTCGGCCTCGTAGTAGCCCTCGGCGGGCTTGTCGACCTTGAGGTGGATGCCGAGCGAGTCGAGCTCCGCGCGGTCGGCGTAGAAGCGCCGCGCGAAGGCCTCGTCGTTCATCTGCGAGTAGCCCTCGACGTCCTGCTTGATCTCGAGCGCGGACACCGGCCGGCGCTCCGCCATCAGGAACGAGATCAGCGACAGCTGACGGATGAGCTTCTCGGTGTCCTTGGCCATGGGCGGTCCCGAAGATAAGCGGGAAACCGCGGGCGTCACGCCCCCGCGTGGCCCCGCAATTTGCGAGCTAAGCGGCCTGCTCGCGCGCGCCGAAGTAGGCCGCGGTCGCCAGGCCGCGGTCGAAGTCCGACCAGCTGGCGCCCTCGGCGAGCGCCTTCTCGATGCGGTCGAAGCTGCCCAGGTTGCCGCCCAGGTTGTCGATGAAGTGCACCAGCGTGGCCTCGCGCGTGCAGGGCACACCGGGCTGCCGTGCTCGAGCTTGCCGTGGTGGCTGAGGATGATGTGGAGCAGCGCCTCGGCGTCGGGGCGCGGGAAGCCCTCGATCTGCTCGATCGTGCGCCGGACGCGGTAGTAGCCGAGCGGGATCTCGCCGAGCAGCTTGCCGGCGTCGGTGAGCTCGATCGCGCCGTTGCGCGAGCGGTAGGTCTCGACCTTGCCGATGTCGTGCAGCAGCGCGCCGGAGACCGCGACGTCGCGGTCGATCCCGGGGAAGGTCGCGGCCAGCGCGCTCACGCCCTGGGCCACCGACAGGCAGTGCTCGAGCAGCCCGTGGCGGTAGGCCTGGTGGTAGTACTTGGCCGCCGGCGCCTCGTGGTAGGCCCGCCCGATCGGCGTGGCCGGGTCGACCAGCCGGTCGAGCAGCTCGCGCAGGTGCGGGCGCTGGACCGTCTCGACGAGCGACGTCAGGTCGGCCGCCATCTGCCCGTAGGGAACCGGCGGCGCACTCGGCGAGGTCGGCGAGCTGGTACTCGCCCTCGATCGCGGCGCGCATGCGCCGGATCGTGATGCCGGCGCCGTAGCGCTCGTCGACCGAGTAGCGACCCAGCACGCGCACGACGGCGCCGCCCTGGCAGAGCGCCGTCGAGCTCGTCGACGCCGTCCCAGACGACGCCCTTCCACCGAGCCCGTGACGTCCCCGAGCTGGAGCTTCAGGAAGGCCTCGCCGTTGCGCTTCTGGCGGCGGTTGCGGGCCCGCACGACGAAGATCGCGTCGACCTCCTGGCCGTCCACGAGGTCGCGCACGAAGCACTTCGCCGGGGTGAGCGTGGGCTGCTCCATCTGGAAGGCCACGGTAGAACCGAACCCGGACGGGATAGCCTGCCGCTGAATGGACTCGCCCCCCGGCCTCATGACGGTGCTCGTCGCCGGGGGAACGGGCTTTCTCGGCACCGCCGTGGTGCGCGAGCTGCTCGCCTCCGGCTACGCGGTCACGGCCACCTGGGTGGCCGAGCGCGAGCGCGAGCGGCTGGCGTCCGAGGACGTCGAGCTGGTCGAGGCGGACCTGTTCGACGCGGACGCCGACGCAGGCCGCCGTCGCGGGCGTCGCGGAGCTCGAGGCGGTCGTGAACCTGGTCGGCGGCTACGCCCAGGGCCCGCGCGTGCACGAGACCGACCCGGAGCAGTTCGACGCGCTGCTGCAGACTCAACGTGAAGCCGGCCTTCCTGCTCGCGCGCGCGGCGATGCCGCGGCTGATCGAGCGCGGCGGCGGCGCGTTCGTCGGGGTGTCCGCGCGCGCCGCGCTGCGGCCGTTCCCGGGCGCGGCCGCGTACATCGCGGGCAAGGCCGCGCTGCTCGCCCTGATCCAGGCGCTCGACGCCGAGTACAAGGGCGACGGCATCCGCTGCAACGCGATCCTGCCGAGCGTGATCGACACGCCGCCCAACCGCGAGGCGCAGCCCGACGCCGACTTCTCGAAGTGGGTCAAGCCCGAGGAGATCGCCAAGGTGGTGCGCCACCTCGTCTCCGACGACTCCGCGCCGACCAGCGGCGCCGCCATCCCGGTCTACGGGCGCGCGTAGTAGGACAGCGCGCGCTGGCCGAGCTCCTTCGTGACGCCGGCGTTCTGCATCGCGCCGAGCGGCGCGCCGATGAGCGGGATCAGCCGGCCCGCGTAGCGCCTCGCCATGCGCTTGGCGAGGTACTTGAGCAGCCGGCGGTGCAGGTGCTCGTCCTGCCGCCCAGCGAGCGCCTTCTCGACCATGGCCTGGGCCATCGGCTTGCCCATGCCGTCGAGCGCCGCGCGCGCCTCGGCGGGGGTGTCGTAGACGCCCTGCAGCGCGAGCAGCTCGGCCGGCCGCATCGGGTGCAGCGGGTCGTAGCCGTGGGCGGCCGCGATGTAGAAGACCATCCGGCTCTGGATCCACAGCAGAGCGACGACGTCCGGCGCCGCCGTGAGCACGCCGCCGACGCCGAGCACGCCGCCCTCGAGCCGCGCGATGCGGACGTGCTTGCGGTAGGCGATCTTGGCCAGCTTCTCCGGCGTCTGCCCCGCGCCGGCCACGCGCACCCACTCCGCCGCCTGCGGGCCCGAACCGATCCGACGCGGCCAGCGCGATCAGCTCCGGCGCCCGCTCCGGTTGCGCCAGCAGGCGGTCCCAGAGCGAGCGCGGCGGGCGTTCGAGGTGCTCTATGGCGTGAAGTAGATCGGGTTCGGCAGCTTGTACGTGCGCTCCGAGAAGCCGCCCTTGAGGTCGCTCTGCTGGTCGCCCACGTTGGCGAGGATCTTGAAGCCGCGCTTCTGGATCTTGCGCCGCGCGCCGCTCTTGTAGGGGACGAGCGACTCGTCGGCGTAGCCCGACGGGGTCATCGTCAGCTCGATCTTGCCCTTGTAGCCGGCGTCGTGGAGGTTCTTGACCGTGCCGGTGCGCAGCGACTCCGCCTCGGGGCGGCCGGTGACGAAGAAGACCTTCACGCCGAGCGCCTTGGCGCGCTTGTAGAGGCCGAGGATGGGCTTGATGGCGGGGGCGTCGTAGGCGACGACGCAGCCGGCGTTGATCGCCGAGTCGTAGGGGATGCCGCCCTTCTCGACGAAGCAGGGGTAGTTGTTGAGGCTGGTCTCGTCGATGTCGAGCACGAGCGCCGGCTTCTTCGGGCGCCTTGCGGGCGCTGGTGCGCTTCTCGAGCCAGGCCTTCGCCTTCTTGGCCTGCTTGGCGACCGCCTTGTTCCAGGCGCCCGACGAGTAGAACTCGGTGATCTGAGCGGGGGTCTTGCTCGTCGGGTCGGTGGCCGTGGCGACGGGGACCGCCACGAGCACGAGCAGCAGGGCCAGGAGGGTGAGGTGCGCGCCGGTTCTCATGGTGCGCAGCCTAGTTTGGTGGGCGAGGCCATGGGGACCATGTCGTTATGGCCACCGACACCAACACCACTCTGCGCCATGGGATCCTCAGCGACGAGCTGAGCGGAGAGCGCGAGCAGCTCATCGAGCTGCTGACCACGGCCTACTGGATGGAGATCGAGACCGTGATGAGCTACATCGCGAACTCGATCAACCCCGAGGGCGTGCGCGCGCAGGAGATCATCGAGTCGCTCGAGGAGGACATCCAGGAGGAGCTCGGGCACGCGCGCCAGTTCGGCGAGCGGATCAAGGAGCTCTACGGCGTTGTGCCCGGGTCGCTCGACTTCAGCGCCGAGCAGTCCTACCTGCAGCCGCCCGACGACCAGATCGACATCGTCCACGTCATCAAGGGCGTGATCGAGGCCGAGACCGGCGCGATCGAGCACTACAACCAGGTCATCGAGTTCTGCGAGGGCAAGGACCCGGTGACGCAGGACATGGTCACGGCGATCCTCCGCGACGAGGAGGGCCACCGGCGGCTGTTCGAGGGCTTCCTGCGCGAGTACAAGAGCGAGGGGCTGGCGTAGCCATCCCCGAGGGCTTCTCGCCTTTTCCGGGGCAGGGCCCGTTCCTGGAGCACGTCGGCCCGATCCACGTCCGCTCGGACGGAGATCAGGCGGTGCTGGGGCTGCTGGCCGAGGAGCGGCACGCCAACCGCCGCGGGACCGTGATGGGCGGGCTGCTGTCGACGCTGGCCGACTTCGCGCTGGGGCGGGCGATCGAGGCCGATGCGACCGACGACCACGAGCGCGCGACGGTCAGCCTGACGGTCGACTACCTGAAGCCCGCGGAGCCGGGCGACTGGATCGAAGCGCGCACCGGCGTCGACCGCGTCGGCCGCACGCTGTCGTTCGCGGACTGCGTGCTGAGCGTCGGCGACACGGAGATCGTGCGCGCGCGGGCGGTGTTCGTGGTGGTGGGCTGAGGGCGCGCGCCCTGGCGCCCTTCGATTCTTGCTGCGTTTGCCCCCCTCCAGGGGGTGAAACGCAACGTGAACGTCCGCGCCGCCGCGATTCGTGTTGCGTTATCCGGTCCATAGGCCGGACAACTCGCCAAAATGCGCTTCGCCGCTAGGCTGCGCGGTGCGCGGCGAGGTAGCTCAGTTGGTAGAGCACACGACTGAAAATCGTGGTGTCGCCGGTTCGATTCCGGCCCTCGCCATCGACGAAATGCCTGCAAGCCGTTCGATTCTCCGCTGCGACCCGCGACTCGCCCGACCGCGATCCACCCCCAGACCGGCACCGGCGCAGCCTAGCCCGGGAAGGAGGGTCCGCCTCCCCGGCCCGATCACGCGCTGGGCCTAGCAACCACCAACAGCCGCAACCACCAGCCTCAACTCATAATCGTGAGGTCGATGGTTCGAATCCATCCGGAGCTATCACCTCCTACGGCGACGCGCAGATCACGTACGCCTCGAAGTCGAAGCCAGTCGTCGTGTTCTCGTTCACCACGAAGACGCGCCAGCCGGTCGGGGTCAGGCCATCGCCGGTCGACGGGGCCGCCACGGGGTTCGGCAGCGGATAGCTGCCCGAAACGCGCAGGTAAAACCGGTTGGCCGGGATGGCCCCTCCCCCGGTCGCGCGCTCGCCCGCCTTGCACGACGCGTCGGCGGTGCCGAAGTCGTTGGCCGCCGCGAAGCCCGTCGATCCCTTGCGCATCACGATCTTGCTCGTCCCGCTCGGCCCCTGCGGGCCCTGCGCCCCGCGCGGCCCCTCCGGTCCGCGCAGGCCGGTGCGGGCCGACGACCTGATGTCGCTCAGCGCCAGCGACCCCTGCTTCACCTTGGTCGAGGTGACGCTGTTGGCCTGCAACTGCCTCGGTCCCACGCTGTTCCTCGGCAGCTTCAGCGCCGCGTAGCCCGTGCCTCCCAGCGACACGAACAAGGCGATCAGAGCAACGGTCATGGCGGGTGAGGGGCGGAGTCTGCGCATGCGGCCAGCCTAAATGCTGCGCCATTGCCCCACGCGCCGCTCGCTGCTCGAACCATCCGGAGCTATCTTTCGCATCCGCCTGCGAGCAGCACGCGCTCTCGCTCTTGGGCGCAGTGCTCCTTTCCATGCAACGCGAGAGCGGTCCGCTATGCCCGGTCTGGGCAACGGCTGGGCAACACGACACCCGGAAACCCCGCAAATCATTCGGGTGCCAGGCGCCGCAGTCCCGCTGTACGCCT
This sequence comes from uncultured Thermoleophilaceae bacterium, assembly GCA_963828225.1. Taxonomy (GTDB): domain Bacteria; phylum Actinomycetota; class Thermoleophilia; order Solirubrobacterales; family Thermoleophilaceae; genus JACVRW01. The sequence continues at coordinate 162,679 of CAWHDX010000006.1, read as the reverse complement.
AGAAACCGCAAACAGCCGCAACCGCTGGCCTCGACTGAAAATCGTGGTGTCGCCGGTTCGATTCCGGCCCTCGCCATCAGTCGTAGACAGCTTGAGCCGCCCTGGCCGAGGAAAGACGTGCAGCCGCAGGGCGCTCTCGTAATTTCTCCGCGCGTCGCCGCGCCGGCTACTGCTGCTGGCTGTCGCGCCCCGGGCCGCCGCTGAGCTTGTCGCGCCCCGAGCCGCCGATCAGCTTGTCCTTGCCGGTCTGGCCGGACAGGCGGTCCTTGCCGGACCCGCCGGCGAGGCGGTCGTTTCCGGAGCCGCCGGCGAGGCGGTCGTTGCCGCTGCCGCCGTCGATCCGGTCGTTGCCGTTGCCGGCGCAGATGACGTCGTTGCCGCGGCCGCCCTTGATGCGGTCGTTGCCGCCGAGCGCCACGATCACGTCGGCCCGCCGGGTGCCGGAGATGCGCTCCGAGCGGTTGCTGCCGACGATCGTGGCGACCTTGCCGCCGCAGCGCGGTCCGTCGCCACCTCCCGGCCCGCCGCCACCCGGCCCGCCTCCCGGCCCGCCGCCGCCCGCCTGCATGTCATCGGTTGCGCACAGCGCGAGCACCTTGAATGTCTGCGTGGCCCCGGAGCGGTTGTCGACGTAGCCGTAGAAGCGTCGCGCGACGTCTCCGTCGACGGTGTTTCGGCTGGAGTCCGTCTCGTCCTCGGGGCCGGCCGCTTGGACGATGTAGTTCAGGTTCATTCCGCCCGGCGCGGGGCCGTGCGAGCCGACCCCGCCGCCCAGCACCCGCTTCCCGGCGGGGCAGGCGGCGGCCCCCGCGAACGAGAGCGCCGTGGGCAGCTCGAACGCGGTCGCCTCGATGGTGGCGTCGGATTGGCGCGAGCAGAGCGCGAAGACCTTGTACGCGACCGGGTCGAGCCATTGGTTCAACGCGTAGGTCCACCAACTGGGGGCGACGTCCCCGTCCTCGGTGGAGATGAACGTGCCCGTGTCGTCCACGGGTCCGCTCATCTGCAGCACGTAGGTGTTGCCTCCCTCCCCCGTGGGCATCGGGCCGTTCGTCCCGAGTCCGCCGCCCACCACGCGCGATCCCGATGGGCACGTCGTCGCAAGGGGCGCGGCGGTCCTGCTCGCCACGCCGTCGCGCCGCGTCGTCTCGATCGTGGCGTCGGAGCTGCGCGAGCAGAGCGCGAAGACCTTGAAGTCCAGGGTCTGCGTGGACGAGTTGCGCCAGTAGGCGAGCCACTGGCGCGCGACCTCACCGTCCTCCGTGTTCGCCCAGGAGCCGGTGTCGTCGACAGGCCCGCTCATCTGCACGACGTAGTCCGGGAACCGGTCGAGTGAGAGGAAGCCGGCGATCGCGTCCACGCCGCCTCCCACGACGCGCGATCCGTCCGGGCAAGCGGCGGCCGCCGATGCCGACTCCATGGCCGGCACCGAGACGGTCGTCTCCTCGACGAAGGCGTCGCCGCCGGGCGCCGCCTGGACGGCGGGCGCCCCGGCGCAGGTCAGCGCGATCACGGTCAGCGATACTCGGCGGAGGGTGGCCCTGGGCATGGGATGAGCGTCGTGCACCAGGCGCGGCGACGAAACCCCCCTGAGGGGTGGACTTCTCCACCCCGCCTTCTAGCCCGCGATCACGGGCTCCCCGAGCACGGTGGCCACAGGAGTGCAGCCCAAACTCGCCGACAAGGCCGACCGATACGGATCTCGACGCTCCCCTGGGCGCGGTGCCCCGACCGGTACGGGACCGTGCAGCGAGAGGCCAGGCGCTGGAAGGGAGACGCCGGCTAGGCCCCGCAGCCGATCCCGCTGTCGTTCACGTCGATTCCCGGCGGCAGCACGAAGGTCCTCTTCCTTGACGTCGGCGAGGTGATCATCAGCTCGTGGACGCCCCCGCCCGCGGCCGGCTCAGGTCGAGGGTCACCACGCGGCCGTCAGGCAGGCCGCACGGCGCGACGATGTTGCCGCCGGCGCTGCGCACGTGCTTGGGCGCGCGCTTCCCCTTGGGTAGCCACCAGATGGACTCGCCCTCGCAGCACCACTGCGATTCGAACACGAGCCCCTTGCCGCGCCCGAGGTAGTCCCCGTGGTGAAGGCTGCCCGGGCCGAAGGCCGGGTCCTGCGGTTTGCGGCCGTCGGACGGGCGCATCCGGATCCGCGTTCCCTTGCCGTCGAGGCGCGACTCGCACACCGAAATCGTGCCCATGGAGGGGTCGCCCGCGTCGCCGCAGTCGTGCAGCACGCGCTTCGAGTCCTCCGAGATGGCCGGATGGGTGTGGACCTTTATCGGTGACCCCTTGGTCACGTTGCGCGGCTTGCTCCACGCACCGCCCGTCTTGCGGCTGACGAACAGGTCGATCCGGTCGTCGCTCGACCGCGCCGGATAGACCACCACGCGCCCGCCGTTACCGACCGCCGAGAAGCCCTCGACGTGCACCGTGCCGCCACGCACGGCCTTGCCGGCCCTGAGGTTGCTCGACACGACTGCGAGGCACGGGTAGCCGCCGCAGCCGAAGCGCTCGCTCTGGAGGACGAGCGCCTTGCCGTCGGGCGACTGGTTGAGGAACTGGTCGCCGCCGCCGGGAAAGCGGCGGTCGAGCCCGGCGGAAACGTCCTGCGGCGTCGCTCCGGCACGAGCCGCCACGCGCAGGAGCAGGTCCTCCTCCCCGACGCTGTAGGTGATGTGGCCTGCGGCAGAGGCCGGGCCGGCCGAGACGGCAAGGCCCAGGACGGCGCCGACCAGGGCGACGGAACGGGGAATGCGCATGGTCGCGAACATACGCCGCAAGTCGGGGGCGCCGCTAACCCCCAGAGGGGTGGTATCTCGCACCCCTCGACTCGCCGAGGGCCGGCACGCGAACCACCGGGGCACGGTGATGGGCGGGCTGCTGTCCCCGACCTGCTACTGCTGCTGGCTGTCGCGCCCCGGGCCGCCGCTGAGCTTGTCGCGCCCCGAGCCGCCGATCAGCTTGTCCTTGCCGGTCTCGCCGGACAGGCGGTCCTTGCCGGAGCCGCCGGCGAGGCGGTCGTTTCCGGAGCCGCCGGACAGGCGATCGTTTCCGGAGCCGCCGTCGATCCGGTCGTTGCCGTTGCCGGCGCAGATGACGTCGTTGCCGCGCCCGGCGGCGATCCGGTCGTTGCCGCCGAGGGCGACGATCACGTCGGCGCGGCGCGTGCCCTTGAGCCGGTCTGAGCGGTTCGAGCCGACGATGGTGGCGCGCTTGCCCGCGCAGCGCGGCACCGACTTGCCGCCGCCGCCGGGTCCGCCACCGGGTCCGCCACCGCCCGGGCCCCCGCCCGCGGCCGGCGAATCGTTGTCGATCCGGGCGATGGCCACGTCCCACGGTGTTCCCAACGGGTTTCGGCCGGCGAGGATGATCCGCCCGTTGGCCTGGAGCGCCAGCCCCTCCGGGAAGACGAAGGTCCCGGGGACGTTCGCCTTGCCGCCAGCCCCGAAGGTGGTGTCGAGGGTCCCGCCCGGCTGCAGTCGCGCGACCGCCGCCTGGTTTCCGTTCATGCCGGTGATGACGATCTTGCCGTTGGCGAGCAGGGCTGCCGCGGTCGCGAAGCCCTCATCGCTGAATGCGAAGCTGACGGCGCCGTTCGTGCCGAACCCGCTGTCGAGCGTCCCGTCCGAGTTGAGCCGAGTCACACGAAACACGCCGCCCCCGGTGAAGTCCGTGCTGACGAACCCCGCAAGCACGATCTTGCCGTCGGGCTGGAGCATCATGTCCCGCACGACGTTCCCCGCCGGGCCCGGGACCGTCAGGCGGCCGTCCCCGTCGAAGCTCGCGTCCGGCGTGCCGTTCGCGTTCAGGCGCACGATGACCGCCGCTTGCATGCCCGCGCTGGTGTTGCCGGCGGCGAGGATCTTGCCGTCGGGCTGCAGGACGACCGCCTGTCCGGTTTCGATCGCGCCGAAGTCGAACGACACCGAGCCGGCGCCGCTGTTGAAGGCCCCGTCCGGCAGCCCCGTCGCAATCAGGCGGGTGACGACGAGGTTGTTCGTGGCGCCGCCCTGGCCGACCGTCACGATCTTGCTGTCAGGCTGGACCACCACGTCCTGCAGGCTGTCGTCGCCGCCGTACTCCAGGGTCATCGATCCGGCGACCCCGAAGGTGTTGTCCGGCGTCCCGTCCGGGAGATGGCGCGCGACCAGCCCGCGCTGCCCCGCGGCCGTCCGGCCTACCGTCACGATCTTGTCGTCCGGCGCCATGGCCACGGCGCTGCCGTTCTCGACGTCCCCCAGCGCGACCGACGCGGTGCCGTCGGCGTTGAAGCCGTTGTCCAAGCTCCCGTCGGGAGCGAGGCGAGTGATTCCCATGTCCACGGGCGGGGCGAAGCCGGTGCCCACCACCACGATCTTGCCGTCCGGCTGGACCAGCACGTCCCGAGCTGCGTCGGCCTCACCGCCCCAGTCGACGGTCCGCACGCCGTCGCCGTCGAAGGACGTATCCAGGTCGCCGGGAGCGGCCGCGCCCGGCGCCGCGACGATCGCGAGCAGGATGGTGGCCAGGACGAGGGGGACGGCGCGCATCGGCATATGGTCCACCCTCCTCGCCGCGGGCGGCCGGGAGTAGCACCCAGAGGGGTGGTCTTCCCCACCCCCCTGACGCGGCCGTCCTGCCAACCTACGCCCGAGGTGATATCTCCGATCTTGAGCGCAACAAGCAGCTGAGTCAGAAAGGACCGACGTGACCGAGAGCGTTAGCGAGAGCGAAAACCCAGTCATCCCGAGCCCGGAGCCCGAGACGCACCGGCCTCGGACGAACAGGGACTGGTGGCCGAACCAGCTCGACCTGCAGGTCCTGCATCAGCACTCGGACTTCTCGAATCCGCTCGGTGCCGACTACAGCTACGCGGAGGCCTTCAAGAGCCTCGACGTGGATGCGCTCAAACGCGATCTGATCGAGCTGATGACCACCTCACAGGAGTGGTGGCCGGCTGACTACGGCCACTACGGTCCGCTCTTCATCCGGATGTCGTGGCACGCCGCCGGCACCTACCGCATCGCGGACGGCCGCGGCGGCGGCGGCCAGGGCGCGCAGCGCTTCGCGCCCCTCAACAGCTGGCCCGACAACGCGAACCTCGACAAGGCGCGTCGCCTGCTGTGGCCGATCAAGCAGAAGTACGGCAACAGCCTCTCCTGGGCCGACCTGCTCGTCTACGCCGGGCACGTTGCCATGGAGTCGATGGGGTTCCGGACGTTCGGCTTCGCTTTCGGGCGCCCGGACATCTGGGAGCCCGAGGAGGTCTTCTGGGGCCCCGAGGACACCTGGCTCGGCGACGAGCGCTACAGCGGCGACCGGGAGCTCGCCGAGACGGTCGGCGCGGTGCAGATGGGCCTGATCTACGTGAACCCGGAAGGCCCCAATGGCGAGCCGGATCCGGCCGCCTCCGCCCGCGACATCCGCGAGACCTTCGGGCGCATGGCCATGAACGACGAGGAGACCGTGGCGCTGATCGTCGGCGGTCACACGTTCGGGAAGACCCACGGCGCCCACAGCGCGGACCACGTGGGCCCGGAGCCCGAGGCCGCGCCGATCGAGCAGCAGGGTCTCGGTTGGCGCAACTCCGCGGACGGCAACGGCAACGGCCCCGACACGATCACCAGCGGGCTCGAGGGCGCCTGGACCCAGACGCCGACCACGTGGGACAACGCCTTCCTCGACAACCTCTTCGGCTTCGAGTGGGAGCTGACCAAGAGCCCCGCCGGAGCGCACCAGTGGACGCCGACGAACGCCGACGCCCAGGGCACCGTCCCCGACGCGCACGATCCCTCCAAGCGGCACGCGCCGATGATGCTGACGTCGGACGTCGCGCTGCGGGTCGACCCGATCTACGAGCCGATCGCCAGGCGCTTCCACGAGAACCCCGCGGAGCTCGAGGAGGCGTTCGCCAAGGCGTGGTACAAGCTCCTGCACCGCGACATGGGGCCGCTCTCGCGCTACCTCGGCCCCTGGATTCCGGAGCCGCAGCTGTGGCAGGACCCGGTCCCGCCCGTCGATCACGACTTGATCGACGCCGAGGACGTAGCCGCGCTGAAGGCTCAGATCCTCGCGTCCGGAGTCCCCGTCCCACGGCTGGTCGCCACCGCCTGGGCGGCGGCAGCGAGCTTCCGCGGCACCGACAAGCGCGGCGGGGCCAACGGCGCCCGGCTGCGGCTCGCCCCGCAGAAGGACTGGCCGGTCAACGAGCCGGTCGAGCTGCAGACCGCGCTGGGGCGGCTGGAGCAGATCCAGACGGAGTTCAACGGCGCGCAGAACGGCGGCGGCAAGCGAGTGTCTCTCGCCGACCTGATCGTGCTCGCGGGATGCGCGGGCGTGGAGCAGGCGGCGCGCGACGCGGGACACGACCTCGAGGTCCCGTTCACCGCGGGACGCACGGACGCGTCGCAGGACCAGACCGACGTCGAGTCGTTCGCGGTGCTCGAACCGGCCGGCGACGGGTTTCGCAACTACGTGCGAGAGGGCGTCCCGCTGTCGCCCGAGACGCTGCTGCTCGACCGCGCCTACATGCTGCGCCTGACCGCACCCGAGCTGACGGTGCTGCTCGGAGGGATGCGTGCGCTGGACGTCAACGTCGGGGGCTCCAGGCACGGTGTCCTCACCGACCGGCCCGGGAGCCTGACCAGCGATTTCTTCGTCAACCTGCTGGACAGCGGCACGGAGTGGTCGGTCTCGGCCTCCGACGAAGACGTCTATGAGGGCCGCGACCGGGCGAGCGGCGAGCTGAGGTGGACCGCCACCGCCGCAGACCTTGTCTTCGGCTCGCACGCCCAGCTGCGCGCTCTGGCCGAGGTCTACGCAGGCGCGGGCGCCGAGGGGGCGTTCGTGCGGGACTTCGCCGCCGCCTGGGGCAAGGTGATGAACCTCGACCGCTTCGACCTGACCTAGATCCCGCTCGCCCCCTGATCCGTACTCCCTCGAGACCCGGGCACAAGGTCAGCCCGGACACCAACTCGGAGGTCTGCAAATGATCAAGGGAGTCGCGGCCGTCTGGCTGCCCGTCGACGACATGGCCCGGGCCGTCGCCTTCTACGGCGACACGCTCGGCCTCGAGGTGCTCGAGCACGACGACGACTGGAGCGAGGTCGACGCCAACGGGGTGAAGATCGGCCTCAACGGCAGCGAGTCGCCGGGCGGCGACGGCGGGGCGCTGATCGCCTTCCAGCCCGACGGCGACCTCGAGGACGAGGTGGCTCGGCTCGAGCGCGCCGGCGTCACCTTCTCGGACCGGATCTCCGAGCACCCCTGGGGCCGCATCGTCCCCTTCAAGGACCCGGACGGCAACGACCTCCAGCTCTACGTCCCGCCAAGCTGAGCGCGAGGCGGGCGCTACACCCGCCGGCCGAATCCGACCAGCGTGACGCCCGGGAAGTCGAGGCCTGCCTCGGTCCGGTAGGGCTCTGCGGCCGCCTCGGCGCGAGCGCGCAGCTCCTCGGCCGCACCCGCGTCCAGGGCCTCGAGCATTCTCGCCAGCGGGCCCGCAAGTGCAGTTGTCCGCTCCCACCACTCGTCGAACGAGCCGGCCCGCAACCGCACGTCCACCTCTGAGACGGACGCGCCCGCGAGCCCGGCGCCGGTCAGGATCGCGCTCAGCCGCTCGGCGTCCTCGAGGGCGAACGGCCCCGGGATGCCCGGCGGCGGGATCGGCACCCCGATCTGCGCGCTGACCGAGTCGAGCACCGCCCCGAGCCACGGGTTGCGCGCCCGCGGCCCCCAGACCGCGACCGCGGCGCGCCCGGCGGGACGCAGGACCCGCCGAATCTCCCGAGCGGCCTGCTCCGGCTCGACGGCGAACATGAGGCCTTCCCGGCAGAGCACCACGTCGTATGACGCGTCGGGCTGGTCGATCTCCTCGAGGTCCAGCACCTCGGTCGCGACATTGCCGAGGCCGCGCTCTGCGGCTCGACCCGCCGCGATCGCCGTCATCTCCTCCACGACGTCCGAGAGCACGACCTCGCCGTCGGGGAGCACCCGCTCGGCCGCCGCGAGTCCCAGACCGCCAGGCCCGCAGGCCAGCTCGAGAACCCCGTCGCCCGGTCGCGGCTCGGACAGCTCGAGCAGCTTCTCGGTGATGGGCGTGGCGCGCTCGTCGGCGTAGTCGGCGTGCTCACCCCAGCCGGTCGCAACCGAGGCCCAGATCCCGTGGAGGTTCCTGCGGAGCTCGCTGCCGGCTTCCATGACGGTCCTTTCCCTACCCCATACATGTAATGAATTCCGTGCGACACTACCGAAATCGCCGACCCTGTCAAGAAGCGGCGCTACAACTCGCCGCGGCGCCGCGAGCAGGCGGCGGCCACGCGCGGGCAGATCCTCGAGGCGGCGCAGCGCCTGTTCGAGCGCGCCGGGTGGTCCGCGACCACGATGGCGGCGATCGCGACCGAAGCGGGCGTGTCGCTGAAGACCGTCTACCTCGCGTTCGAGAGCAAGAGCGGCGTGCTGCGCGCCCTGTGGAACCTCCGGCTGCGCGGCGACGACGCGGAGGCACCGATGGGCGACCGTGCCTGGTATCGCGAGCTACTCGACGAGCGCGACCCGCAGCGTCAGGTCCGGCTGATCGCGAAGAACTCGCGGATCGTCAAGGAGCGCATCGGGCCGCTCCTCGGCGTGATCCGCAGCGCCGCCGCAGTCGATCGCGACAGCGCCCAGCTATGGGACCGCATCCAGTCGGACTTCTATGACAACCAGCGCGCGATCGTGGAAGTCCTGCACGAGCGCAAGGCCCTGCGCCGCGGCCTGGACGTGCATCGCGCGACCGACATCCTGTGGACGCTGAACCACCCCGACGTCTGGCAGCTGCTGGTGCACGAGCGCGACTGGAGCCCGGAGCAGTGGCAGCGCTGGTTCATGGAGACGCTCCGCGTCCAGCTGCTGCGCGCCTGAGCGCGGCCCGCTACTGGCCGCTGTCGCGGCAGTCCTGCTCGGCCTGCTCCTGCACGTCGCCGTCCGGGAGGGACTTGGCCACCTCGAGGCAGTCCTTGACGAGTTTCTCGACCTGCGCGTCGATCTCCTCGTCGTCGGGGACCGTGCACAGCTTCTCGGCCTCGGACTCGGACCGGCCGCTCTGGGTGAACTCGTCCACGCACGTCGCCTTCAGCTCGTCGGCGTCCGTCGGGATGTCGAGGTCCTTCGCCTTCTCCGCGGCCTCGGCCGGCGAGGGCGCGTCGTCCCCGCTCGAGTCGTCGCCGCCGCAGCCGGCTCCGAGAAGGGCGGCGGGAAGCAGGAGCAGGGCGGCCAGCACGACTACGAGGCGGTTGTTCATCGGGCGACACTAACCCGAAATCCCGATCTCTGGCGTGCGTAGTGTGAGTGGCATGACCGAACGAGCCCGCGAACCGAACCGCTGGGCCGTGCTGGCGCTCCTCGGCACCGCGCAGCTCATGGTGGTGCTCGACGCGACCATCGTGAACATCGCCCTGCCCTCGGCTCAGGACGCGCTCGGCTTCGGAACCGACCAGCGCCAGTGGATCATCACCGCCTACGCGCTGGCCTTCGGCAGCCTGCTGCTGCTCGGCGGCAAGCTCGGCGATCTGTTCGGCCGCAAGTGGACCTTCATCGCCGGCCTGCTGGGCTTCGCCATCGCCTCCGCGATCGGCGGGCTCGCCGGATCGTTCGGCGTTCTGGTCGCGGCGCGCGCCCTCCAGGGCGCCTTCGGCGCGCTGCTCGCCCCCTCGGCGCTCTCCCTGCTGACAGTCACGTTCGCCGACTCGCCCGACCGCGCCAAGGCGTTCGGCATCTTCGGCGCGCTCGCCGGCGGCGGCGCATCGGTCGGCCTGATCCTCGGCGGCATCCTCACCGAGGCCCTGTCGTGGCGCTGGTGCCTCTACGTGAACCTCGTGATCGCGGTGCCCGCGGCGCTGGTGGCGCTCCGCCTGCTCGTCAACCAGGGCCATCCGCAGCGACCGCGCATCGACGTGCCGGGCGTCGTCGCCGGGTCGGCCGGGCTGTTCGGCCTGGTCTACGGGTTCTCCAACGCGGAGACCGATTCCTGGACTGCGCCGCTCACCGTCTTCTCGCTCGGCGCGAGCGTCGTGCTGCTGATCGCCTTCGTCGCGATCGAGCGCCGCGCCGCGCATCCGCTGCTGCCGCTGCACGTCGTGTGGGACCGCGCCCGCGGCGGCGCCTACGCCTCGATCGCGCTCGCCGGCTCGGGCGTCTTCGGCGTCTTTCTCTTCCTCACGTTCTACATGCAGCAGACGCTCGGGCTGTCGCCGCTCGAGACCGGCGTCGCCTTCCTGCCGATGACGGCCACGATCGTCGTCACCGCGACCACTGTCCAGACGCGCCTGCTCCACCGCGTCGGCGCCAAGGTGCTGGTCTCGATCGGCATGACCTTCGGGGTGCTGGCGATGGTCTTCTTCACGCGGCTGACCCCCGACGGCGGCTACGCGAGCCACGTGCTCCCGGGTCTGCTCCTGATCGGCTTCGGGATGGGCAACATCTTCGCTCCGGCGTTCGGGACCGCGACGCTCGGCGTGGACCGCACCGAGGCCGGCGTCGCCTCGGCGATGGTGAACACCTCCCAGCAGGTCGGCGGATCGGTCGGCACGGCGCTGCTCAGCACGCTGTTCGCAAGCGCCGCGTCGAGCTACGCGGCGAGCCACGCGCCCGGCCCGGGACTGGCGCAGGCGGCCGCGGTGCACGGCTACACCACCGCCTTCTGGTGGGCCGCCGGGATCTTCGCGGTCGGCCTCGCGGTGGCGCTGCTGGTGCTGCCGTCTATGGCAACGCTGCGGGCGGGCGCCGCCGCGCCGGCCGCCGCCGACTAGCAGCCGGGTGCGGCTGCCGGGCCGTCACGTCAGGTCCGCCACGAGCCGCTCGCTCGTGCGCCAGGCGAGTGCCTGCAGAGTGAGCGTCGGGTTGTGCCCCCCGGCGGTCGGGAAGAGGCAGCTGCCGAGCAGACCCAGGTTCTCGATCCCGTGGGCGAAGCCGAAGGGATCGACGACGGAGGTGCTCGGGTCGGCGCCCATCCTCGCGCCACCGTACGCCGTGCGCAGCTCGATCGCTTCTCCCGGCCGCGCCCATGTCTCGGTGGCGCCGGCCGCCCGCAGCCACTCGGCGAGCTTCCCAATCAGGAAGCGGCGGGCGCGCGCCTCGCTCGCGTGCGGCTTGAAGGTCACGCGCACGCGCGGCATGCCGTTGCGATCCTTGGCCACCGGGTCCAGGTCGAGCATGTTGGTCCGGTAGGGAAGCACGTCCACCTGCGCGAGCGTCATCGCGATCGAGCGGCCGTGGCGCGCAAGCCAGAGCTTCCACTCGGGTCCCCAGCGCGGACGCCCGGGCGGCACGGTCTGGCTGAGCAGGATCGGCTTCAGGAGCTCGTGAGCCGCCGTGAACATCCCGCCCGAGATGAAGCCGAGCCCGGCATGGTCGAAGTTGTCGCCGTTGAAGTCGTCGACGGAGACCCCCTGTCCCCACGAGCCCGTCGCCATCTTCAGGTCGATGCCGGGGAACAGCCCGAAGACCTCGGGGTTGATGTGGGGCATGAAGTGCCGACCGACCTGCCCGCGCCCGTCGATCCCGGAGAGCAGCAGCAGCCGCACGTTCTCGTACGTATGCGCGCCCAGCAACACCGCCGCGGCGCGCTGAACCCGGGCTTCGCCGTGCTGCACGTACGCGACGCCTGTGGCCCGGCCACCGCGATCGACCTCGATCCGCGTCACCCGCGCCGACTCGATCACCTCGAGCTTTCCGGTCGCCTCGGCGAGGGGCAGCAGGTTGTTGTCGGGTGAGCCCTTCGCGCCGTTGTGGCAGCCGTTGTTCTCGCAGAACCCGCAGTAGGTGCAGGCGGGGTTGCCATTGAAAGGGATCGAGTTGATCGCCGCGGGCGCGGGGTACGGATGCCACCCGAGCTCGCGCGCGCCTCGGGTCATCAGCTCCGTGAGACCGGTGCGACGCAGCGGGGGCATCGGGTACGGACCGCTGCGCGGACCCTCGTACGGGTTGGCGCCCGCCGCGCCGCTGATGCCGATCGCCCGCTCGACCAGGTCGTAGTACGGCTCGAGTTCGTCGTAGTCCAGCGGCCAGTCGACGAGCGTGGAGTCCGCGGGAACGGCCCCCTCTCCGTACCGCTCCACTGTGAGCGACCGCGCGCGGAAGTTCCACGGCAGCAGACGCGGGCTCGTCCCGGGGTAGTGCAGCGCTGAGCCGCCCACCGCGTTGACCATCACCGCCGGGTACGGCGCAGGTGCGGTCGGCTCGCCGACGCCGGTCCGGAACGTCGGCACCTCTCCCGCGGACTTGGGTGCACCCATCCACTGGTCGACGTCGTTTCGGAGCTCGTCGAACGTCATGTCCGCGCGGCGGAGTCGCGGCCCGGCCTCGATGGCGACGACCCGCAGTCCGGCTTGCGTCAGGACGTGCGCGGCGACGCTGCCCGCTGCGCCGAGTCCCACGACGATCACGTCCGCGGCTCGACCGGTCGACGGCGTCACGGGTCCGTCGTGCCGAGCCGCTGGTCCGCCTCGCTCCACACCGCGCGCGGGCCCGGGTACCCGATCAGCTGCCAGCCGACACGGTCGGCGTTGCCGCCGTGGGAGGGGTCCGCGAACATCCCCTCGAGCGCGTGCGCAAGGAGGAGCTCGAAGAACGGGTCGCCGTCGTCGGAGCGGGTGGCGGCAGCGTGCAGCAGCGCGTCCTGCCGTTCCGGGCCGAGGCTCGCGAAACCGGCTCCGTGGCGCTGTCGCGATTCTGCCTCGAGGCGGTGCAGGCCGTCGGCGTACGTCTCCAGGTGGTGGCGATAGGGCCCGGCGAGCCGCCTCGTCAGGTAGCGCGACACGCAGGCCTCGCGCGCACCCGCGCCGAGCCCGTCCGACGGGATCAGACGCTCCAGCACCGCATCGAGCAGCTCGAGCTCCAACGCATCGAGACCCGCCCGGGTCATAGCTCGGGGAGCACTGCGCGCCCGAGGAGCGCGACCATCTCGAGGTCCGCGTGGTCGACTGCCTCGACGACGGCGTGTGCCACCCCGAGCGCCTCGAGTTCGTGCAGCCGCTCGACCACCTGGGCTGGGGTGCCGACGATCCATGTCTCCGGAGGGCTCGTCGCACCCCGCAGCCGCCGGGCCCGCGCAACACGCTGCTCCACCTCGCGGTGATTCACCCCGACCACGATCGGCGTCATCACGGACACCCGTGCGGTCGCGGGATCGCGGCCGGCGCGCTCGAACGCCGCGCGCAGGTCCTCCAGGAGGCGGCGGAGCAGGGCGTCCGTGGACAGGGGCGTGTTGTACTCGTCGGCCCAATCGGCTGCGAGCGCCAGGCTGCGCGGTCCGCCGCCGCCGCCGATCACGAGGCGCGGGCGTCCCGGGCGCAACGGCTTGGGGCGCGCGTCGAGGTCGACGATCTCGTAGTGCGAGCCGCGGAACGAGAACCGCTCGGTGCCCCAGCTGCGGCGGATGATCTCCACCTGCTCCTCGAGGACATCCATGCGCTCGCGCTGGGACGGAAACGGGAAGCCGTACGCCTGGTGCTCCGCCTCGAACCAGCCGGTGCCCATCGCCAGGTCGACCCTACCCCCTGACAGGTGATCGGCGGTCACGACGAGCTTGGCGAGCACCGAGGGATGGCGGAAGGTCGCAGGCGAGACGAGCGTGCCGAGGCGGATGCGCGAAGTGACCGCCGCGAGGCCGCAGATCGTTCCCCAGATGTCGAGCGCGTCGCGGTCGCTCCCGGGTAGCTCCGACAGGTAATGGTCGGATCCGTACAGCCCCTGCAGCCCGTGCTCCTCGGCGGCGGCCGCGATCGCCCGCCACTGTGACCAGCTGACGCCCTCCTGCGACTCGATCATGAGACTGAGCTCCACCGGTAACAATAGTTCCATATCGGAACCAATCTGCGCCGCGCGAGTCCAGCACGCGGCTCAGACAAGCCCGCAGCTGTATAGTCGCCGCACCTCGACCTCGTAATTCGAGTCATATAGAAACTTTCTTGAGGAGGAGACACGGATGAAGCTTGGACTGCTGACGGGAGTGCTCGGCGATCATGATCGAGCGAGGGCCTTCGACATCTGCGCGGAGCTCGGCCTGGACGCGGTCGAGCTCGGGACCGGCGAGTTCTCGTCGGACTGGCACGTCGGGCTCGACGCCGTCGTCGACGACCCGAAGGCGGTGGAGACGCTCCAGCGCGACCTCGACGCCCGCAGCCTCGAGATCAGCGCGCTCAGCTGTCACGGCAATCCGCTCCACCCGAACCCCGCCTACGCGGATCGTGCGGGGGCCGTGTTCCGCAAGACCGTGCTCGCCGCCGAGAAGCTCGGCGTGCGCCAGGTCGTCCTGTTCGCCGGTTGCCCCGGGACCCCCGACGGAGGCGAGTATCCGAACTGGGTCTCCACGGGGTGGCCGGGCTACTACGAGGAGCTCCTCGAGTGGCAGTGGGAGGAGAAGATCATCCCGTTCTGGCGCGAGGGCGCCGCGTTCGCCGGCGAGCACGGGGTGCGCTTGGCGTTCGAGCCGCATCCGGGCGACTGCGTCTTCAACGGGCCGTCGATGCGTCGGCTGCGCGAGGGCTGCGGCGAGAATGTCGGGGTCAACTTCGACCCGAGCCACCTCTGGTGGCAGGGGATGGACCCGCTGGTCGTCGCCGAGGAACTGGGGCGCTCCGGGATGCTCTTCCACGTGCATGCGAAGGACACCTACATCGACCAGGCGGTCGCCGCTCGCGACGGCCTGCTCGCCACGTCGGCACCCGAGACGCCCGGTCGCTCCTGGCGGTTCGCGACGATCGGCTACGGCCACGACGTCGGGTTCTGGAGGCAGCTGGCCGCGGTGCTGCGCACCGTCGGCTACGACGGTGTCGTGAGCATCGAGCACGAGGATCCGCTCGCTCCGATCATGGAGGGGCTCGAGCGCACGGTCGAGATCCTCCGAAGCGCTCTCTGGCAGGAGCCGAGCGCCTCCCTCTCCTGGCTCACGGACCCGCCGACGCTCACCAGCCTCGAGCGGGAACGCGCCCAGGCCTGACCGCGCGCCTCCATGGGCCCCAGGGCGGGCTTCGCGGCGCTGGTGCTTGCCGCCGCGTCGATCTCGTGCGGGGTGATCGCGATCAAGCAGGCGTATGCCGAGGGCGCCGACCCAGGCGGGATTCTCGCCGTCCGGATGCTGATCGCGGCCCCGTGCGTGGCCGTGGCCCTGCCTCTTCTACTGCGCGCGCGGGGGGCCATCATCGGCGCGCGCGGCCGCTGTCGCCGTCGCGGCCGGAGCGCTGCTCTGGCTGAACGCGCGCGCCGAGCTGGAGGGCCTCGCCAGGCTGCCGGCCGGCATGCTCGCGCTGCTGCTCGCCACCACCCCGATGTGGATCGCCGCGTTCTACTGGGCGCGGACGGGGCAGGCGCCGACGCTCGTCGAACGCGTCACCACCATTGGGATCGTCGCGGGCGTCGCGGTGATGGCCGCGCCGATCGGAGGCTCCGTCGACCTCGTCGGGGTCTTCGCGGGACTCGCCAGCGCCGCCGGCTTCGCGGCCTTCCTGCTGGTGCTCGAGCGGCGCCAGCACGTTGCGGCGGCGCTCGCGTTTCCACTCGCCATGCTCGGCGCTGCCCTGACGGTCCTGCTGACGGACCCAGTCGGCGCGTTCGACTGGCCCGGCGGCGCTGTCGCTCCCGCTGCTGCTGGCGATCGGGGTCTCGGCAGCGGGTTGGGCGCTGCTGGCGGGCGTCGGCCTCGGCGCGACCTCCGCGTTCACGGCCGGTGCGGTGGTCGCCGTCGAGCCGGTGCTCGTGGCAGTGCTGGCCTACGTCATCCTCGGCGAGGAGCTTTCTACGCGGCAGCTCGCCGGCGGCGCCATGGTCGTCACGGCGCTCGGCGTCGTCGCCTGGAGCATGGCGGCGGCCGACGCCGCGCGGCCCCGCTAGCCGGCCTGCGTCCGACTCCGGGCGGGGGACGACGGTTCCGCCTGCCTCGGCGGTCGGGTCCCCGAAGCCCCACGCGGCGTGGAGCGCGAGGCTCAAGGCGCCGGTCAGCGCGCCCTCGGTGCCCAGCTCGGGTCAGCCGGATGGGCGGGTCGTAATCGAGCCACAGTCGGAAGCGCTCCGCGACGCGCGTACGGAGCATCTCCTCCAGTCTCGGCCCGAGCAGCACGGACTGCCCGTGCAGGATTATCCGCTCGGGGTCGTAGGCGAGGATCAGGTTGCAGATCCCGGCGGCCAACGCATCCGCGTGAGCACCGATCTCGCGTAGGGCGACCTCGTCGCGTGCGTCGGCGGCGGCGACGACTCGCTCCACGGTCAACTCCGCGTCGTTGGACGCGATCTCGTCGGACGCCGCGATGGAGGCCGCGCGGACGTTGTTCAGCAGCTGTGTGGTGGAGGCGGCCATCTCCCAGCAACCACGGCTGCCGCAGTGACACCGGGCGCCGTCGGCGGTCATGCTCGCGTGTCCCGTCTCGCCGGCGAGCGAATGGGCGCCGCGCCAGAGCTCCCCGTTGACGACGATTCCCGCGCTGATCCCGGCGCCGGCCTCCAGGCAGACGAAGTTGCGCACCGACTGCGCGTCCCCGAACCACGCCTCCGCGATCGCCTGGACACGGCTCTCGTTGTCGAGATAGATGGGCATGCCGAGCCGGTCCTCGAGCAGCTGCGACAGCGGCAGGCCGCGCCAGCTCGGCATGTGGGGGAAGGTCACTATCCGCCCGAGCTCGTCGACCAGGCCGGGAACGCTGACACCCGCCGCGAGTAGAGGCCGGTCGGCCGGGTTGTCCGCCATCAGGAGCTCGAGCAGCTCGACCACCTGGTCGAGGCTCTGGCGCGGGTCGCCCAGCGGATCGAAATCGAGCTCTACGCGCCGCTCGAGCCGGCCGTCGAAGCCCGCGATGCCGCCGACCATCCGGCCGACCTTGAGCATGAACCCGAGGCCGGCCGCGGCGCTCGGTACGAGCTCGAGCATTCGCGGGCGCCGCCCGCCGGCGCTGCCGGCGTCGCCCAGGCTCGTCTCCGCCACCAGCCCTTCGTCGATCAACGCAGCCACACCGCGCGTGACTGCGGGCTTGCTGATCCCCGTGCGCTTCGAGAGGTCGATCCTGGAGATCGGCGCCCGTAGCCGGATCTCGCGCAGCAGGACGTTGCGGGCGGCAGCGTTCTTCCAATCGCTGGTGGTGCGGTTGCCCACGAGCGTAGGTGCGCGGCGCTCGGTCCTCATTGCTCAAAAGCCCGCCATTGGCAGCAGCCGAATCTACCCGCTACCAGCTGAGCTGCGGCGGGCGGAACCACGCGCCGGTGATTTTGGTTCCAGTTAGAAACTATATGCGGCTCAGAAGCCACCCCTCCAGCCTACATCACGCCTTGACAAGCGACTAAGGACGGGTCTAGGCTCCGCGCGGCACGCAGAGTTAGGTTCGCTTGGGAATTAGCTCCACGGTTTCGTCCGGTTGCACGGACCGCCGGAATGGGCGATCAGGAGGAGAGAGAATGCGCTTCAAAGAGGTCTTGGCATTGGCGGGCGTTACCGCCCTCCTCGTGGCCGGCTGCGGCGGCGACGACGACGAAGGCGGCGACGACGGCGGCGGAGGGGGCGGGGCTGCCTCGGTCGCGAAGCCCGCGACGAAGCCGGCGAACCTGACCGTCCGAATCTGGGCGGGGACGCTCAAGGACGGGATCGCCGAATCGTGTGGAGCGTCTTTCACCGAGAAGACCGGGATCCCGATCAAGTGGGACACGTCCGACGAGGGCGCGATCCACACCAAGGTCAACAACGCCATCAGGGCCGGCCAGCGGCCGCCGGTGGACCTCAGCTTCCAGCTGCAGACCCGGGGCTATCTGAGCGGCGTGCAGAAGCTGGTCGTGCCGATCTCGCCGAAGGTCGCCCCGAACCTCGACGTCGTGAACGAGAGTGTCTCCAAGCCGCCGAACCTGCCCGCCGAGAACGGCTGGGACTACGCGAACGTCTACAGCTTCACGATTCCCGTGATCGTTCGAACGGACAAGGTGGATCCGAAGTCGATCAAGTCCTGGAACGACCTGTTCGATCCGCGCTTCAAGGACGCGATCGAGTGGGACCAGCAATACGCGAGCACGGCGTTCTCCGTTGCCAAGGCGCTGGGCGTCGAGCCCAAGGAGGACGATGCGGCCAGCATGGACCCGGTCTGGGACAAGATCGCGACCGCCAAGCCGAACATCGCGGTGCTCGGCGATGACGCGGCGGCTGTCAAGGGGCTGACCGAGGGCGAGGTCGACATCTCCATCCACGGGGTCTTCGACAAGATCGAGGCCGAGAAGGCCGGAGCGCCGGTCGCGAACGTGGTTCCGAAGGAGGGCATCCTGCTGCTCGGCGACGCCGTCTACATCCACAAGGGGATCCCGGCGAACTCTGCCTATTACGCGCAGGTGTTCATCAACGAGTGCCTCAGCGAGGAGCAGCAGACGAAGATCGCCGACGCGCTGGGCGTGATCCCGGTCAACCCGAACGCCTCGGTGCCCGCGTACATGGAGAAGGAGCCGAAGGTGTTCCCGCTGACCGAGGAGCAGATCGAGGCGTCGGCGATCGTCGCCCCGATTCCCGCCATGGCGCGGAATCAGGATGCGTGGCAGGCGGCGTTCGACCAAGCCGTCAAGTAGTGGCGGTCGGCGCCGACCAGATCGCCGAATGGAAGGGGATCACGAAGACCTATGGCGGCGTTGACGCCGTAGCCGACGTCCACCTCCAAGTGGCCCGGGGGGAGTTCCTCACTCTCCTCGGGCCTTCGGGCTCGGGCAAGACGACGCTCCTGCACGTGCTGGCGGGGTTGACCGCCCCGACCAGCGGCAGCGTCATGATCGAGGGGCGAGAGGTCACGCGGGAGCCGCCGTACGACCGCAACCTCGGGATGGTCTTCCAGTCGCTGGCGCTGTTCCCGCACATGGACGTCTTCTCGAACGTCGCCTTCCCGCTCCGGATGCGCCGAGTCGGACGCGCGGAGATCGCACAACGCGTGCGTGCCGCGCTCGAGATCGTCCGCCTGCCCCATGTAGAGCACCGCAACGTCGGCGACCTCAGCGGCGGCCAGCGTCAACGCATCGCCCTTGCGCGGGCGCTCGTCTACGAGCCGCCGCTGCTGCTGCTCGACGAACCGCTCGGCGCGCTCGACCGGCGGCTGCGGGAGGACATGCAGATCGAGCTGATGCGCCTGCACCGGGATCTCGACGTCACGATCGTGAACGTCACGCACGACCAGCGCGAGGCGCTGATGCTCAGCGACCGGATCGGGATCATGCACGACGGCAGCGTCGTCCAGGTCGCCACTCCGGAGCAGCTCTACCGCGACCCGGCGACGATCTTCGTCGCGGCCTTCCTCGGCGACCCCGTGCTGATCGCCGGCGAGGTCGTCGCCGACGGCGGCGAGCGCTGGCTCGAACGCGGGTCGCTGCGCATCCGCGTGGTCGACGACGCGGAGCCGGGGGCCGGGACGCTCGTGCTGCGCAGCGAGAACGTGACCCTCTCGACCTCGCCGCCGCCCGCCGGCGTGTTCGACAACCGCCTGGAGGCGAAGGTCGAGCTGGCGGCCTTCGAGGGGACCGGCACCTACTACGAGGCGAGTACGAGCGACGGCCTGACGGTCAAGGTGCTCGTCCAGGGCGGCAGCGCGACGATCGGCATCGGCGAACCGGTATGGATCGCCTGGAACGCCGCCGGCGCGCCGGTGCTCCCGCCGGGGGCGCCGCCGTCGTGAGCGGAGCGACCGCCGGGCGCGATCGCGATGTGGCCCTCGGCTGGAGGGTCATCGACGCCTTGATCGCGGTCAAGCGCCGCGTCGGCCCCGTCAGCGGCCGGATGTCCGCGGTCCTGATGGTGCTGCCGGCGATGGCGGTCGTCTCGCTGCTGGCCGCCGGATTGGTCCTGCTCGCGTGGAAGAGCTTCCACTCCTTCGATCCGTTCCTGTTCCGGCAGGGCGGCTTCTCCACGGCCAACTACCGGGAGGTCCTGGACGACTCGCTGATCAGGACGGTGTTCGTGCGCACGCTGCTGGTCACGCTCGTGGCGACGGCGATCGCGATCCTGATCGCACTCCCCCTCGCCTACGTCATGACGCGCACGAGGCGGCGGTCGGTGCGGCTGCTGCTGCTCGTGACGATCTTCCTGCCGATCCTCACCGGAGACATCGCGCGTGCCTACGGTTGGCTCGTGCTACTGGGTCGCGAGGGATTGCTGTCCTGGGTGATCGGCGGCGATCCGGGCATGCTCGGCACGCTGTGGGCCGTGGGGATCGGCAGCGTGCAGATCCTGATCCCGCTGTCCGTGGTGATCCTGCTGCCCGCGTTCCAGCGCGTCGACACGCAGCTCGAGCAGGCGGCCGCGACCCTCGGAGCGGGGCCGATCCGGGTCTGGACGCGGGTGATCCTGCCGCTCGTGCGGCCCGGCATCACGGGGGCCGCGGCGGTCTGCATCACGATCTCGATGACCGACTTCGCGAATCCCGGGCTCCTGGGCCAGGGTGTTCGCGACTACGTGGCGAACCTCGTCCAGAGCGTCGTTCTCGGACGCGACAACATCTACCTCGGCTCAGCGATCGGACTCGCGCTGCTCGTCGTCGTGATGGTGTTCGTGAGCGTCCTGCTGCTCCTGGGCCGTAGTCGCGGGGGCGATCCGCTCGAGCACGTCGAGCCGAGGCCGGCGCGATGAAGCTGGGACTCGGTCTCAAGACGATCGTCGGCGCGACGGTCCTCTACCTGTCGCTGCCGACGCTGATCATCGTCGTCTCCTCCTTCTCGGCGGGGCAGCAGATCTCGTTCCCACCCGACGGCTTCACGCTGAGCTGGTACGGCGACATGCTGAGCAGCGGGACGGTCTGGGAGACGCTTCGCAACAGCCTCTACGTGGGGTTGGTGTCGGTCGTCATCGACGTGGCGGTCGCCGTTCCCGCGATGCTGGCCGTGCACCGCCGGCGCATACGCGCGGGCACCGTTGTCACCGCTTACCTCTCGATCGGGCTCGCCACGCCGTTCATCGTGTCGGCGGTCGGGTTCCTGATCGTCCTGACAGAGCTGCACGTTCTGCGGCACCTGACCGCCGTGGCCGTCGCGATCGCGATCGTGAACCTGCCCTTCATGCTCTGGGCCGTCGCCTCGAGCATCCTCGACCTCGGCACCGACCTCGAGAAGGCGGCCGCGACGCTCGGTGCCGAGGAGATCCAGCAGTTCCTGTTCGTCACGATGCCGGGGCTCGCTCCGGGCGTGATCACCGGCGGGCTGATGGTGTTCGTGCTCGGGCTGACGGAGTTCGTGATCAGCGCGATCCTCGTCAACCTGAACAACCTGACGCTCCCCGTGTTCGTCTACTCGGGGATCCGCACCACGGTGTCCCCGTTCCTCGCCGCCGTGGCCGTGCTGTTCATCGTCGTCGCCAGCTGCGTGCTGCTGCTCGTCGTGCGATTCGGGCGGATCGAGCAGTTCCTCTACCGCCGTTGACCTGTACCTGCGAAGGAAGGAAGAACCGATGCGTGTCGGACTGATAGAGGCTGTCTGGGAGGGCAGTGGGTACGAGGGCCGGCGCGGAGCCGAGCTCGCACGGGAGATCGGCTACGGGAGCGTCGACGTCGTCACGGACCCGCTCGACCTCACCGACGAGGAGCTGGCCGCGGCAGTCGAGGACGCGACGTCCGGGCCGTTGCCCGTCGCGGCGGGTATCTGCGTGAGTCTCGGGATCACGGACTTCAACCCGTCGGTCAGGCGCTTCCACACGGAGCGCGCGCTGCGGCACGTGGACTTCGCGGCGCGCGTCGGTGCCTCGAACATGCTGATGGTGATCGGCGACTACATCTGGAAGAAGGAGGTCATCCCTCCGGAGGAGCAATGGGGCTGGGCGGTCGAGAACCTGCGCGAGATCGCCACTCACGCGGGGTCGCTGGGCCTCGACATCGCGCTCGAGCTGGAGCCCTACGAGTGGTCCTACGTCAACTCCGTCGACGAGATGGTGCGGATGCTCGACGACGTCGGCGTTCCGGCGATGAAGGCCAACGCCGACCTTGCGCACCTCTGGCCGATGAAGATCGACGCGCGTGAGCTCGACAAGCTCGCCGGCCGGATCGCGCACGCACACATCTCGGACTGCGACGGCATCGTTTACCGCAACTTCCCGCCCGGGCGCAAGACAGCGCCGCTGGGCGAGTACATGGACGCCCTCGTGGCCACGGGCTTCGACGGCACGATCGCGGTCGAGCTCGAGCCGGCCCCGGACGGATGGGATCCCGTCGAGTGGGTGCGCGAGGGCTACGAGAAGACCGTGGAGCTGATCGAGGCGAGCGGCGGGAGCGTGAAGGACGGCTAGGTCAGCCGGATCCTGCGGACCTTGGTCGCGCCCCCGGCGCTGACCTTGACGCTTGCGCTCACCCGCCGCCCGGCGCTCAGCGCCGACGCCGCGGCCTCGCGCGGCGCTGCCCGGGATTCGCACCGCGATCGTGCGGGTGCGCCGGGCCGGCAGCGAGCGCACGCCGTGCGCAGCCTGAAGCTCTGGCCGCCGATGCGCGAGCGTGCCGCCCGCCCGCACGCGGCATGCCCTGCTGCAGCGCACCTGGACCTCGATCGCGCCGTCGAGCGACTGCCGCGCCGATCCGCTCAGCGAGATCCGCGGCCCGGCGAGCTCCGCGAGGTGGCTCTTGAGCGCCGTGCCGTTGGGGGCCTTCGGCGTGCCGCTTCGGTCGGCGAGCACCGACAGCTCCTTGCAGCCCTTCTTGGGCAGCACCCACCACGCCCACGCGAGGTAGCCGATGCCGCGCTTGTCCGCCCAGCGCATGTAGCTGTTCACGTGCGAGCTCCTGCAGTCGGTCTCGCCGAACTCGCCGGTCACCACCGGCACCTGCTCGGCGACCGGCGCGATCGTCCGGTTCCAGCACGCCGTCGTGTTGCACGCCTGCGCCTTGTAGTTGTGGAAGCTCGCCACGAGCTGGTCGTCCTCGGGCAGGTGCTGGAGCCACTCGCCGAGGTCGTTCGCGTAGTCGCGCCCGCCGAGCATGATCGGCTGGGTGGCGCCCGCCGAGCGCACGGCCTCGACCAGCGCCCTCATCCCGGTGGCCGGGTAGGTGGCGCCGTTGACCGGCTCGCCGTCGTTGACGGCCGGCGGCGTGCAGCCGCCTTCGAGCCAGCAGTCCCAGCTCAGGTCGAACACGAGCGTGTCGTTGTCGTCGTAGCGCGAGTAGGGCTCGTTGAAGAGGTCGAAGATCACCGCGCGATCGTCCTTGAACGTGGTCGCCACCGACGTCCAGAACGCGGGCGACCGGGAGTCCGGCATCGCGCGCTGGCCCTCGGCGCCGACACCCGGCGGCGCCGACCAGTGCAGGTCGAGGATCACCGCGAGACCGGCGCGATGCAGCAGCGTGACCCAGTTCTGCACCGCCGCGCGGTAGCCGTCCACGTCGCCGAACGCCGGCTGGCCGTCCACCCCCAGCCAGCACGCCTCGTTGAGCGGCACCCGCACGGTGTTGATGTGCCAGCTCGCGATCTTGCGCGCGCTGGCGGCAGTCGGGTGGGTGGTCTTCGGATCGCCCTCGTCCGAGTACGCGTAGCCGTAGTAGCAGGCGTACTCGAAGCTCGGCCAGTTCACGCCGCGCGGCACGAAGGTCTTGCCGCTGCCGGCGTCCACGAGGCGCTTGCCGTCGACCTCCAGCTGCGGAGCGGCGGCCGATGCCGAGCCGGCCGCGCAGAGGCAGATCACCGCCGCCAGAGCCAGGACTGACTTCGCGCATCGGCTCAGGCTATATGACTTCCGGGGTGCCCACTCGCAGTGCCGGCCTGCTTCTGTTCCGTCGCGGCGACGCCGGCACCGAGGTCCTGATCGGCCACATGGGCGGCCCCTTCTGGGCCAAGCGCGACGAGGGCGGCTGGTCGATCTTCAAGGGCGAGTACGCCGACGGCGAGGACCCGCTGGCCGCGGCCCGGCGCGAGTTCCAGGAGGAGACGGGCAGCCCCGCGCCGCCGGGCGAGCCGCTCGAGCTCGGCGAGGTCAGGCAGTCGGGCGGCAAGCGCGTCGTGGCCTGGGCGATCGAGGCCGACTTCGACGCGTCGACCGTGCGCAGCAACACCTTCGAGATCGAGTGGCCGCCGCGCTCGGGCCGGCGGCAGGCGTTCCCCGAGATCGATCGCGCCGAGTGGCTCGGCCTCGACGACGCCCGGCGCAAGCTCGTGAAGGGGCAGCTGCCCCTGCTCGACGCGCTGGCGAAGCTCGTCGGGCCCTAGCCCTTCGGGGGAAGCGACTTCGCGAACGCCGCGCCGCGCTCGACCCAGGCGCGCAGCTGCGCGTCGGTGGCCACGCCCTCCGGCTCCACCAGCACCCACGCCCGCATCGGGCGCCCGCTCATCTCGAAGGGCCGGGCGTGCGGCTCCGCCGCCGCCTCGTCCGAGCGCCCCTTGCCCACCCGGACCATCAGGTCGTCGTGCGTCACGCCGACGGCCATGTTGCCGTTCAGCAGGAACGCGACGCCGCCGAACATCTCCATCTCGCCGAGCGTGTCCTCGGCGGCCAGCTGCTCGCGCACGCGGTTCGCCAGATCGTGGTCGTAGGCCATGGGCGGTCTGCAAGTCTTACCGGTCGATGCCCTCCGAGCGACGCCCCGCGATCGTGGCGGTCGACGACGAGCCGGCCGTGCTCGGCGCCGTCGCCCGCGACCTGCGGCGCGGATTCGGCGAGCGCTACCGCATCCTGCGCGCCGGCTCCGGCGCCGAGGCGCTCGAGCTGCTCACGGAGCTGCGCACGCGTGGCGACCAAGCCGCCCTGTTGATCGCCGACCAGCGCATGCCCGGCATGTCCGGCACCGACTACCTGGTCCAGGCGCGCACCGTCGTCCCCGACGCCAAGCGCGTGCTGCTGACCGCGTACGCCGACACCGAGGCTGCGATCTCGGCGATCAACGACGTCTCGCTCGACTACTACCTGCTCAAGCCGTGGGACCCGCCCGAAGAGCAGCTCTACCCGGTCGTCGAGGACCTGCTCGCCACCTGGGAGGCCGGCGCGTCGCTCGAGGCCGGCGGCGTGCGCATCGTCGGCCACCGCTTCTCGCGCGACTCCCACGACCTGCGCGACTTCCTGGCCCGCAACCGCGTCCCGGCGCGCTGGCTCGACGTCGAGCGCGACGGCGAGGCGCGCGAGCTGCTCCAGGTCGTCGGCGTCCCCGAGGACCGCCTGCCGGTCGCCCTGCTCGAGGACGGCTCCGTGCTGGAGCGCCCGACGGTGCTCGAGCTGGCCGAGCGGCTCGGTGTCGCCGGCCAGCCCGCCCAGGACCACTACGACCTCGTCATCGTCGGCGGCGGCCCCGCCGGGCTGGCGGCCGCGGTCTACGGGGCCTCGGAGGGTCTGAGGACCGTGATGGTCGAGCGCGAGGCGCCCGGGCGGGCAGGCGGGACAGTCGAGCCGCATCGAGAACTACCTCGGCTTCCCCAACGGCCTCAGCGGCTCCGACCTGGCCCGCCGCGCCACCGACCAGGCGCGCCGCCTGGGTGCGGAGCTGCTCACGGTCCAGGACGCCGCCGGCCTGCGCGCCGAGGGCGCCGGCCGGTTCGTCGAGCTGACCGACGGCGGCGAGCTGAGCGCCAACTGCGTGCTGGTCGCCTCCGGCGTCTCGTACCGCCAGCTCGACGCGCCCGGGTTCGGCGACTTCACCGGGGCCGGCATCTACTACGGCGCCGCGCTCGCGGAGGCGCGCTCCTGCTCGGACCAGCACGTGGCGATCATCGGCGGCGCCAACTCCGCCGGCCAGGCCGCCGTCTACTTCAGCGGCTACGCCGCGCGCGTGACGATGCTGGTGCGCGGCCCGTCGCTCGAGCGCTCGATGTCGCACTACCTGATCGAGCAGATCGCCGCCCTGCCGAACGTGGAGGTCCGGACCGGCAGCAGCGCGACCGCCGCCGAGGGGGAGGATGGGCGCCTGCGCCGCCTGCAGGTGCGCGGCCCGGACGGCGAGGAGGCGCTCGAGATCGACGCCTGCTTCGTCTTCATCGGCGCCTCGCCGCGCACCGACTGGCTCGACGGCGTCGTCGCCCGCGACGAGCGCGGCTTCATCCTCGCCGGCCCCGACGTGCAGGAGCAGGGCTGGCAGCTCAACCGCGACCCGTACCCGCTCGAGACGAGCGTGCCGGGCGTGTTCGTCGCGGGCGACGTGCGCGCCCGCTCGATCAAGCGCGTGGCGAGCGCCGTCGGCGAGGGCTCGATGGCGGTCTCCCTGATCCACCAGTACCTGGCCGGCACATGACCGCGGTCACGGTCGCCGAGCTGCGCACGGTCGACCTGTTCGACGATCTCGACGAGGGGCAGCTGGCCGACTGGGCGGCGGTGGCGACCGTCGAGCGCCTCGCACCGGGCGACCTCATCTTCGAGCAGGACGTGGAGCCGCCCGGCCTCAAGCTGCTGCTGGAGGGCCAGGCGCAGGCCGAGCTGGTCGAGGGAGATCGCCACGAGCCGGTCAGCCGCCAGCAGGCGCCGACCTGGATGGGCGCGATCGCGGTGCTTACCGAGGGCGCGCTCGGGGTGCGCATGTACGCCGAGACCGACTGCGTGGTCGCGCTGATCGAGTCCGAGGACTTCCGCCGGCTGGCGTTCGCCCAGCCGGTCGTCCACCGACGCGTGATGCAGCAGGTGGCGCCCGTGATGTCGCGCATCACGGTCATGGAGCAGAACCGCGAGCGGCTGGCCTCGCTCGGCACGATGGCCGCCGGGCTCGCCCACGAGCTCAACAACCCGGCCGCCGCGGCCCGCCGCGCCGCCGCCCAGATGGAGGAGGCGCTCGACGTGATCGCCTCGACGATCGGGCACTTCGTCGAGTCGGGCATCGAGCGCGAGCAGGCGGAGGGGCTCGTGGCCCTGCAGCGCGAGGCGCTCGCGGGCGCGCGCGAGCGCACCGCCCTCGACGCCCTGGACGTGGCCGACGCCGAGGACGACCTGACCGCGCGCCTGGAGGAGCTGGACGTGCCCGAGCCGTGGCGCCTCGCCGAGCCGCTCGCCG
This sequence comes from uncultured Thermoleophilaceae bacterium, assembly GCA_963828225.1. Taxonomy (GTDB): domain Bacteria; phylum Actinomycetota; class Thermoleophilia; order Solirubrobacterales; family Thermoleophilaceae; genus JACVRW01. Next base: position 135,785 of record CAWHDX010000006.1, on the reverse strand, counting down.
CCGCCGGGGTCGACCGCGCCTGGCTCGACCGGCTCGCAGGGCTGGCCGGCCCCGCCACCGGCGCGGCGGTCGCGTGGGTGGCGGCCACGCTGACCGCGCGCGGCCTCGCCGGCGAGCTGCAGGAGTCCACCAAGCGGATGTCGGAGCTGGTCGGCGCGGTCAAGTCCTACGCCTACATGGACCGCGGCGACCTGCTCGAGGTCGACCTGCACGAGGGCATCGAGACCACGCTGGCGGTGCTCGGGCACCGGCTCAAGCACACCTCGATCGCGGTGGTGCGCGAGTACGACCGCGAGTTGCCGCGCCTGACCGTGCGCGGCGGCGAGCTCAACCAGGTCTGGACGAACCTGATCGAGAACGCGATCGACGCGCTCGGCGAGAGCGGCACGATCACGATCGCCACCGCGCAGCTCAGCGGCGGCGTCTGCGTGAAGGTCTCGGACGACGGCCCCGGCATACCGGCCGACATCCGCGACCGCGTCTTCGACTCGTTCTTCACCACCAAGGACGTCGGGCACGGCACCGGGCTCGGCCTCGCCACCGCCCACCGGATCGTGGTCGACCGCCACGGCGGCACCCTGACGGTCGACTCGGAGCCGGGCCGCACCACCTTCAAAGTCTGGCTCCCCCTCACCCAATCCTGATCGCGAGGAACCCATGGCCGACTGCACTCACCTAGACCACGTCCAGCTCCTGGAGCTGCCCGAGTCCGTGGAGGGCTGCGAGGACTGTCTCGCGGCGGGCACCGAGTGGTTCCACCTGCGCATCTGCCTCGAGTGCGGCCACGTGGGCTGCTGCGACTCCTCGCCGATGCGCCACGCCTCCGGGCACGCCTCCGCCAGCGAGCACCCGATCATGCGCTCGATTCGAGCCGGGCGAGGATTGGTCGTGGTGCGTGATCGACGAGGTCGCGATGAGGATCACGGCGGTCCAGGGGCAGCCGCGCATCCCGCCTTCGCCGCTGGCCTGAGTTTGCCCCGCCCCGGCTCGGGGAACCAGCAGAGCGCAGACGGGGACGGCGCGCAGCCCGGCACGGGAAGCCCACGACGGACCCTCCTAATCCACATCCAGGAGGCTTTCGTTGGGCACCAATCTCGATTTCAGGGTCCGGGCCGCGATGCGCACGCTTGGCGCCCGTTCCAAGGCGCCCGGCTGCCCCGCCTGCGGCCGCCCGATCCGCGACGACGACGCTACCCGTTGCGCGGCTCGCGCTACCACCGCGGCTGCGCGCTCTACTTGCCGCGCCAGAGGAGGGGCGGTCGATGAGCGAGCAGACGGAGCGCAGTCGCGAGCTGCTCGTCGGCGAGCTGCGCGAGGTGGTCGGCGACGAGGCGGTGAAGGGCGCCGATCTCGACGTCGAGCGGGCGCTCGGTCGCCGCTCCGGCGGCATCGGCGCCGCGATGCCGACGTCCCGGCTGCTGCTGCTCATCGTCGGCGCCGTGCTGCTGCTGGTGGGCGTCGTGGCGTCGCTGGCGCTCGACAATTGGCTGCTGCTGGTCGCCGCGATGGCGCTGCACGGCGTCTTCGCGGCGGTCGTCATCGCCAGCGCGTTCATTCTCACGAACTCGAAGGAGAAGCCCGCGCCGACGGTCGAGGCCGCCCTCCACGACGAAGGCGTTGCGGACCCCGAGGCGGCGCTCGACGACCTCGTCGAGCAGGTAGGCGACCAGCGGGAGCGCGACGACGGCTAGCTAGACTCGCGCCGTTATGACGAAGCTGCGCTTTCTGGTCGCCCTGCTCGCCTGCGTGGGCGCCTTCGCGGTCGCCGCCACCGGCTGTGGCGGCGACGACGAGAGCTCGAGCGGACTCGGCACCGTCCTCTCGTACGTTCCGGCCGACACGCCCTTCGCCGTCGAGGTCGACACCGATCTGGACGGCGAGCAGTACAAGTCGCTCGACGCCATCCTCAACCGCTTCCCGGGCGCCGACACGATCAAGGCGCTGCTCAAGTCGCAGCTGTCGTTCGGCCACGAGGGCATCGAGTTCGACCGCGACATCAAGCCGCTGCTCGGCAACCCCGCCGTCGTCAGCGCCGCCGACGTCGGTTCGTTCCTGTCGGACTCCGGCGAGGCCGGGTTCGTGGCCGCGCTGCAGGCCTCCGACAAGGATGCGCTCGACAAGCTGGTCGACCGCACGAAGCCCAAGGACCTCGGCGAGGTGGCCGGCGCGACCGTCTACCAGGACGGCGACACCTACTTCGCGGTAGCCGACGACGTCATCGTCCTCGCCGGCTCTCGCGACCTGCTCGAGGCGGCGCTCAAGCGCGCCGACGGCGGCGACAGCCTCTCCGAGGACGACTTCGAGGCGGGCCTCGAGGGCCTGCCTGACGACGCTCTCGCCCGGCTCTACGTGGACGTCGGCGCATTGCTGACGCAGAGCGAGGGCGCCGCGGACGCGCGCAAGATCGAGTGGGTCGACGCGCTGAGCACGCTCGGCCTGACCCTCTCCGCGACCAAGAGCTCGATCGACGTCGAGTTCAACGCGCGCACCGAGGGCGACGACCTGACCGAGGACGACCTGCCGCTCGCCACCGGCGACGAGGCCGCCGAGGTGGTGCAGCGTCCGAAGGAGATCGGCGTGGGGCTGCGCGACCCCAGTCAGCTGTTCGCGTTCTTCGAGTCCGCCCTCCAGGCGGTCGATCCCGACACCTCCGGCGACTACGAGCAGGGCAAGCGCGCGATCGAGAGCCAGCTCGACATCGACGTGCAGCGCGACGTGGTCGACCAGCTGACCGACGTGTCCGTCTCGGTCACGCTCGAGGGCGAGTTCGGCGCGCGCGCGGAGCTCAAGGACCCGGCGGCCTTCTCGGCCACCTTCGCGAAGGTGGTGAAGGCACTGCCGGACCTCGGCCTCGGCGACGTCCGTCGGCGCGGCGACCTCTACGAGCTGACCTCCTCCGACGGCGGCGGCTTCGTCTTCGGCATCCGCAACGACGCGTTCGTGGTCGCCACCGACGCGCAGCGCGCGCCGCCCAGATGGCCGCCGCCCAGCCGGCGCCGGTCGAGGACGCCGCGGGCTCGCTCGTGGTGCGCGCCGACGCCGAGGGCATCGCCCGTCAGGTGCTGGCGCAGCTGGCGCCGCAGTTCGGCATCCCAGCCGCGTTGGTGCCGGTGTTCGCGCGCCCGTTCGGGGAGCTGCGCGGATCGGTGACCACGGCCACCGACGGTCTCAAGGGCAAGTTCAAGCTGACCTTCGACTGAGGCGGCGCGGTGCGGCATCGCCCCCGGCCTCGCCGAGCGCACGCCCGTGCCAGGCGGCCCCAATGCTGCTGGCACGGCCGCGGCTACGGCGAGGCCCCGGGGGGCGAAGTCGCATCGCCCTCTTCGCATCGGCCGCGCCGGCGGCCGTCTGATCCGGCGCAACCGAACTTTCAGCAGGGCGCCCCGTTTCGTCCGCGAGTGGGCGGGTAGCGCGAAAGCCATGCGCCTCCTCCGTCTGCCCCAAGCCCTGATCCGGATCCCGCTCGACCTCGGCATGGGAGTCGCGAAGCGCGCCGCCGGGATCGTCGGCCTGGGCGGCGACGGGCCGGCGGAGACACCGGTGCGCGTCCCGCCGCGACCGCGATTCGAGCGCCAGCCGCAGCCGCCGCCGCCTCCGCCGCGCCGCGCTTCCGCCCCGCAGCCGGATCCCGGCCTGATGCCGGACCCGCCCGAGCCCGAGCACGTGAGCGAGGAGCCGGTGCTGGTCGCCGAGGTCGCCGAGCAGGGCGCCGAGGACGGCGCCGGCGCGGAGATCAGCGTCGAGGAGCCGTGGCCGGGCTACGACCGCATGCGCGCCGCCGACGTCATCGACCGGCTGCGCGCCGGCTCGCCCGCGGCGGCCGCGGCCGTGAGCCTGTACGAGCCCGGGCACAAGAACCGGCGCTCGGTGATCGAGGCCGCGGCGCGCGGGATGGCTGGCGCGCCGTCCTGAACGCGCGCCTACTTTCGCACGCGGAAGCGGAGCATCGTGACGGCGCCCGACTGGGTGTTGCCGAGAGGTTCCAGGTCGATCCGGTCGAGGCTTGGGGGCGAGAAGCGAACGCCATCGCCGAGCAGCACCGGTAGGACATACACCAAGATCTCGTCGACGAGCCCGCGCTGCAGGCACTGAGCGGCCACGTCGGCACCGAGGATCTCCAGGTTCTTGTCGCCCGCGGCGCTGCGTGCCGTGACAACGGCTTCCTCAGGGCCACAGGTGAGGAATGTGACGGTGGGGTCCGGCTCGTCGGGAGGCTCGTGGGTGAGGACGAACCGTGCTCCCCCTTCGTAGGTGGTGTCCTGATCGGCCATACGCTTGCCGACCTCGTACGTGCCCCGGCCGATGAGCATGGCGCCCGTGGCCGCCATCACCTCCGGGAACGCGTCCGCAGTCAGGTATTCGAAGATCCAGTCCATCGCGTGGCCAGGACCGGCGATGAAGCCGTCCAGCGACATCGCCCTGTTCACTACCACCTTGCCGGTACCGACGCCCACTAGCGCGACGCCATCCGGCTGAGCAGCTCGACCGCGCCGCGCTTGTTGAGCGGCTCGTTGAGGTTGCCGCACTTGGGCGACTGCACGCACGAGGGGCAGCCGGCGCGGCAGCGGCACTCCGAGATCAGCCGCAGGGCGTCGTCGACGAGCGACTCGAATCGCTCGTAGCCGACCCGCGTGATGCCCACGCCGCCCGGGTGGCCGTCGTAGATGAAGATCGTCGAGCGTCCGGTCTGGCGGTGGAAGGCGGTCGACAGGCCGCCGATGTCCCAGCGGTCGCACATGGCGATCAGCGGGAGCACCGCGATCTGCCCGTGCTCGGCCGCGTGCAGCGAGCCCTGGAGCACGTCGAGCGGGAACTCCTCGCGCAACAGCTCGTCCGGCAGCTCGTACCAGAGCGCCTGGGTCACGAATTCCTGCTCGGGCATGTCGAGCGCGAGCAGGTCGATCACGGCGTGGTCGCTGACGCGCTTCTTCTGGTAGGCGACGACCTGCTCGGTCACCGACACGATCCCGAACGACAGCACCACCCCGCAGGAGTCCCGGCGCTCGCGCACCTGCTCGATCCAGGTCTCTGACTCGCGCTTGGGTTGCGTGTACCAGTCGCCCTCGAACGGCCGCACGAGCGCGCGCCGCTGCGCCAGGTCCAGGTCCTCGACCTCGTAGGGGACGCCCATGTGCAGGTACACCGCGCCGTGGTGCACCGCCGAGTGCGCCCGCGCCGCCTCGACCGTGCCGATCACCTCGCCGCCGACCGCCTCCACGATCGCCACCGAGTCCGGCGATGCCGACCGCAGCGCGATCTCGGCGGCCGGGTAGCCCGGGCCGCGCGGCAGGTAGCGCCCACCGCGCTCGCGCAGGCGGCCCTGCTTGACGAGGCGCTTGGCGTTCCGCTCCCAGTGCTCGCCGAACACGTCCTCGTCCTCGGGCGTCAGCGGCAGCTCGTAGGCCGCCGCGGTCAGATGCGCGAGGTGGATCTCCTCCGACTCGTGGTCGAGGATCGCTCGCTCCACCGGGCGCTCGAGGAACTCGTCGGGGTGGCGGCAGAAGAACTGGTCGAGCGCGTCCTCGCCCGCCACGTACATCGCGAGCCCGGCGTCGCGGCGTCCGGCGCGGCCCCACATCTGGCGCAGGCTCGCGACGGTGCCGGGGAACGTCACGCAGATCGCCGCGTCGAGCTCGCCGACGTCGATGCCGAGCTCGAGGGCGTCGGTAGCCACGACCGCCAGCAGGTCGCCCTCGGCCAGCCGGCGCTCGATGTCGCGTCGCTGCGTGGGCGTGTAGCCGGCGCGATAGGGCGCGATCCGCTCGGCGGCGTCGAGGCGGCCCATGTCCTCCAGCCGCAGCCGCGCGAAGCGCTGGATCAGCTCGACGCCGCGGCGCGACTTGAGGAAGCAGATCGTGCGCACGTCGCGCGACACCAGCTCCGCGAGCAGCTTGGCGGCCTCGCCTAGCGCGGAGGCGCGCTTGCCGAGCTGCTCGTCCACCGAGCGGCGGGTTCCACATCACCACCTGTCGCTCGGCGTGCGGCGCGCCGTCGCGGTCGACGAGCAGCATCTCGAGCCCGGTGAGGCTCTCCGCGAGCTGGCGCGGGTTGGCGATCGTGGCGCTGGTCAGGACGAAGCGCGGCTCGGCGCCGTAGGCGCGCGCAAGGCGCCGCAGCCGGCGCAGCACGTTGGCCACGTGCGAGCCGAAGACGCCGCGGTAGACGTGCGCCTCGTCGACCACGATCCAGGCGAGGTTCGCCAGCACGTCGCCCCAGGCGCGGTGGTTGGGCAGCACCCCCACGTGGAGCATGTCGGGGTTCGTGAGGATCAGGTTCGAGCGCCCGCGGATCGCGCGCCGCTCCTCGCGCGGCGTGTCGCCGTCGTAGATCGCGTGGCGCAGCCAGCGCCCCCCGAGCTCGCTCAGCTTGCGCGCCTGGTCCTGGGCGAGCGCCTTGGTCGGGTAGAGGTAGAACGCGCGCGCCGACGGATCGCCCGCGAGCGTGTCCAGCACCGGCAGGTTGAAGGCGAGCGACTTGCCGCTCGCGGTGCCGGTCGTGACGATCGCGTGGCCGCGCCGTGCGGCCTCGAGCGCGTCCGCCTGGTGCGACCAGAGCACCTCGATCCCGGCCGCCGCGAGCGAGTCGGCGAGGGCGGGGTGGAGGTCCTCCGGCAGCGGCGTCGTGACGCCCGCCCGCGCGGTCTCGCGCGCCACCGCGACGACCTCGCCCTCGGCCGCGTTCTCGAGCACGGGATCCCACGGATAGGGCGTCTGGACACGGGCCACGGCTTGCCATAGTACGAGCGCCTTGATCCGCTCCCTCCATCACTCGCAGTTCCCGCTCGAGCTGCTGCTCGAGCGCAAGCGCGAGCCGATCACGGTGGTGCTGCCCACGCGCGCCGTGGCCGACACGATCGGGCCGATCGTGGAGCGCCTGCTCGCGCTCGACGGGCTGATCGACCAGGTGCTCGTGGTCGACGCGCAATCCGCCGACGGGACCGCCGAGATCGCCGCCTCGCTCGGCGCCGAGGTCCACCAGGAAGCCGCGCTGCTGCCCGGCTTCGGCGCGGTGCTGGGGAAGGGCGACGCGATGTGGCGCGCTCTGTCCGCGGCCCGCGGCGAGCTGATCGTCTACCTCGACTCCGACACGCGCGACTTCTCGTCCCACTTCGCCACCGGGCTGCTGGGCCCGCTGATCTGCGCCGAGGACGAGGTCGCGCTTCGTGAAGGGCCACTTCCGCCGTCCGTTCGCGGCCGTCGAGGGCGAGGCGCGGCCGGCAGACGGCGGCCGCGTGACCGAGCTGACCGCACGGCCGCTGCTGTCGGCCTTCTATCCCGAGCTCGCCGCGCTGGCTCAGCCGCTGGCCGGCGAGGTCGCCGCTCGGCGCGAGCTGCTCGACGAGCTGCCGTTCGCCACCGGCTACGCGGTCGAGACCTCGATGCTGCTGCACGTCCGCGACGCGCTGGGCGGGACGCGAGGGCATCGCGCAGGTGGACCTGGAGGAGCGCCGCAACCACCACCAGCCGCTGACGGCGCTCGCGCCGATGGCGTACACGGTGCTGCGCGTGATCCTCGATCGCCTGCACGCCGAGGGGCGCCTGCTCGACGACGGCGTGCCGCCGCTGCGGACCGCCGACGGGAGGCTGATCGAGGTGGAGCTCGTCGAGCGCCCGCCCTACGCGACCCTGCGGGCTCGCGCCTAGTGGCCATCAGGTGCGTCTACACCGACCTCGACGGGACCCTGCTCGGCCAGGGCGCGTCGCTGTTCCGCACCGCCGAGGGCGACTTCACGCTGCTGGCGGCGCGCGCGCTCGAGGCCTGCCACCGCGCCGGCGCCGAGGTGGTCATCAAGTCGGGCCGGCGGCGCGCGCAGGTGATGGAGGACGCGCGCCTGATGGGCCAGAGCTCGTACATCTTCGAGGTCGGCAGCGGCTTGGTGGTGGACGGGGAGCTGACCTTCCTGACCGGCGACCTGCAGCCGCGCGAGGACGCGAGCATCCACGCTCAGATCGAGCAGCTGGGCGCCCCGGGGCTGCTGCTGGAGCTCTACGCCGGTCGCCTGGAGCCGCACTCGCCCTGGCACCGCGGCCGCGAGGTGTCGCACCTGTTTCGCGGCCTGATCGACGTGGGCGAGGCGAACGACCTGCTGGCGGCGGAGGGGCACGAGGTGGTGCGGCTGGTCGACAACGGCGGCATCGAGGGCGGCCTGCATGCCTACCACCTGATCCCGGCCGTGTCGTCCAAAGCGGCGGCCGTGGCCGCGCACATGCGCGCGCGCGGGTACGAGCGCGAGGAGTGCATCGGCGTGGGCGACTCGCGCGAGGACCTCGACGTGGCCGAGGTGGTCGGGCGCTTCTTCCTGGTGGCCAACGCCGAGGTCATGGAGGCGCCGGGCGCGGAGCGGACCGAGGCCGCGATGAGCGAGGGGTTCTACGAGGCGGTCATCCGCGCGATCGCAGAGTCGCGCTGACTCGTAACCGAAGTTACAATCGCGGTGTATCAGCAGCCGGGACGTGGTCCCAGCATCGCGGGGGCACACAGGCTCTCGCACGGGTGAGGCAGCACGGGCGCTCCATCGCGGGGCGCCCGTCGCTTAGTGTCAGCCCATGAGCACGCTCGCGGAGGAGATCGTCGATGCCATCAACGAGATCTCGGGCGTCCATCCCGGCCACCGGGCGGCCCACGCGAAGGGCACGCTGCTCTCGGGCAGCTTTGCGCCCAACGGCGCCGGCGCGGCGCTGACGACCGCGCCCCACATGCAGGGCGACGCGCTGCGCGTAACCGCCCGCCTCTCGAACGGGGGCGGCGACCCCGGCATCCCCGACTACGCCCGCGAGGGCCGCGGCCTGGCGGTCAAGATCTACCTCCCCGAGGGCGCCAAGACCGACATCGTGTCGCTCTCGCTGCCGTGCTTCTTCGTGCGCACGCCGGAGGACTTCCTCTCCTTCACCAAGGCACGACTCGATCCGGAGCGGCTGATGCCGGACTGGCTCGGCGCCCATCCGGAGGCGCTGACGGCGATCCAGGCCGCGCTGGGAGCGGATCCGCCCGCCTCGTACGCCAACTGCACGTTCAACTCGATCCACTCGTTCCGCTGGACCGGGCCGGACGGCGAGTCGCGCTTCGTGCGCTACCGCTGGGAGCCCGAGGCCGGCGAGCGGACGCTGTCGGGCGAGGACGCCAAGGCCCTCGGCGCGGACTACCTGCAGCAGGACATCCTGGCGCGCGGCGAGACGGCGTTCCGGCTGATCGTGATCGTCGCGGGCCCGGAGGACGCGGTCGACGACCCGACCGTCGCCTGGCCCGAGGAGCGCGAGCGCGTCGAGGTCGGCCGTCTCGTCCTCGACGGGCCCGAGCTCGAGCGCGAGCGCGGCGGCGACGTGCTGGTCTTCGATCCGACGCGCGTGGTGGACGGGATCGAGATGTCCGACGACGCCATTCTGCGCTTCCGGGGCCCTGCTTACTCGGTGTCCGTCGCGCGTCGCAGCTGAGCGAGTACCCTCAACCGCCGCATGCCGACGTTCGCCGAACTGGGTCTCTCCGAGGTCACCGTGGAAGCGCTCACCCATCTCGGGTACGAGCGCCCGACTCCGATCCAGGAGCAGGCCATCCCGCCGCTGCTCGCCGGCAGCGACGTGATCGGCCAGGCGCAGACGGGCACGGGCAAGACCGCGGCCTTCGGGCTGCCGATGGTCGAGTACGTCGATCCGGAGCACACCGCCATCCAGGCGCTTGTGCTGACTCCGACGCGCGAGCTCTGCATCCAGGTCACCCAGGCGCTGCGCGCCTACGGCGACCCGAGCGGCGTCCAGGTGGTGGCCGTCTTCGGCGGAGCGCCGATCCGCGACCAGGCGGCTCGGCTCAAGGAGGCGCACGTGGCGGTCGGCACGGTGGGCCGTGTCATGGACATGATCAACCGCCACCACCTGTACCTCGACGAGGCCCGCTACGTGGTGCTCGACGAGGCCGACGAGATGCTCGACCTTGGCTTCCTCGAGGACGTGGAGGCGATCCTGCGGCGCGCCCCGATGGGCCGCCAGACCGCGCTCTTCAGCGCAACCGTCCCCACGGAGATCCGCCGCCTCGCCGAGCAGTTCATGCACGACCCGGTGGAGATCAAGGTGCGCGCGGCGACGCTCACGATCGACACGGTCGAGCACTTCTACGTCGAGGTGGACGACCGCGGGAAGCCCGAGGCGCTCGTCGACGTGCTGAAGCAGGAGCGCCCCGAGCAGGCGATCGTCTTCGCCCGCACCAAGATCGGCGTGGATCGCCTGGCGCGCCGGCTCGGCGACGCCGGGGTGCGCGTCAAGGCGCTGCACGGCGACATGTCGCAGGGCCAGCGCGACGGCGTGATGATCGCGTTCAAGGGCGGTCGCGAGCGGCTGCTGGTGGCGACCGACGTCGCCGCGCGCGGGCTCGACATCACCGGTGTCAGCCATGTCGTCAACTACGACATCCCCAACTCGCCGGACGTCTACGTGCACCGCATCGGGCGCACCGGCCGGGCGGGCGAGAGCGGCCGGGCGATCACGCTGATCACGCCCAAGCAGCGCCGCGAGCTCGAGGCGATCGAGCGGCACGCGAAGACCGAGATAGAGCCCTGGAAGCCGGGCGAGAACGGCAAGCCCGAGCGCCAGCGCAGGCGCACGCCGCGCGAGCGCGAGACGCGCCGCCCGCGCCACACGAAGCCGCACAGCCGGGACGGCGTCCCGTACGCGAAGCTCGTCGTGGGCGCCGGCCGTGCCGACGAGCTCGAGCCGGCCGACATCGTCCGGGTGATCGTGGAGAACACCCGGCTCGAGAACGACGACGTGCGCAACGTGCGCGTGCTCGAGCGCTTCAGCTTCGTGGAGGTTCCCGAGGAGCGCGCCGGGCAGGTCGTGGAGAGCGTTTCTGGCAAGCAAGTCCGGGGCGTCGAGCTCCGGCTGGAGGTGACGAAGCGACGATGAGCCGAGCGACCATGCACACCAACCACGGCGCGATCGAGATCGAGCTGTTCGACGACGCCGCGCCCAAGACGGTCGAGAACTTCCTGAAGCTGTCGCGCGACGGCTACTACGACGGGCTGGTGTTCCACCGCGTGATCCGCGACTTCATGATCCAGGGCGGCTGCCCGGAGGGCACCGGCACCGGCGGTCCGGGATACGAGTTCGAGGACGAGTTCAACGACAACAAGATCGTCCGCGGCGCGTTCGCGATGGCGAACCGCGGCCCGAACACCAACGGCAGCCAGTTCTTCATCGTGACCACCGACGCCGCGCCCTGGCTCGACGGCAAGCACACCGTCTTCGGCAAGGTCGCCGACGGAATGGATGCCGTCGACGCGATCGAGGGCACCGAGACCGGCCCCGGCGACCGCCCCGTGAAGGACGCGGTCATCGAGCGGGTGGAGGTGCATGAGGGTTGAGCTGCTCTGGTGGGAGGGCTGCCCCTCCCATCCCGAGACGCTCGGCGACCTGAGCCGGGTCCTGCGCGAGGAGGGCGTCGACGCCGACGTCGAGCTCGTCGAGGTGGAGTCGGACGACCAGGCCCGGCGCGAGCGCTTCCCCGGCTCGCCCACGATCAGGCTCGACGGCGAGGACGCGCTACCGGCCGATCCGGGAGAGCCGTTCTCGCTGACCTGCCGCATCTACCGGCTGCGCGACGGGCGCGTGTCGCCGACGCCGGACCCCGAGGACATTCGCGACGCCGTGAGGAGGACCAGATGAACATCGGTGACCAGGCGCCCGGCTTCTCGCTGCCGGACACGGATGGGCGCGAGCACGGTCCGCAGGGCGTGACGGTCGTCGCGTTCACCTGCAACCACTGCCCGTACGCGCTGGCCTGGCACGACCGCCTGCTGGAGGCCGCGCGCGACTACGAGGACGTCACCTTCCTCGCGATCAACCCCAACGACGCGGAGCGCTACCCGGGCGACTCCCTGGACGCGATGCGCGAGCGCGTGAGCGGCGACGGCGGCTGGCCGCTCCCCTACCTGCGCGACGAGACTCAGGAGGTCGCGCGCGCCTACGACGCGAAGACCACGCCTGACCTGTTCGTGCTCGACGCCGAGGGACGGCTGCGCTACCGCGGCGCGCCGGATGCCGACCATCGCGACCCGGGGCTGAACGCGGCGTGGCTGCGCGAGGCGCTCGACGCGGTGCTCGCCGGCGAGCAGCCGGCGCGGCCGGAGACCGATCCGGTCGGCTGCAGCGTCAAGTGGCGGTGATCGCCTCGACCACCGCGTCGGTGTCCGAGAAGTCCTCCAGGTAGGCGTCCGGCTCCGAGGCGCGCAGCAGCTCGGGGTCGGCGAAGCCGGTAGCGACCGCAACCGCCCGGGCGCCCGCCTCGCGCGCGGCGCGCACGTCGAGCGGCGTGTCGCCGACCAGCACGGCACCGGTCGGCTCGGCGTACTTGGTGGCGGCCCGCGTGCGAGCGACCGCGACGAGGTCGGAGCGCTCCTCGTGTGGGTCCGAGCCGTAGGCGCCGACCTCGAAGTCGAGCCAGCGGTCGAGCCCGAAGGCGCTCACCTTGATGACGGCGTTGGCCTGGATGTTGCCGGTCAGCAGCGACTGGATCACGTCGTCGCGCCTGTGCAGCCGCTCCAGCACCTCGGCCACCCCGGGGTAGGCGTTGCCCTCGGCGCGCAGCTGCTCCTTGCGCAGCTCGAGCGCCACGCCCAGCTCCTCGAGCACGCGCGGTAGGTGCTCGTGCTCGCCGCCCAGCATGGTGAGGGCGATCTGGCGGTCGGTGCGGCCGGCGTACTCGACCGGCTCGGGCGTGCGCCCGACCACCCGCTCGAAGGCCTCCTCGAAGGCGTGGCGACCGTGGCCGCCGGCGCGGACGAGGGTCCCGTCCACGTCCCAGAGCACGAGCAGCATCAGGACAGGTCCACGCCGAGCAGGCGCTCCAGCTCCGGAAGCGTGCCGTCGGCGCCGCGATGAAGGACCGCGGTCATGCCGACGGCCTCCGCGCCGGCGCAGTTCTCGCGCAGGTCGTCGACGAAGACGCAGTCGGCGGGGGCGACGCCGGCGCGCTCTGCTCCCAGCATGAAGATCTCGGGCTGCGGCTTGTGCATCCCGACCTCGCCGGAGATGACGACGCCGTCGAACAGCTCGGGGAACGACACGCGGTCGTAGATGCCGGAGCCCATCGAGTTGGAGATCAGCCCGGTGCGGATCCCCTCGGCGCGCACGCGCCGGACCGCGGTGAGCATGCGCTCGTCGGGCTGGATGCCGCCGAACAGGCGCTCCACCAGGCCGGTGCGGTCCTCGATCTCGAGCAGCTCGCCGAAGCGCTCGCCGAACTGGTCGTCGCTCAGCTGGCCGGTCTCGAGGCCGCGCACCAGCTCGCGCGCCCGCGGCTCGTCGCGGAACAGCGTCTTCACGGCGGCCGGGTCGAGCCCCTCGGCGACGCAGAAGTCGCGGAAGGAGTCGAAGACGTTGGTGGTGAGCACCCCGCCGAAGTCGAGCAGGAGGCCGTTCATCGAGACAGCGCGACCTCGCGCGCCTTCTCGGCGAGCGCCGGCACCCCCTCGTCGAACAGCGCCAGGTACTGGTCGTCGGAGTTGCCCATCTGGAAGCGCTTGAAGTTGCCCTCCATGAACACGGCCGCCTTCCAGAGCGCGAGCGCCTGGTACCAGTTGAGCGCCGACACGGAGCGGCCGGAGCGCTCCTCGTAGCGGGCGGTCAGCTCGGCGCGGGTGAGGAATCCGGAGCGGCGGGTGGCGGCCGAGAGGCTCGAGAAGGAGATGTCGGCGGGGTCGTCGGGCTCGGCCCAGGTGACCGTGAGGTAGCCGACGTCCGCGAGCGGGTCGCCGATCGTCGAGAGCTCCCAGTCGAAGATCGCGACCAGGCGAGCGGGTGCCTCGTCGGCGAGCATGACGTTGCCGAGCCGGTAGTCGCCGTGGACGATGGTCGACTCGGGGGACTCGGGCAGGTTGGTCGCGAGCCACTGGCCGACTTCCTCGACGACGGGCAGCTCGCGCGTCTTGTTGAAGTCCCAGAGGCCGGTGAAGCGGCGCAGCTGGCGCTCGAGGTAGCCGGTCGGCTTGCCGTAGCCCTCGAGGCCGCAAGCGCGCCAGTCGACCGCGTGCACCTCGACGAGCGCGTCCACCAGCTCCTCGGCGATGCGGCGGCGCCCGTCCTCGCTGTCGAGCGAGCCGGGGATGTCGGTGGTGATCACGCGCCCGGCCACCTCCTCCATCAGGTAGAAGGGCACGCCCAGCACGTCGCCCTCGTCGGCGGCAAGCACGCGCGGCACGCGGACGGGGGTGCCCTCGAGCGCGCGCAGCAGGCGCGCCTCGCGCAGCACGTCGTGGGCGGAGGGCGGGAGCGGGGGGCGCGGGGGGCGACGCAGGACGACGCGGGCGTCGCCGCGGGTGACCAGGAAGGTGAAGTTCGAGTGACCCTCGCCGATGCGCTCGGCCTCGAGGCGGCCGCTGCCGATGCCGTGGCGATCGAGGAAGGCCTCGAGCGGCTCGCGCACCACAAGGGGCGGGTGCTCGAGCTGCTCTGCCTCGGCTGCGGTGTCGACGACGTCGGGAGGGGCCATGTGCGCCCGCGGGATCCTACGTTCTCTATCTTCCAGCCCAATGCGATACGCCCGACTGATCCTCGCCCCGCTCACCGCGATCGCCGTGCTGGTTGCGGCTCCGACAAGCATCGCGGCGGACGTGGGCATAGGCGTGAAGAACTTCGATTTCACGCCCGGCACGAAGACGGTGGCGGTCGGCGACACGGTGACTTGGACGTTCAACGACGAGGGCCACACCACGACGTCGGTGCCCGGGCAGGGCGAGAAGTGGGACTCCGGCGTCGAGGACAAGGGCGGCAAGTTCACGAAGACGTTCAACAAGCCGGGCAAGTTCCAGTACGTCTGCACTCCGCACGAGAGCTTCATGAAGGGCACGATCACGGTGGGCAGCGACACCGTGAAGAAGACCGCGGGAGCCGTCGCCGCGAAGGTGAGCGGCAAGACCGTGACGCTGAGCTTCAAGCTCAACGAGCCGGCCAAGGTGTCGGTGAAGCTGAGCGGCGCCGCGAAGCGCACGGTCAAGGGCAAGTACCTGAAGGCCGGGAAGCGGACGATCGTCGTGAAGAAGCTGAAGTCCGGCAGCTACAAGGCGACGCTCAGCTTCCAGGACGACTTCCACAAGAAGAGCTCGGCGAAGAAGTCGTTCAAGGTCGGCTGAGGCGGCGGGGGCGGGGAGCCCGCGCCGTTCTCGTCGCATTGACCCCCCTGGAGGGGGTGAAACGCAGCACGTTTCGTGCGCCCCGCGCGCTGAAGCCAATATTCGACAGCACATTCGGGTCGAATATTGGTCTCACCGAGGAGCCGCGGCTTCGGGAGAGAGACCGCGCACCCGGGCACCGCGGACGCTCCGGAGGGGCCGGCGCGGTTCGGCCGGCCGGCGACCGTGACCCGAGTCGAGCCGCAGGCGAGCGCGTGGAGCCGCGCGTAGCGCGGCGACCAGGTCGGCGGACGGCTGAACGGCGACGGGCCCTCGCCGCGCGAGCGAAACGGGCACCGCTCAAAGTAGGCTGACCAACATGCTGAGCGCGCTTCGGCACCGCGACTTCCGCCTGCTCTGGACGGGCCAGGCGATCTCGCTCGCGGGCGACGGGATCTACCTCGTCGCGATCGCCTGGCTCGTCTACGACATCTCCAACGACCCGAGCGCGCTCGCCATCGTCGGCTTCGCCTGGACCCTGCCGATGGTCGCCGGGCTGCTGCTCACGGGCGTGCTGAGCGACCGCTTCGAGCGCCGTCGCCTGCTGGTGATCGCCGACCTGATCCGCTTCGTGGCCATCGGCGCGCTCGGCGTGCTGGCGCTCTCCGACGTCGCCGAGCTCTGGCACGTCGTGGGCCTGGTGGTCGTCTACGGCTTCGGCCAGGCCCTCTTCCAGCCCGCGTTCACGGCGATCATGCCCGAGGTCGTCCCGCGCGAGGAGCTGCTCCAGGCCAATGCCATGCGCGAGCTGCTCGAGCCGCTCGGCCAGCGCTTCGCCGGCCCGGCCATCGGCGGCGTCCTGATCGCCGTGTTCGGCGTGGGCTGGGCCTTCCTGGTCGACGCGGGGACCTTCCTTGCCTCGGCGCTGGCCGTGGCCGGGATCTCGAAGCGCCCGGCGCCGCGCGCCGAGCCCGGCTCGCTGCGCCGCGACATCGCCGAGGGATTCGCGTACGTTCGCGCCAACGTATGGCTCTGGGGGACGCTGGCCGGCGCCGCCCTGTTCCTCCTGTTCACGTTCGGCCCCTTCGAGGTCCTGCTGCCGTACATCATCCGCAACGACCTCGGCGGCGACGCCGCCACCTTCGGCATCGTGCTCGCCGCCGGCGGGGCGGGCTCGTTCTTCGGGGCGCTGCTGGTGGGGAGGGTCGGCATGCCGCGCCGGCACATCACCTTCATGTGGGGCGCCTGGTGCGTCGGCGACCTCCTCTACGTCGGCCTCGCCTTCGCCCAGACGGCGTGGTTGATGTGCGCGGTCTCCTTCGCCAGCTTCGCCCTTGCGACCGCGGCGATGGTGGTCTGGAACACGCTGATGAACACCCTCGTGCCTCCCGAGCTGCTGGGGCGCGTGTCGAGCCTCGACTGGTTCGTCTCGATCGGCCTCGTGCCCGTCTCCTTCGCGCTGACGGGCCCGGTCGCGTCACTGGTCGGCGAGCGCGAGACGCTCGCGCTCGCGGGCGCCCTCGGGACGCTCTCGTTCGCGTTCCTCTTCATCCCGGGGATGCGCGACCCCGAGCGCCGCGCCGCCGAGCCGGGGATCTAGGTGATCTCGTCCAGGTGCTCGACGTTGGCGCGGTCGTCCGCGTCGTCGCTCGGCGCCGCCTCGAACCAGCCGTCGAGGATCTCCCCGAGCAGGGCCGGGCTCGTCGTGCGCAGCGAGAGCGCCAGCACGTTGGCGTCGTTCCAGCGGCGCGCGCCGCGGGCGGTCTCGGCGTCGGCGCAGAGCGCCGCGCGCACACCCGGCACCTTGTTGGCGGCGATCGAGGCGCCGGTGCCCGTCCAGCAGCAGACGACGGCCTGATCGGCGCGCCCGTCGGCCACGTCGCGGGCGGCGGCCTCCGAGGCCCACGCCCAGTCGTCGCGCTCGCCGGCGGCCAGCGCGCCGTGTGCCAGCGGCTCGTGACCGCGCCGCCGCAGCTCGTCCAGGACCGCGTCGGCGACGCCGGTCAGCTCGTCGGCGGCGACCGAGATCCTCATCGCGATCAGCCTACTCTTGGCCTATGCCCGAGTTGCCCGAGGTCGAGATCACGGCGCGACGCCTGACGCGCGGGACGGCGGGAGCGGCGATCGAGTCGGCGCTGGCGCCGGGCATGGTCACGATGAAGACGTTCGACCCGCCGCTCGAGGCGCTCGCCGGGGCGCCCGTCGCCGGCGTCCGGCGGGTGGGCAAGATGCTCGTCGTCGACGCGGGCGAGCTGGTCGTGCTCGTCCACCTGATGTCGGCCGGTCGGCTGCAGCTCTGGGACGCCCGCGCGTCGCTGCGCGACCGCGCCTCGCGGCTGCTGATCCGCCTGGAGGGCGGCCCCGAGCTGCGGCTGCGCGAGTTCGGCACCCAGCAGCGCGCGTGGGCGAAGCTGCTGCCCGCCGGCCTGCTGGCCGCCGACGAGGCGGTGTCCACGCTCGGCCCCGACGCCTACCCGGCCCCGCCCGCCGACGAGTTCCGGCGGCTGCTCGACCAGCCCCGCCACCTGCACCCGCTGCTGCGCGACCAGCGCACGATCGCGGGCATCGGCCGCTCCTGGGTCGACGAGCTGCTCTGGACGGCGCGCCTGTCTCCGTTCCAGAAGGGCTCCGAGCTCGACGAGGACGCGCGCGAGCGGCTGCGCGCGGCCTGCGACGAGGTGCTCGGCGGCGCACTCGAGCACTACGAGGAGACGCTCGGGGACAAGATCCCGGACAAGCTGCCGATGCCGCTCAAGGTCCACCGGCGCGCGGGCGAGCCGTGCCCGCGCTGCGGGACCACGATCGAGGCGATCCACTTCAAGGACTACGTCATGTGTTACTGCCCGGAGGAGCAGACGGGCGGTCGCGTCCTCAAGGACCGGCGGCTGTCGCGCCTGCTCAAGTAGCCCTGGGCTACATGAACTCGGGCACCATCTCGACGTCCTTGTTCTCGTTGTTGGGCGCGCCGAAGGCGATGATCTCGGCGCCCTCCGGTCCGCCCGCCATACCGCGCGTCACGGATGCGGGGATGCGCACCGCGTCGAACGCCCGCAGCTCGAGCTCCTCGTCCTCGAGCTTCACGCGCGCGCTTCCGCTCACGACGAGGTAGATCTCCTCCTGCTCGCTGTGGGTGTGCCCGAACGGCACCGTGAAGTCCGGAGCCAGCTTGAAGTAGGTCAGCCCGGACTTCTCCAGCGCCAGAGGCTTGCGCCCGAAGCGCGCCTCGATCCCGTCCCCCATCCCGAACTTGGGGGCCATGTCCTCGACGTCGTCGCGCAGGTTCAGAAGCGTGTAGTCGGCCATACGCCGACTATGCCCAGCCTGCTCAGCCGACAGTCAGCGTTCCTTCCATGCCGCCGGCCCGGTGGCCGTCGACGGGGCAGTAGAACTCGTACTTGCCGGCCTTCAGGTCGACCGTCACGTCGGCCTTGCCCTCGGTGAGCGTCTTGGTCTCCTCCTCGACCCCGTTGCCCTCGATCTCGACGGCGTGGGGGACCTGGGAGGGGTTGTCCATGACGACCGTCACCTTGCCGGGCTTCGCCTTCAGCGCGGTCTTGTCGAACTTGAGCGCGCCGCCCGGGTCGGCGGTCAGCTTGAGCGTCTGCGCCGCCGCCGCCGCCCGTGTCGCTCTTGGTCGAGGTCGTCGGCTGGGTGGCGTCCGCGCCCGTGCCCTGGTCGCCGGAGGACTCGTCGTCGTCGCCTCCACATCCCGCGGCAACCAGCGCGAGGAGGGCGAGCATGAGCGTGAGGATCAGGATCGGCTTGCGCATGGAGCGGTGTACGCAGCGCGGGCGCCGCAGCGGTTCGCTCAGTAGCGCAGGCGGCCGCGCAGCAGCGCCGGTCCGTGGCCGCTCTGCCGGGGTGTGTCGCGTGACGACCATCTCGTGGTAGTCGCCTGGTCGCACGGCCGCCGTCAGCACGGCCTCCGCGCGCCCGTCGCCGCCCGCGCGGAAGGTCCCGCCGCTGACCCAGCGCCCGTCGCTCGCGGATGCACCAGAGCTCGTACACCGCGCCATTGCGCGTGGACAGCCCGCGCGCCCGCAGCCGCACGCGCGTGCCCGCCGGGACGTCGTCGGCCCACGCGGTGGCCACCGCGCGCGTCCCCGGCTCGAGCGGGCGCCAGCCGCGCCGACGCGTAGGCGTGCGAGGACTCGCCCTCGCCGCCGATCAACACGAGCGCAAGCACCACGGCGGCGGCGCAGGCGGCGCCCAGAGCGGCCAGGCGCCGCAGCGGCAGCGCCGGCCGGCGGCGCCGCGCGGGCCGGCGCCGCTCGCGCGCTGAAGCGATCGAGCACAGCCTCCTCGACGGACGGCGAGAGCGTCGGCGGCGGCACGTCGGCCGGCTCGATCGCGTCGAGCAGGCTGGGGAGCACCCGCAGGGCACGCGACTCGGGGCCGCAGTGCGGGCAGCCGGGCACGTGCAGGTCCATCTCCTGCATCTCGGCGGGCTCGAGCGAGCCGAGCACGTAGCCGCCCAGCAGCGTTCCGTGGGTGGGGCACGCGCTCATGCGCGCACCTCCATCTCGTCGAGGATCAGCCGCAGCGTGCGCAGCGCGTACGAGGTGCGGCTCTTGACGGTGCCGAGCGGGATGCCCTTGCGCTCCGAGATCTCACGCAGGCTGAGCCCGCCGTAGTGCGCCAGGCGGATCACCTCGCGGTGCTCCGGCGACAATCGCGCCAGCGCCGCGGCGACCTGCCAGCGCAGGACGGCGTGCTCGAGCTCGCGGTCGATCTCGCCCTGGCCCTCGGCGGCGTCCTCGTCGGGCGCCAGGCCTGGCCGCACGGAGGCGCGCCGGCGCGCGTCCACGATCCGGTTGCGGGCGATCGTGTACAGCCAGGTGCGCACGCTCGCTCGGCGCGAGTCGTAGTCGCCTGCGGCGCGCCATGCGCGTGCGAAGACGTCCTGCACCACCTCCTCTGCGAGCTCACGATCCCCCAATGCGTTGCATGCGAAGCCGAACAGCTCCCCTGAGTAGCGGCGGTACAGCTCGCGCAGATCGTCGCCGCTGTCGTCTCCCGGCAGGCGCTCGACGAGCGTTGCATCGCTCGGAGCCATTCGACCACGCTATACGCAGGCCGAGGCCTGGCGGTTCGCTCAGTCGCGCCTGAGGACCGCGGCACCGTACCTTTCCCCGCGTGCCCTTCGCGACCATCGGCGAGTCGTTCCAGTCGTTCTTCGACGCCGTCGACGACTTCATCTCGAACCTCGCCTCGGTGCGGCTCGGGCCGCTGCTGCTCGCGCTTCTGCTCTTCACCGCCTACCTCTCGCTGCGTGCGCGGGCGAGCTTCCACATCCTGCGCGCCGCCTACCCGCACGAGCGCTTCCGGTTCCGGGAGATCTGGGGCGCCTACTTCGCAGGCTACGGCTTCAACGCCGTCATCCCCGCGCGCGGCGGCGACGTGGTGCGGCTGTTCCTCACGCGCACGACGATCCCCAATTCGAGCTACCCGGCGGTGGGGGCAAGCTTCGTCGTCGAGCTCGGCTTCGACCTCGCGATGGGGTCGCTGATCCTGCTGTTCGCCTTCACCCAGGGGGTGTTCCCGAAGCCGCCCGACTTCGCCAAGCTGAACGCCTTCGACCTCTCCTACCTGGCCCAGCACCCGCGCTTCGCGCTGTTCCTGATCACCGTGCTGGCGATCGCGGCGTTCGTCGCGTTCGCGCTGCTGAGCGTGCGCGTGAAGGCGTTCTGGGCGCGCGTCAGACAGGGCCTCGTGATCCTGCAGGACCGGCGTCGCTACCTGCGCGAGGTGTTCGCCGTCCAGTTCGCGGGCTGGCTGTTCCGCTTCGCCGCGTTCTGGATGCTGCTCGAGGCCTTCAACGTCGGCGGGTCGGTCAAGAACGTGCTGCTCGTGCTCGGCGTGAACGCCGTCTCGGCGGCCGTGCCCTTCACACCACAGGGCGCGGGCGTGCAGCAGGCTCTGCTCGCGAAGGTGTTCGCGGGGGCGGCCGCCGGCGCCACGGTCGCCGCGTACTCGGTGGGCCAGCAGATCGCGATCGGGGCGCTGACGTTCGGGATCGGCTTCGCTTCGCTCGTATTCATCTTCCGCGTTCGCAGCTTCAAGGAGGTCATCGCGCTCGGACGCGCCGATCGCGCTGCCGAGGCTGGCTAGACTCGGGGCATGTCCTCGGAAGACCCGTTCGGCGGAATGTTCGGCGACCCGGAGGAGCTGCGCAGGCGCATGGCGGAGTTCGCCGAGCAGATGCAGGGCGCGCAGCGCGTGGCCTGGGCCGACAACGCGATCAAGCTGGCGGTCGACATGACGGTCGCCGGCCTCCAGCGCATGAACCTGCAGGGCAACGCGGAGCAGCAGTCGCGCGACCTGCTGCAGGCCATGCGGCAGATGTTCCCCGAGGCCGTCATCCTCGTGCGCGAGGCGCGCGAGGGCTTCGGGACGAGCTAGCTCAGCCCAGCTGCCAGGACAGCCCGTGGCCGCCCAGGTGGTTGAGGAACGCCGCGGGGTCGAAGGCCGCCGCCGGGCCGAGCGCTCCGGCGCGGTCGAAGCCGGTCCCGCTCATCAGCTCGGCGCCGTGCACGAGCGTGACCGCGGTCAGCCCGTAGACGTCGCTGCCGCGGACGACGCCCCGGCGCTCGGTGCCGCCCGCGCCGCGGGCGAGCGCCACGATCGTGAACCGCGCCGCGCGGCGGGCCTCCTCGGAGGGGCCCTCGGGCAGCAGCCCGATCGCCTCGTTGAGCACCCCGCGCAGCGGCGTGCGCAGAGCCAGTGCGAGCCCCGGCATCACGAACGGCAGCAGCGGCGCGGCGGCGTCGAACGGTGCAGCGGTGCTGGTGGTCAGCAGCGTCGTCACGCGGCGCGTGCGCGTGTGGTGGGGCACGGTGATGATCTCGCCCGGCGGGGTAGCGCGACATCGCCTGCCGGCCGATCGGCTCCGGGAAGTCGAAGCTGCCGCGGAACACGCCGCGCGGCGCGGGGCGCCAGCGCTCGTCCTCGTAGACGACGTCGCCGCCCTTCATCATCTCGAGCCCGGAGCGCAGGGTGCCGCGCGTCATGCCGAAGCCCTCGACCGAGTAGGCGAGCACCATCTCGTCGAGCGGCTCGAGCCCCTGGGCGGCGAGCCGCGCGATGCAGTCGCCCGGCGCGTAGTCGAAGCCCAGCGCGGGCACGAGCGCCACGCCCGCGCGCTCCGCCGCCTTCCCGTGGCTCTCGAAGACCATCTGGATGAAGCTCTGCTCGCCGGTCGAGTCGACGTAGTGGGTTCCGGTGGCGATCGCCGCCCGCACGAGCGCGTCGCCGGCGCGGGTGAAGGGGCCGGCGCAGTTGATCACCGCGGTGGCGCCCTCGAGCAGCTCGCGCAGCGCGCGGTCGTCGTCGAGCGGCGCCGCGCGGGTGGGCACGCCCGCGTTGCGGCCGAGCGCCGCGAGCTTCGCCGCGTCGCGGCCGCTGAGCACGTGATCGAGGCCCCGCCGCGCCAGCTCGGCGGACACGAGCCGGCCCGTGTAGCCCGTGGCGCCGTACAGGACGATCGTCACGCGACGCACGATACAGTCGCCCCCGTGCGCATCTCGGAGGTGATGACCGCGGGCGTTGTGACCGCCGCGACGCAGGACAGCCTGCGGCGCGTGGGCGAGCTGATGCGCGACCGCAACGTCGGCTCGGTTGTGGTCTGCGAGGGCGATCGGCCGGTCGGCGTGATCACCGACCGCGACCTGGCGCTGGCGGTCGTGGCGGACGCGGTCGACGCGGGCGACCTGGCCGGCGCGCACGCCTCGCGGCCGCTCGTCACTGGCGAGGTCGAGATGGACCTCGAGGAGGCGGTGGCGCTGATGGTCCAGCACCGCATCCGGCGCCTGCCGGTGACCTCGGGCGAGGAGCTGGTCGGCATCGTCACGATCGACGACCTCGCGGTCCGCGCCGGCGACCTGGAGCAGGCGCAGCGCATTACGGCGGAGGTCGCCAAGGCGGCGCTGCCCGAGTTCTACTTCCACCAGCGGGGCGGCTGAGCATGGCCCCGCTCACGCCCGGCCAACTGCGCACGCGCAGGCGAGTCGAGTCGGTCATCCGGCTTGCCGCGCCCGCGCTCGACCTGGTGCTGGCCGTCGGCGATCGCGTATCGCGCGTCGTCGAGCGCGACGACCCCGAGTACTACCCGCCGCGGGTGTCGCGCCGCCCGGACGGGTCGCTGCGCGCGCCGGACGACGCCCGGTGAGCAAGGAAGACGAGCTCGCCTGGGAGGCGCGGTTCGCGCGCCCCGCGGCCGCCGCGGCGTTCCTGGCGGGGGTGCTGCTGCTGGCCGGCACGTTCGTGCTGCAGTCGGTGTTCGAGGACCGGCCGCGCGTGGAGGCGCTGCCGGACTCGCTGCTGTCGATCGACGAGGCGCCCGGGACGCTGATCGCGTCGGCGGTGCTGCAGGCGCTCTCCGCGCTCTTCCTGATCGGCGTCTTCTTCTACCTGTTTCGCGCGACGATCAGGCGCAGCCCGCAGATCCCGAGCTGGTTCGTCTACCTGATCTTCATCGGCCCGATTTTTTATGCCATCGCGCAGGTGCTGGGGGCGTTCGACCGGGTCGACCTGGCCGAGCAGTTCGCCGACGGCACGGCCAGCGTGGGCGCCTGCCCGGCGATCAACGGCCAGGCGGGCGACGACTGCGCGAACGACCTGATCCAGGACAACGTCGACGCCGTGGCCTTCGCGCTCGGCCTGGCGGGATCGGTGGCGACGGCATTCCTGTTCGTGATGCTGCCGATGCGGGCGCGGCGCGTCGGCCTGATGAGCCAGTTCATGGCGATCCTGGGCGTGGTCGCCGGGCTGCTGATGATCCTGCCGCTGGTGCAGCTGCTGCCGCAGATCCTGCAGGCGTTCTGGCTCGGCGCCATCGGCGCGCTCTTCCTCGGGGCGTGGCCCGGCGGGCGCGGGCCGGCGTGGGAGAGCGGCGAGGCGGACTCGTGGCCGACCGCGGCGGAGCGCCGCGGCGTCGCCGCGGGCGGCGCTTCGTCTCCGGGGCCCCGGCCGAGCCGCCCGAGCCCGAGCCGGTGCCCGAGCGGCCGAGCTCGCGCAAGCGGCGGCGGAAGAAGCGGTAGCCGCGCACCCCAGGCGATCGTAGGAGCGACTTCCCCGGCACCGACATGGATGGGAGCGGCTGCGCGGGCCTAGCGGTGTTCGGGATTGGCGAAGTCGAAGCGGCAGCCGGCGTCCCATTCGGAGCGCTGGTTGCCGTGGGCGGGGATGCCGCCGGCGTCCTTGAGCATGCGGGCGAGGTGCATCAGGTTCCAGGTCATGAACGTGGTGTTGCGGTTGGTGAAGTCGTTCTCGGGTCCGCCGGATCCGGGGTCGAGATAGCTCGGCCCGGGGCCGGCCTCGCCCATCCAGCCTGAGTCCGCCTGGGGCGGGATCGTGTAGCCGAGGTGCTGGAGCGAGTAGAGGATGTTCATGGAGCAGTGCTTGGCGCCGTCCTCGTTGCCCGTGATCAGACAGCCGCCGACGCGGCCGTAGTAGGCGTACTGGCCGTTCTCGTTGAGGAGGTGGCTGTTGCCGTAGAGCCGCTCGATGATGTGGGTGCATACCGACGACTTCTCGCCGAGCCAGATCGGCGCGAGCAGCACGAGGATGTCCGCGGCCTGCACCTTCTCGTAGATCGCGGGCCAGTCGTCCTTCTCCCAGCCGTGCTGGGTCATGTCCGGTTCGACGCCGATCGCGATGTCGTGGTCGATCGCGCGGATCACCTCGACCGAGACGCCGTTGCGTTCCATGATCCCTGCGGACAGGTCACCGAGCGCGCGAGTGTTGGAGACCTCGGGGGAGCGCTTCAGGGTGCAGTTGATGAAGAGCGCCCTGAGATCCGAGAAGTCCCACTTGGACTCGGTCGCGAGCGCTTCGTGCCTTTCGGCCAGATCGGGCATCGTCACGTCTCCTCCTTGGGGACCAGAAGAACTTGATTCGGGGCTATGTCTGCCAGTGGCCCGTTCCGTTTCACGTCTCCGCGCAGGAGCAGGCTGCCGGCGAGCGGGAACAGCAGCACCGAGAGCAGCCCGGCGGCGATCAGCTCGGCGCTCTCGGCGCCGCCGATCATGCCCACGTCGCGGCCGATAGCCGTCGCGGCGACGATGAACGGCAACGATGTCGCCTGGAAGAGGCCCGCGACGGCGGCTCGGCGTGGGCCGACAAGCGGCCGGTAGAGCAGGGCAGGAAGGCCGCGCACGACCGCGAGCCCCAGTAGGAACACCGGGACCATTGCGAGGTTCGACGGGTCGTCGAGCAGCGCGTCGAGGTCGAATCGCAGGCCACTCGCCACGAAGAAGACCGGAATGAAGAGGCCGAAGCCGATCGCCTCGAGCTTGAGCCGGAAGGTGGGGTGGGTCATCACCTCGTCGTGATCGGCGAGGGTCAGGACCGCGCCTGCAGCGAAGGCTCCGAGGATCACCTCGAGGCCGAGCTGCTCGGCGGCGGCGGCGAACGCGATCAACAGGACGATCGCGCCGCGCACCCTGATCTGTGCGGTGGTGTCCTGGAGGCGCAGCAGGTCGTCACCGATCCGCTTCGATCGCTCCGCCCCGCGCACCACGAAGAAGACCGTGGCCGCCAGTGCGAGCAGGCCGCCGATCAGGATCAGAGTGGCTCCGGTGCCGCCCTCGCCGGCGAACAGGACCGAAAGCAGGATGATCGCCCCGAAGTCGGCGATCGATCCGGCAGCCACCACGAGTTGGCCGAACCGCGACGCAATCTCGCCGGCGTCCTTGAGTACGGGGATGATCACGCCGAGCGAGGTCGCCGAGAGGATCACCGCGACGAGCAGGGGCGTTTCGGCAAGGCCACCCGCCTTCAGCGCGATGCCGGCGACAACGGCGATCCCGAAGGACAGGAGCCAGGCGCCGCCCGCCACACGCAACAGGCGCCCGCGGAGCTTGTCGAACTGGACCTCCAGGCCGGCAAGAAAGAGTAGGAAGACGAGCCCGATCGTCGCGAGCACCGAGATCGTCTCGTCGATCTCGACCCACCCGAGCCCGGCCGGTCCGATCGCGATCCCCGCAGTGATCTCGAGCACGACAGCGGGCAGGCGCACGCTCGGGAAGAAGCCGAGCAGGAAGGGCGCCGCGAAGGCCACCGCCACCACCAACAGCAGGCCGGAGAAGGCTGGCTCGTGCATGCTCCTCAGTCCGCCGGAGGCGGGAGGCGTTACGCCTCGGGGAGCCCGCGGGTGCGCTTCCAGCCGCGGAACTCGGCCAGCAGGGCGTCGGCGGCGCCTTGCGGCAGGGTCTCCTCGCTGAGCGTGCCGACGGCCGCCAACGACTGGCGGATCTGCTCGATGTACGTCGCACAGGCCTCGCACTCCTCGAGGTGCGCCTCGAAACGCTCCACGTCGGCCGCCGGCAGCTTCCCCTCGAGGTACTCCGTGACGAGCTCGACGAGCTCGTTGCAGGCCATGTCCGGGTGCTTCTTGCGAAGTCTGAATCTCATCGGTCTTCGGCGGCGTCGAAGTGGCTCTCCAGAGCGTTCCGCACCGTGGAGCGTGCGCGGTGCAGGAGCACGCGCTGATTGGTCTCCGTGACCTCCAGCGCGTTACATGCCTCCTCCGCCGAGAAGCCGGCGATGTCCCGCAGCGTGATGATCTCGCGCTGGCGCGCCGGCAGCCCTGCGATCGCTGCGAGAGCGGCGTTGCGCGTCTCCACAGCCTCCAGCCGCTGCTCGGGCCACGGCTCGGGCGGCGTCTGCCAATGCCCCGGATAGCGATCGCCGGGCGGCTGGAATCGATCTGGATCGACCGCTGGGCCCGTCCTCCCTGTCGACCGTCGCCGCCGAGAACGGCACGCTGCGGGACTCCTTCGTCCCACGTGTTATGGCGATGTTGGCCACGATCCGGAACGCCCACGTTCTCACGGACGAGCGCCCCTCGAACCGATCGAGCGCCCGCAGGATGCCGACCCACGCCTCCTGAACGACCTCCTCGGCAATCGCCTGACTCGAAACGTGCGCGCGGGCGAGGCGCAGCATCGCCGGCCCCCACGCCTGGACGACCGCCATGAAGACGGCCTCGTCGCCGGCCCTGAGCGCCATCAGCAGCGCCATCTCGTCGAGCGGCAGGGCGGTGGCCATCCCGAGGCGATCCTCCCATGTAACGAATGGCACCGCCAGCCGACACTAGTGGCGTACCGACGAGGCCTGTTCAATCGAGAGGGGGCTGGGATGGCACTGGCGCGCGTTGTGTCCTTCGACGGAGTCAGCAAGGACCGCATGGAGGAGATGAGGAAGGAGATGAGCGACAGCGAGCCGCCGGAGGGGCTTCCGGCCACGGAGGTCGTGGTGCTGCACGACCCTGAGGCCGAGAAGTCGCTTGTCGTCCTCTTCTTCGAGTCGGAGGACGACTACAGGCAGGGCGACGAGACGCTGAACGCGATGCCCGCCGGAGACACGCCGGGACAGCGCAGCTCAGTGGCGAAGTACGACGTGGCGCTGCGCATGACCCCCTGATCGACTACGCCGATCACGGGACTACGGCCTCAGGCAATCGCCGGCGCCTCCGGCACCCCCTCCAACGCAGCCTCCATATCCGCCTCCGAGAACTCCGGGTCCTCGAGCTTGCCCGCGAGGTAGGCCTCATAGGCGGACATGTCGAAGTGGCCGTGCCCGGAGAGGTTGAGCAGGATTACCCGCTGCTCGCCCGCCTCCTTGGCGGCTTCGGCCTCCTCGATCACCGCGCGGATCGCGTGCGAGGCCTCCGGCGCCGGCAGGATCGCCTCGGTCCGCGCGAACCGCAGCGCCGCCTCGAAGGTCTCGTTCTGCCGGTAGGCGCGCGCCTCCACCAGCCCCTCCTTCACGAGCGCGCACACGATCGGCGAGTCGCCGTGGTAGCGCAGCCCCCCGGCGTGCATCGGCGGCGGCACGAAGTCGTGCCCGAGCGTGTACATCGGCATCAGCGGCGTCAAACCGACGGTGTCCCCGAAGTCGTACCGGTACGCGCCGCGCGTCAGCGTCGGGCACGCCGCCGGCTCGGCCGCGACGAACCGCGTCCGAGCCTCGCCGCGCAGCACTCGCCTCATGAACGGGAAGGCCATGCCCGCGAAGTTCGAGCCGCCGCCGACGCAGCCGACGACCACATCCGGCTCGTCGCCCGCCATCTCCATCTGCGCCATCGCCTCCTGCCCGATCACCGTCTGGTGCAGGCAGACGTGGTTGAGCACCGATCCGAGCGCGTAGTTGGTGCCCGGGTCCTTGGCGGCGACCTCGACCGCCTCCGAGATCGCGATCCCGAGCGACCCGGTGGGGTGCTCCGCCTGGGAGCGCCCGGCGTCGGTGGTGTCGCTGGGCGAGCGGATCACGCTCGCGCCCCAGCTCTCGATCATCGCCCGTCCGGTAGGGCTTCTGGTCATACGACGCACCGACCATGTAGACGACGCACTCGAGTCCGAACAGGCTCGACGCCAGCGCGAGCGCCGAGCCCCACTGGCCGGCGCCGGTCTCGGTCGCGAGCCGGTCGATGCCGGCCTCCTTGTTGGCGTAGGCCTGTGCCACCGCGCTGTTGGGCTTGTGCGAGCCCGCCGGCGAGACGCCCTCGTACTTGTAGTAGATGCGAGCGGGCGTATCGAGCTCGCGCTCGAGCCGGTGGGCGCGGAAGAGCGGCGTCGGGCGCCACAGCTTGTAGACCTCGCGCACCTGGTCGGGGATCTCGACCTCGGGCTCGGTCGACACCTCCTGGCCGATCAGCTCCATCGGGAAGATCGGCGTCAGGTCCTCCGGGCCGGCCGGCTGCATCGTGCCCGGGTTGAGCGGCGGGAGCGGCTCGCCGGGCAGGTCGGGGAGAAGGTTGATCCAGTGCGTCGGGATGCGGTCCTCGGTCAGCGTGTACTTCGTCGGCTCGGTCACGCGCGCGATCCTAACGCCGTAGCATCCGCCGACCTTGGAGGGACGGGCCCGCACCACGCTCGTCGCGGTCGTGGTCGTCCTGGTGGTGGCGATCCCGCTCGCGGCGCTGTTCGCCTTCGGCGGCGGCGGTGACGACAACGACGATGCGGCACGCCCGCCCGCGCGGCGCGTCCCGACCTGCGGCTCCAGCCGTCCACGACCACGTCCGGGCTGCTCGTCCTCGTGCGGCCCGCGGTCAACACTCCGCAGCGGGCCGGCGGCGCGCGCAGCGTCACGCTGCGCTGCGAGGACGCGGAGGGCCGGCTCGTGATCGCCCAGGACGAGGCCTGGCCGTTCTCGGGGACCGATCCGCTGGCGAGCGGGCCGCACACTCACGTGTCGCTGCCGCCGGACCTGCTCGCCCAGGTGCGCTCGTGCCGGTTGATCGGCACCGAGCCGCAGCTGCGCGGGACGCTGCGCTAGACGGCGCCGCAGGCGGCGGCGATCTCGCGGTAGGCCGCGCCCGCGTCGCTCGCACCGAAGATCGACGAGCCGGCGACGAACAGGGTCGCCCCGGCGCCGGCCGCGGCGGCCGCGGTCTCGGCGCCGATGCCGCCGTCGACCTCGATCGGCATGTCCGGCCCGAGCAGCTCGCGCAGGCGCGCGACCTTCGCGGTGGACGTCTCGATGTAGGACTGGCCGCCCCAGCCCGGGTTGACCGTCATGCAGAGCAGATGGTCGAACGACTCCGCCAGCCCCGCGACCGCCTCGGGCGGCGTGGCCGGGTTGATCGCGAGGCCCGAGTGCAGCCCCGCCCCGCGCACCGCCTTGAGCGCGTAGTGGACGTGCGGCGTGGCCTCCCAATGCACGATCAGCGTGTCGGCGCCTGCCTCGGCGAACTCCTCGACGCGGTGCTCGGGGCGCTCCACCATCAGGTGCACGTCGAGCACCCCGCCGCGGCCGTGGACGAGCTCGCGCAGCGCCGCGACGATCAGCGGTCCGATCGAGATCGGCGGCACGAAGTGGCCGTCCATCACGTCCACGTGGATCACGCGCGCGCCCGCGTCCATCACCTGCTCGACCTGCTCGCCCAGGCGCGCGAAGTCCGCCGCCAGGATGGAGGGCGCCACGCGCACCTCCTGCATCAGGTCGTGGGCCACGGCGCCGCACGCTAGCGCGCGGCGCCGTGCCCATGCCCCCCGCTCAGCCTTCGAGCGAGGGCTCCTCCGTCTGGTTCTCCTCGCGATCCTCGACTTGGTCGAGCGAGGTGATCTCGCGGCGCACGACGAGCTCGCAGTCGTTGTCGATGCGATCGAACTGGTCGGCGAGCACGCGGTCGCGCCCGTCGCCGCAGTGAACGAGGTCGGCTTCGCCGTCGCGCACGAGGAAGCGGTCGTTGCCAGTGTCGCCGGAGAGCTCGTCACCCTCCGCATCCCCGATCGCGGTCACGTCCTTGCGCGAGAGTGCCCACAGCACGTCGTCGCCGTCGCCGCCGTCGGATACGTCTCGACCCTGGTTCGCGAACAGCTTGTCGGACCCGGGCCCGCCGCTCTGGCGGTCGTCACCGAAGCCGCCGGACATGAAGTCGCGGCCCGGGCCACCGGCCGCCACGTCGTTGCCGGCGCCTCCGTGCAGGCGCTCGCAGCGGTGGCGCAGGAAGCCGATCCCGGGACCGCCGCCGATCGCGTCGTCGCCGGGTCCGGCGAAGATCCGGTCGCAGCCCGGCCCCGCCGTCGATCACGTCGTTGCCGGAGTTGCCGAGCACCAGGTCGAAGCCGGCACCGGCGTCCACGACGTCCGCTCCGGCGCCCGCGATCACGAGGTCGGCGCGGTCTAGCGCCAGCACATGGTCGTCGCCGGCACGGGCGAAGATGCGGTCGCGCGCGGCGGATCCGGTCAGGTTGTCGGGGCCGCTGCCGCCCTTCACCGTTGCCGCGAGGGCCAGTGAGGTGAGGGCCAGACATGTGGCCAGGGCTGCTGTCGAGACGAGCAGGAACCGCTTGGTACGCTGCTTCACGGGGCATCCTCCTTGGTCGGTGGGTGCCCCTTAAACCGTTCCGGGCGGGGGGAGTTGCGGGCCCTGGACGGAACGCTCAGGCGCGCGACGCCTCTTTGGCGTGCGCCCGGATCTCGGACAGGATGCGCTCGAGGCGCGGCTCCGTGTCTCGGTCGACGAAGTTCATCGTCGCCGCCACCGCCGGATGGACGCGCGCGATCTCGGCGTGCAGCGCGTGTGCGACGGCGCGGTAGGCGGGGTGGCCCTCGCGGCCCGACCGCAGCTCGATCAGGTGCATCGCCTCGCGCGCGTTCATGTCGAGCACGTAGCGGATGCGGTAGCCGAGGCAGAGCGCGTAGGGGGCCAGCTCAGGACGGCCGGCCGCGACGATCCGCTCGTGCTCGGCACGCGACCGCTCCAGGCCCTCGCGGTAGAGGTCGGCGGCACCGGCCTGCTCGAGCTCCTCGGGCACGCCCGCGCCCAGGTCGGGGCCGAGCGTCTGCCACTGCACGGTCAGCATGCGGTGGCGCTGCAGGTCGCGGAAGGCACCGTAGTCGGAGACCACCTCGAAGCGGTAGCGCAGCGCCTCGAAGCCGCGCCCGGGGCGGTGGCGGCGGTTGCCGCGCTCGCCCACCAGCTCCGCCAGCATCGCGGCCCGCTCGTCCGGTGGAAGCGTGCGCACCGCCGCGCGCGCCTCGTCCTCGCTGCTGCCCGCCGCCTCGAACAGCAGCGCCGCGAGCAGCCCGTCCTCGTCCCCGTCGACCGACAGCAGCCGCACGGCGGGCCCGGCCACGGCGTCGCGCTCGCGGTCGAGGCCGAGGCGTTGCGCCCAGCGATCCGCCGCATCGGAGCGGTCGCGCAGGTACGAGATCCACTCGCCGCCGCGCTCCGGCCGCTCGACGCGCGCCACGAAGCTCGGCATGACCGCCTTGAGCTCGCTCAGGATCATGTCGGCGTACTGGCGCGCCTCGGGCAGCGGCGACGCGTACAGCCTCAGCAGCAGCTGCTCGTAGGCCTGGCCGGACGCGAACATCCCCACGTGCGACAGCGAGGCCGCCGGCAGCAGCCCACGCAGCAGGTCGAGCGCCTTGGCACGCAGCGCCCGCGCGTGGGCCGCCTCGGGCTCGCCCTCGGGCCGCGGGAAGCGCTCCGCCGCCCACGCCTCGACGCGCGGCAGCAGCTCGGCGTAGGCGTCGAACAGGAAGTCCATCGCCTGCTCGTACTGCGGGCCCAGCGAGGCGTCGCGCCGGTAGCGGTAGCCGAGCCCTTCCCCCATCGGGGCGTCGTAGGCGATGTAGCGCGTCGACTGCTCCAAGTAGGCGGCCAGCCGGCCGCGCTGGAGCAGCTTGGTCATCACGTTCGAGACCCACTCGCAGGCGACGTGCGCGCCGCCGAGCTGGGCGACCGAGTCGTCGCCATAGCCGAGGAAGATGCGCTCGTAGAGCTTGCGGGCGCGGTCGCCCTCCTCGCCGTCGAACGCCGGGTAGGCGCCGCTCTCGCCGGCGAACTCGTCGAGGTAAAGCCGGCGCAGCGTCCCGCCGTAGCGGGAGTAGCGCGCGAACAGGGCGCCCTTGACCGTCTCGGGCAGCCCCACCAGCGCGAAGACCGGCCGGTCGAGGTTGCTGAAGTGCGGCGCGAGCGCCGCGCGCTCGCCCTCGGTGAAGCTCTCGACGGGGAAGTCCATGGGGGCCGGTCAGGCTACCCCGGATGAAGGCGGAACGGGCGGCCCGTCAGCCGCCCGTTCGCGTGTCCCCCAGCTGTGAGCGAGCGTCAGTTGACGACGATCGCCCTGGACTCGGCGGAGCCGAGCAGTGCGCCGGCCTTCACGGCCTTCTTGCCGGCAACCCTGTTGATCAGCTTCGCGGCCCCGGCGCTGAGCCTGAGGTCCGCGGTGAGCAGGGCGCCGTTGTAGGTCACGTCCTTGCCCACGTTGGTGAGCCGGGCCAGCACGATGACGCGCCCGCCGGCGCAGTAGTTGCGCGCGGCTCGCACCAGCGCGCGGTGTGCCTTCGGATGCTTGCGCGGCGCGCCCTTGAGGCTCACGCCGAAGCGGGTGAGCGCCGACTTGAGGTGACCGCAGCCGCCGCGCAGCCCGGGCAGCTGGGCGAGCAGGACCGAGGCCCCGCGCACGCGCACCGCGACGAACTGGCGGACCACGAAGGAGCGGTCCTCCCTCGTGAAGCTGAGCCCGCCGTTGTGGGCGAGCAGGCCGTTGAAGGTGCGGGTGTTGCCGAAGCCGCCCGCGATCGGGAAGACGAAGGCGCCCTCCTCGAACGTGGCGGCGCCGGTCGCGGCGACCGAGACGCCGTTGTCGGCGAGGAACTTGGTCGCCTGCGGGGACGGGGTCACCGTGGACGTGCCGGTCAGCTCGACCAGCTTGGCCTGGGCGCCGCTCGCGGCCACGAGCATGAAGGCTGCGACTGCGGCGAGCACCGGGATCATCTTGCGAAGTTTCGTCGTCATGGCGAGGCTAGAAACAGCCGCGCCGCCCGGAAGTTGCGGTGCTCAGGCGAGCCTGTGGTCGAGCACCTTCTCGAGTCGCGCCGAGTTCGTGCTCGTGGGAACCGCCTTCTCGAGCTGCATCGCGATGCTGCGACCGTCGATGCGCAGCAGGGCGACCTGGTTGTCGAACCAGGGCCCGTCGCCCACCATGCGCCAGCGCACGTCCGGGTCGCGCACGCCGGCCGCGGTGGCGAGCGCCCGCGTGACCACCTTGAAAGGCGTGGACATGCCGGTCCTGATGACCTGCCGCTCGCGCTCGGCGAGCGGGTTGCGGTACGGCGAGCAGACCGCCTGGAAGACGTGCGACTGAACACCGGAGCCGCGCCGGAAGGCGACCTCGCTCAGGTAGGCGTGGTGGACGTCGCCGGAGAGGACGACGATCGATGCGGGAGCTCGGCCGCGCTCGCCCGCGCCCACCGAGCGCAGCAGCTCGGTCAGCCGCGCGAACGAGTCTTGGAAGGCGGCCCAATGCTCGAGGTCGACCGTGCGCCGCAGCCGCTCCCCCAGCGGAGCGAGCGCGCTCCCCCAGGCGCCGCCGGCGACCGCCTCGCTCCACGCCTCGGCGTAGTGCATGCCCGGCCCCAGCAGCCACGGCAGCGAGGTCGCGACCAGCAGGTGGTCGAAGTCGCCGCTGACGTGCTCGGCCACCCAGTCCCACTCCTCCTCGTCGAGCATCGACCGGCGGCCCTCCTCGAGCACCCGGCCCGCGCGCGAGTCGATCACGACCACGCGCGTGTCGCCGAGGTCGCGGCAGAAGCTCCACTGCGAGCCCGACGTCCCACGGTCGGCCTTGCGGGCGAACTCGCGCAGCAACGGCCAGGCGTCGTCGGCCTCCTTGACGCGCTGCAGCAGCTCGTCGTCGCTGTGGTGGGCGGGCGCCAGGTTGCCGATGTGCTGGTAGACCCAGTACGAGGCGAGCGCGGCGACGATGTGCTCGTTCCACCACTCCTTGGCGCGCATCTCCTCGACCCAGCTGTCGGAGATGTTCCAGTCGTCGTGGACGTCGTGGTCGTCGAAGATCATCATCGTCGAGACCGTCGACAGCAGCCAGCGGATCGTCGTGTCGCCCCAGCTCTCGCGATAGAGCCGGCTGTACTCCTCGTAGTCCACGACGCGCTCGCCGGGCGGCTCGGACATGTCACGCCGCGCCTCGACGAACGCGCTCGTGCCGGGCGACAGCTCGTCGGCGTAGACCTGGTCGCCGATCATCAGCAGCACGTCGGGCCAGTGCTCGCGCGGCTCGTTGCGCATCCGCTGCGCGAGCGTGTGCAGGGCGTCGACCTCGCGGCCGCGCTCGTCCTCGTCCTTGCGCAGCGAGTAGGGCGGCTCGTGCGGGGCGGCCACGCGGCACGAGCCGAAGGCCACGTGCAGCTCGCCGTCCTTCGGATAGGTGTGGAAGGCGCTGGCCGGGAAGCCGTCGTTCAGCGGCCAGGCCACCGTTCCGTCGAGCCGGACCTGGTACTCGTACCAGGTGCCGGGCGCGAGGCCGGCGCAGCAGACGAGCGCGTAGTGGTGACCGGAGACGCAGAAGGTGCGCTCGCGCGTGCCCAGCACCTCGACCTCGCAGGGCGAGTCCGTCTCCACCCAGATGACGGCGTCGGTCTCGCCGACGTAGCGCAGAAGGGGACCGAGGACCAGGTCGGGCACCTGAGGAAGCATAAGGTTCGGTGCTTGGAGGATGAGCTCCAGAAGGTCGGCCGCGCGATCCACGCGGCCTTTCCCACCCGGCAGCGGCATCCGCTGAGGGCGCTCGACGTCAAGGCGATGGAGATGGCCTCGCAGGACCAGCAGCTGCGCGCGGCGCTGTTCCGCTTCGTCGACGTGACGCCCGCCTGCCACAGCCTCGAGGACCTCGCTCGGCACCTGACCGCCTTCCTCGACGAGGTGGGCGAGCGGCCGCCGCCGCTCCAGGCGGCCATGCGGATGTCGGGCAACAAGGCGGGCCGCACCGCGCTCGGCGCCGCGGCCGCTGCCGGCGTGCGGCACATGGCGCACCGCTTCATCGTCGGCGAGAGCCCCAAGGACGCGCTGCGCTCGCTGCGCCAGCTCTGGGAGCACGGCGCCGCGGTGTCGCTCGACCTGCTCGGCGAGGCGACCGTCACCCAGCCGGAGGCCGACCGCTATGCGGCCCGCTGCCTGGACGCGCTCGAGACGCTCGCCGCCGCCACCCCGGCCTGGCCGGACCGGCCGGTGCTCGAGCACGACTCGCTCGGCCCGCTGTCCCGGGTGAACGTGTCGGTGAAGGTTTCGGCGCTGACGCCGCTGCTGCGGCCCGAGGCCCCCGAGGTCGGGCGCGATGACGCGGCCCGGCGGATGCGGCCGCTGCTGCTGCGCGCCAAGGAGCTCGGCGCGCACCTGCATATCGACATGGAGTCGGTGGACACGCTCGAGGCCACGCTGCAGCTGGTGTTCGACCTGCTCGACGACCCGGAGCTGCGCGACGGCCCGTCGACCGGCATCGTGCTGCAGGCCTACCTGCGCGAGTCGCCCGAGCAGCTCGAGCAGGTGATCGGCTGGGCGAGCTCGGCGCAGCGCACCTCGCCGCCGGTCGTGCGGCTGGTGAAGGGCGCGTACTGGGACCACGAGGTCGTCGCGGCGCGCCAGCACGGCTGGACGCCGCCGGTGTTCGAGGAGAAGGCGGACTCGGACCGCAACTTCGAGCGGCTCACGCGCCGGCTGCTCGAGGCCTGGCCGCACGTGCGCCCGGCGATCGCCTCGCACAACCTGCGCTCGGTCGCCCACGCGGTGGCGGCCAACCGCGCCACCGGCCGCGCCGACGGCGACCTCGAGCTGCAGGTGCTGCGCGGCCTCGGCGACGACCTCGCGGCCGCGCTCGCCGACAGCGGCATGCGGGTGCGCATCTACTGCCCGGTGGGGGACATGGTCGCCGGCATGGCCTACCTGGTGCGGCGGCTGCTGGAGAACACCGCCAACGAGTCGTTCCTCGGCGACCTGCAGCGCGGAGTGGCGGTCGAGGAGCTGCTGGCGGCGCCATGAGCTTCGCGAACGAGCCGATCCTCGAGCTGCGCCGGGCGCCGGTGCGCGAGTCGCTGCTGGAGGCGCTGCGCGAGCTCGACTCGCGCCTGCCGCTCGCCGTGCCGGTGCTGGTCGGCGGGGAGCGCGGCGCCGACTCGGGGCTCGACTCGACCGACCCGGGTGCGCCCTCGCGTCTGGTCGCGCGGGCGGGATCGGCGAGCGCCTCCGACGCCGCGGCCGCGGTGGAGGCCGCGCAGCGAGGCTTCCGCGACTGGGGCGCGCGCCCGGCGGCGGAGCGCGCCGCCGCGCTGCACGCGGCCGCCGGGCATCTGCGCGAGCGCCGGCTCGAGCTCGCCGCCCTGCAGGTGCGCGAGTGCGCGAAGCCCTGGCCCGAGGCCGACGCGGACGTCTGCGAGGCGATCGACTTCCTCGAGTACTACGCGCTGCAGGCGGTGGAGCTGGAGCGCGGCGCCGAGCTGGTGCAGGTGCCCGGCGAGCGCAACCGGATGCGCTACGCGCCGCGCGGCGTGGCGGCCGTGATCGCGCCCTGGAACTTCCCGCTCGCGATCCCCTGCGGAATGACGGCGGCGGCGCTCGCCGCCGGCAACGCGGCGGTGCTCAAGCCGGCCGAGCAGGCGCCGGCGAGCGCGGGCGCGCTCGTGGAGGCGCTCCACGCCGGCGGGGTGCCGCCGGACGCGCTCGGCCTGCTGCCCGGTCTGGGCGAGGCCGGCGCGGCGCTGGTGCGCGACCCGCGCGTGCACGTGATCGCCTTCACCGGCTCGGGCGCGGTCGGCCTCGAGATCGTGCGCACGGCGGCCGAGACGCCCGAGGGCCAGCGCCACGTCAAGCGGGTGGTGTCGGAGATGGGCGGCAAGAACTGCGTGCTGGTGGACGCGGACGCGGACCTCGACGAGGCGATCCCGGCGATCGTGGGCTCCGCCTTCGACTACGCGGGCCAGAAGTGCTCGGCCGCGGCGCGGGTGCTCGTGCACGAGGCCGTCGCGGACACGCTCGTGGAGCGGCTGGCGGGGGCGGTCGAGGTGCTGCGCGTGGGCCAGGCCGAGGAGTTCGCCACCGAGGTGCCGCCGGTGATCGAGCGCGAGGCGCAGGAGCGCGTGCTGCGCTACGGGGAGGTGGCCGAGCGCGAAGGGCGCATCGCCGCGCGCGCCGAGCCGGTGCCCGGGGAGGGGTGGTTCTGCCCGCCGACGGTCGCAGTCGGGCTTGCCGAGGAGTCGGAGGTAAACCAGGAGGAGGTCTTCGGACCGCTGCTGTCGATCACGGCGGTCGCCGGGATGGAGGAGGCCTGCGACGTGGTCGACGCCCTGCCCTTCGCGCTCACCGGCGGGCTGTTCTCGCGCAACCCGGCGACCGTGGAGCGCGTGGCCGCGCGGCTGCCGGTGGGCAACCTGTACGTCAATCGCGGCATCACCGGGGCGATGGTGGGGCGCCAGCCGTTCGGCGGCAACCGGCGCTCCGGGATCGGGGCGAAGGCGGGCGGCCCGGGCTACCTGCAGCAGTTCACCGAGCCGCGCGTGGTGACCGAGAACACGATGCGGCAGGGAATACCCGCCGAATAAGCGGGCATCAGGCTCCATGATCGGAGCAATCATTCTCGGGATCCTGGCCGGCTACATCGCGAAGGCGCTCATGCCGGGCAAGGATCCGGGCGGCTTCATAGTCACGATCCTGCTGGGGCTGGCGGGGTCGCTGATCGGGTTCTTCCTGTTCACGGAGCTGCTCGGGATCGGCGACACGGAGGCCTTCGACCTCGGCGGGCTGATCGGGGCGATCATCGGCACGATGATCCTGCTGGGCGTGTACCGCGCGATCGCCGGCAGCGACGGCAGGGACAGGTCGATCGCTCCGCGCTGAGCCGGCCGCGCTGAGGCGGCCAGGCGAGTTTGTACCCTTGCGCGCGTGAGCGCGCCAGCTTTCGACCTGCAGTCGCACTCGCTCCACTCGGACGGGGAGCTGTCCGCCGCGCAGGTGGTCGAGAACGCCGCGCTGGCGGGCGTGAAGCTGCTCGCGCTGTCGGATCACGACACCGTGGACGGGGTGGACGAGGCGCTCGCCTCGGGCGCGCTGCACGGCGTGCGCGTGGTCCCGGCGACCGAGATCTCGGCGGTCGACGGCGTCTACGAGGACCTGCACGTGCTCGGCTACGGGATCGACCACCGCTCGCGGCAGCTCAACGAGCGGCTGCTGGACGCGCGCGGCGACCGCGAGCGCCGGGCCGACGCGATGGCCGCGCGACTGCGCGAGCTCGGGTTCGAGGTCGACCCGGCGCCGATCGACGCGCGCAAGGCGGCCGGCAAGCCGGTCGGGCGGCCGCACCTGGCCGCGGCAGTGCTGGCGCACCCGGCGAACGCGGAGCGGCTGGCGGCCGAGGGGCACTCGGACGTGTCGTCGTTCATCCCCGCGTACCTGATCCAGGGCAAGGACGGCTACGTGGCGCGCACGCACCCGACCGTCGAGCAGGCGATCGAGTGGATCCACGATGCGGCCGGGGTGGCGGTCTGGGCGCACCCGTTCTGGGACATCGAGGATCCGGAGCAGGTGCTGGCCGCGATCGACCGCTATCGCGAGGCGGGGCTCGACGGGGTGGAGGTCTTCTACACGACGCACACCGAGGAGCAGGTGGCGCTGCTGGCGGACCGCTGCGCCGAGCTGGGGGTGCTGGCCACGGGGTCGTCGGACTACCACGGGCCCGATCACAAGCTGTTCGCGGGGTTCCGGACGTTCGACCTGCAGGGGCGCGAGCGCGAACCTGGGGCCGATCGCCTTCGGGACGCTGGCGGCGCCGTCGCGCGGGATGGACGGGCTGTGCGTGTGGCTGAC
Organism: uncultured Thermoleophilaceae bacterium; assembly: GCA_963828225.1. Classification (GTDB taxonomy): domain Bacteria; phylum Actinomycetota; class Thermoleophilia; order Solirubrobacterales; family Thermoleophilaceae; genus JACVRW01. The sequence continues at coordinate 96,585 of CAWHDX010000006.1, read as the reverse complement.
CGGGCTGTCGGGGTCGGGGAAGTCGACGATCGGCCGGCTGGCGGCGGGGCAGCTGCGCGACCTCGGGCACCGGGTGGAGGTGCTGGACGGTGACGACGTGCGCCAGAACCTGTGCTCCGACCTGGGCTTCTCGCGAGCGGACCGCGACGAGAACGTGAACCGGCTGGCGTGGGTGTCGGACCTGCTGAGCCGCAACGGGGTGATCACGTTCGTGGCGGCGGTGTCGCCGTTCCGGGAGCCGCGCGACGCGGCCCGGGCGCGGATGGGAGGCCGCTTCCTGGAGGTCTACGTGAAGGCGTCGGTGGAGGAGTGCGAGCGCCGCGACGTGAAGGGCCTCTACCAGCGCGCCCGCAGCCGGGCAGATCCAGGGCTTCACGGGGGTGTCCGACCCGTACGAGGAGCCGGTCTCACCCGACCTGCTGATCGACACGGAGACCGAAGACGCCCGACGAGTCGGCGGCCCGCCTGGTGGAGGCGGTCGAGGAGCGGCTGTCGCAGGCGGACACGGTGGCGGCCGAGGCGTAGCGGGCGGGGCGTCCCGCCCCGCGGCGCCCGGGGACCCCGCCCGCGGAGCGCTCGCGGCGGCCGGGGTGGCGGAAGAAACGGGACACATGGTCACGTTTCTTCCGTGACCCCCTTGGCGAGGCCGCGCCGCGGGCGCCGCGCTACGCCGGCGCGTCCGCGCCTGTGGGCGCGCCGCGTGCCCCTGAGCCCGCGGAGCCATCGCCGCCGTCGCCGCCGCCCGCCTGCTGCTGCGCCTTCATCTGCGCCATGAACTCCGCTCGTGCCTGCGCCGGCGTTCGCTTCAGCGCGGCCAGCAGCGGCAGCACCGACAGGATCAGCAGCGCGGCGTGCCGGAACGCCCATGCGTAGCCCTCGCGCGCCGACCCCGCGGTCTGCCTGATGATGTCCTCGTCGAATCCGGGCTCGGGCACGAATCGCTCCGCGGTGCCGCCGGTGTAGTCGTGCAGCGTCGTCTGGATCACCGCGTTCGCCATCGGCGCCGGCATGTCGTAGTCGTCTACGACGTCCTCGATCTCGTCGTTCGCGAACCACGACATGTGCGCGTGCAGCACCCCGCCGAACGTCGCGATCAGGATCGCCACCCCGATGGCGGCCCCGAGCTGGCGCGCCGTGTTGAGGATCCCCGACGCCAGCCCCACCTCGGGCCCCGACACCGCCCCCATCGCCCCCACGTTGAGCGCCGGGAAGCCGATCCCCATCCCCACGCCCATCATCAGCAGCCCCGGCAGGATGCGGATGTAGGTCCAGGCGTCGGCCGCCGTCGACGGCAGGAACGACACCCACAGCATCCCGATCGCCATGATGATCAGCGCGGGCCGCGCGATCTCGCCCGGCGGCTTGGTGTCCGCGAAGCGCCCCACCAGCGGCCATACCGCCAGCCCCATCAGCGGCACCGGCACCAGCGCCAGCGCCGCCTCGATCGGCTCGTAGCCCCACAGGTTCGTGAACACGAGCGACAGCAGCAGCAGGCTGCCGATCGCCCCGCCGCCGAACAGCAGCATCCCGATGTTGGCGTTGCGGAACTGCTTGTTCGCGATCAGCGCCGGCGTGATCATCGGGTTCGGCGCCCGCCGCTCCCACCAGACGAACGCCGCCCCCAGCAGGATCGCCGCCTGCATCAGGCTGAGCCAGAGCGGCAGGTCGCCGCCGAACGGGTTGGCCTCGACCAGCGCCACGAGCAGGAACAGGACCGCCGCGCCGAGCAGCACCATGCCGCGCACGTCCACCTGGCGGCCGGCGGTCAGGTCCCAGGTCTCGGGCCACCAGCGCAGGCACAGCACGATGCCGAGCACCCCGAACGGGATGTTGATCAGGAAGATCCAGTGCCAGGTGGCGATCTCGACGAGCGTGCCGCCGATCACCGGCCCCAGCGCCGAGGACACCAGCGCCACCACCGCGATCAGCGCCAGGCCGCGGCCGCGCTGCTCGGGCGGGAAGACCAGCACGGTCATCGCGAACCCCAGCGGCGCCAGGATCCCGGCGCCCACGCCCTGGATCGCGCGGAACACGATCAGCCACTCGATCGACCAGGCCGCCGCGCACAGCGCCGACCCGATCGTGAACACCGTCAGCCCGATGATGAAGAAGCGCTTGCGGCCGAACTGGTCGGCCAGCCGGCCCATCGACACGAGCAGCAGCGCGAACGTGATGTTGTAGGCGTTGATGACCCACGTGACCGTGGCCACGTCGGTGTTCATCTCGCTCTCGAGCGTGGGGATGGAGATGTTCACGATCGAGACGTCGATCAGCGACATCGCCCAGCCGATCATCATCACGCCGAAGATCCGCCACTTGTTCGAGTAGAGGAACTCGGTCGGCGGGTTGCGGCGCTCGTCCGCCACTGCCTGCTCCTCGCTCACCCGCGGTCCTCCGGGTCGCGGCCGTCGAACCTGCGGTCCTCGGGCTCGTCGTCGTCGTCGGGCTCGTCGTTGCGGACGGCGTCCCAGTCGTTGGGGATGCCGTCGTCGTCGAGGTCGTCGTCGCCGCGCTCGACGCGCGGCCGCAGCGCTCCCTCGGGCCCGAACTCGGGCAGCGTCCCGCCGGCGACCGTCAGCGCCGCCATCGACATGTCCGTCAGCACGCCCGGCTCGTCGCTGGCCGAGTCGTCGTAGCGCTTGTCGTCGTCGTCGGCCTCCTCGTCGTCGTCGTAGAGGCGCCGCTCGATCTCCTCGCGGTCGGCGACCATCAGCCAGCGCTTGTCGCGCACGACGATCAGCGAGCCCGAGCAGGTGATCGAGAACGGCCGCTTCGGCAGGTCGTCCTCGTCGACGTCCTCGAACAGCTGCGTGAGGTCCTCGCCGCGCATCTTGCCCGGGATGGTCACGCCGAGGGCCGAGAGGATCGTCGGGGCGACGTCGTGGGTCGAGGCGAACCAGTCCACGTCGTCGCCGGACTTGCGGCCGTCGGGGTCGCGGATCAGGTACGGGATCTCGTAGGAGAGGCGGTGGGAGGTAGGCGTGCCGCGCCCGACGTAGTCGTGCTCGCCGAGCGCGATGCCGATGTCGCCGAGCATGTAGAGGAAGAGGTCGTCGGGCACGACGTCCATCAGCCGTCCGACCCACTCGTCCACGCGATCGACGTGCCGGCGATAGGCGTCGCGCAGCTCGTCGATGTCGCCGCCGCCGAACTTCACCTCCACGAGCCGGCCGTCCATCGGGCCGATGCCCTCCTTGTCGACCTCGCCGGGCTTCACGTAGATCGGCGGGGCCTCCGCGGCGTCGACGGGGTCGAACGGGTCGATCGCCAGGAAGTACGGGTCGTTGCCCTGGAGCTGCTTGAGGACGCCGATGCCCTGCTCGAAGGTGCGGTTGGCGGCGGCGGTCTGGCGCTTGATCGCCGCGATCTCGGCCTTGAGCCCCTGGGCGCCCGAGGCGTCCGGGATCGAGCCGCCCGGCCGCTGCACGTCGGGGAAGCGCGGCCCGTCGGCGATCGGGTTGTCGGTGACGTAGACCGTCTTCACCCCGCCCGCCCGCGTCGTCTCGGGCAGCACCGGCTGCCAGGAGCGCACCGGGTTGAAGCCCGGCACCTGCGGCATCCCGCGGCGTGTTCGTCCAGTCGCGGAAGGGGAACGAGCGCATCCCCGTCATCAGCGTTCGGCGCACCGGCAGCGCCGGCATCGACTCCGGGACCGCGAGGTCGAAGCGCAGCGACTTGCCGGTCAGCTCGTCGATGTTGGGCGTGTGCGTGCCCGAGCCGTTCTCGAACGCCTTCACGTAGTCGGCGCGGATCAGCGGCAGCACCACCAGCAGGGCGCTCGCGCCGCGCGGACCGCCGCTGCGCTCAGCCCCCGCCGGCTGGGCGCCCGCCAGCGCGCCGAGCACACCTGCGCCGGCGGCGGTTGCCCCGCCGCGCCGCAGCAGCCCGCGACGGGTGACGCCCGCCCGGGCCGCCCGGCTCACCCGCCGATCACGCCCCTGGCGCCGGACGCCCCGAACTGGGGCAGCGTGCCGCCGGCCTCGCCCTCGAGGATCTTCCAGTACTTGTCGACGAGCTCCGGGTGCTGGGCCGCCACGTCGTGGTCCTCGCGCGGGTCGGCGCTCTTGTCGTAGAGGCGCTTCATCCGCCCCTCGCTGTCGGAGAGCAGGAACCAGTCGCGGTCGCCGGCCAGCACGTAGTCGTCGTAGCAGGAGGTGAAGTGCGGCCGCTCGACCGGCTCGCGCCCCTCGAACAGGACCGACAGGTCCTCGCCCTCCATCATCCCGGGCGCCCGCACGCCCATGAACGACAGCAGCGTCCGCGAGACGTCGTGCGTCGAGGCGAAGTAGTCGCTCATCTCGCCCGCGCGCTTGCCCTCGGGGTGCCGGATCATCGCGGGCACGTGGTAGATGTGCCACTGCGCGCGGGCGCCGTCCTTGCCCATGACGCCGTGCTCGCCGAGCGTCAGGCCGTGGTCGGACATGTAGTAGATGACGCTCTCGTCGAGCAGGTTCTCGTCGGCGAGCTTGTTCATCAGCCGGCCGATCCACTCGTCGACGAAGGTCAGCTCGGCGGCGTAGAGCTCGCGCACGCGCTCGATGCTGTCGTCGTCGAGGTCCACGTGCACGACCCACGAGTAGGGGGTCTCGAAGGGCTGGATCGGGGTGATCCCCTCCCTCGTCTCGATCCCCTTGGGGCTGCCCGCGCCGAGCTGGAAGACCTTCGGCGCGTCGAACGGCTCGTGCGGGTCGAAGCAGTCGACGCCGAGGAAGAAGGGGCGCTTCTTCTTCAGGTCGTCGACCTGGTTGATGCCGGCCCGGACCACCCGCGCGGTCGGGTACTGGCGCTCGTTGTCGCGGTAGATCGAGTTCCAGCCGGCCATCGTCCGCAGGCGCCCGACCTCGACCGAGTCGGACAGCTCGGGCAGGAGGTAGCGCTCGATCGAGCTGCGCGGGGCGGGCCGCTTGAACGGCTTGTTGAGGAAGCGGTAGGCGCCCTGCGAGAAGCTCGGCTTGACCATGTCGACGGTGCGCCGGAAGTTCGCGAAGCGCGGACCGATCAGGAACGGGTTGTCGGTGCAGTAGGCGGTCTCGATGCCGGCCTCGCCCATCACCTCGGTGACGATCGGGTAGTGGTCGGGGATCGGGATCCAGCCCGGGCCGACCGGCAGCCCCTTGGTCGGGACGTAGTTGCGGAACGGGAACGAGCGGACGCCGGTCAGCAGGGCGCGCCGGGCCGGGCCGGTGGGCATCGCCTCGGGGACGGCCAGCGAGAAGGACAGCGAGTCGCGCGAGAGGGCGTCGAGGTTCGGCGTCTTGTTGCGCGCGATCGGGTTGAAGCGATGGATGTAGTCGAAGCGCGTCGAGTCCGTGAAGATCAGGATCGTGTTCGGCGCGTCCTTGCCGTGGTCGGTGGCCGGCTCGAAGTAGTCGTCGCCGCAGGCGGCCATCCCGAAGGCGGCTGCGCCCGCGGCGCCGGAGCCAAGGAATCGTCTGCGAGACAGCGCCACGGCCGCGGAAGCCTAGTAGGCGCGTCCCCCATACAGTTCGGCGCGTGCCCGCTTTCTCGCTCGGCGCGGACGCCGGCGAACGCCTCACGTTCGGCCCAGTGACGATTCTCGTGAGAGCCACGGCGGAGAGCACCGGCGGCGCGTTCGCGCTCTTCGAGGAGGTGCCGCCGCTCGCCGACACGCCGCTCCACGTCCACGCGCGCGAGGACGAGCTGTTCTACGTCCTCGAGGGCAGGCACGTGATCGAGGTGGGCGACGAGGAGTTCCAGGTCGGCCCGGGCGGCATGGTGTTCGCGCCGCGCGGCATCCCGCACTCGCAGCGCCGCGCCGAGCCCGGCGTCGGCAGGCTGCTCGTGATGACCGTGCCGGCCGGCCTGGAGGGCTTCTTCCGCGCGCTGGCGGCGGCCGACGCGGCGGGCGCGCTCGACGACGCCGCGTACGCGGCCGCCTCCGAGCAGCACGGCATCACCTGGCTCGGCTGACCGCGTTACGTGTCCCCTCTCACACCACGCCCAGGCCGGGTGGCGCAGACTCCACTCCGCGATGAACGTCCGTTCCCATTCACATCCCCCCGCGCCTCACCGCCCTCGCGGTGACACGCACCGCGATCGCACTCGCCCGGTCGACGCGGTCGTGGTCGGAGGCGGGCCGGCCGGGTTGAGCGCGGCGCTGGTGCTCGGGCGTGCCCGGCAGCGCGTCCTGGTGCTCGACGCCGGCCGGCCCGCGAACGCGAACACGCCGACCGTCGGCGGGCTGCTGGCCCAGTCGCGCATGGCGCCGTTCGACCTGCGCCGCGCCGGCCGCGACCAGCTGGCCGGGCACCCGACGGTCGAGGTGCGCGACGGCGAGGTGCTGGATGTCGCGACCGATGGCGGCGGCTTCGCCGTCCGCACCGACGGCGGCGCCGTGCGCGCCCGCGCGCTCGTGCTGGCCCACGGGCTGCGCTACGACCCCCCGAGCCTGCCCGGCATCGAGCCGCTGTGGGGACGGTCGGTGTTCCACTGCCCGTTCTGCGACGGCTGGGAGGTCCGCGACCTGTCGATCGGCGTCCACGGCAACGGCCCCGAGGCCGCTCGCTCCGCGCTGGTGGTCTCCGGCTGGAGCGACGACGTCGTGCTGCTCACCGACGGCCCGGCGCGCCTGGGCGACGAGGCCGAGGCGCTGGCGCGCGCGGGCGTGCGCGTGCGCGAGGAGCGTGTGCGCGAGCTGGTCGGCGGCGCCGGCGCCCTCGACCGGATCGAGTTCGAGACCGGCGCGCCGGAGCATTCCGACGCCCTCTTCGTGCGCACCGACCGCGGTCAGCCCAACGGCCTCGCCGAGGCGCTCGACTGCACGCTGAGCGACGGCGGCACGATCGTCGCCGACAGCGTCGGCCACACGGGCGTGCCGGGCGTCTACGCCGCCGGCGACGCCGCCACCGAGCGGCTGCGCTCGGTCGCCAACGCGATCGGCTCGGGCTCGCGGGTGGCGCAGGCGGTGGCGCTCGAGCTGCTCAGCTCGGCGCCGCGCCGACGCTCTCCGGCACCGCTATCTCACGCTTGAGGATCTTGCCGGTCGGCCCCTTGGGCAGCTCGTCGACGAACCAGATCCGGCGCGGGTACTTGTAGGCCGCGACCTGGTCCTTGACGTACGCCTTGAGGTCGTCGGCACTCGCCGTCGCGTCCTTGCAGAGCACGACCGCGGCGCCCACCTCCTCGCCGAGCGCCTCGTCGGGCACGGCGACCACCGCGGCCTCCTGCACCGCCGGGTGCTCGTAGAGGACCTCCTCGATCTCGCGCGGGTAGACGTTGTAGCCGCCGCGGATGATCAGGTCCTTCTTGCGGTCGACGATGAAGAAGTAGCCGTCCTCGTCGACCTTCGCCATGTCGCCGGTGCGGAACCAGCCGTCGGCGTCGATCGAGTCGGCGGTCGCGTCGGCGCGCTCCCAGTAGCCCTTCATGATGTTGTGGCCGCGGATCACGATCTCGCCGACCTCGCCCTGCGGCACCTCGTTGCCGTCGTCGTCCCAGACCTGCATCTCGACGCCCTCGATCGGGGTGCCGATCGAGCCGGCCTTGCGCGGGCGGTCGGGATGGTTGAAGGAGGCGACCGGCGAGGTCTCCGATAGCCCGTAGCCCTCGAGGATGATCGCGTCGAACTTCGCCTCGAAGGCGCGGATCAGCTCGACCGGGATGGCCGCGCCGCCCGACATGCACATGCCCATCGTGGAGACGTCGGCGCCGTCGGCCGCCTCGGAGTGCAGCAGCGCGTTGTACATCGTCGGGACGCCCTGGAAGACCGTGACGCCGTCGCGCTGGATGATCTCGAGCGCCTTGTCGGGGTCGAAGCGCGGCAGCATGGTGACCGTCGCGCCGCTGCACACGGCGGCGTTCATCGTGCAGGTCTGGCCGAACGAGTGGAACAGGGGCAGCGCACCGAGCAGGACGGCGTCGCCGTCGAGGCCGGTGAAGCCGAGCACCGCCTGACAGTTGCGCTTGAGGTTCGCGTGGGTGAGCTCGGCGCCCTTGGGCTTGCCCGTGGTGCCGCTCGTGTAGAGGATCACGGCGGTGTCGTCGGCGGAGCGGTCGGCGAGCTCGCGGAGCGGCTCCTGGGCGAGGACGAGCTTCTCGAACTCCCCCGGCGCCACGACGACGCACTCGGCGCCCGCCTGCGCCGCGCCGGCCTCGGCGTCCTCGGCGAAGCCCTGCCAGGCGAACAGCAGCCGGGCGCCGGAGTCGCCGAGGTAGAAGGCGACCTCGCGCTCCTTGAGCAGCACGTTCATGGGGACCACGACGGCGCCGGCGCGCAGGATGCCGTAGTAGATCGCCGGGAAGTAGGGGACGTTGGGGAGCATCAGCCCCACGCGGTCGCCTGGCTCCACGCCCTTCGAGCGCAGCAGCGACGCGACGCGCGCGCTCGACTCGTCCAGCGCGCCGTAGCTGAGCTCGACGTCGTCGAGCTTGAACGCGATGTGGTCGGCCGTTCGCGCAGCCGTGCTCGTGAGGATCTCGGCCAGGTTCTCGCTCATCCCTCGCTCCTTCTTGGCTTGATGCGCAGCCTACCGGCGCTAGCGCAGCGCGCCGAGCGAAGTGCCGATGTCGCGGGCGGCGTCGAACAGCGGGTCCGGCCAGATGCCGAAGAGGATCGTCAGCGCGGCGAAGAGCACCGCGATCGCGGCGACCTCGGGCTGGGCGCGCGCCTCCGCCTGGGGCGACCAGCCGGCCACCGGCTTGACGCTGCGCGCGGGCACGGTCGGCAGCTGGACCTCGACGCGGCCCATCCACATCGTCGCGACCACGCGCAGGTAGTAGGCGAACGACACCACGGCGCCGAGGACGATCACGATTCCGAGCCACGCGTAGTCGCCGGACACGGCCGCGTCGATCAAATAGAACTTGCCGATGAAGCCCGCGGTCGCCGGGATGCCCGCCAGCGACAGCATCGCGATCGTCATCGGCCAGGCCAGCCACGGCTGCGTCTGCCCCAGGTTCTCGAGCGCGGAGATGTCGTCGCCGCGCTCGGACACCCGCTCGCGCGCGACCACCACCGCGAACGCCGCCACGTTCATGACGAGGTAGACGGCCAGGTAGAAGACGGTCGCCTGGAGGCCGAGCGACGAGCCGACGACGACACCGGCCAGCAGGTAGCCCGCCTGCGCCACGCTCGACCAGGCCAGCAGCCGCTTCAGCGACCGCTGCGCCAGGGCGCCGACGTTGCCGACGATGATCGTGATCGTCGCGAGCGTTGCCAGCGCGGGCCCCCAGTCGAGCTGCGACAGGCCGAGCGCGTGGTCGAACAGCCGCAGCATCACGCCGAAGGCCGCCGCCTTGGTCGCCACGGCCATGAAGGTCGTGATCGGCGTGGGCGCGCCCTGGTAGACGTCCGGCGTCCACTGGTGGAAGGGCGCGACCGAGGCCTTGAAGGCGAGCCCGGTCGCGACCAGCCCGATCCCGGTCAGCAGCAGCGGGTCGCCGACGTCGACGACGTCGCCGGAGACGGCAGCCGCGATCGCGTCGAACTGCATCGCGCCGGTCGCGCCGTAGATCAGCGCGAGCCCGTAGAGCAGCGTCGCCGATCCCACCGAGCCGATCACCAGGTACTTGAGCCCGGCCTCGAGCGAGGTGCGGCGGCGCAGCTCGGTCGCGCACAGCACGTACAGCGGGATCGAGAGCAGCTCGAGGCCGACGAACAGCGTGATCAGGTCGGACGAGGCGGCCAGCAGGACCATGCCCGTGATCGACCCGAGCAGCATCGAGTGGTACTCGCCGTGGCCCGCCTCGCGCGCCGCCAGGGCGCGCACCGACAGCGCCACGCACACGAGCCCGGCGACGTAGACCAGCATCGCGATCCCGAGCGCCAGCGTGTCGACCGTGAGCGATCCCTCGAGGATCGGCTCCTGCACGCCCGGGTCCCAGACCCAGATCGTCAGCCCGATCGCGGTCAGCAGCGAGACGACCGTCAGCGCCGGCACCACGATCCTCTGGACGGTGCGGCCGCGCAGCAGCCCCGCCATCAGCACGAAGATCGAGCCGCCGGCCGTCGCCATCAGCGGCGACAGCGACTTGTAGTCGATCTCCGGCGCCTGGATCTCGGCGAGCGGGAGGATCATCGCGTGACCACCTGCTGGGCGACGTCGCGGGCCTCGGAGATCGCCGCGGTGGTGGCCTTCTCGGTGCGGTGCACCACGAAGTTGGGATAGACGCCGAGCGCGACGATCACCGCGACGAGCGGCGCCACCGCGGCCAGGTTGAGCGCGTCGATCTCACGCGACTCCACCTTCGGCCCGGGCCGGTTGTGCATCGTCTGCTGGAACAGCCGGATCATGTAGACCGCCGCCAGGACCACGCCCGCGGTGGCCACGAGGCCGTAGACGAACTTGTCCTCGAAGGCGCCGAACAGCACCAGGATCTCGCCGACGAAGTTCGCCGAGCCCGGCATCGCGAGCGTCGCGAACGAGACGATCAGGAACAGCGTCGCGAGCACGGGCGCGCGGAACGCCATCCCGCCCAGCTCCCGGATCGACTCGCTGCCGCCGGCGCGCGCGGCGATCACCCCGATGATCAGGAACAGCGGCACCACCACGAGCCCGTGGTTGAGCATCTGGAAGAGCGCCCCCTGCGCGCCCTTGTCCTCGAGCGCGAACACGCCCAGCACGATGAAGCCGAGCTGCGCGATCGACGAGTAGGCGACGACCAGGCGGATGTTGTCCTGGGAGAAGGCGAGGATCGACCCGTAGAGGATCGAGAAGACCGCCATCACGATGAACAGCTCCTGCCAGTGCTGGGCGCCCTCGGGCATGATCGGCAGCACGATCTTCAGGAAGCCGTAGACGCCGACCTTCGAGAGCACGCCCGAGAGCAGCGCGAGCGTCACGGTCGGCGACGAGCGGTAGGTCTCCGGCACCCAGCCGTGCAGCGGGAACAGCGGCGCCTTGACGAAGAACGCGAGCGCGAACAGCGGCACGATCCACTGCTGCGTCCCCTCCGAGACCGAGCGCTGCTGCAGCTCGGCGAGCGAGAACGAGATCTGCTCGCCCGCCGGCGTCGACAGCGCGCCGAGCGCGATCGCCGCGGCCAGCATCAGCAGCGAGCCGGCCAGCGTGTAGATGACGAACTTCGTCGTCGCGCGCACGCGGTCGCCCGTGCCCCAGCCGCCGATCATGAAGTAGAACGGCACCAGCATCAGGTCGAAGAAGACGATGAACAGCGCCAGGTCCTGGGCGAGGAACGCGCCCATGACGGCCGTCTCGCCGAGCGCCAGGTTGAAGAAGAAGAACTTGGACCGGTCGTGCTGGCGGAAGGCGGCCACCAGCGTGCAGGGCACCCAGGCGATCGCCGTCAGCGCGACCATGAACAGGTTGAGCCCGTCGATGCCGAGCTGGTAGCGGATGCCGAGATCCGGGATCCACTCGTCGTCGGTCACGTACTGGAGCCCGCCGCCGGCGTCGAAGTCGGCGAGCATGACGATCACGTAGAGCAGCACCGCCACGGTCCCGGCGAGCACCGCCCAGCGCTCGGTGCCGCGCGGCAGGAACGCGCCCAGCAGGCCGGTCGCCAGCGGCAGGAACAGCAGGATCGACAGGTGGATCGTCACGAGCTGGCCAGCAGGAAGTAGAGGGCGAGCAGGCAGACGCCGAGCAGCAGCAGGAGCGCGTAGGCGCGCAGGTAGCCGGTCTGGATCGCGCGTGCGAACGAGGTGCCGACGCGCACGACGCCGGTGGCGCCGCCGACGATGAAGCCCTGCACGAAGCGCGTCTCGACGACGGACCGGCCGAAGCCGCCGGCGGTGGTCATCGGCCGCACGAAGACCGCATCGAACAGCTCGTCGAAGTACCACTTGTTGAAGAGGAAGTCGTGCAGGCCGCGGAAGCGGTCGCGCAGCTGCAGCGTCACGCCGCGGCGGGTCACGTAGGCCGAGTAGGCGCCGGCGATGCCGGCCAGCGAGATCAGGCCGCCCGCGATCAGCCCGAGCAGCTCGTTGCCGTCGGTGGGCGCGGTGTCGTGGAAGCGCGAGTCGGCGAACGTCGGCTCGAGGAACTTCTCGATCACGTCCGAGACGCCCGGCACCTGCACCAGGCCGGCGCCGATGGCGAGCACCGCCAGCACGCCCATGGCGCCGCGCATCGGCCCCTCGCGCTCGGCGATGTGGTGCTCCTCGGCGGGGAAGCCGACGTCGGTGTCCTCGGGCTCGCCCGCTCGCAGGATTGGCGGGCGGGTGATGCGCGATGTGGCCGGCCTCGAGCTCCTGCGCCTCCTCGACGGGGTTGCCGAAGAAGACGCGGAAGACCATCCGGAACGCGTAGAAGGCGGTCAGCAGCGCGCCCGCGTAGCCCGCGATCGCGAGGATCCAGTACCAGCCGCCGCGCTCGATCGTGAACGCCAGGATCTCGTCCTTCGAGAAGAAGCCCGAGGTCAGCGGGAACGCCGCCAGCGCGAGCGCGCCGGCGGTGAAGGTGACGAACGTGAACGGCATCGCCTTGCGGAAGCCGCCCATCCGGTCCATGTCCTGGATGCCGCCCATCGCGCTGATCACGGAGCCGGCCGCCATGAAGAGCAGGGCCTTGAAGAAGGCGTGCGTCATCAGGTGGAAGAGGCCGGCGCCGTAGGCGAACACCGACACGCCGAGCACCATGTAGCCGATCTGCGACATCGTGCTGTAGGCGATCGTGCGCTTGAGGTCCGTGACCACGACGGCGACCGAGGCGGCGAAGAGAAGCGTCGCGGTGCCGACGATCGCGCTGATGTCGGCGGCCGTCGGGGCCAGCTCGAAGAGCGGGTGCATGCGCGCGATCAGGTACACGCCCGCGGTGACCATCGTCGCGGCGTGGATCAGCGAGGAGACGGGGGTGGGGCCCTCCATCGCGTCCGGGAGCCAGGTGTGCAGCGGCAGCTGGGCGGACTTCGCGAAGGCGCCCACGAGCAGCAGCAGGCAGGCGGCGACGAGCGTGCCGTCGTTGCGGCCGAAGACCTGGTCGGCCTGGGCGAACACGCCTGCGTAGTCGAGCGCGCCGGTCTTGTCGAGCAGCAGGAAGGCGGCGATCACGAGGCCGACGTCGCCGATCACGTTGATGACGAAGGCCTTGATGCCGGCGCGCGTGGCGGTCTCGCGCCGGTACCAGTAGGAGATCAGCAGGTACGAGGCCGCGCCCACGAACGCCCAGCCGACGATCAGCAGCACGAAGTTCGACGCCAGGACCAGCAGCAGCATCGAGAAGACGAAGAAGTTGAGGTAGGCGAAGAAGCGGGTGTAGCCGCGGTCGCCGCCCATGTACGCCACCGAGTAGACGTGGATCAGGAACGACACGCCGCTGACCACGAGGCACATGAACACCGACAGCGGGTCGACGAGGATCGCGAAGTCGACCTTGAAGTCGCCGGTGCTGGCGTAGGTCCAGGCGGAGTCGACCAGCGACCGCTCCTCCTCGGGCCGGTCCTGCAGCTCGACAAGCGCGCCGATCGACGCCAGGAAGGAGCCGAGGATCGCGCCGCTGGCGATCCAGCCGGGCGCGCGGCCCGCGAGCCCGCGCCACCAGCCGAGCGCCATCAGGATCGTGCCCGCGACCGGGAACGCCAGCACGAGCCAGCCGTAGGAGGTGGCGCTCACCCGCGCAGCTCCGACATCTCGTCGACGTCGATCGGCAGCCGGTTGCGGTACATCGCGACGATGATCCCGAGGCCGATCACGACCTCACAGGCGGCGATCACCATCACGATCAGCGCGAACACCTGACCCGCCTGGCCGCCGTGCATGCGCGAGAAGGCGACCAGCGCCAGGTTGCCGGCGTTGAGCATCAGCTCGAGGCAGAGCAGCACGACCAGCGGGTTGCGCCGCGTCAGGACGCCCGTGGCGCCGATCACGAAGACGAACGCCGAGAGGATCAGGAACCAGACGATGTCCATCGGCTACACGCGCACCTCGAGGGTGGTCTCGCCGGACGGCGGCTGGTCGCGCTGGCCGGGCGGGGCGCCGACCTCCTCGAGGCCCGCGCCGGCGGCGCGCCAGGACGACCGCGCCCACGGCGGCGATCAGCAGCAGGTAGGAGGCGGCCTCGAACGGGACCAGGAAGCGCGTCAGCAGCAGCTGCCCGATCGCCTCAGGCGTGCCGAAGCCCGCGCCGACGTCGGCGCCGCGCGTGTCGAGCGCCTGCAGCCCGCTCGCGATGAAGGCGATGCTGAGCTCCACCCCGATGGCGCCCGCGAACAGCGGACCGAACGCGTTGATGGCCCCGCCCTCGGGGCGCAGCGGCTCGTCGGAGCCGCCGACGTAGGCGACCACGAACAGGTAGAGCACCATCACGGCGCCCGCATAGACGACGACCTGGGCCGCGGCGATGAACTCGGCGTGCAGCAGCAGGAACAGCACCGCCAGCGAGAGCAGGTGAGCGACCAGCGCCAGCACCGAGAAGAACGGGTTGCGCACGATCACGACGCCGAGGGCGCCGGCCAGCGCTCCGATGCCCGCGACGAAGAAGAGAACCTGCTCGAACCACATGGGCCGGTGTTCTATTCCCCTTCGCGCCGCAGCGGCGTGTGCTCGGGGGGATCGGCGAGCAGCATCTCCTTGGTGAAGATCAGGTCGGAGCGGTGGTAGTCCGAGAGCTCGTAGTCGTTGCCCATGGTGATCGCGTCGAACGGGCAGGCGACCTCGCAGTAGCCGCAGAAGATGCAGCGCGTCATGTTGATCTCGTAGACGGCCGCGTAGCGCTCGCCCGCCGACACCTGGTTCTCGGGCGTGTTCTCCGCCGCGACGACGCGGATGCACTTGGCCGGGCAGGCGGCGGCGCAGAGCGAGCAGCCCACGCACTTCTCGAGGCCGGTGTCCTTCGTCGAAGCGGTGCAGCTTGTGGCGGCCGCGGAAGCGCGGGTAGACCGGCGTCTTCTCCTCGGGGTACTGGATCGTGTGGTGGCCCTCGGCCACGCGGCCGAGCGTGGTCTTCAGGCCGCGCAGGGTCTCGCCGAAGACGCGGTACACAGCGCCGATCCCGCCGGGCTCGGGCCCGCGCTCGATCGGCGCCGCGGCTTCTCTCCAGTCGGACATCATTAGGTCACCACCAGGACGATTGCGGTTGCAAGCACGTTCAAGGTCGCGAGCGGCAGCAGCACCTTCCAGCCGAAGGACATCAGCTGGTCGTAGCGCAGCCGCGGCAGCGAGGCGCGCACCCAGATGAAGAAGGTCGCGCCGACGATGATCTTGAGCAGCATCCAGAGCGGCGCCAGCGCCTCCGGCCCCGGGCCGTGCCAGCCGCCGAAGAAGCAGGCGGCGCCGATGCCCGAGATGATCAGCACCTCCATGTACTCGGCCATGAAGAACGAGCCGAAGCGCATGCCGCCGAACTCGGTGTTGTAGCCGCCGACGATCTCGGCGTCGCCCTCGGGCAGGTCGAACGGCGCCCGCGCGGTCTCCGCGAAGCCGGCGACCAGGTAGATGCAGAAGCCGACGAACTGCGGGATCACGAACCACATGCCGTCCTGGTGCTCGACGATGTCCACGAGCGAGAGCGACCCCGCCGTCATCGCCACGCCCAGCAGCGACAGGCCGAGCGCGACCTCGTAGGAGATCAGCTGCGCGGCGGCGCGCATGGCGCCCAGGAACGAGTACTTGGAGCCCGAGGACCAGCCGCCCAGCATCAGCCCGTAGAAGCGCGAGCGAGCCGAAGGCGAAGAAGTAGAGCAGCCCGATCGAGACGTCGATCCCGTAGAGGCCGAAGCCGCCGCCCCAGACGTCGTAGGGGCCGAACGGGATGATCGCCATCGTCGCGACCGCGGTCGTGACCGAGATCACCGGCGCGATCGCCATCATCCACGGCACCGCGGTGGCCGGGGTGAACTGCTCCTTGGAGAGCAGCTTCAGCACGTCGGCGAGCGGCTGCATCAGGCCCTTCGGGCCGACCCGGTTGGGGCCGATGCGCGACTGGAAGCGGCCCAGCAGCTTGCGCTCGCCGAGCAGCACGAGCGGGACGATCTGCAGGAAGACCGCGAAGATCACGATCGACTTCGCGATCAGGACGAGCGTGCCCTCGAGCATCAGGCGCGGCACCCTGTCGCGCGGCCGCGAGCTCGACGGCGCCCTCGGGCAGGCGCGCGCCGCCGAGGAAGACGCTGCCCGCGGGCACGCCGGTGCGCACCGTCGCGGTCGCCACGGCCGACTCGCCGCCGGCCGTCACGCCGCACCTGGTCGCCGGTCTCGATCCCCGCCTCGCGCGCGTGCTCCGGCCGACAGCTCCGAGTGCGGCTGGTCGCCAGGAAGCCGAGCGAGGGCGAGTGCTCGACCTCGCCGCCGCTCCAGAGCGTGGCGCGCCATGGCGATCCGCGTCCCGCCGGGCGCGGCCGGCGGCGCCGCGAGCGGCTCGGTCGACGGCTCGGCCGCGGTCAGCGGAGGCGGCGGCGTCGCGGTCCTGCCAGCGCACGCCGCGTCCGCCGATCTCGTCGAGCGTGACGCCGGCGTAGAAGGGCACGGCCTCCGCGAGGGCGGCGGTCACCATCGGCGAGCTGAGCGCGCCGATGCCGGCCCCGGCGCGCTCGCACAGCTCGCTCGAGCACCAGCCAGCCCGGGCGCGACTCGCCGCGGTTGCCGAGCGCCTGGCGCACGCGCTGCAGGCGGCCGTCGGGGTGCGTGACGGTCCCCTCCTTCTCGGCGTAGACCGGCGCGGGGAAGACGACGTCGGCGTGCTCGTCGAGCGCGTCGTCGCGGAACCTGGCGAAGGCGATCACGGTGGACGCGCCGGCGAGCGTCGCGGCCGGCGCGTCCGCGTCGAGGAGCAGCAGCGCCCCGAGCTCCCCGTCGCCGGCGAGCTCCGCGGCGGTCCTCCCGGCCGCGGCGGCGTCGCTGAGGCCCGGCTCGAGGCCGGGCGCGCAGCCGACCTCGCGCAGGCCGCGGCCGTTGGTCGCCGCCGGGATGCCGATCAGGCCCGACTCGGCCTTGCCGTCCACGCCCAGCGAGCCGGCCAGCGCGAGCAGCGCCTCGAGCGCCTGCCCGCCGCGCTCGCCGCCGGCCACGCGCTCGCCCCAGATCACGACGACGTCGCCGGCGTCGCGCAGGGCGTCGGCGGCGGCACGGATCGCGTCGGCGGGAGTGCGTCGGAGCCGACCGCAGAGCTCGCCTGGCGCCCGCCCGGCCAGGTCGTCGAGCGACGCGTCGCCGGCGCGCGGGCTGCCGAGCGCCGCCGCCAGGGCGCCGAGCGCCGCCTCGCCCGCGCCGGGCGCGAAGCGCAGCGCGGCGGTGGCGTTGCGGTCGAGCGTGGAGGGGCGCGCCGAGGCGACCACGAGGCGCGCGCCGTTGCGGCGCACCGCCTTGCGGACGCGCAGGTCGAGGATCGGCGCCTCGTCGACGAGCTCGGTGTCGAGGACCAGGATCGCGCCGGCGTGCTCGATGTCGGACACGCGCGCGGCCAGGTCCGGTCGCGCGAGTGCGCGGGCGTGCTCGCCGCCGATAGCGGCGGCGTCCTCCACGGCGACGTGCGGCGAGCCGAGCCCCTTGCGCAGCAGGTGCTGCACGAGGAAGCCCTCCTCGTTGGTGGCCTGGCCGCCGACCACCGCGGCGGTGCGCTCGCCCGAGCGCTCCAGGGCGGCGGCCGCCGTGGACAGCGCGCGCTCCCACGACACCTCGCGCAGGAACCCGCCGTCGCGCACCAGGGGCGCCGTCACGCGCTCGGCGGCGCTGAAGGACTGGTAGCCGAAGCGGCCCTTGTCGCAGAGCCAGCCGTCGTCGACCTCCTCGTTGTCGCGCGCCAGCACGCGCACGATCTTGGCGTCGTCGCGCACCGTCAGCTTGACGTTGCACTGGGAGGGGCAGAGCGTGCAGACCGACCCCGCGTCCTCGATGTCCCAGGGGCGCGCGCGGAAGCGGTACGAGGTCGACGTGAGCGCCCCCACCGGGCAGAGCTCGATGATGTTGCCGCTGAACGGGGCCACGTAGGGTCGCCCGTCGTGGGTGCCGACGAAGGTGTGGTCGCCGCGGTCGAGGAAGACGAGCTGGTAGTCCTCGGCGATCTCCTGGGAGAAGCGCACGCAGCGGTAGCAGAGGATGCAGCGCTCGCGGTCGATCGCCACCAGCGGCGACAGCTCGAGCGGCTTCTTGAAGTGGCGCTTGGGCTCGATGAAGCGCGAGCGCCCCGGGCCCCAGCCGTAGGAGATGTCCTGCAGCGGGCACTCGCCGCCCTTGTCGCAGACCGGGCAGTCGAGCGGGTGGTTGACGAGCAGGAACTCGACGACCGCGTTCTGCGCGTGCTTCACGCGGTCCGAGGTCGTGTTCACGACCATGCCGTCGCGCACCGGCGTCGAGCAGGAGGTCTGCAGCTTCGGGATGCCCTCGATCTCGACCAGGCACATGCGGCAGGCGCCGACGGGCGGGCCGAGCTTCGGCTCGTAACAGAAGAACGGGATCTCGACGTCGCCGTTGCGCGCGGCGTCCACGAGCATCGAGCCCTCGGCCGCCTGCACCTGCTTGCCGTCGATCTCGAACGTGATCAGGTTGGGCTGCGGGCGCGCCATCAGACCGGCCCCGCTCCCGGACCGCGCCCAGCTCGCCGGCGCCCATCGCGGGCAGCTCGTCGAGGTCGCGCACCATGCGCGACTCCTCCATGTGCTGCTCGAACTCCTCGCGGAAGTGCTTGAGCATCGAGGCGACCGGCATCGCCATCGAGTCGCCCAGCACGCACAGGCAGTTGCCCATGATGTTGCCCTGGACCTGCTCGAGGATGTCCAGGTCCATCGGCGTGCCCTCGCCCATGTCGATGCGCTCGAGCATCTTCACGGTCCAGTTCGTGCCCTCGCGGCAGGGGACGCACTTGCCGCACGACTCGTGGCGGTAGAACTCGGCGAGGCGCAGCGCCAGCGGCACCAGCGGCTCGGAGTCGTCGACGACGATGATCGCGCCCGAGCCGAGCATCGAGCCGGCGCCGGCCATCGCCTCGAAGGTGTAGGGCAGGTCGAGGTGCTCCTTGGTCAGCACCGGCGCCGACGACCCGCCGGGGAAGAAGCACTTGATGTCGCGCCCCTCGGGCGGCCCGCCGGCCAGCCCGTAGATGATCTCGCGCACGGAGATGCCGAGCTCGATCTCGAAGTTGCCGGGCCGCTGGACGTTGCCGGAGACCGAGACGAGCTTGGTCCCGGTCGAGTTGCCCTCGCCGAACTTGCGGTACCACTCCGCGCCGCGCTCGATGATGATCGGCGCGTTGCAGAGCGTCTCGACGTTGTTGATCAGCGTCGGGCCCTGGTAGAGCCCCTGGTTGGCGGGGAACGGCGGCTTCAGGCGCGGGTTGCCGCGCTTGCCCTCGAGCGCGTCGAGCAGCCCGGTCTCCTCGCCGCAGATGTAGGCGCCCTGGCCGCGGTGGACGGCCAGGTCGAAGCTGTGCTCCGAGCCGAGGATGCGCTCGCCGAGGTAGCCCTGCTCGTAGGCCTCGGCGACGGCGGCGTCGAGGATGTCCGCCTGCGCCGAGTACTCGCCGCGGATGAAGATGAAGCCCTTGTTCGCGCCGGCGGCGATCGAGCCGATGATGCAGCCCTCGATCAGCATGTGCGGGTTGCGCTGCATCAGCAGGCGGTCCTTGAACGTGCCCGGCTCCGACTCGTCGGCGTTGCAGCAGAGGTACTTGTCCATCGAGCCCTTGGGGATGAAGGACGCCTTCTTGCCCATCGAGAAGCCGGCGCCGCCGCGGCCGCGCAGGCCGGACTCCTCGAGCTCGTGCAGCACCTCCTCGGTGCTCATCTCGAGCAGCGCCTTGCGCATCGAGCGGTAGCCGCCGAGGCGCTCGTAGACGGCGATCGTGTTGAGGCCCGGCTCGTCGATGTTGGCCAGCAGGACGCGCGTCTCGCTCACTCGTCGTCCTCCTCGGGCTCGCCGGGCACGCGCTGGTCCCGGGCTCGAGCGGCTCGGTCGGCGCCGGCCGCGCGGGCGACGGCTCGACCGGCGGACGTCGTCGACCTCGGCGTCCTTCCAGGTCCCGCCCGCGGGGTGGACGGCGGGGTCGGAGTCGTGGCCGGAGCGCGCGGCCGAGGCGCCTCCGTCCTGCCAGGGCAGGCGGAAGCCCTCGTCGGTCAGGCCGCGGCCGGGCAGCGGCTCGCGGCCCTCGGTGAGCGCGGTCACCAGATCGGCCGCGTCGTCCTCGGTCAGCGGCCCGACGTAGCGGCCGTCGATCGACGCCATCGGCGCCATGTCGCAGGCGCCGAGGCACTCGAACTCGCGCAGGTCGAGGTCCTCGAGTGCCCTGCTCGCGCGACCTCGCGCTCGATGGCCTGGAACACCGAGCCGCGCGTTGCGCAGGTGGCAGGCGACGCTCGTGCAGACGTAGACGTAGCGGCTGCCGCGCGGCTCGCGTGCGCAGCATGTCGTAGAAGGTCGCGACGCTGGACAGGTACGCGGGCGTCACCTGCATGACCGCGGCCACCTGCTGCATCGCCTCGGGCGAGCACCAGCCGTGCGCCCGCTGGGCGGCGGCGAGCGCCGGCAGCGCGGCCGAGTGGCGGTCCGGGTACTTGGCCATGTGGCGCTCGATCTCGGCGCGCAGCGCGTCCGGGACGTCGACCGCGGCGGGGTCCGGGATCGTCGCCGGGTCCTCGTCGAGGCGGACGGCCTCGTCCCAGCCGGCCGGCAGGTCGGTCGGGTGGATCGCCGCCGGGTCCTTCACCTGTCGATCCCCCCGAGGATCGGGTCGAGCATCGCGACGCAGGCGATGAAGTCGGCGATCAGCGAGTCCTTCGCCATCTCCGGCAGGCTCTGCAGGTTCACGAAGCTCGGGTCGCGCATGTGCACGCGCGCCGGCTTCGCGGAGCCGTCGGCCCGGACGAAGCAGCCGAGCTCGCCGCGCGGCGACTCGATCGCGACGTAGGCCTCGCCGGGCGGCACGCGGAAGCCCTCGGTGACGAGCTTGAAGTGGTGGATCAGCGACTCCATCGAGGTCGCCAGCTCGTGGCGCGGCGGCAGCGCGACCTTGCGGTTGGTGGTGATGTAGGGCCCCTCGGGCAGGCCGTCGAGCGCCTGCTCGACGATCTTGAGCGACTGGCGCATCTCGTCCATGCGCACCTTGAAGCGGTCGTAGTTGTCGCCGACGTGGCCGACCGGCACCTCGAAGTCGAAGTGCTCGTAGGACGAGTACGGCATCGCCTTGCGCAGGTCCCAGGGGTGGCCGGTGGCGCGCAGCAGCGGCCCGGTCACGCCGAGCTCGAGCGCGCGCTCCTGCGACATCACGCCGGTGCCCTTCAGGCGCTCGAGCCAGATCTCGTTGCGGTCGAGCAGGTCCTCGTACTGGTCGAGGCGCGTCGGCATGATCTCGAGGAACTTGCGCACCTTCTTCTCCCAGCCGGGCGGGATGTCCTCGAAGACGCCGCCGACCTGGATGTAGCGCGGGTGCATGCGCTGCCCCGACGACATCTCGAACAGGTCGAGCACGAGGTCGCGGTCGCGGCAGCCCCACCAGAGCATCGTGATCGCGCCGAGGTCGAGCGCGCCGGTGGCGAGCGCGAACAGGTGCGAGGCGATCCGGTTCAGCTCCATGTGCAGCACGCGCAGGTACTGGGCGCGCGCCGGCACCTCCTCCTCGAGCAGGCGCTCGACCGACATGCAGTAGGCGGTCGCGTTGAAGTAGTAGGCGAGGTAGTCCATCCGCTCGACGAACGTGATGACCTTCCAGTACTGCTGGTCCTCGCAGCTCTTCTCGATGCCGGTGTGGACGTAGCCGATGATCGGCTTGACGTCGCGCACGACCTCGCCCTCGAGCGTGGTCAGCAGCCGCAGCACGCCGTGGGTGGCGGGGTGGTGCGGGCCGATGTTGAGCGTGAACAGCTCGTCGTGGCGGTCGCCCTCGACGAGCGCCTCGGTGCCCGAGACCGGCTGCTCGTCCATCCGCTCCATCGTCACGGAGCGCTCGCGCTCGCGGTACGGCACGCTGAGGGGGTCGTGCTCAGTCATACCAGCGCGGCAGCTTCTTCTCGTTGAAGGTGAACAGCACCGGCTCGCCGCCCATCGGGAAGTCGCGCCGCTGCGGGAAGCCGACGTAGTCCTCGGGCATCAGCAGCCGGCGCAGGTCGGGGTGGCCGTCGAACACGACGCCGAACATGTCGTAGACCTCGCGCTCGTGGAAGTTCGCGGTCGGGAACAGGTCCACGACGGTGGGCACGTGCGGGTCGTCGACGCCGACGCGCGTCCTGACGTTGAGGCGATCGGTGCGCTCCATCGAGAGCAGCTCGTAGTGCACGCCGAGGCGCGGCTCCTCGGGCAGGTAGTCCACGCCGTGCAGGCTCATCAGCGCCTCCCACGGCTCCTCGTCGCCCTTCTGCAGGTAGGCCAGCACGTCGTGGACGCGCCGCCGGCGCGACCTCGAGGGTGGCGCGTGCCGCGGAAGTAGGTGGTGCCCGTGACGGCCTCGTCGCCGAGGGAGGTCCGCACCCGCTGGGCGATCAGCTCGAGCCCGGTCGCGTCAGGCAACTCCGGGCTCGACTTCCTCCGTGCCGTAGGCCTGGTAGCGCTCGCGCCAGCCCATGCCGGGCGTGCCCATGATCTTGTCCTGCAGCTTCATGATCCCGTAGATGAGCGCCTCCGGCCGCGGCGGGCAGCCGGGCACGTAGACGTCCACCGGCAGGAACTTGTCGGCGCCCTGGACGACGGCGTAGTTGTTGAACATGCCGGCGCTCGAGGAGCAGGCGCCCATCGCGATCACCCACTTGGGCTCGAGCATCTGGTCGTAGAGCCGCCGGATGATCGGGGCCATCTTGATCGACACGCGGCCGGACAGGATCAGCAGGTCGGCCTGGCGCGGGGTGAAGCGGATCGCCTCGGCGCCGAAGCGGGCCAGGTCGTTGCGCGGCGAGCCGATCACGGTGATCATCTCGATCGCGCAGCAGGCCAGGCCGAAGCCGAGCGGGAAGATGGCGTTCTTGCGCGCCCAGTTCTGAGCCGTCTCGAGCTTCGTGAACAGCAGCCGCTCCTCGACGAACTCCTCGAGGTCGCGGCCGGCGAGCTCGCCGCGCAGCATCTGCTGGGCCTTGAGCTGGCGCACGCGCAGGTCGTCCGTGTCGCCGTTCACGCGCGTGCGCGTCACTTCCATTCCAAGGCCCCTCTCCGCCACACGAACACGAAGGCGACCGCCAGCAGCACGACGAAGACGATCGTCTCCACGAGGGCGAATACCCCGAGCGCATCCAGCTGAAGCGCAACCGGGTAGAGGAAGACGACCTCGATGTCGAACAGGATGAACAGCATCGCGATCAGGTAGAAGCTGATCCCGAAGCGGAAGCTCTTCTTGACCTCCGAGGGCAGCCCGCTCTCGTACGGCTCGCTCTTGACGGTGCCGGGACGCTTCGGGTCCGAGCAGTCCGTTCGCGAACGTGAACGCGGTGCCGATCCCGATTCCCAGCAGCAGGAAGACAAGGGCTGGCAGGTAGCTCTTCAGCACTCCACCCGGGAGGTATAACGGAACCTTGTGCGGCGGTGCCACATAGTGCGAAAGGACACCCGTTGACCGGGTTTCACATGGCGGTCGGAATCGCCGTGCTCGCGTCCAACGCTGGTGGCCGCGGGCTGGGGCGCCGTGGGCTGGCTGCGGCGCAAGGCGCGCGCCGCGCTCGTGTTCTGGCCGCTGCTGCGCGTGGCGCAGGCGACGGTGGTCGTCCAGGCCGTGCTCGGCCTGCTGCTGCTCGCCCGCGGCGCCTCCGCGCCGGACGGCCTGCACGTGATCTACGGCATCGTGCCGCTGTTCGTGTCGCTGATCAGCGAGGGCATGCGCGTGGGCGTCGCGCAGAAGCGAGCTCGAGGGCGTGGAGGACGTGGACGCGCTCGAGCGCCCGGAGCAGATCGCCCTGGCGCGCCGCGTCGCGCTCGGCGAGATGGGCGTGATGACGGTCGGCGCGCTGCTGATCCTCACGCTCGCACTGCGCGCCTACCAGACCGGCGGATAGCCTTGCGGGCGTGAGCTCGCCGAACCGCTTCGCGGTCGCGTTCGGCCGCCGAGAGCGAACGATCAGCGCCGACCTGGCGCGCCTTCGTGAGGCGCGCGAGTTCGGCGAGCGCGCGGCACGCGACCGCGGGCTCGCGCCCAACCTCTGCTACCAGGTCAAGCTGGCGCTCAGCGAGGCCGTCAGTAACGCGATCCAGCACGGCTCGAGCTCGCCGGCCGATCCGGTCCACATCGTCGTCATCGAGGAGCCCCGGGCGCTCGTGTTCGAGGTGCTCGACACGGGGCGCTTCATCCCGCGCGTCACGCGCCACGGCGACATGCCCGAGCGGGGCCGCGGGCTCGAGTTCATGCGGCTGCTCATGGACGAGGTCGACGTGCAGCCGGGGGACGCCGGAACGCGTCTCCGGATGGTCAAGCGACTCGATTAGAGGAGCGTCGCGAAGCGCGGCGAAATGACCTCTGCCCCGGCGACGGCCGGTGACGGCCCCACACCGCGAGAGATTCGCCCGGAGGTCGTCAGCATCGGCGGCGAACCGGTCGCCGTCGGGGCTCTTCACCTCACCTCGAGCGTGCCCTTCATGCCGAGCTCGGCGTGGTCGCCGACGCTGCAGATCAGCTCGTAGCTCCCGGCCTCGAGGCGCACCCGCGCGGACTCCGTGCGACCGGGCGGGAAGCTCTGCGTGCCGCCGATCTCGTTCCCGTCGCGGAGCACGCGGATGTTGTGGGCGAGGTCGCCCTCGTTGCGGAGCCGGATCGTGAGCGTCCCGGCCCCCGCCACGACGACCCGATCGGGGTCGAAGCGGTACTCGTGCGCCTCGACCGTGACGGCGCCGCCGGCGTCCGCGCTCACGCTGCGCCCGCCGGCCTTCTCGTCGTCCCCGCCGCATCCCGTCGCGAGCGCCAGCAGGGCCAGGGGGACGGCGAGGCGACGCATGGGGAGCGGATACTATGCGCCGCCGTGGCTCGCCCCACCGCCATTCTCTGCGCCGCCGTCACGGCGGCCCTGGTCGCCGCAGGATGCGGCGGCGAGGTGAGCGTTCCGGAGAGCCAGACCACGGCTCGCAAGGGCGCGGAGCTGTTCTACGACCACTGCTCGGGCTGCCACACGCTGAAGTCCGCCAACTCGTACGGCTCCAAGCCGGAGGGCGCGAAGGTGCCGGGCGAGCGCACCAACGGGCCCAACTTCAACATCCGCAAGGAGAGCCGCGACGACATCCTGTTCGCGATTCGGAACGGCGGCTTCTCGGGCGGGATCATGCCCGCCAACGTGGTGGTGGGCGAGGACGCCGAGGCGGTCGCCGACTTCCTGTCCAAGTACTCGGGCAAGGACAGCGGCACCAACGACGTGACCGCTTCGGGGCAGACCGAGTAGCCGGCGCGGCTCGGTCGTGCTCGACCTCAGAGAGATCCGCCAGGACCCCGACGCGGCGCGCGAGGCGCTCCGGCGCCGCGGCTTCGACGTGGCGGCGCTGGACGAGGCGCTGGAGCTCGACGAGCGCCGGCGCGCCCTGCTGCCCGAGCTCGAGGAGCTGCGCCGCCGCCGCAACGAGGCGTCGAAGCGGATCGGCGAGCTGCAGCGCAGCGGCGCGGACGCCGCCGAGGCGATCGCCGAGGTGCAGGAGGTGTCGGCGACCGAGAAGCGGCTCAGCGCCGACCTGCGCGAGGTCGAGGAGCGCCTGGGCGCGATCGTCGCCTCGCTCCCGAACCTGCCCGACCCGTCGGCGCCGGCCGAGGACGAGGTGCTGCGCGAGGTGGGCGAGTCAGGCCGCACCGGCCGCGGCCACGTGGAGCTGCTCGAGAGCCATCTCGGCCTCGAGGAGGGCGCGCGCGTCGCCGGCTCGCGCTTCGTCTACCTGAAGGGGCCGCTCGTGCGGCTCGAGTTCGCGCTCGTCGGGTGGGTGCTCGACCTGCTCGAGGGCAAGGGCTTCACGCCGGTCGTGCCGCCGGTGCTCGTCCGCGAGAGCGCGCTCTTCGGGAGCGGCTTCCTGCCGGACACCGAGCAGCAGATCTACGAGGTGCCCGAGGACGAGCTGTTCCTCGCGGGCACCTCGGAGGTGCCGCTGGCGTCCCTGCACGCGGGCGAGATCTTCGGGCCGGGCGAGCTGCCGCGCCGCTATGCCGGCTTCTCCACCTGCTTCCGGCGCGAGGCCGGCGCCGCGGGGCGCGATACGCAGGGGATCTTCCGGGTGCACCAGTTCGACAAGGTCGAGATGTTCAGCTTCGTGGAGCCGGGCGACTCGCAGGAGGAGCACGAGCGGCTGCTCGCGATCGAGGAGGAGATCCTCGCCGCGCTCGGGATCCCGTACCGGGTGGTGAACATCGCGGTCGACGATCTCGGCAACCCAGCCGCGAAGAAGTACGACCTCGAGGCCTGGCTGCCGGGGCAGGGGCGCCACCGCGAGCTGACCTCCTGCTCGAACACGACCGCCTTCCAGGCGCGCCGCCTGGACGTGCGCCACCGCTCCGAGGAGGGGGCGGCGCCGCGGCACGTCCACACGCTCAACGGCACGGCGGTCGCGATCGGCCGCACGATCATCGCGATCGCGGAGAACCACCAGCGCGAGGACGGCACCGTGGACGTGCCCGCCGTGCTTCACGGGTACGGGGCGCCGGCGACGATTTGCCCCTGACCGGTCCGCGCGTGCGCCTCGAGCCCGTCGCGCCCCGGCACCGGGCGCGGCTCGAGGAGCTGCGGCGCGCGCCCGAGGTGGTGCGCTGGTGGCAGGAGCCGGAAGGCGACTGGCTCGCCGACGAGGACGACACCGTCAAGTACGCGGTGCTCGCAGACGGTGAGGTGATCGGCTTCGCCGAGTGGTACGAGGAGTCCGAACCGATGTTCCGCCACGCGGGCATCGACCTCTTCCTCGACCCGGCGCGACACGGCCGCGGCCTCGGGACCGAGACGGTGCGCCTGCTCGCGGCCCACCTCGTGGACGAGCTCGGCTTCCACCGGCTGGTGATCGACCCGGAGGCGTCCAACGAGGTCGCGATCGCGTGCTATCGCAAGGTCGGCTTCCGGCCCGTGGGCGTCATGCGCCGCTACTCGCGCGACCGCTTCGGCGACTGGCAGGACGGGCTGCTGATGGACCTGCTGGCCGAGGAGCTCGTGCGCGGCTAGGAATCGAAGCCCAGCCCGAGGCGGTCGAGCGCGCGCAGCCAGGGGCCGCGCCGCCCGTCGCGGCGGTCCGCGCGCGCCAGGGCACGCCGCGTGAGGGTGATGGCGGCC
The DNA here is from genome assembly GCA_963828225.1 of uncultured Thermoleophilaceae bacterium. Lineage (GTDB taxonomy): Bacteria > Actinomycetota > Thermoleophilia > Solirubrobacterales > Thermoleophilaceae > JACVRW01. The sequence goes on along the minus strand of CAWHDX010000006.1, from coordinate 69,543 downwards.
CAGCGCAGCGGCTCGGGCGGGAACGGGATCGGCCGGCTGCGCACCATCGCCAGCCGGGTGCGCTCGGTGTCGCGGCCGTCGGCGAGGTCGAGCGCGACCTGCGCGCCGAAGCGGCTCGCCGCCACGCCCAGGCCGGTGTAGCCGACCGCGTACACGGCGCGGCCGCCGAGCGCGCGGCCGAACATCACCGAGAAGCGCGAGCAGGTGTCGATGGCGCCGCCCCAGCGATGCGTGAAGCGCAGGCCGGCGAGCTGCGGAAAGGTCTCGAAGAAGTGCGTCGCCAGCAGCTCGAAGGTGGCGGGCCGCTCGTCGAGGTGCGGGCCCATGCCGTTGGCGAAGTTGTAGACGGCGTCGTAGCCGCCGAACAGGATGCGGTCGTCGCTGGTCAGCCGGTAGTAGTGGAACTGGTTGGCCATGTCGGTCAGGCCCTGCCGCCGCGCCCAGCCGATCGCGGCGCGCTGGTCCGGTGAGAGCGGCTCGGAGACGAGCACGTAGTCGTAGACGGGGACGACGTAGCGGCGGATCGCGCGGACCAGCGGCGGGAATGCGCTCGTGGCGAGGACGGCTCGGCGCGCCGTGATCGACGGGCCGGCCGCGGTGGTCGCGCGGACGCCTTCGCCCGCCCGCTCGAGCTGCGCGACCGGCGAGCGCTCGTGGATGCGCACGCCGGCGGCGCGGGCCGCGTCGGCCAGCCCCCAGGCGAGGCGCGCGGGGTCCACGAGCCCGCGGCCGTCGGCGACGAACGCGGCGCCGAGGTAGGTGGGCGAGTCGACCTCGGCGCGGGCCTGGTCGGCGTCGAGTGCCTCGGCGCGCCAGCCGAAGGAGCGGGCGGTCTCGACCGCCTCCGCGATGTAGTCCACCTGGTAGGGGGCCACCGCGAAGACGAGGTCGCCGGTCTCCTCGAAGCGAGCGTCGATGCCGTGGCGCTCGATCGTCGCCCCGATGGCCGCGAAGTTCTCGCGCGCGAGGCGCTCCAGCTGGGGCATCTCGTCGGGCCAGCGCGACAGCCCGTTCTCGATGCCGTGGGTGAGCGAGGCGTCGACGAACCCGCCGTTGCGCCCGCTCGCGCCGAACGCGATGCGCTCGCCCTCGAGCAGGACCACCTCGCGCGCGGGATCTTCCTCGCGCGCGAGGAGAGCGGCCCAGAGCCCGGTCAGGCCGCCGCCGACGATGACGAGGTCGGCCTCGCCGTCGGCCTCGAGCGGGGGTCCGGACGCGGGGGCGCCCGGCTGGGCCAGCCAGAAGGGATGCGGCTCCGCGTCGGCGAAGGAGTGCAGTACGTCGGCGTGCGTCATCAGGCGGAGGGGGAGGGATTCGAACCCCCGGGCCCCTTGCGGGACCGGCTGCTTTCAAGGCAGCTGCAATCGACCGGACTCTGCCACCCCTCCATTTGCAGTCACCCATTGTGGGGCGCGCGTCAATCGCCCCGCTCCGGCCAGTACCGCCAGTACGCTTGATCGAGTCGCCCGCACGGTCCCGCCCCCGCCGTGCGCCGCCAGAGAGGCACCAGCGTGATCCGCCCTGAACAGCTCGCCGAAGCGCTCGATCGCATACCCCCGCGCGATCGCGAGCTGCTGTCGCTGTCGCTGCGCAGGCGGGTGCCCGACGAGGCGCTCGGGCGCCTCTACGAATGCTCGCCGTCGGAGGTCGCGCGCCTGCGCGCGCGAGCGATCGAGGCGCTCGCCGACGAGATGGAGCTGCAGCGCGGCGAGGACCTCGGCGCGGTCCTGAAGGCGCTGCTCGAGCCGAGCACCTGGACCCAGGCGGCGGCCCTGCCCGGCGAGGAGTTCGCCGCCGGCGGGCGGCGCTCGCGGCTGGCCGCGGTGCCGGCCCCGGAGGAGCCGGCGATCGACGCGCCGCCGCCCCTGACGCCGGTGCCTGCGCCGGAAGCGGCTTCGGTCGACGCCCCCGCGCCCGCGCCGGAGGCCCCCGACGAGACCATCCCCGCGCCGGACGCTCCCGCCGAGCCCGCGGCGCCGGCCGCCCCCGCCCCCGCCGCTGCCAGTGCGGCCCCGGAGCCCGACCCGATCGAGGCGATGGTCGCGGAGCGCGAGCGCGAGGCGCCGGACCCGCCTCGCCGCGCGGTCCTCCTCGCTCTGATCGGCCTGGCCTTGGCGGCGCTGGTCGGGATCGCCGGGGTCGTCGGGGCCACCCAGTTCGGCGACTCGCAGCGCATCGTCCCGCGCGGCACCGGCGGAGGCGGCGACGGCACGCGCGACTTCGTCCCGCATAAGGGCGGCCCGCTGGCCGCACCCTTCCCGACCGAGCCGAACGAGACCGCCTGCTACTCGACGGCCACGCTCACCGGACCCACGGCGCTCTACCGCGAGCCCGGCGGCGATCGGCGGCTGCGCATCACGACGAAGACCGAGTGGGGGTCGGAGCGCGTGCTCGGCGTCGTCAGCCAGCGCGGAGAGTGGCTCGGCGTCCAGGCGTCCGAGCTGAAGAACGGCGAGATCGCCTGGCTGCGGCGATCGGAGGCAAAGCTCGACTGCGTCACCTGGTCGCTGCACGCCGACCTCTCGAAGCGGCTGATCGAGGTCCAGCACAACGGCAAGACGGTGCGCAAGCTGCACGTGGCGATCGGGCGCAAGGACAACCCGACGCCCAAGGGGCGCTTCACCGTGACCGACCGGCTGCAGGTCACCTCGTCAGGCTCGCCCTACGGCTGCTGCGTGCTGGCGCTGACCGGTCACCAGACCGACCTGCCGCCCTACTGGCCCGGCGGCGACCGCCTGGCCGTGCACGCCACCAACGACGAGTCGAGCATCGGCGAGCCGGTCAGCCTCGGCTGCATGCGCGCCCAGGCCTCCCAGGCGCGCTGGCTGATCAACAACATCCCGCTCGGCTCGCCCGTCTTCATCCACGCGTAGCCCAGGGCTCACGCGCGGCTACCATCGTGGCCTCCCGGAGAGGTGGCCGAGTGGCTGAAGGCACTCGCCTGCTAAGCGAGTATGGGGGGCAACTTCCATCGAGGGTTCGAATCCCTCCCTCTCCGCTTCATGCTGCCCGCCGGCCGCGCTCACCAGCCCGGCCGCCTGCACTGCAGCGATAAAGGGTTGCCCCGCCCGGGTGCAGAATCGTGCCCACCCCATGCTGCGTTGAGGGGTGGGCGCGCTTTCGGTCCTATAGGCGCGTGAATCGGGCCCTCGTCGCGGACCGGCAGGGGGTGGGTGCACTTTGGGGTTCTCTACGCGCCTGAATCGCGCCCTCCCCGCGAGCGCGCGCGGGGTGGGCGCGCTTTTGACGCCCCTCGGTCGCGCGCGAATGCATAACCAGTCGGTTATACTTCCTGACCGTGAGCCCGTATGCGGCCCTCGCCGAGCCCCACCGTCGCGAGATCCTTGATCTGCTGCGCGGCGCGGAGCGCTCGGTCGGGGAGCTCGTCGCTCACCTGGGCATCAGCCAGCCCGGTGTCTCGAAGCACCTCCGGGTGCTGCGCGAGGCAGGCCTGGTGGCGTCCCGGGCGGAGGGGCGCCAGCGGCGCTACGCCCTCCGCACCGAGCCGCTCGCCGAGGTCGACGCCTGGCTGGAGCCCTATCGGGCGTTCTGGAGCTCCCAGCTCGACGCACTCGAACGGCACCTGGAGGACAACCCGACATGAGCACACTCGACGGCAATTTGGTGAGCCTCGACGGCCGGGCCGCACTGCGCTTCGAGCGCCGGCTGCCCTTCGATCTCGACCGCGTCTGGCGCGCCGTGACGGACCCGCGCGAGCTCGCGCAGTGGTTCGTCGCGCCGGTGTCCTGGACGCCCGCGCTCGGCGAGACCCTCGAGGCGCACGGCCAGGTCCTGGAGGTGACCGACCTGGAGCCGCCCACCCTCCTCGCCTGGACCTGGGGCGACGAGCGGTTCGTCTTCGAGCTGTCGCCCGCCGGCGACCACACCCTGCTCGCCTTCACGCATGTGTTCACCCCGACCTACGGCCCGGCCGATCAGCACGCCGCCGGCTGGCAGACCTACTTCGACCGGCTCGACGCCCTGCTCGCCGGCCGCCCGATCAGCGAGGAGACCGCGCACGACAACGTGAGCCTCTACCACGAGGGCTACGCCGCCCTGTTCGGCGCGAACCCGGAGGCGGGCCGCCGCATGATCGCCGGTCAAGGGTTCCGCGACCTCGAGCTCGCCCGCGACGGGGCCGCGGTGCGCCTCGAGCGCCGCTACAGGGTCTCGCCCGAGCGGCTCTGGCGCGCGCTCACCGACCCCGGCGAGCTGGGCCAGTGGTTCCCCGAGCTCGACCAGCTCGAGGTGACCGAGGCCGACCCGCCGCGACTGCTCGAGGCGAGCTGGTGGGGGACGCGGCTGCGCTTCGAGCTGCGCCCGGACGGGGAGTTCACCGTGCTGGCCTTCGAGAACGAGCTCGGCGAGCCCGGCACCTCGGCGCGCACCGCAGCCGGCTGGGACCGTTGCTTCTTCGCGCTCGAGGCCCTGCTCGCGGGCCATCCCGTCTCCAGGGAGGAGTCGCTCGAGCTGTGGCCGCCCGTCCACGAGCGCTACGCCGAGAAGTTCGGCGCCGATCCCGAGATCGGGCGCGCCGCCTTCGCGCAGGCCACCGAGCAGGACTGAAAGAGGCCGCCCAGCCGTCCCTCGCGCGTGCGAACATGTGTTCGTGCGAGCCGAGGCCAACATCCTCCACGCGGACCTCGACTCGTTCTATGCCTCGGTCGAGCAGCGCGACGCGCCGCGGCTGCGCGGCAGGCCGGTGATCGTCGGCGGCGGGGTGGTGCTGGCGGCGAGCTACGAGGCGAAGGCGTTCGGGATCAAGACGGCCATGGGCGGCGGCGTGGCGCGCCGGCTCTGCCCGCAGGCGATCGTCGTCCCGGCGCGCTTCTCGGCCTACTCCGAGGCGAGCAAGGCGGTCTTCGCGATCTTCGAGGACACGACGCCGCTGGTGGAGGGCCTGTCGATCGACGAGGCCTTTCTCGACGCGCGCGGGCTCGAGCGCATCTCCGGTACGCCCGAGCAGATCGCCGCTCGCCTGCGCGCGCGTGTGCTGGAGGAGGTGGGGCTGCCGATCACCGTCGGCGTGGCGCGCACGAAGTTCCTCGCCAAGGTCGCGAGCGCCTCCGCCAAGCCGGACGGGCTGCTGGTCGTGCCGCCCAAGGGCGAGCTCGAGTTCCTGCACGCGCTGCCGGTCGAGCGGCTCTGGGGCGTCGGCCGCGTCACCTCCGAGAAGCTGCACGCGCACGGCCTGCAGACGGTCGGCCAGGTCGCGCGGCTGCCGGAGCCCGAGCTGGTCGAGCTTCTCGGCCGCGGCTCGGGCCGCCACCTGCACGCGCTCGCGCACAACCGCGATCCGCGACGCGTGCGCACCGGGCAGCGCCGCCGCTCGATCGGCTCGCAGCGGGCGCTCGGACGGCGCACGCCGAAGTCACCTGAGGACCTGGACGCGACGGTGGTGGCGATCGTCGACCGCCTGGCGCGGCGGCTGCGCGCGGCGCGGCGCGTCTGCCGCACGGTGACGCTGCGCCTGCGCTTCGCCGACTTCACGCGCGCCACGCGATCGCACACGATCAGCGAGGCGACCGCGCACACGCAGACGATCCTCACGGTCGCCCGCGAGCTGCTGACCGGGGCGCTGCCGCTGATCCAGCGCGACGGCATCACGCTCGTGGGCCTGTCGCTGGGCAACCTCGAGAACGACGACGCGATCCAGCTGGCGCTGCCGCTCGACCGCGGCCGCGCCCTCGACGCCACGCTCGACGACCTGCGCGACCGCTTCGGCTCGACCGCGATCACGCGCGCCGTGCTGCTCGGCCGCGACGCCGGGATGGAGGTGCCGCTGCTGCCCGACTGACGCCCAGCTAGAGCAGCGCGGCCGCCAGCGCGCGGTAGTCCGCGGCGCGGCCGGCCTCGTTGCCCACCGGCTGCACGCAGACGTGGTCCGCGCCGGCCTCGAAGTGCGCCTCGAGCGCGGCGGCGATCTCCTCCGGAGTGCCGTGCGGGATCACGGCGTCGATCACGCGATCGCTGCCCTCGTCGGCGACGTCGCTCTCGCTGAAGCCGAAGCGCAGCAGGTTGCTCACGTAGTTCGTCAGCCCCAGGTAGAGCGATGCGTAGGAGCGTGCCTTCTCGCGCGCGCGCTCGGGGTCGTTGTCCACGACGACCGCCACCTCGGGCGCGACCAGCGCGTCGGGACCGAGGCGCTCGCGCGCGAAGCGCGTGTGCTCGGGCGTCGTGAAGTACGGGTGCGTGCCGAGCGTTCGCTCGCCGGCGAGGTCGAGCATCTTCGGCCCGAGCGCCGCGATGACCATCTCCTCGCGCGGCACCGGCTGCTGCGACGCGTCGAGCTCGTCGAGGAACGAGCGCATCTTCGTCAGCGGCCGCTTGTAGTCGCTGGTCGCCTCCGGGTGTCCGATGCCCAGCCCGAGCAGGAAGCGGTCGCCGAACTCGCTCCGGAGCCGGGCGTGGCCGGCCGCGACGTCGGCCGGCTCGTTGCGCCAGACGTTGAGGATCCCGGTGGCCACCGAGATCGTGCTGGTGTGCTCGAGGAACGGCCGCGTCTGGTCGAGCGTCGGGCTGGTGCCCACCCATAACGCGCCAAAACCGAGGGACTCGATCTCGCGCGCATCGCCAGTCCCCTCCCGGTAGGGCAGCCAGATTCCGAACCGTCCCAGCTCCATGGCCTGGAGATTCGCAGGTCGCGGTTGGGATATGGTCCCGAGCCTGGCTCCGCGCGCTCGTCTCACGCTGCTCTTCGTCGCTCTGCTCGTCCTGGCCGTACCGGCCTCGGCAGACGCGGCGCTGAAGGCGCGCGGCAGCATCGGGCAGGCCTACGTGCTGGGCGCCAAGAAGGGCAAGCGCATCCAGCTGCTCGACAAGCAGGGCGACGTGATCGCGGCCGGGCGCACCGATCGCTTCGGCAGCAAGATCTTCTACGAGCAGCGGCCGGGCGGCGGCTACCGCGTCAAGCAGGGGCGCAAGCTCAGCAAGCCGTTCCGCGTCCTGCGCGCCGGCGCCAATCCGAAGCCGGCCTTCTACAAGCGCCAGAAGCTCAAGCAGGGCCTCAACTACGTGAAGGTGCGCGACGGCGTCGAGATCGCGATGACCGTGCGGCTGCCCGCCGGCAAGACGCTCGCCGACGGCCCCTTCCCGACCCTGATCGAGTACTCCGGCTACCAGGTCGCGGCACCGCACGACCTGCTCTCGTCGATCGGCAAGAACGACCCGCTGGCGCCGGCCACGTCGACGGCGGTCGGCTCGCTGATCGGCCTGCAGCTCAACTTCGCGGTGGTCAGCGTGCAGATGCGCGGCTCGGGCTGCTCGGGCGGCGCCTTCGACCTGTTCGACCTGCCGACCACCTACGACGGCTACGACGCGGTCGAGGCGGTCGCCGCCCAGAGCTGGGTGAAGCGCCACAAGGTCGGCATGGCCGGCATCTCCTTCTCCGGGATCACCCAGCTGTTCGTGGCCGGCACGCGCCCGCCGCACCTCGCGGCGATCGCCCCGCTGTCGGTGACCGACGACATCTACACCGGCACCGGCTACCCGGGCGGCATCTTCAACTCGGGCTTCGCCAAGTCCTGGGTCGTCGAGCGCATGGACGACGCCAAGCCCGCGCCGGGCGGCGGCCAGCCCTGGGCGCAGGAGCTGGTCAAGCAGGGCGACAAGCACTGCCGCGCCAACCAGAAGCTGCGCCTGCAGACGCAGGACGCCCTCGCGCTCCAGCGCGACAACCCGTTCCGAACGCCCTCGCTGTTCGCCCACCGGGCGCCCGGCGCGTGGCTGAAGCGCAGCAAGGTCCCGGTCTTCCTCGTCGGGCAGTTCCACGACGAGCAGACGAGCGGGCACTTCGCCGAGAGCCTGAAGTACCTGAACGGGCGCAAGGACGTGTTCATCACGCTCCAGAACGGCGTCCACGTCGACTCGCTGAGTCCGTCGGTGATCACGCGCTGGGCCGAGTTCCTCGACCTCTACGTCGCCGACGAGGTGCCGGAGGTGCCCGGCGGCGTGCTGGCGCTGAGCGGCGCGCTCTACGGAGCGCTGGCCGCCGCGCCCGCCGACCCGGTGGTGCAGTCGCGCTTCTTCGGCAGGACCGATCTCGCCGCGGTCAGGGCGGCCTACAAGGCCGACCCGCACGTGCGCGTGCTGATGGACAACGGCGGCGGGCCGAGCGGGCCAGGCTCGATCGGCGCCCCCTGGGAGCTTGCCTTCAGCGCGTGGCCGCCGCGCGAGGCCAAGGCGACGCGCTACTTCCTCGGTCCCAACGGCGCCCTCGGCGCGAAGCCGGGGAGCGCCTCCAGCGCCGCCTACACCGCCGACCCGAACGCGCGGCCGCGGCAGACGCTGCCTGGCAACGGCGAGGCCGATGCGTGGAAGGCCGAGCCGCCCTACAACTGGGCGCCGATCGCCGCCGGCAAGGGCCTCGGCTTCGTCAGCCCCACGCTGACGCAGGACGTCGTGATCGCCGGCCCGTCCAGCCTGGACGTGTACCTCAAGTCGTCCAAGCGCGACACCGACCTCCAGGTCACGCTCACCGAGGTGCGCCCCGACGGCCAGGAGACCTACATCCAGAACGGCTGGCTGCGCGCCTCCCACCGCAAGCTCGACAAGCGCCAGTCGACGCCGATCGACCCGTTCCCGACGCACCTCGCCGGCGACGCCGCGCCGCTGCCGAAGGGCCGCTTCACGCTCGTGCGGGTGCCGATCTTCCCGGTCGCCCACGCCTTCCGCGCGGGCTCGCGCATCCGCGTGACGCTCAGCGCCACCGGCGGCGACCGGCCGCGCTGGGCCTTCTCCACGATCGACAAGGGCGGCACCCGCAACACGGTGTCGCTCGGCGGCGCCCGCGCGTCCAGCCTGGTGCTCCCGGTGATCGCCGGAGCGAACGCGAAGGGGACGCCGCGCCCCGGCGCGACCTCCCTGCGCGGACAGCCCAATCGCGCTTACGCGCCCGCTTCGAACGGCGGCTGATCCGCTAGCAACAATGTCGGGAATGGAGCTCGACAGGCTCCCCGACACGATCGCCTCGATCGAGGTGGTCTACATGGACGAGGCGGCCGTCGGCACGGCCGCCGAGCGCGGCCCGCGCACGCCGCACCGCCACGACTACCACGAGCTGATCTGGATGCGCGAGGGGGAGGCCCACCACGTGGTCGACGGGCGGCCCTTCGAGGCCGGCCCCGGCACGGTGACCGCGATCGCGCGCGGACAGGTGCACGTGTTCGAGAGCGCGCGGGAGTTCACGGGTGTGATCGTCCGCTTCGGCGGCGAGCTGCTCGACGAGGGGCCGCCCGCGCTCGAGCCGACGGTGGTGGTGCCGGAGGCCGACGTCGATCGCCTCGAGGCGATCCTCGACATGCTCTCCGCCGAGGTGGTGGGGCGGCCGGACCACCGCCGCATAGCCGTCCAGCGCCACCTGCTCTCGAGCCTGGTGCTGTGGCTCGAGCGCTGGCAGCACGCGGCCGCGCGCGAGGACGAGGCGAGCGACGCCGCCGTGCAGCTGCACCGGCGCTTCGCCGCTCTGCTGGAGCGCGACTTCGCCCAGCACCACGACGCCGGCCACTACGCCGACGCGCTGGGCGTGCCGCAGGCGGCGCTGTCGCGCGCGCTCGCCGAGGTGATGGGCCACACCACGAAGGAGCTGATCCTGGATCGGGTGATGCTCGAGGCGGCGCGGCTGCTGCGCTACTCCGATCGCAGCGTCAGCCAGGTCGCCTTCGAGACCGGGTTCGACGACCAGCTCTACTTCTCGCGCGCGTTCAAGCGCAGCTACGGCGAGTCGCCGACCGCGTATCGCGAGCGCCTTCGCGCCAGCTAGGGCGCTCGCGTCCAGGAAGTCCATGCATCGACCCGCGCTCTCCATATAAGAGGCTCTTACGCTCGCCATCCTGAGTGGGGCATGTCCAAGTCGCCCCACTCGGACACCTACGGCCTCGCCGCCTATCGAGTCGACTCCTACGTGCCGGAGCGGCTCGTGGAGGAGATGCACGACGGCCGCACGCTGGCGCGGCTGGCCGCCCGCAAGCTGGTCAACAAGGTCTCGCGGGGCCGGCTCGCCGGGCGCCGCTCGGAGGAGGGCATCGCCACCTTCTACGGCGGCCTCGCGGTGTTCGACCGCCCCGAGCAGCACCGCGGCGGGATGGCCTTCGGCCGCGACTTCCCGCGCGTGCTCAACGAGCTCGGGATCGGCCCGCGCGAGCGGCTGCTCGAGTTCGGCTCGGGCCCGGGGTACATCGGCTACTCGCTGCTGGCCGCCGGCTGGTGCGACAGCCTGGTCCTGACGGACATCGACGCCGAGGCGATCGCCACCGCGCGCCATACCGCGGCGTTCAATCGCATCGAGGACAGGGTGACCGCCTACGTCTCCGACGCGCTCGACCACATCCCGAGCGCGGAGCGCTGGGACCTCGTCGTCGCGAACCCGCCCCACTTCCTGCCCGACCCGGACCGGGTGGAGGACGCGCAGGTGTTCGACCGCGACTGGAACCTCCATCGCCGCTTCTACGACGCGCTCGACCGGCACATGCGGCCGGGCGGCCTCGCGATCCTGGTCGAGAACCGCGCCGGCTCGGACCCGGAGCTGTTCGCGGACATGATCCGCGCGGGCGGCGGGCGGCCGCTCGCCGTGCACCCCGGCACCGACGTGCGCGGCGAGCCGAACGGGCTCTACTACCAGCTCAGCGAGTGGGGCGCCGCTCAGGCGGCGCGCGCCGAGGGGCGCTTCGCGACCAGCGCGTCCAGCAGTCCCGGATAGGCGCTGTCCAGATCCTCGCGCCGGAGCGAGATGTGCCGCTCCGTGCCGGCGGCGCGCGTGCGCGTGACGCCGGCCTCGCGCAGCAGCCTCAGGTGGTAGGAGAGCGTCGAGGCCGCGACGCCCATGCCGTCGCCGACCTCGGTGCAGGTGCGCTCGCGCTCGTCGGCGAGCAGGCGCACGACGGCCAGGCGGATCGGGTCGCCGAGGGTGTGGAGGACCGTGGCCAGGTCGAGCTCGGACACGTCCGGGTGGTGGATCTCACGCATCGTTCACCTTCGACTGTAGTCCTCGACCCCAGCTTCTTCCATAGTTCGATAGTATTCGAACAACCGTTATGTCGACGATCGCCCTCACACCTCGCCGCCGCCTCGCGCCGCCGCTCGACTTCGCGCTCGTGGCGGGGATCATCGCGCTGGCCCTGTTCGCCTCGGCGACGCCGTCGCCGCTGTACGCCGACTACGCGGCCGACTGGAACTTCTCGACGCCCGTCCTGACGGGGGTCTTCGCCGTCTACGCGATCGGCGTGCTGGCGACGCTGCTGCTGCTCGGCCGCCTGTCCGACGAGATCGGGCGCCGGCCGGTACTGATCGCGTCGCTGGTGGTCCTGCTGGTGGCGACGCTCTTGTTCATGGTCGCGCAGTCGGTGGTCTGGCTGTTCGCGGCGCGCGCGCTCCAGGGGCTCGCGACAGGGGCAGCGATGGCGGCCGCCGGCGCGGCGCTGCTCGACCTGCACCCGCGCGGCGACGCGGTGCACGCCGGGCTCGTGAACGGCGTCGGCTCGGCGCTCGGCATCGCGGGCGGCGCGGCGGTGTCGTCGGTGCTGGTGCAGGAGGCGCCCGACCCGCGCGTGACGCCGTTCGTCGTCCTGTTCGTCCTGTTCGCGGCGGCACTGGCGGGGACGTTCCGGCTGCGCGAGTCGGTGCTGGAGACGCGGCCCGCGCAGCTGCGGCCGCAGCGCCCGTACGTGCCGCGCGAGATCAGGCCGTCGTTCGCGCTCGCGAGCCTCGGCGTCATCTCGTCGTGGTCGATCGGCGGGCTGTACCTGGCGCTGGCGCCGTCGCTGACGACCGAGCTGTTCGACACGCGCAGCCACCTGGCGGGCGGCGCCGCCGTGCTGGCGCTGGCCGGCGCCGGCGGGCTGTCGCAGCTCGTGTTCCACAAGCTGCCGCCGCGCCGTGCCATGGGCATCGGATCGCTCGTGCTGGCGGCCGGCATGGCGTCGACGGTCGCGACGCTGTGGGCCGAGTCGGCCGCGCTGTTCCTGGCCGCGTCGCTGGTGACGGGCGTCGGGTTCGGCGTGGCCTTCATGGGCGCGATCCGGCTGGTGTCGACGACGGCGCCGGTGGAGCACCGCGCCTCGGTGATGTCGGCCTTCTACGTGGTGGCCTACCTGTCGCTCTCGATTCCGACGGTGATCGCCGGGCTGATGGTGCCTGCGCTCGGGATCGAGCCGACGTTCAGGATCTTCGGGCTGGTCGTGGTGGGGCTGGCGATCGCGACGGCGGCGGGAACGCGCCACCGGGCGATCGCGGGCGCCAGCTAGCCTGCCCCTCGATGCTGCCGCTCGCGAACGTCCTCCAGCCGTTGGTCTCAGTGGAGGAGTGGACGCTCGAGAAGCTCCACTCGATCGGGCTCGGCTGGGGGCTGGCGATCGTGGGGCTGACGGTGCTGGTGCGGGTCTGCACGCTGCCGCTGGTGGTGAGGCAGTTCCGCTCGCAGCGCGAGCTGCGGAAGCACATGCCGCAGATGAAGGCGCTGCAGCAGAAGCACAAGGACGACAAGCCGCGGCTCCAGCAGGAGATGCAGGCGTACTACCGCGAGCACGGGATCAATCCGCTGAGCGCGTTCCTGCCGCTGCTGGTGCAGATCCCGGTGTTCATCTCGCTCTACTACCTGATGCGCCACGACGTGAAGAACGGGCTGTTCGGCGACTCCGGGATGCTGTTCATCCCGCACCTGACCGAGAAGCCGCACGGAGCGGTGCTGGCGGCGCTCGTGATGACGTACCTGGTGTCCCAGATCGCGGGCAGCCTGATCGCGACGCGGGCGATGCAGGGCGGCCAGCGCGGGCTGATGCTGGCGCTGCCGCTGCTGTTCGTGGGGATCGTGGCGCGCTTCCCCGCCGGCCTCGCGGTCTACTGGATCACGACCAGCCTGTGGACGCTGGGGCAACAGGTCGCCTTCTGGCGGCTTGGCGCCGGCGCCGTGGCAGAGCTCGGCGGAGCGGGGACGATGATGGCGGGCGGGCCCGAGCCGGCCCCGGCGCCCGCTCCCGCGGTGCCCGCGCCTGCGTCCGCGGCGCCGCGCAAGCGCTCGTCGCGCAAGCGCAAGCACGGCCGCCGCCGCTGAGGGCGCGACCGCTACCCTCTCGGGCCGAGCGCCCGTAGCTCAGCTGGATAGAGCGTCGGTCTACGGAACCGAAGGTCAGAGGTTCGAATCCTCTCGGGCGCGTCGGGAGCTTCGCCCCCCCGGGATTGTCCGGTTGCTGAGATAGCTTCGCGCGGTCGTGGGAGAGACGGCGCGGCCGCGCACGTGCTCGCCTGGGGTGCTCGTGGAGGAGGCTGAAGGTGAAGCTCGTGATCGGAATCGTCCGTCCCGAGAAGGCGAACGACGTGCTCGAGGCGCTGTACCGCGCGGAGGTGCGCGGGGTCTCCCTCAGCCGCGTTCAGGGGCACGGTGGGGAGCTCGACCGGGTCGAGACCTACCGCGGGACCACCGTGAAGATGGGCCTGGCCGACAAGGTCCGGTTCGAGATCGCGGTATCCGAGCCGTTCGTCGACGCGACGATCGCCGCGCTCTGCAACGGCGGGCAGACCGGTGAGGTCGGCGACGGCAAGATCTTCGTCGTCCCGTCTGGAGCGGGTGATCCGCATCCGGACCGGGGAGACCGACGACGGCGCCGTGACCCCAGTGAGCTCCTGATGGGCATCCCGGTCCTCGCCGCCCTGGACACCGGTGACACGGCGTGGATGCTCATCGCCACCGCGCTCGTCCTGCTGATGACCCCGGCGCTCGGTCTCTTCTACGCGGGCCTCGTGCGCGCGAAGAACACGCTCAACACCTTCATGATGTGCCTGGCCGCGGTGGGCGTCGCGACCGTCACCTGGGTGGTGATCGGCTACTCCTTCGCCTTCGACGACGGCAACGGGTTCATCGGCGGCTTCGGCTACGCGTTCCTGAACGACGTGACCCTGGAGCCCCGCGACGGCTCGACGATCCCGCACCTCCTCTTCCTGGCCTTCCAGGCGTCCTTCTGCATCATCACGGTCGCGCTGGTGTCGGGAGCCGTGGTCGAGCGGATGCGGTTCTCGGCCTTCCTGGTCTTCGCGGCGCTCTGGTCGGTGCTCGTCTACGCGGTGCTCGCACACTGGGCGTTCGGCCCCGGCTGGCTGCTGTCGAACGGGACGCTCGACTTCGCCGGCGGCGTGCCGGTGGAGATGGGCTCCGGCTTCTCGGCGCTGGCGGCCGCGCTCGTCGTGGGGGCGCGCAAGGACTACGGGCGCCAGGCGCTCCTTCCTCACAACGCCGTCTACGTGCTGCTCGGCGCCGGCCTGCTGTGGTTCGGCTGGTTCGGCTTCAACGGCGGCAGCGGGTTCTCCACGGGGAGCTCGAGCGTCCTCGCGTTCACGAACACCCTTCTCTGCCCGGCGGCCACGCTCGTCGTCTGGTTCGTGCTGGACGCGATCCGCGACCGGCAGGCGACCGCGATCGGTGCGGCCACGGCGATCATCGTCGGGTGCGTGCTGATCACCCCCGCGGGCGGCTACATCAGCCCGGGGTGGGCGCTGGCGCTGGGTGCTCTCGGTGCGGTGCCGAGCTACGCGGTCGTCGTCTGGCGCCCCCGGACGCAGATCGACGAGACGCTCGACGTGCTCGCTGCTCACGGAGTCGCCGGGATGACCGGCATCCTCTTCACGGGCTTCTTCGCCCAGCTCGCGTGGAACGGGGTCTCGAACGGCCTCTTCTACGGCGATGCCGGCCAGCTCGGGTGGCAGGTCCTGGCGGTCCTGGCCGCCCCGGCGTACGCGTTCACCGTCACGTTCGTGCTGCTGCGGGTCATCGCTCTCGTCATGCCCCTGCGCTCGACGGAGCGTGAGGAGGCGCTGGGGATGGACATCGTGCATCACGGCGAGGAGGCCTACGCGAGCGGCGAGGGCGCGATCCTCGTCGCTCCCGAGACGAGCGCCGATCTCCCGTTCGTCAAGCCCGCCTGAGCGACACTGCGGCCCGGGGCAGCGCTGCCGCGATAGGGTCCCGCGCGTCAGACGGCTTTGCAGGTGAGGAGAGGAACTGATGGTGCGTGTCGCGCGGAAGCGCCCGGTCCGTAAAGCGATCGGCGGGGTCGGGGTCATGCTGGCCATCGTTCTGCTCGGAGGCGTCGGCGGTGCCTCCGCTCATGGCTTCGACCGAAGCGGCGGCCCGACCATCAACGTCCTCTCCGGACGCGCCGACCTCGTCAGCGGTGGCGACGCGCTCATCTCGATCGGTGGGCTGCGCCACTCCCGCGCGCTCAGCGTGCGAGCGGGGGGCAAGGATCAGACAGCAGCCTTCTCGCGCGGCCCGCACGGCACGCTCGTCGGCCTGGTTCGCGGGCTTCCGCGCGGCCAGTCCTCGGTGATCGTGCGCGCGGGCCGACGCGCCGCGAAGCTGCGGGTCACCAACCACCCGCTCGGCGGCCCGGTCTTCTCGGGGCCGCAGCTCCAGCCGTGGAAGTGTCAGGCGACCGCGGTCGACGCTCAGTGCAACCAGCCTCCCGCGTTCACCTTCTTCTACAAGTCGTCGAACCCGGCGAAGTCCGGCCTGCAGCCCTATGACCCGGCGAGCCCGCCCGCGGACGTCGCGACCACGACGACCGACCGCGGCGTGAGCGTCCCGTTCGTGGTGCGGCTCGAGACCGGCTACATCGATCGCGACCAGTACCAGATCGCCGCCCTCTTCCAGCCCGGCAAGTCGTGGACCTCGGTCGCGCCGCAGCGCCAGTTCAACCGCAAGCTGCTCATAACCCACGGCTTCGGGTGCGGCGCGGACCATCAGACCGGCACGGTGCCGGGCGTCCTCGGCGGCGCCGCCGAGACCGCGCTCGCCCGCGGCTTCGCGACCATGGCGAACGTGCTCGCCCACGCCGGCCACAACTGCAACCTCGTCACCGAGGCCGAGTCGCTGGTGATGACCAAGGAGTACCTGGTCGAGCGCTACGGCACGCTGCGCTACACGATCGGCACCGGCTGCTCGGGAGGCTCGCTCGCACAGCAGTGGATCGCGAACGCCTACCCCGGCATCTACCAGGGGATCCTGCCGACGTGCTCGTTCCCCGACGCGTGGAGCACCGCGTCCCAGTTCCTCGACTACCACCTGTCGCTCCGCTACCTGGACACCCCGTCGCTGTGGGGCTCGGGCGTCACGTGGACGGCGAAGCAGATGGCCGACGTCCAGGGCCACATCGGGGTCGGAAACGCGAGGGTCAGCGACGCCGCGCAGTTCCACGTCGTCATCCCGACCGACCCGTGCGCGGGGGTCACCAGCCAGGAGCGCTACCACCCGGCCACCAACCCCGGCGGCGTCCGCTGCACGATCCAGGACGCGGCGATCAACGTGTTCGGGC
This sequence comes from uncultured Thermoleophilaceae bacterium, assembly GCA_963828225.1. Classification (GTDB taxonomy): domain Bacteria; phylum Actinomycetota; class Thermoleophilia; order Solirubrobacterales; family Thermoleophilaceae; genus JACVRW01. Next base: position 53,245 of record CAWHDX010000006.1, on the reverse strand, counting down.
CGCGCCTGTCCACCTCCTGGAGTCCGCAGGAGAAGCAGATCGGTCGCGGCTTCGCGGGTGTGCCGACCGACAACGTCGGCGTCCAGTACGGCCTCGGCGCCCTGCGCAGCGGCAAGATCAGCGCCGCCCAGTTCGTCGACCTCAACGCGAAGATGGGCGGGCTCGACGCGGACGCCTCGCCGGTTCCGAAGCGCATGACCGCGGACCGGCCCGCGCTGGCCAACGCGTATCGCAGCGGGATGATCAACGAGGCGAACAACCTCGATCGCACCGCGATCATCGACTGCCGCGGGCCCGACGAGGGCGCCTTCCACGACGCCTACCGAGCGTTCGCGATGCGAGCGCGGCTCGACCGCGAGCACGGTGGTCACCGCAACCAGCTCATCTGGGAGGGTCCCACGACGATCATCGGGGATCCCCAGTGCGAGGTGAACAGCATGCTGGCGATGGACCGCTGGCTGAAGGCTGTCGAGGGCGATCGGTCGCGGCGGCCGCTCGAGCAGAAGATCGCGCGCGACAAGCCCGCGGACCTCACCGACCGCTGCTACGACGGCAAGGGCGCGAAGGTCTCGGACGCGCTGTGCCCCTCCGTGGTGCACGTCTACGGCACGCCGCGGACGGTCGCCGGCTCGCCGATCACCACCGACCAGAACAAGTGCAGGCTGAAGCCGCTGAACCGCGGCGCCTACGGCGGGGTGAAGTTCACCGACGCACAGTGGTCCGTCCTGCGGAAGACCTTCGCGACCGGCGTGTGCGACTACTCCAAGCGTGGCGTCGACCAGCAGCCGACGATCCCCTGGCAGACCTACCAGAGCGCCGGCGGCAAGGTGATCTACGGGGGCCGGCCGATCGGAGCGCCGCCGCGGAGCAGTCCGATCAGGACCCACCGCCACGGCGGCGGAGGCCGCTGAGGGCGCCTTACGGCCGGCGGCGGGGCCGTCGCCTCGGCCTGCGCTAACCTCGGGCGCGAACTGGGCCGGCGGAGTTGACCCCCGCGTGGAGGCCCAAAAGTTGAACAAGGCGTCCCCCGTTGGCCCGGTGGCTCGCCCTTACGCGCCCGGTTGATCGGGGCTCGAAAGGCAACACATGTCCCAGCGTCTGGCGCGCATGGCGCGCACCCTGTCCTCGCATTGGAAGCGCAGCCTCGCGGCGGCGGTCGCGGTCCTGGTGCTGCTCGCCCTGGCCGCCGGCGCCAGCGAGAAGCCCGCCGACGACTTCTCGCTGCCGGGCGCCGAGTCGCAGCAGGCGATCGACCTCTTCCAGGCGCACTCGCCCGCCTTCGGCGGGGCGGACTCGACGCTGGTCTTCACGGTCGATCAGGGCAAGGTCTCCGACCCCGCGCCCAAGGCCGCCATCGAGGGGGCACTCGCGAAGGTCCGCAAGCTCGACGGCGTCAAGCTGGCCGCTAGCCCGTTCGACGAGGGTGGCCAGGTCTCGCAGGACGGCCGGCTGGCCGCCGTGGACGTGCGCTACTCCACGGACCCGGGCGACATCGAGAAGAAGGACGGCGAGGCCCTCATCGCGGCCGCCGAGACCAGCGAGCCCGACGTCCAGGTGGAGGCGCGTGGCGTCCTGATCGACCTGGCGTCCGAGCAGGACGCTCCGGTCGGCGAGCTGATCGGCGTCGCGATCGCGATCGTGCTGCTGACGCTCCTCTTCCGTTCAGGGTGGGCGATGGTCGCGACGCTCATCGGCGCGCTCCTCGGCGTCGCCGCGGGCCAGATCCTGCTGGCGGCGCTCGCGTCTCCGCTTGGCCTGCCCTCTTTCGCCGCCACGATCGCCGTGATGCTCGGCCTGGGTGCCGGCATCGACTACGCGCTGTTGATCATCGGCCGCTATCGCGAGCAGCGCGCCGCAGGCGACAGCCTGCAGGACGCGGCCGCGCGCTCGGCGGCGACCTCCGGCGTGACCGTGGTGGCCGCGGGCCTGATCGTGATGGTCGCCATCGCCGGCCTGCTGGTGGTCGGCGTCCCGTACGTCGGGAAGATGGGGCTCGGCGCGGCGATCGCGATCGCCGCGGTGGTCGTCTCGGCGCTGACGATCCTCCCGATCATGATGGGCGCCTTCGGGCGCCGGCTCGTGCCGAAGAAGGCCGAGCACGCGGACGTCTCCGCGGCATTCAGCCGCTGGGGCGAGACCGTCACGCGGCGGCCCTGGGTCTCGATCGCCGCCGGCGTCGTGATCCTGCTGATCTTCGCGTTCCCGGTCACGAAGATGCGGATCGGCCAGCCCGACGACGGCAACCAGGCCGAGTCGCGCACGCAGCGCGTCGCCTACGACCAGCTGACCGATGCGTTCGGACCGGGCTCCAACGGGCCGTTCCTGCTCGCGGTCGACACGCCGAAGGGCGCACCCGAGACCCAGCAGCAGCTGCAGGCGCTCCGGAAGGCCGTGGCCGGCACGCCCGGCATCGAGTCGGTGCCCCCGGCCCAGATCAGCGAGGACGGCGAGATGGCGACGATCTTCGCCGTCCCGACCACCGCGCCCCAGGACGCCAAGACGTCCGCGCTGCTCGACCACCTGCGCGGGGACGTGATCCCGAAGGCCACCGCCGGCACGCCGCTGAAGGTCTACGTGGGCGGCAACACCGCCGGCTTCGAGGACGTGTCGGACAAGGTCGCCAGCCGGCTGCCGGTGTTCATCGCGCTCGTGATCGGGCTGTCGGTGCTCCTGCTCGTGATGGTGTTCCGCTCGCTGTGGATCCCGCTCGTCTCGGCGGTGTTCAACCTGCTGTCGGTCGCCGCCGCCTATGGCGTCGTCGTCGCGGTGTTCCAGGAGGGCGTGGGCGCGAGCCTGATCGGCTCCGACTCGGGCATCCCGATCATCTCGTTCCTGCCGGTGATGCTGTTCGCGATCCTGTTCGGCCTGAGCATGGACTACAACGTCTTCCTGCTCAGCCGGATCCACGAGGCCTACAACGAAGGCGACGGGCCGCGCGAGAGCGTCATCCACGGGATGGGCCGCATCGGCAAGGTGATCGTGTTCGCGGGCCTGATCATGGCCGCCGTGTTCCTGAGCTTCGTGACCTCGAACGACTTCATCGGGAAGATGTTCGGGCTCGGGCTCGGCGTCGCGATCCTGATCGACGTGCTGATCGTGCGCATGGTCATCGCCCCGGCGGTGGTCACGCTGCTCGGCGACAGGGCGTGGTGGCTGCCCGGCTGGCTCGATCGCGCCCTCCCGAACGTCTCGATCGAGGGCAGCCGCCCGGAGGAGGCCGAGGCGGGGCGCGAGAAGGTCCTCGCCTAGTCGCGCTGCTGCGATGGCGAGTCTCGACGAGCTTCTCCGCGCCGCCGTCGAGAGCGGCGACTGGTCGCGCCTGCGCGAGCGCCTCGCCGACGACGCCGTGCTCGACACCAGCAGCGAGGCCGGGCGCCGGCGGGTCGAGGGCGCCGACGCGATCGTCGCGCATCTCGGGGGTCCCGGCTCCCGGAGCGATCCACGTCTGGGACGCCCAGGAGTGGCCGACCGGCGTCGCGCTCAGCTTCGAGTGGGAGGGCGCGAGCGGCGTCGATCGGCGCCGCTGGTACCTGCGGGCGAACGCGGCCGGCGAGGTCGTCGAGCTGTGGAGCACCGCGGCGCGCCCCGGCAGCCCGGCCTCGGACGAAGCCATCGCCCCGCCGCCGGCGCTCCTCGAGCAGCTCGGCGCGAGCCGGGTCGAGGCGCTCAGCCACGGCGGCAACTCCGGCGCGCTGCTGGTGCGCGCCACGCGCGACGACGGCACCGCGTTCGTCCTGAAGCGCGTCACCGCCGCCGGCGCGGACTGGCTCGCCCGCGTCACCCGCGACCGCGGTCGCACCGCGCAGCTGCACCAGGCCGGCGCCTTCGACCGGATGCCGCCCGCGATCGACCACGGCATCGTCGCGGTCGAGCGATCGGGCGACGCCGCGTGGATCGCGATGCGCGACGTCCACGCCGCGCTGCTCTCGCCCGACGCGCGGCTCTCGCGCGAGCAGAGCCGCCGCATCCTCGCCGCCGCCGCGGAGCTCCATCGCACCTTCCGCGGCGACCCACCCGACGGCGCGGCGTCCCTCTCCGACCGCGTCGGCATGTCCACCCCGGGCGTCGCCGACGCCGAGCGCTCGCAGCCCGACCTGCTGCCCAAGCAGTTCGAGCAGGGCTGGGACGCCTTCGCGGAGCTGGTCCCCGCCGACGTCCGCGACAGCGTGCTCGAGCTGACGCGCGACCCGGGTGTGCTGGCCGACGCCATGCTGCGCGCCAACGGCGGGCCGACGCTCATCCACGGCGACCTGCGCGGCGACAACCTCGGCTTCGACGGCGACCGCCTCGTGCTGATCGACTGGGATCTCGCGACCGCCGGAACGCCGACGGCCGAGTTCGCCTGGTACCTCGCGCACTCGGCTCGGCGCATCGACGCCACGCGCGAGCAGATCGAGGCCGACTACCGCGCCGCCGAGGGGAGCGAGCTCGACGACGCCGAGGTCGAGCTGGGCATGCTCTCGGGCCTCGTCCAGTACGGGTGGCGCATCGCGCACAGCGCCCGCGTGCACCCCGACCCGGCGGAGACCGCGTGGGGCCTGGCCGAGCTCGGGTGGTGGGTGCCGCGCGTGCGCGCGGCCCTGGACCGCCTCGGCGGTCCGCCCCGCCCGGCCTAGGTCGCGGCCGGCTCCAGCACGATGATCGGGATCTCGCGCTCCGTCTGGCGCTGGTAGCCCTCATAGCCCCGATAGGCCGCGACGGCCTTCGGCCACAGGCGCGCCCGCTCCTCGGACCGGCCACGCGCGCGTGGACGGCCCTGCGCTCCGAGCGGATCTGGATCGTCGCGTCCGGGTTGGCGCGCAGGTTGTACAGCCAGGCCGGGTGCTTCGAATGGCCGCCGCGCGAGCCGACGAGGATCAGTTCGTCGCCGTCCGGCACGTAGCCCACGGGCGTCGTGTGCGTCTTCCCGCTCCTCGCGCCGACGTGGTCGAGCAGAAGGACCGGCGGGTTGCGCGGCAGCCAATGGCCGACCCGCCCGCCCGACGCGCGGTAGAGCACGGCGTGCATCTTGACGAGCCGGCTCAGCACCGGCCACATCCGCTCGATCGGACTCATCCGGCACGACCCTACTGCGGGCTGCCCTAGCCGCCGCCCGCCGGCTCTGTTACCGTCGCGACGCCATCGACAGGGGAGACACATGCGCAGGTTGACGTTGCTCGCAGGGCTGGTCGTGCTCTCCCTGACGTTCTCCTCCTGTTACTACCAGGACGCGATCAAGGCCAGGTCCGCGGGCGGGGCCGTGCCGTGGTGGTGCACGTCCACCGAGGAGATCCCGGTCACGACCGGACCCGCCGTCGGCAACGTCGACTGGTACGCCGGCACCCACAAGTCGCCGCTGCCGTGGGACGACTGCGTCGCCATGTCGGGCGAGTTCGACGCGGCCAAGAACTACGCCGAGCAGTGGAAGACCGAAGGCGCAGCCGAGTCCGCCGGCTTCCGCGAGGTCACGCCCTACGTGCCCGGCATGGGCACGCACCACGTGCGCGGCGGTCTGACGCCGGCGATGCTCAAGTCCTCGACCTTCGATCGCAAGAACCCGATCCTCGACAGCGTCGGGCTCGACAACAAGTTCGACCCGCTCAAGCCCGAGGTGCTCCAGTTCGACGGCAACGGCCCCAACGCCAAGCTCGTCGGATTCGACTACTACGTCCGCACCAGCACCGGGCGGCCCCCCGCGGGCTTCGCCGGCAACCTCGACTGGTGGCACCACCACCCGACGATCTGCCACCGCACGACGGACGCGGCGATGATCGCGTTCAACGTCGAGGACGCCGAGTGCACGAGGCAGAGCGGCGTGAACGTGAACATGTCGAACTACTACATGCTCCACGTCTGGGTGATCGACGACATGAAGTTCATCCCGGACGTCTTCGCCGGCATGATCCCGTGCATCTCCGGCGGCGCCGCCGTCCACGATGCCAATCACGCCTGCCACACCTCGAGGACCGTCGCTGCCTCGGTCGCGGCCACGTTCGGCTCGGCGGTCACCCGGCCGGCGGCCGGTGCGGCGTCGGACCGCCACCGCTGGGTCTGCTCGCTGAGCGTCTGAGCTCGTCTACACGTCGTCGGGCGAGAACGTGTCGCAGTCGCTCGGCTCTCCGCTCGCGCGGCCGCGGTTGAACCAGGCGGTGCGCTGCTCGGAGCTGCCGTGGGTGAAGGAGTCCGGGTTCACGCGGCCGGTCGCCTGGCGCTGGAGGCGGTCGTCGCCGACGGCCGCAGAGGCCTGTGTCGCCTCGCTGACGTCGCCCTGCTCGAGGTCGCCGGCGGCGTAGACCGTGTGCGCCCAGACGCCCGCGTAGCAGTCGGCCTGCAGCTCGAGCCTCACCGACAGCTCGTTCGCCTGCTCCGGCTGCTCGCCGCGGAGCCGGTTCACCTCGTCGCTGGTCCCGAGCTGCTGCTGCACGTGGTGGCCGACCTCGTGGGCGATCACGTACGCCCACGCGAAGTCGCCCGGCGCGCCGAGCTGGCGCTCCATGTCGCCGTAGAAGCTGAGGTCGAGGTAGACGCGCTGGTCGGCGGGACAGTAGAACGGGCCGACGGCCGAGGAGGCGTTCCCGCAGCCGGTGGAGACGGCGTCGCGATAGAGCACGACCTTGGCCCGCTCGAAGGGCTCGCCCCTGCGCGGCGAAGATGCGCTCCCAGGTGTTCAGCGTGCGCGAGAAGACGTAGGAGCTGAAGTTCTTCAGGCCGCGCTCTGGGTCCTCGGAGGCCGGGATACCCGTGCCGGTCGGCGCTTGCGGCGACTGGCCGAACTGGTTGTCGACGCCGAACGCCCCTCCGGACCCGCCGCCGCCCGACAGGACCTGGACGAGCAGGAAGACGATCACGCCGACCGCGCCCACGCCGCCGGGCAGCGCGACGCCCGGCCGCATCGACATGCCCCCGCGCGAGCCCGTGCTCCCGCGGGCGTCGATCATGTCCGAGCCGCGGCCGCCTCTGCGATTCCAGCGCACGGCCTGCTCCTACCCACGTCCGGCGTGCGGTAGCCCCACGCGGCCCCGGCCGGCTAGCTCTCGTAGCGCTGGATCCACTCGGTGAGGAACGGCTCCGCGATCCGGTACTCGCCGCGGCCGACCCGCCTGACCAGCTCGCCACGCTCGAGCGCGTTCAGAGCGGTCTGCACGGTCGGGGTGCCCGGCAGCGCGTGGCGGCGCTGGTAGTCGCTGCTGAGCGGTCGCCCCGGCCCCTCCTGCGCCAGCGCCTGCAGCACGCGCTTCTGGGCCCCGAGGCGCCGTCCCAGATCAGGCTGAAGTGCGAGTGCTCGGAGCGCAGCGTCGCGTCCAGCGCGGCGGCGACCGAGTCGAGCTACGGCGGTCTCGCCCTTCGGCGTCTCCTCCCAGAGGAAGTAGAGGATCTCCTGCGTGGCGTACGGGTGCCCGCCGGTCAGCTCGAGCACATGCGCGCGGGCCTCGGGATCGAGCGTCCTCCCGGTCTCCTCGAACCTCGCCGTCCGCGTAGTCGCCGAAGAGGTCGGGCGGGATGACGTCGAGCTCGGTCTGCTTGGCGCTGCGCCAGAAGGGCTCGTTCTCGTCGTTGAAGATCTGGCGCATCATGTGCCGCTTGCTGCCCAGGTAGATGTGCGCGACGTCCGGCTGCTCCTGGAAGACCGAGCGCATCAGCTTCATCAGCGCGGGGTCGATCTCGACCACCTCCTGGAACTCGTCGAGGACGAGGACCACGCGGCGGCCGCGGTCGGCGGCGATGCGGCCGAGCATCGTCAGCAGCTCCTCGAGCGTCGCGTCGATGTCGTCCTCGGCGGCGCGCGGGTCGAAGCTGAACGACATGGTGCCGTCGTTGGCGTCGACCGTGATGGTCGGTCGCAGGCGCAGGTCGGCGAACACCTTCAGGCGCTCGCGCACGTTCCAGAGCCGGGTGGCCAGCTCCTCGTGGATCGTCTTCGCGAGCTTCGCCGCCAGCTGGTCCTTGGTCGGCGTGCGCATCAGGTCGACCTGCGCGACGAGCACGTCCTCCTTGACGAGCTCCTGGGCGACGCGCCACACGAGCGACGACTTGCCGTAGCGGCGCGGCGCGAGCACCACGACGTCCTGGCCGTTGCGCGCGTCGGCCACCAGCCGCTCGATCTCGGCCTCGCGGTCGGTGAAGGCCTCGTCGAGGGCGAGCGGTCCGAATCGGAAGGGATTGACGCCGCGCGGGCCGCTCATGGCTGCAGTATGGCAGATGACATTATGTTGTCAAACATAAACAAGCATCGTACAGCAAGATTATGTATTGCAGCATAGGTATCGGACGCGCCCGCTCAAGGGCCTGGCAGGCACGCCGATAGATCGCTTACTGGCCGGGCTCGAGGGGCACCACAAGGCACGCCGGTTCTAGGCCCCGGCGCCCGCGGGTCCGCGGGGCCCGCCCGGGCTGGTAGCCGCGGCCCGCCCCGCCTACCGTTCGCACGTTTTCCGTGCTATGCACGGGAAACGTTACGTGGCTTTGAGCCTCAGCGCTCGGCGCGGATCCGGAACGTGAACCTGTCTCCGTCGGGGCGCTGGGCCACGCGCACCGTTCCGCGCGCCCCCGCGAAGCGACCGGTGCCGCCCGTGATCGCCTGGTCGTAGGTGCCGGTGAGGCCGGGCTGGAGCAGCTGCACCATCACGCGCCCGCCGCGCAGGCTGTAGACGCCCGTGCAGAGCATCGTCGAGTCGAACAGGCGCACGCAGGTGGCGGCGTCGCTGCCGATCTGGCGGCCCCGGGCGTTCAGCAGTCGCTCGGTGAAGATCAGCATGTCGCCGGCGGACTGACCCGCCGGGGCGGTGTCGACGGCCTGCACGCGGTCGAGCTGCGACCGCGCCTTGATCGTGATCGTCCGGTCCTTGGCCTCGGCCGGGGCGGCGCCCAGCGCGAGCGCGCAGGCGAGCGCCAGACCGATGGTGGTGCGTCTCATGGCGGTTCTCCTCGTCGGGTTTCGGCGACGCTAACCCGCCGCGGGCGGCGTCGCCTCGGGGACGAGCCCCTGATCATTGATCCCGTCGAGCGCGCCCTCGAGCTCGGCGCGCGTCTTGATCCCGAGCTTGCGGTAGGCGTGCCCGAGGTGCGTCTCGACCGTCTTCTGCGTCACCCACAGCTGCTCGGCGATCTCGCGGTTCGACCTGCCCGCGGCAGCGATGCGGGCCACCCGCAGCTCGCTCGGGGTGAGCGCGTCGCGCCCGGTGATGCGGTCGCGCCGCGGGCGCGCGCCCGCAAGCGCGAGCTCCGCGCGCGCCTGCTCGGCGAGCGCCTTCGCGCCGCAGGCGACCGCGCCGTCCAGCCCCTCCGCGAGGCGCTCCCGCGCCGCCTCGCGGTGCCCCGCGCGACGCTGCGCCGCGCCCAGGTCGAAGAGGGTGCGCGCGTGGGCGAGGCGCAGGGGGGAGGGCGCCAGCGTGGCCGCCGCCTCCTCCAGCAGCTCGATGCCGTCCGCCCCGCCGCGCACCAACCCGCCCGCGCGCAGCGCGATGCCGATCGCCCCCGCCGCGCCGAAGCCGCGCGCGAGCTCGATCTCCTCGTCCGCCAGCTCGCGCGCCCGCTCGGGATCGCCGCCGCGGAGGGCGAGCGCCGCGTGCGAGCGCCAGGCGTAGGCCGCCGGGTTGAGCATCGTCCACGACTCGCAGCGCCGCCCGAGCTCGAGCAGGTCGGCGGCGGCGTCGTCGAGCTCCGCGCGCGCCAGGCGGATCCGCCCGCGCACGAGCAGGGCCGTGTTGTTGCCCTGGTAGTCCGAGAGCCCCTCGGCGGGGCCCGAGCTCGTCCAGGCCGGTGCCCGCCGCCTCGGGGCCGCCGCGCTCGAGCAGGATCTCCGCGAGGATCGCCTCCAGGTCCACCGGCGACCGCCGCGGCCGTCCACATCTCCTGCGGCACGTCGAGCGCGCCGCGGGCGTCGGCCTCCGCATCGGCGAGCCGGCCGGCGCGCAGATGCACCGCGGCACGGAACGTCAGGCCGAAGGCCAGCCGCAGCGGCTCGCTGCGCGTCTGGGCGCGCTCGACCACGGCGTCCCAGGCCGCCAGCGCCTCGTCGAGCCGGTCGGCCCAGGTGAGCGGGGCGATCGCCAGGCCGACGGCGATCGACGGCTCGGCCTCGAACAGGTGGCCCCCCGCCAGCGCCGCCGCGGCCAGGTCGAGGCCGTCCGCCGAGCCCGCCGCCGTCGCGGCCAACCCGAGCGTCGCGTTGACGATCGCGTTCGCGACCGCCGGCCGCTCCGGGCGGTTCATCGCGGCGCCGAGCGCCTCGAGACCGCGCGGCACCGTCTCGAGGTGCTGGACCGCCGCCGTCACCAGGCCCGCCTCGAGCTCCGGCGCGTGCTCGTCGGCCGGGTCGAGCTCGGCGAGCGCCGCCTCGTATACGTCCACGGCCTCCTGGTTGCGCGACAGCCCCTCGAGGGCCCGCGCCAGCTCGAGCGTCGACTCGGCGCGCTCCATCGGACCGGTGGCCGCGGCCACCGCGGCGCGCAGTGCGTCGACGCCCTCGGCGCCGCGGGCGCCCAGCAGAGCCCGGCCGCGCAGCCGCTCCAGCCGCGCGACCTCGCTGCGGCGCAGGCGGCTCTCGCAGCGCCCGTGCGAGCAGCCCGACCGCGGCCTCGGGCGCACCGCCGGCCAGCGCCGCCTCGGCCGACTCGGCGAGCGTGGCCGCGACCGCCGCCACGCCGGCCGGCTCGGCCTGCATCAGCTGCGCCGCGATCGCGTCGGTGTGCGCGCCGGTCTGACGCAGCACCTCAGCCGCGCGCGAGTGCCAGGCGCTGCGCTCGGCGGCCGGCAGGTCGCCGAGCACGACTGCATGCACTAGCGGGTGGACGAAGGCCGGCGGCAGTTCGTCGCCGACGATCCCGCTGACCGCGAGCACGCGCAGGCTCGCCGCCGCCGACTCGGACGGGTGGCCGCTGAGCGCGGCCACGCGCGCGATCGTCGCCGACCCTCCGAGCACCGCGATCGCACGCGCTACCGAGTGCGCCTCGCGCGGGAGCGACCCGATGCGCAGCAGGATCGCGCGGCCGATCGAGGCCGGGCGCAGCGCGCGGACCGTCGCCGGGTCGGGCGCCCGGCCGCCATGCGCCTGCGCGAGGTCGTCCAGCAGCGCGCGCAGCAGGAACGGGTTCCCGCCGGTGGCCTCGTGGCAGGCGCCGGCGAGCTCGGCGGTCTCGCCGCCCGACGAGATCCGCTCGGCGACGAGCTCCAGCGTCGCGGCCGCGCTGAGCGCCGCCGGCCTCACGAGCGACACGCCCGGCTCGTCGTAGATCTGGAGCAGCGGGTCGCGATCGGCGCCCGGGATCCGGCCGCCGGACGCCCAGCACCAGCGACAGCGGCACCCCCTCGATACGCGGGGCGAGATACGCGAGCCACCGTGAGCGAGGCGTCGTCGCACCAGTGGACGTCGTCGACAACGAGCGCGAGCGGGCGGTGCTCGGCTGCGTTCATCGCGAGCCAGTAGAGCCCGTGGACCGCGGCGAAGGGCTGCTCGTCGGCGACGCCGGCCTCGCCGAGCGCGGCGCGCGCCGGCTCGGCGGCGCCGGCCAGGACGCGCGCTCGCTCGGCGCGGGGGAGGCCTCCGAGCCAGCCCTCGAAGAGCTGCCTCACGACGCCCCAGGCGTAGTCCTGCTCGAGCTGGGCGCCGCGTGCCCGCAGCGTCCGTGCTGCGCCGGAGTCCGCCGCCGCCAGCAGGGCGGTCTTGCCGATCCCCGCCGGTCCCTCGAGGATCACGACCCTGCCGGCGCCGTCGGCGGCGGCCTCGAAGGCTTCGGCGATGCGCTCGAGGTCCGGGGCCCGCTCGAGCAGCGGCGCGGAGCCGCGGGCCGAAGCGCCCCCGCCGCTCCAGCCGACCTCCACGACCGGCACCGGCTCGGGCAGGCCCTTGAGCACCTGCAGCTCGGCGGCCGACAGCTCGAAGCGCGACCGGTCGGAGGCCAGCAGGCCCACCATCTCGGTGGCGAGGATCTGCCCGCCCTGCGCGAAGGCGCACAGGCGGGCACCCTCCACGACCGGGGCGCCGAAGCAGTCGCCGTCCTCGACCATCACGTCGCCTGCCGCCAGCCCCACCCGCACGCTGAGGCGGGCGTCGCCGCGAGCGACTCCACGCTGGACGGACACGGCACAGTCGAGCGCGGCCGAAGCGCTGCCGAACACCGCCATGATCCCGTCGCCGAGTGTCTTCACGACGCGACCGCCGCTGCGCTCGACGCGCGCCTGGAGCAGCCCGAAGTGGTCGCGCCGCACGTCGTCGGCGCCGGAGCCGAGACTGGGCCATCAGCTCGGTCGATCCCGACGAGATCGGTGAACAGCAGCGTTGCCGTCTCGGTCGAAGGCGGTGCCTGCGGCATGGCGAAGCCGAGACGCTATCCGGGCGGGCTCGCGCCTGCAGGCGGCTCCGCGCTCGCGGCCGTCTCCTCGGCCTCGGGCTGCAGCGCCTGCGCCAGCTCCGTCCAGCCGGCGAAGGCGACCTCGCCGCCGTCCGCCGCGATCACCCGCCCCGACGGGGGCGAGCCGTCGTCCAGCTCCACGATCAGTCGTCTTCCCATGACCGCATCGTGAGCCCGCGCGCAGCGCTTCGCGTCCGGGGGACCACCCCGAACTTGGCTCAGCGGTTGTCGCGCTCGTGGTCGAGCTCGGTGTAGACGCCGAGCTCGTGGAGGGCCTCGTTGGCGGCATCGAGATCCGGCGCCTCGAGCACCGCGGCGGCGAGCCGCGCCGCCGATCCGAGCGCGAGCTCGACGTCGAAGAAGCGGATCTCGCCGCCCTCCCGCGTCAGCGTCACGGTCCGGCGCCCGTCGCGGATCTTCACGTCGCCGCGCTCGCCGCGGGCGGCGCGCAGTGCGAGCGCGCTCGCCTCGGTCGGCACCGCGGCGACCACCCGGTCGAGCAGCTCGAAGGCCCGCTCGTCGACGGCCAGGGCGTCGCGCAGGCCGCCGGCCGCATCCACCTCGGCGAAGCGCGCGCGCACCTCGTCCGGCGTCAGCTCTCCGTCGCAGCCGACGCCGAAGACCGCGCCCAGCACTGGCAGATCGCCGTCGCGCTGGATCAGGGCCGCGGCGGCGAGCAGGATCGCGTCGCACAGCGGGCTGCCGAGGCCGGGCTCGTCGCCGTGCGCGAGCGCATCGCCGCCGACGTCGAGGAAGACGATCAGGTCGCAGCCGAGCTCGGCCGCCGCGGCGCGCAGCCCGGCCGCGAGCGTCGCCGGGCCGCGGGTGGCGTCGACGAGGACGGTCTCCTCGCCGAGCGCCTCGGCCGCGCGCGCCTCGGCGAAGCGCACGCCGCTGCTGCGCACGGCGGTCTCCGCACGGGCGGCGAGCACGCCGGGCGCCAGCTCGCGGGCGCCCTGGATCTCCTCCGTCGAGCGCGGTCCCGGCTGCGGGTCGACCGGCCTGCGCTCCCACGTGACCCCGCCGATGACCGGGCGACCGCCGTCGCGCAGGCGCAGCGTCTCGGCGGCGGCGAGTGCGCCGACGACGTCGCCGCCGCCGCCGATGCCGATCACCAGCGGCCGGCGCGTTGACGTGAGGGGATCCACGGCGCTGGAGACTAGGCGGGCGCGCCGCGGACCACGGCACATGTCGCCCGACTGGTACGGTCATCCCGTTCGAGCCGGGCGCCACGGCGCCCGGCGAAGCGTTAGCACAGGAAGATTCGAGGTAGGCGATGGCCACCGGAACCGTCAAGTGGTTCAGCGACGAGAAGGGCTTCGGGTTCGTCACTCCCGACGAAGCCGGCAAGGATCTGTTCGTCCATCACAGCGGCATCGCCGGGGACGGGTTCAAGTCGCTCGCCGAGGGCGCGCGCGTGTCGTACGACGCCGAGGCCGGCGACAAGGGCCCCAAGGCGGTCAACGTCCGCCCTGTCGACTGACCCTGGGTGACCGCGAACCTGCTGCTCGCGACCGGCGAGGCGCTCGAGGTCGAGGGCACGCTGGAGGACGTCGCCAAGCAGCTCGAGAATTCCTCGCGCAGCAGCGCGGGCACGCTCGCCTGGTTCAAGGAGGTCGGCTCGGGCGAGCAGATCGGGCTGAACGCGGCCCATGTCGTGACCATCCGTAGCGGCAGCGCGTAGGTGCGACTACCCTTGAGCTAGGAACTTCCACCGTCGGGTGTCGCGCTCCCTGCGCCCCCAGTGGCCAAACCGCTCTGGGGAGCCGCAAGGATGAGGTGCTGCATGGCAGAGCAGGGCGACCAGTGGAAGACGTCGACTCGGGGCGAGCAGGCGTGGAAGGAGACGATGGAGCGCGTCTCCACACGTAACGCCGAGACCCGCAAGGCGGGCCGGATAGAGCGCGAGACCTACGAGCGCGACCGCGCCGAGATGCGCCGCGACGGGCTGGCCAAGCGCAACGCGGCGTCCGCGAAGCGCCGCAAGCCGTAGCGGCGACTTTGGGGGCTGTGACGCGCAGCCTGCTGGACTTCGGCAGGCGGCGCCGGACGCCGCTGACGATCGCCTGCTCGCTGGCCACGGCCGGCGTGCTGATGCTGCTGCTCAACGGCCGTCGCGAGGAGTTCACGACCGCGCTCGAGAGCGCGTCCGCTTGGGTGCTGATCGTGGCCGCCCTGGGCAGATCGTCGCGCTCGTGTCGCGCAGCGAGGCGTGGCACGTGACGATCGAGGCGGCCGGCGGGTCGGTCCCGCGCCGGCTGCTGTTCCGCGCGTCGAGCATGCAGGTGATCGGCGGCGTGGTCAACGGCCACCTGGGAGTGGCCGCGCGCATCGCGGCGTTGCGGCGCTCCTCGCCCGAGGTCTGCCCGCAGGTGCCGACGCTGATCGCCGCCGAGTTCCCGATCCTCGCGATCGAGGCGATGCTCGCGGCGCTGACGTCCTTCACGCTCGTCGGCCCGCTGGGCCTGCCGTGGTGGTCCCCGATCTTCGCGCTGCTCGTGTTCGGCGGCCTCAGCGCGGGCCTGCGCCAGCTCGCGCTGCGCAAGGGCCGGCAGGTCTGGAAGGGTCTCGCCGTGCTGCGCAGCCTGCGCGGCGGCACGCGCGTGTTCGGCTTCGTGCTGATCGCGGTGTTCGCTCAGATCCTGCGCAACTGGCTGGTGCTGCACGCGGTCGGCGTCGACGCCTCGCTGTTCGACGCGATCGCGGTGCTGATCGCGGTCGTCACGCTCGGGCAGCTCCCGCTCGGCCCGACCGCCGGCGCCGCGGCGTCGGTGCTCATCCTCGGGGGCGACGGCATCGCCGCCGCCGCGGCGGCCGGCGTGCTGCTCACGGTGACCGGCACGCTCGGCGGGCTCGTCTTCGCGGGCTGGGCCGGGGCCGACAGCCTCTGGGCAGCCGCGCGCCGGCGCCGGCTCCCGCAGCTCGGGCCGGCGCGCTCTCGCCCCGAACCCGAGCCGCGGACCGAGTAGCCCGGCGATCGGCTAGCCGCCGAGCGTCTCGAACAGGTCGGTGTGGTCGTTGGTGCCGAGCACCGCCAGCGAGCCCGGGCCGCGTCCCCACACGGGGACGACCGCGCCGGTGTGCTGCTGGCTCGGGATGTCGTCCTCGTTCGTGATCGGCCCCGCGCCGGGGCCGCCGTAGCCGGCCGTCCCGTAGGTCAGCGCCAGCGTCTGGCCGTCCTTGGTCGTCAGGTTCGCCGAGTAGCCGGTGGGCAGGTCCTCGCCCTCGGCATCCTCCGAGACGATCTGGCTGGTGTGGGCGTGGTCCGCCGTCACCACCACAAGCGTGTCGGGATGGGAGCGCTGGTAGTCGAGCGCCACCCCGATCGCCCGGTCGAACGCGACCGTCTCGCCGAGCTGGCCGCACGCGTTGCGGGCGTGGTCCTGCTTGTCGATCGACGCACCCTCGACCTGCAGGAAGAAGCCGCGCCGGTTCTCGAGCAGCCCGAGCGCCTTGGTCGTCATCGCCGCCAGGCTCGGCTCCTCCGCCGGGCGCTGGCTCTCGCTGCAGGGCACCGGGTCGTTGCCCTTGCCGGTGGTCGCCAGCGGGCCGGTCCAGTCGAGTGACATGTTCCCTACGTTGAACAGCCCCAGCACCGGCTTGCGAGAGCGCTTCAGCCCGGCCAGGCCGTCGGCGTCGGTGACGTATCGATAGCCGGCGGCCTGTGCCGACTCGACGACGGTCCTGCCGGCGTCGCGTCCGCCCGTGATCGTCTGCAGGAAGCGGTCGCGCCCGCCGCCCAGCAGCACGTCGACCCGGTGATCCACCTCCTGCTCCGCGATCGAGCCCGGCCCGCCGGCGTCCTTCTTCTCGGAGGCGCAGTCGTCCATGTCCTCCGGGCCCTGGCAGTCGCGCAGCGAGATGTGCGAGGCGAGCACGGCGGGCGTCGCATCGGTGATCTCCGCCGTCGACACGCTGCCGACCTTCTTGCCGGAGCGCTGGGCCTGCTCGAGGATCGTGCGGTAGTTGCGACCGGGCACGTCGATCGCGCTGCTCGGCCCCTGCGAGATGCGCTCGTCGATCGTCTTGCGTCCGGTTGCCCACTGCGTGCCGGTGGAAGCGGAGTCCGGGTCGTAGTCGGGCAGGTAGGGCGCGCTCCCCGCCGGCTTGACCGACCAGGTCGTGTCGAAGCCCGTGAGCGGCATCCGGTCGACGTTCAGCTTGGATCGGACGCCCTGGTAGTAGCGGGCGGCGGTGATCTCCTGCGTTCCCATGCCGTCGCCGAGCAGGAAGATGACGTTCCTGGGGTGATGGTCGTCGAGGGCGATCCTGACGGCCTTCTCCGTGTAGTCCGAGTCGGAGAAGACGCCGGTCGCGGCGGCTGTGCTGCCGCCGGCGATCGCCGCCGCCGCTGTCGCGGCGAGCGCGACGGTGAGACGTCCGGGCTTCATTTGGCCTCCTAGGGTGGGTGAGGAGCCCGACCCTACGAGCGCCAGGGACGCCCGATGTGGACGTCCGGTGAACGGTCGCCGGCGACTAGTCCGCGGTGCGTCCGCCGACGACCGTGAACGTCTGCTTCCCGCCCGACACGCTCGACGAGTTGCCGACCCAGACGTTGATGCGCCCGTTCTCGACGACGAAGCGCCCGCGGTTGTCGTAGAAGCCGACGTCGTCGCGATCGAGCGTCCACGAGACCGTCTTCGTCTGGCCGGGCGCCAGCGAGACGCGCTCGAAGCCGCGCAGCCGCTTCACCGGCTGCGAGATGCTCGCCACCGGGTCGTTCACGTAGAGCTGCGCCACCTCGTCGCCGGCGCGCGCGCCCGTGTTGGTCACGCGCGCGCTGACGCGGATCGATCCGCGCCGCGCGTCCATCGTCGTGCCGCTGAGGCGCACGCCCGCGATCTTGAAGGTCGTGTAGCTCAGCCCGTAGCCGAACTCGTAGAGCGGCGAGCAGCTGAGGATGTCGCGATGGCGCGAGTTGTACTTCTGGCTCACGTCGCAGGGCCGGCCGGTCGGCTTGTGGTTGTAGTAGATCGGCACTTGGCCCTCGTTGCGCGGGAAGCTCACGGGCAGCTTGCCGCCGGGGTTGACCTTGCCGAAGAGGACGTCCGCCACGCCGTTGCCGGCCTCGACACCGCCGAACCAGGCCTCGAGGATCGCGGGCGAGCCGGCCTGCACGCCGCTCAGCGTCAGCGGCCGCCCGTTGAAGAGGACGACCACGAACGGCTTGCCGGTCGCCTTGATCGCCGCGATCAGCTCCTCTTGGCGACCGGGCAGATCGAGCGTCGAGCGCGACTCGGCCTCGCCGCTCATCTCGCGCGTCTCGCCCACGGCGACGACGACCTGGTCGGCCGCGCGCGCGGCGGCGACCGCGGCCGCGAAGCCGGCGTCCGACGCGCACTCGTTGGCCGGGTCGTAGAGATCCTCGTTGCTGAGCGTGCAGCCGGCGGCGAAGGTCGTGCCCGGGCTCTGGGCCTTCACGCCCTCGAACAGCGAGACCGCGTCCTCGTCCATGCCGCGGCCCCACCACGGCCCGAGCATGTCGTGCTTGTCGTTGCCGAGCGGGCCGACGACGGCGGTCGACTTGGACGGGTCGAGCGGCAGCACCGGCCCCTCGTTCTTGAGCAGCACGACCGAGCGGGCGGCGGCGCGGCGGGCGGCGGCGCGGTTGCGCGGCAGCAGCTGCTTGCCGGGAGCGGCGGCCACGTCGACGTACGGGTCCTCGAACAGCCCGGCGCGGAACTTGACGCGCAGGATGCGCCGCACCGCGTCGTCGATGCGTCTCATCGGCACCTTGCCGCCCGCCACCAGCTGGCGGCCGAAGTCGCGGAAGTTGGTCGACACCATCTCGGAGTCGGTGCCGGCGTTGAGCGCGCGCCGCGCGGCGTCGCGGCCGTCCTCGGCGAAGCCGTGCCCGCACGAGCCCTCGGCCGGAAGGACGGGCGGGCACGCGCGCAGCTCGGCGATGGCCGTGTAGTCGCTCTCGACGAAGCCGTCGAAGCCCCAGCGCTGCTTGAGGATGCGCGTCTCGGTGTAGCGGTTGGCGCAGCCCGGCACGCCGTTGATGGCGTTGAACGAGCACATCAGGGTGTCGGAGCCGGCGTCGATGGCCGCCTTGAAGGGCGGCAGGTAGTAGTTCCAGAGCCGCTCGAGCGACATGTCGGTGGTGTTGTAGTCGCGACCCGCCTCGGGCTCGCCGTAGGCGGCGAAGTGCTTCACGCTCGTCACGACCTTGTCCGGCGCGCCGTAGTCGCCGCCCTGCGCTCCCTTGACGCGCGCGGCCGCCATGACGGAGTTGAGGTAGGGGTCCTCGCCCGATGCCTCCGCGATGCGCCCCCAGCGCGGCTCGTGCGAGAGGTCGACCATCGGGCTGTAGATCTGCTTGAGACCGACTGCGGCCGACTCGAAGGCGCCGATGCGGTGGTCGGCGCGGGCGACGTTCGGGTCGAAGCTGCTGGCTGCGCCCAGCGGGATCGGGAAGATCGTGCGGAAGCCGTGGATCGTGTCGTAGGCGAACAGGATCGGGATGTGCAGCCGCGAGTTCTCGACGGCGTCGCGCTGGTAGCGGTTGATCAGCACGGGGTCGGTCTCGCTGAAGACTCCGCCGACCGGCCGACGCGCCTCCTCGGGGTGCTCCTTCATCTGGCCGTCGGAGAGCAGCGTCAGCTGGTCGAGCTTCTCCGCGAGCGTCATGCGGCGCAGCAGTGAGTCGATGCGGCGCTCGACGCCGCGGTCGAGGCGCTGCTCCACGGCGTGCAGGGTGGCCCGGTCGCGGGTGCGCTCCTTGGCGGCGAGCGCGGGCCAGGCGGCCACCAGACACGACATCAGCGCGACGGCGATCGCTACGTGCAGGGCAGGCTTGCGTCCCATCTCTCCTCGGACGTGACTTCCCCGGGCCCCGCTTGCGGCAAACTCGGCGCATGACCCCACCGCCTCGACGCCGCCCTCCCCGCGCCTACGGCTGGGCGCGCCACGCCGCGGCCGTGCTGCACCCGCGCGGCCGCCACGCCGGGAGCGTCGCACTCGAGCGCGACGCCGGCACGCGCGCCGAGCGGCTGTCCGCCGCGGCGCGCGATCGCCTCCGCGAGCGCCGCCGCCCCACGCGCCCGCGCATGCGCGCGCTCGAGGTGGCCCCGGGCGCACGACTGCGCTGGCGCTCGGTTCCCGCTCCGCCGGCCCCCGGGCCGCTCGGCGCGATCGTCCATCCGATCGCCGTCGCCACCTGCGACATGGATCGCCCGATCGGCCTCGGGCGCACGCCGTTCCCGCTGCCGCTCCACTTCTGCCACGAGTGCGTGGCCGACGTGCTCTCGGTGGGCTCCGACGTGGAGAGCGTGCGGCCCGGCGATCGGGTCGTCGTGCCGTTCCAGATCAACTGCGGCGCCTGCGCGCCCTGCCGCGAGGGGCGCACCGGCAACTGCACCGGCGTGCCGCCGATCTCGATGTACGGCTTCGGGATCGCAGGCGGCCACTGGGGCGGCGCGCTGTCGGACGAGCTGGCCGTTCCCTTCGCGGACGCCATGCTGGTGCCGCTGCCCGCCGGCGTGGACGCGGTCGGCGCCGCCAGCGTGGCCGACAACGTCAGCGACGGCTTCCGCCACGTGGCGCCGCATCTGCCCGGCATCCTCGAGCGCGACCCCGCGGCCGAGGTGCTGATCCTCGCCGCCACCACGCGGCGGCCGGTGTTCACCGCGAGCGTGCCGATCTATGCGGGTCTGGTGGCGCGCGCGCTCGGCGCGAGGCACGTGACGCTGGTCGACTCGCGGGCGGCGGTCCGCGCGCAGGCCGCGGCACTCGGGCTGGAGCCGGTCGAGCCGCGGCGGGCGGCGTCGCTCGCGCCGTCGCCGCTGACGGTCGACGTGAGCGCGCACCCCCGCGGGCTGCGGCTCGCGCTGTCGAAGACAGCGCCCGACGGCGTATGCAGCAGCGCCGGGATGCTGCACTCGACCGCCCGCGTCCCCGCGAGCCTGATGTTCGGTCGCAACGCGACGCTGCACCTCGGGCGCACGCACGCGCGCGCGGTCATCCCGCGGGTGCTCGAGCTGATGGGGTCGGGACGGCTCGATCCCGGCGCCGTCACCACGCTCACGGCAGGCTTCGACGATGCGCCCGCGGCACTGGGCGAGCATCTGCGCGGCGCCAGCACGAAGACGGTGCTCACCGCCTAGGTCTCGGGCGACCGATGGCGAATCCCGCAACTAGCTGCGCAACGGCGTGTTGGCGCGGCCAGATCCCCCATACAGAGGAGTGCCGGTGAGCGGAGTCAGGTCGTGGTTGGTTGCGATGACGGTGAGCGTCGCCGCGGGCGTTGCGCTGACCGGCTGCTTTCCGCCCCCTCCGGGGGAGGCGCCGCTGCGCTACCGCGACGACCTGCCCGGCGTGACCGTGCAGGTGACCAGGGACGTGGTCTACTCGACCGCGCAGGACGGCACCGCGAATCCGCTCTCGCTCGACGTCTACCGGCCCACCCCGGACACCTTCAACCAGCGCCCGCTCGTGGTGCTCGTCCACGGCGGCGGGTTCCAGGGCGGCACCAAGGCGCAACGCCGCGATGGTGGCGCTCGCCACCGCGTACGCCAAGCGCGGCTACGTGGCCGCCTCGATCGACTACCGCCTGCTCGGCGTGCCCGGCGGGGGCTGCGGCGACCCGAGCGCGGAGGACCTCGAGGCGTGCCGGATCGCGGTGCTCGCCGCCCAGCACGACGCCCAGGCCGCGATCCGCTTCCTGCGCGCCAACTCGGCGACGTACGGCATCGATCCCACGCGCGTCGCGATCCAGGGCGGCTCGGCCGGCGGCGGCACGGCGATCCTGGTCGCGATCCATTCGGACGACCCCGGCAACAGCGGCACCCCGGGGCAGTCGTCGGCCGTAAGGGCCGCCATGCCCATCTCCGGCGGCATCGGCCCGGCGGGACGCGACGAGATCGAGCCCTTCGTCGACCCGTCCGACGCGCCGGTCCTGCTCTTCTACGGCCTCAGTGACCCGGGCCAGCCCGTCGAGTGGCCGATCGCCACCGCCGAGCTACTGGGCGACCAGGGCGGCGGCGGGTTCACCCAGGCCCTCCAGGGCGGGCACGTCCCGGGCGATCCCGGCTCGCGCTCGATCGAGATCGATCAGAGCTCGTTCTTCATGTGGTGGATGCTCGATCTGGCGAACGCCCAGGGTCAGCCGCTG
Source organism: uncultured Thermoleophilaceae bacterium (assembly GCA_963828225.1). Taxonomy (GTDB): domain Bacteria; phylum Actinomycetota; class Thermoleophilia; order Solirubrobacterales; family Thermoleophilaceae; genus JACVRW01. Next base: position 31,801 of record CAWHDX010000006.1, on the reverse strand, counting down.
CCGGTGGCGCGCGCCTCGGCCCGGCGCCTGGACGAGCTGAGCGAGTCGGATCCCGAGCTGGCCCGGCAGATCCGCGAGATCCAGGCGCGCGGCGCGGGCGACTAGACCGGCGCGCCGATCTCGCGCTCGGCGTCGTAGCGCACGAGCGCAGGGAAGGCGGCGACGATCGCGCCGACGCCGACGATGCACGCGAGGCCGCCGGACGTCACGGAGAAGCGCGGGCCGGCGAGCCCGGCGACCGCGCCCGACTCCACGTCGCCCAGGCGCGGGCCGCTCGTCACGACGAGCGAGAAGACCGACGACATGCGCCCGCGCATCGCGTCGGGGGTGACCGTCTGGTTGATGGTCGACCGGCAGACGGCGCTGACGCTGTCCGCAGCGCCCGCGATGGCGAGCAGGACGGCGGCGAGCGCGATCGAGCCGGCTAGTCCCGCCAACGCGATCGCCGCGCCCCAGGCCAGCACCGCCCAGACCACGATCAGCCCCAGCCGGCGGGCGTGCTCGAGCCAGCCGGTGGTGAGCGCGGCCACGGTCGCACCGACCGAGACGGCCGCGAACAGCAGGCCGGTGCCCTCGGCGCCCGCGCCGTAGACGCTCACCGCAAGCACCGGGAAGAGCGCGCGCGGCATGCCGAACGTCATCGCCATCAGGTCGATCGCGAACGAGCCCATCAGCGCCTCGTTGCGGCGCACGAAGCGCAGCCCCTCGGCGATCGAGCGCCCGAGCGGCGCGACCTCCTCGGTCGTCTGGGGCGGCTGCGGCGCCATCGCCACCAGCGCCCCCACCATCGCGAGGCAGCTCACCGCGTCGACGGTGTAGGCCGCGCCGACGCCGAACGCCCCGATCAGGAGCCCGCCGACCGCCGGGCCCACGACCAGCGTCAGCTGGAACAGGCCGAAGTTGAGGGCGAGCGCGGAGCGCAGGTGCGCGGGGTCGACCAGGTTCGGCACGATCGACGAGCGCGTCACGTTCTGCACCGCCCCGAAGCCGGCGAGCAGCCCGCCGAGCGCGTACAGCAGCGACGAGCGGCGGGTCGCCCGGAGCGAACGTGATGGCCGCCAGCGCCGCGGCGCTCAGCACCAGCGCCACCTGGTCGAGCAGCAGCAGCCGGCGGCGGTCGAAGCGGTCTGCGAGCGCGCCGCCGACGAGCGCCAGCGCGATCAGCGGCACCAGCTCGACCGCGCCGAGCAGGCCGGTCAGGAAGGCCGAGCCGGTCTGCGTGTAGATCTGGAACGGCAGCGCCACCAGGGCGGCCTGCGTGCCGAGCCCGGACACCACGTTTCCGAGCACGAGCAGCCGCAGGTCGCGCGACACGCGCAGGGAGGTGATGTCGACGGCGATCCTCGGCACGGGGCCCAGGCTAGGCGGTGCGGGCGTCCTCGAATCCGGCCAGCGCCTCGCGCACCAGCGGGCCGATCGCGTCGAGGTCGTAGCCGCCCTCCTGGACGACGACCGTCGGGAGCTGCAGCTCGCCGAGGACGCGACCCGCGGCCCGGAAGCCCGCGGCGGTGACCTCGAGCGGGCTCTCCGGGTCGCCGCCGGCGGCGTCCACGCCGAGCGCGACCACCAGCGCCGCGGCCCCGCCGGCGCGGGCCCACGCCGCCAGCTCGGCGACCGCCTCGACCCACGGCTCGTCGCCGCTGCCGGGCGGCAGCGGCAGGTTGCGGTTGGCGCCGCCGCCGGTCTCGTCGGCGAAGCCGAGGAAGTGCGGGAACCAGCCCGCGCCCGGGTCCACGTGCACCGACCCGACCAGCACGCCGGGGTCGTCCCAGAAGATCGCCTGGGTGCCGTTGCCGTGGTGGGCGTCCACGTCGATCACCGCGACCGGGCCGTCCACGCCGGAGCGCAGGCGCGCGGCGGCGGCCGCCGTGTTGTTGAGGTAGCAGGAGCCGCCGAAGCAGGAGCGCGTGGCGTGATGGCCGGGCGGGCGGCAGCAGGCGTAGGCGGCCGGCTCCCCGCCGAGCACGAGCTCGGCCGCCGTGACCGCCGTGTCGATCGCGCCGCGCGCCGCCTCCCACGTTCCCGGCCCGATCAGCGTCATCGTGTCGTAGGCGAACTGGCCGGCGCGAGCGCTCTCGGCGGCCGCCGCGACCGGCTCGAAGCCCGAGAACAGGCCGGGGTGGGGGAACAGGTAGGGCACCACGCGGTCCTGGCCCGGGTCCTCGGTCAGCCCGGCCGCCTCCCAGGCCGCCCAGGCACCCGCGAGGTAGTCCACGAGCGCGCCGTCGTGCACGTCGAGCAGTGCGGCGGCCGGCTGCTCGCGCGCGTCCACGAAGCGGGCGCCGGCGAGCTCGAGCTCGGCGCGGATCCGCTCGACGCGCTCGGGGAGCTCGGCGCCGGGCGTGCGCACGCCGACCCAGATCTCGCCGCCCGGCACGTGCAGGCGGTGGCGGTCGCTCCAGACGACGGGCATCCGCACGGCCGCCCCCTCAGCTCAGGCCGGCCGCGACCCAGCGCTGGAAGTCGGCGATCAGCTCCTCGCTGGGCAGCATCAGGCGGCCGTGCTCGAACGTCCGGGCGCGCAGCCCGCGCTGGACCGACTCGACCAGCACCCGGTCCTCGGCGCCGACCTCGTCGTCGAGCTCGATCAGCTCGGCCATCTCGGCCGGGTCGGCGTCGGCCAGGAAGAAGTAGTCGAGGAAGCCGTCCGTCCGCCCGGGCGCGGCCGGCGTCAGCGGGCCGATCGAGACGTTGGGCGAGCCGGGGAACACGTTGACCTTCGTGCTCGGCCAGATCATGTGGAACTGGCCCCCGCCCTGGCCGTCGCGCGTGCGCACGTGGTGGCTCGCGAAGGTCCCGTGGCTCTCGAGCCGGTAGGCGTCGGGCGACACGTCGACCAGATCGCTGAAGCCCGGGTGGGCGACGGCGCAGTGGTAGCACTCCAGGTAGTTCTCGACCGCGACCTTCCAGTTGGCCTCGAGCGAGTAGGGCGCACGCGTGTGGAAGGCCAGCGAGTCCACGTCGATGCCGCCCGCCGCGAGGAGCTCCGGCAGCTCGCCGAGCGTGTCCGCGAGCGGTCCGGCGTCGGCGTCGGCGTTGACGAAGATGAACGGACCCCAGGTGCCCACCTGCGCCGGGCGCAGGCCAAGGCCGTCACGGTCGAAGCCGGGTTCGGCGTCGGCGCGCGGCGCCGCCCGCAGGGCGCCGTCCAGGCCGTAGGTCCAGGCGTGGTAATGGCACTGGAGCGTCGTGCACGGACCCGACCCGGAGACGACCTCGGCGCCGCGGTGGCGGCAGACGTTCACGAACGCTCGCAGCGTGTCGTCGCGGTCGCGCACGACGACCAGCGGCACGTCCGCCACGTGCAGGGTGAAGTAGGAGCCGGGCTGCTCGAGCTGCCCGGAGTGGCCGGCGTAGTGCCAGGCGTGACGGAACAGCCGCTCACGCTCGCGCGCGAGCACCTCGTCGTCGACGTACCAGCTGTAGGGCAGCGTGTCCGTCGGGGGAGCTTCTCAGAACCAGCCGAGCATGACCGCGCGCAGAGCGCGCGCCTGCGACTGCGTGGCCCCCGGCAGCAGCCGGAAGCCGGCGCGCGCGACCTTCGAGCGCTTGCCGGTCGCGTCGGTCGCCGTGAGCGTGAGCCGGTAGCTGCCGGTCGCGAGCACGGTGCGGCGCGAGAGGCGGCCGGTGAACGAGATGCTGTTGGCCCCGGCCTTGGCGTTGTAGCGCAGGCCCGTCCGGACGCCGACGTAGCGGGTGCAGTTCGATCGCAGGCCCTTGCGCGGCTTCACGCAGCGGCCGCGGACGCGCCTGCCGGTCAGCTTGCGCTCGAACGTGAGCGTCACCTTGGCGGCCTCGCTGAGGCGGAAGCCGATCTTGATCGACTTGCCCTTGCGGAAGGACGTCTTGGACAGCTTGAGCTTGGTGAGCGCGGGCGCGGGGTTCGTCGTCCCCCCGCCGCCGGGCCCGGTCGGGTTGCCGCCGCCGCCACCGCCGTTGGGCGTCTCCGGGCCGGGCCGGTTGGGGAGCTTCTTCGGCGGCAGCGAGTTGGCGGGCGTGCCGTCCTCGTTCTGGACGTCCACGGTCACGGCGGCGGACGTGCTCGTGTTGCCGAAGGCGTCGCGCGCCACCGCGGTGAGCTCGTGGCTCCCGTTGGGGACGTTGATGCTGCCCCACTGGACCGAGTAGGGCGCGGCGGTGTCCGGCCCGCCGATGTTCGCGCCGTCGACCTTGAACTGCACGTCGCGGATCCCGCTGGCGTCCGTGGCGCTCGCGGTCACGGGGAGCACGCCCTCGACGGTGGCGCCCTGCGCCGGCGCGGTGATGGCCACCGCGGGACCCTGCTTGTCGGTGTTCTTGACGTTCACGACCGCGGACGCCTGACCCGTCTTGCCGGCGGCGTCGCGGGCGATGGCGGTCAGAGTGTGGTTGCCGTCGGCCGCGGTCGTGGTGTTCCACGAGGTCGAGTAGGGCGAGCTGGTGTCATCGACCAGCTCGTTGCCGTCGAGCAGGAATCGCACGCCGGTCACGCCGCGGTCGTCGGACGCGGTCGCGCGCACCTCGATCGTGCCGGCGACGGTCCCGCCCTGCGGCGTGAGCGTGGTGACCTGCGGGTTCGCCACGTCGGGGGCCTCCGCGGTGCCGCAGCCGCCGAGCGGGCCGCCCTCCTGCAGCTTCACCCACTTCGCCGCCGACGGCACGCCCTGGTCGTTGATCAGGAAGAGCATGTAGTAGCCGGGAGGCGCGGCGTTGACGTTCGTCGGAGCGGTGACCGAGACGCAGCCGGTGCGCTGGTCGACGGGCAGCTCGAGCATGCGCTGGTTCATGTCGACGCCGTGCGTCACGGCTCCCGGAGCGGCCAGCGCGGCGCTCGCGATGTTCGTGTTGGGGGTGTTGACCCCGAAGCTCCCGTTGAACCCGATGATCGGCGCGCCCGAGGTGGGGTTGGTCGCGCCGGAGGTCGTCGCGATCGAGGTGAGCGTCGGCGGAAGCCCGCGGAACAGGTACGGCGGCTTGTAGATCTCCGCCGTGTCCTCCATCGGATCGTTGTCGGTGTTGGCGTCGACCTTGCCCGGGTCGCCGTTGAAGTCGTCGCCGGCGGACATCACGCGGCCGTCGGGGAGGAGCAGCGCCGTCGAGTGGTAGGCGCGCGCCTCGGTCTGCTCGGGGCCGAGCGTCCAATCGCGCGTCTGGGGATCCCAGAGCTCGATGTGGCGCTTCTCGGGCTCCGCGTAGTGCAGCGGCGACTCGAAGGTGTCGAGGCTGCCGCGCCCGCCGCCGACCTCGACCATCGAGCCGTCCGGCAGGAGCACGGTGTTGGCGTGACCGCGCCCGTAGAAGTTGTCCTTGCCCGTCTGCGGCTGCCAGTTGCCCGGGCTGTTGATGTCGAACAGCTCGGTGGTGGTCGTGGACGGCTCGCCGCTCCACTCGGTGCCGCCGATCGCCAGCAGCTGCGTCGGCCCGCTCGGTCCCGAGGGCAGCGGGACGGTCGTGCCCCAGGTGCGGTGCCGCGTCATGTTCGGGAAGTCGCCCCAGGTGAACGTCGGGGCGGCGTCGACGTCCTTGAAGTACCAGGTGGTCTCCTTGTCGGGCCCGGCCAGGTACGTGTAGCCGTTGGCCATCACGGCCATGCGCGGGTAGAGCTGGCCGATCGGCTTCTGGGCGCGCTCCTGGTCGTCGCCCGTGCCGATCGAGCCGATCTTCTTGAGCGTCCCGAGCCCGCCGAGCGCGTTCGACGGCGTGAACAGCTCGACGTCCTGGTTGGTGTGGGAGAAGGGGTCCATCACGCCCGACTCGTCGAGCCCGCTGACGATCGGGATCCGCCCGTCCGGCAGGCGCACGCCGGTCGGGTACCAGCGCCCGTGGGCCATCTTGGGCTGCTCTTTCCAGGTCTCGGTCCAGGGGTTGAACGTGAAGACCTGGTCGAGGCCCTTCCAGGTCTGGGAGGGCGACTCGTAGTCGAGGTTGCCGCCGAACACGACGAGCTCGCCGTCGGCGGTGAAGGTCTGGCCGGCGCACCAGATGTTGGCCTTGCCGGGCGGGTTCTTGATGACCGGCGGCTGCGCGGGGTGGGCCGGATCCCAGAGGTATGCCTCGGCGTTGTTCGGGCGCGTCGGGTAGGTCGGATACGAGAAGAACATGATCTTCCCGGTCGGCAGCAGAGCCGAGTGGATCGCGACGATCGGGAACTTGGTCTTGACCGCCTCCCACGCGCCCACGTCCGCCGGCTGGCCGACGTCCTCGGCCGCGGCGATCGAGGCGGCCGCGCGGCGCACCTGCGGCTCCACCGGATCGGCGCCGGCCGGTCTTCTCGAGCCGCATCGCCTTGCGCAGCTGCGCGTGCTCCGCGGCGTGCTCGGGACCGAGCGTCGCGACCTCGAACGAGCGCAGCTCCTGCTCCGACATGCCGGGCACGCCGAGGTCGCCGCTGTGGGCGTGACGGGGGAGGACGTCCGAGGGCGCGTCCGCGAGGCGCTCCGCGGCGGCGGCGCGCACGGGCGCTCCGGCCCCGCCGAGCAGCGTCACGAGCCCGACGCCGGCGATCAGGCAGAACGCCGCGACCGCGATTGCGAACGCGGAGCGACGAGGGGCGGGTGAGTCGGGGCGGACTTGCATGCTGCTCTCCCAACGTAGGTCCGATCCGCGGGTCTCGCCACTCATACGTATGTCCAGGCGGCGGGCCGATTGCCTTGACTTCCGTCGGCCGGGCTGGGAGGTTCCCTAACGAGCGTTCGTGAAGACGGCCGGCGCCGACATCAGGGAGCAGCTCGGGGCCGACCGCGTGGTGTCCCCAGCCGGTGCGCTGCCGCAGCCCGCCGAGCGCCTCGAGGCATCCGGCCCGGTGCGGCCGTGGGAGTTCGAGGTGGCCGTCGAGCGGCTCTGCCTCGACTCCACCTCCTTCCGCAACATCCGCGAGCGCAGCGACGCGGACCCGGAGCGGATGGCCGCGCGGGTGCTCGAGATCGTGGCCGCGCGCGGCAAGATGCACAACCCGGAGACCGACTCGGGCGGCGTCGCGCTGGGGACCGTGACCGAGGTGGGCGAGCGCTACGGCGAGCCGCCGCAGGTGGGACAGCGGATCGTGACGCTCGCGTCGCTCACGCTCACGCCGCTGCGGCTCGAAGCGGTCACGCGGCTCGACCCCGACGACCCGCAGATCGAGGTCGAGGGCACCGCCTACGTCTGCGACCGCTCGGCCTGGGGGCCGGTGCCCGGCGACCTGCCGCTGCGGACGGTGCTGGAGGTCTACGACGTCTACGGAGCGGGGTCGCTCACGCGCGCGCTCGCGCCACCCGCCGGCGGCACGGTCTGCGTGCTGGGCGCGGGGCACGCCGGCAAGGTCGCGATGGCGGCCGCGCGCGAGTCGGTCGAGGGCGGCACGGTCGTCGCGGTGGACGTGGACGCGGCGGCCGTCGAGCGTGCGAGCGCCCTCGGCCTCTGCGACATCGGCGTGACGGCCGACCTGCGCGATCCGCTCGCCGCGGTCGAGGCGCTGACGGCGGCGGGCGCGCCGTCCGCCGACCTGACCGTGGTCGTCGTCAACGCGTCCGGTTGCGAGCCCACGGCGATCCTGCTGACCGCCGACACCGGCACGGTCCTGTTCTTCTCGATGGCGACCAACTTCTCGACGGCGGCGCTGACGGCGGACGGCATGGCCTCGAACGTGCGCATGCTGATCGGCAACGGCTTCACGCCGGACGTGGGCGCCTACGCGCTCGACCTGGTGCGGCGCACGCCGGCGCTGCGGGAGGCGCTCGCATGACCGGCCACCGCGTGCAGGTCCGCTGGCGCGACCTCGACGGGCTCGGGCACGTGAACCACACGGTCGTGCTCACCTACCTCGAGGAGGGCCGCGACGCCTGGCTCGAGGAGCACGGCATCCACCGCGACGAGTACGTGGTCGGCCGCTGCTCGGTGCAGTTCCGGCACGAGATCGACCCGGCCTTCAAGGCGGTCAACGTGGAGTGCGGCGTGCGCGAGCTGGGGCGCTCGAGCCTCACCACCGCGGAGCGCATCGTCGACGACGAGGGCCGCGTGGTCGTCGAGGCGGAGTTCGACCTCGTGCTGTGGGATCCGGCTCAGCGCGGCTCGCGGCCGATCAGCGACCGGGAGCGCGCGTCACTCGAGGAGGTCGTCAGGTGAGCTGGAACAGCAGGCCCGTGGTGCTGACGGTGGCGGTCACCGGCGCCGACGTCTTCCGCGAGAACAACCCGAACATCCCCTACACGACCGCCGAGATCGCCGAGTCGAGCATCGAGGCGGCCGCGGCCGGCGCCACCGTCGTGCACCTGCACGTGCGCGAGGACGACGGCACTCCGAGCGGGCGGCCGGAGCTCTTCAAGGACCTGATCGAGCGCATCCGCGCCGGCAGCGAGCTGCTGACGATGGTCTCGACCGGCGGCAGCAACGAGATGACGATCGAGGAGCGCACCACCGGCCTCGAGGCGCAGCCGGACATCTCCGGCGTCGAGTCGGGCTCCATGAACTTCGGCGACGACACGTTCATCACGCCGCCGGCCGCGGGCCGCGGGATCGTCGAGCGCGCCACGGCCGCCGGGATCGCGCTCGAGGTGGAGGCGTTCGACGTCGGCCACGTGGTCAGCGCGGTGCGCTGGCTCGAGGAGGGCCTCCTGCCGGCGCCGCTGCGCATCAACCTCGTGTTCGGCGTGCCCGGCGGCATCGACGCGAGCCCCGAGGCGCTGGCGGCGATGCTGCGCCCGCTGCCCGCCGGCACCTTCTGGACGGTCACGTGCATCGGCCGCCACCACCCGCGCATGCTGGCGCTGGCGCTGCTGCACGGCGCTCCGGGCATCCGCACCGGCCTCGAGGACGTGGCCTATCTGAGCCGCGGCGTGCTGGCGCCCTCCAACGCGGCGCTCGTCTCCATGGCCGTCGACCTGACGCGCACGCTCGGGCGCGAGGTCGCAACGCAGGAGCAGACCCCCGAGCTGCTGGAGCTGGGTTGACCCGCCGCGGCCCCGAGACCCGCGAGGCGATCCACGCGGCGGCGCTCGGCCTGTTCGCGCGGCTCGGCTACCACGCGACCTCGATCCGCGCGATCGCGGCGGCGGCGCGCGTGCAGCCCGCGGCCATCTACCACTGGTACGCGAGCAAGGAGGAGATCCTGGTCGAGCTCCAGGACGACTTCATGGAGCTCCTCACCGAGAAGGTCGTGGCCGCGATGGGCCAGCACGAGCGGCCCGCGCTCAAGCTCGCCGCGGCCGTGCGCGAGCACGTGGTCTTCCACGGGCTGCACCGCCAGGCCGCGTTCGTGACCGACGGCGAGATCCGCGCGCTGACCGAGCCGCGGCGCGCGGCCCTGATCGAGAAGCGCGACGAGTACGAGCGGATGTTCGGCGAGCTGATCCGCGACGGCATCGCCGACGGCTCGCTGAGCACGTCCGACGTGCGCGTCGCGAGCTACGCGATCCTGCTGCAGTGCACCGGGGTCGCGCTCTGGTTCGACCCCGAGGGCGCGCTGGCGCTGGACCGCGTGGCGGATCTCCACGTCGAGCTCGTGCTCAGCTCGCTGCAGGCGGCTCCCGAGCTGGTCCGCGAGGCGATCGCGGCCGGCCACGTGGCGGCGGCCGGATGACCGCGCGCGTCAAGCCGCCGGCGCTGCCGGAGCGGGCGACGATCGCCGTGGTCGCCCCCGCCAGCCCGCCGCAGACGCGCTCCGAGATCGAGCAGGCGACCGCCTACTTCGAGGCGCTCGGGCACGAGGTGGTGTTCGGGCCGAACCACCGCAAGGTGCACGGCTACCTCGCCGGCACCGACGAGGAGCGCGCGGCCGACCTCCAGTGGGCGCTCAGCGAGCCCGGCATCGACATGGTGCACACGCTCGCCGGCGGCTACGGCACCGCGCGCCTGCACGACCGGATCGATTGGGATGCTGTCGGCGCTCCTCGCATCGTCTGCGGGTTCAGCGACATCACCGCCCTCCACCTCGCGCTGGCCGCGCACGCCGGGTGGGTCACCTTCTACGGCCCCAACTTCGTGCGATTCACGCGACGCAAGGACGAGCTGACCGATGACACCAAGCACTGGTTCCACCGCGCCTTCCAGCCGGCCCCGCTCGGCCGCGTGTTCGAGGACCCGGAGGATCCCTACGTGCTGACGGTCGGCGAGGGGGTCGCCGAGGCGCCGCTCGTGGGCGGCTGCCTGACCCTGCTGTGCGCGAGCATCGGCACCCCGTTCGAGGTCCAGACCGAGGGCTGCGTGCTGATGGTCGAGGACCTGAACACCGACGAGTACCTGATCGACACCGGGCTCAACCACCTGATCCGCGCCGGCAAGCTGGACGGCGTCGCCGGCTTCGTGTTCGGGACCAACGTGAACCTGAAGGCGCAGACGCTGCCCGAGGGACCCGAGTCGACGCTCTCGATCGAGGAGATCCTCGACGAGCTGATCGCGCCGCTCGGGATCCCCGCCATCGCGAACGTGCCCGTCGGGCACGGCAAGCACATGGCGACGATGCCGCTCGGGGCGACGGTGCGGATCGACGGCGCGGCGAAGACCCTGGACGTGACCGAGGCGGCGGTAGCCGAACGACAATGAGGAGTGTGGGATGAGGCTCAGGACGATCGTTGGACTGCTCGTCGCAGTTGCGGCAGTGGCGCTCGCCGTCGCGGCGCTGCCCGCCGGTGCGCAGGACGACGGGGCCAAGAAGAAGGTGCTCAAGCTCGGCTGGGGCCAGGACGTCCAGACGCTCAACCCGTTCGTCGCGCAGGACGAGGAGAACTTCAGGATCTGGGCGCTCGACTGGGACCTGCTCGTCAACTTCAACCCGGACGACGTGTCGCCCGCGCCCGGGATCGCGCAGAGCTGGAAGGTGTCGGCGGACAAGAAGACGGTCACCTTCAAGCTGATCGAGGGCGCGAAGTGGTCCGACGGCGAGCCGATCACCTCCAAGGACGTGAAGTACTCGCTCGACGTGCTCGGCAAGAACGGCCTGATCTTCTCGGGCTACACGAGCAACATCACGAAGATCGACACGCCCGACGCGAACACGGTCGTCATCCACACGGACCAGCCGGACGCGCGCGTGGTCGGCGGGCTGTTCGTCTACATCATCCCCGAGCACGTCTACGGCAAGACGCCGGTCAAGCAGCTCACGGGCTCGTTCCAGCCCGATCTGCCGCTCGTGGGCAGCGGACCGTACGTCGTCACGGACTTCGAGCGCGGCCGCATCGTGAAGATGGAGCGGAACCCCAACTTCCGCGGGGAGAAGCCGCAGTACGACGAGATCCAGTTCATCAAGTACGGCACCACCGACGCGGTCATCCGGGCGCTCAAGCTGGGCGAGATCGACGCCACGATGGAGGTGGAGCCGACCGCCTTCAGTCAGGTCGAGAAGGCCGACGACATCGAGGCGGTGCGGGCCCCCTCGCCCTCGTTCACCCAGCTCGCCTTCAACCTCTGCTCGAAGGAGAACTGCCCGGAGGCGAAGTTCAACCCGGCGATCCAGGATCGGGTCGTGCGGCAGGCGGTCGCGTTCGCCGTCGATCGCAGCCGCGTCAACGAGATCTCGAGCCGTGGCACGTCGTTCGTCGGTCACGGCATCCTGCCGACCTTCTACAAGAGCTTCTACGAGAAGCCCGCGGAGGACTACGCCTTCGATCAGGACAAGGCGAGCCAGATGCTCGACGACGCCGGCTACAAGCGTGAGGGCGACGGCGTGCGCAAGAAGGGCGACCTGACCCTCTCGTTCGACCTGTTCGTGCGCTCGGAGTCGCCCTCGGACACCCAGGCGGCCAAGGTGATCGCCGAGCAGGCGCGCGAGGTGGGGATCGAGTTCAAGGTGCAGGTCGTCAGCGTGGACAAGCTGACCGAGATCACCACGCGCAAGAACGACGGCGTGCCGGCGCCGGACTTCGACTCGTTCGTCTGGGGCTGGGGCGGCGACCCCTACGACCCGAGCGCGCTCCTGGAGCTGGTCACGACCGGCGACATCGGCGGCTCGTCGGACTCGTTCTACTCGAACCCGGAGTACGACCGGCTCTTCAAGCAGCAGACCGGCGAGTTCGACGCGGCAAGCGCAAGGAGCTGGTCCGCCAGATGATCGACATCACCCAGCGCGACCTGCCCTACCTCGTGCTGACCGAGGACCCCTACCTCACGGCCTATCGGACCGACAGGGTCGCCGACGTCCAGCGCGCCTGCCCGAAGCCCGACGGCGACCCGTTCTGCCAGCAGGTCTCCTACGAGACGATGCTGACGCTCGCGCCCGCGAGCGCCGACGGGGACGACGGTGGTGGCGGCGGCGGCGCGGGCATCGTCATCGCGATCGCCGCGGTGGTCCTGCTGGCGGGCGGCTTCCTGATCCTGCGCCGGCGGCGCGGCGGCGGCGGCCGCGGCCCGCTGGAGCTGGAGACCTGAGGCGCCGCTGGTGAATCCCCGCTGGCTGGCCGGCAAGGTCGCGGCCGCGCTCCTGACGTTCGCGTTCGTCCTCGTCTTCAACTTCTTCCTGTTCCGCGTCATGGGCGATCCCACGACGCAGTTGGCCCGCCTTCCGCGGGCCACGCCTCAGGAGATCGAGAAGCTGAAGGCGAACTACGGGCTCGACAAGCCGATCACCGGGCAGTTCGCCGACTACGCCGGCGACACGCTGCGCTTCGACCTCGGCATCAGCCAGCGCACTCGCCGCCCGGTATGGACGGAGATCAAGGAGGCGTTGCCCTGGACGCTGCTGCTGGTGGGCACGGGCACGCTGCTGGCGACGTTGATCGGCGCCTGGCTGGGGGTGATCGCCGCGACCAGGCGCGGCAAGCCCGCCGACGACGGCCTGCTCGGCTTCAGCCTGTTCACCTACGCCGCGCCGGAGTACTGGATCGGCATCATCCTGATCCTCGTCTTCGCCGTCTGGCTGCCGATCTTCCCCGCCGGCCAGCAGATGACGCCGGGGCAGGACTTCTCGAGCTGGTTCGCCCAGGCGAGCGACGTCGCCGAGCACCTCGTGCTGCCGGCGACCGCCATGACGCTGATGCTGCTCGGGCAGTACTTCCTGATCATGCGGTCGTCGATGGTCGACGTGCTCACGGAGGACTTCATCACCGTCAAGCGCGCGATCGGGCTGCCGTGGGAGCGGGTGGTGCGCAGGCACGCCGTCCCCAACGCGCTGCTCCCGCTCGTGACCCTCTCGGCGATCCAGTTCGGCGCGGTCGTCGGCGGTGCGATCACGATCGAGACGATCTTCTCGTGGCCCGGCCTCGGCGAGCTGAGCTTCGACGCGATCAACGACAAGGACTTCCCGGTCCTGCAGGGCACCTTCCTGATCTTCTCGGCCGGCGTGATCCTGGCCAACCTGCTCGCCGACTGCCTGTACTTCGTGCTCGACCCGCGGGTGCAGGCATGAACGGCCAGGGAGTGCGCGAGCTGGTGCTGCAGACGTGGCGCGGCCGCATCGGCGGCGGCATGCTGGCGCTGTTCATCTTCCTCGCGGTGTTCGGCGCGGCGATCGCCCCGCACGACCCGGAGGCCTCGAGCCTCGACATCCTCGCCGGTATCAGCGCCGACCACTGGCTCGGCACCACCGAGCAGGGCTCGGACGTCTTCTCGCAGCTGCTCGCGGGCGCGCGCGTGTCGATCGTCGTCGGCTTCGCCGCCGCGGCCATCTCGGCGGTCCTGGGGGCGCTCGTCGGTCTGGTCGGCGGCTACTTCGGCGGCTGGACCGACCGCATCCTCGACTCGCTCGAGAACTGGTTCCTCGTGATCCCGACGCTGCCGCTGATGATCGTGCTGGCGCGCCTGCTCGACCCGTCGCTGACCGTGCTGATCGCCGTGATCGGCCTCACCTCCTGGGCGGGCACCGGCCGCATCGTGCGGGCGCAGGTGCTGACGCTGCGCGAGCGCGCCTTCGTCGAGCGCGCACGGGCGCTGGGCGCCGGCGACGGCTACATCATCCGCACGCACATCCTGCCCAACACGCTGCCGCTGATCTTCGCGAACACGGTGCTGATCGTGGCCGTGGCGATCCTGTCGGAGGCGGCGCTCGCCTTTCTCGGCCTCGGCGACCCGACGCGCATCTCCTGGGGCACGATGCTCGAGAACGCGTTCTCGTCCGGCGCGCCGAGCGCGGGGGCGTGGTGGTACGTGATCCCGCCCGGGCTGTGCATCACCCTGCTGGTGCTGTCCGTGTCGATACTCGGCTACCTGTTCGAGGAGTACGTCAACCCGCGCCTGCGGGAGCAGTGATGGCCGGCCTGCTCGAGATCCGCGACCTGCGTGTCCACCACGGCGACCGGCCGATCGTCGACGGCGTCGACCTGACGCTCGACGCGGGCGAGGCGCTCGGCCTGGCGGGCGAGTCGGGCTGCGGCAAGACGACCACGGCGCTCGCGCTGATGAAGCTGCTGCCGCGCACGTTCAGCCAGTCGGGCGCGATGACGCTGCGCCCGCCCGGCGTGGAGGAGCCGATCAACGTCGAGCGGCGCACCGAGGCCGGCATGCAGCTGGTGCGCTGGCGCCACGTGTCGCTCGTCTTCCAGGGCGCGATGAACTCGCTCGATCCGGTCAAGCGCGTGGAGCACCAGATCGCCGAGGCGATCACCCTGCACGAGCGCCCGGCGGCGGCGGGCGACGTGCCCGCCCGGATCGCGGAGCTGCTGACCACGGTCGGGCTGACCCCGGCGCTCGGGCGCCGCTACGCGCACGAGCTCTCGGGCGGGCAGCGCCAGCGTGTGATGATCGCCCTGGCGCTGGCGTGCCGCCCCTCGCTGGTGATCGCCGACGAGCCGACGACGGCGCTCGACGTGGTGATGCAGGCCCAGATCCTCGACCTGCTGGAGCGGCTGCGCGAGCAGCTCGGCCTGGCGCTGATCCTGATCTCGCACGACCTGGGCGTGCTGGCCGAGACCTGCGACCGGATCGCCGTCATGTACGCCGGGCGGATCGTCGAGACCGGTCCGGTCCGCGAGGTCTTCGACTCGCCGCAGCACCCATACACGAAGCGGCTGCTCGACTCGCTGCCCGTGATCGGCGGTCCGCGCACGCTCGCCCCGCCGATCCCCGGCGGCCCGCCCGATCCGAGCGAGCTGCCGCAGGGCTGCCGCTTCCGGCCGCGCTGCCCGTACGCGGCGGAGCGCTGCCTGGAGGACCCGCCGCTGCGCGAGGTGCGCCCCGCCCAGGCGGCCGCCTGCCACTTCGCGCCCTGGACCGAGTGGCCGCCGGTCACCGAGGCGGCGGTCGAGGAGGCCGCGGGATGAGCGCGCCGCCCACGGCCGGCGCGCCCGCCGGCGCCGTCGCCCCGCCGCTGATGGAGGTGCGCGACCTGGCGGTCCACTTCCGTGCGCGCCGCACCGTCGCGCGGGCCGTCGACGGGATCTCACTGGAGTGGCGTCGCGGCGAGATCCTCGGCGTCGTCGGCGAGTCCGGGTGCGGCAAGTCGACGCTCGCGCGGGCGCTGCTCGGCCTGGTCAAGCCCGCGGCCGGAACCGTGGCGCGCGACGGCGCCGAGCTCAGCGGCCGAGGCGACCTGCGCGAGCTGCGGCGCCACGTCCAGATGATCTTCCAGGACCCCTACCAGACGCTCAACCCGCGCCAACGGGTGACGACGATCGTCGCCGAGCCGCTGCGCGTCCAGGGCGTGCCGGGCGCGGAGCACGAGGCGCGCGTGCGGCGGGCGATGGAGGACGTCGGGCTCGATCCGGCCCGCTTCGCCGACCGCTACCCGCACCAGCTCTCCGGTGGGCAGCGTCAGCGCGTGGCGATCGCGGCCGCGCTGGTGCTCGAGCCGGACGGGCTGATCTGCGACGAGCCGGTCTCGATGCTCGACGTGTCGGTGCGCGCGCAGATCCTCGAGGTGCTGACCGAGCTTCAGCGGCGCCGCCACCTGGCGCTGCTGTTCATCACCCACGACCTCAGCCTGGCCTGGTCGCTCTGCGACCGCCTGGCGGTGATGTACCTGGGGCGGGTGGTCGAGCAGGGCTCGGCGGTGACGTGATCGAGCGCCCCCAGCACCCCTACACGCAGGCGCTGGTGGCGGCGGTGCCGGTGCCGACCGCCGGGGCGCGCGTGCGCGCGCCGCTCTCGGGCGAGCTGCCCGACGCCACCGACGTGCCGCCCGGCTGCCGCTTCCACCCGCGCTGCCCGAAGCGCTTCGAGCCCTGCGACAAGGTCGATCCGCCGCTGCTGACCACGCCGGTGCCAGGCCAGCTTGCGGCGTGTCTGCTCCACGACCCGGAGCTGGCTCCCGATGCGCTGGCGTGAGCTGCGCGGGCCGATCGGGCGCCTGGCGCCGGGTCCGCGTAATGCGATCACCGACGTGCCCGGGCGTGCGCGTCGGCCATGCCCAGGCGAGCGGCGGCGAGCGCACCGGGGTCACGGTGGTCGCGCCGCCGGCGCTGCCCGCGTTCGCGGGCACGACGACGGTCAATGGCGTGGGCGAGTTGACGGCCAAGCTCGAGATCGAAGAGCGCGGCGTGATCGAGACGCCCGTGTACCTGTGCGGCACGCACGCGGTCGGCACTGTCGTGCAGGCCGCGGTGCTGGCCTCGGGGCGCGGGCCGCAGGACGTCGTGCTGCCGGTGGTCGGCGAGTGCGACGACGGCGACATGGCGGACTCGCGCACGGTCGTGACCGAGGACGTGGACGCAGCGCTCGGCGCGCTCGGCGCCGACGTGGCGGAGGGCAGCGTGGGCGCCGGCACCGGGATGGTCTGCTTCGACTACCCGGGCGGGATCGGCACGGCGTCGCGCGCGGTCGGCGATCACCACGTCGGCGTGCTGCTGCTGTGCAACTTCGGCGATCGCGCGCTACCTCGACGTGCCCGGACCTCGAGCTCGGGGCGGGACCGGGTCGCCGCGCGCCGCACGGCTCGTGCATCGCGGTCTGCGCGACCGACGCCCCGCTGTCGGCGCTGCAGCTGCGCCGGCTCTCGCTGCGCCCGCTGCTCGGGCTCGCGCGAGTGGGCTCGTACGCGAGCGATGGCTCGGGCGAGATCGGCCTCGCGTTCACGACCGTCGCGACCCCGCCCGGCATCCCCAACGGCTCGCTCGACCCCTACTTCGCCGCCGCCTACGAGTGCGCCCACGAGGCGGTGCTCAACTGCCTAGTCGCCGCCCGCCCGGCGCGCCGCCTCGACGGGACGATGCAGGAGGCCTTCCCGGTCGAGCGCCTACGCCGGGCTTAGCCCGGAGCTGCCCGCCAGCGCCGCCAGCGCGTCGCCGTACATGTTCCGCTTGATCGCCGCGACCGTCGCGCGCGGCTTGCCGGCCAGCGCCGCCGCCCGCTCGACGGCGGCGTCGAGCACGCGCTCCTCGCTCGCGGTCTCGTTCGACCAGGCCCGCCGCCAGCGCGTCCTCGCCGCCGTAGC
Organism: uncultured Thermoleophilaceae bacterium; assembly: GCA_963828225.1. GTDB lineage: Bacteria > Actinomycetota > Thermoleophilia > Solirubrobacterales > Thermoleophilaceae > JACVRW01. The sequence goes on along the minus strand of CAWHDX010000006.1, from coordinate 14,550 downwards.
GGCGCCCGCTCGTCATCGCCTCGTGGGCGGCGGCGCCGGGCAGCCGCGCCCTCAGCAGCGCGGTCATGCCGGGTGTGAAGGGCAGGCCGATGTCCACCTCCGGCAGGCACCAGTAGCCGCGGTCGGCGCGCATCACGCGGATGTCGCAGGCCGTGGCCATCATGGCGCCGGCCGCGAAGACGTGGCCGTTGATCGCGGCCACCGTCACGGTCGGGAAGGCGAGCAGGCGTCCGAGCAGGGCGTGCACGCGCGCGAGCAGCGCCTCGGCCCCGCCCTCCGGGGCCGACCCGAGCCAGTCGAGGTCGAGCCCGTTCGAGAAGAACTTGCCCTCGCCCGTGATCACCAGCGCGCCCGGACCCTCGGCTGACTCGACCTCGGCGAGTGCCGCCTCGAGGGCGTCGAGCGTCTCCGGGTTGAAGCGGTTCTCGCCCGCGGCGAGCCGGACGACGGTGACGTCGCCGCGGCGCTCCGTCGCGACGCTCACGCGGTCGCGCCGGCCTTCTCGCGCTCCGCCCGCGCGGCGGCGCGCAGCTCCTCGAAGCGCACGATCTGGCCGGCGGCGCCCCAATTGCCCTCGGGCACCTCGTGGATCAGCACCCAGACGCGCACGCCGTCCTGCTCGCCGAGCCCGGCCGCCTCGCGCACCAGCTTCGAGGCGTCCTCCACCAGGCCCGCCTTGCGGCGATCGCTGAGTGCCCCGGCCGGGACCGTCACTTCGACGACGAAGTGGCTCAGCTCCGCCTGGCCGTCTCCGGTGAAGACCGCGTCGGCGGGCAGCTCGTGGACGTGCGCCCACGTGATCGAGCGGAAGAAGTCCGTGTCGGGCGCTCCCTCCCAGTGGAGCAGCGTGGCGGCGAGGCTGCGCGGCAGCTCGCGCTTTGCCTCGTCGGACAGCGCGCCGGCTGGGAAGGTGAGGTCGAGCTTGGGCATGGAGCCTCCAGGTGGGGGAGGCGAGCGTAACCGAGCGGGGGCGCGAGCTCAGCCCGGAGCGCGGACCTGGGACGGCAGCCGCCGCTGGCGCAGCGCCGTCGCGAGCCGCTTGAGCGTGTCGTAGATGACCGGCAGCTCGAGGTAGTCGATCAGGATCGCCACCCAGGCCAGGAAGCCCGGCAGGGCCGATGCGCCCGCCCCGCCGGCGCCGGACAGCTCCCCGGCCACGAACTCGTCGGTGATCCAGAAGATGTGCAGCCACTGCGAGTTCAGGAACACCAAGAACAGCACCGCCTTGAACGAGAACCCGCGGCGCAGCTCGTTGACGTACACGAGCGACGCCGCGATCAGCGCCGGGATCTCGGTGTAGTCGACGAACCAGATCGCGTACTGCAGGAAGCCGTGGAGGCTGAAGACGCTGTGGTCGGTCAGCCGCGTGGCGATCGGGTCGGCGCCCAGCCACGTCAGATGGGCGATCTGCAGCATGAACAGCAGGGCCGCGAGGCCGACGTTGAGAACGTAGTTGCGCTCGTACCAGCCCCAGAAGCCCTGCCACAGCCGCGCCGTGCCCATGGCCCGATGCTACCAAGCTAATTGGAATCTCTCAAAATAGGGAACCCTAAGCCATAGGCAGGCAACCCTAATTAGGCTAGCCTTACCCTCGTGGCCGACACGAGCCTCAGCGACCTCCTGCGAGAGCGCGGGATGCGGGTCACCTCGCAGCGTCTGCTGATCGACCGCGCGCTGCGCGAGCACGGCGGCCACCTGACCGCCGAACAGGTCCACGAGCTCGTCGAGCCGCGGCTGCCGGGGGTCACCCAGCAGACCGTCTACAGCACGCTGGCGCTGCTGACCGAGCTGAACATGGCTCGCCGTGTGGCCGCGCCGGGTGCCTCGGCGCGCTTCGAGGCGCGCACGGACGACCACCACCACATGGTCTGCGAGCGCTGCGGCGCGATCGAGGACCTCGACGTGCGCGTGGCGGTCGGCCGGGCGGTCGGCGCCTCGCGCGAGCATGGCTTCGAGCCGGCGAGCGCGAGCGTGACGGTGGTCGGGCTCTGCGCCGCATGCGCCGCCGGGTAGCGCGCCGGTGACCGGGTACGGGGGCCGGAACCGACTCTAGGAGCGAAATTGAAGGCAGTCGTTTGGCACGGCAAGCGCGACGTCCGGGTGGACGAGGTCCCCGACCCGACGATCGAGGAGCCCGACCGACGCGGTCGTGCGGATCACCTCCAGCGGGATCTGCGGATCCGACCTGCACCTGTACGAGGTGCTGGCGCCGTTCATGGAGCGAGGGCGACATCCTCGGGCATGAGCCGATGGGCGTCGTCGAGGCGGTCGGCTCCGACGTCCAGACCGTGCAGGTGGGCGATCGCGTCGTGATCCCCTTCCAGATCTCGTGCGGGCACTGCTTCATGTGCGACCAGCAGCTCTTCACCCAGTGCGAGACCACCCAGGTCCGCGAGGAGGGCATGGGCGCAGCGCTGTTCGGCTACACCAAGCTCTACGGCCAGGTGCCCGGAGGGCAGGCCGAGCTGCTGCGCGTCCCGCAGGCGGACAACACGACGATCAAGGTGCCCGACGGCCCGCCCGACGAGCGCTTCGTGCTGCTCTCGGACGTGCTGCCGACCGCCTGGCAGGCCGTCGAGTACGCGGGCGTGCCGGACGGCGGCAGCGTCACCGTGCTCGGGCTCGGCCCGATCGGCGAGATGGCCGCTCGCATCGCGGTGCACAAGGGCTACCGCGTGATCGGCGTCGACCTGGTGGCCGAGCGGCTGGCGCGCGCCGGCACGCGCGGCGTCGAGACGATCGACCTCCGCGAGCACGAGGACGACCTCGCCGAAGTCATCCGCGAGGGGACCGACGGGCGCGGCACCGACTCCGTGATCGACGCGGTGGGGATGGAGGCGCACGGCTCGCCGGGAACCAAGCTGACGCAGCAGATCGCCGGGCTGCTGCCCGACATGCTCGCCGAGCCGATGATGGAGAAGGCGGGCGTCGATCGCCTGAACGCGCTCTACTCGGCGATCGAGATCGTGCGCCGCGGCGGGACGATCTCGCTGAGCGGCGTGTACGGGGGCATGGCCGACCCGCTGCCGATGCTGACCATCTTCGACAAGCAGATCCAGCTGCGCATGGGCCAGGCGAACGTGAAGAAGTGGGTGCCCGAGATCCTGCCGCTGCTCGAGGACGGCGATCCGCTCGGCGCCGAGGGCTTCGCGTCGCACGCCGTGCCGCTCGACCAGGCGCCGGAGTACTACGAGAAGTTCCAGAAGAAGGAGGACGGTGTGCTGAAGGTGCTGCTGAAGCCTTAGCCCGAGCGGGCGGCTCGGCCGCCTGCGCGGGTTCGCTCAGGCGTCTCTGAGGTCGGCCTCGACGGCCGCCTCCGTACACGCCTCGGCGTCGGTGCTCGGGCACAGCTCGAGCGCGTCGGCCATCCGTCGCAGCAGGTCCCAGAGCTGGTCGCGCTCGGCCTCGCCGAGCGCGTCGAGCATCCCCTGCTCGCCGGCCGTGATGGCCTGGTCGGCGTCGACGAGCAGCCGCAGCCCGTCGGAGGTGAGCTCGACGACGTAGCGGCGCCGGTCGCTTTCGTCGCGGTGGCGCTCGATCAGCCCGCGCCGGTAGAGCTCGCCGGTCACGCCCGCGAGGTTGCTGTAGTCGATGCCGAGCGCGTCGGCCAGCTCACCCTGCGAGCAGGAGCCGAACGCCTGGAGCTGCTTGAGCACGATGAACTGCTGCGCGCCCAGGTTGAGCGGCCGCAGCGAGCGCCGGAAGCGGGCCACCGACTCCTGGCCCAGCCGCGCCAGGAGCAGCCCGTAGGGCATGCGCTCCGCCGCTTCCAACTGTGCTCGGGCCACGCCTATGAGGTTACCTTCGAACATACAGTGGTATAGTACCATCATGGTAGTTCACCAGGACCCGACTTTCGCTCCCAGGAGGCACTCGATGACCACAGCAGTCCAGCCCTTCACCGGCACCTTCCAGACCGATCCCGTCCACTCGTCGATCGGCTTCGGCGTCAAGTACGCCGGCGCGGGCACCTTCCGCGGCACGTTCTCCGACGTGACCGCCACCCTCTCCGCCGACGATGGCGGCCTCGCGCTCGAGGGCGCGGCCCAGGTCGAGTCGATCTCGGTTCAGAACCCGCCGCAGTTCCGCGCTCACCTGCTCGGGCCCGAGTTCTTCGACGCCGAGGCCAACCCCGAGGTGAGGTTCCGGTCCGACCGCGTCGAGCTGGCCGACGACGGCAGCGCGCGCGTCGAGGGCAAGCTGACGATCGCCGGCCGCACCCAGGACGTGACGGCGAGCGGCACGTGGACCGAGCCGGTTTCGGCCGCGGGCGACGTGAAGCGCGCGAACCTGCTCGTCGAGACCACCGTCGACCGCCGCGACTTCGGCATCGAGTGGCAGATGGCGCTGCCGAACGGCGGCGACGCGCTCGCGTACGACGTCACGCTCGAGGTCAACCTCGCCCTGGTCCAGCCGGAGGCCTAGGTTGCGCATCCTCGGGATCTCGGGATCGCTTCGCCGCGACTCCCACAACACCGGCCTGCTCCGGGCGGCGGCGCGTGCGCTGCCGCCCGGGGCGGAGCTGGTCCGCTTCGACGGCCTGGCCGAGCTGCCGCCGTTCGACGAGGACGCCGACGTGACGCCGGGGCCCGCTCCGGTCGAGCGCCTGCGCGCGGCGATCGCCGAGGCCGATGCGGTGCTGATCAGCACCCCGGAGTACAACGCGTCGGTCCCCGGCGTGCTCAAGAACGCGATCGACTGGGCCTCGCGGCCGTTCCCCGACAACTCGCTGCGCGGCAAGCCGGTGGCGGTCGTCGGCGCGAGCACCGGCCTGTTCGGCGCGGTCTGGGCCCAGGCCGAGCTGCGCAAGGTCCTCCACCACACGGGCGCCGACGTGGTCGACGCCGAGCTGCCGGTGGGCATGGCCGACTACGCGTTCGACGCGGACGGCGACCTGGCCGACCCGGAGCTGCGCCAGCGGCTGCAGGAGCTGGTCGAGGCGCTCGTGCGCGAGGTCGAGGCGCCGCTGGCGGCGTGGTAGCGTCGGCGGCGCCGATGCGCCGTCTCGCTCCGCTGCTCGCCCTCGTCCTGCTGCTCGCGGCCGCCGCGCCCGCCGGCGCGGCCAACCGCTGGATCCAGAAGCGGGCGCCGCTCAACATCGCCCACCAGGGCGGCGAGGACGAGTTCCCGTCGAACACCCTCTACGCGTTCCGCAAGGCGGTGCGGGCGGGCGCCGACATGCTCGAGCTCGACATCGGGGTGACGAGGGACGGCAAGGTGATCGTGATGCACGACACCACCGTGGACGGCAAGACGAACGGCCACGGCACCGTGTCCTCGAAGACCCTGAAGCAGATGAAGCGCCTGGACGCGGCCTACTGGTTCGCCCCCGGGCGCCGGGACCACTACAGCCACGACCACCCGGCATCGGCGTACCGCTTCCGCGGCGTCGCGACGGGCAAGCGGCCGGCACCCAGGGGATTCAGCGCCTCGGACTTCAGGGTGCCCACGCTCTCCGAGGTGATGAAGGCGTTCCCCCACACGCCGATCAACGTGGAGATCAAGGGCCGCACGCCGGACGAGGACGTCTCCGAGTACACGCAGAACGCCGAGGTGCTCGCGCGCCTGCTGAAGAAGACCGAGCGGCGCGACCTGATCGTCGTCTCGTTCCAGCAGGCGGCCGTCGACCGCTTCCACGAGCTGGCGCCGAAGATCGACCTGGCGCCGGGGATCATCGGCGTGGCGAAGTGGCTGGCGCCGGGGTCACCGGGCCCGGGCGTGGTCGCCTTCCAGGTGCCGATCACGTTCCAGTTCGGCGGAGACCTGCTCGAGATCACCAGCGCCGAGAACGTCAAGCGCGCGCACGCGGAGGGCTACGCCTGGCAGAACTGGTTCGGCGGTGACGACCCGGACACGCCCGCGGGCTGGCGCAAGCTGATCGACCTGTGCGTCGACGGCACGATGACCTCGCACCCGCGCGCGTACGAGAAGGTGCTGCGGGCGCACAAGCGGCCCGCGAGCTGCCGCTAGCCCTCGGCGCGCTGCTTGAGGCCGTCGGCCGCGTTGCCGAGCAGGAAGTCGCGCACCTTCGTCTCGGCCGGCCCGCGCAGCAGCATGCCGAGCATCCGGCCCGGGTCGGCTTCGAGCGCGTAGGTCGCACGAGTACGCCCCTCGCCCAGATCCTCGAAGGACCACGAGCCGGTCAGCGACTTGGTGTCGCCCTTCTCCTGCACCCAGCGGATCTCGTTGGGCGGCTCGTAGGAGAAGCGCAGCACGGCCTTCACGGTCTTCACCTTCGCGTCTGACTCGGTCTCGACGACCAGCGGCCGGCGCTCGCCGTCGCGCTCGAGCACCTCCACGTCCTTGAGCGAGCCCTGCCACTCCGTGGCGTTCTCGAGGTCGGCCGCGATCTCGTAGCAGCGCTCGATCGGAGCTTCGATCTCGACGCTGCGGTCCCCCTTGATTACACCCATGGCCGCGACTCTATCCCGGCGCGGCCCGGGGCAGCGCGAGCGTGCCGCGGCGGGTGGCCACGACGGTCGCGCCGAGTGCCGCGACACCGGTGGCCACGAGCACGGCCGTCGTCCAGGAGCTGGACTCGACCACCGCGCCCGCCACGGCGGCGCCCAGCGAGACGCCGGCGACCAGCGCCGTGAGCGGCCAGGTGAACGCCTCGGTCTCGGTGCCCGCCGGGGCGACCCGCTCGACCAGCTGGTTGCGCGACGCGATCAGCGGCGCGATCGGCAGGCCGGCGAGGGCGACGAGCACCCCCATAGTCAGCGGCGACCAGGCGAAGGCGAGCGGAGCGATAGCCAGCGGCAGCAGCCAGGCGAAGCGAAGGTGAGCGGCGAGCAGCGGCAGCCGGCCGGCGCGCGCTCCCCAGGCCAGCCCGGCGACCCCACTGGCGCACGACCAGACCGCCAGCAGCACGCCCGCGAGCGCCTTCGACGCCTCCGCATCGGCGAAGGCGGGCACCGCGACCTCGATCGTGCCAAGCGCAAAGCCGACCGGCAGGCTCGCGAGCACGAGCGTGCGCAGCCCCGGGTCCGCCAGCGCGCCCAGCCCGAAGGCCCGGTGCTCGCGCTCCGACGGCGCGGGCCCCGGCAGGCCGGCCAGGCCGGCGAGCAGCATCAGCGTCCCGGCCAGCACACAGGTCGCGGAGACGATCAGGGCGTACTGCGGGCCGACGGTCGCGACGACGAGCGTCGTGAGGAGCGGGCCGACCACGAAGACGATCTCGATCAGCACCGAGTCGAGCGCGAAGGCGCCATTGATCAGCTCGGGCCGGTCGGCGAGCAGGTGCGGCCAGCGCGAGCGCAGAACCGACGAGACCGGCGGGACCGCGATGCCGGCCACCAGCGAGAGGGCGGCCATGACGGCGGCGGGCGCGTCCGCGGAGCCGGCCGCCCAGATCGCCAGCAGGCCGGCGGCGTGGAACGCGGCCAGCGGGACCAGCATGCCGACGCCGCGGCGGTCGACGATCCGTCCCTGGAGCGGCGCGCCGAGGGCGCTGCCGAGCGCAAGGGCGCCGGCGCAGAACCCGGCCGCGGCGAACGAGCCGGTCACCTCGCGCACGTAGAGCAGGATGGCCAGGCCGCTGATGCCGATCGGCAGGCGCCCGATCAGGGTGGCCAGAACGACGAAGGCCACGCCCGGCGTGCGGAGGATGCGTGCGTAGACGCCCACCCCTCCTAAGCTACGCACCCGTGGAACCGGATGGCGTCGAGCTGCGCGTGGTGGCGTGCCTGGTCGAGAAGCAGCGCACCACGCCCGACCAGTACCCGCTGACGCTCAACGCCCTGCGGCTGGCCTGCAACCAGTCGACCAATCGCGATCCGGTCGTCGACTACGACGAGCCGACCGTTCGGGCCGCGCTCGACCGCCTTGGGCGGCGCAAGTGGACGACGCTGGCGAGCTGGTCCACTTCGCGCGCGGTCAAGTACAAGCACCTGCTCGACAAGGCGCTCGGCCTCGACTCGGCGCAGCTGGCGCTGCTCACCGTGCTGATGCTGCGCGGGCCGCAGACGCCGGGCGAGCTGCGCCAGCGCAGCGAGCGGCTGCACCGCTTCGACTCCAACGAGGAGCTCGAGGGCACGCTCGCGGAGCTGGTCGAGCGGGAGCTGGCGGCAGCGCTGCCGCGGCGCCCGGGCGAGCGCGGCCAGCGCTTCGCCCAGCTGCTCGACGCGAACGACGACGCGGCGCCGTCCGAGCCGGAGCCCACCGCCGAAGCGCCCGCGCGGCCTGCTCCCGCGGACGGCCTGGAGGCACGCGTGGAGCGACTCGAGGAGCAGCTCGCCGCGGTCCGCGACGAGCTGCGCGCGCTGCGCTCCGAGCTCGGCGCGTAGCTCGAAGATCCGGCCAACGGGCGTCTTGCAACCTCACAGCGAATTGCGCCGCTGCCGATAACGGGAGGATGCAGCCTCCGGCCCAGGAGGAGGCGCCGCAGTCACCTGCCGTCCCTCCCTTCGAACCCAGCGTGCCGATGGCGGCCCTCGTCGGCAGCGGCATCTTCGCCTGCATCGCGGTGCTTCTCGGCGTGCTCGCGCTGCTCCCCGGAAGCGACGCGGCGGTGCTCGCCCGGCTCGCAATCCCGGGAGCGTGCCTGCTTGCAGCGCTGGCGCTGAAGCTCAACGCCGCCCGGGTCGACGAGCCCACGCTCTACGGCGCCGCGGCGCTCGGCACGCTGCTGATCAGCGGCAACCTGCTGATCTACGAGGACTCGGCCGTCTCGGGTGAGCTGCTCTACGCGTGGTTCGCGCTCTACGCGGCCTACTTCTTCTCGGTGCGGGTCGCCGCCTTCGAGCTGGCGGTGCTGGGCGCGGCCTACGCCGGCGTGCTGCTGGCGACCGTCCCTACGGTGGACGTGGCGCCCAACTGGATCGTGCTGATGGGCGTCATCCTGCCGGGCGCGATCGTCCTGCGCGCGGTGCGCGGGAACGTCACCCACCTGCTGCAGAGCCTCGCCGACGCGGCCCACACCGACCCGCTCACGCAGCTCAAGAACCGCCTCTCGCTCGACCAGGAGGTGGAGGAGCAGCTGGCTCGCGCGCGCCGCGGCGGGACCGGTCTCAGCGTGGTCGTCGGCGACCTCGATCACTTCAAGTGGGTCAACGACCAGCTGGGGCATCGCGCCGGCGATCGCGCGCTCGTCAGGGTGGCGCGCATCCTCGCGGCGCACCGCCGTGCCGGCGACACCGTCGCGCGGACGGGCGGGGAGGAATTCACGATGCTGCTCCCGAACACGTCGGAGCACGATGCCTTTCGCGCAGCCGAACGTATCCGCACGGCCGTCATGGCCGAGTTCGAGTCCGACTCCGTTCCGCTCACGTTCAGCTTCGGCGTGGCGAACTTCCCAGACCACGGCGAGTCGGCCGACACCGTGATCGAGTCAGCCGACCAGGCGCTCTACGCGGCCAAGGCCCTCGGGCGCAACCGGTCGATCATCTTCAACCGCGAGATCTCGGCGATCTTCGCCCCCGAGGGCGGCGGGCGCGGGCTCGACGCGTCGCACCTGCCGACGCTGCTGTCGCTCACCGAGGCGCTGGACATCCGCGATGCCGGGACGCCCAACCACTCGCGCATCGTCGGCCGCTTCTGCGCCATGATCGGCGAGCGGATCGAGCTCGATGTCGACCACATCGAGCGCATCGAGATCGCCGGGCGCCTGCACGACATCGGCAAGATCGGCGTGCCCAACGCTGTGCTGCAGAAGCCGGGCCCGCTGGGAGCCCGCGAGATGGCGCAGGTGCGCACCCATCCCGAGATCGCCGCCGAGGTGCTCGGTGGCCACGGCCTCGAGGACCTGCGCAGCTGGGTCGTGGCGCATCACGAGCGCCCGGACGGCAAGGGCTACCCCTTCGGCCTGAGCGACGAGGAGATCCCGCTGGAGGCGAAGATCATCGCCGTGGCCGACGCCTACGAGGCGATGACCGCCGATCGCGTCTACAGCGCGGGCATTGGGGGCAAGGCGGCGCGCACGGAGCTGCTGCGCTGCGCCGGCACGCAGTTCGACGCGCGCATCGTCGCCGCGTTCATGGCGGTGCTGGACGGGCTCGAGAGCGAGTCCGGCGCCGCCGTCGCAGCGCCGCGGTGACCGCGGCCAAGCGCTCGGTTCACAGCCCGTGCTGCTGCGCTCCGTAGGCTCTCGCTGGTGAGCAGCGCCCGAGGTATCCTGGCGCGCGGACCCTGGCGATCCGATCAGGTCGACGCGCGCTGGAGCGAGCAGGAGTTCAAGCCGCCGGAGGACGTCACGCGCCGGGCGGACGAAGCCGTGGAGGGGCTGCGGGCGCGCGGATCGCCGGCGCACGACGGCATGGCCACGCGCCTGTCCGGGTGGAGCGCCGTGGACGACCGGCTCGTGCTCGAGCTGCAGCCGATGCGCTGGGCCGTGCGGCTGGTGGAGGGCGACGCCTGCGACAGCCTGACCGCGCTGTGCGCGGTGCGCAGCGCCGACGGCCGCTGGCTGGCGGGCCGCCGGGCCGGTTGGGTCTCGACCTGGGCGAACCGCTGGGCGCTCGGCGCCGGCGGCGCCGTCGACCTCGGCGAGAGCCCCGCCGAGACGCTTGCGCGCGAGTTGCAGGAGGAGTGGCAGCTCGTGCCCGAGCGGCTGACCGTGGAGGCGCTGGTGGGGCTGCCCAACGGGGTGGCGATGCTGGTCGGGATGGCCATGGTCGCCGAGGCCAGCGAGCCCGTGCCCGACCACGAGCACGACGACTGGGCCTGGTGGCCGGCTGACGTGGACGAGTGGCCGGCCGAGGCGGACGACCGCCTGCGCCTGATGGGCCGCCTGCTGGCGCCCTAGGCCGCGGCGCTGCGCGAGTCGACTGCCGCCGCGCGCCAGGTGCCGCCGCGCTCAGCGGGTGTGCGAACGGCGCGGCCGTCCGCGACCAGGGCCCGTGAGGCGGTGCTCGGCGTCCTCGATGTCGACCTCGTCGAGGTCCCGTCGGGCGCAGCACGGCCGCCACCTCGGCGGTCGTCAGGCCCCCGGGGAACTCGGCCAGGACGGTGGCGGCGTCGTCGGGCGCGTGCCGGCGCTCGAGCGAGCCGTCGAGGTTCGCGCGCGCGGTGTCGTAGGCCTCGAAGGGCTGGAAGCCGCCGACCTCGAGGCTCTTGCCGTCAGGGCGCTCGAACATGACCGAGGGCGCGGTGTAGCGGACCGGCCCGTCGCTCGTCGAGTGGCGGTCCTGCACGTGCGTGGAGAGCCCTCGGCCGAGCGCGCGAGCGTCTTGTCGGCCTCGTAGGCGGCCACGACCTCGGGGTCTTCGATCGCGGCCACCACCGCGTCGGCGTCGAGCCCGGGCACCTCGGCGAGCGCCCAGCGCAGGTCGTCGTCGACGTCGAGCAGCCGCGTGGTCGTGAACTGCAGCGCCTGGAGCGCGTGCAGCGCCGGCTGCGCCAGCTCGGGGTCGATCGCGCGCGCTGCCACGATCGCCCGGCAGGCTCGCGAGGTGCCGGCCATCCCGCGGCTTCAGCTCGGTCCCGAACGGCATCCCGAAGCGGCGCGCGAAGCGGGGCCAGCTCGACGCAGAGGCGCTCGGGCGTGTAGCCGCGCGCCGACATAGCGCTCGGCGCTCTCGCTGAGGCCGATCGCCACCAGCCGCCACTCGATCTGGTCGCCGAAGCGCCAGACCAGCCGCGCATGGGCCGGCCGCGCCGAGTACGCCCAGGGGCAGCCCGGGTCGGTGAAGTGAGTGGCGACTACCGGCGGCACTATGCGGTCAGGCCGACCGGGCAGCTCACGCCGTCCCGCCGAGGCCGCAGTAGCCGTTCGGGTTCTTCGCGAGGTACTGCTGGTGGTAGTCCTCGGCGTAGTAGAGCTCGGGGGCGTCGACGATCTCGGTCGTGATCTCGCCGTAGCCCGCGGCGCCGAGCCGCTCGGCGTAGCGCTCGCGCGACGCCTCGGCGGCGCTGCGCTGCGCGTCGGAGCTGACGTAGATCCCCGAGCGGTACTGGGTGCCGATGTCGTTGCCCTGACGCATGCCCTGGGTCGGGTTGTGGCTCTCCCAGAACATCCCAGCACCTCGTCGAACGAGATCTCGGCCGGTCGGAAGACCGCCAGCACCACCTCGTTGTGGCCCGTGCGGCCGGAGCAGACCTCCTCGTAGGTGGGGTTGGGGGTGAGGCCGCCCGCGTAGCCGACCGCGGTCGTGAACACGCCCGGCGCCTGCCAGAACTTGCGCTCGGCGCCCCAGAAGCAGCCCATCCCGACGATCACCTGCTCGGTGTCCTCCGGGAAGGGCGGCTCGAGCGGCGTGCCCAGCACGAAGTGGGACTCGGGGACGTGGAAGGGGCGCGTGTCGCGGCCCGGGAGCGCGTCCGCCTGTTCCGGCATGTCGGTCTTGTTGCGGAAGAGGAAGCTCACACCGTCAAGACTAGTTACGGTTCGCCCATGGCCCAAGTCGCGGAGCTGGAGCTGCCGGAGCTGGACTTCTTCGACACGGGGCTCAGGGGGGAGCGCTTCCACAGCACGATGGACGAGCTCAGCCGCGCGGGTGGCTGCGAGCTCGCCGATCGGCTATTTCGTCCTCGACCGGGAGGCCGCGGCGTTCTTCCTGCGACCGTCGGCCACCTTCCCGGGCATGAAGATCGCCGAGATGTTCGAGGTTCCGGAGGGGCCGCTGCTCGAGCAGATGCGGCGCAACATCCTGGACATCAACGGCGACGACCACCGGCGCCTGCGCAACCTCGTCAATCCCGCCTTCACGCCGCGCTCGGCCGACCGCTGGCGCCCGGCGATGCGCGAGTTCCTCGAGCGCCTCTGGGCGCTGCTCGCCGACGCGTCGAGCTGCGAGTTCGTCGACGCCTTCGCCAGGCTTTACCCGTCGCTGACGATCGCGACCGTGATGGGCGCTCCGCTCGAGGACGCGCCGAAGCTGCACCGCTGGTCGAACCTGATCCAGCGCCAGTTCGACGGGCCGAGCCTGATGCACGAGCGCGAGGCGATCGAGCAGGCCTGCGAGGAGTTCTACGAGTGGGCGGGCGCGCTGATCGAACGCCGCCGCGACGACCCGAGCGACGACCTCATCTCGACCCTGATCGCCGCCGAGCAGGAGGGCGACCGCCTCTCCGACGTCGAGCGCATGAACCTGGTGCTGAACGTGCTGGTCGGCGGCGTCGACACCACGCAGTCGCAGCTCGCCCACGCGGTGCGCCTGCTCGCCGCCGAGCCCGACCAGTGGCGCCGGCTCGCGGAGGATTCCGAGCTGGCGGCAGAGGCCGTCGAGGAGGTCGTGCGCTACGAGCCGATCACGCCGTTCACCGCGCGGCTGCTCCACGAGGACGTCGAGTACCGCGACGTCACGTTCCCGGAGGGGACCGTCGTGATGGTCTGCGCCTTCACCGGCAACCGCGACGGCGTGGCCGGCGATCCCGACGCCTTCGACATCACCGCCGACCGCGGCGACGCCAAGCCGCTCACGTTCGGCGCCGGCATCCACTACTGCCTGGGCGCGAACCTCGCGCGCGCCGAGCTCCAGGAGGCGCTTCGCTTCCTGCCGGCGCGCATGCCGGGGCTCGAGCTCGACGGCGAGCCTCAGCTCGGCTCGGTCCACGGGATCTACGGCCTCGATAGCCTGCCGATCCGGGGGACTACGGCATAGCGATCTTCCCGACGGAGTACTCGATCGAGCCCGGCGAGTTGGCGCGCATGTGGAGGAGCGGGGCTACGAGTCGATCTGGTTCACCGAGCACACGCATATCCCGGTCAGCCGCGAGACGCCCTACCCGGCCGGGCGAGCCGCCCGACTTCTACAGCCACATCTACGACCCGTTCGTGGCGCTCGCGTTCGCGGCGGCCGCGACCGAGCGGATCAAGATCGGCACCGGCGTATGCCTCGTGATCGAGCACGACCCGATCGTCCTGGCGAAGGTCGTCGCCACGCTCGACCGGCTCTCGGGCGGCCGCTTCGTCTTCGGCATCGGCGCGGGCTGGAACCCCGAGGAGATGGCCAACCACGGCACCGACCCGAGTCGCCGCTTCCGCCTGATGCGCGAGCGGATCGAGGCGATGAAGGCGATCTGGACCAAGGACGAGGCGGAGTACCACGGCGAGCTGGTCGACTTCGACCCGATCTGGTCCCGGCCCAAGCCGATCCAGGAGCCCGGCCCGCCGATCTTCGTCGGCGGCGGCGGCGAAAAGGTGCTCGACCGCGTGCTGCGCTACGGCGACGGGTGGATCCCCAACAGGATCCAGAGCGTGGAGTGGCTCAAGGAGAGGATCGACGAGCTGCGCGAGCGCGCCGGGCGTCACGTGCCGGACCCGTTCTTCGGCGCCAAGCCGGAGGCGCGGGCGCTGGAGCGGCTCGAGTGGGCGGGCGTGGACAGGATCATCTTCTACGTCCCGTCGCATGCGTCGGTGGGCGAGGTGGAGCAGCAGCTGGACGCGTACGCGGCGCTCCGCTCGATGGGCCCGCTCGGCGAGCTCGACCTCTCGCTCAAGCTGCCGCCGCGACGACGAGGCCGAGCGCCTCGAGGCCGGCACGAAGCGGTTGATCGGCCTGAGGCTCGCGCTCGGTGGCAATAACCCCGCCTACGGGCTCGGCCCTCCGGTGCTGGTGCTGTTCGAGGGCTGGGACGTGTCCGGCAAGGGCGGCGCGATCAGGCGGCTCGTCG
>CAWHDX010000005.1:0-11606 GCA_963828225.1 uncultured Thermoleophilaceae bacterium | reverse complement strand
CGTGACACCGCCACGCTCTGAGACTTCACGAGGCTCCATACCGGGAGCCTCGACTCGGGTCCGCATCGCTCCCTCCGCGGGCATTACCCCACAGGTTCGAAGGGTCAGGCCCAGCGTGGACCTATCTCAGCCGGGCGTGCTCCCCAGCCCCCCTGGTTTTCGCCGCCGAGTCTACCGCGCTAGCGTCCGAGCCGCATGGACTGGGAAGCGGAGGGATTGCTCGAAGGGCTGCCCGACGAAAGGGCCCGCGAGGCACGGCGCGCGCTGCTGGACGAGCTGCACGAGCAGGGAGTGAGCGCCGAGGAGCTCGCGAGGCCGTGCGCGGGCAGCGGCTGGCGCTGGTGCCGATCGAGCGGGCGCTCGGCGGGGAGTGCCGCCACACGGCGCGCGAGGTCTCCGCCGAGGCCGGCCTCGAGCTCGAGGCCCTGCAGGCCATGTGGCGCGCGCTCGGGCTCGCGGTGCCCGATCCCGACGAGCGGGTGCTCGGCGACGGGGACCTCGAGGCGGCGCGGATCCACCGCCGCGTGCTGGACGCCGGCTTCGAGCCCGACGACCTGCAGGAGACCAGCCGGGTGCTGGGCCGCGGGATGGCCCGCTACGTGGATGCGCTGCGGACCACGATCGCCGAGGCGATCCTGACCCCCGGCGCCGACGAGCACGAGCTCGGGCGCCGCTTCGCGTCGGTCGCGGAGGAGCTCGTCCCGCTCAACGCGCCGTGGATGGAGCACGTGTTCTCGCTGCACCTGCGGCAGATGCTGCGCAACGAGGCGATCACGCTGCAGGAGCGCACGGCGGGCCGGGGCGAGACGCGCGAGCAGGCGATCGCCTTCGCCGACATGGTCGGCTTCACCGAGCTGGGGCAGACCGTCGACGTCGACGAGCTCTCGGGTCTGGCGACGCGGCTCTCGCGGCTGGCCGGGGAAGTCGTCGAGCCGCCCGTGCGCCTGGTCAAGATGATCGGCGACGCGGTGATGCTCGTCGCGCCCGAGCCGCAGGACCTGGTGGGCGTGGCCCTCGACCTGGTCGAGCGCGCCGATGCGACCGAGGACTTCCCGCCGATGCGCGCCGGCGTCGCCTTCGGCCCGGCCGCCAACCACTTCGGCGACTGGTTCGGCTCCACCGTCAACCTCGCGAGCCGCCTGACCGCCCGCGCCCGCCCGAGCTCGGTGCTCGCCACCGAGGAGGTCCGCGACGCCGCGGCCGAGTGCTTCGACGTGGAACTCGGCGGGCCCGAAGCAGCTCAAGGGCTTCCCCGCGCCGGTCAAGACCTACCGCGCGCGCCGGCCCGAGGGTCAGCCGGCCGCGTGAACCGGGCGCGTGAGCGCCTTCACGAAGTCCTCGAGCTGGCGCGTCGTCCAGCACTCGTAGGCCTCGCAGAACTGCTCGTAGGCGGCGATCACCGAGTCGCCGTAGTTCCAGTACAGCCGCGGCTCGGGGTTGAGCCAGAACGTCCGGCCGGCGCGCTCGGCGACGCGGGCGAACACGTCCGCGCGCGGGTCGCGGCCGTTGGTGCGCGCGTCGCCGAGCACGATCACCGTCGCGCGCGGGTGCAGGTCGTCCTCGACCAGCTCCAGGAACTCGCGCCACACGCGCCCGTAGTCCGTGTAGCCCGAGACGTCGGCCACGCCGGCGTCCTTGGAGATCGCCTCGGAGACCGCCTTGAACGAGCGCTCGGTCGCGAACACGTCGGTGACCTCCGAGATCCGCTCGACGAACACGAACGAGCGCATCTTGCGGAACGAGTCGTGCAGCGCGTGCAGCACGCTGAGGAAGAACACCGAGGCCGACGTGACGCTGGTCGAGACGTCGCACAGCACGTACAGCTCGGGCCGGCGCGGCCGCCGCGGCCGGTACTTGAGCACCACCGGGACGCCGCCGGTCTGCAGCGACGCGCGCATCGTGCGCCGCACGTCGACGTGCGCGTGGCGGCGCTGGCCGCGCAGCTCGTGGCCCTGCGTGGCGAGCCGGCGCTTGAGCTGCATCACGACGCGGTGCACGGCGGCGAGGTCCTGCAGCGGGCCCGAGGGCAGCGCGCGGTCGAGCTCGTTCAGCGGCCGCGACGGCGGCAGCGCCTGCGTGCGCTCGATCTGCGCGCGCTCGAGCTCGCGCCGCAGGTGCTGCTCGAAGCGCCGGATCTGCTCGCGCGTGAGCGGCTCGCGCGGCGGCTCGGCGCGGTCCTCCTGCACCGGGCCGCCGGGCTCCGAGCGCAGGCCGAGCGCGCGGCGGATGCGCTGCACGTCGACGCCGAGCACGCCGGAGCCCTCGCCGCGGCGGCCGAAGGCGGCGATCGCCAGCCGGGCGAGGTCGCGCATCGCCGCCTCGTCGCCCTCGCGGATCGCGCGCAGGACCTGCTCGCGCAGGTTGTCGAAGTCGATCCGCTCGCCGTCGCCCACCGTGCCCTTCCTGCTCGCCCTCGCCCGCCTCGCGCACGCCGCGGCGCAGCGCCTCGCCCTCGGCGGCGCGGAAGAAGAAGCGCTCGAACACGAGGTCGAACACGCGCCGGTCCTCGGGCGACTTGGCCAGCGTGGCCGCCAGCGCCTCGCGGAACGGCGATCGGGTCGGTCCACTCGACCTCGCCGAGCGCCGCGAACGCGTCGTTGAGCTCGGACGTCCCGATCGCGACGCCCTCGGCCCGCAGCTCCTCGGCGAAGCGCAGGACGTGGGCGGGGAAGCTCACCGTCAGGCCGCGGCGCCGAGGCGGACGCCGACGCGCTCCGCGACCGTGTCCAGGTCGGTGCGGTGCTTGACGATGATCGACAGCGTCGAGCGGAAGATGTCGGCGTCGATGTCGTCGGCGCCCATCAGCAGCAGCGCGCGCGCCCAGTCGATCGACTCCGCGATCGACGGCGGCTTCTTGAGGTCCAGCTCGCGCACCATCGCCGACGACCTCCACCAGCCGGCGGCGCGACCGTCTCGGGCAGCTCCGGCGCGTGCAGGCGCACGATCTCGAGCTCGTGCTCGATGCTCGGGTAGTCGAGCCACAGGTACAGGCAGCGGCGCTTGAGCGCCTCGGTCAGCTCGCGCGAGTTGTTGGAGGTCAGCAGCACGACGGGATGCGTGCGCGCCTCGATCCGGCCCAGCTCCGGGATCGTGATCTGGAAGTCCGACAGCAGCTCGAGCAGCATCGCCTCGAACTCCTGGTCGGTCTTGTCGATCTCGTCGATCAGCAGCACGACCGGCTCCTCGGAGCCGATCGCCTGCATCAGCGGGCGCGTGAGCAGGAACTCCTCGCCGAAGATGTCGTCCTGGACGGCGTCCCAGCCGGTCCCGTCGGCCTCGGCCTGGATCCGCAGCAGCTGCTTGCGGTAGTTCCACTCGTACAGCGCCTTCGCCTCGTCGAGCCCCTCGTAGCACTGCAGGCGCACGAGCGTGCGGTCCAGGTAGCGGGAGAGCGCCTTGGCCAGCTCGGTCTTGCCGACGCCGGCCGGTCCCTCGACCAGGACGGGCTTGCCGAGCCGGATGGCCAGGTAGGAGACCAGCGCCGCCGACTCGCCCGGCAGGTAGCCGGCCGCGCGCAGGCCGGCGGCGACCTCCGTCGGCGGACTCAGGGGGCGGGGCGGCGCTCATCCGGAGCAGTCTAGGAGCCCGGGGACGTCGCGGGTTCCGCCATACTCGGCCGCGCGTGATCGAAACCTCACCGCTCCCGTTCGCCGTCCTCGTGGCCCTCGGCTTCCTGGTCGGGGCGGCGGGGCACCTCTACAAGTCGCCGCTGATGATCGCCGCCGGGATCGCGCTGATCTTCCTCGGGACGCTCTTCGTCCCCCTCAGCGCATACCTCAGCGACAACTGAACGGGGTCAGGTCTTGCAAAGCCACATCAGATGTGGCTTTGCAGACCGACCGCATCAAGGGGTTCGGGTCGCCGCCTGGGCGAAGGTTGCCGATCGGGCGGCCGGAGCCGGCGGGGCGGTTGGTCCACACGACGGTCGGCTCGTGGGTGTTCGGGTCGAACGCCGCGTGGCCGTCGCGCGCCTCCTGCGCCGGTGACACGGCCTCCGGCGCGCCGAACGGCCGGCCGGCGCCGGGCGAGAGCGCCGCGCGCACCTGGTTCGCCGTCGAACGAGCCGTTGTCCCAGATGGCGATCAGGCGGCCGCTCGGGTCGGCCGCGAGGTCGCTGAGGACGCCGTTCTCGCCCGTCGCCGAGACGGCCTGCGGCGCCTCGAAGCGCAGGTCCGGGGCGAACTGCGCGACCTTCACGCGCCGCGTGGCCCCGTCGGAGCCCGACCAGGCGATCGCGATCCGCCCGGTGTCGCCCTCGACGGCGTCGATCGTGCGCGGGACCGAACTCCGTGCCCAGCTGTTCGAGCAGGCGGGCCCGGCGGAAGCGGCGTGGCGCCGGAGGGGCGCACCGCGACCTGGAAGGTACACGGGGCCGGTCTCGCCGCCCTCGCTCACGAACTGCGCGCTCCAGGCGACAGCCGCACGGCCGTTGGAGGTGACGACCGTGTGCAGGTCGGCGAACCAGGCCTGCCGGGAGCGGATGCGCTCGGCGGCGCGGAAGCCGTCGCGTCCGCGCGGACGGATGCGGGTGCGGACGATCCCCGCGCGCCATCCCACGCCACCAGGACGTCGCCGCGACGCGCCGACCGCCACCGTGACGCCGTGCACGCGGCCGGTCGCGAGCCGCCGTGGAGCGCCGAACCGGTGGCCGCGGCGCCGGAGCGCGACGTAGACGCGGTCCGTTCGTGAGCCCCGGTCCTCGAACCACGCCACCGCGGCGTCGCCGGCGCTGTTGGAGGCGGCCTCGACCGCGCGGATCCGCGTCGCCGTGCGCAGCGTTCGCCGCTTGGTGCGGCTTCCGTCCGCACGCGCGGTGCGCACCGTCAGGCGGCTCCGCTCCTCGGACGGGCGCCGGCTGACCGGCCGCGCGCCGGCCACGAGCATGCCGCGGGGCCCGAACGCCACCGGGTCGGCGACCGTCTCGCCGGCCGCGTCGCGCCAGCGCGCTCGCCGGGCCGAAGCTCGGGTGCCCGGGCCCGCGTGCCGCGAACGAGGTCCCGGCGCGCGCGCCCGCTCCGGTCCCGTCACCCCACGCCCAGGTCGCCAGCACGGCTCCGTTGCGGGCCGCGACCAGCCGCGGCTGATCGATGAACAGGTGCGCGGAGGAGAGGTTCTGCGGCGCCGACCACGTCGCGGCGGACGCGGGCGCGCTTCCGAGCGCTCCCAGCACGGCAGCGGCGACGGCGGCGACGAACGCAGGGGCGCATGCCCGGTCAAACGCCGCCCGCGGGAAGGTTGCGGTGCGCGAGGGTCTGACCCCGAGTCGGCTCGTGTGAAGGGGTCTGACCCCTTGAGTCGGCTCGTGTGAAGGGGTCTGACCCCTTGAGTCGGCTCGTGTGAAGGGGTCTGACCCCTTGAGTCGGCCGGTGTGAAGGGGTCTGACCCCTTGGGTCGGCTGGTGTGAAGGGGTCTGACCCCTGGTTGGCTTGGGGGAGGGGTCTGACCCCCTGGTTGGCTTGGGCTCAGAAGAGGCGGTCGGTGGGGCCGGTCGGGTCGGCGGAGTCGTCGGGCGGGTCGGCCTTGCGCGCGCCGCCCGGCGGCTCGGGCGCCTCGCCCTCCCACGCGGGCCGGTCGCGGAGCGCCTCGGTGACCGCGGTCGCATCGCTGGGCCGGCGGTCGGGGCCGCGCGGCCGGGGCGCGGGGCTCCGGCTGCACCCACTCTGGCTCCTCCGCCGGATTCGGCGGCTCGGGGCGGTGGGCGGCGCGCACCCGCGCGCCGGCCGCGATCAGGGCGCCGGCGGCGACCATCGCTCCGAAGATGCCCCACTGGATGCCGACCGGATGCCGTCCTCGTCGCCGCCCGGCTTGTCGAACAGCCGCCACACGAGCAGCGCCATCGCCCAGCCGCCGGCCAGCGAGATCACGAAGCCGTCGCCGCCGGGCAGGTGGAACGCCTTGCCCTGCGCGCGAGCCCAGACGAGATAGAGCACGCCCGCCGCCACGAGCAGGACGGCGGCCTCGACGAACGAGAAGACGCCGAATGCGCTCAGGTTGTCGTTTACGAACTTGCGCTCCCCGCCCGGGCAGCACGAACGACTTCTGGTACCAGGGCAGGATCATCGAGGCGGCCAGCGCCGCGGCCGCGATGGCCGCGATCCGCAGCTCCGGCGGGAGGTCGCGCAGCGCCTTCTGCAGGCTCATTCGACCGGGATGTCCTCCACCTGCGGCGGAGGCTGCTCGGCCTCGGCGAGGCGCTCGATCGAATAGTCCAGCACCGCGCGGATGGCGATCAGCAGCTGGCGCAGCGCCTGGGCGAGCTGGCGCGCCAGCTCGGGCGGCAGCGCGCCGCGGGCGGCGTCGAGCAGCCCGGCCAGCGCCGCGAGGTCGGGGAACGCGCCCTCAGGGCGCCCGGACTCCGGCACCTCCCAGCCGCGCGGCGGCGTCCGCTGCGCGGACGCATCGCGCGCGATCGCCTCCGCACGCTCGGTCGCCTCGCGCACCAGGCGCTCCGCCTCGCGGACGGCCTCGAGCGGATCAGGCACCGACGCCCGCCTCGGCCGTGGCCTCGAACCCGACGACCAGCGATCCGTCGGCCAGCGCCGCCGACGTCGGCCGGAACCCGGCCAGCGCGCCCGGCAGCAGGATCGTGCGCTTGTGGCCGTCCACGCGCACCACCAGCTCGAGCCCGATCTTCTTCAGCGAGATGTCGCCCTTGCGCACGAAGGGCAGGTCCAGCCGCAGCTGAGCGCTGTCGCCGTCGAGCCGCAGCTCCTGGGTGAGGCGGTCGTGCAGTACGGCCGCCGGGTCGCGCCCGTCGAACACGGCGCCGGCCAGGCGATCGAGCATCTCGGCGCCCACCACCTCCTGCTCGAAGTAGGGCGCGCGCAGCACGGGCACGGGCGCGAAGCCGGACTCGACCAGGGCCAGCTGCTCGGCCTGCAGCGCGCGCCAGGCGCCGAAGTAGCCGTCCACCTCGTCGGGGAACACGCGGTTGACCACCACCGCGTCGGTCAGGTAGCCGTACAGGTTCAGGTAGGTGAACGTGCGCATCGCCTCCGCCACGACCATCCGGTCGGGCGTCATCACGAGCCGGATCGAGACCCGCTCGGCGTCGCGCAGCAGCTCGTGCATGGCCACGAGATTGCCGACCAGCCGCTGGACCTCCCCCATCACCTTCTCGTCGGGCAGCGAGAGGTCGAGGAACGTCCGCGCCAGCGGCCGCGCGGCGGCCAGCAGCGCGTTCTCGCGGCCGAACACCTTGTCCAGCCACCACTGCGCGGCGTCGGGGAAGGAGAGCAGCCGCAGCGTCTCGCCGGTCGGCGCGCAGTCGACGATGATCGCGTCCCACTCGCCCGACTCCGCGTGCTGCCTTGAGCGCCAGCAGGCTGAACAGCTCGTCGCCGCCTGGCGGCACGGTCAGCTCCTCGGCGGCGATCCGGTCGACGCCGCGCTCCATCAGCACCGCGCCGAGCCAGGCCTGGACGTGCGACCAGTGGCGCTCGAGCTCCTCCTGCGCCTGCACCTGCTGGGCGAACAGGCCGCCGCCGAGGTCGGTCGGCTCGCGCCCCACGGGCGTCTCCAGCGACTCGGCGAGCGAGTGCGCGGGGTCGGTCGAGAGCACGATCGTGCGCAGGCCGGCGGCGGCGCAGCGCCGCGCCGTCGCGGCGGCCACCGACGTCTTCCCGACTCCGCCCTTGCCGGTGTAGAGGATCGTCCGCGGGGCCATCTCGTCCCGAGTCTAGTTGCGCTGCCTGCGCTTCTTCTTCCGCGGCTTGAGCACCTTGACCGGGCCCTCGGCCGTCGCCGGGTTGCCGGCGAGGTCGCGAGCGATCAGCTCGACCGTGTACGTCGCCCCGCTTGCGCGGCACCTCCCATCCGAGCGAGTGCGGGCCACGGTCGAGGTTGCCGACGTACCGCGTATGCACGAGCTTCGACGCCGCGCGTGATCCGCAGCGTCACGCCGGAGATCTTCGACAGCACCAGGCGAATCCGCCCGTAGCGTCCGCCGCGCAGCCGGGTGGTCGTGACAGACAGCACGGGCGGCTGGGAGAGATAGGCGGTGAAGTGCTCCTCGGCGCCGCAGAAGACGGCTTCGGTGGTCCGGTTGCACAGCGACTCGAGGAAGTCGCGCAGCAGCGTGTGGTAGCCGAGGTCGGACTCGCGCTTGACCGTGCCGCGCGAGTACAGCGACCAGGCACCGGTGTCGTAGGTCGGCACCTCCTCGCGCGCACGCGCCACGCCCTCGGCGAACAGCGACTGCGCGGTCGCGTCGGCGGCGAGGCGCCCGTAGTCGTAGAGGCCGACCAGCGACTGGACGAAGCCGTTGAGGATCCGCAGGTCCGGTGCGAACGAGTACTGCGCGAAGTGCACTCCCGCGCCGGCCGGCACGCGCACCCCCTCCGGCGCCGGGACCTGGAAGATCGTCAGCGCCCGGCTGGTCACGGCGAAGACCTCCTCGCGGCGGTCCAGCCGCGCGGCGGCGCGCGAGAGCGCCTGCAGGGCCGTGCCCTGGGCCAGGCTCGACACCCACGGCGCGTCGCCGCCGCCGACGGGAAGTAGTACTCCCATGCGAGACCGCCGGCACGCTCGGCGGGCAGCGAGAGGAGCTCGTCGACCGCGCGCGAGAGCTCGGTGTTGCGGCGCTCCGACCACAGGGCGTTGACCTTGCCGAACGTGCCCAGCACCTGGATCTGGATCCCCGCGCCGGGGTAGTACTGCCAGACCAGCTGGGAGCCCTCGAAGCCGACCCGGCGACCGGAGCTCAGCAGCGGGCCGTTCGACCACCACTCCCGGTTGCGCTCGAGCGTCGCCACAGGGCCGGGATGCGCGACGGGGTCAGCTGCCCCCGCGCGGCGACGTCCTCGAGCGTGGAGACGACGGCGGACAGCTCCGCGCGGCGGGTGCCCTTGAGCGAGCGCACCACGCGGCGGGCCTCGTCGTAGGAGGCGCGGCGGACGTCGTGGGTCGGCTGGTCGATCGCGCCCGCGGCCAGCAGCGCGGCCAGCTCGCCGGGCACCGTGCGCTTGCGCTGCTTCGCGGCGAGGGCGCGAGGCTTCGCGGCGGCGCCTCGGGCGCGGACGGGGGGGAAGCTGGAGGCGGGCGCGAGTGAGCCCGGATGCGGCTGCACGCGCCCGTTCTCGCCCATCACCAGCACGGGCGCCGCCTGCGCGCTCTCGGCGGCCAGGCTGCACACCAGGGCAACCACAACGCAATACGCGATTCGCAATATGGCCATGTCCCCAATGCTAGGCTCGCCCCGACGGCCCCCCCGCCCTGCAACGCACCCTGCGCCCACCCGCCGCGCCGGGCCGCCAGCCAAGGAGACCTCGACGATGTCCATCCGCCCGCGCACGCTGCTGCTCCTGCTCGTCGCTCTCCTGACGCTCGCCGTCGCCGGCTGTGGCGGTGGAGACGAGGGCGGCGGCGGTGGCGAGGAGGCCGACGAGAGCACCGACGTCAACGAGCTGCTCGATCAGACCTTCACCGGCTCCAAGAAGCTCGACTCGGGCAAGGTCGACCTCAAGCTGCGCATCGAGGCCGAGGGCGGCCAGGCCTCGCAGCTGCAGGGCCCCGTGACGCTCACGCTGTCCGGCCCGTTCCAGTCCGAGGGCAAGGGCAAGCTGCCCGAAGTTCGACATGGACGCCGCCTTCGAGGGCGCCGGCCAGAGCTATCGAGGCCGGGCTGACCTCCACGGGCGCCAAGGGCTTCGTCAGCTTCCAGGGCACCGAGTACTCGGTCACCGACGACGTCTTCCAGCAGTTCAAGACGGGCTACGAGAAGGCGCAGAAGCAGAGCTAGAGCGAGGGCGACCAGTCGCTGGCGACGCTCGGCATCGACCCCCGCAAGTGGCTGACCGACGCCAAGAACGCCGGCGAGGCGAAGGTCGGCGACACCGACACGATCAAGATCACGGGCACGGTCGACGTGGCCAAGCTCCTCGACGACGTCAACAGGCGCTGGAGAAGGTCCGCGCGCCTCGGCTCCAAGGCTCCGAGGATCTGCCCGAGAAGCTCACCGAGGAGCAGAAGCAGCAGGCCGCCGACGCGATCAAGGACCTCAACGTCGAGATCTACACCGGCAAGGACGACAGCGACGCTGCGCCGGATCGTGGTCAACATGGCCGTCGAGGCCGGGGGCGTCGGGCAACGGCGAGTCGGGCACGCTGAGCCTCGACTTCTCGCTGCTGGACCTCAACGAGGAGCAGGAGATCGCCGAGCCGTCGGACGCCAAGCCGTTCGACCAGCTGCTCTCCAGCCTCGGCGGACTCGGGCTCGGCGGGGCCGGCGCGGGCGGCGACTCGTCGTCGGGTGGCGGCTCTGACTCGGGCGCGGCCAGCGCCGACGCGCTGAAGAAGTTCTCCGAGTGCTCGGAGAAGGCGGGCAACGACGTGGAGGAGGCGCAGAAGTGCGCGGAGCTGCTCTCACCGTAGCCTCACGAAACGCCGCACAGCCGTGATCTCGGCTCCGTGACAGACGCCGAGATGGGGTTCAACCTGCGCAGGTTCCTCCTGAGCGGGCGACGGGTGGCCGTACCTCCTGGTGCCGTTCATCCCGATCGCGATCGCGCTCGAGTTGGCGCACGCGAGCGGCCTCGATCATCTTCGGCGCGTCGGCGCTGGGCGTGATCCCGACCGCCGCGCTGATGGGCCGCGCCACCGAGGAGCTGGCGGCCCGCTCCGGCCCCGGCATCGGCGGCTTCCTCAACGTCACCTTCGGCAACGCGCCCGAGCTCATCATCGCCTTCTTCGCGCTGAACGAGGGGCTGCAGGAGGTCGTCAAGGCCTCGCTGATCGGCTCGATCCTCGGCAACATGCTGCTCGTGATGGGCGCCGCGATGCTCTTCGGCGGCCTCAAGCGCGGCGCCAGACCTTCGACCGCACGGCGGCCAACGTGCAGTCGGGGATGCTGCTGCTGGCCGCCGTCGCGCTGATCATGCCGGCCGTCTTCGAGCTCGTCGAGGGGCGGCGGCCTGCCCGAGCCCGACGGCCGAGTCCAAGCGACTTCCCGGGCGACCTCGAGCACATGTCGATCGCGCGTCGCGCGTCGTGCTGCTCGCCACCTACGTCGCCGGGCTGTTCTTCTCGCTGCGCACCCACAAGGACCTGTTCAACCCGGTCGCACGTCGACCGAGGACGCACGCGGCGAGCCGTGGACGGTGCGCAAGGCCGTGATCGTGCTGGCCACTCGCCGGCGTGGCGGTCGGCGTGATGTCGGAGATCCTCGTCGGCTCGATCTCCGAGGCCTCGGAGGCGATCGGCCTGTCGCCGTTCTTCGTCGGCCTGATCGTCGTCGCGATCGTCGGCAACGCCGCCGAGCACTGGGTGGCGATCTACTTCGCGTTGCGCAACAAGATGGACCTGTCGGTGAACATCGCGATCGGCTCGAGCGCGCAGATCGCCCTGTTCGTCGCGCCCGCTGCTGGTGCTGCTGTCGTTCTTCGTCGGCCCTTCCCGATGGCCTGGTCTTCAACGGCTTCGAGCTGGCGGCGCTGCTGCTGGCCGTGCTGATCGCCAACCAGGTGACGCACGAGGGCGAGTCGACCTGGTTCGAGGGCGTCCAGCTGCTGGCCGTCTACGTCGTGCTCGGCCTCGCCTTCTACTTCGTCGGGATGACCGTCCCGTTCGCATTCTCCCAGGGTCCCCTTCCGTGGGCGATCCTGGCCGTGG
>CAWHDX010000004.1:0-297213 GCA_963828225.1 uncultured Thermoleophilaceae bacterium | reverse complement strand
CCGTCTCGGGCTGACCGCCTCTGCTTTAGAAGGTCCTTAGGCCGGGGGTGCGCAGCCCGCGTATACCCCCGCATGAAGATCACCCTCACCGCACTGGCCCTGACAGCCGCCGTCGGCCTGGCGGCCTGCGGGGGCAGTGGCGACAACAACGATTCGGCAACCGCGGCGACGAGCAACACCGTCTCGACGGCGAACGTCGACGGCGCGAACGTCCTCGTCGACTCGAAGGGCGAAGCCCTCTACACGAACGATCAGGACCGCTCCGGCATGATCGGCTGCGCCACCGGATGCACGGCGATCTGGCCACCCCTGACGACCGACGGCACCCCGACGAAGTCGTCGGAGGTGTCCGGCACCATCGGCGTCGTCAAGCGCCCCGACGGCACCCGTCAGGTGACCCTCGACGGCACGCCGCTCTATCGCTTCACGCAGGACGGCGGGCCGGGCAAGGTCACCGGCGACGGCGCGAAGGACAGCTTCGGCGGCAAGCAGTTCAGCTGGCACGTCGTCAGCACCGGCAAGTCCGAGCTCCGGCTCGAGCTCGAGCTCGAGCGGCGGAGGCGGCGGAGGCGGCAGTTACGGCTACTAGCGCGCTAGTCCACCTCCCGCAGCAGCCGGTCGAGCGCGATCACCTCGCGCCGCGGCGGAGCGCACGCCCTCGGCGTCCGCTTCGCCGCGCGCTGCCGCGTCGCAGGCCACCGCCAGGCGCTCGCCGGCGTCGATCAGCGCGCCCTGTAGGACGTCCGCGAGCAGGTCGCGCGGGCCACCGAGCCGGCGGTCGGCCGTCGCCTCGTCGCCGGGCCAGCCGAGCTGCGTCGAGCAGCGCCGCTCAGGCGACGGACGCGCTCGTCGTGGCGGCGGACGTCGACACCGGCGTCGCCCGCCTCGGTCAGCGCCAGATGCAGCGCCTCCACCGCCGCGCCGTAGAGCAGCAGCGCCGTCTCGCGCACGCAGGGCACCAGGCCCGCGGGTAGGTCGAGAGCCACCGTCGCGCTCCTTTCGTGGGAGGCACGCGGAGGCGACCCGGCTCGCCGGGCGCACAGAGGCGCTTGCGGCGGGGCGTATCTTGAGATGTGCACACCGAACTCGCCTTCGGTTGCCATGCCCCGGGACGTGGTCGCGTCGCCGGGGCGCTTAATTGGTCAGGGCGAACCTACGTTCGGGCGCGGACGGAACGACGGGGGCGAATCGGCGGCCGGCCTCGCTTTCCCGTGGGCGCGACCACGTCCCGTGCTTCGGGCCCGAGGCGTGCGACGGGCCACGCACGCGGCGTCTCGCCGCGCGGGCGTGGTCGCGCTCCGTCAGACCTCGCCGCAGACCTCGCAGCCGGCCACTCGCGGCACCGCCTCGCGCGTGATCGCCATCGTGCGCAGGTCGTAGATGTGGGCGGCGCCGAGCGTCGCCGGCGCGCAGATGCCGGTCACCTGGTGGAGGACCTCGAGCGCCACCTGGCCCGCCGATGAACGCGCACACCGGCCCGAGCGTGGGGGCCGGCGAGGGGCGGCCGCGGTGCTGCTCCACGAGCTCGTCGTAGAGCGGATGCGACTCGCGGTAGGCCGCCTCCTGGCACGCGTAGCAGCCGGTCGTTCCCGGGCACGTACAACGGGCCGACTCGCGCGACCGGCGGCGAGTGGCTCATCGTGATGAACGGCAGACGCGCCGCGACGCAGGCGGCATTGGTCCAGCGCTCGATGTCATGTGCCGGCCAGTCGGCCGCGTTGACGACGAAGTCGGCGCCGTCGATCACCTCGGCGATCGCGGCCGCGCTCTCCAGCCTGACCGGCACGGGAGTCAGCGAGCAGCTCGAGTTGAAGGCGGCCAGCGCCTCGGCGGCGGCCTCGGTCTTGAGCCGGCCGATGTCGCGCTCGCGATAGAGGATCTGACGGTTGAAGTTGCTCTCCTCGACGCGGTCGCCGTCGACCAGCACCAGCTCGCCGACGCCGCAGCAGGCGAGCGCGTAGGCGGCCCAGCTGCCGAGGCCGCCTACGCCGAGCAGCGCCACGCGCGCCGCGCGGATGCGGCGGTGGTACTCGGAGGCGGGCGTATCGCCCGAGGCGAGGTCGGCGAAGTAGCGCAGCTGGCGATCCCAGCGCTCACGCTCGGGCGCCGGCGTGCGCTCGTCGTCGGCGGCGTCCTCGAGCAGGGCCGCCTCGCCGAGGTCGGCGAGCGCGGAGTCGCACGCGCTCGCCGCCGAACTCGCCGGCGAGCTGCTCGGCGGTGCGGCTGCCGTCGAGCGCGCCGAGCAGACGCCCGCGCCACCTCGTCGGGCTGCTCGATCACCAGGTCCGAGTCCGCGCCCGGTCGCAGGATGTAGATGTCACCGGCGGCCGACTCGACCGTGTCCACCGTCCGCTTCAGGCGCGGCTTGAGCACCGGCACGTCTCCTTTCGCGAGCGGCCGCCCGGCCCGGCTGCGGAGCCGGGCCGGACCGCCCGGGAACTACGAGATCTTCGTGAAGGACAGGACCGGCAGGACCGGCTCCTTGGTCTTCTTGATGCTCATTCGCGCTCACCTCCTTTCGCGAGTCTCGCGGCGTAGATGAGCTTGAGCTGGCGCGTCTCGTCGACCTCCGGCACCGGGCGTGCCGTCGTCGAGCACGCCGCGTAAGCCGACGCACTCGAGTCCCGGCATCGGCCAGCAGAGCTGCGACCACCTGTGGGGCGGGAAGTGCCGCTCGCGCAGGCGTCGGTGACCCGCGGTCGAAGCGGCCGTCGGGCAGCTTCGGCGAAGGCGTCGATCGCGACCGAGGTCGCCAGGCAGCCCGGCGGCGCGTTCGGGTCGACGTCGCCGCGGCAGGCGAACACGTCGAGTCCTTCGCTCGCAGACCACGTCGGCCGCGGCGAACGTCGTGCGGAAGGCGAGCAGGGTGTTGAGGTCGAACAGCAGCAGCCCGTCCTGGGCCGAGCTGCGCGGACGATCGACCGCGAGCGCCGCGGCCAGCTCGTCCCTCGTCGAGCAGGTGGTTGAGCGAGTCGTCGAAGCAGGTGACGAGGTCGAACTCACCGAGCGTCGGCAGACTTCGCGCATGTCCGCCTCGACCAGCGTCACAGCGGGTGCCTTCGCGGCGCGCCTCCGCGAGCATCGCCGGCGAGACGTCGCAACCGGTCACGTCGAAGCCGCGCGCCACGAAGGGCAGGAAGCTCTTGCCGGTGCCGCATGCGACGTCGAGCAGGCGCCGCCCGCGGAGCCCGTGCTCACCGGCAAGCCGCAGCACGTGGCCCGTCCAGTTCTCGTAGTCCGACCCGGCGGTGAACGCGTCGTAGACCTCCGCGAAGCCCTCGTAGGCGCCAGGCGCGGAGGCCGTGGTAGTCGTCATCGCCCATTACGACCCAGACCGCACCGCCGTCGCGTTGCACCCTCCGATAGGGTCGCGCTGGGAAAAGGACTCAACTGCCCCCATGGAGAGGGAGCCCGCATGGCCAAGCAACCGGAAGGGCTTGTCGATCCGCGTTTGGCGAAAGCCCTGTCCCACCCGATGCGGACTCGCATCCTCGCGATCCTCAATGAGCGTGTCGCGAGCCCCAACGAGATCTCCGAGATGATCGGCGAGCGATTGCCGAACGTCTCGTACCACGTGCGCGCACTACTGGACCTCGAGTGCATCGAGCTGGTACGGACGGCGCAGCGCCGTGGCGCCATCGAGCACTACTACCGAGCGATAACGCGCCCCTTCTTCAGCGACCGTGACTGGGCGCAGCTTCCGCAGTCGGGGCGCCAGGCGGTGTCGGACCTCGGGCTCCAGATGGTCTGGGAGGACGCATCGGCCGCGATGGAGGCCAACACCTTCGAGAGCCGCCCGGACCGCCACCTCAGCCGAACGCCGCTGCGCCTCGACGACAAGGGCTGGGACGAGCTCAATGCGCTGCTGCGGAAGGTGCACGCCGAGGCGGAGAGCATCGGCGAGAAGAGCGCGAAGCGGCTGGAGAAGAGCGACGGCGACGGCATCCCCACCCGCCTCGTGATGATGCACTTCGAGGCCGCCGGCTAGGGCTCTCGAGCAGCAGGCGCAGCCGCCGCCGCGCCCGGTGCAGGCGGACCTTGACGGTCCCCTCCGGCACCCCGAGGCGGCGGGCCACCTCGACCTGGGTGAGGTCCTCGTCGTAGCGCAGGCGCAGCATCGTCCGGTCGACATCGGCGAGGCGGTCGAGCGCCTGTGCCACGGTCATCCGGGTCGCCGGGGTGTCGGAGCCGTCGTCCTGCTCCTCGGGCGCGGCCGAGATCGCCTCGATCAGCTCGCCG
Organism: uncultured Thermoleophilaceae bacterium; assembly: GCA_963828225.1. GTDB lineage: Bacteria > Actinomycetota > Thermoleophilia > Solirubrobacterales > Thermoleophilaceae > JACVRW01. The sequence goes on along the minus strand of CAWHDX010000004.1, from coordinate 292,974 downwards.
CTCGCCTGGCGCGCCCGCCGGCCGAGCACGCGGCGCGCCTCGTTGCGGGTGATCTCCAGCAGCCATGGCAGCGGCGCCTCCGGCGAGCGGCACGTGTCGCGCCTCAGCCACGCCCGCACCAGCGCCTCCTGCACCGCCTCCTCGGCGTCCGCGCTCGGCAGCACCCGCGCCGCCTCGCGATAGCAGCGCGACCGGAGCCGGGCCCAGTCCCAGCCGTCGGCGACAGCGCTGTGGGAGCGGCGAGCGGCGATCGCTCAAGATTCTCTATGCAAACGGCGCCGCGGCTGATACAACTGAGGAACCTCGCTCAGCAAGGGACTTGTCGCGCTCGAGAGGAGGTCCAAGTGCCCAACGAGCAGCGCCGCGTGCGCGTCCTCGCGGCCGATGGTCTGCCGCTCTACCGCGACGCCGTCACGCGGGCGATCAGGCAGCGCCCGGAGCTCGAGCTCGTCGCGACCGCGGACGACGGCCGTGCCGCGCTCGCCGCCATCGTGGCCGAGCGCCCCGACGTCGCGGTGCTCGACGCGGGTCTCGCCGACCTCCGCGGGGAGCAGGTGCTGAACGCGGTCGTCCGCGACCGCCTGCCCACGCGCGCCCTCCTGATCGCCTACGACCCCGAGCCCGGCGCCGTCTACGCGGCGCTCGCCGCCGGCGCCGCGGGCTACCTGACCAAGGACGCCGACGCGCGCGAGCTGTGCGACGCGATCGCCGCCGCCGCGCGCGGCCGCACCGTGCTGTCGCCGCGCCTGCAGACCGGCATCGCCGGCGAGATCCGCCTGCGCTCCGCCGACGAGCGGCCCTTCCTGAGCGACCGCGAGGGCGAGATCCTCAAGCTCGTCGCCGAGGGCCTGACGGCCCCGGCCATCGGCCGCACCCTCTGCCTCGCGACGCCCACCGTGAAGACCCACCTGCACCACGTCTACGAGAAGCTCGGCGTGGCCGAGCGCGCCGCCGCCGTCGCGGCCGCGATGCGGCGCGGCCTGCTCGAGTGAGCCGGTAGGGTCCGCCGCGTGAGGAGGAGGAGCATCGCTCGCGCGCGCCTGGCCCTCGGCTTCGTGATGTTCGCGCTGTCCGTCGCCGTCGCCGCGCCCGCCTCGGCCGCGCCGCTCGTCTGCAACGGCGACGCGAGCCTCTGCGACCGCACGCTCGACCGGGTCGTCATGCCGGCGACCCACAACTCGATGTCGAACGCGCTCGACGGCTGGGCGATCCCGAACCAGCAGCTCGGCATCCCCTGGCAGCTCGCGCTGGGCGTGCGCGGCCTGCTGATCGACACCTACTACGCCCACCGGGACGCGAACGGGCAGCTCGTCACCGACAGCGCCAAGACGCCCACCAACCAGCTCTACCTCTGCCACGTGCTCTGCTCGATCGGCGCCACGCCGCTGATCGACTCGCTGCGCGGGATCACGACCTTCCTCGAGAAGAACCCGCACAACGTGCTCGTGATCGTCAACGAGGACTACACGCAGCCGGTGGACTTCATCGACGCGGTGCGCCGCAGCGGCCTGCGCAGGCACGTGTACCGCGGCCAGCTCGGGCCGCGCTGGCCGACGCTGCGCAAGCTGATCCAACAGCGCCGCCAGGTCGTCCTGACCACGCAGGGCGACGGCGGCCCGTTCCCCTGGTACCGCGAGGCCTACCAGGGCCTCGTCCAGGAGACGCCCTACGACTGGCCCTCGCCCGACCTGATCACCAAGCCGGCCAACTGGCAGTCGAGCTGCCGGCCGCTGCGCGGCGGCACCACCGCCGGCCTCTTCCTGATGAACCACTGGTCGCCGCCGGTCGCGCCGAGCCCGAGCGGGTCGGCGGTCGTCAACGCCGCCGACACGATCGTCGGCCGCGCCAACGTCTGCCGCTTCATCCGCGGCCGCTGGCCGACGCTGATCGCGGTCGACATGTTCCAGAGCGGCGGCCTGTTCGAGGCCGTCCGCCGGCTCAACGCCGCTATCGGTCGCTGAGCGCCTAGGAGCGCCGGGCCACGCCGGCCAGCGCGACCGGCAGCGCCACCGCGGCCGATGCCACGCCGCCGGCGACCACGACGAAGCCGGTGTGCTCGCGCGCGAAGCAGGTCGCCGCGCTCGGGTCGGCCAGCACCACGCCGGCCGTGACGAGCGCCGCCACCAGCGTCGCGCCCACCGCGACGAGCAGGAGCCCGCCGGAGGCGATCGTGTCGCTCGAGCGCGCCACCGCCGTCGCGGCCCAGCGCTCGCGCGCGGGGAAGCGCACGTCCGCCTGCTGCAGCGCGGCCAGGAGCACCAGCGTCCAGCCCGTGGCGAGCAGGTAGCCCGCGATCACGTCGCTGGGGAAGTGCCAGCCCCAGGCGACGACCGACGCGCCGACCGCCAGCGCCAGCCCCGAGCCGATCACGGCGGCCGCCCAGCGACCGCGCCGCGGCGCGACCAGGACGCCCGCGAGCGCCATCGTCATCGCCGCCGTAGCGTGCCCGCTCGGCAGCGCCGCCGGGCCGACCTCGTAGCCGAGCACGTCGGGGAAGCGCGGGTGCGCGAGCAGCGCCTTCAGGAGCTGGCTCGACACGCTCGTCGCCGCGACCAGCGCGATCACGGTCGCCGCCACGCGCGGGCGCCCGCGCAGCAGCGCGACCGCGGCGAGAGCCAGCGTGATCGCCGCCACCTGCGGCGGGTTGCCGAGCTGGGTGAAGCGCAAGGTGATCTCCCACGCCCAGCTGTGATTGGCCTGTACGAAGCCGGTCATGCCGGCCTCGTCGAGCGTCGCGCCGGGACCCCAGAAGTACGCGCCCCAGACCACCGCGGCGAACAGAGCGACGCACCCGGCGGCCATCCCCAGCAGCGTCTTGGTGCGGCGATCCATTACACCCAAAGTAGCGGAGGCCCTCAAGGCCGGCGGAAGGCCCTCTGATTAACTGGCCCGATGTCCTCCCTGCACCGCGAGGTGATGCGCGTGCTGCTCGGCGACATCACCGGCGGGGCGGTTGCCGAGGGCGAGCGGCTGCCCGCCCTCACCGAGCTCGCGCGGCAGTTCGGGGTCAGCACCGGGGTCGTGCGCGAGTGCCAGCGGGCACTCGCCGAGCGCGGCCTGCTGTCGGTGCGGCACGGCCGTCGCGCCGTGGTCCGTCCCGAGGAGGACTGGGACGTCTTCGACCCCGACGTGCTGACCGCCCTGCTCGGCGGCGCGCGCGGGGCGCGCGTGCTGGGCGAGTACCTCGAGTCGCGCCGCGTGCTCGAGGTGGAGGCCGCGGGGCTGGCGGCCGAGCGCGCGGACGAGCTCTCGCTGCAGCGCCTCCAGGGCGCCTTCGAGGCGATGCGCGCCGCGGCCGAGCGCGCCCGCGGCAACCCGGCCGCCGAGCCGCTCTACCAGCAGGCCGACATCGACTTCCATCGCGCGGTGGTGCGCGCGGCCGGCAACCGCACCCTGGCGCGCATGGCCGAGCCGATCCACCGCGCGCTGAGCACGACGTTCGCCGCGCTCGCGCGTCCGCAGACCCGCTTCGAGCGCGGCCTGCCCGAGCACGCGCGCATCCTCGCTGCGATCGGGTCGGGCGACTCGGCCGGCGCGCGCCTCGCGATGCGCGAGCACCTGCTCACGGTCGAGGGCTACCTGCGCGAGCGCACCGCCGAAGCGGCTGCACACGAGGGCGTGGCCCTGCAGGGATGAATCTGTCCGGCTGAGGGCTTCTGACCGAACGGGGCGTCCTCGCGGCGCGCCCCGAAAGTCATCGTATGAGTCGCACTCTTGGACTCCTCGCCCTCACCTCGATTCGAGCTCCGCCTGCACGGCCGCGAGCGCCTGCTCGGCACGGTCGTCACGCTGCCGTCGGCGCCGCTGCTGGAGCTGCTGGCCGAGCCGCTCGACTTCGTCTGGCTCGACCTCGAGCACGGCGCGCTCGGTGCCGCCGACGTGCCCGCGCTCGCCGTCGCGGCTCGTGCTGCCGGCTGCGCCGCGCTGGCCCGGCTGCCCGGCTGCGAGTGGGAGCGCCTGCCTGCCGTCGTCGACGCCGGCGTCGACGGCGTCGTCGCGCCGCGGGTCGAGTCCGCCGCCCAGGCGCGCCGGCTCGTCGAGCGCCTTCGCCACCCGCCGCGCGGCGACCGCGGCTTCGCCGCGCGCCGGTTCGCCGGCTACGGCCGCACGCTGCCCAGCCGCGACCCGCTCTGCCTCGCGCAGATCGAGAGCGCCGCCGGCGTCGAGGCCGCTCGTGCGATCGCAGCAGTCGACGGCATCGACGCGTTGGTGGTCGGCTGCGCCGACCTCGCGCTGGCCCTGGAGGGGCGACCTCGACGCCGGCGCGACGCGCGTACGCGCCGGCATCGCCGAGGTCCAGGACGCCGCGGCCGCGGCCGGCATCGCCTCCGGGATCGCGGGGCCGGACGACGCGGACGTCCTGCAGGAGCTGGCCGGTGGCCGCAGCACGCTGCTGGTCTGCTCGGCGGACGTGCGCATCTACGCGCGGGCGATCGACGAAGTGGCCGCGCGGCTGCGCGCGCCGGCGCGGGAGGCGAGCGGTGTCGGCGCCTGAGGCCTGGCACGTCACCCGCACCCTGCGCGCGATGGAGCTGCTGGCGGTGGCGCCGCGCTCGGCGCCCGAGCTGGCCGATGGGCTGGGCGTGCACGTGCGCACCGCCCGCCGCGTGCTCAAGCGGCTCGAGTCGGAGGGCTACGTCGAGATGAGCGACGACCGGCGCCGCCGCTACCGGCCGACCATGCGCGTCGTGGCGCTCGCCGGTCAGGTCGTGGCGCGCGCCGAGCTTCCGGGCGTCGCCGTCCCGTACGTGGAGGCGCTGCGCCGCGAGCTGGGCCAGGGCTGCCACCTGTGCGTGCCCAGCTACCTGTCCGCGCTCTGCCTCGTGCACGACGCCGGCGAGGTCGGCTCGGGCGCGCGCCCGCACCTGCGCGAGCTGGTTCCCTGTCACTGCACTGCCGCGGGCAAGGCGCTGCTCGCATGGCGCGAGCCCTGGCGCGACGCGGTGCTCGCGGAGCCGCTCGAGGCCTTCACCGATCGCACCGTCACCGGGCCCGAGTCGCTGCGGCGGGAGCTGGGCCGGACCGTCGCGCGCGGCTACGCCGTGGAGGACCGCGAGTACGAGCCGGACACGCGCGGTCTTGCTGCGCCCGTCTTCGACCGCAGCGGCGACGGCGATGGCCGCGCTTGCCGTCGTCGGGCCGATGCAGGACCTGCCGGCCGACCGCTACGGCGAGTTCGGCGCTGCGGTCATGCGCGCCGCCGCGGAGCTGTCGACCGCGCTCGGACACGTCACGCCGGCCGAGGCCCGGGCGGCCTAGCCGCGTGGCGGAGCGGATCAAGCGCGCCATCGGCGGCGCGCAGACCGGCGACGAGGTCCGGCGGGCCGTCGAGCGGATGCTGGCCGACATCGAGGCGCGCGGGGCGGACGCCGTCCGCGAGTTGTCGCGCGACCTCGACGGCTGGGAGCCGGACTCGTTCGCGGTCGGAGAGAGCGAGGTCGCGGCGGCGACCGCCGCCCTGCCGGACGAGCTCAAGCGGCACATCGCCTTCGCGCAGGCGCGCGTGCGCGACTTCGCCGAGCGCCAGCTCGCCACCCTCTCCGAGCTTCAGGTCGAGACGCTCCCCGGCGTCCGGCTCGGTCACCGCCACGTGCCGGTCGACGCGGTCGGCGCCTACGTCCCGGGCGGGCGCTACCCGATGCTCGCGTCGGCCTTCATGACCGTCGTGGTGCCGAAGGTCGCGGGTGTCGAGCGCGTCGTGGCGAGCGCGCCGCCGCGCGAGGGGCAGGGCATCCACCCGGCGATGCTGCACGCGATCGCCAGCTCGGGCGCCGACGAGATCCTCTGCCTGGGCGGCGTCCAGGCGCTCGCCGCGATGGCGTTCGGCATCGACGAGCTCGCGCCGGTGGACATGATCGTCGGCGCGGGCAATGCCTACGTGGCCGAGGCGAAGCGGCAGCTGTTCGGGCGCGTCGGCATCGACCTGCTCGCGGGGCCGACCGAGGTGCTGGTGCTGGCCGACGCCACCGGCGGACGCCGAGCTGATCGCGGCCGACCTGCTCGGCCAGGCCGAGCACGGCCCCACCTCGGCGGCGGTCCTGGTGACCACGTCGCGCGAGCTCGGCGCCGCAGTACTGGCCGAGGTCGGCGCGCTGCTGCACTGGCTGCCGAGCCGCGAGGTCGCGGAAGTGGCATGGCGCGACCACGGCGAGATCGTCGTCGCGCGCGACCGCGCCGAGGCGATCGAGATCGCCAACGGCTACGCGCACGAGCACGTGGAGGTACACGCCAACGAGGACGAGCTCGACGCCTACCTCGACGGGCTGCGCAACTACGGCTCGCTGTTCCTCGGCGAGCACACGACGGTCGCGTTCGGCGACAAGGCGGTCGGCACCAACCACGTGCTGCCGACCGCCGGCGCGGCGCGCTACACGGGCGGCCTCTGGGTCGGCAAGTTCCTCAAGACGCTCACCTACCAGTGGCTAACCGAGGACGGCATGCGCCGCATCGCCCCCGCCGCCGCGGCGATCTCGGAGGCCGAGCTGTTCCCCGGCCATGCGCACACCGCGCAGCTGCGGCTGGCGCGGTCCCGCGCTTGAGCTTCCGGCTCGACGGCCGCACGGCGCTGGTGACCGGCGCCGGGCGCGGGATCGGCCGCGGCTGCGCGCTCGCGCTCGCCGATGCCGGCGCGGACGTGGTGGCCGTCAGCCGCACGCGTGCCGACCTGGACCGGCTCATGCCGTCGGCGCGCCCGCTGGTATGCGACGTGACCGACGACGCGCGGCTGCGCGCGCTGGTCGAGGGCCTCGACCGGCTCGACGTGCTCGTCGTGGCCGCGGGCGCCAACCATCCGCAGCCGCTGCTCGACGTGACCGGCGACCGGCTCGACGCGCTGCTCGAGCTGAACGTGCGCGCGGCCTTCGTGACGCTCCAGGCCGGGGCCCGCAGGATGGTCGCCGGCGACGGCGGCTCGATCGTGCTGCTCTCGTCGCAGATGGGCCACGTCGGCGCTCCGCGCCGCAGCGTCTACTGCATGACCAAGCACGCCGTCGAGGGCCTGACCAAGGCCGCCGCCGTGGAGCTGGCGCCGCTCGGCGTCCGCGTCAACTCCGTCGCGCCCACGTTCGTCGAGACGCCGATGACCGCGCCTTTCCTCGCCGAGCCCGGCTTCCGCGAAGAGGTCGTCGGCCAGATCCCGCTGGGCCGCCTCGGCCGCGTCGCCGACGTCACCGGCGCCGTCCTCTACCTGGCCTCCGATGCGTCGGCGCTCGTGACCGGCGCCAGCCTGCGCGTGGACGGCGGGTGGACCGCCCGGTGAGCGACCTCGAGGCCCGGCGCGTGCTGGTGACCGGCGCCGGGGTCGGCATCGGCCAGGGCATCGCCGCCGAGCTGGCGTCGCCGCGGCGCAGCCGTGGCGGTGCACTCCGCGCACACGCCGCCGGACGCGACGCTCGAGCTCGCCGGCCGGCGTGCGGTAGCGGTCACCGGCGACCTCTCCGAGGTCGGCGAGTGCCGGCGCGTGGTGGACGAGGCGGCGGCGGCGCTCGGCGGGCTCGACGCGCTCGTGAACAACGCGGGCGTCACGCGCGAGGTCGCCTTCGAGGACACCGACCCTGCCACTTTCGCCGCGCTGCTCGACCTCAACGTGCGCGGCTACTTCTACTGCGCGCAGCGCGCGCTCGCCCACTTCGCGCGCGGGTCGGCGATCGTCTCGATCAGCTCTATCCACGCGCACGGCGGCTTTCCCGGGCACGCCGCCTATGCGGCCACCAAGGGCGCCGTCAATGCGCTCACGCGCGCGCTCGCCGTCGAGCTCGCACCGCGGGAGGTCACGGTGAACGCGGTCGCGCCGGGCGTCATCGAGGTGCCGCGCATCCGCGAGCGGCCGGGCTACGACGCGTCGCGCCTACGGCCGCCTGATCCCCGCCGGGCGCGTGGGCCGTGCCGGGCGACGTCGCCCCGCTGGTCGCCTACCTGCTGTCGCCCGCCGCGGCCTTCGTCACCGGACAGACGATCTACGTCGACGGCGGCACCACCAGCCGGCTCAGCTTCTTCCGCGAACCGCTCTAGGCGTCCAGCGAGTCGAGCATGTCGAGCAGCTCCTCAAGCTCGCCGGCGCGGGCGCGCACCTCCGCGGCACCGTTGCGCTCGCGCAGCAGGCGCGCGCTGGCCGCGGCGACGCGCTCGCCGGCCTCGTCGATGGCGCTCGCAAGCAGCTCGGCCAGCATCTCGCGGCCGCCGCGCAGCGGCCCGCCGGCCTCCAGCTGCGTCGCGAGCGGCGCCGCCGCAGGGAGGTGCTCCACGGCATCGCGAAGCAGCGGCGCGACGCCGGCCGGAACTTCGAGCGTCAGGACTTCCGGGTGCGCGTTCGTAGCCAGGAAGCCTAGAGCCAATAGCTCAAGGCACGTGTACCATTCGTGTCCGTGATGCGCTCGATCCGCTCACGTGAGGCGCTCGGCCCAGCCGGTCCTCGCAGGCGACCGTCAGCGGATGCCGGCCACGAGGCGCTCGACCTCCACGCCGAGGCCCCGCGACAGCCGCACGATCGTGCCGAGCCGCGGCTCGCGCACGGCGCGCTCGAGCCGCGATATCTCGGTGGGGTGGAGGCCGGTGCGGCTCGACAGCTGCTCCTGCGACAGGCCGGCGGCCTTACGCAGCCGTCGCAGGTTCGCCGCGAACCGCTCCTCGGGGGTCACGCGCCGCATCCTGGCCGAGGTGAGCCAATGAGTACAGAGCCAATGTCACAAGCCGAGCGCCTGCGCGACCTGCTTCACCGCGTCGAGCTCGCGGGGCAGTACCAGCGCGCCGCGCGGGCGCGCCAGACCGGCGTCCATCAGGTCGAGCTGGCCGCCCTGGAGCACCTCTGCGTGATCGGCGCGCTCACGCCCGGCGAGCTGGGGCACCGCCTCGGGCTCACCTCGGGGGGCGTGACCGCGCTGGCGGGCAGGCTGATGGATGCCGGCTACGTCGAGCGCGCGCCGCATCCGACCGACCGGCGCATGCGCGTGCTGACCGCGACGGACCTGGGGCGCGCGCACGTGGCCGGCCATCTGGAGCCCGTGCTGGCCCCGGCGGAGCGTCTGTTCGGATGGCTGTCCGACGACGAAGCGCGACTGCTGGCCCGCTTCCTCGACTCGCTGGCCGCGCTGAAGGACCACGCCGCGGCGTCGACGCCCGGGCCGGAGCCCGAGCACTCGACCGAGCCGTACTCGCCTGCGCTGCTGATGTAGCCCGGGCCGAGCGCCTCGGCCCGGCCGGTTCCGCCGCCGGGGACCCGGCCGCGCTGACGGCAGCATCGAGGGGCAGCCCGGCGGGGTGGGGCCGCTTCGCTACCCATACGGACCACAATCACGCCCACGGCGGGCGGGCGCGATGGCCTGGGCGCGATTTGCGTCGGCAGAGCTTGAGAAACGTGCCCACCCGGTTCGAGGAGAGGGGGTGGGCACGATTTGCGATCGGCACCGCCCGACCCTCTTAGCTGCAGGTTCGTGCCCGCGCGGCGCCGGCGCTGCCGCGAGCGGCGCTAGCCCGGGCTCGATCCCGGGCTCCGGCTCGAAGCTCTCGCCGCTACTGCGCCGGCGGCTTCTCGCGCTCCCACCACTCGTTGATGGCGGCGATCGCGGGGGCCGTCATCAGGTTCATCTGGAAGTTCTCGGTGTCGTTGACGTTCGGGAGCGGCTCGCTCGGCACGGGCAGGTCGAGCAGCTCGCAGAGCGGCTCCCAGCCGTCCTTGGGGTTCCAGACGAGCAGACGGTCGGAGGGGACCGTGTCGATGACCTCCTGGTTCCAGCGCTCCATGCCGGCGGCCATCTCGTCGCGGTCGGCGCCGCTCTTGACCATGATGTCGGCCTTCACCCACATGTCGTTGAGGACGTCGAGCCACGAGGCGAAGACGGGGTCGATCTTGTAGCGGGCCTGGACGACGTGGTGCATGAGGCTGTCGCCGAACCAGATCGCGGCGATCGTGTTGTGCATGCTCTCGACCCAGCTCTCGGCGGAGCGGACGCTGAGCAGCACCTTGGCGTCGGGGTACACGTCCATCAGCTCGCGCCAGTGGTACGAGCCGGGCCAGTCGACGATCGACTCCTTGCCGTCGAAGAGCTCGTCCCAGGGCCCGTCGCCCTCGAGCGCCCGGCGCCACTGCGGGACGCTCGTGGCGGTGTCGGTCATCATGTCGCGCATGTGGTAGCAGGGCAGCCCGAGCATCTCGAGGGCGATCATCTGCGTCGTTGTGGCCGTCCGCGGGAGGCCGGCGCCGATCAGCTTCATGGATCTCCTTGGTCGCTTCCGGCGCGGGAGCTTATGGGGCGCGCGCCGCTCGGGGCTGGCGGCTCAGGCGCGGCGGCCGCGCACTTGGTAGACCGACGTGAATCCGCTCTGGAATCCGCGTCGCGCCGCGCGCAGGTAGAGGCGCCAGACGCGGATCCGCTCGGGACCGGCGAGCCGCGTGGCTCGCTCGAGGTTGGCGTCGAGGTTGTCGGCCCAGTGGCGCAGCGTCTCCGCGTAGTCGGCGGGGAAGCCCTCCACGTGCTCCGTGGCGATCCCGGCGCGCTCGAGTGCGAGCTGGATGCGCGACAGGTGCAGCGGCGCCGCGTCGGGGAAGACGTAGCGCTCGGAGAAGGGCCCCGCCTCGGGGTCGGTGTGGCGCAGGCGGGCGATGCCGTGGTTGAGCACCCGCCCGCCCGGCTTGACCATGCGCGCGACCTGGCGGGCGTATACGTCGATCTGGTTGGCGCCCACGTGCTCGACCATGCCGATGCTGGCCACCGCGTCGAAGGGCTCGTCGCGCAGCTCGCGGTAGTCGGCGACGCGGATGTCGACGCGGTCGCCGAGGCCGAGCTCGTTGGCGCGCCGCTGGCCGCGCTCGGCCTGCGGCGGCGACAGCGTGATGCCGACGACGTGGACGTCGTGCTGCTGGGCGGCGTGGATGGCGAAGCTGCCCCAGCCGCAGCCGATGTCGAGCACGCGCTGGCCGGGCTTCAGATCCAGCTTCGTGGCCACGAGCTCCAGCTTGGTCTCCTGCGCCTCCTCGAGCGTCGACGCGCCGCGCGAGAAGATCGCGCAGCTGTAGGTCATCGACGGTCCGAGGAACAGCTCGAAGAACTCGGGCGGCAGGTCGTAGTGATGGCGGACGGCCCGCGCGTCGCGCTCGCGGCTGTGGCGCTTGCCGCGCGGGCGCAGCTCCGACTGGGGCGGGCGCGGCGGCAGCCGCAGCCCGGACGCCCGCGCCGCCGCCAGCGCGAGCCTGATCTGCGCCGGACCGGTCGAGCGCCGGCGGCTTCCAGGAGTCGAGCAGGTCGAGCACGGCGTCCATGTCGTCGACCTCGATCTCGCCCGAGACGTATGCGCGGCCGAGGCCCAGCTGCCCCGGCGCGCGCAGCGCGTGCGCGAAGGCGGCCGGCGAGCGCACGGAGAAGCGCGGCCCGCCGCCGTTGGTCGACGGCAGGCGGCTGCCGTCCCAGAAGTCGACGGTGAACGGGCGCTCCGGCAGCGCGGCCTGGAGCTCGGTGCGGATCGGCTCGGTGGTCGAGAGCAAGCCGCGCAAGCTATCGCACCGGCACCGCGGTCGGCTGGTCGTAGCCTGTGCGCATGCAGACCATCCATCCGGTCCTGAGGTACGAGGATGCGCACGCCGCGATCGACTTCCTCGAGGCCGCTTTCGGCGGCCGGCGGCTGCAGGTCCACGAGGACGACGACGGCGCGATCGTGCACGCGGAGCTGAGACTGGCCGGCGAGGTGGTGCTGATCAGCTCGACCGGCGCCGGCAACCCGGTCTTCGACCAGGGCGCCGGGCGGTCGGTCGTCTACGTCGCCCTCGACGACGTGGACGCGCTTCACGAGCGCGCCCTCGACGCCGGCGCCGACATTCTGATGGCGCCGACCGATCAGGACTACGGGTCGCGCGACTTCGCGGCGCGCGACCCGGAGGGCAACATCTGGAGCTTCGGGACCTACAGGCCCTCAGAGAGCTCCTAGAGCAGGATCACCAGGATGATCAGGATGAGGACAAGCGTTCCGATTCCGATGTACACGGCACTCCCTCCTTTCGCGTATACACAGGCCTAGTTCCCGCTCGGAAGCGTCCCCAATCGTGAGATTCGGCGGTAGGCGGACGCGCTCGGGCGCTCGCGCCGCTGCGAGCGTGCGCGGGTCGAACGCGAAGAAGCCGAACTTCGGGTAGTAGCCGGCCGCCCACTCGAAGTTGTCCATCAGCGACCACGCGAAGTAGCCCCGGACGCGCGCGAGGCCGTCGCCCATGGCGTCGCGCAGCACACGCAGGTGGTCGATCAGGTAGGAGCGGCGCATGTCGTCGTCGGCGTCGGCGATTCCGTTCTCCGTCACGTACACCGGCAGCCCGTAGCCGCCGGCCGTGCGCAAGGCAGTGCGGAACCCCTGCGGGTAGATCTCCGAGCCGAAGTCGCTGCAGGTGGTGGGGCAGGGCGGCAGGCTCGGCGCCTGTGGGTGGCGGTAGGTCGTGGCCGGCAGGAAGTCGAACAGCGGGATCGTGGAGCTGGCCGGCGCCGGCAGCCCCGTGACGCGGCCGCGGAAGTAGTAGTTGAGGCCGATGAAGTCGGCGCGCCCGCGCAGGTCGCGGCGGCGCTCGGCGGGCGCGATGCGGCCGTCCACGTCCCCGTCCACCTGCCCGCGCACCGCCGCGTTCAGGAACACGCGGTTGAAGACGTAGTCGGCGTGCTCGGCGCCGCGGCGGTCGCTCGCCGAGGCCGCGTCGGCGGGCGTGAACGCGATCATGTTCTGGACCGGCCCGACGCGTGCGCGGCGATCGAGGCGGTGCACCGCGTCGTAGGCGCGCGCGTTCGCGACCGCGAGGTTGCTCACGACGCGGATGGCGGCCGGGAACGAGTAGACGCCGGGCGGGAACCAGCCGGCGAACGCGCCCTCGACGTTCACGTAGCCGTTGACCGCCACCACCATCGGCTCGTTGATCGTGACCCAGGTGTCGACCAGGTCGCCGTAGCGCCACGCCGCCCAAGCGGCGAAGCGGCCGAACTGCCTGACGGTGCGCGCGCTCAGCCAGCCGCCGCGGCGCACCGCCGGCGGCGTCTCGTCGGGGCCGACGCCGGCGAACGCCTCGCGCACGGCCACCGGGTCGTGCAGCCAGAGCGGGAGGGTGAAGTGGTTGAGGGTCAGCACCGGGCTCCATGCCGAGCCCGCGGATCGCCCGCAGCTCCGCGCCGTAGTGGCGCGCGGCGCGGCGGTTCACCAGGCGGTCGAGCTGGCGCGGCGTCCGCGCGCCGCCGACCGAGCGCGGGAACAGCCGGCTCCACTCGAGCGACAGCCGGAGGGCGTTGCTGCCGAGCTTCCGCCGGGCGAGCAGCAGGTCGCCCCGGAACAGGCGCCAGTGGCCCGGCCCGCGCTCGACCCGATCGCCGCTCACGTGGCCGGAGGAGATGTTGAAGGGGTCGTGGCTCCAGGCCCACCAGTCGCTGCGCGTGTCGGCGTTCGCCGGGCGCCCGCCGGCCTCCACCTGGAAGCCGGCGATGGCCGTGCCCCAGAGGAAGCCGCGCTTGAAGTCGCGCGCGGCGGCGTGCGCGGGCAGAGCCAGAGCGAGGACCAGTGGAGCAGCGTGGCGCGGCGCACGGTGCGCGCAGTCTAAGCGGGTCCTCCATCCGTCCAAAGCCCGCGCTGTGAGCGGGACTTCGGGCCCGGACTGTCGATGCAACACGGTGTGGAAATCGCCCACAAGGCTGCTGCTTGCGCTCGCGGCGCTCGCGGCCGGCTCTGACCGCGGCCGCCCCGGCGGTCGCCGGCGAGCGCGCTCGAGGGAGAGCTCCAGGGCGTGCTCGCCGACTACTTCGACGAGGGCGACTCGACCACGACCTGGCGCCTCCACACGCGGCGGCCGCACGCTCGACGGTGCTGCCGACCGCGCTTCCCAACCTCACGCCCGAGCACAACACGGTCGCGCTCGAGGACCAGGCTCCCGGGTGCCGGCGGTCGCTGGCCCGGTCACCGCCGCCGCGCCGCTCGCGACGCCGGCGCTCGGCGGCCGCAAGACCGCGGTGATCGCCTTCAACTTCGCCACCGACACGCGCACGCCCTGGACGCTCGCGCAGATCCGCTCCGCGATCTTCACGGGCTCGGGGTCGACGAGCGCCTTCTTCCGCGAGGAGAGCTACAACCAGCTCTGGCTCGCGGGCAAGGCCGGCAACCTCGACGGCGACGTCTACGGCTACTACACGCTCCCGACCACGCCCATGAGCTGCAACTACACGCAGTGGGCCGACGCTGGCCAAGACCGCCGCCGCCGCCGCCGGGTTCGACGCCGCCGACTACCAGCACGTCATGTACGTCTTCCCGCAGCAGTCCGTCTGCAGCTGGGCGGGGCTCGCGTACATGCCCGGCAGCGAGTCCTGGATGAACGGCGAGCTGACCGTGCGCGTGACCGGCCACGAGCTCGGCCACAACCTCGGGCTCAACCACGCCGGCAGCTGGACGTGCACCGGCGGGAGCGGCCAGGCGGTCGCCATCTCCGACAGCTGCACGCTCTTCGAGTACAACGACCCGTTCGACGTGATGGGCTCGTCCGGCAGCCGCCACAACCAGGGCTGGCACCTCCAGCGGCTCGGCGTCCTGCAGCCCTCGAACGTCCAGACGGTGACGGCGTCGGGCACCTACTCGATGGTCTCGGCGCTGAACCCGACGAGCCAGCCGACCACGCTGCGGATCCCGCGCACCTACGGCTCCGGCGGCACCATCGAGGACTACTACTACCTCGAGGTGCGCCAGTCCGGCGGCGTCTTCGACAACTTCCTCGCGAGTGACCCGGCCGTGACCGGGGTCAGCATCCGCGTCGACGACGATCCCGTCGCAGACCACGCGCTCGCGGCTGATCGACACCCACCCGGGCGGCACGATCGGCGACGCGCCGCTGAAGCCGGGGGAGACCTTCAGCGACGGGCACGTGAGCATCACGACGGCGTCGGCCGCCAACGGGGCGGCCACGCGTGTCCGTCAACATGGCCGCCGCGCCGCTCGACCAGCAGCGCCCGACGGCGCCGACCGGGGTCACGTCGACTCCGCTCACGCGCGGCCTGCGGCTCTCGTGGGCGCCCAGCTCCGACAACGTGGGCGTGAGCCGGTACGCGATCCAGCGCGACGGGATCCAGGTCGCGACGGTCAGCTCGCGCACGTGGGACGACACGTCCGTCACCCCGGGCCGGCACGCCTACTCCGTCTACGCGGCCGACGCCGCCGGCAACGTCAGCCCCGCGTCCGCCGCCTACGTGGCCACCGTCCCGGCGCCGGCGGTCGTGACGCTGCGGCGAACGGCGACTGCGGCCGACGCGCTCGGCCCGAGCCTGCGCCTGGCACGTCGCCGCATTCGCGGCAACCGGCTGCTGCTGGTCGCACGTGCGAGCGACTCCTCCGGCGTCGCGGCGGTCGAGCTGCGCATCGACGGCCGCCAGGTCGGCGCGCGCTTCGGCGGCACCCGCCTGAGCCACCGCTGGCACCGCCGGCCGGGCCGCCACCGCTTCGTGGTCGTGGCCTACGACAAGGGCGGCAACCGCGCGGTCTACACGCTGCGCCTGCGCGTCCGCCGCTAGCGGTCCAGCAGCTCCGCCGCCGCGGCGCGGGCGGCGCGGATGCGGGCGAGCGTCTCGTCGTCGCGCTCCGGCCGGCGGCTCCACGTCCGCGCCGGCGCGCGCGTCCCAGCGGCGCGCCACCTCCTCGGGCGCCTCGCCGCTCAGCGCGGCGGCCGCCTGGCAGGCCGCGCCGAGCGCGACCAGCTCCGCGGCTTCGGGCACCCGCACCGGCGCGACCCGACAGCCGCGCCACCGTGCGCTGCCACGCCGCCGCCGCGAGAGCCCCCGCCGATCAGACGTCACGGGCGCGTCGGGGTCGAGCCCCGAGCCGACCGACCCGAGCAGGTCGAGCGCCTCGATCAGCGACGCCACGGCGCCCTCGTAGGCCGCCAGCAGGATCTGCGCCGGGCTCGGTGTCGTGCCGCAGCCCCGAGATCGTGCCGGAGGCGCGCGGCAGGTTCGGTGTGCGCTCGCCGTCGAGGTAGGGGAGCACGGTTACGCCCGGTGCGCTCCGCGACCGCCTCGCGGTCGAGTCCGAGCCAGCCGGCGAAGCGGTCCACGGCGAGCGTGCAGTTGAGCGTCGCGGCGAGCGGCAGGAACCCGCCGGTCGGCGTCGGCGAAGCCCGCGATCAGTCCGGTGGGGTCCACGGCGCGCTCGCTCATCGCGGCGTAGGCCGTGCCGGAGGTGCCGAGGCTGATCGCCGGCTCGCCGGGGCGCAGCCCGAGCGCCAGCGCCGCGCCCATGTTGTCGCCGGTGCCCGGCCCGACCAGCGCGCCCTCGGGCAGGCCCAGCTCGGCGGCGCGCCCGCGCGCCGACGCCGCCGGCCGTCTCACCGGGGCCGAGCACGTCGGGCAGCAGGGCGCGGTCCAGCTCGATCAGCTCGAGCACCTCGTCCACGTAGTCCTCGTCGCGGGTCGACCACCAGGCCGTGCCCGAGACGTCGCCGCGGTCGGTGACGGCGCGCTCGCTCAGGCGCTCCGTGAGCCAGTCGTGCGGCAGCCGCACCGCCCGCGCCGCGGCGGCGACCTCGGGCTCGGTGCGCCGCAGCCACGCCCAGCGCGTGGCCGTGAACGACGCGACCGGCACCACGCCCGACGCGCTCGGCCCAGGCCTCGGCGCCCAGCTCGTCGCGCAGCGCGGCCGCGTCGGGCGCCGAGCGCGTGTCGTTCCAGAGCACGGCCGGGCGCAGCGGCCGGCCGTCGGAGCCGGTGACCACGAGCCCGTGCTGCTGGCCGGCGACCGAGATGGCGCCGACCTCGCCGGCGCGGCCCGTCTCGGCGAGCGCCGCCCGCAGCGCCTGCCACCAGACCTCGGGGTCGGTCTCGCGCGCGCCGCCGCGTGCCGGTGACCTCGTGCGGCGCCCGGCCGGTCGCGACGGTCCGCCCGTCGGCGGGGTCGACGAGCAGCACCTTGGTCGCCTGCGTCGAGCAGTCGACCCCCGCCGCCAATTGACCGGATCCCGGCATCGGGCTAGTTTGTTGAGATCCCCAACTAATTGCAAGGAGAGGATCTCTTGGAAGACCTCACACCCAGGCCCGAGGACAAGTTCACCTTCGGCCTGTGGACAGTCGGCCACAAGGGCAACGATCCCTTCGGCTCGGAGACGCGGCCCGCGCTCGAGCCGACCGAGAGCGTGCGCCGGCTCGCCGAGCTGGGCGCCTACGGCGTCTGCTTCCACGACGACGACCTGCTCCCGCCCGAAGCCGACGACGGCGAGCGCGAGCGCATCAAGGCCGACTTCCGCAAGGCGCTCGACGAGACCGGCATGAAGGTCTCGATGGCCACCACGAACCTCTTCACGCACCCGGTCTTCAAGGACGGCGCGTTCACGGCCAACGACCGCGAGGTGCGCCGCTACGCGCTGCAGAAGGCGATCCGCGCGATCGACGTCGGCGCCGAGCTGGGCGCGCCGATCTACGTGTTCTGGGGCGGCCGCGAGGGCGTGGAGGCCGACGCCGCCAAGCCGGCGCGCGACGCGCTCGAGCGCTACCGCGAGGCGATCGACTTCCTCTGCGAGCTACGTGCGCGACCGCGGCTACGACATGCGCTTCGCGCTCGAGCCGAAGCCGAACGAGCCGCGCGGCGACCTGTTCCTGCCGACCGTCGGCCACATGCTCGCGTTCATCGAGCGCCTCGAGCACCCGGAGATGGTCGGCGTGAACCCGGAGGTCGCTCACGAGACGATGGCCGGCCTGTCGTTCCTGCACGGCGTGGCGCAGGCGCTCTGGGCCGGGAAGCTCTTCCACATCGACCTCAACGCCCAGCGGATCGGCCGCTACGACCAGGACTTCCGCTTCGGCGCAGGTCGGCCTCAAGGACGCGTTCTTCCTCGTCAAGCTGCTCGAGGACGCCGGCTACGACGGCCCGCGCCACTTCGACGCGCGGCCGCTGCGCGTGGAGTCGCAGGAGGGCGATCTGGGACTTCGCCGCGGGCTGCATGCGCACCTACCTCGCGCTCAAGCAGCGCGCGGCGAGCTGGGCCGGCGACGCCGACCTGCGCGCAGCCGAGGAGGCCGCCAAGGTGCCGGAGCTCGCGCGTCGAGACGGTCGGCGCCTACTCGCGCGAGCGCGTCGACGAGCTGCTCGCCGAGAGCCACGACCTCGACGCCCTGGGCGCGCGCGAGTGCGGCCACGAGCGGCTCGACCAGCTGTCGATCGACCTCATCCTGGGGCTGCGCTGAGGCGGCCGTGAAGGGGGTCCGCGAGCACAACCTCGGGATGGTGCTGCGCCAGGTGGCGGAGCAGGGGCCGCGCTCGCGGGCCACGCTCGCGCTCGAGACGGGCCTCAACAAGACCACCGTCTCGAGCCTCGTGGCGGCGCTGATCGACGCCGGCCTGCTGCGCGACGCCCCCGGCGCCGAGCCGCGCGCCGGCAAGGTGGGGCGCCCGCCGCAGAGCGTCGAGCTCGACCCGGCCGGGCCGTTCGTGCTCGGCCTCGAGATCAACGTCGACTACCTGGCCGCGTGGGCCACCGACCTCTCGGGCGAGGTGCGCCACCGCTCGTTCGTCGCGAGCGACAACCGCACCGCCTCGGCCGAGGAGGTCATCGGCGCGCTGGCGGTGCTCGCCGAGGACGCGCTCGACCAGCCGTTCGCCAAGGGGCGGCAGCCGATGCTCGCCACGGTTGCGGTGCCGGGGCTGGTCGACGCCGACGGGCGAGCTGGCGGTCGCGCCGAACCTGGGCTGGTCGGACGTGCCGATCGCCCGCCTGCTCGACGAGGCGCTGGAGCGCCCGCCCTACGTCGGTGCGCGTGGAGAACGAGGCGAACCTCGGCGCGGTGGCCGAGCTGGTCGACGGCGCCGGGCGCGGGCTGCGCGACTTCGTCTACGTCTCCGGCGAGATCGGGATCGGCGCGGGCGTCGTGCTGGGCGGCGAGCTGTTCCGCGGCGCGTCGGGCTTCGCCGGCGAGTTCGGTCACCTCACGATCGACCCGTTCGGGCCGCCCTGCGGCTGCGGCGGGCGCGGCTGCCTCGAGCGGCTGGCGGGCCAGGACGCGCTGCTGCGGCTGGCCGGCTGGGACGCGCGCATGCGCTGCGAGGGCACGCGGCCGGAGTGGCCGGGCTCGATGCTCGCCGACAGCGCTCGCGAGGGGCACCCGCGCACGCTCGAGGCGCTCAACCAGGTGGGGCACACGCTCGGCATCGCGATCGCGTCGCTCGCCAACCTGCTCGACCCCGAGGCGGTGCTGCTCGGCGGCTACCTCGCCCCGCTGGCCGAGTGGCTGCGGCCGCCGATCGAGGCCGAGCTCGAGACGCGCGCGCTCGCGGGACGGCGCATGCGCTGCCGCGTGCTGCCGGCGCGGCTCGGCGGCGAGGCCGCCGTGCGCGGCGCCGTGGCGATGAGCCGGCGCGCCGCGCTTGCAGAGGCCGCGGCGCTCCCGGTCGTCCCTCGCTGAGTCGCTGATTGAATGGGCCGCGTGCCCGCCTCGCGCCCCGCTGCATGAGCACCCGCCTTGCGCCCTATCGCGAGGGGCTGCGCGCGGGCGTCGGCTTCGCGTCGGCGGGCCTGCTCGTGGGCATCTCCTTCGGGGTCTTCGCCGAGCCGGTCATGGGGGCGGCCGCCGCGATCCTGATGTCCGCGCTCGTGTTCGCGGGCGCGTCGCAGTTCGGCGCCACGGCGGTGCTCGCCGCGGGTGGCGACCCGATCACGGCGATCGCGACCGGCACGATGCTGAACCTGCGCTTCCTGCCCATGGGCGTGGCCGCGGCGCCCGCCCTGCGCGGCCGCGCGGTGCGGCGCGCCGTCGAGGGGCAGACGGTGGTCGACGCCTCCTGGGCGCTCGCGGCGCGCGGCGACGGCGACTTCGACCGCGAGCTGATGATGGGCGCGACGTTCCCGCAGTACCCGGCGTTCGTGGGCGGGACCGCCATCGGCGCGCTGTTCGGGGAGGCGCTCGGCGACCCGGCGGCGTTCGGGCTCGACGCGATCTTCCCGGCCTTCTTCCTCGGCCTCCTGGCGGCGGAGCTGGGCAAGGAGCGCGCCCTGCCGGTGATCGCGATCGGCGGCGTCGTCGCGCTCGGGCTGACGCCCCTGCTGCCGCCGGGAGTGCCGGTGCTGCTGGCCTCGGCCGCGGCTCTGATCGGGCTGCGGCGCGGATGAGCGACGCCTGGATCACGCTCGTGGGCCTGCTGCTCACCACCGTCGCGATCAAGGCGGCCGGGCCGGTGATCGTCGGCGGCCGCGACCTGCCCGCCGGCGCCTACGCGGTGATCGGCCTGCTGGCGCCGGCGCTGCTGACGGCCCTGATCCTCACCGACACGTTCGCGCGCGAGCAGGAGCTGACCGTCGACGCGCGCGCCGGCGGCCTCGTCTGTGCCGGAGTCGCGATCGCGCTGCGCGCCCCGCTGGTCGTGACCGTGGTCGTCGCGGCCGCCGGCGCCGCCGCCCTGCGCGCGGTCAGCTGAGCACGGTGCAGCCGGCCGAGTCGAGGCCGAACGGCAGCTCCGCCAGGTCCTCGCCGAGCGCCGCGCGCATCCGCTCGGGGTCGCCGGCGTGGACCAGCAGGTAGCCGCCGCCCCCGGCCCCGAGCGAGATCACGCCGCGCGCCCCCGCCCGCAGGGCGCGTTCGCGCAGCTCTTCCATCTCCTCGGTCACCGTCCCCGGCGACCGCCGCCGCTTGGCCTCCCAATGCTCGGCCAGCAGCTCGTCGAGCCGGTCCAGGTCACCGGCCTCGAGCGCGCGGCAGGTCTCGCTCGCGAGCTCGCGGATGCGGTGCAGCGCCTCCTCGTCCTGGCCCGCTCCGAGCAGGTCCGAGGCCGACCGCTCGCGGCCCGTCGAGAAGAGCAGGAAGTCGCTCGCGCAGCGCGTCGCGCATGCGGTCGGGGAGGCGGAGCTCGCGCACCTCGACGGTGCCGTCGGGCGCGAACGAGTACGAGCGCACGCCTCCGAACGCCGACGCGTACTGGTCCTGCTTGCCCACCGAGCGGCCCAGCAGCTCGATCTCCAGGCGACACGCGGCCTCGGCCAGCTCCTCGGGCTCGAGCTCGCGTCCCGACAGGGCGGCAAGCGCCGCGATCGCGCAGACGGCGTAGGCGCCCGACGAGCCCAAACCGGTGCCGGGCGCGACCTCGCCGAGGGAGGCCAGCTCGACCGGGCCGCCGCTCCAGTGATGCGCCAGCGCCTCGCGCAGGATCGGGTGGCGCACGTCGCCCGGGTCGTCGACCTCCTCCCACTCGAGGTGCTTGAGCAGGTAGCCGCCGCTGCGGTCGCTCCGACACGGTCATGTGCACGTATCTGTCGATCGCGCTCGAGACCACCATCCCACCGTGCTCGCGGTAGTAGGCGGGGAGGTCGGTGCCGCCCCCGCCCAGGGCGACCCGCAACGGCGCGCGCACGACAACGGCTCCCACAGCCCGAAACTATGCTGCCTCGGGTGCGCCGGCGCCTGCGTCAGCTCGGGTACGCCACGGGGCGCTTCCCCACGGGCGAGCGCAACGCCCTCGTGGACGTGCCGGGAGTGCGGGTCGGGCACCGCACGCTGGTCGACGGCGACCGCGTCCGGACCGGCGTCACCGCGGTCCTGCCGCACGACGGCAATCTCTACGCCGAGAAGGTGCTCGGCGCGTGCCACGTGATCAACGGCTACGGAAAGGCCGCCGGGCTGTCGCAGCTCGCGGAGCTCGGCACGATCGAGAGCCCGCTGCTGCTCACCTCGACGCTCTCGGTCGGCCCGGTCTGGGAGGGCGGGCTGCGCCACCTGCTCGACGCCAACCCCGATGCGGCGGTCGACCGCGACACGGTCAACGTCATCGTCGCGGAGTGCTTCGACGGCTGGCTGTCCGACGCGCGCCGCCTGAGCGTGAGGCCCGAGCACGCCATCGAGGCGATCGCCGCAGCGTCCGGCCGAGGAGGACGCCGAGGGCTCGGTCGGCGCCGGGGCCGGGACGACCTGCTTCGGGTTCAAGGGCGGCATCGGCGGCGCGTCGCGCCGGGCCGGCGGGCATCTGCTCGGCTGCCTGATCTGCTCCAACTACGGCGGCAGCGGCGACCGCCACCTGCTGACGGGCGCGGCCCACCGCGAGGAGGGCGCCGACGCCACCGCCGGCGGCTCGGTCGTGATCGTGCTCGGCACCGACGCGCCGCTCTCGGAGCGCCAGCTGCGCAGGCTCGGCGTGCGCGCTCAGTTCGGGCTGGCGAAGGCCGGCGGCTACGCCGCCAACGGCAGCGGCGAGTACGCGTTCGCCTTCTCGACGGCGCAGCGCATCCCGCACCGGTCGGCCGCCGAGCAGATCGAGCTGCGCTTCCTGCGCGACGACTCGCGCTCCCTGCGCGAGCTGTTCGAGGCGACCGTCGAGGTGGTGCACGAGGCCGTGCTCAACTCGCTCTGCTGCGCGGAAGCGACGGAGGGCGCGACGGCCACCGCGCCGACGCCTTTCCCTACGAGCTGCTCGAGCGGGCGCCGGGCGTGCGCCGCACGGCCCGGGGTGCCGGTCCGCCCACCGTCGACGAGCTCTTCATCGCCGCCGCGCCCGGATGCCTGGTCGGCCGCGGGCTTCACGCTCGACGGCGACACCTGCGCGGTCGGCTCGGTGCGGCTGCGCGTGAGCGCCGGGCCGGGCCGCGGCATCACGGCCTGGTCGCTGCGCGACGCGCCGTCGCTCGAGCTGGACGGGCTCCCGACGCACGCTTCCGCCAGCCCGCCCGCGCAGGGCGCGCGCCACGCCAACGGCGTCGTCTCGATCGACCACCTGGTCGCGCTGACGCCCGACCTCGACCGCACGACGGCCGTGCTGCAGGCGGCGGGCTTCGACCTGCGCCGGCTGCGCGAAGGCGAGACGCCGGGCGGCTCGCGCCGTCAGGCGTTCTTCCGCATGGGCGAGCTGATCCTGGAGGTGGTCGCCGCGCCGGAGGGCACCAGCGTCGCGCGCGACCCCGACGGGCCGGCGCGCCTCTGGGGCATCTCCTTCCTCGTCGAGGATCTCGCGACGCCCGCGGCCGTGCTCGGCGCGGAGCTCGGAGAGCCGCGCGACGCGGTGCAGCCGGGCCGGCGCATCGCGACCGCGCGCAGCGGCGCCGGCCTCGGCACCGCGGTCGCCTTCATGACGGCAGGGCCCGGGGCTATCTGACGTCGTAGTCGCGCACGTCGTCGAGCGCCGCGCGGCCGCCGACCTCGATCCAGCCGTCCGCCGAGCGGCCGGACGCGCGATCAGCGAGCCCCTGCCCTGGCGGATCTCGATCGGCAGCCCGAGTCGCGCGCACAGGAGCACCGCGGCCGCGCCCGTGGCCTCGTCCTCGGCGATCCCGTAGCGGAGCGGGAACACCCGGGCGCGCACGCTGCCGGCGGGCTCGTCGAGCCACGCCCAGGCGCCCAGGTGGTCGTGCCCGCCGGGCGGGCCGTCGAGCGCGTCGACCGCGGCGGGCGACGTCGAGCTGCTGCCACTCGAACGGCGGCGCCCACTCGGGGCGAGCCGCGACGAAGCACTGCTCCCCCGCGTAGCGCACGCGGCAGCTCCCCGGCCGGCACCCGCAGCGTCGCCACGGGCTCGCGCTCGGAGGCCAGCAGCCACGCGGTCCCGACGGTAGGGTGCCCGGCGAAGGGCATCTCGACGGCGGGGGTGTGGATGCGCAGCTCGCCGCGCTCCGCGTCGTCGACGAAGACGGTCTCGCTCAGCCCGAGGTCGGCGGCGACGGCCTGGCGCCGCGGCGGCGCCACCTCCGCGCCGTCGAGGAAGACGCCGAGCGGGTTGCCCCCCGACCCGCGCTCGTCGCAGAACACGCGCAGGAGATGCAGTCGCGCCACGAGCGGTCAGGGTAGCCTGCTGCCGCAGTGGACCAGATGCAGCTGCGCAACCGCCTCGTCATGGCCACCCAGATGTGGCGTCAGGCGACCGGCGACCCGCTGCCGCGGATGCCCCCGGGCAACCCCGTCGAGCAGCTGAAGAGCTTCGAGCTGCGGCTCGTCGACATGCTGTGGGAGCAGGCCACGCCGCAGACCGCGCGCGACGTGGCGGACAAGACCTGGGACCTGGTGCACGACCGCAGCGACGAGGACCCGGTCAAGCGCCGCGTCGTGGAATGCCACGAGGCGCTCGCCCGGCTGTCCGCGCGCAGCGGGGGACTCGAGACCTGAGCTAGGTTCGCGTGGCGGAGCTGCCGGAGCTCTTCGGCGTACGGGTCAAGGCGCGCTCGCTCGCGTACCTGTTCCTGGCGGGCGCGAGCCTCGGCATGCTGACCTTGATCCTGCCGCACGCGTCCGCCGTGCGCGACGGTCCGATCTGGGTCGCTCGCGGGCATCGCCGTGGCGGTGGCCGCGGTCGTCTACCTGCTGCGCGACCGCCTCACCGAGGGAGCGATCCACGCCGTCCTGCTGACCGGCACGCGCTGATCATCGCCCTCGCCAACTACTACGCCGGCGTCGGCCTGCTCTACCCGATCCTCTTCACCTGGACGGCGCTCTACGCGTTCTACTTCTTCGAGCCGCGCCTGGCGCTCGCCCACATGGTCACGATCGGCGTGGCCTACGCGATCGTGCTCGCCGTGCAGGACCCGCCCAGCCCGATCACGCGCTGGCTGCTCGCCATCGGCACGCCGCTGATCGCCGGCATGCTGATCTCGCGCATGCTCGGGCTGCTGCGCGACCGCAAGGCCGAGTCCGACGAGCACGAGCGCGAGCTGGTGGAGAGCGAGCGCCGCACGCGGCTGCTGCTCGACAGCGCGCCGGACGCGTTCGTCACGCTCGATTCGGAGGGCGTGATCCGCAGCTGGAACCGCGCCGCGGAGCAGATGTTCGGGTGGAGCGAGGCGGAGGCGATCGGCCAGACGCTGCGCTCGCTCGTGACGCCGGACCAGTTCGGCGACCGCCACGACGAGCGGCGCCGCGGCCTGATGGAGAGCGCCGAGCGCGATGGCGACGGAGCGCTTCGAGGTCGAGTTCCAGCGCCGCGACGGCACGCGCTTCCCCGCCGAGGCGACCGTGTCGAAGATCGACGTCCGCGGCGAGGTGCTGGTCGCGGGCTTCGTCACCGACCTGACCGACCGCCACCGCCGCCAGGTCGAGCGGGAGGCGCTCCTGCGCGAGCAGGCCGCGCGCGCCGAGGCGGAGCGCGTGGCGGAGATGGTCAGCGGCATGCAGCTGCTCGTGGACGCCGCGCTCGCCCATCGCACCCTCGACGACGTCCTGTTCGACCTCGTCACGCGCGTGCGCGCGGTGCTCGACGGCGACGCCGCGGCGATCTTCCTCGCCGAGGACCGCATGCTCACCCTCGCGGCCGCCACCGGCGGCGGGGCCGACGCGGTGGCCGAGCGCTCTGTCCCGTTCGGGGTCGGCTTCGCCGGCCGCGTGGCCGAGCGCCGCGAGCCGATCCTGGTCCAGGACCCGCCCGGGAGCGCGCTGCCGTACCCGGCGCTGGAGGGGCTCGGGCGTCAGCTCGCTGATCGGACTCCCGCTGCTGGCCGAGGGCGACGTGACCGGCGTGCTCGTCGTCTGCGCCACGGAGCCGCGCCACTTCACGGCCGACGACGTGAACCTGCTGCGCCTGGCCGCCGACCGCGTCGCGCTCGGCGTCGACCACGCGCGCGTCTACCAGCGCGAGCACCGCATCGCGGAGACGCTCCAGCGCAGCCTGCTGCCCAACCACCTCCCGCAGCTGCCGGGGCTGTCGGTGGCGGCGCGCTACCTGCCGGCGGCCGCCGAGGCGGAGGTCGGCGGCGACTGGTTCGACGTGCTGCCGACGCCGAACGGCGGCGTCGGGCTGGTGATGGGCGACGTGGCCGGCAAGGGGCTGGCCGCCGCGTCGATGGTCGGGCGGCTGCGCAGCGCGCTGCGCGCCTACGCGCTCGAGGGCCACCCGCCCGCGCGGGTGGTCGAGCAGCTCAACCGCCTGATCTGGGCCGAGGAGGACCAGAGCCAGATGGCGACGCTGATCTACGTGGTCGTCGACCCGATCGAGGAGGAGCTGCGCTGGGTCAACGCCGGCCACCCGCCGCCGCTGCTCGTGTCCGAGGACCGCAGCCCCGCCTTCCTCGAGGGCGGCAGCTCCGTGCCGCTCGGCGTGCTGCCGTTCCCGGAGTACGCGGAGGCGTCCGCCCGCATCGACCGGGCGCGACGGTCGTGCTCTACACGGACGGCCTGGTCGAGCGTCCCGGCGAGCACATCGACACCGGGCTCGACCGGCTCGCCGAGGTCGTGCGCGGCGCCTCGATCGAGCCCCAGCAGCTGTGCGACCACGTGCTCGAGGAGCTGGTGCCCGACTCGGGCGCGCCCGACGACGTGGCGCTGCTGACGCTGCGCACGATCCCGATGGCCGACCGCTTCAGCGTCGAGCTGCCGACCGAGCCCGAGGCGCTCGCCTCGATGCGCGCCGTGCTGCGGCGCTGGCTGCGCCAGGTCGACGGCTCCGAGCAGGAGCTGTCCGACCTGCTGACGGCGTGCGGCGAGGCCGCGACGAACGCGATCGAGCACGCGGGAGTGGGGGAGCCGTTCGAGATCAGCGGCCAGGTCGAGGGCCGCAGCGTGCGCGATCGAGGTGCGCGACCACGGCGCCTGGCGCGCCCCTCGCGAGGGCGACCACGGCCGGGGTATTGCGCTGATGAGGGCGCTGATGGATAGCGTTGAGGTCGTGCCGACCGCTGAGGGGACCACGGTGCGGATGGAGCGGACGCTCTGCCTGATGGACCTCGTACGGCTGGAGCTGGAGGAGCGCGACGACGTGGTGATCGCGCACGTGAGCGGCGAGCTCGACCTCGCCGGCGCTCCCGAGACCGGCGAGGCGATCGCCGCCGCCGTCCCGACCTCGGCGCGCGCGCTGGTGGTGGACTTCACCGCGCTCGACTTCATCGACTCGAGCGGGATCGCGATGCTCTTCAACATCGCCCGCCGGCTCGGCAGCCGGCGCCAGGAGCTGCGGGTCGTCGTGCGGCCGGGCGAGGCGGTGTCGCGCGTGCTCGAGATCGTCGAGTTCGAGCGCGCCGCGCCGATCCACGAGACGCGTCGACGCGGCGATCGCGGACGGCGCCCCCGGCTGAGCTCAGGCGGGCGCCGGCGAGCGCTGCGCGATGAAGTCGAGCACGGCCCGGTTGAACTGCTCGGCGGTCTCGACCTGGACGCCGTGCGGCGCGTCCTCGCAGCACCGTCAGCTCCGCCCCGGGGATCAGGTCGGCCAGCTCGCGCGACTTCCAGACCGGCACGAGGATGTCGTGCTCGGCGCCGATCACGTGCGTCGGCAGCTCGAGCGCGGCGAGCCCCGGGCGGGCGTCGTGGCGGCCGGCGGCGTCGAGCTGGCGGATGAACGCCTCCGCCGACTGCGGGTGCGGGTTCTGGAGCATCATCCCGCGGACGAAGGCGACCTGGTCGTCGTTCTCGAAGAACCCCTCGGAGAACGTGAGCAGCATCAGCTCGTCGACGCGCTCCTCGCGCGACGCGCGCGTCACGCGCGCCGACCAGACCTCGGTCAGCCTGCGCGCCCAGCCGCCGCCGGCGGGGAACGTGACCGCGAGCGTCAGCGTCCGGATCCGCTCCGGTGCGGCGATCGCCATCTCCTGGGCGATCGCGCCGCCCATCGAGACGCCGAGCAGGTGGAAGCTGTCGAGCTCGAGCGCGTCGGCCAGCGCCAGCGCGTCCTGGGCCATGTCGGCGATCGAGTAGGGGCCCTCGGCGAGCGACGACTGGCCGACGTCGCGGTTGTCGAAGACGATCGTCCTGTGCTGCGCCGAGAAGGCGGGCACCTGCAGCATCCACGCGAGCGTGTCGGCCGCCAGGCCCATGACGCAGAGCAGCGGCTCCCCCTCGCCGTGGACCTCGTAGTAGAGCGTCTGGCCGTTGGCCTCGACTGTGGGCATCAGCGGTCCCTCCTCGGGAAGATCGTGTAGCTGCCGATGGCGGTGCAGAGCAGGCGCCCGTCGGCCGTGGTCACCTCGCTGCGAAGCGTGGCGAGGCGCCGGTTGCGCCGGTCGAGCGTGGTGCGGCAGATCACCTCGCCGTCGGTGGCCGTGGCGACGTAGTTGATCGAGATCGACACCGTCGCGATGGCCTCCTCGGGCGTCGTCTCCTGCCACAGCGTGGAGCCCATGCAGTAGTCCACGAGCGCGTAGGTGACCGCGCCCGACAGCAGGCCGCCGGCGTTGATGTGCTCCGGGCGGATCTCCAGGTGCACGGTGTCGGGGCTCGACCAGCGCATGCCGATCCAGCGACTGACCGGGTCGATGCCGCCGCGGGTCTGATCCTTGGCGCTCACGCGGGGCGCAACCCTAATACTTGGCGTGTGAGCTACCGGGAGCATCGCGTCGGCGCCTGGCTCGGCAGCTGGGTCGAGTGCGCCTGGGAGCGGACCGGAGGCGGCGGCGACCGGCACGCGCGAATCGTCCCGGACGGCTGCATGGACCTGATCTGGAGCGAGCAGAGCGGCCTCACCGCCGTCGGGCCGAACACCACCGCCTTCCTCGCGCCGCTCGACCCCGGCCGCACGGTCGTCGGCGTCCGGCTCCACCCGGGGGCGGCGCCCCGGCTGTTCGGGCTGCCCGGCCCGGCGCTGCGCGACGGGCGGATCGCGGCGGCCGAGCTCTGGGGCGACTCCGCGCGCGGCGCTCGAGCTGGCCGTGGCGGAGGCCGCGGGCGCGTCGGAGCGGGCCGGGCTGCTCACCGCGTTCCTGGCTCGCCGCGCACGCGCGCGCGGGCGCTCCCCGACCCGGTCGTCCGCGCCGCTGCCGCGCGCCTCGAGCGGGCGCGCGTGAGCGCGGTGGCCGGCGAGCTCGGCATCAGCGAGCGCCAGCTGCGGCGCGTGGTCGAGGCCGAGGTCGGCTACGGGCCGAAGCGCCTCGGGCGCGTGCTGCGCCTGCGCCGGGCGCTCGAGCGCGTGCGCGCGGGGGCGGAGCTCGCGGAGGTGGCGTACTCGAGCGGGTACGCCGACCAGGCCCACTTCGCGCGCGACTGCCGCGAGCTGGCCGGCGTGCCGCCTGGCCGTTTCGTTCAAGACAGCGGCTCCTGACGGCGGCAACATGGCGGGCATGACCGATACAGCAAAGCTTGGATGGGTGATCGCCTACGTGCCGGACGTGCGAGGGGCGATCGAGTTCTACGAGCGGGCCTTCGGGCTCGCAGCGCAGCTTCGTCGCCGAGGACGCGTCGCTTCGGGGAGCTCTCCACCGGCGAGACGAAGCTCGCCTTCGCGAGCGAGGCAGCTGGGCGACTCGCATTTCGAGGGCGGCTTCGAGCGGCCGGGCGAGCGCCCGTTCAACGTCGAGGTGGCGCTCGTCTTCGATGACGTCCCCGCCGCGTTCGCGCGGGCGCGCGAGTGCGGTGCGGCGCCGCTCTCGGAGCCGAAGGAGACGCCGTGGGGGCAGGTCGTCGCCTACGTGCGCGACCCGTTCGGCACCCTGGTGGAGCTCGCCACGCCTACCGGCTGAGCCGCCTCAGCCATGATGGGGCGAGGTGGCGCTGCTCGTCCTCTTCGCGTTCGTCGCCGGTGCAGGCACGGCGCTGACCCCGTGCGTGCTGCCGGTGCTGCCGGCCGTGCTGGCCTCGGCGGGCACCGGCGGCCGGCGGCGCCCGCTCGGCGTGATCTGCGGCCTGGTCGCGACGTTCACGATCGCGATCGTCGCGCTCGCCTCCGTGATCGACGGCGTCGGGCTGCCCAGCGGGACGGTCCGCACGATCGCGGTGGTGGTGCTGTTCGCCTTCGGCCTGACGCTGCTGATCCCGGCGGTGGCGGCCCGCGTCGAGGCGCCGCTCACGCGGCTGGCGCGCTTCGGGCCGCGCGGGCGCGGCGACGGCTTCTGGACCGGCGTCGTCGTCGGCGCCGGCCTCGGCTTCGTCTACGCGCCGTGCGCCGGGCCGATCCTCGGCGCGGTCGTGTCGGTCTCGGCCACCCGCGGCGCGTCGGGCGAGCTGGTGGCGGTCGCGCTCGCCTACGCGGCCGGCTCGGCGCTCGTCCTGCTGCTGCTCGCCTACGGCGGCCGGCGCGTGCTCGACCGCCTGCGCGCGGCGGGGCGCGGGCCGGCGGTGCAGCGCGGCCTCGGCATCGTGATGGTGCTGACCGCGATCGCGGTCGCCACCGACCTCGACGTGCGCTTCCAGACGGCGCTCGCCAACGACTTCCCCGCCTTCCTCACCAACCCGACGCGCGCGCTCGAGCGCTCCGGCGCCGTCGAGGACCGGCTGGACGATCTGCGCGGTCCGGCGCAGTTCGCCGAGAGCACGGGCGGCGACGGCGACCGCCGCGCCGGCCTGCCGGTGCTCGGCAAGGCCCCCGACTTCACCGGCAACGAGCGCTGGTTCAACACCCCGGCGGGCGAGCCGCTGACGCTGCGCGGGCTGCGCGGCCGCGTCGTGCTGGTCGACTTCTGGACCTACACCTGCATCAACTGCATCCGCACGCTGCCCTACGTGCGCGCCTGGGACCAGCGCTACCGGCGCCGCGGCCTCACCGTCGTCGGCGTGCACACGCCGGAGTTCGCCTTCGAGCGCGACGCCGGCAACGTCCGGCGCGCGATCGGCCAGAACGACCTCCACTACCCGGTCGCCCAGGACAACGCCTACGGCACCTGGGATGCCTGGGGCAACCAGTACTGGCCCGCCAAGTACCTGATCGACGCGCGCGGCCGCGTCCGCTACGCGCACTTCGGCGAGGGCGACTACGACAAGACCGAGTCGGCGATCCGCGCGCTGCTGGCGGAGGCCGGCGCCTCGCGCCTCGGCGCCGCCGCGCGCGCCCACGTGGAGGTCCCGTCCCCGGAGCTCGCCACGCCCGAGACCTACCTCGGGCTCTCGCGGGCGAAGGGCTTCGACCCGCCGCTGCGGCCGGGGGTCGGCTCCTACGCCGGGACGAGCGACCTGCCGCCGGTGCACTTCTCGCTGGCGGGCACCTGGAAGCGTGACCGACGAGGCCGCGACCGCGGTCTCCGGCGCCGAGCTCAACGCGCGCTTCACCGCGCGCAAGGTGTTCCTGGTGCTCGGGACCGACGACGGGCGGCCGCGCCGCGTCCGGGTGCTGCTCGACGGCCGGCCGATCCCCGACGACGAGGCGGGCGACGACGTCAGCGGCGGCGGCTTCAACGTCTCCGGCCAGCGCCTCTACCGGCTCGTCGACGCTGCCGCGCGTCGAGGACCGCAAGCTGACGCTCGAGCTCGCGCCGGGAGTCAGCGGGTACGCCTTCACGTTCGGCTAGGCTCGCCCGCAGCGTGGCCCAGGTGTGCATCATCGGCGCCGGCTCGTCCGGCATCGCGGCCTGCCAGGTGCTGCACGCGCGCGGGATCGAGTTCGACTGCTTCGAGAAGGGCTCGGGCGTCGGCGGCAACTGGCGCTACGGCAACGACAACGGCATGTCGTCGGCCTACCGCTCGCTGTTCATCAACACCTCGCGGGCGATGATGGAGTACGCCAGCTACCCGATGCCGGCGGACCTCCCGGACTACCCGCACCACACGCAGATCGCGCGCTACTTCGAGGACTACGTCGACCACTTCGGCTTCCGCGACCGGATCCGCTTCCGCACCGAGGTGGCGAGCGTCGAGCCCGACGGGGAGCGCTGGTCGGTCACGCTCGCGCGGCGGAGAGACGCTCGGCTACGACGCGGTGCTGGTCGCCAACGGCCACCACTGGGACCCGAAGTACCCCGAGCCGCCGTTCCCGGGCCAGGACTCCTTCGCGGGCGAGCAGCTGCACTCGCACTGGTACCGCGAGCCCGACGAGCGCTTCGAGGGCCGCAACGTGCTGGTGCTCGGGATCGGCAACTCGGCCACCGACATCGCCGCCGAGACCTCGCGCCACTCGGCGATGACCTACCTGGCGATGCGGCGCGGCGCGTACGTGCTGCCGAAGTTCATCGCCGGCAGGCCGCTCGACCAGCTCGGCCCGGCCTGGGCGAACCGCCTGCCGTCGGCGCTCACGCGGGCCGCTCTGAGCCGCAAGCTCAAGCAGGTGCAGGGGCCGATGGAGGCCTACGGGCTGCCGACGCCGGACCACAAGCTGGGCGAGGCCCACCCGACCGTCTCCGCCGAGCTGCTGTCGCGCATCGGCCACGGGCGCGTCGCCGTCAAGCCCAACATCGAGCGCATCGACGGCTCGACCGTGCACTTCACGGACGCCACCAGCGCGCGCATCGACACGATCGTCTGGTGCACGGGCTACCGCATCACGTTCCCGTTCCTCGACGACTCGCTGCTCGGCACGGCGGGCAACCGCGTGTCGCTCTACCGCCGCGTCGTGCACCCCGACAGGCGCCGGCCTCTACTTCATCGGCCTGGTGCAGCCGCTCGGCGCGATCATGCCGATCGCAGAGCGCCAGGCCGAGTGGGTCGCCGACCTGCTCGAGGGCCGCGCCGCGCTGCCCGACCCGAAGCGCATGCACGCGGCGATCGAGCGCGACGACGAGGCCACGCGGCGCCGCTACGTCGCGTCGACGCGGCACACGATCCAGGTCGACTTCCACCCGTACATGCGCCTGCTGGCGCGCGAGCGGCGGCGCTCGCGCGGCGCTGCGGCGCGCGCTGCCGGCGGCCCGCGAGCGCGGTCGCCGCCTCGGCCGCCTGATGGCCGGCGTCGCGGTCGTCACCGGCGCGGGCCGCGGCTTCGGGCGCGAGATCGCCAGGCAGCTCGCCGGGCGCGGCTACACGGTGCTCGCCACCGACATCGACGGCGAGGCCGCCGCCGACACCGCGGAGGCGGTCGGCGGCTTCTCGATGCAGCTCGACGTGCGCGACCCCGACGGCCCACCGCCGGGCCGCGCGCGCGGCGGTCGAGCGCGGGCCGCTCGAGGTCTGGGTCAACAACGCCGGCGTGCTGCGCACGCGCCGGGCGTGGGCCCACGACGACGAGGAGGTGCGCCTCCAGGTCGAGATCAACCTGCTCGGCGTGATCTGGGGGTCGCGCGCCGCCGTCGACGCGATGCGCGAGCGCGGCGGCTCGAACATGCACGTGATCAACCTCGGCTCGATGTCGTCGCTGGCGCCGGTGCCGGGGCTGGCCGTCTACGCGGCGACCAAGCACGCGGTGCTCGGCTTCACGACCTCGCTGCAGGGCGACGTGATGGCCGCCGGGCTGCCGATCAAGCTGCACGTCGTCTGCCCCGACGGCGCGGACACCGAGATGACGCGCGAGCGCGCCGGCGAGCCCGAGTCGGCGATCATCTGGAGCTCGCCGCGCATGCTCAGCGCGGAGGAGGTCGCGAGCGCCGCAGTCGGGCTGCTCGACTCGAAGCGGCTGGTGCTCGCGCTGCCGCGCTGGCGCGGCGTCGTGGCTCGCGCCGCGTCGATCGGCGGCCGGCCCGCTGCTCCACGGATCGGAGCTGCTGCGCAGGCAGGGGGAGCGCAGGCGCTCGCGGGGTTAGGGTTCGCCCATGACCGCAACCCTGGCCCCACCTGTCACGAAGATCGAAGTCGAGAACCCGGCGACGGGACAGATCGTGGCGAGCGTCGACGTCGTGGCGCCCGAGCGCATCCCGGAGCTGGTCGAGCGGGCGCGCGAAGCGCAGCGCGGCTGGGAGGCGCTCGGCTTCGAGGGCCGCGGTCAGATCCTGCGGCGCTGCCAGAAGTGGGTGATCGACAACTCCGACCGCATCATCGAGACGATCATCTCCGAGACCGGCAAGGCCTGGGAGGACGCGCAGATGGCCGAGGTCGGCTATGCCGCGGGCGCGTTCGGGTTCTGGGCCAAGAACGCCGAGGGCTACCTCGCCGACGAGCGCGTGCGCACCGCCTCGCCGTTCGTCAAGGGCCGCAAGCTGGTGCTGCGCCACGTGCCGGTCGGCGTGGTCGGCGTGATCGGCCCCTGGAACTACCCGCTGACCAACTCGTTCGGCGACTGCATCCCGGCGCTCGCGGCCGGCAACGCGGTGATCCTCAAGCCGAGCGAGGTCACGCCGCTGACGGCGCTGCTGATGGCCGAGTGCGTGCGCGAGTGCGGCATGCCGGAGGGCGTCTACCAGGTCGCGCCGGGGTTCGGCGACACCGGCGGCGCCCTCATCGACGCGGTCGACTTCCTGATGTTCACGGGCTCCACGGCGACCGGCAAGAAGGTGATGGAGCGCGCCGCGCGGACGCTCACGCCGATCGCGCTCGAGATGGGCGGCAAGGACCCGATGCTGGTGCTGGCCGACGCCGACCTGGAGCGCGCGGCCAACGCGGCCGTCCACTACTCGATGCAGAACGCCGGGCAGACCTGCATCTCGACCGAGCGCGTGTACGTGGAGGCGCCGGTCTACGACGAGTTCGTGTCGATGGTGACCGAGACGCGTCGGCGCGCTGCGCCAGGGCGCGCCGCACGGCCGCGGCAGCATCGACCTCGGCGCGGTGATCCACCCGCCGCAGGCGGACATCGTCGAGGCGCACGTGCGCGACGCGGTCGAGAAGGGCGCGCGCGTCGTCACCGGCGGGCACCGCTCCGACACGGGCGGCCACTTCTACGAGCCGACCGTGCTCGTGGACGTCAACCACTCGATGGACTGCATGCGCGAGGAGACGTTCGGCCCGACGCTGCCGATCATGAAGGTGGCCGACGCCAACGAGGGCGTGCGGCTCTCGAACGACACGCCCTACGGGCTGCAGGCGTCGGTCTGGACCAAGGACGCCGCCAAGGGCGAGCGGCTGGCGCGGCGCATCGAGGCGGGCGCCGTGACGGTCAACGACTCCCAGATCAACTACGTGGCGCTCGAGCTGCCGATGGGCGGCTGGAAGAGCTCCGGCCTGGGCAGCCGCCACGGCGCCGACGGCATCCGCAAGTACACGAAGAAGCAGTCGATCGTGGTCACGCGGTTCGCGCCCAAGCGCGACCTGCACATGCTGCCCTACTCGGCCAACCGCACGAAGCTGATCGGGCGGCTCTTCAAGCTGGTCTACGGGCGCGGCAAGCGCGAGCCGTGACCGTCGAGGGCCGGACCTGGAGCAATCCGCGGACCGGCGCTTGGCTGAGGTATGGGACGGAGGGGGCCGACGGCGTGCTCGAGCGCGTGATGAAGGCGCACACCGGCATGGCCGACGCGCACCTGCACCTCGACTACGTCGAGCGCTTCCAGGTCCTCGAGGGCACGGCCACGGTCGAGCTGGAGGGCGAGACGCTGACGGTCGGGCCCGGGGAGAGCGTGGAGGTGCCGCGCGGCGCGGCGCACCGCAACCCCTACAACGACACCGACGCCGACCTGCACCTGCTCCACGTCGCCTCGCCGGCCGGGCCCTTCACGGAGGCGTTCGTGTCGGCGCTCGGGCACCACATGGAGAACGACACCGTCGACGAGCAGGGCGAGTTCTCGACGCTGCAGCTGTTCGTGGTGCTGCGCGGGACGCCGGGCGCAGAGCTACCGCGCCGGCATCCCGATCCC
This sequence comes from uncultured Thermoleophilaceae bacterium, assembly GCA_963828225.1. Lineage (GTDB taxonomy): Bacteria > Actinomycetota > Thermoleophilia > Solirubrobacterales > Thermoleophilaceae > JACVRW01. The sequence continues at coordinate 257,741 of CAWHDX010000004.1, read as the reverse complement.
GCTGCAGAAGCCCGTGATCGCCGTCGGGGCGCTCGTCGGCCGGCTGCGCGGCCTCAGGCCCAGCTACGGGTAGAGGTCGCCGGACTCGCCGACCACGAAGACCGCCGCCACCGGGCAGTTGCCGGCCGCGGCGATCACGTCGTCGGTCGGCGCACCGTCGGGGTCGACGACGACCGCCTTGTCCTCCTCGTCGAGCTGGAACACGTCCGGGGCCGTGTCCACGCAGTCGCCCGAGCCGATGCAGAGCGCTCGGTCGACGGTTATCTCGATCCGGTTGACCGGCGAGAGCGGCACCGCTAGCGGCGGCGGCGGCGCAGCAGCAGCGCGGCCAGCGCGGCGCACAGCAGCACCGGAACCAGCGTGCGCAGGGGGCCTCCGCCGCTCTCCGCGGCGCTCGGCGCGCCTCCGGCCGGCATCGGGAACTCCTCCGCCGCGAGGATGTCGTGCGGCGGCTCGAAGCGGTGCGGGTCGGGTGGCAGGCGCCGGTCCGGAGTCCCGATGCCGAACTCGTCGGCGGCCAGGACGTCGTGCGGGCGGTCGATGCCGCTCGGATCGCGTCGCCAGGATTCTTCGTAGGTCACCTCCCTATCGTTACCACACCGATGGACGAGGCCACACAGGTCGAGCTCGAGGCCGCCGCCTTTCGCAGGCTGGTTGAGCACCTGCGCGAAAGAACCGATGTACAGAACATCGACCTGATGGAGCTGGCGGGCTTCTGCCGCAACTGCCTCTCGCGCTGGTACCGGGAGGCGGCCGAGGAGCGCGGATTGGAGCTGGCCGACCCGCAGGCGCGGGAGATCGTCTACGGAATGCCCTACGAGGAGTGGAAGTCTCGCCACCAAACCTGAGTCGCGTCCTGGCCGCCGCGGTGCTCGCGGCGGCGCTGGCCGGATGCGGCAACGAGCCCGGCGAGCAGGATCGCTCCGGTGGCCCCGCGGAGGTCGTGCTGACCCCGCAGGCGGGCGCCGAGGGCCGCGCCGACGCCGTCCGCGACGAGCTGGCCACAGCGCCGGCGCCGGCCGCCGATCCGGAGGCCCTCGCCGACGCCCCCAGCCCGGGCGCCCCGAGCGACGCCCAGGTACGCGCCGAGCTGCGCGAGGCGCGTGCCGCGCTGACGAGGTTCCGCCGCTACCTCAACACCACGGCGTTCCTCCAGACCGGCCCGCGCGCCGCAGTTCGCCCGGACGGCTCGGCGGTCGCGCCCGAGGACGCGCCCGAGATCGTCAAGCGCGTGATCCTCGCCGGCAACGCGATCGCCAAGTTCCCCTACAAGTGGGGCGGCGGCCACGGCGCCTGGCGCGACAACGGCTACGACTGCTCCGGCTCCGTGTCCTTCGCCCTCGCGGCCGCCGGCCTGCTCGACCGGCCGCTCACGTCCGGGCTGTTCGAGCGCTACGGCGAGGCGGGCCCGGGCGAGTGGATCACCATCTACGCCAACGGCGGGCACGTGTTCATGGTGGTCGCCGGGCTGCGCTTCGACACGAGTGGCCAGGGTCGCGCCGGCACCCGCTGGCAGGATGCCGCGCGGCCCGTGGACGGCTTCGCCGTCCGCCACATCCCGGGTCTCTAGCGCACGACGCGGTAGCGCAGGTGGGTCGCCTCCGGCGTGTGGACGGTGCGGTCGGCCTCGAGCGCGATCTCGTCGTTGCCGAGCCCGTCGAGCAGCCTGACCCCGCCGCCGAGCAGCATGGGCGCGACGCTGACCTGGAACTCGTCGACCAGTCCGGCGCGCAGGTACTGCTGCGCCACGTCGGCGCCGCCCGCGATCACGATGTCCCGCTCGCCCGCGGCGGCGCGCGCCCGCTCGAGCGCGGCCTCGATGCCGTCGTTCACGAACTCGAACGTGGTGCCGCCCTCCATCGCGAGCGGCTCGCGCTCGTGGTGGGTCAGCACGAAGACCGGCACGCCGTAGGGCGGGTTCTCGCCCCACCAGCCGTGCCAGGACTCGTCCAAGGGGCCCTCGCCGCCGTCGAACATCTTGCGCCCCATCAGGTAGGCGCCGACGTTCGCGGTCGACTCGCGCACGATCTCGCTGTTGCGGTCTTCCTCGCCGCCCTCGTGGCCGTGCGTCTCGCGCCACGCCGCCGAGCGCAGCGCCCACTCGTGCAACCGCTCGCCGCCGTCGCCGAGCGGCTCCTCCGCGCGCGGGTTCGGCCCGGCCGAGTACCCGTCCAGCGACATCGTGATGTTGAAGGTGACCTTGCCCATCGCGTCCTCCATTCGTAGTCGTCAGGTATGACCGGTGCGAGCGGCTCGACTCATCGCGGCTAGCCGGATTCGAGCTCGGCGGGCACGAGCTCGACCTCGAGCGGGCGCCCGGCGCGCAGCAGGCGCACGCCGACGGGCACGCCGATCAGGTCGGCCGTCATCAGCCGCTGAAGGTCCTCCACGCGGGTGACCGGCGCGCCGCCGACGGCCAGGATCAGGTCCTCAGGCCGCAGCCCGGCGCGCGCCGCCGGGCCGCCGTCCACGACCTCGACGACCTCGACGCAGGAGTCGGTGCCCGCCTCCGTGCGCGCCTGGGGCGGCAGCGGGCGCGCGCCCCCGGCCACGCCGACGTAGGCGCGCCGCACGCGGCCCTCGCTCATCAGCTGCGCGACGACGCGCTGGGTCGCGTCGTTGATCGGCACCGCCAGGCCGAGGCCCACGCCGGCGACGGCGGTGTTGATGCCGACCACGCGCCCGCGCGCGTCGGCGAGCGCGCCGCCGGAGTTGCCGGGATTGAGCGCGGCGTCGGTCTGGATGACGTTGTCGATGATCCGGCCCGCGCGCCGCGAGCGCGCGGGCAGCGACCGCCCGAGCGCGGACACCACCCCGGCCGTCACCGAGCCGCCGAGGCCGTTCGGGTTGCCGATCGCGACCACGAGCTGGCCGACGCGCAGCAGCTCGGCGTCGCCCAGCTCGGCCGCGACGAGCGCATCGCCCTCGGCGCGCAGCACGGCCAGGTCGGAGAGCGGGTCGCGCCCGATCACCTCGAAGCGCGACTCGTGCCCGTCGGCGAACGTGGCGCGCCCGCCGGAGACACTGCTCCCGACCACGTGCGCGTTCGTCAGCAGGTAGCCGTCCGGCGTTAGCGCGACCGCGCTGCCGGCGCCCGCGGGCACCCGGCCGCCGCGGACGCGTCGCATCACCCGCAGGCTCGCCACCGAGGGGCCGACCCGCTCGGCCACGGCGATGACCGCGTTCGAGTAGGCGTCCAGCGCCTCGGCCTCGGCCACCGCGCTCATGCCGCCGCGCCGGCGCCCGCCAGGTCGACGGTCACCGTGCGCTCGTCGGCGCCGCGCACGACCGTCAGCTCCACGGGGCCGCCGCCGTCGAGCACCTCGTAGAGGACGTCGACGCCGGTGAGCTCGCGCCCGCCGGCCGCGGCGAGCAGGTCGCCGGTCTCGATGCCGGCCCGGGCGGCCGGCCCGTCGTCCTCGACCGCGCGCACCAGCAGCCCGGGGCGCTCCGGGAGCCCGACCGCGCGGCGCATCCGGCGCGCCGCGCGCGGGGGCGCGACGGCAACGCCGAGGCGCGGCGAGGCGGGCGCCTCTCCGCGCACCAGGCCCTGCACGCGCTCCTTGACGGCGGCGCTGGCGGGGACGGCGACGATCAGCCCGCCCTCGAGTCGCAGCGCGTTGAGGCCGAGCAGCAGGCCCTCGGGATCGACCAGCGGGCCGCCCGAGGAGCCGCGCGGCAGGGGCGCGGTGTGCTCGATGCCGCCGCCGATGCGGCGCCCGCGCGCGGCACGGAAGCTGCGGCCCTCGGAGGCCACGAAGCCGAGCGTCACGCGCAGGCCGCGGCCGCCGGGGTTGGCCAGTGCGAGCACAGGCGCGCCGATGCCGGGCGCCTCGCCTGGCTCCCAGGACACGGCCGGCGCGTCGCCGGTGTCGACGGCCAGGACGGCCAGGTCGAGCCCGGGGTCGACCGCCGTGGCGCTGCCGCTCTCGCGGCGGCCGTCGGCGAAGGCGACGGTGACCTGGTCGCCCCTGAGGTTGTGCGCGCTCGTGAGGACGGCGCCGTCGCCGATGACCACGCCCGACCCGAGGCCCCAACCGCGGCCGAGGCCGACGACCGAGGGGCCTACCGAGCGCGCGGCGGCGGCGATCGCGTCCGAGTGTGCGTTCAGCGCTTCCATAAGGCTGCTCCCTTGTGACTTGCGAATTGCAAGTGAGTACCGTAACAGGCGGTGCAAAGTAGGCTCCCGGCCATGCCCGAGGCCCCCACGACGCCGCTTGCGGCGGCTCTCGACAGCGTCGGGGACCGCTGGACGCTGCTGCTGATCGAGGCGCTGCTCGACGGACCGCGGCGCTTCGGGGACCTGCAGGGCGCGGTGCCCGGCATCGCACCCAACGTGCTGAGCCAGCGCCTGCGCCGGCTCGAGGGGGAGGGGCTCGTCCTGGCTCAGCCGTACTCCGAGCGCCCGCCGCGCTTCGTCTACGAGCTGACGTCCTCGAGCCACGAGCTCGCGGGCGCGCTGCGGCTGCTGGCGGACTGGGGCGCGCGCCACCGCGAGGGCGGCGACCCGCCGCGTCACGAGGCCTGCGGGACGCCCGTCGAGGTGCGCTGGTGGTGCCCCACCTGCGAGCGCCCGGTGGGCGAGGACGAGACCGCCGACCTGCACTTCGCCTGACCGCCGCGCCCTATCGCCGGGGGCCCCGCTTTCCGCTAACTTGAGCCTTCTGGACGACCAGCCCACACGCCGTCTCGACCCGCACGAGCGGGTCCAGCGCGAGCCGGACGCCGTCTACATGCGCCGCCGCATGGTGGCCCTGGGAGGGGCCGTCGTGCTGCTCCTGCTCGTGATCGTCGCGATCGTCAGCGCCGGCGGCGACGACGAGCCGCGCCCGACGCCCGCGGACCTCGGAGTGGCCACCACTCCCGACAACCTCGGCAGCGACCGCACCGACACCGACGAGACGGATACGGACAAGACCGACACCGACACGACGCCGGTCACCCCCGTGACGCCGACCGACACCGGCGGCGGCACCGTGACGCCGACCACGCCGCCCAGCCAGGGCACCGGCGGCGGCGCCGTGCAGCCCCAGCCCGAGACGCCGCAGGGCGGCGCCGGTGGCGGGGCAGTGGCGCCGACGTCGCCGTAGCGGCCGCCTAGCCGTCCGCGTCCGGCCGACGCCGCGCGCGCTTGACGTCGCTGCGCCGCCGCTTCGCGTCGGCGCGCCGGCGGCGCGAGGCCGCCGTGGGGCTGGTCGGGCGCCGCGGTCGCTGCACCGTCAGCGCCGAAGCCAGCTTCGCCTCGAGCCGCTCGAGCGCCAGGTCGCGGTTGCGCACCTGGCTGCGCGTGTCCTGCGCGGTTGCCCGGACGACGGGCCCGAGCCGCGCCGTCACCCGCCGCTTCTGCTCCTCGTCGAGCGCCGCCGAGGCGCCCACGTCGAACACCGCCTCGACGCGCGAGGCGGTCACGTTGGCGTGCTGGCCGCCGGGCCCGGACGAGCGGCTCGCGCGCAGCTCGACCTCCGTCAGCGGCACCCGCACGCCGCGCCCGAGCTGCAGCGGCCGGTCCATCGCGGTCACCCTGACAGACTGCGCCGGGCATGCGAGCCGCGGTCGTGGGCCACGTCGAGTGGATCGAGTTCGGGCGAGTCGACCACATGCCCGCGGCCGGCGAGATCGTGCACGTGAGCGACAGCTGGCAGGAGCCCGGCGGAGGCGGCGCGGTGGCGGCGGTGCAGCTCGCCCGGCTCGCCGACGAGGCGACGCTCTACACCGCGCTCGGCGACGACGAGCTCGGGCACCGCTGCAAGCGCGAGCTCGAGGCGCTCGGCCTGCGCGTCGCAGCGGTCATGCGACCCGAGCCCCAGCGGCGCTGCTTCGTCCACGTCGACGGCGGCGGCGAGCGCACGATCACGGTGATCGGCGACCGGCTCGGCCCGGTGGGCGAGGATCCGCTGCCGTGGGACGAGCTCGACGCCACCGACGCGGTCTACTTCTGCGCCGGCGACGCGGCCGCCGTGCGCCAGGCTCGCCGAGCGCGCCGGCTCGTGTCGACCGCGCGCGGCATCGAGGTGCTGCGCGAGGCCGGTGTCCGCCTCGACGCGCTCGTGGCCAGCCGCAACGATCCGGGCGAGCTCTACGAGCACGGCGACCTGGACCCGCCGCCGGACCACGTCGTGCGCACCGCTGGACGCGAGGGCGGGGAGTTCGAGGCGCGCGACGGCCGCAGCGGCGGCTGGGAGGCCACGCCGCTGCCCGGGCCGGTCAGCGACCAGTACGGCTGCGGCGACAGCTTTGCCGCGGGCCTGACCTACGGCCTCGGCGCGGACCTCACGATCGAGGCGGCGCTGGCGCTGGGCGCCCGCTGCGGCGCCGCCTGCGCCACCGGGCGCGGCCCGTTCGCCGGGCAGCTGCGCTGCGGTGGGCTAGCGCCCTAGGCCACCCGGCCGCCGTCGGGCACGATCGGCAGCCCGTCGCGCACCCAGGCCTCGAGCCCGCCGGTGAGGTTGTGGGCGCTGAAGCCGGCGGCCGTGAACGCCTGTGCGGCCATCGCGGAGCGACTGCCCGAGCGGCAGTAGAAGACCACCGGCCGGTCGCGGTCGATCGCGGCGGCCTCGCCCCCGAGCCGGTCCAGCTCGATGTGGAGGTCGCCCTCGATGCGGCCGGCCTCGTGCTCGTAGGGCTCGCGCACGTCCACCAGCTGGACGTCGCCGCCGTCGATCAGGTCGGCGACCTCGCGCGGCGACAGCTCGTCTGACAGCTCGGTCACGGCCGGCGAGGCTAGCGCAGCCGCGCTGGCGTATCGTGGCGCGCCCGCTGATGCCGTCGCTCGCCGTCACAGCCGCCGCCCTCGCCCTGGCGCTCCTCGCGCCGGCCGCCGCGCAGGCGCTCCCCTGCACCGCCGACGTGCGGGCCGACCGCTTCGACGCGCGGCCCGGGCCGCCGCTGCGCTTCGGCGTTGGCCCGCTCGTGCAGGCCGGCCAGGCCGGCGGCGGGCCGGCCGTCGCCGTGCCCGAGCGCCCCGCCCGCACGCACGCCGCGCTCGACCGCCTGCGCGCGCCCGGGCGTCCGTTCGTCCTGCGCCTCAACCGCTTCTTCTGGTCGGACGGGGAGGCCGGCTTCCGCCGCTACCTCGGCCTGGCGCGGCGGTTCGCCCGGCGCGGCCTCCTCGTCGAGCTGCAGGTGCGCTACCACCCGTCGCCCGCCCAGGAGGGCGACCTGCCCGCGTGGCGGGCGCACGTGCGCGAGGTGGTGCGCCGCTTCGGGCGCATCCGCGCGGTGATCGCCCTGCAGATCGCCAACGAGGTCAACCTCACCTTCTCGCCGGACTCCTCCGACGGCGCCTACCGGCGTGCGCCGGAGGCGCTGGTGGACGGGGTGGTCGCCGCCAAGCGCGAGGTCCGCCGGCTCGGGCTGCGGCGTATGGGGATCGGCTTCAACTGGTTCTGGCACCTCGACCCGGCCGCCGAGCAGGCCTTCTGGGAGGCGCTGCGCGACCGCGGCGGGCGCGACTTCGCCCGCGCCGTCGACTGGATCGGGCTCGACGCCTACCCGGGGACGGTCTTCCCCGCCAGCGTCCCGATCGGCCGGCGAGCGCGACGCCATGGTGAGCGCGCTGCGCTCCCTGCGCTGCTTCGCGCGCGTGCCGGGCATCCCGCGCTCGGCGCCGATCAAGGTGGAGGAGAACGGCTGGCCGACGCTGCCGCCGGCGCGCGGCTATGCCGAGCAGGCGGCGCGCCTGCGGCGCATGGTGCGGGCGGTCCACGACTACCGCGGCACGTTCGGCGTCAGCGACTACCGCTGGTTCAACCTGCGCGACGCCGACTCCGCCTCGGACGTGCTGTTCCAGCACTTCGGCCTGCTCGACTCCGCGTACCGGCCGAAGCCGGCCTTCGGCGCGTATCGCGAGTTGGTGCGGCGGCTGGGTTAGGGTTCGCCCATGACCTCGGAGCTCGCCGGCAAGACGGTCTTCATCACCGGCGCGGCGCGCGGCATCGGAGCCGAGACGGCCCGCCGCGCGGCGGCCGCCGGAGCCAACGTGGCGCTGGTCGGGCTCGAGCCCGACGAGCTGCGCCGGGTGGCGGAGCAGTGCGGCCCCGGCGCGGCCGCCTTCGAGTGCGACGTCACCGACTGGGACGCGCTCGAGCGGGCCGCCCGGGGGGCGGTGGAGCGCTTCGGCGGCATCGACGTCGTGATGGCCAACGCGGGCATCGCGCCATCGGGCATGACGCGCTCGATGGACCCGCGCGCCTTCGAGCGCACGCTCGAGATCAACCTGTTCGGCGTCTGGCGGACGGTGCGCACCTGCCTGCCGCACGTGATCGAGCGCAGGGGCTACGTGCTGATCACCGCCTCGCTCGCGGCCGCGATGCACGCGCCCGGGCCTGGCGGCCTACGCGGCCGCGAAGGCGGGGGCGGAGGCCTTCGGCGACTCGCTGCGCGCCGAGGTCAAGCACCTCGGCGTGGACGTGGGCGTGGCCTACTTCGGCTTCATCGACACCGACATGGTCCGCGGCGCGGACGCCCATCCGGCGCTCGCGAAGCTGCGCCAGGACTCGGGGCCGCTGTCGCGCACGTATCCCGTGTCGACGGTCGGCCGCGCGGTCGTCGAGGGCATGGCCAAGCGCAGCCGGTGGGTCGTGGTGCCAGGCTCGGTGCGGTTCGCGCTGGTCTTCGCGCGGCTGCTCCAGCCGCTGCTGGAGCGCGCCGCCTCCAAGCGCGCCGCCGAGGCCGACCGGGCCTTCCAGGAGGACATCGAAGCGCGCGGCGTGGCCGCGTCGTCGGCGCCGGTGGGCCCGGGCGGCGAGGCGGCCACCGAGACCCGGCGCGAGCCCGCCGGGACGGCCTAGGCGCCGTGGCCAAGCGCGACCCGCGCATGATCCCGCTCGGCTACGGCAAGTACGTGCGCGCCGACCGCGTCTACGCGCTGGTGCCGCTCGAGGGGGCCGAGCGCCGCGACGGGCGGCGCACCTACGTGCACGTGGACGGGCTGTCCGAGCCGGTGGTCGCGTCGCGCTCCGAGCGGGCCATCCTCGCGGACGTCGAGGCCGCCCTGGCCGAGGCCGCCGGGCTCCCACGGCGCGGGCGCCCCGCGGCCGGCGCGGCGGGCCAGGAAAGCCTGCTCTAGCCGCGTAAGGGGTCGCGCCTTCCGCGTAAGGGGTCGGCCTCCCCGAAGTCGAGTCATGCGTCCGATGTGGGGCGGGCATCTCAGGCCGAGAATGCTCGGCATGACCTCCATCACCATCCGTCAGAGCAACGAGGCGGACGCGCGGATCCTGCAGCGTCTCGCGGACCTCGACAGCGCCCGGCCGCTCGAGGGCCCCGCGCTGATCGGCGAGCTGGGCGAGCGCGCCGTCGCCGCGGTGAGCATCGACGGCCGCCGCGCCGTCGCCGACCCGTTCGAGCGCACCGAGCACGTGGTCGGGCTGCTGCGCCGCACGGCGCTCGGCCTGCGCGCCGCCTGACCCCGGCGGCGGCCTTGGCTATCGTCGCGGTCCGTATGGATCAGACGAGAGAATTCGCCGAACGCAGGTGGCTGGCGCTGGGGCTGCTCTGCACCGCCCAGTTCATGGTGGTGCTCGACGCGTCGATCGTGAACGTCGCGCTGCCCTCGATCGGCGAGGCGCTCCAGTTCTCCCAGGAGAACCTCTCCTGGGTCGTCAACGCCTACGTGCTGACCTTCGGCGGCTTCCTGCTGCTGGGCGGCCGGATGGCCGACCTGCTCGGGCGCCGGCGCGTCTTCATGTCCGGCCTCGTCCTGTTCGCGCTGGCGTCGCTGGCTGGCGGCTTCGCCGAGTCCGAGGGCGTGCTGATCGCCGCGCGCGCGGTGCAGGGGCTGGGCGCCGCGATCGTCTCGCCGGCCGCCCTCTCGATCGTCACCACGACGTTCCGCGACGGCGCCGAGCGCAACAAGGCGCTCGGCGTCTGGGGCGCGGTGGCCGGCTCCGGCGGCGCGGCGGGCGTGCTGCTCGGCGGCGTGCTGACCGACGGCCTCGGCTGGGAGTGGGTCCTCTGGGTCAACGTGCCGATCGGGATCGTGGCGGCGCTGCTCGCGCCGCGGCTGATCGCGGAGAGCCGCTCCGAGGCGCGCACCCGCTCGTTCGACGTGGCCGGCGCGTTCAGCGTCACGGCCGGCCTGTCGCTGCTCGTCTACGCGCTCGTAGACGCGACCGACGCGGGCTGGGGCTCGGCCCAGACGATCGTCCTGCTAGCGATCGCGGTGGCCCTGCTGGCCGCCTTCGTGGCGATCGAGCTGCGCTCCGAGGCGCCGCTCGTGCCGTTCCGGATCTTCCGCATCCGCACGCTGACCGGGGCCAACATCGTCGGCCTGCTGATCGGCGCGTCGCTGTTCTCGATGTTCTTCTTCATCTCGCTCTACATGCAGCAGGTGCTCGGCTACAGCGCGATCAAGGCCGGGCTCTCGTACCTGCCGCTGGCGCTGGCGATCATCCTCAGCGCCGGCATCGGCTCGGCGCTGGTCGACGAAGCTCGGCTTCAAGCCGGTGCTCGCGGCCGGCATGGCGTTCATCGCGGCAGGGCTGCTCTGGTTCGGCCAGGTCTCCACCGGCGGCGGCTTCCTGAGCGACATCCTCGGTCCGTCGCTGCTCGCGGCGATCGGCCTCGGGCTCGCGTTCGTGACCAGCACGATCGCCGCGGTGTCGGGGGTGGACTCCGAGGAGGCGGGCCTCGCCAGCGGGCTGATCAACACGTCGCAGCAGGTCGGCGGCGCGCTCGGCCTGGCGATCCTCGCGACGATCGCCAACTCGCGCACCGAGGACGTGCTCGGAAGCGGCGCTTCCGGGGGCACGGCCGACGCGCTCACGGAGGGCTTCCAGGCGGCCTTCATGGGCGGCGCGGCGTTCGCCATCGTCGGCCTGATCGCGACGCTCGTGCTGATCCGCGGGTCCGACAGCCGGGCGCACGTGGCGCTCGGCAGCGGCAGCGAGCCTTCTACAGCGCCTTGACCTCGGCGAGCACCTTCGCCACCGACTCCTTGGCGTCGCCGAACAGCAGCGCCGTGTTCTCGTTGTAGAAGAGCGGGTTGTCGATCCCGGCGAAGCCGGTGTTCATCGACCGCTTCAGCACGATCACCTGCGCCGCCTTGTCGACGTCGAGGATCGGCATGCCGTAGATCGGCGAGCCCTCGTTCTCGCGCGCCGCCGGGTTCGTGACGTCGTTGGCGCCGATCACGAGCGCCACGTCGGTCTGCGGGAACTCGGGGTTGATCTCGTCCATCTCCTTGAGATGGTCGTAGGGGACGTCGGCCTCCGCCAGCAGCACGTTCATGTGCCCGGGCATGCGGCCGGCGACCGGGTGGATCGCGTAGTCGACCCTGATGCCGCGCTTCTCGAGCTCGTCGGCCAGCTCGCGCACGGTGTGCTGCGCCTGGGCGACCGCCATGCCGTAGCCGGGCGCGACGACGACCTTGGAGGCGTAGGCGAGCTGGATCGCCACGTCGGCGGCGTCGGTGGAGCGGACCGGCTTCTGCTCGCCGTCGCCGTCGGCGCCGGGCGTCACGCTCACGCCGCCGAAGCCGCCGGCGAAGATGTTCCCGATCGAGCGGTTCATCGCCTCGGCCATCTGCGTGGTGAGGATCGTGCCGGAGGCGCCCACGAGCATGCCCGCCGACGATCAGCGCCACGTTGTCGAGCGCCATGCCGGCGGCGGCCGCCGAGAGTCCCGTGAAGGCGTTCAGCAGCGAGATCACGACCGGCATGTCGGCGCCGCCGATCGGCAGCACGAACATGTTGCCGAGCACCGCCGCGGCCACCAGGATCAGGATGAACAGGCCCTGCGACTCGGCGCCGGCCGCGATCGCGATCGCCGAGCCGATCGCCACGGCGAGCAGCCCGATGTTGATCGCCTGCTGGCCGGGCAGCTGGATCGGCCGCCCCGGCAGGATCTCCTGCAGCTTGCCGAAGGCGACGTTCGATCCCCAGAAGGAGACCGAGCCGACGATCGCCGCGAACAGGATCGGGATCAGCTGCTCGAGCTCGGGGTTGCCGCCCAGGTGCTGGAGCGACTCGCGGTACTCCACGAACGAGATCAGCGCGACCGCGCCGCCGCCGACGCCGTTGAACAGCGCCACCATCTGCGGCATCGCGGTCATCTTCACGCTGCGCGCCGCGGGGACCCCGACGGCCGTGCCGATCGCCACGCCGAGCGCGATCAGGAAGTAGTCGCCGACGAAGTCGTAGAGCAGCGTCGCGACCACGGCGATGGCCATGCCGACGGCGGCCACGATGTTGCCGCGCCGCGCGCTGCGCGGGTGGTTGAGCAGGTGCAGCCCGTAGATGAAGCACCCGAAGGCGAGGATGTAGAGGACCCGGATGAAGTCCGGGTCCGAGAGGAACGACGCCGTGTACATCAGTCGCGCCTCTTGAACATCTCCAGCATCCGGTCGGTGACCAGGAAGCCGCCGATGACGTTGATCGTGCCGAAGGCGATCGCGATGACGAGCAGCAGCTCGTCGAGGAAGCCGTCCGCCTCGCCGATCAGCAGCAGGCCGCCGAGCAGCACGATGCCGTGGATGGCGTTGGTGGCCGACATCAGCGGCGTGTGCAGCGTGTTCGGCACCTTCGAGATCACCTCGAAGCCGACGAAGGCGGCCAGCACGAGGATGGTGAGCTCGGTCAGCAGGTCCATCTACGCGGTCACCCCTGCTGCGTTGCGGGCGCCCTCGTGCACGATCTCGCCGTCGCGCGTGATGCAGGCGCCCTTGATGATGTCGTCCTCGAAGTCGAGCGCCAGCGCGCCCTCCTTCGTCATCAGCTCGAGCAGCGACTGGACGTTGCGCGAGTAGAGCGAGGAGGCGTGGTCGGGCATCGTGGAGGCCAGGTTGGCCGGGCCCGCGATCGTCACGCCCTCGCGCACGACCGTCTCGCCGGGCTGCGGTCAGCTCGCAGTTGCCGCCGGTCTCGGCGGCCAGGTCGACGATCACCGAGCCGGGCTTCATGTTCTTGACGGCCTGCTCGGTCACCAGCAGCGGCGCGCGCCGCCCCGGCACGGCGGCGGTCGAGATGACCGCGTCCATCTTGCCGATCTCGATCGCCAGCAGCTCGCGCTGGCGGCCCTGCTCCTCCTCGGTCAGCGGGCGCGCGTAGCCGCCGGCGTCCTCGGCGTCCTCCAGGCCCATGTCGAGCTCGAGGAAGCGGGCGCCGAGCGACTCGATCTGCTCCTTCACGGCCGAGCGCACGTCGAAGGCCTGGACGATCGCGCCGAGCCGGCGCGTCGTGGCGATCGCCTGCAGGCCGGCGACGCCGGCGCCCAGCACGAGCACCTTCGCGGGGCGGACGGTGCCGGCCGCGGTGGTGAGCATCGGGAAGAAGCGCGGCAGCTCCTGGGCGGCGATCAGCGCGGCGCGGTAGCCGCCGACGGTGGCCTGCGAGGACAGCGCGTCCATCGACTGGGCGCGCGTGATGCGCGGGATCGCCTCCATCGCGAAGCTCGTGACGCCGGCCTCCGCCAGCGCGCGCACGGTGTCGCCGGCGGTCAGCGGCGCGAGGAAGCCGATCAGCACCGAGCCGCGGCCCAGGCGCCCGATCTCCTCGGCCGACGGCGGCGCCACCTTGGCCACGACCTCGCCCGTCCAGCCGTCGCCGAGCTTGGCGCCGGCGCTCTCGTACTCGGCGTCGAGGTGGTGCGCGCCGGCGCCCGCGCCGGCCTCGACCGTCACCTCGATGTCGCTGCGGCTGAGCCGCTCCACGACCTCTGGGACGAGCGCAACCCGCCGCTCGCCACTCGCAGTTTCCTTGGGTACCGAGACGTTCATGAATGCCCGACCCGGGGTCGGGGGCGCGGCATGCTACCTGCTCGCCACCCGGGTAGGGTCCCAATCGTGCGATTCCGCGTGCTCCTTGCCGCTCTGGCGCTGTTCGCAGCGGGCGCCGGCGGCGCTTCGGCCGCCCGCCCGGCCGCTCCCGCCGTGCCCGCCTGCGCGCTGGGAAGCTCGGCGGCCGACCTGGACGGCTTCTTCGCCGCCCGGCTGGCGGCGGCGCAGCGGCGCTTCGGCGGCGGCCCGGCGCGGCAGCGCACGTTCGCCGCGGGCGTGGCGGCCTACGTCTACGGCCTGGCGCCGGTGTCGGTGCGCCAGACCACGCAGCGCTTCCCCGCGAACGCGATGGTCAGCATCGCCGCGCTGACCGATCCCGTCGGTCCGCACGGTCGTGCTGCCGAACAACGACACCACCTACACGGTCAGCCGCGTCCAGCTCTCCGGCGGCGCGCGCGTGCTCGACGTGCCCGACACGAAGGGCCGCTACTACGTGATGCAGCTGCTCGACGCCTACTCCAACACGTTCGCCTACGTGGGCCGCCGCACGACCGGCACCAAGCCGGGCAGCTACGCGATCGTGCCGCCCGGGTTCAAGGGGAGCGTGCCCGCCGGGGTGAAGCGGATCCAGAGCCCGACCAACCTGGTCTGGCTGCTGGGGCGGACGCTGGTGCGCGACGCCGCCGACCTGCCGGCCGTGAGCGCGCTGATGGGCGGCTTCAAGACGACGCCGCTGGAGGCCTGGACCGCCGGCGCAGCGCCAGGCACCGCTCGTGCTGGGCGGCTTCCCGACCGTCCCCAAGGTCGTCATGCCCAAGGGGCTCGCCTTCTTCGCGGCGCTCGGCGAGATCCTGCGCAGCGATCCGCCGCCCGCGCGCGACGCCTGCGCGCTGCGCGCGTTCGCACGCGCCGGGATCGGCCCGGGCGCCACTCCCACCTCGCCCGTGCTGGCCGCCGCCGCGAAGGCCGGAGCGCGCATCGTGGCCGGCGCGGAGCGGCGCGCCAACCGCTTCGGCGCGGCGCGCAACAACGGCTGGACGCTGCCCGGCCCCTACGTGGGCGCCTACGGCCGCAACTACCTCGGCCGGGCCGTGATCGCCACGGCCGCGCTGGGCGCCAACACGCGTCCCGAGACGATCTACCCGCTGGCGGTCGCCGACGTGAAGGGGCGCCCGCTCACCGGCGCGCGCCGCTACCGGGTGCGCTTCCCGAAGGGCCAGCTGCCGCCGGCGGACGCCTTCTGGTCGCTGACGATGTACGGCCAGGACCGCTACCTGGTCCCCAACGCGATCGACCGCTACGCGATCGGCGACCGCACGGAGGGCCTGCGCCGCGGCCGCGACGGCTCGCTCACGATCTACGTGCAGCACGGCCGGCCGCGCGGCGCCGCGGCGGCCAACTGGCTGCCCGCGCCGGCGGGCCGCTTCCGGCTGGCGCTGCGCATCTACGAGCCGCGCCGCAGCGCGCTCACGGGCCGCTGGACGCCGCCGCCGGTGCAACCGCGCTGATCGACCCGTAGCTGGGGCTACACTCGTGGCTCTGTTGCAGTGATGGAAGAGAAGACGCTCGAGAAGAAGGACCGCGTCGTCGTGCGGTTCGCGGGTGATTCCGGTGACGGGATGCAGCTCACCGGAAGCCGTTTCACAGACGCGACCGCCGTGGTTGGCAACGACCTGGCGACGCTGCCCGACTTCCCGGCGGAGATCCGCGCTCCCGCGGGCACCCCGCACGGCGTCTCCGCGTTCCAGATCCACTTCGCCTCGCGCGACATCCTCACGCCCGGGCGACCACCCGAACGTCCTCGTCGCGATGAACCCGGCCGCGCTGATCACGCAGCTCGGCGCGGTGGAGAAGGGCGGCACCGTCATCGTCAACGAGGACGGCTTCTCCGACCACAACCTGCGCAAGGCGGGCTACGAGTCGAACCCGCTCGAGGACGACACGCTCGACGACTACCAGCTCTTCCGCGTGCCGATGACGTCGATGACGGTGCGCGCGACCGAGGAGATCGACGGCATCACGGCGCGCGACGCCGCCCGCTGCAAGAACGTCTTCGCGCTCGGGCTGGTCTCCTGGATGTACGGCCGGCCGACCGAGCCCTCGACGAACTGGATCGAGAAGAAGTTCGCCGACCGCCAGCCGCTGCGCGACGCCAACCTGGCGGCCTTCCGCGCCGGCTACAACTTCGGCGAGACGGCCGAGCTGATCGCCGTCCACTACGAGATCGAGCCCGCGCCGGCCGCGCCCGGCACCTACCGCAACGTCAACGGCACGCAGGCGCTCGCCTACGGGCTGATCGCCGCCGGCGGTGCGCTCCGGGCTGGGCCTGTTCCTCGCCTCGTACCCGATCACCCCGGCCTCGGAGCTGCTGCACGCGCTGTCGCGCCACCGCCGCTTCGGCGTGCACACGATCCAGGCCGAGGACGAGATCGCGGCGGTCAACATGGCGCTCGGCGCCGCCTTCTCCGGCCGCCTCGCCGTGACCGCGACGAGCGGCCCGGGCATGGACCTGAAGGCGGAGACGATCGGCCTCGCCGTCGCGATGGAGCTGCCGCTGCTGGTGGTCGACATCCAGCGCGCCGGGCCGTCCACCGGCATGCCGACCAAGACCGAGCAGGCGGACCTGCTGCTGGCGCTCTACGGCCGCCACGGCGAGTCGCCGCTGCCGGTGGTGGCCGCGTCGACGCCGTCGGACTGCTTCCACGCCGCCATCGAGGCGGCGCGCATCGCGGTCGAGCACCGCACCCCGGTCATCCTGCTGACGGACACCTTCCTGGCGAACTCCTCCGAGCCCTGGAAGCTGCCGGACGTGAGCACGCTGCCGGAGATCGACCCGGCCTTCGCGACCGAGCCGAACGACGACGGCCGCTTCCTGCCCTACCTGCGCGACGACAAGCTGGCGCGGCCGTGGGCGGTGCCGGGCACGCCCGGGCTGCGGCACCGCATCGGCGGGCTCGAGAAGGAGGACGGGACCGGCAACATCTCCTACCAGCCCGACAACCACGATCACATGACGCGGCTGCGCGCCGAGCGCATCGCGCGCGTGGCGGTCCCCGACGTCTCCGTGGACGACCCGGACGGCGACGCCACGCTGCTGGTGCTCGGCTGGGGGTCGAGCTACGGCGCGATCGAGGGCGCGGCGCGGAGGCTGCGCCGCGAGCAGGGGCTGAAGCTGGCGACCGCGCACCTGCGCCACCTCAACCCGCTGCCGGCGAACCTCGAGGCAGGTGCTGCGCTCCTACGAGCGGGTGCTGGTGCCGGAGATGAACATGGGCCAGCTGTCGCGCGTGCTGCGCGCCGAGTACCTGGTCGACGTGGAGAGCTTCACGAAGGTCGACGGCCTGCCGATCTTCACCCGCGACGTGATGGAGCAGGTCGAGGAGCGGCTGGCATGAGCGACGGGACGAACGGCCACAACGGGCACGGCCCGGACGCGGACCTCGGCTTCGGCCAGCCCGGCGAGCAGGCGATCTCCGACGGCCCCGTCGAGCTGCCGCTGTCGAAGGCGGACTTCTCGTCCGACCAGGAGACGCGCTGGTGCCCGGGCTGCGGGGACTACGCGATCCTCGCCTCGGTCCAGTCGTTCATGCCGGAGCTGGGCATCCCGCCGGAGAAGATCGTCTTCGTCACGGGCATCGGCTGCGCGGGCCGGTTCGTCTACTACATGGACACCTACGGGATGCACGGCATCCACGGGCGGGCGCCGGCGCTGGCGACGGGCGTGGCCACCTCGCGGCCCGACCTGTCGGTGTGGGTGGTGAGCGGCGACGGCGACGCGCTCTCGATCGGCGGCAACCACCTGATCCACGCGCTGCGCCGCAACGTGCCGCTGAAGATCCTGCTGTTCAACAACCAGATCTACGGGCTGACCAAGGGCCAGTACTCGCCGACCAGCGAGGAGGGCAAGGTCACGAAGTCGACGCCGTTCGGCTCCCAGGACCACCCGTTCAACCCGGTCTCGCTGGCTCTGGGCGCCGAGGCGAGCTTCGTGGCGCGCACCGTGGACACGGACAAGAAGCACGTCGCCGAGACGCTGCGTGCCGCGGCGGCGCACGAGGGCACGGCGTTCGTCGAGATCTACCAGAACTGCAACGTCTTCAACGACGGCGCCTTCGACGCGGTGCGCGCCAAGGGCCAGAAGGAGCGCAACCAGATCCGGCTCGAGCACGGCAAGCCGATCCGGTTCGGCGTCGAGGACGAGCGCGGGGTCGCGCGCGGGGCCGACGGGCGGCTGGAGCTGGTCGACGTGGCGGCGGTGGGAGAGGACGCGCTGCTCGTGCACGACGCGGAGCGCACCGACCCGAGCCTGGCGTTCGAGCTGGCCCACCTGGCGCACCGGCCCACCGGCCCGACGCCGATCGGCGTGTTCCGGTCGGTGAAGCGCCCCGTCTACGGAGCCGAGCTGGCGGGCACGCTGGAGGAGGCGCGCGCCGTCGGTGGGCGACGAGGAGCTCGAGGCGCTGCTGCACTCCGGGGAGACCTGGACGGTCGCGTAAGGCCCCGGGGCGCGTAGGCGTGGCGTCCCGCCTCCCGCCGCCCGCCGAAACCAATATTCGCCATCACATCCGTGGCGAATATTGGTCTCGGCGTCTGCTGAACGGCAGCAGTAGGGGAGGGCCAGAACGTCAGCGGCGCAGCCGCCCCTACAGCCGCCCCAGCCACTCCAGCGGGAACGGCGGCTGGGCCAGCGGGCGCACGGCCAGGCGCATCAGCATCAGCGGGTTGTCGTCGCCGGCGATGCGGTTGACGTGAACGGTGGAGCACCCGCCGCAGCGGTGCACCAGCGCCCACTCGCCGTCGGAGCGCACGCAGACGGAGATCGGCTCCATCGAGGCGCCGCAGTCCGCGGCGCGGTCGCCGGGCACGGCGTCCACGTGCCTGCTCCACAGGCAGCTCGGACAGTGATTTCGGTGTTCGGTGCCGGGCGCGTCCGTGGGGACGTCGAGCCGGCAGTTGCGGCAGCGGAAGCTGGGTGAGTCCCGCCGCCGCGCGCGGTTGCGCTGTTCGCGCGACAAAAGTACCTCCGTGAGGTGGTGCGAGTGCGGAAGACGACCGTCGCGGCTGCTGCGGGGCTAGGCCCGCGGGCGCGACGTGAGGTGTTCCGTGGCGGCAATCGGCATCTTCACACCACCTGCCTCATCGGCGCCGGGTCTCCGGCGCCATGAAGAGATCGCAGCAGGATACGGATTTGCGGCCGGCGGCGCTAGGCCGCCAGCTCCGCCACGAGCTCCGACACGCCGCGGCCCGAGAGGTGGGCCTCCAGGTGCGTCGTGAGCCGCTGCAGGAGCTTGTGGGCGGGCACGTTGTCGCTCGCCATCGTCGCGGTGAAGCGCTTCACGCCGCGCAGCCTGGCCTCGGAGGCCAGCCGCTTCGCGAACAGCGAGCCGACGCCGCGGCCCTGCCAGTCGTCGCAGACGACGATGGCCGCCTCGGCGGCCTCCGGGTCGTCGTGCAGGCGGATGAAGCGGCCGACCGCGATCAGGCGGCGCACCGGCTCGCCGGGATACTCGGCTACCAGTGCCACGTGATCGCGGCCGTCCACCTCGGTCAGATATCGCAGCTCTGACCGGCTGAAGCTGCGCTTGGGGGAGAGGAAGCGCCTGTGCACACTCTCGTCAGAGAGCTGCCGCAACCCGTCCTCCAGGAACCGCTTGTCGTCTGCGCGGATCGGCCGGATGAGGATCTGGGTCCCGTCTGGAAGGCGCTCGAGCACATCTCAAGCGTTGCGCGCGCCGGGCCCGGCTTGTGTGCGTTTCGTCACGCTACTGCCCGGCCTGCAGGGCGGCGTGCTCGACCTCCGCGCACACCGCCAGCGCCGCCGCCGGCGTCTCGCCCAGCGCCAGCACCCCGTGGCCGCCCAGCAGCACGGCGTCGCGGTCGCCCAGCGCCTCCACCGCCCGTATCGCGATCTCCTCGGACCCGCTCGGCGCGAACGGCGCCGTCAGCAGCTCGCCGAGCGGCGCGCCGGCTCATGCTCCAGCGCGTCGCGGCCGGGCTGTGCGTGTGCACCAGCGCCCGCGCCCGCGGCCGTGCCGCGTACACGGCCACGTGCACGCGCAGCTCGCTCGACGGCGCGCGCGTCCCCTCGACCACGGTCCCGTCGAGCGCCAGCGTCACGAGGTCGCCGACCGTCATCGACGGATAGGGCAGCGCCGATGGCGTGATGTGAAACGACGTCGCCCTCGCGCGCGCTCACGTTGCCCTCGGTCCCCTCAACCAGCCCGAGCCGCAGCATCTCCTGCGCGGCGGCCACGATCTCAGCGCGCGAGCGACAGCGGCGATCGCCTCCTCGTAGGGCGCCTCGAGCACGCCGGCCTCGGTCACGATCGCCGTCACCAGCTCCGCCGGCGTCACGTCGAAGGCCAGGTTGAGCGCCGGGACCCCGGCGGCCAGCTCCTCGCCGCCGCGCTCCTCGATCGGGATCGCCGCGCCGTCCGGCGTGGCCGGGTCGATCGTCGACACCGGCGCGGCGACGTAGAACGGCACCTCGTGGCGCGCGGCCAGCACGGCGAGCGGGTAGGTCCCCACCTTGTTCGCGACGTCGCCGTTGGCGGCGATGCGGTCCGCCCCGACGACGATCCGGTCGACCAGCCCGCGCGCCATCAGCGACCCGGCGCTCGCGTCGGCGATCAGCCGGTACGGGATCCCGGCGCGCGCCAGCTCCCAGGTCGTGAGCCGGGCGCCCTGGAGCAGCGGCCGCGTCTCGTCGACCCAGACCTGCTCCAGCCGCCCTGCCTCCCAGGCCGCGCGCAGCACGCCGCCCGCGGTCCCGTAGCCCGCCGTCGCGAGGGCGCCGGCGTTGCAGTGCGTGAGCGCGCGGTCGCCGGGCGCGAAGCGCTCCGCCCCGAGCGCCGCGAGCCGCCGGTCGGCCGCGTCCTGCTCGCGGTGCAGCTCGCGCGCGCGCTCGAGCACGTCCGGCGCGGCGAGCGCCTGCTCGATCGCCCAGGCGAGGTTGACTGCGGTCGGCCGCGTCGCGCGCAGCAGCTCCGCGGCGGCCGGGCGCGAGTCCTCGTCCGCCAGCGCCAGCCCGTACGCCGCGGCGATGCCGATCGCCGGCGCGCCGCGCACCGCCAGCGTGCGGATGCACTCCGCCACCTCCGCGGGCGTCTCGCAGCGCACCCACGTCTCCGCTCCCGGGAGCAGGCGCTGGTCGAGCACGAGCAGCGACCCGTCCTCGAAGCGCAGCGGCTCGATCTCGGCCATCCGCGCAGAGTACGGGCGCGCCGCCGCGGCGGCGGCGGCGCGCCCCACTCCCTTACTCGGTGAGCCCGGACTCCGACAGGTACTCGCCGGCGACGGCCTCAGGCGTCTTCTTGTCGAGGTCGACGCGGGCGTTCAGCTCCTGCATGACCTCGTCGGTCAGGCCCTTGTTGACCTGCTCCACCACGGTGCCGAGGTCGGGGCCGGCCTTGTCGACGACGTCGTCGCGCACCAGCAGCGTCGAGTTGTAGGGCGGGAACATGCCCTGGTCGTCCTCGAGCAGGACGAAGCCCTCGCGCTTGATCTGCGGGTCGGTCGTGAACACGATCGACACGTCGGCCTGGCCCTTGGTCAGCACCTCGTGGCGCAGCGCGATGTCGACCGGCACGAACTTCTTGAACTTCAGCCCGTAGACCTGCTGCAGGCCGAGCAGGCAGTCCAGCCGCTGCCGGCACTCGGGGCTGCCGTAGAGCGTCAGGTCCTGCGACTTGCCCTTGAGGTCGGAGATCTTCTTCAGGCCCAGCTTGTCGGCGGTCTCCTTCGTGACGGCCACCTCGTTCGAGCTGACGAACGGCGTCGGGCGGCTCGGCCGTGATCTTCTGCGCCACGAACGCGTCCTTGACGTCGGCCCACGCCTGCAGCGCGTTCTTCGGCAGCTCGTCGGCCTTCTTGCCGAAGAACGACAGCAGCGCCGTGCCCGTGTACTCGGGATAGGCGCTGATGTCGCCCCCCTTGAGCGCCTTGAGCGCGGTCTTCTCGTCGCCGAGGTTGAGCTCGGTCGACACCTCGTAGCCGGCGGCGCTGAACGCCTGGGCGTAGATCTCGCCGAGCACCTTCTGCTCGGTGAAGTTCTTCGAGCCGATGATCAGCTTGGTCGAGGCGTTGTCGGCGTTCTTCTTGATCGTGGCGGCGGCGGCGGGCGCCTCCTGGGCGGGCGTCGAGGAGCTGTCGTCGCCCCCGTCGTCGTCATCGTCGCCGCCGCACGCGCCCACCACGAGCGCGGTGAGCAGCAGCATCAGCAGTACGAGCCAGCGGATTCTCATGTCCTTCCCATGTCGGGTGGCTTCCCTCCGGTTTGAGCTTCAGGCCACGCGGGGTGGCGGCGCGCTGCACCGCACCGAGCGTGACCTCGGTCGCGACGGCCAGGAGCGCGACGACTATCGCCGCCGCCAGCCTCCCCTCGTCGCCGTAGGTGTTGACGTTGATGATCGGGTCGCCCAGCGTGACCACGCCGGCGAGCGGCGCGATCGTGGCGGTGGCGACGACGTTGACTGCGGAGATGCGGATGCCGCCGAAGATCAGCGGCAGCGCAAGCGGCAACTCGACACGGCGCACGATCTGCGCGCCGGTCATTCCCATGCCGCGCGCCGCGTCGACCGTGTCGCGGTCGACCTGGCGCGTGCCGGTGTAGGCGTTGGTGAGGATCGGCGGGATCGCCAGCAGCACGAGCGCCAGCGTCAGGTTGGTGAACCCGACGCCGATGTACGCGACGAAGAACGCGATCAGCGCGAGGCTCGGCACCGCGCGGCCGACGTTCGAGGCGTTGATCGCCAGGAAGCCGCCCTTGCCGGTGTGCCCGAGCCACAGGCCCAGCGGGATCGAGAGCGCGCAGGAGATCGCCATCGCCGCGACCGAGAGCTTCAGGTGCGGCCACATCAGGTCCCAGAGGTTCCCGAGCCCGCCGACCTGCGCGCCGCCCGCGGGCGACTCGTGCTCCTCGAAGATGAAGTCGATCGCGTCACCGAACTGGCCCAGGAAGGCGAAGGTGGTCGTCATCGCGCCGCCACCGCCCGCGTCCATGGGGTTACGGCGCGCTGGACCAGCAGGATCAGCGCGTCCAGCACGGCGGCGAGCAGCACCGCCAGCCCGCCGGCGACGACGACGTTCGACTTGAACGTGATGTCCGCGAAGATCTGCTCGCCGAGGCCGCCGGCGCCCGCGAAGAAGGCGAGCGTCGCCAGGCCGACCGTGGTCGTCGCGGCGATGCGCAGCCCGGCCATGATCTCGGGCAGCGCGAGCGGCACCTCCACGCGCCAGAGCAGCTGGCGGTCGGTCAGGCCCATCCCGCGCCCGGCGTCCTTGGTCTCGTCGGGCACGTTGTCGAGCCCCGCCAGAACGTTGCGGAAGATGATCAGCAGGACGTACGACGACGAGCGCGATCAGCGCGGTCGTGTTGCCGCGGCCGGTGAGCGGCAGCAGCAGGAAGAAGGCCGCGATGCTGGGGATCGTGTAGAGGATCCCGGTGACCTGGGTCACCGGGTTGATCAGCCAGCGCCGCCGGTACGCCACCAGCGCCAGCGAGAACGAGATCGCGAAGCCGATCGCGATGGCGACGACCGTCAGGAAGACGTGCTGGAAGAACGGGTCGACGTAGCGATCGAAGTTGTGGGCGATCCAGTCCGGGCAGAACCCGTTGTTCGACTCGCACGTGTCCGTGCGGTCGCGTGATCTTGACCTGGGCGAGCTCGAGGATCACTCCGCCATGTCGGCGCTCGAGGGCACCGCCTCCGGGTCGGCCTGCAGGGCGTGGGCCAGCAGCTCGATCGAGAGGACGCCCGCGACCGCGCCGCGCGCGTCGAGCACCGGCGCGTACTGGACCTGCCCGGCGAGCAGGTCGGAGAGCGCGTCGCGCAGCACGTCGTCCAGCTCGATCTTCGGCTCGGGGCTCGAGCGCGCGCTCGGTCGTGACGCGCTCGCCGGTGAGGCTGCGCTCGTTCAGCCAGCCGAGCGGCCGCCCGCTCGTCGTCGACCAGCAGCGGGTAGGGCACCTCGCTCTCGCGCGGCCCTGGCGCGCGCCTCGGAGATCGGGTCGCCGACGCGCACGAGCGGCGCCTCCCACAGGTCCACGTCGCGCACGCGCTGCAGCGCGAGCCGCTTGAGCGCGCGGTCGGCGCCCACGAAGTCCTCGACGAACGAGTTCGCCGGCGACATGAGCAGCTCCGCCGGCGGCGCGTACTGGGCGAGCTTGCCGCCGCGCTGCATGATCGCGATGCGGTCGCCCATCTTGATCGCCTCGTCGATGTCGTGGGTGACGAACACGATCGTCTTGCGGATCTCCTGCTGCAGGCGCAGGAACTCGTTCTGGAGCCGCTCGCGGTTGATCGGGTCGATCGCGCCGAAGGGCTCGTCCATCAGCATCAGCGGCGGGTCGACCGCGAGCGCCCGGGCCACGCCCGACGCGCTGGCGCTGGCCGCCCGAGAGCTGGGCCGGGGAAGCGGTCGCGGGTCTCGGCCGGGTCGAGGCCGACCAGCTCGAGCAGCTCGTCGACGCGCTCGCGGATGCGCGTCCTTCGGCCAGCCCAGCAGCCGCGGCACCGTGGCGATGTTGTCGGCCACGCTCAGGTGGGGGAAGAGGCCGATCTGCTGGATCGCGTAGCCGATCTCGCGGCGCAGCTCGGCCGGACTCGCGATCCTTGACGCTGCTCCCGTCGAGCAGGATGTCGCCCTCGGTGATGTCGATCATGCGGTTGACCATCCGCATGGCGGTGGTCTTGCCGCAGCCGGACGGCCCGACCAGCACGCAGATCTCGCCGGCGGGGACCTCGAGCGAGAGTCCGTCGACGGCGGGCTCGTTCTGGCCCGGATAGCGCTTCGTTGCCCCTCGGAACTCCAGCGTCGCTGCGGCTGGGCGCGACGACGGCCCCGAGGGATGGGCGGATTCTGAACTGTTCACGGGTGGGGGCTTCCCGGAGGAAGCTTGCGAATGCTACCCGGGTGGGGACGCCGGCTCGGGCCGGCTTCGCCAAGCCTTAATGTCGCCGTCCGCGAGCCGCTCCAGCTCGCGCCGCAGATCCTCGCGCAGCTCGTGCGACCTCGGCCGCGTCCGACCTCCGGGTCGGCCTCGGCCGTCTCGACCAGCGCCGCCGCGAACGTTCGTTGGCGGCGACGCAGGTCGGCGTCGGCCTGATCGCGGTCGGTCGCGCCGCGCAGCGTCGAAGGCCTGCGCCTTCAGGTCCTCGGCGAGCGGCTCGATGCGCCGCCGGTCCGCGTCGGGCAGCAGCCGCCAGCGCCCGTAGAGGGAGCGCGCGACGCGGATGCCGACCGCCGTGGTGGCGGCCGCACCGCCGATGACGAGCTTCGCGGAAGGCATGCGCGCGGCATCGTGGCGCGCGCGCAGGACGGAAGGGCTGCGACCGGTCGCTAGAGGACGATGGCGGCGAGCTTGTCGACCTGCTCGGGGTCCGCGGACGCGGGGAAGAAGATCAGCTCGTCGCAGCCCGGCCTCCTCGAACGCGCGCTTGCGCTGCGCGCACCTCGTCCTCGCCCTTGGCGGTGCCGGCGACGATGAAGTCCGCGTACTCGGGAGCGAACGAGTAGTAGTCGCCGATCGTGCTGCGGGCCTGTGCCTCGGGATCGGCGTCGAGCGAGAAGTAGCTGAGCGACATCGCACGCGGCTGCTCGCTGCGGCCGGCGGCCTGGAAGGCGGCCACGAGCTTCTCGCGCGGCTCCGAGAACGCCTCCGCGGGTCCCGCGCCCATGATCCAGCCGTCGCCGAACCTGGCCGCGCGCTCGGAAGCTGGCGTCGACCATGCCGCCGAGGATCAGCGTGCGGAGGGTCGCCGGAGACGTCGGGCCCGATCGCGCCGGCGAAGCCGCGCTCGGCCCCGGACCAGATCTCCTTCATCTCCTCGAGCACCGCGTCGATCAGCGTGCCGCGGTCCTTCATCTCCATGCCGCTGGCCTCGAAGTCGTCGGGGCGCCCGCCCACGGCGACGCCCAGCACGAGCCGGCCGCCGGAGAGCGTCTGGACGGTGGCGGCCTGCTTCGCGAGCAGGGCGGCGTTCTGGCGCCAGGGCGACGAGCAGCACCGACGTGAGCAGGCGGGCGCGCTCGGTCACCGCGGCGGCCGCGGCGAGGGCCACGAGCGGCTCGTAGTTGGGGTAGACCAGCCGGTCGATCGTGCCGAGGCTGGAGAAGCCGGCCGCGTCGGCGCGCCGGGCGAACTCGAGGACCTGCTCTCTGGTGGCGCCCGGGATGGTGGTGGGCAGCCCGATACCGATGTCCACTGCGGTTTCTCCTGTGTCTAGAGTCGGCCCGTGACAGTAGAGGCAGCTACCCGGCTGGGCCGCGGACACGCTTCGGGAGGCGCGTGTGGCGCGCCTGGCGCTGCTCGACGAGGAGGACCTGCCGCGCGTCCTGCCCGTCACGTTCGCGCTGTGGGAGGGGGCGATCTGGAGCGCGATCGACCGCAAGCCCAAGCGCACCGCCGAGCCCGCCCGGCTGCGCCGCCTGCGTCGCCGCCCGGACGCCGCGCTGGTGGCCGACGTCTACGACGACGACTGGGAGCGGCTGCGCTGGGTGGAGGTGCGCGGGCCGGTGTCGATCGAGCCGCTCGGCCCCGCCCTCGACGCCCTCGTCGAGAAGTACCCGCAGTACGAGGCCGAGCGGCCGCAGGGCCCGCTGCTGCGCCTGGACCCGCGAGCGCTATGCCTGCTGGCGCGCGACCGGTCAGCCCGGCGCGCGACCACTCGCTCCACGAGCCCGGGTAGAGGCGCGCCTCCACGCCGGCGAGCTCGGCCGCCACGCAGCAGCGTGCAGGCGGTGACGCCGGAGCCGCAGTAGGCCACGAAGGGCTCGTCGCCGAGGTGCTCGCGCAGCTCGCCCGCCGGCAGGTAGCGGCCCTCCGGCGCGACGCGTCGGTGAGGGACGTTGCGCGGCGCCGGGGATGTGACCGGCCACCGCGTCGATCGGCTCGACCTCGCCGCGGTAGCGCTCCGGCGCGCGCGCGTCGAGCAGGCGCAGCCCGCCGGCAGCTCGTCGCGCCGTGCGCGACGTCGTCGCGCGGCGCGGCCGTGCGGCGAAGTCGCCGGCTGGCGGCGTCTCGGGTCCGGCGCGCAGCTCGCCGCCGCGCGTCGCGCCAGGCGCGCAGGCCGCCGTCCAGCACCGCCGCGTCGGCGTGGCCGAAGTGGCGCAGCAGCCACCACAGGCGCGCCGCGCCGCCCTCGCCGGCCTCGTCGTAGGCGACCACGCGGACGCGGTCGCCGATGCCGGCGCGCCGGGCCGCGGCGGCGAAGTCGTCCGCGCCGGGAAGCGGATGGCGCCCGCCGGCGCCGGGCGGCCCGGACAGGTCGCGCTTCGAGATCGAGGAACGCGGCGCCCGGGACGTGGCCGGCGAGCCAGTCGCGCTCGCCCGCCTCCGGGTCGCCGAGCGCGAAGCGGCAGTCGACGACCGCCAGGTCGGGGTCGCCGAGGTGCTCGAGCAGCCAGGCGGGCTGGACCAGCGGACCGAAGCTCACGGCCCTAGCCTTCCAGACGTGCGCGCGATGCTCCTCGACGCGGTGAGGCCGCTGCGCCGCCGGCTGGGCGCGCTGCGCGGCGCGGCCCTCGCGCGCTGGGAGCGCGCGCTCGGGATCGACACGACCGGGATCGTCGAGCTGGACGAGCTCGACGTGGAGGGCGACGAGCGCGAGGGCTACGAGGGCTCCGGGTGGATCGACCTGCGCCGGATGCTGCGGCCGGGCGAGGTGAAGCCGCACGACGTCTTCCTCGACCTCGGCTCGGGCAAGGGGCGCGTGCTGCTGCTGGCCGCTCGCTACCCCTTCAAGCGGGTTATCGGAGTCGAGATCTCGGAGCGCCTGAACGCGATCGCGCGCAGCAACCTGGAGGCGCGCCGGCGGCGCCGGCGCTGCGGTGCGGTGGAGGTGGTCACCGCCGACCTGCTCGAGTACGAGCCGCCCGACGACGTGACCGTCGTCTACATGTACAACCCCGTCCGCGGCGCCACCTTCGACGCCGTGATCGAGCGGCTGGTGGCCTCGGTGGACCGCGTCCCGCGCACGGTGCGGCTGATCTACCTCAACGCGAAGGAGCACGATCGGCTGATGGCCACGGGCCGCTTCCGGCTCGTGCGGCGCGCCGGGCGCCTGCGCCTGCGCCGCGACGAGGCGGCGCGCTCGTACATCCGGCTGTACCTGCTCGAGCCGCGCTAGGACGGCGCAGTATCGTGGCCGCGTGTCCCTGGATCAGACGAAGATCGGGCAGCTCGCCGCGGAGCTGATGGACAACCTCGAGGAGCGCTACGGAGAGGACGCGGAGATCGGCGACGTGGTCCTGATCGTGGAGATCACGTCACCCGAGCACGGCTCCCAGATCGCCATGAGCCAGACCAACCCGCGCGGGCACGTGAACCTCGGGCTGGTCGAGGCGGCGAGCCACATCGTGCGCGGGCAGATGGGCTAGGCCTACGCGACCAGCGGGATCGACTCGAGGCCGAGCTTCTCCCATGCCGCCAGCACCGAGGCGATGGCGTGGTGTCCGCGGGCGATCGCGTCGTGTCATGCGTCCGCGCATCCAGTTGACCGCCGGTCGCAGCGACTCGCGGCCGGCCACGCGCGACCAGTGCGCGAGCCCCGCGGCGCTGCGGTCGAAGGCGTGCACGCGCGTCCGGGCGCAGGTGCGGTCGGCCCAGCTGCTCTTGAAGTCGTCCTCGACGCCGAGCAGCTCGAGCCGCGCGGCGCCCTCGGCGAAGCAGTGGCGCAGCTGCTCGCGCAGCAGCAGCGCCCCCGGCCCGGCCGGTCGGTAGCACTCGTCGTAGCCGCTCTTCAGCGACCACCAGGTGCCGTCGAAGACGACCGAGAGGTCGCAGGCGATCGCGCGCCCGTCGAGGTGCAGGAACGAGAGGCGCAGCCACCCGCGCTCGGCGGCCCAGTGCGCGACGTCGGTGTAGAAGCGAGTCGTCTCGGGCTGCGACGCGATCGCGGTGCCGCGCTCGCCCTTCCACCCCGAGGCCTCGACGCGCAGCAGCTCCTCGAGCGCCGCGTCGAGCCCGTCGAGGCTGTCGTGGACGCTGAAGGTGACCTCGCCCTGGGCCTCCAGGGCGCGCAGGCCCCGGCGCAGGCTGCGGCGGCGGTTGCGCGACAGGCCGCGCTCGTAGTCCTCGAAGCTGCCCTCGATGTCCACGACCGGGCAGGCGGCGATCTCGCGCTCCAGCACGCGCCGGCCCGCCGCGCGCGCCGACTCGGACAGGCCGCTCGCGCCGTGCAGGAGGCTCAGCTCGACGCTCGCGCGGCGCCCGCCGAACAGCTCCTCGTGGAGCTGCTCGCGCGCCCGCTCGTCGGCCACGAGCGGACCGAACAGGGGGGAGTGCCAGTTGGCGAGCGAGTACAGCCGCCCGCGGCGTCGCTGCATCGGCAGCACACCGACGAGCTCGTCGTCGCGGCGCACCACGAGCGCCTCGGGCCTACCGGTGCCGAAGGCGCGCGCCCACGGGAGGATCCAGCCGGGTCGCAGAAAGGGGGAGCCGTCCACGCGCTCGGCGAGCAGCTCCCACTCGCAGGCGAGCGCGTCGAGGTCGGTCTCGACGTTGACGCAGCCGCGCGGCATCGACTTGGTCAGGACGCGCGAGGCCACACGCCACGTATACATGCCCTCGGGCGGCGCCGCCCGCCGTGCGCTGGCTTCGCGCTAGGCCACGCGGCGCAGGTTGCGCACAGGCGGCGCCTTGGGGGGCCGGCGGCCCTCGGCGCGGGCGAAGCGCTCCAGCGAATCGGCGATCGCGCGCCAGACCGCGGGGTGGAGCGCCATGCCGCAGTGGCTGGCTTTGACCTCGACGTGCTCGTCGGCGCACGGGTCCAGGCAGGCGCGCCAGTCGACGATGCCGTCGCTGCGCGAGTAGACGGCGGTGAAGCCGACGTCGGCCGGCAGGTCGCCGGCCAGGTCCTCCCAGAAGGTGGCGCAGCAGTCGCCGTCGAGGCAGGAGCGCTTGAAGAGGCCGGGCGCGCCGAGCGAGCCGAGCCGGCTGACGGCCTCGACCTGGAGGCGCACGAGCGGGTGGACGGCGAGTGGGTCGACGTGCGGCGAGCCGAGCGTGATCAGCCCGCAGACGAGGTCCGGGCGGCGCGCCGCCAGCGCCTTGGCGAGGCTGCCGCCGCGGCTCTGGCCGATCAGCACCGCGCGCTTGCCCTGCTCCTCGACGATCTCCTCGAGCCGCCCCTCGAGGCGCTCGAGCACCGCGCCCGAACAGCCGACGTTGGCGCGCATCCCCGCGCGGGCCGGGCGGTAGCCGGCGCGGCGCAGCCAGTCCGACATCAGCGTGAGCGAGGCGTCGCCGGCGAGGAAGCCCGGGATCAGCATGGCCGGGCGGCCGCGCCCGTCGCGCATGCGGTCCCCGCGCAGGATCGGGTTGCGCAGCAGCGAGGCGGCCTCGAGTCCGAGTCGTGCCTCCCGCCAGAGCGGCGGGAGGGAGCTGAGGGCCGGTGCCTTCATCGGGAGCTTGATCAACCTAGTACCACGAGCGGAGCGATTGCGCTCGTTAGATTCCCCCGCGATGCGCGCCGTAACCATCGAGGACGGGAAGCTCGTGGTCCAGGAGCGTCCCGATCCCGAGCCCGCCCGCGGCGAGCTGCTGGTGCGGGTGCGCGGGCGCGGGGATCAACGGCGCGGACATGCTCCAGCTGGCCGGCGGCTACCCGGCGCCGCCCGGCTCCCCGGCCGACGTCCCGGGCCTCGAGCTGGCCGGCGAGGTGGTGGGGCGCGGCCCCGACGCCGAGCGCTTCGAGGTGGGCGATCGCGTGATGGCGGTGGTCGGCGGCGGCGGCCAGGCGGAGCTGGCGGTCGTGCACGAGCGCGGGGCGATGCCGGTGCCCGAGGGGCTCGACTGGCCGCAGGCCGGCGGCCTGCCCGAGGTCTTCACGACCGCCCACGACGCCGTCTTCACCCAGGCCGAGCTGCGACCCGGCGAGCACCTGCTGGTCCACGGCGCCGCCGGCGGGGTCGGCACCGCGGCCGTCCAGCTGGGCCGCGCGGCCGGCGCGCGCGTGACCGCGACGGTGCGCCGCGAGGAGCTGCGCGAGCAGGTCGAGGCGCTCGGAGCGACCGCGATCGACCCGGAGGGGTTCGGCGAGCACGGCCCCTTCGACGTGGTGCTCGAGCTGGTCGGCGCCGGCAACCTGGCCGAGAACCTGAAGGGGCTGGCCACCGGCGGGCGCATCGCGGTGATCGGCATCGGCGGCAGCGGGCCGAAGGGCGAGCTCAACCTGCTGGCGCTGATGGGCAAGCGCGCGCGCATCCACGGATCGACCCTGCGCGCCCGTCCGCTCGAGGAGAAGGCGGCGGCGATGAGGCTGGTGGAGCGCGAGGTGCTGCCGCTGTTCGAGGTCGGCGCCGTGACGGTGCCGGTGGCCGCGACGTTCGCCCTCGACGAGGTCGAGGCCGCCTACGAGCGCTTCAAGGCCGGCGGCAAGCTCGGCAAGATCGTCGTGCTGCCGTGACGGCCGCGGCGGACTGGCGCTCGCCCGACCTCGGCCCGGCGCGCACGCTGGAGCTCGGCGGCGGCCGGCGCGTGCGGGCGCACGTGACGGGCTCCGGCCCGGCGATCGTGTTCGTGCACGGGGCGCTCGTGAACGCGAACCTGTGGCGCAAGGTCGTCCCGCGGCTGGAGGGCCACACGCGCGTGACGCTCGACCTGCCGCTCGGCTCGCACCTGGAGCCGATGCCGCGCGACGCGGACATGCGCCCGCCGGCGCTGGCGGGGCTGATCGCCGACGCGATCGAGGAGCTCGGGCTGAGCGACGCGACGCGTGGTCGGCAACGACACCGGCGGCGGCCTGACGCAGATCATGGCGGTGCGCCGGCCGGAGCGGGTGGGGGCGATCGTGCTGACGTCCTGCGACGCCTTCGAGAACTTCCCGCCGCCGTTCTTCCGCTACCTGCTGGCGCCGGCGCGGATACCGGGCGGCGTGCCGGTCGCCTTCGGCGGGCTGCGCTGGCCGCCGCTGCGGCGGCTGCCGATCGCCTACGGCTGGCTGGCGACCGGGCCGATCGACCGCGAGGCCGAGGACTCCTACGTGCTGCCGGTGCTGAGCCGCAGGCCGATCCAGCGCGACCTGCGCAAGCTGCTCAACGGGCTCGATCCGGCGCTGACGCTGGACGCCGCGGCGAAGCTCACCGCGTGGGACCGCCCGGCCCTGATCGCCTGGTCCGCAAACGACCGCTTCTTCCCGCCCGAGCACGGCGAGCGCCTGGCGAAGCTGATCCCGGGCGCCCGCCTGGAGTGGATCGAGAACGCCCGCACGTTCTCCGCGGAGGACCAGCCGGAGCGGCTGGCCGAGGTGATCGCGGAGTTCGAGGCGGGGCGCCGGCGGCGCTAGCGCGGCCGCCGCGGGCGCTAACCGCTCGCCGCGCCGGCGCCGAGCCCTCGCCGCTTCCGCATATGGAGAGTGACGGGGCCCAGGGAACCATAAGCGGGCCACCCCCCGCCCGGGCCGTGGGTGGGCGTCCTTGGGCGGGCTATTCGCTGAAGCGGAGCCCACCCCCCGTCGCCGGGGTGGACCTCCTTGTGCGGACTATCCGCGGGAACCCTCGGGGCCGTACTCCCGGCTCGGGCCGCCCTTCTTTGCTGCAGTTCGCCGGGCCCGCGCCCCGCAAGCGGCGCCTAGTTCAGCCGCTCCACCAGCATCGCCTGGCCCTGTCCGCCGGCCACGCACATCGTCTCGAGGCCGATCGTCTTGTCGTCGGTCTCGAGGCCGTTGATCAGCGTGGTCATGATGCGGGCGCCGGTCATCCCGAACGGGTGGCCCAGGGCGATCGCGCCGCCGTGCGGGTTCATCTTCTCCAGCGGGATGTTGCACTCGTCCATGATCGGGATCACCTGGGCGGCGAAGGCCTCGTTGAGCTCGACCGTGTCCACGTCGTCGATCGTCATCCCGGCCCGGTCGAGCACCTTGCGGATCGCTCCGATCGGCGCCACGCCCATGTACTCGGGCTCGATCGCCGCCGTCGCCGACGTGATGATCCGCGCCCGCGGCTTCAGCCCCAGCTCGGCCGCGCGCTCCGCCGACATCACCAGCACCGCCGCGGCGCCGTCGTTGAGCGGGCACGAGTTCCCGGCCGTGACCTTGCCGTCCTCGCGGAACGCCGGGTCGAGCTGCGACAGCTTCTCGAGCGTCGAGCTCGCTCGCGGCCCGTCGTCCTTGGCGACCGTGGTCCCGTCGGGCAGCGTCACCGGCACGATCTCGCGGTCGAAGTAGCCGTTCTCCTGCGACTGCACCGCCAGCTCCTGCGAGCGCTGCGCGTACTTGTCCATGTCCGCCCGGCTGACCTCGTAGCGGTCGGCCACGTTCTCGGCGGTGAGCCCCATCGAGATGTAGGCGTCGGGCTGGCCGTCGCGCCCCTGCAGCGCCTCGTTCTGGTCCTGCGGGCGCGCGCCCTCGACCGCCTCGTTGTAGCGCGAGACCCACTCGACGCCGGCGGCGATGTAGGCGTCGCCCTGTCCCGCCTCGACCGCGTTCGCCGCCTGGCGGATCGACTCGAGGCTCGACGCGCAGTAGCGCGAGACGGTCGCGCCGTTCACGCCCATCGGCAGCCGCTCGGACAGCAGCACGATGATGCGCGCGATGTTGAAGCCCTGCAGGCCCTGCGGCAGCCCGACTCCGCAGTAGACCTCCTCGATCGTCTCGGGGTCGACGTCCGGGTTGCGCTCGAGCAGCGCATCCACCACGAAGGCGCCCTGCTCATCCGGGCGCAGCGGGGCCAGCGAGCCCTTGAAGGCGCGGCCGATCGGGGTGCGGACGGCATCGACGATTACTGCTTGGGGCATTGAGTCAGGCTCCTGATGGCTTGGGGGAGGGGGGCGAAAAGGCTACTTAGGAGCCATCCTGATCGCTCCATCCAGCCGGATCACCTCGCCGTTGAGCATCGTGTTCTCGGCGATGTGGCACGCGAGCGCCGCGTATTCCTCCGGCCGCCCGAGCCGCGGCGGGAACGGGATCTGCGCGCCCAGCGCCGCCCGCGACTCCTCGGGCAGCCCGGCCAGCAGCGGCGTGTCGAACAGCCCCGGCGCGATCGTGCAGACGCGGATGCCCCGGCGCGCCAGGTCGCGCGCCGCCGGCAGCGTCAGCCCGACGATCCCGCCCTTGGAGGCCGAGTAGGCGGTCTGGCCGATCTGGCCGTCGAAGGCGGCGACCGAGGCGGTCATCACCACGGCGCCGCGCTCGCCCTCCGCGTCCGGCTCGCCGGCCGACATCGCGGCGGCGGAGAGGCGCAGCACGTTCCAGGTGCCGATCAGGTTCACCCGGATCACCGTCTCGAACGGCTGCAGCGTCGCGGCGCCCTGCTTGCCGACGGTCCGCTCCGCCCACCCGATCCCTGCGCAGGAGACCGCGAAGCGCAGGCCCTCGACCGTCGCGACGGCGGCCTCGACCTGCTGCTCGTCGGTCACGTCGGTGGCCACGAACGCGCCGCCCAGCTCGCCCGCGAGCGCCGCGCCGCGCTCCTCGTTCAGGTCGGCGACGGTGACCCGTGCTCCGCGAGCGGCGAGCTCTCGTGCGGTCGCCTCGCCGAGCCCTGATGCTCCGCCGGCGACGAGCGCTCCGATTCCGTCGAGCTGCATGGCGCCGCGGAGCCTACCTCCGCCTCGCGGTGCAGCGCCACGCCGGCGATCACGAGCCCCACCCCGAGCGCCTCCGCGACGGACGGCACCTGCGCGAGCACGACCACCCCGATCACCGCCGCCGTCGCGGGCAGCAGCGACACCATCAGCGCATACGTCGCGCGCGCCAGGCGCCGCATCGCGAGCTGGTCGCAGACGTACGGGATCACCGACGACGAGATGCCCACGCCCGCGCCCGCCAGCAGCGCCACCGGGTCCGTCAGCGCCGGCACCGCGGCCCAGCCGGCGAGCGGCGTCACGACCACCAGCGCGGCGAGCATCGAGGCCGCCAGGCCGTCGATCCCGCCCGCGCGACGGGCAGGCGCGACACGCGGTGCGCGAGCACGATGTAGAGCGCGAACAGGCCCGGCGTTCACGAACGCGAGCGCCACGCCGAGCGCCTCGCCCTCGAGCTGGACGCCGGTGAGCAGGTACACGCCCGGCACCGCGAGCGCGAGCGCCGCCAGGTTGCGCCGGGTGCGCGCCCCGAGAGCCGCGAGCGCCACCACCGGGAGGAACTCGATCGCGGCGACGGTGGCCAGCGGCAGGCGGTCGATCGCGAGGTAGAAGGTGCAGTTCATCACCGCGAGCACGGCGCCCCACGCGAGCAGCAGCCGCCGGCCCTCGGCGCCGCGCAGCGTCCGCCAGGGCCGCCGCCAGAGCGCGAACACCGCCGCCGCGGCGGCGATCCGCAGCCACGCCACGCCGAGCACGTCGACGCGCGCGAACAGCAGCACGGCGAACGCCGGGCCGAGGTAGTGGAAGACCGCGCTGCCGACGAACCAGGCGTGCGGTGGGACGCGCTCGGTCACTGACACAGCTTCGCCTGCATTCGGCGCTCGATACAGGCAGGAACACAGGTATGCTGCGCGCATGCCTGCGAATCGAAGGCAAAACGGGACGGAACCCCTCGATGATGCAAACCTCAGGCTGCTCGCCGAGCTGCAGGCCGACGGGCGGCTCTCGTTCGCGGAGCTCGGCCGGCGCGTCGGCCTGTCACCGCCGGCGGTGGCCGAGCGGGTGGCGCGCCTGGAGGAGACCGGCGTGATCACCGGCTACCGCGCCGAGGTCGACCCGCGCGCGCTCGGGCTCACGCTCGGCGCGGTGGTGCGCATCCGCCCGGCGCCGCGCGAGCTGCACAAGGTCGCCGAGCTGGCGCAGCGGACGCCCGAGGTCGTCGAGTGCCACCGCATCACCGGCGAGGACTGCTACTTCATGAAGGCCTGGGTGCGCGACGTCGATCACCTCGAGGAGGTGATCGACCAGTTCGCCGTCTACGGGCAGACGACGACCTCGATCATGCAGAAGTCCCCCGTCAAGGGGCGGCCGCTCAGCGTCGGGTGAGAGGCCCTACTCGCTGACGCGCTCGACGAGGAAGGAGATGCGCACCAGCGCACGCCACTCGTTGAGGTTGTCCCCGCGGAGCCCGGTCGAGACGACGTCGACCGCCTTGATGTTCCGAAGCGACTGACGCGCGTCGTCGAGGGCCGCCTTGACCGCGCCGTCCGAGCTGTCCGGCGAGCTTCCGACAACCTCGATGATCTTCGTGACCGCCACGCGTGGCTCCCTTCGGTTGGGGTTGTGCGCAGCCTACCGCTGTCATAGCGTTGCGCCGCATGGAGGCCTCGCGCGCTCAGGGAGGGGGCTACCTCGACACGTCGAGGCTGTCGCCGGGCGAGTACGGCGGCATGGCCGCGGGCGTCGTGCTGCTGCTCTCGCTCTTCCTGCCCTGGTTCACGACGGCCTCGGACAACCCGAACTCGACCGTCGGCGGCGCCGTCAACGGCGACAGCGCGAGCGCCTGGCAGGTCTTCAGCACGCTCGACATCCTGCTCGTGCTCGCCGCGACCGCGCCCTTCATCCTGTCCTGGATCATCGCCCGCGGCCACAAGCTCACGTGGAAGCCGGGCGAGGTCACGATGATCGTCGGGATCAGCGCGCTCGGGCTGATCCTCTGCAACGGGATCATCCTCGGCCGCCCCGGCGACAGCGTCGACATCGGCCTCGGGATCGGCTACTTCGTCGGGCTGCTGGCGGCGCTCGGGATGCTGGTCGCGGGCTACCTGCGCCAGTCGTTCTACACCACCGCGCGCAAGCCCCCCGGAGTCATCTAGCGGTGGTCCCCACCGAAGGCGGTCCCGACCGCAACCTCGCGATGGAGCTCGTGCGCACGACCGAGTACGCCGCGCTCGCCTGCGCGCGCTGGATCGGCCGCGGCGACAAGGAGGGCGCCGACGGCGCCGCGGTCGACGCGATGCGCATGCTGCTCGACTCGGTCTCGATGGACGGCGTCGTCGTGATCGGCGAGGGCGAGAAGGACGAGGCGCCGATGCTCTACAACGGCGAGCAGATCGGCGACGGCTCCTCGCCCCAGGTCGACATCGCCGTCGACCCGCTCGAGGGCACCGAGCTGTGCGCCAAGGGCCTGCCGAACGCGATCGCCACGATCGCGCTGTCCGCGCGCGGCACGATGTTCGACCCCGGCCCCTGCGTCTACATGATGAAGATGGCCACCTCGCGCGACCTCGCGCACCTGCTCGATCTCGACCGCCCGCTCGCCGAGACGCTGCAGCTGATGGCCAAGGAGAAGGGCGTGTCGGTCGGCGACCTCGTCGTGATCATGCTCGACCGCCCGCGCCACGAGGACGCGATGAAGGAGATCCGCGACGTGGGCGCGCGCATCCGGCTGATCCCGCACGGCGACGTCTCGGCCGCGCTGGTGGCGGTCACCGAGGGTTCGCCGGTCGATCTGCTCTACGGGATCGGCGGGACGCCCGAGGGCGTGCTCGCCGCGGCCGCGATCAAGTGCACCGGCGGCCAGATCCTCGGCCGGCTGTGGCCGCGCTCGGACGAGGAGCGCAGCGCCGCGCTCGAGGCCGGCTACGACCTCGAGGAGGTGCTCGACCGCGACCGGCTGGTCTCGGGCGAGGACGTCTTCTTCGCCGCCACCGGCGTCACCGACGGCGAGATGCTCGACGGGGTCGCGCTACATCGGCCGCGCAGGGCGCGACCACCGAGTCGATCTCCATGCGGGCGCGCTCCGGCACGGTCCGCCGCATCACCGCTCGGCACGATCGGGCGAAGCTGCGGGAGATCGTGGGCGAGCGCCTGGGCTGAGCGCGCCCACGACCGACGGCTCCAGCTCGAGGTTCGCCAGCGAGCGCAGGAACGCGTTGGTGACGATCACGTGGATGCGCAGCTGCGTCTGGTTGTAGAGCAGCCGCCCGACCCGCGCGAACCAGCCCCAGCCGGCGATCACCGGGTAGAAGTTGACGACCTCCGACGAGACGACCGCGGTCGCCTCGCTCGCGCCGTCGGAAGCCGGCCGCCGGCGCACGCCCAGGCGCAGGTAGCCGCGCCCGCGCCCGCTCGGCGCGACCAGCAGCCCGCGGTCGATCGGCCAGGTGACGGTGCCGCCGTCGGCGTCGACGTCGTACTCCGGCGCGTGGAAGCGCAGCAGGACGAACGGGCGCGTGAGGAACACGACCTCGCGGCTGGTCTCGGTGTAGAGCGATGCGCAGCGTGCCGAGCGACACGCGCGTGAGGAAGCGCCAGTACGTGCGCGCCAGGCGCTCGAGGTACTCGGCCGACCAGACCCGGTCGAGCTCGTCGCGCGGCAGCGTGACCTCGGCCACCTGCTTGGAGCCGATGCTGCCGTCGGCGGCGTACTTCGAGCCGGGCTGGCGCACCAGGGTCACGCGGGCCCGGGCACGGCGGCGCCGCTCGACCACGCGGCGCGGATCGCGGCGCCTCACAGCAGCTCCACCTCCACGCGCTCGCCGGCGGCCGCCTCGCCCTCGCCGGCGGCGATCAGCGCCAGCGCGTCGGCGCCGAGCATCGAGGTCAGCACGTGCGAGCCCTGCGCCGCGCGCGTCGGCTCCGCGCGCCAGCCCCCCTCGCCTGCGCTCGAGGCGCACGCGCACCGCCTGCTCCCGGCGCGGGTTGCGCGCGATCGGCGGCGTCGAGCAGCGCCTCGGCGCGCGTGGCGGCGGGGTCGGCGCCCTGGAGCGCCGCCAGCGCGGGGCGGGCGAACAGCTGGAAGGTGACCATCGCCGACACCGGGTTTCCGGGCAGGCCGAACGCAAGCGTCTCGCCGCGCGCGCCGAACCAGGTCGGCTTGCCGGGGCGCAGGCCCACGCCCCAGAAGCGCTCGCGCGACGCCGAGCTCGGCCAGCGCGCCCTTGACGTGGTCGTGCGTGCCGACCGAGACCCCGCCCGACACGACCACGACGTCGGCGCCGCTCGAGCGCGGCGCTCGAGCGCGGCCCGCGTCGCCTCGGGGCTGTCGGCCACCCGCTCGAGCGCGGCCACCTGCGCGCCGGCGCGCTCCACCTGCGCCGCCAGCGCGTAGCCGTTCGAGCTGTAGATGCCGCCCGGCGGCAGCGGCTCGCCGGGGTCGGTCAGCTCGTCGCCGGTCACCAGGATCGCGACCCGCGGGCGCCGCGCGCAGAGCAGCTCCGCGCGGCCGATCGACGCCGCCACGCCCAGCTCGGCGGGGCCCAGCACGGCGCCGGCGCGCAGGACGACGTCGCCCGCCACGACGTCCTCGCCGGAGCGGCGAACGTTCGCGCCCGGCACGGGCGACTCGACGACCACCCGTCCCTCGCCGGCGCGGCGCGTTCGCTCCACCGGGACGACCGCGAACGTCCCGCGCGGCACCGCCGCGCCGGTCGAGACCGCGATCGCGGTGCCCGGCCGCAGCTCCACCTCGGCGGGGTGCCCGGCGCGCGCCTCGCCGATCAGCTCGAGCTCGCCGTCGCGGTCGCCGAACACCGCGTAGCCGTCCATCGCGGAGCTGTCGAACGGCGGCACCGAGACCTCGCTGGCGACGTCCTGCGCCAGCACCCGGCCGAGCGCGTGTCGCAGCGAAGCGGTCTCCGACGGCAGGGGCCAGACCGCGTCGAGCACGCGCGCGCGTGCCTCCGCGATCGAGATCAGGTCGGGCATCGCGGGGGATCTTGTCAATGCAACGCCGAAACCCGGGGTAGGATCGTCTACAGCCGCCGGCGACGCCCGGTCCACACAGTGACCGCAAACGCATGACACCGATCCGGGGCCCCCTCGCGCGCCTCGAACGCTCGCGGGACGAGCTGGCCAAGGCATGGCTCGTCCGGCTGATCGAGCGCGCCTCGCTCGACGAGATCAGCGAGCTGCCGACCGAGCAGATCGCGCGCGAGCTGCCGGACCTGATCAGCGACATCGTCGAGACCGTCGCGGCGACCAACGGCGACCCCTACGAGCTCACCGAGCTGCAGACGCAGCGTGCCGCCGCGCTGGCCGGCCTGCGAGCGGGCCGCGAGACGAGCGCGGCCGACGTCGCGCGCGACATCGCGGCGCTGCAGGCGGTGCTGGTGCGGGCGCTGCGCGAGGAGCTCGCCGAGCACGAGCCCGAGCGCTTCGCGGACGCCGTCGAGCGGCTGGCGGACGCCACCGGCGCGATCCAGGCGGCCGCGGTCGAGGAGCTGGTGCGCACGCGCTCGCGCGAGCTCGAGTCGCAGGCGAACACCGACCCGCTCACCGGGCTCGGCAACCTGCGCAACCTGCAGCGCGAGCTCGGGCACATGCTCGAGATCCAGAAGCGCTACGGGCACCCGTTCGGACTGCTGCTGATGGACATCGACGGGCTCAAGCGCGTCAACGACTCGCAGGGCCACCAGGCCGGCGACCGCCTGCTGATGCAGGTGGCGATGGCGCTGCGGCGGTCGATCCGAAGCGTCGACGTGGCGGCCCGCCTCGGGCGGCGACGAGTTCTGCGTGCTGGCGCCCGAGCAGACCGCCGCGGCCGGGGTGCTGCTCGCCGAGCGCCTCAGCAGCGCGGTTGCCGACGAGATGTCGGTGCCGGCGGACCCGAAGGTCGGCCTGTCGATCGGAGTGGTCTCCTGCCCCGAGCACGGCAGGACGCCGAGACGCTGATCGACGTCGCCGACCGGGCGATGTACAAGGCCAAGGCGGCCGGCGAGAACGTCGCGCTCGGCGAGGCGGCCGCCGCGCCCGAGCCGGTCGAGGAATCGACCAACGGGGCGCCCTAGCTACTCGATCAGGCCGTGCCTGATCCCGATGGCGACGGCCTGCGTCCGCGTGGACGCGTCCAGCTTCGCCAGGATGCGCTTCGTGTGGGTGCGCACCGTCTCGGTCGAGAGGCCGAGCTTCTGTGCCACGGCGTCGGTCTGCATGCCGTCGGCGAGCATCTGCAGGATCTCGCGCTGGCGCACGCTGAGCGTGCGGTCGCCCTCGTCGAGCACGATCGTCGACGACAGCCCGGGGTCGACGTAGAACTCGCCGGCGCGGGCGGCCTCGATCGCGCGGATCAGGTCCTCGGAGGGGGAGTCCTTGCGCACGTAGCCCTTGACGCCCGCCTTGAGCGCCTCGGACAGCAGCCGCGCGCCGCCGTCGGACGTGAACACGACGATCGGCGCCTTCAGCTCGCCGCGCAGCTTGCCGACCACCTCGCCCACGTCCACGCCGACCCGCCACGGGTCGACGATCACGACGTCGGGCGGATCGCCGTTGATGCGCGTCGTGGACCTCGTCGAGGGAGGCCGCGTCGGTTGTCGACGACGCGCCGAAGGCCTGCTCCAGCACGGCTCTGACCCCCGCCCGGACGACCGGGTGGTCGTCGACGATGAGGCAGCGAGGGGCTTCCTTCGCGCCGGGCATGGGCGCGGAGCATACTCCCGGTTGGCCGGGCGGCCCCCGGCTAGGGGCGCGGGATGCGGCGGGCGACGCCGCGGGCGACGCCGTTGGCGACGCGCGCACCCGCCGCCGCCAGACCGGTCGCCGTGCGGATGGCGTCGCCGAGCGGATCGCCCTGCGGCGCGTCCGGCTCGGGCTCGGCCGGCTGCGGCGCCGCGGCGGCCGAGCGCGTCGGCTTGGCCGCCGGATTCGGCGTGGCAGAGCGCTTCTCGCTGCGCCTTCCGGGCCGCGAGCGCGGCAGGTTTTCGAGCACGCCTCCGTCGTCCGGCATCGGGAAGGAGTCTAGTCCGTGGGGCTTCGGGTATAGCCGGAGGTGAAAGCCTCCGATCTCCCGTGTATCCACTCACGGCAGGCGGGGTATATGCGGCTTTCCATCGCTTGACTTCACTATCTGTAGCGTTAGGGTGGGACGAGCTGGATCCAATCGGCCCGGCGCCGTGACTGCGGGGCCCTGCTTGACGCCAAGGAACGGAATGTCTGTAGCTGAACTGCAAGAGCTTGAAGAGGTCCGGCTGCTCATGGCCAAGGGCCGCCAGACCGGAGTGCTGACTTTCGCCGAGGTCGCCACGGCGCTGGCCGAGGTGGAGCTCGACGAGGGCGACGTCGAGGAGCTGCACGGCTTCCTCGAGAAGAGCGAGATCGAGCTGGTCGAGGACGATCCGACCGCCAGCGAGCCGCAGGTCGAGCGCGCCGTGGACCGGCGCAGCCGCCGCAAGAAGGCCTCGATCGACCTGAAGCCGGACATGACCACCGACTCCCTTCAGCTGTTCCTGAAGGACATCGGCAAGGTCAGGCTGCTGACCGCCCAGGAGGAGGTCGACCTCGCGAAGCGCATCGAGCGCGGCGACCTCGACGCCAAGCAGAAGATGGTCGAGTCCAACCTGCGGCTCGTCGTCTCGATCGCCAAGAACTACCGCAACCAGGGCCTGCCGTTCCTCGACCTGATCCAGGAGGGCACGCTCGGGCTGGTGCGCGCCGCCGAGAAGTTCGACTACCGCAAGGGCTTCAAGTTCTCGACCTACGCGACCTGGTGGATCCGCCAGGCGATCGCCCGCGCGCTCGCCGACAAGGCGCGCACGATCCGCATCCCGGTGCACGTCGTCGAGAAGCTCAACAAGATCGGCCGCGCCGAGCGCAAGCTCGTCACCGAGCTGGGCCGCGAGCCCACCCCCGAGGAGATCGCCGAGCACACCGGGATCGATCCGGAGGAGGTCGAGTCGATCAAGCGCTCGGCCCAGGCGCCGGTGTCGCTCGAGAAGCCGGTCGGCGACGAGGAGGAGTCCGAGTTCGGCCAGTTCATCGCCGACGAGCGGGCCGAGTCGCCCTACGAGCGCGCTGCGGAGATCCTCACCAAGGAGGCTCTGCGCGAGGCGCTGGAGAACCTCTCGTACCGCGAGCGGCGCGTGCTCGAGCTGCGCTACGGCCTGGGCGGGGAGCACCCGCGCACGCTGGACGAGGTCGGTCGCACGTTCAACGTGACGCGCGAGCGGATCCGCCAGATCGAGAACCAGTCGCTCAAGAAGCTGCAGTCGCTGGCCGAAGCGCAGAAGCTGCGCGACGTCGCCTAGGCCCGAAGCAGCCGGCTCAGACGGTCCAGAACGGGGGCGCTCGGCTTCAAGCCTGGCCGCCCGCATGCCGATGCGAACTCCATGTTCGACATCGACGCCGCCCTGATGAGGGTCATCGAGGTGGACGGCTCCGACCTCCACCTGAAGGTGCCGTCCCGGCCGATCATCCGCCGCCACGGCAAGCTGCTCCCCATTCCGGAGACCGAGGCGCTGCGCCCGGACGACACGGAGCGCACGCTCTTCCACATGCTCACGGACGAGCAGAAGCTCGAGTCCTTCCGTCAGGAGAAGGAGGTCGATTTCTCGTACTCGATCCCGGGGCTGGCGCGCTTCCGAGTGAACGCCTTCGTGCAGCGCGGCTCGGTCTCGCTCGTCTGCCGCGCGATCCCCTTCCAGATCAAGTCGGCCGAGGAGCTGCTGCTGCCGCCGGTGATCCCCGAGATCGCCGACGAGGAGCGTGGGCTGATCCTGATGACCGGGACGACCGGCTCGGGCAAGTCGACGACGCTCGCTTCGATGATCGACCACATCAACTCTCACCACGCGAAGCACATCGTCACGATCGAGGACCCGGTCGAGTTCCTCCACCGCGACAAGCTCTCGATCATCAACCAGCGCGAGGTCGGCGAGGACACCTCCTCGTTCGCCCGGGCGCTGCGGCGCGTGCTGCGCCAGGACCCGGACGTGATCCTCGTCGGCGAGATGCGCGACGAGGAGACGGTCCGTACCGCGCTGTCGGCGGCGGAGACCGGCCACCTCGTGCTGTCGACGATCCACACCGTCGACGCCTCCGAGTCGGTCAACCGCATCATCGACTTCTTCCCGCAGTCCGAGCAGCGCCAGGCCCGCGCCATGCTGGCCGGCACGCTCAAGGCGGTGGTGTCGCAGCGGCTCGTGCCGACGGCCGACGGCCAGGGCCGGATCGCGAGCTGCGAGATCCTGCGAATGACCGGCCGCGTGCGCGACATGATCGTCAACCCGGAGGAGACCGGGCGGCTGCACGAGGTGATCTCCGAGGGCGGCTACTACGGGATGCAGACCTTCGACCAGGCGCTGCTGGGGCACGTGCAGGCCGGCCGC
The DNA here is from genome assembly GCA_963828225.1 of uncultured Thermoleophilaceae bacterium. Lineage (GTDB taxonomy): Bacteria > Actinomycetota > Thermoleophilia > Solirubrobacterales > Thermoleophilaceae > JACVRW01. The sequence continues at coordinate 214,123 of CAWHDX010000004.1, read as the reverse complement.
GTGGCGATGGACCAGGCGCTCAAGGCCGCCACGCACCCGCACGACTTCAAGCTGCTCGTCAGCTCTGACGGCCAGCGGCACACGTCGATCGAGTCGGTCTTCCGCGACGAGGACGCCGCGACCGTCAGCGGCGTGCCCGGACCACCCGCAGCTTGATCCGCGCCCTGCCCTCGTAGCGCACGTCGTCGGAGGCGAGCACCACTCGCGCTCCGCGCCCGCGGAAGTTCGCGGTGATGCCGAGGCGGCGGTGCAGCGCCGCCACCGAGCGAGCCAGCCGGGCGACCGTCGGAGCGCGGGAGGCCGTCGCTCGCGCGCCCGACAGGCTGCCGGACAGCTCGAGCAGGAACTCGTCGCCGCTGTCCTCTTCGAGCCCGTTGCCCGCGATCGCGAGCGTGCGCTCGCCCGGGCGCACGTCGCCCGGCACGCGCACCTTCACGGTCAGCGCGTGGATGCCGCCGCCGCGGCGGCGCAGCGTCACGCGCACCGGGATCGTCGTGCCGGGGCGCACGCGCGCGGGGCCGGTGGCCGTGACCACGACGTCGCGCTCGAAGTCGCGGCGCGCGGCGATGCTGATAGACGCGCCGCGGATGTGCAGCGGGGCCACGTCGTAGTCCTCCACCAGCGTGGCCGCCTCGGTCACGTCGGAGAGCGGCGCGAAGCCGTCGAAGTAGTCGTTGCAGAAGCCGATCGGGCGGGCGCGCTCGCGGACGCGGAAGCGCATGCAGACCGCCAGGGCGGCCGGCTCGAGTGAGCCGAGCAGGCGGTCGAGGGCGGTCGAGGTGGCGAGCGTCGACACGAGGCTGAGGCCGGCGCCGAGCTCGAGCGAGCGCTCGTCGGCGAGCAGGGTTTCGAGCTCCTCGCGACCGCCGCCGGCGAGCCGGGCGCTGACGCGCAGCGGAATCGCGGGCGGGCCGGCGCCGACGGTGCCGGCGATCGCCGAGAAGGTGTCGCTTGTGACCGTGCCGACCGGGTGCCCGCCGGACGAGGTGAGCTTGTAGGTCATGGCCAGGTCGGGCGACCCGACCGGGTTGCCGATCACGCCGAACACGTAGGCGTCCTGGAGGAACAGCCGCCGCCGTCCGAGGCCGTCGAGCGAGTGACCGAAGGCGTACACGAGGTCGCCGTCGCGGTAGGCGACGGTGCCGACGGCGCCGATCGAGACGTCGCCGGTCGAGATCGTGGCCGCCACCGCCGCGCCGGGCAGGAGCGGCTGTACGGGATAGCCGCCGAATGGGCCGGGCGGCGCGGCGAGCACCGTCCGGCGCGAGCGCGCGGCGGCGGTGGCGAGCAGGGCGCGCGAGCGCGACGAGAGGCCGGACACGGTGAGCGGGCCGGTCAGGGGGCGCGCCCCCGCCAGCAGTCGCGGGCGCTGCGCGATCCGTGCGGAACGCGGGCGCGCGCCCAGGATCGCCTCGATCGGCGTGGCCAGCACGACCTTGTTGCCGTAGTCGCCGATGGCCTCCGAGATCGCGCCGGCAGTGCGGCCGCCGCAGATGATCGGCGAGCCCGAGAAGCCCGGGCCGACGCCGGTGGCATCGACCGCGGGGCCGGAGACGCGTACGAGCAGGCGCGGGCCGCCGTAGGCGGTGTCGTCGCCGATGACGTCGAGGATCTGGACGCCGAACGAGGAGATCTCGGTGCCGTGCACGACCGACAGGCCGGTGCAGCTCATCCCAGGTCGGACCTCGGCGAGCGGCATGATCGGATCGGCGGCGCTCGCCGTGCCGGTCGACGCGAGGATTGCCAGGACGATCGGGACGGCCAACCGGTGCAAGGCCGCCGAGCGTAGCGGGAGCGTCGGTGGACGCATTAGGGTTGCCCGGTCAGCGCGGACCCTTACGAAGGAGTCGAATTGCAGAGCACCCTGGGCGAGTTTCAGGAGACGAAGTCCGAACAGGCCTTCGCGCTCCAGAACTCCAAGCTGTTGAAGGTCAGCCTCGACCAAGTCACGATCCAGGCCAAGGCCGGCTCGATGGTCGCCTATCAGGGCGACGTGTCGTTCGAGCACGCCGGCAGCGGCGGCATGAGCCGGATGCTCAAGAAGGCGGTGACCGGCGAGGGCACCACCCTGATGAAGATGACCGGCACGGGCGAGGTGTTCCTGGCCGACACGGCGCAGGACATCCACCTGCTCTACCTCGAGAACGACGCCATCACCGTCAACGGCACGAACCTGCTGGCGTTCGACGCCGGGATCGACTGGGACATCCGCCGCGTCGAGGGCGTCAGCGGCATGATGGGCGGCGGCCTGTTCAACATGGCGCTGCAGGGCACCGGCTGGGTCTCGATCGTCTCCGACGGCCCGCCCGTGCTGCTCAACACCGGCGAGGCGGCCACGTTCGCCGACCCGCAGGCGGCGATCACCTGGGCGTCGAGCGTCCAGACCAGCGTCAAGACCGACATCAAGCTGAAGAACTTCATCGGCCGCGGCTCCGGCGAGTCGGTCCAGATGTCGTTCAGCGGCCAGGGCTGGGTCCTGGTGCAGCCGAGCGAGGGGCGCGTGCAGGCGGCGACCGCGAGCGGCGGCGGTGGCGGCGGGCTGCTGCAGAACCTGACGGGGTAGCGCCGGCGGGCGGCCCGTCCGCCACTTCATTAACTGAAGCATTGCGATACCATCGTGTTCGTATGGGCGATCCTTCCTGTCCGGTCTGCGCCACCGCCGACATCATCTGCGGCAAGTGGACGATCCTCGTCATCCGTGACCTGGCCGACGGGCGCAGCCGCTTCTGCGAGCTCGAGCGCTCCCTCGCCGGGATCAGCCCGCGCACGCTCTCGCTGCGCCTGCGCGCGCTCGAGGAGCAGGGGATGGTCGAGCGGCACACCTATCCCGAGGTGCCGCCGCGGGTCGAGTACTCGCTCACGGTCAAGGGCGAGGCCCTCGTGCCGCTGATCGAGGACATGCGCCGCTACGGCAGCGAGTGGCTCGGCGTGCGCGACTGCGTGCCCGCCGAGGGCGCGAGCGCCGGCCCGGTCGGCGCCGCCGCGTAGCTCGGCGCCGCCTGCTCCAGGTACCAGCCGAACGCCCGCCTCACCAGCGGCTCGCGTCCGAGTGCGCGCAGCCCCGCCGTCAGCAGCCGCGGCGGCAGCCTCGGCACCAGCCACTGCAGCCGCGACGCGATCCCGTAGGCGCGTGCGTGTGAGGCGCTGAAAGCCGCGTAGCGCTCGAGCGCCTCGCGCGCGCGTTCGCTCGCCGGCCAGCACCGCGCGCAGCTCGCGCCCGCAGGCGATGCCGAAGTAGAAGGCCGTCCGGATGCCCTCGCCCGAGAGCGGAAAGCAGTGGCCGGCCGAGTCGCCAGCGAAGAACACGCCGTCCTCGGCCGCCGGCCGCAGCCGGTGCGGGAACCAGTTGCCCTGGTAGCGGACGGCCGGGCGCTCCAGCCGCTCCGCGAGCGCCTCGGTCGGCTCGCGCACGTGGTCGCGCGGCTCGTAGGAGCCCACGCCGACGCGCTGCTCGCCGCCGGCCGGCACGCTCCAGCCGTAGCCGTGGCGCACGAGCGACCGCTCGATCCAGACGTCGAGGTCCTCGCCGCCGCCCTCCGGGTGCACCTCGAGCCCGCGCGACAGCGGTGCGTCGGGAGGCTGGTTGCCCTCGCGCGCGAGCACGCGGCGCCAGCCGAGCGCGTCCACCACGAGCGGCGCGCTCAGCGCGGCCGCGGTCGGTGTCCACCGCGCCGTCGCTGCGACCGGCCACCTTGGCGATCTCGAAGCGGGCGTCGCACTGCTCCCACAGCAGCCGGCACAGCTCCGCGTAGTCGAACGCGGCCCAGCTCCACGGCAGCCGGTAGCGCACCGACCCGTGCGGAGTGTGGAAGCCCATGCAGGGCAGCTCCTGGCGGATCGACGCCGTGACGCCCATCGCCTCGAGCCAGGGCAGCGGCGCCGCGCACGCCGACGTGGCTCGCTCGCCGATCTCGTAGCGGTCGACGACCAGCACGTCGGCGCCGCTGCCGGCCAGCTCGCGCGCCACCGCGAGCCCGGCGAAGCTCGCACCGCAGATCAGCACGTCGGCGGATGTGTCGCGCAGCGGTGCGCGCTCGGCGCCGCGCAGGGTGGCCCGGCGCGTCACGCGCCTGCCCGCAGCCCGTTGGCGACCGCCCCGGCGAGCTCCCAGGGCGGCAGGCTGGCGCGGCTGCGCAGGACGTCGAACTCGAGCCGCTCGGTGCGGTCGAGCACGCCGAGGTAGACGCTGCGCGCCATCGTCATCCCGCGCCGCACGCGCGGGGCCACGACGTCGCCGGCGCCGGCGCCCTGTCCGAACAGCTCGCGCGCTCGCCCGACCTGGATGGCGAGGCTCTCGCGAAAGCCGGCGGTCGCCTGGCGGCGCGCGATCTGCTCGCCCGTCACGCCGGGGAGGTAGACGCGGTCGAGCTCCCAGTCCTCGCGCACGTCGCGGATGAAGTTGGTGAGCTGGAAGGCCAGCGCCAGGCTGACGAAGGAGTCGCGGCGCTCCGGCGGAGCGCCCAGCAGCGTGGCCAGGATCTCGCCGACGGCACCGGCGCTGCCGTGCATGTAGCGCTCGAGCTCCTCCCACGACGACATCCGCACCGGCGCGCAGTCGACTCGCATCGACTCGAAGTAGGAGTCGAGCCGCTCGAGCGGCAGGTCGTGGCGGCGGCCGGCGTCCACGAGCGCCGCGACGACCGGGTCGCGCGCGGGCTCTCCGCGCAGCGCCGCCTGCAGCGTCAGCTCGTAGCGGTCGAGCTCCGCGCGGCGCAGCGCCGGGTCGCCGGCGCGGCCCGGGCCGTCGACGATCTCGTCGGCCTCGCGCACGAACGCGTAGAGCGCATGCACCGCGAGCCTGACGTCGTGGGGGAGGCGCCGCGTGGCCCAGTAGTAGGTCGGGTCGTGCCGCCGGTGGAGGCGGCGGCAGTGCTCGTAGGCCGCGTGCATGACGGGAGGATCGCGCATCGGGGGAGCGAATCCGCGCCTTATGCGCAATCGCACCCTTTACGGGGCACTGCGGAACTTCGCGCTCGAGGCCGCGGCGCTCCTGACCGAAGACGCGCGCGACGGCGCCGAGGTCGAGTTCGACGTGCTCGACCAGGCCGGCCGGCGCGGTCCCGCGCTGTACCAGTACAAGCCGCGCACCGAGGCGTTCCTTGCGGAGCGCTGGGACCGGCTGCGCCGCCTGCCGACCTGCGCGGCGGCGGCCGCCGAGCTCGGCAGCGGGTCCGCGCTCTGGCTGCGCGTGAGCGGCGGCGCGGCCGGCGTCAGCGGCGAGCAGGCCGAGCCCGCGCTGCGCGCGATGCTCGAGCGCCTCTACGAGGACGCGACCAGCTTCGGCTTCCCGGAGGAGCGCTTCGAGCGCATCTACCGCGAGGTGGAGTCGACGCTCTACCGCGACGCGCTGGCCGGTCGCGTGGTGGCGCCGCTGCGCGGAGTGACGATCGAGGCCGATCGCGTGGAGCTCGGCGGCGGGCTCGCGCTCGAGCGCGGCGAGACCGCCGACGCTCCCGCCGAGGCGGTCTGGCCGGAGGACGGCGACGGCGCTCCGGCGGTTCTGTGCGTGCTCGAGCGCGACGTGACCGCGCACGAGGGCATCACCGCCGGCGAGGCGGAGCGCGCCTTCGCGGCGGTCGTCGGCGCGCTGCGCCTGTGGGCGCCGGGCCGGCTGAGCCTCGGCGCGCCCGGCTGGCGGCGCACCGACGAGGGTCCCTGGCAGCCGCTGCCGCTGGGCGGCGGCCCGGCCGGGCCGGCGGGCGACTGGTTCCTCCCGCGCGGCGAGGAGGCCGGCCTGCGCGAGTTCTTCGCGGCGGTCGAGCGCGCCGACCCGCCGCAGCACGTGGCCTGGGCGCGCGGGCGCTTCGAGATGGGCTGCGAGCGCGCCTCCGACGCCGACGCGCTGTCCGACCACCTGCTCGGCCTGCGCGCGCTGCTCGACGCCACCAACGACGCCGGCGAGGCGAGCCTGGCGCTGCGCGTGGCGGCGCTGTGCGCGGAGGAGGGCCGGCGCCGGACGGTGCAGCGCCGCCTCGAGTCCGCGCTGGCGCTGGAGCGCTTCGTGATGGGCGGCGGCCCGCGCTCGTGGCCGCAGGAGGACTCGCCGGCCGAGCTGGTCGCCGAGGTCGAGGGGCACCTGCGCGCGATGCTGCGCGACGTGCTCTGCGGCTACCTCGACAGCGACCTCAAGGGCGTGGCCGACGACATCCTGCTCGAGACCCACCCCGAGCCGTTCATGGAGATCCAGGCGCGCGACCTGCGCGCGGAGGCGGCGGCGGCACAGCCGCGCGCCGAGGTCCCGGGCGCGCCCCCGGTGACGGAGCCAGAGCCGCAGCCCGCGGAGCCGGAGCCGCAGCTGCCGGAGCAGCCTGAGCCCGCCGCCCCGGAGCCCGACACCGCCGAGATGGAGGCCGTGGCGGTCGAGGCCGTGGCGGTGCAGCCGCGGCTCGACGGGGTCACCGAGTCCGCCGACTGGGGCTTCGACGAGCCGGGCGACTACTCGGCGCCCGTGTAGGGGCGCTCGAAGAGGTACTCGTCCATGCGCCGGAGGCCGGCGAGGTCGTGCACCTCGTCCTCCAGCCTCGGCACCTCGATCAGCGGCGTGCGACCGAGCCGCCGTCGCAGCAGGTCAAGGTTGGCCTGGTCGAACTCGGCCAGCCGGCGCGAGTCCTCGTAGACGTCGGCCGACCTTCGCCGCGAGCGGCTCGCCGAGCAGCCCGACCAGCTCCGCGCGCCGGACGCGCGGCCCGCCGGGCTGGACGCGGTTGGCGATCACCCCGGCGAACGGCAGCCCGGCGTCCTTGAGCCGGCGGTGGAAGTAGATGCCCTCGTCGATCGCCTCGCGCCGCGGCGACGTCACGAGCACGAACGACGTCGTGCGCTGGCCGAGCAGCTCGTTCACGCGCGCGGCGCGCTCGCGGAAGCCGTCGGTCATGTCGCCGAACGAGCGGAAGAACTCGCCCAGGTCCTGCAGCAGGTCGATGCCGGTCGCGCGCTTCATCACCGAGAACGCGACGTTCGTGCCGCGCCCGAGCACCTTCAGCCCGAGCCGGCCCGGCGCCGTCAGGAGCTGCAGCGAGCGCGAGTCGATGAACTCGGTCAGGCGGCGCGGCGCGTCGAGGAAGTCGAGCGCGTTGCGGGTCGGCGGCGTGTCGAGCACGAGCAGGTCGTAGTGCCCCTCCTGACTCAGCTCGTAGAGCTTCTCCATCGCCATGTACTCCTGCGACCCGGCCAGCGCGTTCGAGAGCTCCTGGTAGATGCGGTTGCCGAGCACGGCGTCGCGGGTGCGCGCGTCGGGCGCGTGCCACTCGATCAACTCGTCGAAGGTGCGCTTGGCGTCGAGCATCATCGCCCAGAGCTCGCCGTCCAGATCGACCTTCACCCGCCGCTCCTCGTTGCCGAGCTCGCGCAGGCCTAGCGCGTTCGCGAGCCGGCGCGCGGGGTCGATCGTCAGCACCGCGACCTTCCGCCCGCGGGCTGCCATCCCGAGCGCGATCGCGGCGGAGGCGGTCGTCTTGCCCACGCCGCCGGAGCCCGCGCAGATGCAGACCTGCTTGCGCTCGAGCCAGTCCTCGATCACAGCTCGACCTCGAGCAGGTCGGACAGCAGCTCGAGCTCGCGCCGGCGCGGCTCGGGCTCGGCCAGGTGGGGCAGCGTCACCACCGGCGCTCGCACCTCCGCACGCAGGCGCTCGAGCTGGTGCTGCTGCGCGACCGCGCGCCGGTCCTCGGACAGGGCCGCGGCCACGGCGGCGTTGTCGCCGTCGAGCGAGCGCAGCTTGCGCACCTCGGCGGGAGCGAAGCGCTCCGGCAGCAGGGCGTTGACCACCACCTGGTCGACCTCCATACCGAGGTGCTCGTCGAGGCGCTGCTCGAGGTCGACCGTCTCGTTCACCGGCATCTCCTCGGGGAGCGCCACGACCAGCACGCCCGTGGTGCTGCGGTCGCGCAGGAACGAGTCGATGTGCCCCGCCTGGCGCGCGATCGGCCCGACGCGGGCGATGTCTGCGTAGGTGCGCGGCGCGCGCAGCAACGCCAGCGCGTGGCCGGTGGCGGGCGCGTCGACGATCACCGTGTCGAAGCGGCTCTCGCCGGTGCGGCGCTCGTCCTGGGCCAGGTCCCAGACCTTGCCCATCGTCACGAGCTCGGTCACCCCCGGCGCGGCGGCGGTGAGGTAGCCGAACAGGCGGCTGTGGCCGAGCAGGCCGGCGAGCGCGCCCGAGCGCAGCTGGTGGCGCAGCCACTCGTGCATCGCGCGCTCGGGATCCACCGAGACCGCGAACAGCCCGGGCGCGAGCTCGGGCTCGTCGTGGCCCACGTCGCGCACGCCGAACAGCCCGGCCACCCGCTCCTGCTGCGACAGCTCGCACACGACGGTGCGCCGGCCGCGCCGCGCGGCGGCGAGGCCCAGCGCCGCGGCGACCGTCGTCTTGCCGACGCCGCCCTTGCCGGTCACGAAGACCAGCCGCCTGTCGAGAAGCGCGGACATCGGGCGGACGCTAGCGTGCCCCCGGTGACCGAGCTCGAACGCGCCATCCACGCCCAGCCCGACGAGCTGCGCCGCATCGCGGGCCTCGAGCTGCCGCGGTCCGTCAAGCGGATCGCGGCCGGCGAGCGCGTCTGGCTGGTCGGCACCGGCACGAGCTGGCACGCGGCCGAGCTCGGCGCCGCGATGCTCGAGCGCGCCGGCGTCGACGCCCGCTTCGCCACCTCCAACGAGTTCGCGCGCCGTTCGCCGCTGCGCGCCGGCGACGCGGCGATCGTGCTGTCGCACACCGGCGAGACCGCATACGCGCGCGCGGCGCACCGGCGCGCCCTCGACATCGGAGCGCCCGTGCTCGGCATCACGGCGGAGGGCGCCGGGCTGGCCCGACTCGATCGAGACCGGGCCGCGCGAGCGCGCCGAGACCTACACGCGCAGCTACACGACGGCGCTTGCGGTGCTGGCGCTGATCGCCGGCGAGCTCGGCGCCGAGGGGCTGGGCCCGAGGCGGTGCTGGCGGCCGCCGACGCGACCGAGGCCGCGCTCGCGACGCCGGACGAGATCCCCGAGGCGCGTCGGCTGACCGCGTTCGCCGGGCTCGGCCCGGGGCAGGTCACCGCGCGCGAGGGCGCGCTCAAGCTGCGCGAGGCGGCCCGCCTGGTGGGCGAGGGCTACGACGCCGAGTACCTGCTGCACGGCAACGCCGTCCCGCTCGGCGCCGATGACGTGCTCGTCCTGGTCGGCGGCGACGCCGACGGCTTCGTCGACCGGCTCGCCGAGATCGCGCGATCGGCGGGGGTGGCGACGGCCGAGCTCGAGCAGCCCGCGCCCGCGGACGAGCTGATGGCCCAGATCCCCCTGACCGCCCGGCTGCAGCGGCTGGCGCTCGAGCGCGCGCTCGCCGGCGGACAGGACCCGGACAAGGTGATCCTGGCCCCGTGGGACGACGAAGCGCTCTGGGCCGTGGGATCCCCATAGCAGGCCGCTCAGAAGGATTCGCCCTGCCACATGCGAATACGCCTTTCGTAATGGGACTACCTCGGAGGCACGCGTGACGTCCAACGCGAAGGTCATAGCGTTCACGAACCAGAAGGGCGGGGTGGCCAAGACGACCACCACGCTCAACCTCGCGGCCGCGTTCGCAGAGCGAGACCACCGCGTGCTCTGCATCGACCTCGATCCGCAGGGCAACCTCACCATGAGCCAGGGGATCGACCCCGACACGCTCGAGGTCTCGATGTACGACGTGCTCGTCCACCAGGTCTCGATCCGCGAGGTGATCCGCAAGCGCGAGGTCGACGTCGCGTGCGCGTCGATCGACCTCGCCGGCGCCGAGATCGCAATGTCCACGAAGATCGGCCGCGAGCGCTCGCTGACGAAGGCGCTCGCGCCCATCCTCGAGGACTACGACTACATGTTCATCGACACTCCGCCGAGCCTCGGGCTGCTCACGATCAACGCTCTGACCGCCGCCCAGAAGGTGATCGTCCCCGTGCAGTGCGAATATCTCTCGATGCGTGGGCTGATCCAGCTCCAGAACACGCTGTCCATGGTTCGCGAAGAGCTCAACCCGGATATCGAGATAGAGGGAATCCTGCCGACGCTGGTCGACAACCGGACGGTTCATGCGAAGGAGGCGATCGAGATCCTCGAGGAGAACTTCGGGGACCGCGTCTTCGCCTCTCGCATCAACAAGACGGTGCGCTTCGCCGAGGCTCCCGTGAAGGGAATGTCCGTGCTCAAGTACGACCCCGACGGCAAGGCGGCGTACGCCTACCGGCAATTGGCTGAGGAGGTCCTGGCGAATGGCAAGCGGTAAGAGGGCGAGCATGCGCGAAGGACCCCTGGCTCAGCTGTTCCGCAAGACCGAGGAGGACGCGCCGCCGGAGGCCGCCAAGCCGGCCGAGGCCGAGGCCGCCGCGCCGCCGCAGGAGAGCCAGGCTCCCCAGGAGCCGCGCACCGGGCGCCCGCTGCCCGAGGACGGCCCGTCGCCGCAGGCCACGCGCCAGGCGCCCGAGCCGCAGGCGCAGTCGGAGGACCGCTCCTTCGAGCAGCGCGCCACCGAGGCCGCCCGCCGCGCCGAGGAGCGCGCGCGCCGGCGCGAGGACGAGTCCCCGCGCGAGCGCGGCTGGAGCCGCTACGAGGGCGTCCCGTCGCCCGAGGAGCGCCTGCGTTCGGTGTTCTCGCCCGACATCCCGGAGAACATCCTCGACCGCGATCCCGCACCGGCGCCCGTGCGCCGCGATCCCGATCCCGAGCGCTCGCCCTACGGCATGCCGTCGGGCACGCGCGTCGCCGAGCCGGTGCTGCGCGTGGTCGGCGTCGGCGGAGCGGGCGTCAACGCGGTCAACCGCATGATCGAGGCCGAGGTCGAGGGCGTCGAGTTCCTCGCGGTCAACACCGACACGCAGTCGCTCGAGCAGTCCGCGGCGGACAACCGCGTCCACATCGGCAGCCACATCACCCGCGGCCTCGGCTCCGGGTCGAACCCGGACCTCGGCCGCGCGGCGGCGATGGAGGACTACGACGAGCTCAAGGGCATCCTCAAGGGCTCGGACATGGTCTTCATCACGGCCGGCGCCGGAGGCGGCACCGGCACGGGCGCAGCGCCCGTGGTCGCGCGCATCTCGCGCGAGGTCGGCGCGCTCACCGTCGGCATCGTCACGAAGCCGTTCTCGTTCGAGGGCGCGCGTCGCGGCGAGCAGGCCGACCAGGGCGTGGAGGAGCTCGCCCGCGAGGTCGACACGCTGATCGTGATCCCGAACGCGCGCCTGCTGACGGTGCTCGACAAGTCGCACGTCGATGGTGGACGCCTTCCGCGTCGCCGACGACGTGCTGCGCCAGGGCGTGCAGGGGATCTCCGACCTGATCACCCTGCCGGGGCTGATCAACCTCGACTTCGCCGACGTGCGGACGATCATGGCCGAGGCCGGCCAGGCGCTGCTCGGCATCGGCATGGGCAGCGGCGAGCGCCGTGCCATGGATGCCGTCGAGCACGCGATCGAGTCGCCGCTGCTGGAGACCTCGCTCGAGGGTGCACGGTCGATCCTGCTGTCGGTCACCGGCGGCAGCGACCTGTCGCTGTTCGAGGTCAACGACGCCGCCAAGGCGGTGGCCGACGTGGCGCATCCGGACGCCAACATCATCTTCGGCGCGATGGTCGACGAGAAGGTGGGCGACCAGGTCTGGGTGACGGTGGTGGCCACGGGCTACGGCGACCGGCCGCAGCACAGGGCCGCGCCGCGCGCCGACGAGCGCGAGCTGCAGATCCCGGCCGACGCCGAGCCGCGCGTCCGCCGCGCCCGCGACCGCGCGGGCGAGCTCGACGAACATCGACGTGCCCGAGTTCATCTCCCGCGGTAGTTCGACGTCCAGAGCGGCCGGCAGGCAAGCGCTGCAGGGTACGGTCCCCTCATGAGAGGGGTCGTGGCAGCGGGGCACCCGGTCACCGCGCGGGCTGGGGCGGAGGTTCTGCGCGCGGGCGGCAACGCGGTCGACGCCGCGGTCGCGGCGGTCCTGATGTCCTGGGTGGCGGAGCCGCCGCTCACCGGCCCGGGCGCCGGCGGCTTCATGCTCGTCCACACCGCCGCGGGCGAGGACCACCTGCTCGACTTCTTCGTCGCCGCTCCGGGGCGCGGGCTCGACGCGCCCGAGCCCGCCGAGCTCACGCCGGTCGACGTGCACTTCTCCGCCGACGCCGTCCAGATCTTCAACGTCGGGCCGTCGTCCTGCGGCGCCTACGGGACGCCGCTCGGCCTGGCGCAGGCGCTCGAGCGCTTCGGCAGCGTCTCTCTGAGCGAGCTGACCGCCGAGCCGGCGCGGGCCGCGCGCGAGGGCGTCGAGGTGGTGCCGATGCAGGCCTACCTGTTCGAGATCCTGTCGCCGATCTTCCGCTCCACCCCCGAGTGCGCGGAGCTGTACGCGCCGGGCGGGGAGCTGCTCGGCGAGGGCGACCGCTTCCGGATGCCCGAGCTCGGCGACCTGCTCGACCGCCTCGGCGCCGAGGGGCCGGCTTTCCTGTACACCGGCGAGGTCGCGGCGGCCTGCAGCGACTGGGTGCTCGAGCGCGGCGGGCTGCTCAGCCGCGTCGACCTCTCCGCCTACGAGGTGATCGAGCGCGAGCCCGCGCAGGTCGACTACCAGGGCCGCCGGGTGCTGACCAACCCGCCCCCGTCGTCGGGCGGCATCCTGATCGCCGATGCGCTCGGCATCCTCGAGCGCCTCGAGCGCCCCCACGGCGCCGGCGTGATCGCGGAGGTGATCGCCTCCACCAACCGCGCCCGCGACGAGGACTTCCTCGCCGGCCTGGGCGAGGAGGGCTACATGGAGCGCTTCCTGCGAAAGGACGCGCTCGACGACGTGGCGACCGACGTCCGCGGGCGACTCGGCAACACGACGCACATCTCCGTCATGGACGCCGAGGGCGGCTGCGCGACGGTCACCTGCTCGAACGGCTCCTGCTCGGGAGTGGTCGTGCCCGGGCACCGGCATGCATCTCAACAACATGCTCGGCGAGCAGGACCTCAACCCGCTCGGGTTCCACCTGCATGAGCCGGGCGCGCGCGTGCCGAGCATGATGGCGCCGACGGTGGCGCTGCGCGACGGTCGGCCCGAGGTGGCGCTCGGGTCGGCGGGCTCGAACCGGATCCGCTCGGCGATCCTGCAGACGCTGCTGGCGGTGCTGGACGGCGGGCTGCCCGCCGAGCAGGCGGTCGCGCGGCCGCGCATCCACGTCGAGGGCCGCCAGGTCGAGGCCGAGCCGGGCGTGGACCCCGCCGCGCTGGACGCGCTCGAGCAGGGCGGCTGGGCGGTGCGGCGCTGGGCCGAGCAGAACCTCTTCTTCGGCGGCGTCCAGGCCGTCGCGCGCAACCCCGAGACGGGCGAGCTGAGCGGCGGCGGCGACCCGCGGCGTGGAGGCTTTGCAACGGTTGTTCACCCGTAGTTCACAGGCGCTCGACCGACTGTCGATCCGCGCCGCCCGTATTTCCGACAGCTGTCCCATGACCGCAGGGCCCGCAGCGCGGATGCTGTGGTCGTGGCGGAACGGCTCTCTGCGATCGACGGCTCCTTTCTGCGGGTGGAGAACGCCGAGCGCGCACATGCACGTCGCATGGAGCGCGACGTTTCGCGTGCCGCCGGGCGACGCGCGACCGACGCTGACGCGCCTGCGGCGGCACATCGCGGGGCGGCTCGAGCGCGTGCCGCGCTTTCGCTGCCGGCTGGCCTATCCGCTGCCCGGGATGGGCGAGCCGTTCTGGGTAGAGGATCCGGACTTCGACGTCGCCAGGCACGTGCTGCCGCTCGGAACGCTCGGCGTGCAGCTCGACGACCACCGCTTCGAGACGCTCTGCGACAGCGTGCTGTCGGCGCCGCTCGACCGCCGCCGGCCGCTCTGGGAGATCCGCCTCGCGGCCCGCTTCGCCGACGGGCGCTGCGGGCTGGTCGCGAAGATCCACCACGCGCTGGTCGACGGCCGCTCGGCGGTCGAGGTCGCCCAGCTGCTCTTCGACGCGGAGCCGAACGGGACGGCCGCGCTACCGGTGCCATGGGGGCCGGCCGCCCGCGCCTGGAGCGACGAAGCTGGCGGCGCGCGCCGTCGCGTTGGGGGCCGGAGAGTCCCTGCGCGCGGCGGGCGGCGCAGCACGGCATGGCCGGCGAGCCGCGTGCGGCGGCGTCGCGCATCGCGGGCACGTTGAGGCGAGCGGCGCTGGCCGCGGGAGAGGACCTCCTGCGGCCGGCGCCCGCCTCGGCGCTGAACTCCCGCATCGGGCCGCGCCGGACGCTCGTGCGCCACTCCGTCGACCTCGAGGTCGTGCGCGACATCAAGCGCGCGGCGGGCGCCACCGTCAACGACGTCTGCCTGGCGCTGGCCGCGGGCGCGCTGCGCGATCTGGCGCGTGCTGCCGGGGAGGAGCCGCAGCCCGCTCAAGGCGATGGTCCCCGTGAACGTGCGCGCCGACGCGGACGCAACCGCCTCGGCAACCGCATCTCGTTCGCCTTCGTGAGCCTGCCACTGGACGTGGCGAACGCCCGCGCGCGCCTGGCGCGCATCCGCGGCTCGACGACGAAGCTCAAGCGCGACGGCCGGCCGGCCGGCGCGCAGGCGGTGCTCGGCGCATTGGGGATGCTGCCCGACCCGCTGCGGGGGGTGGCCGCGAAGGCGGTGGCCAGCCCGCGGCTCTTCAACCTGACCATCTCGAACGTGCCCGGGCCGGACTTCCCGCTCTACATGCTCGGCGCCGAGCTGGTCGAGGCCCATCCGGTCGTGCCGATCGCGCAGGGGCACGCGCTCTCGATCGGCATCTTCGGCTATCGCGGCCGTCTCCACTTCGGCTTCTACGCGGATCCGCACGCCTTCCCCGCGGTGCAGGACCTGCCCGAGGCCTTCGACGCTGCACTCCAAGAGCTACTCCTCCCTCCGGGGGTGCAGAGGCGGAGGGCCCGGTCGCGGGGCGGCCGGGCCCTCCCCTCCCGTTCGCGGGGCGGACCGAGGGCGCCGGCGCTGGCGCTGGCCGTGCCGGCTAGCCCTTGAGGCTGCCGTTGCCGCGCGCGCGGTCGGCCGCGCGCTCGGCGTGGCGGATCCGGCCGAGCGCCTCCGAGAACAGCTCCTCGAGCCGCTCCAGCCGGGCGCGCTCGGAGCGCAGCTCGAGCAGGCCCTGCTTGGCGTCGAGGGCGACGTCGAGCGTCGCGGCCATGCCGTAGGCGTCGAGCTCGGCGAGCGCGTCCGCCTCGGGGCGCTCGTCGGTGACCTCGGCGACCAGGTCGGCGTAGCGCTTGCGAGCGGCGGCGATCGCGGCGGCGTCGTCAGGCAGCTGCTCGTCGTCGGCGAGGGGCTGCACGTCGCCGGCGGGGTAGGGCAGGTCGTCGATGCGGCGCAGCAGCCGGAACGGCGTGGTGCCCTCGACCAGGACGTTGATCCGACCGTCCTCGAAGCGCTCCAGCACGCGCGCGACGCGCGCCGAGCAGCCGACGTCCTTGAGGCCGTCGTCGGAGAGCCAGACGATGCCGAACTCGCCTTCGTGCTCGATGCACTCGCCGATCATCAGGCGGTAGCGCTCCTCGAAGATGTGCAGCGGCACCAGCTCGTGCGGGATCAGCACGAGGCCGAGCGGGAACAGCGGGAAGCGCTCGAGGGTGTCGGCCATCGCGCCCTAGGCTAGCCAGCGGCCCGCTACGGTCGCCTGATGGCGACCGCCGCGCGCACGGCTCCGGCCGGACCGGCCCACGTGGCGGTGGTCTCGTTCCTCGCCGCGCGGGCCGCGCCCGCCGGCGGCTTCTGGATCGCGCTGGCCGGCGGGGTGGCGCTGGCGCGCGTCGCGCGGCTGCGCGGCGCGCGGCTCGGATTCGGCGCGGCGGTGGCCGCGATGCTCGAGACGGTCGCGATCATCGGACCGGCCCGCGTCGGCATCCCGCTCACGCAGGCCGCCACCGCGCCGCTGCTCGGCCGCCTCGACGCGCGCGGCTGGACGCCGCTGCCGCAGGTGGTGGTCTGCGCGGCGATCAGGCTCGTCCACAACGCCGCCACCACCGCCTTCTTCATCTGGGTGATCGCGGGCGGGCTCGACGCCTACGCCTCCACCTACGACGCCGTCAGCCGCCGCTTCGGCATCGAGATCGGCACCGCCGACGCCGCGGCGCTCACCCTCGCCGGCCTGCTCGTCTGGGCCGTGTTCGCGAGCACCGTGCAGGTGCTGGTCTACCGCCGCGGCCTGCGCGACTGGGACCGCCTCGCCGACGAATCGCACGTTTTCCGTGAAATACACGGAGAACGTACGACCCGTGGGTACGTGGGCCGCTTCGACCCGCGCGCGGTGGCGCTGGCGGCCGCGGTGGCATTCGGGTTGCTGCTGGCCACCACGGCGTGGGTCCTGCTCGCAGCGGTGGCGCTCTGGCTGGCGCTCGCGTGGGCGGCGGCGCGCCCGGATCGCAGCCCGGTCCCGGCCGGCATCGTGTTCGCCGCGCTGCTGGCGGGCGGCGCGTTCCTGTTCGGGCTCGGCGGCGGGCTCGGGCTCGACATGGCGGCGCGCCGCGCGGCCCGGGCCGCGCTGCTCGTCGCGACGGCCACCTGGCTGCGCGGCGCCGCCGGCGCCGCGGGCCTGCGCGAGGTGGCGCGGCGCGTGCTCGGGCGGCTGCGCCGGGTGCCGTCGGCGCGCGAGGCGACCGAGGTGCTGGACGGGATCTCCTCGGAGGGGCGGCTCGCCGCGTCGGCTCAGGCGCTCGAGCGTGAGCTGCGCGGGGTGCCGAAGCGGCCGCTCGACGTGGTCGACGCGGTCCTGCGCTGGGTCGTGGCCGAGGCGGCGCGCACCGGCCCGGCCGCGGCGCCGCGCGCGCTTGCGCTGCGGCCGCGCGCCGCCGACGCGGCGCTGCTCATCGCTGCCGCTCTGCCCGCGCTGGCGCTCTAGCGCCCACCAGCAGGTTGTAGAAGAGCGCCGGCGGCAGCCGCGGCTCGAGCAGCGAGCGGTCGAGGCGCTGCAGCATCAGGTAGCCGCGGTAGGCGTACACGCGCCAGGCCCACGGCACGTCAGCCGGGTCGGCGGTCGCCTCGAGCGTCCGGTTGGCCCAGCCGAACAGCGACGCCGCCAGCTCCTCGCCCGACACGCGCACGTCCGCGAAGCCGGCGGCCGTGGCGATCTGCGACAGGTCGGCGGGCGTGAAGGCGTGCACGTCGACGACCTGCTCGAGCTGGTCCTCCTCGCCCGGGGCGCCGCCGTTGCCGTTCCCGTTGCGCTCGCCCGCGCGCAGCAGGGCCCGCCACAGCGGCGCGACCGCCAGCGCTCCGCGCTTGGGCACCCGCGCGAGCCGGTCGCCGTAGCGTGACGGCTCGCCGCAGAAGGCGAGCATCCCGCCCGGGCGCAGGACGCGCAGGAACTCGCGGAACGCAGCGGCGAGGTCGGGCAGGTGGTGCAGGACGGCGTGCCCGAAGACGAGGTCGAACGAGTCGTCCTCGAACGGCAGCCGCTGCGCCTCGCACGCGACCGTCTCGACGTCGAGACCGAGCCCGCCGGCCGTCTCCGAGAGCGCGCGCAGCATCCCCGGCGAGATGTCCGACGCGACCGCCGAGCGGATCACCCCGGCGCGCATCAGGTTGAGCGTGAAGTAGCCCGTGCCCGCGCCGATCTCGAGCGCCCGCTCGAAGCCGCCGGCCGGCACGGCGAGCGGCCCCAGGGCCTTGCGCAGCTTGCTCGACACCTGCGCCTGACCGACCTCGTCGTAGCCGATTCCCCACTTCGAGTCGTAGTGCTCGGCGGCCAGGTCGTGGTAGCGCACGTTCGCCGCGCGGATGGTGTCCGCCGTCTGCATGGCCGCAGGAGAGTAGATGACCGCCCCGCCTAGACTCCCCGGCCGGATGCAGGAGACCGTCCAGCAGCACCAGCCCGAAGGGGTGCCGCCGCTCGAGCTGACCGGCGAGCGCACGCTGCCCGACGTGCCCGCGGAGAACTACTGGTTCCGCCGCCACCTGGCGGTCTACGAGTGGATCGCCGAGCGCTGCGCCGGGCTCGACGTCGTGGACATGGCCTGCGGCGAGGGCTACGGGACCGACGTGCTGGCGCGCCGGGCCGCGCCGCGTGACCGGCGTCGACGCCAACCCCGACGCGCACGACCATGCGCGCGCCAGGTACACGCACCCGGGCGTGCACTTCGTGCGCGACCTGATCGAGACCTACGTCGAGCCCTGCGACGCCGTCGTGTTCCTGCAGACGATCGAGCACGTCAAGGAGCCCGAGAAGGTGCTCGCGCACTTCAAGGCGATGGCGCCGCGGCGCCTACGTCTCGACCCCCAACCTGCTGACGCTCGCGCCGCCCGGCGCGGACAAGTCCGGACAACCCCTGGCACCTGCGCGAGTACCGCATCGAGGAGTTCCGGCGGCTGTGCGAGAGCGTCTACGACCACGTGGAGATCCTCGGCCTCTTCCACGCGCGCAAGCTGCGCGCCCACGAGCTGGCGCTGCGGGCCGGCTGGGACGGCGTCCACTCGCGGCTCGGCCTCACGCGCGCCTTCTACGACCGCTTCACCCCGGCCATCTCGGCGCGCGACTTCGTGCTCCGCGGCGGCGACCTCGAGCGCGCGCTGGACTTCGTAGCGGTGCTTCGGTGAGCGACCGGCGCGAGGGCGCGCTGGCGCTCGTGCTGCACTCGCACATGCCGTACGTGGAGGGCTTCGGCACCTGGCCGTTCGGCGAGGAGTGGCTCTGGGAGGCGGTCGCCTGCGTCTACCTGCCGCTGCTCGACCTGCTCGACGGCGGCGCTCCGCTGACGGTCGGCCTGACGCCGGTGCTGTGCGACCAGCTCGAGGCCATGCGCGGCGACGCGGGCGATCGCTACCTGCGCTTCCTGCGCGAGATCCGCGCGGAGGTGCACGCCGAGGACGCGCGCGGGCTGGACTCCGGCGGCGAGCCGGAGCTGGCCGCGGAGGTGCGCCGCGCGGCCGGCGACTACACGCTCGCCGAGGCGGCCTTCGAGCGGCGTGGCCGCGACCTGCTGGGCGCCTTCGCCGCGCTCGACGGCGTGGAGCTGTGGACCTCGAGCGCCACGCACGCGCTGCTGCCGATGCTCGCCACCGACGCCGGGCTGCGGCTGCAGCTCGCCACCGGCACCGCCTCCCACGTGCGTCGCTTCGGCGGCTGGAGCGGCGGCCTCTGGCTCCCCGAGTGCGCTTACGCGCCGGGGCTCGAGCGCGACCTCGCCGACCACGGCGTGCGGGCCTTCTGCGTCGACCAGACCGCCGTCGCCGGCTTCGACCACCTGCGACCGGTCGCGACCGAGGCCGGGCCGCTCGCCGTGCCGATCGACTGGGGCACGGTCGAGCTGGTCTGGAACGACCGCGACGGCTACCCGGCCGACGGCACCTACCGCGACTACCACCGCCGCACGATCCACGACCTCAGGCCATGGGACAACGCCGGGCGCCCATACGACCGCGACGCCGCGCTGGCGCTCGCGCGCGACCACGCCCGCGACTTCGTCGAGCGCGCCGCGCGGCGCGTCGCCGGCGGCGGTCTGCTCTGCTGCGCCATCGACACCGAGCTGCTCGGCCACTGGTGGTACGAGGGGCCGTCCTGGCTCGCGGCGGTGCTGGAGGAGGCGCCGCGTGCCGGCCTCGAGCTGGTCACCGTCAGCGAAGGGCTCGAGCGCGTCGAGCCGCAGCGTGCCGAGCTGGCGGCGTCGAGCTGGGGCACGAGCAAGGACCTGTCCACGTGGGACTCGCCGCTGGTCGGCCCGATGGCGATCGCCGCACGCCGCGGCGAGCTGCGCACCGTAGCCGCCACGACCGGGCACGCCGAGCCGCGCGCCGCGCTCGCGCGGGCGGCGCGCGAGCTGC
Organism: uncultured Thermoleophilaceae bacterium; assembly: GCA_963828225.1. Taxonomy (GTDB): domain Bacteria; phylum Actinomycetota; class Thermoleophilia; order Solirubrobacterales; family Thermoleophilaceae; genus JACVRW01. Next base: position 194,382 of record CAWHDX010000004.1, on the reverse strand, counting down.
TGGCGCTCCAGTCGAGCGACTGGGCGTTCATGGCCACGCGCGAGCTGGCGGGCGACTACCCGCAGCGGCGCCTGAGCGGGCACCAGGGCGACCTGGACGCCGCTCTGGGCGCTCTGACAGACTCCGGCGCCGTGCCGGAGCCGTCCCTCCGCAACCTGGCCCCAGATCTCGCACTCGCTGCGCTGACCTCGCCCTGATGCGGGCGCTGATCCTCTCCTGGGAGTACCCGCCGCTGATCGAGGGCGGGCTGGCGCGCCACGTGCGCAAGCTGGCGGAGAACCTCGCCGCCCAGGGCGTCGACGTGCACGTGCTCGCGCGCGGGCGCGAGGAGGACGCGCCCGAGGAGGAGAGGGGCGGGGTGATGATCCACCGGGTGCGCGAGCCCGGCCGGCCGCGCGATCTCGGCGAGTTCGTCGCCTGGATCGAGCACATGAACTCGGACATGCTCGCCGTCGGGGTCGAGGTCGGCGACCGCTACGACTTCGACGTCGTCCACGGCCACGACTGGCTCGTCGCCTCGGCCGGTCACCACCTCGCCAACCGCTTCCGCGCTCCGCTCGCGGTCACCATCCACGCGACCGAGTACGGGCGCCACCAGGGCTGGGTCGACAAGCACCCGCAGTCCTACATCCACGGCGTCGAGCGCTGGATGGCCAACCGCGCCGAGCGCGTGATCACCTGCTCGGCCTACATGCGCGAGCACGTGGCCGACATCTACGGCCTCGAGGAGTCGCGCGTGGCCGTGATCCCGAACGGGATCGACCCGTCCGAGCTGGTGCCGGTCGACGACCTCGACACGCTGCGCGGCCGCTTCGCCCAGCCGGACGAGAAGCTCGTGCTGCTGGTCGGGCGACTCGTCTACGAGAAGGGCTTCCAGCTCGCGCTCGAGGCGCTGCCGGGGCTGATCGAGCGCGTCGGCGGCGTCCGCTTCATCATCGCCGGCTCGGGCACCGCGGAGCAGGAGCTGCGCCGGCAGGCGACCGAGCTCGGCCTCGACGAGCACGGCACGTTCGTGGGCTGGATCGGCGACGACGTCCTCCACTCGCTCTACCGCATCGCCGACCTGACGGTGGTCCCCTCGATCTACGAGCCCTTCGGCCTGGTCGCGCTCGAGGCGATGGCGTCCGGCTGCCCCTGCCTGGTCGCCGACACCGGCGGCCTGCGCGAGGTGGTGCCGAACGAGGACGTGGGGCTGCGCTTCCGCTCCCGCGACGCGGGCTCGCTGTCGACCATGGCCGAGCGGCTGCTGACCGACACCGAGCTGCGCGACCGGCTCGTGGCCGAGGCGAGCGAGCACGTGCTCTCGTTCGACTGGGCCGACGTGGCTCGCCAGGTCGGCGAGGTCTACCGCGAGCTGGCGCGCCCGCCCAGCCTGCGCAGCGGGTAGCGGCCGACGATCGTCGCGATCCAGAGCGCCTCCGCGAGGTGGACGCTCAGGAACGCCGCCGGCACCGAGATCAGGAACAGGAGCCACAGGCCGCCGCCCACCCTCGCCGCCTCCGCGGTGCGCACCCGGTGGTCCTCGTGCACGAAGCCGACGCGCAGCACGTGCATCGTCATCAGCCAGTTCACGAAGGCCGCGAGCCCGAGCGTGGCGCCGAGCACCGCGACCGCGACCGCGCGTGCGGTGTACTCGTCGTAGAGCTCGGCGGAGAACGGCACCAGCACGATCAGCGCCAGGTAGACGAGGTTGAGGACCATCAGCGTCCCGTCGAAGCCGCGCAGGCTCTCGAACAGGTTGTGGTGGATGACCCAGAAGCGGCCGATCAGGGCGAAGGCGAGCACGTAGGCGCCGAAGCTGGGGAGGAGGTCGACGAGCGCCGAGCCGAGCTCCTCGCCCGGCGCCAGCCTGGGCACCTCGATGTTGAGCACGAGCAGCGTGATGGCCACGGCCATCACCCCGTCGGTGAAGGCGGCGATCCGCCCGAGGTCGCGCTCGCTCACTCGGCCTATCTTGGCGAGTCAGCCACCCAGGAGCGCGCCGGCCGCGGCGCGGCCGCTGCGGATGGCGCCCTCCATCAGGGCGGCGTGGGGACCGCCCAGGTGCTCGCCGGCGAAGGCGAGCGGCCCGGCGGGACGCTGGGCGAGCTGGGCGAGCTCCGGCGCCGGGGAGGTCGAGTACGCGGCTCGGACCCAGGGGTCGTCGGCCCAGGTCGAGAGCAGCGCGCCGCCAGAGTCGAGGTCCAGGTCCGGCCGCAGGCGCTCGAGTGACTCGAGCCAGCGATCCGGGCCGTCGACCACGCCGAGACCCGCCAACGCGCCGGGCGACCCGGCGAAGCAGTTGACGACGGGCTGAACCTCGTCGTTCGCTCCGGTCGAGGTCCAGCACCACCAGCGCTCGGGCACCGACATGACGGCGCTGGGCGCGGCGGGCGTGCGCAGCGGCACGAACAGCTTGGCGGCGTGTCCGTAGGGCACGCCCGCGAGCGCGTCCGCGAGGGGCGCGGGCAGCTCCGGCTCGAACGCGATTCGGTCGATCACGCTCGCGGGCACGGCGACCACGCAGGCGTCCGCGTCCACCTCGTCCGCGTCGGTCCCGACGAGCACGCCTCCGGCGCGCCATTCGATCCGATCGACGGGCGTGCCCAGCCGCACGGCGGGGCCGAGCGCCCGCGCCAGCGCGAGCGGCAGGCTGCCGTTGCCCTCCGCGATGCTTGGCGCCGGCTCCTCGTCGACGTGCGCGATGCCGCCGATGTCGCGCGCCGCCACCAGGTCCGCGTCGTTGGCGCTCGAGATCTCGACGCGGGCGAGCAGTGCCTCGCGCGCGCCCGGCGCCACGTCGAGGCCCGTGAGGAAGCGACGCGCGCTCTGGTCTGGCGCTCCGCCCGCGAGCGCACGCCCGGCGGCCTCGGCCGCAGCGCGCAGCTCCTCCGGCGTGACCGCATCGCCGCCGCGCGGCAGGCGGTTGCCGTAGCGCATGCCCTTGTCCCAGAGGCCGAGCCCGAAGCGCTCGGCCAACTCGCGGATCGCGGTGTTGCCGGGCAGCAGGAACTCGGCGCCCATCTCGACCACAGCGCCGTTGGGGAGCCGCTGCGACCAGACGCGCCCGCCCACGCGATCGCGCGCCTCGAGGATCACGACCTCGGCCCCGGCGCGCTGCAGCTCGTCGGCCGCGGTCAGGCCCGCGAGCCCGGCGCCGACGACGGCGACCTTCATCGGCGCGCCGTCGCGTCCACGGCGACCGTCCCGCCCTGGTGCGCGACCACCGGGTTCAGCTCGAGCAGGTCGAGGCCGGACTCGAGCGCCAGCTCGCCGACCCCCGCCGCCAGCGCCGCGATCGCGCCCACGTCGAGGGAGCGCCCGCCGCGGCCGCCGGTCAGCAGGCCGGCGCCGCGCAGGCCCCGCAGCGCCGCCTCGACGCGCTCGGTTCCGGCCGGGAGCGGCACGATCGCCACGTCGTCGTAGGCCTCCGCCCAGATCCCGCCCAGCCCGACCACCAGCGCGGCCACCACCCCGTCGGTGCGCGCGCTGACCAGCAGCTCCACGCCCGGAGGGCTCATGCGCTCGGCCAGCACGGCGGCGCCCTCGAGGCCCAGGTCGATCAGGCGGCGGTGGGCGGCGCGCACGTCCTTCTCGCTTCCGAGATCGAGGGCGAGGCCGCCGAGCTCGCTCTTGTGCAGCAGGCCCGGCAGGGTGAGTTTGAGCGCCAGCGGGCCGCCGAGCTCCGCGAGCGCCGCCGCCGCATCGTCCTCGCCGGCGACCAGGCGGCCGTCGACCACCGGAAGGCCGGCGGCGCGCAGCAGCTCTTTCGCCTCGTGCTCGGCGAGCCAGCCGTCGCCCCCGTTCGCGGCGCCACGCCGGGCGCCGGCGGCCGCGCCGATCGCGCGCAGGCGCTCCGGGTCGCCGAGCGGGCGGCGCAGCGCTGCAACGCAGGCGAGCCCCGTGCGCAGGCCGGCGGCCGTGGCGACGCCGGCCTCCGCGAAGCGTGCCGCCGCCGCGTCGTCGAGCAGCTCGGGCAGGGTCGACGCCAGCAGGACCGGGACCGGGCTTGCGTCCGCTCCGGCGCGGATCCCCTCGCGCACCGCGGCCCACGAGTCGCCTGCCGCCCCCTCGATCCCGGCGGGCTGGTCGTACAGGACGAGCAGCTGGTCGACGGCGGGGTCGGCGGCGGTCGTGGCGACGATGTCGCGCAGCGTGTCGGCCTCGCCCCAGATCAGCGCCGTGTAGTCGAGCGGGTTGCCGACCGTGGCGGCGCCCGGCAGCAGCTCGCGCAGCCGCGCAGCGGTGCCCGCGGCGAGCGGGGGGAGGTCCAGCCCAATGCGCTCGCACTCGTCCGCCGCCAGGGCGGAGTCGCCTCCCGAGCAGGTCAGCACGGCCAGCCCACCGCTGCCGCCGGGCCGCGCGCCGGGCACGGCCAGCACCTTGGCCAGCTCGAGCAGCTCGTGCACGTCGGACGCCCAGGCCGCCCCGGCCTCCTCGACGAGCGCGCGGAAGACGCGGTGGTCACCGGCGATCGCCCCGGTGTGGGCCGCCGCCGCGACCGCGCCCGCGGCGGATGCGCCGACCTTCAGCACCGCCACGCCCACGCCGCGCTCCGCGCACAGCGCCAGCGCCTCGCAGAGCTCCTCGCCGTCGCCATCGCCCTCGAGGTAGACGGCGATCGAGCCGAGCCCGTCCTCCTCCGAGAGCGCCGCGATCCAGGCGGCCGGCTCGACACCGACCGAGTTCCCGCACGAGACAACCGTGTGCAGCCGCAGCCCGCGGCGCGTGGCGAGCGCGTTGACCGCCACGTTGCCGCTCTGGGAGACGAGCGCGACGCGGCCGGGATCGAGCGGCCGCAGCGCGTCGCCCCAGAGCGCGCTGCGCTCGTGCAGGGCGACGATCCCGTTGCCGTTCGGCCCGCAGACCGGCAGCGAGTGGCGCGCCGCGGCCTCGGCGAGCTGGCGCTCCAGGTCCTCGCCCTGCGCGACCTCGCCGAAGCCGGCGCCGTATACGACCGCGCCGCCGGCGCCGGTCGCGCCGGCCTCCTCGATCGCCGCCGGGACGCCGGGGGCCGGGATGGCGACGACCACGGCGTCGGGCGGCTCGGGCAGGTCCGAGAGCGTCGGGAAGCAGGGCACGCCGTGCGCCTGCTCGCGGCCCGGGTTCACTCCCCAGACGGCGCCCGGGTAGCCGAGCAGCCGCAGGTTGAGCAACGTCTCGCCCGCGTACGAGCCGTCCCTGTCGGTCGCGCCGACCACCGCAATCGAGCGCGGGTGCAGGAGGCGGGCGAGCTGCACCGGGCTAGTGGAGCGTGCGCTCGACGCCGCGGCGCTCGAGCGAGCGCGCCACGATCAGCCGCTGGATCTCGCTGGTGCCCTCCCAGATGCGGTCCACGCGCAGCTCGCGGTAGAAGCGCTCGGCCACGTTGGTGCGCATGTAGCCGCGCCCGCCGAAGATCTGCAGGCAGCGGTCGGCGCAGCGGCAGGCGGCCTCGCTCACGAACAGCTTCGCCATCGAGGCCTTGGCGTGGATCACCTTCGGGTCGGCGCCCGCGTCCGACAGGCGCGCCACCTCCAGCGTAAGCAGGCGCCCGGCCGCGGCGTCCGCCGCCGAGTCCGCGAGCGGGAACGACACGCCCTGGTAGTCCATGATGCGGCTCTCGCCCTGGACGCGCTGGAGCGCCCAGGCGGTGGTGTCCTCGATCAGGCGCCACATCGAGCCGACGCCGCGCGCGGCGATGCCGAGGCGCTCCTCGGCGAACCAGGCCCGCTGCAGGTCGTCGCCGCCACCCAGGCCGCCGATCACGGCGTCCTCGGGGACCTCGACGCCGGTGAAGCGGAGCGTGGGGTGGCCGTGCGGGTAGGTGTGCGAGAAGGGCGGGTCGTCGACGACCTCGATGCCCGCCGCCTCGCTGTCGATCAGGAACAGCGTCGGCAGCTTCTCGCCGTCGACGAGCGCGTTGGCCATGACGATGAAGACGGCCGCGATGTCGCCGTAGGTGACGAACCACTTCTCGCCGTCGATCACCCAGCCGGAGTCGGTCTTGCGCGCGGTCGTCGCGATCCGCGAGGGGTCGGAGCCCGCCTCGCCCTCGGTGACCGCGTAGGCGTCGTGCAGCTCGCCGCGCAGCGCGGGCTTGAGATAGCGCTCGATCTGGTCGGGCGCACCGCTGGCGAGCACGTTGTAGGCGCCGGGCATGTGCCACGACAGCGCGTTGGTGGAGCGGCCGAGCTGCTCCTCGACGAGGAACCACTCGGTCTTCGTCCAGCCCTGGCCGCCGTGCTCGGGGGCGTGCAGGCCGCCAGACAGCCGCGCGTCGATCGCCGCGCGCTTGATGCGCTGCTTGAGCTCGTCCGGGATCTTGCCGCCGCTGCGCTCGGCGAGCTCCTCGTTGGGGATCAGGATCTCGTCGACGAACTGCCGCGCGCGTTCGCGCAGGTCCTCCTGCTCGGGCGTGAGGTCGGCGGCCGTGCCGGCCGGCGGCGCTGTGGGGGTGATCGTCATGCGAGTCCTCCTGGTAGTCCGAGCTTCAGGTTGTCGTGGTTTTCGATCACGTCGAGGACGAGCGCGCGAGCCCGCGCAACCTGCTCGTCACCCGACGCGGAGAGCGCGAGCGCCCTCGCTTCGGCGATGTAGGCCAGCCATGCTCGCCTGCCGCCGCGCGTCACCAGTCGCTCCACCCGCCGCCGCTCGGCCTCGACCGATTGGGCGCCCGGCGGACCCCCGGCGCGCAGCGTCGCGATCGCCGCGGGCAGCTCGCGCTCGGGTTCGGGAGTGATGGAGAGCCATGCGTGACGGGCTGCGATCCGGCCCAAGGCGCCGATGGTATCATGCGGCTGATCACAAAGTCAGGATCCCGATATGACGATCGCCGGTAACCCCCCGGCCGGCCCCGCCGGCACCCGCCCCGCAGCGCTTCCCGCTCGCCTCTACCGCGATCCCGCGGTGGTCGAGCACGAGCAGCGACGCATCTTCGAGCGCAACTGGGTGCTCGCCGCGCACGTGTCGAGCCTTCCGCGCCCGGGCAGCTACCTGACGGCGTCGGCCGGCAACCAGCCGGTGCTCGTGCTGCGCGACGAGGAGGGAACGCTGCGCGCCTTCCGCAACGTCTGCCGCCACCGCGGGTCGCGCCTGCTGTCCGGGTCCGGCGACTGCGGCAAGGCGATCCGCTGCCGCTACCACGGCTGGACCTATCGGCTCGACGGCGATCTGATCGGCGTCCCCGAGGCGCGCGCGATTCCCGGGCTCGACAAGTCGGCGCTCGGCCTCTTCCCGGTGCGCGTCGAGACGCTCGCCGGGCTCGTCTTCGTCAACCTCGACGCCCACGCGCGCCCGCTCGCCGAGGGCCTGCCCGGCCTGGCCGAGCGCCTTGCGCCGTACGGGATCGAGGGGCTCGTGCCGCGCAACCCCTACGAGGGCGGCCAGCCGGCCAACTGGAAGATCGTCGCCGACAACTACCTCGAGGGCTACCACGTCCCGATCGCGCACCCCGGGCTGATGCGGCTGCTCGACTACAAGCGCTACGAGGTCGAGCTGAACGACGGCTACGCGTGGTTCGACGCACCGCTGCGCGAGAAGCGCTCCGGCAACCTGATGGAGCGCGCCTACCAGCGCCTCGTCGAGCCGATGCCCGGCCTCGGCGACGCCCACCGGGGGATCTGGCACTACGCCTTCATCTACCCGAACACGGCGATCGACCTCTACCCCGACCAGGTCTGGATCTGGACGCTCGGGCCGGACGGCCCGCTGCGCACGCGCGACTCGTCCTTCCTGCTCGGGCACCCGCGCGCCTCGCTGCGCACCCGCGCCGCCCAGTTCGCCAACCGCAAGGTCAACGAGCTGGTGGGGGACGAGGACGTGGACCTGGTCGCGAACGTCCAGGCGGGGATCGAGTCGCGCGGCTGGGAGCCCGGGCCGCTGTCGGGCCGCGAGGCGGCCGTCGGCTGGTTCGCCGACAAGGTGCGCGCGGACCTCGGCGACGCGCTGTGAGCGCAGCGCCGGCGGTCGCCGAGGGAGCGCGCGAGCGTATCCTGGCGGCGGCCGTGGAGCGGATCGCGACCGACGGGATCGACGACGTCCGCATCGCGCGCATCGCCATGGACGCGGGCGTGTCGGCGTCGCTCGTGCACTACCACTTCGAGACCCGCGAGGCCCTGCTCGAGCAGGCGCTCGAGTACTCCTTCGAGCTCGCCGGCGACGTGCGCATCGGCGAGGCAGAGGGCGACGCGCCGGACCACGCGCGCCGGCTCGCGGCGATGGTCGACCAGTGCCTGCCCCACCCGGGCCGCCTCGAGCGCGACTGGATCCTCTGGGTCGAGCTGTGGCTGCGCGCGGTGCGCCACGAGGAGCTGCGGCCCACCGCCGCGCGGCTGTACGCGCGCATGCACAGCTGGTTCGCCGCGGCGATCGCGGCGGGCGTCGAGGCGGGCGAGTTCGACGAGGCCGCCGACCCGGCCGCCGTCGCCGACCGCGTCATGGCCCTCTGCGACGGCTTCGGCGTGCGCGCGCTGCTCGGCGACCTCGACGTCGAGCGCGCCCGCGCGGAGGTCTGGGCCGTGGCCTCCGAGTCGCTCGGGGCCGGTCCGCTGCCGGCCTAGGCGCCGGCGGCCTGCGGCTGCTCGTCCGCCGCGTCCGCCGCCTCGTCCGGCTCGTCCGCCTCGTCCGGCTCGCTGACCTTGAGCACGCGCAGCGCGTCGGCGGGCAGATGCAGGCAGACCGCCGCGCCGGACTCGAGGGCGGTCGGCGACAGGTCGCCGTCGTTGGGGACCATCACCCTGAGCAGCTCGCCACCGAGCACGCGCACGTGCACCTCGTAGGCGCCGCCGAGGAAGACGGACCGCTCGACCATGCCGGGCAGCCGTTCGTCCCCGGCGTTCGAGTGCGGCTCGATCACGATGCGCTCCGGCCGGATCATCACCTTCACCTCGCCGCGCCCTTCGGTCGCGCCCTTCAGCGCGCGCAGCCGGCGGTCGCCGACCTCGACCATGCAGGCGGGGCCGTCCTGGCCGATCGCCGTGGCGCCGAGCAGGTTCGAGACGCCGAGGAAGTCGGCCACGAAGACCGTCTCCGGCTCCTCGTAGATCGCCTTCGGCGGTGCGGCCTGCTCGACGCGACCGCGATTCATCACGGCGATGCGATCGCTCATGGTGAGCGCCTCGCTCTGATCGTGGGTCACGAAGATGAACGTGATCCCGAGCTCCGCCTGGAGGGCCTTGAGCTCGACCTGGAGGTTCTTGCGCAGCTGGGCGTCGAGCGCCCCGAGCGGCTCGTCGAGCAGCAGCACGCGCGGCCGCAGCACGAGCGCCCGCGCGAGCGCCACGCGCTGCTGCTGCCCGCCGGAGAGCTGATCCGCCTTGCGGCGGGCGAACTCGGTCATGTTGACCAGCTCCAACGCGGCGCCGACCCGCTTGGCCCGCTCCGCCTTGTCGAGCTTGTGGTACTTGAGCCCGAAGGCCACGTTCTTGGCGACGTCGAGGTGCGGGAAGAGCGCGTAGCTCTGGAACACCGTGTTCACGTTGCGCTGGTGCGGGGGGACGCGCGCCACGTCGTTGCCGTCGAGGAGGATGCGCCCGCTGGTCGGGCGCTCGAAGCCGGCGATCATCCGCAGCGTCGTGGTCTTGCCGCAGCCGGACGGGCCGAGCAGCGTGAAGAACTCGCCCGGCGGCATGTCGATGTCGATGCCGTCGACCGCGACGAAGTCGTCGAACTTCTTGCACAGCTCCTCGAGGCGGATCTCCCCTTCCATCAGATGTCCAGGGTCGCGATCGTGGTGGCCTCGTCGCGGCCGGCGAAGCGCCGGTAGACGAGGTAGGCGAAGGCCAGCGTCACGAGCGTGATCATGAGGTTCACCGTCGCGATCGCGTTGAGAGCGGGCGTGGGTGCACCGCGCGCGCTCGAGTAGAGCAGCATCGACACGGTCGTGGTGCTCGCGTCGCTCGACAGGTACTGGGTCACGACGAAGTCGTCGATCGAGGTCGCGAACGCGACGGCCGCGCTGGCGATGATGGCCGGCGCGAGCAGCGGCAGCAGCACGCGGAAGAACTGATCGCGGCGGGGCGCTCCCAGGTCCGCGGCCGCCTCCTCGAACTCCGGGCCGATCGAGACGAGCCGGCCGCGCACGATCACGACGACGTACGACAACGTGAAGGTGATCTGGCCGATCGCCTGCGCGTCGCTGCCGAGGCCGATGCCGCTGAAGACCTGCAGGAAGAGCAGGAGGAGCGCCACGCCCATCACGATCTCCGGCGTCACGAGCGGCAGCAGCATCAGCGTGTTGACGGTGCCGCTGCCGCGCCCGCGCCAGCGCTGTAGGCCCAGGGCCAGCATCACGCCGAGCGGTGTGGCGACCGCCACGCAGACGATCGCGAGGAACAGCGTGTGCCTCAGCGCGTCCTGCAGCGCCGGGTCGTGCAGCACGCTCCCCGTCTCTCCGGTGAACCAGCGGAACGAGAACCCCTGCCAGGTGGTGCGCGAGCGGCCGTTGTTGAACGCGAAGGCGATCGCCAGCAGCACCGGCAGAACCGACCAGAGGATGTAGCCGCCGGTGATCAGCGCGAGGAAGCGCGGCTGTCCCCACGGGTTGCGCAGCCGGCTCATGCCGTCTGGGCGCTCGTGCCCGCCCGGCGGGTGGTGCGCAGGTAGTAGAACATCAGGAAGAGCAGGAAGGTCGACAGCAGCAGCGTCAGCGCGGCGCCGGTGACCTTCTCCGAGCCCTGCCGCATGAACTCGTCGATCTGGTTGCCGATCATGTTGGTCTGGGTCGACGCCGAGACGAGGTCCGCGGTGTAGTAGTCGCCGAACATCGGCAGCGCGATCAGCACGCAGCCGGCGAGTATGCCCGGCACCGACAACGGCAGCGTCACGCGCAGGAACGCGCTCAGCGGGCTCGCGCCGAGATCGCGCGCCGCGTCGATCTGACGGCGGTCGATGCGATCGAGCGCGACGAACAGCGGCAGGATGAGGAACGGGATGTAGCCGTAGAGGAGCGCGAGGATGACCGTCGTCGGCTGCCCGTTGAGCCATCCTCCGGGTTCTTCGAGCAGACCCAGCGAGAGGAAGACGCGCTCGATCCCGACGCTGTGGAGCGCCCGCGAGCCGATCCCGTCCGGCGCGAGCAGGTTGATCCACGCGAGCATCCGCATCAGGTAGTTGATCCACAGCGGCAGGATCAGGGCGAGCAGGATCAAGCCCTTCCAGCGCCCGGCGTGCCGCGCCGTGAAGTACGCGACCGGGTAGCCGATGAGCACGGAGAGGACGACGGCGATCAGGACGAACTGGATTGTCCGCAGCGACACGGTCCAGAACGGCCCGCCGTGGACCAGGTTGTCGAGCATGTCGATGACGTAGCCGACGTTCCAGTCCAGAGGGTTCCAGTGGGGGATCGGCTGAGAGAGCGTGTCCTGGTTGCCGAAGGCCACGGCCAGAACGGCGTAGAACGCGCACAGGAAGAACACCGAGAGCCAGACGACGCCCGGAAGGGCAACCAGGCGCCACGTCCAGCGAGACCGCATCAGCCCGCCTTGAACTTCGACCAGGCGTCATCCCAGAGGCGCTGGCCCTCGACGCTCAGCTGCAGCAGCCCTGAGTTGGCCGCGAACTCCTCGGGGCGGATGACCGCCTCCTGGAGCGTCTCCGGGATCAGCCCCTGCTCGAGCAGCGCGTCCGCGTCGATCCCGTTCTGCGGCGGCGTGTAGCCCGTGAAGTTCACGAAGTTGTCGTACGCGTTCGTCTCGTCGAGCATGAAGTTGACGAACTGGTGGGCGAGCACCGGGTGCCTTGCGGTTCGCCCGACGGCGAAGAAGTCGTTCTGGATCACGCCGTTCTCCTTCGGCCTCCAGTACGACAGCACGTCGGCCTTGACCCCCTTCGGGAGGTAGTAGAACGCCGCCGAGAGCAGGTCCCCCGACCACGAGTGGTGGAGCACCGTCTTGCCCTCGGGCAGGGTCTGATAGTCGGTGATCGTCACCTTCGGATTGCAGATCCCGCTGAGCGCGGTGAGGTCGCGCTGGGACTTCGAGATCACCTCGGGGTCCTCGGTGTTGACGTCGGGCCGCGCCCCGTTCTTCATCGCGTCGCGCTGCATCGGCATGCTCAGCGCGTCGCGGCGGTCGTCGAGGATCCCGACCTTCCCGCGGTAGGCCTGGGCGTGCCAGAAGATGTCCCAGGGGACGTCCATGCCGGCGACGTCCTCCTTGACCTTGTCGTTGCGCCACCCGATCCCGTCCATCCAGACGACGTACGGGACCGTGTAGTGGCTGCCGCGGTCGTAGAACGGGTCGGCCAGCGATGGCCAGACGTTCTTCTCGAGGTTGGGGAGGTAGAAGTGGTTGAGGGGAAGCAGCAGCCGGTGGGCGATCAGATCGACGATGTTCGAGCCGCTCAATCCGACGATCAGGTCGAAGTCGACCGCTCCGGAGGACAGCTTCGCGACCGCCTCGTCGGCCGAGTTGTACGTCGCGACCTCGACCTTGGTGGAGAACTGCTTCTGGAAGCGCTTGAGCGTGACCGGGTCGAGGTAGTCCGCGTAGTTGTAGATCCGCAGCGGGCCGGGCTCGGTGCCGAGCGCGTCCTTGATGGGCCTGTTCTCGGAGGTGACCGCCCACGTGACGGAGTTGTCCGTGCGCGGCAGCGGCAGTCCTCCCGGTCCGGTCGGCTTCGCGACGACGAGCTCGGCGGCCGCGCCGCTCGCCGAGGCGGTGGCGCCGACCGGAGTGGTCGTGTTCTCGCAGGCCGCGAGCCCGCCCACTATGCCGGCGCCGGCTACCGCGCCGGCGGCCCCGCGGGCGAACTGACGTCGACTGATCCCGGACCGGTCCTTGGGATGCGTGGCCCCCAACCCCCCCTCTCGCCTCGTCGTGCCGGCGGAGTCTATGCCTACGAGATGCCCCGGGGGAACCCCTGAAGTAGATTCCTGCACCCTGCATGGCCGATCGCTTTGACGTGATCGTGGTCGGCGGCGGCTTCGCCGGCGTCACGGCTGCTCGCGAGTGCGCGCTCCGGGGTCGGCGGACGTTGCTGCTCGAGGCCCGCGACCGGCTCGGCGGCCGCACCTGGAGCGCCGATTGGAACGGGTTTCCGATCGAATACGGTGGCGCCTGGGTGCACTGGCACCAGCCGCACACGTTCTCGGAGCTGACGCGCGCCGGTCTGCCGGTCGCCGTCAGCGAGGACACGGGCCGCGCGCACTGGCACGTGGGCGACGAGCGCCGCTCCGGGACGATCGAGCAGCGCGACGCCGTCGCTCGCCGCGGCTGGGACCGGTTCGTGGAGGGGGTGCGCGAGGCCCTGCCGCAGCCCCACGCGCCCCTGGCCGCGATGCCGGAGCTCGCGCGCTTCGACCGGCAGACGATCGCGGAGCGGATCGCCGAGCTCGAGCTGGACGAGGAGGAGCGCGACGTGCTCGCCGCCGAGCTCGAGTCGGTGGCGCACGGCCGGCTCGACGAGGCGGGGGCGGTGTCGATCCTGCGCTGGCACGCGCTGTCGGGCTACAGCCTGGAGCTGACCCAGTTCACCGGCGGACGGGTGACGATCGACGGCGGCACCGGCGCCCTCCTCGGCGCCATCGCCGAGGCCGCCCCCTTCGAGCGGCGGCTGGCGACGCCGGTCGCGGCGGTCGCCAGCGACGGCGAGCGGGTGGAGGTGCACACGCGAGCGGGCGAGACGTTCGTGGCGGGCACCGCGATCGTCGCCGTCGCGCTGAACGCGCTCGGCGGCATCGAGTTCAGCCCCGCTCTGCCGGAGGACAAGCGAAGGGCGATCGACGTCGGCCAGGCCAGCCGCGGCGTGAAGGTGATGATCCACGCACGCGGTGAGGACGTCAGCCAGAGCTCGATTCGCTATCGCCATCCGTTCGGCTACCTGAGCAGCGAGGTCCTGGTCGGCGACGGGACGCAGCTGCAGATCGGCTTCGGCGCCGATGCCGAGGGCTGCGACGCCGCCGACCTGGCCGGGATGCAGGCGAGCCTCGACGAGACGCTGCCCGGCTACGAGGTCCTGGACGCCACCTCGCACGACTGGCTCGCCGACGAGTTCTCGCGCGGGACCTGGGCCATCCACCGCCCCGGCTGGTACGAGCACCACCACGCAGCGATGCGCCGGCCCGAGGGCAACGTCGTCCTGGCCGGCTCCGACCTGGCGAACGGCTGGGCCGGGTTCATCGACGGCGCGATCGAGTCGGGCCTGCAGGCGGGCGCCTGGGCGGCTGGGCGAGGCGGGTAGCCCGCCCGCGCGGCGGCCGGCACGCGAGTGTGGTCGACAAACGTTGCGGTATGCGCGACGTTTGTAGACCACACCTCCGCCGGGCCGCCCTGGTTGCCGCCGTCAGCTCGCGCCCGCAGCCAGCGAAAGCCCGCCGCCCAGCGCCGGCAGCAGCGCCGCGCACGCGAGTGCGTCGCCGAGCCCGAGCGGGTCCGAAAGGCCGGCCACCGTGGCCGTGCCCATCGCGCCGCCCACCAGGAAGACGAGCATGAACACCCCGGTCGCGATGCTGCGCACGCTCGGCTCCACCGACAGCGGCACGCGGTCCACGAGCGCCACCTGCGCCGACATGAACCCCACCAGCGACATCCCGAGGCCCAAGGTCGTCGCGACGGGGGCGCCGTCCTCCAGCCCCGCCAGCAGCAGCCCGGCGGCGCTCACCAGCGCCAGGGCCGCGGTCAGCCGAAACGGGTCGATACGGGCGATCACGTGGCCGACCACGCGCGCGGTCAGCGCGCCCATGACCGCCGCCGGCAGCAGGACCAGGCCGATCTGCGTCGGCGTCCAGTCGTGGTCCTGCAGCAGCAGCAGCGGCGCCGCGAACAGCATCCCGAGGTAGCCCGCGAACAGCATCAGCGCTGACAGCGCCCCCAGCACGTAGCGCCGCGAACGGATCACGGCGGCGGGGATGAAGCCGTCGGGCGTCCGCCGCACGTGTCGCGTCAGCGCCGCCGCCGCGGCCACCGCCAGCAGCGCGAGCCCGGCCAGCACGCCGGCCGTGAAGTCGATGCTGGGCGTCTCCAGCAGCAGCACGATGCACGAGGCGAGCACCACCACCAGCCCCGCGCCGATCGCGTCGAGGCGCTGCACCCCGGTGCCGCTGCGCGAGGCGAGATGCACGCTGGCCGCGATGGCGGGCAGCGTCAGCGCCGGCACCACGACGACCGCGCGCCAGGAGATCCCGTCCGTGAGCAGGCCTCCGATCAGCGAGCCCGAGCCCGACAGCACGCCGAGCACGGCGCTGATCACGCCCATCGCCTTGGCCCGGTCGACGCCCTCGTAGAGCGAAGCCGCGATCGAGAAGGCGGCCACCGGCGCCGCGCCGACCCCGGCGCCCTGCAGCATCCGGCCCGCCAGCAGGGGCGGGAAGGACTGGCTCGTGACGGTCAGCAGCGTCCCCAAGGCGATCAGCGCGCCGCCGGCCAGCAGGATCACGCGCGTGCCGCGCGCGTCGCCCATGCGCCCGAACAGGGCCACCGAGGTCGCCTGCGCCAGCACGTAGCCGGCGAGGATCCAGGCCGCCTCGGGATGGGACAGGCCGAGGTCCGCCGAGATCGTCGGGAGCGCGACGGCGGTCGTGGAGACACCGAGGGCCGACGGCGCGATCAGCAGGCCCAGCAGGATCGCCGTCGGCGTGACGGTCCGGGGCGCGCCGCCGCGCTCCGGCGCGACCGCTTGGCCGCTCAAGCCCCCACGCGCATGCGCTCGCCGGCCTCTTCGAGCACGGCGCCGAGCGTCGAGGCGATCACCTCGAACTCCTCGGGCCCGGCGACGAGCGGCGGCGAGATCTGCACGACGGGGTCGCCGCGGTCGTCGGCCCGGCAGATCAGCCCGCGCTCGAACAGGCTCGGCGACACGAAGCGGCGCAGCAGCTCGTCGCACTCGTCCTCGTCGAAGCCCGCGCGCGTCTCCTTGTCCTTGACGAGCTCGATCGCGTAGAAGTAGCCGCAGCCGCGCACGTCGCCGACGATCGGCAGCTCGAGCAGCCGCTCGAGCGCGGCGCGGAACGCCGGCTCGTGCTCGCGCACCCGCTCCATGATCCCCTCGCGGCGCATGATCTCGATGTTCTTGAGCGCGACCGCGGCCTGTACCGGATGGCCGCCGAAGGTGACGCCGTGCGTGTACATCGCCCCCGGCTTCGAGAACGGCTCCATCACGCGCTCGCTCGCGATCAGCGCGCCGATCGAGGCGTAGGCCGACGACAGCCCCTTCGCGGTGGTGATCAGGTCGGGCCGGAGGCCGAAGCGCTCCGACGCGAACCAGTGGCCGGTGCGACCGAAGCCGGTGATCACCTCGTCGGCGCAGAGCAGGATGCCGTGCTCGTCGCAGATCGCCCGCACGCCCTCGAAGTAGCCGGCCGGAGGCATGAACGCGCCTCCGGCATTCTGCACCGGCTCCATGATCACCATGGCGACCGTGTCCGGGCCGGCCTGAACGATCGTCGCCTCGAGCTCGTCGAGCAGCGCCTGGGTGAACTGCTCCTCGGTCTCCCCGGCGGGACGGTGGTAGGCGTTCGTGTTGGAGACGTGCAGCACGTCGGGCACGAGCGGCTCGAACGGCGTGCGCAGCTCGGTGCAGCCGGTGATCGAGAGCGCGCCCATGGTGGTGCCGTGGTAGGCGACTCGTCGCGCGATCGCCTTCCAGCGGCGCTCGCCGCGGGCCGTGTGGTACTGCCGTGCGAGCTTCCAGGCGGCCTCGACGGCCTCCGATCCGCCCGAGACGAAGAAGCAGCGCTCGAGCCCCGGCGGCGCGAGTTCCGCCAGCTCGGTCGCCAGTTCGATCGAGCGCGGGTGGGCGAACGTCCAGTTGATCGCGAAGGGCAGCTCGCGCATCTGCGCGGCGGCGGCCTCGCCCATCTCCTCGCCGAAGCCGTAGCCGACGTTCACGCAGAAGAGCCCGGCGAGCGCGTCGAGGTAGCGCCGCCCGTTGGAGTCCTCGAGATAGCAGCCGTCGCCCTTGACGATCACCTGCAGGTCGGCGGGATCGCGGTAGCCGCCCATCTCGGTGAAGTGCAGCCAGAGGTGATCGAGCGCGCTGCGGCCCAGGTCCATGAGAGCGGAAGGATATGGTGGCCGGGATGAGGGGGAACGTCCGAGCCGCCCTGGCCTCGGCTGCGGTGGCCTTCGCGCTGGCGTCAGCGGCCTCCGCCGCAGCGGCCGCGCCGCTGATCCACGCCCACCGCGGCGGCACCGTCGTGGCGGGCAAGCCGACCTACACGGAGGAGAGCCTGGACGCCTACCGGGCCGCCGCGCGCGACGGCTTCGTGCTCGAGGTCGACGCCAAGCTGACGGCCGACGGGGTGCCGGTCGCCATCCACGACGCGACCCTCGACCGCACCACCAACTGCACCGGCGAGGTGGCCGCGCGCACCGAGGACGCGCTGCGCGCCTGCCGGCCGGACGTGCTCGGCAGCCCGGGTGGCGGGCTGCGCACGCGCACCGTCTCGCCGCGCGGCCGCATCGCGACGATCGCGGAGGTGCTCGAGCTCGCGCGCCTGACCGGCGCCGCCGTGAACCTCGAGATCAAGAACCTGCCGACCGACCCCGACTGGGATCCGACGACGGCCTATGCCAACCGCGTGATGGACGTGGTGCTCGAGTCGGGCCTGCCGCGCTCGCAGCTGCTGATCCAGAGCTTCCTGCCGGGCAACCTCGACGTGGCCAAGCGCCGCCTGCGCGGGGTGCCCACCAGCTTCCTGACGCTCGGCGCCGACCCGGCCAACATCGCGTCGACGCGCGACGCGGGCTACACCTGGATCTCGCCGCAGTGGCCGTTCGCCGCAGGCCTACGTCCGGCAGGCGCACCGCCTGAAGCGCCCCGTCGCCGCGTACACGCTCAACGCGCGCTCCGACGTGCGCGCCGCCGCGCGCGCCGGGGTCGACGCGCTGATCACAGACGACCCGTCGATGGCCGCCCGCGCGCTCGGCCTGCGCCGGCCGCGCGCGCTGCGCACCTCGTTCGCGCGCCGCGGCGGCCGCGTCGAGGTCGCGGCGCGGCTGGTGCTGCCGCGCGGCGTGACCGCGGCGGCGCGGTTGCCGCGGGGTCGTGACGCTGCGCGTGCTCGGCGCCAACCGAATCGTCCAGCGCCGCCGCGCCGGGCTCGGCGCCGACTGCCGCGTCTCGCTGCAGGTCCCGGTGCCGCGCGGGGCGACCGCGAGGCTGCTGGCCACGGCGGGCTTCGGCGGCAACGCCGCGCTGCTGCCGCGCATCGACGGCCCGGTGCCGGTCGCGCGCCGCGTCCCGCGCGCCGTCCCGGCTGAACGGCCGGAGCCCGCACGCGGCGGGCTCCGATCGTCCTGCGGGGGCTTTGGGCTAGGCCTCGGCCGGCCGTGCCTCGGGTCGCACCGGGGCGTGCTCGGGCGCATGGCACCGGCGCGGCGGGCGAGCCCTCCAGCGCCGGTCCGCGCGGCAGCCACTCGAGCCAGCGCGGCAGGTACCAGTTCCACTCGCCGAGCAGCTTCATCGCCGCCGGCAGCAGCACGCCGCGCACGAGCGTGGCGTCGATCAGGATCGCCGCGGCCAGGCCGACGCCGAACTGCTTCATGTCGATGAACTGGAGCGTCGCGAAGATCCCGAACACTCCGACCATCACCATCGCGGCGGCGGTGACGACGCTCGCCGTCGACTTGATGCCGTGGCTCACGGCCTCCTCGGTCGGCTCGCCGCGGTCCACCGCCTCCTTGATCCGGCTCAGGATGAACACGTGGTAGTCCATCGAGAGGCCGAACAGGATCACGAACAGCATGATCGGGAACCAGGCCGTGATCGCACCGGTCGAGTCGAAGTTCAGGAGGTCCTCGAAGTGACCGTCCTGGAACACGTAGGTGACGATCCCGAGCGACGCGCGCGACCGACAGCACGTTCAGCAGGATCGCCTTGATCGGGATGACGATCGAGCGGAAGGTGACCAGCAGCAGCAGGAACGCCACCGCGAACACGAAGCCGAACACGTACCAGATGCGCGATCCCATGAGGGCGTTGAAGTCCTCCGAGCCCGCGGTGAACCCGGAGACGCCGACCAACTCGCCGCCGTTCACCTGCGGCAGCACCTTGGGCACCACGTCCTCGCGCAGCGAGCGCACGGCGGCCAGCGACGTGTCGTCGGTGCCGGTGCCCGCCAGCGGGACCTCGATCACCGCGACCTGCCCGTCGGGGCTCGCGTCGACCGTGATCGGCTCGTTGAACTGATCCGAGTCGCGTGCGATCTCACGCAGCTGCTGGGCGGCGGCCTGGATCTGGCTGCGATCCAGGTTCGAGCCCTGCAGCACCACGTCGGCCGAGAACTGCTCGCCCGGGAACGCGGCCTGCATCCGGTCGTAGGTCTGCATCGCCGGGATCGTCCGCGGCAGCCCGTCCACGCCCGAGTCCGCCGTGTGGATGTGGAAGACCGGGATCGCCAGCACCACCAGCACGCTCGCGGCGGCGATCGCGGACACGAGCGGGCGCTTCAGCACCCGGTCGAGCACCCAGGACCAAGCGCGCGGCTCGCCCGTGCGCCGCTCCGGCTTCAGGAACGGCACGCGCCCCTTGTTGACGCGGTCGCCGAGCTTGGACAGCACGGCGGGCAGCACCGTCAGGGACCCGATCACCGCGATTGCGACGACCATGATCGTGCCGGTGGCGAACGAGATGAACGTGGGGGCGCCGCCGAAGTACATCCCGGCCATCGCCGCGATCACCGTGATGCCCGAGATCAGCACGGCCCGGCCGGAGGTGGCGGCCGCCGCCTGTAGCGCGGCCTCCTCCGAGCGGCCGGCGGCGCGCTCCTCGCGCTCACGGCGCAGGTAGAACATCGAGTAGTCGACACCGACGGCCAGGCCGATCAGCAGCACGACCGAGCTGATCGCCTCGTCGACGGGCCAGATCTGGCTGATCGGGCCGATCAGGCTGATCGCCGCGGCGACCGCCGTGATCGCGAGCAGCAGGGGCACGAAGGCCGCCAGCAGCGCGCCGAAGGCCAGGATCAGGATGATCAGCGTGATCGGCAGGGAGGTCACCTCCGCCTTCTGGAAGTCGTCCGAGAACGCCTTGTCGATCGCCTTGCTCGCGCTCGCGTCGCCGAACTCCTCGATGCGGAAGCCGCTCTCGCGGCTGTCCAGCTTCGACACGGTCGCCAGCGCCGGGCCGACCAGGTCCTCGGCCTCGTCGCCCGGCAGCTCGAACGTGACGAGCGCCGAGCGCCCGTCCTCCGAGAGCGTGCCCTGGCTGCCCTTGGCGTAGGGGCTCTCGACGTTGCGGACGTGCTTCGTCGCCTCGAGACCCGACACGACGTCGGACACGACGGCGCGGAACTGTGGACTGCGGTTGTCCGTCCCGCCCTGGCTCTGTACCAGCACGCTCTCGCCCGCCTTGTCCGGGAAGTGCGCGCTGACAGCCTTGTCGGCGCGGCCGGATTCACCGATGCCGTTGTCGTCGTCGGAGAGCGTCTTGGTCCCGACCGACCCGCCGATGAAGACGGCCAGGATCACGAAGGCGAGCCAGCCGAGGATCGCCTTCTTTCGATGTTGCGCGCTCCAGCGTCCGGCGCGCGCGGCGAGGTTGTCTGGGCCGTTGGTGTTGGAACGCGAGTTCATGGAGGCAAGTCTGCGCCGGGGCCGCGGGCGCTCCAATGCGGCCTGCACCCGAGGGGCGGGTGCGGATACCCGCACCGTCGCCGAGCGCCGGTGAGCTAGAAACCCTTCTGTGAGACGCGCGTCCATCGCGATCGCCGCAGGCCTCGCGCTCGCCGACGCCGCGGTCGTGACGCTCGCCCTGCCGCAGCTGCTGCTCGAGCTGGACACCTCGGTCGAGGGCGTGGCCGCCGTGATCGGCGTCTACACGGCGGTGCTCGCGGTCGCGCTGCCGATCTCCGCGGCGCTGCACAGCCGCGCCAGCGGCGGCGCGGGCGCCCTGCTCTTCGGCGCGGCCTCGATCGCGTGTGCCACGTCGAACTCGCTCGAGCTGCTGCTCGCCATGCGGGCGCTGCAGGCGATCGGCGCCGGCGCCCTGCTCGCGGCCGCCTTCGACGCCCTCGACGGAGGCGGCGCCGGGCGGCGGCTCTGGATCGGCGCGGCGGTCGCCGGCACGGCGGCCGGGCCCGCGCTCGGCGGCCTGCTCACGGAGCTGTTCGACTGGCGCGCGATCTTCATCGCGCAGGCGCCGATCGCGCTGGCGGCGGTCCCGGCGCTGCTGTCGAGCCCGATCGCGACGGTGCGCGAGGCGCTGCCGCGGCCGCCGCGCGACCTCGTCGCGGCGGTCGCCCTGACGCTGCTCTCCGGCGCGCTCACGGCCGTCGTCTTCCTGGTCGTGCTGCTGCTGATCAGCGGGTGGAGCGTGGCGCCGCTGGCGGCCGCGGCCGCGGTGACCGTGCTGCCGCTGGCGGCCGTCGCCGGCTCGTTCGTGCGCGGCGACCCGGCGCCGCGCGCCGTGGCGGGCTGCCTGCTGGTGGCGGGCGGCATCGGCGGCCTCGCCTTCCTGCCTACCGCGTCGGAGCTGTGGACGGTGCTGCCGCAGCTGCTCGCGGGCTTCGGCATGGGGATGGCGCTGCCGGCGCTGGCGGGCGAGCTGCTGCCGGAGCGCACCCGCGGCCAGGCGGCGGCGCTGCTGTCGCTGCGCCACATCGGCATCACGCTGGCGCTCGCGCTGCTGGCGCCCGTGGTGGCGTCCGAGCTCGACGACCAGGTCGAGCTCGCGCGCGAGCGCGGCACCGCGCTCGTCCTTGACGCCGCCCTGCCGCCCACCGACAAGATCGAGATCGCGCCGCGGCTGTTCGCCAACGTGGCGACCGAGCAGCCGCGCGACGCGCTCGCCAAGTCACTCGCGCGCGAGCGCCACCGCATCCTTTCGACCCGCGACCGCGACGTGCTCAGCCGGCTCCAGCGGCTGGCTCACCAGCTCGGCGGTGGCGACCAGCTGCTCGGGCGCCTCGAGGAGCTCGAGGACCGCTACGGCGACACGCTCGGCGACGCCGCCCGCGGGCTCGACGAGCTGCTCGGAACCGACCGCGCCGAGGGGCTGCTCGACGACCTGCAGGGGCGCGTGGAGGGCGACTCGTCGGCCGCGAAGGTCGGGCGCGAGCTCGACCGGCTCGGTGAGGGGCTCGACGACGCGGTGCTGGCGGCGGTCGACGCCGCCTTCGGCCCCGCCTTCGCGATCACCGGCGCGATGGCGTTGCTGGCCGCGCTGCTGCTGGCGCTGCGCCTGGGCGGGCGGGCGCCGCCGCGGCTCGCGGTGGTGGGCGCGGCCGCGGTTGCGGCGCTGGCGCTGCCTGTCGGCTACGCGGTCGCCGAGCGATCGCTCGAGCCCCAGCCCGTCGAGATCGCCGACCCCTGCCAGCCGCGCGAGCGTGACTCGGTGGGCGGGGTCGAGGGCGTGGTCGAGGACATCGCGCTGCGCGGCCTCGACCGGGCGGCCTGCCGCTTCGGCTCCTCGCGCGAGGAGCTCGTGCTGGCGCTCTTCGACGACCAGTCGCAGCGCGAGTACGAGCGCGCGCACGGAGTCGACCCGGGCCGGCTCGACGACCTGCTGCGCGGGATCGTCGGGCTCTAGGGCGCCGGCGAGACGGTCACGTCGAACTTGCTGCCGGCCTGGGCGGCGCGCGCCGCGCCGTCGGCCTTGCCGGGCGCCTCGAAGTAGATCGTCCGCGTCGAGGCCGAGCGAGTTGAAGCCCGCTGTGCGCGGGTCGGTGTTCGGCAGCGTCGCTGTTGAGCCAGGGACCGCTCTGGCCGATCGCCTCCGCGTCGCCGGTGCACTGGGTCTGCTGCCCGCCGCTCGGCGTCTTGTCGTCCAGGTAGAACGAGTGTCCGTTGAGGGCCGGGATGTCGGTCACCAGCGTGTGCGACTGCGACAGCCCGCCCTGCGGGCCGTCGATCGACTCCCAGGTCGAGCGGCCGTTCGTGACGGCGTCGGGCACTGCCGTCGACCCTGACGCCGTTCGGGTTCTGAGGTTGTTGCGGTACGTCATCCCGATCGCCGCCGAGGAGAAGTCGAGGAAGTCCCAGGGTCCCGGCACGGCGTGCACGCGCAGGAACGTGCGGACGTCCTCGCGCTGCTCGTAGAAGATGTGCTCGCGCTGGGTCAGCGGCCCGCTGTTGGCGCCGATGTACGAGCGGATCGCGCGCACCGGTCCGGCCTTGTTCGTCACGAACGCGCCCTCGGCGTCGTCGAAGGTGTCTCTCGGAGCGGCCCGCAGTTGCCCGGCCCGAGCAGCGACTTGTTGCGGTCGAGGATGTCGGCGCCGGTTGCGCCGCCGGCCTTGACCCTGATCTGGTCCTTGAGCCAGCGGTCGGAGAAGTGGTCGACGTAGTAGGGCGTGGAGACCGTCGTGTTCTCCGGGTTGGGGCCGTCCTGCAGCTTGTAGGTCGTCTTGTACGTCGCCCGAAGTCAGCTGGAAGTCGTAGTCCACGTAGCTGACGTTCCGCGCCCGGGGCTGAGCCTGCCGCTGCGCTTGAACAGGTAGATCCAGCCGTCGCGGGCGGTCCCGCCGAGCGTCGTGTGGACCTTGACCTTCACGCCGCTGCCCGCGACCACACCGGCGGGGTTGCCCGCGTCGGAGGGCGCCTCCAGCCCGGCGTCCTTGGCCATGAAGACGAGCTCGTCGTCGGCGTCGACGTTGGCGTTGGTGTCCGCGCCGGTGAACGTGCCGGGATCCGCGTAGACGGTGGTCGTGAAACCCATCGGCGCGGAGTTGTAGACGGTGCCGAGGTCGACCTGCTTGCGCTCGTCGACCTGGATCGGCCGCTGCTGCCAGCCGTCGATCTAGCGGAAGGCGACGACGTCGCCGGCGGATACGGAGCTGAGCGAGGAGACCTGTGCGCCGGTCAGGACGACCGGGTCCTCCGGCCGGTTGAGCGTGCAGCCGGTCACGGCAAGCGCCGTCGTCGACCAGCGCCACCTTTGCGAGTCCTCCCAAGCTCACCGGAAGCGCATCATATGTGGCTTGTCGCGCGTACGCAGCACTCGTGCCGGGACGCCGCCCACGACCGCGTTCTCCGCGACGTCCCGCGTGACCACCGCGTTGGTCCCGACGATGGCGTTGTCGCCGACGGTCACCCCGCGCAGGATGCAGGCGCCGTAGCCGATCCAGACGTTGTGGCCGACCTGGACGTCGCGCTTGTAGATGCCCTGCAGCCGGATCGGCCGATCGACCTCGACGCTGCCGTGGTCGAAGTCGATCAGCATGACGCGGTCGGCGATCACGCACTCGCGCCCGATCACCACGTGCTGGTAGGCGGAGATGGTGCACTCCTGGCCCATCACCGTCTTGGCGCCGACGCTGACGCGGCCCTCGTGGCAGCGGATCTTGCAGCCGTGGCCGAGCCACGACCAGCGCCCCAGCTCCAGCACCGCGTCCGGCCCGACCTCGAGCCGGCAGCCCGGTCCGATGAAGGCCAGGCCGTCGAGCCGCAGCCGGCTGCGCAGCCGCAGCTTCCAGCCGACGAGCCGCAGCACGAGCAGCAGGTAGCGCCTGTTCAGCATGCGATTGCGGCGCAGGAAGCGCAGCAGCGTCAGCGGGCCGCCGTGTCGCGGCGGCGGCGGACCGCGCAGCTCGGTCGAGCCCTCCATCGGCGACGGGATCATACGGTCGGGGCTGGTGTGGCTATCCGTATTGGCGAAACGGCCGCCGGCGGCGAGAATGCCCTGCGAATGGCCACCTCCGTCCTGATCGTCGACGACCACCCGAGCTTCCGGGCGAGCGCCCGGCGCCTGCTCGAGTGCGACGGCTTCGACGTCGTCGGCGAGGCCGAGGACGGCCTGGGGGCGCTCGACGCCGTCGAGCGGCTGCACCCGGACGTGGTGCTGCTCGACGTGCAGCTTCCCGACATCGACGGCCTGGAGGTCGCGGCTCGGCTGACCCGCAACGGCGCGACGCCCGGCGATCGTGCTCACCTCGAGCCGCGACGTCGAGGACGTCGGCCTGCTCGCCGGGCGCGACGGCGTGCGCGGCTTCATCCCGAAGTCGGAGCTCTCCGGCGCCGCGCTCGAGGCGCTGTGCGGGTAGTCGTCGCCGACGACTCGGTGCTGCTGCGCGAGGGCGTCGTGCGGCTGCTCGAGGAGTCGGGCTTCGAGGTGGTCGGCCAGGCCGGGGATGCCGAGGACCTGCTGCGCAAGGTCAACGCGCACAAGCCCGACGTGGCGGTGGTGGACATCCGCATGCCGCCGACCAACACCGACGACGGCCTGCGCGCCGCGCTGCGGATCCGTGCCGAGCACCCGGGCACGAGCGTCCTGGTCCTCTCCCAGTACGTCGAGGAGGGCTACGCGCTCGAGTTGGTCGGTGACGCGGCCGGCGGCGTCGGCTACCTGCTCAAGGACCGCGTCGCGGACGTGGAGCGGCTTCGTCGACGCCGTGAAGCGGGTGGCCGACGGCGGCTCCGCGCTCGACCCGGAGGTCGTGTCGCAGCTGGTCGGGCGCGCGCGCCGCGAGGATCCGCTCGACGAGCTCACGCCGCGCGAGCGCGAGGCGCTCGAGCTGATGGCCGAGGGCCGCTCCAACACGGCGATCGCGGCCCAGATGGTCGTCACCGAGCGGGCGGTCGAGAAGCACGTCACCTCGATCTTCGGGAAGCTCGGCCTGCCGCCGGCCCCGGAGGACCACCGGCGCGTGCTCGCGGTGCTGACTTTCTTGCGCGCCTGAGCGGGCCCGCCGCAAATCCGTAGGCTTGCAGGACCTTTTCATGGCGAGACGCCGACGCAACCGAGCCCGGCTGGGCGGGCGAGACATCGCCATCGACCTGGGCACGGCGAACACGCTCGCGTACCTGCGCGGCGAGGGCATCCGCGTGTCCGAGCCGTCGGTGGTGGCGATGGACACGCGCACCGGCGACGTGCACGCCGTGGGGGAGGAGGCGCAGCGGATGATCGGCCGCACCCCCGCCTCGATCTCCGCGGTGCGGCCGCTGCGCCACGGCGTGATCACCGACTTCGAGACAACCGAGGCGATGCTGCGCCACTTCATCGGGCGCGTGCACAAGAGCCGCTTCGCCCACCCGCGGCTCGTGATGTGCGCGCCGTCCGGCATCACAGACGTCGAGCGCCGCGCGCTCGAGGAGGCGTGCCTGGCGGCAGGGGCGCGCTCGGTCCAGCTGATCGAGGAGCCGATGGCGGCGGCTATCGGGGCCGGGCTGCCGATCGCGGAGCCGCTCGCGAACGTGGTCGTGGACATCGGCGGCGGCACCAGTGAGGTGGCGGTGATCTCGCTGGGCGGGATCGTCGTGTCGCGCTCGCTGCGGGTCGGCGGCTATGACTTCGACGAGGCGCTGGCGGCATTCATCCGCCGCAACCACGGCCTCGCGGTCGGGGAGACGACGTCCGAGGCCGTGAAGCTCGAGGTCGGCGGCTGCTCTCCCGACCTGAGCGAGTTCGAGACGCACGTGCGCGGCCGCGACCCGTCGAGCGGACTGCCGCGCGAGGCGAAGGTCACGAGCGCCGAGGCGCGCGAGGCGCTCGAGCCGCTGGTCAGCGAGATCATCGACGCGGTCAAGGACGCGCTCGAGAACACCCCGCCGGAGCTGGCCGCGGACCTGACCCGGCGCGGCATCCTGCTGGCGGGCGGCGGCGCGCTGCTGCGCGGGCTTCGCCGAGCGCGTGCAGCTCGAGACGCACGTGCCGGTGGCGCTCGCCGACGATCCGCTGACGTGCGTCGTGCTTGGCGCGGGCCACGCGCTCGAGGAGATCGACGTGCTCGAGCGCGCGGCGTTCTAGCGCGCGCTGCTCCAGTAGCCGAGCAGCTGCAGGGTCTCGACGTTGCGACGGCGGCGCAGGTCGTCGCGCACCGCGCGCATGGCCTGGCTCTCGCCGCCGCCCCAGGCGTTGCCGCGGCCGAGCGGCAGCTCCAGCTCGCGGACGGCGTCACGCAGCCCGCCGCGGCGGGTGAGCCAGCGCAGGTCGACCTCGGCGCGGGTGCTCGGCTCCTGGCGCTCGGCGTCGCCGGCGATCTCGGCGACGGCGAAGGCGCGGTGGCCCGCCGGCAGGGTCTCGAGGATCGCCAGCAGCGCCGGCAGGCCGGTCTCGTCGGCGACGAGCAGCGACCAGTCGCAGCCGCCGTTGGCCTGCCAGTGGGTGCGCGGGCCGGCGTAGCCGACGCGGTCGCCGGGGCGCGCAGCGGCGGCCCAGGCGGAGGCGCGGCCGGGGTGGTCGTGGAGGAAGAAGTCGACGTCGACCTCCCGGCGCCCGGGGCGATGGGCGCGCACGGTGAAGTTGCGCCAGTGCTGCTCGCGCCTGCCGCGCGGGAAGCGCCAGCCGCGCTCGGGAAGGACGAGCTCGGCGCCCTCGTCGGGCCAGCCCAGCGTGAGGATCTCACCCGGCTCCTCGACGCCGAAGTCCTCGCCGAAGTCGGCGGCGACGAGCGTGATGCGCCGCATCATCGGGGTGACCGAGGCCGCCGCGACCACCTCCGCGAAGCCCGTGCGAAGGGGAAAGGGCCGCCGCTCGCGCATAGTTAGGGCACCCTAACACCCCGGGCCGGACCGGTTGCGCGCCTCAGCCCCGACCGCGAGCCGCCGCCGCCCGGGGGTCACGGAAGAAACGGGACCATGTGTCCCGTTTCTGCAGGGACCCCCCTTCGCCGCGTCAGCGCGTGTGCACGGAGATGAGGTACTCGCCGTGGTAGCGCAGCGTGCCGTCGTCGGCCTCGTTGACGCGGTCGAGCCACTCGCGGAAGGTGCGCGCGACTACCTCGCCGGCCTGCTCGCGAGCCTCGATCAGCGGCCCGAAGCTCGTCGTCATGAACTCGACATACGACTCGACGGAGGCCTCGCGCCACTCGACCGAGCGGCGCTCGAACTCGACGTCGCCGCCGAGCAGCTCGCGTACGTGCTCCTCCGTGCCCCACAGCAGCGGCGACTCCGAGCCGGGCGGGGGCGGCGGGCCGAGCTCGGACATCGCGGTGAACATCCCGCCGATGTTGCCGTCCGGCGCCCAGCACGCGATCGCGACCCGCCCGCCCGGCCGGCACACGCGCAGCAGCTCGGCGGCGGTGCGCGCGTGGTCGGGCGCGAACATGTGGCCGAAGCAGGAGATGACGCGGTCGAAGCTCGCGTCGGGGAACGGGAGCGCCTGGGCGTCGCCCTCGACCCAATCGACCTCCACCATCCCGTCGGCGCCCAGCTCGCGCGCGAGCGACAGCAGTCCGGGCGACAGGTCGAGGCCGGTCACGCGCGCGGCCAGCTTCGCCGCAGGGATGCTCGCGTTGCCGGTGCCGCAGGCCACGTCGAGCACCTCCATGCCCGGCTCGATCCCAGCGCTCTCGACCAGCGCCCGCCCCGCGTCGGCGATCTTCGCCGCGACAGCCGCGTAGTCGCCCGTGCCCCACATGTCGTCCACGAGCGCAGCATTGCAAGGACTAGGGGTATCCGTACCGCACGCCGGATGCGGAAATGGCACCCTGCCGGATCATGGATTCGATCGTCACCGCCACCGACGTGCACCGCCGCTACGGCGAGGGAGATGCGGCCGTGGACGCCCTCGCCGGAGTCGGCGTCTCCTTCGAGCGCGGCCGCTTCAGCGCCATCATGGGCCCATCGGGCTCCGGCAAGTCGACGCTGATGCACATCCTCGCCGGCCTCGACCGGCCGACGTCCGGCTCGGTCATCCTCGACGGCGTGGAGATCACCGACCTCGACGACGCCGACCTGACCCGGCTGCGCCGCGACAAGCTCGGCTTCATCTTCCAGTTCTTCAACCTGATCCCGGTGCTCACCGCCGAGGAGAACATCGTGCTGCCACTGTCGATCGCGGGCGTCGACGCCGACGAGGAGTGGCTCCGCCGGCTGGTCGACACCGTCGGCCTCAGCGACCGGCTCTCGCACCGCCCCGCCGAGCTCTCGGGCGGCCAGCAGCAGCGGGTCGCCGTCGCGCGCGCGCTGATCTCGAAGCCGGCGGTCGTGTTCGCCGACGAGCCCACCGGCAACCTCGACACCAAGTCGAGTGACGAGGTCCTGCGCATGCTGCGCAACTCCGTCGACGAGCTCGGCCAGACCGTGATCATGGTGACCCACGATCCCGAGGCCGCGTCGCACGCCGACCGCCTGATCGTGCTGCGCGACGGCCAGATCGTCCACGACGGCGCCGCCGGCACCGCCGACGACGTGATCGAGCTGATGAAGGCGGTCGCTTGACCAAGGTCTCGCTCCGCGGGCTCGCGCAGCGCAAGCTGCGCAGCGCGGTGACCGTGCTCGCCGTGCTGCTCGGCGTCGCGTTCATCGCGGGCAGCTACGTCCTCACGGACACGATCAACAAGTCGTTCGACGAGATCTTCGACGTCGCCTACAAGGGCACGGACGTGGCGGTCTCCTCGAGCACCACGGGCCAGGCCGACAACGCCAACCCGCCGCCCTTCGCCGAGAGCTTCCTCGATCGTGTCCGCTCCGTCGACGGCGTCGAGAAGGCCGCCGGCGGCATCTTTTCGATCGGGCGCTTCGTCGACGCCAAGGGCGAGCAGCTCAACTCCAGTTTCGCGCCCGAGTTCATCTCGTCGACGGCGCCGAAGCCGTTCGACACGCTCACCTACACGAAGGGCCGCCCGCCGCGCACCGCCGACGAGGCTTCCATCGACGAGTCGACGGCCGACCGCGAGAACCTGAAGATCGGCGGCACGCTGCGGATCGCGGCCGAGGCCGGCGTCAAGCCCTACCGGATCGTCGGCTTCCAGCGGCTCGGCGAGACCTCCTCGGGCGGCTCGAGCACCGCCCAGCTGACGCTGCCCGAGGCGCAGCGCCTGACCGACAAGGTCGGACAGCTCGACGGCATCTCGGTCAAGGCCGCCGACGGCGTCTCGCCGCAGGAGCTCAGCCGCCGCATCGCCCAGGTGCTGCCGCCGCGCCTGGTCGTCGAGACCGGGCAGCAGGCCGCCGCGCGCCAGTCGCAGGACATCAAGGACCAGCTCTCCTTCCTGCGCGTGATCCTGCTCGTGTTCGGCTTCGTGGCGCTGCTGGTGGGCAGCTTCCTGATCTTCAACACGTTCTCGATCACCGTCGCGCAGCGCATCCGCGAGCTGGGCATGCTGCGCACGCTGGGCGCGACGCGCGGCCAGATCCTGCGCGGGATGTCGCTGGAGGCGACCGTGATCGGCGCTGGTCGGCGCCGTCCTCGGCGTGCTTCGCGCGGGATCGGCTTCGCGGCGGGGCTCAACGCGCTCTTCAAGGCCTTCGGGATCGACCTGCCCAACACCGGCATGGTGATCGCGACTCGCACGATCGTGGTGTCGCTGGTCGATCGGCCTGGTCGTGACGCTGGCGGCGGCGCTCACGCCGGCGCTGCGCGCCACGCGCGTGTCGCCGATGGCGGCGCTGCTCGAGGCGGAGCTGCCCGAGGGCCG
Source organism: uncultured Thermoleophilaceae bacterium (assembly GCA_963828225.1). Classification (GTDB taxonomy): domain Bacteria; phylum Actinomycetota; class Thermoleophilia; order Solirubrobacterales; family Thermoleophilaceae; genus JACVRW01. Next base: position 164,189 of record CAWHDX010000004.1, on the reverse strand, counting down.
CGGCCGCGGGCGCATCTTCTACGGCGTCGCCGCGCTGCTCACGCTCGGCGGCATCGGCCTGGCCGCGTTCGGCCTGCTCGGCAGCGTCGACGACTCGAACGCGGCGGCGGCCCTGGTCGGCGGCGGGGCGGTCGCGACGCTGTTCGGCGTCTCGATGTTCAGCCCGCGCCTGGTGCGCCCGCTGGCGTCGGCGATCGGCTGGCCGCTCGAGCGCCTGAGCGGGATCACCGGCCGGCTCGCCCGCGAGAACGCCGTGCGCAAGCCCGGCCGCACGGCGGTGACGGCGGGCGCGCTGATGATCGGGCTCGCCGTGGTCGTGTTCGTGACGGTCTTCGCCGCCGGCATCACCGCGTCGGTCGGGAACGCGATCGACCGCAACTTCCAGGGCGACATCGTCCTCCAGAACACCGACGGCTTCTCGCCGATCAGCTCCGAGGCCGGGCGCGTCGCGGCGGAGGTCCCGGGCGTCAAGACGGTGTCCTCGCTCTCCTACACGGGCGCCGAGTACAAGGGCAAGGACATCCGCGTGTCGGGTCTCGAGCCCGCGAACGTGTCCGACGTGCTCTCGCTCGACTGGAAGCAGGGCTCGCCCGAGACGCTGCGGTCGCTCAGCGGCGACGGCACGGTGCTCGACGACGCCTGGGCGAAGTCCAACGACATCGGCGTCGGCGACAAGCTCAGCGTGCGCACGCCGCTCGAGGAGCCGGCGACGCTGACGGTCGCCGGGACGATCAAGGACAACGCCGACCTGCTCGGCAACCTCGTGGTGCCCGAGAGCACGCTGCGGACCCGGTTCGGCGTGCGCGAGCCGAGCATGACGTTCGTCAGGCTCGACCGCGGCGCCAACGCGGCCGCGATCCAGGACGAGATCTCCAACCGCATGAAGCGGCGCTTCGCGACGGTCGAGGCGCTCAACCAGCAGGAGCTCAAGGACAACCAGGAGGAGCAGATCCAGGGGGTCGTCAGGCTCTTCTACCTGCTGCTTGCGCTGGCGATCGTGATCTCGGTGCTCGGCATCGTCACCACGCTGGCGCTGTCGATCCACGAGCGCACGCGCGAGCTCGGGATGCTGCGGGCGGTCGGGATGTCGCGCCGCCAGGTGCGGCGGATGGTCCGCTACGAGTCGGTCATCACGGCGCTGATCGGCGCGATCCTCGGGACGATCCTGGGCGTGATCTTCGCGACCCTCGTGTCGCGCCCGCTCGCCGACGAGGGCTTCGAGCTGGCCTACCCGGTCGGCACGCTGATCGTCCTGCTGGTGCTGGCCGCGCTCGCCGGCGTGCTGGCGGCGATCTGGCCGGCGCGCCGCGCGGCGAAGCTCGACGTGCTGAGAGCGCTGGCCTACGAATAGGCGCTCCGCAGTCCTGGCGCTCGCCCTGGCCGGGCTGGCGCTGCTGCCCGGCGCGGCCTTCGGGGCGACCGCCTCGGTAGCGGGGAGACGCTCGTGCTGACCGCCGCACCCGGCGAGGCGAACGCGATCGTGGTCGCCGCGGCCGGAGCCGTGACCGATGCCGGCGCGCCGCTGACGGCGGGGCCCGGCTGCGCCCGCCAGGGCGGCGGGCTGGTGTGCCCGGGCGCGCTGCGGCTGGACGCGCAGCTCGGCGACGGCGACGACTCGCTGGCGCTCGCGACCGCGCTCCCCGCGGAGGTCGCCGGCGGCGCCGGCAACGACTCCCTGCGCGGCGGGAGCGGCGTCCGACACGCTGATCGGCGGCGACGGCGACGACGCGATCGACGGCGGCCGCGGGCGCGACTGGGTCGATGGCGGCGCCGGCGCCGACCTGCTCGCGTTGCGCGACCGCGCGAGCGACACGGCCGCCTGCGGCGGCGAGCGCGACGGCGTGCGGGCGGACCTGCACGACGCGCTCGACTACGAGTGCGAGCGGATCGACCTGGGCGCGCCCGGGTCGGCCGGCCGGGTACGGCGCCTCACCGGCGGCGGGCGCTTCGTGCCGGTGCCCGGCCAGCCCTGGACGCGCGTGGACCGGCGCATCCTGCCCGCCGTCGAGTACCTGATCCGCCGCTACCACGTCGAGTTCGGCGACGGCCTGGCGACCGAGGGCCACGAGCCGTTCGGCGAGCACCCGCTCGGCCTGGCGGTGGACGTCTACCCGGGGCCGGGCGGCAGCTGGGCGAGGTCGCCCGCCTCGCCCGCTGGGCCGAGCCGCGCCAGAACCGGCCGCGGTCGCCGTTCCGGTGGGTGGGCTGGAACGGCGACTTCAACCACGGCGACCCGCAGCACTGCCGCCTCGACCGGGGCTGTCCCGCGCACCTGCACCTGTCCTGGTCGCACTCGCCGGGCAGGCCCGCTGCATCCGGTGCGGCGGGTGTGGACTTCGAGGTCGCGAAGTAGAGTTGCCCGCCCCGTGCCGGCCCCAGGGAACACAGCCGCCGAGCTCTCCGAGCGCCTGCTCGCGGGCGACAAGCGCGCGCTCGCGCGCGCCATCTCGCTGGTGGAGAACGACGACCCGGAGGGCTGGGCGCTCGTGCGCGAGGTCTACCCGAGCACCGGCAACGCGGGCATCGTCGGCTTCACCGGCCCTCCGGGCGTCGGCAAGTCCACGCTGATCGGCCGCCTCGTCGAGCACGCACGAGGGCTCGACCGCGAGGTGGCGGTGCTCTCGATCGACCCGAGCTCGCCCTTCACACAGGGCGCGCTGCTGGGCGACCGCATCCGGCTGACCGACCACTTCCTCGACCCGGGCGTGTTCATCCGCTCGATGGCGAGCCGCGGCTCGCTCGGCGGCCTCTCGGAGGCGGCCCTGCAGGCCGCGCTGCTGATGGACGCGAGCGGCAAGGACGACGTCTTCCTCGAGACCGTCGGCGTCGGCCAGGCCGAGGTCGACATCATCGACCACGCCGACACCGTCGTGCTCGTGCTGATGCCGGGCTCGGGCGACTCGGTCCAGGCGCTCAAGGCCGGCGTGATGGAGATCCCCGACGTGATCGTCGTCAACAAGTCCGACCACCCGCTCACCGACACGATGATCCGGGAGATCAGGGGGACGCTCTCGCTCGCCCCGCAGGAGGGCTGGCGCGTCCCGATCGTCAAGACCGAGGCGAGCCGCTCCGAGGGCATCGACGAGCTGGCCGAGAAGATCGCCGAGCACCGCGCCTTCATCGAGGAGCAGGGGACGCTCGCCGAGCGCCGGCGCCGAAATCTGATGAACGAGGTGCTCGCGCTCGCGGCCGCCCGGCTGCGGCGCCGCCTCGAGGCGCAGGTCCACGACGACGCCGGCGTGCAGGAGCTGCTCGACGAGGTCGTCGCGCGCCGGCTCGACCCGGCCAGCGCGGCAGCGAAGTTGCTGGAGCGCGAGCTGTAGCCCCACCCGGGGTACGCTCGACTCATGTCGTCGCGCAGCTTCCGTCTCGATCCGGGGCAGCCGGTTCCCGACGAGATCCGCCGCGCGGCGTGCGGGCGCATCGATCACGCGATCGACGAGCTGCGCGGCCGGTCGGACAGCACGCGCGAGCAGGCGGTGCACGAGGCGCGCAAGGACATGAAGAAGCTGCGCGCGCTGCTGCGGCTGGTGCGCGGCGAGCTGGGCGACGCGTGTACCGCCTGGAGAACGCCGCTTTCCGCGACATCGCCCGCGAGCTGGCCGGGGTGCGCGATGCCGACGTCATGCTCACGACGCTGGGCGAGCTGGAGGAGCGCTACGGGGAGCTGCCGGGCGCCGCCCGCCGCCTGCGGCCGGCGCTCGTGGCGCATCGCTTCCGCGCTTCGGCGGGGTCGGTTAAGCCCGCCTCCAAGGCGGCGGCCGCCGGGCTGGCGGAGGCGCGCGAGCGAGTCGCGGACTGGCCGCTCGAGACCGACTCGTTCGAGGCGCTCGCGGACGGCCTGGCGCGCAGCTACCGCCGGGGGCGCCGCGACTTCCGGCGCGCGCGCAGGGACCCGAGCCCGGAGCGCGTGCACGAGTGGCGCAAGCGCGTGAAGGACCTCTGGTACCACCTGTCGCTGCTCGAGGGCACCTGGAAGCCGGTGATGGGCGCGCTCGCCGATGAGGCACACGAGCTGTCGGACCGGCTCGGCGACGACCACGACCTCGCGGTGCTGGTCGAGTGGGCGCACCGCCACGCGGGCTCGCTCGACGGCGCCGATCCGGTGCTGCGCGGCTTCGACGTGATCGTCGCGAGCCGCCGCCGCGAGCTGCAGGACGAGGCCTTCGCCTACGGCGAGCGGCTGTACGTCGACAAGACGGCCGTGTTCGCGGGCCGGCTCGAGAGCTGGTGGGACGCCGCGCGCGCGAAGTCGCCGTCATCCCAGCGCGCGTCGGCGTAGAGCCAGACCGACAGCGCCAGCGACGCGACGGCCAGCACGACGCCCACACGCGGCGCGCGCCGCAGCCCGATCGCGATCAGCGGCACGGCCAGCGGCAGCGCGGGGAGCAGGTGGCGCCCCGGGAACCAGTCGCCGTGGGCGGTCGGGGCGAGCAGGGCCGCTACGAGCAGCTGGACGGCCAGCACCGTCGCGCACAACCCCGCGGTCAGCTCCACGCCGTGCAGCCCGCCGAGCGCCCGCGCAAGCCGGTCGCGGCGCGAGCGCCACAGCCACCACAGCCCGGCGAACGCCAGCGCGAACACGGGCGCCCAGCGCAACAGACCCCAGGTCGGGTCGAGGAACAGCCGCACCAGGCCGCGCGATCCGCTCGCCCGGCTCGAACGAGCCCACGGCGCTCACCCCGTCGGGCAGCGCGGAGTAGGGCGTCGGCCCGTCGTAGACCGCCTCGTTGATCCCGGCGGCGAGCGCGACGCTGAACAGCGCCAGCTCGACGCTCCCCACCGTGAGCGTGCGCCTGCGCGACCGCCACAGCGCCCGCGCGGCGACGACGCCGATCGCCACGCCGGCCGGCAGGAAGCGCACGCCGAGCCAGGGCAGCGCGCCCAGCAGCGCGAAGCAGCCGAAGGCGGCGCGCCAGCCGGGGCGCTCGTCGAGCCGGATCGCGAGCAGCGCCGCGCCGGCGAGGGCGGCGCCGGCGGCGAGCTCGGGATGGACGGCGGCGCTGCCCGCCACCAGCGGCGCGCTCAGCCCGGCCGCGGCGGCGGCGCCGAGCGCCCAAGGATCCGGCGCGACGCGCAGCGCCAGCCGGTAGGCCAGAACGAGCGCCAGCGCGGCGAGCGCCGCCGCGAGCAGCTCGACGGCGTCCGCGCCGCCCGCCTCGTAGGCGGGCAGGATCAGCAGCGGGAAGCCGAGACCGGTCGGGTAGCGGTCGGCCCCGCCCAGGTTCCCCTGGTCGGCCAGCGACTCCGTGGCGATCAGGTACTGCCGCTCGACGTCGCCGTGATCGCCGAGGCCGAGCGTGGCCGCGTAGACGCCGAACAGCAGCAGCCACAGGGCGAGCGTGCGCCGCACCGGGCGGTCGCTAGCAGCCGAGCGCCCGGGCGATCACCATCTGCTGCACCTCGTCGGTGCCCTCGCCGATGGTGAGGATCTTGGCGTCCCGGTAGAAGCGGCACACCGGGTACTCCTCGATGTAGCCGTAGCCGCCGTGGATCTGCACGGCCTCCTCGGCGGCGCGCACCGCCAGTCGGCCGGTCTTCAGCTTGGCCTGCGCGGCGGTCAGCCCGAACGGCTTGCCGGCGTCCTTCTCGAGCGCGGCCTTGTATGTGAGCAGCCGCGCCGCCTCGATCTCGGTCGACATGTCGGCGAGCTTCGCCTGGATGGCCTGGTACTTCGAGATCGGCTTGCCGAACGCGATCCGCTCGCGCGCGTAGGCGAGCGCCTCGTCGAGCGCGCCCTGGGCGAGCCCGAGCCCCATGGCGGCGACGCCGATGCGGCCCCCGTCGAGCGTCTGGAGGAACTGCCGGAAGCCCTGCCCGCGCTCCCCCAGCAGGTTCTCCTCCGGCACGCGGCAGCCGTCGAAACTGAGCGGCCGCGTGTCAGAGGCGTTCCAGCCCATCTTGCGGTAGGCCTCGCCGATCTCGTAGCCCGGCGTGCCGTTGGGAACGACGATGTTGGACACCTCGCCGTCGCCGGTGCGCGCGGTGATCGTCACCAGCTCGGTGATGTCGGTGCCGGCGTTGGTGATGAACTGCTTGGCGCCGTCGATCACCCAGTCGCCGTCCTCGAGCGCGGCCCGGGTGCGCGTGTTGCCGGCGTCCGAGCCGGCCTCGGGCTCGGTCAGCCCGAAGGCGGCGAGGCGCTCGCCGCTGGTGAGCTGGGGGAGCCAGCCCTGCTTCTGCTCCTCGGAGCCGAACGCGACGATCGGCCAGGTGCCGAGCGAGGTGTGCGCGGCGACCGTGATGCCGACGCTCGAGTCGACCCGCGCGAGCTCCTCGATCACGAGCGCGTAGGAGAGGTTGTCGGCCCCGCCGCCGCCGTACTCCTGCGGATGCGGCACGCCCATCAGGCCGAGCTTGCCGAGCTTCTCGACGATCTCGTACGGAAAGCGCTTGGTGCGATCCAGCTCCTCGGCGGCGGGCCTCACCTCGCCGTCGGCGAAGTCCCGCGCCAGGCGCTGGATTTCACGCTGCTCGTCGCTCAGATCGAGATCCATGTCGGCGGCGCATCCTACCCGTGTGGGTTACGCTCGATTGGGGAGGCACCCGTTGGCTGAGCGCAAGATCGATCTGAACGAAATCCGCCGGCGCGTCCGGCGCCGCGGGCTGCTGGGCGCCCTCGTCGAGGGTCCTTCGCGGCCTGAGCCGCCCGCAGCGCCCGCAAGCGCCCGCATCGCCGCCGTTGCCGCCGGCGCTCGGCGGCGATCCCGTGCCGCCCCAGCCGCCGGAGCCGCCGCCCCTGATCGAGGAGCCGGCCGAGCCGGAGGCGCAGGAGACGATCGAGTTCGAGGCCGATCCGGAGGTCGCGGACAAGCTCTCCGGCTGCAGGATCTCTTGCGCCGCGGTCATCACCGGCATCGCCGACCTGCCGGCGCTCGAGCTCGGCCCGGACGTGCTCGAGGTGGCGCTGCTGCGGCTGCGGGTGCACCGCCCCGAGGGCGACGCCGAGTGCTGCGTGCGCCAGCACATCCCCGCCGAGATCAGGAGCGTCATCGCCCCCGGCGCCGGGCGTCATGGTGCTCGCTCACGAGAACGACCGCAGCGTGGCGGCCGTGGACTGGGTGGCGACCGGCGACCGGATCGGCACGCGGCTCAGCTTCCCGAGCGCGCGCGAGCAGTACGACTGGCCGCCGCGGCCCGACTGGCCGGCGATCGGCATGGTCGAGATCCACGACGTCAACGGACACGGGGAGATGCTCGAGGAGCGCCGCGGCGAGTGGAGCCTCGGCTCCGCCGGGCTCGTGTCGCTCACGCCGCTGCGGTCTCGCCTCGACCAGCGCGACGAGTGGCAGGTCGGGCTGCAGCTGCAGGACGGCCAGACCATCGAGGTCCGCGACCGCGTCCCCGTGCTGGCGCTGGCGCGCCTGCGCCCGGGCGAGGAGGCGCGCGTCGGCACCCCGATCGACGTGCTGGTCTCCAAGCAGGGCGAGGTGGCCGTCGACTGGGAGGCCACGCTGCGCCAGCCGGAGCTGCGCTCCCTGCGCTAGCGGCTGGAAGCGCGTCGTCGCGCGCGAGGCAGAGAAGGCTGGTCTCGGCCGTGGTCGGCGGCCGAGAAGGACCACTCCCCGCCGCGCTGCCCGGCGAGGCCGGTCTCGAGCAGGTGCACGCCGCTCGGTAGCGAGACGCCGGTGGCCAGGCTGAACTCGCCCGTGCGGCAGGAGCGGCGCGCCGTCGCGGCGGTGTTCTGCTCGAACGAGGCGCACGCGCGTGACAAAGGCGTGGCGCTGGCCGCTGCGTGCGCGCTGGCGGCGCTCGAGGCAGCGGATCGTCGCGGCTGGCCGCCGCGGGACCGGTGCCGGCGTTGACGAAGGCGAAGGACCAGCCGCGCCGGCGCGGCGTGGCGGCGGTGACGGCGATGCCGTTTCCGGTCCGCTCGCGCTCGAGGCCCCAGCCGGTCGGCAGCTGGCCGCTCGAGCAGGTCACGTCCAGCCGTGCGGAGGCGCCCGGCGCCAGCTCGGCGACAGGCTCGATGCGCGTCTCGACCACGAGGCCGACGCCGCTGATCCGATCGGGCAGGCGCATACGGACGCAGCGCAGCGAGGCGTCGGCGGTCCCGGCCGCCGCGGCGTCCGCGAACCGGAACGTCCACCCGCGGCCGTTGGGGCCGGGGATCGAGCTCGTCGCGGCGGGGGCTGAGCCGTTGAGCGCCACGCGCGCGGGCGGGGCACCTGAGGGTGAGCGAGCGGCTCTCGCCGGCCGGCACCGAGACCGGCTTCGAGACCGAGATGGGCTCCGACCACGCCGGCGTGAGCGGCCGCGGGCAGCAGCGCCAGAGCCGCCGCCGAGAGGCACGCGAGGCGGATCGAGGCTCGGCGAGGGGCGCATGCGATCGAACCTAACATCGGTCCCCGAAGGCCGCGACAATGGACTGTGCCTAGAGTGGCGCCGTGGCCAGCCTGCTCGCCGTCCAGATCGCCCAGGCCGGCTCCGGCAGCTCGGGGTTCGGCGGCGGCGGGGGCGGAGGAGGCGGGTTCTCGGGCGGCGGCGGCTCCGGGAGCGGCGGCGGCTCCGGCGACCCGCTCGTGGTGGCCCTCGTCTTCGGCCTGTTCGGCGTCTTCCTCGTCTACCTGGTCATCCACGGCTGGCGCTACCGGCGCAAGGTGCGCGAGCGCACGGCGCGCGTGCGCACGGCGTCCGCCGAAGCCGCCGAGGACGACGCCTGGTTCGCCGCCGACGACCTCGAGGCGAACGCCCGCGGCCTCTTCGTCGCCTGCCAGCAGGCGTGGGACGCGCGCGACGTCGAGCGGCTGTCGGCGCTGGTCGGCGACGACCTGATGGTCGAGTGGCGGCGCCGTCTCGACGACTTCGCGGCCAAGGGCTGGCACAACCGTGTCGCGGTCACGCAGGCGCCCCGGATCGACTACGTCGGGCTCGTGAACCGCGAGGACGACAGCGAGGACCGGGCCGTGGTGCGCGTGACGGCGGACCTGCGGGCGTTCGTCGAGGACGGCGGCGGCCGCCGCATCATGAGGACCGGGCAGAAGACCGAGAACGTGACGATCTGCGAGTACTGGACGCTGGCGCGCTCCGCCGGCGCCGCCTGGAAGGTCGTCTCGATCGAGCAGCGCGCGGAGGGCGACCATCACCTCGACGACGAGATCGTCGCCTCGCCGTGGGCCGGCGCCGACATCGCCGACGAGGCGCTGACCGAGCTGGCGGTGGCGGACGGGCTGCCCGACGGCTTCGTGACGGCGGACCTGGCGCAGGTCGACTTCGACGGGGACGCCCGGGCCCGGGCGCTCGACCTGTCGCTGGCGGACGCGCGCTTCGCGCCCGACGTGCTCGAGGCCGCCGCGCGCCGGGCCGTGGCGGCCTGGGCCGAGGCGGTCGACGGCGAAGACGCGCCGCTGCTCGGCGTCGCCGCACCCGAGGCCGTGGCGGCGCTGCTCTACGGCGGTGACGCCTCGGGCCGGACCCGCGTCGTGGTGCGCGGGCCGCGCGTGCGGGGCGTGCGGGTGGCCGCGGTCGACGTCGAGCACGAGCCGGCGACGATGACGGTCGACGTCGAGCTGGGCGGCCGCCGCTACGTCGAGGACCGCGACACCGCCGCGGTGCTGAGCGGCTCCAAGGACCGCGCCACGGGGTTCGCGCAGCGCTGGGAGTTCGCCCTCGGCGACTCCGCGGAGCACCCCTGGCAGCTAAAGGGCATATTCCCGACTGACTTTATGGGGAATGCGCTAGAGTCCTGAGGAGTGCGCTCCGTCGACGTCCACCAGCACCTCTGGCCGGCTGCCGTGCTGCGGGTGCTGGAGCGCCGTCACGAGCCGCCCTCGGCGCGGCACCTACGAGGTGGCCGACGACGGCGCCCTGCTGCGCCATCCCCGTCCCGCGGAAGTGCCTCTCGAGGCAACCGCATGATCGATTGGAGCCGCACATGACCGCCACCGACGCAGTCGTCGGCAACAATGCCGCCTACGTGGCCGACTTCGAAAAGGGAGACCTGCCGCTGCCCCCGGGCCGCAAGCTGGCCGTGCTGGCCTGCATGGACGCGCGCCTCGACCCGGCGCGCGTGCTCGGCCTCCAGGAGGGCGACGCGCACGTGATCCGCAACGCCGGGGGCGTCGTCTCCGACGATGCCCTGCGATCGCTCGCGATCTCCCAGAACCTGCTCGGGACCGAGGAGATCATCCTGATCCACCACACCGACTGCGGGATGCTCACCTTCACCGACGACGAGTTCGTCGAGAAGCTCGAGCAGGAGACCGGCAGCCGGCCGCAGTGGCCGGTGCACACGTTCCGCGACCTCGAGGTCAACGTGCGCGAGTCCGTCGAGCGGATTCGCAACGACCCGTTCGTCCCGCACACCGACAACGTGCGCGGCTTCGTCTACGAGGTCGAGACGGGCCGGCTGCGCGAGGTCGACTAGTCGATCCGGAAGACCGGGTGGTCGGGCGCGATGCGCAGCAGCTCCGCGTCCGGTGCGTCCGGGCCGACGCCGCCGAAGAACTGCCCGACCTCCCACTTCCACTTCTTCAGGTATGCGCGCAGCAGCGCCGGCTTCTCCGCGTCCGGCAGCTCGGCGGCGCTGAACGGCTCGGCGCGGCGGCCGACCAGCAGGCGTCCCGAGCCGCTGGCGCGCAGGTTGCGCACCCACTGCGTGTGCCCGCGCGGGGCGACCAGGTAGCGGCGTCCCTCGAGGGTCATCAGGTTGACGGGCGTGCGGCGCGGCTGGCCGGTCTTGCGCCCCGGCACCTCGAGCACGCGTGAGCCGGCGATGCTCAGCCCGGCGCGCGTGGAGGCCGCCACCAGCCGGTTGAAGACGTTCTTCGTGAACCAGCCCGCGCGTTGGTAGTGGGCCACCGGCGGATTGTGTCAGGCAGGCGGCGGTTATCGTCAGCCGCCGTGGACAACAACACGCTGCTCTGGACGCTCGTGGTGTTCTTCGGGGCCACCGTGCTGTTCGGCGCCATCGCCAACCTCACGGAGGGCCGAGAGCGACCTGCTGCGCATCGGGCTCCAGGCCGCCGCCGGGCTGGTTGTGATCGGCGCCCTCGCGGTGTTCCTGCGCAGGAGCCGGCGGTGAGGCCGGGCGAGCTCACCACGTCGTGACGCGCTGGATCGTCGACGGCATGAACGTGATCGGGTCGCGGCCGACCGGCTGGTGGCACGACCGTCCCGGCGCGATGCAGCAGCTCGTCCACGAGCTCGGCGCGCTGCGCGAGCCGGTGACGGTGATCTTCGACGGCGCGCCGTTCGACGTGCAGGACGCCGGCGACATGGACGTGCGCTTCGCCTCGCGGCGCGGCCGCAACGCAGCCGACGATGACATCGCCGAGCTGGTCGACGACGCGCCCGAAGCCGGCGACATCGTCGTCGTCACCTCCGACCGCGAGCTCGCGGAGCGGGTGCGGGCGGCCGGCGCGGAGGTGATGGGGGCGAAGCAGTTCCGCGCGCGGCTTGACCATGAGTGACGACCGCTACGCCATCGCGCTGCTGGACTGGCTCGCCTGCGCGGTCGGCGGGCGCGAGCAGCCCGCCGCGCGCGCGGCGCGCGCGCTCGGCGATCCGGTGGCGCTCGCGGGCACCGCCGGGCACGTGCTCGACTTCGACGACACCTATCTGCCGGGCATCGCGCACCTGAGCGCGCCCACTGCGCCGGCGGCGCTCGCGGTCGCCGCCGAGCTGGGCGCCAGCGTGGGGGAGGCGCTCGACGCCTATGCGGCCGGCTTCGAGGCGATGGGGGCGGTCGCACGGGCGAGCCACCCCGCGCTCTACGACGGCGGCTGGCACCCCACGGCGGTCTGCGGCGGCGTCGGCGCGGCCGTGGCGGCGGCCGCCCTGCTGGACGCCCCGCGCTCGGATTCCGTGGCGCTCGCGCTGCTTCGCGGCGGGGGGCTGCAGGCGGCGTTCGGCTCGGACGGCAAGTCGCTTCAGGTCGGGCTGGCCGCATCCGCGGGCGTCGCCGCGGCGCGGCTCGCGCGCGCGGGCGCGCGAGTGCCGCTGGAGCGCGCCGCCGACGGCTGGGCGCATGCGACCGGCGGCAGCTACGCCGAGGCCGATCCGGAGCGGCTAGCGATCGCCGAGAACTGGATCAAGGCCTGGCCCTGCTGCCTGCAGACGCACGGCGCGATCGAGGCGGCGGCCGCGCTGCCGGCCGGCGAGCGCGGCGCGGTCGCCTCCGTGACGGTGCACCCGGTCTCGCTCCAGGCCGCGGCGCAGGGCCCGGAGCCGGCGGACGGGCTGGCGGCGAAGTTCTCGATCCCGTACGTCACGGCGTACACCCTGCTTCGGGGCGCGCCGGACGTGGACACGTTCGCCGGCGTGGACGCGCAGGTGGCGGAGCGGGCGCGGGGCATCGAGATCCGCACCGACGCCGGGCTGCGCGAGTCGGAGTTCGTGCTGCACGACGGCGCCGGGGCCGAGCTCGCGCGGGTGACCGCCGCGCTCGGGTCGCCCGACCAGCCCATGGATGCGCAGGCGCTGCGCGCCAAGGTCGTGGGCCTGGCGGGCGCGGAGCTCGCCGACGCCGCCGGCGATCGCGACCGCCCGGCCGCGGATCTGCTCGCCCTGGCGGGGCTGAACCGCTAGCCACCGCTACACAGAACTCAAACCATTGGGCGAATGTGCCGAAAATGGTTCACATGGGTCCGGACGGGGACTTCTCGGCTCGCGGCACCTGGCTCTGCGTCGACGAGGCGAGTCGTGGGCGCATGCTGGACATGGACCGCCGACTGCGCCCCGTCCGGCGCGCCGCGCTCGGCGTGATCGCACTGGCGCTGGTGGCCTGCGGGCCGTGGCTCGGGTGGTGGACGCTGCTGCCGCTGCTGCTCGTGGGCGGTGCCTTCGGGCTCGCCGACCGGCGCATCGAGCGCGTGCGCTTCCCCGAGTACGCGATCTTCTCGGCGTGGCTCGCCTCGCAGCTCATGATCGCGGGATCCGTGGCGCTCGCCGGAGGCGCGGACACGCCGACGGTGGCCTGGTTCGCGATCCCCGTGGTCACGCTATCCGCCCGCTTCTCGATGCGGGGCGTGGCCTGGGGCGTCGGCATCACGCTGGCGCTGATGGCGGCGGTCGAGCTCGGCGTCGATGCCGACGCGGTCCTCGACGACCCCACGCTGCTGGTCGCGCCGGCGGCGCTCGTGGTCGCGGTCGGCATGCTCTCGACCGCCCTGATGCGATCCGACATGGAGCACCGCAGCGAGGCCGTCATCGACCCGCTCACCGGGATGCTCAACCGCAAGGCGCTGGCGGCGCGCGTGAGCGAGCTGACCGAGCAGTCGCGGGTGAGCGGCGAGCCGATCGGGCTGGTCGTGGGCGACCTCGATCGCTTCAAGGACGTCAACGACTCGCTCGGGCATTCCGTGGGCGACGCGGTCCTGCGCGACGTGGCGCGCGTCCTGCGCACCCAGCTGCGCGCTTTCGACCTCGTCTATCGCCTCGGCGGCGAGGAGTTCCTGGTGCTGCTGCCGGGCTGCGGGCTCGAGCGGTCGCTGGAGCGGGCCGAGCGCCTGCGGGCGACCGTGGCCGAGGCGCGGCTGGCCGCAGACGTGCGGCTGACGATGAGCTTTGGCGTCAGCGCGTCGGCGCCGGGCGGCGAGTTCGACTACGAGACCGTGTTCGCGCTCGCCGACTTCGCCCTCTACGAGGCGAAGCGCGGCGGCCGCGACCTGGTCGTCTCGAACGCCGGCGGCGTGCCGGTCGCGGTCTGACCGCGGCGCCCGGGCTTGTAGCGTCCACGCGCGGGTAGCGAACGACCGTGCGCATATTCCTGATTGCCATCGCAGTTCTGCTCCTCGGAGCGGCCCCGGCGCGCGCCGCGGGCGTGCTCGAGCGCGCGTCCGACACGCTCAGGCTCGACCCGATCTACGTCGACCCCGACGCGCGAGCGGTCGATCGAGGACTCCGAGGGCGACGACCTGCGGGCGCAGATCGCCGACGACGAGGCTGCCCCGCTCTACATCGCCCTGCTGCCGGCGGCGGCGGCCGACGAGGCCGGCGGCAGCCCGGCGGCGGCGCTGGCGGAGCATCGTCCGCGACGTGCGCGAGCCGGGCGTCTACGCGGCGGTCGTCGGCGGGACCTTCGTGGCGGGCGCGACCGAGGGCCAGCTCCCGCGCGGGGTGGCGCAGCAGCTCGCGCAGGCGGCCCTCGCGTCGCAGCGCGGCAAGGGCACCGACAGCGTGCTGAGCGACTTCGTCGCGCGCGTGGGACGCGCGCGCACGGGCGAGAGCGGAGCGGGCGGGGCCGACGACGACGTGGGCAGTGACGACGGCGGCGGCGGGGGCGGCGGCTGGATCGTCGTTGCGCTGATCGCGCTCGCGGGCGTCGGCGTGGCGGTCACGAGCCGGCGCCGGCGGCGCAACCGCCAGGAGGCCGCGCTCGCCGGCGTGCGGGCGGTGGCGCGCGACGACGTCGTCACGCTCGGCGAGGAGATCCGCGCGCTCGACCTCGACATGGAGATGCCCGACGCCGACCCGCGAGGCCAAGGAGCACTACGGGCGAGCGGTGGAGCTCTACGGCGAGGCCGACGCGGCGCTGTCGGCGGCGCGCCGCCCCGGCGACCTGGGCGTCGTCGCGGAGCGGCTGGAGGAGGGACGCTTCGAGATGGAGGCGGCGCGCGCCGCGGCTGAGGGGCGGCCGATCCCCGAGCGGCGGCCGCCGTGCTTCTTCGACCCGCGCCACGGCCCGTCGACCGACGGACGTCGAGTGGGCCCCGCCGGGCGGCGAGCCGCGGCCCGTGCCGGTCTGCGCGGCCGACGCGGCCCGCATCGCGCGACGGCGAGGAGCCGCACACCCGCCTGGTGCCGACGGCCGACGGCGACGAACGACCGCTCTGGGAGGCGGGCCGCTCCTACGGCGCCCTATCGCGGGCGGCTTCTTCGGCATGGCGGGTGGTGCCGAGTTTCTTCGCCGGCTCGCTGCTGGGCGGCGGGCTGTTCGGGGGCTGGGGCTGGGACGACGAGGCGTCGGCCGGCGAGGGCGACGGCGGCGACGGCGACGGCGGCGATGGCGGCGACTTCGGGGACTTCGGCGACTTCGGCGGTGGCGACTTCGGCGGCGGGGACTTCGGCGGCGGCGGCGGGACTTCTGACGCGGATCCGGGGTAAGGGCTTCGCCACGACCCCCACGCAAGGAGAGACCATGGAGACCGATCGCTCGTCCGACGAGCTCAACAGGGAGACGGCCGAGGAGCAGGAGGAGACCGGCGGTCGCTTCGACCGCGAGGACGGCGAGGAGTCGTCGGCGCGCGGGAACCCGGGTGACACCTCCGAGACCGAGATGACCGGCTCGGCCGACCCGGGCACCGTGGCGACACCGGAGGGCACCGCAGAGGTCGACGAAGACCTCGAGCCCTAGCGCTCGGCCAGGAAGTCCAGCATCGCCGCGTGGGTCTCGCGCGGCCGCTCCAGCTGCGGCACGTGGCCGCAGTCGAGCTCGACGTGGCGCGCCGACGGCAGCGCTCGCTCGACGTGCTTCATGAAGGCGATCGGCACCAGCGTGTCGCGCCGGCCCCAGACGAACAGCGCGTCCGAGGAGAGGCCGGCCAGCCGCTTCCAGAAGCCGTCGTCGCCGTGCGGCTCGTCGAGGTAGATGTTGCGCGCGGCGGCGTAGAAGGCGGCGCGCCCGCGCGGCGTCGTGTAGGCGCGCAGGAACTCGTCCACGCCCGCGGCCGCCCAGCCGGTCCCGCCGCCGGGCACC
Organism: uncultured Thermoleophilaceae bacterium; assembly: GCA_963828225.1. Taxonomy (GTDB): domain Bacteria; phylum Actinomycetota; class Thermoleophilia; order Solirubrobacterales; family Thermoleophilaceae; genus JACVRW01. The sequence continues at coordinate 148,552 of CAWHDX010000004.1, read as the reverse complement.
AGCCGCCTGCACCACCCGCTCCACCACCGGGCGCGGCGTCATCTGCACCAGGCCCAGCTCCGGCCGCAGCAGCCTGACCACCGGCGCCCAGCGGCGGTCGCGCAGCCACGCCAGCGCCGGGCTCAGCAGCACCATCCCGCGCACGCGGTCGCGGTCCATCAGGCCGGCCTCGATCGCCACCCGGCCGCCCATGCTGTTGCCGACCAGGTGCGCCGCGTCGACTCCGAGGGCGTCCAGCGTGTCGAAGGCCGAGCGCGCGAAGAAGCGCCGCGTCGTAGGCGGCCCCGATCGGCTTGTCGGACTCGCCGAACCCGGGCAGGTCCATCGCGACCACCCGGTACGCGCCCGACATCGCCGCGACGGTGGGGAGGAAGGACGCCTTGGTCCCGCCGAGGCCGTGCAGGCAGAGGATCGTGTCCGGGCCCTCGCCGGCCGACAGGATCGAGATCTTGCCCGAGCGCGTCGTCAGCGTCTCGAACGCGAGCCGCCCGGGCTCCCGCGAGCCGCTCGTGGCCGCCAGCAGCCCCACGCCCAGGTGCAGGCTGCCGCGCATGCGCAGGCGACCCTGCTGGAAGGCGGTCATCCCGCCGCGCACGTCCGACGCGATCCGCCTGCCAGGTCGCGGCGTCGGCGGACATCGTCGCGTCGGGTGCTCCCTCGGAGGCCGGGCGGGCCGGCACCACCCGCAGCCGCCGGCCGCTGATGCGCGCGTCCCAGTCGTCGCCGCCGCGCACCTCGAGCCGCACGAGGGCGCGGCCGCCGGGGACGTCGATCACGTCCGGGTCGTAGCGCTCGGCCAGCGAGGCGATGCCGGCCGGCGGAGCGGTCGTCTTGGCCGTGGCGATCCCCATGCCCGGAATCAGACTATGCGGGTCAGATGGAGATGCGGGCGCCGTTCGCCGCGCTCTCGTAGAGCGCGGCGATCGTGCGGGCCTGGCCGACTGCGTCCGCGCGCCCGAGCAGCGGCTCGCGCTCGCCCGCCACGGCCGCGGCGAAGTCGCGCAGCTCGCAGGCGTACGGGTTCTCGCGCTCGACCTCGATGCGCTCCACCGAGCCGTCCAGCGACGCGCACCTCGATGACCGGCTCCTTCGAGTGGAACGGGTCGCTCAGCCGCAGCGCGCCCTCCGACCCGATCACCTCGATCTCGGCTCGGTCGGCTGTGTCCACGCCGCAGTCGAAGTGGCCGAGCACGCCGGAGGGGAAGGCGAGCGTGCCGGTGAAGCGCACGTCCACGCCGTCGCCGCCGATCACCTGCTGGCCGGTCACCGCTTCGGGCTCGCCCGCGACCAGCCGCGCGGCGCTGACGCAGTAGCAGCCCACGTCCATCAGGGCACCGCCCTCGAGCTCGCTGCGACAGCCGGATGTCGGCTGCCGAGCCGAGCGTGCCGGCGTCGAAGCGCGAACGAGAAGTGCGCCCGCGCCACCCGCAGCTCGCCCACCCGCGGCAGCAGCTCGACCAGCCGCTTCGCCTGCGGGTGGTGGCGCCACATGAACGCCTCGGCGAGCACGCGCCCGGCGGCGTCGGCCGCGTCGAAGGCCCGCTCGACGGGCTCGACGGAACGCGCCAGCGGCTTCTCGCAGAGCACGTGCTTGCCGGCCGCGAGCGCGCGGATCGACCAATCCACGTGCATCGAGTTCGGCAGCGAGATGTAGACGGCGTCGAGCGTCCGGGTCGGCGAGCAGCTCGTCGTAGGACCCGAACGAGCGCTCGATCCCGTGCTCGGCCGCGTAGCTCGCCGCCCGCTCGGCGTCGCGCGACGCCACCGCCGCCACCTCGACCTCGTCGACCAGCCGCGCGCCCGCGAGCACCTTGGCGTTGATGTTGGCCGTCGAGACGACCCCGAGCCTCAGCCCCACGAGCCCTCGTTCATCGGCCGGAAGGAGACGGTCATCATGCGCAGGTTGCGCGGCTGGTTGACCGCGAACAGGACGACGTCGGCCACCTCCTCGGGGGTCAGCATCCCCTCGACGCTGTCGGGCGTCCGCCCCGTGCCCATCGCGAAGTCGGTCGCGATCCCGCCCGGCGCGATGTTGGTCACGCGCACGCCCTGCTCGCGCAGCTCGTGGTCGAGCGCGCGCGTGAAGCCGAGCTGCCCGAACTTCGACGCGTTGTAGACCGTCTCGCCGGGGAACGCCCGCAGCCCCGCCACCGACGCCAGCGCGACGAAGTCGCCCTTGCTCTCGATCACGTGGGGGAGCGTCGAGCGGGCCGTGTACAGCGTGCCCTTCAGGTTCACGTCGATCATCAGCTCGACCTGCTCGGGGTCGAGCTCGAGGAACGGCCCGTACGCGCCGACGCCGGCGTTGGCCACGACCACGTCCAGCCGGCCGAAGCGCTCCAGCGTCGCGTCCACCGCCGCGTCGACCGCGTCCGGGTCGCGCACGTCGCACTCGATCCCGAGCGCGCCTTCGAGCCCGAGGTCGTCGCCGCTGCGCGAGGCGAGCGCCACCTGCATGCCGTCGGCGTGGAAGGCGCGGCCCACGGCGGCGCCCACGCCACGGCTGGCGCCGGTGATGAACGCCACGCGCTCCGTCATGCTCGGCCGGATTGCGTCTGCGCGCGCCGCGACAGCGAGTCGACCGTCACCGCGAGCAGCAGGACGCCGCCGGTGATCACGAACTTCTCGCCCGAGCCGAGGCCGAGCAGGCCGAGCCCGTTGTCGATCGACGCGATCACGAGCGCCCCGAGGATCGCGCTCTTGATGTGGCCGACGCCTCCGAACAGCGACGTGCCGCCGATCACCGCGGCGGCGATCGAGTAGAGCAGGATCGAGCCGCCGCCCGCGTTCGTGTCCACCGAGCGCAGCCGCGAGGCGAGCACCAGCCCGCCGACGGCCGCCATGAACGAGCAGATCGCGAACACCGAGATCTTGATGCGGTCGACGTTGATGCCGGCGCGCCGCGCCGCCTCGGCGTTGCCGCCGACGGCGTACACGTAGCGGCCGAAGCGCGTCCGCCCGAGCACGAAGCCCCAGAACAGCAGGAAGAAGCCGACCAGCAGGAACAGGTACGGGATCCCGCGGTCCTCGTTGGCGACGTACACGGTCGCGCCGAGCGCCAGCGCGAGCGCGCCGATGCGCAGGCCGATCACGCTGAAGCGCGTCGTGGCCCAGCTCGGCCTTGCGCCTGACGCGCACCTCGTTCAGCTCGATGCCCGCGAAGATCAGCACCGCGAGCGCCCACATGATCCAGGAGGTGGACTCGGGCAGGAAGTCGTTGGCGAGGCCGATCAGGAAGTCGTTCTGCAGCACGACGGTGCCGCGGCTGCCGATCAACAGCAGCACGACGCCGTTCCACGCGATCAACCCGGCAAGCGTCACCACGAACGACGGGATCCCGATCTTGGTGATGATCAACCCGTGCAAGGTCCCGATCGCGATGCCCGACCGCGAGCGCGAGCGACGACCGCGATCGCAGGTGCCGACCTCGTTGCCGTCCGGGATCAGCAGCACGGCCGCGATCACGCCGGCCACGCCCGAGACGTAGCCGACCGACAGGTCGATCTCGCCCAGCAGCAGCACGAACACGATCCCCATCGCGATCGTCGCGAAGGCGGCCGACTGGACGATCAGGTTGACGAAGTTGCCGGCGGTGAGGAAGCGGTCGTTCTGCGACTGGAAGACGATCGCGATGATGATCAGGCCGACGATGATCGGCAGCGAGCCGAGCTTGCCCGACCGGACGTCGGTCCACCAGTCGCTGAACGCGCCGGCGAGGCCTCCGGGGGCGGCGATCGGCCGGTGGCGTCTGGCGGTCGTGCTCACGCGACCACCTCCTCGGTGTGGTCGGCGGCCTGGCCGGGCACCTTGCGAGAGCTTGCCCGCGGTGATCGCGTGCACGACCTGCTCCTGCGTCACGTCCTTGCGCTTGAACTCGGCCACGTTCTGGCCCAGGCGCAGGACGGTGATGTTGTCCGCCACCTCGAAGATGTCATGCAGGTTGTGGGAGACGATGACCACGCCGAGGCCCTGCTCGGCGAGGCGCTTGACGAGGTCGAGCACCTGGCGGGTCTGCGCGACGCCGAGGGCCGCGGTGGGCTCGTCGAGGATCACCAGGCGCGAGTTCCACATCACGGCCTTGGCGACGGCCACCGACTGGCGCTGGCCGCCGGAGAGCCCGGCCACGGTCTGGCGCACGCTGCTGATCGTCGTGACCGAGAGGCTCGCGAGCGTGTCGCGCGCGCGGGCCTCCATCTTGGTCTCGTCGAGCGTGCGCAGCGGCTCGAGCTCCTCGCGCCCGAGGAACATGTTCTGGACGACGTCGAGGTTGTCGGCGAGCGCGAGGTCCTGGTAGACGACCTCGATGCCGAGGTCGGAGGCGGCGCGCGGCCCGTTGATGTTGACCTGCTTCGCCGTCGTAGAGCACCTCGCCGCCGTCGAGCCGGTAGGTCCCGGCGACGCACTTGATCAGCGTCGACTTGCCGGCGCCGTTGTCGCCGACGAGCGCGGTGACGCAGCCCGGGTACACCTTGAAGTCCACCTCGTGCAGCGCGATGACCGCGCCGAAGTGCTTGCTGACTCCTCGCAGCTCGAGGAGCGGTGTGTCGGTCATGAAGCCTCTCTCTCCCGAATTGCGCGGCCGACTCTAAGGCAAACCCCCCGGGGTGCCGGCGCACCCCGGGGGACCTTGCGATTCAGTGTCAGGGCTAGAGGCCCAGCTTGTCGCAGTTCGCCGCGACCTTCCCGGCGCAGATGTCCTCCTTCGTCGGGAAGTCGGGGTTGCCGAAGTACTCCGAGATGTTGTCCTTCGTCACCGGAGACCGGCGTCTCGAGCACGCTCGGGACCTCGTGGGTCCCGTTGTCGATCGGCACCGTCTCGACGTCGGGCTCCTCGCCCTTCGCCAGAGCGATCGCCAGCTCGGCGGCCGCGTTGGCCTCCTTCTCGATCGCCTTGTAGACGGTCATGCACTGATCGCCGTTGACGATGTTCTGGATGACCCTCGAGGGTCGCGTCCTGGCCGGTGACCGGGATCTGCGGCAGCTTGCGCTGCTTCAGAGCGGAGATCGCCGCGTTGCCGAGGCCGTCGTTGGCCGCGAGCACGCCGTCGATCTTGTTGTCCGCCTTCTGCAGCATCTGCTCGAAGATCGTCAGCGCCTTCTGGTTGTCCCAGTCGGGCACGGACTGGTCGTCGACCTTGTTCCAGTCGCCTGCGTCGAACTTCTTGTTGATGACGCCGTCATAGCCGTTCTTGAACAGCGTCGCGTTGTTGTCCGTCGGCGAGCCGTTCAGGACCGCGATGTTCGCGCCCTGCTTGTCGCCGATGCAGTCGACGAGTCCCTGACCCTGGAGCTGCCCGACCTTCTCGTTGTCGAACGAGACGTAGTAGTCGTTGGCATCCGTGTCGAGCGTGAGGCGGTCGTAGTCGATCACCTTGACGCCCTGGGACTTGGCGTTGGCCGCGATGGCCGCGCCCGAGCCGGAGTCGAGGTTCACCAGCAGGATGACCTTCGCCCCGTTGGTGATGGCCTGCTCGGCCTGCTGCTGCTGCGTGGACTTGTCGCCCTCGGCGTTCTGGATGTCGGCGTCGACACCGCCGGCCTCGAGCGCCTTCTGCAGGAGCGGCCGGTCGACCGTCTCCCAACGAACCGACGACTTCGAGTCCGGCAGCAGGACCGCGACCTTCGGCTTGCCGCCGCCGTCGCCGCCGCCGCTCGAGCCGCTGTCCCCGCCGTCGTCGTCGTCGCTTCCGCAGGCGGCCACGCTGCTCATGGCCAGGACACCGGCTGCTGCCAGCGCCCAAAACGTTCTACGTCTTGTCACGTCGCTTCCTCCTCTGTGGGGGTTCCTTGTGTTCTCTCCTGCGCTCACGCGGCGGCGCTCCCTGCCACCCGCGCGGCGACCTCGTGCTCGGACTGCATGAGCACGAGCGCGAGCGCGCCAAGCAGGTTGGCTCGCTCGCCCAGCTCTCCCGCAACGACCTTCAGGTCCGCCGCGGCCGCCGGCAGCGCATCCCTGCGCACGGCTTCCCGCAGCGGGTCGAGCAGCAGGTCGCCCGCCTCCCCGAGGTCGCCCCCGACCACGACCATCTCGGGGCTGAACAGGTTGACCAGCCCTGCCACGACGGCTCCGACGACCTGACCGGCGTCCGCTATCGCGCGCCGGCAGCCCGCGTCGCCGTCCTGCGCCAGGTCGATGATCTGGCGCACCGACAGCACCCCGTCCCGGCTCGGCTGCACCAGGCGCAGCAGGGCCGGGCCGGAGGCCAGGGTCTCGAGGCAGCCGCGGTTGCCGCAGCGGCAGATCGGGCCCTGCGGGTCGACCACGACGTGACCGATCTCGCCGGCCGTGCCTCGGTGGCCGCGATAGGGGCGGCCGTCGACGATGATGCCCGCGCCGATCCCCGAGGAGATCGACACGAAGGCGGCGAAGCGGGCGTTGCGCCCGGCGCCGAGCGTGACCTCGGCGAGCGCGCCGAGGTTGGCGTCGTTGTCGACGTAGCAGGGGGCGTCGAGCCGGTCGCCGAGCTCGCGCGCGGCGTCGACGTCCGCCCAGCCGGGCAGCACGTCGGACGGGTGCAGCGAGCCGCGGTCGTGGTCGATCGGGCCGGCCAGCGCGATGCCGACGCCGAGCAGCCGCTCGCGGTCGATCTCGGCGGCCTCGAGCACCTGCTCGATCAGCTCGGCGGCGAGGTCGAGCGAGCCCTGGGCGTCGTGGTCGACGTCGTAGGGGGCGGACGCTTCGGCGAGCACGATGCGGACTGAGGTCCGAGACGGCGACGCGCACCTTGTCGTGGTCGAAGTCGACGCCGACGGCGGCGGCGGCGGAGGGGTCGAGCTCGAGCAGGGCGGCCGGGCGGCCGGGCTGGCCCTCGCCGGCGAACTGGCCGGCGCGCTCGACGACGAGGCCGCGGCGCTGGAGGTCCGAGACCAGGGTGGAGACCGTGGAGCGGGCGAGTCCGGTGCGGCGCGAGAGCTCGGCGCGGCTGGCGGTGCCGTTGATGCGGAGGAAGTCGACGATGCGCAGGCGGTTGAACTCGCGCAACGAGCTCAGGGAGCCCGAGGCGGTGCCGGAGCCAGACGCCGTCGCCATCGGGGCGGACACTCTCAGGCGGCCAGGGGTTCTGTCAAGGCTCGGACGAAAGGAGTGCCATTGAGCTTCGATTAAGTTCGTGTTAAGTCAAAACTCGCGGTTGTGGCTCGTGCGGGTGCGGACTTGTCGCATTTCGCGCCCCACGGGTCGCACGGCCGCTCGTACGGTGGCGCGGTCATGGAGGCGGAACGCGGGCAGGCGACGGTCGAGTGGGTGGGGCTGTTGCTGGCGGTGAGCCTCGGCATGGCCGCACTGGTGGCGGGCGCGCGCGGGGCGGCGGGGCGCGATTCCGAGCAGGCGCGGAGGGCGCTCGGCGGGGCGGTGGTCGGGCGGCTGGTGTGTGCGGCGTGGGATGGGTGTGGGGCGGGGGGTGGCGGCGGCGGGGCTTCGCCCGGCGGGGCGGCGGCGCCCGACGCGCCGCGGTCGGGGGCGCCCGGCGGGACGCAGCGCCCGCCGGCGCTGCCCTTCGTCCCACCCGGCATGCCGGGCCCGCGCGGGCCGGTGCCCGGACGCGACGCCCCGCGGGCGCCGACCGCGGCCCTCGGCCGCGGAGCGACGGGCGCCGTCGACCACGCCTGGCTGGTCTGCCTCGGCTACCGCCGCTTCCGCTACGACGCCGAGCACCCCCGGCCACCGACGGCCCCACTGCCGCTCGACGCCGCGCTGGAGATCGCCAACGACTGCTTCAACCCGTGGGCGTTCGTGTTCTGAGGCGGCCGGGGCGCGGGCGGCTGCAGCGGCGCGCGGAGCGGCTCCAGCGGCGGCGCGCGGACGGGCGCCGGAGCCGGTGCGCGGACTCGGCGCTGCGGCGGCCGGCTCGGGCGGCGGCGCGCGGACGGGCTCGGGCGGCGGCGCGCGGACGGGCTCGGGCGGGCGCACGCGCTCGTCGTCGGCACGTGGACGCTGCTTGCAACGGGCGCCTGCGCGGGGTTGGCGGCGCGCGACCTGCTGGGGGCGCCACGCGCCGTGGTCGCGCTCGCCTGGCTGGGTGGCGTGGGAGCGGGAGCATGGGCGGCGCGCGGGCGGTGAGGGCGTGTCGGCGCGCCGACCGCGCGCGGTCGCGCCGTCCACGCGCGGATGCACCGTCAGGGTTCCACCCGCGGGGTGGGGTGCTGTGGCTGCCGATGCGCGCCACTTCTGCACCCACCCCCACGCCATGCAGGGGGGTGGGCGCGATTTGCGATGCCGGCGGACGGGTTCGCAGCCCGCCCCGTCTCTCAGCACGGGGTGGGCACGATTGTGCGTGCGCGGGGGTCCGCCAGGCCGGCGAGCTGCGGGCTGCGCCGCCGCGGCGGCCGGGATGAGGAGGGGAGGTGAACAAACCTCACTTCGGCGCCCGCGCGACCGGGGGTGCGCGACTTGTGGTCCGCCCGGATGCAATTTCATCCACAACCCCCGCCGAGCCGCCGAGGTAGCCCCCGTTTCCAACCGCATAGCGACCACTTTCGTCGCAGCGGACGCAGCTAGGGCAGCGAACAACGACTTGTGGTCGGCGCCGTTGTGGTCGCTGCTGTTCGCCGGTCGGCCGCCCCGCCCCGTCGGGACGCGACGGCGCTTGGCCGCCCCAGCCCCGCCCGGCGGGACGCGCGACCCCCGGGACCGCCACCGGCCGCGCCCGCCCGCCCCCGGTTTAGGCTGCAAAGAGCATGTCCTGCGCTTGTTGCACCCTCCCTGCGGGTAGATCGGTACGCATGACGCCCGAGTTCGGCGGTACCGCTTGAGGGTCGGGCTGGTGCTCGGCGCCGGCGGGGTTCTCGGCGGCGCCTGGCTCACCGGCGGCCTTCACGCCCTGGCCGAGGAGACCGGCTGGGATCCCGGCAGCGCCGAGTTCGTCGTCGGCACCTCCGCGGGCGCCATGATCGGCGCCCTCACCGCCGCTGGCGTGCCGCCCTGGTTCATGCGCGCCCACTCCGCCGGCGAGACCTTCGACGGCGTTCGCTCCGCCGACGGCAGCCCCGCGGCCGAGGCCGACCGCGCCGCCGGCGCCGTCTTCCGCATCCATCGCGGCGTCCCCCCGATCGGCCCCGGCTCGGTCCGCATGGCGCTCACCGCGCTGCGCAACCCGCTCCGCCACACGCCGCTGCAGATGATGGCCGGCTGGCTGCCGGCCGGATTCATCTCGACCGAGTCGCTCGAGCAGATCGTCCGGCGCGTGGTGCCCGGCCGCTGGGTCGATCACCCCAACTTCTGGGCCGTCACCTGCGACTACGTCTCGGGCCGCCGCGTCCCGTTCGGCCGGCTCGACGCTCCCAACGCCGAGATCGCCGAGGCCGTCGCGGCCTCCTGCGCGATCCCCGGCTTCTACCGGCCGGTCAAGATCGGCCGTCGCCGCTACGTCGACGGCGGCGTCTGCTCGGCCTCCAACCTCGACCTGCTCGCCGGCCGCGGCCTCGACCTCGTGATCTGCCTGAACCCGCTCTCGGGCGGCGCTGCGGGCGCCGTGGAGGACGACGACGAGCCGCCGAGCCTCGCCGGCGTCCCGCTCGATCCGCGCGAGTGGCTCGGCGGCCTCTCACGCGCCGCCAACGGCCGCCGGCTCGCCCACGAGGCCGCCAAGGTGCGCCGCTTCGGCACCGAGGTCCTGGTGATCGAGCCGACCGCCGGCCGACCGCCGTGCGATGGGACGCAACCTGATGAGCTCGGCGCGCCGCCAGGAGGTCATCGACACCGCCGCCGAGACCGTGCGCGAGCAGCTGCGCCGGCCCGAGACGCGCGACCTGCTGCGCCACCTGCCGCCGGGCGAGCCGCACAAGATCCGCCGCCCCGACGGACCGCCGTCGAGCTGGCCCGAGCTGCGCCCCGCTCCCCGCGCGGAGCGATCGAAGGCGGCCTGAGCGTGACCCCGCGGCCGGCGACGGCGAGGCTCGCATGACCGTGCCAGGCGCCGGGCTGCCGGCGCGCGCGCTCGCCGCCGTCGCCGAGCAGGCCCAGAAGCGCGTGCCCGCGGCCGACCTCGACGAGCGCGACCCCGACTACATCCGCGAGACGCTGCCGCGCCTCTGGATGCTCGCGAGCCTCTACTTCCGCGCCGAGGTGCGCGGCCTCGACAACATCCCCGAGGAGGGCCCGGTGCTGCTGGTCGGCAACCACTCCGGCGGGAACATGACCCCCGACACCGGCGTCTTCACGCTCGCCTTCAGCACCTACTTCGGCGTCGAGCGCCGCTTCCACCAGCTCGCCCACAACCTCGTCGTCTCGATGCCCGGGCTCGGCTGGCTGCGCAAGTACGGAACCGTCGCCGCGACTCCCCAGAACGCCGAGCGCGCGCTCGACGGGGGCGCCGCGCTGCTCGTCTACCCGGGCGGCGACTACGAGGTCCACCGGCCCGTCCTGGGAGTCGGCCACCGTCGACTTCGACGGCCGCAAGGGCTTCATCCGGCTCGCCCAGCAGAAGGGCGTGAAGATCGTGCCGGTGGTCTCCGTCGGCGGGCAGGAGACCGCGCTCTTCCTCAGCCGCGGCGAGCGGCTCGCGAAGCTCGCTGGGCTCGACCGCATGTTCCGCCTCAAGGTCCTGCCGATCTCGCTCTCGCTGCCCTGGGTCCTCAACGTCGGCGACATGTTCGGCCACATCCCGCTGCCCGCGAAGATCACGATCCAGGTGCTGCCCCCGATCGACGTGGAGGGGCTGGAGCTCGAGGACGCGTACGACCTGATCGTCGGCCGCATGCAGACCGCGCTCACAGGCCTCCAGTCCGAGCGCCGGCTCCCGGTGCTCGGATGAGGATCGAGAAGAGCACCGTCATCGACGCCTCGCGCGAGGAGGTCTGGGCGTTCGTCGCCGACCCCTGCTCGTACCCGCGCTTCATGCAGAACATGAGCGGCGTCAAGCGCAAGGACGACGGCGCCGAGCGCGGCCTCGGCGCGCGCTACTCGACCCACCTGCGCGTAGGGTCGGCCGAGGTGGGCGGCCTGGTCGAGGTCGTGGAGTTCGACGAGCCCGCCGACCTCGCCTGGACCAGCGTCACCGGGATCGACCAGCGGCTGCGCTGGCGCCTGCGCGAGACCGACGACTCGCGCACGCGCGTGACGCTGCGGCTCGCCTACGAGGCCCCCGGCGGGCTGCTCGGGACGATCTCCGAGCAGGTGTCGAAGCCGATGGTCGCGAGCAACCTGGAGCGGAGCCTTCAGAATCTCAAGGCGGAGATCGAAGGAGCGACGGGAGAGGTGAGCGAGGGCATGAGCATTCCGGGGCGGGTCGCGTACCAGCTCGGCAGCGTGAAGGTGCTGATCGACGCCGGCGTAGTGCGACCGATGCGGCCCGACCGGCTGCTGGCCTTCGTGCAGACGATGCTGCGCTGGGGCCGCAGCCCCGCGGCCGGCGCGATCGCGCTCGCGGACCGCTTCCCCGACGAGACGATGATCGTCGACGAGCTCGGCGCCCTCACCTTCTCCGAGGTCCACACGCGCACCAACGCGCTGGCCCACTCGCTGTCCGACCTCGGCGTCGTCGAGGGCGACGGCGTCGGGATCATGTGCCGCAACCACCGCGGCTTCGTCGAGTCCGCGTTCGCGGTCTCCAAGCTCGGCGGCAACGCGCTCTACCTCAACACGGCCTTCGCCGGCCCCCAGCTGACCGAGGTAGTCGAGCGCGAGGGGCCGCGCGCGATCATCTACGACCAGGAGTTCGGCGGCCTGCTGGCCGACGCCGCCAAGGGCCGCAAGCGCGTGATCGCCTGGCACGACACCGACGACCTCGACGCTCCGACGATCGACGAGCTGATCGCCCGCGGCGACCCCGAGGACGTCGTACCGCCCGCGCGCGAGGGCCGCGCCGTGATCCTCACCAGCGGTACGACCGGCTCGCCGAAGGGCGCCTCGCGCTCGAACCCGCAGTCGCTCGACCCCGCCGTCTCGCTGCTCGACCGGATCCCGCTCAAGGCGCGCCAGAGCGCCTACATCGCGGCGCCGCTGTTCCACTCCTGGGGCTTCGCGCACTTCACGCTCGGCCTGATCCTCGGCTCGACCTACGTGCTGCGGCGCAAGTTCGATCCCGAGCAGTGCCTGGCCGACATCGCGCGCTACCGCGCCGACTCGCTCGTCGTCGTCCCCGTGATGATGCAGCGCATCATGGAGCTGCCCGAGGAGGTGCGCTCCAAGTACGACACGCACTCGCTGAAGGTGGTCGCCGCCAGCGGCTCCGCCCTGCCGGGCGACCTCGCCTGCGACTGGATGGACCAGTTCGGCGACACGCTCTACAACCTCTACGGCTCGACCGAGGTGGCGTGGGCGTCGATCGCCACGCCCGCCGACATGCGCGCCGCGCCGGGCACGGCCGGCCGGCCCCCGCGCGGGACGATCGTGAAGCTCTACGACGAGCAGGGGGTGGAGGTGCCGACCGGCGCGACCGGCCGCATCTTCGTCGGCAACGAGATGCTCTTCGAGGGCTACACCGGCGGCGGCACGAAGGCCGTGATCGGCGGACTGATGGCCACCGGCGACGTCGGGCGCTTCGACGCCGCCGGGCGCCTGTTCGTCGAGGGCCGCGACGACGAGATGATCGTGTCGGGCGGGGAGAACGTCTTCCCGAAGGAGATCGAGGACCTGCTCGCGCGCCACCCCGCGATCGCGGAGGCGGCGGCGCTCGGGGTCGCCGACCAGGACTTCGGCCAGCGCCTGCGCGCCTTCGTCGTGCTCGACCGCGGCAAGGAGGCGAGCGAGGACGAGCTGAAGGACTACGTCAAGCGCAACCTCGCCCGCTTCAAGGTCCCGCGCGAGATCGTCTTCCTCGACGAGCTCCCGCGCAACGCGACCGGCAAGGTGCTCAAGCGCGAGCTCAAGCAGCTCGACCCCGAGGAGAGCAGCGCCGCCTCGAAGTAGCCTGCGCGTCGCGCTCGCCATGGGCACGACGATCTTCAGCGAGATGACCGAGCTCGCCCGGCGCACCGGGGCGATCAACCTCGGCCAGGGCTACCCGGACGAGGACGGCCCCGCGGAGATCCTCGAGGCGGCCGCCGCGGCGCTGCGCGCGGGCCACAACCAGTACGCGCCGCTGCCCGGCGTGCCCGAGCTGCGCGCCGCGGTGGCCGACCACCAGCGCCGCCACTACGGGATCGAGCTCGATCCCGACACCGAGGTGCAGGTGACCTTCGGCGCGACCGAGGGCCTGGCCGCGGCGCTGCTCGCGCTGGTCGGCGCCGGCGACGAGGTGCTCGCGCTCGACCCGGCGTACGACTCCTACGGGCCGATCGCGCGGCTTGCCGGCGGCCGCGTGCAGCCCGATCGCGCTGGAGCCGCCGGACTGGCGCGTCGACGCCGCCGCCGTCGAGGCCGCCGCCGGCCCGGACGCGCGGGTGCTGCTGCTCAACTCGCCGCACAACCCGACCGGGCGCGTGCTCGACGCCGGCGAGCTCGAGCTGCTGGCGCGGCTGTGCCGCGAGCGCGACCTGATCGCGATCACCGACGAGGTCTACGAGCACCTCGTCTACGACGGGACCCACGTGCCGCTGGCGACGCTGCCCGGCATGCGCGAGCGCACCCTGACGGTTTCGTCGCTCGGCAAGACCCACTCGCTGACCGGCTGGAAGATCGGCTGGGTGACCGGGCCGGCGGCGCTGGTCGAGCGCGTGCGCTCCGTCAAGCAGTTCCTCACGCTTCGCCGGCGGCACGCCGCTGCAGCACGCGGCGGCTGTCGGCCTCGCGCTCGACGCGAGCGCGCTGGCCACGGCGCTGCGGGCCAAGCGCGACCGGCTCGCGGCCGGGCTCGCGGAGGCCGGATTCGACGTGCTTCCGACGCGCCGGCACCTACTTCCTCAACGCGACCCTCGGCGAGCGCGACGCGGCGGAGATCTGCAAGGCGCTGCCGCACGAGGCGGGCGTGGCCGCGATCCCGGTGTCGGCCTTCAGCTCGGATCCCGGCGGGCCGGTGCGCCCGATCGTCCGCTTTGCGTTCTGCAAGCGCGACGAGGTGCTCGACCAGGCCGCCGAGCGGCTGCGCGCCTGGACGAAGGGTCAGGTTAGGAGCGCATCCAGCGGGGGATAGGGCTTGGGAACGAGGAGAGGAGCTGAGGTATGGACACCGGAGTGATCATCGCAATCGTGATCGCCGCGCTCATCGTGATCGCCCTGCTCGTGCTGCTGAGCCGGCGCGGGCGCGAGGCCCGCAACGAGACCCGCCGGAGCGAGGCACGGGAGATCAGGCGCGAGGCCGAGGTCGGCGGCGCCCAGGCCGATCGGGCGCGTGCCGAGGCCGACGAGCGCGCCGCGCGCGCCCGCCGCGAGGAGGCCGCCGCCCGCGAGCAGGCGGCCCGCGCCCGCGACCTCCAAGAGGAGGCCGGGGAGCGCCACGCCGAGGCCGATCGGCTCGACCCCGACGTGGACGGCGACGAGGCGGTGGAGCGCCGGGATCGCGAGCGCGACCCGGGCGGCATCACCTCGCACGGCCGCGAGACCTGAGCTAGGCGCTCACCCGCATATCGGCCAGTGGCCGCTGCCGTGCCTGCTCAACAGGAGCCAGGCGCGCCATGTCTGCTCCCAGCGTGAGGCGGCGACGGGATCCCCGCTGCCGCCCACCACCGCCCAGGTGCTGAACGAGAACTGGTACATGCCGCGGTAGGCGCCACCGCCGCCGATCGCGCGCGGGTCGTTCTTCGACTCGCACCAGGCGATGCTGCGCAGGTGCTGCGCGCCCCACGCGGGCACCTGCTCGCGCACCTTCAGCTTGTACGACAGCTGGACGCCGCGCGGGTCGTGGCGCAGCCAGCGGTTCCAGCGCTTCTGCATGCGGTGGATCGACCGCCGCAGCTCGCGCTTCGACGGCACGGCGGCGCCCGCCTCGGCGGCGCGGGCCCGCGCCCGCACGCCCGGCACGAGCAGGTTGCGCCCGACGTGCAGGTTGTGGAACTGGAGCCGGTGACGCCACTGGCGGTAGGCCGAGCGGAAGCGCTTGGGCGCCGGCTTCCCGGTCGGCTTGGCCGGCGCGGCCGCGGGGGCGACCGGGTCGGCCGGGGTCTGGGCGATCGCCGCCGGCGCGAGCGCCAGGGCGCACGCGCAGGCGAGCGCGAGAACGATGCTCTTCATCGCGCTCACGCTCCGCAGACCGGCCACTGGCCCGTGCCGCTGCGGGCGAGCAGCATCGCGGCGCGCCGGTCCTGCTCGGCCTCGGGGGCCGCCGCCGGGTCGCCGCTGCCGCCGACCGAGCGCCAGGTGCTGTAGCTGAACTGGTACTTGCCGCGGTAGAGGCCGCCGCCGCCGATGGCGGTCGGGTCACCGTGCGACTCGCACGCGGCGATCGCCTCGAGCTGCGGGCTCGCCGTGCTCGTCGAGCGCGGCGGACCGCCGCAGGACGCGGATCGACCTGCGCAGCTCGCCGCGCTTGGCTGACCGCACGCGGCCGCCGTCGATCGCCACCCCGTTCAGCAGGATGTTGCGACCGGGCCGTGCGCCGTGGCGCTTGGACCGCTCGTACAGGGTCAGATATGTGTGCTGCAGTGCGCTGCCTGGCAGCCGCGAGGCTGACACGAACGCGTCGGTATCGGATACGAACAACTGCTGACTTGGGCGCGCGTGCGCCGCGGGAGCGGCCACGGCGACGCTCGTCGCGCATGCGCACGCGACGATCGCTCTCCGTCGAGACAGAGAACATCACCTCCGGGTGAAACTGCCCGGCAGGGCGCCATCAGCGCCGCCAGGGCTTGCCGAATTCGCGCGCTTCTCCCCCGCCGCGCGAACAGGGCCAGGTTTCCAGCTTACGCGGGCACCGTAGCCACCCCGGATAGCTCCGAAACCGTTGTGTGACCCATGTCACACAGCGTGAAACAGCACGAACTTGAGCGTGAAACCCTCAGGAAGCCGCTCGGCGAGCGAGCTCGATCAGCATCCGGGTGCCGAATCCGCTGGCGCCCTTGCCGGCGTAGTTTCGGGTCAGGCCCCACGCTGTCCCGGCGATGTCGACGTGCACCCAGGGCCGGTCGGCGGTGAACTGCCGCAGGAACTCGGCGGCGTAGTTCGACTGCGCGACGCGCGCCTCGGCGGCGTTCTGGAGGTCGGCGACGCTGCCCTTGGTCAGCTCGAGGTACTCGGGGTGGAGCGGCATCCGCCAGCCGAGCTCGCCGCTCGACGAGCAGGCCGCCTCGACCTCGCCGAACCAGGCGTCGTCGTTCGACCAGAGGCCCGCGTAGGTGTGACCGAGCGCGAACAGGACGGCGCCGGTGAGGGTGGCGATGTCGAGCAGCCGCTCCGCGCCCTGCTCGACCGCGTAGGCGAGCGAGTCGGCCAGGATCAGCCGGCCCTCGGCGTCCGTGTTGTTGACCTCGATCGTCTTGCCGTTCATGGCGGTGACGATGTCGCCCGGCTTCATCGCGGTGCCGCTCGGCATGTTCTCGGTGGCGGGCACCACCGCGGTCAGCGTCACCGGCAGCCCGAGCCGCGCGATCGCCGCGGTCGCCTCGATCACCGCCGCGCCGCCGGACATGTCGAACTTCATCTCGTGCATCTTCGGCGAGGGCTTGATCGAGATCCCGCCGGTGTCGAAGGTGACCGCCTTGCCGACGTAGCCGAGGTGAGGGCCCGGACGCCGAGTGCGGCCGGTAGCGCATGCACGATCAGGCGCGGCTCGGTCTCGGTGCCCTGCGCGACGGCGGCGAACGCCCCCATCCCGCGGCTCGCGATCGCCTCGCGATCGAGCAGCTCGACCTCGAGCGCGTCGTGCTCCTCGGCGATCTCGAGCGCGCGCTCGGCGAGGAAGGCGGGCGTGGCGTAGTTGGACGGCAGGTTCTGGAGGTCGCGGGCGGCGTTGGCGGCGACCGCGCCGACGTGGGCGCGCTCGACCTCGTCCTCGTCGCCGCCGACCACCTCGAGCCGCTCGAGCTGGGCGCCGCCGTCGCCGCCGGACTTGAAGCGGTCGAACGAGTAGAGCTTCAGCAGGGTGCCCTCGACCAGGCCCGCGGCCACGCCCTCGCCGCCCGGCGCGGCCCAGGACAGCGACACGGCGCCCAGCTCCTTCGCCCGCGCGGCCACGGCGGCGGCCGCCACCCGGGCGCGCTCGGCGTCGAGCTCGCCGCGCTTGCCGAGCCCGGCGATCAGGACGCGGCGCTGGCCGCCCCCGGGCGCGTCCTCGTGCACGACGGCGACCTTCTTGAGACCGGGCTTGGCCTCGCCCAGGGCGACCAGCCGCTGCAGCCGCTCGTCGCCCAGCGGCTCTCCCTCGAAGAGCCCGACCACGCGCGTGTCGGCGGCCGTCTCCGCGGGGTCGCCAGTCCGTGTCGTTACACCAATCAGGGTCACGAGTCGGGCATCCTAATCACCCAGCCTGGGTAAGGTTGGCCGCCCCAGAAGCGCACGAAGGAGACTGAACCCGATGCCCAAGACCGTGATCCTCGGCGCCGCAAGGACGCCGTTCGGAAAGATGGGAGGCGCCCTCGCGTCGCTCGACGCGACCGACCTCGGCGGCACCGCGATCGCCGCGGCGCTCGAGCGCGCCGAGGTGGCGCCGGACCAGGTCGAGCAGGTCGTCTTCGGGCAGGTGCTGCAGGCGGGGCAGGGCCAGATCCCCAGTCGCCAGGCCCAGATCAAGGGCGGCATCCCCAAGGAAGTGCCGTCGGAGACCGTGAACAAGGTGTGCGCCTCTGGGATCCGGTCGGCCGGGATCGTCGACCAGGCCGTGCGCGCCGGCGACGTCGACGTGGCTGTCGCCGGTGGCATGGAGTCGATGTCGAGCGCGCCCTACCTGCTCAAGCAGGCGCGCTTCGGCCACCGCATGGGCGACGGCGTGGCGCTCGACGCGATGGTCAACGACGGGCTGCGCAACCCCTTCAGCGGCAAGCACATGGGCGAGGAGGCCGACGAGGTCGGCGACGAGCTCGAGATCACGCGGCCGGACATGGACAAGTTCGCGCTGCGGTCGCACGAGCTGGCGATCGAAGCGACCGACGCGGGCCGCCTGCCCGAGGAGATCGTGCCGGTCACGATCTCGTCCAAGAAGGGCGACGTCACCGTCGAGGTCGACGAGGCGCCGCGGCGCGACTCGTCGCTCGAGTCGCTCTCGAAGCTGCGCGGCGCCTTCCACAAGGACGGCTCCCACACGGCCGGCAACGCGCCCGGCGTGAACGACGGCGCCGGCGCGCTGGTGCTGGCGAGCGACGAGTGGGCCAAGCAGAACGGCCGGCCCGCCCTGGCGACGATCGTGGCCCAGGCCGCGGTCGCGGACGAGTTCCCCTACCTGGCCCGCACTCCCGCGAACGCGACCAAGCTGGCGCTGGAGAAGGCCGGTCTGTCGGTCGACGACATCGACCTGTTCGAGATCAACGAGGCCTTCGCCTCGGTGGCGCTCAACTCGATGCGGATGCTCGGCGTGGACGAGTCGAAGGTGAACGTCAACGGCGGCGCGATCGCGCTCGGCCACCCGATCGGCGCGAGCGGCGCCCGCATCCTGATGACGCTGGTGCACGAGCTGAAGCGGCGCGGCGGCGGGCTGGGCGTGGCCGCGATCTGCTCCGGCGGCGGCCAGGGCGACGCGGTCATCGTCGAGGTCAACGGCGGCTAGGCCGCCGCGCGCCGAGCCCTAGTCTGGGGCCCGTGAAGGGCGCCGCCTTCTTCGACCTGGACAAGACCCTCATCGAGGGCTCGAGCGCGCTGCATTTCGGGCGCGCCGCCTATAAGCACGGGCTGGTCTCGCGCCGTCAGCTCGCTCGGGACGGCTGGGCGAACCTCAAGTTCCGCCTCAAGGGCTCCAACGACGCCGACACCGACGCGCTGCGCCAGCGCATCCTCGACGCGCTGGCGGGCCAGCGCGTGATCGACCTGCAGCGACTCGGACCGGACGTGCTCGCCGGCATCCTGCCGCTGCTCTACCGCGAGGTGCTGCGCGAGGCCTACGCGCACCAGGACGCCGGCCGGCCCGCCTACATCGTCACGGCCGCCTCGCAGGAGCTGGCCGAGGTGCTGGCGCACGTGCTCGTGCTCGACGGCGGGGTGGGCATGCGGTCGGAGATCCGCGACGGCGTCTACACCGGCCGGCCGTCGGGGCCTTTCACATACCGCGAGGGCAAGGCGCAGGCGATCCGCGAGCTGGCGGAGCGCGAGGGCTTCGACCTCGCCGAGTCGTACGCCTACTCCGACTCCGAGTCGGACCTGCCGATGCTGCGCGCCGTCGGCCATCCCGTGGCGGTCAACCCGGACGGCGCGCTGGAGCGCGTCGCGCGCGCCGAGGGCTGGCGCATCATGCGCTTCGACAAGCTGGCGCCGCTGCTGAAGATCGGCGCCGTGGCGCTGGGCGTGGCGCTCGTGGGCGGGGGCGGCGGCTATGCGGCGGCGCGCCTGCGCCCGCAGCGGCGGTGGCGGCCGCGCCTGCCGCTCTAGGTTTCGCGCGCTCTCCCTGGGTAGTCGACGGCCATGGATCTCGTCTCGCTGCTCGTCTTCGCCGTCGACCAGGCCGACCCCGGCGGTCGCGGCGGCAACCCGAGCGAGGGCACCGGGATCGCGACGATCCTGATCATCGCCGCGCTCGTGCTCGTCTTCGGCCTCGCGCTGGCCTTCGCCGTCAGCCGCGGACGGGCGCGCAGCCGCTCGCTCGAGCGCCATCCCGCCGGCGACGCCGGCCCGGGACGGGTCAGCAACCGCACTGAGCCGTAGCCGGCCGCGCCGCGTACCCGGCTCGTGAGGCTCGGGTTCGCGGTCAAGGTGCTCGGCGACGGCGGCCTGCCGTCGCACGACGCGCGGCGCTGGCAGTCCGGGCCCCACCTGAGTCGCTCGCTGGAGTACCTGCGTGCGGTGCTCGGCTATCTCGACAGCGTCGACATCCGCATGTACCGGATGGCCACGGCGCTCGCGCCCTACGCGAGCCATCCCGGAGCTGACCGAGTTCCACGGCCAGGTTGAGGAGTGCGCGGCCGAGCTGGCCGCGGTCGGCGCAGCCTGGCGCGCTCGCTCGACATCCGGCTCTCGACCCATCCCGGGCAGTACACGGTGCTCAACTCCGAGAAGCCGGCGGTGCGGGACGCGGCCGTGGCGGAGCTGGAGGTGCAGGCCGCGCTGCTCGACGGCATGGGGCTCGGGCCCGAGGCGGTGGTGGTGCTCCACGTCGGCGGGCGAGCGGGCGGCGGCGAGGCGGCGGCGGATCGCTTTCTGGCCGGCTTCGAACTGCTCTCGGAGCGCGCACGAGCGCGCCTCGTGCTCGAGAACGACGACCGGCTGTTCGGCGTGCGGCGAGGTGGTCGCGCTGGCGAAGCGGGCGGGGCTGCGCGTCGTGTTCGACGTCCACCATCACCTCTGCCACGACCCCGACGGGATCGCCGACCGCGAGGCGCTCCGGCTCGCGCTCGCCACCTGGCCGGCGGGCGTCACGCCGAAGGTGCACTTCTCCTCGCCCCGGCTCGACCTGCGCGAGGACGGCCGCGCTCCGGACCTGCGCCTGCACGCCGACCTGGTCGACCCGGCCGCCTTCGAGGCCTTTGCGGCGGGGACCGGCGCGGGGCTCGACTTCGACGTGATGCTGGAGGCCAAGGCGAAGGACCTCGCGCTGCTGCGCCTGCGCGATCAGCTGCGCGGGCGCGGTCGCGTAGCGGTCCAGGAGAACCTTTTGCAGCCCGGCTGCGTATAGGTAGGCTGTGGGCCGAATGAGGCGTCTGGCAGGGATCACGCTCGTCTACGCCGCCGTCGCGGCGCTCACGTTCGCCGCGCCGCTTGCGATCTCCGAGGAGCCGCCGCCGGCCCCGGAGGCGCCCGGCCCCGCCGCGCCGCCGCGCTCCGGTCGAGGCCGCGCCCGCCGTCCCGGCGCCCGCGCCCGAGGCGCCTGCCGCTGCCGCCCCCGCGCCGGCGCCCGCCGCCGCGGCCCCGGCCGCTCCCGCGGCGACGCCCGCTCCGGCACCGCGGCGCCGGCCGCTCCGGCCGAGGCCCAGGTGCTGCGCGACGACGCGCCGGCGGCCGACGCCGAGAAGAAGCCGAAGAAGGTCGTGGCCGTCGCCGCGGCCTCGACCGGCGTCACGATCCGCGACTTCGAGTTCGGGCCGAGCAGCGTGACCGTCAACGTCGGCGACACCGTCACCTGGACCAACGACGGCCCGACGCCGCACTCGGCCACCTCGACGAACGGCGCCTTCGACACCGGCATCATGAACGCCGGCAAGAGCGGCTCCCACACGTTCGACCAGGCCGGCACGTTCAGCTACATCTGCACGCCGCACCCGAACATGAAGGGGACGGTCGTCGTCCAGGCCGCCGCGGCCGACGACGGATCCGACACGGGCGCGACCGACGACTCGACGGCGACCGGCACCGAGGCCGACGACGGCCCGTCGCTGCCGTCGACCGGCATGGACGTCGGCGGCCTGGTGGTCCTCGGCCTGATGACGCTCGCGCTCGGCGCCTACCTGCGCCGCCGCACCGAGGTCGCACCCGCCCGCCCGGCGGGGCGAATCGGCTGGTAGCGGGCTAATCTGGCCCTCGTGAGCAGCCGCAAGATCCGCGTCGTCGTGGCCAAGCCCGGCCTGGACGGCCACGACCGGGGGGCGAAGATCATCGCCCGCGCCCTCAGGGACGCGGGGATGGAGGTGATCTACACCGGCCTCCACCAGACGCCGGAGCAGATCGTCGAGACGGTGCTGCAGGAGGACGCCGACGCGGTCGGGCTGTCGATCCTGTCGGGAGCGCACATGACGCTGGTGCCGCGCATCGCGAAGCTGCTGGCGAGCGAGGGCGCGGACGACGTGGTCCTGGTGGTCGGCGGGACGATCCCCAGCGACGACATCCCGGAGCTCAAGGAGCTCGGGGTGGCCGAGGTGTTCACGCCGGGCGCCCCGGTGCAGGGCATCATCGACTACATCCGCGAAGCGGTTCCGGCCTAGCGCCGCGTTTCGCCTCGGCGCCTCTTCGGGCGCGCTGCGAACGGCAGCAATAAGGTGCGTGCGGTGCGGAAACGTCGTTTCGCGTCCGTTCCCAGGCCGACGCGAGATTTCGTGCGGCTATGGCACCGCAAGTCACTCCGCGGCGTCGGGGGGCCGGCGTTGGGTCGAGTTGTGCCCGCTAACGGATCGCAAAGCACGACAACGGGCCTGACCGCCGCGGGAGGTGCACCCTGCCGCGGCGCGCCCGCAGTCGCACGGTCCTCGTTGCTGCGTTCACGGCGTCCGCCCCGCCCCGGCGGAGGCGCGGCCGCCGCCCGCCCTACGCCGCCGTGCGGCGCCCGGCGGCGTCCACCGCGGCGCCCTCGAGCGCGGCGATCTTCGTGGCCGCCTCGCGCATCGCGGCCACCAGCTCGGGGCCGATCTCGCTCGGCCCACTCCTGCTCGATCTCGCCGAACAGGCGCCGCCCCTTGATGCAGCCGTCCAGCCCGCGCTCGGTGAGCTTGATGATCTTCGCGCGGCGGTCCAGCGGGTCCGGCTCGCGCACCACGTAGCCCAGGCGCTCGAGCTCGGTCACCGCCTCGCCGATCGCCTGCTTGGTCAGCCCGGCTCGCTCGGCCAGCTCGGTCAGGCGCGAGCCGTGCTCGAGGTCGATGAACCCGAACACGCAGCCGTAGCCCTCGCGGATGTCGGGGTGCCCGGCCTCCGCCAGACGCCCGAGCAGCTTCCTGATCGCCGCCAGCTTGACCTCGGTCAGCAGCGCGGGCAGGGGCCTGGCCGGCGGGCTGACCGGCTCCGGGAGCTTGTGCGGGTGCGCGTTCATCAGGTCTTAATCGTAAGGCAGCTTGACTTTTTTGTCAGGTCACTTGATAATGCCACCTGACAAGGCTACCTGACGAAGTGTAGACCCCCCGATGATCTCAGGAGACAAGGACATGCATCGCAAGTGGTGGACGCTGCTGGCAGTCAGCGTCGCGACCTTCATGCTGCTGCTCGACATCACGGTCGTGAACACGGCGCTGCCGTCGATCGCCGACGACCTGGGCGCGAGCTTCACCGACCTCCAGTGGGTGATCGACGCCTACACGCTCTCGCTCGCCGCGCTCGTGCTGACCGCCGGCGTGCTGGCCGACCGGCTCGGCCGCCGCCGCGTCTTCGCGGCCGGGCTCGCGATCTTCACCGTGGCCTCCCTGTTCGCCGGGCTGGCCCCCGACCCGACCTTCCTCAACATCACCCGTGCCATCCAGGGCATCGGCGGCGCCGTCATGTTCGCCGTGTCGCTCGCCCTGGTCGCCCAGGAGTTCGAGCCGGGCCGCGAGCGCGGCGCGGCGATGGGCGTCTACGGCGCGACGATCGGCATCGCGGTCGCCACCGGCCCGCTGGTCGGCGGAGCCCTGACCGACTCGCTCGGATGGGAGTCGATCTTCTTCCTGAACGTCCCGATCGGCGTGGCCGCGATCGCGATCACCTACACGAAGCTGCGCGAGACGCGCGACCCCAACGCGTCGCGGATCGACTGGGCCGGGCTGGTGACCTTCTCGACCGCGCTGCTGCTGCTCGTGCTCGGGCTGCTGCGCGGCAACGACGAGGGCTGGAGCTCGACGCTGATCGTGTCGCTGCTCGCGGGCGCCGGCGTCCTGATGGCGGCGTTCCTGGCGATCGAGTCGCGCGTGAAGGAGCCGATGCTGCCGCTGGGGCTGTTCCGCAAGCCCACCTTCACGGGCGTGCAGTTCGCCGCCGCCGGGATCTCGGCCTCGATGTTCGCGCTGTTCCTCTACCTGACGTTCTACCTGCAGGGCTTCCTGGGCGACTCGCCGCTCGAGGCCGGGCTGCGCTACCTGCCGCTGACGGTGATGACCTTCTTCGTCTCGGCGGCCACGGGGGCGGTGCTGATCACCAAGTTCCAGGCGCGCTACCTGCTCTCGGGCGGGCTGGTGCTCGTCGGCGCCGCGCTGCTGCTCATGGGCGGCATCGGGACCGGCGACGACTGGACGACCCTGCTGCCCGGGTTCCTCCTGGCCGGCCTCGGCGTCGGCGTGGTCAACCCGGTGATCGCCGACGTCGCGGTCTCCGTGGTGCCCAAGGAGCAGAGCGGCATGGCATCCGGGATCAACGACACGTTCCGGCAGGTCGGCATCGCGATCGGCATCGCCGCCTGGGGAGCGATCTTCCTCGGGCGCGGGGCCGAGAAGGTCGAGCAGCTGCTGGCGGGCACGCCGTCGGCCACGGGCGACCGTCCGCGCCAGCTGGTCGAGGCGGTGTCGTCGGGCAACCTCGACGGCGCCCTGGCCAACGTCCCGGCCGGCTCCCGCGGCGCCGTGGGCGACGCGGCTCGCGAGGGCTTCCTCTCGGGCCTGAACGAGATCCTGATGCTCGGCGGGATCTTCGCCCTCGCCGGCGCGGTGGCCGCGCTCTGGCTCGTGCGCGAGCGCGACATCGAGCGCAGCGAGGTCCCCGAGGGCGAGACGGCCCCCGCGGGCGAGCTGGTGCTGGAGCCGGCGCGCGCCTGATCGCGGCGCCGACGCAGATCACGGTGGACCGGATCGAGGCGGTAGCGTGGGCGCCGCCTCGATCCGCCTCCCGCAGGCGATTGACTCGTCAGTCAATGGGGTAACATAGCCCTCGCCGCGGGCAGGAAGCCACCCGCCCGCCGGTCAGGATCCCAAGAAGGAGAACCTTTCCGTGAAGATCTGCGTCCTCGTCAAAGAGGTGCCCGACGCCGCCGTCGAGAAGCGCATGGACCCCGGTTCCAAGCGACTCGACCGCTCGGGCGAGAAGAACCTGAACCCGTTCGACACCCACGCGATCGAGGCCGCCATGCAGATTCGCGAGGGCGGCGCGGTCGACGTGGACGAGATCGTCGCCGTGACGATGGGGCCGGAGTCGGCCTTCCGCGCGCTGCACAAGGCGGTCTCGCTCGGCGCCGACCGCTCGGTGCACCTCACCGACGAGTCGCTGGCCGGCTCGGACGTGTGCGCCACCGGCTACGCGCTCGCCAAGGTGCTGCAGTCGGAGTCGCCCGACCTGGTGCTGCTGGGCCAGCAGTCGGACGACGGCGAGTGCTACACGATCGGCGCCGTCGTGGCCGACCACCTGAAGATGCCGTCGCTGACCCAGGTCATCCAGATCGACGTCGAGGGCGGCAAGCTGCGCTGCGAGCGCCAGGCCGAGTACGGCTACGACACCGTCGAGGTCGAGCTGCCGGCGGTCATCTCCGTCGGCGACGCCATCAACGAGCCGCGCTACCCGTCGCTCAAGGCGATCATGGGCGCGAAGAAGAAGCCGCTCGACACGAAGGCCGTCGGCGACGTCGGCATCGAGGCCGACCGCGTCGGCGAGAGCGGCTCGCGCACCCAGGTCCTCGCCGTGAACCCGCCGCCCCAGAAGCAGTCCGGCGAGATCATCGAGGACGAGGACACGAACGAGACGGTCGAGAAGATCGTCGCCTGGCTGGACGAAAGGAAGCTGCTCGCATGAGCGTCCTCACCTACGCACTGCACTACGAGGGCGAGTTCAACAAGAACTCGCTGGGCGCCGTCTCCGAGGGCGCGAGGCTTGCCAAGGAGCTCGGCGGCGAGGCCGGCGTCGTGGTCGTCGGAGGCGACGACCTGACCGACGACCTGTGCGCCACGCTCGGCCGCTACGGCGCCGCGAAGGTCTACCGCGCCAAGGCGCCGGAGGGCCTGTCGCAGCCGGTCGTCGACGTGATGGCCAAGGTCATCCAGGACGAGGGCTACAAGTACGCGCTGTTCGGCGGCGGCCTGCTCGGCTTCGAGATCGGCGCCGGCCTGACCGCGCGCCTGGGCGCCGGCGTGACGATGGAGGTCACCTCGGTCAGGGCCGAGGACGGCAAGCTCGTGGCCGAGCGGCCGATCCTGCAGGACTCCGCGATCGTGGACGTCGGCTACGTCGGCGAGCCCGGCATCATCATCGGCCGCCTGAACGCGTTCGACATCGCCGAGGGCGGCGACGGCGCGGCCGAGGTCGTGGACGTGGACGTCCAGCTCGAGGAGCACTCGACCAAGGCCGTGATGGTCCAGCGCGGCGAGCAGCGCGGCGCCGACGTGAACATCGAGGACGCCGACATCCTGGTGGCCGGCGGCCGCGGGCTCGGCAAGGCCGAGGGCTTCGAGCTGGCGGAGTCGCTGGCCGAGGCGCTCGGCGGAGCCGTGGCGGCGACCCGCGCGGTCGTCGACGCCGGGTGGTACCCCTACGCCGCGCAGATCGGCCAGACCGGCAAGACGGTCGCGCCGAAGCTGTACCTCGCGGCCGGCATCTCGGGCGCGATCCAGCACAAGGTCGGCATGCAGGCCTCGGAGAACATCGTCGCGATCAACAAGGACCCGAACGCGCCGATCTTCGAGTTCTCCGACCTCGGCATCGTCGGCGACCTCAACAAGATCCTGCCCAAGCTCACCGAGGCAGTGAAGGCGAAGAAGGGCTAGCTCCGTGCCGACCGCCCCGATCGAGTTCCCGCCCCCCGTCGACTCCGCGGCCGAGTTCGTCGGCCCACCGACCGATCCTGAGGACGAGCGGATCGAGGTGGGCGTGGCGATCGTGGGCGGCGGCCCGGCCGGGCTCGCCTGCGCGATCCGGCTGACGCAGCTGCTGGCCGAGGACGAGGCGCTGATGGAGTCGCTCGGCGAGGTGCCGGTCGCGCTGGTCGAGAAGGGCAAGGGGCCCGGGCTCGCACCTGCTGTCGGGGGCGATGATGAAGCCCTCGGCGATGCAGAAGCTGTTCCCGGACCTGCCCGAGGAGGACTGGCCCACCTACGGCACGGTCGAGAAGGACACGCTCTACCTGCTGCCCAACCGCAAGCGGGCGATCCCGCTGAAGCCGACGCCGCCGCCGTTCCGCAACCACGGCAACCACGTGACGTCGGTGGCGCAGCTGGGCCGCTGGCTGTCGCAGCAGGCGGAGGACAACGGCGTCTACATCCTCGGCGAGACCGCCGGCGCGAAGCTGCTCGTGGACGACGGCCGCGTGGTCGGCGTGCGCTCGGGCGACAAGGGCCGCGGCCGCGACGGCCAGGAGCTGTCGAACTTCGAGCCCGGCTCGGACCTGATCGCCAAGGCCACCGTGCTCTGCGAGGGCACCCAGGGCCACCTCACCGGGGCGGCGATCCGCCACTTCGGCATCGGCTCCGAGGACCCGCAGCAGTGGGAGCTCGGCGTCAAGGAGGTCTGGGAGGTCGAGAAGCCGCTCGACCGCATCATCCACACGATGGGATGGCCGCTGCGCTTCGCGGCGAAGTACCGCGAGTTCGGCGGCTCGTTCATCTACCCGATGGGCGAGGACAAGATCTCGATGGGCCTCGTGGTCGGGCTCGACTACCGCGACGCGCGCTTCTCGGTGCACGACGCGCTCCAGGAGCTCAAGTCCCACCCGCTCGTGGCGGACCTGATCGAGGGCGGCAAGCGCGTCGCCTGGGGCGCCAAGACCCTGCCCTCGGGCGGCTACTGGGCGCGGCCGCGCCAGCTCTGGGCGCCCGGCATGGCGCTCTGCGGCGACGGCGCCGGCATGGTCAACGTGCCGACGCTCAAGGGCGTCCACTACGCCATGCACGCGGGGATGTTCGCCGCGGAGGCGATCGTCGAGCGCCTCAAGGGCGGCGGCACCTGCGACGACCTCTCGAACTACACCGCCAAGATCGAGGGCTCGGAGATCGAGAAGGACACCTACCGCTCGCGCAACATGCGCCAGCCGTTCGCGAAGGGCTTCCTCGCCGGAGGCGCGATCGCGAACATGATGGAGATCTCGGGCGGGCGCTTCCCGGGCGGGCGCTGGGCGACCCACGACGACGCGACCGTGCCGGTCTTCCTGGGCAAGGAGCGCGACTACCCGAAGCCCGACGGCAAGAAGACGTTCGACAAGCTGTCGTCGGTCTTCGCCACCGGCAACGCTACGCGCGACGACGCGCCGAACCACATCCGCATCCAGGACAAGGTGCCGCTCGAGGTGGCGCTGATGTGGCAGAACATGTGCCCGGCGCAGGTGTACGAGGTCCCGGAGGAGGAGCTCGAGGCCGCCGGCAACGGCAACACCCAAGGGGGCGCAGGCGGCAACGGCAAGCTCGACCCCAAGCACGAGGTCAAGCTGCAGATCACCCCGTCGAACTGCGTGCAGTGCGGGGCGATCACCGCCAAGGGCGGGCGCCTGACGCCGCCCGAGGGCGGCGACGGGCCGAACTACCAGCCGACCTAGGGCACGTTTCCCGCCGGGTGGCAGGGGCCGTCGCCGTTCACGCGTCCGCAGACCTGCTCGCTGCGCTCGACTCGCTCGCCTGCGGCTCGACTCGGGTCATGGTCTGCGGCCGCGCGAACCGCGCCGGCCCCTCCGGGACCGCCCGGTCACCCAGGTGATTCGCGAGGGGGACGCGAGCGATCGGTGACGCCCTTCCAGCGCCAGGATCGGTCCGAGGAGGCGGATGCTTCGCACGGGCGGGAGCCTGCGGTGGATAGCCTGCCGCCATCCGCGAGCCGCGCCAGCATCCACGCCGGGCCGCAGTCGTGGGCGCCGGCTCGTTCGGCACCGCGGTCGCCGTGCTGCTCGAGCGGGCCGGGCTGCGCACCGCGCTGCTGACCCGCACCTCCGACCAGGCCGACGCGCTCGGGCGCAGCCGCCACAACGACCACTACCTGCCCGGCGTCGAGCTGCCGCGCGACCTGCGCGTGCGCGCGCTGGCGGACGCGCACGACCAGCTCGCCCGCGCCGACCTCGTCTTCCTCGCCGTGCCCTCGAAGACGCTGCCCGAGGCGCTCGCCGCGCTCGAGCGGCTCGGGGTGTCGGCGCGCGCCGGCGTCGTGTCGCTCTCCAAGGGGCTGGTCCCGCCCGACGGCCTGTCCGCCACCGTCGCGCTCGAGTCGGCGTTCGGGTCGCAGCGGGTCGCCTGCGTGGGGGGGCCGTCGCACGCGCGCGAGATGGTGGAGTCGGGGGCCGGGCTCGTGTGCGCCTCGCGCTCCGAGGCACTGGCCCACGCGGTGGCCGACGCCTTCCAGCGCGCCGGCGTCGTCTGCGAGGTCTCCGACGACCCGGTCGGCGTCGAGCTCGCCGGCGTCGCCAAGAACGCCGCCGCCGTGGCGGTCGGCGCCACCCAGGCGCAGGGCCTCAACGCCGCCGGGATGGCGGCGGCCGACATCTTCCTCGAGGTCCTCTCGCTGGCGCGCGCGAGCGGCGGGCAGGCGCGCACGTTCGTGGGGCGGGCCGGGACGGGCGACCTGGTCGCCACGGCGCTGGCGCCGACCTCCCGCAACCGCACCGCCGGCGAGCTGCTCGCCGAGGGCGTGCCGGCCGACGAGATCCCGGGCCGCATCGGCCAGGCGGTCGAGGCGCTCGAGACGGTGCGGCTGCTGTCGCGCGCGATCGAGGGGCAGGGCCTCGACGCCCCGGTCGTGTCCGCGCTCGCCCACCTGATCGAGGGGTCGATGCCGCTCGACGAGTGGATCGCCCTGGTCCGCGCCAAGCAGCCGCCGCCCGCGCGCTTCTCGCGCCCGTCGACCTGGTGGGCGCGCCTCAGGGCTCGGCTGCGGCGCCGCTAGAATCGAAGAGGCGATGAAGACCGATACCCATCCCGAGTACGTGCCGGCCCACGTGCGCTGTACCTGCGGCAACGAGTTCTGGACCCGCTCCACGAAGCCCGAGCTGCACGTCGAGATCTGCTCGAACTGCCATCCCTTCTACACGGGTCGCCAGAAGCTGGTCGACACCGGTGGTCGGGTGGAGCGCTTCCGCCGCCGCGCGGCGCGCGCCGGCCGCTAGAAACCCCTCGAAATTGCGCAACTCAGGCGCCTCCGGCCTGTTCTGACGGAGCATGCGTCGGAGGCTCCTGACAGCGCTTCTGCTCGCGGCCGTCCTGGTCGCGGCCTCGGCCCACGCCCAGTCGGGCGTGCCGGGCCCCGCGCGCGTGAAGGTCGCCGACTGCTCGATCGACAACGCCTCGGCGCTGTTCGTCGCGCACATGCGCAAGACGCGCTCGACCGCCCGCATGTGGCTGCGCTTCAAGCTGCTCGAGAAGTCGCGACCTCGGCTTCCACCCGCTCAAGGCGCCCGGGCTCGGACGCTGGCGCAAGTCCAAGCCCGGCGTGCGCGCCTTCGCCTACAAGCAGGCCGTGCGCGGGCTCGAGGCGGGCTCGCTCTACAAGGCGCAGGTCGACTTCCGCTGGTACGACGCCGCCGGCCGGCTGGTCGGCACGTCGCTGCGCCGGTCGCCGCCGTGCCGCCAGTTCGACCTGCTGCCGAACCTGACCGCGAAGCCGTTCGCCGTCCGCTCGCTCAAGCCGGGTGAGCTGTACCGCTACCGCATCGTGCTGACCAACGAGGGAGTCACCGCCGCGACCGGCGTGCCGGTGCGGCTGACCGTCAACGGCACGGTCGTGGACACCGTGGTGGTCCCGTCGCTGCCGCCCGCCGCGCGCAAGGTCGTGGTGATCGACGGGCCGCGCGTGCGTCAGCTCGGTGAAGGTCGAGGTCGATCCCGACGGGCTGATCGTGGAGTCGGCGGAGGGCGACAACGCCCGCGAGCTCGCCTGCGCCGACTTGCCCGCCCGCTAAGGCGGGCGGCGCGCGCGCCGATACCATCGGTGACGTGAGCGACCACCTCAAGGAGGCCACGAAGGACGCCCCGATCGGCGGGCAGGCCGTTCTCGAGGGGGTGATGATGCGCGGCATCTCCACCTGGGCGGTCGCCGTGCGCAAGCCCTCGGCCGAGCAGCTCGCGGCCGGCGGCCCCGACTCGAAGGAGGGGGCGAAGGGCGAGATCGAGGTGATCTCCGAGCCGCTCGTCTCCTGGACCAAGCGCCACCGGCTGCTGCGGCTCCCGGTCGTGCGCGGCGTCGTCGCGCTCGCCGAGTCGCTCAAGATCGGCTTCACGGCGCTCGGCATCTCGGCCAACGCGCAGGTGCCGCCCGACGACGAGGGCGCCAAGCAGGAGATCGGCGGCGGCGCCTGGGCCGGCACGATCGTCTTCGCGCTGCTGTTCGCCGTCGGGCTCTTCTTCCTGCTGCCCGCCGGGCTGACGAACCTGTTCGCCGACGACATCCCGAACTCGCTGGTGTTCGTGCTGATCGAGAAGCTGATCCGCATCTCGATCTTCCTGGCCTACCTGTGGCTGATCTCGCGCATGCCCGACCTGCAGCGCGTCTTCCAGTACCACGGCGCCGAGCACAAGACGATCTCCTGCTACGAGGCGGGCGAGCCGCTGACGCCGGAGAACGCGCAGCGCTACTCGCGCTTCCACCCGCGCTGCGGGACGAGCTTCCTGCTGCTGGTGATGATCGTGGCCATCGTGGTGTTCGCGCCGCTCGGCAAGCTCGACTGGCCGCTGCTGTTCGCCTCGCGCGTGCTCGGGATCCCGGTCGTCGCGGGGCTCGCCTTCGAGCTGATCAAGTGGTTCGGCCGCAACCGCACCAAGCGCTGGGCACGGGCGCTGATGTGGCCCGGCATGCAGCTGCAGCGCCTGACCACGCGCGAGCCCGACCTCTCGCAGCTCGCCGTGGCGATCGCGGCGCTGGACGCCGTGCTCGCCGTCGAGAACCCGCGCGCCGCCGACGAGGAGGACCTCGTCGGCATCGAAGTCGTCGCCTAGCCCGCGAGCGCGCGGCCCTGTGCCACGCCGGCCGCGATCACGCTAGCGCGCGGTCCCGCGTCCATGAGGTTGGGCCCGATCGCCGCAAGCGAGTCCCGGTCGGGGGAGACCGTCGCGACCTTCGCGCCGCGGCGCTCGAGCGCCAGCGCCTCGACGGCGGCGATCGACCGCGACAGCGCGCCGTAGGCGGCACCGAGCCCGTTGCGCATCGACCCGGTCGGGTTGAGGCAGAGCACGCCGGTCGTCGCGGCTCACCGGCGCCACGTCCATGTTGGTGGGGCTCCAGGCGCCGCCGTCCACGTGCGGGCGCCCGTCGATCGTCACGGGGCGGAAGACGCCCGGGATCGCGCAGGAGGCCGCCACCGCCCTGCCCACCGGCGGCTGCGGGGCGCCGGGCGCGCCGAACACGACGCGGCGCCCGCTCTGCACGTCGACCGCGACCACCAGCAGCCGCCCGTCCCAGCGCGCGCCGAGGCGATCGAGCCCCGCGCCCAGGCCGTCGAGCGAGCGCCGTCCGGCGGGCACGCGCGCGAGCGCCGCGCGCCGCAGCAGCGCGCCCGCGGCCGCCGTGGAGCGCAGCCCGACCGCGGCCATGGGCGCGGCCGCCGCCCGCCCCAGCCCGGCCAGCCGCGTGGCGAGCCCGTCGCCCGTCACCGCTCGCTCGCTCTCCACCGCGGGCTGCTCGGGCAGCTCCCCGAGCCGCGCCCCCGGCTCGACCCCGGCCGCGAGCGCCGCGGCGACGATCGACCCGGCCGAGGTCCCGACGTAGGCGTCGCACGCGCAGGCGTCGAAGCCCGACGCCTCGCTCAGGCCGGTCAGCACCGCCGACATCCACGCCTCGCCGAGGATCCCGCCGCCGCCGAGCACGAGCACCTTCGTCTGGGCGAGCTCCGGCATCCGTCACTCCTACCCGGCTCGCCCGCGGGTCACCGCCGCCGGGCCTTACCCTTGTCGGCGTGATCGAGAGGCTGGTGGAGCAGATCGAGGGCCGCTTCGGCGAGCTCTCGCAGCAGATGTCGGACCCGGAGGTGATCGCCGACCAGCGGCGCTACGCCGAGGTCGGCCGCGCCTACAGCGCGCTCGAGCCGGCCAACGCGCTCGCGCTCGAGTGGCGGCACGTCACCAACGACGCCGCGGGCGCGCGCGAGCTCATCGACGAGATGGGCGAGGACGCGGAGATGCGCGACATGCTGCGTGCCTCCGAGGAGCGCCTGCGCGAGCTCGAGGACGAGATCCGGCTGGCGATGGTCGAGCGCGACCCCAACGACGACAAGGACGTGATCGTCGAGATCCGTCCCGGCACGGGCGGCGAGGAGGCGGGGCTGTTCGCCGCGGACCTGTACCGCATGCTGTCGCGGTACGCCGAGCGGCGCGGCTTCAAGCAGGAGGCTTTGGAGCTCGGCGACGGGCACTTCACGTTCGCGGTGAAGGGCGACGGCGCCTACAGCGTCTTCAAGTACGAGGGCGGCACGCACCGCGTGCAGCGGGTGCCCGAGACGGAGTCGCAGGGCCGCATCCACACGTCCACCGCGACGGTGGCGGTGCTGCCGGAGGCCGAGGACGTCGACGTCCAGATCGACCCGGGCGACCTCCAGATCGACGTCTATCGCTCCTCGGGGCCGGGCGGGCAGTCGGTGAACACGACCGACTCGGCGGTGCGCATCACCCACAAGCCGACCGGCGTCGTCGTCTCGATGCAGGACGAGAAGTCGCAGCTGCAGAACCGCGATCGAGCCATGCGCGTGCTGCGCGCGCGGCTACTCGAGCGCGAGCTCGCGGCGCAGCAGGCCGAGGTCGCCGCACAGCGGCTGGCGCAGGTCGGCTCGGGCGCAGCGGGCCGAGAAGATCCGCACCTACAACTTCCCCCAGGACCGGGTGACCGACCACCGCGTCGGGCTCACCAAGGGCAACCTGCCCGGCGTGCTGGCCGGCGAGCTCGACGAGTTCACCGCGGCGCTCGAGGCCGAGGACAAGCGCCGGACGCTCGAAGTCGCGGCGGTGTGACCGCGCGCGACGCGCTCGATGCCGCCGTCACCGCGCTGGCGGCGGCCGGGGTCGACACGCCGCGCCTCGACGCCGAGCTGCTGATCGCCGACGCGCTCGGAGTCGACCGCGCCGCGCTGATCGTCGGATCCCGACCTGCCTGTCAGCGGCGCGGCGGCGCGCGTGATCGGCGAGCGGGTGCGGCGGCGGACGGCGCGCGAGCCGGTCGCCTACATCCTCGGCCGCAAGGGGCTTCCGGCACATCTCGGTGCTGGTCGACCGGCGCGTGCTGATCCCGCGGCCCGAGACGGAGCTGCTCGTGGAGGTGGCGCTCGAGCTGCCGCAGGGTGCGGCGCGTGCACGACGTGGGCACCGGCTCGGGCGCGGTCGCGCTCGCGCTGCGCGACGAGCGGCCGGACCTCGCGGTGAGCGCGTCGGATGCGTCCGCCGGCGCGGTGGCTGTGGCGCGGTTGAACGGGCTCGCCGGCGACGGTCGGGCGCGGGCTGCCGGAGGGCGACTACGAGCTCGTCGTCGCCAACCTGCCGTACGTGCGCGAGGACGAATGGGACGGCCTGGCGCCCGAGATCCGCGGCTACGAGCCGCGCGAGGCGCTCGTGAGCGGCGCCGACGGGCTCGATGCGATCCGGGCGCTGGTGGCGGAGGCGCCGCGCGGTCAGCGACTCGCGCTGGAGCACGCACCGGACCAGGCGGCGGCCGTCCGGGCGCTGCTGGGCGAGGCGCGCACGCTCGCCGACCTGGCCGGCTTGGAGCGCGTGACCGTAGGGAATGCGCCGTGACCGCCGACGAGGTGCGGGCATTCGAGCGGTGCGTCGCCGAGGGCGGCGTCGCGCTGTTCCCGGCCGACACGGTCTACGGTCTCGCCGCCGATCCGGACTCCGCGGCCGGAGTGCGGCGGCTCTACGAGCTGAAGGGGCGCCCGCCCGCACGGCCGGCGGCGGTGATGTTCTTCGGCGTGTCGTCGGCGCTTGCGGCGCTGCCCGACCTGCCGGCTGTGCTGCGCTCGGCCTTCACGGCGTTGCTGCCCGGCGGGGTGACGCTGCTCGTCCCGAACCCGGGGCGGCGCTACCCGCTGGCCTGCGCCGACCGCCCCGAGGTGCTGGGCGTGCGCGTGCCGCTGCTCGAGGGCGAGCTCGCCCCGCTGGCCGCGGCCGGACGGCCGGTTCTGCAGTCGAGCGCCAACCGCTCGGGCGGGCCCGAGGCACGTCGGCTGGAGGACGTGGACGCCGCCGTGCGCGACGGCGTAGACGTCGTGCTCGACGGCGGCGAGCTGCCGGGAACGGCGTCCACCGTCGTCGACCTGACGGCCTTCGCGGACGACGGATCGTTCGCCGTGCTGCGCGACGGAGCCGTGCCTCGAAGCCGTGTGGAGGCGGTGCTACGGTCCTCTCGATGAGCGATCTGAGCCCCGATTACTTCACCAAGCCCGTCGCCGACGTCGATCCCGAGATCGCCGAGGTGCTCGTGAACGAGGCCAATCGCCAGGAGACGACCCTGGAGATGATCGCCTCCGAGAACTTCGTCCCGCAGTCGATCCTCGACTGCCAGGGCTCGGTGCTCACCAACAAGTACGCCGAGGGCTATCCGGGCAAGCGCTACTACGGCGGCTGCGAGTTCGTCGACGTCGCCGAGCAGCTCGCGATCGACCGCGCCAAGGACCTGTTCGGGGCCGAGCACGCGAACGTCCAGCCGCACTCCGGGGCGCAGGCCAACTCGGCCGTCTACATGGCGCTGCTCGAGCCGGGCGACCGCATCCTCGGGATGCGCCTCGACCACGGCGGCCACCTGTCGCACGGGATGAAGATCAACTTCTCCGGCCTCTACTTCGACATCGTCTCCTACGGCGTGCGCGAGGAGGACTCGCGCCTCGACATGGACGAGCTGCAGCAGATCGCGGAGGACTCGCGGCCGAAGCTGATCATCGCCGGCTGGTCCGCCTATCCGCGCCAGCTCGACTTCAAGCGCTTCCGCGAGATCGCTGACTCGGTCGGCGCGCTGCTGATGGCCGACATGGCGCACTTCGCCGGGCTGGTGGCCGCCGAGCAGCACCCGAGCCCGATCCCGTACTGCGACGTCGTCACCACGACGACGCACAAGACGCTCGGCGGCCCCCGCGGCGGGATGATCCTGTGCCGCGAGGAGTACGCGAAGAAGATCAACTCGCGCGTCTTCCCGGGGCACCAGGGCGGGCCGCTGATGCACGCGATCGCGGGCAAGGCCGTGGCGTTCAAGGTCGCCCAGTCGGAGCTGTTCCGCGAGCGCCAGGTGCGCACGCGCGAGGGGGCGGCGCTCGTGGCGGCCGAGATGGTCGACGCGGGCGTCAACGTGCTGACGGGCGGCACCGACGTGCACCTGGTGCTGGCCGACCTGCGCGAGTCCGAGCTCGACGGCCAGCAGGCGGAGGACCGCCTGCACGACATCGGCATCACGGTCAACCGCAACGCCGTGCCGTTCGACCCGCGCCCGCCGGCGGTCTCCTCGGGCCTGCGCATCGGCACGCCCGCGCTGGCCACGCGCGGCTTCGGCGCCGACGACTTCCGCGAGGTCGGCAGGGTGATCGGCGAGACGCTCACGGGCGGCTTCTCGGAGTCCGAGCGCGCGGAGCTGTCGCAGCGGACGCGGGCGCTCGCGGAGCGGCACCCCCTCTACCCGCAGCTCGCTCCGGCCACGGTCTAAGCGCCGCCGCCGCGGTCTCGGACGGCTGGCGGCCCGGATACTCTGAGCGCGATGGACGAGCTCGATGCCCTCTGGGCGTTTCTCGTCGCGGCCGCGATCGCCTTCGCGGCAACGCCGCTCACCGCCCGCTTCGCCCGTCGCCTCGGCGTGGTTCACCAACCGCGCGAGCGCGACCTGCACGACCGGCCCGTCCCGGGGCTTGGCGGGCTGGCAATCCTGGTCGCGGCGGTCTTCCCCGCCCTGATCTTCCTCCCGGCCTCGCAGGAGACGCGCGGCATCGTCGGCGGCGCCATCGCGATCGCGTTCGTCGGGGCTGTGGACGACGCTCGGCCCGGCGGGCTGCATCCGCTGGTCAAGCTGGCCGGCCAGATCGCAGCCGCGGCGATTCCGGTCTGG
Source organism: uncultured Thermoleophilaceae bacterium (assembly GCA_963828225.1). Classification (GTDB taxonomy): domain Bacteria; phylum Actinomycetota; class Thermoleophilia; order Solirubrobacterales; family Thermoleophilaceae; genus JACVRW01. The sequence goes on along the minus strand of CAWHDX010000004.1, from coordinate 112,089 downwards.
TGCGGTGTGCGCGTTCCCGACGTCACGCTGCCGTTCATCGAGCCGATCCAGCTCGGCGACTGGTCCTACCCGCTCACCCTGTTCGGCTTCGTCGCGGTGATGAACGTCGTGAACTTCACGGACGGCGCCGACGGCCTGGCCGCCGGCGTCTGCACTATCGCGGCGGGGACGTTCGCGTTGATCGCGCTCTCACTCGACCGCGACGCCGCCGGCGTGCTCGCGGCGCTGACGGCCGGTGCCGCGGTCGGCTTCCTCTGGCACAACTTCCACCCGGCGTCGATCTTCATGGGCGACGCCGGCTCCAACCTGCTCGGGCTGCTGCTCGCGTGCGTCGCGATCCAGGGCGTGCTGAAGACGGCCGCCGTCGTCGCGCTGTTCTTCCCGCTGCTGATCCTCGCGGTGCCGGCGCTCGACGCGACGTTCGTGATCGCCAAGCGCATCAAGTACGGCCGTCCGGTCTACTCGGCCGACCGCTGGCACTTCCATCACCGCTTCGCGAACATCGGCTTCTCGCAGCGGCGGACGGTGCTCTACCTGTACGGGTGGACGCTGTCGCTCGCCGCGCTCGCGCTGGCGATGCGCTTCGTGCCCTACTCCGACGACGACGGAACCCTGCACGCGGGCTGGACCCTCGTGATCGTCGGCTTCGCGGCGCTGGCGGCTGCCGCGAGCGTCTACCTGGTGATCGTGCTCGAGATCCTCAAGTTCAAGCGCTTCCGCGAGCGCGAGCTGCAGCGCCAGGTTGAGACCGGCGAGATCGCCGCGCTCAGCCCGGCCGAGATCGAGGGCGAGGTCGAGCGCGAGGTGGAGACCGGCGAGTTCAACGCCGTCGGCAGCGGGGACTGAGCCCTGCTCTTCCGGCAGCGCTTCCTCGACGGCATCCGCGCGGGGGAGATCACGCTGGCCTTCCGCCGCTGGGAGCGACCGCGGGCGCGGGCGGGAGGGAGGCAGCGCACGGCGGTAGGGGTGCTCGCGATTGACTCGGTGACGCCGGTCGAGCCGGGCGAGCTGACCGCCGAGGACGCCGCGCGTGCCGGCTACGGGTCGCGTCGAGGAGGTGCTGCACGGCTTGCGCGCCCGCGGTGACACCCAGCTCTGGCGGATCGAGCTGCACTGGGCGGGCGAGGACCCGCGCAGCGAGCTGCGCGAGCGCGCCGACCTCGACGCCGAGGAGCTGGAGCGGCTGCGCGGCAGGCTCGCGCGGATGGACGCGACGAGCCGGCACGGCCCCTGGACGCGGGCGACGCTCGAGCTGATCGCCGCGCGGCCGGAGGTGCTGGCGGCCGACCTCGCCACGGCGCTCGGGCGCGAGCGGCTGCCGTTCAAGCGCGACGTGCGCAAGCTGAAGGAGCTCGGGCTCACCGAGAGCCTGCAGCGCGGCTACCGGCTGTCGCCGCGCGGGCGGGCGCTGCTCGAGCGGCTGGGGTGAGGTGCCACGGGCCGGCGCCCGCGCGCCACCGGTGCTCAGCGAGTGATTCCCGAGTGCGCCCGGGTGAGACCAATATTCGCCCCGCATACCGGGTCGAAAATTGATCTCGCCGCTCCGGGGTGCCCGGCGCCGCGCTGGCCCCCCGGCGCCCGCGCCCGACCGGCTCAGAAGAGGCTGGCCTGCTCCGGCGGCGGGGCGGCCATCGCGGGTTGCGCGTCCGGCGGCTCGTCGCCCCGGCCGCGGTCGCCGATCACTCGCCGGCCGCTGCGCACGAGCCTCGAGATCCGCTCGCGCTCGGTCTTCGGCGCGTAGGCCCCGCGCGCGTAGAGCGCCTCGTAGCGCGGGACGAGGTCGGGCCGGTAGGAGCGCAGCCAGTCCATGAATACCTCGCGCACCTCGCCGCGCAGGTGCAGGCAGATGCCGCCGATCGAGACGGCGCCGGCCTCGGCGCAGAGCTCGAGGATCTTCTCGACCTGCGCCGGCGAGTCGTTGATGCCGGGCATCAGCGGGGCGATCAGCACGCCGGTGGCGATGCCGGCCCGGTTGAGCTCGGCCACCGCCTCGATGCGCTTGCGCGGGTGCGGCGTGTGGGGCTCGCTGGCGCGCCAGGCCTTCTCGTCGAGCGTCGGGATCGACAGGTTCGCCGCGAAGCTCGGGATCTGCTTGAACAGCTCGATGTCGCGCAGCAGCAGCGGCGACTTGGTCAGCACCGAGCTGGGCGTGCGCGAGTCGCGCATGGCCTCCCAGACGCCCGGCAGCAGCTCGTAGCGCTTCTCGACCCACTGGTAGGGATCGGTGTTGGTGCCGAGCGCGACGTGCTCGCGCTTCCAGGTCGGCTTCATCAGCTCGGCCCGAGCGACCTCGGGCGTGTTGACCTTGACGACGATCTCGCGCTCGAAGTCGCGGCCCGCGTCGAAGTCGAGGTAGGTGTGGGTGGGGCGAGCAAAGCAATAAGTACAAGCATGAGTGCATCCTCGATACGGGTTGATCGTCCACCGGAACGGCATCCGCGACGCCTTCGGCACCCGGTTCAGCACCGAGCGCGCATGCACCTCGTAGAAGCGGAGGTCGAGCGCCTCGGGGGCGTCGAACGTGCGGACCGCCGCCGGCTCGCGGTAGCCGGGGAGGGTGTGGCCCGCCTCGGTCTCGACCTTGAGGTTGTCCCAGCGCACGAACACATGTTCGCACATGCAGCAGACGGGCTGGAACCGGTCTAGGATCGCTCAACCAACGGGGGAGGGGTCGTGACCGGAGCCATGAAGGTCGCTGTGACCGCAGTCATCGCCGCGAGCGCGCTCGCGATGCCCGGGCAGGCCCTGGCCGTGGGCGAGCTCGCCTACGACGAGTGCTTCGCCGACGGCGTCGCGGCCTGTCGCGACCTCCCCGGCGACGTCATCGGCGGGCCCTCGGGGGTCACGGTCAGCCCGGACGGGGACTCGGTGTACCTGGGCGCGTTCAGGGCCCAGACGGTCGCCCACTTCTTCCGCGGCGCGACCGGCAAGCTCGCCTGGGACGGCTGCGTCGCCGCCGGCGGCAAGGGCGGCCTCTGCGCTCCAACCCTGAACGGCCACACGATGGGCGACTCCCTGGACGTCGTCGTGAGCCCGAACGGGGCCTCGGTCTACGTGACCGGCGGCGAGTTGGTCAGCCGCTTCACAGCCGCGCCCAAGGGTCAGCTTACCTCGGCCGGCTGCATCTCCGACGACGGTCTCGGGATGACGTGCGTCGACAACCCCGGCAACCAGGATCGCCTGTTCGGAGTCCAGGAGATCGCCATCCGTCCCGACGGCACTTCGGTCTACACGACCTCCCTCGACGCGGCCGTCATCTCGCACATGACCGTCAGTCCGGCCACGGGCGCCCTCACCTGGGGCGACTGCATGAGCGTGGGCGACACCCTCGGCGAGTGTGACCTCACCGGGGGCCCGGGCGGCAACGAGGAGGGGATAGCCATCAGCCCCGACGGGAAGTCGCTCTACGTCGCGTCCGCGCTGAGCGGCAGCGTCGCCCAGTTCCTTCTGGCCGCCGACGGCGCCCTCAGCTGGGGCGGCTGCGTGAGCAACGACGGCAGCGGCGGCCGCTGCGAGGACGTGCCGGGGACCGGCACCCCGTTGACGGGCGTTCGCAAGCTCGCGATCAGCCCCGACGGTCGCTCCCTCTACGCCACGGCGCCGGGACCCGCCAATGTGGTGCGCTTCGGCGTTGCATCGCACGGGGAGATCGCGTTCGCCGACGCCACCGCCGGGTTGCCCGGCGCCGCCGAGGTCGCCGTCAGCCCGGACGGCCGCAACGTCTACGTCGGCACGGCGCCGGGTGCGATCGTCGTCTTCGACCGCTCCGCCGCCGGCAAGCTCACCCGCACGGGGTGCCTGGCCAACACCGCCGCCGGCGGCTGCACGGTGGTCCCCGTGCCGCTCGGCGGCTTCTCCGAAGGCCTCGCGATCAGCCCCGACGGAGCCTCCGTCTACGTCACCTCCTTCGGCGCCAACACGATCGCCCACTTCTTCCGCGCCCGCGCCGTGTCGACCGGCGGGGGCCCCGGCGGGCCGACCGGCGGCGGGCCCGGCGGACCGGCGCCGCGCTGCGCCGGCCGGCGGGCGACGCTGATCGGCACGCCGGGAAGCGACAGGTTGAAGGGCACGCGCCGCGCCGACGTCATCGCCGGCCTCGGCGGCAAGGACCGGATCGCCGGCCTGGGTGGCAATGACCGCGTCTGCGGCGGCAGCGGAGACGACCGCCTGTCCGGCGGATCCGGCAAGGATCGGCTCCTGGGCGACTCGGGCAAGGACAGGCTCTACGGCGAGGCCGGCGCGGACAGCCTCTCCGGCGGCTCGGGCAACGACGGGCTCTCCGGAGGCTCCGGCAATGACGGGCTTTCCGGAGGCTCGGGCAACGACGGGCTCTCGGGCGGTGCCGGCAAGGACAGCCTCGCCGGCGGCGACGGCCGCGACAAGCTCGCGGGCGGCCCCAGCCGCGACCGGCTCAACGGCGGCGGCGGCCGGGACCGGTGCGCCGGCAGCGATCGCAAGAAGAGCTGCTGAGAGGCGCTCAGGCCAGCCGGCGGCCCAGCACGTAACCGGCCGTCGCCGCGGCGATCCCGCCGACCACCGACACGACCAGGTAGAGGGCCGCGCGCCACGGCTCGCCGCCGTCGACGTCCAGGACCATCTGGACCGAGAACGTCGAGAAGGTCGTGAAGCCGCCGAGGAAGCCGACCCCGATCGCCTCGCGCACGTCGCGCGAGAACCAGCTCTCGGCGGCCAGCAGCCCGAGCAGGAACGAGCCCGCGATGTTGATCGCCACGGTCGACCAGATGAGCGCGGCCGAGCCGGCGACGGCGCGTGCCGATGCCCCAGCGCGCGAGCACCCCGCAGCCCCCGGCCACCGCCACGAGCAACGGCATCATCGCTCGCCGAACGCCGTGACGATCAGGCTGCGAGAGCCGCCGTTGTCGCGGTGCTCGCAGAGGTAGATCCCCTGCCAGGTGCCCAGCGCCAGCCGCCCGTCGCTGCACCGGGATGCACCAGCGAGGACGCCGGTCAGCGACGACTTGATGTGAGCCGGCATGTCGTCCTCGCCCTCGAGCGTGTGCGCGAAGTAGTCGGCGCCGTCCGGCACGGCCCGGTCGAACCACGCGGAGAAGTCGCGGCGCACGTCCGGAGACGCGTTCTCGTTGAGCGTCAGCGACGCTGACGTGTGCTGCACGAAGACCGTCGCGACGCCCGACCCGCAGCTCGCGCAGCTCGGGCACCCCGGCCACGACCTCGTCGGTGACGAGGTGAAAACCGCGCGGCCGCGGCCGCAGCGTTATCTGTGTCTGGATCCACATAGTGCGCGTCGCCATCTCGAACGCTAAAGAAGACACCCGTCAGCAGCCGATAACAGGTGGAAATGGGCCTTTCGCTCGTCCTCTTCGCCGCGGGCCTGGCTCTGCTCACGGCTGTCGTTCACCAGCGACGCGAGATCGCCGGCCTCTCCCTGCGCCTGGCGGAGGCCAGCCGCGTCGATCAGCTCACCGGCCTGCTCAACCGGCGCGCCTTCGAGGAGCTGCTCTCCAGCGAGATCGACCGCTCGCGCCGCACCGGCCGGCCCGGTGGCCGTGATCATCGGCGAGATGCACGGCCTCGGGCGGCGTCAACAGCGAGCGCGGCCACGCCGCCGGGGACGCCACGCTCGAGCAGGTGGCCTACGACGTCTCGAAGTGGAAGCGGCGCATCGACTCGGCCGGGCGGCTCGGCGGCGAGAAGTTCGGGATCCTCCTCCCAGAGACCGACCAGCACGGCGCCTTTCTCGTCGCGGAGCGCCTGCGCCGCGCGCTGCGCCACAGCTTCGCCAACGAGCGGCTGCCCCTGACGATCTCCTTCGGCGTCGCAAGCTATCCCGAGCACGGCGAGAAGTTCGGCGTGCTGATCAGCGCCGCCACCACCGCCGTCGGGCGTGGCGGTCGACCTCGGCCGCGATCGCTCGGTCGTCTACTGCGAGGACGTCGCCCGGATGCTCTCGGAGTCCCCGACCCGCGAGGGCTCGGCCCCTCGCATCCAGAGCATCATCGGCCTCGCTGAGGAGCTCGACATCCGCGACACCGGCACGGCGGGGCACTGTCACGCCGGTCGGGCGCTACGCAGAGCTGATGGCGCGCCGGCTCGGGTTCGAGGAGGACCACGTGGAGCGCGTGCGGCTCGCGGGCGTGGTGCACGACATCGGCAAGACGGGCGTGTCGGACCGGCTGATGAGCAAGTCCGGGCCGCTCGACCCCGACGAGTGGCGCTCGATCCGCACCCACCCCGAGATCGGCGCGCGGCTGCTCGCCCACCCGGAGCTCGAGGACGTGCGCGGCTGGGTGCTCGCCCACCACGAGCGCCCCGACGGCCAGGGCTACCCCAACCGCCTGTCCGGCGACGAGATCCCCGTCGAGGCCCGCATCCTCGCGATCGCAGACGCCTACGAGGCGATGACATCGGAGCGCTGCTATCGCTCCGCGATGGGCGAGGACATCGCGCTCTCGGAGCTGCGCGCCGGCGCCGGCACGCAGTTCGACGCGAGCCTCGTCGCGCTGTTCGAGGACGCGCTCGAGCGGCTCGACGCGCCGGCGCTGCCGGCCGCTTCCTAGCCGCACCGCCTCGGCGTGCGCGACTATTGGCTCGTGCCACGCAGGCGCTCACAACTGTCCGGGCTCGCCGCGGCGATCGGCTCGGTCGCGCTGATCACGATCCTGATCTACCCGCTGCGCGAGGTCGTGCCGGTGGTGTCCACGGCGGTCGTCTACACGCTCGCCGTCTTGTTCGTGTCGAGCGGCTGGGGCCTCGCGCTCGGCGCTGCTGACGGCGCGTGCTGAGCGCCGCCGCCTGGAACTTCTTCCACCTCCCGCCCACGGGCGCCTTCGAGATCGCCGATGGCGAGCACTGGGTCGCCCTGGCGGTCTTCCTCGTCGCCGCGGTCGCGATCAGCGGCCTCGCGGGCGCCGCCCGGGCGCGCGCCGAGGAGGCCGAGACCCGCCGCCGCGAGGCCGACCTCACCGCCGAGATGGCGCGGCTGCTGCTCGGGGGGCGCGAGCTCGACGAGTCGCTGCGCTCGGCCGCGCACCAGGTCGCCACGGCGTTCGAGCTCGGGTCGGTGCTCGATCGAGCTGGCCTGGGCGGACTCCGACGAGCGCCGGCGCGCGCTGCCGCTGCTCGTCGACGGCGCTCGCGTCGGCACGGTGATGGTCCCGCGCGACACCGAGCCCGCCGTGCTCGAGGCGATCCAGGACCGCGTGGTCCCCTCGCTCGAGACGCTCGTCGGCGGCCGCGCGCCGGCGCGAGGAGCTCGAGGCGCAGGTCATCGAGACGAAGGCGCTGCGGCGATCGAATGTCGTCAAGACGGCGGTGCTGCGCTCGGTGTCGCATGACCTGCGCTCGCCGCTGACGGCGATCACCACGGCGGCGGGTGGGCTGGCGTCCGAGACTCTCTCGCGCGATGCGCGCGCCGAGTTGACGGCCGTGATCGCCGAGGAGAGCGCCCGGCTGTCGCGGCTGGTCGACAACCTGCTCGACCTGTCGCGCCTGCAGGCCGGGGCCGTGGAGCCGCGCGCCGACTGGTGCTCCGTCGACGAGCTCGTGCGACGCCGCCGTCGAGGCCGTCGCGGCGCCCGCCGAGGGGTTCGACGTGCAGGTCGACCCCGATCTGCCGGTGCTGCACGCTCGACGCGGTGCAGCTCGAGCGGGCGCTGGCCAACGTGCTCGAGAACGCCGTGCGCTTCGGCGGCGGGCAGCCGGTGACGATCCGGGCCCGGAAGGCGCCTCAGGGGGTCCTGCTGCGGATCGGAGACCGCGGTCCCGGCATCCCGCGCGAAGAGCTCGAGCGGGTCTTCGAGCCGTTCCAGCTCGCCGGCGAGAGCTCCGGCACCGGCCTCGGCCTCGCGATCGCACGAGGCTTCGTCAGAGGCGAACGGGGGCCGCATCCGGGCCGAGTCGCTGCCCGGCCAGGGCACGACGGTCGTGCTTCACGCTGCCGGCGCCCGTCGAGCAGCCGGCCGCCGCCCCGGTGCCGGCGGCCGAGTCCGAATGAGCCGCGTCCTCGTCTGCGACGACGAGGTCCAGATCCTGCGCGCGCTGCGGGTGATCCTGCGCGACGCCGGCTTCGAGGTGATCACCGCCCAGACCGCCGAAGAGGCGCTCGACGCCGCCGCGCTGCGCGCGCCCGACGCGGCGATCCTCGACCTGATCCTTCCGGACGGCAACGGCATCGAGGTGTGCCGCTCGATCCGCGAGTGGTCGCAGATGCCGATCCTGGTGTTGTCGGCCGTGGGGGAGGAGGCCGAGAAGGTGCGCGCCCTCGATGCCGGCGCCGACGACTACGTGACGAAGCCCTTCGGCTCGAGCGAGCTGATCGCGCGACTCAACGCGGCGCTGCGGCGCGTCGGTCAGGTCGACGAGCCGGTGCTGTCGGTCGACGGACTCGAGATAGACCTCGCCGGCCATCGCGTGCTCCGCGACGGCGAAGAGATCCGCCTGACGCCGAAGGAGTTCGACCTGCTGCGCACGCTGGCGCGCAACCGCGGGCGGCTGATGACGCACCGGGCGCTGCTCGGCGAGGTCTGGGGCCACGCGTACGAGGAGGACACGCATACGCTGCGCGTCCACGTCGCGAACCTGCGGCGCAAGATCGAACGGACCCGCAGGCGCCGCGGTACGTCCGCACCGATCCCGGCGTGGGCTACCGCTTCGCCGGCTGACGGCCTTGATGACTTCTTGATCATCGAGAAGGAGTCTTGATGGCTCCTTGCCGCGGGTGAGCCGAGACTCGTTCTCATGTTCACCGCAGCGATCGCCGTCGACCTGCTCGCCATCGCGATCGCAGTGGTCGGCTTCGCGGCGCTGTTCGCGCTGCTCGAGGGACTCGACCGCGTATGAGCGCCGCCGAGCTGTTCGGGCTCGTCGTCTCGCTGTTGATCCTGGGCTACCTCGCTGTATGCCCTGCTGCGCGGTGAGAAGCTGTGACGGGTCAGGGCTGGCTCCAGATCGCGATCTACGTCGTGGTCCTGACCGCGCTGACGCCGCTGCTCGGCCGCTACATGGCGCGCGTGTTCCGGGGCGAGCGCGTCCTCCTGACTCCCGTGCTCGGGCCGCTCGAGCGGCTCATCTACAGGCTGACGCGCGTCGATACGACGGTCGAGTCAGGACTGGAAGTCCTACGCACGCACCACGCTCGTCTTCAGCGCGCTGTTCTGGCTCGCGCTCTACGCTGATCCTGCGGACCCAGGGGCTCCATCCGTTCAACCCTGAGGGCCTCGACTCGGCCACCTGGGACGTGACGTTCAACACGACGTCCTCGTTCATCACGAACACCAACTGGCAGTACTACGGCGGCGAGACGACGATGACGTACTTCTCGCAGATGGCCGGGCTCGCGGTGCAGAACTTCGTCTCCGCCGGGGTCGGGATCGCCGTCGCGATCGCCGTCATCCGCGGCTTCGTGTCGCGCTCGGGCTCGGCGCTCGGCAACTTCTGGCAGGACCTGACGCGCTCGCTGCTGTACGTGCTGCTGCCGATCTCGGTCGCCGGCGCGCTGTTCCTCGTCTCGCAGGGCGTGATCCAGAACCTGTCGCGCGTACCGCGCGGTCGGCGACCAGACGCTCGCCCTGGGCCCGGTCGCCTCGCAGGAGGCGATCAAGCTTCTCGGGACCAACGGCGGCGGCTTCTTCAACGTCAACAGCGCGATGCCGTTCGAGAACCCGACCGGGATCTCGAACTTCTTCGAGATGCTGCTCATCCTGCTGATCCCCGCCGCGCTGACCTCGGTGTTCGGGCGCTATGCAGGCAACCGCCGCCAGGGCTGGGCCCTGTTCGGCGCGATGCTCGCCCTCTTCGTCGTCTCCGTCGCGGTCGTCTACGCGGCCGAGGCGTCGAGCACGCCGGCGCAGCACGCGGCCGGACTCGCCGGCGGCAACCTCGAGGGCAAGGAGGTCCGCTTCGGCATACCCAACACAGCGCTGTGGACGGCCATCACGACCGTCGCCTCCTGCGGGGCGGTCAATGCCGCCTTCGACTCGCTCACCGGCATCGGCGGCCTCGTGCCGATGTTCAACATGTCGACCGGCGAGGTCATCTTCGGCGGAGTCGGCTCCGGCCTCTACGGGATGCTGCTGTTCGTCGTGCTGGCCGTCTTCATCGCCGGCCTGATGGTCGGGCGCACGCCGGAGTACCTCGGCAAGAAGATCGAGGCGCGCGAGGTGAAGCTCGTGATGATCGGCACCCTCTTCGTGCCGCTCACGGCGCTTGTCGCCACAGCGCTCGCGATCTCCACGAAGTGGGGCGCGCCGTCGATCTACAACGCCGGCCCGCAGGGCTTCTCGGAGACGCTCTACGCGTACATCTCCCAGCCCAACAACAACGGCTCCGCTTTCGCTGGCTACACCGGGTACGTGCAGCCGAAGGGCACCAACGCGGGGGCGTTCGGCATCACCTTCGCGGACATACTCGGCGGCCTCACGATGCTGGTCGGCCGCTTCGCTCCGCTGGTGGCCGCGCTCGCGGTGGCGGGGGCCATCGCCCCCAAGCGCGTGTCCCCGCTCGGTCCCGGCACGTTCCGCACCGACACGGTGACCTTCGTCGTGCTGCTGATCGCGACGATCGTGATCGTCGCCGCCCTCACCTTCTTCCCCGCCTTCCTGCTCGGCCCGATCGTGCAGGGACTGACCAACCAGGTGTTCTGATGCGACGCGACCTCACCAACTCCGCCCTTGCCATCCTCGTCTTCACCGTCCTGCTCGGACTTGCCTACCCGCTCGCGACCACGGGCGTGGCGCAGGTGCTGTGGCCGAACAAGGCCGACGGCAGCGTGATCGAGCGCGACGGCAAGACCGTCGGCTCGCGGCTGATCGGTCAGGACTTCGAGGGCCGCCCGCGCTACTTCCAGTCCCGCCCGTCCGTCACCGGCTACGACCCGGCCGCCACCTACTTCAACAACCTCGGGCCGAACTCGAAGGACCTGCAGGCGATGTTCGAGAAGAACCTCGCCGCCTACCTCGACCTGGAGCGTCCCTACAACCCCGGGCTCTCCAAGCGCGACGTCCCGCCCGATGCCGTGCAGACCACGGCATCCGGCGTCGACCCCCACATCTCGACCGCCAACGCCGAGATCCAGGCCCGGCGCGTTGCCGAGGTGCGCGGGCTCGACCTGAAGCGGGTGCTCCAGCTGGTCGACGAGAACACCGACGACCGCGGCCTCGGAGTGCTCGGCGAGGCCGGAGTGAACGTGCTCGAGCTCAACCTCGCGCTGGACGATGAGGAGGATTCGTGATGCGTGGGGCCGAGGGGCTCTTCGGCGGCGCCGTGCTGCGCCAGGCGCTGCTGGGCAGCCTGAGCAAGCTCGACCCGCGCGTCCAGGTGCGCAACCCGGTGATGTTCGTGGTCGAGATCGGCGCGCTGATCACCACGGGCGGATGGCTCATCCAGGCGCTTCGGCGGCCAGCCGCTCGGCGGTGGCGACGAGCCGGCGTGGTTCACCTTCACGGTGGCGATCTGGCTCTGGCTGACCGTCGTCTTCGCCAACCTCGCCGAGGCGCTCGCCGAGGGGCGCGGCAAGGCCCAGGCGGCGGCGCTGCGCGCGATGCGCACGGAGACAGTCGCCCGACTGCGCGACGGCAGCGAGAAGCCTGCCTCCGAGCTCACCCGCGGCGATGTCGTCGTGGTCGAGGCCGGTGAGTTCATCCCCGGCGACGGAACGGTGATCGAGGGCATCGCCTCCGTCGACGAGTCGGCCGTCACCGGCGAGTCGGCGCCCGTGATCCGCGAGTCGGGCGGAGACCGCAGCGCGGTGACCGGCGGCACCAAGGTGCTGTCGGACCGCATCGTCGTGGAAGATCACGCAGCTGCCAGGCGAGAGCTTCCTGGACCGCATGATCGCGCTCGTCGAGGGCGCGTCGCGGCGCAAGACGCCCAACGAGATCGCTCTCGGCATCCTGCTCGCGGGCCTGACGCTGATCTTCCTGGTGGTCGTCGTCACGCTGCGGCCGTTCAGCGAGTTCGCCGACACGAGCGTCTCGATCGCGACACTGATCGCGCTGCTGGTCGCGCTGATCCCGACGACGATCGGCGCGCTGCTGTCCGCGATCGGGATCGCCGGCATGGACCGCCTCGTGCGCCGCAACGTGCTGGCGCTCTCGGGGCGCTCTGTCGAGGCCTCCGGCGACGTCGACGTGCTGCTGCTCGACAAGACCGGCACGATCACGCTCGGCAACCGCGAGGCCACCGAGTTCGTGCCGATGCCGGGGGTCGAGGAGGCGGCGCTGGCCGAGGCCGCTCAGATCGCGTCGCTTGCCGACGAGACGCCTGAGGGCCGCTCGATCGTCGTGCTCGCCAAGCAGTACGGCATCAGGGAGCACCACTTCGACGCGTCGGCGCGCTTCGTGCCGTTCTCGGCCGAGACGCGGATGAGCGGCGTCGACCTCGACGGCCATCGCCTGCGCAAGGGCGCCGGCGACGCGATCGTCAACTTCGTGGCGGGCGAGGGCGGCCAGGCGCCGCCGGAGCTCAAGCGGGCCGTCGACCGGATCGCCACCGAGGGCGGCACGCCGCTGGCGGTCGCGCGCGACTCGCAGGTGCTGGGCGTGATCTACCTCAAGGACGTGGTCAAGGAGGGCATGCGCCACCGCTTCGACCAGCTGCGCGCGATGGGCATCCGCACCGTGATGGTCACCGGCGACAACCCGCTGACCGCCGCCAAGATCGCCGACGAGTCCGGCGTCGACGACTTCCTCGCCGAGGCCACTCCCGAGCGCAAGCTCGAGCTGATCCGCGAGGAGCAGCGCGAGGGCCGGCTGGTCGCGATGACCGGCGACGGCACCAACGACGCGCCCGCGCTTGCGCAGGCCGACGTGGGCGTGGCGATGAACACCGGGACCCAGGCGGCGCGCGAGGCGGGCAACATGGTCGACCTCGACTCCAATCCGACGAAGCTGATCGAGATCGTCGAGATCGGCAAGCAGCTCCTGATCACCCGCGGCGCGCTGACGACCTTCTCCGTCGCGAACGACGTGGCCAAGTACTTCGCGATCCTGCCGGCGATGTTCGCCGCCACCTACGCGGCCGGCGGCGACGCCGACGGCCCGCTCGACAGGCTCAACGTCATGAACCTCGGCACGCCCGAGTCGGCGATCATCTCGGCGATCGTCTTCAACGCGCTGATCATCCCGCTGCTCGTGCCGCTGGCCCTGCGCGGTGTGCGCTACCGGCCGATCGGCGCGACGGCGCTGCTGCGGCGCAACCTGCTGATCTACGGCCTCGGCGGCCTGATCGCGCCGTTCGTCGGGATCAAGCTCGTCGACCTGCTGGTCCACAACGTGCCTCGGGGCCTAGTGAAGGGCCACTACAAGATCTTCCTCGGCATGGCCGCCGGGGTCGGCAAGACCTACCGGATGCTCCAGGAGGGCAAGGCCGAGCAGGCGGCGGGGCGCGACGTCGTGATCGGCTACCTCGAGCCGCACGACCGCCCGGAGACCGAGGCCCAGGCCGAGGGCCTCGAGCGGCTGCCGCGCCGCGAGGTCGAGTACCGCGGCGCCTCGACCGTGGAGGAGATGGACCTGCCCGCGATCTTCCGGCGGGCGCCCGACCTCTGCCTGATCGACGAGCTCGCGCACTCGAACCCGCCCGGGTCTCGAGCACGGCAAGCGCTACGAGGACATCGAGGACGTGCTCGACGCCGGCATCGACGTGTTCTCGACCGTGAACGTGCAGCACCTCGAGTCGCTCAACGACCGCGTCGCCGAGCTGACCGGGCGTGCGCGTGCGCGAGACGTTCCCCGACGGTGTGCTCAGCTCCGCCGACGAGGTGGTGCTCGTGGACCTGACGCCGGAGGCGCTGATCGCACGGCTGCGGGCCGGCAAGGTCTACCCGCCGAGCGGGTCCCGGCCGCGCTGAACAACTTCTTCCGCGTCGAGAACCTGTCCGCGCTGCGCGAGGTGGTGCTGCGCCAGACCGCCGAGGAGGTCGAGTCCAAGCGGTGCGAGGCGGCCGGCGAGCTGCTCGGGACGCGCGAGGAGCTGCTCGCCGACGAGGCGCCGCGCGTCGGTCGCCGAGCGGGTGCTGGCGCTGGTCACGCCGCGGACCGGCTCGCAGCGCCTGGTGCGGCGCGCGTGGCGCTCGGCGCAGCGGCTCGGCGCCGAGCTGGACCTGCTCTACGTGATGCGCCCCGGCGTCGCCGCCGCGCGGGCCGGAGCGCGAGCAGCTCGAGGCGCTGCGCGGGCTGGCGCTCCGTGCTGGGCGCGCAGCTGCTCGTCGAGGAGGCGGACGACGTCGTCGACGCCGCCGCGCGCGTGGCGGCCGAGCGCGGCACCACCTACGTGCTCATCGGCCAGCCGAGCCCGCGCACCGGGCTGCGGCGCCTGAGCGAATCGCTGCCGGACCGGCTGCTCCGCAGGCTGCCCGGGATCGACCTGCGGATTGTCGCCGACCGCTCGCGTCGGACTGGGATCCGCGCGCAGCAGCGCTGTCCCCGCACGAACGGCTCGTCCGGCGAATCATGTTCCCGTTCCTCGGATCGACGCTCTCCCGGCCGGCGCTCGAGGCGGCACTGGGCTCGCGCGATCGCAGGACGCCACGCTCGTCCCCGCCTATCTGATGTCGGTGCCGGAGCACCTCTCGCTCGAGCTCCGCGGCGCCGGTGCGAGCATGGAAGCGGCGCTGCCCGTGCTCGAGCTGATCGAGCAGCGCGCGAGTCGCGCGGGGGTGGCGGTCGACTCGCGCATCGAGCGCGGCCGAACCCGCACCGGCACGCCCTGGCGACGCTGTTGGAGCGCGAACGCTACGACGAGCCTGGTCGTGCCCGCGAGGACCAGCACCGCCGACGGCTTCGAGCCGGCGGACGTCGCCTGGCTGCTCGAGAACGCCGCCCGGCGCGGGCTGGTGCTGCGACCGGAGCCGGCCCGCGCCTAGGGCGCGACGCCCGTCAGCCGCGGCCACTTGACCGCGCGCCGCAGCGCCGCTCGGCTGGCCGGGTGGTTCTTCAGGGCGAACTCGGGCTTCAGCGAGCCGGACTGGTAGTAGGCCGCCATCCGCACGCGCGGATGCGACTTGAGGAAGCCGAAGAACTGGTTGACGAAGCCGGGATCGTCGGCGCCCCAGACGCCCCACTCGGCGAACGCGAACGGCTTGCGGCGCCACTTGCGGTAGCTGTAGAACGAGTTCATCGCCGCGGCGCTCTTGTGGATCGAGTACCAGGTGGTCCCGACCCAGTCGACGTAGGCGCCGCCGGGCCACCAGTTCTGCGGGTGGTTCTTCGCGATCTCCGGGTTGCCGCCGGTCAGCGGCACCCACATGAGCGCCACCGGCGGACGCGGCAGCTCACCAGCCCCGGTCTTCACGGGCGGCAGGCGCAGGCGCCTGAGCTTGCGGTCGATCGCGCAGACCTCGCCGCCGCGCACGATCAGCGCGAGCCGGCGCCAGGCGCGCTTGAACCACGAGGTCGAGGACGCGGGGCCGCGCGAGTTGCCGTTGATGTCGTAGGCCGAGTACGAGTTGTCGCCGTTGTTCATCTCCGACATGAAGCGGAGGTAGGTGACCTCGCCGTGCTCGTCGATCAGGCCGTTGAGGCGGACCAGGAAGTTGTCGCCCCCGCCGCGGGCGATGTCGCGCGGCGACAGGCCGGTGCCGTCGGGCGAGATCGAGAGCATCGCCGCCGACTCGAGCCGCTTGGCGTCCGCGAGCCGGAAACCGAGCCAGTGGAAGCTCGACTCGCTGGCCTTCCACGAGATGAAGTAGTTGAAGACCGCCGGGTGCTTGCCCGACTGCTCGGCGAAGGCGCGGATGCTGCCCGCCGTGTAGCCGCCGTTCCCGCCCCAGAGCACCTTGTTGCCGGGCGCCAGGTGCGGCTCGGCCGACGCCGAGGCGGCGAAGGCCAGGGCGACCACGGCGGCGACGATCGAGGCCAGGCGCAGGTGCACGCGCCGCACAGTACCCTGCTCGTCCGGCGGCGTCCACAGCCCGCGCGCCAACTGTCACAAAGTAGTCACAAAGTCGGAACTTCATGTACCTTTCCTGACCCCGCGGGGGAGGACCTTGACGCCGCCGCACCCGTCGCCTCCCTGCGACACCCCCTTGACGACGCACGCTCTGAAAGCATCCGATCCCATGCCGCTGCGCATGCTGCGGTTCCTCGACCTTGCGCTGCTGGCGCTCGCGCTGCCGATCTTCGTGGCGGCCGGCCTGCCGCTGCTCGGCTGGGCCGGGGCGGCCGTCGGTTGGCTCGTGCAGCGCGGGGTACAGGCCCTCATCGAGCAGCGCGCCAGAGCCTCGGACGACCCGCGCACCGTCGCCGGCCTGCTCGCCGGCTCCATGATCGCGCGCGGCTGGATCGTCGCCGGGTCGATCTTCATCGTCGGGCTCTCCGAGCGCGAGGCCGGCCTGTCCGCGGCCATCCTCTCGATCACGCTGTTCACCTTCTACTTCACCGGCCAGCTGATCGGCCGCCCGTTCGAGGCGCCGCGCCGGTGAGCACGCGCAACAAGTTCCTGATCGGCTTCGGCGTCTACGTCGGAGTCGCGAT
The DNA here is from genome assembly GCA_963828225.1 of uncultured Thermoleophilaceae bacterium. Taxonomy (GTDB): domain Bacteria; phylum Actinomycetota; class Thermoleophilia; order Solirubrobacterales; family Thermoleophilaceae; genus JACVRW01. Next base: position 95,638 of record CAWHDX010000004.1, on the reverse strand, counting down.
CGCGCTCTACCTGATCTTCGGCTCGGACGGCAAGAACGACCACTTCAAGCCCCAGAACGAGTTCAAGCTCGAGCCCTGGATCGAGCTGAAGATCGGCGGGCTCGACCTCTCGTTCAACAAGGCCGTGCTCTACCTGCTGCTGACCTGCATCCTCACGATCGGGACGATGGTCACGTCGCCAGGCGGATGGAGGAGAAGCCCAACCGCACGCAGACGATCGTCGAGGGCGCCTACGACCTGACCTACACCCAGATCGCCAAGGGCAACATGCCCGGCGCCGCCGCCGCGAAGTGGTTCCCGCTGGTGGCCACGCTGTTCTTCTTCATCTGGTTCTCGAACATGCTCGGGTACATCCCGCTGCCGGTGAACAGCGAGGAGACCGTCGACATCTTCGGCGCGCAGATCCCCGCTTTCGCGCTCTACGCCGCCACCGCGAACCTGTCGATCCCGCTGGTGCTGACGCTGACCGTGTTCGTCCTCTACCAGGTCGAGGGCATCCGCAGGCACGGCCCGGTCCAGCTACCTGAAGGGCTGGCTGCCGGCGGGCGTCTCGGGCCCCGCCGCGGTGCCGATCTTCTTCATCGAGGTGATCTCGCAGTTCATGCGGATCATCTCGCTGTCCGTCCGGCTCTTCGCGAACATCCTCGCCGGCCACCTGCTGATCCTGTTCATGGGCGGCGGGCTGGCGGTGCTGCTCGGGCTCTCCGCGCTCGGCTGGATCACGCTGCCGATCGCGATCGCCTTCTTCATGCTCGAGGTCGGCCTGATCGCCACGCTGCAGGCCTTCATCTTCGCGACGCTCACGTCCATTTACTTCGGCGAAGCAACCGCCGGAGGCCATTAGAGAGGCATCCCTCAAGGAGGATCCATGGATCTGGCAGTTCTGACACCCATCGCCCAGGCGGCGGCCGACCCGACCGACGGGCTGAAGGCGATCGCCCTCGGCGTCGGCGCCGGCCTCGGCACGATCGGCCCCGGCATCGGCGTGGGCTACATCTTCGGCAAGGTGATCGAGTCGGTCACCCGCCAGCCCGAGATGCGCGAGGAGATCACGAGCATCCAGTGGCTCGGCTTCGCGCTGACCGAGGCGATCGTGTTCTACGCCTTCATCTTCGGCCTGATCGCGTTCTTCCTCTAGGTGGGCGGCGTGGGCGACATCCTGTTCCTCGCGGCCGAGGCGGCCGAGGAGGAGGGCGGCGGCAGCTTCCTGGTCAGCCCGAACGTCGGGCTCATGATCTGGACGCTGCTCGCGTTCGGCATCACGCTGTTCCTGCTGAACAAGCTCGCCTTCCCGCGCATCGCCGAGGCGCTCGACCGCCGTCGCCAGGCGATCGAGGACTCGATCGAGAACGCCGAGCGCTCCAAGCGCGAGGCCGACGAGCTGCTCGAGGAGTACCGCGCGCGTCTGCGTGAGGCCCGCGAGCAGGCCGAGGACATCACCGCGCGCGCACGCAAGGCCGCGGACTCGGTGGCCGACGAGGCGAAGGCGCAGGCCACCAGGCAGCGCGAGGAGCTGATGGCGGGAGCCCGGCGCGACATCGAGCAGGAGACGCGCAGGGCGCTCGAGGAGATCCGCAAGGAGGTCGCCGACCTGACCGTGCTCGCCACCGAGAAGGTGACGCGCAAGTCGCTGACCCCCGAGGACCACCGGCGCCTGATCGAGGACGCGCTCGGCGAGGTCGACTTCTCGGCGCTCGCAGGCAAGGAAGGCAGCAGCAACTAGGCATGGAGGAGATCGCCGAGGTCTACGCTCGCGCCCTCTTCGAGGCCGCCCGCGACGACGGGGTGCTCGACCGCGTCCATGAGGAGCTCGGGCAGTTCGCGGACGCGCTCGAGGAGGACCGCAACCTGCAGGTGTTCCTGTTCTCGCCCTACTTCTCGAGCGAGGAGAAGAAGGACGGCATCGGCAGGATCGTGAGCGACGCCGACGAGCGCCTCGTCAACTTCCTGGAGCTGCTCGCCGAGCGCCACCGGATGCCGGCGCTGTTCCGCATCAGGCGCATCGTCGACTCGCTCTGGGCCGACGAGAACAAGCTGCTGCCGGTGACCGTCACGAGCGCGACCGAGCTCGACGCGGGGCTGGTCGAGGACATCGGCAAGCGCATCGAGGAGCAGACCGGCCGCCAGGTGGAGCTGTCCTCCAACGTCGACCCCGACGTGCTCGGCGGCCTGCGGGTGCGCGTAGGCAACATGGTGCTGGACGCGACCGTGCGAAACCGGCTGGACCAACTTCGAAAGCAAGTCGCGAAAGCGGCCTAAGGAGTCCCGAAAGTGCAGATCAAGCCAGACGAGATCACGAGCATCCTCAAGGAGCGCATCCAGGGGCTCGAGGACGGCGGCGCGGACCTCTCCGAGGTGGGCACGGTGCTGTCCGTCGCGGACGGCATCTCGCGCGTGCACGGCCTCGACAACGTCATGTCGACCGAGCTGCTGGAGCTGCCCCACGACGTGACCGGCCTCGCGCTCAACCTCGAGTCCGACAACGTCGGCGCCGTGCTGTTCGGCGCGTGGGACAAGATCGAGGAGGGCGACCAGGTCAAGCGCACCGGGCGCCTGCTCGAGGTGCCGGTCGGCGAGGAGCTGCTCGGACGCATCGTCGACCCGCTCGGCCGGCCGCTCGACGGCAAGGGCGAGATCAACACCTCCGAGACCCGGCCGGCCGAGTTCAAGGCCCCCGGCGTCGTCGCGCGCCAGCCGGTCAAGGAGCCGTTGATGACCGGCATCAAGCCGATCGACGCCATGACGAACGTCGGCCGCGGTCAGCGCGAGCTGATCATCGGCGACCGCCAGACCGGCAAGACGTCGATCTGCATCGACACGATCATCAACAACAAGCGACACGGGCGTGAAGTGCGTCTACGTCGCGATCGGGCAGCGCATGTCGACGGTGGTCGACGTGGCGCAGCAGCTCGACGACCACGGCGCGCTCGACCACACCGTGATCGTCGCCGCGCCGGCCGACGAGGCGGCGCCGATCAAGTTCCTCGCCCCCTACGCGGGCGCGGCGATCGCGGAGCACTTCCTCTACAACGGCGGCCACGCCCTGGCGGTCTACGACGACCTCACCAAGCACGCGTTCGCCTACCGGCAGATGTCGCTGCTGCTGCGCCGCCCGCCGGGCCGCGAGGCCTATCCGGGCGACGTCTTCTACCTGCACTCGCGCCTGCTCGAGCGCTCGGTGAAGCTGTCAGACGACCTCGGCGGCGGCTCGTTCACCGCGCTCCCGATCATCGAGACGCAGGCCGGCGACGTGTCGGCCTACATCCCGACCAACGTCATCTCGATCACCGACGGCCAGATCTTCCTGGAGGCCGACCTGTTCCGCTCGGGCGTGCGCCCGGCGATCAACGTCGGCATCTCGGTGTCGCGCGTCGGCGGCTCGGCGCAGACCACGCCGATGCGCAAGGTGGCCGGCCGCCTGCGGCTCGAGCTGTCCCAGTACCGCGAGCTCGAGGCGTTCGCCCAGTTCGGCTCCGACCTCGACGCCGACACCCAGGCCACGCTCAACCGCGGCGCGCGCCTGGTGGCGGCTCTCAACCAGGAGGAGCGCCACCCGCTGCCGATCGAGGACCAGGTGGCGACGATCTACAGCGGCACCGGCGGCTACCTCGACCGCATCAAGGTCGATCGCGTCGACGACTTCCTCGAGACGCTGCTGCAGCGGCTGCACTCGGAGAGCGCCGACCTGATGGGCCAGATCGCCGAGGGCAAGTGGGACGACTCGATCGAGGAGAGCCTGGGCGCGTGCATCGCCGAGGCGATCGACGACTTCGGCCCTGACTTCGACGCGGAGGGCAACCCGCTCGAGGAGGGCGAGTCCGACCGCATCCGCTCCGAGGAGGAGCGCGAGAAGCCGGGCCCGCACCGCCGACGGCCCGCCCGAGGGCGCCGACGACGAGGAGACCGAGGCGCAGGAGGCCGCGGCCACCGCGTAGCCGATGGCGTCGGTGAAGGACATCCGCGGCCGCATCGCGTCGGTCAAGAACATCCGCAAGATCACGCGCGCGATGGAGATGATCTCCGCCGCGCGGCTGCGGCGGGCCGAGCAGCGCATCGAGGCGCTGCGGCCGTACGCCGACGCGATCCGGCGGATGACCTCGCGCGCCTCGCAGGCCGCGGAGAACATCCCCAACCTGCCGATCCTGCAGGAGCGCGAGCAGGTCTCGACGGTGGGGATCCTGCTCGTGACCGGCGACCGCGGCCTGGCCGGGCCGTTCAACTCGCAGATCATCCGGGCCGGCAACGCGCGGGCGCGCGAGCTGCGCTCCGACGGCGCCGAGGTGCTCTGGTACGCCTCCGGGCGGCGCGGCATCTCGTCGCTCGAGTTCCGCGACCTCGAGCTCGGCGGCAGCTGGTCGGGCTTCACCGACCGGCCCGCCTTCGCCGACGCGCGCGCGATCGCCGACGGCCTCACGTCCGCGTACGTCGACGGCAAGGTCGACCGCGTCGAGATCTTCTACAACGGCTACGTCTCGGTGGTGAACCAGGAGGTCCGCCACGAGACGCTGCTCCCGCTCCAGCAGGCCGACGTGCTCGGCGACGAGGAGGACGAGGAGGGCGCCGACGAGGAGCAGCACCAGCACTCGCGCGCGCTCTGGATCTACGAGCCCGACCCCGAGGAGATCCTCGCCCGGCTCGTGCCCGACTACGTCGAGATCTCGATCTACCGCGCGCTGCTCGAGTCGACCGCCTCCGAGCACGGCGCCCGCATGAGCGCGATGCGCAACGCATCCGACAACGCCGGCGAGATGATCGACGACCTCACGCTCGAGGCCAACCGCCAGCGCCAGGCCGAGATCACGCAGGAGATCATGGAAGTCGTGGCCGGCGCAGAGGGACTTAGATAAGAGAGGAACTATGGAAGCCGCAACCCAGACAACCGAGGCAGCCGCCGTCGGCACCGTGGAGGAGATCCAGGGCGTCGTCGTCGAGGTCGCCTTCCCCGCCGACCACCTGCCCGAGATCTACAACGCGCTCGAGGTCGACCTCGTGCGCGAGGGCGAGGACACCACGCTCGTGCTCGAGGTGCAGCAGCACCTCGGCGACGACCGCATCCGCGCGGTCGCCATGGACGCGACCGACGGCCTGGCGCGCGGCATCGAGGTGCGCGACACCGGCGGCCCGATCACCGTGCCGGTCGGCGACGGCGACGCTCGGCCGCATCTTCAACCTGCTCGGCCAGCCGATCGACGAGAAGGGCGACGTCGAGACCGAGGAGCGCTGGCCGATCCACCGGCCCGCGCCGAACGTCGAGGACCTGACGCCGACGCGCGAGATCTTCGAGACCGGCATCAAGGTCGTGGACCTGCTCGCGCCCTACGCCAAGGGCGGCAAGGTCGGCCTGTTCGGCGGCGCCGGCGTCGGCAAGACGGTGCTGATCCAGGAGCTGATCCACAACCTCGCCACCGCGCACGGCGGCCTGTCGGCCTTCTGCGGCGTCGGCGAGCGCTCGCGCGAGGGCAACGACCTCTGGCTCGAGATGACCGAGTCGGGCGTGATCGACAAGACCATGCTCGTGTTCGGCCAGATGAACGAGCCGCCCGGCGCGCGCATGCGCGTCGCGCTGTCCGGCCTGACGATGGCGGAGTACTTCCGCGAGCAGGGCGGCCAGGACGTGCTGCTCTTCATCGACAACATCTTCCGCTTCGTGCAGGCGGGCTCCGAGGTGTCGGCGCTGCTCGGGCGGATGCCCTCGCAGGTCGGCTACCAGCCCACGCTCGAGACCGAGATGGGCCAGCTCCAGGAGCGCATCACCTCGACGCGCCAGGGCTCGGTCACGTCGATCCAGGCGATCTACGTGCCGGCCGACGACCTCACCGACCCGGCCCCGGCGTCGGTGTTCGCCCACCTGAACGCCACGACGACGCTGTCGCGGGCGATCTCGGAGAAGGGCATCTACCCGGCGGTCGACCCGCTCGACTCGACCTCGACGATCCTCAAGGCCGACATCGTCGGCGAGGAGCACTTCGACGTCGCCAACCGCGTCCGCGAGATCCTGCAGCGCTACCGCGAGCTGCAGGACATCATCGCGATCCTCGGCATCGAGGAGCTCTCGGACGAGGACCGCGTCACCGTGAACCGCGCCCGCCGCGTCGAGCGCTTCCTCTCGCAGCCGTTCTTCGTGGCCGAGCAGTTCACGGGCACGCCCGGCGCCTACGTGCCGATCGAGGAGACCGTGCGCTCGTTCCGCGAGATCATCGAGGGCAAGCACGACGACGTGCCGGAGCGCGCCTTCCTGCTGAAGGGCACGATCGACGACGTCGTCGGAGCGGCGCGCGGCACGCGCACCGAGGAGGAGGCCGCGGCGGACGAGCCCGCCGCGGACGAGGCCGAGGGCGGCGATGGCGAGGAATAGCTTCGCGGTCGAGGTCCTGACCCCCGAGGGGAAGGTCTTCGAGGACGAGGTGGAGATGGTCTCCACGCGCACCGTGACCGGCTCGATCGGCGTGCTCGCCAACCACGCGCCGCTGATGGCGATCCTCGAGCCGACCGAGCTGCGGCTCTACAAGTCGGACTCCGACGTGATCCGCTTCGCGCAGGGGGAGGGCTACCTGCAGGTGGTCGACAACTCCGCGCTGGTGCTGGTCGAGGAGGCGATCGCCCCCGACGACATCGACCGCTCGGCGTTCGAGTCGCGCCTCAAGGAGGCGCAGGACGCGATGGAGCGGGCCGAGGAGGGCTCCGAGGAGCGCGCCCGCGCGGAGCGCGAGGCGCTGCGCTACGAGGCGTTTCTGCGGGTGGCGGGCGGCAGCTAGCCGGGTTCTTGACTTCCGCACCGCGATGGGAGGAGAGTGGCTCCTCCCCATCGACCCGACGGAGGTCAGCGCATGAGCAGCACCGAAGCGAGCACGATCGACATGAACCTCGAGGTCGTGGTGCTGCCCGTGTCGGACGTCGATCGCGCGAAGAGCTTCTACCAGAGCCTCGGATGGCGCTTCGACATCGACCTGGTCGTCAGCGACGAGGCCCGGACGGTGCAGATGACCCCGCCGCACTCGGGGTGCTCGATCCAGTTCGGCAAGGGCGGCACGACGGCCGAGCCGGGCTCGGCCCAGGGCATGATCCTGGTGGTCGACGACATCGACGCCGCCCGGGCCGACCTCGTCGGCCGCGGCGTCGACGTCAGCGAGGTGCAGGAGCAGCGGCCCCCGGGCCTCGACGCGCCGGGGCGCTCCTACTTCGCGCGGGCGAGGTTCAGCGACCCGGACGGCAACACCTGGGTGCTGCAGGAGATCACGAACCGGCTTCCTGGGCGGGAATGGGCCGACTGACGTCGGCCAGCTGGGCGAGGATCGTCGCCGAGTCGAAGTAGACGCGCTCGCAGACGATCCCCTCGCCCTCGAACTCGAAGACGGCGATCACGCGGCAGCTGAACTCGCGGCCGGTCGGCTCGAAGCCGCGCAGCGAGCCGAGATGGGTGCCCTTGAGCGTGAACTCGACGATCACGGCGTCGTCGGCGTGGTGCATGGCGATCAGCTCGTTGCGCTGATCCGGGAACGCCGTGCGCGACTCCGTGAAGTAGGCCATCACGGCGTCGGCGCCGTCGTGCACGTCGCCGGTCGGGACGATCTCGTAGCGCGGATGGCCGAACGTGCTCATGGTCGTGTCGAAGTCGTGCTCGTTCTCCGACTCCATGTGCACGCGGACGACGGCCTCGCGCCGCTCGCGCAGTGCGTCATCGCTCATCGCGTCAGCACTCCCCAGCTGGCGCCCGGGATCGTGTACGAGCCGTCCTCGTCGCGGAACGACCCCTGGTTCTCGACGATCGCAGCACGGGTCGCCTCGCGCTCGTCGTCCGGCAGCGCGCTCGCGACGCGCGAGAGCGGCCCGGTCATCGCGAGCATGGTCTGCCACATGTCGTCGGCGTCGACGAACCGGTACGCGACCGGGATCTCGGCGATCTCAGGCTCGGCGAAGCCGGCGCCGATCACGAGCTCGCGGATGCGCTCGGGCTCGCCCATCGTGAAGATCCCAGGCGCGCCGGGCTCGGGCGGCGGCATGTGCCCGCGCTCCATCAGCGTCCGCGCCGGGATGGCGGCCCAGGGGTTGCGCTCGGCCGTCTGCCAGACGGCGAACGCGAGCGGGCCGCCGTCGCGCAGCACGCGCCGCGTCTCCGCGAGCGCGGCCGCCGGGTCCGCCATCAGCATGTAGCCGTAGCGGCAGACCACGCCGTCGAAGCCGTCGTCCTCGAGGTCCATCCGCTCGGCGTCCATCTCGCGGAAGTCGACGTTGCCGGGAGCGCCGGCTCGCCGCGCGGCCTCGGCCATCTCGGGCGCGAAGTCGGTGTAGAGGACGCTTCCATCGGGGCCGACGCGCTCCGCGACCTGCCGGCTGAGGTCGCCGGTGCCGCCGGCGAGGTCCAGGAAGCGCTGGCCCGGCTGCGGATCGGCGCTGTCGACGATCCAGTCGTGGACGCTCCCGGTGATGCGCGCCATCCACTCGCGCCGCTGCTCCCAGCCGGCCGCCATTCGGCCCCAGTTGGCCTTGCTCTGCTCGCGATAGGCGTCAGGGTCCTCCACATCGCGCGAGCCTAACCCACCGGAGGTTTGCGAGCCGGGCCGGAGCGGGCAATGCGGCCTGATGGAGGCAGGGGCCGCAACGATGGGGCGCACAGGCGACGCGGGCGAGGTCGAGACCGAGCTCAAGCGCGCGATCGGCCCCCGCCTGCTGACCGTCTTCATCCTCGGCGACGTCCTCGGCGCCGGCATCTACGCACTCGTCGGCGAGGTCGGAGCGGAGGTCGGCGGCGCGATCTGGACGAGCTTCCTGGCGGCGTTCGTGCTGGCCGCCTTCACCGCGTTCGCCTACGCGGAGCTCGTCTCCAAGTACCCGCGCGCGGCCGGCGCGGCCCTGTACACCAACAAGGCGTTCGGCGCCCCCTTCTTCACGTTCGTGGTGGCGTTCGCCGTGATGTCGTCGGGCATCGCGTCGGCGAGCACGCTGGCGCGGGCGTTCGCGGGCGACTACCTGTCCGAGTTCGTCGACCTGCCGCTCGTGCTCGCCGCCATCGCCTTCCTCGCGATCGTCGCCGCGATCAACCTGCGCGGCATCGCCGAGTCGGTGAAGGTCAACCTGGTGCTGACCGCTGATCGAGGTCACCGGCCTGGTGCTGATCGTGCTGATCGGCCTCGTCGCGGTCGGAGACGGCTCGGCCGACTTCTCGCGCAACTTCGAGTTCAAGGAGGGGGAGGGGGTTTTCGCGGCGATCGTCGCCGGCACGGCGCTCTCCTTCTACGCGATGATCGGCTTCGAGGACTCGGTGAACGTCGCCGAGGAGACGCGGGAGCCGAGCCGCACCTATCCGCGCGCGCTCTTCCTCGGGCTCGCGATCGCCGGCGCGCTCTACCTGCTCGTCACGATGGCGGCGTCCGCGGTGGTGCCGACCGGCGACCTGACCGGCTCGGACGCTCCGCTGCTCGAGGTGGTCGAGCAGGGGCCGCTCGGGCATCCCCACCAAGCTGTTCTCGTTCATCGCCCTGATGGCGGTTGCCAACGGCGCGCTGATCAACATGATCATGGCGTCGCGGATCGTCTACGGGATGGCGAAGGAGGGCATCGTCGCGCGCGGCTTCGCGCGGGTGCTGCCCGGCCGGCGCACGCCGGTGGCGGGCATCCTGTTCACGACGGCGATCGCGGTCGTGCTGGTGTCCACCGGCGACGTCGGCACGCTCGCCGACACGACCGTCCTGCTGCTGCTGTTCGTGTTCACGATCGTCAACGTGGCGGTGCTGGTGCTGCGGCGCGAGGAGGTCGAGCACGACCACTTCCAGGCGCCGTCGGTGCTGCCGGTGCTGGGCGCGCTGGTGTCCGTGGCCCTGATCGTCCACACCGCGCAGGACGACCTCTCGACGTTCGCGCGCGCCGGCGCGCTCGTGGCGATCGGCGTGGTCCTCTACTTCGTGAACCGCGCCCTGTCGCGGTAGGGTCGCGCGCCATGGGCGTACGAACGAAGCACGAACCGGGGACCTTCAGCTGGGCCGAGCTCGCGACCAGCGACGCCGACGCCGCCAAGGCGTTCTACGGCGACCTGTTCGGCTGGGAGATCGAGGACCACCCGATCCCCGGCGGCGACGTCTACACGATGCTGAAGCTGGGCGGCAGGTTGGCGGCGGCGCTGTACCAGAGCCGCCAGGGCGCGCCACCGGCTGGGGCGCCTACGTGACCGTCGGCAGCGTCGGACGAGGCCGCGCCGCGAGCCGAGCAGGCCGGCGGGGCGGTGACGGTGGCGCCGATGGACGTGATGGACGTCGGGCGCATGGCCGTGATCCAGGACCCGGGCGGGGCCACCCTCTCGCTCTGGGAGCCGCGCGCCAGGACCGGCGCAGAGGTCGTGAACGCGCCGGGGGCGCTCACGCTCAACCAGCTCAACGCGAGCGACCCGGAGAGCTCGCAGGAGTTCTACTCGGCGGTGTTCGGCTGGCGCTTCGAGCGGCTCGAGACCGAGCAGCCCTACTGGGGGATCTACAACGGCGACCGGCTGAACGCCGGGATGATGCAGCAGCCGCCCGACTTCTGGCTGACCTACTTCGGCAGCGAGAGCGTGGACGACGACGCCGGCCGGATCGGCCAGCTCGGCGGTCAGGTGCTGCTCGAGCCGATGGCGATCGAGAGCGGCCGCATCGTGGTCGCGCAGGATCCGCAGGGAGCGGTGTTCGCGCTGTTCTCGGGCGCGTACGACGACTAGCGGTCCGGTCTCGATCCGAGCGCGATGGCCTCGCCGTAGAGGCCCTCAGCGCTCGACGACGCGTGACCAGCTGTAGCGCTCGGACACCAGGCGGGCGTTGTGTGCTCCCATCGCCTGACGCAGCTCAGGCGCGGCGAGCAACTCGCGCAATGTCTCGGCGAGCGCGGTCGAATCACCCGCGGGGAACCGCCGCCCACCGGCGTCGTCCACCAGGTGGCGCAGCCCTCCGGCGTCCGAGACGACAAGCGGCCGAGCGCAGGCCATGGCCTCCAGCGCGCTGATCCCGAACGGCTCGCGCACCGAGGGCAGGCAGTACACCGAGCAGCTGCGCAGCAGCCCGGGGACCTGGTCGCGCGCGACCCGGCCGAGGAGGTCGATTCGGTCGCCGACCGGCGACGCGGCAACCCGGCGGCGCACGTCGGTCGGCCAGCGTTCCGTCGCCGCCGATGGCCAGCCGGCGCTCGCCGAGGTCGCCGGCCACCCGCTCGAAAGCGTCGAGCAGGGTCTCGATCCCCTTCCACGGCTCGAGGCCGGCGAGAAAGAGGACGGGCCCGTCGAGCCCGCCCTCGGAGTCGCCGTCCCGGCCCGCATCGAACCGCTCGAGGTCTATTCCGTACGGAAGCTCGCGGATCTGCCCTTCGCGGGACAGGTGAAGGCGCTCGCGAGCTGCCGCCGTGGACATGAGGAGCAGCGTCGCCCGCCGTTCCTGGAGTGCCGCGACCGCCTGGCGAAGGCCGTCGACCGGCGGGCCGGCGAGCCTCTGGGCGAGCGTGTCGCGCAACCCGATCGAGGCCGGAGGCCAGTGCGGCACGTACGGGCCGAGCACCAGTGGAACCGTGGACCGAGGCAGGAACAGGCTCAATCCGACATCCACGGGATTGAGCTGATGCGCGACGTCGAAGCCCACGTGGGCCTGCAGACGCCTGAAGAGGGCGCGGACCCGCACCGCATAGCTCAGTCGGCGCCACGGATGCATGTGGTTGCCGAGCGGATGCAGTGTCACCTGCGGGCCGAGCTCGTGCTCCAGGTCGACCCCTTCGACCGCCACGTGCAGCCGGTGACCACGGGCCGCGAGGCCGGCAATGAAGCTGTGGGCGGCCAGCCCGTCGCCGTGAGGCAGATGGTCGGTGAGCAGGACCGACGGATGAACCACGAAGATGGACAGGGGGCGGGACACCGGGGCCAGGATATGTCGGGACCCCACCGTCGAGCGGATCTGTGAGCATGCTGCGGGTGGCGCAGGCGAGCGATACACGGGCACAGCCCGAGGACGGGCTGCCGTTCCTGCCGCGCCTGACGCGCTTCCTCGGGCAGGCCGTTTTCAACATGCTGATAACCCAGCTGCCTGGCCACTGGCTGCGCCAGGCGTGGCTGCGAGCGCTGGGCGCAGAGATCGGCCCCGGCGTGACCATCTTCCGGGGCACCACGGTGTTCGGAGCCGAACACCTGGTGCTCGGCCCGCACGTGCAGGTCGGCTTCCGAGTCGTGCTCGACGCTCGCGGTGGTCTCGACGTGGCGGAGGACGTCCTGCTCTCCTCCGACTGCCAGCTCCTGACGGCGAACCACAACCTGGCCTCGGCTGACTTCGAGCGCCAGGTGGCCCGGATCGCGATCGCGGATCACGCGTGGGTCGCGACACGGGCGATGGTTCTGGCTGGTGTGACCGTCGGCCGGGGCGCCGTGGTTGCCGCCGGGGCCGTGGCGAGTCGCGACGTGCCGGCGCTTGCGATCGTGGGAGGGGTCCCGGCACGGCGCCTGGGCGAGCGCACCGGAGCGCTCGACTACTCCCTCGCCGCGCGTCGCCCCCCGCTCTACTAGCGGTCGTACGGCTCGTCGCGCTCGCGCACGGCGGCCTTGAAGCCGTCGCGCAGCGCCCGCTGCGCGAACTCGTGGCCCTCGGGCGTGTGGCGGGCGATGCCGTCGAAGAAGACGCCGAGCGATTGCGTCGCCGCCAGGCCCTGCGAGTAGAGGGCCTGGTTGACGAGCAGCTTCATCATCACGAGCTGGTTGACCGGCGTGAGCGCGACGCGCCGCACCAGCTCCTCGAAGGCCTCGTCGAGGCGGTCGGGCGGCGGCGCCTCGATCGCGAGGCCCCACTCGAGCGCCGTGGCGCCGTCGATCAGGTCGCCTGTGAACAGGAGCCGCTTGGCGCGCTGGTCGCCGACCCGGAAGGCCCACAGCGCAGAGGTCGGGACGCCCCAGACGCGCGCCGGCGGGTAGCCGATGCGGGCGTCGGCGCCGATCACCAGCATGTCCGAGCAGAGCGCCATGTCGGTGCCGCCCGCGACGCAGAAGCCGTGCACCTTGCAGAGCACAGGCTTGTCGGAGTGGAACAGGCTCATGAAGCCGCGCAGGTTGCGGCTCATCATCTGCCAGTCGACGACCGGGTCCCATGGCTCGGAGGGGTCGTGGTTGGGCACCTCCTGCTCGGCGAACTCGACCAGGTCGTAGCCGCCGCAGAACCCCTTGCCCGCGCCGCTCAGCGCGATCACGTGCACGGCCGGGTCGAGGTTGGCGCGCTCGACGCACTCGGCCAGCTCGCGCGGCATCTCCAGCGTGATGCCGTTGCCGCGCTCGGGGCGGTTCAGCGTGATCCGGGCGACGCGGCCGTCGACCTCGTACTCGAGCGTGTTCACGTGGCCAGCGCGCGCTCCACGATCGCCGGCCGCGTCGACGGTCCCCGGCAGCGTGCCGAAGGCGCGCCCGCCGTCGCCGAGGCGACCGGCGCAGAACGCGTCGGCGACCGGGGCGGGGGCGTGGCGGACCAGCAGGCTGGCCTGGAGGGCGAGCGCCAGGTCCTCGACCAGGCGCCGCGCGCCGAACTGCGGGTCACCCTGCGGCGCCGAGTCGCGCAGGCGATCGAGATGGGCGTCGAGCCGGGGGTCGCCGCCGCGCGCCAGCTCGCACTCCGCTAGGAAGGCGGGCAGCCCCTCGGGCTCCTTGACGGTGGCGCGCAGCACGTCGAGCGCCGCGACGTTGCCCGAGCCCTCCCAGATCGAGTTGAGCGGGGCGTCGCGCAGCAGCCGCGGCATCCCGGATTCCTCGACGTAGCCGTTGCCGCCGAGGCACTCGAGCGCCTCGGCCGCGTGCGGCGCCGCGCGCTTGCAGACCCAGTACTTCGAGATCGCAGTCGCGAAGCGCCGGAAGGGCGCGTCGTCCTCGTCGTAGGCGCGGGCGATGCGCATCGCCGTGGCGGTGGCGGCCTCCGACTCGACGGCAAGGTCGGCCAGCACGTTCTGCATCGCCGGCTGCTCGGCCAGGAGCGCCCCGAAGGCGCTGCGATGGCGGGCGTGGTGGACCGCCTGGGCGAGCCCCCAGCGCATCGACGCGGCGGAGCCGAGCAGGCAGTCGAGCCGGGTGTGGTTGACCATCCGGATGATCGTCGCGACGCCGCGGCCCTCCTCGCCGATCAGGCGGCCGCGTACGCCGTGGAACTCGACCTCGCTCGACGGCAGCGAGCGCGTGCCGAGCTTGTCCTTGAGGCGCTGGACGCGGAAGCCGGGGTCGCGCCCCTCGAACAGGAAGCAGGAGAGGCCGGCGGGCGCCTGGGCGAGCGTCAGGAAGACGTCGCACGGCGGATAGGAGCAGAACCACTTGTGGCCGGTGATCTCGTAGGTGCCGTCGCCCGCAGGCTCGGCGCGGGTGGTGTTGGCGCGCACGTCCGAGCCGCCCTGCTTCTCGGTCATCGCCATGCCGGCGAGCGCTCCGTCGGCGTAGCTCGGGCGCGTCAGGCGCGGCTCCCATTCGGCCGCGAGCTCGGCGTTCTCGCGCAGCGCCGGGATCGCGGCGTAGGTCATCGAGACCGGGCACATCACGCCGGAGCCGGCCTGGCTCCAGAGCACGAACAGGCCGGCCCTGACCACGTGCGCGCCGGGCTGCGGATCCCGCCACGGCAGCGAGTGGATCTCGCGCTCGATCGCCTGGCGCAGGCTCCAGTGCCACGACGGGTCGAGCTCGACCTCGTCGATGCGGTTGCCGTAGCGGTCGTGCGTGCGCAGGATCGGCTCGTTGCGCTCGGCGCGCTCGGAGTGCGCAAGCGCCTCCGGGCTGCCGGCCAGCTCGCCGGTGTCGCGCAGGCGGTCGACGCCCCACGCGCCGCCCTCGCGCTCGAGCGCCTCGCGCAGGGCGAGGTCGGCGTCGAAGACGTTGTAGGGCACGATCGGCGGTGGCTGGTTGGTCACCTCATGCGTGGACGCGCTCGTGAGCACGGGGCAGTGCCTCCTCTGAGAATTGGACAAGGGTGGCGATCAGCGGCTCGTGGGAGCCGGCGCCGTTGGCAGTGGAGAGGGGTCCGACCAGCGCCTCGCCGAGCGCGCCGACGAGGGCGGCGGCGACGGTGCCGGTGTCGTGGGGGCGCAGCTCGCCGTCGCGGACGCCGTCCTCGAGGACGCGCGCGAAGGCGTCGCGGTAGCCGCTGCGGAAGCGCAGCCGCTCGGCCTCGACGGCCGGGTCGACCGGCTCGGCGAGCAGCGCGTACGCGAGCACCCGGCCGGCCAGGGCGCGCCGCGCGAACGCCTCGACGCCCGCGGCGATGCGCTCGCGGGCGGACCGCCCGCCGGGCTCGACGACGCGGACGACCACGTCGAGCTCGCGCTGAGACGCGCGCCGGAAGGCCTCGGCGAACAGGTCGCCCTTGGACGGGAAGTGGCGGTAGACCGTGCCGACGGCGACCCCGGCCGCTGGCGGCCACCGCGTTCACGCCCAGCCGATGCGTATCCAGCCGTCGCCGACCTGCTCGCAGCGCGGCGGCCGACGATGCGCTCGCGGGTGGCGAGCCTGCGCGCCTCGGTGCGCTCGGTCGGGCGATACGGCACAAGAAGAAGTGAATCACGGTTCACCCCTTTACGCAAGGCCGCAACCTTTGGCGGAAAAGGGCGTTCGAACCGGCGAGATGAACATAACCCTCCTGCTACGGTGGCCCGCGATGACCCGCGCGCGCCGACTCGCCCTGCTGCTCTCCCTGGCTGCCCTCCTGGCCGGCACGTTCGCAACTGCGCCCGCCGAGGCGGCGAAGCGGAAGGTGCCGTTCGGGTTCTTCGGAGCCGTCATCCCGCCGGAGCTCGAGAGCACGAAGATTCCGGACGCGGTGCTCGACCAGCAGCTCGCGCTGATGGCTCGCTCCGGCGTGGAGTCGGTGCGAGTGACGTTCGGGTGGGACAACCTCGAGTCCGGCGCCGGGCAGTACAACCTCGCGCGCGTGGACCGCCTCGTCAGGCTGGCCGCCGCACATCACCTCCAGCTGCGTGATCAACGTGACGAGCACCCCGCGGTGGGCCTCCTCGAAGCCCAATGGCGACTACTGGAGCGCCCCGCCCAAGGATCCGGCGCAGTTCGGCGCGCTGATGACCACACTTGCGATGCGCTACGGCCCGACCGGGAGCTTCTGGGCCACGAACCCCGGGATGCCCCGCGAGCCCGTGCGGCGCTGGCAGATCTGGAACGAGCAGAACGCGCCCTGGTACTGGGCGCCGCGACAGTGGGCCACGGGGTACACCAAGCTGCTCAAGTCCGCCTACCAGTCGATCAAGGCCGTGGACAAGGGCGCCACGGTGGTGGCCGGCTCCCTGGTGGCGACCACGAGGGGAAGCCAGTGGGTGGCCATGAAGGCGCTGTACAAGGCCGGCGCCAAGCCGTGGTTCGACGAGATCGCCATCCACCCCTATACGAACAACGAGCAGTCTGTCGACGGGACGATCGACCAGGTGATGACGATCCTGCGGCTGGTCCGCAAGGAGACCCGCAAGGCCCGCGACGGCCGCGTCCCGATCAGCCTCACGGAGGTCAGTTGGCCCGCGTCGGTCGGGAAGATCCCGAAGAAGGCGCTGCTCGGCCTGGAGACCAACACGAAGGGGCAGAAGCTGCGGATCAAGGCCGGCTACCAGCGGCTGGCCAAGGTGCGGCGCAAGTACCGCATCACCTCTGCCTACTGGTACACGTGGGCGACGCAGTACGACCGCAAGGGCGCGCTGTCGGTGATGTCATTCCGCTATGCGGGCCTGACCAGGATCAGGAACGGCACCTTCAAGGCGATGCCCCTGCTGCGGACGTACACGAGCTTGGCGCGGCGATACGAGGGCTGTCGCAAGTCTGCCGACGCTCGCCGTTGCGGCTGACGCCGCGATCCGGCAAGCCGGTTCCCATTTGCGCTAGCAGAGGGTACGAGGCACACTGGGAAGACGCGCCGCCCGGACCTGGGCGGCTCGCCCTCCGCCATGCCTGAGATCAGCCTCACAGACCGAACGATCGCGGCCCTCTCGGCTGCGGACATGGCGTCGGAGCAGGTCGACCTGCCGCTTCGGGCGCGGCGCCGCGAGGCGATCGGCCTGGGTGGGCTCTTGCGACCGCCGACGTCGCGTCGGTGTCGCGCTCCCGCTGTCGGTCGTCGCCTATCTCAGCGCCGCCGCCTTCACCTGGTGGCTCGCGGTCCTGGTCCCCTTCTACGTGCTGCTGACCAAGTGCGCCGGGCCTGTACGACCGAGACCAGTTCGTGCTGCACAAGACGACGCTCGACGAGACCCCCTCGCTGGTGGCGGTCTCGGCGATCTTCGTGCTGTCTGACGGAGGCCGTCCAGGGGCTCGAGTTCACCGGCCGCTCGCACCCGCTCGCCCTCTGGGGCGGGCTGACGATCTTCCTGGTGTGCTTTCGGACGATCGCCCGCTTCGTCACGATCAGAACCGCCGCTCCGGAGCGGCTCCTGGTCATCGGTGACGCCACCACGGCCGTCCTTGTGAAGCGCAAGCTGGCCGCCGATCCGCGCCTCTCCGCGACGGTCGTCGGCAGGCTGGCGGTCGGACAGGAGGCGCCCAAGCCGCCCGATCGCCTGCTGGGCAGCGTCGACCAGCTGCCCGCGATCGTCGAGGAACACGGCGTGGAGCGCGTGATCGTCGCGCCGACCTACGAGGGCGGCGAGGACGTCGCCGACATCATCCGGCTGGCCACGGCATGCGGCGTCCGGGTCGCCGTGCTGCCGCGCCTGCTCGAGGTGATCGGGACCGCCGTCGAGTTCGACGACCTCGGCGGGCAGGTGATGCTCGGCACGCGCGGCTTCGGCCTTTCGCCCTCGTCGCGAGTGCTCAAGCGCGCCTTCGACCTGATCGTGACGGTCGGGCTGGTGGTCGTGTGCGCCCCGCTGCTGCTGGTCATCGCGCTGCTCGTCAAGTTCAGCTCGCCGGGCCCCGTGCTCTTCCGCCAGACGCGCGTCGGCCGCCACGGCAACGAGTTCGAGCTGCTGAAGTTCCGCACGATGGTCAGCGACGCCGAGCAGCGCAAGCACGAGCTGATCGACCTCAACGAGGCGGCTCCGATGTTCAAGATCGCCGACGACCCGCGCACGACGCGCGTCGGCCGCTTCCTGCGGAGGCGCTCGCTCGACGAGCTGCCCCAGCTGTTCAACGTGCTGCAGGGCGACATGAGCCTGGTCGGCCCGCGTCCGCTGATCGTCGACGAGGACCGTCTGTTCTCAGGCTGGCAGCGGCGCCGCTACCACGTGTCGCCGGGCATGACCGGCCCCTGGCAGATCCTGGGCTCGAGCAGGGTTCCGATGAGCGACATGGTCACCATCGACTACCTCTACTGCGCGAACTGGTCGCTCTGGCTCGACGCCAAGATCCTCGCGCGCACGATCCCGTACGTGCTCAGCCGGCGCAGCCCTGAGCACCTGCGGATGCCGACGAGCTGAGCGCGACGAGCTGAGCCGCGCCAGGCTCTCAGGAGTCGTGCCGCTGGCCGAGCACGTCGAACGAGTCGGCCGGGCCGCCGCCGTTGGTCCCGCGCTGACGGATAGGGCCGCGGCGCATACGAGTAGCCGTGCATGGCCGAGCCGCCGTTGGCGACGACGCCGAGCACCCGCGCGTCGAGCGACTGCAGCTGGTCGCGCAGGCGGTTGGCGTCCGGGCCGCGCGTCGAGTTGACGGACGCGGCCACGAGCACGCCGTCGACGTGGCGCAGGAGCGAGATGGCATCGGCGACGTGCGCGAGTGGAGGCGTGTCGATGACCACGAGGTCGTACTGCTTGCGCAGCGCGTCGAGCACCCGGACCATCAGCGACCCCTGCATCAGCGCAGAGGGATTCGACGGCGGACTGCCCGGCGACGATCACCCGCAGGCCCTGCATGCCGCGATCGCCGTTCATCCCGCTCGCGGCGGAGGCCGGCTGCAGCGAGTCCGAGATCGACGCGGTGCCCTGCAGCACGTCGACGAGGCCCGGCTCCTCGGGAAGGTCATAGCGCTTGGCCATGCTGGGCCGGCGCATGTCCGCCTCCACCAACGCGACCGAGAGGCCGGCGGAGGCAGCCGCGGAGGCCAGGTTCCATGCGACCGTCGTCTTGCCGTCGCGGCTGCGCGACGACGTGACGAGCACGCTGCGAATCGGGTTCTCGTAGCCGAAGCGCAGGTTCATCTGCAGCATCCGGAACGCCTCCGCGACCTCGGGCGGCAGCTCGGTGAACGGCTTGTGGCGCTTCAGCTTGCGGCTGCGAGGGACCGTCGTGAGGACCGGCGCCTCGAAGGCGGCCGAGACCTGGTCGGCGCGGTGCAGCCGGCGGTCGGCCTGCTCGCGCAGCAGCGCAAGGCCGACGCCCAGCACGATCCCCAGGAGCACGCTGAGGATGATCGTCTGGACCGGGTTACCGGTCTCGTTCTCAGGCGCGTAGCCGGGCTGGATGATCTGCGGGCTGCCGGTTCCGACCGCCGCGAGCGTCTCGAGGCGCGTGGCGTCGTCGCGCAGCTTGGGGCTGGCCTGCGCGTCGCCCGGCGCCGCCTCGGTCTCACGGATCTGCTCCTGGACCTTCGCGAGGGCCGCCTGGGCGAGCCGCTGCTGGTCGAGCTCGGCCAGCCGCGTCGCCTCCTGGGCGTAGACGTTGGCGATCAGCGCGGCGCGCTCGGGCGAATCGGCCGTCGCGGTGACGTCGACGACTTCCGTGTCGTTGCGGCGCGAACACCGTGACGTCGCCATTGACGTCGTCCGCGGACATGTCGATTCCGCGAGCCTGCAGGGTGCGGGAGGTAGCGACGTCCACGCGCCTCGAGTCGACCACCTGGACGCTGTCCGCCGCGAGGTTGTCCGCATCGGGCGCTCCCGGCAGGAGGCCGATGGCGTTGAGCTCCGGGCCGATCGTCTGGCGGAACAGCAGCTTCGCCGTCGATTCGTAGGTGTCGGCCTTCAGGTAGACGACCGCCGTCCCGGCCGCACCGGCGAGCAGCATGACCAAGCACGATCACGAGCAGGCGACGGCGCAGGACCGTCAGGATGGAAGCATTTTCGCGGGCGGCGGTCTCATTGCCGTAACCGCCCATAAACTCGCCAGAGGCCATCCAGCCAGGCTACAACAGGACCTGGCGTCTAGATACCACTAACCGCACGGTTGGAGGCATGTGCCGTGCGGTCCCCGCTGGGCGGGTGCGCCGCGGCGGCGCCACTCGTACGCGAGCGCCTGGCCGCCGATGAACCAGAACACCACGGCGTGGACGCCGTAGAACTCGTCGCCGGCGAGCAGCTCGACCAACGTGTAGAAGTACAGCGCGAACAGCAGCAGCCGCAGATCCTGGCCGGGGGCGCGATCGCGTGCGCCGAACCAGGCGGCGCGCAGCATCAGCACCACCGCGCTCATCACGAGCACGAACCCGAGCGGCCCGAGCTGGTAGATGAGCGACAGGTAGCCGTTGTCCGGGGCCCGCAGCTCGGAGTCGCCCGTCAGCTTCGAAGGCTCGCCGGCGCTGCCCAGCCCGTGGCCGGCCGGCGCCGCCACCGCCCTGGGCAGGGTCTGGGTCACCGTCGCCTGACGGTCGTTCGCCGATCGGTCCGCGCCCAGATGGCCGATCGTGCTGAACCGCTTGACCACGTCGTGGGCCGTCGGGCTGACGGGCGACAGCGCGAGCGTGAGGAAGACCACCGCGGCCGCCACGCTCAGGATGGGGCGAGCGCTCGCGCCGCGCGAGGCCACGATGTGGGCGGCGGCTGCGGCGATCAGCGCGATCCAGGCCCCGCGCACGAAGGTCAGCTGGATCGCCACCACCAGCAGGGCGGCCCCCACGAGCGCGATCCAGGGGTGCTTCGGGCGGATGGTCAGGTAGCAGAGCAGCGACATCGCGAGCAGGGGCGCCAGGGCGCCCGGGCTGTTCAGCGTCGCGAAGACGCGGACCTTGTCGTCCTCGCGCGGGGCGCCGATGCTGCTGAAGTCGGCGGCGTCGAGCCACGACTGGTCCCAGCTCGGCAGCGGCAGCACGCGCTGAGCGATCGCGTAGGCGGCGATGGCCGGCATGCCGTACAGCAGGACCTTGCGCAGGGTGCTGTCGTGAAGCAGCGTGCTTCGCTCGTTGAAGCCGAGCACCGCGGCGGCGACCCCGGCGACGTAGGCGCCGCAGGCGTAGACCGCGGCGCGCGGGCCCAGCAGCATGCCCACCGGCACCCCGATCGCGAACCCTGCCGCGGCCACCAGGAGGATGCGCCGGATGTGTGTGGGGACGTGCACCTGGACGAGCTCGAGCGCGGCCAGCATCGCGGTTGCGAAGAACGGGGCGAGCGACAGCGGGTCGTTGTCGACGAAACCGGTGAAGAGCCCGAGCACGCGGCGCAGGCCCGGCGCGAGGAACCAGACGGCGAACAGGGCGACGATGCCCCACTGGCGGTTGTACTGGTGGAGCCCGGCCACCAGCAACACCAGCACGAACGCGACGGCCGCCTGCAGCGACACCGTCAGCAGCACGACGAGAACCAGCGCCGCGGGGCCGCCCACGAGTACCGGCCAGAGCAGCTCGCCGAGGTGCACCGTCGGCGCGAGCCGGCCCGCGAGCCGGACGCGTGCGATCAGCTCGGCCATGGGGCCGCCTCGGCTTTCTCCTCGGGCGCCATCGCGAGCTGAGGCCGGCCCAGCACCTGCGCGTACACGTCGAGCATCGCCCGCGCGTGGGCCTTGTCGTCGAAGCCGGCTGTCGCCTCGCGGGCGCGTTCGCCCATGCTCTCGAGCAGCGCCCGGTCGGCGAGCAGCTCGCGCGCCGCGGCTGCCCACACCTCCGGGCGCCTCGGCGGGAGCAGGCGCCCGGAGACGCCGGTCCTCCACCAGCTCCGGGCCACCGCCGACCTCGCTGACGAGCAACGGGGTGCGCATCGACATGCTCTCGAGCATCACGTTCGCAAACGGCTCGTCCCAGGACGGGAGCAGCGAGAGGTCGAGCGCGCCGCAGGATGCCCGGCACGTCGTCGCGCCGCCCGAGGAAATGCACGGCGTCGCCGACGTCGAGCTCTTCGACGAGAGCGTGCAGCTCGCGCAGGAAGGCATGGTTGTCGTAGCGCACCGCGGGGCCCGAGAAGGCGACGTCGCCCACGATCAGCAGGTGCGCGTCGAGCCCCTCCGAGCGCAGCAGCGCCAGCGCCCGGATGGCCGTGTCCTGGCCCTTCCAGGGCGTGATCTGGGCCACGTGGCCCAGGAGGGGCGCGTCCGGGGGGATGCCGAGCTCCGCGCGGAGCGGCGCGGGCTCCACCTGATCGGGGTCGAAGCGGCTCGCGGTCGAAGCTGTTGTAGACGCAGGTGGCCACAGGTCGCCGCAGCCCCTTGTTGAACCGCCGGGCGATCTCCTGCGAGACGGTCACGATCGCGCGGGCGGAGTGTCCGAGCAGCAGGCGCGCCGCGCGCCCCATCGCGCTGAGCGGGACGTGCTCGTGGGCGCGCACGACGAGCGGAGGCCCTCCCAGTCGCACGGCCACGGCGCCGAGCAGGCCGGCACGGGTCGTGTTGGCGTGGATCAGGTCGGCGTCGAAGCGGCGCGCGGCACGGGCAAGTGCGATCCCGCCCGTGCCGAGCCGGATCAGCCCCATGGGCGTGTGCAGGGATGAGGGCGCAGGCTCGTCTCGAATGGCGGCAGCTCGACGCGTTCGATCCCCGCCGCCGCGGCGTCTCCGGCGAGCGGCCCGTCAGGGCACGCCAGCGCCACCGTGTGATCGCGGCGCAGTCCCTCGGTGAGGCGCATGAGCGCGACCTCGGCTCCGCTGATCGTGGCGGTGTGGTTGACGAACAGAATCCTCATCAGGTGCCCTGCAGGCCACCTTAGCCGCGAGTGTCGGCGCAGGAAGCAATCAGGTTGCGACTGCGCCCCTGCCCGCTCGCCGCCGCGACAGGCGCCACGGCCGGCTCTCCACGGGCGCCGCAGCGGCCGTCGCGTAGAGCTGGAGCATCCCGGCCGCGTGGGCTTCGTCGCTGAACCGCGCGACCGCATTCGGTGCACGTGCCGCGAGCCGCCCGCGTGCCCGCGGGGATCGAAGCAGCTCGATTGCGGCATCGCCCCAGTCGGACTGCCGGCGCGGATCGAGCAGCCGGCCCGTGTCGCCGTCGCAGACGAGCTCTGGGCCCGCGCCCGTGAAGCTGATGAGCGGGGCGTGCCCATCGCCATGCTCTCGACCGTCGCGAGCCCGAACGGCTCCTCCCAGGAGGGCAGCATGGAGAGGTCGAGGTCGGCCAGGATCTCCGGGACGTCCTGGCGCTGCCCGAGGAAGTGCACCGCCGACCCGACGCCGAGCTCGGTCACGAGCTCCTCGAGCTCACGCTCGTAGGCGTGGTTGTCGTTCCGCACCGCCTTGCCGCCGAAGACCACCTTTCCGACGAGCATCAGATGGGCGTCCAGCCCGGCGGCGCGCGCCTGCGCCAGCGCCCGGATCGAGATGGCCTGGCCCTTCCAGGGCGTGATCTGGGCGATCTGCCCGATCAGGAGCGCGTTCGGGTCGAGCCCCAGCTCGACGCGCAGCCCCGCAGGCCGCACCTGCTGCGGATCGAAGCGGGCGTGGTCGATGCTGTTGTAGACGCAACGGGCCACCGTTCGGCCGAGTCCCTCGTTGAACTTCTCCGCCGTGAACTCGGACACCGCGGCGATTGCGCTGGAGGCGCGAACGATCACCGAGCGCGATGCGCGGCCGATCGGCGAGAGCGGCAGGTGCTCGTGCGCTCGGACGACCATCGGCGGCCCTCCGTAGCGGCGAGCGACCGCCCCCATGAGCCCGGCGCGCGGCGTGTTGGCGTGCAGCACCTGGGCGCCGAAGTCGCGGGCGACCGCCGCCAGCGCAGCGCCCCCCGCGCGCAGCTGCATCAGGCCCTTGGGGGTCTGCACGGGATGCGGCCGCAGGCTCACGTCGACGTTCGGAATCCGCAGCCACTCGACCCCGGCCTGCTCGACAGCGTCGCGCAAGGGGCCGTCGTCTGGGCATGCGACCGCCACTTCGTGTGCCTCACGCAGTCCCTCGACGACCCGCATGAGCGAGACCTCGCCGCCGCTCCATGAGCTCGTGTGATTAGCGAACAGGATTCGCAATTTTCAAACCTCCCTCGGCGCAATCGTATCCCTACTTTGGCCGGAAACTGCGAATTTCTGCTGTTTAGGCGCCTAAGTGCGTTCAGGCGGTCCGCCAGCTGGCGACCCACGGCGGCCTCCGAGCAGTGGTCGCGCCACCACTCGCGTGCCGCGAGATGCTGCCGCTGGAGCGCCTCCGGCCGCTCCAGCAGCGGCCCGAGCGCCGACTCGAGCTCGCTCCACCGGGCGAGCTGGAGCAGCGGGGCGCCCGCGTAGAAGGCGTGGTCGGGGAGCAGGTCGCCGATCACCACACAGCCGGCCCGCAGACCCTCCAGGACCCGGAAGGTCTCCAGCGAGGTCCCGCGCGGGGTCAGGCAGACCTTGGAGGCCATGAGGGCGTGCGAGTAGTCGTCGCCGGGCGCGGCGACCGAGGCCCCGAAGGACGGCGTGATGCGCAGGTCGGTGCGCAGATCGGGCCGGGAGCGGGCGAAGCACTCCACCGCGTCCAGCATCTCGCGGCGCGAGTAGGTCTTGGGTGACAGCAGCCGGTGGTGGAGGGAGAGGTCGTGCTCGACGCTCCCGGCGAAGAACAGGTCCGTCGGGCGCTCGAGGATCGGCACGAGCGGGACCTCGAGCTGGTTGAACGTCCCGATCGGGATCGTCGTGATCGGGGCCGGCGCGCGCATCCGCGCATATGCGGCCGCGCTCGGAAGCCAGCGCAGGCACCGCACCGCGTACTGGGCCGTGCTCGCGAGGCCCGTGACGCTCGGGTTGCGGAGCGCCCCCGCTCCGCGCGTGGGGCGGATGCCGTAGCACTTGAACACGGCGCGGACGCGATCGACGTAGCGGGGGATGCGGCCGACCTCGTCGCCCAGCACGATCGCGACGACCCCGTCGCCGTACGCGGGCAGCCGGTCGCAGCTCCAGGTCACGTAGAAGTCGAGATCAAGGCGCTCCAGCAGCGGCTCCATCGCGCCAGCACCTCGCCGAAGTAGCGCGTGTCGGCGCGCTCGGAGATGGGTTCTCCGGTGAGGTCCCAGGGGCGCGGTGTTCCCTCCTCGGGCAGGACGAGGAAGTACCTCGGCATCGGGCTACGTCCCCGCCGGACGACCGAGCGTCCGCTTGCAATGGTCGGCCAGCCGGATCGCGAGCGCCGCGAGCGTGAGCGTCGGGTTGGCGAAGCCGGCCGCCGGGAAGACGGAGCTCCCCGCGACGTGCAGCCCCGCGACCCCGTGCACCTGCGCGTCCGGGTCCACGACGCTGGCTCGGGGGTCGGTGCCCAGCCGGGTCGTGCCGATGTGGTGGTAGGCGTCGCTCACGTGCGCCGTCCACTCCTCGCCGGCGAGCCACGGCTCGGGCCGGACCTCGCCGAGCCCGAGCCGACCGAGCTCCTCGGCGGCGCCCTCGACCATCGTGGCGGCAGTGCGGCGATCGAGCTCGGTCAGGCGCCAGTCGACCTTCGGAAGGCGCTCGCCGAAGCGGTCGCGGCGGTCGGAGAGCGTCACGCGGCTGTCGGGGTTCGGCGCCTGCTCCGCGTGCACGTGCAGGGTGATCAGGGCGGGCTCGACCCCCGCGGTGCGGCCGTGGAAGGCGCGTCGGTGGGCGATCGAAGCGAGCCTGCGGGGCGTCACGCGCCAGGCGGCCCAGATCTCGCCGCAGCCCCTCGGGCCGGCGGCGGCTGCTGACCGCGCGGTAGATGCGCCGCAACGCCTCGATTCCCGACCTCCTCCCCGAAGTGGAACACCGGATAGGCGGCACAGGACAGCACCCCCTGCTGCTCCTGCACCCGCTCGGAGAGCACGAGGCGCGGCAGGTAGCGGGTGCCCCGCCGGTAGAGCATCGCGTACAGGTCCTGGAGCCGCGCGCCCGCCCGTGGGGCGATGACCGCGCAGTGGCTGTTCGGGTGATCCTGGAAGTAGCGCCCGACCAGGTCATGGCGGTTGCCGACGTCAGGGAGGCGAGCAACAGGCGGGCGTTCTCGATCG
Source organism: uncultured Thermoleophilaceae bacterium (assembly GCA_963828225.1). GTDB lineage: Bacteria > Actinomycetota > Thermoleophilia > Solirubrobacterales > Thermoleophilaceae > JACVRW01. Next base: position 69,693 of record CAWHDX010000004.1, on the reverse strand, counting down.
CGCCGCCGCTCAGCACGCACGTGTGCGCGCGGGCCCGCACGCTGCGGACCCTCGCGGGTCGCCACGCGGACGTGGTCGAAGGCGGTGCCGTCGGCGCTCGTGCCGATGCCGGTCGCGGTCGCATGCAGGAGGACGCGCACGTTGCCGGACCGGCTCAGCTCGCCGCGGTAGAGGCGGCCGAGGTGCGGCTGCGGGCACCAAACCGTGAAGCGGTGCAGCATGCGCTCGGGATCGGTCGCGGGCCGCGTGACGCCGAAGGAGTCCCAGACGCGCTCGTCGTAGACCTCGCCCTCGATCTGGAAGAGGCGTCTCGGCGCGGCGCAGGAACGGGTCCAGCTCCGGCTCCCCGAATGGCCAGCCGCTGTGCGGCACCCAGGGACGGGCATCGAAGGTGTTCGGCTCGGGCCGCAGGCATTGCCCGGCCCACAGGGCCGTGGTGCCGCCGAGGACGCGCTCGCGGCCGGCGGTCAGCGACTCCGCCTCGATTCCGGTCGCCTCGCCCTCGTTGAGCGCGCGCAGCGTCGGCGTCGGCGACGCATGCCACCGCTCTCGAGCAGCACGACCCTGACGTCGGTGCCGAGGAACTCGCGGGCGAGGGCTATGCCCGCCGCCCCGGCTCCGACGACGCAGAGGTCCGCCTGCAGGTCGCCCCCGTCGGCGACCTTCCCGACGTCGTCGATCATCCGCCCGAGTCCCGCAAGCGGGGCATCGTACCGGCAACGCCACAATAGGCCCGATGCGTACCGTCGCCCTTCCGGGCACCGACCTGACGACGTCGCGGCTGGGCTACGGCTCGGCGGCGCTGATGGCGAGGCTGAGCAGGCGCGAGTCGCTGCGCCTGCTGGAGGTCGCCCACGAGTGCGGCGATCACCCACTTCGACACCGCTCGGGCCTATGGCTATGGGGAGGCGGAGGGCGCGCTGGGCGAGTTCCTCGCCGACCGCCGCGACGGCGTCACGCTCGCCACCAAGCTGGGCATCGCGCCTCCGCGCTCCTCACGGGCGCTGCGGGTCGCCAAGGCCGGCGCCCGGGCGGCCGCCCGGCGTGGCACCGGCCCTGCGCCCGCTGCTGCGGCGCGGCGCGAGCTCCATGAGCGCGACGGGGGCGTTCGAGCCCGCCCAGGCGCGCGCGAGCCTCGAGACCAGCCTGCGAGAGCTGCGCGTGGACACGATCGACCTCCTCCTGCTGCACGAGTGCGCGCCGGCGGACCTGCGCGACGAGGGATTGCGCGACCTGCTCGAGGGCGCGGTGCGCGAAGGGACCGTTCGCCACTGTGGGCATCGCCACCGACCGCGACTCCACCGCCGCGATCCTGACCGCGGAGCCGGCGGGCCTGGTCAGCGTCGCGCAGGTGCGCCAGACCGTCCTGGACCCCCCGCTTCCCGTGCCCGCCGGGGTGGGCGTCCTGACCCACTCGGCGGTGGCGCCGCTGATCGGTCCGCTCTCGGATGCCCTTCGCGACGAATCGCTGAGACGGCGCTGGTGCGAAGAGCTCGGCCTGGAGCCCGCCGGCTCCGAGCTCGGCCGCCTCCTGCTGGCGGCGGTGGTCGAGCTCCATCCCGACCGCGTCGTCCTGTTCTCGTCGACCGACGAGTCCCGGCTCCGGGGCAACGCCGCCCTCGGTGACGCGCCCGCGTTCTCGGACGACCAGCTCGCGCGCTTCCGGCGGCTCGCCGCCGAGCTGCTCAGCCCCGGCGGGCCACGGTGAGCACGACCGGGTCCCCGCCCAGCGGCAGCCGCACCGCGCCCCGGCGCATCGTCAGCGAGCGCGGCACGCCGGACCCCAGGGGATCCGCGAGCTTCGACCCGGGAGCGGCGCGGCAGCTCCACCCGGCACCGCGCGGGCCGGCACCGCCAGCGGGCGCCGGCGGCCGTGTCCCAGACGCTCTGCGTGCGCCACAGCGCGACGACGTAGGTGCCGTCGGCCTTCTGGAGGACGAGCCTGCGCACGTCGCGACGCGGCTCGCGACGCCGCATGCGCAGCGGGCGCAGTCCCGGCCGCCGCTCGCCTCGCCCGACGAGGTCGATGCAGGTTGCGCAGCGCGATGAAGGCGGGCTTGCGGCTGAAGTCGTTGCGCAGCAGGCCGAAGTGCTGCTCGGGGTCGCGGCCGGCGCGGGTCCGGCTTCTCGTCGATCAGCTCGTAGGCGTAGGTGCGGTCGGATGCCGCCCCGGAAGTGCTCGAGGAAGGTGCGCAGCAGGTACACGGCGGCGGCGCGCTCCGACACCGGCGGCTGCCCGCCGTCGCGAGCCCGCAGCGCGTTGTGGAAGCCGGCCTCGGTCGCCCAGACCGGCTTGCGGCCGGACACGATGCTCGGCGCGGCGAGCTCGGTGCGCAGCGTGCTGCGGGTCGGGCGAGAGGCCGCCCGTGTAGGGGTGGATGTTGCCGACGTCGCAGCCAGGCGCGCTGGTCGCCGAGGCGCCGCTCGGACCGCCGGCGTTGGCGAACGACGGGGCCGAGCACCGGCAGCGCCGCGCAGCGACGGCGCTGCCTTGGACCTTGCGGTAGAGCTCGCGGCCGTAGGCGGTCAGCCGCGTCGGCCCAGCCGCGGCCGCCGACGTACTTGTCGAACTCGTTCGGCGCCTCGAGCGCCTCGGTCGCGTGGCGCAGGCGGCCGCGCGACGCACGCTCGAGCAGCTGGTCGAGCGTGCCGGTCTCGGCCGCGGGCGCCGCCCATGAGGAAGGTGAAGCGGATGCCGTGAGCGGCGGCCAGGTCGACCGCCCGGTAGTAGCGCTCGTTCCAGTCGCGCCACTGCGGGGCCGGGTCGCCGTAGACGCCGTCGCGCAGATGCCGCACGCCGAGCTCGTCGAGCCGCGCGACGCACCGCGGCCAGTCCCGCGTAGGCGGTGTCGTAGTAGACGACGTGCGTGACCACGCCGACCGAGTCGCGGAAGGCGACGGCGCTCTTCGGGCGCGACGGCGTCGGCGCTCGCTGCGGGAGCGACCGCCAAGCGAGCAGCCCCTGCCGCGAGCAGCCCGGCGAGGGCGGCACGCATGGTTATGACATCGGCATCCGCGGCCCGAACCTGCAGCGCGCCCGGACGGACGAATGTTCGGCCTACAGTCGTCCACCTGCTGCGGCCCTGCGCCATGCCTCGCCTCGCCCTCGTCCACGACTACCTGCTCGTCCTGCGCGGCGCCGAGCGCACCTTCGCGGCGCATGGCGGACGCCTGGCCCGACGCGCCGATCGTGACGCTGCTCTACGACGAGGCCGGCACCGAGGGCCGCTTCGCGGGCCGCTCCGTCACCACCTCGCCGCTGCAGCGGCTCGGCCTGCGCCAGGGCAACTTCCGCGCGCTGCTGCCCGCCTTCCCCACGGCCACGCGCCGGCTCGACCTGAGCGGCTTCGACTGCGTCGTGTCGAGCAGCAGCGCGTTCGCCCACGGCGTCCGCCCGCCGGCCGCGGCGCGCGCACGTCTGCTACTGCCACTCGCCCTTCCGCTACGCGTGGCACGAGCGCGCGCGGGCGCTGGCGCGAGGTGCCGGCGCCGCTGCGCCCCGCGCTCGACGCTGCTCCTGCGCCGCCACCGCACCTTCGACCGGCGCGCGGCGCGGAGCGGTCGACCGCTACGTGGCCAACGGCGAGATCACGCGCGAGCGCATCCGGCGCTTCTGGGGCCGCGACGCCGACGTCGTGCACCCGCCCGTGGAGGTCGAGCGCTTCCGCATCGGCGAGCCCGGCGACCACGTGCTGTTCGTGGGCGAGCTCGTGCGCCACAAGCGGCCCGAGGTGGCGATCGAGGCGGCGACGGCGGCGGGCCGGCGGATCAAGGTCGTGGGCGCCGGCCCGGAGCTGGAGCGGCTGCGCGCGCGCTACGGCGACCGCGCCGAGTTCCTGGGCAGGGTCGGGGACGACGCGGCTGGCGGACGCTGTACGCCGAGGCCGCCGCGCTGGTGGTGCCCGAACGTCGAGGAGTTCGGCATCGCCTCGGTCGAGGCCCAGGCCGCCGGGCGGCCGGTGGTCGCCGTCGACGCCGGCGGGGCGCGCGAGACCGTGCTCGACGGGCGACACCGGGCTGCTCGTGCCCGACGGCGACGCCGGCGGCGCTGGCGCGCGCGCTGCGCGAGCGACCTGACCCGCTTCGACCCCGACGCGATCCGCGAGCACGCGCAGGCTTCTCGACGGGAGCGCTTCCAGGCGCGGCTGCGCGAGATCGTCGCGGAGGTCTGCCGGAGCTAGCCGCGCGGCCGGCTGGTGGCGGCGGTGCGGCGTGCTTGTGCTTCGGCTTGCCGTGCCGGTGGTGGCCGTGCGTGGCGCTGCGCCGGCTTCGCCTTGGCGCAGTCTTGCCCGCACCTTGGCGCTTGCCCTTGGCGCAGCAGCGCTTGAGCGCCGCGGCGGTGCAGCGAGCGCGTCTCTGCTTGCCGCGCATGACGCGCGACACGCAGGCCGCGGCGCTTGCGGTTGGCCGGCGCCGCGCCGCCGGCGTGCGCTGAGCCCCCGTGTCGGCCTTGCCGCCGGGCGCCGCGCCGGGCGGGGTCGAGCCGCAGCACCACCGGGCTCGCCGCCGAGCGTCGACCGGGATCCGCCGCGGGGTCGGCCCAGCGCGCGGTCTCCGCGTCCGAGCCGCACCGGGTCGAAGCGCTGCGCCAGCGCGATCGGCTGGCCGAGCACGACGGCGAGCTGGTCGGGCGGCCGGGTGAGATCGCGCTTGGCGACGCGGTCCCAGACGTTCACCTGCGCCACAGCACGAGCGCGTAGGAGCCGTCGGCGGAGCGCAGCAGCAGCCGGCGGACGTCGGCGCCCGCGCCGTCACGGCGAGCCGCAGCGCCGCCCGGGGCGGCCACCGGCGCGGAGTCGCCGTCGACGGCGCGCAGCAGGTTGCGCAGCGCGAGGAACGACGGCTTCGGCGACAGGTCCGTGCGCAGCAGGCCGAAGGTGTTCTCGAGGTCGGGCACGCCGGCGGGCTGCTGGCCCGGCGCGACCAGATGTCGGCGAGCTGGTAGAAGTAGGTGCGCTCGAGGCCGCCGCGGAAGCCCTGAGCGCCAGGCGCGGCGTGTAGATGGCGATCGCGCGCTCGGAGGTGCCGGTAGTGGCCGCTGGTCGTGTTGCCAGGTCGGTGTGGTAGCCCGCCTCGGTCGCCACGATCGGCTTGTTGCCGGACACGCTGATGCGCGAGCGGGATCAGATCGCGCGAGGTTGTGGAGCGGCGAGCCGCCGCCCGGGTAGGGGTGCATGTTGCCGCGGTCGAGGTACTGGCTCTGGTTTCCGAAGGCTGGTCCACGACGCCGGGTACACCAGCGCCGGGCCGAGCACGGGGATGTGCGCGCAGCGCCGGGTCGCGTTGACGGCGGCGTAGAGCTCGCTGCTGGAGCGCGCGGGTCTTGGCGACCCATAGGGGGTCGCCCTGCTGGTCGGGCTCGTTGGGTGCCTCGAACGAGGCGACGGCGCCGGCGCAGCCGCGTCCGGATCGACCTGGAGGTTCTGCGCCAGGGACGCTCGGCTGGCCGGTCAGGGTGCCGACGCGATGAGGTTCGACCTGGATGCCCGCGCCGCGCGAGGCGGCTCAGGCGGTCGATCCAGTACCTCGCAGGTGGGGCAGAGGCCGTCGCGCACGTAGCGCACCCCGAGCTCGCGCAGGCGCGCCTTGATCGGGGCGAAGTCGCCGTACGGCAGCGTGTCGGCGAAGCCCGATGTGCATGTTCACGCCGACCGAGTCGCCGAACGCCCGCGCGGACTGGGCCGGGACGACCGGCGTCTCGGCCGACGGGCGGCGCGGCGGCACCGCCAGGCATTGCGGCGCACGATGGCGAGGACGAGCAGGTGGCGAATTCGCGTCACAAGCGCCGCCCTAACTCTCCGTTCGAGCTCGCAGGCCAACCTCGCACATCCGTCTAGTTGCGCGCTGCGAGCGGGCTCTGCGGCACTGCGACGGACGGACGACCCAGGCTGGATGATTCCGCCCGGTGACCCGCCGGACCATCCTCGCCCTGGCCGTCGGCTGCCGCGGCGGTGCTCGCCGTGGTGCTGGCCGTGGTGCTGCTCGCGCGCGACTCGGAGCCCCCGGAGCTGCGCCAGCGGCGCTGCTCGGCCGAGGCGTTCGTCGACTCGATCGGCGTCAACGTCCACTTCACCTACGCTGGACACGGCCTACGCCCGCCATGCCGGAGTTGCTCGCGCGGCTGCGCGAGCTGGGCGTCCGGCACGTGCGCGACGCGATGCCATCGCCGTCGGGCTCGCCGCTGGCGATCGGCCTCGCGGCCGCGCGCCAGGCGGGCATCAGGGCGACGCTGCTGCCGCACGACCCGGTCGAGCGACCCCGGGCCGCTGATCGCCGACTCGCGCGAGGTGCTGGGCGACGCGATCGACGCCTTCGAGGGACCGAACGAGCCCGACAACAGCGGCGACCCGGGCTGGGCCGCCGAAGCTGCTGGCGTACATGCCCTGCTCCGACGCGAGCGGTCGCGCGAGCTGGCGCCCGGGGACGCCGCTGATCGGGCCCAGCCTGGTGCACCCGGCCAGCCGCGGCGAGGTGCTCGACGCGCGTGCCCGGGCTCTTCAACGCGCCACCCGTACTCCGGCGGCGCTCCGCCCGAGCCGGCGCTCGGCGACGCCATACGCGAGCTCGAGGATCTCGAGCAGGGCCGGCGCAGGCGCGGCATCGTGTTCACCGAGGCCGGCTACCACAACGCCATGGCCGAGGTCGACGGCCAGCCGCCCGTCTCGGAGCAGGCGGCGGCGGTCTACATCCCGCGCCTGCTCATCGACCGCGTTCGGCGCGGGCGTCAGCCGCACGTTCCTCTACGAGCTGGTCGACGTGAAGCCCGAGCCGGCGCTGCACGACCCCGAGCAGCACTTCGGGCTGCTGCGCAACGACCTCTCGCCGAAGCCCGCGTTCACCGCCGTCAAGACGATGATCGCCGCGATCCGCGCCTCGCCCGGGCCCCGCCGGCACGGCGCGGCTGCCCTGGGCGGTCGCGCCGACGAGGCCGGGCGCGGTCGAGCGGCTGCTGCTGCTCCGCGCGCGACGGCTCGCGCGTGCTCGCGCTGTGGCGGCCGGTGTCGGTCTGGAACGAGCAGGCGCGCCAGCCGATCGACCCCGGGAAGCAGGCCGGTCGACGCTGACCTTCGGCGGGGCCGAGGCGCGCGACGTCGTCGTCTGGAGGCCGAGCGTGTCCGACGGAGCCGGTCAAGCGGCTCGACAGCGTCCGCCGCCTCTCGCTCGAGCTGGAGGGCGACCTCGTCCTGGTGAGCTTCCGGTGAGCCGGCTGCAGACGCTGATGTCGCGCCGGCTCGTGCGCGCCGGGATCGTCACGTACGTGTTCTCGGTGCTGACGCTGGTCGCGAACCTGGTGACCGGCGTCGTGGTCGCCCGGGCGCTCGGTCCCGACGGCCGCGGCGTCACGATCGCGCTGGTCGACCGTCGCGCAGCTCGCCGGGTTCCTGTTCGCGCTGGGCGTGGCCCAGAGCCTGAGCTACTTCATCGCGCGCCGGCCCGAGGCCGGGCCGAGCCTGCTCACGACCTGGACGCTGATGCTGATCCCGCTGGCGGCGGTCGCGATCGCGACTCACGCGAGCTGCTGCTGCCCACGATCTTCGCCCACGACGGCGAGCAGGCCGTGGACGATCGGCCGCTGGTTCATGTTCATCATCGTGCTCGTCGTCGGGCTGGAGCTCAACTACGGGCTGCTGCTCGGCACGCACGACTACTTCGCCTACAACGCGCTGCGCGTGGCGCCGCCGATGCTGGCGGCGCTGAGCCTGGCGTGCTGTGGGCGATGGACGAGCTGACCGTGGAGAGCGCGCTGATCGCGCCGAACGCGGCCTTCCTGCTCGCGCTGGTCGTGGGGATGGCGCGCGCCGTGCGGCGCATCGGGGTCGGACCGCCCGGACTGGCGGCTCGGGCTCGACGTCGCTCTGGTTCGGCGTGCGCGGCCAGGGCGTCGACGGTCGCCACGAACGTGACCGCCCGGCTCGACGTGGCGATGCTGCCCGCGTACGTGAGCGCGTCGAGCGTCGGGCTCTACTCGGTCGCCACGAACGTGTCGCTGATCGTCTACCAGCTCTCGAACACCTTCGCCGGCGCTGGTGCTGCCCGCCGCGGCCGCGGACCCGGAGCGCGGGCGCGTGAAGGTCGTGGGCTCGCTGTGGGGGGCGCTGGGGTCGCCGGGCTGCTGGCGGCGCTGCTGGCCGTCCTCGCGGGGCCGCTGCTCGGGCGTGGTCTACGGCGACGCGTTCCGCGACGCCACCGACCCGCTGCTGCTGCTCCTGCCCGGCGCCGTGCTGTTCGCGGGCTCGTCGATCCTCGCGGCGGGCGTGGCCGCCGCCGGGCGGCCCGTTCACCGCCACCTTCGCGCAGCTGCTCGGGATGGGCGTGACCGTCGTGGGGCTGTTCGTCTTCCTGCGCAGCGGTGGGATCACCGCGGCCGCGATCGTGTCCACGGCGTGCGTACGCGACCGTGTTCGTGGTGATGCTCGTCGCCTACAAGCGCGTCACAGGCACGCCCTGGCGCGCCTTCCTGCCCACGCCCGCGCGCGTGCGCGAGCTGCTGGCCTAGTACGCGCCGGGCGCGCGCCAGACGATCGAGATCGTCCGCAGCAGGATCTTGAGGTCCTTGCGGATGCTGTAGTTCTCGACGTACTCGCGCTCGACGGCGAGGCGCTCCTGGAAGTTCAGCTCGCCGCGACCGTGGACCTGCATCGGACCGGTCAGGCCGGGCCGCATCAGCAGGCGGAAGCGCTGCGTCTCGCCGTAGCGCTCGACCAGCCAGAGCTCCTCGGGGCGCGGCCCGACCAGGCTCATGTCGCCGCGCAGCACGTTGAACAGCTGCGGCAGCTCGTCGAGGCTGGTGCGGCGCAGGTAGCGGCCGACCTTGGTCACGCGCGGGTCCTCGCGCAGCTTGAACATCGGCTCCGTCAGCTCGTCCGGCGAGATGACCTCGTTGATGCGCTCCTCGGCGTCGTGGCACATCGTCCGGAACTTGAGGATCTTGAAGGGCTTGCCGTTGCGCCCGGCGCGCACCTGGCGGAAGAGCGCCGGGCCCTCGGAGCTGAAGCGGACCGCGGCCGCCACAACCAGCATCAGCGGCGCCAGCACGATCAGGCCGATCACCGACAGGCAGATGTCGACGACGCGCTTGAGCGCCATCGTCGACCAGGACGTGCCCCACGTGCCGTACTCGATCACCGGCATCTCGGCGATGTGGTTGAGCTGCACGGCCGTCCCGAGCATGGCGCGCATCGGCGGCATCACGCTCAGCTTCACGCCGGTCGCGCGGCAGGAGGACACCACGCGCGAGAGCGTGGCCTCGTCGAGCTCCGGCAGCGCCAGGACGACCCGCTCGACCTCGGCCTCCGAGAACAGGAACTCCAGGTCCTCGCGGCTCAGCTCCTCGACCTTGACGTGGGTGCGCACGGCGCCGTTGCCGTTTCCGTTCCCGCCCTCGTGGCCGCCCGGCTCGAGCACCGACAGGTGGTGGCCCGGCTCCAGTGCAAGCTTGCGTGCAACGGCGTCGGCCAGCTTGCCGTGGCCCATGACCAGCGCGCGCTCCGGCGGAACGCGGCGGCGCCAGATCGCGCGGGCGGTCGAGCGCAGCAGGAAGGCGCTGCCGAGCGCCGCGGCGTAGAGGGCGAGCGCGCTGTCGAGCGTCACCGTCTCGTCGGGCAGCGCGCGGATGAACAGCAGGCTGCCGGCGACCGACAGCGTGACCCAGTGGAAGAGCGCCGGCGCCTCGTCGCTGGTGAGGTGCCAGATGCGCGGGTGATCGGCGTCGTAGAGCCCCTCGAACTTGGCGACCAGGATCCAGACCGGGAGCGTGGGGAGCACCCAGAGCGGGTCGTTGGTGCCCTCGACGAGGGTCATGACCGCGACCGCAAAGAGGATCGTCAGGACATCGGCTGTGAAAAGCAGCCGGCGTCTCAGCGAGTCCTTGCGCGTCCGTGCTCTCCGCTGGACGCGGTAGGGCGTGGGCTCGGGCGCTAGGGACGCGCGTCCGTGGGTTGTCGTACCTACGGGCTGCACCTCCGGCGGACCACCTTACTCCAGGATTTTCAGCCTCGCCAGGGGGTACCGCGCAGGGCTATTCGCCTGCTCTGCGCGGGCCCGCCGGGCTCAGCACCCACACGCAGAGCAGCAGCGCCCCGGCCAGCACGATTCCGGCGCCCAGAGCCCAGAGCAGATTGGGCCGGAGCGGCCTGTCGCCGGGCAGTGCTCCCAGGAGGCGATCGCCGGCGCGCTCGCTCTCCAGCGACGGTGCCTGCGGCTGCGCGGCGAAGATCCGCTCGCCCCCGTTGATCGAGGCGGAGACCTCCCGCCTGCGCTGCTTCAGCTGCGCGCGCTCCTCCGCCGTCTGGTCGCCGCGGCGCAGCGCCGCGGCGATGCGCTTGAGCTGGAGCGGCTGTGTGAAGGTCGCGCCGGTCTCGGCCGCGGCCAGCAGGCGCCGAGAGCTCACCCGGGCGAGCTCGGCCGCCTCCTCGGGGGAGGGGCCGCGCGCGAGCACGAGGAACTGGCGCTGCTCGGCCGTGCCGCGCTCGCTGACGCTGACGTAGTCGGGGAGGTCGCGCGGCTTGTCGAACCAGTCGACATCGCGCGCCACCCGCCGCTGGACGTCGGTGACGCCGACCGGCCCGGAGACGAGCGAGCCCAGATCGGGGAAGTACGCGACGGTCGGGTTGGCCGTGTTGAGCGAGATCGTCGCGGTCGAGCCGTAGTCCTCAGCCCGCAGCAGCGTCACGACCAAGGGCCCGAGCGCCAGCAGCAGCACGCCCACCGCCAGCGCCGCCCTGTCAAGCCGCCCTCTCATAGCGAAAGCCGATCTTGCGGAGGTAGCCGCCACGGGGCGGTGAGCCTAGGGCAATCCCGGTCCGCCTCGCGCAGCACCGGCGCGCCGGCGGGCCGGCTCAGTGCGCGCCGTGGGCGCGCAGGACCTCGCCCAGGCGGGAGCGGAAGCTGCTCTCGGAGAACCGCTGGGCGCTCTCGCGCAGCGCCTGCGGGTCCCAGCTCGCCTCGGCCATCGCGCGCACGCCCGCGCGGATCGCGGCGGGGTCGCCCGGGTCGTCGATCAGGACCCCGTCGACTCCCGGGCCGCACGATGTCGGTCGCGCCGCCGCGGTCGGCGGCCAGCACCGGCGCGCCCGCCGCCAGCGCCTCGACCATCGAGATGCCGAAGTCCTCCTCGCCGACGTGGATGAACCCGCCGGCGCTCGCGAACAGCTCGGCGAGCTGCTCGCGCGAGACCCAGCCCAGCAGCTCCACGTTGGGCGGCAGCTGCGCCCGCAGCGACTGCTCGAGCGGCCCCAGCCCGACCATCGTGAGCCGCAGGTCGGGCAGGCCGCGAAACGCCTCCGCGACCTCGAGCGGGCGCTTGTAGGGCACCAGGCGGTGCACCCAGAGGAAGCGGTCCGGCTCGCGCGGCGCGTCGGTGGGGAAGTCGTCGACCGCGACCGGCGGCGGCACGACCACCGCGTCGCGTCCGTAGAAGCGCTGGATGCGTTCCTTGACGGCCGTGGAGTTCGCGATGTAGAGGTCGGGCCGCTGCGCGGCGCGGCGGTCCCAGCGGCGCAGCCGCCCGCGCATCGCCGCGAGCGCGGCGCCCTTGACCCCGGCCACGCGGTTGCGCTCGGCGTCGGGCATCCAGACGTAGCGCATCGGCGTGTGGCAGTAGCAGGCGTGCAGCGTGGCGGGCGGCGTCGGCACGCCCGCCGCGCAGGCGTGCGACGAGCTGATCACGAGCTCGTAGCCGTCGACGTCGAGGTGCTCGAACCAGTGCGGCATGTACGGCAGCAGCCAGCGCCAGCGCCCCGGGTCGTGGCCGCGCTGGCGAACGCCCGGCAGCGCGGCCAGCCGCGACTCCTTGACGATCGCGTCCGCGACCCGCGGCGGCAGCAGCTCGTGGGCCGCGTGGAAGGTGAACACGTCGGGGTCGCGCTCGAACAGGTCGAACATCCCCGCGGCCGTGCGCTCGGCGCCGTGCATGCCCTGGAACCAGTCGTGCACCAGGGCCGTGCGCATCGTCAGGCGCTCGGCGGGTGCTCCCGCCGAGGTCACTCTCCGCCGGTCTCGATCGGCTGGTGCTCGGTGTATCCGCGGTGGCGCTCGAGCGCCCGGCGGAACCCGAGCGGCCGGCCCAGGCGCAGCGGGCGCCGGTGCGGCTGGCCGATGCGGCGGTAGGTGCCCCACTCGCGCAGGCCGCGCAGGCGGCCGCGCAGCGGCGCGAGCGTCCTGCCGGCGACGCGACGCGAAGATCACGTAGGCGGCGTCGTAGGCGAGCATCCCCAGCCCGTTGCCGACCAGCATCCCGGTGGTCGCGTTCTTGGCGAGCGTGCGCACCCGGTTGCGGCCGACGAGGTAGAGCTTCGCCGGGCGAGCCGTGCTGGGCCGTGGCGGAGTGGTGGTGGTAGACGACCGCGGCCGGCGCGTACAGCGCGCGCCAGCCGTAGCCGTGGGCGCGCCAGGCCAGGTCGGCGTCCTCGAAGAACGCGAAGTAGGTCTCGTCGAAGCCGCCGACCTGCTCGAGCATCGAGCGCCGGAACAGCGCGGCGCCGCCGGTGGCGCCGAAGACCTCGTAGGGCGCCTGCCCGCCGTGCTCGCGGACGCCCTTGCCGACCAGCCGGTCGGCGGCGATCCCGAGCCGGTCCAGCTCCAGGCCGGCCGAGTTGAGCACGTCGCGCCGGTCGGCGAAGCGCATCTGCGCCGCCACGGCGCCGACGCGCGGGTGCAGCCGGCCCGCCTCCAGCATCACGGCCACGGCGTCGGGCTCGATCGTGGTGTCGTTGTTGAAGACGGCGATCCACTCGCCCTGCGCCGCCTCGATCCCGCGCGTGACGCCGCCGGCGAAGCCCTCGTTGCGCTCCAGCGAGACGACCTTCACCTGCGGGAAGCGCTCGCGGACCATCTCGCTCGACCCGTCGCCCGAGCCGTTGTCCACGACGATCAGCTCGCTCTCGGCGTCGACCTCGCGCAGCGCGCGCTCCATCGACGTGAGGCAGATCGCCAGCAGGTCGCGGCGCTCGTGGTTGACGATGATCGTCGACACCGCCACGCCCGTCCGCGGCACCGGCGTGCCGTTTGAATACGGGCGCAGGCTGGGGACGATCGGCTCCTCCTCCTCGAGCACGCCGGCGATCGCCTCGTCGGTCAGCTCGCGCGGTGCGCTGCCAGCTGAAGTGCGCGGCGCGCTCCAGGCCGGCCTTCACGAGCCGCTCGCGCGTCCCGGCGTCCCCGGCGGCCTGGAGCAGCGCGTCGGCCATCCCCTCGCCGTCGTCGGGGTCGATCAGCAGCGCCGCGTCCCCGCACGTCTCGGGCAGCGCGGTGCGGTCGGCGGCCACCACCGGGATGCCGCTGGCCATCGCCTCGAGCACGGGCAGCCCGAAGCCCTCGTAGAGGGAGGGCATCGTGAGCGCGACGGCGCCCGCGTACAGGCCGGGCAGGTCCTCGTCGTCGACGTAGCCGAGCGCTCGCATCGGCGGCGTCTCGCCGGGCCGCATGTACGCGCGGCCGGACCCCGCCGAGACCAGCTCGATGCCGTGCTCGGCCAGGCGCGAGCGAGCGACCGCGAGCGAGGCGAGGTTCTTGCGCGCGATGCGCGTGCCCACGACCAGCACGTAGGGCCGCCGCAGGCCGTAGCGGCGCTTGACCGGCTCGGCGTCGGCGTCGGGGGAGAAGCGGTCGTCCACGCCGTGCGGCACCACCGCCACGCGGTCGGGGTGCAGGCCGAGCCCGTCGCCGAGCTCTTGGCGGGCGAACTCCGAGGGCGCGATCACGAGCCGGGCGCGCCGGGCCAGCAGCGGCAGGATCTGCTGCTGGTAGGACGCGTATACGGAGGAGTACCAGCCCGGGTGGCGCAGCGCGGCGAGGTCGTTGATCACGACCACCGTGCGCTTCGACACCGCGGGCGCCAGGTTCGCCGGGCAGTAGAGCACGCGCGCGTTGCGCGCCGCCGCCGGCAGCAGCGCCTGCTCCCAGAGGTGGCCGGCGCGGTAGGCCAGCGCGGCCGGCGGCATCATCACCGCGTAGCGGTCCGGGCGCAGCCGCGGCAGCCGCGCCGCCATCTCGATCGTGACCCGCTCGACGCCGCCGATCTCGTGCCGCGCCGCCGCCCGCGCGTCGATGATCACGGGAGCGTCCCGCCGCGAGACGGGTGGAGCGGAGTCGAGCGTCGGGCTGTGGCTCAGCTCGGAGAGCGCCAAATTCGCCTGAGCGTCATCCCGCCGCCAACCGCCAGGACGCCGATCAGCATGACCGCGCGGGCCGGCAGGCCGGCCGGCTCAGCCGGCGAGCTGAGCTCGGGAACGCGCTTCGGCACGGCGGGGACGGCCGCGGGCGCGAGTGCCGGCCGCGGCACGGGCTGCATGCCCGTCACGCGTGCGACGACAGGTCCGACGCGATCGTCGATGCGTCCAAGGCGCCTCAGCGCCAGGCCCGAGATCAGCAGCAGGAACCCCGTCAGGACGACCGGGCCGACGTCGAGGCCGGTGCGCGGCAGCGTGTCGCCGGTGGCGCTCTCGGTCGCTGTGGTGCCGGCGGTGTCGCCGGTGTCGGTCGTGGTACCCGTGTCCGTGGGCGCCTGCGCTACCGCGTCGTCGCCGCCGCCCTGGGCGTTGTCGTTCCCGCCGCCGCCGCCACCATCCCCGTCGTCGAACGGGTCGACGTACTGGTCGTCGCCGGCGCTCTGCCCGAGCGCCACGCTCGGGACCGCTACGACGGAGACCGCGAAAGCCGCGAGGAGCAGCAGTATCAAGGGTCGCTTGCTCATGCGCATCAAGCCATTCCTAGCAGATGGCATCTGCTCTTGGAGCAGCTTCGGGCACTCTTACGGCCGCGGGCGCGGGCTGAAAGGGCCGCGACGACTCGCTTCCGGCGACGGCGGCCGCGGCCAGCAGCAGCGCCGGCAGCGTCACGGCGGGCATCTCCCAGTCCCAGTCGAGGCCGGCGTGGAAGGCCCATACCGACAGCCCCGCGGCCAGCCCCGCGGCGGCGGAGTGGTCGATCCGGTAGAGCCTCAGGACGCTGACGGCCATGCCCACGAGGAACATCGCGAGGAACGCCAGCCCGACGATCCCCAGCTCGGCCGCCGTCTCGAGGTAGAGGGAGTGGGCGTCGCCCGATGCGTCGAAGCGCTTCGGCACCTGCAGCCACGCTGTGCTGAATCCACCCGAGCCGAAGCCGACAATGGGTGGTCGCCGAACAGCCGGCCCGCCTGCTCCCAGTACAGGTAGCGGTTGGTGTCGATCGAGGCGAGCCGCTCCGGGCTGGCGCCGCGCACCGGCGAGGTCGCCTCCGGCTTGCCCTCGACCGCCGCGAGCAGGAGGCCGCCCGCGACCATCGCCGCGACCGTCACCGCGAGCACGGTCGCCGGCCGCGAGACCGGCAGCGACGGCGCCTTGATCGGCCGCGTCGAGCGGCGCGGGGCGAGGACGGCCGCGGCGGCCGACAGCACGATCAGCGCCGCCAGCATCAGCAGGCCCTGCTCGGCGTCTCGCGTCGACAGCGACTTGACCGTGCTGAGCTGGCTCGCCACGGCCGAGGCGATGACGGCGGCGATCCCGGTCGTCACGATCGCTCGCACCTGCGGGCGTGCGTCCGGGGCGAGCGCGACGAGGATCAGCACGCCGATGCCCGCCGCGCCGAGCGCGCCGCGGGCGAAGGTGAGATAGAGGCCCAGTCCCAGCGGGACGGCGATGAACGGCCGCGCCCGCCCGAAGCGGCGCGCGGGCGGCTCGGATCGCCCGCCACCCGCAGCGCCAGCACCGCACCGAGGGCGGCGAGCAGGCCGTAGGCGTTCCAGTAGGTCAGCGGCTGCTCGAGGCGGCCAGTGGCGGTGGAGCTCGCGTCGAGGTGGATGGCGCGCGGCAGCAGCCGCTCGGAGAGCCCGTAGCCGATCACGAGAAACGCGCCGAAGCGCCGTCGCCGGCTCGACCCAGCGCCGGATGGACGGCTCCCGCAGCACCGCGATCGCGGCGACGGCGAAGCCGAGGTAGAGGACCAGGCGCTGCAGGTCCTCCTGGGCGCGGCCCGCCAGCGGCGCCCAGCTGATCGACGCGGCGGTCCATATACAGAGCAGCAGGAGGCCCAGAAGCGCGACGCGGGCCGGGGTCGAGCTCGGCAGCGGCCGCGGCGAGGTCAGCGCGACGACCAGGACGAGCACCCAGGTCACGGCGGCAGCGACCAGCCGGGGCTTCTCGAAGAAGCCCCCCGAGAGGAACGCCAGCACCGTCGGCAAGCCGATCAGGGCCGTCGCGACCACGGCCAGCACCCGTCTCCGCATCTGCCGCCACAGTAGCCCAGGCGCCTTAGACTCGCTCCAGTGACGTCGCTCGCCGCACGTGTAGCGCTGGTGCTCGTCGCGATCGTCGCGCTCGCGTGGCGTCGGCAACGAGGTCCGCATCATGCGCCTCGAGGACGACGCCGGGGCGGTGCTCGACCGCGCGCGGGCCGGCAAGGTGCCGGAAGCCGACGTGAAGCACGCGTCGGACCTGCTCGAGAGCTCGCGACGCCTGAATCCCGACAAGGCGCCGCTGGTCACGGAGGGCCAGCTCCTTTACGCAACCGGCAATGACCACGCGGCGGCGCTGCTGGCGCGTTCGGTGACGCTCGACGAGCCCGACAACCTGCAGGCCTGGTTCCTCGTCTGGGCCGCGGCGCCCGATCCCGCGGTGAAGAAGCAGGCGCTCACCCAGCTGCGGCGGCTCAACTCCTGGACCGACGTGGCGCTCGGCCTGCGCGCGTGCCGGACCTGCCCGCTGCTGAAGAAGCCCGCGTCCTGAGCGCGGCGCTCAGGGTCCGCGCTGCGCGGACAGCTCCGGGGCGGGGTCGTCGGACGACGGACCGTCGCCGCCGGCCGGATCGGCGCCCGGAGCGCCCAGGATGCCGTCGCGGCGGCGCGGCCAGCGCGGCGCACGCCAGCGCCGGCGCGCCTGCAGCTTGCCGTTGGAGCGCCGCTGGCCGACGACCTCGGTGCGCAGACCGCGCAGCTTCGGGACGAGCCTGAGCGCCTCGACCGCGATCGGCAGCGACATCTTGCTGTCGCCGATCTCGCGGTCGCGGAAGCAGATCGGGATCTCCTCGACGCTGAAGCCGGCGAGCAGCGCGCGGTAGGTCAGCTCGATGTTGAAGACGTAGCCCTGGGAGCGCAGCGTCGAGGGCTCGATCGTCTCGAGCACCTGCCTGCGCACGCAGCGGAAGCCCGTGGTCAGGTCGCGGACCTTGACGCCGAGCATCAGCCGCGCGTAGAGCGAGCCGCTGCGGCTCAGCACGCGGCGCAGGCGGGGCCAGTTGGTGATCTCGCCGCCGGCCACGTAGCGCGAGCCCAGCACCAGGTCGCTGCGCTCGGCGGCCGCGATCATCGCCGGCAGGTGGCGCGGGTCGTGCGAGAAGTCGGCGTCCATCACGATCACGTACTCGGCGCCGCGCGTGGTGGCGTGCTCGAAGCCGGCCAGGTAGGCCGGCCCGAGGCCGTCCTTGCCCTGGCGGTGCAGCACCTCGACGCCGTCGAGCTCGGCCGCGAGCCGGTCCGCGAGCGCGCCCGTGCCGTCGGGCGACGCGTCGTCGACGACCAGCAGGCGCCAGTCGCCGGGCGCGGCCACCTCGAGCTGCGCGGTCGTGGCGCGCACGATCGCCTCGAGGTTCTCGACCTCGTTGTACGTCGGTAGGAACAGCCAAACGCTCGGATGCATCCAAGAGCAAGATACGGGTGACGCGTCAACCACGCCACCAGTTGCGCAAAGCCGCCATGAGGTCCGCTAGCGTCTGGCGACCCATGTCGGCCCCCGCAGCAGCACCGCCGCTGAACATCCTGGTCCTCGCCGATCGGGACTGGACGCACCACGACACGGGCGGCAACGGCGCCAACCTGCACGCCCAGATCAGCCGCTGGGTGGAGTGGGGCAACAACGTCACCGTGGTGGCCGGCGACTTCCCCGGCGCGAAGCGCGTGGAGCGCTACGGGCCGCGCCTCGTCGTGCACCGGATGGGCACCCGCTCGACCGTCTTCCCGCGGGCGATCCTCGCCGTGCTGCGCGGCATCGGCCGCGACGCCGACGTGGTGCTCGAGGTCATCAACGGGATCACGTTCCTCACGCCGCTGTGGCTGCGCAAGCCCCGCGTGGCGATGGTCCACCACGTCCACCGCGAGCTCTACCTGGAGGAGTTCCGCCGCTTCGGGCTGCCGCTGTTCTGGATGCTCGAGCGGCTGCCGCTGCGGCTGCTCTACCGCCGCACGCCCTTCCTGACGATCTCGCGCTCGGCGCGCGACGACCTCGCTCGCGAGGGCATCCCGCCCGCCAACGTCACGGTCGAGTACCTCGGCGTCGACCCCGGCAAGTTCTGCGCCGGGACGCGCGCGCCGGAGCCGCACCTGATCTTCGTCGGGCGCCTCAAGGCCTACAAGAACGTCGAGACGCTGTTCGACGTCGTCGAGGCCCTGCCGGGCACGATCCTCGACGTGGTCGGCGAGGGCGATCACCGGCCCGACCTCGAGGCCGAGATCGAGCGCCGCGGCCTCGGCGACCGCGTGCGCATGCACGGCTACGTCGACGAGGAGACCAAGGCCGAGCTGTACGGGCGCGCCTGGGTGAACCTCACCGCGTCGCAGTCCGAGGGCTGGTCGCTCACGGTCATGGAGGCGGCCCTCTGCCGCACCCCGAGCGCCGCGCTGGCGATCGGCGGGCTGGCCGAGTCGATCGTGGACGGCGAGACCGGCTACCTGGCGGCCGACGGCGCCCAGCTGACCGAGCGCGTGCGGGCGATCGTGGCCGACCCGGAGCTGCGCGAGCGCTTCGGCGAGGCCGCCGAGCGGCGCGCGCGCACGTTCACCTGGGACCGCTCCGCCGGCGCGTTCCTCGAGGTGCTGCGGCGCGTGGCCGGCAAGGCGCCCGCGCCGGCACCGGTGAGCCTGAACGGCCATGCCGCACGCGGCCACCAGGACGACGAGCGCCGACCCACGGCGGCCGAGAATCGCTGACGGGGCCGACCTGGACGCCGCCCTCGCCGCCATCGGCGACGTCGAGGGCTGGCTCAGCGAGGGCCAGGCACGCCGGCTCTGGAACGCCGGGCGCCAGGTCTCCGCGCCGGGCCAGATCGTGGAGATCGGCTCGTTCCGCGGGCGCTCGACGATCGTCCTCAGCCGCGCCGCCCCCGAGGGCGTGCAGATCGTCGCGATCGACCCGCACGCCGGCGGCGACCGCGGCCCGCAGGAGATCACGCCGGAGGCCGAGCGCGGCCGCTCCGACAACGAGATCTTCCGCGCGAACCTGGAGCGGGCGGGCGTAAACGGCCGCGTCCGCCACGTGCGGGAGATGTCGGACCAGGCGCACGCCGCCGTCGAGGGCCCGATCGACCTGCTCTACGTCGACGGCGCGCACCGCTACGCGCCGGCGCGCGACGACATCGCGGCGTGGGGCGCGCGGGTGCCGGTCGGCGGCACGCTGCTCGTGCACGACGCCTACAACGCCATCGGCGTGATGCTGGCCCAGCTGCGCCTGCTGTTCTTCTCGAGCGAGTGGCGCTACGTCGGACGCACGCGGTCGCTGGCCCAGTACCACCGCGAGCGCCTCGGGCCTGGCGCGCGGGCCCTGAACGCGCTGCGCCAGGCGGTGCACATCCCGTACTTCGTCCGCAACGGCCTGATCAAGGTCGCGCTGGTGGCGCGCCTGCGTCCGGTCGCCCGCCTGCTCGGGCAGCCCGACGAGGATGCCTGGCCCTACTAGCTGGGCCTCCCGGCGGCCGACGCTCGCAGCCGCCCTCCTCTACCTGATCCTCTCGCTGGCGATGTTCGCCCCGGCGCTGGCGCCCGGACGGACGCTTTCGGTCTCCGACTACCTCTGGACCGGCACGCCCTGGGACTCCAGCCGGCCGGCCGACGTGCCGGTGCTCGGCTCGAACCGCGAGCAGACGGACTCGGTCTTCATGTTCCAGCCGTTCCTGCAGCACACGCGCGCCGAGCTGCCGCACGTGCCGCTCTGGAACCCGTACATCATGGGCGGCCGGCCCTTCCACGCGAACTCGCAGTCGGCCACCGTGTCGCCCTTCAGCGCCCCGGCCTACGTGCTGCCGTTCTGGGACTCGCTGGCCGTGATGGCGGCGCTGAAGCTGTTCGTGGCGGCGCTGGGGGCGTTCCTGCTCGCCCGCGCGTTCGGCCTGCGGCCCACGGGCGCGTTCCTGTGCGGGCTCGTGTTCGGGTTCAGCCTCTGGTCGGTCACCTGGGTCTCCTGGACGACCATGAGCGTCTGGGCGGTGCTGCCCTGGGTGTGCCTGCTGGCCGAGCTGTGCGTGCGCCGCCCGGGGCCGCTGCCGTTCGCCGGGCTCGCCACGGCCACCGGGCGTGCAGTTCCTCGGCGGCCACCCGTCCTCGAGCTTCCAGGTGATGGTCGCGGTGACGGTCTTCTGGGTCGCGCGCACGCTGCTCTCGCGGCCGCTGCGCGAGCGCGACCTGCTGCTGCGCCTGGCGACGCTCGGCGCGGCGCTGGCCGTGGGCACGGCGCTGGCGGCGATCACGCTGATCCCGTTCGCCGAGATGCTCTCGCACTCGATCGACCTGAAGGCGCGCACGGCGGCCGCCGAGGACGCCCACGAGCCGGCCCGCTACCTGCTCGGCGTCTTCCTCCACGACTGGTGGGGGCGCGGCTCGCGGGCGCCGCTCGAGTTCGCGTCGGCGCTCGAGGAGCACGCCTGGTACGTGGCGGCGCTGCCGCTGATGCTCGCCGCGTCCGCGCTCGTGCTGGCGCCGCGCCGCGAGCGGATCGTGGTCGCCGCGGTGGGGCTCGTGGCGCTCGCGGTGGCCACCGGCATCCCGCCGTTCTTCGACGTCGTCAAGGCGCTGCCCGGCTTCGACGCCGCCCGCAACGGCCGCCTCGCCGTCCTGTCGGTGCTGTGCGTCGCGATGCTGGCCGGCTGGGGCCTCGACGACCTCACCCGGCCGGACGGCGCACGCTCTCGGCGCGGCCTGGCGCTCGCCGCCTGCGCCGTGCTGTTCGCCGTGCCGCTCGTCTGGGTGGCGCGCCGGGTCGACCTCGACGCGCTCGGCGGCGCGCTGCGCGTCGCGTGGGGGTTCGCGAGCCCCGATCCCGGCGACGCGGCGCAGGTCCGGCTCGCGTCGCTGCTCGAGTGGCTCGTGCTCGCGGCGGCGGCGCTCGGGCTGCTGGCGCTGCGGCTGCGCGGCCGCCTGGGCACGGCCGCGTTCGTGGTGCTCGCGCTGCTGCTGGTGACGTTCGACCTCTTCAAGGCGGGCATGGGCTACAACCCGGCGATCGCCGAGAGCGCCGCGACCCAGCCCGTCACGCCGGCGATCAGTTACCTGCAGAGCAGGCGGCCGGCGCGCTTCGCGGGCCTGCACCCGGAGGCGCCGATCACGCTCGCGGTGCCGATCTCGCCGAACGTGGCGATGCGCTACGGCCTCTACGACGCGCGCGGCTACGACTTCCCCTTCGAGGAGCGCTACGCGGAGCTCTGGCGGCGCGTGATCGCCAAGTCGCCGGACTGCAACTACGCCTTCTGCCCCGAGTCGGCCGGGCGGTCGCCGCGCGCGCTGAAGGCGCTCGGCCTGCTCGGCGTGACCGACCTGCTCCAGAACCGCCGCGATCCGCCGCTGCGCGGCTTCCAGGTCGCCTACGACGGGCCCGACGCCCGCGTCTACCGCAACCCGGCGGCGCTGCCGCGGGCGTTCCTCGTGGATCGCCAGGTCGTGGCGCCGAGCGCCGACGCGGCGCGCGACGCCGTGACCGCGGCGGACTTCCCGGCGCGCACGGTCGCCGTGACCGAGCAGGCGATCGAGGGGCTCGAGCAGGGCGCCGGGGCGGGCGAGCCGCCGGGCAGCGCGCGCATCTCCCGCTACGGCGAGGAGCGCGTGGACGTCGACACGAGCGCGCGGCGGCCCGCGCTGCTCGTGCTGACCGACAGCTGGTTCCCGGGCTGGAAGGCGAGCGTCGACGGTCGCGACGTGCCGGTCGAGCGGGTCGACTACCTGATCCGCGGCGTGCGCGTGCCCGCCGGGGCCCACCGCGTGGAGTTCCGCTACCAGCCCGCGAGCTGGCGCGCGGGCTGGATCATCAGCCTGGTGGCGCTGATCGCGATCCTGGCCGCCGCCGCGATCGGCTGGCGACGACGGAGCGGCCCGGCCCGTGCGTGAGCGCCTGACCAGGCACCCGGCGCTCGCGGCGGCCCTGCTCTACCTCGTGCTGTCGGTCGCGATGTTCGCGCCCGGGCTGGCGCCCGGCCGCACGCTGTCGCCCTCCGACTACCTCTGGACGGCCGCCCCGTGGGAGTCGCAGAAGCCCGCCGGCATCCCCGGCCTCGGCTCCAACCAGGAGCAGGCCGACGCCGCCGTGCAGTTCCAGCCGGCGCTCCAGGCCACCCGCGCCGCGCTGCCGGACGTGCCGCTCTGGGACCCCTACGTCCTGGGCGGGCGCTCGTTTCTCGGCGACCCGCAGTCGGCGGTGTTCTCGCCCGTTCAGCGCCCCCTCGTACGTCCTGCCGTTCTGGAAATCGCTCGCGCTCGCTGCAGCGCTGAAGCTGTTCGTCGCGGCCTTCGGCGCGTTCCTGCTGGCGCGGGCGCTCGGCATGCGCTTCGGCGGCGCGCTGATGAGCGGCCTCGTGTTCGGCTTCAGCCTCTGGGTCGTGACCTGGGTGTCCTGGCCGCACGGGGGCATCTGGGCCCTGCTGCCGTGGCTCTGCCTGCTCTGCGAGCTGACCGTGCGCCGGCCCGGGCCGTTGCCGTTCGCGGGGCTCGCGGGGGTGGTCGGCCTCCAGTTCCTGGCGGGCCATCCGGCCTCGAGCTATCAGGTGCTCTTCGTCGTCGTGCTGCTCTGGGTCGGGCGCGTGCTGGCCTCGCCCGAGCTGCGCCGCGGCTGGGCGCCGCGGCTGCTGGCTCTCGCCGCGGGGCTCGTGGTGGGCGCGGCGCTCGCGGCGGTGACGCTGATCCCGTTCCTGGAGCTGCTCGGGCACTCGAGCGACGCCACGGCGCGCGCGGAGGCGTCCGGCCTGCTGAAGCAGCCGAC
This sequence comes from uncultured Thermoleophilaceae bacterium, assembly GCA_963828225.1. Classification (GTDB taxonomy): domain Bacteria; phylum Actinomycetota; class Thermoleophilia; order Solirubrobacterales; family Thermoleophilaceae; genus JACVRW01. The sequence goes on along the minus strand of CAWHDX010000004.1, from coordinate 46,765 downwards.
GCGCTACCTGCTCGGGCTCTTCCTGCACGACTACTGGGGCCGCGCGGACACGAGCCTGGCGTTCGGCCCGGGGCTCGAGGAGCGCGCCTACTACGTCGCCGCGCTGCCGCTGATGCTCGCCGCCGCGGCGCTGGTGGTGCGCCCCTCGGCGGCGAGGATCGCGGCCGCGGTCGTGGGCGCGCTCGCGCTCGCGGCGGCCACCGGGGTGCCGCCTGTGTACGACGTCCTGGTCGCGCTCCCGGGCCTCGACGCCACCAACAACGGGCGCTTCGCGGTGGTCGCCGTGCTCGCCCTCGCGCTGTTGGCGGGGTGGGGCCTCGACGACCTGACCGGGTCCGAGCAGCTGCGCTCGCGCCGCGCCGGGGTCCTGGGCGTGGCGGCCTTCCTGCTGATCCTGCCGGTCGCGATCTCGCTCGGCGCGCGCGACTTCGGCCGCGACGCCCTCGGCGACGCGCTCGAGGTGGCGTGGGGGTTCAAGGACGCCGCCGTGGGGGCCGCCGCGGTGATCAAGCTCGCCGCGCTGCTCGAATGGGTCGTCCTCGGGAGGCGCGGCGGTGGTGCTGCTCGCGCTGCGTTTACGCGGGCGCCTCGGCCCGACGGCGTTCGTGGCGCTCGCCCTGGCGCTGGCCGCGCTCGACCTGTTCAAGGCGGGCATGGGCTACAACCCGGCGATCGAGCAGAGCACGGCGGCGCCGCCGGCGACGCCGGCGATCCGCTACCTCCAGGAGCGCCAGCCGGAGCGCTTCTCGGCCCTGCAGATCACGGAGGCGCTCTCGCTCGGCGTATCCGGTCACCCCGAACGTCGCGATGCGCTACCGGATCGCCGACGCGCGCGGCTACGTGATCCCGACCGAGGAGCGCTACTTCGACCTCTGGCGCGACGTGATCCACGCCGAGGGCGGCTGCTACTACCTCTTCTGCACGCAGGCCCCGCCGGCCGACGAGCGCTCCTACCGGGCGCTCGCGCTGGTCGGCGTCGGCTACCTGCTCCAGCACCCCGGCGACCCGCCGGTTCGCCGGGCTCGAGCCTGCGTACGAGGGAGCGGATGCGCGCGTCTACCGCAACCCGGCGGCGCTGCCGCGGGCGTTCCTGGTCGATCGGCAGGTGGTTGCCCCGAACGGCACGGCCGCGCGAGCGGCTGCGACCGCGGCCGGCTTCCCGGCGCGCTCGGTCGCCGTGACCGAGCGGCGCATCGCCGGCCTCGGCGTGGGGGCTCGGGGCGCGCGCCCGGCCGGCGCCGCGCGCATCGTCGACTACGCGGCCGAGCGCGTCGCCGTCGAGACGACGCGCCCGGCGCCCGGCGCTGCTGGTGCTGACCGACAACTGGTTTCCCGGGCTGGAAGGCGGTCGTCGACGGGCGCGAGGCCGACGTGGAGCGGGTCGACTACCTGATCCGCGGCGTGCGCGTGCCCGCGGGCGCCCACCGCGTCGAGTTCCGCTACGAGCCGGCGAGCTGGCGGGCGGGCTGGATCGTGAGCCTCGTGGCGCTGCTGACGATCCTGGCCGCGGCCGCGATCGGCTGGCGGCGCCGGGAATTGAGGCAACATCGGGCGACCACCGGTATGTTCGAGGCGTGAGCGCTCCGTGGATGTCGGTCGTCGTGCCGGCGTACAACGAGGAGGCAGGGATCGCGCGGGTCGATCGCCGCCCTGCACGAGACCCTGGGCGGATTCGGCCGTCCCTACGAGGTCATCGTCGTCGACAACGCGAGCCAGGACGGCACGCTCGAGGTGCTCGAGCCGCTCCTCGACGGGGACCGCGTGCGGGTGCTGCGCAACAACGTCAACCGCGGCAAGGGCTTCTCCGTGCGGCGCGGGATGCTCGACGCCGACGGTGAGCTGCGGCTGCTCTGCGACGCCGACTGCGGCACGTCGCTGGCGTCGCTGCCCGCAGATGCTCCAGGCGATGGAGCACGCCGACGTGGTCGCCGGCTCGCGCGTGGCGCGCGGCGCCCAGGTCGACCGCCAGCAGCCGCTGCGGCGGCGCCTGGTCGGCTGGCCCTTCATCGCCCTGACGCGCCTGCTGATGCGCGAGCCCACCAAGGACGTCTACTGCGGCTTCAAGCTCTGGCGCGGCACCGCCGCCGAGGCCGTCTTCTCGCGCCAGCGGCTGACCGGCTGGGTCTTCGACGCGGAGGTGCTCGCGCTCGCGCGGCGCCTCGGCTACCGCGTCACCGAGGTGGGCGTGGCCTGGGCCGACCGCACCGGCTCGAAGCTCTCGATCACGCAGGTGCTGATCCCCGCCGTCCGCGAGCTGCTGGACGCGCGCCGCAACGTGCGCGCGCAGGTGCACGCCGCGCGCCGCGAGGCCGCCGCGGAGCCCGCCGACCCCGCTCCGGACGCTCAGCTCGTGGCCGAGTCGGCCGACCGCGGCACCTGAGCGCGGCGCCCCAGCACCGCGTCCACGGCGATCGCGCCCAGCACCACCAGCGCCACGTCGACGGGCATCGCGGAAGCGCAGGATGCCGTACGTGGTGACGCTGACGAACACGACCACGGCGAACGGCGCGGCCAGGATGAACACGGGCTCGCCGCGCCTGCGCAGGACCGCGAACGCCGCCACGGCCAGTGCGAGCAGCGCCCAGCAGAAGACCAGGCCGAGCCAGTTCGCCGTCCTGCTGCGCCCCTCGCCGAGCGTCTTGGCGGCGACCTCGCCGGCCGGGTCGTAGAAGCCCCAGGTCCGCAGGCCGCGGGCCGCCATCACGACAGGCAGCCGGCCGGCGTGGTCGGCTGCGTAGTCGAAGCCGCGCCGGCGCAGCTCGGAGGCCACCTCCGCCTCGTTGCCGCCTCCGCCGGACGTGGCGCACGCGAACGACCAGGCGCCCAGGTGCGGCCCCGAGTAGACCTGGTCGCAGTTGGCCCCCGCGATCAGGTCGCCCGAGTTGGTGGAGATCAGGACGGGCTGGTCGAAGACGATCCAGCACCGGGCGAGCCAGGGCGCCAGCACGAGCACGCAGGCGCCGGTCACGAGCGCGACCCTGCCGGCGCGGCCGGGCGGCGCCCGGCCCCAGGCGATCGGCACCGCTAGCAGCAGAAGCAGCAGCAGCCCCTCGCTGCGCGCCAGCGTGGACAGTCCGATCAGCCCGCCGAGCAGCACCAGCCGCCCGGCCGCCGGCCGCCGCCACGCCGCGTAGGCGGCCAGCAGCGTGAGCGCCACGCAGAGCCCGTAGAGGGACTCGGCGCGCAGCGAGGCGTCGGCCACCAGGAAGACCGGGTAGGCGGCGCCGATCGCCGCCGCGAGCACCGCCGCGCGCGGCCCGGCGATGCGGCCCGCCAGCACGGCGCAGACGACCACGGTCGCGGTCCCCACCAGCGCCGAGGCCACCTGGAAGGGGACGTGGCCGCTGCCACCGAGCAGCGAGACGAACGAGAGCAGCAGCGGGTAGAGCGGCGGCTTGTGGGCCGAAGGCGGCGCCTCGACGCCGGGGGGCGTGAACGGGCTGACGTAGCCGCGGCCGTCCGCGATCCCGTCGGCCAGGCCGAGGTACTCGAGCCCGTCGCCGACCATCGAGCTGTCGCCGGTCACGTCGAGCAGGAACCAGATTCGCAGCGCCAGGCCCGCCCCGGCCAGGGCGAGGACGGCCAGCGCCGCGCGCCGGGCCGTCACCGGTCCCGTCCGGTCACCACCCGCGACACCAGGTAGAGGGGCCGCTCCAGCACCTGGTCGTGCACGTGGGCCAGGTAGCGGCCCAGCACGCCGATGCTCATCAGCTGGATGCCGCCCAGGAACAGGACGGCGACCAGGATCCAGAGCGTCGTCGAGGCCGCCAGCGTGCCCGTGATCGTCAGCACCAGCACCGCGAAGGCGGCCAGCCCGCTCACGGTCGCGCTCAGCGCGCCCACGTAGGTCGCGATGTTGAGCGGGACGTCGGAGAACGAGGTGAGCGCCTCCAGCGAGAGCCGGAACAGGGCCGGGTACGACGCGCCGCCGCCGGCCTTGCGGCCGGCGCGCTTGTACTCGATCGGCACCTGCTTGAAGCCGACCCAGGCGACCATGCCGCGCAGGAAGCGGCGCCGCTCGGGCATCGTGCGCAGCGTGTCGGTGACGCGCCGCGACATCAGCCGGAAGTCGCCCGCCTGGCCCTGGTAGGGCACGCGGGCGAGCGAGCGCATCATCGCGTAGAAGCCGGTGGCCAGCAGGCGCTTGACGCGGCTCTCGTCGCGGCCGATGCGCCGCGCGAAGACCACGTCGGCCTCCTGCTCGGTCGCGATCTGCAGCATGTCCGGGACGAGCTCGGGCGGGTCCTGGAGGTCGGCGTGCATCAGCACCGAGTAGTCGCCGCGCACGTGGTCGAGCCCGGCCGACATCGCGATCTCCATGCCGAAGTTGCGCGACAGCTGCACCAGGACGACGTTGTCCTCGGCGCGCGCCCAGCCCTCGACGATCGCGGCCGAGCCGTCGCTGGAGCCGTCGTCGACGTAGACCAGCTCGAAGCCGCCGTCCACGCCCGCCAGCGCCGCCTTGAGCCGGTCGTGCAGCTCGGGCAGCACCTGCTCCTCGTTGAACACCGGTACTACTACGGAGAGGGTCGGCATACCATCCCGAGCGAGACGCCGGCGGGCAGCGAGGCCCCTCGCTCGATCAGCTTCGCCTCACCTCGCACCGGCAGCTCGAGCCACTTGTCGAGCGCGCCGGGGGAGAGGTGCAGGTCGGACTTGCCGTTGCCGTTGGAGCGGAAGCGCTGGAGCGTGCGCACGACGGCGACCGGCGGCAGCAGGCTGCTGTAGAAGTAGCTCGTCACCGTCGGCTCCCAGCCGTGGGCGAGCACCCGCTCGCGCAGCAGCCGGCGCGTGTAGCGGCGGTAGTGGTGCCAGGAGGTGTCGTGCTGGCTCCAGAGCCAGGAGTACGCCGGCACCGTGATGATCAGCGACGCGCCGGGCGCGGACACGCGCCGCAGCTCCGTCAGCGCCGGGCCGTCGTCGGGCAGGTGCTCGATCACGTCGGTCGCGAACAGCAGGTCGAAGCGCCCGTCCTCGTAGGGAAGCTGCTCGATCGGCGCCTCGCGCACGCCGTGCAGGCCACGGCGCTGGCAGAACTCGATCGCCTCCTTGGAGACGTCCACTCCCTCGGCGGGCCCGAGGGTCTGGAAATCCATCAGGTTGCGGCCTGTTCCGCAGCCCGCGTCGAGGATGCGCGGCGACGTCGCAGGCTGCGCGCGGTTGATCAGCGCCCAGATCACGCGACGGCGCGAGCGGAACCACCAGTGGCGGTCCTCCATGTCGTAATGCTCCTGAAACGTCCAGTCCTCCATAGGCGACCCCAGAGTAACCCGCAACCGCGACCGGGGCTGAGGTTCGACGGCTATTCTCGCGCCCGGTGCTTCCGTCCACGCACTCTCAATCCGCGCCCGCGGCGGTGCGGAGCACGGACGGGAGGCTCGCCCGCTGCGACGCGCTGGGCGATCGACCACCCGGTGCTCGTGCGCGGCGCTGTTCTACGCCGCTGCTGTCGCTGCTCATGGTCGGGCGAGGGCCTGCTGCCCGGGCGCACGCTGTCGAGCAGCGACGGGCTCTGGACGGCGGCGCCGTGGGCCTCGTCCCGGCCCGAGGGCGTGCGCCTCTACGGCAGCAACTTCGAGCTGGCCGACGCGGTGGCCGTGTTCCAGCCGTTCTTCCAGTACACGCGCGACGCGCTGCCGGACATCCCGCTCTGGAACCCGCACCTGATGGGCGGGCGGCCCTACCTCGCCGACGCGCAGTCGGCGATCCTGTCGCCCTTCACCGCGCCCGCCTACGTGCTGCCGCTGTGGAAGTCGCTTGCGGTCATGGCGGCGCTGAAGCTGTTCGTCGCCTCGTTCGGGACCTTCCTGTTCGCGCGCTCGATCGGCCTGCGCTACGGCGGCGCGCTGTTCGCGGGCGTGGTGTTCGCCTTCGGCACGTTCTTCGTCGTCTGGCTGGCCTGGCCGCTGACCAACATCTTCCCGCTGATCCCGTGGATGCTGCTCGTCTGCGAGCTGCTGATCCGCCGGCCCGGGCCGCTGCCGGTGGCGGCGCTGGCGGCGCTGGTCGGCCTGCAGTTCCTCGGCGGCCACCCCGAGACGAGCTTCCACGTCATGGTCGTCACGACGCTCTGGTTCGCCTTCCGGGCGCTGCTCGCATGGCACCGGGGCGGGCGCGAGCGCAGCGCGCTGACGCACCCGGCGGCGGCGTACGCGGCGGCCGTCCTGCTCGGCACCGCGCTGGCGGCGCTGATGCTGCTGCCGCTGATGGAGTTCTTCGTGCACTCGGGCGACTACGAGCGCCGCCTCAACCGGCCGGCCTCGTACAGCTCGAGCCGCTTCCTCGGCGCGTTCTTCCTGAGCGACTACTGGGGCCGCCCCACCCAGACGGCGATCGCGCCGTTCGTGAGCAACCGCGGCTACTACGCGGGCGGGATCACGCTGATGCTCGCCTCCGTCGGCGCTCGTGCTCAGGCCCACGCTCACCCGCGTGGCGATCGCTCGTCTTCGCCGTGCTCACGCTGCTGGTCGTGCTCGGCGCCGGGCCGGTCGCCGACGTCGTGTTCGCGCTGCCCGGGCTTCCGCACCGCGCACAACGGCCGCATGGTGATCTTCGTCCTGCTGGCGCTGGCGCTGCTGGCGGGCTGGGGCCTCGACGAGCTGACCGGCCGCGAGCGGGCGGCACCGGCGCGGCGGCGCGCGGCGCTCGGCGTCGCGGCGGCGATCTTCCCCTTCCCGTTCGCCTGGCTCGTGGTCGCCGGCACGATCGACCTCGGCGTGCTCAAGCCCGCGATGAAGGTGGCCTGGGCCCTGCGCGACCCGCCCCAGGCGGCGACGCTCGCCGAGCTGGCCGGGGTCGCCCCGATCGTGCGCCTGAGCGCGCTGCTGCAGTGGCTCGTGCTGGCCGGCGCCGGGCTGCTGCGTGGTCGCGGCGGGGCTGGGCTTCCCGCGCCGCGCGCGCGTACCCGTGGCGGTGCTGGCCGCGCTCGCCATCGGCATCGTCGCCGCCGACCTGTTCCGCGCCAACATGGGCTTCAACCCGGCCATCCGGACCGACGATGGCGGTGCAGCCGGCCACCGGCGCGATCCGCTACCTGCAGGACCGCACGCCGCAGCGCTTCGTCGGGATGGGCGCAGCCGGGCGAGCAGCAGGCGCTCGGCGTGGACCTGGCGATGCGCTACGGCCTCTACGACGCGCGCGGCTACGACTTCCCGGTGGAGAAGCGCTACGACAAGCTCTGGCGGGCGGAGGTCGGGCCGCCCGGGGAGGTCGTGCCGCCGACCGCGTTCGCGCTGCCGACCGAGCGCGCGCTGCGCACGCTCGACCTGTTCAGCGTCGCCGACGTGATGCAGGACCCGACGCTCGAGCCGCTGCGCCTGCCGGGCCTGCGGCTCGCCTACGACGGTGACGACGCACGCGTATACAGCAACTCCAACGCGCTCCCGCGCGCGTTCCTGGTCGGCGGCCAGCAGACCGTCGACGGCGAGGACGCCGCGCTGGCGGCGATCACCGACCCGGCGATCGACAAGCGGCGCGTGGCGGTCACCGAGCAGTCGCTGCCGGGCCTCGCACAGGGCGCGCCGGCGGGCGGCGCGCCGGGCACCGCGCGCCTCGTGAGCTACGGGCGCGACGAGGCCGTGGCGCGCGTCGAGGCGCGGCGCCCCGCGCTGCTGGTCGTGACCGACGTCTGGTTCCCGGGCTGGAAGGCGAAGGTCGACGGCAGGGACGCCGACGTCGAGCGCGTCGACTACCTGCTGCGCGGCGTGTCGGTGCCCGCGGGCGCCCACACCGTCGAGCTGAGCTACGAGCCGGCGAGCTGGCGCGTCGGCTGGATCGTCAGCCTGCTCGCGCTGCTCGCTGATCGCCGGCCTGGCCGTCGCGGGCGTCAGGCGGCGCCGGGGATGAACGCGCTGCGCTCGCTGCGCCGCCGGCCCGTCCTGGCCGCGGCCCTGATCTACGCCGCGCTGTCGCTGCTGATGGTCGGGCCCGCGCTGCTGCCCGGCAAGACGCTGTCGAACTCGGACATGTTCTGGTTCCAGCCGCCCTGGGTCGGCGTGAAGCCGGCCGAGCTGACGCTGCCGAGCAACCCCGAGCTGGGCGACGCCCCGGGCCAGCTGCAGCCGTTCCTGCGCTACGGCGCCCGGCGCATCCCCGACATGCCGCTCTGGGACCCCTACATCGTGGGCGGCCGCCCCTTCCTCGCCAACGCGCAGTCGGCGGTCTTCTCGATCTACAGCCTGCCCGCGTACGTGCTGCCCTTCTGGACGGCGCTGAGCTGGATCGCGGTGATGAAGCTCTTCGTCGCGAGCTTCGGCATGTTCCTGCTCGGCAGGGTCGCGCTCGGGATGCGTTTCGGCGGCGCCCTGACGGCCGGGATCGTCTACGCGTTCAGCCTCTGGATGGTCACCTGGATCTCGTATCCGCACATGAGCGTCTGGACGTTCATCCCGTGGATGCTGCTGCTGACCGACCGGCTGGTGCGAAGACCGAGCCTGCTGGCCGGCGCCGGCCTGACCGCGGTGATCGGCATGCAGCTGCTGGCGGGCCACCCGGAGTCGAGCTTCCACGCGCTGCTCGCCACGGCCGCTTTCCTGCTGCTGCGGCTGTGGCAGGCGCACCGCGCCGGCAGCGCCGTGCTGCGGCCGCTGCTCGGCTTCGCCGCCGCGACGGCCGGCGGCGTCGCGCTCGCGGCGCTCGTGATCGTGCCGTTCGCGGAGCTGCTCTGGAACTCGGCTGACCTGCGCGACCGGATGGGCGACGCCGTGGACAACCAGCCGGTCGCGCGGGACTTCGCGCTCGGCCTCTTCCTGCCCGACTACTGGGGCAGGGCCACAGGGCACCCCGATCAAGTACTTCGTGCTCGACCGCGCCTTCTACGCCGGGGCGCTGCCGCTGATGCTGGCCGCGATCGCGCTGATCCGCAGGCCCTCGCTCGAGCGGATCGCGGTGGGCGCGTTCGGGGCGCTCTGGCTGGCGGTGCTGTTCGGCATCCCGCCCTTTCTGCAGATCGTCACCCGGCTGCCGGTCTTCTCCTCCGGTCACAACAGCCGCCTGAGCGCGCTGTTCGTGGTCGCGCTCGCGATCCTGGCCGGCTGGGGCCTCGACGAGCTGACAGCCGCCGGCTGGACGCAGCGCACGCGCCGGCTGGCGCTCGGCGCGGCGGCGGCCCTCGCCCTGCTGCCCGTGGTCTTCGTCGTGGGCGCCGGCCGCACCACTCCGAGCGTGTTCGGCGACGCCCTGAAGGTGGCCTGGGGCTTCGCCACGCCGCCGGGCGCGACGCTCAACTGGACCGGCGGGCGCACCTGCGCGGACCCCTGCCTGCCCGCCGGCGACGTGATCCGGCTCGCCGTCGCTGCTGGAGTGGGCTGTCGTCGCGGCGGCAGCCGTGGGCCTGATCGCTCTGCGGCTGCGCGGCCGGCTCGCGGTCGCGCCGTTCGTGGCGCTGGCGGTGCTGCTCGTCTGCATCGACCTCTTCCACCAGGGCATGGGCTACAACCCGGCCATCGACCGCAAGTGGGCCGAGCAGCCCGCCACCGAGTCGATCAAGCGGCTCGAGGCGCGCAGGCCGGCGCGCTTCGTGAGCATGGAGCCGATCCCGCAGACCACGATCCCCTTCAAGTTCGAGCTCTACGAGGGGCGCGGCTACGACCTGCCGATCATGCGCCGCTTCGACCGCCTCTGGCGCTCGCAGGTGTCGCCCGAGTCGTCGTCGGTGGCGAAGGGCCTGCTCGACACGCCGCTGGCGCTCAGGCAGCTGACGCCGTCGGGGCTGCGCACGCTGCGCCTGCTGGGGGTCACCGACCTGATGCAGTCGCCGCGCGACGAGCCGCTCGACGACGACGCGGTGCGCATGACCTACGACGGCCCCGACGCCCGCCTCTACCGGGTGGACGGCGCGCTGCCGCGGGCCTTCGTCGTGGGCGACCAGCAAGTGGCCTCCGGCGCGACGGCCGCGTTCGACGCGGTCACCTCGGCGAGCTTCGACCCGCGCAGCGTGGCGGTCACCGAGGAGCGCGTCGATGGGCTCTCCGGCGGCCGCGGCGGGAGCGCACGGATCGAGCGCTACGAGCCCGAGCGCGTCACCGTGCGGGCGCGCTCGGACGGCCCCGGCCTGCTCGTGCTGAGCGACAACTGGTACCCGGGGTGGAAGGCGAAGGTCGACGGCGAGCCGGTCGACATCGAGCGCGTGGACTACCTGCTGCGCGGGGTCCCGATCGGCTCGGGCTCGCACACGGTCGAGTTCTCCTACGAGCCGCTGAGCTGGCGGATCGGGTGGATCGTCACCGTGCTGGCGCTGCTCGGCCTCGCCGCGGCGCTCGCCGTCGGCGTCCGGCGCCGCCGCGCCGCGACCGGCTGATGGACGTCCTGCGGCGCCGTCCCGCGCTGGCGGCGGCGATCTTCTACGCGATCGTCGCGATCGTCTTCCTCGGCCCCGGGCTGCTGCCGGGCAAGGCGCTCTCGAGCAACGACACGCTCTGGTTCGAGCCGCCCTGGCTGCCGTCCAAGCCGGCCGACCTGACCAGGCCGAGCAACGGCGAGCTCGGCGACTCGACCGAGCACCTGCAGCTGTTCCTGCGCTCGAACGCCGAGCACTTCCCCGACATCCAGCTCTGGAACCCGCACATCGTCGGCGGCCGGCCGTTCCTGGCGAACCTGCAGTCGTCGGTGTTCTCGCCGTTCAGCCTGCCGGCCTACGTCCTGCCGTTCGCCACGGCGCTGGGCTGGATCGGCGTGCTGAAGCTCTGGGTGGCCGCCTTCGGCACGTTCCTGCTCGGCCGCGCGGCGCTCGGCATGCGCTTCGGCGGGGCGCTGCTCGCCGGGCTCGTCTTCGCGCTCAACCTCAAGGCGGTCACCTGGATCATCTACCCGAACCTCGCGGTCTGGGCCTTGATCCCGTGGCTGCTGCTGCTGGTCGACCGGCTCGTGCGAAGACCCGACCTGCTGACCGGCGCCGGGCTGGCCGCCGTGGTCGGCCTGCAGTGGTTCGCGGGCCACCCCGAGTCGAGCTTCCACGCCCTGCTCACCGCCGGCGCGTTCCTGCTGCTGCGGCTCTGGCAGGCCCACCGCGCCGGCCGCGCCGTGATCAGGCCGGCGCTCGCATTCTGCGGGGCGGTGGCGGGCGGCACGGCGCTGGCGGCGATCTCGCTGATCCCGTTCGCGGAGCTGCTGTTGCTGTCTGCCGACGCGCACGACCGCGCCGGCGAGTCCGTCGACGTGCACCTGCAGGCCAAGGAGGTGCTCGGCGTATTCATGCCGGACTACTGGGGCAGGCCGACCCAGACGCCGATCCGGCCGATCCTGCTCGAGCGGGCGATGTACGTCGGGGCGCTGCCGCTGATGCTGGCGGCCGCCGCGCTGATCCTGCGTCGCACCGCCGAGCGCGTGGCGGTGGCGGGCTTCGGGTTCCTCTGGTTCGCCGTCGTGATCGGCATCCCGCCGATCCTCCAGATCGTCACGCGCATCCCGCCGTTCAGCTCTGGGCACAACACGCGGCTGATCATGCTCACCATCCTGGCGCTGTCGCTGCTGGCCGGCTGGGGGCTCGACGACTGGCCGAGCGCACCCGCGCCGCGCCGGGCAGGCGCCGCGCGGTGCTGCTCACCGCCGCCGGGCTGCTGGTGGTGCCGCTCGCCTACGTCGCGCTCGGCAGGCGGGCCTCGTTCGGCGACATCGGCGACGGCCTCAGGGTCGCGCTGCTGTTCGCCGACCCGCCGGGCGGCCTCGGCAACCCGGTCGGCGAGGGGGTGATCCGCGCCGCCTCGCTGTTCAGCTGGCTGACCTTCGCCGGGGTCGGCCTGCTGCTGATCGCGCTGCGCCTGCGCGACCGGCTGGCGCCGGCGCTGTTCGCCGGGCTCGCCGTGGCGCTCGTGTGCGCCGACCTGTTCCACATCGGGATGGGCTTCAACCCGGCGATCGACAGCCGCTTCGCGAGCGTGCCGGAGACGCCCGCGATCAGCTACCTGAAGCGCTTCGACCCGGCTCGCTTCGTCAGCAGCGAGGAGGTGGCGCAGAACGTCATCCCGATGCGCTTCGACCTCTACGAGGCGCGCGGCTACGACCTGCCGATCATGGAGCGCTACGACCGCTTCTGGCGGCGCGAGGTGATGAACGGCGGCTCGACGGTCGCGGCCGGGCTGTTCGACATCCCGCTGCGCTTCCTCGGGCCTTCGCCGCGCGGCCTGCGGGCGCTGCGCCTGCTCGGCGTCACGCACCTCATGCAGGGCAAGGCGGTGCAGAACGGCGAGCCTCCCAACACCGAGGTGCTGCGCTTCGAGCCCTATTCGCCGCAGCCCGGGATGCGCCAGGTCTACGACGGCCGCGACGCGCGCATCTACAGCCTCTCGGGCGCGCTGCCGCGCGCGTTCGTGGTCGGCGGGCAGCGCGTCGTCGACGGCGGCGAAGCGGCGCTCGACGCGGTGACGCGGCCCGGCTTCGACGGTCGCCGCCAGGCGGTCACCGAGGAGCGCGTGGCGGGGCTCCCGGAGGGCGCGACCGGCGGCGGCAGCGCGCGGATCGTCCGCTACGAGGCGGAGCGCGTCTCGATCAGGGCGCGCTCGCGAGGGCGAGGGGATGCTGGTGCTGAGCGACAACTGGTACCCCGGCTGGAAGGCGACCGTGGACGGTCGTGACGCCGACGTGGAGCGCGTGGACTACCTCTTCCGCGGCGTGCGGCTCGGCGCCGGGACGCACACCGTCGAGTTCCGCTACGAGCCGCTCAGCTTCCGGATCGGGTGGATCGTCAGCCTGATCGCGCTGCTCGGTCTCGTGGCCGCGGTCGCGCTGGGAGCGCGCCGCAGGGCGCGCACGGGGCGGCCCGAACGGGAGCACCCGGCGGCGGTTGGCTATACGCTCGGTCGGCGATGAGCATCTCGCCGACCAGCCTCCGAACCCGGACGACCTGCCGCATCTGCGGGTCGCACGAGCTGGCGCCTGTGCTCCACCTCGGCGAGCAGCTGATCTCAGGCGCTTTCCCCGAGCCGGGCGGGCGCCAGCCGGTGCAGCGGGCGATCCCGCTGGAGCTCGTGCGCTGCGACATGACGCGCGACCAGGACGCCTGCGGCCTGGTCCAGGTTCGCCACACGGTGCCGGGCGCGATCCTCTACCAGAGCTACTGGTACCGCAGCGGCGTCAACCAGACGATGACGCGCAACCTGCACAGCATCGCCTCCGCGGTCGAGCGGCTCACCGGGCTGTCGGCCGGCGACCTCGTCGTCGACATCGGCTGCAACGACGGGACGCTCTTCGACGGCTACGCGGTGCGCGACCTGCGCTTCCTCGGCTTCGACCCCTCCGACGTCACGCGCTACGCGATCGAGAAGGGCTACGACGTCGTGCGCGACTTCTTCAGCGCGCGCGCCCTGCGCCAGCGCTACGCCGACCGCCGCGCGAAGGTCATCACCAGCATCGCGATGTTCTACGACCTCGAGGATCCCGCGGCGTTCGTGCGCGACGTGGCCGACGGCCTCGCCGAGGACGGCGTCTGGGTGATGGAGCTGCACTACCTGCCGCTGATGCTCCAGCAGAACGCCTTCGACGTGATCGTCCACGAGCACCTCGAGTACTACTCGCTGGCGGTGCTCGAGCGGCTCTTCGGCGAGGCCGGGCTGGAGGTCGTGGACGGCGAGCTGAACGACATCAACGGCGGCTCGATCCGCCTCTTCATCTCGCACGCGGGCCGCCGCCAGGCGTCCGCCGAGGCCGAGGAGCGCCTCCAGGCGCTGCGCGTGCGCGAGTTCGAGATGGCGCTCGACTCGCCCGCGCCCTACGAGGAGTTCGCGCGCAACGTAGAGCGCGTCGGCCGCGAGCTGAAGTCGCTCTGCGAGTCGCTCGTCGCCGAGGGCAAGACGATCCACATCTACGGCGCCTCGACCAAGGGCAACACGATCCTCCAGTACGCCGAGCTCGACAGCCGGCTGATCCCGTACGCGGCCGACCGCAACCCCGACAAGTGGGGCTCGGCCACGCGGACCGGCATCCCGGTGATCAGCGAGGAGGAGTCGCGCGAGATGCGCCCCGACTACTACCTCGTGCTGCCCTGGCACTTCCTCGACGAGTTCGTGCAGCGCGAGCGCGACTACCTCGACGCGGGCGGCAGCTTCATCATCCCGCTGCCCGAGGTGCGCGTGACCGGCACGGACTCGCGCGGTGCCGCGGAGCCGTCGGGCGCCGGCCGCTCCGGCGCCTAGGGCAGCCGGTAGACGAAGAACGGGTCGCGGTCGAGCACCGGCCGGTGCGCGCCAGGCAGCGCGCGCCGCTGTAGCTCTCGACGCCGAGCGTGCCGCGGAAGAAGAGCGGCACCGTGACCACCACCGGCATGCGCCTGCGCGATGGCGTCGACCTCGGCGCAGGAGGCGTGCTGGGGGACGAGCACGAGCCGCTGGTTGAAGTGGTCGCCCGCGAGCTGGGCGATCACGCCGCGCGAGGCGATCGCGATCGCTGCCCGTACTCGTCCTCGAACCGCGGCTGGTCGAGGAACCAGGACACGAGCTCCGGCGCCGTAGGCGGTGGAGCGCGAGACCTCGGTCCAGCGCTCGATCATGCCGCTCGCGAACGGGGCCAGCAGCGCGCCGATCGCGACGACAGCGCGGCGCAGGGCCCAGGGGCAGCGCGGCACCGCGCACCCGCACCGCCGCGGCGCGAGCGCCGCGAGGCGCCAGCCCGGCCGCCAGGCCGAGCGCGCAGCACCCACAGCGGCGGGGTCCAGGGCGGGCCCAGCGCGCGTCCTCGACGAGGTTCCAGCGCGAGCGCGACCGCGAGCACGGCGATGCGGCGGCGCTGCGCGCCCGTCGCCCGCGCGGCCGCGAGCGCCACGCGCCACGGCGGCGGCGCCCAGCGCCGGCAGCAGATAGCGCAGCGACGAGAGCGACGAAGCCCTCCGGCGCAGGTCAGCTCGGGCGAGGCTCGAGATTCCGGTGCCCCAGGCGGTCGACCAGATCAGCACGCCCAGCAGCGCCAGCCCACCGGCGACGAGAAGCGGCCGGCGCAGCGCGCCGCGCCGGGCGCGTCAGGCGCCGCCGCCAGCGCCGCCAGCGCCGCCGAGCAGCAGCAGCCAGGTCCCGCCGAGGCGGCTCGAGTAGTCGCCACGCGCCCGTCGAGCGTGTCGACCGGCCGCTGCAGGAAAGTCGCGTCGACCAGCCCGAGGAAGCGCGGCGCGGGATCGCCGAAGGGGCCCGGCGCGAACGGCCAGAGCGGCGAGCCGTGCTGGATCAGGTTGCGCAGGTACCAGACGCCGCCGACCACGAACGCCGCAGCCAGGGCGACCGCCAGGCGTCCGGCGAGCGGGCGCAGGCGCCCGCGCGCCATCACCGCGCCCACCGCGAGCGCGGCGACCGCCATCGGCCCGGTGGACGGCTTGGTCCCGATCGCCAGCCCGGCGGCCACGACCGCCGGCGCCAGCAGCGCGGGGCGGCGGCCGGCCGCCGTCGCGAGCCCCGCGACGCACGCCAGCCAGGCGAGCGCCGGCAGGTCGGTCTGGGGCTCGTTGAGCTGGCGCACCATCAGCGGCGCGCTGGCGAGCGCCGCGACGGCCAGGCCGGCCACGGGGCGCGGCACCGACAGGTTGCGCAGCGTGAGCCAGCCCGCCAGCGCCAGGACGCCGAGCAGCAGCGGGTTCCACACGGCCAGCGGAACCCAGCTGCGCGAGATCGCGGCGCCCCACGTGAGCGCCACCTCGTCGGTCATCGGGTAGCTGCCGTAGGGGATGTCGTAGCTGAGCGCGAGGTCCGGTGCCCGGCTTGCCGTTGTCCACCCAGCCCGCGACGAACGGGTAGTGGTAGAGCGAGCTGTCGAACCCGATCGAGAAGTTGCAGGAGCTGCCAGACGAGCCAGGCGCCGCACGCGCCTCCGCAGGGCGGCCGCGCCGGCGCGCTGCGCGCCGCTCAGGCCCGCGCCACCAGCCGGCCAGCTCGCCCAGCAGCGCGGATGTCGGGGCGCGGCAGCAGGAGCGCGGCGGCCGCCCAGGTCGCGCCGGCCGCCAACGCGAGCGCGATCGTGCTGCCGCCGAGGCGAGACGAGCCCGAGCCCGAGCGCCTCGGCGATCGCGATCGCCACCCCGATCACGATCGCGGCGATCAGGCGCTCGAGGCCGCGCGGCGCGGCCGTCGAGGCGATCCGCAGCGCCGCCTGGCCGAGCGCGAGCACGGACAGCGCCAGTGCGACGTGGTGGATGAGCTCTCGCACTAGCGGGTCGGGTTGAGCCGGCGGATCTGCAGCTCGGCCTCGCGGCTGGCGCGCGGGGTCCGAGGTGCGGGTCGCGCGCAGCACGACCCACCAGGCGCCCAGATTGTCGGGCTCGCGGCGAAGCACGTCCTCCGCGACGGCGAGCGCGGCGGGCCGGTCGCGCAGCAGCAGGTACTGCGCGCGGATGAGGCTCCAGTCCGTGCTCGGGTCGAGCAGCTCGGCGCGCTTCAGGTCGCGCATCGCGTCGTGCCACTGGGCGGCGCCCATGTCGGGCTCGTCGACGATGCGCTGCGAGGCCGCCGTGCCGAGCTCGTGATCGCGGGCCAGCAGGCCGAACCAGGCGATCAGCACGACCGCCAGGGCGGCCAGCATCCCGCGCGCGATCACGGCGCGCGAGATCGCCCCGCCCGGCTTCGACAGCGTGCCCACGCCATGAGTATGCCGGGACGGCGCTCGCGGTCCGGCCACATCCGTGAGTGCGGGCGTTAGCCTTCGCCGCCCATGCCGCGCTTGGCCGTGCTCGTCTCGACCGCGACGCTGCTCCTGGGCCCGACGGTGCTGGCGTTCTTCGCCGGCGGCTACTTCGACGGCCCGCGGGCCGCAGCCGCCGCCATCGCGTGGGCGATGGTGCTGCTGCTCTGCCTGGCCGGCCCGCTGCCGCTGCCCGCCTCCCGCTCCGGGAGGGTCGCGCTGGCGGCGCTCGCCGGCCTCGCGATCTGGAGCGCCATCTCGCTGTCCTGGGCGCCGCTGATCGGCCCCGCGCTCGACAGCGTCGGCCGCCTGCTGCTGTACATCGCGGTGCTGCTCGTCGCGGTCGCGACGCTGCGCGACCCGCGCATGACGCGCGCGGTCGAGCCGCTGCTCGCGCTCGGCGCGCTGGTCGTGATCGGCTACGGGCTGTCGGGGCGGCTGCTGCCCGGCGTCATCGACCTCATCACCGAGCGCTCCTACGGCGCCGCCGGGCGGCTCGAGCAGCCGATCACCTACTGGAACGCCGAAGGGCCTGCTCGCCGGGATCGGGCTGCTGCTCTGCGTGCGCGTCGCAGGCGACCGCTCGCGCCCGGCCGCGCTGCGGATGGCCGCCGCGGCCGCGTGCGCCCCGCTCGGCGCCGGCGTCTACCTCTCCTACTCGCGCGGCGCCGTGGCGGTGACCCTGCTCGGCCTGTTCGTCCTGCTCGCGACCGCGCCCTCCTGGTCGCAGCTGCGCGCCGCGGTCGCGGGCGTCGCGGCGGGCGCGCTGGCGGCTGTGGGCGCCTCGCTGCTCCCCGGCGTGGCGTCGCTCGGCGGCACGCTGCGGCGAGCAGGAGCGCGACGGCGCGATCATGGCGGGCCTGCTGGCGGTGCTGATGCTGGCCGCGGCCGCGGCCAGCGCCCGCGGCATCGCCGCCGAGCGCAGCGGCAGCGCGCGGCTCGGCACGCTTCCCGGCGCGCGCCGGCTGCCGGCGGTGGCGGTCACCGCCGCGGCCCTCTGCGTCGCCGGGCTGATCGCGGGCGGCCTCGCCGAGAACGACGGTCGCAGCGAGTCGGCCGCGTCCACGCCGTCGCGCTTCGCCTCGGTCAGCTCGGTGCGCTACGAGTACTGGCGCGTCGGCGCCGAGGAGTTCCTGCGCGAGCCGCTACAGGGCGCCGGGGCGGGCGGCTTCCGCGTCGTCTGGCGCCAGGAGCGCCGGGTGCCGAACGCCGTGACCGAGGTGCACTCGCTGCCGCTCGAGATGGCGGCGGAGCTGGGCCTGCCGGGCCTGCTGCTGTTCCTCCTGTTCGCGGGCGGCATCGCCGCCGCGGCCGGCCGGGCGCTGCGCCAGGGCGCTCCGCTCGCACCGGGCGCGTACGCCGTCTGCGTCGCGTGGCTGCTCCACGCCGCGATCGACTGGGACTGGCAGGTGCCCGCGGTCACGCTGCCTGCGCTGGTGCTCGCCGGCGGCCTGCTCGCCGCGAGCGAGCAGCGGCTACCGGGCGCGGCGCCGCCGGATTGGCTGCCCGCCGCCGAGCAGGAGCGCCGAGCCGGTCCCGGTCGCCGCGCGATGAGCGCCGGCACGGCCCGCCGGGTGCTCGTCACCGGCGGCGCCGGGTTCGTGGGGGCCAACCTCGCCCTCGAGCTCGCGGCGCGCCACGGCGACTGGGAGATCGTGGCGTTCGACAACCTGCGCGCGGCGCGGCTCCGAGCTCAACCTGCCGCGGCTGCGAGAGGCCGGCGTCGGCTTCGCCCACGGCGACGTGCGCGAGCTCGACGACCTGCTCGCGCTGGGGCCGGTCGACGCGCTCGTCGAGTGCTCCGCCGAGCCCTCCGCGCTCGCCGGGACCGACGGCCAGACCGGCTACGCGGTCCACAGCAACCTGCTGGGCGCCTACAACTGCCTCGAGCTCGCGCGCCGCGAGGGGGCGCAGGTCGTGTTCCTCTCGACCAGCCGCGTCTACCCGTTCGGCGCGCTCGACTCGCTCGCCTTCGAGGACGCCGGCAGCCGCTACGAGCTGGCCGCCGACCAGCCGCTGGCCGGGCGCCTCGGCCGCCGGCATCGCCGAGGACTTCCCGCTCGACGGGCGCGCGCACGCTCTACGGCGCGACGAAGCTCGCCGCGAGCTGCTGATCGCCGAGTACGCCGCGGCGTTCGGCATGCAGGCCGTCGTCGACCGCTGCGGCGTGATCGCCGGGCCCTGGCAGATGGGCAAGGTCGACCAGGGCGTCTTCACCTATTGGCTGCTCGCCCACCGCTTCGGGCAGGACCTGCGCTACATCGGCTACGGCGGCGAGGGCAAGCAGGTCCGCGACCTGCTCCACGTCGGCGACCTGATCGACCTGATCGACGACCAGCTCGTGCGGCCCGGTCACTGGGCCGGCGCCACCGTCAACGTCGGCGGCGGCCGCGACGTGAGCCTGTCGCTCGCCGAGGCGACCGAGCTGTGCCGCGAGCTGACCGGCAACGAGGTGGCCGTCGAGCAGTCGGACGAGCAGCGCCCCGGCGACGTGCGCATCTACCTGTCCGACTGCACGCCGCCTGCACGGCCTGACCGACTGGCGGCCGCGCCGCGACGCGCGCGCCATCCTGGCCGACACGCTCGCCTGGATCGACGCGAACGAGCGCGCCGTGCGGGCAACCCTGCTTGGATAGGCCAGATGGGCGTGGCGATCGTGACTGGCTCGGGGGGACTCGTGGGCTCCCAGACCGTCGAGCACTTCGCGGAGGCCGGGCACCGCGTGATCGGGATCGACAACGACATGCGGTCCGTGTTCTTCGGCCCGGGCGCGTCCACGCGACCCGTCTCCGAGCGGCTCGCCGCCCGCTTCGACTCGTTCAGCTCCGTCGACGTCGACATCCGCGACGCGGAGGGGATCCAGCGCGTGTTCGCCGAGCACCGCGGCCAGATCGAGATCGTCGTGCACGCCGCGGCGCAGCCGTCCCACGACTGGGCGGCGTCCGAGCCCCAGACCGACTTCTCGGTCAACGCCAACGGGACGCTCAACATGCTCGAGGCCGCCCGGCTGCACGCGGACTCGGCGCCGTTCGTCTTCCTGTCGACCAACAAGGTCTACGGCGACCGGCCCAACGAGCTGCCGCTCGAGGAGCGCGAGAAGCGCCTCGAGCTGCCCGACGGACCATCGCTGGTTCGGCGGCATCGACACCTCGATGAGCATCGACTCGTCGATGCACTCGCTGTTCGGCGTGTCGAAGGCGGCCGCCGACCTGATGGTGCAGGAGTACGGCCGCTACTTCGGGATGCCGACGGTCTGCTTCCGCGGCGGCTGCCTGACCGGCCCCAACCACGCCGGCGCGATGCTGCACGGGTTCCTCTCCTACCTGATGCGCTGCACGATCACCGGCGACCCCTACACCGTGTTCGGCTACGGCGCCAAGCAGGTGCGCGACAACATCCACAGCGCCGACCTGGTGCAGGCGTTCGAGGAGTTCCGCCGGGCGCCGCGCAGCGGCGGTCGTCTACAACATGGGCGGCGGGCGGCGCAGCAACTGCTCGATGCTGGAGGCGATCGAGCTGTGCGAGCGGATCGCCGGGCGGCCGCTCAACTGGGAGCTGAGCGACGAGGCCCGCAAGGGCGATCATCGCTGGTGGATCAGCGACGTCGAGCCGTTCCGGCGCGACTACCCGGACTGGGAGATGCGCTACGACGTCGAGGCGATCCTGCGCGAGATCCACGAGCAGAACGTCGAAGCCTGGCAGCCGGTCACGTGAAGCTGTCGGTCGTGATGCCGGCCCGCAACGAGGCCGAGACGATCGAGGCGACGCTGGAGGAGATCACCGCCAACCTCGATCGCAAGGAGATCGACTACGAGATCGTCGTCGTCGACGACGCCAGCTCCGACGGCACCGTCGGCGTGGTCGAGCGCTTCCGCGAGCGCAACCCGCGCGTGCGCTGCCTGCGCTCGCACTTCAGCAACGGCTTCGGGTTCGCGGTGCGCGCGGGGCTGGAGGCGTTCGAGGGCGACGCCGTCGCGATCGTGATGGCGGACGGGTCCGACGACCCCTCCGACCTGGTCCTCTACTACGAGCTGCTGGGGGAGGGCTACGACTGCGCGTTCGGGTCGCGCTTCCTCCCGGGCGCCACGATCACCGACTACCCGCGCGTCAAGCTGGTCATCAACCGGGTCGTCAACTGGGGCATCCGGCTGCTGTTCCGCCACCGCTACAACGACACGACCAACGCCTTCAAGGCCTACCGGCGCGAGGTGATCGAGGGCGTGTCGCCGCTGCTGTCGAACCACTTCAACCTCACCGTCGAGCTGCCGCTCAAGGCGATCGTGCGCGGCTACAGCTACGCGGTGCTGCCGACCTCGTGGCGCGGCCGCTCGGGCGGGCGCTCGAAGCTCGACATGCGCGAGATGGGCAGCCGCTACCTCTTCATCGTGCTCTACGTCTTCCTCGAGCACCACCTCAGCCGCGGCGACTACCGCAACCGGCGCCCCGGCGCCTAGTCGCCGTCGGCCACGCCGCTCTCCCGCTTCACAGTGACGCTCACGACCCGCTTGGGCGCTGCGTCCTGGACGAGCGGGTCGGTCACCTCTGTGCGCGCGATCAGGCGCGCCCCGGGCTCCGGTCGGCGCGTCGACGGTGATTCGCAGCACCCGGTCGAAGGGCCCGCGGCCGTACGCGCGGCTGAGCCTGTCCGCCACGTCCGGCGGGGCGACCGCGTCGCGGCCGGTGCGCCGCATCCAATAGAGCGTGCCGACGAGGAACTCGGCGTCCATCCCGAACGTGTCCGGCGTGCCCGCGGACTCGAGCCTCGTGCCGCCGCCGCCCGACGAGGAACTCGGCGTCCATCCCGAACGTGTCGCCGCTGCCGGCCGACTCCAGCTTCGTGCCGCCGCCCGCTGGCAGCTCCGCGTCGAGCCGGTCGACGATCGCCCGCATCGCCCGGTAGGGCTCGTCGCGCGGCGGGTTCTCCCGGATCGCGATGACCGCTCCCACCAGGACGGTCGCGACGACCGCGGCGCGGACCCCCGCCCGCGGAAGCGCGGAGCCCAGCCGCGGCACCCACAGCGCCACCACAGACCAGGCGAGCAGCAGCCAGACGCAGCGCCGGCGGCGCCCGCGCGGCGAGCCCCAGTCGCAGTGCTAGCGGTGGCGTCGCTCCGACGGCGCGTCGATCGGCGGCCGCCGCCGCCATCAGCCGCGCACAGCGACGAGCTGACAGTGCCGCGGTCCGGCGAACACGCACAGCTTCCGTACACCCCACGTGGCTCAGCGCCACGTCGCCACCCGCCGGCGTCCCACGCCAGCGCGACGGTGGAGGGCGAGGACCAGCATCGCATGCGGCTCGCCCCGGCCATCGCCTCGCCGGGATCATGCGGTGGCGGCTGCGGCGATCACAACCGCTCGACGAGACCCGTCGGGTCGGTTCCACTGAGCCGAAGACCACGCGCTGACCGCAGCGTCACCGAGTGCGCGACGAACGCGCTCCACCCGAGCCGATCCGGTCCGCGTGCCCGTCAGCGTGCGGCTCGTCTCACCGTGGCCGAGCGCACCAGCAGCACGAAGTTGCCCTGGGCGGTGGATCGCCTGGTCGATCAGCGGCGCGCTCCAGCAGACCAGCGCGATGGCGGCCGTCACGTCAGGAGGCGCCGCGTCAGCTCCTGCCCCTTGACCCGGAACCCGACGGCGCACGCCAGCGCGACCGCGAGCAGGCCGAGCGCCGGAGCGACGAACGTCAGGTGGCTCTGGGCCACGAAGCTCGCGACGACGACCGTCAGCGGGAGCAGGCGGTAGTCGCCGCACGCCAGCGCCCATGCCAGGAGATCAGCTGCGTCAGCGGCATGAGCGGCAGCGACGGGTCCAGAGTCGGCTCGTCGCCCGTGGCCGAGCGGACCAGCAGCACGAAGTTGCCCGGGCGGTGGACCGCCTGGTCGATCAGCGGGGCGCTCCAGCAGACCAGCGCGACCGCGGCCGTCACGATCAGGAGGCGCCGCGACAGCCCCTGCCCCTTGACCCGGAACCCGACGGCGCACGCCAGCGCGACCGCAAGCAGGCCGAGCGCCGGAGCGACGAACGTCAGGTGGCTCTGGGCGACGAAGCTCGCCACGAGGGTAGTCAGCGGGAGCAGGCGGTAGTCGCCGCACGCGCGGCGACCACGCCAGGAAGATCAGCAGCGTCAGACGGCATGAGCGGCAGCGACGGGTTCCAGGTGTCGCTGTAGACCTCGGCGGGGAGCGACGCGAGCATCACCGTCAGCACGACGGCGGTGGCGAACATGAGCGGCAGCCCGCCGCGCCGCTTCGCCAGCACGACCGACCCGTGACCGAGGCCACGTTGATGGCGCCGGCCAGGAGCGCCATGAAGACCCCGTCGGGCAAGCGCGCCGGCACTGCCATCACCCAGAACAGCAGCGGCCCGAGGTTGTAGGCCGTCTGGTCGAGCACGCCCGACGCCCCGGACGAGCGCTGGCCGACCAGCGGGCTGCGGTCGGTGAACACGTCGAAGGCGCGCGTTGCGATGTAGGCGTCGTCGCCCATGGGCGTCCAGCCGTCCACGACCGCGTACACGGCGGCCACCAGAATCGGCAGCGCCGCCGCCAGGCCGACCGACAGGACCAGGCGCCGCTCGAGGATCCAGCGGCCGGATCCGGCGAACCGCCTCATGGCGCCGGGCTGCGGAGGAGGGTCACCGTCAGCGGCCACTGCGACACCCTGACCCGCGCCAGCGACCGGCCGCCGGCCGGCGGGGTGGTGCCGGCGTCGATGCGAAGCAGCTGCGTCGGGCCGCCGGCCTCCTCCTGGGTGTACTCCGAACCGAGGTAGTCGGAGACGCCCGGTGCGACGACACGGCGATCGTCGCGCCGCAGCGCGTAGACGATCCCCGATTGGATCCCGAGGGACGAGAAGGCCGAGCCCGGGACCCCGGTGACCACGATCCGGGCGGGCCGGTCGCGGGGAGGTCGGCTCGCAGCCGCGCCGCGATGGTGCGCATCTGGTCCCAGGGCTCCTGCTGCAGGTGCACGCCGGCGGCGACGACCGTCCCCGCGATCGCCACCGCCGCCAGGGCGGCCGCGCTGACCGATCCGCGAGCGAGCGCGCAGGCACGCGAACGCGGTCGAACGCGAGCCGCCATGCGGACCAGCCCGCGGCCAGCCAGACGAACATGCCGACGGGCGAGACCCAGAAGATGCTGTAGCCGAGCGTCGCGAACGAGACCTGCGGGGTCGACATCACGACCAGCAGGGGCGTCACGCTCACGGCCAGCGCCAGGGCCGACACGACGACCAGGTCGTGGCGGCGCCTGCGCCAGGAGAGCGCGAGCATCGCGGCGAGCAGAGCCAGGATCGCCAGGGTCGACGCCACGGCCAGGGCGCCCGGCCCGTCGCTGAGGTCCGCGACGCGGTCGAGTCCCGACCGGCGGGTCGCGCAGCCACCACGGCACCACGCCGACCGTGTGGACCAGCGCGTGCCAGCCGATCGTCGCGGCCCAGCTTCGGCTGATCCGCGCGCGCGGCGCGGTAGAGCAGCCGCGCGTTGCCGGGGTCGTTCGTGACCTGCTCGGCTATCGGGAACGCCCAGCAGGCGACGGCCACGCCGGCGGCCACGGCGATCCAGGTCCGCGCCGGGGGACGCAGCAGGGCGCCGCGCTGCGACGCGACCAGTCCGGCCACCCCCACCGCCAGGGCGACGGCCGCCGGGAGCGCGAAGCTGAGGTGGCTCTGAGGCGCGAAGCTCGCCAGCAGGACGGCCAGGGGGAGCAGCCGGTACTCGCCGCAGCCGACCGACCAGGCGAGGAAGAGCAGGAGCAGGAGCGGCAGCAGCGGCATGTAGGGGTTCCAGATGTCGCTGTAGGCCTCGGCGGGCATCGACGCCAGCAGGATCGGCAGCGCGATCGCGGTCGCGACCATCAGAGGCCGCCCACCGCGGCGGTGCGCGAGCGCGACGATCCCGACCACGCAGGCGAGGTTGATCAGCCCGGCCACCGCCTCCAGCGCCCAGTCCCACGGCAGGCGGGCGGGGATGCGCCAGCACCCAGAAGAGCAGCGGCCCGGGGTGGAAGGTCGGCTGCGCCGACGATCGCCGAGTAGCCCGAGGACCACGGGCCGAGCAGCGGCGAGTGGGCGGTGAAGACGTCGTAGGCGCTCGTCGCGATGAGCGCGTTGTCGGCGATCGGCGTCCAGCCCGACGTGACGACGTCCAGCGTGGCCACGAGCACCGGGAGCCCGGCCAGCAGACCGACGATCAGGACGATGTGACGCTCGCGGAGCCGCTGGCTCACACGACAGCTCTAACAGATCTCACTTCTTGGTGAGTCGGCAGCGCAGCAGCGTCGCCACCACGCGCAGACCGTCCATACCGGTGAGCTTCTTCCCCTCGTCGCTGCCGCGCGCCTTGTAGTGCACCGGCACCTCGAAGATGCGCTCGCCGCGCTGGAGCAGCCGCGCGGCGATCTCCGGCTCGATCGCAAAGCCGGACGCCTGCAGCGGGAGGCTCTTGAAGACGTCGGTGCGGATCGCCTTGTGGCAGGTCATCAGGTCGCGCAGGTAGACGTTGAAGAGCACGTTGGCCACGAGCGTCACGCCCCTGTTGCCGAGCACGAACAGGAACGAGTGGCTCGTGTAGCCGTCGAACACGCGCACCCCGAAGACCGCGTTGGTGTCGCCCTTCACGAGCGGCGGCAGCAGCTTGCCGAGATCGGCCGGCTCGTACTCGAGGTCGGCGTCGAAGATCGCCGAGAACTCGCCGCCGGCCTGCGCCAGCGCGGTCCGGACGGCCGCGCCCTTGCCGCGGTTGCGGTCGTGCTCGATCACGCGCACGCGGTCGGGCCAGGCCGTCTCGCGCAGGATCTCGCGGGTGCCGTCGGTGGAGCCGTCGTCGACGACGATCAGCTCGATGTCCATGCCGATGTCGGCGGCAAGCACCTCGTCGATCGCCTGCCGGACGCGGGCGACCTCGTTGTAGACGGGCATCAGTACGGAGAGCACGAGCCGCAGCAGGATACGGTGCCGCTAGGCGCGCCTGCGCCGCAGCCCGACGGCCACCGTGGCGATCAGCGCCGCGAGCGCCAGCAGGCTGACGATCCAGCCGACCCGATACGAGGTCGGCTCGTAGCGGAACTCGACGCGGTGGCGGCCGGCCGCCAGCGTGGTTCCGCGCAGCAGGTAGTCGACGCGGTCCATGTCGGCGCCGGCTCGCCGTCCACGCTGACCTTCCAGCCCGGGTAGTGCAGGTCGGTGAGCACGAGCTCGCCGGGCCGCCGCGCGTCGGCGTCGATCACGACGCGCTCGGGCTCGTAGCTGACGATCCGGGCGCTGCCGGCGGGCCCGCGCCCCGAGCCGGTCCGCAGCCCCGGCAGCGGCGTGCCCGTGACGAGCGTGGTGCGCGCCGTCGAAGCCCGGCTCGAGCACCGCCTCGCAGCTGGGCGTCCTCGCCGGCCACGACGCGCTGGGAGTCGACGATGCCCGCGCGCGGCAGCGCTCCGCGGGTTCTCGTACACGCGCAGGTCGCGCTCGTCGTAGCGCAGCGGCAGCGACGGGCGCTCGACGCGCGGGTCGCCCGGGTCCTGCGACGATGTCCGTGACGCTCAGCAGCCGGAAGGCGGGCAGCGCCGCCGCCGTGAGCCGGGCGCTGGTCGTGGGGACGTCGGTCGGCCCGCCGTCCTGCACGGCGCGGCGCCAGAGCGTGTCGTAGCGCTCCTCCACCGGCGGGTCCCAGCCGCGCGCGTCGTAGAGGCCCCAGCGGATCGACGCGTTCGGGACCAGCGGCGACGGGCCCGAGCGGCCGCTCGATGCCGACGAAGCGGTTGGGGCGCTGGTCCTGCAGCATCCGCAGCCCGGGCGTCGAGGGCTGCTGCGCCTGCTCGGTCGTGATGGCGGGCGTGGCGCCCATGCCGGCCTTGAACAGGTCGCCCGCGACCAGCAGCAGCGCCAGCACGGCGAACACCGGTCCCGCCATCCGCCAGCGCACGCGCGCCGCCAGCAGCGCCACGGCCAGCCCCATGAACGTGAGCCAGACGATCAGCGAGGCCATCCGGATCGCGGTGATCGCGTCCGCGTCGGCCGGCGGGCTGGGCCACCGGAAGCCCCAGGCGATCTCGAGCGCCCGCCCGAGCAGGCCGGCCGACAGGTCGCCGCGCACGGCGAGCGCCAGCGCGGGGAGCACGAGCAGCGCCCCGGCGACAGCCAGGATCGCGTTGCGCCGCCGCAGCGGCCCGGCCACGAGCTCGTCGAGGCCCCAGCCCGCGAGCAGGCCGATGCAGAGCATCAGCACGACGGCCAGGCGCAGGTGGTTGCCGGTCTTGACGATCGGGATGTGGGAGGCCAGCTCGGGGAAGGGCCAGATCCCCAGGACGACCGCGAGCATGATCGCGCCGAACGCCGCGACGCCGACGCGCATCGCGGTGGGCCGCAGGATCAGCGCCGCGGCGCCGAGCGCCAGCGGCAGCGCGCCCGCGTAGAGCGCCCGCACCTGCGTGAAGTCGGGGCCGTTGGCCACGTGCGTGGCGCGCCCCCAGTAGTCGTAGAGCGCGAACCCGAGCAGGTAGCGGCGCGGCAGCGAGATCTGCCAGAAGCCCTCGCGCACGTCCACGTCGCCGGAGCGGAACAGCAGCTCGAGGAAGGGCAGCAGCACGATCGCGGCGAGCGCGGTGCCGCCGGCCAGGCCGAGCGCGAACCCGAGCGCGGGCCGGCGCAGGCCGGGCAGCTCGCCGGCCCGGTGCAGCACGGCCACGCGGAAGGCGAAGAACGCCGCCGTGACCGCGAGCAGGTGGAAGTTCGACTCCGGGTGCCCGCCGAAGAACTGCACGGCGACCACCACCGCGAGCCCGGCGACCGCGAGCGGCCCCGGCCTTCGGATCACGCGGTCGGTCAGCAGCAGCAGCCAGGGCAGCAGCGCCCAGACGTTCGGCAGCGGCCACGAGACCCAGACCAGGAAGTAGAGCGAGAACGCGAACACGAGCCCGGCCAGCAGCGCGCCGGGGAAGCGCATGCCGAGCGCGCGCCCGAGCAGGTAGGTCCCGAACGCGGCCGCCCAGACCTTGAGCAGGCAGACGATGCCGAGCGACCACCAGAACGGCAGCAGGTAGGCGGGCAGGCTGAACGGCGACAGCACCGCCGACTGGCCGTTGGAGAAGTGCGGCCGGCCCATCGAGATGTAGGGGTTCCAGAGCGGGACGTGGGGCAGGCGCTCGCGCGTGTAGGCGAGCCAGGGCTGCGACTGGGTGGCCGCGTCGACCAGCTCGAAGTTCGAGCCGAGGAAGGGCACGTCCGCCGGCTTCTCGGCCGCCCAGGGCGCCGACGACCAGAGGTAGTCGGACGGCGACAGGCTGTGCCCCGGCAGCAGCGCCGGCGCGTAGAGCACCACTCCCAGCAGGAGGTAGACCAGCGCCGCGGCGGCGGAGGGATGGCGGCGCAGCCAGGTCACGACGTCACCGCGCGCTCGCGCGGCAGGAAGCGGTCGATCGCCACCGCGGCGAGCACGACCAGCGACAGCTCCGCCGAGTGGCGGAAGCGAATCGAGCCGTAGGCGAGCAGCGTCGTCACCGTCACGGTGATGAACGGCGCCAGCACGATCAGCAGCGGGCACGCGCCGCCGCCGCAGCAGGATCGCGCCGTAGAGCGCGAGCGGCAGCAGCAGGAAGTAGATCGCCTGGCCGGCCTGCTGCACCCAGGCGCGGCGGCCCTCCGGCACCGCGAACGGCGCCCACAGGCCCCAGGTGCGGCCGAAGCGCACCGCCGCCACCACCGGCAGCCGGCCGAGGTGCTCGCGCGCGTAGCGCGTGCCCTTGTGGCCCAGGTCGTTGAGCTCCACCGCCTCGTTGCCGCTGCCGGAGAAGGCCGCGCACGAGACCTGCCAGGTGCCGGTGCGCTCGCCGTAGTAGGCCGGGTCGCAGTTGGCCCCCGCCAGCGTCTCGCCGCCCTCGGTGGCGATCAGCACGGGCCGGTCGAAGGCCGACCAGTTGCGCACCGTCCAGGGCACCAGGACCACGGCGAACGTCACGACCACCGCCGCGGCCGCCTTCAGGCCGCCCGGGCGGCGCAGCAGCGGCAGGAGCAGCAGCGGCAGCATCAGCAGCGCCTCGGCGCGCGCGTGCGCGCCGACGCCCAGCAACGCCCCGCAGCACCAGCGCGCGGCCGAGGCTGGGCGCGTCGAGCAGGCGGTACGCCGCGACCATCGCGAACGCCGCGAACACGCCGTAGAGCGACTCGGTCATCATCGCCCCGTCGGCCGCGATCAGGATCGGGTAGAGCGCGGCCACGCCGGCCGCGAGCAGCCCGGCGCGCGCGCCGGCGAGGCGGCGGCCGAGCAGTCCGAGCGCCGCGATCGTGCCGCCGCCGCTGAGCAGCCCGAGCAGGCGGCCGTCGCCGCCGGCCAGCCCGAGCTTGTAGAGACCCGGCCACGAGCGCGGTGAACAGCGGCGCCCGCTCGGCGGTCGGGAGCGAGACGTGGTCGCGGTAGAACTCGGCCGGCCGCACGAAGCCCTCGCCGTCGGCCACGAGCTGGGCGAGCGTCGCGTAGTAGGCCTCGTCGTTGAAGATCCCGGGCGGCCAGGGCGCGACGAGCAGTGTCTGCAGGGCCCGCAGCGCCACCCCGAGAGCCACGATCGCCGCGAGCCAGAGCCCGAAGCGCCTCGGGGATCTCACCCGCTCAGCCCCACACCTTCCACGGCGCGCCGCCGGCGGCCCAGATGTCGTTCAGCAGGACGGCGTCCTTGTAGGTGTCCATGCACTCCCAGAAGCCGTCGTGGCGGTACGCGTGCAGCTGGCCGGCGACCGCCAGCCGCTCGAGCGGCTCGCGCTCGAGGATCGAGTCCTCGCCGACGTAGCCGAGCGCGCCGTGCTCGAAGCAGAAGAAGCCGCCGTTGACCCAGTGCTCGCTGCGCGGCTTCTCGTGGAACCCGCGGATGCGGCCGTCGCCGTCCAGGTCGGCGATGCCGAACTGCAGCTCCGGGCGCACCACGGTGACCGTCGCGAGGTCGCCGTGGGCCTCGTGGAACTGGATCAGGCGGCGGATGTCGATGTCGGCCACGCCGTCGGCGTAGGTCGCGCAGAACGGGCGCTCGCCGAGGTGCTCGCCCGCCTGGCGGATGCGGCCGCCGGTCGGCGTGTCCTCGCCGGTGTCGACGCAGAGCACCTCGACGCCGCGCGGCCAGTCGTGCGAGGCGACGAACTCCTCGATCAGCTCGCTCTTGTAGCCGGTCAGCAGGTGGAACCGGCGCAGCCCCTGGGCCGCGTAGATCTGGATCACGTGCCAGACGATCGGCTCGCCGCCGATCTCGACCAGCGGCTTGGGGATCGACTGGGTGTGCTCCTGCAGCCGCGTGCCGCGGCCGCCGCAGAGGATCGCGACGTCGGTGATCGGGCTCACGCGGGCGTTCGCCTCGGCAGCAGCCGGTCGAGCGCCACGGCGGCGAGCACGACGACGGCCAGCTCGGCCGGCTCGCGGAAGCGCAGGTTGCCGTATGTGGTCAGTGCGGTCACGGTCACGATGATGAACGGAGTCACCAGGATCCACGTCACCACCCCGCGCCTGCGCAGGTAGATCGCGCCCGCCAGCGCCAGCGGCACGAGCAGGTAGAACAGCAGCACGCCCAGCTTCTGGACGCGCACCGAGCGGCCCTCGGGGATGGAGAACGGCTTGTAGACGCTCCAGACGCGCCCCACCCGCGCGGCCAGGACCACCGGCAGCCGCCCGCTGTGGTCGCGTGCGTAGCGGACGCCCTCGCGCAGCGCCTCGGCGTGGTGCTCGGCCTCGTTCTTGCCGGGGTGCTCCCTGATGCAGGGCGGATACCAGCCGCCCAGCATGTCGCCGGCGGCGAACGTCTGGTCGCAGTTGGCGCCCGCGATGGCGGTGCCCGAGTTGGTCGCGATCGCCACCGGCCGGTCGAACACGATCCAGTTGCGCACCGTCCACGGCGTCAGCACCACCACGAAGGCGACCACCGACACGAGCGCCGCGCGCCGCCCCTCGGGGCTGCGCAGCAGCGGGATCAGGATCAGGGGCAGCAGCAGCAGCGCCTCGCCGCGCGTCAGCGCCGCCAGCGCCGTGACGACGCCGAGCACGGCCGCCCGGCCCGCGGTGGGCTCGTCGAACAGCCGGTAGGCGGCCAGCAGCGCGAGCGCCACCAGGGCTCCCTGGAGCGTCTCGCTCATGAGCGCGCCGTCGGCCACGACCAGCGTGGGGTAGACGGCCGCGAGGCCGGCCGCGATCAGCCCCGCGCGCTCGCCCGCCAGGCGCCGCCCGAGCAGCCCCAGCGCGACGATCGTCACCGCGCCGAAGACGGCGCCGGCCAGGCGCTGCGCGTCCGGGGAGTCGAGGCCGACCAGCGACGGCACGGCGAGCAGCACCGAGTAGAGCGGCGGGTGCTCGGCCGTGGCGACGCTCACGTGGTCGAACGTGAACTTGAACGGCGCGATGAAGCCGTGGCCGTCGGCCAGCAGCTTCGGGAGGGCGCTGAAGTAGAACTGGTCGTCGAGCCCGGGCGGCGGCCAGGGCGCCTCGATGAGGGTGTACAGGACCCGGATCGCGACCCCAGCGGCGGTGATGGCGATCAGCGCGGACCCGAAGGAGGAGCGTCGCTGCCGACCTGCCTTGGTCACGAGCGCGCAACTGTACCCTGCACCGCCCATGCGCAGACCCACCCGCGACGGCGCCATGGCGGCCGGGTTCATCGTCGCCTCCTTCGCCCTAGCGTTCGCGCAGAGACCGGGGCGCGCCACCAGTGACACGAAGATCGACCTCCACGTCGATCCGAGCGCCTTTCTGGGCCAGGTGGCCTCCGTCTGGACCCACTCGATCGACCTCGGCGCCGTGCACGGGGCGCAGTACGGCGGCTACCTGTGGCCGATGGGGCCGATCTTCGCGCTGCTGCACGGGATCGGCCTCGGCGCGTGGGTCTCGCAGCGGATCTGGCTCGGGCTGATCTTCGCCATCTCGGCCTGGGGGATGCTGCGGCTGCTCGACGCCCTGGTCGGGCGCCCGCGCGGGGTGGCGCACGTGGTCGCGACGGCGTTCTACGTCCTGAACCCCTACACGGTGATCTTCACCGGCCGCACGAGCCTCGCGCTGCTCGGCTACGCCGCCCTGCCGTGGCTGCTGCTGATCGTCCACCGCGGCGTGCGCGAGCCGCGCGGCTGGAGCGGCTGGTGGTGGGCGGCGGCCTTCGCGCTGATCCTCACCTCGATCGGAGGGGGGATCAACGGCGCCGTGGTCGGCTGGATGCTGGTCGGGCCGCTCGTGCTGCTGATCTACGAGCCGCTGATCGGCAACGTGCGCTGGCGCGACTCGGCCGGCTTCGTGGTGCGCATGGGCGTGCTCGGCATGCTCGCGTCGCTGTGGTGGATCGTCCCGCTCGGCGTCCACGCCAAGTACGGGATCGACTTCCTCCAGTTCACCGAGCAGCCGCGCTCGATCTGGGGGACCAACAGCGCGCCCGAGGCGCTGCGCCTGATGGCGTACTGGACCTCGTACATCGGCGTCGGCTTCTACGGCGTCAACCGGCCGCTGTTCACGGAGGCCGGCACGCTGCTCTTCAACCCGCTCGTGGTGGGCGCCTCGATGCTGCTGCCCGCGCTCGCGATCTTCGGCTTCATCTGGAGCCGCCGCTGGCGCTACGGGCCGTTCCTGCTGTTCGTGCTGCTCGTGGGCGTGACGATCGAGCTCGCCGCCTTCCCGCCGGGCACGCCCAGCCGCGAGGCGATGGAGTGGGTCTACCGCAACGTCCCGCTGGTCCGCTTCATGCGCACCACGCAGAAGGCCGCGCCGCTGGTGGCGATCGGGATCGCGGGCCTGCTCGGGCTGGGCGCCCAGATCGCCTGGATGCGCCTGCGCGAGCTGTCGCGGCCGCGGCTGCGGCGCTTTGCGCTGGTCGCCGCTCCCGCCGCGCTGGCGGCGCTGATCGCGCTGGCGGCGCTGCCGCTGGTGCGCGGCACGGCGATCGAGAAGCAGCTCACCTGGGAGCGCATCCCGAGCGCCTGGACCGACGTCGGCCGCGACCTCGACCGCGGCCTCGACACCAACACGCGCGCGCTCGTGCTGCCGGGCCAGATCTTCGCCAACTACACCTGGGGCGGCACCACCGACGCGATCCTGCCGCGCGTGACCAAGCGGCCCGTGGCGGTGCGCTACGAGACGCCCTACGGCGACCCGCGCGCGACCGACCTGCTCTGGACCGTCGACCGGCTCGTCACGCAGGGGCGGCTGCTGCCGGGCCAGCTGATGCCGCTGGTGCGCCTGATGGGCGTGGGCGCGATCGTGACCGGCAGCGACGACGACATCACCGCCAGCGGGGCGGTCAACGCGGAGGCCGCAGCCGCCGAGCTCGACCGTCAGGGACTGGAGCGGCCCTCGCGCGCCTACGGGCCGCAGCGAGCGATCGCGCCGCCGCGCGGCGAGGTCGGCGATCCGCGCGAGCTGCCTCAGGTGCGCCGCTACGACGTCGACGGGGCGCGCGGCATCGTCCACGTCGACTCCACGCGGCCGCCGACCGTGGTCGACGGCGGCGCCGAGGGGCTGGCCGGCCTGGCCGCGTTCGGCGGCCTCTCGAACGACAGGCCGATCCTCTACGCGGGCGACCTGACGAACGCGCAGCTGCGCCGCGAGGCCGCCGCCGGCGCCGAGCTGGTGGTCAGCGACTCCAACCGGCGCCGCCGCTTCATCCCGGAGTTCGGCCGCCAGAACCTGGGCGCGACGCTCCAGGCGGACGACGAGCTCGACGAGAACCAGGCGTTCATCGAGCCGTTCACCGAGCGCGGCACCGACGCGCAGACGGTCTCGGTCCTGAAGGGCGCCCGCTACCTGAGCTCCCCGAGCGCCGGCGGACTGCTCGAGTTCCCCGAGCACGCGGCGATCAAGGCCTTCGACGGGGACCCCTCGACGGTCTGGGCCGCGGACCGCTACTACCACCCGCGCAAGCGCTGGATCGAGATCGGCTTCGACCGGCCGCGCGACGTGCGGTCGCTGCGGCTGCTGCCGCTTGGTCGACGGCCGCGGCCAGGTCAGGGAGGTCGACGTCAACGGCGTGCGCGCCCGCGTGCACCCGGGCTGGAACACGATCCAGGTGGACCTGAAGGACGTGCGCGCCCTGCGCGTCACGCTCACGAAGGTCGCCCAGCCGCAGGACACGGACCTGCGCGGCAACGGCGGCCTGCGCGAGATCCGCATCCCCGGCGTGAGCGTGCGCCAGTCGCTGCGGGCGCCGCTGCTGAGCGCCAAGGCGCTCGCCGGGCGCGACCTCGACCGCGTCGGGCTCACCTACCTGTTCGAGCGCACCACCGCCGACGACCCCTACCGGCGCGACCGCCAGACCGGCAGCCCGCTGCTCGAGCTGGCCGCCAACCGCGTCGACTCGGAGGAGCAGCTCGACCGCGTCGTGTTCGCCCCGGCGGCGCGCTCGTACGACGTGAGCGCGTGGGTGCACCCGTCGGTCGACGCCCCCGACTCGGCGCTCGACCGGCTCGCCGGCCTCGACGGGGGCCGGCGCTTCGACTCGTCGGGCCGCTTCCACGACCTGCCGTCCCACCGCGCGTCGAGCGCCTTCGACGGCGACCCGGGCACCGCCTGGCTGGGCATCTGGGCGCGCCCGGTCGCGCCCGAGCCGTGGATCTCCTGGACGAGCGAGCGCCCGCTCGAGGTGTCGCGGCTGCGCCTGCAGGCGCCGCGCCAGACGGTGCGCGTGCCCGACCGCGGTGCGGGTGTCGTGGCCGGGCGGCGACAGCGGCCGCCTCGAGGTCGGGGCGAACGGCGAGATCGCGCTGCCGCGGCCGGTCACGGCGCGCAGCTTCCGCCTGACGGTCCTGGCCGCGGCCTTCCCGGCCGGCGCGACGCGCGCGCGAGCGCTCCACGCGGGCCGTCGGGATCGGCTCGCTCGAGGTGCCGGGGCTCGAGCCCGTCGCGGTCCCGCGCAGCGGCGCGCTGAGAACGGAGTGCGGCAGCGTGCGGGTCGAGGCCGGCGGGCCGCCGTCGCCGCTGCGGCCCGAGCGGCACCGTCGAGCAGCTCGACGCCGGCGACCCGCTGCGGGCGAGCGGCTGCGGGCCCGCGGCGCGCATGGGGGAGGGCGTCCAGTACGTGCGCTCGCTGCCCGGCGCCTTCAGCGTCGACCTGCTGCGCCTGCGCTCGGCCGCCCCGGCTGGCGCGACCGCGCCGGTCGGCGGCGGCCGGATCGTCGACCCCGGCGAGGTCGCCAACAGCGCCGTGAAGGGCGTGCGCGTCGCGCTGGACGGGCCGTCGTGGCTCGTGCTGGGCCAGAGCTTCTCGATCGGCTGGCGCGCGACCTGCGACGGGCGCGACCTGGGCGAGCCGCGCCCGATCGACGGCTACGCCAACGGCTGGCGCGCCCCGGCCGACTGCAAGGCGGTCGCGTTCAACTACGCGCCGCAGTCGGCGGCGCGGGTCGGCTACCTGCTGTCGGCGGTGGTCTGCGCGCTGCTGCTGGCGTTCCTGCTGATCGGCGCGCGCCGCCGCGCGCCGCGGCCGTTCGCCGCCCTGCCGCCGCTGCGCGAGCGCGCCGGGCTCGGGCGCCTGCCGCTGCCGAGCGCCGCCGCGCTGGCGCTCGTGCTCACGCTGCCGCTGGCGTTCCTGTTCGCCAAGCGCAGCTCGGTCGTGATCTTCCCGCTGCTGACGTTCCTGCTCTGGCGCGGCGTCGGCGTGCGGGCGCTGATCGCGGTCGGCGCCGGGGTGCTGGGCGTGGTCGTGCCGCTGATGTACCTGATCGCCTCGCCGACGAACCGCGGCGGCTACAACTTCGAGTACAGCCTCGAGACGATCGACGCCCACTGGGTCACCGAGGGCGCGCTCGTGCTGGTGATGCTCGCCTGCGGGCGGGCTATCGCGGCGGCCCGACCGGCGCGAGCCGCGCCGGCTCGGACCGAACCTGCCGCAGCGCCGCGAGCTGGGCCCGCTCCCGCTGCGTCGAGCGGCGGGTGAGCGCCTTCAGCAGGATCCGGTCGCGGTAGGTGAGCTCCCAGATGCGGTCGTCGCGCTCCGCGGCCTCCTCGCCGCGGCGCTCGCCGATGACGGCGCGGCGCTGGCGGGCCAGCAGCTCGAACGGCTCGCCGCCGAAGGCCGGGCCGGTGGAGTGGGCGTCCTGGTGCACGACGCGCGCGTCGGGCCGGAAGATCGTGTCGACGCCCGCGTCGGCGGCGCGCAGGCCCAGGTCGAGGTCCTCCGCGAACAGGAAGATGCGCTCGTCGAACGGCCCGAGCCGCCGCAGCGTCTGGCTGGCGGCGACCAGGCAGGCCCCGACCGCCCAGCCGACGCGGCGCGGCCGCGGCGAGCGCCAGGGGTCGAGCAGCGGGCGCAGCGGCCCCGGCAGCGCCGCGGTGGGGAGCAGCGCCTTCAGCCAGAGCCGGCGCGACTCGGGATCGAGGTGGGCGGTGTCCTGGCGCGTGCCGTCGGGCGACAGCACCGCCGGCGCGAGGATCTGCTCGGGCGCGCCGGGCGCGAGCAGGTCGGCCGCCAGCGTGGCGAGCGAGCCGTCGACGAGCTCCGAGTCGGGGTTGATCAGCACGCAGATCGGCGCGCTGACGTGCGCCAGCCCGGCGTTGCAGGCGCGGCCGAAGCCGACGTTCTCGCCGAGCTCGATCACGGTCGCTCGCGGCGCGGCCGCGCGCGCCGCCGTTGCGCTGCCGTCGCTCGAGCCGGAGTCCACGACGATCGCGTGGGCGCCGGGCAGGTGACGCTCGATCGACCAGAGCAGGCGGTCGACCGCGGACGCCGAGTTGTGGGTGACCGTCACGAGCGCCATGCCCGCGCCGTGGCGGCCGCCGGGGCGGCGCGGCCGGGCCGAGCCCGCGGGCGCCGCGCGGCCGGCGACGGCGGCGAGCGCCAGCTCGCTGAAGCGGGCGCGCGCCTCGTCGGCCTCGAACCAGCCGGCGCGGGCGCGGCCGCCTGCGCCGAGCCTGGCGGCCAGCTCGCGGTCGCTCAGCACCTCCACGAGGGCCGCGGCCGCGGCGTCGGCGTCCCCGGGCGCGTAGAGGCGCCCGCAGTCGGGCTCGACGATCTCGGCGGGGCCGGCGGAGTCGGGCGCCACCACCGGCCGCCCGCTCGCGAGCGCCTGCAGCACGACGTTGCCGAACGGCTCGCGGTCGGCGCAGTGCAGCAGGCACCAGGCGCGCCCGAGCGCCTCGCGCGGGTCCGCGAGCTGCCCCGCGAACGTGACGCGGCCGGCGAGGTCCGGCTGCTCGGCGCGGCGGCGCAGCTGCTCCACGAGCCGCTCGCCCTCCGCGTTCATCGGCGAGCCGGCGATCGTCAGGCGCAGCCCCGGCACGCTCACCGCGGCGCGCGCCACCGCCTCGAGCGCCAGGTCCGGCCGCTTCCAGGGCATCAGCGTCCCGAGCAGCAGCACCTCGGGCTCCTCGGCGAGCGGCCACTCGCGGCCGTACTCGCGCAGGTCGATGCCCGGCGGGATGACCGCGAGCCGGTCGCCGAGGTCGCCGCCCGGGTCGAGCTCCTCGCCCACGGCGCGCGAGTTGACCGGCGACGCGATCGGCCCGCTTCACGGCGCCGCGCACGAGGCGCGCGATCGCCGGGCCGGGCAGGAAGTCGACGTGGCGCACGAGCAGCGCCGGGCGCGGGTCGAGCCCGGCCACGGCCGCCGGGCCGACGATCGCCGTGCGCATCCCCCACGCAACCAGCAGGTCGGGCCGCAGGTCGCGCACGAGGCGGCGCACGTCGCGCGCCGTGGGCGGCCAGCGCGCGCCCGGCCACGAGCCCCTCGCCGATGCCCCCGCGCAGCTCGAGCGGGCGCTCGGGCAGCGGAGCCACCTGGACGCCCTGCGCTCGCGCGCGCTCGGCGAGCGCGCCCTCCGGGCAGCCCAGCACGAGGCCCCCCGGCAGGCCGCGCGTGAAATCGAGCAGCGTGCGCTCCGCGCCGCCGAGCAGGCCGGCGTATGTGACGGCCAGCGTCAGCACGAGCGGGGAGACTAGGGCTGTGACGTCATCGGCACGGCGGCGAGTCGCCTCGAACACGGCCGTCCAGCTCGCCGGCAAGGGCGCGGTGCTGGCGATCGGCGCGGTGTCGATCGCGATCGTCACCCGCTACCTCGGGCCGGACGACTACGGCAAGTACACGCTCGCGCTGATGTACATGCAGCTGTTCGGCGTGCTGGCCGACGTCGGGCCTGTTCACGACGGTGGTGCGCGAGATCAGCAAGGACCGCTCGCGCACGGACCAGCTGGTCGGCAACACGCTGGCCCTGCGGCTGGTGCTCTCGATCGTCGTGATCGCCGTCGCGGCCCTGGTCAGCCTGCTGCTGCCCTACGAGCCGGACGTGCGCACCGCGATCCTGGTGGCCGCCCTGCCGCTGCTGTTCGGCATGCTCGACGAGCACCTTCGTCGCGATCCTGCAGTCGCGGCTGATGATGAGCCGCGCCGTGATCGGCGACGTCGTCGGCCGGGCGCTGTCGCTGGGGCTGGTGCTGGTCGCGGTCGCGCTCGACCTCGGCTTCTACGCGGTGCTGGGGGCCGCGGCCGGCGGCGCCCTCGCGACGCTGGTCATCACCTGGCTCGTCACGCGCGACCTCGCGCGGATCCGCCCGCGCGTCGAGCCCGAGGTCTGGCGCTCGCTGCTCAAGGCGGCGGTGCCGCTCGGGCTGGCGCTCGCCATCAACGCGCTCTACTTCCGCGCCGACACGCTGATCATCTCGCTCTACGAGCCCTACGACCAGGTCGGGCTCTACACGCTCGCCTACCGCGTGCTCGAGCTGGCGCTCGTGGTCGGGACGGTCTTCCTCAACAGCACCTTCCCGATCATCTCGGAGGCCGCGGCGCGCGACGAGCCGCGCGTGCGGCGGGCGATCCAGATGTCGACGGAGGTGTGCGTCGTGCTCGGCGCGCCGCTGGTCGCGGCCGGGCTCGTGCTCGCCCCGCAGATCATCGAGGTGGCGGGCGGCGAGGACTTCGCCGACGCGGCAGAGCCGCTGCGCATCCTGCTGGCGGCCGGCGCGCTCGCGTGGGTCAACGGGGTCTTCGGCTTCGCCCTGATCGCGCGCGACCGCCAGGCCAGCGCGCTGTGGCTCAACCTCGCGGCGCTGACCTTCAACGTGGCGCTCAACTTCCTGCTGATCCCGCGCTACGGGATCGTGGTCGCCGCGATCGTCACGGTCGCGTCGGAGCTGCTGATCCTGATCGGCTCCTACCCGCTGATGCGGCGCTGGTACGGCTTCTTCCCGGTCCCGCGCACGCTGCCGCCGGCGTTCGCGGCCGCCGCCGCGATGGGCGGGCTGCTGTGGCTGCTCGACGACCTGCCGCTGCCGCGCTGGTGGTGATCGCGGTGGCGGTCTACGGCGGGCCTGCTGTGGGTGCTCAGCCCCACGAGCCGCGAGCTGGTGAGCGGCCTGCGCCGGCTAGGGGGCCTTCGGCGGCGGCAGCGCGACCGCGCGCCGGCCGACGATCGCGAACGCCTCCACCGGCGCGTCGGGCGACCCCGGCCGCGGGCCGCCGGTCCAGCCGCGCAGGTGGAAGTTGCCCGTCGGCGGCCGGCACGCCCGACGCCAGGAAGCGGGTGCCGGCGAAGGCCAGCACCCGATCCGCCCCCGCGGAGCGTGCCCGATCGACCTTGACCTCGGCCTGGCCGACGTCGATCGTGTCCACCGAGCCGGCGTCGCCGAGTCCGCCACCGCGAGTCGGCCCGCCAGCGCCGCCCACGATCGCCCGCGCTTCGCCGCGAGTCGCCAGCCGGTAGCTAGCACGGCCCCCGGCAGGCGGGCCGAGCCGCCGGGCGGCCCCTCGCCGGAGGCGGCGATCAGGTCGACCGAGTCGGCGCCCGCGGCGAAGGCGGTCGGCGGCACGCACCGCGGAGAAGCGCTGCGAGTCGCCCTCGCTCCAGCGCACTGCTCCGGCGGCCACGCGGCCGTTGACGGAGACGGCGAGCCGGGCGCGCGCCGGCACGCCCGACAGCTCTCCGTGACAAGCGACGGCACGAGCTGCCCGGCCGGGTCGACGTCGGCGAGCAGCCCACCGCCGTCGAGCTCGAACGAGGCTCCGGCAGCGCCGCGGCGCCCAGGCCGTCGACATCGCGGCCGAGCAGGTCGGCGTCGACGGCGCTGCGATACAGGCCGGCGGGGGTGTCGCCGAAGTCGTCGTTGCATCCACTGCACGAGCTTGTCGCGCGGCTGCACGTACTCGTCGAACGGCATCGTCAGGTCGGCCTCGCCGTACTGGGGCTGCAGCGCGATCGAGCCGCCGCCGGTGTCGCGCCGGGCGGCTCTCCCGTCGTCTCCCAGGGCAGCTTCACGCCGATCCGGTCGGCGATCGTCGGCAGCACGTCGATGATGCTCACGTTCGCCTCGTCGACCTCACCGCGCTTCTGGCCGGGCGACTTGATCAGCAGCGGGATGCCCGCGATCGAGGGCAGGTTGATCGGGTTGGCGGCCCGATGCGGGGTCCCGGGGAGGAAGCTCGCGCCGTGGTCGGCCAGGACCACCAGCGCGGCGCGGTCGTAGAGCCCGCGGCCTTCATGCGGTCGATCAGCCGGCCCAGCAGCCGGTCGGTGTCGCCGATCTGGAGCAGGTAGCGCTGCAGGCCCTGCCGGGCCAGCTGCGGGTCCTTGCTCCACCCGCCGCCGGCGGGCTGGTTCTCGGATTCCAGGCCCGGCAGGCCCTCGACGGTCTCCGGATAGCGCTGGCCGCCCGGGAGGAAGTGGTACGGGTTGTGGGGCAGCTGGATGTGGAAGAAGACGAGCTGCCCCTCGGTCGGGGTCTTCGCCAGCCGAGCCTCGAAGCCGCGGAAGATCTCCATCCGGTCGATCACCGCGGCAAGGGCCGCGAGGCCCGCCGCGACGTCGGAGGCGGCGCGCGTGTCGGTCGCCGCCTCCTTGGGGTCGTTCGGGACGCGGAAGTCGCCGAAGCTGCGGTCGACAGCGGGACAGCTCGTTGCCGAGCGGCTCCGGAGCAGCAGGTGCGCCGACACCAGGCTGAGGTCGGAGACCAGCTCGCGCAGCCGCTTCGAGCCCGACTCGCGGCGGCCGCCTCCTCGGGGCAGAGAGCGCTGCGGGCAGAGGTCCGTCATCGGCTCGGTCACGTCGAGGTCGTAGCTGCCGCCCAGCAGCGTGAACAGGCTCTCGGGATGGTCGGTGGCGATCGGGAGCGAGCCCTTGTCGGGCCGGTCGCCGGTGAGCAGCGCCGGCACGGCGCGATCGGTGTAGTCGGCGACCGTGGTGGCGTTGCGGTACCAGGTGGCGTCGCCCGCCAGCCGGGCGAAGTTGGGGTAGCGCGCGGCGTCGATGCGGCCGTCCGGGCCGTTCAGCGTGAAGCCCGCGAACTCGTCGAACAGGATCACGACGACGGGCGCGCGTCCCGGTACGTCGACCGCGGCCGCGGCGACGTCGTCGCCGGGGAGGACGATCTTCGAGACCGGCGAGACGACGAGGAAGATGAACAGGAACACCAGCGGCGCGGGGCCGAGGACGGTCATCAGCGTGCGGACGGCCGACGTGCGGTCGTAGGCCGACCGCCAGCAGCGCCCCGAGCGCCAGCGCGACGACGATCAGCAGCGCCGAGCGCACGTTCACGTCCTTGATCAGCTGCAGCACGAACGCGGCCGCCAGGATTGCCATGAAGGCGAGGT
The DNA here is from genome assembly GCA_963828225.1 of uncultured Thermoleophilaceae bacterium. GTDB lineage: Bacteria > Actinomycetota > Thermoleophilia > Solirubrobacterales > Thermoleophilaceae > JACVRW01. Next base: position 5,661 of record CAWHDX010000004.1, on the reverse strand, counting down.
GGAGCACGTCGCGCAGGACGCCCGACGCAGGCCGGCGAGCCATTCGACCGCGATCAGCACGAGCGGCGGCAGCAGCGTCAGGCCGAACGCCAGCAGCAGGATGTCGCCGCGCGTGTTGCCGCGGGCGACGAAGAACTCGGGCCCGTCGCCGAGCAGGTCGAACAGCGGCTGGGCGACGGCGAAGGACCACAGCACCGCGAGATGCACTCCGGCGAGTGCGAGCGGGACGCGGCGCGGGCTGAGACTCGTGGGAAGCTCCGGCAGGCGGCCAGCGTACCCGCGCCCGCCGTCTGCGCGCGCTGGACGCGGGGTGCGGCATAGTGGTCGCCGTGGACACGTACGCCCTCCCGCGCGGCCCGCGCGACACGCGCGAGTGGTACCGCGACGCCGATCCGATGGAGCAGGTCGACCGCGCCCTGGTCGATTTCGTGGCCGCGCATGCCGGCCGGTCGTGCTCGACCTCGGCTGCGGCCTGGGCGGGTACAGCAAGGCGCTCGCGGAGCGCGGCTTCGACGTGCGCGCCTTCGACGTGGTGCCCGAGTACGTCGAGCGCGCGCGCGGGCTCGGCGTGCGTGCCGAGGTCTACGACGGCGAGCGCCTGCCGCTCCCGGACGAGAGCGTCGACACCGCGATCCTGCTGGAGGTGCTCGAGCACCTGGAGGACCCGGCGCCGCTGCTGAGGGAGGCGCGCCGGGTCGCGCGCCGCGGCGTCCTGGTCACCACGCCGAACTGCACGCAGAGCTTCGGCCGGGTGCCGATCGAGTTCAGCCACATGCTCGACGTCGACCACCGCCAGTACTTCACCGCCGACTCGCTGGCGGCGCTGCTCGACGACGTCTTCGGCAGCAGCACGGTGGAGCAGGTGGCGCCGATCGACCGCAACCTCGCCGGGCTCGTCCTGCCGCGGCCGCTGCGCCCGCTCTACCGCGCGCTCGACCGCCTCGGCCAGCCCAGCCGCGGTACTTCTTCAGGCTGCGCGGACGCGCCCCCGCCGCGTGACGCGCGTCCTGTTCATCTCGGCCGAGCCGCTCGGCCCGTCGATGGCCGGGCCGGCGATCCGCGTGCTGGAGCTGGCGCGGGCGGTCGCCGCCGCACTGCGAGGTGACGATCGCGGCCCCCGGCCCGAGCGACGCCGGCGACGCCCCGGTGGAGGTGCTCGAGGCGCGGCTCGAGGACTTCGACGTGCTGCTGGAGGCGCTCAAGCGCCACGACGTCGTCGTCGCGCAGCGCCTCCCGCCGCAGCTGCTGCGCTACGTGGCGCAGCTGCCGATCCGCTTCGTCGCCGACCTCTACAACCCGCAGATGATCGAGGTGCTCGAGGCGGCCGGCGACGGCCCGAGCACGTCGCCGCGGCGCGCCTGGCGGTCGATGCTGGGGCAGTGCTCGGTGGCCGACCTGGTGATCTGCGCCAGCGAGAAGCAGCGCGACCTCTGGCTCGGCGGGATGGGCCTGGCGGGGCTGATCGACGTCGAGCGCTACCGCGCCGACCCGACCTTCCGCGCGTACGTGGACGTGGTGCCGTTCGGGCTGCCCGACCGCGCCGCCCGCCCCGTCGGGGCCGGTGCTGAAGGGCGTCTGGCCGGGATCGAGCCAGGACGACCGCGTGCTGATCTGGGCCGGCGGCATCTGGCGCTGGCTCGACGCGATCACCCCGATCCGCGCGGTCGAGCAGCTGCGCGCGGGCGGCCGGCGCGTGCACCTGGTCTTCCTGGGCACCGGCCGGCCGCGGCTCCAGGGCTCGGACGTGCCCACGAGCGCCGACGCCGCGATCGCCTACGCGGCCGAGCGCGGGCTCGAGGGCGAGTGCGTGCACTTCAACCGCGGCTGGGTCCCCTACGCCGAGCGCGGGGCCTACCTGCTCGACTCCGACATCGGCGTCTGCGCGCACCACGAGCACCTGGAGGCGCGCTTCTCCTTCCGCACGCGCGTGCTCGACCACTTCTGGGCCGGCCTGCCGTCGGTCGTCTCCGGCGGCGACGCGATCGGCGACCTCGTCGACCGGCGCGGCCTCGGCGCCGCCGTGGCGCCGGACGACGTCGACGGCTTCGCGAGCGCCTGCGCCCGGCTGCTCGACTCCCGCGGGCCTACACGACGCCGCGACGCGGGTCGAGGAGCTCGCGCCGTCGCTGCGCTGGACCGAGGTCGCGCGGCCGCTGGTCAGTTCTGCCCCGAGCAGGGGGAGCGCCCGGCGCGCCAGCCGGCCCACTCGGCCCTGGCGCGCGCGACCTACGGGCAGTACCCGGACATCCTGGCCGACCTGCGCGACCGCGGCGGCCTCGGGAGGTCGCCGCGGGTGCCGCACCACGTGGCGCGCGTGCTGCGCCACCGCACCTAGAGCTCGTAGCGGTACTCGTCCGGCGTCGGCGCGCGCTTCGCCCCACAGCGTGGTGTTGAGGAACGCCGGCATGTGCTGCCCGAACGGGTCGCGGCGCGAGACGAGCCGGACCGGGAAGTCGTAGTTGGTCGCGACGACCTCGAACCCATCTCGAGTGCCGAACAGGTCCGCGAGCGCGTCCTGGGAGAAGCGGAAGTAGTCGTTCGGGTGACCGTGCGGAGGAAAGGACTGGTGCGTCTGCACGGACCAGGACGCCCCCCGACCTTGAGCGCCCGCATCAGCTCGTGCGCGGCCAGCGTGGGGTACTTCAGGTGCTCGAACGTCGAGGCCGAGATGATCACGTCGAAGCGCTCGGTCCCCGACCGCGTCGGTCAGCCGGTGCAGGTCGGCGACGACGTCCACATCCGGCCCGGCCTCGATGTCCGTGCCGAGGAACTCGGCGGCGTCCCCAACCCAGTCGCGGTGCATCGTCGAGCGCCCCGACTGCGACTGCAGCGTCCCCAGCTCGAGCACGCTCGGCGACTCGAGCTCGGCGCAGCGGGCGCGGAACCGCCGCTCCAGCTCCGAGCTCGGCTCGCCGTCCGAGCGTGGCGTGCCGAGCAGCGCGACGGCGCGGCGCAGGCGCCTGGAGCACGTGGCGCGGACGGCTCAGCTCGGCCGGCGCCGGGACCGAGGCCCGGCGCTCTTTTTCGGCGCTCTCCATCCGGTGATCATGCCAGATGGCTAGAGCTTAGAGCCCCTTCGCCCGAGCTCCGCTACGCGATCCTGTTCGCCCTCGGGGCGCTGCTATCCGGCCTGACGATCCGGTGGTAGAGCCCGATCCGCTTGGCGATGACCTCGTTCATGATCTCGTCGGTGCCCCCGCCGATCCGCAGGATCCGGCTGTCCCGGTAGTGCCGCTCGACCTCGGACTCCCGCATGTAGCCGAGCCCGCCGAACAGCTGGACCGCCCCGTCGACGACGTGGTCGCAGGCCGCGCAGGCGGTGTTCTTGGCCATCGAGACCTCGGTGACGGCGTCCCCGGTGTCCAGCCAGGCTCGTACGCCGCCCGGGTGGTCGTCTTCGCCACCCAGACCTGCCGGGCCATCTCGGCCAGCTGGTGCCGGACCACCTGGCGGCTGGACAGCGGCCGCCCGAACGTCTCGCGGTCCTTGACCCACTGCAGCGTCAGGTCGAGGCAGCGCTGCGCGGTCGCCCAGGCGTGGGTCGCCAGGGCGAGCCGCTCCGACTGGAACTGCCGCATGATCAGCAGGAAGCCGCCGCCCTCCTCGCCGACCAGGTTGGCCGCCGGCACCCGGACGTCGTCGAAGCTCAGCTCGGCGGTGTCGCTGCAGCGCCAGCCCATCTTGTCCAGCGGCTGGCTGACCGTGAACCCGGGCAGCCCCTTGTCGATCACCAGCAGCGAGATCCCCTGGTAGCCCTCGCCTCGCCGGTCCGCACCGCGGTCGTCACGAAGTCGGCCCGGATCCCGCTGGTGATGAACGTCTTGGCGCCGTTGACGACGTAGTGGTCGCCGTCGCGCCTGCGCGGTGGTCCGCAGCCCGGCGACGTCCGACCCGCCGCTGGGCTCGGTCACCCCGAGCGCCCCGATCAGGTCGCCCGCCAGCGTCGGCCGGACGTAGCGGTCGACCAGGTCGTCGGATCCCGCGAAAGCGATGTGCGGTACGGCGATGCCGTGCGTGAACAGACTGGCGATGACGCCACCCGGAGCCGCCGCCGAGCAGCACCTCCTCGGCCACGATCGCCGCGTCGATGCTGTCGCCGCCCTGGCCGCCGACCTCCTCGGGGAACGCGATGCCGAGCAGGCCGGCGTCCGCGAAGGTCTTGTGGAGGCTGCGCGGCAGCATCCCGTCGCGCTCCCACTCGGCCATGTTGCGGCGCGATCTCCTTGGCCACCATGTCCTTGGCCAGCTGCGCGCAGCGCCAGCCGCTCCGGGGTCTCCCACCTGCTCATGCGGCTGCCGCCCGTCGGTCGGTGGGCCGGCGAAGCACTGGGCGTTGTCGAGCCAGTCGTCGGCGAGCGGTCCGGTGGCCTGCAGCCCGGTGTCGGCGCGGTGCCGGCGCTGGGTGACCCGCAGGCAGAAGTCCTCGGCGGTCCCGACGATCGCGTCGTCGCCGCTCCCCCACTCCCAGGTGCTGCCGTCGGGGGCGGTCAGGGTGACCCGCACCTCGCCCTCGGGCACCTCCTTGCCGCGGACCGCGTAGGAGAAGCCGCGGGTCCGCACGCCGAGGTGCGCGATGTGCTTGAGCCGGGCCGTCGGCTCGCGGGTGATGCCGAGGGCGTCGACGACGTCCTGGCCGTGCGCCCAGTACTCCATCAGCCGGGCGGTCGCGAACGACGCCGGGCTCATCGGCGGGCCGTACCAGGGGATCTTCGTCCCCGGCGGCACCTCGGCGAACGCCTTCACCATCTGCTCGAAGCCGTCGTGCCAGCGCTCGAGCAGCTCGTCCTTGCTCAGCCCCTGGCCGGCCTGCAGCCAGCTGTCGATGAAGCCCTCCGGGTCGGCGAACACCGCGGGCAGCTCGGCGTTGAACGCATCGGGGTCGGCCGCAGCCATCAGTGCCCTTGGCGTCGCCGACCATCAGGTGGCTGGCGGTGTCGCGGATGTCCCAGGGCTCGGCCGGCACCGGCGTGTCCAGGTCGGCCTCGCGCACGATGCTCAGCAGGTCGTCGTGCTCGGCCCGCAGGTCGTCCAGCAGCTCGTCCAGCACTCGTCCGCCTCTCGCAGGATGTGAACGAAGGCTAACCTGCAGCCCGTGACCGGCCGACGTGAGCAGCTGCTGCGGGCTGCCGCCGACCTGTTCTCGGAGAGCGGCTACCACGAGGTCGGCATGGACGACATCGGCGCCGCCGCCGGGATCACCGGCCCGGGCGTCTACCGGCACTTCAGCTCGAAGCAGTCACTGCTCGAGTCGCTCTGCGACCTGACGATGGACCGGATGCTCGCGCTGGCGCAGACCACCGGCGACCTGGAGACAGCTGGTCGACCTGCACGTGCAGCTGGTCGTGCAGGAGCGCGAGCTGATGGCCGTCTGGGTGCGCGAGCAGCGGGCGCTCGACGAGCGACATCCGCCGCTCGCTGCGGGCCCGGATGCGCGAGTACGAAGCGCTCTGGCGCGCCGCCGTCGCCCCGGCTCGCCCCGACCTGCCGCCCGCCGAGCTGGCGCTGGTCGTCGGCGCGGCGCTGGCGATGCTCAACGCCAGCTCGCTGATCGAGAGCCCGGTGCCGCAACCGGCCCGGGCCGAGCTGCTCCGGGCGATGACGATGCAGGCGCTGGGCTGCTCCCGCAGCACCAGCGCCTGATCACCTCTTGCTCTAGCTGAC
>CAWHDX010000003.1:0-86244 GCA_963828225.1 uncultured Thermoleophilaceae bacterium | reverse complement strand
AGCGCCTCACGACCGGCGTCGGTGAGCCGGTAGACGGTCCGCCGGCGCCCGCCCTCGGCGGCGTCGGCGTCGATCAGGCCGGCCTCGGCGAGCCGGCGCAGCTCGGGATAGATCTGCCCGTAGCTCGCCGCCCAGAAGAAGCGCGTCGACCGATCGACGGTCGCCTTGATGTCATAGCCCGCGCGCGGGCCCCAGGCAAGCATCCCGAGGATGACCGGTGCTGTCGGGCTGAGCTCCATGTATCGCGAGAATGTATCACGACGATAGGTAGAGCTCGAACCAGAACGACGACGAGGCGCCCTGGGGCGCCTCGTCGCGGGTCGGAACTACGGTTGCCCGTTGACGCTTAGTGCTGCTCGGCTCCCGCAGTCTGGAGGGCCTGGCCCTCGTGGCGGCCCTCGCAGATCTCTTCGACGAGCTTGTCGCAGAAGGCCGGCAGGTCGTCGGGATTGCGGCTCGTGACGAGCCCCTCGTCGACCACCACCTCCTCGTCGACCCACTCGCCACCGGCGTTGCGGATGTCGGTCTGCAGGCTCGGCCAGGAGGTGATCCTGCGGCCGCGCACGACATCGGCCTCGACGAGCGTCCACGGCCCGTGGCAGATCGCCGCGACCGGCTTGCCGGCCTCGAAGAACGAGCGCACGAACTTGACGGCGTCCTCGTCGGCGCGCAGGAAGTCCGGGTTGGCGACGCCGCCCGGCAGCACGAGCCCGGCGTAGTCGTCATGGCTCGCGTCGGAGACCGTGCGGTCCACCTTGAACGTGTCCGCCTTGTCGAGGTGCTCGAACCCCTGGATCTCGCCGCTCTCGAGGGAAACCAGCTCAGGGCTGCCGCCCTCGTTCTCGACTGCCTTCCAAGGCTCCGTCAGCTCGACCTGCTCCACCCCGTCGGTGACGAGGAACGCAACCTTCTTGTCTTTGAGTCTGTCGGCCATACCTAAGGGGTACCGAGGCATCCGCTGGGTAAACGCCCCCGGATGGCGACTCGCGACCAGCCGGGGCCCCTGGCTCGCAAGCCCCCGGACCAGCTCCTCGAAACCGCCGAGGGAACGTCGCTGAACCGCGCCGTGGGCGCGCTCGACCTGACCGCGCTCGGCATCGGCGCGATCATCGGCACCGGCATCTTCGTGATCATCGGCGAGGCGATCGCCGAGTCCGGCCCGGCGATCGTGCTCTCGTTCGTGCTCGCCGGCGTCACCTGCATCTTCTCCGCGCTCGCCTACGCCGAGCTCGCTTCGACGATCCCGGTCTCGGGCTCGGCCTACACCTACGCCTACGCGACCATGGGCGAGGTCTTCGCCTGGATCATCGGCTGGGACCTGATCCTCGAGTACGGCGTGTCGGTGGCGGCCGTGGCCGTCGGCTGGGGCGCATACCTCACCGAGCTGCTCGACTCGCTGTTCGGCATCACGCTGAGCGACGCGATCAGCCTGCCGCCGGGCGACGGCGGCAAGGTCAACCTGCCCGCGTTCTTTCTCGTGCTGGCCGTCGCGGCGCTGCTGGTCTCCGGCGTGCGCCAGTCCACGCGCTCCAACACGGTGATGGTGATCGTGAAGCTGGTGGTGCTCGCCTTCTTCATCGTGGTGGCGTTCTCGGCCTTCGACGGCGATCACTTCTCCGACTTCGCGCCTCACGGCTTCAGCGGCATCGAGAACGCCGCGGCGCTCATCTTCTTCGCCTACATCGGGTTCGACGCCGTCTCGACCGGCAGCGAGGAGACGAAGGAGCCGCAGCGCGACCTCCCGATCGCGATCGTGGGCTCGCTGGTGATCGCGACGGTGCTCTACATCCTCGTGTCGGTGGCCGCCGTGGGCGCGCTTCCGGCCGACCGCCTCGCCGGCCAGGACGCGCCGCTAGCCGCCGCCCTGTCGGAGGGCGCGGGGATCGGCTGGGGCGCGGACATCGTCACCTTCGGGGCCCTCGTCGCGATCACCAGCGTGGTGCTGACGATCCTGTACGGCCAGACGCGGGTCGCCTTCTCGATGTGCCGCGACCGGCTCCTGCCGGAGCGGCTCGCGACCGTCTGGGAGCGGACCCGCACCCCGGTAATGCTCACGCTGGTGTTCGCGATCCCGATCGCGATCCTCGCCGCGTTCGTGCCGCTCGCGAAGATCGCCGAGCTGGTCAACATCGGGACGCTGTTCGCGTTCTTCATCGTGAACATCGCCGTGGTCTGGCTACGCCACAGCCAGCCGGACATGGAGCGCGGCTTCCGGGTGCCGCTGGTGCCCGTGCTGCCAGCGATCGGCGCCGCGCTGTGCGTCTACCTGATGACCAAGCTCCCGGCCGAGACCTGGCTGCGCTTCGGCGTCTGGCTGGCGATCGGGATGGTCATCTACGTCGCCTACGGCTACCGGCACTCGCGCCTGCGCGCGTCATAGCCGCTCGAGCGCCTCGCGCGCGGTGGCCTCGCCCGAGCGCACGGCGCCGTCCATGTAGCCGTTCCAGACGGTCGCGTACTCGGCGCCAGCCCAGTGGAGCGGGCCGATCGGCTCGCGCAGCGCGGGGCCGTAGGCGGTCCAGGCGCCGGTCGGCATGTGGCAGCCGTAGCAGCCGCGCGACCACTCCTCCTCGGCCCAGAGCCGCTCTACGTAGCCGGCCGGCTTGGCCGCACGCGGGCCGAACATGCGCGCGAAGCAGTCGACCACGGCCGTGCGCCGCTCGCTCGCGGGCAGCCGCCCCAGCTCGCGCGCCTGGCGCCCCTCGAGGAAGCCGAGCAGCACCCCGGGCCGCCCGCTCGGCGGCGAGTTGTCGAAGCTGAGCTTGACCGGGCCGGTGTCGCTGGTGCCCTGGCCGGACAGGCCTTCGGCGCGCCAGAACGGCTCGTCGTAGATGGCCATGCACTTGGCGACGGTCCCGAGCGGCATGCGCTGCGTGAGCTGGTCGCGGTAGCCCGACAGCGGCGGGTCGTAGGCGATCCGGCCGGCCAGCGTCGGCGCGATGGCCACGATCGCGCGGCGGGCGCGGACGATGGCGCCGTCGGCCTCCACGGTGACGCCGTGCTCGCCGCGGCTGATCTTGCGCACGGGCGCGCCCAGGACGAGCTGGTCGAGCTGCTCGGCCATCCGCAGCGGGATCCGCTGCGAGCCGCCCACGAAGCGGTCCTGCTGGGCGCCGCCGTCGGTGTCGAACAGCAGCTCGAGGCTCCCCGCCGAGTGGATGTAGAAGAGGACGTGCAGCAGCGACATGTCCTCGGGCTGCGCGGCCCAGACCGCCTCGATGCCGAGCTCGAGCAGCATCCGCCCCGCCTTGGTGGCGAGGTTGCGGCGCATCCAGGTGGCGGCCGTCTGCCCGTCGAGCGCGGCGGCGTCGGGCGCCTCCCAGGGCGCGTCGAGCGGCACGCGCCGCGCGAGCCGGTTGAGGCGCCGCTGGGCGCGCTCGACGTCGAGCAGGACCAGCGGGTTGATGCGCGGGATCGTGCCGCGGTAGCGCCGCAGGCGCCCGCCGTACTCGATCACGTTCTGGCCCTCGCCGTAGGTCGGGAAGGTCTCGACGCCGAGCTCGCCCGCCAGCGCGGCCAGCCGGTCCTGGGTCGGGCCGATCCACTGCGCGCCGACCTCGACGACGTTGCCGCCGCCGATGTCCTCGTTGAGCACCCGCCCGCCGACGCGGTCGCGCGCCTCGACCACCACGACAGACGCGCCGGCGGCGGCTGCGACCCGCGCCGCCGAGAGGCCGGCCAGACCGGCCCCGACGACGACGAGGTCGGCGTCACGGGTCTGCACGTCCGGCATCGCGGCGGAACCCTACCCCGCGACCCGCTCGTTAAGGTGCCCCGCGATGGGCTCAACCCCGCGCACCCCGCGCGAGGAGGAGCAGCGCGTACAGCTGCGGACGCTTCTGATCGCCAGTGCCGCGTCCGCGACGGCAGCGCTCGTGACCTCGCGACTGTGGATCGCCGGCACCTGGATAGCCGCGGCGATGACCCCTGTCATCGTCACGCTCGTCAGCGAGATCCTGCGCCGGCCGACCGAGCGGATCGCGCGGGGCATCACCGTCGACCGGCCGGCCCTGCCGGATCCCGACGCCCCGCCGGCGGCGGCCGCGCAGCGGGTGGCCGAGCGCCTGCGGGCCGAGGACCCGGCGCGCGCGCTGCCGGACCCCGAGGCGTCGCGGCCGGTGCGGGTGTATCGCAGCGCCCCGCCGGCACGTCCGGAGCGGCGCCGCATCGCCTATCGCGTGGTGTTCGGGACGGCGGCGATCGCGTTCGTGATCGGGGTGCTGGCGCTGACGGTGCCGGAGCTGATCGCGGGCAGCTCGTTCGGCAAGAACGACTCACGCACGACGCTGCTCGGCGGGTCGAAGCGCAACAAGGCCAGCTCGGAGGACAAGGCCAAGACCACGACCGAGCCGACCGAGACCGACGGGACCGAGACTCAGCCCGAGACGGACACCGACACGACGCCGACGGAGACGCAGACCGAGACGACGCCGACGACGCCCGAGCAGCCGTCGCCCGCGACCCCACCGACCGACACCGAGGCGACGCCGCCGGCCACGACGACGACGCCGTAGGCCGGAGCCTCGCGCGGGCTATCCGGTGCGTGCGCCGATGCCGCTCAGGAACTCGCGCGCCCGCAGCGGCCCCTTACCGCCGGGCTCGAGCGGCGGAGTGTCGAGGCCGGCGCCCTCGCGCATGCCCGCGAGCAGGTCGCGCAGCGCGTCGGCCGCGGAGTGCTTCGGCTCCCAGGCGAGCTCGGTGCGCGCGCGGGTCGTGTCCATCACCGGCACGCCGAGCCCCATGTCGACCCAGCCCGGCTCCGACGGCTGCAGACGCAGCTTGAAGCTCGCCGCCGCCGCGGCGCGCACGGCCGGCGCCGGCACCGGCACGGGGCGGGCGCCGAGGATGCGCCCCAGCTCGGCCGGATCGAGCACCGGGTCGGCGGCGATGTTGAACGCGCCGCGCACGTCGGTCACCACGGCGCGCCTGTACGCGTCGCCGACGTCGTACGAATGCACCGCCTGGAAGACGAGCCGCTTGACGTCCGGTACGAAGCGCAGCACCGCCGGGCGCAGCAGCGACCCCGGCAGCAGCGGCCCGGCGAACAGCCGCCGGATGCCGGACGCGGCCTCGCGCTTGAAGATCAGCCCCGGCCGCAGGCGCACCGTGCGCACGGCCGGGTGCTCGGCCTCGAAGCGGTCGAGCAGGCGCTCGACCTCGGACTTGTGGCGCGAGTAGAAGGAGGTCTCGATGCCCGTGGTCGGCCAGCTCTCGTCGACTGCGCGGTCCTTCGGCCCGGGCGCGTAGGCCCCGACCGAGGAGGCGTAGATCAACGACCCGACGCCCGCGGCGCCGGCGGCCTCGAACACGCGCGCGCTGCCGTCGACGTTGACCGCGCGCACCGTCTGCTGGTCGCGGCCCGGCTGGATCAGCCAGGCGAGGTGGACCACGGCGTCGGCGCCGTCGAAGAAGGTCCGCAGCGGCGTCCGCGCCACGTCCGCGGCGCGCCACTCCACCTTCGGGAAGCGCGCTTCGGGAACGCGCCGGCAGAGGCCGAGCACCGACTCCACCGCCGGCTCGTCGGCGAGCGCCCGCAGCAGGCTCGTGCCGACGTTGCCGCTCGCGCCTGTTACGACGACCCGGACGTCCTCACCGCCTGCGTTCCGAGCTCCATCTCGGCCAGCTCGCGGGTCCCGGCCTGGACGCCGCTCCGCGCCTGCCACTCGAGCCACCATCCCACGTGGCGAGCCACCGAGGCGGCCAGCGCGATGCCCCTGTCGATGCCGAGCAGCATGTGCACGGAATACCCGCTGAACATCCGTTCAATCGCTTGGCGGGTGCCACCATGAACGCGCAGTTGGCGCACGCTCACCACTCCCACCACCACGTCCCCACCGGCAACAGCCGGCGGCTGGGCGTCGCCCTCGGGCTGATCCTCGCGTTCATGGCGGTCGAGGTGGTGGCCGGCATCCTGGCCGACTCGCTGGCGCTGCTCTCCGACGCGGCCCACATGCTCACCGACGCCGGCGCGATCGCCCTCGCGCTGGTGGCGGCCCGGCTCGCGGCGCGGCCGGCCAAGGGCCGCTTCACCTTCGGCCTCGCGCGCGCGGAGATCCTCTCGGCGCAGATCAACGGCGCCACCCTGGTCGGCCTCGCGCTCGTGATCCTGGTCGAGGGCGTGCGCAGGCTCGTCGACCCGCCGTCGGTCGAGGGCGCCACGGTGCTGGTCGTGGCGATCGCGGGGATCGCCGTCAACCTCGCGGCGACCTGGGTGCTGGCGGGCGCGGATCGCCGCAGCCTCAACGTCGAGGGCGCCTTCCAGCACGTGCTCACCGACCTGTTCGCCTTCATCGCGACCGCCGTCGCCGGCGCCGTGATCCTGCTCACCGGCTTCGGCCGAGCGGACGGCATCGCCGCGCTGCTTGTCGCGGCGCTGATGCTGCGCTCCGGCTGGGCGCTGCTGCGCGACTCCGGCCGCGTCCTGCTCGAGGCCGCGCCCGCCGGAATCGACCCCGAGGAGATCGGCCGCACGCTCGCCGCCCAGAACCACGTCGTCGAGGTCCACGACCTGCACGTCTGGGAGGTGACCTCGGGGATGACCTCGCTGTCGGCGCACGTGACGGTGCGCGCCGGCTGCGACACCCAGTCGCACCGACGCCAGCTCGCCGACGTGCTGCGCGAGCGCTTCGGCATCGACCACACCACGCTCCAGGTCGAGGAGCGCCACGAGGGGCCGCTCGCGATCGAGCCGCTGCACCCCGCCACCTAGCCATGCCGCGCTTCGTCATCCAGCAGCACCACGCCACCAGCCTGCACTGGGACTTCCGGCTCGAGGTGGCGGGCACGTTCAAGTCCTGGGCCGTGCCCAAGGGCCCCTCGATGAACCCGCGCGACAAGCGGCTGGCCATGGCCGTGGACGACCACAGCATCTCCTGGGGCGACTTCGAGGGCGTGATCGGCGAGGGCCAGTACGGCGCCGGCCCGGTGATCGTCTGGGACCGCGGCTCCTACGAGAACCTGCGCGACGAGCCGATGGAGGACGGCCTGGCGGCGGGCCATGTGTCGTTCTGGCTCGACGGCGAGAAGCTGCGCGGGGGCTGGAGCCTGCGCCGCACGGACGGCCGCCGCTGGCTGCTCGTGAAGCGCCGCGACGAGCACGCCGGGGACGGCGATCCGGTGGCCGAGCGGCCCGAGTCGGTGGTGTCCGGGCGCACCATCGAGGGTATGCGCAGGCCAACGCAGAAAGGAGACGAGATGCAAACTGCGGGCGCGCGAGGGGGGCCGAGGGGCGCACGCGCGACCAGCTCTACAACGAGGCCAGGCAGCTCGGAGTCGACGGGCGGTCGAAGATGAACAAGGCGCAGCTCCAGCGCGCGGTGGACAACAAGAAGCGCTGAACGGCTACGACCCGATGAAGGCCGTCCTCTGGGGCGAGCCCTTCTCAGACCCCGGCTGGATCTTCGAGCGCAAGCTGGACGGCGTGCGCTGCCTCGCTCACCGCGACGACCAGGGCGTCCGGCTGGTCTCGCGCACCGACCGTGAGATGACCGCCGAATACCCTGAGCTGGTGGCCGCGCTCGAGAGCGAACCGTGCGAGGACTTCGTGGTCGACGGCGAGCTGGTGGCCTTCGATAGCCGCGGCGTGACGAGCTTCAGCCGCCTGCAGCGGCGCCGGCGCGAGCGCGTGGCGGTCTTCCTCTACGTCTTCGACGTCCTGCGCCTCGGCGGCGAGGACGTCCGCGAGCTGCCGCTGCGCGAGCGCAAGGCGCGGCTGCGCCGCACGCTGCGCTTCCGCGATCACGTCCGCTTCAACCCGCACCGCAACGAGGTCGGCGAGCAGATGTACCGGGAGGCCTGCCGCGACGGGCTCGAGGGCATCATCGCCAAGCGCGCCGACAGCCCCTACCGCGCCACCCGCTCGAGCGACTGGCGCAAGCTCAAGTGCCACGCGGAGCAGGAGCTCGTGATCGGCGGCTTCACCGCGCCGCAGGGGTCGCGCACCGACTTCGGGGCGCTGCTGGTCGGCTACTGGGAGGACGGCCGGCTGCGCTACGCCGGCAAGGTCGGCACCGGCTTCGACCACGCGACGCTGAGCGAGCTCGGCGGCCGGCTGCGCGAGCTCGAGCGCGAAGACTCCCCCTTCGCGAGCGTGCGCCCGATCCCGCGCGGCACGCACTGGGTCGAGCCGGAGCTGGTCGGCCAGATCGCCTTCACCGAGTGGACGCGCGACGGCCGGCTGCGCCACCCGCGCTACCTCGGCCTGCGCGAGGACAAGGCCGCGCGCGACGTCGTCAGGGAGCGGCCGGCGTGAGCGTCGAGATCACGCACCCGGACAAGCTGCTGTTCCCCGACGACGGCCTGACCAAGGCCGACCTGGCCGACTACTACGAGTCGGTCTCCGAGTGGATGCTGCCGCACGTCCGCGACCGGCCGCTCAGCCTGCAGCGCTTCCCCGACGGCATCGGCGGCGAGGGCTTCTTCCAGAAGAACGTGCCCGACCACTACCCGGCCTGGATCGGCCGCGTCGAGGTGGAGAAGCGCGGCGGCAAGCTGACGCACGCGCTGATCCGCGACGCCGACACGCTCGTCTACCTGGTCGGGCAGAACGCGATCACGCCGCACGTGTGGCTCTCGCGCGCCGATCGGCTACGCCAGCCCGATCGCCTCGTCTTCGACCTCGATCCCGCGCCCGGCGCCGACTTCAACGCCGTCAGGCGCGCAGCCCGCCAGACCGGCGACCTGCTGCGCGAGCTCGGGCTCGAGCCGTTCGCCCAGGTGACCGGCTCGAAGGGCATCCACGTGTGGACGCCCCTACGCCGGCGCGCCACCTTCACCGACGTCAAGCCCTTCGCGAGCGCGGCAGCCGAGCTGCTGGCCAGCGCGCCACCCCGACGAGCTCACCACCGAGTTCCGCAAGGCCGAGCGCGGCGGGCGCATCCTCGTCGACGTGATGCGCAACGCCTACGCCCAGACGGCGGTCCCGCCCTATGCGGTGCGGCCGCGACCGGGTGCGCCGGTGGCGACGCCGATCGCCTGGGACGAGCTGTCGGACTCGAAGCTGCGGCCCGACCGCTGGACGGTCAAGACCGTGCTGCGGCGCCTGCGATCGAAGGGCGATCCGTGGGCCGACATCGCCTCCTACGCGCGCGGGCTGTCCCGCGCGCGGAAGCGGCTCGACTCGCTCTCCGGCTGAGCCGGCCGCACCGTTTCAGCCACAGGCGACGGGGTATGCCTTCTCCATGGCCCCGACCTCCGAGGCGACTCCCGAACGCCGTATCGAGGCGCTCTTCGAGCGCGGCGAGGAGCGTGGCTGCGTCAACCTCTCCGAGCTCGCGGAGCTGGCGCAGGAGCTCGAGCTCCCCGAGGACGACGCGCAGAGCGCTCCACGACCGGCTCGAGGCGCGCGGCATCGAGGTGACCGACGACTGCGGCAACGGCACGCAGACGCCCGCGCACTACAACAACGAGGAGCTGGCCGTGATGACCAGCGACACGCTCCAGCTGTTCCTGCGCGACGTCCGCCGCCACCCGCTGCTCACCGCGGCCGAGGAGATCGAGCTGGCCCAGCGCATCGAGCGCGGCGACCTCGAGGCCAAGGAGCGGATGGTCAACTCGAACCTGCGCCTGGTCGTCTCGCTCGCGAAGAAGTACCAGGGCCACGAGCTGGCGCTGCTCGACCTGATCCAGGAGGGCATCCTCGGGCCTGATCCGCGCGAGCGAGAAGTTCGACTGGCGCAAGGGCTACAAGTTCTCGACCTACGCGACCTTCTGGATCCGCCAGGCGATCCAGCGCGGCCTCGCCAACCAGGGCCGCACGATCCGGATCCCCGTCCACATCGGCCAGCGCGAGCGCAAGATCGCGCGCGTCGAGCGCGAGCTGTCGGCCAAGCACGGCTCGCCCGCCAACCGACGAGGAGGTCGCCGCCGGCGCCGAGATCACGCTCGCCGAGCTGATCGAGACGCGCGAGGTCATGCGCACGATCACGAGCCTCGAGCGGCCGGTCGGCGCGGAGGGCGACACCGAGCTGGGTGACCTGCTCCCCAGCCAGGAGATCCAGCCGCACGACGAGGTCGAGATCGGCATGCGCGACCAGGCCGTGCGCGCCGCGCTCGAGCAGCTCCCCGACCAGGAGCGCGAGGTCATCGGCCTGCGCTACGGGCTGAGCGGCGACGATCCGACGCCGCTGCGCGAGGCCGGCCGCCGGCTCGGCCTCTCCCCGGAGCGGGTGCGGCGCATCGAGCACAAGGCGCTCGAGCGCCTCGCCGAGTTCCGCGAGGTCGCGGCGCTCTCCGAAGCGGCCTGAGCATGGCCGACAGCGACCCGGAGGGGCCCACCGACCTGAAGGGCCGCTCCTGGCTGGGAGTGCTCAAGCGCACCGTCAAGGAGTTCCGGGAGGACAACCTCACCGACTGGGCCGCCGCGCTGACCTACTACGCAGTGCTGGCGATCTTCCCCGCGCTGATCGTGCTCATCTCGGTGCTCGGGCTGATCGGCGAGTCCGCAACGCAGCCGCTGATCGACAACGTCAGCGAGGTCGCGCCCGGCCCCGCGAAGGAGATCTTCACCGACGCGATCGAGAACATCCAGGGCAGCCAGGGCGCCGCCGGCATCTTCTTCGCCATCGGCCTGCTCGTGGCGATCTGGTCGGCCTCCGGCTACATCGCGGCATTCATGCGCGCCTCCAACGCGATCTACGCGATCGAGGAGGGGCGCCCGATCTGGAAGACGCTGCCGGTGCGGGTGGGGCTGACGGTCCTGCTGATGGTGCTGACCGCGGCCAGCGCGATCGGCGTCGCCGTGTCCGGCGGCCTTGCGGAGGAGATCGGCAACCTGATCGGAGTCGGGGACACGGCGGTGACGGTCTGGAGCATCGCCAAGTGGCCCGTGCTGCTGCTGCTCGTCTCGTTCATGTTCGCGGTGCTCTACTGGGCGGCCCCGAACGTGAAGCAGCCGGCCTTCCGCTGGATCACCCCCGGCGGGTTGCTGGCCGTGATCGGCTGGGTGATCGCGTCGCTGGCGTTCGCCTTCTACGTCGCCAACTTCGGGTCGTACAACAAGACCTACGGCGCGCTCGCCGGCCCGATCATCTTCCTGGTCTGGCTGTGGATCTCGAACGTGATGATCCTGCTGGGCGCAGAGCTCAACGCAGAGCTGGAGCGCGGCCGCGCGATCGAGGAAGGCATGCGGCCGGTGGACAAGGAGCCGTTCGTAGAGCCGCGCGACACGCGCAAGCTCGAGTCCTAAGACACCTAGGAGAGGACGAACAGCTCGAAGCCGATGTCGGCGTCGATCAGGAGCTGGCTGTGGTACGCCGCAACGCGGCGCCCGAAGGCGGACTCGACGACCGTCTTGAACTCGCCGGCCATGGCCTCCTGGAAGGTCAGCCGCACGTTGCGCACCTGAGCGCCGTGGCCGTGGTCGGCCAGCGTGCGCTCGACCGGCGTGAGCGTGTCGCGCAGGACCGTCACGACGAAGGTGTCGTCGAGGATGTAGCTCTTGGCGCGCGTCGGGCCGCGGCCGTAGTACTCGCTGAACAGGCGAACGATCCCGTTCGTGACGTCGGCGAGCTCCTCGCCATGGCGAGCAGCGGTGTCCGGGGTCGGGGTCTCGTTCACCATGGGGATCTTAGGAGGCGCGCGAAGGCGGCCTGAGCTTCTCCTCCAGCCGCGGCGGCATCGCGGAGCGGAACAGCCGGCTCGCCTTGCCGAGCTTGGCGCGGCAGCGCGGGCACTCCTCCGAGATCGTGCCTATCACCGGACGGTAGACCGTCAGCCGACAGGTCGGGCAGTTGAGGTAGGCCATCGAAACTCCTCGCGTGCGGTGGGGGTGAACATGCGAGGCCGGGCAGCGGCTTTGGGCGTCCGTGCACGTCCCGCGCTCAACTTCGAGCGCCCAGGCAAGGTAGCCCATACGGGGGGGCCAGTCAACGCAACCGGGTAGCTGCATTTAGGCTTCCCGCGATGGACGAAGCAGCCGAGCTCAACCGCCTCTACGGGCTGCCGCTCGACGAGTTCGTGAAGGAGCGCGACGCGCTCGCGAAGCGGCTCCGCGGCGAGGATCGCGAGGCCGCCGCGGCGGTCAAGGCGCTGCGCAAGCCGACCGTGGGCGCGTGGGCGCTCAACCAGGCGATCAGGCGTCGCCGGTCGGAGACCGACGAGCTGCTCGAGACCGCCGACGCACTGCGCGACGCCTACCGCGACATGCTGAGCGGAGGCGATCCTGCAGCCGTGCGCGCGGCGACCGAGCGCGAGCGCGCGCTGTCGGGGACCCTGGCCGACTGCGCCGAGGCGATCGCCACCGAGACCGGCAAGAGCGGGCCCGCGCTGCGCGAGCGGGTGCGGGCGACGCTGCGAGCGGCCGTCCTCTCCGAGGAGGTGCGCGAGGAGCTGCGCGAGGGGCGCTTCGTGCGCGAGCGCGAGGCGAGCGGGCTGGGGACGCTCGAAGGGCCGCTGCCGGAGGCGCCGCCGCCCGCGAAGCGGGGCGGCGAGCGGGCGGCGAAGTCGGAGCGCAAGGGCCGCACGAAGCGGGCCGGCGCGGAGCGGGCCGGCGGCGAGAGCACCGCGGCGCAGCGTGCCGGCGCGGAGCAAGCCGACGGCAAGCGCGCCGCCGCAGCAGCGGCGGCCGCCGAGCGCGCCGCAGCCGCCGATCGGGCCCTGGCCGACGCGGAGGCCGAGCTCGCGGATGCCCGCACGGCCCATGAGCGGGCGGCCGCCGATCAGGGGGCCGCGGTCGAGACCCTGGACGCGGCGCGCGACGCGCTGCTCGAGGCCGAGCTGGCCGAGCGCGAGACGCGTCGGCTCTCACGCGAGACCGAGCGCGAGCTCGCCAAGCAGGAGCGCCGCGTCGAGCGGCTGCGCCGCTAGCCGCTCAGGTCGCGCCGCTCGAGCGGCTTCGTCGCGGGCCCCATGATCACCTCGCCGTTCGCCCCGAAGCGCGACCCGTGGCACGGGCAGTCCCAGGTGCCCTCACCCGAGTTCCAGTTGACGATGCAGCCCAGGTGCGTGCAGCGCGCCGACAGCGCGTGCAGCTCACCCCCCGGGTCGCGGTGCACCGCCAGCTGGCCGAGGCCCGAGCCGACGATCCGCCCCTCCCCTGCGGGAATCGACTCGACGTCCGCCCGCTTCACGAGCCGGTCGCCGAAGAAGCGCAGCGCCACGTTCGCGTTCTCCTGCACCAGCGTCGTGGCAGAGGAGCGCAGCCGCAGGCGCTGCGTGTCGTACAGCGAGCGCCACGGGTGGTCGCGACCCTCCACCCAGGCGCACAGCAGCTCGCCGGCGGCGATCCCCATCGCCAGCCCCCACTTGCGGAAGCCGGTCGCCACGTACACGTTCTTCGAGACCGGGTCGGCCGGCCCGATGTAAGGCACGCCGTCCGCGGGCATCTGGTCCTGCGTCGCCCAGCGCAGCTCCGGCTCGATGCCGAAGCGCTCGCGCGCCCAGCTCTCCAGCCGCTCGTAGCGCTCGCGCGCGTCGGCCTGCCCGGTCTTGTGGCTCTCGCCGCCGACCAGCAGCCACTTGCGCCCGTCGAGCCGGTGCGTGCGGATCGAGTGGGCGGGCGACTCGGTGCTGAGGTACATGCCGCCGCTCGCGGCGTCGCCCTCGTAGGGCGCCGCCACCACGTACGAGCGCTCCGGATGGCAGCGCGCGAAGTAGAGCCCGCGGTCGAGAAAGGGCAGGTGCGTCGCGACGACCACGCTGCCCGCGGTGACGGTGCGCCCGCCGCCCGTCCGTACGCGGCAGGGCGAGCCCGCGTCGACCGACACGCCGAAGGTGCCCTCGTGGATGCGCGCGCCGAGGTCCTCCAGCCCGCGCGCCAGCCCCTGCAGGTACTTGACCGGGTGGAACTCGGCCTGGTCGGCGAAGCGGACCGCGGCGGCCACCGGGTAGGGCAGGTCGGTGGTCTCCTCGAGCGACGCCGGCAGCCCGGCTCGGCGGGCGGCCGCGACCTCGGCCTCGATCCGGTCGCGCTCGTCCGGCGACTCGGTGTAGGTGAGGTTCGGCTTGCGGCGCAGATCGCAGTCGATCTGCAGCTGCCCCGCGACGTCGAAGGCGCGCTCGATGCCGCGCTGATTGGCCTCGCCGTAGGTGCGAGCCGCGTCGGCGCCCTGCCTCCTCTCGAGCTCGGCGTAGGTGAGGCCGTGCAGCGAGCTCAGCTTGGCCGTGTTGTAGCCGCTCGCCCCTGCGCCGACGAAGCGCCCCTCGAGCACGATCACGCTGACGCCCGTCTGGGCCAGCTCGTACGCGGTGCTCAGGCCCACGATCCCCGCGCCGATCACGCAGACGTCTGCGTGGGCGTCGACCTCGAGCGGCGGGCGCGGAGCCCGCTCGACGCTGTCGAGCCAGAGCGAGGCGAGTTGTGCCACGTCGTGCTGGTGTCCCGTGGCGCGGTTGACCAAACAAACCGCGGGGAAGAAGGCCCCCTGATGGCGCCACGCGGAGCGACAGCGCTCACGCTCGTCCTCGCCTGCCTCGTGGCCGGCTGCGGGGCCTCCGGCCGCGACTCGGACGCGGCGGCCTCGGTGGAGCGCTTTCAAGCGGGCCTCGAGGCCCGCGACGGCGCCGCCGCCTGCGCCGAGCTGAGCCAGGAGACGGCCGGCGCACTCGAGGAACAGGAGGGCAAGCCGTGCGAGGAGGGGATCCTCGCGCTCGAGCTGCCACGGGGTGGGCGCGTGGCCAGCACGCACGTGGACGTGACGTCCGCCTCGGTCACGCTCGCGTCCGGCGGCACGCTCTTCCTCGACGAGGGGCCCGACGGCTGGGAGATCGCCGCCGCCGGCTGCCGCCCCGTCACGCCGTCGCTCCCGCTCGACTGCGAGCTGGAGGACTGACGTGCGGGCGATGTTCGTCCTCTACCTGGTGCTGATCGCCGCGGGCCTGATCTTCTACTCGGCGATCGGCCTCCTCCACCTGTAGCGATGCGCCGCTTCCTCAAGCACAACGGCCTGTCGCTGTTCTTCCTCGCGCTGTTCCTGACGGCGCTCGTCCTCCAGGCGATCTTCGGTCACGCCGACTTCAACGAGGACCAGGACCGTCACGGCAACCCGCACATCTCGCTCGGCCGCTACGTGGTGTCGTCGCAGTTCGGGACCGCGGTGCTGGAGAACTGGCAGTCCGAGTACCTGCAGTTCACGCTCTTCATCCTGCTGACCGTCTGGCTGCTGCAGCGCGGGTCGCCGGAGTCGAAGGAGCTCGACAAGGCGGGCCGCGAGTCGGACGAGGACCAGGCCGTCGGCAGGCACGCGCGCGCGGACTCGCCGGGCTGGGCCAAGGTCGACGGCGTGCGTCGGGCCGTCTACGAGAACTCGCTGCTGATCGTGATGGCCGCGATCTGGATCGGCAGCTGGGTGGCGCAGTCGATCACCGGGGTGGTCGAGTACAACACCGAGCAGCTCGACCACCATGAGCTGCCGGTCTCGTGGGCGCAGTACCTGGGCAAGCCGGACTTCTGGGAGAAGACGCTCCAGAACTGGCAGTCCGAGTTCCTCGCCGTGGGATCGATGGCGATCCTCGCGGTCTACCTGCGCCAGCGCGGCTCGCCGGAGTCGAAGCCCGTCGGAGCGCCGCACGACGCCACCGGCGTCGAAGGTTGACCCCGGCCGCCGCCGGGTAGCCGCGCGCCATGGCTTCCCTGGACGAGCAACTCACCATCTATCTGAGCGATGCCCACGCGATCGAGGAGCAGGCGCTGCCGCAGATGCGCGCCGCCCCCGACATGGCCGGCGACGAGCAGCTGGCCGCGGCCTTCCGCGAGCACCTCGCCGAGACCGAGGACCACGAGCGACGCACCCGCGCCCGGCTCGAGGCGCGCGGCGGCTCGCCGAGCGCGCTGAAGGAGGCCGTCTTCAAGGCGGGCGGCTTCGCGTTCGTGCTGTTCGCGAAGTCCCAGCCCGACACCCCGGGCAAGCTGGTCAGCCACGCGCTCTCCTACGAGCACCTCGAGCTGGCGGGCTACGAGCTCCTGTACATGGCGGCCGAGCGCGCCGGCGACGCCGAGACCGCCGAGCTGGCTCGCTCGATCCGCGAGGACGAGCGCGCCATGAGCGACCGCCTCGAGGCGTCGTTCGACCTTTCCGTCGAGGCCTCGCTGCGCGCCGTGGACCCCGACGACCTCGGCGAGCAGCTGAACAAGTACCTCTCCGACGCCCACGCGCTGGAGGCCCAGGCCATCCAGCTGCTCGAGCGCGGGTCCAAGCTCGCCGGCGATCCGGAGCTCTCGAGCATCTACGAGACGCACCTCGCCGAGAGCCGCGACCACGCGCGCCGCGTCGAGCAGCGCCTCGAGGCGCGCGGCGGCTCCCCGAGCAGGCTCAAGGACGCCGCGCTGCGACTGGGCGCGCTCAACTGGGGCGCCTTCTTCGGCGCCCAGCCCGATACGCCCGCGAAGCTCGCGGCTTTCGCCTACGCCTACGAGTTCCTCGAGGTCGGGGGCTACGAGCAGCTCAAGCGAGTGGCCGAGCGCGCCGGCGACGCCGAGACGGTGCAGCTCGCCGACCGCATCCTCGTCGACGAGCGCGGCATGGCCGAGCGCGTCTCGGAGCGCTTCGAGGCCGCCCTGAGCGCATCGCTGGCCGAGCGGACGGCGAGCGCCTGATGCGCTACTGGGTGCAGCTCGCGACCGAGCAGTTCCCGCCGAGCGAGCTCGTCGACCAGGGCGTCGAGGCCGAGCGCGCCGGCTTCGACGCGCTCAACGTCAGCGACCATTTCCAGCCCTGGTGGGAGCCGGGCCACTCGGGCCAGGCGTGGGCGCTGCTGGGTGCCGTCGGCCAGGCCACGACCACGATCGGCCTCGGCACCGGCGTGACCGCGCCGGTGCACCGCTACCACCCCGCCGTGGTGGCGCAGTTCGGCGCGACGCTGCAGGAGCTGTTCCCGGGCCGCGGCTTCCTCGGGATCGGCTCGGGCGAGTCGCTCAACGAGTCGCCGGCCGGCATGGACTGGCCCGACACGGGCGAGCAGGTGCGCCGCATGGAGGAGGCGCTCGAGCTGATCGGGCGGCTGCTCGACGGCGAGCGCGTCGACCACGACGGGCGCTTCTTCAAGACCAAGGCGGCCTACCTGCACACGCGCGGAGCGGAGCGTCCGCCGGTCTACGTGTCGGCCTTCGGCCCGGACGCCGCCGGCGTGGCCGGGCGCCTCGGCGACGGCCTCTGGACGATCGCCGACCCGGAATCCGTGCCCGAGCTGATCGACGCCTACCGCGGCGCCTGCGAGGACGCCGGCCGCGAGCCGGGCGAGATCATCCTCCAGACCGGCTTCTCCTGGGCACAGGACGACGACGACGCCCTCGAGGGCTCCCGCGTCTGGAAGGCCACCCAGCCCGGGGAGTTCTTCACCGACGACTGGCACGACCCGAAGGCGATGTACGAGAAGGCCGAGTCGGAGGTCTCAGACGAGGAGTTCGCGCAGTCCTACATCATCGGGTCGGACCCGGAGCACCACGCGGAGCGGATCCGAGAGGTGGAGCAGCTCGGCGCGACCGTCGTATGCCTCCAGAACGGCTCCGGCGCGGACCCGCTCGGCGCCCTGCGCACCTACGGCGAGCGGGTCCTGCCGGCGCTCAGGGCCTAGTCGTCGAGGCGGTCGCGCTCGGGCGGCTGCGTCGGGTCGGCCTCGATGTCCTGATCGGGGTGGGGCAAGCTGGTGCTCTGGCTGCCCGTCTGCGGATGGTCCTCGTCGCGCGGGTCCTCGCGCTTGTCGTAGGGGTCCGGCCACTCGGTCGGATCCGGGTCGTCGATCGGGTTGTTGAGCTCGTGATGGGGATCTCGCTCCATGGCTTCCGGATACCCGCGCATTTTCCGCAGAAGCCTTGGTTTATTATCTGGCCGCGACGGATAAAGTAGGTCCAGGACACCGCTTCGAGGGGCTCGCGCCACCCGGATGGGGTGCCAGAAAAAGTAGGGGGACGACAGCGGTCGCCTTGGTCGGATCGGCCGCGCCACGGACCTCACGTCAGATGTTTCTCGACGGAGGTCTATATGTGTGCAGTAGCGCTCGCGACGCCGAGCCACCCCCGCTTCTCCCGCTTCTCAACCCGTAAGCCGGTCGACCGCGCCGAGGCGCAGGAGACCGAGCGCCAGCTGTTGATCGAGTACCACCTCAACGGCGACCTCGCCGCGCGCGAGGAGCTCGCTCAGCGCTTCCTCCCGCTCGCGCGGGACCTGGCGCTGCGCTACACCTACACCGACGAGCCCTTCGACGACCTGCTCCAGGTCGCGAGCCTCGGCCTGATCAAGGCGATCGACCGCTTCGAGCCCGGGCGCGGCACGAAGTTCACGAGCTACGCCGCGCCCACGATCCTCGGGGAGCTGAAGCGCCACTTCCGGGACAAGGGGTGGGCGCTGCACGTGCCGCGCGACCTCCAGGAGCGGACGCTCGCGGTCAGCCGTGCGACCGAGACGCTCTCGAAGGAGCTGGGCCGCTCGCCGAAGGTGCGCGAGGTCGCGGCCCACATCGGCTGCAGCTCCGAGCAGGTGCTCGAGGCCCAGGAGGCGTCGGCGAGCTACGAGGCGGCGTCGCTCGACGCGCCGACCAGCCGCGACGACGACGAGGCCGCGTCGCTGGTCGACCTGATGGGCGACACCGACACCTCGTACGAGCTGGTCGAGAGCCGGGACGCGATCGCCACCACCTGGCGCGCGCTGCCTGAGGTGGAGCGCAAGGTGCTTGAGCTGCGCTTCGTGCACGACCTCACGCAGCGCGAGATCGGGGAGGAGATCGGCTACTCGCAGATGCACGTGTCGCGCCTGCTGCGGCGCGCGCTCAACCGTCTGGAGACTGCCGCAGCCGCCGCTTGAGCGAGCGGGCGTTCTCCACGGCGAAGCCCTCCCAGTCGTTGTTGAAGTAGACGAGCACCTCGGCCCGGCGGCGCCATTGGGCGATCCGCCGGGCCCATTCGTCCAGCTCGGTCTGGGAGTAGTTGCCGCGCCGGCCGCGGTGCCCGTAGTGGAGGCGGACCAGCGTCCAGTCCGTGGTGAGCTCGCGGGCCTGGAAGGGCCAGCGCGGGTGGTCGCCGATGACGAGCGCCGCGCCGTGCTCGCGCAGGAGCGAGTACACCTCGTCCGCGAACCAGCTCTCGTGGCGGAACTCGAAGCAGTGGCGCCCGGGCGGGACGAGCTCGAGTGTCGTGGCCACCCGCTCGAGCGCATCCGCCTCGCGTCGGAAGGTCGCCGGGAACTGCCAGACGATCGGCCCCAGCCGATCGGCCTCGACCAGCGGCATGATGCGCTCGTAGTAGCGGTGGATCCCCTGCTCGACGTCGCGCAGCCGGCGCACGTGGGACAGGTAGCGGCTCGCCTTGGCGGCGAACGTGAACCCCGGCGGGGTCTGCTCGACCCAGCGCGCTACGGCGTCGCGTGAGGCCAGCCTGTAGAAGGTCGAGTTGACCTCGACCGTCTCGAACTCCTCGCTGTAGCGCTCGAGCCAGCGCGTGGTGGGCAGCCCCTCGGGATAGAGCCCGCCGCGCCAGTCGCGGTACTGCCAGCCCGAGCAGCCGACCCGGATCGGCCGCTGGCTACTCGGAGACGAGCGTCTGCTCGTCGCGCTCGGTGAACTGGACCTTCTCGCTGCTTGCGCGCTCGCGCTGCTCATGGAGGCTGGCCGCCTGACGGCGGCGCTTCGAGAAGTCGACGGTCACGACGATGGCGATGACGACGATCGCGAGCGGAACGGCGACGATCACCGCGCCCCCGGAGAAGGCGAACGCCATGGCGACGATCCCGAGCACGAAGGCCGTGACGACCACTGTCAATCCAGACATGGGTCCCGGGTACCCGCCGTCAGCGGCGCGAAAACCGGACGACCTCGAACGCGCTGCCGGGAACGCGCTGCAGCGTGTGCACCTGGTCGTTGTTCCAGCCGCGGTTCGGCGCCCCGCTGATGAACCAGTCCGAGCCGTTGTCGGCCATGATCATCCCGTAGCGCTTCAGCGCCTTCAGCACGACGCGCGCCTGCTTTGGGAACCCGCCGATCGGATAGCCGCGCTTGAGGCGCAGCCGCTGGCCCATCGCGGGCAGATCCGGGTCGGGGTCGTCCGATGCGTAGTGGCGCGCGGGCCAGACGAACGCCCGCCGCGAGCGCTCCACGGTGAAGCGCAGCGCGTGGTCGATGTAGCCGCGCTTGATCTCCTCGTAGCGCACCAGCCCCGGCAGGATCGGCAGCCCGGCCGCGTCGGCCGAGGTCCAGCCGCGCGGCCGCAGGCGATTCGAGCGCAGGCTCCAAGTGGCCCCTGACCCCGCCGTCCAGCGCGAGCCGCCGGCCTGAGGGCGCGAGTCGAACGTCTCCCAGAGCTTGCAGGCGCCGCGCTGCACGACGATCACGTGGCGGTCGCCGTCGCCGTTCGGCCCGCCCTCGATCGGCGCACCCGGCGGAATCGGGTAGGGCCCGCGGTCCGACTCGTCCGCGTAGTCGAACGAGATCGGCACCTTCGGCTGCCCGCGCGGCACGGTCACGAACGGGATGCCGATCGGGCGGCCCTGGTAGAGCCCGGAGCCGAAGTCGGGAAACAGGTTCTCGTCGGCCCCGATCGAGTTGACGATGGCCCTGGAGTTGCCGACCAGCGGCAGCTTGTCGACGCGCTGGTTCCATGGGTTGCTGCGCGGGAACAGCGGGCAGCCGCCGATCGTCGAGGCCTCCGCAGCTGCCGGCGCCAGCGCGAGCACGGCCACCGCGGCCGCCAGCGCTCGCCTAAGCACTGGGCCCGACCCGCTTGGTCTCGCCCTCCGGAAGGCGCCCGTCGCGGCCGACGTAGCCGTCCTTGCCGCCCGCGATCACGTAGACGGCCGGGCCGTCGCCGACGTTCTTGATCTTGCGGACCGTGGAGGGGTCCACGCGCGCGAGGCCGCCAGGTCCGAGCCGGTGCGTGTCGCCGCCGACCGTCAGCTCGATCTCCCCGCGGTGCACGAAGTAGAGCTCCTCCTGCTCGTCGTGGAAGTGCTCGCCGGTCTCGAAGCCGGGCGGCAGCTCGACGCCGTTCACCCCGAATGCGGTCACGCCCAGGTCGCGGCGGACCTTGCGGAACCCCGGCCCCTCGCCGAGCCCGTCGAGGTTCGCGACCGCGTAGCCGTCGCCCTCCACCACTTCCCTGACTTCGTCGCTCATGCGCGCAGCCTAACCGGCTCGGCTATGCGGCCCGCTCGGCGCTGCGCAGGCCGCCGCGTGCCCAGAGCAGGCTCACCGCCACGACGAGCGCGAGCGCCGCGAACGCGGGCAGCACCTTCGTGGGGTCGCCGCCGAGGAAGCCGCGCCCCGACTCGAGCACGAGCGTGAAGGGATTCACGGACGCCGCCGTCTGCACCCAGCCGGTCAGCAGGTCGTATGGCACCCACACGGGCGCGAGGAACAGCAGCAGGAAGGCGGGCATCTGGATCGCCGGCGCGGCCTGCATCGTGCGCAGCCGCATCGCAACGCCGGTCCCGAACAGCATCGCCGCGGTGTTGACCATCGCCGCGAGCACGTAGAGCCCGGCCAGGTCGACCGCGCCGCCGTTCACGTCGAGGCCGGCGACGATCGCCACGGCGGTGATGGTGGCGACGGTGAAGGCCGCGCGCGTGAGTCCGGCCAGCCAGTACCCCGCGATGATGCCGCCGCGCTGCTGCGCCGCCATCAGCAGCCGGCGCGAGAAGCCCGACTCGAAGTCGCGCGCCACCGAGAAGCCGGTGAAGATCCCGCCGAAGGTCGAGGCCTGGAGCAGCACGAAGCCGTAGACGAAGGTCGTGTAGCCCGAGTCGTAGTCGAAGCCGGGCACCTGGTCGATGCGCGAAAGGCCGCCGGCGAAGGCCGTGAAGAAGAACAGCGGGAACAGCAGCGACGGGATCACGATCGCGCGGTTGGTGAAGAAGTTGTGGATGTTGCGCCAGGCCACGGCGCGGGCGACCGACCAGAACCCGCTCATGTGCGCGTCATCTGCGTCTTGAGGGCGGCCGACGCGGCGGCCACGGCGATCACGGCGATGCCGCCGGCGCACAGGAACCCGAGCTCGAGCGCCTCGGCGTCCCAGCCCACGATCACCAGCGAGCGGATCGCCTCGAGCATGTACGAGACGGGGTTCCAGGTGGCGACCGTGCGGAACCAGTCGGTCTCGATCAGGTCGCGCGGCAGCGACATCGAGGAGAGGAACAGCGCGGCGAAGAAGAGCGGGAACACGCCCTGGACGGCCTCGCCGGACCCGGTGCGCAGCGCGACGAACGCGCCGATCGACCCGAACGCCAGCGCGATCACCAGCGCGAGCAGGACGATCACGACGGCGCCACCGACGCCTGCGGCGATGCCGTGGCCGAACACCACGCCGACCAGCACGAACGTGATCGCCTGGATCAGGCCGAGGACGACGATGCCGGCGAGCTGGCCCGCCATCAGCGCCACGCGCCGCAGCGGCGTGAGCGAGAGGCGGTTCAGGAAGCCCGTCTCGATGTCGTTCGCGACGTTGGTGCCGGCGCTGTTGGCGGAGAACAGCGCGCCCTGCACGAACGGGATCGCCAGCGCGAACTGGAAGTAGGAGTCGGTCGGGAAGCCCGGCAGGCGCGTGGTCGACTCGAGGCCGCTCGAGTTGATCGCGAGCAGGATCAGCGGGAAGACCAGCGAGGGGATCACCATCGCCGGCTGGCGCAGCGTTCGCACCACCGAGCGGCGCGCCAGCACGCCGACCTGGACCAACAGGGAGGAGCGGCTCACGCGGGGACGGCCTGCTCGGGCTCGGGCTCCTGGACCTCCCCGGCGCCCTCGAGCGAGCGGCCGGTCTTGGCGAGGAAGACGTCGTCGAGCGTCGGCGCGTGCAGCTGCAGGTGATGGACGTGGATGTCCTCTGCGTCGAGCGCGCGGACCACGTCGGCGAGCTGCACCTCCCCCTCTGAGAGGCGGACCGCAGCGCCCTTGGGCGACGAGTTGGCGGGCTCGCCGAAGCGCGCGAGCACCTCGCGCGTGCGCGGCAGCTGGTCCCCCTCGGTCGGGATGACCTCGACGCTGGGGCGGCTGATCTCGGCCTTGAGCGCCTCGGGCGAGCCCTCGGCCACGATGCGGCCGTGGTCGATGATCCCGATGCGGTCGGCGAGCACGTCGGCCTCCTCGAGGTACTGCGTCGTCAGGAAGACGGTCACCCCGCTCTCCGACGCGAGCCGCTGCACCTCGTCCCAGAGCGCGCTGCGGCTCTGCGGGTCGAGGCCGGTGGTGGGCTCGTCGAGGAACAGGATGCGCGGCTCGTGCACCAGTGCCAGCGCCAGGTCGAGCCGCCGCTTCATGCCGCCGGAGTAGCCGCCCACCTTGCGGTCGGCGGCCTGCGTCAGGCCGACGCGCGAGAGCAGTTCGCCGGATCGCCGCCTGGCGTGCTCGCCGCGCATGCCGTGCAGGGCGGTCTGGAGGCGCATGTGCTCGCGCGCCCGTGAGGAACGGGTCGAGCGCGGCCTCCTGCAGCGCCGCGCCGATCGCGGCGCGCACAGCGGGACCCTCCTTCACGACGTCGTGTCCCCCGACGCGCGCGCTGCCCGCCGTGGGCGGCAGCAGCGTGGTCAGCATGTGGACGGTCGTCGACTTGCCCGCGCCGTTCGGCCCGAGGAACCCGTAGACCTCGCCCGCGGCGACGCTGCAGGTCGATCCCGTCGACCGCGCGCGGGCCCTTCTTGAACTCGCGGACCAGCTGGCTGGCCTCGATGGCTGGATCGCTCATGAGCGCACTAAGTTAGCAAGTAAAGGTTGAGGTTGTCAAAGGTCGCTGTTATCGACTATAATGGTCATCGACCATGGTCGACTCCAAAGATCCCGCACGCGAGGCCTGGGCTCTCCTCTGGGAAATCATGCAGGCCAACAAGCCGCGCTTCATGGCGCTCGCGCAGGAGCTCGGGCTGTCCCCCGTCCAGCTGCACGCGCTGCGGCTGATCGATGCGGACGACGAGGTGCAGATGAGCTCGCTCGCGGGCAAGCTGTTCTGCGACAACTCGAACGTCACGGGGATCGTCGACCGCCTCGAGGCGCGCGGGCTGATCCGGCGCCGGCCGGCGGAGCACGACAGGCGCGTGAAGCTGCTCGGGCTCACCCCCGAGGGCGAGCGGGTCCGGAGCACTGCGATCAGCGCAGATGTCGCAGCCGCCGCCGGAGATCGCGGCGCTGCCGGACGAGCACAAGCGGGCCCTCCGCGACGCGCTGCGGGCCGCCGTGCAGAGACCGGTCGAGACCACGGTCGAGACGGGCCCTTCCCCTAGGGCTTACAATTCGTAAGAGGAACGGTCAGGCGCCCGCCGAAGAGGGCGGATTCGGCCCCCGCGGGACGGGAACGAGATCTGAGTCCCCCCCAGGCAGGCTTCAGTCTGGCCCCCCGATGAGGTATACTTTCGATGAACGTCGAACTATCTAACGAAGGAACCACCACGAGCACCACTGAGACCACCCCCAGCTACTCCTTCACCCCGGAGCTGGAGGATTCCCTACAGCTGTTCTTCAACGAGGCGCGCAAGCACCCGCTGCTCACCGCTGCCCAGGAAGTCGAGCTGGCCCAGCGCATCGAGCGCGGCGACCTCGAGGCCAAGGACCGCATGATCAACTCGAACCTGCGGCTCGTGATCTCGGTTGCGCGCAAGTACCAGGGCCAGGGACTGCCCCTGGGCGACCTGATCCAGGAGGGCATGCTCGGCCTGATCCGCGCGGTCGAGAAGTTCGACTGGCGCA
This sequence comes from uncultured Thermoleophilaceae bacterium, assembly GCA_963828225.1. GTDB lineage: Bacteria > Actinomycetota > Thermoleophilia > Solirubrobacterales > Thermoleophilaceae > JACVRW01. The sequence continues at coordinate 61,653 of CAWHDX010000003.1, read as the reverse complement.
AGGGCTTCAAGTTCTCCACCTACGGGACGCTGTGGATCCGCCAGGCCATCGGCCGCGGGCTCGCCAACTCGGGCCGCACCGTGCGGCTGCCGGTCCACATCGTGGCGCGGGCGCGCAAGATCTCGGACGCGGAGCGCAAGCTCGCCGTCGAGCTCGGCCGCCAGCCGACCGATGAGGAGATCTCCGAGCGCGTCGACCTGCCGGTCGACGAGGTGATCGACATCCGCCGCGCCGACCGCGGTCCCGCCAGCCTGGACCAGGGCGTCGGCGAGGACGGCGACACCGCGCTCGGCGACCTGATCGCCGGCGACGGCCCCTCGATCGAGGACTACGTGAGCACCGAGCTCAACTGGGAGGCGCTGCGGTCCGCCGTCGGCACGCTCCCGGAGAACGAGCGGACCGTGCTGACGCTCCGCTTCGGACTGGATCGCGAGGAGCCCAAGGCCCTGCGCGAGACCGGCCGCCGGCTCGGGCTCTCGAGCGAGCGCGTCCGCCAGCTCGAGGAGAAGGCCCTGCGGCGCCTCTCCGAGGACGACGCCGGTCGCGGCCCTCCGCGACGCCGCCTAGACAAGACGCACCGCGACGCGCCGGCCGGGCAGCCCCCGGCCGGCGCTGTCGCCATTCCTAGAGACCCGGCACGCGGCTAGGTGGGAGCGCGCGCAGTCACGTCCGCCAGATGGCGCAGCAGGCCCGCCATGCCGGCCTCCGCGTGGACGGCCCGCTGGCGCGCGGCCCCGCCGCCCTCGCGCACGATCCGCTCGATGCCCTCGAGGGCGTCGTCCTCGCCGCGCAGGTCGTCGAGCAGCTCGAGGGCCGCCTCGCGCGCCGGGCGCAGGCGCCCGCGAAACAGCAGCTCGGCGTCGATGCCGTCGCGCACGGCGCGGAAGCTCGACCAGTGCAGCGCCTGCGCGGGCGCGCGGTCGGCGTGCGGGCTCTCCACCGCGCGGCGCGCGATCGCCTGCACCAGCGGCCACGAGCGCCGCGGCATCGTCCATCGCGGGCTGCACGTCCAGCTCGCGCAGCTCGACCGTCCCGAGGCGCGGCTGCAGGCGCGCGTCCCACCACACCATCGTGTGGTCCTCGGGGCCGCCGCCGAGCTGGATGCCGGCGAGCGTCTCGAGGTAGTCGTCCCAGTCGCGCACCGGCGGCGGGCCGCCGCGACCGGGGTAGGCGCGGATGACGCGCCGAGCGGGCGCTCGCGAGGCCCGAGTCCATCCCGAACCAGAACGGCGAGGCCGCACCGAGCGCTCCGATCAGCGGGAGCAGCTCGCGCAGGCCCATCAGGGCGTCGACGGCCGCGTCGGCCGAGGGCATCCCCACGTGCACGTGCAGCGCGCACTCGGGCGTTCGCTTGATCAGCCCGCGCATCTCGCGCTCCACGACCCGGTAGCGATCGGCGTCCACGAGCCGCACGTCGCCGAAGGCCGCGTCAGGGTGAAGCCCGACGGCCATCGGAGTTCCGCCGGCGGAGGCGATCGCGGCGCGGCCGGCGTGGATGTCGGCCACGGCCTCGGCCGCGCTCGCGCGCGGCTCCGAGCGCACCTCGATCTCTGCGAGGAAGGCCTCGTGCCCGGCCCGGTCGGGCGGCCACCCCATGCGCCGGCAGGACGCGGTCGGCGACGTGCGCGAGCTGCGAGCGACTCGCCGTCGACCAGCAGCAGCTCCTCCTCGATGCCGACCGTGAAGTCGCCGCCGCTGCCGAAGCTGTGGTTCACGGTGTCTCCCCCAGCGCCGCCCGCGCCGCGATGCGCCCGAACACGAGCGCGGCGGCGAGCCCGCTCGCGTAACCGCCGGTCGCGATGCCGCCGGCGTCCGCCCCGCAGGCGAACACGCCGTCGGCGGCGCGCGCCGACGCGTCGATCGCAAGGCCGCCCAGGGTGGTGGTCACGCCGGCCACGGTCTCCACGACCACGTGCCCGTGCTCCCGCTGCACGGGCGCCCGCGCGCGCTCGGCGGCCTCGATCATCTCCCCCACGCTGCGATCGCGCACGCGCTCGCCGAGCGCCGCGTCCGGGACCCGGAACCAGGCCCGCGCACGCGGCTGGCGCGTCATCCACTGAGCTGTGTCGGTCTCGGACCAGGTGCGCGTCACGTAGCGCTCGCCGCGCTCGTTGGACACCTCGGCGTGGCGGGCGTAGAGCTGCGACAGCGACACGAACTCGCTGGGAGCGACCTGCGCGGGCGGGGCCGGCATCGCGCGAGCGTAGACCTCGTCCAGGCCGGCACCGGTGTTCGCCCCCGCGGCGAGGCCGAGCCGCAGCCCGTCGCCTGTGGAGCCGGGCGCGGCGCGCAGCAGCACGTGGTCGGCCTCGGGCGTGACGTGCTCGCGCAGCAGGTCGCGGTTCGCCGCGAAGCCGCCGGTCGCCAGCACGACCGGCGCGTCGCTCGGCAGCTCGCGCAACGGCGTCGAGAGCCGCACGTCGGCGGCAGCGTGGACGAGCGCCGCCGTCAGCCCCTCGGGGTCGAACCGGACGCCACTCGTGAGCGGGTTGCCGGTGTCGCGCCCGACCACGAGCGCTCCCAGCGACTCGAGCCATTCGAGGTCGCCGTCGAGGCGCTCGAACAGCAGCCGCTGCAGCTCGGGGTCGCCGCCGGGGCACTCGGCGCGAAAGCGCTCGAGCTCGCGATGTCGCCAGATGACGCCGCTCGACAGGCGCATCGACCCGCCCGGGCGATCCAGCTTCTCGAGCACGACCGGCGCGGCGCCCAGGCGTCGCGCCTCGGCCGCCGCCGCGAGGCCGGCCATTCCGGCCCCGCCGACGACCAGGTCCGCCAATGGCTCAGACCAGGGCGAAGCCCGGCTTGTGCTCGACGTACTCGATCCGAACGCCGGCCGGGCCGCGCAGGAAGACCGCGAGCGTGTTCGGCGCGTCCTTCACGTCGTCGATCTCCACCCCGCGCTGCTCGGCGTCGCGCTGGACCTCGTCGGCGGAGTCGACCAGCAGGGCGAGGTGGTTGAGCAGCGGCCGCTCGACCTCGCCGGCGTCGCCCTCGACGATGCGCAGCTCGCGGTCGCTGACGGCCAGCGATCCGTTACGGCGCTCGAAGCCCATGTCGACGAGCGCGTCGAGCGCGCCGTCGCGGTCCGGCAGCCTCAGCAGGACGTGGTCGAGGTCGAACTCGACCCCGCCGCGCTGCACCAGCGCGAGCGGCACGCCGCCCGGCCCGTCGAAGCGGACGATGCCGTTGTCCACAGCGCGCACCCCGGCGGTCTGCGGCAGCCCGGAGAGCGCCGATTCGAGATTGCCGACTCGCAGCGCGATGTACTCGATGGAGCCGCGCTCGCGCGGGCCCTCGGCGTCGAACAGCGTCAGCTTGCCGAGCTTCGCGTCGACCCCGACGAGCGTGAAGGTGTCGGTCTCCTCGATGACGTGCATGCCGAGGTGCTCGCAGACGAAGTCCGCGAGCGCCTTGCGCTCGTCCACCCAGAGGGCCACGTGATCGAAGCTGGTCGGCTGGATCGCTTCAGACATGACGTTCCACTTACCCCTCGATCTCCGATCGAATCAGGCGGCCTCGGCCAGCCGCTCGAGCTCGTCCGGCTCCAGCTGCAGCTGCTCGGCGGCGACGTTCTCCTCCAGGTGCTGCTCGGACGCCGTGCCCGGGATCGGCAGCATGACGGGCGAGCGCGCCAGCAGCCACGCCAGCGCGAGCTGCCCGGGCGTCGCGTCGTGCGCGCGGGCCAGCTCGTCGAGCGGACCGCCCGGCCGGGCCAGGTCGCCGGTCGCGAGCGGGAACCAGGGGATGAAGCCGATCCCGGCGGCCTCGCAGGCGTCGAGCACGTCCTCGGAGCTGCGGTCGACGAGGTTGTAGCGGTTCTGGACCGTCACGACGTCGACGACGGCGCGAGCCCGCTCGAGCTCCTCGGTCGACACGTTCGACACGCCGATGTGGCGGATCTTGCCCTGCTCCTGCGCCTCCTTGAGCGCGCCGAGCGAGTCCTCGAGCGGCACGTCCGGGTCGGGCGCGTGCAGCTGGTAGAGGTCGATGCGGTCGAGCTTCAGCCGGCGCAGGCTGCCCTCGATGCACTCGCGTCAGGCGCTCGGGGCGCGCGTCGCGCGGCCACTCGCCCGGGCCGGTCCGCACCAGACCGCCCTTGGTGGCGATCGCGAGCCCCTCGGGGTAGGGGTGCAGCGCCTCGGCGATCAGGTTCTCGCTGACCTCGGGGCCGTAGGAGTCGGCGGTGTCGATCAGGTCGATGCCGAGCTCCACGACCCGCTTCAGCAGCCGCTTGGCCGACTCCGGGTCGTCGGGCGGGCCCCAGATGCCGTCGCCGGTGATGCGCATCGCGCCGTAGCCGAGGCGGCGAACCTCGAGATCGCCGCCGATCGTGAAGGTCGAGCTCATGCGGCAGAGACTACGCGGGGCCGTCAGCCGCGCTGGAGGCGGCGGCGCAGCGGCTCGGCGCGCTTGCGGAAGAGCGCCACGTTGCGCAGCTTCACGTCCTCGTAGCCGCGGATCACGTCCGGCAGCTCGAGCAGCTCGACCGCGGTCGCGTGCGTCTGCGGCGTGAGCGCCGCGAGCGCCTCGGCGACCAGTGTCCTCGTACTCGGCGATCAGCTCGCGCTCGACGCGCCGCACCTCGGCTCGGCCGAACGGGTCGAGCGGCGTGCCGCGCAGGCGCCGCATCCGCCGCAGCGCCCGGAACGACGGCTTGAACCAGCTGCCCAGCTCCAGCTTGCGCTTCAGCCCGAGCGAGCGCAGCAGCGGCGGGTGCAGGTTGTAGGCGACCTTCGCGCCCGCGCCGAGCGCGGCTTCCAGTCGCGCCTCCTCGGCGGCGTCGAGGTGCAGGCGCGCGACCTCGTACTCGTCCTTGTAGGCCATCAGCTTGAAGAGCTGCCGGGCGACCGCCTCGGCGAGCCCGTCGTGCCCCGGCGCGCGCTCCTGCTCGGCCACCTGGACGCGGCGCACGAGCTCCGCGTAGCGGCGCGCGTAGGCCTCGTCCTGGTAGGCGATCAGCTCCGGCACGCGCACCTCGACGAGCCGGCGCAGCTCGCCGCGATCGCCGTCGACGGCCAGCGTGACCAGCTCGCGCTCGCGCTCCGACAGCTCGCGCGCGGGCGGCGCCGGCGGCTTGGTCGCCGCCTCGATCGCGTCCGGCGCGGCGACCACGGCGCGGCCCCAGCGGAAGGCCGCCAGGTTCTTCTCGACGGCGGCGCCGTTGAGCTCGATCGCGCGCTCGATCGCCGCGCCCGAGACGGGCAGCAGACCGCGCTGGTAGGCCGCGCCGAGTGCCAGCGTGTTGGCCATCATGTGGTCGCCGAAGAGCTGCTCCGAGAGGGCCTGGGCGTCGAGGTAGAGGTTGTCGCGCGAGCGGGTGACCGAGTCGATGCGGCCGAGCTCGCCGGTCAGCTCGGGGAAGCGCTCGCCCGGGTCGGTGACCATGCGCCCGGTCGGGACGGCGCTGGTCGAGACGACCGCGACGGTGCGGTCGGGCGCCGCGGCGCGCAGGTTGGCGTCGCCGGCGGCCCCGAGCAGGTCGAAGCCGAGCAGGAGGTCGATCGAGCCGGCCGGCGCCTTGGCTGCCGCCGCGAGCGGCGCGCTCGAGATGCGCAGGTCGGAGACGACGGGGCCGCCCTTCTGCGACAGGCCGGTCTGGTCGAGCCCCGCGACGTGCAGGCCGTCGATCAGCGCCGCCATGCCGAGCACCTGGTTGACGGTCACGACGCCGGTGCCGCCGATGCCCGTCATCCGCACTCCGAAGTCGGCGCTCGAGCGCGAGCCGGCGCGGCTCGGGGAGATGCGCCGGCAGCGTCGGGCGTCGAGCGCCGGGCGCGCTCGCCCGGCACCACGGTCAGGAACGCCGGGCAGTCGCCCTCGAGGCAGGAGTAGTCCTTGTTGCAGGAGGCCTGGTGGATCTGCGTCTTGCGGCCGAACTCCGTCTCCACCGGCTGGACCGAGAGGCAGCTCGACTTCTCGCCCGCAGTCGCCGCAGCCCTCGCAGACGCGCTCGTTGATCCAGATCCGCTGCGCCGGCTCGGCCTGCTTGCCGCGCTTGCGCTCGCGGCGGCGCTCGGCGGCGCACTCCTGGTCGTGGATCAGCACCGTCACGCCCTCGACCTCGGCCAGCTCCTGCTGGGCGGCGAGGAGCTCGCGAGCGCTCGCGCAGCTCGGCGATCGGCGCCAGCTCGACGCCGCGGTAGCGGCTCGTGTCGTCCGCGGTGACGATGACCCGGCGCACGCCCTCGAGCTCGAGCCAGCGCGTCAGCTCGGGCACCGGCAGCTGCCCCTCGATCTGCTGGCCGCCGGTCATCGCGACGTGGTCGTTGTAGAGCAGCTTGTAGGTGATGTTCACGCCGGCGGCCACGGCAGCGCGGATCGCCAGCGAGCCGGAGTGGTGGAACGTGCCGTCGCCGAGGTTCTGCACCAGGTGGCGGTCGTCCGTGAACGGCGCCTGGCCGATCCACTGGGCTCCCTCGCCGCCCATCTGCGTGATCCCGGTGACCTCGCCCTTGCCCTCCGGGTGGATCAGCACCATCGTGTGGCAGCCGATGCCGGCGCCGACGAGCGTGCCCTCGGGCGCCTTCAGCGACGAGTTGTGCGGGCAGCCCGAGCAGAAGTAGGGCGTGCGGGCGGCCATCGGCAGCTCGGTGCGGCGGGCCGCGATGGCGTCGAGGCGGGCGAGCTGCGCCTCCACCCCGTCGAGCTGCAGGCCGCGGGCGCGCAGGCGCGCGGCGACGGCGCGGGCGACGACGTCGGCGTCGAGCTCCTGCTCACGCGGCAGCAGCTGCGCGCCGCCCTCGTCGCGCTTGCCGACGATGCGGGGGGCGCCGGCCGCGCCGTAGAGGACCTCCTTGAGCAGCGTCTCGACGAACGGTCCCTTCTCCTCGACCACGAGGATCTCGTCGAGGCCGCGCGGCGAAGCGATGCACGACGTCCGGCTCGAGCGGCCAGATCATGCCCAGCTTGAGCAGCCGGATGCCGGCGCGCTCGAGCGTCGCGCTCGCCCAGGCCGAGGCTGCGCAGCGCGTGCGTGAGGTCGTGGTAGGGCTTGCCGGCGGCGACGATGCCGAGCCAGGCGTCGCGCGCGCCCTCGATGCGGTTGACGTCGGCGTTCTCGCGCGCGTAGGCGAGCGCGAGGTCGGTGCGCGGCGCCGAGCAGCGAGCGCTCCAGCTCGAGCGAGCTGGGCAGCAGGTTGCCGTTCGGCACGTGCTCGTAGCCGAGGTCGGGCAGGACCGGGCTGACCCGCCCGGGCGCGAGGTCGGCGGTGCCGACCGCGTCGGCCACGCTCGTCACGATCTTGAGGCCGGACCACAGCCCGGATGCGCGCGAGCACGCCCACGCGTGCAGGCCGAGGTCGATCACCTCGGCGGGATCGCCGGGATAGAAGACCGGCATGTGCAGGCTCGCGAGCAGCGACTCGGACGCGCTCGGGACGGTGGAGGACTTGGCGGCCGGGATCGTCGCCGACGACGGCGAGGCCGCCGCCGGTGCGCCCGGTTCCGACGAAGTTGCCGTGGCGCAGGGCGTCGGCCGCGCGGTCGAGGCCGGGCGCCTTGCCGTACCACATGCCCAGCACGCCGTCGTGCCGCGCGCCCGGGAGCCGGCCGGTGAGCTGGCTGCCCCAGGCGGAGGTGGCGCCGAGCTCCTCGTTGAGGCCGGGCACGTGGCGTGACCAGGTGCTGCTCGAGCAGCTCGCGGTTGTGCGCGAGCTCGCGGTCGAGGCCGCCGAGCGGCGAGCCCTGGTAGCCGGAGATCATCGTGGCCGTCTCGAGGCCGCGGCGGCGGTCGGCGCGGTGCTGGTCGAGCACCAGCCGGACGATCGCCTGGACGCCGGTGATCAGCACCCTTCCCTGCTCGAGCAGGTACTTGTCGTCGAGCCTGATCTCGGCCGGCGCGACCTCGTGGCGGGCGCCGTTCTGGCGCCGGCTGGACCGTCCCCGGCCGGGCGCCCCGCCGGCGCACCGCTGTGCTCTCCCTCGCCATTGGTGAACTCAACTTACCATTGGCGGTACCCGGAAGCCAGCCCGGCTATGCAGCTTGGCAACTGCCTATCGGGGGTATATGGTCAAAGCGGATGACCATTGCGACCCGCTCGACCTCGCGCGCACGCACCACAACGGGCGACGACGACCACGAGCAGATCGTCATCCGCCACGACCGCCGCAGCGGCATGCGGCTGATCATCGCGGTGCACTCGACGGTGCTCGGCCCGGCGCTCGGCGGGCTGCGCCTGAAGCGCTACGCGGGCGGCCTGCGCGAGGCGCTCGAGGACGTCATGGGCCTGGCCCGGACGATGACGCTCAAGGCGTCCGCGGCCGGGCTCGACCTCGGCGGCGGCAAGGCGGTGATGATCGACGACGGCGCGACGAGCTGCGCGAGGCGCGGCTCGAGGCAGCCGCGCGCGCGATCGAAGGCCTCGGCGGCGCGTACATCACCGCCGAGGACATCGGCACGACCACCGCCGACATCGACCACATGGCCCGCTTCACCCGCTTCTGCTCCGGCCGCTCGCTCGGCGAACGGCGGCGGCGGCGATCCCTCGCCGGTGACCGCGGCGACCGTCCTCGCCGCGATGCGGCGCGGCCTCGCGGCGCAGACCGGGTCGGACGAGCTGGACGGCCGCCGCGTCGGGCTGATCGGGCTGGGCAAGGTCGGCGGGGCGCTGGCCACCGCGCTCGCGGCCGCCGGCGCGCAAGGTGCTCGCGTACGACGTCGATCCCGGCCGCGTCGCCAGTCTTCGCCGACAGCTACGGCATCGAGCCGGCGCCCTCGGCAGCAGGCGATCCTCGCCGGGCCGCTCGACGTGCTGGCGCCCTGCGCCGCGCGGCGGGACTGATCGACGCCGCGCTGGCGCGCCTCGCTCGACGCGAGCGTCGTCGCGGGCGCCGCCAACAACCCGCTTGACCGATCGCTCCGTCGCCGACCGGCTGATGGAGCGCGACGTGCTCTACGTCCCGGACTTCCTGGCCAACTGCGGCGGCCTGATCCACGTGGCCGGCGAGTGGTTCGGCGACGGCCCCGAGGCCGAGCGGGCGCGCATCGAGCACGCGATGGAGCGGCTCGACGACGCGATCGCGACGGTCCGCGGCCGAGGGCGACACGCCGCTCGCGGTCGCCGAGCGGCAGGCGCTCGAGCGCGTGTAGGCCGCTGCCCGGCTGTGACCGCCTCCCAGCGCCCGTTCGATCCGGTCACGACGCGCCGGACGTTCGAGGAGGCGGTCGAGCAGATCGCCGAGCAGATCAAGGCCGGCGACCTGCACGCCGGCGATCGCCTCCCCTCCGAGCGCGACCTCGCCGCCCAGATGCGGATCAGCCGCCCGACGCTGCGCGAGGCGATCAAGGCCCTCGCCGAGGCGGGCGTGCTCGAGGTGCGGCGCGGCCAGGCCGGCGGCATCTTCGTCGCGTCGGAGCTGGTGCCGCGCGAGCTGCTGCGCAGCCGCCAGGAGATCCGCTTCGGCGAGATCTCGGGCGTGCTCGAGGCACGCAGGCTGCTGGAGCCGCGAGTCGCTCAGCTGGCCGCCGTGCACGCCACCGACGACGACTTCGCGACGATGACCGGGACGATCGACCGCCAGCGCGAGCTGGCCGCGAGCGACGACTTCCTCAGCCACGAGGACCTGTTCCTGCAGCTCGACCTCAAGTTCCACCTCGCGCTCGCGCGCGCGACCCGCAACACGACCGTCGTGGGCCTGATGCGAACGCTGCTGCGCCAGCTCGAGATCGCGCGCGACATGGCGATGCACGCACCGCTGGTGCCCGACTGGACGATCGACATCCACTCGCGCACGCTCGCCGCCGTGCGCGCCGCCGACTTCCCGCTGATCGAGGCGGTCATGGACGAGCACCTGGCACAGCTCGAGCAGATCTGGGAGCTGGAGACGGGACGCGGGCTGGTGCGCCCGCTGCCCGACTTCCTGCAGCCGGTGGCCGAGCGCTCGCGGGCGCTGCGAGCGGGGTAACCCCGGGGTAGGTCCGGGTGTTGATGATGGTCATGACGACCGCCGACGCGCCCCGCCAGAAGCAGTTCCTGCTCGCGCGCCACGAGGGCCTCGCGCTCGAGTGGATCGCCCGGCGGCTGCCCGCCTGGGTGAAGCCCGACCACATGACCGCGCTCGGCGTGCTCGCGGCGTTCGCGATCGCCGCCGCCTATCTGCTTTCGAACGGCGGCACGGCCTGGCTCTGGGCCGCCTCCGCGCTGCTGGTCGTCCACTGGCTGGGCGACTCGCTGGACGGCACGCTCGCGCGCGTCCGCCGCATCGAGCGACCGCGCTACGGCTACTACCTGGACCACCTCGTCGACGCCCTCGCCACGGCCGTGATCGGCCTCGGGCTCGGGCTGTCGCCCTGGATGCTGCTCGCGGTCGGCCTGGCGATCGTGATCGCCTATCTGGTGCTGTCGATCAACACCTACCTCGAGACGTACGCCTTCGGCGTGTTCACGCTCGGCTACGGGCGGCTCGGGCCGACCGAGGCGCGCCTGGGGCTGATCGTCCTCAACACGCTGATCGCGAGCGGGGTCGGGCTCGGCTTCGAGGTCGGCGGCCTCGGCCTGACCGTGCTCGACCTGATCGGGCTGGCGATCGTCGCGGCGATGGTCGCGGGGCTGGTGGCTCGCGCCGCGCGCAACCTGCGCGTGCTCGCCGCGCAGGAGCCCGCGGGCCGCGTCAGCGCCTGAGCGCCTCGGCCACCGCCCGCAGGTCCTCGGCGAAGGCCTCCCGCTCGGCGTTGCGCTCGGCGTCGTCGCGCGAGCGCAGGATCGCCGACGGGTGGATCGTGGCGGCGACGAGCGGCGCCAGCTCGGATTCGAGCAGCTCGCCGCGGTGCTGGGTCACGCGGAAGGAGCTCCCGAGCAGCGCCTTCGCGGCCGTCGCGCCGAGCAGCACGAGCGCCTCGGGCTCGACCTGCGCGAGCTCCTCCTGGAGCCAGGGCAGGCAGGCCTCGATCTCGAAGCGCTTCGGGGTCTGGTGGATGCGCCGCCGGCCGCGCTCCTCGAACTTGAAGTGCTTCACGACGTTGGTCACGTAGGCGTCCGCGCGCTCGATGCCGGCGGCCTGGAGGCCGCGGTCGAGCTCGCGCCCGGCGGGCCCGACGAACGGGCGACCCGTGAGGTCCTCGCGGTCGCCGGGCTGCTCGCCGACGAGCATCAGCCGGGCGCGCTTGAGGCCCTCGCCGAAGACGGCCTGGGTGGCGCCGCGCCAGAGATGGCAGCCGCGGCAGCCGTCCGCGGCCTCGCGCAGCGTCTTCAGCGAGCGGCGCTCGGGCAGGAACGGCGTCGCGTCGTTGGGCTCCTCCACGCCTCCGGGGCTACCCGCTCGCCGAGCGCGGCAACCGTATGCTCAGGGGGTGGCCGGTCCGCTGCTCGTCGTCGACGCGCCCTCGATGCTGTTCCGGGCGTTCTACGCGCTGCCCGACTCGATCAAGGGCAAGGACGGGGCGCCGGTGAACGCGCTGCTCGGCACCGCCAACCTGATCCTGCGCGAGGTCGAGCTGCACGACCCGCGCGCCGTCGTGCTCTGCTTCGGCCCGGACGCCGCCGAGTACCGCGTCGAGCTCTTCGACGGCTACCACGCGCAGCGGCCCGAGGTGCCCGACACGCTGGCCCCGCAGTTCGCCGACTCGCGCGCGTTCTTCGAGGCCTTCGGCTGGGTCGTGACCGACCACGACACGCTCGAGGCCGACGACCTGCTCGGCTCGTACGCGCGGCTCGAGGCCGAGGCGGGCGGCACGGCGCTGGTGATGACCGGCGACCGCGACATGTACCAGTGCGCGGCCGACCGCGTTACGGTGCTCTACGTGCGCACGGGCGGAAAGGGAGCCGAGGCGGTCGACGCCAAGGAGGTGCGCAAGCGCTACGGGATCGACCCGGCGCAGGTGCCCGACTTCATCGCGCTGCGCGGCGACCCCTCGGACGGCATCCCCGGCGCGCGCGGCATCGGCGAGAAGACGGCTGCGGACCTGCTGCGCCGCCACGGCTCGCTGCAGGCGGCGCTCGACGGCGCGGTGCGCGAGTCGAAGCCGACGGTGCGCAAGGCGCTGCTCGACCAGCGCGACGAGCTGCTGCGCTTCCGGGCGATCGCGACGCTGCAGGAGGTCGACCTGGAGCTGCCGCCGGACCAGCCGACCGACCTCGCCGGGCGCCGCCGCAGCGGCGCGCGAGCGCGGGATGAACCGGCTGGCCGAGCGCCTCGAGAAGGCGGCGGCGTGAGGCGCGCGGGCCTCGCGGTCGCTGTCCTCGCGCTGCTGGCGGCGCTCGCGCCGGCGGCGGAGGCGCGCGATCCCGGCCGCTGGGTGCTCACCGGGGCCTCGTCGCTCCCGAACGAGTACTGGCAGGGGCTGACCTCCGACCCGGCACCGGCAACGTCTTCTTCGTCGGGGTCTTCGAGGGCCTGTGGCGCACGGACCGCACGCTGCGCCAGCACCGCGGGCGTGGGAAGCGCGATCCCCGCGAGCGTGAAGGCCAGCCGCGGGCTACAACCACATCGGCGACCCGACCTGGGACCGCGCGGAGGGCGGCCGCGTGCTGCTGCCGCTGGAGTGCTACACGCCGGGCGTGGGCAACACCTGCGGCACCGGCGCGTTCGCGGTGGCGGACCCGGCGACGCTCGCGTGGCGCTACTACGTGAAGCTCGACCCAGCAGAGATCCCGAAGGCGATGTGGGCCGAGACCTCCCCGGACGGGAAGCTCGTGTGGACGAGCAGCGGGAACGACCTGCTCGCCTACCGCACCAGCGACGTCTCGACGGCGCACGCGGCGCCGGCCGCCGCGTCCGATCCGGGCTGCGCGCAGGCTGGCGGGAGCCGTGCCCCCGAGCGGGATCACCGGCGCGGTCTTCGAAGGCGACCGGCTGCTGCTGGCGGGCTCGAGCCGACGCGGCCTTCCAGGTGTGGTCGGTCGACACGAGGACCGGCAAGCGGCGGCTCGAGATCGAGCTTGCGCTGTGCGGCGAGTCGGAGGGGCTCGACGACGATCGAGATGCTCGGCGGCGAGCTGCACTGGCTGATCGGCCCGGACGGCGGCGGCTGCGAGCTCACCTACGGGCCGTCGAGCGCGCTGCTGCACCTGGTGCACCGCGTCGGGAACGAGGGGCTGCGGGTGCGGATCGCGAGGGTGCAGCCGGGGCCCGTGGTCAAGGTGCGCGTGAAGCGGCGCGGTCGGCCGGTGGCGCGCGCCCGGGTGAGCCTCGCGGGAGCGACCGCGCGAACGAACCGCAACGGCCGCGCGACGCTGCGACCGCACCTCGCGCTGTCCGGCCGCTTCGCCGCGCTGGCCCACCGCGGCGGGCGCTGGGGGCGCTCGGCGCTGGTGAGCCTGACGCCCTAGAACGACTTCGGCCCCCGAGTTCGGGGGCCGAGCCAAGCGCAGTCAGTGGAGGCGGCCGGTACTGCCCCGGCGTCCGCGGAACACCATCTCGATGCTTGCTACGAGTGTTCCCGTCGGAGTCTGATCTCGGCAACCGGGTCGGTCGATCCGCGGGGCACGTTCCCGGCGCCACACCCTCCTGAGTTGTCCCGCGGCGACCGAGGGTCCTGCCGCCGCGGTGAGCCCGCTATATGAAGCCGCGAATCCGGGCCACGGGCCGCCCGGTGCGACTCCCTCGTATCTACCTAATTAGGCAGCGAGGGCGAACGAATGGTTCTCGTCCGCACGTATTGGTTTCCGGGATCATTTAACGAGGCCAACCCGGAGTCCTCGACTCGCCACATCGAGACGATCAAGCTCCACGTCGAAGCTGATTCGCCCCCTTGTCCTGGCCCAATTCTAGCGGCGCGGCGCTGCCACACTTGGTCGAGTGCAACCGCAGGCCCCATACCCGGTCACGCCGGTTCCGCAGCCGCGCGAGCAGCGCCCGTCCTGTGGCGCCGCGCCGGCGGCTGGATCGCAGGCGCGGGCATCCTCGCCGTTCAAGTTCGCGGCCAAGCTCAAGGGGCTGCTCCTGCTGCTCCCGAAGCTCAAGCTGCTCACGACGTCGGGCTCGATGCTCGTCTCGGTCGCGGCCTACTCGCTGATCTGGGGCTGGACGTTCGCGTTCGGCTTCGTCCTGCTGCTGCTCGTCCACGAGCTCGGCCACGTGATCCAGCTGCGCCGCGAGGGCATCCCCGCCTCCGCGCCGATGTTCATCCCGTTCCTCGGCGCTGTCGTCGCGATGAAGGAGCTGCCCGAGGACGCCGCCGCCGAGGCGCGCGTCGGGCTCGCGGGCCCCGTGCTCGGCTCGCTCGGCGCGCTCGCGACGCTCGGCCTCTACTGGCTCACCGGCGACGACTTCTTCAAGGCGCTGGCATTCACCGGCTTCTTCCTCAACCTGTTCAACCTGCTGCCGGTGCTGCCGCTGGACGGCGGCCGGGCCATGGCCGCGCTGTCGCCGCGCGTCTGGTTCGTCGGCTACGCGCTGCTGATCGCCGCCACGATCGCCTTCCCGAACCCGGTCCTGATCCTGATCCTGCTGTTCGGCGGGCTCGAGACCTGGCGCCGCTGGAAGCAGCGCAACACGCCCGAGGGGCGCGCGTTCCACCGCGTCACGCCCGCCACGCGGGCCGCGGTCGCGGTCGTCTACCTCGGCCTCGCCGCGGCGCTCGCCGTCGGCATGGACGTGACCTTCCTGGACCGCGAGCTCTCGGACGCCTAGCGCTCGCGAGAGCGCCCGCTGCATCTCGCGCTTCTGCTCGCGGTCCTTGATCGCGTGGCGCTTGTCGTGCATCTCCTTGCCCTTCGCCACCGCCAGCTCGACCTTCGCGCGCGAGCCGCTGAAGTAGATCGCGGGTCGGCACGACGGTCAGCCCGCGTCTCGGCGGTCTTGCCGATCAGGCGCTCGATCTCGCGCTTGTGCAGCAGCAGCTTGCGCGGCCGCTCCGGGTCGTGGTTCTCGCGCGCCGGCGGGTAGGGCGCGATGTGCATGTTGCGCAGCCAGACCTCGCCCTCGCGCACCTCGGCGTAGGCGTCCTTCAGCTGCACCGACCCGTTGCGCAGCGACTTGACCTCGGACCCCTGCAGCACGATGCCCGCCTCGAGCTTCTCGAGCAGGTTGTACCGGAAGGCCGCCTGGCGGTTGGTCGCGATGTCGCCGGCCGCCGCCTTTCGCTTGCGCTTCTTCGCCATCTCGACCTACGAGTATGCATCGACGGGCGAGAGGTCGACCCGGCCGCGCGCGGTCTCGACGCGATCGACGGCCACCTCGACGCGGTCGCCGAAGCGCCAGCCGCCGGCTCGAGCCGTCGAGCTCGAGCGCCGTGCGGAGCTCGTTGAGCGTCCACCAGCCGCGCAGCCGCCGGCTCGGCAGCAGGCCCTCGAAGCCCTCCTCGCCGAAGCGCACGAAGGCGCCCTTCTCGATCAGGCCGACCACCTCGCCCTGGAACGTCGGCGCCTCGGTCGACGTCGGCGAGCCGGCGCTCGAGCAGGAACGCCAGGCAGACGTCGTCGGCGGTGCGCTCGATCTTCATCGCCTCGCGCTCGGTCGACGAAGTGTGCACGGCCACCTCGTCGAGCTCGTGCGGCGGGGCCGCGGCGTCGTCGATGCCGAGCCCCTGCAGCAGCGCGCGGTGCGCGACCACGTCCGGGTAGCGCCGGATCGGCGACGTGAAGTGGCAGTAGCGCGGGCTGGCGAGCCCGGCGTGGCCGAGGTTCTTCGGCGAGTAGTAGGCCTGCTTGAGCGAGCGCAGCACGAGCGTCCCGAACGCCAGCCGGTCGCCCGACTCGCGCGCGACGATGCGCGACGCCTCCGCCGCGAGGTCGGCGGCCTGCTGCGGCGTCATGTGCTTCGGCACCGGCGGCGTCGGGATCTCCGAGGTCGGCCAGCTGCTCGCACAGGAACATCGACCGCCTGCGGCTCGGGGCGCTCGTGGACGCGGTAGAGCGTCGGCCGCTTCGCCGTCGGCCAGGTAGCCGGCGACCTGCTCGTTGGCGAGGATCATCAGCTGCTCGATCAGGCGGTGCGACTCCGTCTGGGCCTCGTAGCGCACGCCGGTCACGTGGCCCTCGGAGTCGAACTCGAAGCTCGGCTCGGGCGTTGCCGATCTCGACGCGCCTCGCGCTTCGCCGGCGAGCGCCCGCGAGACCTCGCGCGCAGCCTCGAGGCCGGCCGCCCACGGCTCCTCGGCGCGGGCGCGGCCGGCGAAGATCTCGTCCACCTCGCGGTAGGTGAGGCGGCGGTCGCTGCGCACGCGCGAGCGGTGAAACGCCACGCGCGCACGTCGGTGCCGTGCAGCTCCATCTCGACCGTCACGGCGAGCTTCTCCTCGCCCGGGCGCAGCGAGCAGGCGCGGTTGGAGAGCACCTCGGGCAGCATCGGCTCGACCGCGCCGGGCACGTACACGCTGGTCGCGCGCCGCAGCGCCTCGCGCTCGAGCGGTCCGCCCGGGCGCAGGTAGGCGGTCACGTCGGCGATGTGGACCCAGAGGCGCACGCCGCCGTCCTCGCGGCGCGCCGAGATGGCGTCGTCGAAGTCCTGGGCGTCGTCGGGGTCGACGGTGAAGGTCGGCAGCGCCGTCAGGTCCACGCGCGCGTCGGCGGCGTACCGGCTCGTCCGCGGCGCCCTCGGCCTCCGCGGTGGCCGAGCGCGCGTAGCGTGCGGCGCAGGCCGCGGTCGAGCATCAGGCCCTCGAGCACGTCGCGGGCCACGTCCGGGCGCCCGAGCCGGCGCAGCACGCGCGCGCCGCGCTTGCCGGACCCGACCAGCACCAGGTCGCCCGCCCCCGCCCCGCCGCGCTCGACCGCGGTGCGCGGGCCGGAGCCGAACAGCGGCTCGGCCGACCAGGAAGCGGCCCGCGCTTCTCGAGCACCGCCACCAGCGGCTGGTCGAGCCGCCGCGCCGGGCGCCCGCGCGACGGCGGCGCTCACAGCTTGCCGAGCGAGCACGTCGAGCGCCACCGGCAGCGCCTCGTCGCGCTTGCGGTGCGCCGGCTTGTCGACGGCCTTCACCTGCGGCTTGAGGCCCTTCGTGGTGATCGTCTTGCCGCCGGGCAGGTAGTAGTTCGCGACGGTCAGGTCGAGGTAGCCCGCCGTTCGACAGCGGCTCGACCTCCTGGACCAGGCCCTTGCCGAACGTGTTGGTGCCGACCACGGTCGCGCGGCCGCGGTCGCGCAGCGCGCCGGTGACGATCTCGCGAGGCGCTGGCGCTGCCGCCGTCGACCAGCACGACCACCGGGATCTCCGCGTCGATCGCGTCGCCCTGCGCGTTCTCGACTCGCTCCGGGCGGTGGCGGCCCGCGCACCGAGACGATGCTTGCCGTCCTCGATGAAGATGCTGGACACGAGCACGGCCTCCGACAGCAGCCCGCCGCCGTTGCCGCGCAGGTCGAAGCACGATCCCCTGCGGCGCCGTCGTCGAGCACCTTGTCGACCTGCTTGCGCAGCCGCCGCGTGGGCGCCCGAGCTGAAGCTCGAGCAGCCGCACCACGCCGATGCTGCGGCCGTCGCGCTCGACGACCCGGCCGGTCGCGACCGGCACCGAGATCTGCTCGCGCTCGACGCTGCACGGTGCGCGTGTCGCTGCTGCCCGGCGTGAACACCTCGAGGCGCACCTTCGTCCCCGCCCTGCCCTTGATGCGCCCGGTGGCGAGCTCGCTGCTCGAGCCCGGCGATCGAGCGGCCGTCGACCGACAGGATCAGGTCCTGCTTGCGGATGCCGGCGTCCTTCGCCGGCGAGCCGTCGAACACGTTCAGCACGCGCAGCCCGCGGTTGTCCTTCTCGACGCTCATGCCGACGCCCTCGAACTCGCCCGAGACCGGTCTCCTGGAAGGCCTGCGCCTCCTTCGGCGTGAGGTAGTGCGAGTACGGGTCGTCGAGCGACTCGACGATCCCCTTGAGCGAGGCGTCGTCGAGCTTCGACTCGTCGACCCGCTTGTAGAAGTTGTCCTCGATCGTCTCGACGATCTCGGAGCGCAGCGCGCGGTCCTCCTCGACGAGGGTGTCGCGCACCGGGCCGGGCAGCGTGCTCGGGTGGCCGCCCAGGAAGATGCCGACCAGCGAGGGCGGCCAGCCCGCAGGCGATAGCGTGACCGCGTTCCTGCGCACGACCGTCAGGGTACTTACGCGGCTCTAAGGGCCGGCTAAACCCGCAGGAAGCGGCGCAGCGTGATGCCGCTGCCGATCGCCGAGACCGCGACGCACGCGAACAGCAGCACCACGACCAGCAGCGGGAAGTCGATCGTGTCCGGCGCGGCGAGCAGCTCGAAGCGGTCGGACAGCGGGTCGACGACGGTCGTCTTGGCGATCGCCAGCAGCAGCACCGCCAGCACGCCGCCCATGAAGCCGACGATCACGCCCTCGATCACGAACGGCCAGCGGATGAACCAGTTGGTGGCGCCGACGAGCTTCATCACCTCCACCTCGCGCCGGCGCGCGAACACCGACAGCCGGATCGTGTTGGCGATCAGCGCGATCGAGGCGAGCACGAGCAGCGCCGGCCATGACGGCGCCGAGGCCCTTCACGAGGCCGGTGGCGGAGAGGATCTTGCCGGTGTCGCTCTCGCGGTTCTGGACGTCGTCGACGGCGTCGAGCCGCGGCTGGCCGCCGGGCGCGATCTGGGCGACGATCGCCTTCAGCTCGTCGGGATCGTCCGGCGTGACGCGGAACAGGCTCGGGCAGCGGGTTGCTGCCGAGCAGCTCGATCTTGTCCTAGGCGTTGTTGACCTTGCGACCGAGCTCGCGCAGCGCCTCGTCCTTGGAGATGAACTCGACCGACTTGACGCCCGGGCGTGCCCTCGAGCGAGCGCTGGACCTCGCTGCGGTCGGCCTGGCTGGCGGTGTCGTTCAGGTAGACGTCGGCGACCACGCGGCTGCGCACCTCGTTGGCGGTGCCGGTGGTGGCCTGGACGATCGGGATGAAGACGCCGAGCACGAGCGCGGTGATCACGACGGTCAGCAGCGCGGCCAGGGCCGGCGCCGAGCTGCGGCGCAGGCCGCGCAGCGCCTCCCGGAGGAAGAAGCTGCAGTCTCAGTTGGGGTGGCCTTCGGTGCCCACGCCCAGCTCGCCGCGCAGCCTGATCGCGAACTCGGTGGTCGACTCGTCGGGGCGGTAGAGGCCGGACTGCTCGTCGCGCATGATGCGGCCCTCGCGCAGCTCGACCACGCGCCGGCGCATCTTGTCGACCATCTCCTTGTCGTGGGTCGCCACGACGACGGTCGTCCCGGTGCGGTTGATTCGGTAGATCAGCTGCATGATCCCGATCGAGGTCTCGGGATCGAGGTTGCCGGTCGGCTCGTCGGCCAGCAGCAGCGGCGGGTGGTTGACGAACGCGCGCGCGATCGAGACGCGCTGCTGCTCGCCGCCCGGACAGCTCGTCGGGGAAGTTGTGCAGCTTCGTCGACAGGCCCGACCAGGCGCAGGATGTCCGGCACCTTGCGGCGGATCTCCTGGCGCGTCTCGCCGATGACCTGGAGCGAGTAGGCGACGTTGTCGTAGACCGTGCGGTTCGGCAGCAGCTTGTAGTCCTGGAAGACGGTGCCGATGTTGCGGCGCAGGAACGGCACGCGCGAGCGCGGGATGTCGCCGAGCGTCTTCCCGGCGATGTCGATCTCGCCCTTGGTGGGCTCGAGCTCCTTCATCAGCAGGCGGATGCAGGTGGACTTGCCGCAGCCCGTGGGGCCGACCAGGAAGACGAACTCGCCGCGGCCGATCTTCATCGTGGCGCGCTCGAGCCCGACGGAGCCGCCGTCGTAGACCTTGGTGACGTCCCGGAACTCGACTACCGGGACCTCTCTGCCCCGCGGCGCCGCGGCTGAGCGGTGACCGCCTGCGGTTGCGTTCGTGCGGAGGCCATCAGGCGGCCCATTACTAGCAGGCGACCACCGCGAGAGTGCCAGTTGCAGGGGTTTTCTCAGGCCGTTTCGGCCGAGCGTCGACGCGCCAGCGGGTGAAGAGATCGCCGCCGCCCTCGGCGACGCGAGATGGGCTCCAGCTCGACCGGCTCGACCAGCTCGCGGCCGGCCACGATCGTCAGCGCCGCGGCGCCGCCGGCGAGCTTCGGGTTGAGCGTGAGCCAGAGCTCGTCCACCAGCCCGGCGGCCAGCAGGTGCGCGTTGAGCGTCGGGCCGCCCTCGCAGACCACAGAGCGCACGCCGTGGTCCTGGCGCAGGCGGGCCGCCAGCAGCGGCAGGTCGTCGCCGACGCGCTCGTAGACGACCTGCTCGCCCAGCTCGGGGAGGCTCGCGTCGGAGCCGGTGGCGATCACCACGCGCTGCTCGGGCTCGTTGAGCAGCGGCAGGTCGACGCCCAGGTCGAGGCGGCCGCTGATCACCACCGCCAGCGGGTCGCGGGCGAGGCCCTCGCGCTCGCGGGCGTCGCGCAGCTCGTCGCTCTTGGCCATGCGGCCGTAGCGCTCGGCGCGCACCGTGCCCGCCCCCACCATGACCGCGTCGCCCTGGGTGCGCAGCTGGTGGAAGAGCTGGCGGTCGAGCTCGGTCGAGAGCCCCTTGGTGCGCCAGTCGATCGTCGCCTTGCCGTCGAGCGACGAGACCATGTTGAGCACGAGGTAGGGGCGGTCCGGCGGAGCCTTGTCGCCCAGGCGCAGCCCGGAGGCGAGCTCCTGCGGGGACGTGGGCCGGCACTCTGGGTGGAGCAGCTGCATGGGCGCGCGTAGCGTAGCTGGTGTAAAGCCGACTTGACAGGCCTGCGGTGTCAAGCTAACTTGACATTGTATGGAGAACGACGTACGGGAGCGGCGGGCGGCGAGCGGGCCTCTCGCAGGGCGAGCTCGCCAAGGCGCTGGGTGTCTCGCGCCAGACGATCAACGCGATCGAGACCGGCCGCTACCTGCCGTCGCTGCCGCTGGCCATGGCGCTCGCCGGCTACTTCGAGACGAGCGTCGAGCAGATGTTCAAACCCGACAACGGAGAAGTGCGATGAATGACCTGGTCAACAACTGGAGCGTGCAGGTGCTGGGCATGCTGGCGATCGCCGCGCGCGACGGTGGCGGTGTTCTGGGCGGCCGAGGGGTTCGAGTCGGCCTGGCCCGTGGCCGTCGCTGTTCGCGGGCTTCATCGCGATCGTGCACTTCGGCCGCCGGCGCTCGAACGTGCTCGAGGTGATGAGCGGCACCGGCGACGAGCGCGTGCGGACGCTCTACACGCGCGCCGTGGCGATCGCCGGCACCGTGATGTCGTTCGTGCTGCCGGGCTGGTGGCTCGTGACGCGTCGCCCAGGGCGAGGCCGACCCGATGCTGAGCAATTTGTGCGCGATCTTCGGCCTCACCTTCCTGGCGGCCGCCGCCGTGCTCGCGCGGCGCAACTAGTTCGCGCGCAGCACGCAGGGGCCGGGGAACTCGAAGTTGGTCGAGTTCAGCCCCCGGCCGGCGCGGTAGATGCCGCCGTCGCTGGGGCGCTCCATCACGAAGGCGTTCTCGGCGCCGCAGCACTCCTTCGACTGGTCCACGCGCACGCGCCGCGAGACGACCTGGAGGAAGCCGCGGCGGCGCGCGGCGGCCGTAGGCGTCGGTGCGAAAGCGCGAGCGGCCGGGGTTGCGGACGACCCAGCGCGGGTGGAAGACGGTGCGCTTGTCGCCCTTGCAGTACGAGCGCCAGCCCGCCGGGTCGTGCGGGCCGCAGGCGAAGGGCTTGTTGAAGACCACCCGCGCCGGGGTCGGCCGGGTCGAACTGGGTGATCGCGTTGTCGATGCCGAAGCCGGGGTTGCCGCGCAGGACGCCGCCGACGTCGAGCGCGGTGTCCCACTCCTCGTAGACGGACCTGCAGCCGGGGTTCGGCAGCAGGCGCATGCTGCGGCGCGAGGCGCGCGTCGGGGCAGTTGGGGATCGCCTTGCCGAAGTCGGCCATGCGGCGCGTGTGGGCGACGAGCCGGCCACCCTCCTGGTGAACAGCCACAGCTCGAGCGAGTGGAAGCGGACCGTGCCGCGCCGCGGCGAGCCGGAGCCCTGGTGGAGCACGACCATCCAGGCGAGGCCCTTGCGGTCCTCGTTGACGACGAACACCTTGAAGCCGGCGTGCGGCTCGTCGCTCGCGACGTGGGCGCCGATCGGGCCGAAGGCCGGCATCCCGGTGCGCCTGAAGAAGTGGAAGGCGCGCGGGTTGGAGCCGTGCTCGTGACCGAAGGCGCACTTGTAGCGCGGGTCGATCGGCGGGTGCCAGGTGGGCCACGACCGGCCGCCGCGCTCGACCGTGTAGCGGTCGTGGACCCACTTCGCGCAGATCGGGGTGCCGTCGGGGGCGGCGGGCTGGGTGTGGTCGACGGGGTCGGGGCTCTGAGCGGGCGCCGCGTGGGCCGCTTGGCCGTGGCGCTCAGCGCGACCGCCGCTATGGCCAGGAGGATCCGCATGCGGCGATCAAGGGTGGCAGGACGGGCGGCGCCGCTCGCCGCTTGGCGCGCGCGGGCGCTGAGGCCAATATTCGACCCGCATGTGGTGTCGAATATTGGTTTCGACCTCAGGCGTCCCGGCCGGCTACCCGACCGCTGCCGCACCGCCGCGCGGTCGCCGTCGGCCGGGAAGAACGACTCGATCGAGAGCTCGCTGGCCGTCACCTCGACCGCTGTGCCGAACGTGGCGACCGTGCCGATGAAGGAGAGCTCGCCGGCCTCGCTGCGCAGGCGCAGCGGCACCGCGATCTCGGGTCCGCCGGGTGCGGCGCCGTCTCGGGCCCCGGGTACGTCGCGAGCTCCGTCGCGCAGGTTCGCGAGCGCGGCGTCGCCGGTCAGGGCGATCTGGCGGTCCAGGCGCTCGAGCAGGTGGCCGCGCCACTCGCCCAGGTTCGCGATCCGCGGCGCCATGCCGTCCGGGTGCAGGCTCAGGCGCAGCACGTTCACCGGCGGCTCGAGCAGATCGGGCGCCACACCGGCGGTCAGGAGCGCCGACGGCGCGGTTGCGCGCCGAGCATCTCCCAGTGCGCGGTCGATCACCACCGCCGGGTAGGGGTCGTGGCCGGCGAGGATCAGGTCGATCGCCTGCGCACGGGCTCCATCTCGGGGTCGTCGAGGTCGTGCTGCTCGAACACGGGCGCGTGGCCGGCGGCGAGCAGCAGCCGGTTGCGATCGCGCAGCGGGACCTCGAGCCGTCCGCGAGCTGGAGGACCATCTCCGCGCTCGGACGCGAGCGGCCCGTCTCGACGAAGCTGACGTGCCGCGCCGACACGCCCGCCTCGAGCGCCAGGTCGAGCTGGCTGAGGCGTCGCCGCCGGCGCCAGTCGCGCAGCAGCGGCCCGACGCCCGCGCTCGCTTCGGCGGTGGCCATGCGGCGACATTAGCGCCGCTTCCGACGCGCGGCACCTACCTCCGAGGTAATCGACGCGCGCCGTCGCGCGCTCATCCTCGTAGCCATGAACGAACGACCTGAACACACCTCATCCACCGCTACATCGACGCCTGGAACGAGACCGGCGACGACCGTCGCCGCGAGCTCGTTGCGGGCGTCTGGAGCGACGACGGCACCTACCTCGACCCGCTCGGATCCGGCGGCGGCCATGCGGAGATCGCCGCCACTGATCGCGGGCGTCCAGCAGCAGTTCCCGGGCCACAGGTTCGAGCTGTCCTTCGGCCCCGACGCGCACAACGACCGCGTGCGCTTCGCCTGGCGGCTGCTGGGCGCGAGCGGCGAGCCGGTCGCCGCCGGAGTCGACTTCGGCACGCTGTCGGACGACGGCCGGCTGCAGCTCGGTGACCGGCTTCCTGGAGCCGGCGGCCGCCTAGGGCCCGCCTAGGGCGTGATCGCCACCATGCGCTCGATCGGCACCCGGGCTCGCTCCGCGAGCTCGGGGTCGACGCGCACCTGGGGCTTGAGGTCGCGCAGGGCGTCGCGCAGCTTGGGCAGCGTGATCATCTTCATGTAGCGGCAGGCGGCCTTGCGGTTGGCCGGGATGAACGACTTGCCCGGGTTCTCCTTGGCCAGCGGGTGGAGCATGCCGGTCTCGGTGGCGACGATGAACGTGTCGGCGTCGGAGCTGCGGGCGAAGTCGAGCATCCCGCCGGTGGAGAGCATGTGGGTGCGCTCGGGGTCGACGTCGCCGGCCGCCACGTACTCCATCACCTGCGTGGTGCAGCCGCACTCGGGGTGGATCATGAACTCGGCGCCGGGGTGCTCCTCGCGCACGGCCGTGATGTCGGCGGGGCGGATGCCCGCGTGCACGTGGCACTCCCCGTCCCAGACGTGCATGCGGCGGCCGGTGACCCGCTCGACGTAGGCGCCCAGCCACATGTCCGGGCCGAACAGGATCTCCACTTCGTCGCCGTGCTCGCGCCGGATGTGCTCGACCACCTGCACGGCGTTCGAGGAGGTGCAGCAGTAGTCGGTCTCCGCCTTCACCTCGGCGGTCGTGTTGACGTACATGACGACGATCGCGCCCGGGTGCTTCGCCTTCCAGGCGCGCAGCTGGTCGGCGTCGATCGAGTCGGCGAGCGAGCAGCCCGCGTCGAGGTCGGGCAGCAGGACGGTCTTGCCGGGGCTGAGGATCGACGCGGTCTCGGCCATGAAGTGGACGCCGCAGAAGGCGATCACGTCGGCGTCGGTGGCGGCGGCCTGGCGCGACAGGCCGAGCGAGTCCCCCACGAAGTGCGCCACGTCCTGCACCTCGGGCACCTGGTAGTTGTGGGCGAGGATCACGGCGTTGCGCTCCTCTGCGAGCGCGCGGACCTCGTCCTGGAGGCGCGCGATGCGCTCGGGATCGAGCGTCGGCGCGGCGGCCGGCGACAGGGTGGGCAGCTCGATCGGCTTCACGGCGGACGCTCCTCTCTGACGCGGGACCGGTTTTTGACCTATGATCGAAAACCGATGTGCGCGAAGGATATCACCGTCTCCGACTCGCAGTCGAAAACCCGGCGTGCGAGCGCAGGCGCGTCCGCCCTCCTCCCACGTCACGCTCGCCGTCGTCCTCCAGGTGCGCTCGGGCTCGCTCTGCGTGCTGCTCTGGGAGCGCGGCGCGCGAGCCGTTCAGCGGCGCCTGGTCGCTCCCGGGCGGCTACCTCGGCGAGGGCGACACGCTCGAGGCCTCGATCAGGGCCCACCTCGCCGGCAAGGTCGACGTCGCCGAGCTGTCCTGGCTCGAGCAGCTCGATCACGCTCAGCGACCCCGGCCGCCACCCCGCCGAGTGGCAGCTCGCCACCGCCTACCTCGGGCTCGTGCCGCTCGGCCTCGACCCGGCGCTCCCGCCCGACACCGACTGGCACTCCGTCGACGAGCTCCCGCCGCTCGCGTTCGACCACGAGGCGATCGTGCTCGCCGGGCGCGAGCGGCTGCGGGCGAAGCTCTCCTACACCAACATCGGCTTCGCGCTCGCCCCCGAGCGCTTCTCGATCTCCGAGCTGACCGCCATCTACACGGCCGCGCTCGGCTACGCCGTCGATCCCACCAACCTGCGCCGCGTGCTCGAGCGCCGCGGCCTGCTCGAGGCCACCGGCGAGCGCCGCGCGCCCGGCCCCGAGGGCGGCCGCCCCGCCGCCGTCTACCGCTTCGCCAGCCGCGAGCTCGCGGTCACGGACCCGTTCGCGGTGCTGCGCCCGCCGCGCGCCTAGCTACTCGAGCGGGTCGAGCAGCAGGCTGAAGTCGAGCGCCGGCGCCGAGTGCGTCAGCGCGCCGATGCTGATGTAGTCGACGCCCGTCTCGGCCACCTCGCGGACGTTCGCGAGCGTGATCCCGCCGGACGCCTCGAGCTTGGCCCTGCCGCCGCCGAGCTTGACCGCCTGGCGCAGCTGGTCGGGCGTCATGTTGTCGAGCAGCACCCGCGTCACGCCGGCGTCGAGCGCGCCGACCACGTCGTCGAGCGTCGCGCACTCCACCTCCACCGGCACTCCTCGATCGCGCCGCCTCGAGCGCGAGCCGGGCCGCGACCGCGACCCCGCCCGCCAGCGTCGCGTGGTTCTCCTTGACGAGGATCGCGTCGTAGAGGCCCATGCGGTGGCTCTCGCCGCCGCCCGTCCGCACCGCCTCCTTCTCGAGCGCGCGCAGTCCCGGCGTCGTCTTGCGCGTGTCGAGGATGCTCACGCCGGTGCCGGCCACCGCCTCCACGAAGCGCGCCGTCATCGTCGCGATCCCCGGCGAGCCGGCCCAGGAAGTTGAGCGCCACCCGCTCGGCGGCGAGGATCGACCCGGCGCTGCCGGCCAGCTCGGCCACCATCCCCGGCTCGCACCACTCCCCCTCGACCGCGTGCGCGTGCCAGCGCAGCTCGGGGTCGACGCGCTCGAAGACCCGCTCGGCCACCCGCAGCCCGGCCGGCACGCCCGGCTCGCGCTGCTCGATGCGCGCCCGCGCCCGCGCGCCCGGCTCCACGACCGCGGCCGTGGTCAGGTCCCCCTCGCCCCACGTCCTCCGCGAGGGCCTGGTCGATCAGCTCGATCACCCGCGGCAGGGTACCGAGGCGGCTGCGTCGAGCCCGGTCTCAGGCCTGGGCCGGCACGCGCTCGCGCGGGATGCCCGCGGCCGCGTAGGCGTCGAGCTCGTCGAGCGTCTCGCGCTCGAGCAGCGACTCGGCGAGCGCGTCGAGCCGTTCTCGGTTGTCCGAGAGCAGCTGGCGCACGTGGTCGAGCTCGCTCGTCCACGATGGCGCGCACCTCGGCGTCGATCAGCTCCTTGGTGGCCTCCGACACCGGCTCCGCGCCCGGCAGCAGCAGCCCCTGCCCCTCGCGCGGCGCCACCGCCAGGAAGCCCACCTTCGCGCTCATGCCCCAGCGCTCGACCATCCCGCGCGCGAGCCCCGTGACCTGCTGGATGTCGGACTCGGCGCCGGTCGTCGGCTCGTCGTAGACGAGCTCCTCCGCCACCCGACCGCCGCACGCGACGCGGATCTTCGCCCGCAGCTCGTCCTCGGAGTAGTTGAAGCGGTCGTCCTCGGGGGTCGAGAGCGTGACCCCGAGCGCCTGCCCGCGCGGGATGATCGACACCTTGCGCACCGGGTCGGCGCCCGGCGTCAGCATCCCGACGATCGCGTGGCCGCCCTCGTGGTAGGCGATCCGGCGGCGGTCGGCCTCGCCCAGGACGATCTTGCGCTCGGCGCCGAGCACGATCTTCTCCAGCGCGTCCATGAAGTCCGACTGGCTGACCCGCTCGTGGTCGCGGCGCGCGGCAAGCAGCGCCGCCTCGTTGACGAGGTTGGCCAGCTCGGCCCCGACCATCCCGGGCGTGGTCTGCGCGATCTGCCCGAGGTCGACCTCGTCCTCCAGCGGCACCGAGCGCGTGTGCACGCGCAGGATCTGCTCGCGCCCCGCGCTGTCGGGCGCCTGCACGTAGACGCGGCGGTCGAAGCGGCCGGGGCGCAGCAGCGCCGGGTCGAGCACGTCGGGCCGGTTGGTCGCGCCGAGCACGACGACGCCCGCCGCCGGGTCGAAGCCGTCCATCTCGGTGAGGATCTGGTTGAGCGTCTGCTCGCGCTCGTCGTGGCCGCCCATGACGCCGCCCGAGCCGCCGCGGGCGCGGCCGATGGCGTCGAGCTCGTCGATGAAGATGATCGCCGGCGCGGCCTCCTCGGCCTGCTTGAAGAGATCGCGCACGCGCGACGCCCCCACGCCCACGATCGCCTCGATGAACTCGGAAGCGGACGACGAGAAGAAGGGCACGCCCGCCTCGCCCGCCACGGCGCGCGCGAGCAGCGTCTTGCCGGTGCCGGGCTGGCCGGCCAGCAGCACGCCGCGCGGGATGCGCGCGCCGAGCTTCAGGTAGCGCTCGGGGCGGCGCAGGAAGTCGACGACCTCGACGAGCTGCTCCTCGGCCTCCTCGATGCCGGCCACGTCCTCGAACGTGACGTCCTGCGTCTCGGACTCGACCCGCTTCGCCCGCGAGCGGCCGAACTGGCCGAGCACTCCGCCTCCGGCTCCGCCGCCCGATGCCGCGCGGCGGAACAGGAACACGAACAGCGCCACCAGCAGGATCGTCGGGCCGAACGAGAACAGGATCGTCTGGAGCAGCGAGCGGCTGTCGGGCGGCTCGGCGTTGATCACGACCTCCTGCCCGGTGAGCAGCTGCGACAGCTCGTCGTCGTTGGCGAACGTCGGGATCTCGGTCTCGAAGTTGGTCGCCTTGTCGTCCTTGTACTTGACGTCCTTCTTGAACTCGCCCTGCACGGTGTCCCCGCGCGACGAGATCTCCTTGACGTTGCCGTCGCGGACCTGGGTCAGGAAGGTCGGGTTGTACGGGACCTGGATGCGCTTCTCGGCCGGCGCGAACAGCGCCACGAGCAGCCAGTTGAGCAGGAAGCCGACGAGCAGGATGGCGACGAAGCGGCGCCCGCTCCACGGGAGCATCGGCGTCCGCTGGGGCGCGCGGTCGGCGCGCGGATCGCCCGGCTTGGCGCCGCGTGGCGGCCGCGCGCTGGGCGGGGCGGGAGGGCGAGCCGCGTCGGCCATGCGGCTCATCCTAGAAGGGTCGATCCGAGCGACGCCTATCGTTTCGGTCGTGAGGCAGCAGCTGCGCCCGCTTTTCGACCAGGTGGTCATCAAGGAGCTCGATCCGGACCGCGTCCGGCGCTCCGGCCTGCTGCTGCCTCCGGGCGAGCATCAGTCGCCGCCTCAGCACGGCATCGTGCTCGCGATCGGCCCCGGGCTCGACTGGTGGGGCAGCGTCGGCGTCAAGATGCCGGTGACCCCCGGCGACCACGTCGTCTTCCCTGCCTCCGCCGGCGTGTGGGTCGAGGTCGAGGAGGAGCGCCTGCTCGTGTGCCGCGTCGGGCAGCTGCTGGGCGTGCTCGAGGAGGCCGCAAGCCCCCGGCGAGAGCCGGCTGCGGGCCGTGGAGGAAGAGGAGGGCTAGCCCGCGCGCGGCACGTCGAGGCCGGCCTTCAGGACCGGGCAGACGTAGCCGAAGCTGGGGTGCGGCTCGAACGACGCCGAGTCCGCGGTCGGGCTGCCGAACCATCCGCTCGGGACCGGCGCCTTGACCTTCTTGCCGGTCTTGCCGCCGCCGTCGATCCGCAGCACGTCCACGCCGCGGTAGGCATCGGCGGTGTAGACGATCTCGCCCTTCGGGTCGGTCGGCGACCAGTACGACGCCCAGGTCGACCCGTTGAGAGGGATGTAGTAGCCCACCTGAGCGATCGCCTTCGGCGAGCTGTAGTTGAGGAAGCGCACGCCCTGCTCGTACCAGCCCACCGCGGCGATGCCCTCCTTGGCGTCGAACCAGTGCGACGAGCAGTTCACCGTCACCGGCGCCTTCGAGTCGACGGCGCCGCTCGTGAACATCCCGTTCAGCTCGGTCTGCCAGGTGCCCAGCACGTTGATGGTCCCCTTGCCGATGCGCGACAGGTCCCAGGTCTCGAACTTGCCCTGGCCGCGGCACCCGCCGGGCGGCACCTCGTCCGTGTCGATGTAGTCCTCCTCGGTGATCAGCAGCGTCTTTCCGCGCCGCTGCGAGTTGTGGAGGATGAAGTCGTTGTAGGGCGAGGGGTTGCGCCCCGCCGTGCCGGTGGTGCCGAGCAGCTTGGGAGCGAGGGGGTTGGCGGTCAGCTGGTAGCCCGCCGCGCCGCCGCCGCCGACGTTCCAGACGACGCCCGTGCTGTCGAGCTCGGTGTCGTGGGTCACGTTGAAGGAGTCGCTCGCCGATGCGGCGGACGTGAACTTCCCGAGCGAGCGCGGCGCGGTCGGGATGCGCAGGTCGACGACCTCGACGTGATCCCCGCCGTCCACCCAGACCTGGGTGCAGTCGGCCTTCACGAAGTTCGCGATGTGGCCCGAGCCGCGGCCGCTGCCGGTCAGGCCCAGCGGCAGCACAGCGCTCAGGGTGGGAGTGGTCCGGTTCGCGATGTTGACCACGTACATGACCGCCCCGAGGTCCTGCTCGGCCCGGTCGTTCACGACGATCAGCGTGTTGCCGCAGAGGTCGACGTCCTCGTTCTCGAAGTGCGGCAGCGGGAGCGCGCCGACGAGCCGCGGTGACGCCGGCTTGGCGATGTCGAGCACCGTGACGCCGCCCCAACCGCTCACGTACGCGTAGTGGTCCTTGAAGTTCATGCCCGCCGCGGTGCCCGGGATGTGCCCGAGCAGGTGCACGTTGCTCGACGCGGCCAGCGGCGGGTCGGGCGGGAGCATCTGGGCGGCCGCGGGACCGGCGGTCGCTGCGGCGAGGGCCACCGTGAGACCGAGCCGCGGAGAGGAAGCGCCTCATTGGTGGAACGCCGTACCCGCCCGCGCGGATTTCTGAACGCGAGAGTTTCTGAAGCGCTAGCCGGCGCGGCGCAGCAGCTCGGCGCGCACGAACTCGTCGAGGTCGCCGTCGAGCACGCCCTGGGCGTTGCCGGCCTCGACGTTCGTGCGGTGGTCCTTGACCATCGTGTACGGGTGCAGCACGTAGGAGCGGATCTGCGAGCCCCAGGCGACGTCCTGCGCCTCGCCGCGCTCCTTGGCGATCGCCTCCTCGCGCCTGCGCTGCTCGGCCTCGATCAGCTTCCCGCGCAGCATCTTCATGGCGGTGTCCTTGTTGGCCGACTGCGAGCGCTCGTTCTGGCACTGCACGACGATGCCGCTCGGCCGGTGGGTGATGCGCACGGCCGAGTCGGTCTTGTTCACGTGCTGGCCGCCGGCGCCGCTGGCGCGGTAGGTGTCGATCTGGATGTCCTCGGGGTCGATCTCGACGTCGACGGCGTCCTCGACGAGCGGCGCCACCTCGACGCCGGCGAACGCGGTGTGGCGGCGCGACTGGGCGTCGAAGGGCGAGATGCGCACCAGCCGGTGCACGCCCTTCTCCGCCGAGAAGAGGCCGTAGGCGTTCTCGCCGCGGGCGATGAAGGTCGCCGACTTGACGCCGGCCTCCTCCCCCGCCGACGCCTCCTTGAGCTCGACGTCCATCCCGCGCCCCTCGGCCCAGCGCATCTCCATGCGCAGCAGCATCTCGGCCCAGTCCTGGGAGTCGGTGCCGCCGGCGCCGGCGTTGACGGTCACGACGGCGTCGCCGTCGTCGTACTCGCCGCTGAACAGGCGCGCCTCCTCGAGCTCGGCGAGGCGCGCGTCGATCGAGGCGCGCTGCTCCTCGAGCTCGGCGGCGATCGAGTCGTCCTCGGCCGCCATCTCCTCGAGCGCCTCGAGGTCGTCCACGTCGCGCTCGAGCGAGCGGTAGGACTCGAGCCGGCGCGCGATGCGCGAGTGCTCGGCCGACACCGAAGTCGCCCGCTCCTGGTCGTCCCAGAAGCCGGGCGCCGACATCTGGTCCTCCAGGGCGGCGACCCGCTGGTCTAGCGCAGCTGGGTCAAAGGTAGTCCGCGAGCAGCTTCAGCTGGCCGCGGAGGCCATCTGGCGCCATCGCTAGGCGCCATGGCACTTCTTGAACTTCTTGCCGGAGCCGCACCAGCATGGGTCGTTGCGGCCGATCTTCTCGTTCTCGTCCAGGCGGCGCGTCTCGACGACCGGCAGCGGCTCGAGCATCTGCTCGTCCTCGGCGCCCGGCTCGGCCAGCCCGGCGGCCGCGCCGCCCGCGGCCGCCGCGATCGCCTCGCGGCCCTGGGCCGAGTGCCCGCCCGCGTAGTTGAGCTGCGCGGTCGACGAGGTGTTGCTGCTCGCGCCCCAGCGCGGTCCCGCCGCCTGCTGCTCGGGCTCCTCGACCGACACGTCGACGTTGAAGATGTAGCGCGCGAACTCGTCCCAGATGTTGTTCATGAGCTCCGTGAACATCTCGAAGCCCTCGTTCTTGTAGGCGACGAGCGGGTCGATCTGGGCGAACCCGCGGAGGTGGATGCCCTCGCGCAGGTAGTCCATGTCGTGCAGGTGCTCGCGCCAGCGGTTGTCGATGATCTGGAGCAGCATGAAGCGCTCCAGCGCGCGCATGAGCTCGTCGCCGAGCTCCTCCTCGCGCTCGTTGTACGCGTTGACGACGTCGGCGCGCAGCTTCTCGACCATCGCCTCGCGCCCCTCGCCCTCCTCGACGTCGTCGATGTCGTACGAGGTCGGGTAGACCTGCTCGAGCTGCGTGAAGAGCGCCTCGAGGTCCCAGTCCTCCTGGTAGTCGCCCTGGAGGTACTCGCCGCAGAGCCGCTCGATCGCGTCGGCGATCTGCGAGCGCGCGACGTCCGACATGTCCTGGCCCTCGAGGATGCGGTCGCGGTACTCGTAGATGATCTCGCGCTGCTGGTTCATCACGTCGTCGTACTCGAGGACGCGCTTGCGCTGCAGGAAGTTCTGGTCCTCGACCTTCTTCTGCGCGCCCTCGATCTGCTTGGTGAGCATCTTGTGCTCGATCGGCATCTCGTTGCCGTCGTCGTCCTCCTGGGCGAGGAACTTGTTGTCGAGGATGCGGTAGATGCGGTCGCCGGCGAAGAGGCGCACGAGGTCGTCCTCGGCGGACAGGTAGAAGCGCGACTCGCCCGGGTCGCCCTGGCGGCCGGCGCGGCCGCGCAGCTGGTTGTCGATGCGGCGCGACTCGTGCCGCTCGGTGCCGAGGATGAACAGCCCGCCGGCCTCCATCACGCGCTCGCGATCCTCGACGACCTG
Organism: uncultured Thermoleophilaceae bacterium; assembly: GCA_963828225.1. Classification (GTDB taxonomy): domain Bacteria; phylum Actinomycetota; class Thermoleophilia; order Solirubrobacterales; family Thermoleophilaceae; genus JACVRW01. Next base: position 29,368 of record CAWHDX010000003.1, on the reverse strand, counting down.
CGCCTCCATGCGCGGGAACGTCTCGTCCCACGCGGCGTCCCACTCGTCGGTGCCGGGCTCGATGCCGCGGCGGGTGAGCTCCACCTGGGTGAGGTGCTCCTCGTTGCCGCCGAGCTTGATGTCGACGCCGCGGCCGGCCATGTTGGTGGCGATCGTGACGGCGCCGGGGCGGCCCGCCTCGGCGATGATCTCGCCCTCGCGCTCGGCGTGCTCGGGCTTCGCGTTCAGCACCGTGTGCGGGATGCCGCGCTTCTCGAGCTCGGTCGACAGCAGCTCCGAGACCTCGACCGAGATCGTCCCGACCAGCACCGGCTGGCCGGCCTCGTGGCGGTCGCCGATCTCCCGCGCGACCGCGTCCCACTTGCCTTCCTTGGTCTTGTAGATCTGGTCGTTGTTGTCCTTGCGGACCATCGGCCGGTTGGTCGGGATCTCGACCACCTGGAGCTCGTAGATCTTCATGAACTCGGTGGCCTCCGTGAGCGCCGTGCCGGTCATGCCCGCGAGCTTGTCGTACTTGCGGAAGTAGTTCTGGTAGGTGATCGTGGCGACGGTCTGGTTCTCCTCCTGGATCGCCACGCCCTCCTTGGCCTCGACGGCCTGGTGCAGGCCCTCCGACCAGCGCCGGCCCTCGAGGATGCGCCCGGTGAACTCGTCGATGATCTTCACCTGGCCGTCGATCACGGCGTAGTCGACGTCGCGCTTGTAGAGCGACTCGGCCTTGAGCGCCTGCTGCAGGTGGTTGACGAGGTGCCCGGAGTCGGCGTTGTAGAGGTTGCCGAGGCCGAGGAACTTCTCCGCCTTGGCCACGCCGCGCTCGGTGACCGCGACCGTCTTGTGCTTCTCCTCCGGCTCGAAGTCGAAGTCGGCCTCCCAGTCCTTCGACTTGGCCTCGAGACCCTCGGGCTTCTTGCCCGGCTCCATGATGCGGGCCAGCTTCGCGAACTTGTAGTAGAGGTCGGCGGCCTTCTCCGGCTGGCCGGAGATGATCAGCGGGGTGCGCGCCTCGTCGATGAGGATGTTGTCGACCTCGTCGACGATCCCGTAGCCGTGGCCGCGCTGGGCCTTGTGCTCGAGCGCCTCGGCGAGGTTGTCGCGCAGGTAGTCGAAGCCGAACTCGGAGTTGGTGCCGTAGACGACGTCGCGGGAGTAGGCCTCCTGCTTGTCGATCTCGTTCATCCCCGACTGGATCGTGCCGACGGTGACGCCGAGCAGGTCGAAGATCGGCTTCATCCAGTTGGCGTCGCGGCGGGCGAGGTAGTCGTTGACCGTGACCAGGTGGACTCCGCCGCCCTGCACCGGGTGCCCGTTCTCGTCGCGCGCGGCGAGCGCGTTCAGGACGATCGGCAGCGTGGCCGTGAGGGTCTTGCCCTCGCCGGTCTTCATCTCCGCGATCGAGCCGTCGTGCAGCACCATGCCGCCGATCAGCTGGACGTCGTAGTGGCGCTGGCCGAGCGTGCGCCGGCCGGCCTCGCGCGTGAGCGCGAAGGACTCGTACAGCAGCTCGTTCAGCGACTCGCCGTCGAGGTAGCGCTCGCGCAGCGCCTCGTAGCGGGCGCGCAGCTCGTCGTCCGACTCGAGCTCGAGCTCCGCCTCGTAGGCGTTGATCCGGTCGACGTTCTTCTCGAAGGCCTTGAACTTCTTCGACTCGCCGACCCGCAGCGCGCGGTCGAGAATGGTCATCGAAGCTACGGTAGCAACGCCACCGGGGCCCCCCGGCCTCTCAGGCGAGCGGTTCCTGCGCCAGCCTGTGCGCCTCGCGGCGCGCCCGTCGCTTGTCGCGGTGCCGCTTCACCTGCCGCGCCAGGTCCTCGGCGACGAGGTTGAGCGAGTGCAGCATGTCGGTCGACCGCTCGGAGGCCCGCAGCGTGACGCCCTTGAGGTGCAGCGTGGCCTCGGCCACCTGCGAGTCCCGGATCGCGGGGTTGTGCTCCTCCCAGATCTCGATCTCGAGCTCCGCGAGCTCCGAGACCTGCCGGCCCACCTTGCGCAGCTTCTTCTCCACGTGGGAGCGAAGCTCGTCGTCGACGGTGGCGCCGGAGCGCCCCTTGACCTGGATGCGCATGTGACCTCCTAGGGGACTCGCCTGGAGACCGATGGTAGCGCTCGGCCGGGCGGGCCTCGCCGGGCCTCATCGCCCCGCCGTCCGGGCGAACGCGAGCGCCGCGACGCGCCCGGCGCCGGCGCCGCGCAGGGCCGCCGCGCACGCGGCGAGCGTGGCCCCGGTGGTGACCACGTCGTCGACGAGCAGCGCCTGCGCCGGGACGGCCGCGGCGGCGTGGAACGAGCCGGCGGGGCCGCCGAGGCGAGCCGCCCGGCCGCGGCCGACCTGGCGCGCGTCGGGCCCGGCGCGGGCGAGGCAGTCGCACGTGTCCAGGCCGAGCGCGGCCGCCGATCGCCGCGGCGAGCAGACGCGGCCTGGTTGAAGCCGCGCGAGCGCAGGCGCGCCGGGTGGAGCGGGACCGGGACGAGCGCAGGCGGGGGCGCGCGGAGCGACGGCGCTTCGCCGGGCGCGCCGCGCTCCCACCAGCTCCGCCGGAACGTTCGCCGCGACCAGCGCCGCCATCTCCTCGGCCACCCCGGCGGCCGCGCGGAACTTCAGCGCCTTCACCAGCTCGCGCGCGGGCCCGTCGTAGCTCACGGGCGCCCAGACCTGCATCCCGCAGAGGCTCGCCGCCGCCGGGCCGAGGAAGCGCAGCAGCCGCCGGCACGCCGAGCAGAGCGCCGCCCCGCGGCGCACCGGATCGCGGCAGGCCCAGCAGAGCGGCGGGGCGAGCAGGTCGAGGAGCATGGGACGAGCCTGCGCGGGCGGCGTGCGACGGGTGTGCCGCGCATTGCGACAATTGGGCTGATGGCGAGTGACAACTCGGGACACCCGCAGCTCCACTGGCTCGCCGACCCGCTCGTGCTCGTCCCGCTCGCGCTGTTCGCGGGCCTCTACGTCTGGCGCTTCGTCCAGTCGCGCCGCGAGGTCGCGGCCCGCGGCGGCGACCCCAACCGCGGCGCCGGCCCGCTCCAGGCGCTGGCGTTCGCCGGCGGCATGATCGCCGTGCTCGCCGCGCTGGTCACGCCGCTCGACGGCCTCGGCGAGGAGTACCTCTTCTCGGCCCACATGGTCCAGCACGTGCTGCTCGGCGACATCGCCCCGCTGCTGATCCTGCTCGGCCTCTCGCGCGTGATCCTGCGCCCGATCACCCGCCGCGTGAGCGACCTCGAGCGCCGGCTCGGCCCGCTCGCGAGCCCGGCCACCGGCATCGCGCTGTGGATCTTCCTGATGTACCTCTGGCACATCCCCGCGCTCTACGACGCCGCCGTCGAGCACCCGCTGATCCACCTGCTCGAGCACGTCTCGTTCTTCACGGCCGGCGTCGCGCTCTGGTGGCCGCTGATCCAGCCGATCCCGATGCGCCGCCGGCTCACCGGCCTGCAGCCGATCGCCTACATCGGCGCCGCCAAGGCGGCCCTCGCCGGGCTCGGCATCTTCCTGACCTGGAGCACGACCGCGATCTACCCCTTCTACGAGACGACGCCGCGCATCTGGGGGCTGTCGCCGATCGAGGACCAGAACGTCGCGGGCGTGATCATGATGGTCGAGCAGTCGCTCACGCTGGCGCTGGTCCTGGTGACGCTGTTCGTGCGCATGCTCGGCCAGAGCGAGCGCGACCAGCTGCGCCGCGAGCGCCTCGAGGACCGCGCCGAGGCGAACGCGGGCTAGCCCTCGAGCAGCTCGCCGTCCGGGATCGAGCGCGGCCCTTCCAGCCGCACCTCGCCCCGCACCACCACCGACGCGCCGAAGCGGACGTCCCCCTCGACCTCCAGCCGCCGGCACTCCGCCAGCGACGGCGGGCCGTCGGGGAAGCGCTCCTCGAAGTGCGACAGCAGCTTGTAGTGATCGGCGTCCAGCTCCACCACCGGGATCGGATCCGCCGCCGGTCGCACCGTCCAGTCGTCGGCGAGCTCGAAGGCGTCGGAGCGCACCACCAGCAGCTGGTTGGTCGTCTTCACGGGCGCGAAGCGGGTGCGCGGCACGCGCAGCGCAGCGGCCCCCTCGAAGGCGGCGATCGCCGCGCCCATCGCGGTCTCGAGCTGGAGCACCGCCGGCGAGGAGGAGTCGGCTCGGGTCGACCGTCTTGCGGTTGACGATCATCGGCAGCGTCAGCATGCCGTCGTTCTCCGCGAGCCTGTCGCGCAGCGCGTGCAGGTCGACCCAGATGTTGTTGCAGTTGAAGAAGCGGTGGCGGTCGACGTCCTCGAAGGCGGCCTTGTCCTCGTCGGCGGTCTGGGCCGTCTCGCGCAGCACGAGGCCGCCGTCGTCGCGCCGCCGCGCCAGGTGGCCGCCCTTGCGGTCGCTCTCGGTGCGCTCGGTCGACTCCGACAGGAACGGCAGCCCCTCCGCGGCGAACCAGCTCAGGATGCGCGGCTCGAGCACCGACCCGAGGTTGTCCGAGTTCGACAGGAACAGGTAGCGGTAGTCGCGGCGCAGCAGCTCGTCGAGCATCCCGGACGTGGCGAGCGACGTGTAGACGTCGCCGTGGCCCGGCGGCGCCCACTCGAGCGCCGGGTCGTCCGGCCACGAGACCGGCTCGAGCGACTCCTCGAGCAGCTTCGGCACCCGGCCCTGGAGGAAGTCGAGCGGCAGGTCGCCCACCTGCAGCTCCGGGTAGCGCTCGAGCGCCGCCAGCGTGTCGTCGCGGGTCGCGAAGCTGTTCATCAGCAGCAGCGGGATGCGCGCGCCGTGGCGCTCGCGCAGCCCGAGCACCTGGCGCACGATCACGTCGAGGAACGAGAGCCCGTCCTTGACCTCGATCAGCGACTTCGCGCGCGTCATGCCCATGCTCGTGCCGAGCCCGCCGTTGAGCTTCAGCACGACCGCCTGATCGAGCACCGCGGGATCGCCCTCGGGGAGCTCCGCGGCGTCCGGGAGCTCGGCCAGCGGCTCGATGTCGGACTCGCGCAGCAGGCCCTGGTCGCCCTCGCGCAGCAGGCGCTCGTAGTGGGCGAAGCTCTCGACCGCGGGCTCGGGAAGCCCCTCGGCTCTCATCTTCTCGACGGCTGCGCTCACGGAGCGCGTGATCTTAGGCGCGCCCGGCGCGCCGGCCCCCGTAGGCGATTCCGGCGCAGCTCAGGAGCCCCAGGAAGAGGCCGGCGCCGCGGTCCGAGTCGACGCTGTCGTCGCCCTGAAGGGGCACGTCCGGGATCGGCACGTCGACCATCCGGAACAGCACGATCGCCAGGCCGAGCAGGCCGAGCGGGACGAGCACGCGGTCGGCGCGCAGCGCCGCCGCCCCGAGGTAGCGGGCGACCGGCACCGCGATCGCGAGCACGGCGATCGCGAACAGCACGATCGCGAGGGTCGACATCGCCTGCCAGGCGGTCCAGCTCTCGCTGATGACGGCGCCGGCCACGTCGGTTTCGCGCCCGTACCAGGGCAGGGCGAGCGAGATCAGCAGCAGCACGCCGCAGACGCCGGCGATCTGCTCGCCCACGCTCGGGCGCGTGCGCTCAGGCCGCTGCAACGGCGATGCCGGACGGGAGGACGAAGTCGGCGGCGACCTCCTGCAGGATGCCGAGCATCGCCTCGGTGGCCGGCGAGCGGTAGCGCCCGGCGAGCGTGGCCGCGGAGATCCGGCGCGACGGCGCGCTCTTGCCGAGCGAGCGGACGACGATGTCGTCGCGCATGTTCGCGAGCGCGAGGCTCGGCAGCAGCGAGACGCCGACGCCGGCGGCGACGAGCCCCTGCACGACGTTGTAGTCGTCCGACTGGAAGCCGATGCGCGGCTCGAAGCCCGCGGAGCGGCAGGCGGCGTGGTGCAGCCGGCCGCAGACGTTGCCCGGGTCGCCGTCCTGGATCCAGGTCTCCTCGGCCACGTCCTGCAGGCGCACCCGCGGCTTGTGCACGAGCGGGTGGTCGCGCGGCAGGGCGAGGTACATGGGGTCGTCGACCAGCCGGTGCAGCTCGATGCCGCCGTAGATGCGGTCCCACTCGGGCTGGGAGAGGTCGTGGAACTCGAAGACGATCGCCACCTCGAGCTCGGCGGCGCGCAGCATCTGGCCGGACTCCTCGGGCTCCTCCTCGGAGAAGGCGAGCTCGACCTCCGGGTGGCGCTCGGCGAAGCGGGCGACCGCCGGCGGCACCAGCGAGGCGCCCGCCGTCGGGAAGGCGGCGAGCCTCACGCGCCCGCCGCGCACGCCCGCGATCGCCTCGAGCTCGGCCTCGGCAGCGGCGAGCCGGGACAGGACGACCTGGGCGTGGTCGACGAGCGCGCGACCGGCATCGGTGAGGCGCACGCCGCGGCTGTTGCGGTCCACCAGCGTCGCGCCGGCGCTGCGCTCGAGCGCGGCGATCTGCTGGGAGATGGCCGGCTGGGTGTAGGAGAGCGCCTCGGCGGCGGCGGAGAAGGAGCCGTGCTCGGCGACGGCCTTGAGCACGCGCAGCTGCTTGACATCGAGCATAACCGCAGCTTATCGAAGCCAGCAGAAGTCCGAATTTGAGCTTATGGGCCGCGTGGCCGATCATCTTTCCCATGACCTCCCACGCGATCACCATCCGCCCGGCCGATCTGGCCGACCTCGCCGCCCTCGACCGCCTGGCCGCGCTGGACAGCGCGCCCGCGCCGACCGGAGCCGCCCTGGTGGCCGAGGTCGGCGGCGAGCTGTGGGCCGCGCTCGACCTCGACTCGGGAGCCGGCATCGCCGACCCGTTCCGCCCCAGCGGCGAGGTCGTCGAGCTGCTGCGCCTGCACGCGAGCACCGCGGCGCAGCGCCCGCAGCGGCGCCCGCTGGGCCGCCTGCTGCCGCGCGTGGCCTAGCGCAGCGGGCTCAGCCCCAGCTGCTCAGGTACTCGCGCTGCGCCTCGGTCAGCGCGTCGATCTCCACGCCGAGCGACTCCAGCTTCAGGCGGGCGATCTCCTCGTCGATCTCCTGGGGGACGTCGAGGACGCGGTGCTCCAGGCGGTCGCCGCTCAGGACCAGGTGCTCGACCGCCAGCGCGAGGTTCGCGAAGCTCATGTCCATCACGCCGGCCGGGTGCCCGTCGCCGGCGGCGAGGTTGACCACGCGGCCCTGGGCCAGCAGGTTGAGCCGCCGCCCGCCGAGGTCGTACTGCTCGACCAGCGGCAGCACCTGGCGCACGCCGCCGGTGGCCAGCTCGCGCAGCGCCGGCAGGTCGATCTCCACGTCGAAGTGCCCGGCGTTGGCCAGCACCGCGCCGTCCTTCATCCGCTCCAGGTGCTCGCGGCCCAGCACGCCGCGCGAGCCCGTGACGGTCACGAACAGGTCGCCGCGCTCGGCCGCCTCCAGCGCCGGCATCACCTCGTAGCCGTCCATGCGCGCCTCGAGCGCGCGCAGCGGATCGACCTCGCAGACGATCACGTGCACGCCGGCGCCGCGCGACCGCTGCGCGATCCCCTTGCCGGTCGCCCCGTAGCCGAGCAGCACCAGCGTGCGGCCGGCGAGCAGCAGGTTGGTCGCGCGCAGGATCCCGTCGAGCGCCGACTGGCCGGTGCCGTAGCGGTCGTTGAAGGTGCGCTCGGTGCGCGACTCGTTCACGGCGATCACCGGGCAGCTGAGCTTGCCCTCGGCCTCGAGCCGGCGCAGCCGCAGCAGGCCCGTGCGCGTCTCCTCGGCGCCGCCCTTCACCGGGCGCTCCCAGCGGTGCAGCAGCATCAGCAGGTCGGCGCCGTCGTCGAGCGTGATGTCCGGCCCCCACTCCGCCAGCGCCCCCACGTGCTTGGCGTACATCTCGGCGTCCTCGCCGCGCGTGGCCTGCACCGGGATGCCGGACTCCACCAGCGCGGCCGCCACCTCGTCCTGCACGGTCAGCGGGTTGGCGGAGCAGAGCGCCGCCTCCGCCCCGCCGGCCACCAGCGCGCGCATCAGGTTCGCCGTCTCCGGCGTCACGTGCAGGCAGGCGGCGACGCGCGCGCCCGCCAGCGGCTGGCCGGCGGCGAAGCGCTCGCGGATCGAGCGCAGCACCGGCATCTGGCTCTCGGCCCACTCGACGCGCGCCCGCCCGCCGGGGGCGAGCGCCGCGTCGAGGATCTCGGACTGGAGTGCCAGCGGCCTAGTAGCGGTAGTGGTCGCTCTTGTACGGCCCCTCGACCGGGACGCCGATGTAGGCGGCCTGGTCGGGGCTGAGCTCCGTGAGCTTCGCGCCGAGCGCGTCGAGGTGCAGCCGGGCGACCTTCTCGTCGAGGTGCTTCGGCAGCACGTAGACCTGCTTCTCGTACTCGTCGTTCTTCGTGAACAGCTCGACCTGGGCGATCGTCTGGTTCGTGAAGGAGTTCGACATCACGAAGCTCGGGTGGCCGGTCGCGTTGCCGAGGTTCAGCAGGCGGCCCTCGGACAGCACCAGGATCGAGTGGCCGTCGGAGAACTGCCACTCGTCGACCTGCGGCTTGATGTTGTTGCGCACGATGCCGTCGAGGCGCATCAGGCCGGCCATGTCGATCTCGTTGTCGAAGTGGCCGATGTTGCCCACGATCGCCTGGTGCTTCATGCGGCTCATGTGGTCGGCGGTGATGATGTCCTTGTTGCCGGTGGCGGTGATGAAGATGTCCGCCGAGTCGACCACGTCCTCGAGCCGGACGACCTGGTAGCCCTCCATCGCCGCCTGCAGCGCGCAGATCGGGTCGATCTCGGTGACCAGCACGCGCGCGCCCTGGCCGCGCAGCGACTCCGCGCAGCCCTTGCCCACGTCGCCGTAGCCGAGGATGACCGCGGTCTTGCCGGCGATCATCACGTCGGTCGCGCGGTTGATGCCGTCGATCAGCGAGTGGCGGCAGCCGTAGAGGTTGTCGAACTTCGACTTCGTCACCGAGTCGTTGACGTTGATCGCCGGGAACAGCAGCGTGCCGGCCTGCTGCATCTCGTAGAGGCGATGCACGCCGGTGGTGGTCTCCTCGGTCACGCCCTGCACGCCCTCGCCGAGCCGCGTCCAGCGCTGCGGGTCCTCGCCGAGCGTGCGGTTGAGGACGGTGAGGATGACCTTGAACTCCTCGTTGTCGGTCGAGTCGGGCGACGGCACGGCGCCGGCCTTCTCGAACTCGGTGCCCTTGTGCACGAGCAGCGTGGCGTCGCCGCCGTCGTCGAGGATCATGTTCGGGCCGTCGTGGCCGGGCCACGCGAGCGCCTGCTCGGTGCACCACCAGTACTCCTCGAGCGTCTCGCCCTTCCAGGCGAACACCGGGACGCCGGCCTCGGCGATGGCCGCCGCGGCGTGGTCCTGGGTCGAGAAGATGTTGCAGGAGCACCAGCGGACCTCGGCGCCGAGAGCAACGAGCGTCTCGATCAGGACCGCGGTCTGGATGGTCATGTGCAGGGAGCCGGTGATGCGAGCGCCCTTGAGGGGCTGCGCCGCGCCGTACTCCTCGCGCATCGCCATCAGGCCGGGCATCTCGTGCTCGGCGAGCGTGATCTCCTTGCGGCCGAAGTCGGCGAGCGACAGGTCGGCGACCTTGAAGTCCTGCTCGGTGGTGGTCTCGGTGATGGTCATGCGGCGGCGTTCTCCGTAGGTGTCGAGGTCGAGAGTGGTTCCAGGGCCAGCAGGCGCTCGTGCTTGTCCTGCTCCCAGGTGAGCCAGTCGCCGGAGGAGACGCCCTCCGGGCGCTCCGGCCGCTCCTCGAACCAGCGATCGAGCGAGGAGCTCAGCTCAGGGTCGGCGCTCAGCCTGCGAGCGAATGCGACGTCCGACAGGGCGCAGTCGAACCGGGCGAGCAGCTCGCGCAGGGTGCGCAGGCGCTGCAGCTCGCCGGGTCCGAAGATGCGGTAGCCGGAGCCGCTGCGGGGAAGGTCGATCAGGCCGGCGCTCTCGATGTAGCGCAGCATTCGCGGCGACCAGCCCGTGGTCTCCGCGGCCTCGTTGATCGTCAGCCCCTCCATGCGGGGACAACCTTACCACGATCGTGTCAAGGTTCAGGAGAGCGCGGCCTTGAAGCGGTCGATCGCCTCGACCGGCATCGGGTCGACGCCGTCCAGCACCGCCACGTAGACGCTGACGAGGTCGCCCAGCAGCACGAGCGACAGCACCCGCTCGAGGCGTGACTCGCCCCGCGCCGCGATCCGCAGCGCCGGCGCCCCGGCGCGCTCGGCCTCGGCGGCGGTGAGCTCGAAGCGCCGCACCACGCGCGGGTGCTGGTCGGGGTCCTCGAGGAAGACGCCGGCAAGGGCCGCCGCTCCGCTGCCGCGCTCCCAGGAGCAGATCTCGTTGTGGTTGGCCTCCGGCAGCTCCGACCAGAAGGCGGGCGCCTTGGCGTTCTCGTTGAGCTGCGTGCGCCAGCGCCGCGCGATCGCCGCGGTCGGTCCCGCGCCGTGCACCACGGCGGTGCGGCCCTGCAGCGCCGCGGCGAGCGTCTTCGCCTGCGAGTCGGCGGGCGCGTCCGGGCCCCACTCCCCCGCGAGCTCCGCGAGCAGCTCCGCGGCGGTGTCGATCTCGGAGTGCACGCCCGGCGCCGCGCCGCAGAGCGCGGCGCACTCGAGCACTCCGACGATCATGTAGATCACGGCGGCGCGCGGCTGCATCCCGGCGGGGACGCCGATGACGGGAACGCCCTCGGCGCGCGCGAGCTCGGCGAGCTTGCCGCCGGTGGTGAGCGCCACGCGGCCCGCGCCGGCGGCGCCGGCCGCCTCGAAGCACGCCAGCGTCTCCTCGGTGTTGCCCGAGTAGCTGGCGCACAGCACGAGCGAGTCGGGTCCCGTCCAGGACTCGAGCGCGTAGCCGCGCACGGTCGTGATCGGGCGCGTGGCGCGGTCGCCGAGGGCGGCCGCGGCCAGGTCGCCGCCGATCGCGGAGCCGCCCATCCCGCACACGATCAGGCCGCCCGGGCGGTCCTGGCTCTTGAGGCCGGCGGACTGGGCGCGCCACAGCGCGTCGGCGAGCTGGTGCGGCTGGGCGAGGACGTCGCCGAGCATCCCGCTCGGGTCGGCGGCCTCGATCGCGGTCCGGTCGAGCGCGCCGCTCATCGCACCGGCTCCCCCGCCTCGACGTGTGCGTCCGGGTCGAGCCGCACGCCCGCGCCGATCACGGCGTCGTCGCCGATCGCCGCGCGGGCGCCGACGATCGCGCCCGGCTCGACCCGTGCGCGCGCGCCCACTCGCACGCCCTCGGCGAGGATGCACTCCGACAGCACCGCGTCGGCGCCGACGGTCACGCGGTCGTGCAGCACCGAGCGCTCGACGCGCGAGTCGCTGCCCACCGAGCAGTGGCGGCCGAGCACGCTCTGCGGGCCGACGTGCGCGCCCGCGACGAGGCAGCCGTCGTAGACGAGCGAGCCGGTCTCGTCGCGCGGCGGCAGCTGCGACTTCACGCGCCCGGCAAGCAGGTCCCAGGTCGACTCGAGGTAGCGCTCGGGCGTGCCGATGTCGATCCAGTAGCCCTCCGCGGCGTAGCCGTAGAGGCCGTTGCCGACGAGCGTCGGGAACACGTCGCGCTCGAACGAGACCGCGCGGCCGGAGGGGATCGCCTCGATCACCTCGCGCTCGACGACGTAGGCGCCGGCGTTGATGCGGTTGGTGGGCGGCTCGGCGTCGCTCTTCTCGAGGAAGGCCTCGACGCTGCCGTCGTCCGCGGTCGGCACGACGCCGTAGCTGGCGGTGTCGTCCACCGGGTAGAGCGCGAGCGTCACGCGCGCGCCGGTCTGCTCGTGCTGGGCCAGCTCCGCGGTCAGATCGATGTCGGTCAGCACGTCGCCGTTGAGCACGAGCAGCCGGTCCGCGAGCACGCCCTGGTCGAGGGCCAGCCGCACCGGCCCGGCGGTGCCGAGCGGCTCCTCCTCGACGACGTAGCGCAGCCGCATGCCGTCGTAGATGTCGCCGAGCACGTGCTTGACGCCGTCGGACATGAACCCGCAGGAGAGGATCACCTCGTCGACCCCGTGCGAGTGCAGCCAGTCGAGCATGAACGACAGGAAGGGACGACCGGCCAGCGGCATGACCGGCTTGGGGGTCGTGTAGGTGAGGGGGCGCAGGCGCGTGCCCTCGCCGCCCGCGAGCACCAGGGCCTGCACCTACCTGCCGATCCCCTCGTACGTGAAGCCGGCCTCGCGCAGCGCGTCGCGGTCGAGGAAGTTGCGGCCGTCGACGACGAGCGGCACGCGCATGCGCGCCTTGACGTCGCCGGTCCAGTCGAGCTCGGCGAACTCGGGCCACTCGGTGACGAGCACGACGGCGTCCGCGCCGTCCACGGCCTCCATGGCGGAGTCGCAGATCTGGGCGCCCCCGAGCATCGAGTTGGCGCGGCGCGCCGCGACCGGGTCGTAGACGCGCACGTGGGCGCCCTCGCCCTGGAGCCGGCCCGACAGCACGAGGCTGGTGGCCTCCCGGATGTCGTCGGTGTCGGGCTTGAAGGCGACGCCGAGCAGGGCGACCTGCCTGCCCTCGAGCGAGCCGAGGTGCTTCTGCAGCTTGCCGATCGTGCGGCGCTTCTGCAGCTCGTTGACCTCGATCACCGAATTGAGCAGCTGGAAGTGGTAGCCCGTGTTGCCGGCTAGCTGCTTGAGGGCCTGGACATCCTTGGGAAAGCAGTTGTGCGTGACGACCCGCCGCTCGTGACGAACGTGTGCGCCGCGGCACCTCGAGCGAGTAGACGGGTCCGCGGAAGGGCCGCCGCGCGGCCGCGGCGATCCGCACCCAGGCACCGGGCGCGCCGCTGCGCCGGTAGCCGGTCGGCGCGATCCGCTTGGACTGGCGCGAGATCGACGCGGCCACGCCGGGGCGGTCGCGCGCCGGGACGAGCTCGATCGCACGCTCCACCTGATCGGCTCCGCTGACCCGGATCCAGTGGGTGTCCTTCGTCGACCTGGCGGTGCGCCCGACCCGCCGCGAGGCGACCACGCCCAGCGAGCCGAGCAGCCGCAGGACGCCGTCGGCGAGCTCGTCGCTGACGGTCCCGTGCTCCAGGATCACGCTGGGCCCGCCGCCGGCGAGCGACCAGGAGCCGTCGCCCTCCCAGAGGCCGGAGAGCAGCGCCCACCGGTCATCCTCGGAGCGCTCCCAGATCAGGTCGGGCAGCCGCTGCTCGTAGCTGGTGCGGCCGAGGCCGAGCTCGCGCAGCCACCACGACCCGAGCAGGCGCGACGAGACGCTCACCACTCGCGCGGTTGCCGAGTCGTGGACGCGCGCCTCGACTCCGTGGCGCATCCAGAAAGCGCAGACCTCGTCCACCAGGTGCTGCTCGCGGGTCGGATGGAAGGACCAGCTCACGCGGTGGCGGATGCCGCGCCCGTGCTCGATCGAGGTGTGACCCTCGGCGATTAGAGCCCGACGACGCGCCAGAAGGCGCGGTCGAGCGTGAGCTCCGTTCCGACGTACTGGCCGTTGCGCGCGGTCCCGAAGTAGGCGCCGCGCAGCGGCACCTCGGCGCGCTCGAGCTCGCTCAGGCGCAGCGCCGACGACCGCCTGACGTCGTGCGTGCGGCCTGTGACCGGGCGGGACTCGCCGAAGATGCGGCGACGCGCGCCGATCGGCCGCGAGGCGATCTCGCGGGATCGCTCGGCGGGAAGGCGCACGATCACGTCGTCCGAGGTCAGGCCGGCGAGCTCCACCGCGCCGCCGAGCGCGGCGAGCTGCGACGAGTCGACGAACGTGGGTGAGCCGTCGGCCAGCGGCAGCCAGTCGCCGTCGTCCAGCTCCCCTGCGGCCTTGACCGTCCAGCCGTCGGAGGTGCCGTCGCCCGCGATCCAGGGGTGGTCGGCGGTGCAGCTGACCCGCCGCCCCATCTTGGTCCGCAGGTCGATCAGGTCGCCCTCGTAGTCGCGCCGGGTCATCGAAGACACGGGCAGGAAGGCGGTGCGCTCAGAGTCGGGGTCCCAGCTCAGCACCTCGAGCGCCGCGGGTGCGATCTCCCCTTCGCTCGCGCGCTCCTCGCCGTCCTCGATCAGGCGCCGCCAGAGCTGGGCGAGCGTCAGGAGCGTGGTGCGCCCGTGCTGCCGGGTGAGCACGGTCTCCTCGCCGACGAGGCACGAACCCCCATAGCCGATGCCGGCGCGCAGGAACTTCGGGCCGATGCGGTCGTCGAGGCCCATCCCGCGGGCGACCTCGAGCACGTCGGCGCCCAGCTCCTCGGAGACGTTGGCGATCTCGTTGATGAACGAGATCTTGGTCGCCAGGAACGCGTTCGAGGCGAGCTTGATCATCTCGGCGCTCGCGACGTCGGTGCTGACCACGGGCGCGTCGAGCGGCGCGTAGAGGGCCAGCACGCGCTCGGCGTAGCCGGCCGAGTCGTCGTCGGCGCCGACCACCACGCGATCGGGGTTCATGAAGTCCGCGACCGCGCTGCCCTCCTTGAGGAACTCGGGGTTGGACACGTAGCCCGTGCCCGGCCGGCGGCGCTGGATCGAGCGCCCCGTGCCCACCGGCACCGTGCTCTTCATGACGAGCGCGTGCTCGCCGGACTCGCCCAGCTCGTCGAGCACGTTCTCGACGCGCGAGAGGTCGGCGTCGCCCGAGTAGGTCGGCGGCGTGTCCACGCACACGAACAGCAGCTGCGCGTGCTCCAGCACCTCGTCCATGTCGGTCGTGAAGTGGAGGCGCTCGGCGTTCTTGACGACCAGCTCGGGCAGGCCCGGCTCGTGGATCGGCACCTCGCCGCGCGAGAGCGACTCCACCTTCTCGGCGACGATGTCGCGCGCCCAGACCTCGTGCCCGAGCTCGGCGAAGCAGGCGGCCGTGACCAGGCCCACCCAGCCGACGCCGATTACGCCGATCGGTTCGCGTTCGTCACCCACGAGGCGGAGCAGGCTATCGAGCGCCGCAGGTCAGAGCGCCCGCACGGATCGCGCGATGGCAAGCATCTGCTTCTCGTCGAGCGTCAGCAGCAGCGTGTTCGAGATCCAGTAGACCGCCTTGCGCGTGCGCCAGGCCACCAGCCGCAGCCGGTCGCCGTCGTAGGCCAGCTCGTAGGTGCGCCCGCGGATCGTGCGCTTCTCGGTGACCCCCTCGAGGATCGGCGGCTCGCGCCAGGTGATGCCCTGCAGCCCGTAGTACTCGCCCACGCGTCCGGTCTGCAGCACCATCCGGTAGGCGCCGTAGCGCTTGCCGTCGGTCCCGCGCAGCTTGTACACGCGCGGCGGGCCCGCGTAGACGGAGCCCTGCAGGCGCAGCGTCGGGTAGAGCGCCGGCAGCGTCTCCCCCGCGCCGGCCTGGACGGCCTGGATCGCCTGGTCCTTGCCGAAGCCGGTCGCGTCCTCGAGGCCGCCGACCACCGGCAGCTTGCGCTTGCGCTTCGGCCGCTTCACCTTCTTGGTCGCCTCGCCGCGCGGCCCGGGCGAGTCCTCGACGTGGAGGAACTCGTCGGTCATCTCCTGCATCTGCTGGTCGGTCGTCTCGACGTAGCTGGGCCCGAGCGAGCCGCGGAAGCTGATCTCCTGGATCGGGTTGTTGGCCGTGCCGAGCGCCAGCTTGAGCAGCCGCAGCACCTCCTTGCGCGAGCGCAGCGCCCGGTCGGTGCTCGTGTTGCGGCCGAAGATCGTCATCAGCCGGTCCTGGTTGGAGAACAGCGTGGAGGCCGTGATCTGCTGCTTGGCCTGGCGCAGGAAGTCCTGCTGGCGGGCGGCGCGCACGATGTCGGTGTCCTCGTGGCGGAAGCGCACGTACTGCAGCGCCTTCGTGCCGCAGAGGCGCTGGTAGCCCGGCTGCACGTTGATGTACGAGTACTCGGCCGAGTCGTTGTAGTAGCGCCGGTCGATGTCCGCGTACACGCAGCCGACCGCGTTGACGGCGCGCCAGAAGCCGTTGAAGTGGACGTTGACGACGTGGTTGATCGGCAGCCCCGTGACGGCCTTGACGGTCTTGAGCGTCAAGGCGGGGCCGCCCAGCTCGTACGCGGCGTTGAGCTTGTCGGTGCCGCGTCCGGGGATCTCGACCTTGAGGTCGCGCGGCAGCGACAGGATCGCCGTGGCCTTCTTGTCCGGGTCGAGCCGGACCAGCATGATCGTGTCCGAGCGCGAGCCGCCGAGCGCGCCCTCGACGTTGTTCTTGGGGCGCCGGTCGGAGCCGAGGATCATCAGCGTCTGGGGCTTGCCCGGGTCCGTGGTCGCGAGCGTGCCCTTGCCGAGCTTCAGCTCGGGGCTGAGCTCGAGCTTGTCGACGATCGTGTCGACCTCGTGGAAGGCGGCCACCGCGGTCGCGCCGGCGGCCGCGAAGACGATCAGCAGCGCGCCGAGCAGCATGCGCTTCCACAGCCCGGGGCGCGGGACGTCGGCGAACATCAGGCGATCCGCAGGGGCCGCTCGTCCTTGCCGAGGCGGGCCGGGAGGAGGTTGACGAACTCGACCAGAGCCCGTCGATATTCCCCGAGCGACCGGATCGACACCCACTCCTCGGGGCCGTGGTGGCCCGCGCCGCGGGGACCGCACTCGACCGCAGGCACGCCCGCGTCGAGGAACGAGATCGCATCCGAGGCGCCGTCGCGGCCGACCGAGATCCGCTCGCCCTCGGGCGGTGCGATGCGCGCGATCGCCTCTCCCAGCGCCTGCACGAAGAGGTTGTCGCGCTCGACGATCGCGGGCCGCCGGTGGAAGACCTTGATGATGCGCGCGTCCGGCAGGGCGTCGACGCCGGCCTTGATCTCGACCGGGTCCTGGCCCGGCAGGTAGCGCACGTCCACGTCGATCGCGCAGAGGTCGGGGACCTTGTTGAGCGCGTCGCCGCCGATGATGCGGCCGAGGTTGATCGAGGGCCGGTCGAACAGGTCCGAGGACTGGCGCGCGAACGGCAGCACCTCGATCTGGCGGAACACGTCGATCGCCTTCAGCACGGCGTTGTCGCCGAGCCACGGCGTCGAGCCGTGCGCCGCCTTGCCGGTGACCTCGACGCGCATGGCGAGGACGCCCTTGGCCTGGATGCCGATGTGCATGTCGGTCGGCTCGCCGGTGATCGCGAACTCGCCGATGTAGCCCTGCTCGACCAGGTAGTCGGAGGCGCGCTGGTCGATCTCGTCCGACTCCTCGTCGGCGACGCAGACGAAGTGGACGCGGATGCCGTCCTGCGAGGCGAGGTCGTGCAGGGCGAGCATCATCGACGCCAGCCCGCCCTTCATGTCGTAGGCGCCGCGGCCGAACAGCCGGTCGCCGTCGACGATCGGCGCGAACTGCTCGGGCCGCGCCGGGACCACGTCGAGGTGGCCGTGCAGGACCACGGTCGGCGCGCTCGCGGGTCCGACGGTCGCGGCCAGCACTGGGCGGCCGTTGTGCATCGAGCCCGTCACCTCCACGTCGCGCGCCTCGAGCCAGCCCTTCACGAAGCCGGCAGCGCTCTGCATCCCCTCGAGGGTGGACGTGTCGTAGGTGATCAGGCGCTCGGCGAGCGCTCGTTCATCCATCCCGCGACGTCAGGATAGAGCCCCGCCGCTCAGCCTCCGTAGCGGGGCAGCTCGCTGCCCTCGTCGCCACGGACCGCGAAGACCTGGAAGTCGTCCGCCTCGGCACCGGGAGCCGTACCGCGCGCCTCGAAGCCGCTCTGCGTTGCGCCCGCGCCGAGGTTCGCGGCGATGTCGGGCCGGCTCAGCGTCGGCTCCGCCTGGGCCACGAGCCGCCCGTCGACGAACACCAGGATGAGCTCGGCGGGCCGCCGCGTGGCGTGGACCACGGCCCACCCGCTGATGCGCGCGCCCTGGTCGTCCGGCTGGAAGCTGTCCACGAAGCCCTCGAAGGCGCCGTCCTTCAGCGCGATCCGGCGGCCCCCGCCCTCGATCGCACTGCCGTCGTCGACGAGCCGGTACGACTCCGGTCGCTCGGTCTGGATCGGGGCGAGGCGGCGGCGCCCGGGCGGGCCCGTGAGCGCGAAGGGCTGCACCGAGTTGGAGCCCGTCCGGAACGACGTCGCCGGGACGATCGCGGCAAGCCGCATCCCGCCCTCGTACGAGAAGGTCTCGGTCAGGCCGCGGATCGTCCCGTTGACGGCCATCGCGACCGTCTGATGCGGCTTCAGGTCGCCCTCCACCGTCCCGGAGATGAAGCTCGGAACGAGGTGCGAGCCGGCCCGGAAGCGGTTGAGCTGGGCGGCGCCGTCGAGCCGCAGGCGAGCGTCGACGGCGGGCGCCCGGCCGAGGTCCGACACCGACCTTCCCAGCAGGTCCGCGTCGGAGCCGTTCGCGTAGAGGTTGCGTCTGCCCTCCCCGAAGGTGAAGAGGATGCGCTGCAGGCCGGCGTCGTGCTGGCGGACGAACGCGCGGAAGCCGAGCCGCTGGACGCGGTCGGTGGAGCCGGCGCGGACGGCCACCTCTCCGTCGCCGCGACCGCCGTCGCCGATCGGGCGGCCGTCGGCCTTCCACGGCAGCTCGACGCCGAGCTCCGCCGCGATCGTCGGGACCACGTCGATGGTCCTGACGAAGGAGGGGTCCAGCCGGCCGCCGGGACGCTCGGGGTACTTGATCATCAGCGGCATCGAGGCGATGTCGCTGATGTTGTCCGGGGACGGGGCGCGGCGAGGCTCGCCCGGCCGGAAGCTGACGCCGTGGTCGGCCGTGATCACGATCATCGCCTTGTCGTAGATCCCCGCGCGGCGCAGGCGCGCGACCATGCGCCCGACCATCAGGTCCGCGAAGCCCGCCTGGAGCAGGTGGCGCTGAAGCCCCAGGCGAGGCGGGAACGGATCGGAGGACCACCGCTCGTCCTCGAGGCCCGGGTAGTCCGGCCCGGCGTTCACGTACTGCTGCCCTCCCGGCAGGTACTGCCACGGGATGTGCGGCAGGGCGGCGTGCAGGAAGAAGAGGCCCGGGCGCTCGCGCTCGCGGCTGATCTCGTCGAAGAAGGCCTCGAACTCCGCGGGCCGGTTCGTCAGGGCGCTGAGCGGCACGTCCGGCTGGCCGTGCGCGGGCTGCGCGTCCTTCCCGCCGCCGCCGAAGTCGCCGAAGGTCTGGTCCACCGCGGGGAGGTCGGTCCTCCATCCGCTCGGGCGCCACGAGGTGCAGTGACACGATCCCGAGGTCCTTGCCCAGCGAGCGCAACCGCCCGCCCAGGGACTCGCGGGCGCGCCCGCCGCACAGCTTCTCCGGGACACACCTCGGTCGCGGTCTCGGTCGCGTGGACGTCGTGGCTGCGGCCGAGCAGCGTGAACAGGTTGTTGGGGTAGTCGGCGGGGATCGGCAGGAGGTCCGGAGTCGGCCGCCGGCCCGACAGCAGGGCGGGCACGGCGAGCGTGGTCTGGCTGTTGACGGTCGTGGCGTTCGGGTACCAGGTCGAGTCGCGGGCGAGCGCCGCGAGGTTGGGGTAGCGCTCGGCGTCGATCCGTGGCGCGAGTTCATCAGCAGGTTCGAGTCGAACTCGTCGAAGACGAGGAAGACGACGGGGACGTCGGAGCGCACCTCCACGCCGGCCGGCACGCGACTCGTTCTGCGGGAGCACGAGCTTGGAGACGTCGGAGCCCACCAGGAACAGCAGCAGGAAGAGCAGCGGCGCCGGGCTCAGCACAGTCAGCATCGACGGCACGAGTGCCGTGCGCTGGTAGGCCAGCGCCGCCCCGGCGCCGACCAGCACGGCCAGCGCGATTGCGACCGCGCCGCCGCCCCCGATCGCGTCGTCCAGGAGCTGCACCGCGAACACCGCGAACAGGCCTCCGACGAAGACCAGGTGCAGCGCCTCCCGGACGCGGGGCAGGCGCGAGACGGCGGCCTCCACCAGGACGAGCACGGTCGGAGGCACGACGACCATCCCGATGGCGAAGATGAGGATGTCGGCCCGCGTGTTGCCGCGCGCCACGAAGAACTCCGGCGAGTCCGCCAGCACGTCGAAAAGCGGCTTCGCGAACGCGAACGCCCACAGGACCGCGAGGTGGAGCCACGCTCGGAGCAGTCCTGGCACCCGGCGCATTATCAAGTCTTTTACATATCGCCTCGCTGGTTGGGCGCCTGGACGGCCGGCGCATGCGAGATCGGCAGGAGCGCGACGACCGGGTTGGTCAGGGTCAGCACGATCAGGGCGGCCATCATCAGCCGCACCGCAAGATCTCGGCGAATCCCGTCGAGGAGCACGAGCAGACCGGCGGCGGGAGCCGCGTAGCGCGCGTACGAGGGGATGTAGCGCCACAGCGCCACCGTCAGGAACGGGATCGTGGCGACCGCGGCGAACGCCACCACCGGCAGCAGCGCCTCCCGCGAGGGCAGCCGGCGGGCACGCCCGCATGCCACCACCGCCAGCAGCCCGCGCCCGCCGAGGTACAGCGAGATCCCAAGCAGGAGCGCGACGAAGAGCAGCTCCCAGTGGGCCGCGCCGAGCCAGTCGAGGCGGATCACCTCGCGCGCCTTCCGGACGGCGCCCAGCAGCGGCACGATCGACGGACGCTCGGCCGCGTCGGGCGTGACCGGCGCCGCGAGGATCAGGCGCAGGCCGATCTGCCAGGCGCCGAGCACCGCGAGCGGGACCAGCCACGGCAGCCCGCGGCGCGGGGCGCGCAGCAGCTCGAGCAGCGCGATCGTCGCCACCGGCAGGACGTACAGCTCACGGGCGAGCAGGCAGGCCGCGAGCGCGATCACGGCCGGCGCGGCGCGCCCCTCGAGCCACCACAGTACCCCTGCCACGAACAGCGCGGCCGCGAGCGGATCGGCCAGGTCGTTCGTCACGCCGGCCAGCATGCCGAGCGAAACCATGAAGACCAGCGACAGCCAGGGCGAGCGGCCGCGCAGCGAGAGGAAGCGCGCCAGCAGGAAGCCCGTGCCGAGCACCGCCAGCACGTTGATTAGCGGCAGCGTCCACTCGAGAACGTCTGGGTTCCCCCAGGAGGTGAGCCAGCCGAGCGCCGGCAGCAGGATGCGCTGGTAGCGGTACCCGGGCCAATCCACATGGGGGGACGTCTCCTCGTCCCAGCTCGCGGCGCGGCCGGTGAGAAGCGGGTCCTGGGCCAGATAGAAGAAGAACTGGCCGTCGTAGCCGGTCGCCGGCTCGATCACGGCGTCCGAGGGCAGCAGCTCCGGCGCCGCGAACTGCTCGCCCGCGCGGATCATCGCGGCGGGATCTCCGGACCTGGCCACCCTGGTGCCGGCGCTGTAGCCGACGACCAGAAAGACCGCCGCTGCGGCCAGCACCGGCAGCGCGACCGAGGAGGCCGCGCGCGACATCAGCGTCCGACCTTGCCCGTCCACGGCGGCGATCGTAGGTCGCGACGGCGCGTATTTCGCCCCGTTTCACAGGAAAATCACATCGCGCCGCAGGCGCTCCACCTCGGCCCGGACCCAGCAGTTGGCGAGGTGGTCGTTGACGATCCCGCACGCCTGCATCGCCGCGTACGCGGTCGTCGGGCCGACGAAGCGGAAGCCGCGGCGCTTGAGCTCCTTGCTGAGCGCCGTCGACTCCGGCGTGACCGCCGGGACGTCCGCCAGCGTGCGCGGAGCGCGCCGCCGGCCGCGCGCGCGCGTGCGCCCAGACCAGCTCCGCCAGCGGCACCTCCAGCGCCGCCACGGCGCGCGCGTTCGCGATCGCGGCCTCGATCTTCCCGCGGTGGCGCACTATGCCGGCGTCCCCCAGCAGGCGCTCCACGTCGTCCTCGCCGAAGCCGGCCACGGCCTCGATCTCGAAGCCCGCGAAGGCCGCGCGGAAGTTGTCGCGCTTGCGCAGGATCGTCAGCCAGGACAGGCCCGACTGGAAGCCCTCGAGCACCAGCCGCTCGTACAGGCCGCGGTCGTCGGTGACCGGCCGCCCCCACTCCTCGTCGTGGTAGGCGGCGTACTCCGGGGTCGACGCGCCCCAGGGGCAGCGGCGGCGGCCGTCCTCGAGACCGGTCACGGACGGCGAGGCTACCGCGACCGCACGCGCGCGGTCAGGGGTACCCTGGCCCCGTGAGCGACCTGCGCGAGCGAATCGGGGACCTGGGCCGGTCCGACACCGGCCGAGCGGCCGGTCTCGGCGCGGCGATGATCGTGTCGAACGTCCTGGCGCTCGGCTTCACGGTCGTGTTCGCGCGCATCCTGGGCGCCTCGGGCTACGGCGACCTGGCCGTGCTGCTCTCCTCGTTCATCATCATGATGGTCCCCGGCTCGGCGCTGCAGATCGCCGCCGCGCGCGAGGTCAGCCACGACCTCGCCGTGGGCAACCCGAACGCCGGGGCCGGCGTGACCCGCTGGCTCGAGCGGCTGGTGGTCGCCACGGTGGTGGTCGCGGTGATCTCGGTCCCGCTGGGGCCGGTCATCGCCGCCCTGATCAACGTCGACCAGGAGTGGGCCGCGGCCGCGATCCCGGTGACCGCGATGATGTGGATCGTCGTCTCGGTGCTGCGCGGCGTGCTGCAGGGCTTCCAGCAGTACAAGACGGTCGCGTTCAGCATCGTCGGGGAGGCCACCACGCGGATCGCCTTCGCGCTCGTGCTCGTGGCGGTCGGCCTCGACGTGACCGGCGCCTTCCTCGGCAGCGTCTTCTCGCTGGTGGCGATGTCCCTGGTGCTGCTGGTCCCGCTGCGCAGGCAGCTCCACGGCGTGGACCCCCACCTCGCCAAGAAGCTGCGCCTGCGCGAGCTGCTGGCCGGCGCCTGGGTGCCGGTCGCCGGCCTGACGCTGCTGCTCGCGCTGCAGGAGCTGCACGTGATCATCGTCAAGCACCAGGCCGCCGACGACGACGCGGCCGGCTCGTACGCCGTCGCGGCGGTCGCGGGCAAGGCGATCATGTGGATCGCGATCGGCCTCGGCATGTACCTGCTGCCGGAGGCCACCCGGCGCGCCAAGTCGGGCGAAGACGCGCGCCCGATCCTGCTGCGCACGCTCGGGCTGATCGGGGCGATGGCGGTGCCGATGGTGCTGATCTACAGCGTCGGCGGCGAGCCGCTGCTGCGCGCCGTGTTCGGAGAGGATCTGACCGAGGCCTCCGACGCGCTGCCCTTCCTGGGCCTGGCGATGTCGCTGCTGGCCTGCTCCTACCTGTCGGTGCAGTACCTGCTCGCGATGGGCAAGGTCGAGCTTCCTGGGCGTGCTCGGCGCCGGCGTCGTGGCCGAGGTGATCCTGCTGCTCTCGATCGGCGACGACCTGACGGCGATCGCGCTGGCGCTGCTCGGCATCCAGGCCGTCTGCGCCGCGGTGATCCTGACGATGGCCCTGCGCACGTCGACTCGCGCGGGTGAGCCCTTCGTCGGCCTAGGCGCCGACCCGGCGCTCGAGGACGAGGTAGTCCCCGAACCGCCGCTGGGGCGCGTAGGCGTCCGCTAGGTAGCGGTCGAGCAGGCGCACGCCGCTCGAGCGGCCGGCGCCGTTGTCCTCCGCCTGGTCGGCCACCGGGCTGAGCCAGCGGATCACGAGCTCGGGCCGCGCGCGCTCCAGGTCGCGGACGATCTCGCGCTGCACGGGCGCCGTCGTCACGACGCCCGGCTGCATCACGTCGTAGCGCGTCGGGTTGGGGCGCCCGACCAGCACGTAGACGAGCGGGTTGCCGACGCGCACGAGGTCGAAGCGCGGGTTGGCCACGAACACCGGCCGCCCGGCCGGCACGCGCGAGCGCACGTAGCGCGACAGCTCGGCGAGCGCGTTCGCCTCGGCCGTCGGCGCCTCGACGCCGTCCGCCACGTCCACGTCGATCTTCGCCAGCGGCGGCGGGTCGAGCAGCTGGACGCGCTTGAGGTCGAGGCCCTGGACGCGCGATCAGGGCGAGCACGACGACCAGCGCCGCCGTCCAGGCCCGCCGCCCGGCGCGGTGCTCGGCCGCGGCCGCCGTGGCCAGCAGGACCGGCAGCACGGCCGCCAGCGGGACGAGGTGGAAGACGTCGGCGCGGGCCAGCAGGTAGAGGACGCCGGCGGCGGCCAGCGGCGCCGCGGCCCAGAGGCGCGCGGGCAGCCGGCCGCGCAGCGCCGCGGCCAGCCAGAGCGCGCACCCGGCCAGCAGCACGTACGGGAAGTAGTGCTCGAGGATCTTGTTGGGCTCGAAGCCGCCGTGCCAGGCGCCGGGCAGCGGCAGGCGCTGGAGCCCCTGCTCGTCGAGCGCGAAGCCGATCGTCTGGTCCCAGAAGTCGCCCGGCGCGGCGAGCACGATCGGGCGCCAGCAGCACGAGCGCCACCGACGGCGCCCGCGGCGACCGTGCGCGCAGCGGCGCGCGGGCCGCCCGCCGCGAACGCGAGCACGGCGGCGCCGGCCACGGCCGCAGCGCCGAGGTCGAAGCGGAACACGATCGCCAGCCCGGCCAGCGCGCCCGCGCCGCCGCGGCGCCGGCGCGCCGCGAGCAGCATCGCGCCGAACGCCGAGCGCGAGGGCGGTCGGGTTGGGGTGCGGGATGCTCGGATACGCCATCGCCGCGGCGACCGCGAGCCAGCCGCCGAGCGCGAGCGGCTCGGGCGCCTCGCGGCGGACCAGCGCGTAGGCGAGCACGGCCACCGCCGGCGTCGAGGGCGACCCGCAGGATCGCGCCAGGTGAGCAGCGACGGCCCGAACAGGACGTCGAGCCCGCCGACCAGGAAGTACTGGCCCGGGCCGTAGTTGGCGTAGAAGTCGCGGTAGGGCAGCTGGCCGTCGGCGATGCGCTCGCCGGCCTGCAGCATCAGCCCCTCGTCGTGCGGGTTGATCCCCCACCGGATCGTCAGGCCGGAGAGCAGCGCCCCGAGGGCGAACAGGATCGCGTAGCGGAAGCTCGGGCGCAGGGGTCTAAGCCTAAGCGCATCCGGCATGATCACCGGATGGAGAGCGCCGCCCCAGAGCGCCGGGCCTCGGTCCCGGCGCCGGCCGAGCTGAGCCGCCCGCGCCACGCGCTCGAGCGCCTGCGCCGCGCCGTCGCGCTGCTCGGCACGCCGCGCTCGGACGGTGAGCCGAGCTCGGAGCTGGAGCAGCGGTTCCGCGCCCGCTGCGCCGAGCTCGAGTCGCCGAGCGTGCTCGAGCTGGGGACGCTGCAGTCGCAGTCGGGCCGCTCGACGATGCACCGCGACTGGGTCCCGCACGCCGCCGAGTTCCTGGGCACGGACATCGAGGCCGGGCCGGACGTGGACGTCGTCGCCGACCTGCACCGGCTGACCGACGCGGTCGGGACCGAGCGCTTCGACGTGATCATCTCGGCCTCGACGTTCGAGCACCTGAAGTACCCCACGCTCGCCGCTCACGAGCTGATGCGAGCGCTCAAGGTCGGCGGCGTCCTGTTCGTGCAGACCCACCAGTCCTTCCCGCTGCACGGCTACCCGAGCGACTACTTCCGCTTCTCCCAGGACGCGCTCGCGACCCTGTTCGGGACGGAGATGGGCTTCGAGGTCGTCGCGACCAACTACGACTTCCCGGTCCGGCTCGTCTCGCGCCGCGATCCGGTCGGGCAGCGCATGCCGGCGTTCCTCAACACGACGCTCTGGGGCGAGAAGCGCGCGCCCACGCCGGACGAGTACCGCTACGAGCTCTAGGCTGCGGTGGCGCAGCACGCGCGCCACGTGATGGGGCACCCGCTTGGCGACCTCGCCCGATGCCGCCGCGCTCGCGCAGGTCGGCCAGGATGTCCGGGTACTGGCCGTAGGTCGCGCGCGCCAGCGGGCCGCGGGCGGGCTCGCGCGGGTCGCGCTCGCCGAGCTCCCGGCAGAACCGCACCAGCGGCTGCGCGACCTCGGTCCAGCGCAGCGACGGCGCGAGCTCCTCGACCCGCGTCGCGGCGTCGTGGTAGGCCTCGCGCGTGTCGAGCAGCCGGGCGCAGGCGCACGCGAAGCCGTCCACGTCGTCCGGCGCCACGGCGGCGCCCAGCCCGCGCCGGTCGACGAGGTCGCCGATCGCGTCGCCGCCGGAGACGACCGACGGCAGGCCGGCCCAGAAGTGGTCGAGCACGCGCGTGCGGAAGGAGAAGCGCGCCTCCAGGTGCTCGTGGTGCGCGCAGACGCCGATGTCGGAGTCGAGCAGGTAGGCGCCGCGCTCGGCGTAGGGGATCCAGCCGCGGTTGAAGTGCACGCACTGCCCTCGAGCCCCCGCTCGGCCGCGTAGGCGATCGCGGCGTCGGCGCTCGTCGGGATGTCCGAGCCCTGGAGCCGCGGCCGGCCCGGTGCCCAGGAAGACCAGGTGCACGCGCCGGCCGCCCGCGCGCAGCTGCTCGACCGCGCGGATCGGGGTGATCGCGTCGAGCCAGCGCCACATGCCACCGGCCCAGAGCAGCACGCGGTCCTCCGCCTCGATTCCCGGCCAGACGCCCTTCAGCACCGGCCCCGACGGGGCGGGGGGCGGTCCGGCAGCCCGAACGGCACCACGTCCACGTAAGCGCGGAAGGTCGGGTCGGCGCGGTAGCGCTCGACGTCGATCAGTCCCGCCAGCCCCATCCCGCCCAGCCAGAGGTCGCGTTGCTTCTCGCTGGCGCAGATCACGAGGTCGGCCACCGAGCACTGCCCCAGCATCGACCGCCAGGCGCGCCGCGGCGACGTGCTCGGGCCGTCGCTCGGCCGCCTCGAGCACCTCGATCATCTGCGGGTTGTAGAGGTCGGCCACGAAGCGCATCGGCATCTGGGCCACGTAGCGCAGCAGCTGCGGCGGGAGGCGCTGCGCGACGACGACGTCGTGGCGCTTGACCGCCTCCAGCAGCACGTTGAAGTCCTCGAGCCGCGCCTCGATCACCTCCACCGGCGCGTCGCCCGCGTCGCTCGGGCCCGGCGCCGCCATCGTCACCTCGCAGTGCGCGGCCACCGCCCGTGCCAGCTCCAGCACCCGGATGGCGGGCCCCGCCATCGACGGGCCGAGCGGCTCGGCCGAGATGAACAGGACGCGCGTCACGCGGCGGGCGCGCGGGCGCGCAGCCTGAAGAAGTACCGCGGGCGGCTGCGGCCGAGGCGGTCGAGCGCGCGGTAGAGCGGCCGCAGCGGCCGCGGCAGCACGAGCCCGGCCAGGTTGCGGTCGATCGGCGCCACCTGCTCCACCGTGCAGCTGCCGAAGACGTCGTCGAGCAGCGCCGCCAGCGAGTCGGCGGTGAAGTACTGCCGGTGGTCGACGTCGAGCATGTGGCTGAACTCGATCGGCACTCCGCCGAAGCTCTGTGTGCAGTTCGGCGTCGTGACCAGCACGCCGCGGCGCGCGACCCGGCGCGCCTCCGCTCAGCAACGGCGCGGGGTCCTCGAGGTGCTCGAGCACCTCCAGCAGGATCGCGGTGTCGACGCTCGCGTCCGGGAGCGGCAGGCGCTCGCCGTCGTAGACCTCGGCCGGCACGCCGAGCCGCCCGCGCGCGCTCGACGTACTCGGGCACCACGTCGAAGGCGCGCACGTCGAAGCCGCGCTCCGCGAGCGCCTTGCTGTACCCGCCCAGGCCACAGCCGAGGTCGAGCACGCCGGTCCGGCGTGCTCGGCGACGAAGTCGACCAGGGCCCGGTCGACCTGCTCCATCGGATCGGCGTCTCGGTACCACTCGCGCGTGTCGCGCGGGCCGCGCGGGAGGGCGTACGTGTCCACGGCGACCACTATGCCGCACCGTCACCGCCGGGGCGCAGGCCGCTCACCAGCTCGCGGCTGGTGGGGCTGAGCACCCAGAGCAGGCCGCCGTAGACCGCCACGGCGATCGCCACCAGCGCGGGCAGCGGGAGGTCGTCGAGCAGCCACAGCAGCCCGCCCATCGCGGCGGCGGCCGCGAACGCCGGCGGCAGCGTGCGCGGGACCGGGAAGAAGCCGTACCAGCGCCGCATCAGCGGGTAGGAGCCGACCAGGATCAGCAGCTCCGACGCGACCGTGACGATCGCGGCGACCACGATCCCGTAGCGCGGGATCAGCAGGAAGTTGAGCGCCACGTTGAAGGTCAGCGCCGCGAGGTTGAGCCACAGCGCGCTGGCCTGGCGGTCGCGCGCGATCAGGGCGAACCCGAAGACCCCGTTGACCCACGCGAGCGCCCCGGCCGCCAGCAGGATGCGCAGCGGCTCTGCCGCGTCCGCGAAGTCCTCGCCGCCCGCCAGCTCGATGATCTTCGGGGCGAGCACGAGCCCCGCCGCGACCAGCGGCGCGCCGAGCACCACGCACACCTCGTCGAGGCCTGGATCGCACGCAGCACGCGCGGCTCGTCGCGCGCGACGGCCTCCGAGATGATCGGGAAGGTCGAGCTGAGGAAGACCGTGCCGACCACGAGCGGCGAGCTCGAGCATGCGGTAGGCGAGCGTGTAGAGGCCGACCTCGTCGTACGGCTCGTAGAGCGAGATGATCAGCGTGTCGGCGCGGAAGTAGAGCGCGTTGATGGCGAGCGCGAGGCCGAGCGGCACCGCCGCCTTGAGCAGCGTGCGCCAGACGGCCGTGTCCGCGAGCGGGCGGATCTGCGCCAGCCCGCTGGTGACCAGCCAGGTGACGACCAGCGTCGCGAGCGCGCCGCCGCGCCGCCGCCCGCAGCACCGCGTAGAAGCCGAGGTCGAGCGCGACGACGCGACCAGCACCAGCCCCAGCGAGAGCGCCCGCCCGATCACGTCGCCGATCACGGCGCGGCCCATCCGCAGCCGCGACTGCAGGATCGCGACGAAGGTGCTGGTGAGCATCCCGAACAGCAGCGGCACGCCGGCCAGCAGGATCGCCGTGCGCACGTCCGGCTCGTACGGCAGCAGCAGGCTGACCAGGGCCGCGACCGCGATCACGACGATCGAGAGCAGCAGCCGCAGCGTCAGCGTGTTGCCGACCAGCTCTCCGTGCGCGACGGGTCCTTGCTGATCTCGCGCACCACCGTGGTGAACAGCCCCACGTCGGCGAGCACGCCGAACAGCTGCATGTACATCAGCGCGAGCGTGTACTTGCCGTAGTCGTCGGGCCCGAGGTAGCGGGTGACGATCGCGATCGACACGGCGCCGATCGCCAGCACCGCGCCCTTGCCGGCGAGCTGGACGGCCGTGTTGGAGGCGACTCGCCGCCGTGCCGATGACGTCACAGCCCTAGTCTCCCCGCTCGTGCTGACGCTGGCCGTCACATACGCCGGCCTGCTCGGCGGCGCGGAGCGCACGCTGCTCGATTTCACGCGCGGCCTGCCGGGCGGCCTCGTGCTGGGCTGCCCGGAGGGCGCTCTGGCCGAGCGCGCGCGAGCGCAGGGCGTCCAGGTGGCTCCGCTGCCCGAGCGCCCGCTCGAGCTGCGCGGTGGACGGCCGAGCGGCTGTGGCCGGGCGCGCGCTGGCGGGCCACAGCGCGACGTCGCCGGCTCGTGCGCGACCTGCCCCGACCTGCTGGTGGCCTGGGGGATGCGCACGGCAATCGTCGGCCCCGCGGCCGTTGCGGGGCTCGACCCGCGCCCGGCGCTGCTCGTTCGCCACGTCGACTTCCTGCCGGGCCCGTCGATCGCGCGCCTCGTGCGCGGCGCCGCGAGGCGGGCCGATCGCGTCGCGGTCAACTCGCGCGCCGTGGGCGAGGAGCTCGACCCGGCGGACCTCGGCGACCGGCTCGCGGTCATCCCGCCGGGCATCGACCTGCGCGACTACGGCCGCGAGTGGCGCTCGCCGAGGAGCCGGAGGTCCTGCTGCTCGGGACGCTGATGCCCTGGAAGCGGCCCGACCTGGCGCTGGAGGCTGTCGCG
>CAWHDX010000002.1:0-248782 GCA_963828225.1 uncultured Thermoleophilaceae bacterium | reverse complement strand
GCGATCTGACTCTCCCAGCGCTGCAGGAAGTTCGGGTCGTCCTCGCGCCAGAGCTTCCAGACGCCGTCCGCCAGCGTCATCTCATAGACGCGGATCACGCCGCGCGAGTCGAAGTAGTGCTGGCGGTAGCGCCCTTCGCCCTCCTCCACTGGGCCGATCGCGCAGACCGCGCTCGGGACCGGCGTGTCCGGCACCCACTGTCGCTGCACGACGAACCCACCGCCCTGCAGCCACTCGAAAGTCGCGCGCCCGACGGCATCGCCGAGCAGCGGCGCCTCCACGTTCCACTCTCCGATCAACGTATCCAGCTCCATGGCTTTTCCCTTTCTAGAGCGGTCGGTTCATAACGCGCCTGGACGAATGTACGAGGAAGCGGGGCGATCGGAGAGCGATGCGCGAGGACGTTCGATGCAACGTGCATGCCTCCGTACCGTCGCCTTGCGATGACCCTGGCCGGCGCCGCCCTCGCCGCCCTCAGCCTCGGCACGCCTCAGGGACGGGCCAGACCGATTGTGACGCCGTCGCGTCGCCCGGCGCGGGCGCGGTCCAGCGCCTCGTCGACTCGCTCGAGCGCGGTCAGACCGGCTGCCTCCACGGCGGCCTCTACACAGGCGCCGTCAAGATCGAGCGCCCCGGCATCACGTTGACCCGCTTCGGCGACGAAAGGCGACCGTCAAGGGCCGCTTCTGGATCGCGCGCGGCGCCGACGACGTGACCGTCGAGCGCCTCTACCTCGACGGCAGCAACTCCGACATCCTGCCGTCGCCGACCGTCAACGCGAACGGCGCGACCTTCCGGCGCAACGACGTCACCAACAACCACCACTCGATCTGCTTCGCCCTCGGCCACCCCGAGTGGGGCCGCGCCAACGGCACGCTGATCGAGCTCAACCGCATCCACGACTGCGGCCGCCTGCCCGGCCGCCAACCACGACCACGGCATCTACGTCACGGGCGCCGTCCAACACCGTCATCCGCGGCAACTGGATCTACGACAACGCCGACCGCGGCATCCAGCTCTACCCAGATGCCCAGCACACCACCATCACCGGCAACGTGATCGACGGCAACGGCCAGGGGATCATCTTCTCCGGCGAGGGCGGCGTCGCCTCGAGCGACAACCTCGTCGAGGGCAACGTGATCGCCAACAGCAAGCTGCGCAACAACGTCGAGAGCTGGTACCCGCCGGGCAACCCGGTCGGCCGCAACAACGTCGTGCGCAACAACTGCATCCGCGGCGGCGCCTACGACGAGGGCAACGGCGGCATCGGCGACCAGCGCGGCTTCAAGGTGAGCGACACCCTGCGCGCCGGGCCGGCCTACGTCAGCCGCGGCGCCGAAGACTTCCGCGTCGAGGCTGACAGCGCGTGCCGCGCCCCGATCGGCGAGTTCCGCACCGTCGTGCCCGGCCCCGACGGCGTCGGCGACGCCCGCGTCAGCCGCGCCCAGCGGCGCGCCAAGCGCCGTCCGCCGGCCGTGGTCCTGGGCGCCCTGCGCCACCACGTCGTGCGCGGCCACCGCCTCCCGCTGCTGGGCCGCGTCGCACCGCGGCGCCTGAGCCCGGCCACCCGCGTGATCGTGGTCGCGCGCGTGCGCGGCCGTCAGCGCCGGCTCGCGGTCGTGAACCCGCGCGTCAACGGGACCTTCGCGCTGCGCCCGCGCGTGCACATCGCCGCCAAGGGCCGCCTCCTGCGCGTGCGGGCGGTCGTGCGCGGCGTGGGCTCCTCGCGCGTGGTCCGAGTGCGGCTGCGCGCCCGCGCCCACTAGCCTGCGGCGGGTGCCGCCCGCCCGCCACGCGATCTTCGTCGCTCCCTTCGAGGAGCTGTCCGAGCCGCGCCTGGTGGCGGAGCTCGCCGCCCTGGCCGAGCAGCGCGGCTTCGACGGCTTCTTCGTCTGGGACCACGTCGCCTACGCGCCGCCGGTGCGCGCGCTCGCCGATCCGTGGGTGACGCTCGCGGCGGTGGCGGTCGCGACCACCACGCTCGTGATCGGCCCGCTCGTCACGCCGCTGCCGCGGCGCCGGACCCACCAGCTCGCCCGCGAGACGGTCACGCTCGACCGCCTCAGCGGAGGGCGGCTCGTGCTCGGCGTCGGCATCGGCAGCGATGCCACGGGCGAGTTCGACCCGGGCCGCTTCGGCGAGGAGCCCGACGCGCGTGCGCGCGCCGAGCTGCTCGACGACGGCCTCGAGCGCCTGCAGTCCTACTGGGACGGCGAGTTCGAGCCGCGGCCGGTCGGGCGCATCCCGATCTGGGTTGCGTCGCGCTGGCCCAACCGGCGGCCGGTGCGGCGCGCGGCCCGCTTCGACGGCCTCTTCCCGATCGACATGCCCGGCCCCGAAGCGCTCGCGGAGCTCGCGGCCGAGGTCGCCGAGCAGCGCGGGCCGGGCCCGTTCGACCTCGTCGTCACCAACCCGCCCGGCACCGATCCGGCGCCCTGGATCGAGGCGGGCGCCACCTGGTGCCTCACCGGCTTCGAGTCGCAGCCGACCGAGGCCGAGGTGCGCGACGCGATCGACTCAGGCGGCCTCTGACAGAGCGGGCTCGCCCGCGACCTCGACTTCGGCCTGCGTCGCCGGCTGCAGCACGGTGAGTGCGATCACCGCCGCAGTGCCCACCAACCCCGCCGCGACCAGGAACGCGAGATGGAAGCCGCCGGTCAGAGCGGATGCGTTCGATTCGCCCGCGTCGAGCAGCTGGTCGGCACGGGTGGTGGAGAGCGTGGCCAGCACCGCCAGGCCCAGCGCCCCGCCGACCTGGAGGCTCGTGTTGACGAGTCCGGAGGCCAGTCCCGAGTCGCTCTGGGTCGCGCCCGACATCGCCAGCGTCATCAGCGACGGGAACGAGAGGCCCGCGCCGACGCCGAGCAGCAGCATCGTGGGCAGCACGTCGACCAGGTAGCTGCCGTCGACCGGCGCCCGCGCGAACAGCGCGAGCCCCGCGATGATCAGCACCAGGCCGGGCAGCAGCGTCGCCCGCGCGCCGAAGCGCAGGTTGAGCCGCGCCGAGAACCCGAGCGACAGCACGCCGATCGACAGGCTCACCGGCAGGAACGCGACGCCGGTCTCGATCGCGTCGAAGCCGAGCACCTGCTGGAGGTAGAGCACGCCGAGGAAGAACATGCCGAACAGCCCGGCGACCATCAGGATCTGGACCAGGTTCGCGCCGGTCACGTTGCGGAAGCCGAAGATGCGCAGCGGCATCAGCGGGTTGCGGGCGGTCGCCTCGCGTGCCACGAAGCCGGCCAGCAGCGCCACCGACACCGCGCCCAGCCCGAGCGTGTGTGCCGAGGTCCAGCCGTGATCGGCCGCTTTCGACGATCGTGTAGACGCCGAGCATCAGCGCGCTGGTGACGAGCACCGCGCCGGCCACGTCGGCGCCGCCGCGGATGCCGATGCCCTTGTCGCGCTCGACGAGGCGCCAGGCGAACGCCGCTGTGGCGATCCCGATCGGGATGTTCACGAAGAAGATCCAGTGCCAGTTGATGCTCTGCGTCAGGACGCCGCCCGCGAGCAGGCCGATCGAGGCGCCCGCGGACGCGACGAAGCTGTACACGCCGATCGCGCTTGGCCTGCTCGCGCGGCTCGGGGAACATGGTCACGATCATCCCGAGGATGACCGCCGAGGCCAGCGCGCCGCCGACGCCCTGGGCGAAGCGGGCCGCGACCAGCAGCTCCTGGCTCTGGGCGAGCCCGCAGAGCAGCGAGGCGGTCGTGAAGACGCCGAGCCCGACCAGGAACACGCTGCGGCGGCCGAGCAGGTCGCCGAGGCGGCCGGACAGCAGGAGCAGCCCGCCGAAGCTGATCAGGTAGGCGTTGACGACCCAGGCGAGCGTCGACTGCGAGAAGCCGAGGTCCTCCTGGATGGAGGGCAGGGCGACGTTCACGATCGTCGCGTCGAGGACGATCATGAGCATTCCCACGCACAGCACCACGAGGGCGGTCCAGCGGGCACGGTCGGTCTGGGGGGCGAGCAACTCGGTCATGCATCCGACCGTAGCAGATCGTCCCGTTCGGGATAATTGTGAACGAAAGTAACTAGCGCGGCTCGCGGCGGCGCACCGCCGGACTGCACGGGACCGGCTCTCCGAGGCGGTCGCCGACCAGCAGCGCCAGCGCGTCGACGAACCGCTCGCGCTCGCGCGCCGGCAGCTCGGCGAGCACGTCCGCCTGGATGCGGGCCACGATCCGCTCCGCTTCCGCGACCTTGCGGACGCCCGCGGCGGTGACGGCGACGATGCGCGCCCGGCGGTCGCCCTCGGCCGGCCTGCGCTCCGCGAGGCCGGCGGCCTCCAGCTCGTCGAGCGTGACGACCATCGTCGTCTTGTCGAGCCCGACCGTGTGGGCCAGCGCCGTCTGAGTGTGCTCGCCCGACCGGGCCGCCGACAGCACGCAGTAGGCGCGCGGCGAGACGCCGAGGTCCGCGAGCGCGGCCGTCAGCTGCGTGGTCAGCGAGTGGCTCGCGCGCGTCAGCAGCCAGCAGAGGTTCGTCCCGAGGGACTCCTCCGGCGGCGCTGCCTTCTCGACGGTGGCCATATCACAGAGGGTAACCGCACGGCCCTAGGCGGTCGCGGGGCCGACCTCGGCGGTGCAGAACGCGCAGCGCCTCGCCTTGGTGGGGATCTCGCTGACGCACTCCGGGCACTCGCGGGTCTGCTCGTCCTGCGGGGGCTCCGTGCGACGTCGCGCGAGCAGCGCGTTCACCGGCTTGATAACGAGGAAGAACATCACCGCGGCGATCACCGCGAACGTGAAGACGGCGTTGAGGAAGTGGCCGTAGCGGAACTCGCTGCTGTTGATCGTGAAGCTCAGCGCGTCGAAGTCGGGCTCGCCGCCGACCGCGGCGATCAACGGCGTGACGATGTCGGCCACCAGCGCCGCCACGACCGCGGCGAACGCGGTGCCGATCACGACCGCGACCGCGAGGTCGACGAGGTTGCCGCGCAGGATGAACTCTCGAAACTCCTTGACCATGCGCGCAATCTAGAGTCGCCCCGGGATGGATCGCGACGTCGTCATAGTCGGCGCGGGCGTGGTCGGAGCGGCGATCGCTCGCGAGCTGACGCGCCACCGACTCGACGTGACGCTGGTCGAGGCCGGCGCGGACGTGGGCGCCGGCACGAGCAAGGCCAACACGGCGCTGCTGCACACCGGGTTCGACGCGAAGCCTGGGACGCTCGAGGCGCGGCTGGTGGCGCGCGGCCACGAGCTGCTGTCGGAGTATGCGGAGCGCGTCGGGATCCCCGTCGAGCGGACCGGCGCGCTGCTGGTGGCCTGGGACGAGGACCAGCGCCGGGAGTTCGCCGGCATCGTCGCGCGCTCGCGCGCCAACGGCTACGGGGCGATCCAGGAGCTCGACGCGGAAGAGCTCTACCGCCGCGAGCCGCGGCTCGGGGCCGGGGCGACGGGCGCGCTCGAGGTGCCCGGCGAGTCGCTGATCTGCCCGTTCACGACGCCGCTCGCGTTCGCGACGGAGGCCGTGCTCGCCGGCTGCGACCTACGCAGGAGCACGGCGGTGACGGGCATCGAGCGCGTGCCGGGGGGGTTCCGCGTGGCGCTGAGCGGCGGCGGCTCGTTCACCGCGCGGCGGCTCGTGAACGCCGCCGGGCTGCAGAGCGATGCGATCGACCGCATGCTCGGCCACGACCGCTTCACCGTGACGCCGCGGCGCGGCGAGCTGATCGTCTTCGACAAGCTCGCCCGCCCACTGGTTGCGTCGATCGTGCTCGCGGTGCCGACGCAGGTGTCGAAGGGCGTGCTGGTCGCGCCGACGGTCTACGGCAACGTCATGGTCGGGCCGACCGCCGAGGACGTGAAGCGCCGTGACGACACCGGCTCGACCGCCGGCGGGCTCGACTACCTGATGGGCGAGGCCGGCCGGATCGTGCCGGCGCTGCGCGACTTCGAGGTGACCGCGGTGTACGCGGGGCTGCGTGCCGCGACCGAGCACGGCGACTACCAGGTCTTCTTCGACGACGGCTACGCGTGCGTCGGCGGGATCCGTTCGACCGGGCTGTCGGCCTCGATGGCGATCGCCGAGCACGTGCGCGACGGCCTCGAGCTGGAGCTCCGGCCGCGCTCCGGCGCTCCCCGAGCTGCACATGCCGAACCTGGGCGAGGCGTTCCCGCGCCCCTACGAGCGGACCGAGCTGATCGCAGGCGATCCCGACTACGGGCGCATCGTCTGCTTCTGCGAGCGCGTCACGCGCGGCGAGATCCGCGACGCGCTCGCGAGCCCGGTGCCGCCGGCCGACCTCGACGGCCTGCGCCGGCGGACGCGCGCGCATATGGGTCGCTGCCAGGGCTTCTACTGCGGCGCGCAGCTCGCGCGGATGGCTCGGCGAGGCGTGGCGCTGAGCGCCCCGGTGGTCGTCGTCGGCGGCGGGCCCGCCGGACTGGCGGCGGCGACCGAGCTGCGCCGGCGCGGCGTGGGCGAGGTGGTCGTGATCGAGCGCGAGCGCGAGCCGGGCGGCATTCCGCGCCACGCGCAGCACCAGGGCTTCGGGCTGCGCGACCTGCGCCGGCCGCTCGGCGGTCCCGCCTACGCGCGCAGGCACGTGAACCTGGCGCGCGACGCGGGCGCCGAGCTGCTGACGGAGACGATGGCGACCGGCTGGGCCGGGCCGCTGTCGCTCGAGCTCACCGGGCCGGGCGGGCGCTCGACGCTTGACGCCGCGGCCGTCGTGCTGGCCACGGGCTGCCGCGAGCGGTCGCGCTCGGCGCGGCTGGTGCCGGGCACCCGGCCGGAGGGCGTGATGACGACCGGCACGCTGCAGCAGCTCGTCTACCTCGAGGGTGCGTCGCCTGGGCGGCGGGCGCTGGTCGTCGGCGCCGAGCATGTGAGCTTCTCGGCGATCGCCACCCTCGCGCACGCCGGCGCGCAGACGGTCGCGCTCGCAACCGAGCTGCCGCGTCACCAGTCACTCGAGGCATTCCGGCTCGGCGCGCTGGCGCGCTACCGGGTGCCGGTCTGGAGCGGCGTCCGCGTCAGTGCGATCCGGGGGCGGCCGCGGGTGGAGGAGGTCGAGCTACACGGCCGGCGGAGCGACCCGCACCGTCGCCTGCGACACGGTCGTGTTCACCGCCGACTGGATTCCCGACCACGAGCTGGCCGTGATGGCAGGGCTCGAGCTCGACCCGATCACGCGGGGGCCGGCCGTCGACTGCGGACTGCGCTGCTCGGCGCCGGGGGTGTTCGGCGCCGGGAACGTGCTGCAGGGCGCCGAGCAGGCGGACGTGGCGGCGCTGAGCGGGCACCACGTGGCGGCTTCGGTGGCGGGATACCTCGCGGGCGGCGAGTGGCCGGCGCGCCGCGTACCGGTGGTCTGCGCCGACCCGCTGGGGTGGATCTCGCCGAACGCGATCTCCGGCGCAGAGCCGCCGCCGCGCGGGCGCTTCGCGCTGCGCGCCCGGCGGGACTTCCTGCGCTTCGCGCGGATCGAGGTCGTCCAGGGGGAGCGCGATCTCTGGCGCGGGCGCGTGACGCGCGTGATGCCGGGCCGCTCGGCGCGGCTGCCGCACGACTGGGTGCGCGAGGTCGACCCAGCCGGCGGGCCCGTTTGCGTGCGGGTGGCGGCGGGGTAGAAGCGAGCCGTGGAGCACGACGAGCAGGCAGAGAAGCTGGAGCGCGAGGCCGAGCGCATGGACGAGCAGTCCGAGCGGGTCGGCGAGCACATCGACGAGACGCGCAGGGACTGGGAGGCCAAGGAGGCGGACCCGGCCGTGCCCGGCGCTCAGCCGGACGACGAGGACGATGAGGAGTCGGTGCCCGGAGTGGTCGCCGACGAGGACGAGCTTTCCGAGGAGGGTGGGCCGTGACCGAGACGCCGGACCAGTCGGACCAGCTGCCCGAGGAGGGCGCGTCCGAGTACACGCCTGACGACACGGGGCGCCCCGGATCGCAGGAGGGGGAGTCCCCGGGCAATCCCGGCGAGGAGGAGACCGCGACCGGGAACCCCGACGCGGCCGGCGCCGACGAAGAGGGGGACGGCGACAGCGCGTAACCTCGATGGCGTGAGCGACACGCTTCGGGGTTCGGTCAAGGCGGCCGTCGCCGCGCTGTTCGCGGTGGGGCTGCTGCTGTTGCTGCTCAACCCGCCGTCGCTCTCGGGCGCGGAGGGGATGGCGGTCTTCCTGGGTGGAGGGCTGGCGCTGGCGCTGCTGACGGCTTGGGCGTTCGTGGCGATGACCGGGCGCGACGCGATGACCGAGCCCGAGTTCGACCGGCTCGTGGAGCGCAGCGAGCAGCTGGCGCGCCAGGCCGACGGGAGCGACGACCCGACCGAGTTCGACATGCTCGTGGCGGAGGCGATCGACCGGCTGCCGCAGGACTTCCAGCGACTGCTCGACCGCACGCCGGTGGTCGTGTCGCACCTGGGTCGCGAGCACCGCGCGTACGGGCACTACTTCGGGGACACGGTCGCGCGCGACGACTACCCCGACCGGATCGTCATCTACCAGGACACGCTGGTGCGCGACTTCGGCCACGACCCTGAGCTGCTGGCGGCGCAGGTCGAGCGGACGCTGCGCCACGAGCTGGCCCACCACCTGGGCTGGCACGAGGAGGGCGTCCGCGACCTGGGCCTCTAGGCTTAGCCGCCGCGCGCGCCGCCGCGCGTCCTGGAGAGGTGACCGAGCGGCTGAAGGTGCACGATTGGAAATCGTGTGGGCGGGTCAAACTGCCTCGAGGGTTCGAATCCCTCCCTCTCCGCTTGCCTGACCGTCCCGGGAAGGGCGGCCCCTTTGAGCGGACAGTGATGCCGCTTAGGATGGGCCCAATCGGGGTCGCGGAAAGCGCGGCTCGCCGACCCGATTGGGGGGGCAGATGTTGAGGAAGCTGAAGGACCACGCGGGAGTCGCCGCTCTGGTCGTCGCCATGCTGGCGCTGTTCGTTGCGCTGAGCGGGGTCGCCGGGGCGCTGCCGGGTAAGCAGCGCATCGACACGAACGACCTGAAGAAGAACGTCGTCAAGTCGAAGAACGTCGCCCGCGACGCGCTGACCGGGGCAGACATCGACGAGGGAACGCTGAAGCTGCCCGCCGCCGCGGGGATGAAGGTGGTTCAGCGAACCGCCGACCTTGGTCCCGTGGCCAGCGGGGCCTCCAGTGACGCACTCGCCAGCTGCGTCGGGAACGAGAAGGCGGTTGGCGGTGGCTTTTCGGCGTCGACCAGCTTTGGCAGAGTCGATGCCAGCCGACCGGAGCTGAACGCGCAAGGCGTCCCGACTGGATGGCACGTGTTCATCGGCAACGATTCTCCCGCGAGCGCGCAGTTCATCGTCTACGTGCTCTGCGCCTCGCCGTAGGTAGATCGGAACGCCCCGCCGCGCCGGCTCGTCTCGGCGCGGCGGGCGTCCAGGCTTCCCGCCGGCCGGGCGATGAATTCGGGCGCGGGGGTAGGTCTCTACCGCCATGAGCGATAGAAAAGTGATTCTCAAGATGGTCGTGTCCCTCGACGGTTTTGCCACCAGTCCCGACGGGACCCATGAATGGATGTTCGAGTGGTTCGGCGACGACTCCAACGATTGGAACCGCCGCGCGCTCGAGGAGGCCGGCGTCCACGCGATGGGGCGCCGCAGTTACGAGATCATGGGGCCGCACTGGGCCGCGTCCGAGGGGCCGATCGCAACCGCGATGAACGAGAAGCCGAAGGCTGTCTTCTCACACACTCTGCAGAAGGCGGAATGGGGACCGGCCGAGATCTTCGGCGGGGAGCTGGGCGCGGAGATCGCGGAGCTGAAGGCTCGGGACGACGAAGGGACCGTCCTGGTCCACGGCGGACCCGACTTCGCCAAGTCGCTGACCCGCCTGGGCCTCGTCGACGAGTACCAGCTGACGACGGTCCCGATTGCGATCGGCGCCGGGCGCAGCCCGTTCGCCGATCTGGGAGAGCACCTGAAGCTGGACGTCGTCGAAGAGGAACGCTTCCGGAGCGGAGCCCTCGCGCAGATCCTGGTGCCCAACGCTGAGCGACGGCTAGAGGCCCTGCGACAGGACGTGAATGCGCACGCGGTGCAGTTGCGGCATCAGCCCGTAGATCACGATCGGTACGGCAACCGTCGCCAGGACGAAGGTCCGCAGCACGGGAGACATCGGTGCGAGCCAGTTGCTGAATGTCACGTTCAGGAACGTCAAGGTCGGGAAGACGCAGATCCAGATCATGAGGGCGAGCTGGTGGCGGCTGGGCACCGGGGCCTGCGCGGGCGGGTGGTTCTGGAGGTTTGTCATCGTGTCCTGTGCTCTCGGTGGCTGCTCACGCCGCGCCCGAGGGGGCGGCGCCTTGCATGGATGAAGCGACGTCGTTCTGCACGAGTTCGGTGTTGATGGCGATGGCGACCGCGGAGCCTTCGCCGGCGGCCGTGATCACCTGTGCCCGCGGGTTTGTGGCGTTGCCGGCCGCCCAGACGCCGGGCACGCTGGTGCGCCCGTCGGCGTCGGTCGACACGAGCCCGTCAGCGAGCAGGTCGCAGCCGAGCGCGGCGGCGGGTCCGTCCGAATGCCCGCGGACCGCGGGCCGGATGAACAGCGCGGCGCGCGGGACGGCGCGACCGTCTGTGAGCTGCACCGCTTGCAGCCGGTCGTGGCTGACGACGAGCCGCTCGACCACGCCGTCGACGACCGTGATGCCGCGGGCCCCCAGCGTCGCGCGCTCCTCGGCGGTGAGGCGCTGATCGTTGGCGAAGAGGATGACGTCGTCGCTCCACTGGCGCAGCAGATGGGCGTGCGCGACGGATCCGCGCCCGGTAGCGAGCACGCCGATGGGCTCGTCGCGCACCTCCCAGCCGTGGCAGTACGGACAGTGCAGGAAGTCCCGACCCCAGCG
The DNA here is from genome assembly GCA_963828225.1 of uncultured Thermoleophilaceae bacterium. Classification (GTDB taxonomy): domain Bacteria; phylum Actinomycetota; class Thermoleophilia; order Solirubrobacterales; family Thermoleophilaceae; genus JACVRW01. The sequence goes on along the minus strand of CAWHDX010000002.1, from coordinate 237,964 downwards.
CTCACGGGCGCCGGGAAGGTCGGGGAGGTCGTCGGTGGCGCCGGTTGCCAGCAGCACCTGCCGCGCTTCGATCGTGCGGCCGCCCGCGAGCCCGAGCGCGAAGCCGGCCGTGGCATGCACCACGCGGTCTTCGACGATCTCCACGCCGTAGCTCCGAACCTCGGCTCGGGTGGACCGGAGCAGGTCTTCCGGCGGCGTCCCGTCGCGTGAGATGAACCCCTGCATGTGTGCGGCGGGAGCGTTGCGGGGCGCGCCGTCGTCGATGACGACGAGCCGGCGTCTGGCTCGACCGAGTACGAGCGCGGCGCTCAAGCCGGCCGGCCCGCCGCCGATGATCGCCACGTCATGGGTCTCGGTTTGCATGCGCCCTAGCGTGCATGGCTGGGCGCCTGGGTGGAAGGGTTCGTTGCCGTTTGTGGGAAACGCCGGTAGCGTCGCGCCGTGGGAGACGCCGCCGAGATCCCGGATGTGCTGGCCGAGGTCGGCCCGCGGCTCCGGCGCTTGCGCAGACGACGCGGCCTGACGTTGACGGCGCTGGCAACGCAGGCCGGGATCTCCAAGAGCACGCTCTCACGCCTGGAGAACGGCGAGCGCAAGCCCAGCCTCGAGCTGCTGCTCCCGTTGTCGCAGGCCTTCCATCTGCCGCTCGACGAGCTCGTCGGAGCACCACGGGTCGGTGATCCGCGCGTCCGGACGAGGCCACGCACGCGCAACGGCCGACTCGTATACCCCCTCACGGAGCAGTCCACCGGCATGGCCGTGTGGAAAGTGGTCATCCCGCCTGAGCGCGAGCGCAAACTGCGAACTCATGCCGGCTACGAGTGGCTGTACGTGCTCGCAGGCGAGATGCGGTTGATCCTCGGAGAGCACGACCTCACGATGCAGCCCGGCGAGGTTGCCGAGTTCGACACGCGGCTGCCGCACTGGTTCGGACCGGCCGGGGACGAGCCGGTCGAGATTCTCAGCGTGCACGGCAGCCAAGGGAAACGGATGCACGTCCGTGCGGCGCCGCGCAGCAGTCACGCGCCCGCCTGACCGCGGCTGCGGCGGGCGTTTCCCAGAAACGGCAACAACGCTTGGCAGCTCGGATGCGCGTCGGGGAGGGTGCCTTCAGCTGGACCCCGGGCGCCCACCGTCACCCGCACACGCCCCAAAAGGATAGGCACACCAATGCCCGCATCAGACCGCAGGACCGCCCGCCTGGTCGGGTCGCTGTTCATCGGCACGTTCGTCTTCTCGATCCCGGGATACCTGCTCTACGGCCCGGTGCTCGACCATCCCGACTACGTCCTCGGCGCGGGCCACGACACGCAGATCACGCTCGGCGCGTTCCTGGAGATCCTGACCGCGATCTGCAACATCGGCACCGCGATCGCGCTCTACCCCGTCGCCAAGTGCTACGCCGAGCGCGCTGCCCTCGGCTACGTGGCCTTGCGCGTCGTCGAGTCGACGATCATCGTCGCGGGGGTCGTCAGCGTGCTGTCGGTGCTGACGCTGCGCCAGCAGTTCGCCGGCGCCGACGTGGAGACGCTCACGGTCGCCGGGCAGTCGCTGGTCGCCTTTCACGACTGGACCTTCCTGCTCGGTCCCGGCTTCTGCGCCGGCATCGGTAACGGCCTGCTGCTCGGCTACATCATGTACGCCTCGGGCCTGCTCCCCCGCCGCCTGGCAGCCTTCGGGATGGTCGCGGGATCGATCGCCGTGGTGGCCGCCACCGGGGCGCTGTTCGACGTCTACGAGCGCCAGTCGGCTCCGCAGATGTTGCTGACCATTCCGGAGATGGTCTGGGAGCTGACGTTCGGTGTCTACCTGATAGTCAAGGGGTTCACGTCCCCCACGACGCGCGGCGCCGCTGAGCCGCGCCACGCACGAGCTGCGGTCCCGGCGGTCGGGTGATCGCAAGCGCCGCGCCGTGCCCGTGACGACTCTCAGCTCGAGCTCCTCGGCAAGCCCGATGATGATGCCCTCGGGGCCGCGCAGGAAGCAGAGCCGGTAGACGTCCTCGTACTGCACGACCTCGCCGACGAGCTCGGCCCCGTGGCTGCGCAGGCGCGCGACGGTGTCGTCGACGTCGTCGACCGTGAACATGATGCGGCGTATGCCGAGCGTGTTCGAGGGCGCGCTGTGCGGCTCGGCTCTGACCGCCGGCGGCGTCTGGAACCTCGAAAGCTCGACCTTGCCGTGGCCGTCGGGGGTCCGCATCATGGCGATGTCGGCACGGACGCCGGTGAGCCCGACGGTGCCGTCCACCGCAGGTCCCTCGACCTGCGTCTCGCCCTCCAGCTCCATACCGAGCTCGGCGAAGAACGCCTTGGCCGCGTCGAGGTCCTCGACGACGATGAGAACGTTGTCCATCCGCTGAAGCGTCATATCGTGGTCTCCTGGTCGTGGCCGTTCAGCTAGTGAGCGGAGCCGGTCAGAGCTTCTCGACATGTCACGGGAGAACATCGAGCTGGTCCGCCGACTCTACGAAGAGCTCGCGCACGAGGGTTCCCCTCGAGAGTTCGACCAGCGTCTGACCGATGAGGCGCTCGGTCGTTACCTGGATCCGGGAATCGAGTGGCTCCCGGTGGGACACTCGCTGCAGGCCGTCGACAGCTATCGGGGCTTTGACGGCGTTCGCCGCTTCTGGAGCGAGTTCGTCTCGACCTGGGACAGCTACAAGGTCGAGCCGCTGAGCTTCCACGCCGCCGGCGAGCAGGTGGCGGTCGTCGTGCACATCGTCGGCCGCACCCACGCGCTCGAGGTCGACGAGACGCGATCGTCGCTCTTGACTCTCCGCGATGGCCTGGTCGTTCGCGTCCAATCCTTCGCCGACCTGGACGGTGCGCGCGAGGCGGCCGGATCGCCGCCCTAGCCGAAGTGAGCGTGCCGACGGGGATCATCGTGACTCCGTATTCGAGAGGCTCGCGCCGTCAACGACATCCGGAGACCCGATGCCCGAAGCCAGAGACGTGATCCTCAAGCACATCGGCGCCGTCAACGACCGCGACAGCGCCGCCGATCCGTGGGCCGCCGATGCCCAGCTGGTGGCCCCCGGCGGCGGGGCCAGCGGCCGCGACGAGGTCATCGGCTTCCTCGGCGTGTTCCACGAGGCGTTTCCGGATCTCCGCCTCGAGATCAAGCAACTCCTCTCCGATGGCACGGCCGCAGCGGCCGAAGGGACGCTCACGGGCACCCACGATGGCGTGCCCATGCCCCGAACGGCGATGTTGCGCCGACAGGACGGGCCGTTGAGCTCCGGTGGGCGGCGGTCTATGCCACCGATGGGGAGACGCTGAAGTCCGAGCACCTGTTCTTCGACCAGATGGAGCTTCTCGGCCAGCTCGGTCTCCCCCGGGTAGAGGCGACTCCGAGCTCGATGGACGCCGTCCACTCGAACGATCAGCCCGACTCCGCCTCCGGCACGATCAGCCGGATGTGGCGGCGGGCCAGCATCAGCACCGGGGTCTTCCAGTCGCGGCCGGAGCCGTCCAGGGAGACCAGCTCGCAGTCGACCATCGTGAAGAACTCCTGGTCGCGGCGGTTGACGTGGTCCGAGACGCGTGAGCGGTAGCCCTCGCGCGGCAGGGTCATCATCCCCTCCACGCGATAGCGGTCGGTCTCCACGACCACTCGTTCGGTGCGCACCTCCACCGCCTGAATGTACCGCCAACCTGCGGACCGCGGTCAGGCCGGGTGTACCGTTGCTCGAGTGGAACGGGCGACCGCGCCGGAGCTGACGCCCGCGCTCGAGGCCGTGTTCGAGCCCGTGGCGCCGCCGACCACGTTCGAGGAGACCGTCGAGCGGCTCGGCACCGCGATCCGGCTCGGGCTGCTCCAGCCGGCCAGCCGCCTGCCGCCCGAGCGCGACCTCGCCGAGCGCCTCCACATCTCCCGCTCCACGCTGCGCCAGGCGCTCACGACCCTCGTCCAGAGCGGCCACCTCGTCTCCCTGCGCGGCCGCGCGGGCGGCACGTTCGTGGCCGAACGACCGCCGCTCGGCCAGGACGTCACCGCCGAGGTGCTGGGCGAGGGCGCCCGCGCGGTGCTCGACTATCGCATCGTCGTCGAGAGCGGCGCCGTCGTGCTGGCCTGCGAGCGCGCCGGCCCCGACGACCTCGAGCGCCTGCGCGCCCACACCGATCGCATGGCCGCCGCCACCGAGTTCGAGGACTACCGGCGCGCCGACGTGCGCTTCCACATGGGCATCGCCGAGGCGACCGGGTCCGCTCGCGCTGGTCGCCGTCATGACCGAGGTGCAGGGCCAGATGAGCGACCTGATCGCCCACATCGCCCACCCGCGCCAGGTGCTCGAGAGCTCCAACGCCGAGCACCGCCGCCTCGTCGCCCAGCTCGCGGTGGGCGACACTACGCGCGCAGTCCGCCTCGTGCGCCGCCATATGGAGGGCACCGAGCACATCCTCGCCGGGCTCCTGCCGGGAGCTCCCAGGCTCGCTCGCTAGCCTCCTCCGGATGCACCGTCTCGCGGCCACGTCCGCTCGCTCCCGCTGCTGCTCGCGCTGCTCCTCGCCGCCTGCGGCGGGGACGACGCCCCGTCGAAGGCCGACTACGCGGCCAACGCGGAGAAGATCTGCAAGGACGCCCAGAAGAGCGTCCAGAACCTCGGCAAGGCGACCACGCCCGACGAGCTCGCGAGCGCGATCGACAAGGGCATCGACGCGACCCAGAAGAGCGTCGACGACCTCGAGGCGCTCGAGCGCCCCGAGGGCAAGGTGGGCGAGACCGCGAGCCAGTTCGTGGACGCGATCCACCGCCAGATCGAGCAGGACGGCATCCCGGTGCTCGAGGACCTGCGCGACGCCATCAAGAAGAACGACCAGAAGGCGGCCGCGGCCGCCTACAAGCGGCTGCAGAAGGTCGAGACGGGCGACGCCACCAAGGCCGCCAAGTCGCTCGGCATCAGCGGCTGCGCGGACTGACGCAGCTCAGCCGAGGACCCAGGTGTCCTTGGCGCCGCCGCCCTGACCCGAGTTGACGACCGTCGAGCCGCGCTCCAGCGCGACGCGGCTGATCGCCGCGCGCAGCACGTGCACGCCCGTCGTCGTCGACGACTGCGTAGGGGCGCAGGTCCACGTGGCGCGGCTCCAGGCGCTCGCCGCAGACCGTCGGGTGGACCGACAGCGTGAACAGCTCCTGCGCCACGTGGCCGTACGGGTCGTCCGCGATGGCCTCCTCGGCGCCGCCGCGCTCGGCCTCGGACGCGTCGCGCCAGATCACCACGCCCTCGCCGCCCATCTCGGCGCGCGGCTTGACGACGAACCCCTCGAGGTCCTCGACCTCGCCCGCCGGCCGCGCGCGCGATCGACGGCAGCAGCGGCTCCTCGCCGAGGTGGAAGCGCACCAGGTCGTCGACGTAGGGGTGGACGAGCTTGTCGTCGGCCACGCCCGCGCCGGGCGCGTTGACCACCGCCAGCGTGCCGCGCGCGCACGGCTCGAGCAGCAGCTCGAGCGGGCGTCCCGCTGAAGCGATCGGTGCCGGTGCGCTGGTAGAGCACGTCCACGGCGCGCGGCCGCCCGTCGAGCCAGGCGACCAGGCGCCCGTCGCGCACCTCCAGGTCGCCGACCGTCACCACCGGCGCGCACAGCTCCCGCGCCAGCAGCTCGTGCTCCCACCAGGCGGCGGCGCTCGGCCCCTCGCTGAGGATCACGGTGCGCGGCTCGTCGACGGGTGACGCGTCGCGCAGCGCGACCGCGAGCTCCCCGTACGACCGTGCGCGAGCGACTGCTGCGGCGGCGCCACCGGCAGCAGCTCGCGCAGCGTCTCGCGCGCCGCCACCGCGTACGCCACGCCCGACGGCATCCGGATCTGGTCCTCCAGCACGCGGAAGCCGCCGTCGGGCCCGCGCACCACGTCCATCCCGGCGAACGCGATCCAGCGCCGCACCGGCGCGCCCTGCATCGCCGGCTCGTAGTGCGGCGACCCCTCCAGGACCGCGGCGGGCACGATGCCCTCGGCGACCGCCCGGCGCTCGCCGTACACGTCCGCCAGCAGCGCCTCGAGCGCGCGCAGGCGCTGAGCGATGCCGGCCTCGATCGTCTCCCACTCGGCGGCGGTGAGGATGCGCGGGATCGGGTCGAGCGCGAACAGCCCGTCGTCGGCCGCGCCGAACGTCACGCCGCGTCCGCGCAGGCGCTCGCGCGTACGCTCGGCCAGCGCGGCCGGGTCGCCGAGACCCTCCAGCAGCTCGGCGTAGTGGGGCCGCGGTCGGCCCTGCTCGTCGTAGGCCTCGTCGTAGGGCGCCGGCACGCGGCGGGGACGCTAGTCGCCCGCGACGGCGCGCGACAGCCGCGCCTCGGCGGCGCTCACCTGCGAGCGCGCGGCGGTCCAGCTGGCGCGGGCTGTCGCCGCGGGCGGCGCGGGCCAGCGCGCGGTAGGCCGCGGCGGTCTGACGAGCGGCCCGGGCGACGGCGTCGCCGTTGAAGAGCTTGGCGAAGCGCCGGGCGGCCGCGTCGTTGCTGCGCGCGAGGCTCTCGGCGGCGGCGATCTGAGTCGTCTGGCGATCGGCGGCCGCGAGCGAGCGGCGCCCCGTTGCGCGGCTCTGCTGGAGGCTGCTCGCCGCGGCGCGCCAGCGCTCGCGCGCGTTGGCCACCGCGACCAGCGTCATCGGCCGGCGCGACCCGAGGTCGAGCGTGGAGGCGCGTGCGCTCGCAGAGCGCGAGCGTGTTGGTCGGCGATCCGGTGGCCGCGGTGCAGGTCACCTCGACCTTGCCGGAGCGGGTGGGGATCACGTAGGCGGCGACGCGGCTGCCGTTGTCGGCGCGCACCACGTCCTGGCGCCAGGCCTCGTGCTCGCCGAGCTGGACCGCGGTCGCCTGATCGGAGACCGCGACCGGCTTGCGCGTGGCGGCGATCGCCAGCCCGGAGTTGAGGTCGCCCTGCGGGTGCGCCTCGAGCCGGCCGGCCTCGGCCGGCTGCTGGTTCCACCCGCGCGGGAGCTCCACGCTCATGCCGGCGGCCGAGACGCTCGGGTTGGGCGGGGGCGCCGTGTCGCCGCCCGCGGCGAGCGTTCCTGCGATCGCGCCGCCGGCGAGGCCGGCGGCGATCAGCAGGCCGACGAGGATGCGGCCGGCGCGCGGGCTGTCCGAGACGGCGGGCTGCAGTCGCGGGGCGTGCCGGGCCGGGCTCGGCTGCTGCGCGGCGGCGCCGCGGCGGAAGCGCGGAGCCTGGTCGAGCGCCGGCAGGCTCGGCGCGCCGTAGATGACGAGGTTGAGCAGGTGGCGCGCCTCGGCGGCGGTGGCGTAGCGCTTCTGCGGCTCCGGCGCCATCGCGACGGCGAAGACGGTGTCGAGCGTCGCCGGCAGGTCGGTGCGCATCCGGCTCACGCGCGGCGGGCCGTCCTGCGGCGGCGGGCCGCCGGTGAGCAGTGTGTACGCGATCGCGCCGAACGAGTAGACCGGCGACCGCGGATGCGGATCCTCGCCGCGCAGCACCTCGGGCGCGACCCACGGGGCGTGGGGGTCGTCGGCGCCCAGCGGGTTTCCGAGCGCCTCGCGGGCCACGCCGGTGTCGCCGATCATCGCGCCCAGGCGCGGGTCCAGGAAGACCGCGTCGGGCGTGACCTCGCAGGGCGGCTTGCCCTGGCGGACGGCGTCGTCGAGCGCGTGCGCGATCCCGAGCAGCAGCGCGAGCGAGCGCGCCGTGGAGATCTCGGTGATCCCGCGGCGGTACTCGGAGAGCGGCACCGCGGCGCCGATGTCGTGCGCGACGTAGAACCAGCCGTCGAAGTTGCCGGCGGAGACGAGCGGCAGCAGCCGCTCGCTGGTGAGGTCGGCCCGCTCCGCGGCGGCGGCCGAGTACCACTCCCAGCAGTCCGCGTCGGCGGGTGCGCGCGCGACGCTCAGGCAGACCGTCTGATGCTCGAGGTTGACGATCGTGTGGTGCCGCTCGCCGGTCCGCGGCAGGTTCTCGATCGCCTCGGCGATCAGGGCCTCGTCCGACGAGGCGCTGTATGTCGTGCGAGTCGGCTCGTACACGTGCGTCAGCCGGAGTCGGTGAACTCGACGGGCGGCTCGTCCGCGGGCGGAGTGGGCGTCGGCGGTCGGCGCGGCTGCGGCTGCGATGATCGGCGCAGCGGGTCCGGCCGTCGGGCGCCGGAGTTTCCGCCGACCTGCGGCTCCTTGGGCTTCGGCTCGGGCTTCGGCTTGCGCACCAGCGCGGGGAGGCCCTCGGCCTGGCCGAGCGTGGCCTGGCCTGCGATGCCGGAGGCGACGTCGATCTGGTCGGCGGGCGAGCCGGGCGGGCCGGTGCGCTCGCTCGCCTCGCCCGTGCTGCTGAGCGCGTAGGCGACGGCCAGAGCTAGGAGGAAGGCGGCTGCGGCAGCGAAGACTGCGCGGCGATTCAGTTCAGAGGGCATAGAGGCGGAGGGACCAGCTTCGCGGGTGGATCGAGTACTCGTCCCAAGGTAATGCGGAAACCGCTCCACGTCTAGCACTCCGGCTGCTCCCCGCGCGGATCGCGCCCGGTCCATACCCTCCCGGGGGATGACCGACGGTGAGCTGATCCTCGTCGCCGGGGCATTGCTCGCTGCCGGCATCGCCGCTTCGCTGCTGGCGCAAAGGGTGCGGCTGCCCGGGCTTCTGCTGTTCCTGGGCCTCGGCATGGCGATCGGCTCGGATGGGCTCGGCTGGATCGAGTTCGACGACTACGAGCTGGCTCGCTCGATCGGTGTGGTGGCGCTCGCGCTGATCCTGTTCGAGGGCGGGCTGACGGCCGGCTTCGCCGAGATCCGGCCGGTCCTGCGCCCGGCGATCGGGCTCGCGGTGCTGGGCACGTTCGCCACCGCGGCGATCACGGGCATGGCCGCGGTCTGGCTGTTCGACCTCTCGACGCTCGAGGGCCTGCTGCTCGGCTCGATCATCGCCTCGACCGACGGCGCCGCGATCTTCGCGCTGCTGCGCGGCTCCACGCTGCGCAGGCGCCTGGCGCGCACGCTCGAGGGCGAGGCCGGCTTCAACGACCCCGTGGCGGTCCTGCTCGTGATCGGGTTCATCGACTGGATCCAGGAGCCGGGCTACGGCGCGGCCGACATGGCGCTCCTGTTCGTGCTGGAGATCGGGGTCGGGGCGGTCGTGGGCATCGCCGTCGGATGGCTGGCCGCCCAGGGGCTGCGGCGCGCGCGCATCGACGCCGGCGGCCTCTATCCCGTGGCCACGCTCGCCACCGCGGCCGTCGCGTTCGGGGCCGCGGACACGCTGCACGGCTCGGGCTTCCTCGCCGTATACGTCGCCGGGCTGGCGCTCGGCTCCGCCCGCATCCCCGCCAAGCGCACGGTCACCGTCTTCCATCAGGGGCTCGCCTGGGTCGCCCAGATCGCGATGTTCCTCGCCCTCGGCCTGCTCGTCTTCCCGAGCGACCTCGGCGAGTTCGCGATCGAGGGCACCGTGCTCGCGCTGGTGCTGGTGCTCGTCGCGCGCCCGCTCGCGACCTTCCTGAGCACCGCAGGCGAGCGCTTCTCGAGCGCGGAGCGGCTCGTGCTGGGCTGGGCCGGCCTGCGCGGCGCGGTGCCGGTGGTGCTTGCGACCTTCCCCGTCATCGACGGGATCGACGGGTCGGACGACTTCTTCAACATCGTCTTCTTCGCCGTCGTGATCTCGACGCTCCTGCAGGGCACGACCTTCGAACCGCTCGCAAAGCGCCTCGGGGTGACGACCAGCGAGCCGGCGCTCCCCAGGCCGCTCGCCGAGAGCGGGACGATCCGGCGGCTGGGCGCGGAGGTGCTCGAGTTCCCGGTCGGCCCCGATTACGCGCTGGTCGGCCGGCGAGTACGCGAGCTGGGGCTGCCGCGCGACGCCCTGCTGTCGGTGATCGTGCGCGGCGAGGAGGCGGTCCTGCCGCGCGGGTCGACCCGCGTCGAGGCCGGCGACCGCCTGCACGTGGTGGTCCGCAGCGAGGTCGCCAAGGACATGGAGCAGGTGGTGGCCCGGTGGGAGTCGGGGCCGGTCGGCCCGCCGCCGATGGAGCGGCGGCCCGTGGTCGGATCGGCCGTGTTCAGCTCGCGGCCCGTGGGACGAGGAGCGCGACGGCGACGTCGCGTATCCACGCAGCGTGGACGGCGTGCTGGTGCGCGAGATCCTCCGCACGCGCCGAGACGACCGCGGCGCCCTCGTCTCGCTCGTGGACGGGCGCTACGCCCTCACCGGCAGCACGCTCGCGGTCGGCGGCACGCGCCAGGTGCAGGCCTACGCGCGGCGCCGGCTCGGGCGCGAGACCGACGACACCTCGCGGGCCTGGTGGCAGGAGGTGATCGGGGCGCTGGCGCGCTAGAGCGCCGCGGCCCGCTCGACGAAGTCGCGCCAGCGCGCGTGCTCGCGCGCGCGCCAGTCGGAGTCGCGCTCGGGCGCGACGGGCGGTCCGGCGGGCACGCGCTCCCCGATCGAGCGCGTGGACTCCCAGATGCCCGCGCCGACGGCCGCCAGCGCCGCCGCCCCCGCCGCGGTCGCGTCCACGGCGCCGCGCTGGACCGGGATGCCGGCGGCATCGGCCTGGAGCCGGAGCAGCAGCGAGTCGCGCGTCAGCCCGCCGTCCACGCGCAGCACGTCGAGTGGCGACACCTCGCCCACGGCCGCCAGCACGTCGGCCACCCGCCAGGCGATGGCCTCGAGCGCCGCGCGGGCGACATGGCCGGTCCGGGTGCCCGAGCCCAGGCCCGCGATCACGCCGTGGGCGTTCGGCCGCCACCAGGGAGCGCCGAGCCCCGCCAGAGCGGGCAGGACGCGCACCCCGCCGGCGTCGTCGACCTCGGCCGCCAGGGCCGCCAGCGCGGCCGGGTCCGCGGCCAGCCCGAGGTCGCGCGAGAGCCACTCGAGCAGCGCCCCGGCGGTGAAGACGCCGCCGTCGAGCGCGTACTCCACGCGCCCGTCCACTCGCCACGCGACGGTCGGGACGAGCCCGCCGCCGGCCGCGGGGCGCTCCGCGCCCACGTGCGCGAGCACGAACACGCCGGTCCCGTAGGTCGCCTTCACCTGCCCGGGCTCGACGCAGCCCGCACCCGCCAGCGCGGCCTGCTGATCGACGACGCGCGCGCGCAGGGGCAGCTCGACCGGCCAGTCCGGGTGCCGCAGCGTCCCGAGCTCCCCGGCGCTGTCGACCAGCTCGGGCAGCGCCGCGCGCGGGACCCCGAACGCCTCCAGCAGCTCGTCGTCCCAGTCCGGCTCCCCCGGCACCGCCAGCTGCGTGCGCGATGCGGTCGAGAGGTCGGTGGCGAAGCCGGCGCCGAGCAGGTCGCCGAGCCAGGCGTCGACCGTCCCGAGGCGCGCCGTGCCCGCCTCCACGGCGCGCGCCACCTCGGTCTCCTCGCGCAGCAGCCAGGCGAGCTTGCCGGCCGAGAAGTACGGGTCGAGCGGGAGCCCGCTGCGCGCCGTGACCGCCTCCGGGTCCGCGAGCGAGTCGAGCACGGCCTGCGAGCGCTTGTCCTGCCAGGTCACGATCGGCGTCAGCGCCTCGCCGCTCTCGGCGTCCCACGCGAGCACCGACTCGCCCTGGTGGTCGAGGCCGCAGGCGACGATCTCGGCGTCCGCGTCGCGCAGCAGCTCGGCGACCGCGTCGACCACCGCCACCAGCACCGCTGCCGGATCCTGCTCGACCCAGCCGGGGCGCGGATGGGAGAGCGGTTTCTCGCGCCGCGCCTCGGCCACGGGCTCCAGGTCGAGGTTGTACAGAACGGCCTTGACCGCAGAGGTCCCTTCGTCGATTCCGAGCAAACGCTGAGTCATGGATTGACAGCTGGCCGACGGCGAGCGTACAGTCGCGCGACCGTTAGGTCGGACCAGCACACCTTTTGGCTCGCTTGACTCCCTGAAGGAGGGTCAGATGTCGCAGACTGGCGCGGATCACCCGGAGATCGAGCACTCGAGCGCGGGCGGGGACGAGGACGAGAAGCGCCTCGCCGAGCTCGGCTACACCCAGGCGCTGCAGCGCGGCTGGTCGAGCTTCTCCAACTTCGCGATCTCCTTCACGATCATCTCGGTCCTCGCCGGCTGCTTCACCACGTACTACGTGGGCTGGAACAACGGCGGCCCGATCGCGATCTCGTGGGGCTGGCCGATCATCTGCGGCCTGATCCTGCTGGTGGCCTTCTCGATGTCGGAGCTGGTCTCGAAGTACCCGACCGCCGGCGGCATCTACTGGTGGGCGTCGGAGCTGGGCGGCAAGACCTGGGGCTGGTTCACCGGCTGGTTCAACCTGATCGGCCTGGTCGGCGTCGTGGCGTCGGTCGACTACGCCTGCGCGCAGTTCCTGAACGCGCTGCTGTCGCTCTACAAGCTCGACGTGGGCGTCATGAACTTCGGCGACGCCGAGCACGTGCTGACCGAGACGTTCGTCCTGTTCTTCCTGATCCTGCTGCTGCACGCGCTCATCAACATCTTCTCGTCGCCGCTGGTCGCGGTCTTCAACAACATCTCGGTCGGCTGGCACGTGCTCGGCGTGGCCGTGATCATCGCGATCCTCGTCTTCGTCCCCGACAACCACCAGAGCGCCGACTTCGTCTTCACCGACACGTTCAACAACTCGGGCTTCCACGGCGGCTCGACGAGCGGCCTGTTCTTCTGGGCCTACGTGCTGCCGCTCGGCTTCCTGCTGACGATGTACACGCAGACCGGCTACGACGCCTCGGCGCACATCTCCGAGGAGACGCGCGGAGCCGCGCTGGGCGCGGCCAAGGGCGTCTGGCGCTCGGTGTTCTGGTCCGGCGTGATCGGCTGGTTCGTGCTGCTGGCGATCACGTTCGCCGCGACCGACGTGAAGAACATCAACGACCCGGCCAACGGCTTCGGCCTCGGCTCCTCGCTCGCCGTCTTCAACAGCTCGCTCGACCCGTGGGCCGCGAAGATGGTCGTGATGATCGCGGTCATCGGCCAGCTCTTCTGCGGAATGGCGGGCCTGACCAGCGCGTCGCGCATGTGTTACGCCTTCTCGCGCGACCGGGCGGTGCCGGGGTGGCGCATCTGGACGCGCCTCAACCACCATCGCGTGCCCGCCTACGCGGTGATCTTCATGGCGACGCTGTCGCTGATCGTCACGCTGCCGGCTCTCAAGGGCGACGAGAACAACTTCACCTACGCCTTCGCGGCGGTGGTGTCGATCACCGTGATCGGGCTCTACATCGCCTACGTGATCCCGGTCTTCCTGCGCTGGCGCAAGGGCGACGAGTGGGAGCCCGGGCCCTGGACGCTGGGCCGCAAGTACAAGTGGGTCAACCCCGCAGCCGTCATCTGGGTGATCATCTGCGTGATCATCTTCAGCCTCCCGCAGGCGCCCGTCGGCGTCTGGTGGAACGACGACTTCGACCTCAAGTACATGAACTACGCGCCCTTCACGGTGCTGATCGTGATCGCGGCCGTCGGGCTGTGGTGGCTGATCTCGGCGCGCAAGTCGTTCACCGGCCCGGTGCGCCAGATCACGACCGACGACACCGGCCGCGTGGTCGAGCCGACAGGGTGACGCTGGAGGAGCTGCGCGCCGCCGTCGACGGCGGGACGGTCGACACCGTCCTGCTGGCGATCGCCGACATGGAGGGACGGCTGCAGGGCAAGCGGCTGACGGCGCGCCACTTCCTCGACGAGGTGCTCGAGAACGGCGCCGAGGGGTGCAACTACCTGCTCGCGGTGGACGTGGACATGAACACCGTCGAGGGCTACGCGATGTCGTCGTGGTCGAGCGGCTACGGCGACTTCGCGATGCGCCCCGACCTCGACACGCTGCGCGTCATCCCCTGGCATGACGCGACCGCGCTGGTGATGGCGGACCTCGAGTGGCACGACGGCTCCGACGTGGCGGCCTCGCCGCGCCAGATCCTGCGCCGCCAGCTGGCCCGGCTCGCCGAGCGCGGCTGGACGGCGAACGCGGGCACCGAGCTCGAGTTCATCGTCTTCCGCGACTCCTACGAGGAGGCCTGGCGCAAGGGCTACCGCGACCTCGATCCGGCCAACCTCTACAACGTCGACTACTCGATCCTCGGCACCTCGCGCGTGGAGCCGCTGATCCGCCGCATCCGCAACTCGATGGCCGGCGCCGGCATGCGAGTGGAGAACTCGAAGGGCGAGTGCAACTTCGGCCAGCACGAGATCAACTTCCGCTACGACGAGGCGCTCGCCGCCGCCGACGACCACGTGATCTACAAGACCGGCGCCAAGGAGATCGCGGCGCAGGAGGGCATGTCGCTCACGTTCATGGCGAAGCTCGACGAGCGCGAGGGCAACTCCTGCCACATCCACTGCTCGCTCGCGAACGACGACGGCGGCAGCGTGTTCGCCGACGACCAGCAGACGTTCGAGCGCTTCGTGGCGGGGCAGCTCGCCGGGCTGCGCGAGCTGACGCTGATGTTCGCGCCGCACGTGAACTCCTACAAGCGCTTCGTCGAGGGGTCGTTCGCGCCCACGTCCGTGGCCTGGGGGCGCGACAACCGCACCTGCTCGATGCGGGTGGTGGGACACGGCCAGGGGCTGCGCGTCGAGAACCGCCTGCCCGGCGCCGACGTGAACCCGTACCTCGCGCATCGCCGCGATGATCGCCGCCGGCCTGCACGGCATCGACGCCGAGCTGGACCTCGAGCCGGCGTTCGAGGGCAACGCCTACGAGTCCGACAAGCCGAGGGTGCCGCACACGATGTACGCGGCGCGCGACCTGTTCGCCGACTCCGAGCTGGCGCGCGAGGCCTTCGGGCAGGAGGTGGTCGACCACTACCTCAACCGGGCGCGCGTGGAGCTCGACGCCTACGAGGCCGCCGTGACCGACTGGGAGAAGTTCCGCGGGTTCGAGCGGCTGTAGCCTCGGCTCCCCGTGAGCCGACCCGTCATCGGAATCTCAGCCGCCGCCGCGCCCGCCGCCGAGCTGCTGGCGCTCGCCGTCCAGGACGCCGGCGGCCTCGCGCTTGCTGCTGCCGCCCGACGACGCCGTGGCGGAGCAGCCCGCCGAGCTGCTCGACATGCTCGACGCGCTGCTGCTCGCCGACGGCCCCGACATCGACCCGGGCGCCTACGGAGCGAGCCCCGCTGACCGGACCCGCGACACCAGCCCGGAGCGCGACCGCTTCGAGCTGGCGCTCGCCTACGCCGCGCTCGAGCGCGACATGCCGCTGCTGGGCGCGGGACGCGGGATGCAGATGCTCAACGTCGCCTGCGGCGGCACGCTCGACCAGGACGTGCAGGGCCATGCGGGCGGCGAGCACGCGGTGCTGCTCGAGCCCGGCTCGCTCGCGGCTCGCGCCGCGGGCGTGGAGCGGCTCGAGGGCGAGTCCGACCACCGCCAGGGCGTGGGCGAGCTCGGGGAGGGCCTCGTGGTGAGCGGGCGCGCCGCCGACGGGCTCGTCGAGGCGGTCGAGCTGCCCGGCCGCGGCTTCGCGCTCGGCGTGCTCTGGCAGCCGGGCCCGAGCGTGATCGGCGAGCTGGTCGCGGCGGCGCAGGCGCGCGGCTAGCGCCGCGCCCAGTCGGCGCAGGCGTCGGCGAACGCCTGGAACAGCTCGCGCTTGTCGCCGGCCTCGGGGTGCCACTGGACGCCCAGCACCCATGACCCGCCGTTGCTGAGCTCGATCGCCTCGGGCACGCCGTCGCGGGCGCGGCCGGTCACGACGAGCCCGTCGCCGAGCCGGTCGATCGCCTGGTGGTGGTGGCACCGCGCCTCGTGCACCGGCTCGCCGAGCGCGCGCTCCGCGAGCGACCCGGGCGCCAGGTCGATGTCGTGCTCGGTCCCGGCGAACGTGCCCACGACGCGCCGGTGCGAGCTCTGGCCGTCGCCGTCGACCAGGTGCTGGTCGAGCGTGCCGCCGCGGGCCACGTTGAGCAGCTGCATACCGCGGCAGATGCCGAGGTAAGGCATCCCGCGCTCGAGCGCGGCGTGCGTCAGCGCCAGCTCGAACTCGTCGCGCTCGCGGTAGGTGTTCTCGGTGTGCTCGGAGCGGTCCTGTCCGTAGACCTCGGGGTCCAGGTCCGCGCCGCCGATCGTCATCAGCCCGTCGACGCGGTCGAGCAGCGGCGCCGGGTCGCGCGTCGCGACGGGCAGCAGCACGGCCAGCGCGCCGGTGGACTGCACCGCGTCGACGTAGGTGTCGGCCACGAGATGGGCGGTCTGGTCCCAGAACGCCCAGCGCGCCCGCTCGCGCACGGCGCAGATCCCGATCACGATTTCCGTCCCCGTCGACATGACCTATGCTGCGCCCGATGGTAAAGGTGTCCTCGGCACGCCATTTGGTGACCGTGATCGAGCCGGCCACCGAGGAGGTCCTCGCGGAGCTTCCGCAGGCCGGGGTGGAGGAGACCGACGCGGCGATCGCGCGGGCGCGCGCGGCCTTCCCGGCCTGGCGCGCGGTCGCTCCGGGAGACCGGGCGCGACTGATGCGCGCCGTGGCGACGCGCGTGCGCGAGAGCAGCGAGGAGCTGGCCCGGCTGGAGGCCCGCAACGTCGGCAAGCCGATCGCCGACGCCCGCGGCGAGGTCGGCATGGTCGCCGACGTCTTCGACTACTACGCGGGCGCGCCCGAGCGGCTGCTCGGCGACACGATCCCGGTCGCGGGCGGCGTGGACATGACGTTCCGCGAGCCGCTCGGCGTCGTCGGGCTGATCACGCCCTGGAACTTCCCGATCGCGATCGCCTCGTGGAAGCTCGGCCCCGCGCTGGCGGCGGGCAACACCGTCGTGCTCAAGCCGGCCGAGCTGACTCCGCTCACGGCCGTCGAGCTGGAGCGGATCGTGGTCGAGGCGGGCGTCCCCGAGGGCGTCTTCAACGTCGTCGTCGGGGCCGGCCGCGTGGTCGGCGAGCGCATCGTCGAGCACCCCGACGTCGCGAAGGTCGCCTTCACCGGCTCGACCGAGGTGGGCCGCCGCATCGCCGCGCGCGCCGCCGAGTCGATCAAGCGCGTGACGCTCGAGCTGGGCGGCAAGTCCGCCAACGTGATCTTCGCCGACGCCGACCTCGAGCAGGCGGCCGCGGCGGCGCCGATGGCGGTCTTCGCCAACTCGGGCCAGGACTGCTGCGCGCGCTCGCGGATCCTCGTCGAGCGCTCGGCGCTCGACCGGTTCATGGAGGCGCTCGAGGACGCGGTCGAGGCGATCCGCGTCGGCGACCCGCTCGACGAGTCCACCGAGATGGGCCCGCTGATCTCGGCCTCGCACCTCGAGACCGTCAGCTCCTACGTCCCCGACGACGCGCCGGTGGCGATCCGCGCGACCGCCCCGGAGGGCAAGGGCTACTGGTTCGCGCCGACCGTGCTCTGCCCGGTCGCCAACGACGACCGCGCGGCACGCGAGGAGATCTTCGGCCCGGTCGCCTGCGTGATCCCCTTCCGCGACGAGGAGGAGGCGATCCGGCTCGCCAACGACACGATCTACGGCCTGTCGGGCTCGATCTGGACGCGCGACGGCGCCCGCGCACTGCGCATGGCGCGCGCGATCGACACGGGCGTGCTGTCGATCAACTCCAACAACTCGGTGCGGGTGTCCACGCCGTTCGGCGGCTTCAAGCAGTCGGGCACCGGCCGCGAGCTCGGCCCGCACGCGCTGGAGCACTACACCGAGCTGAAGAACGTCTACTACGCGACCGGAGGCGACATCGTGAGGCCGGAGGCCGAGAGTCATCGTCAGGACGCGGGGCCGGACGCCCCGCGGAGGTAGTCATGCGACTCGACGGGAAGGTCTGCGTGATCACGGGAACGGCGAGCGGCATCGGCGCCGAGTCGGCGCGGCTGTTCGCGCAGGAGGGCGCGCACGTGGTCGGGGTCGACCTCAGCCCCGATGCGGTCGGCGAGCTGACGATCCAGGCGGACGTGACCGACGCCGCGCAGGTCGAGGACGTCTACGCCCAGGCGCGCGAGCGCTTCGGCAAGGTCGACGTGCTCTTCAACAACGCCGGCATCTCGCCCGAGGACGACGCCTCGATCCTCGACACCACGGTCGAGGCGTGGGACCGCGTCCAGAACGTGAACCTCAAGTCCGTGTTCCTGTGCTGCAAGTTCGGCATCCCGCACCTGCTCGACAACGGCGGCGGCTCGATCATCAACACCGCCTCCTTCGTGGCGGTGATGGGGGCGGCGGTCTCGCAGGTCTCCTACACGGCGTCGAAGGGCGGCGTGCTGGCGATGTCGCGGGAGCTCGGCGTCGAGTTCGCGCGGCAGGGCATCCGCGTCAACGCGCTCTGCCCCGGCCCGGTCAACACGCCGCTGCTGCAGGAGCTGTTCGCCAAGGACCCGGAGAAGGCCGAGCGGCGGCTCGTGCACCTGCCGCCGGGGCGCTTCGCCGAGGCCGGGCGAGCTGGCGGCCGGCGCGCTCTTCCTCGCCAGCGACGAGTCGACGTTCGTGAACGCGACGACGTTCCTCGTCGACGGCGGCCTCACGGCCGCCTACCTCACTCCGCAGTAGCGAGGAAGCGGGCCACGAGCTCGCGGCCGCGCTCGTTCCAGGCGCCGATCCGGCCGGGGGTCGCGGCGCGGATGGCCGACGGGTCGAGCCCGCTGGCGACCGCGCCGGGGTCCTCGTCCCAGGTGTCGAGCCACGAGTAGAAGTCGGCCTCGGTGACCTCCGGGTGGAACTGCACGCCCCATACCGGCCGCTCGGCGAGCCGGAAGGCCTGGAGGCAGCGGGCGCTGCGGGCTAGCGCCACGGCGCCGGGCGGCAGCAGCCACTCGTAGTGGTGGTACTGGAGGGTCTCGAACTGCTGCGGGAAGACGCCGAGCAGCGGGTCGCGGGCGCCGTCCGGCGTCAGCTCGGCTCCGTACCAGCCGATCTCCGGCTCCAGCGGAGCGCCGCACCGGCGCCCCGGCCAGCTGGGCCAGCAGCTGCGACCCGAAGCAGACGCCGAGCAGCGGCGTGTCCCGGCGCAGCAGCTCGCGCGACCAGCGCCTTCTCGGGAGCGCAGCCAGGGGAGGGCGTCGTCCTCGTCGACCTGCGCCTCGGCGCCGAAGACGATCGCCGCGTCGAACCCGTCCGGCTGCGGCGGCGGCCCCTCGTGCGGCAGCCACTCGACCAGCTCGTGGCCGGCTCCGCCGCCGGGTCGGCGAAGACGCCCGCCGCGGCGTTGCGGTGGTGGACGACGAGCAGGACGCGCAAGGCGGCCTAGCCGGGCGGGGCCTGCGGCCCCGGCGGGGTC
Source organism: uncultured Thermoleophilaceae bacterium (assembly GCA_963828225.1). Taxonomy (GTDB): domain Bacteria; phylum Actinomycetota; class Thermoleophilia; order Solirubrobacterales; family Thermoleophilaceae; genus JACVRW01. Next base: position 218,886 of record CAWHDX010000002.1, on the reverse strand, counting down.
GCCTCGGGCCCGGGCGCCGGCGACTCGCGCGCGGGCGGCGGCTCGGTCGCCGGCGGCGCATCCACGTCGATGTCGAGCGGCTGGCCGCGCAGGCGCCGGAGCTCGACGTACATCACGGTGGCGGCGATGGCGCTCAGCGGGGTGATCACCACGTGCACGATCAGGTCGGCGATCGCATAGCCCGCGAACGAGTCGTCGCTCGCCCCGCCGACGATCGCCTGGACGATCCCGCCCAGCACGATCTGGAGCAGGAACAGCACGACGATCACGCCGAACACGCGCCAGCCGTCGCCCCGGACCAGCTCGCGGCTGCGCCCGAACGCCGCCATCACCCCGGTCCGCTCGATCACGATGACGGGCACGATCACCGCCCAGATCGTGAGCAGGAACAGGCCCGGCACGATCAGCAGGATGAAGCCGATCGCGGTGGCGATGCCCGCCAGGACGCCGGCCAGCAGCAGCGGGCCGATGTACGGCGACGCCGACGAGAAGAGCCCGCCGACGGTCTGGTCGCGGCGCCCGTCGAGGATGTCGCGCACCGCCTCGACGACCATCCCCTGGAACCAGTAGGTGGCGACCACGGTGACCGCGACCGAGATCAGAGCGGCGAGCGCGCCTCCGTTCTCGAGCACGAGCCCGTTGAGGATCGCGACCGGGACGAACAGGATCAGCGCAGCCGGGATCAGCAGCGTGAACTGGTCGCTGTAGATCTTGAAGATGCGCTCGAAGACCCGTCCTGTGTCCAGCTTGGCGTTCATGGGGGAGAATCTAGACCGTGCAGGAGACGCTGAGGGGCCAGCTGCTGATCGCCGCGCCGTCGCTGTTCGACTATTTCCGCCGGACGGTGATCCTGGTGATCGAGCACACGCCCGAGGGGGCGATGGGGGTCGTGCTCAACCGCGAGTCGGAGACGCGCGTCGCGGATGCCGTGCCGCAGCTCGCCCCGCTGGCCGGCGAGGACGAGCTCGTGCGCATCGGCGGGCCGGTCGCGCCCGACTCGGTGGTCGCGCTCGGCGAGTTCGAGGACATCGGCGAGGCCGGCCTCCAGGTGGTCGGCCGCCTGGCCACGCTCGACCCGGATGCCCCCAACGATTCGCTGCGGCGCGTGCGCGTGTACGCGGGCTACGCGGGCTGGGGCGCGGGGCAGCTCGACGGGGAGCTCGAGCAGGACGCCTGGGTGGTGGCGCCCGCCGACGAGGCCGACCCCTTCCGCGAGGGCGACATCTGGTCGGACGCGCTCGAGCGCCGCGGCGGCGCCTACCGGCTGCTGGCGACGATGCCGCCGGACCCTTCGCAGAACTAGGCGCCGCGGCAGCGCTTCACGGCGCGCGCCACGGCCTTCGCGCGCGCGACGTAGCCCTTGGCGTCCACGTGCACGCCGTCGGGGCCCACCCATTCGCGGGTGGTCGCGGACCATCCTCACCCAGTTCACGATGCGCAGGTTGTCGCGCCGGCTCGCCTCGCGGGCGAGGACGCGGTTGTAGCCCGCGTAGCTCGCGCCGGCGACCGGCGGGCGCACGATGTTGGTCCAGACGACGCAGCGGCGCGCTCCGGCGACCTTCATCACCTCGCGGATCGCCGCGCGGAACGCGCCGACGGTGCGCGGGTCGTCGTTGGTCCCGAGGCTGACGTGGATCACGCGCGGCAGCGACCGGCCGTAGGAGCGCATCACGTCGGCGCCCTGGTAGGCGTGGCGGCTGACCGTCGCCGACTGGGTCACCTTCCAGCCGTCCAGCTCGCGCGGCAGGTAGGGCTTCGTGCCCACCGCGAGCGAGTCGCCGTTCACGAGCAGGCGGCGGCTGAGCGCTCCGGCCGTGGCCGGCGCCGCCAGCACGAGCACGAGCGCGAGCAGGCTAGCCCGGCGCATCGCGGAGCACCTTGTAGTCCTTTGCCATGGCCCTGAAGATAAGCCGAGCCGGGCACGAGGGCGCCCGCGCGCGAGAAATGCACGCCGTCGCTCTGGCGCGCGAGCACGCGCCTCCCGTCGATCTTCAGCTGGTCGCTGTAGCGGCCCTTGTTGATCGTGTCGTAGATGTCCACGTAGCGCGCGCCCGGCACCGCGGCGGCGGCCTGCTCGACCGCCTTGTTCTGGGTCGCGTAGATCTCGTTGAACTCGGAGTCGCGCGCGGTCGGCGGCGGGACCCAGTAGACCGGCCGCCTGCCGTCCGAGCCGAGCTCGCGCATCACGACGGCGGCGCGGCGGGCGTACTCGGTCTGCCACTGCGGCGTGTCCGGCCCGTACAGCTGGCCGCCGACGAGCACGTTGAAGCCGTCGTTGCCGCCCATGATCATCACGACCGCGTCGGGCTTGCGCGCGTCGATCTCCTGCTGGGCGTTGATCTCCCAGTTGAAGAACTCCGGGTTGGTCAGGCCGGTGGCGTTGCGCGCCACGACGTCCACGTCGAACAGGTCGCTCGGCAGCAGGTCGGTGAGCAGCTCGCCGACGAACTGGGCCTGCGAGTCGCCGGTCACGAACAGGTGCACCTCGTGCTCGGCGGTGGGCTGCGCGAAGCCCTGCGCCCTGCGCTTGCGCTTGTTGGCCCGCAGGATCGCCGTCGAGCCGCGCTCCAGCTCGGTGCCGCCGGCGGTCTTGCTCTCCTGGCCGAAGGCGAGGTCGAAGCCCTCGCGCGGCAGGTGGAGGCCGATCGCGCCGGCCACGTCGTCGAGCGGCCGCGCCACCGACAGCACCATGTCGCGCGTGTTGCCCGGCTGCATGCTCTCGCCGGCGCGCACCATCGCCTCCGAGTTGAAGACGGCGGCGATCGCGAGCGCGATCAGGACCACGCCGAGCACGCGGCCGGCGGGCATCGTCAGTGGATTTCGGGAGCGCGGTTCCAAGTCAGAACTGGAAGTAGATGAACGGGGCGACGCCCTCCTGGCCGACGGCGGCGTCCGCGGCCACGAGGATCAGGCCGAGCGCGACGCCCTGGACGGCGACCGGCCGCGTGACGAGCCACGACTCGGCGCGCTGCCAGAACTCGCCGGGCACCGCCTGCAGGCCGACCGTCGCGACGACCAGGAAGACCACGGGGAGTGTGACGAGCGGCGACGGCCCGCCGGCGAAGATCTGCCCGATCATGTCGAACGCGGTCGTCAGGTCGGGCGAGCGGAAGAAGATCCACGCGAGGCACACGACGTGGAACGTGACCAGCCACGCCAGCCAGCGCGGCACGTGGAACCCCTCGAAGCGGCGCCGGCCCCAGCGCTCGGCGCTCAGCGCGCCGCCGTGGATGCCGCCCCAGATCACGAACGTCCAGGCGGCGCCGTGCCAGAGCCCGCCGAGCAGCATCGTGAGCATCAGGTTGCGGTAGGTCCGGCCCTCGCCGTCGCGGTTGCCGCCCAGCGGGATGTAGAGGTAGTCGCGCAGCCAGCGCGAGAGCGTCATGTGCCAGCGCCGCCAGAAGTCCTGGAGGCTGAGCGCGAGGTAGGGCCGGTTGAAGTTCTGCGGCAGCTGGAAGCCGAGCAGCAGGGCGAGGCCGATGGCCATGTCGGTGTAGCCGGAGAAGTCGCAGTAGATCTGCGCGGCGAACCCGTAGATCGCGAGCAGCGTCTCGAGGCCGGAGTGCGAGGAGGGGTCGTTGAAGACGGGGTCGACGACGTTGCGGGCCAGCTCGTCGGCCACGACCGTCTTCTTGATCAGCCCGCCGAGGATCAGGAACAGCCCGGGCCCGGCGAGCACCGCGCGCGGATCGCGCGGCGTGCGCAGCTGCGGCAGCAGCTCGTTCGCGCGCACGATCGGGCCGGCCACGAGGTGCGGGAAGAAGGCCTGCAGGATGGCCACGTCGCCGAGCGAGGCGGGCGGCGTCTCGCCGCGGTAGACGTCCACCACGTAGGAGATCGCCTGGAAGGTGAAGAACGAGATGCCGATCGGCAGCACGATCTGCAGCAGCGGCAGCGGCGAGCCGAGCCCGATCGAGTCGAGCGCGTCGTCCACCTCCGTCACGAAGAAGCCCAGGTACTTGAACACGCACAGCAACCCGAGGTCGAAGACGATCGCCGCGATCAGCGCGCGCCTGCGCGTGGCCTCGGCCGGGGCGCGGGCGATGACCTGCGCTGCGAACGTGTTGACGAGCGTCGAGCCGGCGAGCAGCAGCACCCAGCGCCAGTCGAGCCACCCGTAGAAGAAGTACGAGGCGACCACAATGAACGGACGCCAGAGCCGGGGATGGGGCATCAGCGCCCACGAGAGGATGAACACGACCACGAAGAAGGCCGCGAACTCGATCGTGGGGAAGATCACCGCGGGCATTCTGGCTACCGCTGCGGTTGCCGCCGCCGGTGCGCCGCCCGCGGTGGCGCTCCAGGCCGGGGGCGACTCCGTGCTCGTCGTCGGCGACAGCCTCGAGGTCGGGCTCGCGCCCCTACCTGCCGTCGGCGCTGCCGGGGATGCGGGTGGACGTGGACGCGGTCAAGGGCCGCACCAGCACGGAGGGGGTCCGGGTGCTCGCGGATCGGCTCCGCCCCGAGCACGGCGTGGTCGTCTTCCCGCTCGGCACCAACGACAGCCCGGCCGATCCCGCTCGGCTGGCGGCCGACCTCGCCGCCGCGAAGCAGATCGCCGGCGACCGCTGCATCGTCGTGGCGACGATCGCCCGGCCGCGCGTGGGCGGGGTGCCGCCGGCGGGGCTGAACTCGGTCGTCGAGCGGTTCGCCTCGGCGAGCGGCGCCGCGGTGGCCGACTGGCACTCGGTGGTGCGGTCGATCCCGAGCCTGCTCGGCGCCGACGGCGTGCACGCGACGGGCGAGGGCTACGGGGTGCGCGCGACGCTGATCGCCGAGGCCGTCCAGAGCTGCCTCGCCGGCGGCGCCGGAAGCGGGATCCCCGCGCCGCGCGACCCGGACGCCGCGCCGCCGCCACGGCGCGTGGAGGCGCAAGGCCCGCCGCTGCTGCTGCCGAGCGCCGAGCTGGTCTCCGCCTTCGCCGCAGCGCTGGCGCGTGCGCTGACGCCGCTCGGCGGCGCGCTGCACGCAGCGGCCAACGCCGCCACCGGCTCGCGGCCCGGAGCCCGTGCTGGGCGCCGCGCCCTAGAGCTCGATCTCGGGGTGGTGGGCGGCGAGGTGGCGGGCCAGCGCCTCGCGCACCGCGGCGCGCTCGCCCGAGCCCGCGAGGCGGTAGCGGCCGAGCAGCTCCTTCTGGCCCTCGAGCGGGAGGCCCGCGATCTCCCAGCGCACCGCGAGCCGCTCGAACAGGAACTCGACGCGCCGCTGCCAGCGGTCCTCAGCCGAGGCGGCCGGCGCGCGCGTCGAGCTCGCCGAGCTGGCGCAGCGTCCCGGCGCTCAGCTCGTCGCGCAGCGTGAGCACGTTGCCCTCGTCGTCCTCGTAGTCGGTGGTCGCGGCGGGCGGCGCGTCTTCCGATCGCGCGCGCCGGCGGCTGCGTCGGCCCATGCCCAGATGCTCCCTATCGAGTCAAGGGCTCGGCGTTCAGCGCGCGCGCGGCCGCGACGACGCCGCCCAGGTCGTAGTGGTCGACCGCGATCAGCGACGGCTGCAGGTCGCGCACACGGGCGCAGCGGCGGGCGCGGGCGAGGATGCTCGGCCTCTGAGTTGATGCGCGCGTTGGCGCTCGGCTTCGGCGGGAAGGCGTCGACCCAGTGGTTGATCATGAAGATCGGGCTGTCGGGCTCGCCACGGCTCTCCGCGCAGCTCGTGGCCGAGCGCTTGCCGAGCGGGGTGTCCTGGACCCAGGAGAATCCCTCGAGGTACCAGTCCTCGTCGCCGGTGTCGCGCTCGCCGAGCACGATCAGCTGGCGGCCGCGCTCGAGCAGATCGCCGAGCGTCGGCAGGGGCCGGTCGCGCGAGGGGCGCGCGATGCGCTCGAACAGCCCGGCCCTGCGGAACTGGCGCTCGATCGCCCAGGCCGGGACGCTCGGCTCGACGAACAGGACGACCAGGTCGCCCGGGTGGGCGTCGAGCCAGCCGCGCAGGACGCCGAGCGTGGCCGACATCTTGGTCGCGCCCAGCTCGCAGAGCGAATGGCACAGCCAGACCTGCCGCGCCGTCGTCAGGTCGCCGGCGCCGACTCGGCCGGCCAGCCGCTCCGCCGTCCGGACGGCCTCCGGCCCGAGCGTCTGCGCGACCCGGTTGCGCGTAGTGCCCTCCGCCTCCAGGTCGGTGCGGACGCGGCCGTCGACCGGCACGCCCCAGTGCGCGTCGATCAGGAACAGGCGGATGCCGTCTTCGAGCTGGCGCGGGATCGAGCGGCGCTGGTTGGCGAACAGCCAGCCCGGTTCGTCGGCGGCCGACATCGAGTTGTGAGTGCCAGGAAAGACGACCTCGTTGACGCGCCGGTCGCACAACGCGCGAGAGCCGTTGCACGTGCTCGGCCGCCCGGCCTTCGCCGCGGGACCGCCCTCGCCGTCGTCGCTCACCAGCGCGGCCGCCAGGATGGCGGCGGCCGCGAGCAGGATGAGCAGCGCGGCGGCCGGCGGCCCCGGCAGCCAGCGCGGCGGCGGGAGGCGGCGCCGCGCCGGGCCCGCCGCCGCGCGGATCAGGTCGGCGGCGCCGGCGGCGAGCGCCAGCGCGCCGACCGCGATGCCCGCGGTGCGCAGGACGTCGGCGTCCGCGGTCACCACCGCGCCGCCGGCCGCGAGCAGGGCGGCGCCGCGCAGCGCGCGCACGCCTCGGTCGTGCGGCGTCGCCGATGAGCGAGCGCACGACGGAGCCGACGTGGCTCGAGCAGGCGCGCCGCCTCGGGAGCGACCATCACCGCGATCCCGAGCGCGACCAGGCCGGTCGCGAGCGAGCCGGTCTGGAGCGGCCCCACGAGCGCGTCCCAGGCGCCGCCGATCGCGTCGTCCACCTGCCCGCGCGTGAGGCCGCGCACGCGCGCGGTGGCGCTCGGCTGGGCCAGCTCGACCGCCAGCAGCACCAGGCCGGCGGCTGCCGCAACCGCGAGCGGCGCTCGCCGGAGGGCGAGACCGCGGTCGGCCGCCAGCGCGACCGACCCGGCGAGCAGCAGGACGCCCAGCAGCGGCAGCACGATCGCGAGCGCGCGGACGCGGTCGGCCAGCTCGAGCGTGTCGGAGGCGAAGGCGCGCTTGTCGAGCGTCGCGAGCGGCGCCCTCAGCCGGTCCGGCAGCTCGTCCGCCAGCTCCGGGTCGACGCTGCGCACGGCCGGCTCGATCAGCGCGGCGGCGTCGCCGATGTCGACCGCGATCGTCGGCTCGTCCTCGTCGAAGAGCACGCGATGGGCGTTGATGGCCGCTGCCCGCACGAGGCGCTCGAAGGCCGGCGTGTCGATCGCGCCGCGGACCGCGCTCTCCAGCAGCGGCCGCGCGGAGAGCAGGTCGGGCTGCAGCTCGACGGCGGTCTCGACGGCGCGGTCGGCGATCGTGGCGCGCACCTCCGGCTGGCGCACCGCCTCGACGGCGCGGTCGGCGAAGCGGTCGGCGTCGAGCAGCTCCACGCGCACGTAGAGCAGCAGGGCGCCGGCGGCGAGCGCGAGCACCGCGAGCACGGCGCATGCGGCCGCCGGGAGGCGACGAGCCGGTGGCGAGCCCATCGCGCCAAAGCTACTCGGGCGAGCAGCGCCGTGGCCGTTGAGCGAGGCTCTGCCGGTGGCCGCGCTCGACGACGCCCTCCTGCTGCTGCGCTGCCCCGTCTGCGGGGCGGGTCTCGCACGCGCGGGCGCGGCGGTGGTCTGCGCCGCCGGCCACTCGTTCGACGTCGCGCGCCAGGGGTATCTGAGCCTGCCGGCCGGCGGGCGGCCGTCGCCGGCGGGCGACACCGCGGCGATGGTGGCGGCGCGCGAGCGCTTCCTCGATGCGGGCCACTTCGAGCCGCTGGCCGCCGCGGTCGCCGAGCGGGCGGCGGGCGCGCGGGTGGTGGTCGAGCTCGGGGCGGGGCCGGCGCGCTACCTGGCGCGGGCGGTGGGCGAGGCGGCGCTCGGCATCGCCCTCGACGTCTCGAAGCCCGCGCTGAGGCGCGCCGCGCGGGCGCATCCGCGCGTGGCGGCGGTCGGCTGCGACGTCTGGCGCCCGCTGCCGCTGGCGGACGCCTGCGTCGACGTCGTGCTCGACGTGTTCGCGCCGCGCAACGCCGCGGAGATCGCGCGCGTGCTCGCGCCGAGCGGCCGCGCCGTGGTGGTCACGCCGGCGCCCGGGCACCTCGCCGAGCTGGTCGGGTCACTCGGCCTGCTGAGCGTCGACTCCCGCAAGGACGAGCGGCTCGCCGAGCAGCTCGAGCCGGACCTGACGGTGGTCGAGCGCACCGAGCTGACCTGGCCGCTGTCGCTCGACGCGGCGGCCGCGCGCGACGCCGTGGCCATGGGGCCGAGCGCGTTCCACGTCGCGCCGGCCGAGCTGGAGGCGCGCCTGGCGGCGCTGCCTCAGCCCGTCGAGGCGACCGCGGCGGTGTCCGTCTCGGTCGTGCGCCCGTCCCAGAGCCGCGGCGCCGAGTGCTCCGCCTCCAGCTCGAGCAGCAGCCGCTTGCGCGGCAGCCCGCCGCCGTAGCCGACCAGCGAGCCGTCCGCCCCGATCACGCGATGGCACGGGACGATCACCGCGATCGGGTTGCGGCCGTTCGTCGAGCCGACGGCGCGCACCGCGTCGGGGCGGCCGACCGCCGCGGCGACCGCGCCGTAGCTGGCCGTCTCCCCGTACGGGATCGCGCACAGCTGCGACCACACGCTCAGCTGGAACGGCGATCCGGTCGGGGCCAGCGGGACGTCGAACTCCTTCAGCTCGCCGGCGAAGTAGGCGCGCAGCTGCGCCTCGACGTCGGCGAAGGCCTCCGGGTCGTGGTGGCCGCCGGCCGGCTCGTCGCCGGGACGCGACCCCATGTGGAGGTGCGTGAGGGCGTGGCCGTCGCCGACGAGCAGCAGCTCGCCGATCGGCGAGTCGAGCCTGTGCCAGCGCGGCGGGCCATCCGGTCGGGCTTCGGCGAAACCGTTCATGAGAGTGCAGGCTACGCCCCGGGGCGGCGCACGTCTGGCGGGAATCGGACATGTCCGAAAAGCGCCAGATCCGCGCCTCGCGACCTGCGACGATCGTTCTCGTGATCGATGACTTCGAGCGCTGCTACCGCTTCATGCGCAGCCGCGACCCGCGCTACGACGGCTTCTTCTTCGTCGGCGTGCTGTCCACCGGCATCTACTGCCGGCCGAGCTGCCCGGCTCGCCTGCCGCAGCGGCGCAACGTCCGGCTGTTCGCCACGGCCGCGGCCGCGCAGGCGGCGGGGCTGCGCGCCTGCAAGCGCTGCGAGCCCGACGCCGCGCCCGGCTCGCCCGCCTGGAACCGGCGCGCAGACGTCGCCGGCCGCGCGGTGCGCCTGATCGCCGAGGGCGTCGTCGACCGCGAGGGCGTGCCGGGGCTGGCCGGGCGGCTCGGCTTCAGCGAGCGCCAGCTCAACCGCATCCTGGTGGCGGAGGTCGGCGCCGGCCCCGCGCAGCTTGCGCGGGCGCAGCGCGCGCAGGCGGCCCGCACGCTGATCGAGTCGACCGGCCTGCGGCTCGCCGAGGTGGCGCTGGCGGCCGGCTTCGGCAGCGTGCGCCAGTTCAACGACACGATCAACGCGATCTACGCGCGCACGCCGAGCGAGCTGCGCCGCCGCGCGCGCCGGCGCCATGGGGCCCCCACGCCGGGCGCCGTGGAGCTGCGCCTGTCGGCGCGCGCGCCCTTCGACGGCGCGGGCCTGCTCGACTTCCTCGCTGCCCGCGCCGTGCCCGGCGTCGAGCTGGTCGCGGACGGCACCTACAGCCGCACGCTCGCGCTCGAGCACGGCGGGGGCCGGGTGTCGCTGACGCCCGAGCAGGCGAACGTGCGCTGCGTTCTCCAGCTCGACGACCTGCGCGACCTGACCGCCGCGGTGGCGCGCTGCCGCCGCCTGCTCGACCTCGACGCAGACCCGGTGTCGATCTCGGCCCAGCTCGTCGCCGACCCGGTGCTCGGCGAGCTGGCGCGCCGCCGACCGGGGCTGCGCGTGCCCGGCTGCGTCGACGGCTTCGAGCTGGCGGTGCGGGCGATCGTCGGCCAGCAGGTGTCGGTCCCCGCGGCGCGCACCGTCCTCGGCCGCCTGGCCGAGCGCTGGGGCGACCCGCTTCCCGAGCCGGCCGGCGGGCTCACGCGTCGCTTTCCGGATGCCGCGACCGTCGCGCGGCTCGACCCCGCCGAGCTGCCGATGCCGCGCCAGCCGCGGAGAGGCGCTGGTCGCGCTGGCCCGGCTGGTCGCCGACGACGGGTTGCGCCTCGACGCGGGCGCCGACTCCACGGCCGCGCTCGCCGCGCTGCTCGCCGTGCCGGGCGTGGGCCCCTGGACCGCCTCCTACGTGGCCATGCGCGCGCTCGGCGACCCGGACGCGTTCCTGCCAGGCGACGTGGGCATCCGCCATGCGCTGGAGCGGCTCGGCGCGGCCGACGGACGCCCCGCGCGTGGCCGCGCTCGCGGAGGCGTGGCGCCCCTGGCGCTCCTACGCGGTCATGCACCTCTGGAGCAGCTTGGGCGAGCCGCTAGTGGCGGCGCAGCCAGGCGGCGCCCTGGCTGTGGACGACGCTCACGAGCTCGCCGAGGGCGATGTTCGCGTCGACGAGATGGAGGCCCCACTGCGGCGTCGGTGACGCCGACAGGACGGGCGCGTCGCCGACGGAGCTGATCGAGAGCACGTCGGCGCCGCCGGCCGCGGAGCAGCGCGCCCGGTAGCTGCCGGGGAACGCGCGCCAGGCGGTGTTGACCTTCGGCGTCGGAACGCCCAGCAGCCCCACGACCGCGCCGATCGTCGTGTCCGGGGCGAACGGCTTGGACGGCTGGATCGGCGTGATCTTGGCGCTGCCGCCGCCGAGCGCCGCGGGGTTGGTGCAGAGCACCTCGAGCTTCGGATCCGACGAGCGGCCGAAGATCGCATCCGCGGGCGGCACCTGGTTGAACGTCGAGAACGCGATCACGCAGCCGGTCTGGGTGCGCGAGCGGCAGGCGGGCACCTTCTTGAAGTCGCCGCCCACGTCCTTGCCCTTCTTGACGGTCACGTTCCCGCCGAGCAACAGCGCCGAGATCAGCTTGGCGCGCGTGGCGGGCTTCCGATCGATTTCCGTCTTCACCAGCTCGCGGAGCACGAAAGTCCCCTGCGAGTGGCCGATCAGCACGACGCCGCGGCCGTGGTTGTAGTTCTTCAGGTAGTCGCGCCAGGCATCGCGCACGTCGTTGACGGACGTCTCGCGCTGGGCCGCCGTGACGGGCGCGCCGCCGATCCCGCGCAGCGTCACCTGGCGGTAGACGGGCGCGAAGATGCGGCACTCGCTGCCGTAGCGGGCGGCCTGGTAGAGCGCGATCGAGCGCTGCTCGGGATCGATCGAGAAGTTCGCGACGGGGGTGGGCTGGTCGCTGACCGTGGGGTAGACGTAGAAGCAGTCGAACTTCGGATGGCGCGGCCGCTTGATCCGGTCGACGCCCAGGCGCTTGCCCTGCGGCGAGAAGCTCGTCGTGTTGAGGCTGGTGCTGCAGGCGTCCTGGCGGCCGGGCTTGCAGAGCCACTTCGTCTTGGCCACGGCGCCCGCCGTCGGCAGGACCGCGAGACAGCCGAGCGCGAGCGCGGCGAGCAGCAGAAGTCGTCCTCTCCTCACGGCGCGGGAGTGTAACCACGGCGGGGCGCACGAGCTGCCGGTCGCATAGGTGAGCCGTACTTGTGCACGCTGCGCGAGCGCGCCTCGCGCGGGCATATGAGCGACTGATGGCCCGAACGACCCTGCTCGCGATCCTGATCGCCGCCCTCTGGGCGGTCGCTCCGGCGCAGGCCGCCACGCTGCCGGAGAGCCTCGTGACGACCGCGACGACGGCCGTTCAGCAGGCCCCGGCCGGCACGGTCACCACCGTGCGGGAGACGGCCGCGGCCGCGACCGCGCCGGTGCGCCCGGTCGTCGAGCGCAGCGCCTCGTCCGCGCCTGCGGCGGCGCAGGTGACGACCGCCGTCAGCGAGGCCGCCCAGGCCTCCGAGTACGGCACGGCCCGCGCCACGGGCACGCTCCAGGACGGCCCGGCGAAGGCGTCCGGCGCCGCCGCACCGGCGAAGCGCCTGCGCGCCGCAGTCCACGAGCGCCCGGCGCGCACGGCTCCCGTCGGCGGTCCCGCCGCATCCGATTTCTCCGCTTCCTCGCGGGAGCCACGGGGCGTCCAGGGACGGGCGTCCCGTGGCGGTGCCTTCGCAGCGCTTCCGCAGCGCCGCCCGGCCGATCCGGACCCGATCCGGACGACGAGCGGCGGCGCGGCCGCGGCGTCCGCCGCGGCGGGCTTCGCCGGTGGCGCGGTCGCGCTGCTGCTGTTCGGCTTCTCCCTGGCGGGTCCGCGCCTGCGGCGCCGGCTCGCCGTCCGACCGGTCGTCGTGCGGCCGGTCGCCTTCGTCTCGCTGCTGGAGCGGCCCGGCTAACCGCCGGTCCAGCCAGCTCTTAGCAAGACGACACGAAGGAGTTCCTGATGAGACGCAGTGCTATTGCGCTGGGGGCGAGCGTTCTCGCCCTGGCGCTGGGCGCCGGGCCGGCGACAGCCGCCGACGCCCTCCAGACAGTGGACGGTTCGACGGGCGCAGCCCAGGTCGGATCGGTCGATGCGGACGCGCCGGTGCGCGTGGCCAGCGACGGCGACGGCACGGCCGACGCAGCGACGACCGGTGGCGAGCAGACCACCGGCGATTCGACCGGGGCGGCGCAGGCCGGCCCGGCCGACGTGGATGCGCCGGTGCGGGTGCTGAGCGACGGTGACGATGCCCCCGGCTCGGGCTCGGGTTCGTCCGGGGCGCCGCAGTCGGCCGACGATTCGACGGGCGCGGCCCAGGTCGGATCGGTCGACGCGGACGCGCCGGTGCGCGTGGCCAGCGACGGCGATGACGCCGCCGGCTCCGCGACTACCGGTGGCGAGCAGAGCACCGGCGATTCGATCGGGGCGGGACAGGCCGGCTCGGCCGATGTGGATGCCCCGGTGCGCGTCCTCAGCGACGGCGACACCACGACCGACGGCTCGGGCGGCTCAGCCGCGGGCGAGCAGTCGGTGAGCGATTCGGACGGCGCGGCTCAGGTGGGCTCGCCGACCGCGGACGCGCCGGTGCGTGTCCTGAGCGACGGCGACACCACGACCGATGGTTCGGGCGGCTCCGCCGCGGGCGGCCAGTCGGTCGATGATTCGGACGGCGCGGCCCAGGTCGGCTCGCCGACCGTGTCGGCGCCGGTGACCGCCCTGCAGGACGTCGATGGCGACGACCTGTTCGGCGGCGTGCTTCCCGGAGGACGTCGACGATGTCGTCGACACCGTGGTCAGCGCGGTTCCGGGCGGCGGCGATACGCCCGTCGACGATCTCGTCGACACCGTGGTCGGGTCTCTGCCCGGGAACGGCGGCGGTGGCGAGGTCGTGACCTCTCCGTCGGCTACGCCCTCCGGCGCCGGTGACGGCACGCCGGACGGCGGCACGCCCTCACCGGACGAGCTGCGCCGTCTGGTCGACGGCTCGGATCCCGATCCGCAGCTCGAGTTCGCAACCGGCACCCCGGGCGACGACAACCCCGGCATCGAGCCGGCGGTCGATCTCCAGGGCGCGGTCGGCGGCGACCTCCCGCTCACCGGGTTCGCGCTGATCGCGGCCATGGTCCTGCTCGGCCTGTGGCTGCTGTCGGCGCGGCTCGGTCCTCCGAAGCCTGCCCAGTCAGGACTAGGGGTACGGCGCACGCCTGCCCGTCCGCGCCCGAGCGGCGCGGGCGGGCGGCTTGTGTCGGTGGCGCGGGCGCGGCCGGCGCTAGCGCCACGACGCGCAGGTGCCGGTACGGCTTGCCGCGCAGCTCGCGGATCACCGCGTCCACGAGCCGCTCCTGGTCGCGCACCTGACCGTCGGTCACCGCGTCGATCAGGCTGCGCTTGCGCTCCAGCAGCTCGGCCATCGTCTCGTCGATCGTGTCCGGCGCCAGCAGGTACCACGCCGTGACCGCGCTCTCCTGGCCGATCCGGTGCAGCCGGTCCTCGGCCTGGTCGTGGCGCGCCGGGGTCCAGTCCAGCTCCAGGAACGCCACGTTCGACGCGCGCGTGAGCGTGATGCCCTGCGAGGCCGCCTTCATCGAGCAGACGATCAGCTGCGGGCCGTCCTCCTCCTGGAAGGCGTCGACCGCCCGCTGGCGCGCTTGCGTGGAGTCCGCGCCGAGCAGGTGCGCGGCGTCGGGGAAGCGCTCCATGACGGCGTGCTGCGTGGCCACGTGCTCGGCGAACACCACCAGCGGCTCGCCGGATTCGAGGAAGTCGCCGATCCAGGCGAGCGCGGTGGGCAGCTTGCCGCGCACGGCCAGCTGGCGCAGGTTGTTGAGCCGCACGAGCTGCTCCGCGCGCAGCGCCGCGGCCACCTTCGCGTCGAGCGTGCGCAGGTCGAGCGGCAGCGTCTGCAGCCAGGCGACCACGTCGCGCTCGGCCAGCCGGTACTCCTGCTCGTTCGAGAGCAGCACCGGCACGGTCTCGTGGCGCTTCGAGGGCAGCTGCGGCAGCACCTGCTCCTTCGTCCGCCGCACGTAGCAGCGCGCGCGCAGGTTCCAGTGCAGGCGGTCGTCGCTGGCCGCCGCGCGGAAGCGCCGCGTCAGACGGGCGCCGCTGCCGAACTCGCGCAGGCGGCCGAGCGCGCGCAGCTGCGAGATCAGCTCGTCGGGGCGGTTCAGGATCGGCGTACCGGTCAGCGCCAGCCGCAGCGCGCCCTTCGGGCAGCCCCTCGGCGAGCCGGATCGCGGCCTTGGTGCGGCGCGCGCCGGGGTTCTTGACGTAGTGCGACTCGTCGAGCACGAGCGCCCGCGGCTCGAGCCGCGGACAGCCGCTCCTGGTGGGCGTCGAGGATGTCGTAGTTGAGGACCACGATCTCGGCCGCGGCGGTCTCGTCGCTCCAGGTCGACGCGGTGCGCCCGTCGAGCACCGCCACCCTGCGGTCGGGCAGCCAGATCGACGCCTCGCGCGCCCACATCAGCTTCATGCTGGCCGGGCACACGACGACCGCCGGGAACGCGCCGTCGGCCTCGATCGTCGCGAGCGCCTGCACGGTCTTCCCGAGCCCCTGCTCGTCGGCGATGAACGTGCGCCTCCGCTCGAGCGCGTAGCGCACGCCGGCGCGCTGGAAGGGATGGAGCACGCCGCCCAGCTCGAGGTCGAGCTCGGCGTCGTCGGCGTAGGAGAGGGCGACCGTCGCCGCCGCCCGGTCGTGCTCGGCGGTCAGCTCCTCGAGCAGCTCCGCCACGCGCTCGTCGACGGCGACGTTCGGGTGCTGCGCGATGAACTCCGTCAGCGCCGGCGCGAGCGCGGCGTCGGCCGGCAGGGCGACCGCCCAGGCGCCGTCGCGGCCGAAGAAGCGGCCGGGGCGGTGGATCAGGCGCGCCTCCGGCAGGCGCCGGTAGTCCTGCGCGTAGGACGGGGTCCCAGAGCGTGTAGATCGTGATGTCGGGCTCGCCGTGGTCGCCGATCTCGAGGCCCAGCTCGGCCGGCGCCGGCGATCCGCCCTCCTCGCAGCACTCGCGCGCAGGCGCGCGCGAGGTCGTCGAGGTGCACGCCCGGGAGGTGCTGCAGCCGGCGCGCGCCGCGCGTGCCGAACGGCAGCAGCAGCTTGTGCTCGCCGGCGGACAGCGCGCCGTCGAGCTCGTCCGGCGGGTCGCCCGCGAGCGTGCGCATCAGGAACGCCCCGGCGCCCTCGTGCGCGACCACGGTCACGGCCGCGCGCCAGCGCTCGGACTCGTTGAGCCAGGCGACCACCTCGGGCGCCGCCTCGAGATAGGTGAAGCGCCCGAGCAGCTCGCCGACCAGCTTGCCGATGCGCGGGTCCGCCGGCACGCGCCAGTGCTTGCGGCGCCAGTCGAACCAGCGCTTCGGCAGTCGCTTGACGGCCTCGTTGAGATCCTCGTCGAAGGGGAAGTCGAAGACCAGCTCGCGGCCCTCGCGAGGGTCCTCGTCACGCAGCCAGACGCGCGCGGTCTGCGGCTCTGGTGAGGTTGGCAGCGACTCGGAGGTCAAACCGACGAGCTTAGCGTCGGCCGAAGCTGCCCGCCGCTACCTGCGCTCGTATGCGCCCAGATCCGGGTCGCTGCGCCTGACGCCGCGCTGGTCGCGCGCGGGCGCCTTGCCGGTCGCCGCGCCGATCGCGGGGCTGCCCGCGAGCAGGGCGATCGTCGGGGTCGCGCCGCCGTTGCCGCCGAGCGGCCCGAGCCCCGGGTTCGCCGCGACGATCGGGTTGATCGCCGAGCACTTGCCCTGGTTGGTGGTCGTCACGAGGTTCACGCCCGAGCCGAGGAAGCCGATGCCGCCGCAGTCCGCGGCCGCGCCGCCGGTCTCGGTGTTGAGTGCCACGATCGAGTTCGAGACGCGCGCGTTGGCGGCGACCTGCACGCCCGCGGTGCGGAGGTGGATGCCGCCGGTCGTGCCGCCGAACTTCGAGTCCGAGTCCGCGCGGTTGCGCGCGATCGTGGAGAAGCTGATCACCGCCTGGCTGCCGGCGTCGCTGAAGATGCCCCCGCCGCTGGTGAAGGCGCCGTTGCCGGCGACCGTCGAGTTGACGAGCTCGAGCCGGCCCTTGTTGCCGACGAAGATGCCGCCGCCGTCGCCCTCCACCTCGGGGCCGGCCGAGGCGTTGTTGGTCGACGACGGCGCTGTCCACGATGCGCACGGGCGGGCCGAAGACCATCACCCCGCCGGCCTGAGCCGCCTTGTTGCCGGCGATCCGAGTGCGCTGGATCAGGATCTTGCCGGTCGGCGAGCCCTCGATGCCGCCGCCGCTGCCGCCGGAGTCGTTGTTGGAGACGTCGCTGTCCACGACCTTGACGAGCGACGAGCTGTCCGAGTCGATGCCGCCGCCGTTGCCGCCGACCCACGGGGCGCGGTTCGAGATCACGCGCGAGCGCTGGACGGTGAGGCTGCCGCGCTCGACCACGATGCCTCCGCCGTCGCCGCCTGCGTCGGCCTTGTTCGAGTAGCCGCCGCGGATGGTCAGCTTGTCGAAGGTCGCCTTCGCGCCCAGCACGTCGAAGACGCGGTCGGTCCGCTTCGCGTCGATGGTCGCGGTGCCGCGCCCGGTGTGGACGATCTTCAGCGAACCGGACGTGAGGTCGAGGTCGCCGTTGGCGGCCTTGTCCTCGCCGGTGCTCTTGAGGCCGAGCTTGTAGGCGGAGCGGCTCGGCAGCACGATCGTGTCGGCGCCGCGGTGCTTGTTGGCCGCGATCACGGCCTCGCGCAGGGTGCAGTCGTCAGCGGTGCAGCCGTTGGGCTTGGGATCCGTGCGCGTGTTGACCGTGTAGGTCGCGCGCCTGGGCGCCGGAGGCGCCGGCGAGGGTCAGCGCGAGTGCGCACAGCAGGGTCCTGCGGCTGTTCCTGGCGAGCTTCATTGCGGCGGTCCACCCTAGGATCGGTTCCGGATCGTCGCAAGGACCCTAGACATATGATCTAGCCGGATGGCCGACGATCCCGTCGCTCTCTGCCGGCGCGCGTACGAGCTCTACGGCAAGGCCGATTTCGAGGGCCTGCTGGAGCTGTTCGGCGAGGACGTGGAGGTGTACGTGGCGCCGCCGAACTTCGAGTCCGGCACCTATCACGGCCGCGCGGCCTACCGCGGGCTGATCGAACGCTGGGGCACGGCGTGGTCGCAGATGAGGATCGAGCCGCGCGAGATGACGACGGCCGGCGACTGGGTCTTCGCGCTGGTCGACTACGTGGGCTGCACGCGCGACGGTCTCGAGGTCCGCCAGCCGTCCTGGGAGCTGTCGCTCTGGCGCGACGGCCAGGTGCGCCGCGTACGACGTCTACTTCGATGCCGCGCAGGGGCCGCGCGCCTTTGCCGAGCGCGCCGCGGAGGTCGCGGCCGCGTCGTGAGCGAGCTGACCGCGCTGGCCGTCGCCGAGCAGGCGGCGCTGCTCGGCGCGCGCGAGTGCTCGGCGCGCGAGCTGCTGGACGCGCACCTCGAGCGGATCGCCGCCGACGGCGAGCCGACCTTCGACGGCCGCCCGGACGCGATCAACGCGTTCGCCCGGGTCTACGAGGAGGACGCCGTCGCCGCCGCCGAGGCGGCCGACACCCGGCTCGCCGTGGGCGAGGCCTGGTCGCCCTTGTGCGGCATACCGCTCGGGTTGAAGGACCTGTACGCGGTCGCGGGCCGGCCGCTGACCGCCTCGAGCCGCGCGGTCGACCTCGCGCCCGACGCCGACTCGGACGTGTGGGCGCGCCTCCGCGCCACGGGCGCCGTGCTGGTCGGGCACCTGCACACGCACGAGTGCGCGGCCGGCGGATCCACCGACCAGGTCGGCAACCCGTGGTCGCTCGACCGCACGCCCGGCGGGTCGAGCGGCGGGTCGGCGGCGGCGCTGGCGGGCGAGCTCGTGCCGCTCGCCACGGGCACCGACACCGCCGGGTCGCTGCGCATCCCGGCCGCCCTGTCCGGGATCTCGTCGATCAAGCCGACGCGCGGCGCGCTGCCGCTGCGCGGGGTCTTCCCGCTGAGCGGCAGCCTGGATCATCCGGGGACGATGGCGCGCACGCTGTCCGACTGCGCGATCGCGCTCGAGGCGATCGCGGGCGGCGCGCGGGGAGGGGAAGGCGCTGGCGGGCGCGCGGCTGGCGCCCTCGCCGCGGCTCGGGCTGGTGGACAGCGACGCCGACGTGATCGACGGGTTCGAGCGCGCGCTGGCCGCCTGCCGCGCGCTCGGCGCCGAGCTGGTCGAGCCGCCCCCGCCGGCGGCGCCGCTGGATCTCGAGAGCCAGTTCCTCGACGTGCTCAGCACCGACATGCTGGGCCACCACCGCCGCTTCGGCACCGACACGGCGCGGCTGCGCCAGTCCACCCGCGACCTGCTCGAGTACGCCGAGCAGCGCGCGATGTCGGGCGCGGAGTACGGCGACGTACAGCTGCGCAGGACCGAGCACGCCGCGGCCTGGGTCGACTGGCTGCTCGAGCACCGCGTGGACGCCGTGCTCGAGCCGACGGTGCCGATCGTCGCGCCGGTGCGCGGGCACGGCTACGACACGTTCTTCACCGACGAGGCGATCGACTACATCCGCTTCACGCACTACTGGAACTGGACCGGCTTCCCGGTCGCCGCGCTGCCGAGCGGGGTCGGCTCGCGCAGCGGGCTGCCGGTCGGCGTCTCGCTGATCGGCGGGCCGGGGGCCGAGTGGCGGCTGCTCTCGCTCGGCGTCGAGCTGCAGGAGGAGTTGGGCGTGCCGCGGCCGCCGGCGCGCTAGAGCTGTCGCGACGACCAGAGCAGCGCGGCCAGGATCACCGAGGCGAGCCCGATCACGAGGCCGACGATCCAGCCGGCCACGTCCTGACCGACGAGGATCGCGCCGAGCAGGACGGCGATCCCGACGATGCCGCCGGTGGCGACGAGCCGCATGAAGCCGCGTTCGACCTTCGTCCGGCGGCGCTCCCGGCCGGGCACCATGCCCTGGGGCGGGCCGTCGCGGCGCGCCTCGCGCTCCTCGCGGCGGGTCTCGCGGTCGTCGAGCGGGGCCACGGGCTCGCCGACGCCGACCTCCGAGCGCTCGTCGGGTGATCTGCTCATCGTCAACCGGTACCCGCTCGGACTGCCGAGGAACCTCATTCGAGCACCCGGCGCGAGATCGGCGTGGCGGTGATGCCATGCACGAGCACGGACACCACGACGCAGGCGATCGCGGTCCACACGACCACGACCGCGTCGCCGGCCAGCACACCGGTCCCGACGGCGACCGCGAGGTAGTAGAGCGAGCCGATGCCGCGCACGCCGAACCAGGCGACGAACGCGCGCTCCCTCCAGTCCCGGCGCGTGCCGACGAGCGAGATCAGCACCGCCGCGGGGCGGATCACCAGCAGCAGCACGGGCACGAGCAGCCAGCCGCCGAGGCCGGGGGCGTCGATCGCGTTGAGGCTGAACATGCTGCCGATCAGCAGGATCACGCCGAGCTCGCCGAATTTCTCGACGACCTCCGCGCCGTCGTGGACGCGGCGGTTGTGCTCGTGGGTGTGCTCGTAGCGGCGGAACGCGACGCCGCCCGCGAACGCGGCGAGGAAGCCGTAGGCGCCGATCAGCTCGGTCAGCCCGTAGATCGTGAGCACCGCGGGCACGGACAGCCAGCCGTCGAGGTCCTCGGAGAGCCACTCGCGGTCGCGCAGCCAGACGGCGGCCGCGGCGATGCCGTAGCCGCCGAGGGCCCCGACCGCGAGGCCGACCACGATGCCGTAGAGGACGTCGGCGAAGACCCACTTGCCCAGCCAGTCGGTGCCCGCCGGTCTCGGCGATGAAGACTCCAAGGAAGAGGAACGGGAAGGCGAGGCCGTCGTTGAGGCCGGCCTCGCCGGTGAGTGAGAAGTTCGGCTCGCTCTCGTCCTCCTCGCCCGGAGGGCCGACGCCTACGTCCCCGGCGAGCACCGGGTCGGTGGGGGCGAGGATTGCGCCCAGCATCAGCGCGACGCCGAGCGGGAGGCCCATGGCGTGGACGCCGAAGAGGGTGACGGCGCCGATCGTGAGCGGCATCGCGATGCCGAGCAGGCGCCAGACGATCGACCAGGAGCGCAGGCCGATGGCGCGGTCGAGCTTGAGGCCGGTGCCGAAGAGGGCGATGACCACGGCGAGCTCGCTGACGACCTCGAGCAGGTCGGCGTCGTCGATCGGATCCAGCCAGCGGACGCCGAGCAGGTCGATGACGAACGCCGCGGCGATGCCGAGGCCGAGGTAGATGAGGCTCGCGGAGAAGGCGCGCTCGTGCTGGTGCGAGAGCGCGGCGACCGCGGCGAAGAAGGCGAGCCCGAGGAAGAGCAGCGCGATGGCGTGCGGGGCGCCGGCGGAGAAGCCCGGCTCGGCGGCGAGATGAGGGGTCAGGGCGGACGCGGGACGCGGAGGGTACGCACGCCGGGCGCCGTCGCGACGCTTTCGTAAGCTCCGAGCCGTGATCCTCGATGAGCTCGAGGCGCCGATCGTGCTCGCGCCGCTGGGCGGCGGGCCGTCTACGCCGGAGCTGGCGGCCGCGGTCTCGAACGCGGGCGGCCTGGGCTTCGTCGCCGGCAGCTACCTCGGGCGCGAGCAGCTTGCCGAGCTGATCGCCGCCACCCGGTCGCTGACCGACCGCCCCTTCGGGGTGAACCTGTTCGCGCCGGTGCAGGGGCCGGCGGCGGAGGAGGACTACGCCCCCTACGTCGAGCGCCTGCGGGCCTGGGCCGAGAGCCGCGGGTTCGAGCCGGGCGAACCGAGCTTCAGCGACGACCGCTTCGAGGAGAAGGTCGAGCTGCTGCAGGAAGAGCGCCCGGCCGTCGTCTCGTTCGCGTTCGGCTGTCCGGACCGGAGCGTCCTCGACGGCGTGCGCGCGGGTGGCTCCGAGGTCTGGGTCACCGTCACGGCGCCCGACGAGGCGGCGGCGGCGATCGCCGCGGGCGCGGACGCCCTGGTGGTGCAGGGCGCCGAGGCAGGCGGCCACCGCGGGTCGTTCGCCGACGGCGACGAGCAGCCGGCGATCGGGCTGTTGCCGCTGCTGCAGCTGATCGCGGCCGGTCACGACATCCCGCTGGTGGCGACAGGCGGCGTGGCGACCGGCGCGGGCGTGGCGGCGGCGATATGCGCCGGAGCGAGCGCGGTCCAGATGGGCAGCGCGTTCATGCTGTGCCCGGAGGCCGGGACCGTCGAGGCGCATCGCCGGGCGCTGCGCGGCACGACGCCGACCACGCTGACGCGCGCCTTCACCGGCCGCACCGGGCGAGGCATCCGCAACGCCTTCATCGACGAGCACGACGAGCACGCGCCGGTCGCCTATCCGGAGATCCACTACGTGACGGCGCCGATGCGCAAAGCCGCGCGCGCGGCGGGCGACGACTCCGCGTTCAACCTGTGGGCCGGCGAGGCCTACCCGCTCGCGCGCGAGCTGCCGGCCGGGGACGTGGTGCGCGAGCTGATGCGCGAGGCGGCCGAGGCGAGCGCGGCTGTCGCGGCGAGGCTGGCGCGGGGCGACGGCTAGCCGCCGACCGCGCCCAACGCCTCGACTCGGTCGCCGAACCACTGGAGGTGCGCGATCTTCCCCTCGCGGAACGTGACCACCTGCCAGAAGCTCCACTCGACGGCCACTCCGCTCGCCGTGCCCCGCAGCTCCCCGTGCAGCTGGCCCACGATCGTATCGCTCCCGGCGTCGACGATCTCGGCGTATCCCAGCGGGCTCTCCTCCCAGGTGTCGTTGTTTGCGACGAAGAAGTCCCAGACGGCGTCGGGGCCCTCGGTGATCACGAACTCGGGCCACTCGCGCGGTGGGACGTTCCTGATGGAGGGATGACACGCCTTCACGAACGCGTCCTTGTCGCGCCGGTTGAACGCGTCCAGAGCGGCGCGCATCCTGTCCACGTTCTCCTGTGACACCGGCGCCAGTATCCCGCGCTCGCGTCGCGAGGTGAGCGGGTCCAGGAGATGGGCGCGGGTGGTTTCGAACCACCGACCTCTCGCGTGTGAGGCGAGCGCTCTCCCACTGAGCTACGCGCCCGGGAGAGGGAGTGAGTGTAGAGGGGGTGTAACGATCGGCCGCGGAAGTGGCGTAAGAGGTCAGAGACCCTTGACCGACGCCGAGCTGATCATCGCCGCGCAGACCGACCCGAGCGCGTTCCGCGAGCTCTACGACCGTTGGGCGGACCGGCTGCTCGGCTACTTCTACCGCCGTGTCGCCGATGCCGAAGTGGCGGCGGACCTGCTGGCTGAGACCTTCGCCGTGGCGTACGAGCAGCGCCACAGCTTCCGCGACATCGGGCGGCCCGGCGGCGCCTGGCTGTACGGCATCGCCGCGAGGGAGCTGTCGCACTGGTTCCGCCGCCGGCAGGTCGAGCTGCGAGCCGTCCGCCGGCTCGGGATCGCGGTGCCTCAGCTCGACGACCAGTCGATAGAGCGCATCGAGGCGCTCGCCGACGCGGACGGGCACCGAGCCGCGCTGGCGACCGCCCTCGGTCAGCTCAGTTCGGCCGAACGCTTGGCGGTCGAGATGCGCGTGGTCGAGGAGCTCGACTACGCGCAGATCGGTCGGCAGCTCGATTGCACGGAAGGCGCGGCACGCACGCGCGTGCATCGCGGGCTGGCACGACTCAACGATCTGATGGAGGTCCCAGCACCATGAGCGAGATCCCGTTCGTCAACCTCCTGGGCGACGCCATCGACGAGGCGATCGTCGCCCCCCGGCCGGCAGCTCGGCCGACGCGACGCCGCACCGGCCGCCGCTACATCCAGGTCGCCCTTGCTGCATTGCTCGTGGCGGGCGGTACCGCGGCGGTCGCCGAGGTCCTGAGCGACCCCGACGAGCTGGCCACGGCCGGCGTCGCGTGCTACGAGGGCGCCTATCCCAGCGGCGGTGCCGCGGTCGACTGGGCCGGCACGCGCTCGCCGGTCGAGGTCTGCGCACGGGCGCTCGGGATCGATGGCAGGGATCTGGTTGCCTGCGACACCGGCGGAAGCGTCGCCGTCCTCCGGCGGAGCGGCCCACGAACCTGCGCGAGTGCCGGCCTGGGTCGGCTTCCATCGGGCTACAGCGCCGCCCGCGGGAAGGTTGCCGAGCTCGAGCGGGGGCTGCTCGCCCTCCAGACGAGCGCGGACTGCATCCCGCCGGAGGAGCTCGCGCGCCGCGCCCAGGCTCTGCTCGGCCGCCTCGGCTGGAGCGGGTGGCGGACCAACCTGCGCCGCGACGTCCAGGACGGGCCGTGCGGCGCGATCCTGCAGATGGGCGGCACGCCTCGGCTCACGCTTGCCGGTGCCCTCGACTACCCCGGCCGCGAGCTGATGGTCACCGAGGGGTTGCCGCGCTCGCTCTCGACCCTGCTCTACGGCACGCCGACCAGGCCCGGGGTCGCCACGCGGCTGGTCGATCTGTCGGGGCGGCGCTGCTACACCGAGCCCGGCCTGCGCAGCTACGTGGCGAGCGAGCTGAGCTCCACCGGCCGCCGGATCGGCTTCCGCACTGCCTCGCTGCCCGCGCACGTAGGCCTGAGCGGCCCGCGCGGCCGGCGTTACCGGAAGGGTTGCGCGGTCCTGGACGGCATTGCCCCGGCGGCCGACTTCCACGGTCTGGTCGTGGGCATCCTGCGGAAGCTGCCCGGCCGCTAGGGGCGGTGGGGGCCCCGGTGATGGACGAGATCCGCGTATGGCTCGGCGGGCATATTCCTGACGTCGCCGAGGCCGTGGAGAGCCCGAAAGCTCGGAACCGCTCAGATGTGGGCGGATTTGGCGCTTCTCCACGTTCTCCATCGTGACCCCGCCGCGTGGTTGGGCTAGAGTCGCGCCATGAACGCGCCGCGCCGGGCAACCGCGCTGATCGCGTGCGCCGCAGCCGGGCTGACGCTGTACGGCACCGCGGGCGCGGCCACGCCGAATAAGCGCATCCAGTACGGCAAGGGGATCGGCGGGATCAAGCTCACGATGTCGCGCGGTCAGATCGACCGCCTGCTGAAGAAGCCGCAGGACACTCTTCGGCTGCGACCCAAGAGCGGGGGCGGCCTCTACCTCGCGCAGTACACCGACGAGGCCCTGTTGATCACCTACCGTCTGAAGAACGCCAAGGGCAAGCGGGACGCGCGGAGGGACCGCTACGACCGGGCCCAGGCCTTCCAAACGTTCAGCCCCGAATACAAGGGCACCCCCTCCGTCGGCAAGCCCTACAGAGGCACGCGCTGCACTCCGATCGATCGCCACGAGGGCCCAGACGCCGGGCCCCGCCGGGTCGGCGCCTGCTACAAGGACAGCGCCACTGGCGGGGCAGCGATCCTCCAGATGGGCCCCGCGTCGAGTAGGTCCGAGCAGCGCGTCACATCGGTGGGTGTCTACGGCGACGCGTTCGGGGAGGTCGTCTTCGAAGATCTGATGGGGAAGGCTCTCGAAAAGCTCGATTGCGAAACCCCCGCCTGCGACTAGGCGGGAGGGCGCTTCTTGGAGCGTTCGTCGAGATTCGGCCCTACGGCTGGGCGTCGTTGACGATCAGCTCGTGCTGGGCGTCGAGCGGCCCCTGGGGGGTGCCGGTGACGTCGTCGCAGTCGAGCGGGGCCGTGCCGGTGACGTCATGCTCGAAGGTCGAGTCGCCGGCGGTTCGGCCGTCGACGACGATGGCTGTCGACGTGATCGGCGTCTCTGTTCCGGTGTGCGTGTTGCGCATGTTGCCCACCGCCACCACCGTCGCGCGTGGCCCGTCGACCTTCAGGCACGTCACGATCCCCGAGAAGCCGGTGCTCCCGGAGTCGAACTGGTTGCGGTTGTGCCACGAGATGGTCCCGGTGGGGTTCTCTCCGGACGGGCCGCTCGTGGCGTTGACGCTCCAGCCCCCGCAGCAGCCGAACCAGTAGCCGCCGAAAACGGCGTCCTTGACCGGCGGCTTCGTCGTGAAGGTGCGGGCGTTGGCGCAGGCCGGTTCGCCGGCCGAGTCCCTCCCGCAGACCCGGTACCAATACTGCGTGCCGGCCGCGAGCCCGTTCACCTTCGCCGTAAAGGGCCCGCTCGCGCCCGCCGGCCAGCTCAGCCTCAGCGTGTCGCGCGGCTCGCCCACACGGCCGTTCAGCTCGTACTCGAACCAGCTCTCCGCCGGGCCGTTGTTCGCCGTGCCGCGAGCGTTGAGCGTCGCGCTGTCGATGCCGACGTCGGTCGCCGGCTCGGTCGAGGCGTAGCAGCCGGGCAGAACCGCCAGTCCCAGCACTGCGATGCCGATGACGATGCGCTGACTACGCAAGACCGGTGCATCCTATGCCCTGCCGCAATACTGCGGGCGATGTCGCGGGAGAACGTCGAGATCGTGCGGACCTTCCTCAACGCCGAGGTCGACGCCGCGCTGCCATATGCCGACCCGGGCATCGTCTGGAACCCGGTCGAGGAGCTGCCGACGCAGGGACACGCCGCGGTGCGCGCGAGCCTCGCGCATTGGAAGGCCGACTGGGATGACTACAGGGTCATCCCCGAGGAGTTCGAGGACATGGGCGACCAGGTCGTGGTGACGGTCCGCCTGCAAGGCCGCGGTCGCGGCAGCGGCGTCGAGATCGACGCGCTCTTCTTCGACGTCTACACGCTCCGCGACGGAAAGATCGTTCGGATGGACCAGTTCAGCGAGCGCGCCGAGGCCCTCCAGGCGGTTGACAAGGCGGGTTAGAGTCCCGCCATGCCGAACCCCATCTCGCGTCGCCGCTTCGTCCGCGACGGCGTCGCCCTCGCCGCCGGAGCCACCCTCGCCGGCCAGGCGAGTGCGTCGGCCCAGTCCGGGCCCGCCGACTACGTCCTGCGCAACGGCAAGGTCCTCACGGTCGCCGGCAGCCGCGTCGCCCAGGCCGTAGCCGTCGCCGGCGGTCGGATCGCCTACGTGGGCTCCAACAGCGGCGCCCAGGCGCTGGCCGGACCGGCCACAGAGGTGATCGACCTGCGCGGGCGCACGCTCATGCCGGGCATCCACGACGGGCACGTCCACCCGCTCGCCGGCGGCCTGGTGCTCACCAAGCCGACGCTCAACTACCGCAAGCTCGACCTGCAGCCCTTCCTCAAGGCTCTGCGCAGGTTCCTCGCGCGCAGCGCCGGCCCAGGAGCCCGACGGCTGGCTCTCGGTCGACCTCTGGGAGCCCTCGGGCATGGACCGCCAGCCCACGAAGAGGGACCTCGACCGGCTGCCCACCAGGCGCCCGATCATCGTGGTCGACCTCAGCGGTCACACCGCCGTCGCCAACTCGCGCGCGCTCGCGCTCGCCGGCATCACCGACTCCACCCCGGATCCCCAGGGCGGCAAGATCAAGCGCGGTCGCGGCGGCGAGGCCACCGGGGTCCTGCTCGACGACGCCATCGGGCTCGTCACGCGCAAGATCCCGCCGCTGACCACCGCGCAGAACGCCGACGCCCTGGCGGCCGCGCACAGGGAGATGGCCAGGTACGGCATCACGTCCTACCTCGACGCCTCGGTCGGCAAGACGGAGCTGGCCGCCCACGCTGCGCTCGCCGACCGCGGCCCGCTCACGGTGCGGCCGTCCGTGGCGATCATGGTCACGCCGGACGCGGCGGCCAAGCCGGGTGAGCTGCTCGCGCGGCTGGCCAGACAGCGCGCGACCTACGGCCGCGCCGGCATCACGATCCGCACGGTGAAGATGTTCTTCGACGGCGTCATCGAGCACCCCACGCAGACAGCCGCGCTGCTCGAGCCCTACAGGGTCAACAAGGGGACCAAGCGCAACCCGCGCTGGGTGCCGGGCAAGAGCCGCGGCCCGACCTACTTCCGCCAGGGGGTCGCCAACCGCGCGGTCGCGGCGCTCGACGCGGCCGGGCTGGCAGGTGCACGTGCATGCCATCGGCGATCGCGCCGTGCGCTCCGCGCTCGATGCCTTCGAGCACGCCCGCGAGCGCGGCCCCAGGATCGACAACCGCCACACCATCGCGCACCTCGAGCTGATCGACCCGCACGACTTCCGCCGCTTCGGCCGGCTCGGCGTCATGGCCAGCATGCAGCTGCAGTGGGCCGAGCAGGACTCGTACACGGTCGACTCGCTCAAGCCGTACCTCGGTTCGCACCGCTGGCGCTGGCTCTACCCGGCGGGCAGCCTCGCGCGCGCGGGCGCGAAGCTGTGCGGCGGCAGCGACTGGCCGGTCGACCCGCTGCTGCCGTTCCGTCAGATCGAGATGGCGGTCAACCGCACCGCGGACGAGGTGTACGAGGGCTATCCCAGGCCGCTCTTCGCCCAGGAGGGACTGAGCCTGCGCGCGTCGCTCGCGATGCACACGCGCAACAGCGCCTACCAGCTGCACCAGGAGACGCTGAGCGGCCAGATCCGCGAGGGCTTCGCCGCCGACCTGATCGTGCTCGACCGCGACATCCTCGACGCGCGCCTCAAGCGCGTGTCGAACATCGACGTCGATCTCACGATGGTCGGCGGCAGGATCGTGCACCGTGGTTCCTGAGGCGAAGCTCGAGCAGACGGACGCCGGACTCGCGCCCGCGGGCGAGGGCTGGTTCGTGCTCAACGCCCGTGAGGCGCGCTGGCGTCACCGCGAGGGCCGCGGCGACAGCCTCCCGTTCACCGGCTGGACCGACGACGAGGCCGAGGCCGCTGTTCCCGCAGCTCGGGGTCGCGCTGCTCGTCCTCGGCCCGGGCGAGCCGATCGGGATGTACCACTGGGAGGCGGACCAGGAGGACTTCCTCGTCCTCTCGGGCGAGGCGGTGCTGATCGTGGAGGGCGAGGAGCGGCCGCTGCGCCGCTGGGACTTCGTCCACTGCCCGCCGGGGACGAAGCACATGATCGTCGGCGCGGGCGACGGCCCCTGCGTGGTGCTCGGGGTCGGCGCGCGACAGCACGCGGGCGAGCCCTGCAACGGCGGCGCGTACACGGTCGACGAGGTCGCCCTCCGCCACGGCGCCGGCGTCGAGGAGGAGACGAGCGACGTGAAGCGCGCCTACGAGCGCTTCCCGGAGTCGCGGCCGACGCGCTACCGCGACGGCTGGCTGCCGGGCGACTGACCCGGCTGCGCGCTCAGCTCGACTCTGGGGCGACTTCGGTCTTCGGCGCCGCCGCGGCACTCGCGCCGCGCTGTGCGAGCGCCGACGGCCACCAGACGCGGTCGCCGATCTCGAGCACCACCGCCGGCACCAGCAGGGTGCGCACCAGGAAGGTGTCGATCAGCACGCCGATCGCGATCGTGAAGCCGATCTCCGTGAGCGTCACGAGCGGCAGAACGGCGAGCGCCGAGAAGGTGCCGGCGAGCACGATGCCCGCCGAGGTGATCACGGTTCCGGTGACCGCCAGCCCGCGAATCGTCCCCTCGCGCGTGCCGTGCGCGAGCGTCTCCTCGCGCACGCGCGCCATCAGGAAGATGTTGTAGTCGATGCCCAGCGCGACCAGGAAGATGAACGCGAACAGCGGCAGCGTCGGGTCGATGCCGGGGAAGTCGAAGACGTTCTCGAAGAAGAACGTGGCGATTCCGAGCGCGGCGCCGTAGGAGAGCACCACCGTCGCGATCAGGACCAGCGGCGCGACCAGCGCGCGCAGCAGCGCGGCCAGGATCAGGAACACGACCACCAGCGCGATCGGCACGATGACGCGGTTGTCGCGGGCCGCAGACTCGCGCAGGTCGAACTCCTCCGCCGTCGGCCCGCCGACCAGCGCCTCGTCGTTGCTCGCCCCGTGGGCGGCCTTGCGGATGCCCGGGATCAGGTCGAACGCGGCGGTGCTGAGCGGATCGCGGTCGAGCGTCGCCTCGAGCTTCGTGCCGGTGGGACCGCGCTCGTCGCGCGGGCTCATCGACGCCACGCCCGGCGCGCCGGCGACCGCCGTCCGGACCGCCTCCAGGTCGGCGCCCTCGGGGACGACGATGTTCGTCGGCGAGTTGGCGCCGGCCGGGAAGCTCTCCTCGACCAGCCTCTGCCCCTCGACCGACTCGACGTCGTCGCGGAAGCCGTTGCCGGACGTCAGGTCGCTGTTGAGCTGGGTCAGCCCGAGGCAGAGGACGACCAGCAGCAGAGTCGTGCCGATCCAGACCCGGCGCGGCCCGCGCCCGACCCAGGCCGCGACCCGGCTCCACACCCCGTGGGTCTCGTCGGTGCCCTCGCTGCCCACCTGCGGCACGAACGGCCAGAAGGCTCGGCGGCCGGTGATCGCCAGCAGCGCGGGCAGGATGGTCATCATCGAGACCATCGCGAGGCCGACGCCGAGCGCGCCGATCGGCCCGAGGCCGGAGGTTCCGGTCACCTCGGCCAGTGTCAGCGTCAGCAGGGCCGCCATCACGGTCGCCGCCGAGGCGACGATCGCCGGCCCGGCCTTGCGCATCGCCACGCGCACCGCCTCGTGCTTGTCCTCGCGGCGGCGCAGCTCCTCGCGATAGCGCGAGACGAGCAGCAGGGCGTAGTCGGTGCCCGCGCCGAAGACGAGCACGGGCAGGATGCCGCCCGACTGGCCCGTGACGGTCACGCCGGCCTCGGCGAGCAGGTAGCCCATGCCGCGCGAGGTGACCTCGGCGAGGATCACCGAGAAGAGCGGGATCAGCCAGAAGATCGGGCTGCGATAGATGGCGATCAGCAACACCAGCACCAGCAAGGCCGTCGCGTAGAGCAGCGTGCCGTTGATCGAGTCGAAGACGTCGATCGCGTCGGCGGAGAAGCCCGCGGGCCCGGTGACGTGCGCCTCGAGGCCGGGCGGCAGGTCGTCCAGGTCGGCCTTGATGTCGTCGGTCGCGTCGACCAGCAGCTCCCCGGCCTCGTTGGTGCCGTCCTCGACCGTGATCGGCGTGATCAGCAGCGCCGAGTTGCCGTCCTCGGAGAAGATCGGGGGCCGCGTCGCGCCGACGCCCGCGCGCCGCTCATCGTCGATCTGCTCGCGGATCTGGCCGATCGCCGTGCGGTCGCCGCTCGTCCAGGCCGCCCGGCCGATGGAAGACGGTGATCGCGTTGGCGATGTCGCCTGAGGGGTAGTCCTCGAGCGCCTCGATCGCCTGCACCGACTCGGCCTTGGCGGGCAGGTAGTCCGCCGGGTCGTTCTCCTGCGCGTCCTCGAACTTGCCGGCCAGGGGGCCGATCGCGAACAGGACGAGCAGCCAGACGGCCACCACCACGAACTTGGTGCGCCGCCCGCCGGGGAAGTCGGCGAAGCGGCGGCCCATCGATCTCAGTGCTTCAGCGATCGGTGCAACCTAGCGAGCGCGCATCCAGACCGACACGTGGGCGGGCTGCAGCGTGTCCCGCACGGCTGCCCGCAGCTCCAGCTCGAGCATGTCGAGGTCCACCTCGTCGCGCAGCCGGACCGAGAACGATTCGAGCGCGCGGCGCGAGTCGTAGCGGCGCCGGTAGAAGCGGCGGTCGACGACCGCCTGGACGCGCTGTCGCAGCGGCCGCGAGAGGGCCGCCACAGCCAGCGTCGAACCCGCGATCGCCAGGTCGGAGCCCGGGCTCAGGACGATCTGCAGCAGCAGCGCCATGGCGAGGTACGAGCCCGCCAGCAGCGCGGTCAGGACGCCGTAGACGAGCGTCCGGTGAATCACCACGTCCACCTCGTAGAGCCGGTAGCGCAGGATCGCGATGCCCGTCGCCACCGGCAGCGACAGCACGCCGAGCATGATCGCGGCGTCGGCGACGTCGGCGGTCAGCACGTCGTAGGCGGGCACCGCCACCACCAGCGTCGCCGTCGCGAACGTCCCCGCCAGGGCCAGCCACTTGATCTGCTGGCGCTGCTCGGGGCCCGCCCGCCGGAAGCGGACCACGAGCGACAGAGGAGACCCGACCACGGCGATCAGGATCAACAGGAAGGCGAGCCCCCGCATCGCGCTCGCGACGGGCCCCTCCACCCCCCAGGGGTTCACGACCGCAGGGAAGTCCTCGAGCGGGCCGGGGGTGGTCGCGCCGGCCAGCGCGACTCCGGCGATCCCGGCGACCGCGCACCAGACGACCGGCCGCCAGCGACGCGAGACGAGGCGCCCGTCCGGGAACAGCAGCAGGACCAGGGTGGCGGCGGGGAGCACGACCGGGACCCAGCTGTTCTCCCCGTAGACGCGCGACCAGCTTGCCCAGCGTGTCCGGCACCGGGCCACCGTCGAGCCAGAGCTCGGCGAGGCCGCGCGACAACGCCATCAGGGAGCCGGCCACCGCGATCTCGCAGAACAGCCACCCGATCGGGTTGCGCGGCTCGCGGGTCACGATCAACGCGCCCGCGGCGGCGAAGGCGACGACGATCCCACCGGCGACGACTCGCGGGAGCCAGCTGCCGCTCGCGTGCGCGGCCGAGATGACGTCTCCGGCCACCAGGAGCACGATCGAGAGAGACGAAAGGGCCCACACGACCCTCCGCACACTGGTCATGGCGCAATCCTCGGCCAGTGGCGTCCGGAATGCGTTACCGCGCAGCTAGCCCGCCACCCACTCCTTCGCGCGCTCCACCTCGGCGACCGCGAAGACGCGCGCCTCGCCCGGGATCATCCACGCGAACAGCCGGGTGGCGCGGGCCATCCAGTCGAGGTCGGTGACGATCGCCGAGCGCACCCAGAGCCCGCGGTTGAGGACAGTCAGGTCGACGCCGAGCTTGGCGTCCTCCCAGAGGGCGGCCGGCTCGATCTCGTCGAGCCCCTCGATCAGGTAGAGCGTGCGCAGCTGCTCGCCGGCCTCGATGGCTTCGTGCAGCACCGGCGCGAGCACGTTCGTGTAGTCGTCCTTGTGGACCTCGCCGGCCACCCGGAACCCGATCGTCCCGGCCGGCATGCCCTCGATGCGCTCGATCATGCCCCAACCCTAGGCTGGCGCGGTGCGACGCGCCCGGGCCGCCGTCACCGCGGTCTTCTTCCTCAACGGCATGGTGTTCGTGTCCTGGTACTCGCGCCTGCCGGCGATCCAGGACGACCTCGACCTCGGCACCGGCGCGCTCGGGCTGGCGCTGCTCGGCGCGCCGGCCGGCGCGCTGATCGCCCAGCCGCTCGCCGGGGCGGCCGCGTCGACGGTCGGCTCGCGGCGGCTGGTGCGCCTGGCACCGCTCTGGCTGCTCGCGGGGGTGGCGCCGGCGCTCGCCGGGAGCACGATCACGCTGGCGCTGGCCACGCTCGCGGTGGGTGCCGCCAACGGGATCCTGGACGTCTCGATGAACGTCGAGGGGCTGGCGGTCGAGCGCCGCGGGCCGCGCCGCATCTTCAACTCGCTGCACGCGGCGTTCTCGTTCGGCGCCCTCTCGGGCGCCGCGCTCGGCGGCCTGGCCGCCGCGGCCGGGCTCGACCCGCTGCCGCACCTCGCGATCGTCGTGGCCGTGGGCGCGCTGGCGGCGGCCGTGGCCGCGCGCGGCCTGCCCGCCGCCGACGCCGAGCCGCCTCCGCACGGGCCGCGGCTGGCGCGACCGTCGCGCCGGCTCGTGGCGCTCGGCGCCATCGCGTTCTGCGCGCTGCTGGCGGAGGGCGCCGTCTTCGACTGGAGCGGCATCTACATGCGCCGCGAGGCCGACGCGGCGCTCGGCCTCGCGCCGGCCGGGCTGGCGGCCTTCAACCTGGCGATGGGCTTCGGCCGGCTGTCGGCGGACCGCATCGCCGAGCGGGTCGGCTCGGTGTGCCTGGGCGGCTGGGGGGCGTTGCTGGCCGCGGCCGGCCTCGCCACGGCGCTCGCGCTCGCGACGCCCGCCGGCGCGGTCGCCGGATTCGCCGTGATGGGGGCGGGCCTGGCCGCCGTCTTCCCGCTCTCGCTGCGCGCGGCCGGCAGCGATCCCGCGGTGGCCGGTCCGGCGGTGGCCGCGATCTCGAGCGTCGGCTACGCGGGCCTGCTCACCGGCCCGCCGGCGATCGGGCTGCTCGCCGAGGTGCTCGGGCTGCCCGGCGCGCTCGCCTGCGTCTGCGCGCTGCTGCTGGTGGCCGCAGCGCTCGCGCGCGAGCTCTGAGCGCCCTGCTAGAGCGCGACGATCGCGTCGATCTCGACGTCGGCGCCCTTCGGCAGCGCCGCCACTCCGATCGCCACGCGCGCCGGCGGGTCGTCGCCGCCGAAGAACTCGCCGTAGACCTCGTTCACGCGCGCGAAGTCGTTCATGTCGGTCAGGTAGACCGTGCAGCGCACGGCGTTCGCGAGCTTGCCGCCGGCGGCCTCGGCGATCGCCGCCAGGTTCTCCAGGCAGCGGCGCGCCTGACCCTCGATGTCGTCCTTGACCAGCTCGCCGGTCGAGGGCTCGAGCGGGATCTGGCCGGAGCAGAAGAGCAGTCCACCGGTGCTCATCCCCTGCGAATAGGGGCCGATTGCAGCGGGGGCCGAGTCGGTGCTGATGGGGTCGCGGTCGGGCATGGCCTGTCACTCTATGCGCCCGCCGCCGCGGGGCAGGGACAGCGCAGGCTGGGCTTCCGCTTGCGCGACTCATCCCTGCCGTCACCGACCCCGATGGGAACGACAGCCCGATCATGCGGACCCTCCTCCGACATCGCTCGTCCACGCTGCTCGCCGCCGCCCTGGCGCTCGCATGCCTGCTGTCCGCGTGCGGCGTGCAGATCAAGGCCGCGACGAGCGTGAGCTCCTCGGGCGCGACGCTCAACGCCGTGGTGCACTGCGACGCCGGCGTGCACGGGACGGTGTGGTGGCAGCTGCGCCGCTCGGACAGCCCGGACTGGGGCGCCGTGGGAGCCCAGGAGCTCAGCTGCCCCGACCGCCCGACGCAGATCTCGCTGTCCAAGCGCGTGACCAACCTCCGCGCCGGCGCCGTCTACCACTACCGGCTCGTGCTCGACCAGCCGCCCGCGGGCGGGCAGGTCCTCTACTCGGGCCAGACCAGCTTCTCCACAGCCTCGGGCCAGCGGCCGGTGGTCGTGCCCGCCTCGGGCAGCTCGCCCGCGTCGCTGCGCACCGGCTCCGCCTCCGGCCCGCGCCTGCCGCTGCGCGGTGTCAACGTGTGGGGCCTGCAGGACTCGATCACCACGAGCTTCGGCGCCGCCCAGTACGCCAACCGCGCCGCCATCGCCGGCACGATCCGCGCCTGGGGCGCGAACCTGGTGCGCTTCCGCTTGCTGGCCGACGACTACAACTCGGCCCCGAGCGGCGCGACCGGCAACCTCACCAGGGCCCAGATCATCCAGCGCATCAAGGACTGGCGCGACGCCGTCGTCGGCCAGGGCATGTACTTCATGCTCTGCTCCTGGGATGCCCTGGACGGCCGCTACTCGAAGGCCGGCTGGGCCGGCAACGGCGCTCGCGTCAACCAGCTCTACACGGACATCCGCGCCGCGCTCGGCGACGACCCGATGGTGGTCTACGAGATCACCAACGAGCCGAACGGCGTCAGCTGGGACCAGTGGGACGCCAACATGCGCGCGTCGATCAGGCACTTCCGCGAGACGCTCGGCTACAAGGGCCTGCTCGTCGTCGACCCGATCTGGTGGGCCAACTCAGGCGTCGGCGGCCAGGGCTACAGCGACTCGCGCTACTCGGGGCTCGAGGCCTACGACGCCTCCCAGCCCGGTATGGCGGGCAGGCACCAGCTCGCCTTCGCCAAGCACGACTACGCGAACAGCTACAACGGCAAGGCCTTCAGCGGCTCGGCGTGGGCGGCCGCGCAGGGCGGCGGTCAGACCAAGCACCTGATCTTCGAGACCGAGTTCGGCAACTACAACGGCGACCCGTCGACCGTCAGCAACAGCTGGGCGTCGGCCGCCTCGAGCTTCTTCGCCAACCGCTTCGCCGCCCAGCCCAACTACGTCGGCGCAGCGGCGTTCGTCTTCGGCCCCTGGTGGGACGCCAACGCCCTGACCACGGGCGACAACCGGACGCCCACCACCTGGGGCAACGCCGCCAGGACGTTCCTGCGCGCTCCCTAGCGATGCCGGCGCGCACCTGGCTCGCGAGCGCGGACGAGGCCGATCGGGTCGCGGCCCTGCTGGCCGGGTTCCGCGACCACATGGGCCGCGACGAGCCGACCGAGGCGCAGCTGCGCGCCACCGTCGACGTGCTGATGCAGGACCCCGACACCGAGTTCCTGCTCGGCGCTCCGGACGAGGGGGCCGCTGCCGCCGGCGTCTGCCAGCTGCGCTACCGCCTGGCCGTCTGGACGGGTAAGCCGGACTGCTGGCTCGAGGACCTGTTCGTGGAGCGCGAGGCGCGGCGCGCCGGCCTCGGGCGGGCGCTCGTCGAGGCGGCCTTCGAGCGCGCCAGGTCGCGCGGCTGCGCGCGCATCGACCTCGACGTCAACGAGGACAACGAGAACGCGCTGGCGCTCTACACCGCGATGGGCTTCACCACGGAGCCAAAGCCGCCGGGCCGGACGCTCTACGTGGCGCGCAAGCTCTAGACTGCGTCGCGGACCGTGCTAGGCGGGGAGGTAGCGGTGCCCTGCACCCGCAATCCGCTCTAGCGGGGCTGAATTCCCCTCTGAGGGGCTTCGGCTCTCGGGGTCAGTACGCCGGGCTGAGGCGTCGATGGCCGGGTCCCGCGCGGCGAGCGCTCGCGAACCAGGTCAGATCCGGGAGGAAGCAGCCTTAAGCGATACCGCTCGTGCGCCGCGGACCAGCCTGGCCGGAGTCGAAGTGCGGCGGGCACGCCCGAGGACCAGCTTCGAAGAGGGGTGCACGGTCCGCTTTTCGCTGCCGAGATGTCCAACGCCGATCTCATCCACGAGCTCACGAGCCGGTGGAACGCCGGCGACGTGGAGGGAGTCCTCGAGCTCTACGCCGAGGACGCGACCACGCGCACCGGCGAGCACTGGCCGGAGCAGGCCACCTACGCGGGCAAGGCCGCGATCCGCGCCAGCATGGAGGAGTGGCGCGACAGCTGGGAGGTGACGCTCGCGGAGGTCGGCTCGCTCGAGGAGTACGGCGACAAGGTGGTCGCGTCCGGCACCTGGCGGATGCGCGGCCGGGCGAGCGGGGTGGACGGCGAGATGGCCACCTTCATCGTCTTCACCGTGCGCGACGGGAGGATCGCGGGGCTCGACTGGTACCCCGATCGCGCGTCCGCGGTGGCCGCCGCCCGCGGCGGCCTGACCCCCGGCTAGCATGGTTCGCCCGATGCTCTCCCTCTACCGCCGCCACCGCCCCCGCTCCTTCGACGAGGTGGTCGGCCAGGAGCAGATCGTGCGCACGCTGCGCAACGCGATCGAGCTGGACAAGGTGCACCACGCGTACCTGTTCGTCGGCTCGCGCGGCACCGGCAAGACCTCGATGGCGAAGCTGCTCGCCTGCGCGCTGAACGCGAGCGGCGGCCCGAGCGTCGACTTCGATCCAGCCGACCCCGGCGCCCGCGCGATCCTCGCGGGAGCCTCGCTCGACGTCATCGAGATGGACGCCGCCTCGAACAACTCGGTCGACGACATCCGCGAGCTGCGCGAGAACGTGGCGCTCGCGCCGATGCAGGAGGGCGGCCGGCGCGTCTACATCCTCGACGAGGCGCACATGCTCTCGAGCGCCGCCTGGAACGCCTTTCTGAAGACGCTCGAGGAGCCCCCCGCGCACGTCGTCTTCGTGCTCGCCACCACCGAGGCGCACAAGGTCCCGGCGACGATCGTCGACCGCTGCCACCGCTTCGACTTCCAGCGGCCGTCGCTCGAGCAGATCGCGGACGTGCTGCGGCGCGTCTCGGCTCAGGAGGAGATCGAGCTGCCGGACCCGGCGATCGGGATGCTGGCGCGCGCCGCCACCGGCAGCTTCCGCGACGCGCTCGGCACGCTCGAGCAGCTGGTCACCTACGGCGGCCGCGAGGTCAAGCTCGAGGACGTGCTCGACATCCTGGGCGTGGCCGACGCCCAGCTGGTGCTCGACACCACCGACGCGCTGGCCGACCGCGATCCGCGCGAGGCGCTACTGGCGGTCAAGCGCCTGTCCGACTCGGGGCGCGACTTCACGCAGTTCATGCGCGACCTGACCGCTCACCTGCGCCACCTGTTCGTGGTGCAGACGCTCGGATCGGTGCCGGACTCCTTCTCGGTCACCGCCGAGCACACCGACCGCCTGGCCACCCAGGCCGAGCGCTTCTCCCAGGGCGAGATCCTGCGGACGATCGACTTCCTCGCCGGCGCGATCGCCGCGGTCAAGGACGGCTCCGAGCCGCGCATCCAGCTGGAGATGGCGTTGCTGAAGACGACGCAGCCGCAGGCCGACCTGTCGCTGCAGGCGCTCATGTTCCGGATCGAGCAGCTCGAGGCGCGGCTCGCCGGAGCGCCGGCGCCCGAGCAGGCGGCGGCCGCCCGCCGCGCCCGCGGCCTCCCCGCCCGCCCCCGCCGCTCCGCCGCCGGCCCCGGCCCGCTCCGCCGGCGCGGGTCCCGCCGCCGCGGTCGCCGCCGAGGCCGAGCCCGACCCCGAGCCGGAGCGCCGGCCCGTGCCTGCGGGGGCCATCGAGCTGGAGCAGCTGCAGGCGATCTGGCCCGCCGTCGCCGAGGCCGTCACCGAGGAGAACGGCATGCTCGGCGCGGCACTGGGCGCCGCCCGCCCGATGGCGCTCGAGGCCGAGCTCGTCACGGTCGCCTTCCCGCCCGACGCGGCCTTCGTGAAGAAGAAGGCCGAGGCGAATCGCGAGCTGGTGCAGCAGGCGCTGCGCGGCCTGACCGGGCACTCGCTGGCGGTGGCCTACGAGCTGCGCGACGACGCGCTGCCCGCCGGGCCGGAGCTGCTCGGCGAGGAGGAGCTGATCGAGCGGCTGCGGGCGGAGTTCGCAGCCGAGGAAGTCTTCGACGAGGAGGAGCGCTAGGCGATGGCCGGGCAGCCCAACATGAACGCGATGCTCAAGCAGGTCCAGAAGATGCAGGCCGACATGGCCAAGGCGCAGGAGGAGCTCAAGAACGAGGTCGTCGACTCCAGCGCCGGCGGCGGCATGGTCACCGTGAAGATCAGCGGCGACCTCGAGGTCCGCGAGGTCCGCATCGATCCGGAGGCCGTCGACCCGGAGGACGTGGAGCTGCTCCAGGACATGGTGCTGGCCGCCGTCAACGAGGCGGTGCGCTCGGCCCAGGAGCTGGCCGCGACGAAGATGAACGCGGCCGCGGGCGGGCTCGCCGGCCCCGGCGGCCTCGGCGGACTCGGCCTGCCCGGCTTCTAGTCTTAGCAATCTGTTCGCAGCGCCCGTAAACCGCCTGATCACCGAGCTCGCGCGGCTGCCCGGGATCGGTCAGCGCACCGCTCAGCGGCTCGCGTTCCACATCCTCAGCGTCTCCGACGAGGAGGCGCTGGCGCTGGCCGACGCGATCCGCGAGGTGAAGGCCACGGTCGGCCACTGCGAGGTCTGCTTCAACCTCGCCACCGAGGCGACCTGCCGCATCTGCCAGGACGAGCGCCGCGAGGCGGCGACCATCTGCGTGGTCGAGTCGCCGAGCGACGTGATCCCGATCGAGCGGTCGGGCGAGTTCCACGGCCGCTACCACGTGCTCGGCGGCGCGCTCTCGCCGATCGACGGGGTGGATCCCGAGGACCTTCACATCGGCGAGCTGCTCGGGCGCGTGTCGAACGGCGCCGGCATCACCGAGGTGGTGATCGCCACCAACGCGACGACGACCGGCGAGGCGACCGCCCTCTACCTCGCGGACGCGCTGCGCGAGCGCGACCCGGCGCTTGCGGTGACCCGGTTGGCGAGCGGATTGCCGGTCGGGTCCGACCTCGAGTACGCCGACGAGATCACGCTCGGGCGGGCGCTGCGCGGTAGACAGGCGCTGTAGACAGGCGCTGTAGCCTCCCCACATGGCCGCACGCCTGGTCCGCGGCGCCTGCCCGCACGACTGTCCGGACACGTGCGCGATGCACGTGACGGTCGAGGACGGACAGGCGGTCAAGGTCGCGGGCGACCCCGACCACCCGATCACGGTCGGCTTCCTCTGCGGCAAGGTCTCGAACTACCTCGAGCGCGTCTACTCGGACGACCGCATCCTGCGCCCGCTGATCCGCTCCGGCGGAGAGCTGCGTCCCGGCTCGTGGGACGAGGCGCTCGACCGCGTCGCAGAAGGCTTGCTGACGGCGCGCGACCGGTTCGGCGGCGAGTCGATCCTGCCGTATTCGTACATGGGCACCCAGGGCCTCGTCCAGGGCGACGTGATGAGCGCCCGCGTGATGAACGCCCTCGGGGCGAGCGCGCTCGAGCGGACGATCTGCGCGACCGCGGGCTACACCGGAACTCTGATGACGCACGGCTTCTCGCCCGAGGTCGACCCCGAGGAGTGGCCCAACGCGCGCTACGTGCTCGTCTGGGGCTGGAACCCGATGTCCACGGCTCCGCACCTCTGGCGCAAGCTGCTCGACGCCCGCGCCGCGGGCGCCCGCATCGTCGTGATCGACCCCTTCCGCAGCCGCACCGCGCGCGTCGCCGACGAGCACCTGCGCCCGCTGCCCGGCACCGACGCCGTGCTCGCCATCGGGATGATGCGGGCGATCGTCGACGCCGGCCTCCAGGACGAGGAGTGGTGCCGAGCGCACGCGGACGGCTACGACGAGCTGCTCGAGGCGCTCGCCGGGCAGACGGTCGCCGACTGCGCCGAGACCTGCGGCGTGCCGGCCGCCGACATCGAGCGCGTCGCGACCGGGTTCGCGTCGACGCGGCCGGCGCTGCTGCGACTCGGCGTCGGCGCCCAGCGCCACATGGGCGCCCCGACGGCCTACTCGACGATCGCCTCGCTGCCGGCGCTCGTGGGCGCCTGGCGCGACCGCGGCGGCGGCTGCTCGTACATCCCGCTCGCGACGGCGGCGGCCGTGAGCGACTACGCCCTGAAGCGCGAGGACCTGCGGCCGGGGCCGGTCCGCACGATCAACATGTCGCAGCTGGGCGAGGCGCTCACCGACCCTCAGCTCGACCCGCCGGTGAAGGCGCTGGTCTGCTGGAACTCCAACCCGGCGGCGATCGCCCCCGACCAGGAGCAGGTGCTGGCCGGCCTGCGCCGCGACGACCTGTTCGTCGTGGTGCTCGAGCAGTTCATGACCGACACCGCCGCGCTGGCCGACGTCGTGCTCCCCGCGACCACGCAGCTGGAGCACCTGGACGTCCTCTTCTCCTGGGGTCACCACTACCTCACGTGGAACGAGCCTGCGATCGAGCCGCTCGGGGAGGCCAAGCCGAACGCGGAGGCGTTCAGGCTGATTGCGGCGCGGCTGGGGCTGGACGACGCCTGCTTCGCCGAGTCGGACCGCGAGCTGGTCGACGCGCTGCTGGCCGACTTCGACGAAGGCGACCTGCGCGAGCGCGGCTGGCGGAAGATCGACCTCGGCCAGGGACCCGTGCCGCACGCCGAGGGCGGCTTCGGGACCGAGACCGGCAGGGTGTCGCTGCACGCCGACTACCTGCCGCCCGCCGAGGTGGCGGACGCGCAGCTGGCGGAGCGCTACCCGCTCGCGCTCATCACCCCCAAGACGCACCTGTTCCTGAACTCGACCTTCGCCAACCAGCGCCGCCAGCGCGCCGCGCAGCCGAGCCCGGAGGTCGTGCTGCACCCCGACGACGCCACGTCCCGCGGAGTGGCGGATGGCGTGCAGGTACGCGTCTTCAACGAGCGCGGCTCGTTCGTCTGCGGCGCGCGCGTGTCGGACGACGCGCGGCCCGGCGTGGTCGTGGCGCCGATGGGCTGGTGGAACGGGGACTACGCGGATGGGCGCAGCTCGCAGGCGACCACCTCGCAGGCGCTCACGGAGCTCGGCCACGCGCCGACCTTCAACGACAACCGCGTCGAGCTCGAGCCGGCCTAGCGGATCAGCCCGTCTCGGAGAGCTCCAGGTAGCTGCCGTTCGGATCCCGGCAGTACGCGCTTCGCCCTTCCTCGAAGTATGTGATGTCCCCGAGCCGGTGACCCCCGAGTCGCTCGACCAGAGCGAGCGCGGCATCGAGGTCTTCGACGCGAAAGCCGACGTGGCCCCTCCCCGGTTCGGTCGGAGCGTGATGGCCGCGATCGAGGGGAACGCCTCGGAACGCGATCAACTCGAGGGTGTGCCGCGAGCTCGGCGAGCGGAGCTGAGCCAGGTCGCAGTCGATCCCCTCGAGGCCCGTGATGCCCGCGATCTGGTCGCTCATGCCGCGTTCGACGAATGCGATCTCGAAGCCGAGCAGCTGCCGGTAGAACTCGATGGCCGAGTCGAGGTCGGAGACGGCGAGCGAGCTGTGATCCCAGCTCTCCGGCGCCGCCGGGACGAGCGCGAGCCGGTGCTCGGCGTCCCCGGTCGCGACTATCTCCAGTCGCGCGGCTCCTGTGCCCACGAGCGGCTCGACCTGGGCGAGGTCCGCCTCGACGATGGCGCCGGAGAGCGAGCCGTCACGGGCAGTGGCCGGGCGCAGCTCGCGAGCGCCCGCCGGATGGGGCACGCCCTGCGCGACGAAGATCGTCGTGACCGTCACGCTCGCTCGAACCCGCGCCGGAGGTCCCAGTCGGTGACCGCGGCCCGGTGGGCCGCCAGCTCGGCGCGCCCGAGCTCCACGAAATGTGCGCGCGTCTCGCTCCCGAACGCCTCCTCCGCGACCTGGCTCTCCTCGAACGCGCGCAGCGCCTCGGTCAGGTCACCCGGCAGCTCCGGTGCTGCGGAGTCGTACGCGTTGCCGTCCGTCGGCGCGGGCGGGGCGACCTTCTGCTCCACGCCGGCCAGGCCGGCGGCGATGCTCGCGGCGAGCGCCAGGTAGGGGTTCACGTCGGCGCCGGGCACGCGGACCTCGAAGCGCGTGACCTCGGCGGAGCGGATGACGCGGACCAGGGTCGTGCGGTTGTCGAAGCCCCAGGTCAGGTTCGAAGGGGCGAAGCTGCCTTGAACGAGCCGGCGATAGGAGTTCGCGTACGGGGCATGGAACAGCATCAGCTCCGGGGTGAACGCCATCAGGCCGCCGAGAAAGGCGCGGCCCAGCTCGCTGAGGTCGTCCCCCCGCCCCGTGACTGCGCAGCCATCGCCGTCGGAGAGCGAAATGTGAACGTGGCAACTCGAGCCGGACTCTGCCTGCGACACCTTGGCGAGGAAGGTTGCGGCGAGCCCGGCGCGGGCTGCGATGTCCTTGACGCCGTGCTTGTAGACGACGTGCCGGTCCGCCGCCTCCATGCGGAGGGGCATGAGCGAGCCCGATCTCGTGCTGGCCGGGTGAGCCCTCTCCCTGCGACACCTCGATCGGAATGCCCGCCGTGGGCATCTGGCGCCGGATCGCGCCGATCACGTCCTCGGCCCAGCCCGAGACAAGCAGGTCGTTGTCGGCGCCCAGGTGATACGACGGCGCCAGGTCGCGATAGTCACGCTCGTGGAGGCTCTCGTAGGAGCCGCGATAGAGGTAGAACTCGAGCTCGGTCGCGCAGCGCGCGCCCAATCCGGCGCGCTCGAGCCGTTCCACCTGCCGCCGCAACAGCCATCGTGGCGCGACCTCCGCGGGCTCGCCGTCAGCCGTGTAGGGGTCGCAGATGACGAGCGCAGTGGCCGGATCCCACGGCGTCACCCGGAACGTCGCCTCGTCCGGGCGAATCACCCCGTTGCGCAGACCGAGATGTGCGCCGGCGACCGCGATGCCCTCGCAGCGGCACGTTGTCCAGGCCCGGTCGCCAGATGGAAGTCGGGCATCGGGAGGCCGGAACGGAGGACCTGCTCGTAG
This sequence comes from uncultured Thermoleophilaceae bacterium, assembly GCA_963828225.1. Classification (GTDB taxonomy): domain Bacteria; phylum Actinomycetota; class Thermoleophilia; order Solirubrobacterales; family Thermoleophilaceae; genus JACVRW01. The sequence continues at coordinate 176,020 of CAWHDX010000002.1, read as the reverse complement.
CGCTCGGCCGGGATCCGCTTGCCGATCAGCCGCCCGACGTTGTCCGGCACCCCCAGCGCGACGGTGTCGACCGCCGTCAGGTCAGCGGTGGTCACGCGGTCAGCTCCGCTCCGTCCACCACGAGCGAAGCCCCGCTCACGTACGAGGCGAGCTCTGACGCGAGGTACACGCAGGTACGCGCCACCTCGCGCGGATCCGCGAAGCGACCGAGCGGGCAATTGGACTCGTAGCGAGCCCGAAGCTCGGCGGGCGTGAGCCCTTCAAGCGGAGCGAGCTGCTCCAGCAGCGCATCCGTCATGGCACCGTCGACGGCGCCAGGGCAGACCGCGTTCACCCGCACCCCAGCCGGAGCGAGCTCCTGCGCGAGGCACTGCATGAGGCCGATGACGCCGAACTTGCTCGCGCAGTACGCGCTCCAGCGTGCGCCGCCGCGAAGGCCCGCCTGCGAGCTGATCAGCGTCACGGTCGAGTCCGAGCCCAGTCGGCGCGAAGCCTCGCGCGCCACCAGGAAGCTCCCGGTCAGGTTGACGTCGATCGTCCGCTGCCACTCGCTTGCGCCGAGGTCGCGCACGAGGCCGACCGAACCCACTCCGGCGGCGTGCACCACGTCGGTCACCGGCCCCTCCTGCGCCGCGAGCTCGAAGGCCCTCGCGACGTCGGCCTCGACGGTCACGTCGCAGCCGATCGTCCCATCGCCGGCCCGGATGTCGCAACCGAGGACGGTGGCGCCCGCCGCCTCGAGCTCGCTGCAGACGGCCGAGCCGATGTCGCCGGCCGCGCCCGTGACCAGCACCCGATGTCCGGCGAGAAGTTGTGAAGTTATAACGCCCACCCTGTGAACCGTGAGTGCACAAATGCTATACGCTGCGGCCCGTGGGATCGCTCCCCGCACTCGGCGCCTTCCGGAGCATGGTCGTGATGCGCCGCTTCGAGGAGGCCGTGGGCGCGGCGACGGCTTCGGGCGAGATCCACGGCGAGATGCACCTGGCTCTGGGCCAGGAGGCCACCGCCGCGGCGCTCGGACCTCTGCTGCGTCCCGGCGACGCGATCGTGTCCACGCATCGGCCCCACCTCCATGCGCTGGCCCGGGGAGTCGACCCCGTGGCGATGCTCTCCGAGCTGCTCGAGCGCGACGGCCTCTGTCGCGGCAAGGGCGGGCACATGCACCTGTTCGACGCGGAACGCGACTTCATGTGCACGGGCATCGTCGGCGCGAGCGCGCCGCTCGCGGCCGGCTACGCGTACCAGCGGCTGTCGCCGGCGGCAACGGTGTCGCCGTCGCCGTGCTCGGTGATGGCGCGATGAATCAGGGCGGGTTCTTCGAGACCGCCAACCTCGCCGCCGTCTGGGGCCTGCCCCTGATCTTCCTGTGCGAGGACAACGGGTTCGGCATCTCGGTGCGGCGCGACGACGCGGCAGCCGGTCGGCTGGAGGAGCGAGCGGAGTGCTTCGGGATACCAGGTGTCCGCTGCGACGGCACGGACCCGCAGGCGGTGTTCGCCGCGCTGGAGCCGGCCTTCCGGCGCGCCCGCGCGCGCCAGGGACAGACCCTGGTGGTCGCCGACTGCCATCGGTTCAGCGGCCACTACGAGGGCGACCCGGACACCTATCGGACCAAGGAGGAGAAGCACCTGGCCGGCACGGCCGAGCGCGACCCCGTTGCGCGCCTGCGCGGTCGTCTGCTCGAGGAGGGGACCGACGAAGCCCAGTTGGACGAGATCGAGGCCGAGGCCACGCTGCTGGTGGAGGGCTGGGTCGCGGAGGCGCGCAGCCGCCCGCTGCCCGGCCTCGAGACGCTGCGCGAGGGGGTCTTCGTATGACCGCGACGGCCGCGAGCGTGGCCGCCCGCAACACCTCGCAGCTGATCGCGGAGACGCTCGCGTCGGAGTTCGAGCGCGATCCGGCGGTGTTCCTGGTGGGCGAGGACGTGGGCCGCATGGGCGGCGTCTTCGGCGCGAGCCGGACGCTCCAGGAACGGTTCGGGACCGAGCGCGTGCGGGACACGCCGATCTCCGAGACGGCGTTCGTCGGGCTCGCCATCGGGGCGGCCCAAGCGGGCCTGCGCCCCGTGGTCGAGCTCATGTTCGTGGACTTCCTCGGGGTCTGCTTCGACCAGATCCTCAACCAGATGGCGAAGAACGTCTACATGTCCGGCGGCACGGTGCGCATGCCGTTGGTGGTCCGGACCGCGGCGGGCTGCATCGGCGCCGCGGCGCAGCACTCGCAGGTCCTGTCCGCCACGTTCGCGCATGTGCCGGGCCTGAAGGTGGCCTTTCCCGCAAGTCCCGGCGACGCGTGCCGGATGCTGCGGACGGCGATCCGCGATGACAACCCGGTGATCTTCCTCGAGCACAAGATGCTGCTCAAGACGAAGGTGCGCGATCTCGCGTGGGCCGAGGACGTGGACGATCGGGAGGAGCCCGCGGAGCTCGGCCGCCTCCGACGCATCAGGGAAGGCGGGGACGTGACCATCGTGAGCGCGGGCTGGATGGTCCAGGAGTCGGTCAGGGCCGCGACGCTGCTGTCCGAGTCCGGCATCGAGGCGGAGGTCATCGATCTGCGGACGCTCGTCCCGCTGGACCGGGACGGCCTGGCGGAGGTGGCGAGCCAGACCCCCGCGCTGCTCGTCGTGGACGAGGACTACCGCGACTACGGCATGTGCGCCGAGATCATCGCGACGGTGAGCGAGCAGCTCGGGCCTGACGCTCCGCGGATGGGCCGTCTGGCTCCGGATGTCCCGATGCCGGCCAGCAAGGTGCTCGAGCAGGAGCTGCTGCCGTCGCCGGAGTCGATCGCCGCGAGCGTCAGGAATCTCTTGGAGAGGGTCGGCTCGTGATCGACGCACACGCCCATATCGGCGACTACTCGCCGGTGATCCCCGGTGGGAACCACACCGCCGAGCAGCTGGTCGCTCGGTGGGACGAGGCGGGGATCGACGCAGGCATGATCTCCGTGCTCGGACGCGATCCCGTCGCCGCCAACGACACGACTCGCGAGGCATGCGAGCGCTTCCAAGGGCGGCTGTACGGATACATCTACCTCAACCCGACCGACGTCGAGGGCTCGCTGCGCGAGCTCGAGCGGTGCGGTGGCGACGACTGCTTTCGCGGGGTGAAGCTGCACCCGATGAACGACGCCTACTACCCGTTCATCGAGGCGCTACTTCCCGGTGTATGCACGCGTCGAGGAGCTCGGCCTGCCGATGCTCTGGCACAGCGGGACGTCGCCCTACAGCCACCCGCTGCAGATCGCCTACGTCGCGCGCCACTTCCCGGCCGTGCCGTTCATCCTGGCGCACTTCGCGCTGTCGGACCTGACGTGGGAGTGCTTTCCGGCCGCCGACCTGGCGGACAACGTCATGGTCGACACAACGGCGAACCCGATCGTGCCGGTCCTCGAGGATTGGCTGGGCCGCTTCGGCGCCGAACGGATGCTGTGGGGCACCGACTTCCCGTTCTACGACGTCGCCTACGAGTTGATGAAGCTGGATCGTCTGGCGATCAGCCCGGATGACAGGCGAACGGATCGGCGACGGCAACGCGCGCCGTCTGTTCGGGCTGCGCGAGGCGGTGGCCGCATGAGGGCGACGGCCGTGATCGAGGAGGCGCTGGGGGCCTTCTTCGCCGACCTCGACGCCGAGCGTTGGGACCGGCTCGCCGAGCGCCTCCATGTCGACGTCGAGCTGGCCGACGAGGTGACCGGGCACTGGCTGCGCGGCCGCGAACGGGTAGCGGCCTATCTTCGCGCGCAGGCGGGGATCGTCACCGACGTGCGGTCGAACGTCGGCGCGCGGCGATCCCGCTGGCTCACCGACGAGATCGGGCTCGTGACTTTCGTCGACCGGGCGCGCTACCGCCTCGAGAAGGTCGAGCACCGCGAGAACCTGACCGGGAGCGCGCTGTTCAGCTTCGAAGAGGGGGAGTGGCGGCTGCTGCTGTTCCACCTGGGCGCCCAGGCAGTGGTGCGAGGACCCGAGGCAGACGGCCCGCCCGCAGAGGTCCTCGACCAGCGGCCGACGGCCGGGGCGGCGCTGCGGCGCCGGCGCAAGCTGGTCGGGCTGTCGCTGCGGGCGCTGGCCGAGAAGGCGGATGTCTCGGCGAGCTTCCTCAGTCAGGTCGAGCGCGGGGTCGGTGAGCCGAGCGTCGCGACGCTCACGCGCCTTGCCGACGCGCTGCAGGTGCCAGTCGCATCGCTTCTGGGCGGTCCTGCGCCGCTGGCGCACCCGGAGCAGCGGGTCGTCAGGCGGGCCGGGCGCCGACGGGTGGCGGTGCCCGCGGCCGGCGCCGAGCTCGAGTTGCTGACAGACGACGCCGCAACCGCGCTCGAGGCGTCCATCGTCACGGTTGCGGCAGGCGAGCGGGACCCGCGCGAGAGGCGCCACTCGGAGCCGGGCGAGCGCCTGCTGCTCGTGATCGCAGGCGCGATGAAGCTGGCCATGGCAGCGGACGAGGTCGTCCTCCGGGCAGGCGACTCGATCACCGTGCCGGCCGGCGAGCCGTACGGGCTCGCCAATGGCGCCGACGCGCCGCTCGTCTACGTCACCGCTCTTGCCCGCAGCATCGGACGGCAGGCATCTCCCACCGACGAACGGAGTATCAAATGACCGAGGGACCCATCCCAGTCGTCACCCGGCGGGTGCTGCTCGCCCGCGGAGGTCGCACCGCGATTGCTGCGACCGCCCTCGCCGGAGCCCCCGCGTTCCTGGCGGCGTGCGGAGACGACGAGGACGACTCAGGCAGCCAGTCCGGCGGGGCCGGCCCGACGAAGGAGCAGATCGCGGCAGCCACCGGCACCGTCCGGGCGCTCGTCTGGGAGGGGTATGACGGCAAGTCGATCTACAACGGCCTGAGCGGCGTCAAGATCAAGCCGGGCTACCTGACCCAGAACGAGGACGTGCTGACCAAGCTGCGCGTCGGCGATCGAGCGCAGTACAGCCTCACCACGATCTTCCAGGGCTACATCGACCCGCTGCTCGAGCTCGACGCCATCGAGCCGCTGGATCCGAAGCTGCTCGCCAATTGGGGACAGCTCTTCGGCCGATTCCAGAACGAGAAGGCGCTCCAGCGCGGCGGGAAGCAGTACTCGATCCCGTTCCTGTGGGGGACCATGCAGGTCAACTACAACGCGGACGAGACCGACGCGCCGAAGACCCTCGACGACCTGATGGACTCCTCGCTGAAGGGTCGCATCGGACTCAACGACGACCTCTATTCGTCGATCACGCAGTTCGCCCGCTTCGCCGGCGCTGAGAATCCGAACCATCTCAGCAAGGAGGAGCTCGACGAGACGATGGAGCTGCTGCGCAAGTTCAGGCCCCAGGTCGCTTCCATCCAGCCGGGCTCGGAGCTGACCGGCCTGCTGGCGCGGGGCGAGGTCGCGGTATCCACGCCCGATTGGGCGCCGTCGATCGTCGAGGCGCGCAAGGCGGGGCACGACGTCAAGTCGACGATGCCCGCGCTGACGTTCATCGACGGCTGGCTGATGGTGCGCGGCGGGTCGGATGCCGCGGCCTCCTACAAGCTGATCGACAAGGCGATCTCCAAGCAGGCGCAGGTGACCGCCGGCACCGAGCTCGGCCTCGGGGTCGTCAATGAGTCCGCCGCCGCGGCGCTCCCCAAGGAGATCCAGGCTGCCTGGCCGTACGACGACGTGGACGGCCTCCTCGACGAGGCGCCGGCGTATCCCGGCGTGCCGATCAAGTCCGACGAGTTCGCGACCCTGCAGGATTGGGTCAAGGCGTGGGAGCAGTTCAAGGCGTCGTAGGGCCCGCGCCCCCGGGTGCGGTTGGGCCCGGGTTCGGAGCCGCCCTTTCGGTCTCGCGCGTCTGCAAGAGCTACGGGGCGGAGACCGGGCTGCACCCAACCGATCTTGCGGTCGGCGCAGGCGAGTTCGTGACCCTGCTGGGCCCGAGTGGCTGCGGGAAGACGACGCTGCTCCGCATCGTCGCCGGGCTCACGGAGCCCGACGACGGCCGCATCCTGCTCGACGAGGTCGACGTGACGGCCCACCCGCCCGAGCGGAGGGCGGTCAACCTGGTCTTCCAGAACTACGCCCTGTTCCCGCACCTCGACGTCCGGGGGAACGTGGAATACGGCTTGAGGGCGCACCGGGTCCCGGCCGCCGAGGCGCGGACGCGCGTGGACGAGACGCTCGCGGCCCTGGGCCTCGAGGCCCTCGCCGCCCGCCGAGTCTCGGAGATCTCGGGAGGCCAGGCACAGCGTGTCGCCCTTGCACGGGCGCTCGTCAACCGCCCGAAGGTGCTGCTTCTGGACGAGCCGCTGTCGGCGCTCGACCTCCAGCTGCGCAAGCAGATGCAGCACGAGCTCCGGCGCATCCATCGGACCTTCCGAACGACGTTCGTGTACGTCACCCACGACCAGGCGGAGGCGTTGACGATGTCCGACCGGATCGTGGTGATGAACGCAGGTTCGATCGAGCAGGTCGGCACCCCGTCCGAGATCTACAGCGACCCGCGGTCCGTGTTCGTGGCTGGCTTCGTGGGGGAGAGCTCGATCCTTCCCGGCACTCTCCTGGCCCTCGACGGCGAGCGCGCCACGATCCGGCTAACCGGCGCGTCCGCGGTGATCGAGGCCAGGGCGAGGGGCGTCGACCGCGCGGCCGGCGACGAGGTCGGCGTGGTCGTGCGGCCGGAGGCCGCGAGCGTCGCTCGGGACGGTTCGGGCGTCCTCAGTGGTACGGTGGCGGATGCGTGGTTCGCCGGCAACTGCCACGCGCTGCGGGTCGAGGTGGCGGACGGCTCCCTGCTGCGCGTCGACGTCCCCGTCGGGTCGGCTCACGGCGCGTTCGAGCCGGGCGACGCCATCGCCCTGGATCTGGATCGCGATTCGGTCGTCGCGCGAGCTGTGACAGCCCGCGCCGGCCGCGGGCGCTGGCTGCCGCTCGGCGCCGCGCCGACGGCCCTCTATCTGGCGGCGCTGCTCGTCGTCCCGATCTGCACGCTGCTCGTCTACAGCTTCTTCGAGAGCGCGTTCTTCGGCGTCGAGGAGACGTTCACGCTCGCGTCCTACCGAGAAGTCCTCGGCGAGGACCTCTACCGCAAGCTGATCCTGCGGTCGATCGCTGTGGCGCTGATCGTCGCGGCCTTCACGATCCCGATCGCGTACGCGCTCGCCTACGCGATCACGTTCCGGATCAGGCGCGGCGTGCTCGTCCTGGTGCTGCTGATCGCGCCGATGTTCGCCAGCTACGTGGTTCGCGTCTTTGCCTGGAAGCTCATCCTGGGACCGACGGGGTTCGTGAACCGCGGGCTGCTGGAGCTGGGGCTGATCGACGAGCCCCTGCGTTTTCTGCTCTATGGACGCTTCGCGGTGACGCTCACGCTCACCACGATCCTGATCCCGCTCGCGATGCTGCCGATCTACTCGGCGCTCCAGAACGTGCCGCGGGAGCTGCTCGAGGCGTCCCGCGACCTGGGCGAGTCACCGCTTCGGACGTTCCTGCGCGTCACGCTCCCGTTGTCCGCCTCTGCCGTGACGGCCGCCTTCGTGTTCGTGGTCCTGCTGGCGGGCGCGGATTACCTCACCCCTCAGCTCGTCGGCGGACGGAGCGGATTCCTCGTGGGGCGGGCCATAGCCGACCAGTTCGGCCCCGCGGGTGACCTCCCGCTCGGCGGCGCGCTCAGCTTCGTGACGCTGCTCGCCTTCGTGGTGGTCATCGCGGGTGTGCTCGCGGTGGCGAAGGCGCTCGCGAGCCTGATCCGCAGGATCGACTCCGCCCGACCTGCCAGACGTCCCCGCGGCAGGAGAGGCCCGGCTTCGGCGCGCTTCGGCTGGCACGCATTCGTCGGCGTGGTGACGATCGTCCTCTACGCCCCGCTCGTCGTCGTGGTGCTGATGTCCTTCGCCACGTCGACCACCCTCCCGATCCGCAGCCTCACGATGTCCTCCTACTCGGAGGTCTTCGAGGCCTCGGGGTTCACCTCCGCGGTCGGCAAGAGCGCGCTCGTGGCTCTTCTCGCCGTCGTCCTGGCGCTGCCGATCGGCGTGCCGGCGGCCTTCGCGGTGGCGCGGCGGCGCTTCCGCCTGCGCGGTGCACTGCTCGGGCTGACGGCCGTGCCGCTGCTCGTCCCCGGCGTCGTCGTGGGGGTGGCGATCCTCACGACACTCGGCGTGCTCGACCTCCTGCCCGGGTTCTGGCCAACCGTGCTCGCGCACGTGTGGCTCACCCTGCCGTTCGTCGTGCTGATCGTCCACGCGCGGCTCGAGCGCTTCGACGGCCGGCTCGAGGAGGCCGCGCGGGACCTCGGCTCCACGGCCGCCCGGGCGCTGCGCACGGTGACCTTCCCGATCATCGCTCCCACGCTGTTCGCGACGGCGATCATCGTCTGGGTCTGGTCGATGGACGAGTTCCTCGTCTCCAACTTCATCGTGGGGACGGACACGACGCTGCCGGTCTACCTGTTCTCGCAGCTGCGCTTCGGTGTGACGCCGGTGGTCGACGCCGTGGCGTCGCTGATGCTCGTCGCGTCGTTGTCGGTCCTCGGGATCGCCGCCGTGCTGTTTCGCCGGGCGGCCCGGCGACGGGCCGCGCCCGGCGGCGAGGTCGAGACCTTCACGTCGACGGTCGCGGGGGCCCACACCGCGACGAGGGCATGAGCCCGGCCGGAATAGGCGCGGCGGAGTACGAGGCGCGCGCGCGTCACGTCGCCGAGGAGGTGGTCGAGCAGGGTCTCGACGCGGTGCTCGCCTGGGCGCGCTGCGGCGGGACGGTCGATCGCTACGCGAACGTCCTGTATCTCGCCAACTACTACAACGCTTGGCCGAACGTCATCGACTTCCCGCCGATGTGGAGCGGCCAGGGCAACGCCGGCGTGCTGGTGACGCGCGAGGGGGAGCGCGTGCTGATCGCGAACGTCGCCGAGCCCGAGTGGCGCGCGGGCGATGTTCACTGCGACTCCTTCGTCGACGACCCGCACATCCACCTCGGCGTCGCTCGCGCGCTCTCCGACCGCGGGCTCGAACGCGGCCGGATCGGGCTCGCTGCCGGCGACAGCATGAGCATCGGGCTGCACGCGCAGCTCGTCGCGGCGACCCCGGAGGTCGAGTGGGTCTCGAGCGACGACCTGATGCTGCGCGTCCGGCGGATCAAGAGTCCAGCCGAGATGGATCTGATCCGCCAGGCCGTCGCGGCCGGTGACGCCATGATGGAGGCGATGCTCGGGGCTGTGGCGCCAGGCACACGCGAGGGTGACGTCCATCGGGCCGGGTGGGGGGCTGCCCTCGAGCGCGGGGCGATCCCGTACGACACGCCGGGATCGTCAGGTCCGTCGGCAGGCGTGTTCGCGCCATCGACGCTTCCGTCGTGGTCGGAGCGGACCCTCGAGGAGGGTGACCTCTGGCACACGGACATGTACGGCGTCTGGAACGGCTACCTGTTCGACTTCAGCCGCTCCCAGGTCGCGGGCGAGCCCTCCGACGTACAGCTCGAGATCCTCGAGGCGACGGTCTCGATCGTCGAGGACGTGATAGCCGTGATCCGGCCGGGTGCGACGTTCGCCGAGGCCCATGCCGCCGGTCAGGAGGCCACCAGCCGGCATGCGGGGCATCTCCCGCGCAAGCCCGGTCAGGGCGACAAGCACGCCTACTCCCACTTCGGGCACACGATCGGGCTGGGCTGGGAGGACCTCTGGGTCTACGCGGAGGAGCGGACGGCCTTCGAGCCCGGTATGCATGTCGCGGTGGAGACCAGCGTCGGCCATCCCGAGGCGGGCTTTGCGATGTTCGAGCAGAACCTGCTCGTCGTCGACGGCGGCGTGGAGATCACGTCGCACTGCCGGGCGCGTCCTTGGGGGACGTCGCAGGCGCGCAGCCAACCCGCCTAGCGGATCAGCCCGTAGTCGCGCTTCGCGTTGAGCACGCGGCGCACCGCCTCGGCGATGCGCGCCCGCGCGATCCTCCCGCTGCGCGCCGCTCGCAGGACCGCCGAGTAAGCCGCTTCCTGGCCGCCGGGCGCGCCCGAGATCACGAGCATGTCGGCGCCCGCGTTCAGAGCTCGCACGGCGGCGTCCGGCACGCTGTAGGAGGTCGTGATGGCCGGGTCGGCGAGGTCGTCGGTGATCGCGACGCCGGCGAAGCCGAGCCGGTCGCGCAGCAGGCCGGTCGCGATCGAGCGCGTGAGCGACGCGGGCGCGGTGAAGTCGTTCATCGGGTAGAGCGCGTGCGAGAGCTGGATCGCCGGGACGCCCGCCTGGATCGCGGCGCGGAACGGGATCAGGTCGCGCCGGCGCAGCTCGGCGAGGCCCAGCCCGACGGTCGCGGGCCCGATCTGTGTCAGCTGATCGGCCGCGCCGAGGCCGGGGAAGTGCTTCGCGGCGCTGAACAGCCGCTTGGCCCGGTAGGCCTCGACGACCGACTCGGCGTAGCCGGCCACCTCGGCCGGGTCGTCCGAGTACGCGCGCGCGCCGAGCGGGCCGCTGCCCACGTCCACGACCGGGCCGAGCAGGCCGGTCACGTTCAGGCCGCGCAGCGTGGCGGCGGTGCCCTGCGCCTCCGCCGCGGCGTCCGCGGCGGAGTCGAGGTCACCGGGCGCTTCGGCGGGAGGCAGCCCGGGCAGCGCGTTGAACTCGGCGCCGTCCTGCGCCGCGAGCACCCACGGCGGTACGTGCCCCTCCTCCCGCGCGACCACCCGCGCCTCTCCCGCAAGCGCGCCGAGCTGCGCGGGGTCGGTGTAGTTCTCGCGCTGGAGGACGACGCCGCCGAGGTCGAGCCGGCGCAGCCGCTCGAAGACGTCGGCGGTCGCGTCGGTACCGCCGAAGCCGAGCACGAACAGCTGGGCGACCTTGCGCTCGAGCGGCAGGCGGCGCGCGAGGTCGAGCACGCTCCGCGGCGTGGGCGGCCCCTTCGCCGGCTGCGGCCTGGCACCGGCCGTCGGGACGATGCGCGCGAGGAACGAGGTGTGGTCGAGCGGCCGCCCGCTGCGCTGCGGCAGGCCCGCCGGCCCTCCCTCGTCGCCCTCGCGAGCGCCGATCAGCGCGCCGGCCGTCGCCGACGCGAGCGCCAGGACCGCAATCAGGCCGACGACGAGGCGCGACGGGGCGGTCACGGCCGGGAGGCTAGAGCCCGCCCGGTGGCGCTCTATCTTTCGTCGTCATGCCCGAGACCGTCGTCATGAAGTTCGGGGGCACATCCGTGGCCGATGCCGAGCGCATCACCAGGGCGGCGGAGCGCATCGTCGAGCGGGCGCGCGAGGGCAACCAGGTGGTGGCGGTCCTGTCCGCGCGCGGAAAGCACACCGACGAGCTGGTCGCGCTCGCGCACGAGGTCTCGAAGCGCCCGCACCCGCGCGAGATGGACATGCTGCTGTCGACCGGCGAGCGCGTGAGCTGCGCGCTGGCGGCGATGGTCATCAACGACCTCGGCTACGAGGCGATCTCGCTGACGGGCTCGCAGGCGGGCATCGTCACCGACAGCGGCCACACCAAGGCGCGCATCATCGAGGTCCGGGCCGACCGCATCCGACAGGCGCTCGACGGCGGCAAGGTCGTCCTGGTGGCGGGCTTCCAGGGCGTGTCGCAGAGCTCGCTCGACGTGACCACGCTCGGCCGTGGCGGCTCCGACACCACCGCCGTGGCGATCGCGGCCGCGCTCGGGGCACAGGTCTGCGAGATCTTCACCGACGTGGCCGGGGTGTTCAGCGCCGACCCGCGCATCGTCCCGGACGCGCGCAGGCTGCCGGTGCTCACCTTCGAGGAGATGCTCGAGATGTCGGCCTCCGGCGCCGGCGTCCTGCAGCTGCGCTCGGTCGAGTACGCGCGCAACCACGGAGTGACCATCCACTGCCGATCCAGCTTCGAGGAGGGACCAGGTACCGTGGTTCAGGACGAGGAGATGACCATGGAACGACCGCTCGTGACCGCAGTCACGCACTCCACGTCGGAGGCGCGGATCACGCTGCTCGGGCTGCCCGACAGGCCCGGCATCGCGGCGGCCGTGCTGGGCGCGCTCGCAGGCGCGAACGTCAACGTCGACATGATCATCCAGAACGAGCCGGCCAGCGAGGGCCACAAGGCCGACATGTCCTTCACGGTGCCGCGCGACGACATGCTCGCCGCCCGCGAGGCGCTCGAGCCGCTCAGGGACGAGCTCGGCTTCGGCTCGATCCAGACCGACGAGCAGATGGGCAAGGTGTCCGTCGTGGGGGCGGGAATGAAGAGCCATCCCGGCGTCGCGCACCGGACCTTCGAGGCGCTCGGCAGGGCCGGGGTCAACATCGAGATGATCTCCACCTCCCCGATCAAGATCTCGTGCGTCGTGCGCGAGGAGCACGTGGAGACCGCCGTCCGCGAGCTGCACACGGCGTTCGAGCTGGGCGCCGACGCGGTGCTGCCCGAGGACGTGGCCGGCGACCACAGGCCCAAGGTGAGCTCGTGAGGGTCGCCGTGGTGGGCGCCACCGGCGCCGTGGGCTCGACGATCCTCGGCGTGATGCGCGAGCGCTCCTTCGCGGCCGACGAGATCGTGCCGTTCGCGTCGCGAGCGCTCGGCGGGCGCGGGATCGACGTACGGCGACGCGCGACGCTCGACCTCCGTCACGCGCTCTCCGAGGAGTCGATCCAGGGCTTCGACCTGGCGCTGTTCTCGGCGGGCTCGGCTATCAGCGCCGAGTGGGCGCCGCGCTTCGCCGAGGCGGGCGCCGTGGTGGTCGACAACTCCTCGCAGTGGCGCATGGCCGACGACGTGCCGCTCGTGGTCGCGGAGGTCAACCCCGAGGCGCTCGACGGGCACCACGGGATCGTGGCCAACCCGAACTGCACGACGATGCAGACGGTCGTCGCGCTGAAGCCGATCCTCGACGCCGTCGGCATCGAGCGACTGGTGATGTCGAGCTACCAGGCCGTCTCCGGCACCGGGCAGAAGGCCGTCGACGAGCTGCACCGCCAGGCCGAGGCCGTGCTCGACGCGAAGGAGCTGCCGGCGCCGGTGGTCTATCCGCACCAGATCGCGTTCAACGTGCTGCCCCAGGTCGAGAGCTTCAAGGACGGCGACGACTACACGACCGAGGAGCGCAAGTGCATGCGCGAGACGCGCAAGATCCTCGGTCGCGAGGAGCTGCGCGTGTCGGCGACCTGCGCGCGCGTGCCGGTCTACACCGGCCACTCGGTGTCGGCGAACGTGGAGACGCGCGATCCGCTGTCGCCGGACGAGTGCCGCGAGCTGCTCGCGGCCGCGCCCGGGGTGCTGGTGGTCGACGACCCCGCGAACGGCCTCTACCCGACGCCGCTCGACGCCGCGGGCCGCGACGAGGTGCTGGTGGGCCGCATCCGCCGCGACCCCTCGCACGACCGCGCGCTGAACCTCTGGATCGTCGGCGACAACCTGCGCAAGGGCGCTGCGACCAACGCGGTGCAGCTCGCCGAGCTGCTGCACGTGCGCGGCCTGCTGGGCGCGGCGCGCGCGGCCTAGACAGACGAGCGCGGCCGCAGGCCCCAGCCTGCGGCGAGGGCGGTGGCGATGCCGAGCGCAAGCGGCCAGCCGACGAGCGAGGGGCCCGGATCGCCGGTGCCGCTGCCCTCGACGATCACGCCCTCGCCGACGGCCCCTGCCGTTACGACGAAGGTCAGCAGGACGAAGAACGCGAGGTATCCCGGGCCGGGCGCGCGCCACGAGGCGGCGTAGGCCAGCAGCGCGAGCCCCTCGAGGCCCATGGCCAGCTCCCATCCCCAGGACTCCGAGGCGATGCCGCCGAACACGAAGCCGACGCCCAACAGGGACGCCGAGGTCAGCGCGCCCACCCCGGCCGCGGCGACCAGGATCGTGCCCGCCCGCCCGGAGGCTGCCAACCCCGCGCCGACCAGCACGACGAAGGCGACGATCAGGAGGGCGCGGTAGGTGTCGGGGTTCTCGGACTCGAAGATCCAGTTGACCGCCGCGAGCACCGTCCCCACGGCCGCGACCGAGCCGACGAGCACGCAGACGGATGCGCGCGTGGTCCGAGCCAGGCCGCCCACTAGGGCCGTGTACGCGGCCAGCACCCATGTCAGCGTGCCACCGGACGGGTCGTCGTCGCCCGACACCTGGCCGAGCCGCGTGACCGTGAGCGCGGCGAGTGCCAAACCGGCGACGAGCAGGACGGTCGTGGTGGCGTCTTCGTCGCTGCGCGCCGACGCGGCCGCCAGCGCCAGCACCGCCGCCGCCGGCACGGCCGCGACAACAAGCAGCACCCCCTCGGACCAGGGTTCGTCCATGCGCACCTGGGTGGCGGCGACGAGCAGGGCGAGCCCCACACACGCCGGAGCCAGGTCACGGGCGCGACGAGAGATCTCCATTCGCGCTGGTTCGCGCGCTACCGCTGAAGTCCTGCTGAGCGGTCAGCCGATCAGCGGGCGGCGCTGGTCGCCGCCACCGGGCGGCTCTTGGCGTGCGAGGCGCGCCAGCTCGCGGCGCGAGCCGATTCCGAGCTTGCGGTAGATGTTGCGTGCGTGCGTGCGCACGGTCTCGATGCCGATCGACAGCTCGTGCGCGATCTCCGCGTTGGCGGCGCCGTCCTGGAGCAGCTCGAGCACCTCGGCCTCGCGCGGCGTGAGCAGGTCCGCTCCCTGGATCCCGGGTGACAGCAGGCCGCCGGCGGCCGCCGACCGCGGCAGCAGGTGCATGCCTCGCGACGCCAGATGGATCGCGTTGACGACGTCGCGCGCCTCGGTCTCCTTGGACAGGCAGGCGGTCGCGCCGAACGAGAGCATCTGGTTGCACTCGGACGCGGTCGGGTGGTTGGCCAGCACGACCAGGCGCGTCTCGGGGTGCGCCCGGTGCAGCTCGAGCACCCGGCCGGCCGGGCCCAGCGTGCCGAAGTTCAGCAACGCCACGTCCGGCCTGTGCGTCGCGATCGCCGCCTCGATCCCGTCCGGCGTCACGCCCTCGGCGACGAGCTGGAGATTCGGGTCCTCGGAGATGAGGACGCGCAGGCCAATGGCCACGAGGTCCTCGAACTTGGCGGCGACGACGGAGGGCACCCACTCGAATATACGTTCGATCCGACGGATGTGGGTGACATCGCTGTCACCCCTCCGGCACCCCGATGTAACCCTTCACCCTCCCCCGAAGATCACACGTGCGGGGTGGCGACGTTTCGGCCTCGGCAGGGGAACGTTCAAGGAGCCTGACCAGGGCGGAAATGGGGTACGCCCGCGCGAGAGCCGACCAGTTGGTCGGCTTCTCGTTTTCAAGGGGCGTCGTTGACGATGATGTCGTCGATGTAGGGCCCGGGTTGGCCCAGCGTCGACTGGCTGGCGAACGAGCCCGCCGCGCAGTTCGGAGGCGTCGAGGATCCCTGTTGGATGGCGCCGCCGACGGTGTCGGGCACCGACGGGCCGTTGTCGACGACGGTGAGCAGCATGGTCTCCGAGGCGCCCGGGGAGCCGGGGAGCTCGCCGACGCCGCCGACGGTGGCGCGGTTGCCCGCGACCCGCAGGCAGGTCACCTTGCCGCTGAAGGCCGAGAAGTTGAGCCGGTACGAGATCGTGCCCGTCGCGGACTGACCGGACGGGCCGCTGTGGGCGTCCACCGATCCGGTGAAGTGCGGCGAGGCTCCCCATTGGCCCGTCGCCGAATCCTGGACCGGCGAGGCAGTCGTGAACGTGCGGGTGTTCGCGCACGCGAACGCGCTCGCGCTGTCGTCCTTTCCGCAGATCCTGAAGGAGTACGGCCTGCCCGCGTAGAGCCGCGTGACCTTCTCCGAGATAGGACCTGAGGCGCCGGCCGGCCAGTGCCGGTCGTCGGTCCTGTTGATCTGACTCGTACCGGTGACCCAGTACTCGAATCGGCTGCCGGCGGGGCCGTTGTCCGCGGTCCCTTGCGCGTTCAACTTCGCCGTCTCGGGGCCGATGTCGCTGACGGGCTCCGTCGACCCGTAGCAGCCGGCGAACAGAAGCCCGCCGACCAGGATCCAACGCCGTGCGCGCAAGCACGGTTGCGAGCCTAGCGCGGCCGCTAGGCGGCGGCCAGCTCGGCGACCTTGCGCTGCACGTCGCGCGTGGGCACCACGTGCTTGCCCATGCCGAGCTCCTTGGGCTCGAGCCCGAGCGCCAGCCCGACCATCTGCGGCAGGTGCAGGACCGGCAGCCCCAGGTCGCGCTCGACGTAGCGCTCCGCCGCCGGCTGCTGCATGTCCAGGTTGAGGTGGCAGAGCGGGCAGGGCGTGACCAGGCAGTCGGCGCCGGCGTCGATCGCGTCGGCCACGTGCCGGCCCGCCTGGCGCAGCGACGTGGTCCGGTTCATCGTGATCACCGGGAAGCCGCAGCACTTGCGCGCGCCGGCGTACTCCACCGACTCGCCGCCGAGCGCCTCGATCACCTGGTCGAGGTACATGTCGCGCCCCGGGTGCTCGTCGAAGCCGAGCCGCTTGGTCGGGCGCACGATGTAGCAGCCGTAGAAGGGCGCGATGCGCAGTCCCTCGAGCGGCCGCACGCACGCGCTCGCGCAGCGCGTCGAGGCCGATCTCCTCGACGAGGATCCAGAGGAAGTTCTTGTTCCACCAGTCGCCGCTCGCCTCGTAGGAGAGGCCGTCGGGCTTGAGGTGGGAGTTGACCTCGGTGCGGTAGGACGAGGAGGCGTCGAGGCGCTCCTGGCACTCGGACTGAGCGCCCTGGCAGGTCGAGCAGATGTTCATCATGCCCGCGGCGCCCTCGACGCCCTGGGCGAGCGCGAAGGTGCGCGCGTTGAGCGTGTCCACGAGCTCCTGGTTGTGCTCGGCGATCACGCCCGCGCCGCAGCAGTTGGCGCGGTCGAGCTCGACCAGCTCGAGGTCGAGCAGCGGCGCGACCTTCGCGACCGATCCGTGCAGCTCCGGGGTGAAGCCGCGGGAGACGCACCCGGGCCAGTACGCCAGCTTCAAGACTCTTGACTCCCTTCGGCCATCGCGCCTTCCTCCTCGCCGGCCATCTCGCCGACGATGTAGAGGTTCAGCTCGAGGCGCTCGTCCTTCGACTCGATCTCGTGGATGATCCGCCGGACCTGCTTCTGGTCGGGCAGCTTGGGGTGCACCAGCGCCTTCATCGGGCTGACCTTGCCCGAGCGGATGCCGCGGATGGCGGTCGGCAGGCTCTCGGTCAGCTGCTTGGCGCCCTGCGGCCGCAGCTGGCCCTTGATCAGCGAGCCGTCGCCGAAGGAGCGCGGCAGCAGCTGCGCCTCGAACAGCGTGCCCCACTTCTCGATGATGTTGACGAAGGCCTTCTCGTGGCCGTAGCCGTTGTTGGAGTCCTTGATCCCGAGGTCGTTGGTGGCGCGCGCGGCGCAGGCGCATGATCTGGCTCATCGGCGCCACGTCCTTCGGGCAGACCTCGATGCAGGCGAAGCAGTGGGTGCAGTCGTAGATGCCGTGCGGGTCCTCGGCGAGGTCGGTCAGGCGCGCCTCGTCCTCGCCGTCGCGCGGGTCGCCGACGAAGCGGTAGGCCTTGGCCAGCGCCGCCGGGCCGATGAACTCGGGATCGACCTCGAGCGACAGGCAGGCCGACACGCAGACGCCGCACTGGATGCAGGCCATCGACTGGGTCACGTCGAGCATCGCCTCGGCGGGCACGATGTACTCGCTGTTCTCGGGCGGCGCCTCGGCCGGCAGCAGCCACGGCACGACGCGGCGGATCTTCTTCCAGTGGACGGCCTCCATGTCGGTGACCAGGTCCTTGATCACCGGCATGTTGCCCATCGGCTCGACCGTGATCGCGCCGTCGCGCGCGCGCCTCGGCGGCCTCGCCGATGCGCGTGTTGCAGGCGAGCGCGGAGCGGCCGTTGATGCGCACGCCGCAGGACCCGCAGATCGCGGCGCGGCATGAGCAGCGGATCGCCAGCGAGGCGTCCTCGCGGTCCTTGATCTGCAGGATGCCGTCGAGCACCGAGCGCTCGGGCGGCAGCTCGACGTCGTAGTCGGCCCAGTACGCGGCCTCGCCCGACTCGGGGTCGAAGCGGCGGATCTTCAGGGCGTAGTCGGCCACATCTAGTAGGTCCTCTCCTGCGGCTCCCACTGGGTCATCGTGACCTCCGAGTAGGAGATCTCCGGCTCGCTTCCGTTCGCCGAGACGTTGATGTGCTTGAGCCAGTCCTCGTCGTTGCGCTCCGGGAAGTCCGTGCGGTACTGGGCGCCGCGGCTCTCGGTGCGCTCGATCGCGGAGACCACGATCGCCTCGGCGTTGTCGAGCATGAACTGGAGCTCGAGCGCGCCGAGCACGTCCTGGTTGAAGACGGTGCCCTTGTCGTCGACCGAGACGTCCTGCGCCTCCTCCTTGAGGCGGCGCACGTCCTCGAGCGCGATGCGCAGTCCCTCGTCGTCGCGGAAGACGGCCACGTACTTGTCCATCGTCTGCCCGAGCTCGGCCTTGATCTCGGAGACGCGCCGCCCGGTGCGCTGGTGGTCGACGAGGTCGGAGATGCGCCGCTCCTCGTCCTTGAGCTGCGAGTAGTCGGGGTCGCGCAGCGGCAGGCCGTGGACCGCCTCGGCGGCGTGGCGCCCGGAGCGGCGGCCGAAGACGAGCGTGTCGAGCAGGGAGTTGGCGCCCAGGCGGTTGCCGCCGTGGACCGACACGCAGGCGCACTCGCCGGCCGCGTAGAGGCCGGGGATCGAGGTGCGGCCGTCGACGTCGGTGCGGATCGCCGCCCATCGTGTAGTGGTTGCCGGGCTTGATGTGGATCGGCTCGCGCGTGATGTCGACGCCGGCGAAGTCGCGGCCCACGTTCACGATCTCGCGCAGCGCCTCGTGGATGCGCTTGCGCGGCACGACCGTGATGTCGAGCGCGACGGTGCCGTCGGGGAAGCCGCGGCCCTCGTTGATCTCGGTCTGCTCGGCGCGCGAGACGACGTCGCGCGAGGCCAGCTCCATCTTGTTGGGCGCGTACTTCTCCATGAAGCGCTCGCCCTGCGCGTTGTAGAGGTGGGCGCCCTCGCCGCGCGCGCCCTCGGTGATCAGCAGCCCCAGCCCGGCGAGCGTGGTCGGGTGGTACTGGATCATCTCCATGTCCATCAGCGGCGCGCCGATGCGGTAGGCCATGGCCATCCCGTCCCCGGTGCAGATCAGCGCATTCGTGGTCGGGTTGTAGAGCTGGCCGTTGCCGCCCGATGGCGAGGATCACCGCCTTGGCCGAGAACAGCTCCATGGCGCCGTCGCGGATGTTGCGCGTGACGGCGCCGGCCATGCGGCCGTCGTCGTCCTGGACGAGCGCGGTGGTGAACCACTCCTCGTAGCGGTGCACGTCGCTGAACTTCATGAGCTGCTCGTAGAGCACGTGCAGGATCGCCTGGCCGGTGATGTCGGCGACGTAGTAGGTGCGCGCCGCCGAGGCGCCGCCGAAGGCGCGGGTGCCGAGGCGGCCCTCCTCGTTGCGGTGGAAGGTGACGCCGAGGTGCTCGAGGTCGAGCAGCTCGTTGGGCGCCTCGCGGCACATGACCTCGATCGCGTCCTGGTCGCCGAGGTAGTCGGAGCCCTTGATCGTGTCGAAGGCGTGCGACTCCCAGGAGTCCTCGGGCTGGAGCGCGGCGTTGATGCCGCCCTGCGCCGCGTTGGAGTGGGAGCGGACCGGATGGACCTTGGAGATGATCCCCACGGACGCACCCGCCTCGGCCGCGGCGAGGGCGGCGCGCTGGCCGGCGAGACCGGCTCCGATCACTAGGACGTCGTGCTTCGGCATGAGGCGGGGGCGATTCTATTGATGGGACGGATTAGGCGGGCAGTGCGCCGCGCAGCGCGCGCCGGACCGCGTCGATCGTGACGATCCCGCGCAGCACCCCGTCGCCGTCCACGGCCATCACAGCTCCGAGGCGTCCCAGGCCGTCGTGGCCGAGCAGCGCCTCGAGCGGCTCCTCGAGCTGGGCGCGCAGGCCGCTGTCGCCGTCGTCGCGCGCCATCACGGACGCGATCGAGCGCCCGCCGCGCGTCGCGTCGGGCACGCTCTCGATCGCCTCGCGCGAGACCACCCCGACCAGCCGACCGCCCGCGTCCACGACCGGGAACCAGGGCCAGCCGTAGCGCAGGAAGAAGTCGTGATCGGCCTGGTCGAGCGGCAGCCCCTCGGGGATCGAGACCGGCTCGCTGTCCATCACGTCCTCCACGCGCAGGTGCTCGATCCGGTCCGAGAAGGCCGCCTGGACCTCGGCCGAGCGCGCGGCCTGCGACGAGGAAGATGCCGATGAAGATCAGCCAGATGCCCGTGACCCAGTCCCAGCCGATCACCCCGGCGACGATCAGGCCGCCGAAGCCGACCATGCGCGTAGCCGGCGACCGCGCCCCAGCCGGGCCGCGAAGCGGGTGGCGCGGTTGCGGTCGCCGGTGAGCTTCCAGGCGATGGCGCGGGCGATGCGGCCGCCGTCGAGCGGGAAGCCCGGGATCAGGTTGAAGATCAGCACGAACACGTTGACGGTCATCAGGTAGCCGAGCACCGCCACGGCGCCGCCCATCTCGACGTCCTCGAAGCGGCCGCCGTCGAGCACGGTCTCGGCGCTCGACAGCGCGGCGCCGAGGCCGAAGCAGATCGCCGCGATCGCGAGCGTGACCAGCGGACCCGCGACGGCGACGCGGAACTCGACGCCGGGCGAGTCGGTGTCGCGGCCGAGCTTGGCCACGCCGCCGAACATCCACAGGTCGATGCCGAGGATCGGGATGCCGTTGCGGATCGCCACCACGCGCGTGGCCCAGCTCGTGCAGCAGGATCGACAGGAAGAACAGCAGCGCCGACACGACCGCGAGCGCGAACGACTTCGTGTCGTCGCCCGGAAACAGGTCGCCGTAGTAGCCCGACAGCGACCAGATGATCAGGAAGAGGACGAAGAACCAGCTGACGTCCACGCCGATCCGGATGCCGAAGACCCGCGCCAGCTGGATCGAGTTCCCGCCGAACACTTCACCGGATGGTAGGCGTAGGGGCCCCCGTTTCCGGAAAGGTGTCGGCTCATGGCCCACAAGTGGTGGACTCTGCTGGCCGTTTGCCTGGCCACCTTCATGTTGCTGCTCGACGTCACGATCGTGAACGTCGCGCTGCCCGACATCCGCCGTGACCTGGGCGGCAGCTTCACCGACATGCAGTGGGTCGTCGACGCCTACGCGCTTGGGCCTCGCCACGCTGCTGCTGGCGAGCGGATCGCTCGCCGACCTGATCGGCCGGCGCCGCGTCTTCCTCGCCGGCATCGCGATCTTCGTGTCGGCCTCGCTGGTGTGCGGGTTCGCCGGCTCGCCGACGATGCTGAACCTCGCGCGCGGCGTCCAGGGGGCCGGGCGGGGCGCTCATGTTCGCCACCTCGCTGGCGCTGATCGCGCAGGAGTTCGCGCCGAACGAGCGCGGCACCGCGTTCGGCCTTTGGGGCGCGACGACGGGGTTCTCGGTCGCGGTCGGGCCGCTCGTCGGCGGCGTGCTCACCGAGCACCTGGGCTGGGAGTGGATCTTCTTCGTGAACGTGCCCGTGGGCCTGATCACGGCGTGGATGACGTTCGCGCAGGTGCGCGAGTCCGAGCCGGACACGTCGGCGCGCATCGACTGGGCCGGCTTGGTCACGTTCAGCGGCTCGCTGTTCTGCCTCGTGCTGGCGCTGATCGAGGGCAACGACAAGGGCTGGTCGAGCGCCCCGATCGTCGGATTGCTGGCGGCGAGCGTGGTGCTCATGGCCGCGTTCGCGGCGGTCGAGCTGCGCAGCGAGCGGCCGATGCTCGACCTGCGCCTGTTCCGGATCCCGGCCTTCACCGGCGCGCAGATCACGGCCTTCGTGCTGCACGCGTCGATGTTCTCGATGTTCCTCTATCTCGTCATCTACGTGCAGAGCGTGCTCGGCTACTCGCCGCTCGAGGCCGGGCGTGCGCTTCCTGCCGGTCTCCGTGCTGTCGTTCCTCGTCGCGCCCGTGGCCGGCAAGCTCGCCGAGCGGCTGCCGGTGCGCGCCTTCCTGGGCGCCGGCCTGGTGCTGGTCGGCTGCGGCCTGCTGCTGATGACGGGCATCGACCCGGACGACGACTGGACCACGCTGCTGCCCGGCTTCATCGTCGGCCGGCATCGGGATCGGCTGCACCAACCCGCCGCTGGCCACGGCCGCGATCGGCGTGGTCGAGCCGCGGCGCAGCGGGGCCGCCTCGGGCATCAACAGCACGTTCCGGCAGGTCGGGATCGCCACCGGGATCGCCGGGCTGGGCGCGCTCTTCCAGGCGCGCGTGACCGAGAAGCTGACCGATGCGCTCGCCGCCGCGCCGCTGCCGCCGGGCGCGGCAGACCGGCTGGGGGAGGCGGTCGCCTCGGGCGGCACCGGCGCCGCGGCTCAGGCCGTCCCGGCGAACGCCCGGGAGGTCGTGACGACGGCCGCGCGGCAGGCCTTCATCGACGGGCTCGAACGAGATCCTCGTGGTCGCCGGAGTGGTGGCGATCGTCGGCGGCGTGCTCGCGTTCGCGCTGGTGCGCTCGCGGGACTTCGTCGCGCGTCAGATGGCCGCCGCCTAGTCTCTCCGCTCTCGGAACCAGAGAAAGGACGTAATGACACATCGAGTCACCTTCATCCCGGGCGACGGCACTGGGCCCGAGCTCGCGGAGGCGACCCGGCGAGTGCTCGAGGCCACCGGCGTCGAGTTCGAGTGGGACTTCCAGGACGCCGGGATCGACGTCTACGAGCAGGAGGGCAACCCGCTGCCCGACCGCACGCTCGACTCGATCCGCGAGCGCGGCATCGCCATCAAGGGCCCGACCACCACCCCGGTCGGCTCCGGCCACCGCTCCATCAACGTGGCGCTGCGCAAGGAGTTCGACCTCTACTCGTGCATCCGCCCCTGCAAGGCCTACGAGGGCGTGCGCACGCGCTTCCCCGAGACCGACATCGTGATCGTCCGCGAGAACACCGAGGACCTCTACGCCGGCATCGAGTTCGAGAAGGGCTCCGACGAGGTGGAGAAGCTGCGGACGTTCCTCGCCGACGAGCTCGACTCGCCCACCCGCGACGAGTCCGGCATCTCGATCAAGCCGATCTCCGTCTTCGGGTCCGAGCGGATCGTCGAGTCGGCGTTCGCCTACGCCAAGGAGAACGGGCGGTCGAAGGTGACCGCGGCCCACAAGGCCAACATCATGAAGTTCTCCGACGGGCTGTTCCTCGAGGTCGCGCGGCAGGTGGCCGAGCGCCATCCGGAGATCGAGTTCGAGGACCGCATCATCGACAACCTCTGCAACCAGCTGGTGTCGCGGCCGGAGGAGTACGACGTGATCGTGCTGCCGAACCTCTACGGCGACATCGTGTCCGACCTCGGCGCCGGGATGATCGGCGGGCTCGGCCTCGCGCCCGGCGCGAACATCGGCGCCACCGGCGCGATCTTCGAGGCCACGCACGGCTCGGCGCCCAAGTACAAGGGCCAGAACAAGGTCAACCCGACGGCGCTGCTGCTCTCCGGCGTCCTGCTGCTGCGCCACCTCGGCGAGACCGAGTCGGCCGACAGGATGGAGAAGGGCATCGCGGAGGTGATCCGCAAGGGCGACAAGGTCACATATGACCTGAAGCCGACGCGTGACGATCCCTCCGCTGTGGGTACGAGCGAGTTCGCCGACGCAGTTATCGAGGAGATGAACGCCTAGATGTCAACGAAAGTCACCGTAACCGGAGCCGCGGGCCAGATCGGCTACGCGCTGCTGTTCCGAATCGCAAGCGGCCAGCTGCTGGGGCCCGACGAGAAGGTCGACCTGCGGCTGCTCGAGATCCCCGACGCGGTCAAGGCCGCCGAGGGAACCGCGCTCGAGCTGCAGGACTGCGCGTTCCCGCTGCTCGCGTCGACCGAGATCTTCGACGATCCGGTCAAGGCGTTCGACGGCGTGAACGTGGCGCTGCTGGTGGGCGCGCGCCCGCGCTCGAAGGGCATGGAGCGCTCCGACCTGCTCGAGGCCAACGGGCAGATCTTCAAGCCGCAGGGCGAGGCGCTCAACGCCGGCGCGGCCGACGACGTGCGCGTGCTGGTGGTCGGCAACCCGGCCAACACGAACGCGCTGATCGCGCTGAGCAACGCCCCCGACATCCCGGCCGAGCGCTTCACCGCGATGACGCGGCTCGACGAGAACCGGGCCGTGGCTCAGCTGGCGGACAAGCTCGGCGTGGGGGTGGAGGACGTCCAGGACCTGGTGGTCTGGGGCAACCACTCGCCGACGATGTTCCCCGACCTGTTCAACGCGAAGGTGAACGGGTCGCGCGGCGGCCGAGCAGGTCGACATGGACTGGTACGAGAACGAGTACATCCCGCGCGTGGGCAAGCGCGGCGCGGAGATCATCGAGGCGCGCGGGGCGTCATCGGCGGCGAGCGCGGCCAACGCCGCGATCGACCACGTCCGCGACTGGGTGCTCGGGCGCCGACGGGCTGCGCTCGATGGCGGTCCACTCCGACGGCTCCTACGGAGTCGAGGAGGGGATCGTGTCGAGCTTCCCCGTGCGGGTGAGCGGCGGCTCCTACGAGATCGAGCAGGGCCTCGAGGTGGGTGACTTCGCGCAGGCGAAGATCGACGCCACGGTGGCCGAGCTGGTCGAGGAGCGCGACGCCGTCAGGGAGCTCGGCCTGATCTAGGCCGAGCTCTGCCCGCTAGGCCGGGTGCCAGCCCTTGTCGCGCTTCTTGACCTGACCCTCTTTCTGGAGGGTCGGCATGACGCGATAGAGGTAGTTGGCCTTGATGTTCATCGCGTCGGCCAGCTCGCTGATGGTGATGCCGGGCCGGGCGCGAACCAGCTCGAGCGCCTGCTTGGCGCGGTTGCCGCTTCCGCGAGGGCGGCCGCGCCGCGGGCGCGAGCCGTTGCTGTGGTCGAGCGGCGCTTGCGCGTCGTGCCGCTCTGCGTAGTCCCCACGCCTGACAGTGCCGCTGCCGCTTTTTCGAGTCGATTGAACTCATCGACCAATGGGCGCAGTTCACGCAAACGTGCGTCTATTTCCTTGCGTTTCTCATCCAGGAAGTCAGCCATTAACAGTTCACTCTACTAACCGTTTGAGGCGCTGCAACGACCCATCCAGTTCCTTTTGGGTAACGCGTGACACCGCGCGACCGGCGAACCTGCCCAGCGCACCGCCCGGCAGGTCGTACTCGTTGACGTAGGAGAAGTCGGTGCCGCCGTCCTTGGAGTCGAAGCTGTACTCGACGCGGGCGTGCGAGGCGACCGGACCGCGGCCCTCCCAGACGACGTGCTCGCAGGGGTCGTTCTCGATGACGTGCCAGTGCACCTTGAAGCGCTTGCCGGCGAGCTTGAGGCACTGGGTCAGCTTCGACCCCTTCTGGAGCGGCGAGCGCGGCGTGCCCTCGAGGTTGTGGTGAATGGTGACCCAGTCCTCGAGGCGCTGCGGGTCCATGACCATGTCGTAGACGTCCTTCGGCGGCGCGGCGATGTGGGTGGAGCGCTCGATCCTCATCTCGCCCCCAGTGGCTCGACGGCCTCCCACTCGCGCAGCGCGCGCTCCACCGCGCGGTCGAAGCGCAGCGGGCGGATCCCGTAGAGGCGCGGAGCCTCGTCGGGGTCGCGCGGGAGCAGGTCGGACTCGAGGCTCTCCATCAGCGGCCGCACGAGCTCGAGCGGCTGGCCCGTGAGCGGCGGCGACGACCGGGGCGGCGGGGGGAGTGAGCGAGGCGCGCAGGCCGATCGGCATCCGGCCGACGCCCATCGCGTCGGCGATGCGGCGTGATCATCTCCCCGTAGGTCAGCACGTCCGGGCCGCCGACGTCGAGCGAGCGGCCCGCCGCGGCCGGGGTGGCGGGCGTGCGGGCGAGCAGCTCGATCACGTCGCGCTCGGCGATCGGCTGGGTGCGGTTGGTGCGCCAGGCGGGCATCGGGAGCACGCGCAGGCGCTCGACCAGCCGCACGAGGATGCGGAACGAGGACGACGCGGCGCCGACCACGATCGAGGCGCGCAGCGCCGTCGAGCCCGGGACGGCCTCCAGCAGGATGCGCTCGACCTCGAGCCGCGAGCCGCAGGTGGTCGGAGAGCGCGGTCGTCTCGGGCGGGACGATGCCGCCCAGGTAGACGATCCGCTCGAGGCCCGAGGCGGCGGCCGCCGCGGCGAACTGCTCGGCGGCGATGCGGTCGCGATCGGCGAAGCGGCGAGCCGTTTCCGGCCGCCGCCTCCATCGAGTGCACCAGGTAGTAGGCGGTGTCGCAGCCGTCGAGCGCGGCCTCGAGGCCGGCGCCCGTCACGAGGTCGCCGGCCACCGCCTCGACGCCGGGCCAGCGGCTCGACCCGCTCGGGCCGGCGCGCCAGCGCGCGCAGCGGCCTGCCCTCGTCGGCGAGTCGGCGCAGCAGGCGCGCGCCGACGTAGCCGGTGGCTCCGGTGACGAGCTCCATGAGGTGCTGCATCCTTGCGGATCGGGGGACGGCGGGTGTCCCATTCGCCCCCCGGAAAACCCGCTCGGAGCGGGGACGCGGGCTTCGACCCTGGAAATTGCAGCAAAACGAAAAGTCTCCGATTTGCGGGTTCGCCCCTGGTGGGCCGACCGCCGCTCCTGTTGGATGCGCCGAGGTGCCGAAGACGAAGCCTGCCCGCTGCGAGGACTGCTACTTCCACCAGAACATGCTGTGCGCGCTCGAACCTCGAGAAGCCGTGCACCACGTTCCGCCCCGCCGAGCGCGGCCTGGCGCCCGAGCGCCAGCTCGCCTTCGTCTTCCGAGCCGAACGCACGACGGCGGCCTACGCCTTCCCGCAGCCGAACGGCTGACGCGGCGGCGGCGCCCGCCTCGCGCACGGCCGCGCGCGCCCAACCTCGCGACCGCGCTTCCGGAGCCGGTTAAAGTCGCTCTATGCGACTGACGGTCCTGGGCAAGTCGCCCTCCTGGCAGGACGCCGGGGGAGCCTGTTCGGGCTATCTGCTGGAGGAGGGGGACACGGCGATCCTGGTCGACTGCGGGAACGGCGTGTTCGGCAAGCTGCGCGAGCGCATCGACTACGTGGACGTCGACGCCGTGGTCATCTCGCACCTGCACGCCGACCACTTCCTCGACCTCGTCCCCTACTCGTACGCGCTCACCTACGCGCCGCGCCAGCAGCCGGTGCCGGTCGACCGCTGGCCCGGCACGGACACCCCGGCGCGACCGGAGCTGCACGGCCCGCCCGGGGCGCGGCAGACGTTCCGCAACGTGGTCGGCTGCTGGGGCAACGACGACCTGATCGAGAACGCGTTCGACCTGACCGAGTACGAGGCGTCGAGCGAGCTGTCGATCGGGCCGGTGCGGATCACCTTCCAGCCGGTGCCCCACTACACCGAGACGTTCGCCATGCGGATCGGGTCCTCGAACGGCTCGGGCGAGATCGTCTACGGGGCGGACTCGCGGCCGACCGAGGCGCTGGCGAAGTTCGCCACGGGCGCGGACCTGATCCTCGTCGAGGCGACGCTGCCGCGCCCGGAGCGCACCGGCGAGCGCGGCCACCTCACGCCCACCGAGGCCGGCGAGCACGCCCGCGCCGCCGGCGCGAAGCGCCTCGTCCTGGTGCACATCTCGGACGAGCTCGACTTCGACTGGGCCCGGCGCGAGGCCGAGGAGGCCTTCGGCGGCCCGGTCGAGGTGGCCAGCGAGGGCGCGACGTTCGAGGTGTAACGCCCGCGTCGCCCCGCCGTCACACAGTTCACCCACACGTAGCGCCCAGCCCGGCACGCTGGGAGTGTGGGCTGCAATCGTCCCGCATACGGTGCAAAATGACAGCCCGCACTCGGCGGCGGCCGAGCGGGAGTGGCACGGGAAGTCACGCTCGCCGAGCTCGCGGCGCGGCAGCACGGCGTGGTCTCCCGGGCGCAGTTGGTGCAGCTCGGGTTCGACGCGGAGCGCGTATCGCGAGGCGCTGCGCGGCAGGGCGGTTGCATCGACTTCACACCGGTGTCTTTGCTGTCGGTCATCTCGCGCTGACGCAGCGGGCGCGGGAGCTCGCGGCTGTCAAGGCGTGCGGGCCCGACGCACTGCTGAGCCACCGGTCCGCCGGGCGCCGGTGGGGGCTGATCGGCACGGCGCGCCTCGCGTGGAGGTGCACCGCGCGCGCGGTCGCAGCCGAAGCGGCCCGGCATCGAGCTCCATCGCAGCCGCTCGATCGCGGCCGGCGACCGGGCGGAACTCCACGGCATCCCGGTCGACGAGCGTCGCCCGCACGCTCGTCGACCTCGCCGACGTCCTCGACGAGCGGCGGCTGGCGAGTGCCGTCAACGAGGCGGAGGTCCTGCGGCTCTTCGACCTCGACGCGATCCAGGCCACGCTCGATCGCCGCGCCGGCGGGCGGGGCGCCACAAGCTCGCGCGCGTCCTCGCCGCCTACCGCGAGCCTCCCGGCTACAGCACCACAAGAGCGGAGCGCCTCTTCGCAGAGCTCTGCGAGCGCCACGGCCTGCCCCGCCCGCAGCGCGTCGACCATTGCCGGCTACGAGCTCGACTTCTACTGGGCCGACGCGCGGCTCGCCGTGGAGGTGGACGGCGCCCGCTTCCACGCGCACCCGCCGCGCCTTCCACGAGGACCGGGTCCGCGACCGGCGGCTGGCGGCCCTCGGCATCCAGACCGCGCGCGTCACCTGGCTCGACCTTCAGGCGGACGCCGAGACGGCGCGCGAGCTGCGCGCCATCAGGGAGCGCCGGCTCACCAGCTGACGAGCTTCCAGATCTCCGGCAGCCGGGTCGCCTCGTCGGCGCCCACCTCGGAGAAGATCGCCACCGCCCGCTTGAGGTGCTCCATCGAGTCCTCGGGGCGCCCCGCCGCGTGGTGGAGGTCGGCCAGGTTGTTCTCCAGCGCGGCCTCGCGGTGGCGGTCGCCGTGCGCCGCGCACAGGTCGAGCGCCTCCGTCGTCAGCGCGAGCGACCGCTCCAGGTCACCGGCGTCGCGCTCGACCAGCGCCAGGTTGTTGAGCGCCGCGGTGCGCGCCTCGAGGTCTCCCAGCCGCTCCGCCAGCGCGAGGCTGCGCTCGAGCTCCGCCCGCGCCGCCTCGATGCGGCCGGCGGGCCGCGCCAGCACGCCGAGCAGGTTGTGCGCCTGAGCCAGCGCGCGGTCGTCCGCCGCGCCCTCGGCCAGCTCGCGGGCCGCCTCCGCCAGCGCGAGCGCGCGCTCGGGATCGCCGCGGTGATGGAGCGTCAGGCTCAGGTCCGCCAGCACCCGCGCTCGCAGCGCCCCCTCGTCGTCCGGCAGCGCCTCGAGCGCCATCGCGTAGCGAGCCTCGGCGCGCTCCCACTCGCCGCGCCGCTGATGCACCCCGCCCAGCTTGTGCTCGATCCGCGCGAGGTCGGCAAGCTCGGCCTGCGCGGCCGCGCTCTCGTAGTCGCGCCAGCGCGCCGACGTAATCGCCCACCAGCGTGCGCAGGTCGCCGATGCGCTCGTGCAGCGCGGCGGCATCGGGCGACCCGAGCGCCAGTGCCGCCTCGAGGTGCTCCAGCGCGTCGGCGTGAGCCAGCAGCGAGGCGGCGTGCTCGCCGGCGATTCGGTGCTGCGCGGCGGCGGCGGCCGAGTCGCCCGCGAGGCGCAGGTGCTGCGCGACCAGAGCGGCTCGCTCGGGCTCGGGCGCGCGCAGCAGCGCCTCGGCCACGCGCCGGTGCAGCAGCCGCCGCCGAGCCAGGCCGACCTCGTCGTACACCAGCGCGCGCAGCTTGTCGTGGGTGAAGTCGTAGCCCGGCTCGGCGCCCGGCAGCTCGCGCACCAGGCCGCGCCCGACCAGCTCGTCGAGCCCCTCCGCGGCCTCCTCGTCGCTGCGGCCGGAGGCGGCGCGCACGGTGTCGAGCTCGAAGGAGCGACCGATCACCGCCGCCGTCTCGAGCAGCTGCCGCGCGATCGCCCCGAGGCCGCCGATGCGCGCGCCCAGCAGGCTGCGCATCTCGTGCGGCAGCGCCTCCGCCGCCTCGTCGCCGGCGCCCAGCGCGGCCAGGTACTCGGCCACGAACAGCGGCAGCCCCTCGCTCTCGATGAACACCCGCCGAGCCAGCTCGGGTCCCGCATCCGGCCGCGTCGCCTGCACCAGCGTCCGGACCTGCTCCTCGTCGAGGCGACGCGAGCGTCACCACCGTCGCCACGCCGTCGCGAGCGAGGTCGGTGGCGAGGCGGCGCAGCCGGTGGCCCGGCGGAACGCCCTCGCTGCGCCAGCTCACCGCGAGCAGCAGCGAGCGGTCGCGCAGGCGCCGGCCGAGGTAGCCGAGCACGTCCGACGGTCGCCTCGTCGGCCGCGTGCAGGTCGTCGACCACGATGAGACCGGGGTGCGGCCCGGCGCACGCCGCGCCGAGAACGGTCGCCAGCCCCTCGAGCAGCCGCGCCGCGGCGCCGGGCGCCGCGAGCGAGACCGGGTCGGGCAGCCCGTCGTGGAGGGAGGCCAGCTCGGGCAGCAGCAGGGAGGCGTCCGCGAGCCGCTGGGGCGGCACCCCGGCGACGATCGCGGGCGCGGCCGACCGCACCGCCTCGCCGAGCAGCTCGACGACCGGTCCGTAGGGCAGGCTCGCCTCGTCGTCGTGGCAGCGCGCGGCGAGAACCGTGCCCCCGCCCGAGCGCACCGCGTCGATCAGCTCACGCGCCAGGCGGCTCTTGCCGATGCCGGCCTCGCCCTCGATGCACGGCCAGCCGCCCGCCGTCGCCCGCGTCCCGCTGCGCCTGGAGCAGGGCCTCCAGCTGGCGGTCGCGACCGACCAGCGGCAGCTCGGAGGGCGCCGCTGTGGCCGGCCGCGCGCGCGGGAGCCACCGGCGCCGGCGCGAGCGTCGCCCTCGCTGACCTGCTCGAACAGCGCGGCCGTCTCCTCGACCGGAGCCACGCCCAGCTCCTGGGTGAGCGTCCGGACGCAGGCGCGGTACTGGTCGAGCGCGGCGGCGCGGTCGCCGCTGAGCGCGTAGAGGCGGATCAGCTCGCGGTGCGCCGGCTCGTGCAGCGGGTCGAGCTCGAGCCGCCGGCGCGCGTGGGCGAGCGCCGGGGCGTGGTCGCCGGCCTCGGCGAGCACCGCCACCAGCCGCGCCAGCGCGCCGCTCAGCTCGCGCCGCAGCGCGTCCGCCTCGTACAGCTGCCAGGCGTCGAACTCGGGGCTGTCGCGCAGGCCGAACCCCTCGAGCAGCTCGCCGCGGAACAGCTCGACCGCGTCCGCCAGCTCCTCCGGCGACCCGGCGGCCAGAGCGAACGGAAGCGACGCACGTCGAGCTCCAGGCCCGCGCCGTCGCGCAGCGCGACGCTGTCGGCCGCCGCGTCGACCC
Source organism: uncultured Thermoleophilaceae bacterium (assembly GCA_963828225.1). GTDB lineage: Bacteria > Actinomycetota > Thermoleophilia > Solirubrobacterales > Thermoleophilaceae > JACVRW01. The sequence continues at coordinate 144,913 of CAWHDX010000002.1, read as the reverse complement.
ACTCCTCGCCGATCGCCTTGCGCAGCGCCGACAGCGTCCGCCGCAGCGCACCGCGCGCGTGCTCGGGATCGCTCTCGGGCCAGAGCAGCTCGCAAAGCGCCTCGCGCGAGCGCGGCCGCTCGGCCAGCGCGAGGTGCGCCAGCAGCGCGGTCGCCTTGCGCGTATCGAAGGACACGGGCGCGCCGTCGCGCCGGACGCGTGGCGGGCCGAGCAGGCAGATCTCGAGCGGCGCCGCCACCGGCGCACCGTAACGCTTCCCGGACGCTTGCAGGAGAGGGTGTGGGCCATGCGCTCGCGTCCGACCAGAGCCGCCCGGCCTCGGGGGGTTGCCCCCCGGGGAGCGCGCGGGCGAGACTGCGACCGATGAGCGACACGGAGGCGGTCAGCGATGGACTGCGTCCCGTCGTCGCGCAGGACTCGCGGCTCGCTCGCGCGTTGCTCTGGTCAGCGTTCTCCCTGTGTCTCCTGGCGGTGGTCGCGGCGCTCCCGCTGCTCGCTCTCGGCGCGTCGGAGTCCACCCCCGCGGACGACTTCGGGCTGGGCGGCTTCGGCGGCCTCGCGTTCCTGGTCGCGGCGCTGACGTTCGCAGCCGTGGGAACGGTGGTGGGGGCGCGGGTCGCCGAGAACCCGATCGGGTGGATCTTTCTCGCCTGATCGCGCTGCTCGCCGCCGTGGGCGACCTCGCCTTCCAGTACGCGGACTGGGCCCTGTTCGTCTCCGGCGCCGCTGCCCGGGCGGCGAGGTCGCCGCCTGGCTTCAGAACCTGGGATTGCCACCGGCGTTCGGCCTCCTGGCTCTGGCCGTCCTGCTCTTCCCCGGACGGCCGCCTGCCGTCGCGCCGGTGGCGGCCTGCGGCCTGGCGCCGGCGCTCTGCCGGCATCGCGCTGGTCGTGCGGTCGGCTACGCGCTGCGCCCGGGTCCGCTCGACGAGCCCTTCGAGGGTGTGATCAACCCGTTGGGCAGTCGACGGGCACGTTCGAGCTCGATGGACGCGCTGTCCGGCTTCGGCTGGCTGCTCATGGCGGTCGGCGCCGCGCTCGCGGCCGTGGCGGTCGGTCCTGCGCCTGCGTCGCGCGCGCGGCGTCGAGCGCCAGCAGCTGAAGTGGCTCGCGTCACCGCCGCCGTCGCCGGTACCGCCGTCGTGGCCGACGTGGCCAGCTTCTATCGGGTCGAGGGGATCGCGCAGATCCGCATCGCGGCTCGCTACGGCGTCGGCTTCGCCGCGTTCCCGCTGGCCGCGGGGGTCGCGATCCTGCGCTACCGGCTGTACGACATCGACGTCGTCATCAACCGCGCGCTCGTCTACGCGTCCTCACCGCGCGCCTCGGCGGCGCCTACGTGGGGCTCCGTGCTCGCTGCTTCAGCTCGTGCTCGAGCCCGTCGCTCGGACCTCGCCGATCGCTGGCTCGACGCTCGCCGTGGCGGCGCTGTTCCGCCCCGCCCGCGCGCGGATCCAGCGGTGGTCGACCGGCGCTTCTTCCGCCGCCGCTACGACGCCGCGCAGACGCTCGACGCGTTCGGCGCGCGGCTGCGCGACGAGCTCGACCTCGACGCGCTCGCGCGCGAGCTGCGGCCGGTGGTCGCCGGACACCATGCAGCCCGACCACTGTCGCTCTGGCTGCGGAGCCGACGCGTGAGCCGTCCGCCGCTGGCGCTCGCCGCCTGGTCGTGCGGTCGTGGTCGCTCACCGGCCGCCGTGCTGCTGCGCTCGTCGCGGACCGGCCGGCTCGCCACGACCTGTTCGGCGGCATCGCGGCCTCGGCGATCCTCGCGATCGGCTGGCGTTCACTGGCGCGCTCGGGGCGCTGGTCGCGACGCGCCAGCCGCGGCAACCCGATCGGCTGGATCTTCTGCGGGACGGGCTTCGCCTCGCGCTGGCCAGCTCGCCGCCTACCGTGTACGGCGACGCCGTATGCGGCCGATCGGCAGCGCGCCCCGGCCAGCGGGTTCCGCTGTGCGCTGCGCTGAGCGTGGATCATCGGCGTGGCGTCCGCGCGGCCTGACTTCCTGCTGCTGCTCTTCCCGGACGGCCGCCTGCCGTCGCGGCGCTGGCGCCCGGTCGCCTGGATTGCCGGCGTCGGGTCGCCATGGCGCTGGCCAGGTCGCTGCGTTCACCGGGGCCAGCTCGAGGGCTACCGCGGATCGAGAACCCGTTCGGCGTCGCCGGCGCGAGGGGCCGTGGGCGGCATCGGGCTGCTGATGCTCGTCGTGGCGCTGCGATCGCTCGATCGCCGTCGCTGTCGTGCGCTGCCGGCGCGCCCGCGCGTCGAGCGCCAGCAGCTCAAGTGGCTGGCCTTCGCGGGCGTGCTCGTCGGCGCTGGCCATCGTCGCTGATCCGGGCTCTGTCGCCGTCTGGCTCGAGCGACGGCGTCACCGGCTGCGATGATGCCTCGGCGTGCTCGCCGCTGTTCCGGTCGCAGCGGCGATCGCGATCCTGCGCTACCGCCTCTACGACATCGACGTCGTCATCAATCGGGCACTCGTCTACGCCGCGCTGACGCTCGACGCTCGGCGCGCGCGTACCTCGGCGACCGTGCTACTCCTGCAGCTGGTGCTCGAGCCCGCTGACGACCGGACTCGCAGCTCGCCGTCGCGGGGTCGACGCTCGCGGTCGCCGCCCTGTTCCGCCCGGCGCGGGTGCGCATCCAGACCGCCGTCGACCGGCGCTTCTTCCGCAGCCGGTTCGACGCCCGCAGAACGCTCGAGGCCTTCGGCGTCGCGGCTGCGCGATCGAGGTCGACCTCGAGCGCGCTCGGCGCCGAGCTTCGCGCAGCGTCGTGCCAGGACACGATGCAGCCGGCGCACGTGTCGCTCTGGCTGCGGGAGCCGTCGCGATGACGGCGCGCGCCGCCGGGCGCGTCGCTGTGGGGGCTGGCCGCGGCCTCGGTCCTGCTGTTCGCGGTCGGGCGACGGCCGTCTACGCCGGCGGCATCGGAGTGGACAGCTATCGGGTGCCTGTCGCTGATGCTCGTCGTCGGCGTTCGCCGGCGTCGGCGCCCTGGTGGCGTCGCGCCAGCCGCGCAACCCGATCGGCTGGATCTTCTGCGGCGTCGGCGCGTGTTCGGCGCGCGCTCGGTGGCCTGGCCGACGCGCTACGCCTGGCTACTGGCTCGACGGCCAGCGCCGGCTCGGAGGGCGCGCTCGCCGAGGCCGGCGGCCGCGTACGCGTCGCTCGTCGTGGATCCCCGTGCGTGCTCGTCCGGTCGACGCTTCCTCCTGCTGCTGTTCCCGGACGGCCGCCTGCTCACGCGCGCTGGCGGCCGGTCGCCTGGTGCGCGGCGTCGGCATCGCCGGCGGCTTCCTCGCCACCGGCCGTGCGACCCGGGACCGCTCGAGGACTACCCCGAGATCCAGAACCCGTTCGGGATCGACAGCGGTCCGCGCGACCGGCTGCAGGGCGTCGTCGGTCGCTGCTGCTGCTGATCGGCGCTCGTCGGCGTCGCCGCTTCGCTGGTCCTGCGGTTCCGGCGGCGCCGACACGCCTGCAGCGCCAGCAGATCAAGTGGCTGCCTCTGGGCGGGAGCGGTGGCGGCCGTGACGCTGCGTCGATCGGGACCGCCGGCTACGACGTCTGGGGCGAGCGCCGATCTCGAACGTCGCGATCCTGATGAGCGTGCTCGGGCTTGCCGGTCGGCCACCGGCATCGCGATCCTGCGCCACCGCCTCTACGACATCGACGTCGTGATCAACCGGACGCTGGTCTACGCCGTGCTGACCGCGACCCTTGGTGGCGCCTATCTCGGCACCGTGCTCCTGCTGCAGCTGATCCTGAGCCCGTCGCTCGGACTTCGCGATCGCCGGCTCCACGCTCGCGGTGGCCGCGCTCTTCCGGCCGGCGCGGACGCGCATCCAGGCGGGCGTGGACCGCCGCTTCTACCGGCGCCGCTACGACGCGCAGCTCACGCTCGACGCGTTCGGTGTGCGGCTGCGCGACGAGGTCGACCTGGACGCGCTGGCGCTCGAGCTGCGGGCGGTCGTCGGCCGAGACGATGCAGCCGGCGCACGTCTCGCTCTGGCTGCGGGAGCCGGTCTGAGCCGCGGCGCGATGACCGCCGTCCAGCCCGAGTGGGCCATGCTGACCGTCGCGTTCGTCGACGTCCGCGGCTTCACGACGTTCGCCGACCGCGCGACTGCGCGCGAGGCGGTCGCCTACCTGAACGAGTTCTTCGAGGTCGCCGTCCCCGTGCTCGGCGACCACGGCGGCACCGTCAACAAGCTGCTCGGCGACGGCCTGCTCGCGGTCTTCGACGCGCCGGACCACGCCGACCGGGCGCTCGACGCCTCGATCGCGCTGCTCGCGGCGGTGGACGCGGAACTCGGCGACCGCTGCAGGATCGGCATCGGGCTCAACTCGGGGCTCGTCCTGGTCGGCACCATCGGCGCGGGACCGGTGCGCGAGCTGGGCGTGGTGGGCGATCCGGTCAACGTCGCCGCCCGCGTCCAGGACGCGACGCGCGAGCTCGGCGTGCCGCTGCTGCTCACCGAGGCGACGCGCGTGCTGCTCGAGGGCGAGCGCCCGGAGCTGGCCGCACGCGGCTCTCTCACGCTGAAGGGCAAGGCCCAGCCGATCGAGGTGCACGGCCTCGCGCCGGCTCTCGTAACGCTTCCCGGACGGTCGGTCCGTAGAAAGGAACCCGGATGGCAGCACTGACGAGACCCTTCCGGCGCCGACTGCACGACCGCCGGCGCGCGAAGGCCGAGGCCGGCGCCCGGACGGCCGAGCGCACGCCGCTGTCGGCCGAGCAGGTGCCGATCGAGATCGCGCCCAACGACCCGCTGCTCGCCTACCTGCAGGGCGCGGGCCAGGCCGTGGACGTGGACGCCCTCGAGCTCGACTCGCCGGCGCTGCGCGAGCTGAGGGCCGCCGGGGTCAAGCTGGTCGTCCCGCTCGTCTCGCAGGGGGAGCTGATCGGCGTGCTCAACCTCGGGCCGCGGCTGTCCGAGCAGGACTACTCGTCCGACGACCGGCGGCTGCTCGACAACCTCGCCGCTCAGGCGGCGCCGGCGCTTCGGGTGGGCCAGCTCGTCCGCGAGCAGGAGGCCGAGGCGGCGACGCGCCAGCGCTTCGAGCAGGAGCTCGAGGTCGCGCGGCTGATCCAGCAGAACTTCCTGCCCAAGGAGCTGCCCGACCTGCCCGGCTGGCAGGTGTCCGCCTACTACCGGCCGGCGCGCGAGGTGGGCGGCGACTTCTACGACGTCATCCCGCTGCCCGACGGCCGCGTGGGCTTCGTCGTCGGCGACGTGACCGACAAGGGCGTGCCGGCGGCGCTCGTGATGTCGGCCACGCGCAGCGTGCTGCGCGCCTCGGCCCAGCGGCTGATCGAGCCCGGCGTCGTGCTCGAGCGCGTGAACGAGCACCTCTTCCCGGACATGCCGGAGAAGATGTTCGTCACCTGCCTGTACGGGGTGCTCGATCCCGGCACCGGGCTGCTGCGCTTCGCCAACGCCGGCCACGACCTGCCCTACGTGAAGACCGCCGACGGCGTCGTCGAGCTGCGCGCCCGCGGCATGCCGCTCGGCCTGATGTCGGGCATGGACTACGAGGAGAAGGAGATGGTGCTGCAGCCCGGCGACAGCGTGCTGCTGCACTCCGACGGCGTGGTCGAGGCGCACGACCCGGAGCGCGACATGTTCGGCTTCCCGCGCCTGAAGCAGACCGTGGCCGACGCGCCCGGCGGGCAGGAGCTGATCGACCGCGTGCTGCGCGACCTGGAGGCCTTCGTCGGCCCCGACGGCGAGCAGGAGGACGACATCACGATGGTGACGCTCCAGCGCTCCGCCGGCGCGGCGATCGCATCCGGCTCCGCCAACGGCCGCGTGCTCGCCGACTTCGAGCTGGCGAGCGAGCCCGGCAACGAGCGCGAGGCGCTCGAGCGCGTGGCCGGCGCCGTCGCGGAGCTCGACATCGAGCCCGCGCGGCTCGAGCGGCTGAAGACGGCGGTCGCCGAGGCGACGATGAACGCGATGGAGCACGGCAACGGCTACCGCGCGGACCAGCCGGTCGCCATCCGCGTGCTCGCGTCGGCAGGAAGCGTGCAAGTGCAGGTGACCGACGAGGGCGGCGCGGCCGAGCTGCCGGAGGCCGAGCAGCCCGACATCGAGGCGAAGCTCGCCGGCGACCAGAAGCCGCGCGGCTGGGGCCTGTTCCTGATCGAGAAGATGGTCGACGAAGCGCGCGTCACGGCCGAGGGCGGAAGGCGCACCCTCGAGCTCGTGGTGCGCCTGCAAGGAGGCGACGATGGCGACACGTGAGCTCGAGGTGACCGTCCGGCACCGCGGCGAGACGGCGATCCTGGACCTGTCCGGCGACGTCGACAGCAGCGCGGAGGCCACCCTCCAGCGGGCCTACGACGAGGCGGCCGCCGGCGGCGGTCCCGTGGTCCTCAACTTCGCCGCGGCGGAGTACATCAACAGCACCGGGATCGCCCTGATCGTGGGCCTGCTGGCGCAGGCGCGGGCGCGCTCGCTGCAGGTCGCCGCCTGCGGGCTGTCCGACCACTACCGCGAGATCTTCGAGATCACCCGCCTGGCCGACTTCATGACCATCACAGACGACGAGGATGGCGCCGTAAGCGGCGCAGAAGGGAACAACCATGCCTGAGGCCGCGACCACCTTCGACGTCCGCGAGGTCTCGCCCGCTGCGCGGGTGATCGACATAAAGGGCGACATCACCGCCGGCAGCGAGGACGTGCTGATGGACGCGTACGCCCGGGCGAGCGGCGATGGCGTGCAGGCCATCGTGCTCAGCTTCGACGGCCTCGAGTACATGAACAGCGGTGGCATCGGGCTGCTCGTCACGCTGCTCGTGCGCGCCCAGCGCCAGCGCCAGCGCGTGCTCGCCTACGGGCTGTCCGAGCACTACCGCCAGATCTTCGAGCTGACCCGTCTCGACGAGGCCGTCTCGATCCACGCCGACGAGGCCGAGGCGCTGGAGGCGGCCCGATGACCGATCCTGGCGAACACGAGGCCGCCGCGCGCGACGCGGCCAGCTGGGCGAAGTCGGTGTCGACGCTCGACGTGGCCGACGTCCCCGACGGCGCGGTCAACCTGAACGTCCAGGGCCGGCGGCTGACCTCGCCGATCCAGGGCTTCGGGAAGATGTGGCAGAAGACCTACCAGGTGCGGCTGCCCGCGGATCGCGTTCCGGCGACCGACCTGATTGCGACCTGGAAGCAGCGCTTTCCCGAGTTCTGGCCCGACGGCAACCGCTTCTACGCACCGCTCACGGGGATCGAGCCGGGCGAGGTGGCGCTGCTCAACATGACGCTGCCGGGGCGGATGAAGCTGTCCACCGGCGTGATGGTCCTCTACGCGGACGAGGAGTCGTTCACGCTGATGACTCCGCAGGGCCACATGTTCGCCGGCTGGATCACGTTCAGCGCCATCGAGCGCGAGGGCGAGACCGTGGCGCAGGCACAGGTCCTGATGCGCGCGAGCGACCCGATCTACGAGGTCGGCCTGACGCTCGGCGGGCATCGCCAGGAGGACCGCTTCTGGAACCACACGCTGACGGCGCTGGCCGCGCACTTCGGGCACCAGGCCGACGTGGATACGCAGGTGGTGTGCGTCGACAAGCGCCGCCAGTGGTCGAAGTGGCGCAACGTCTGGCACAGTGCGGCCATCCGCTCGACGCTGTACACGCTGGGCGCGCCCGGGCGCCTCGCGAAGGGCCTGTTCCGGCGCTCCGGTTGACGGACGCGGTCGTCGTCGGCGCGGGTCCCAACGGCCTGGCGGGGGCGATCGCGCTGGCCCAGGCCGGCCGGAGCGTGACGCTGCTCGAGGGCCAGGAGACCGTCGGCGGCGGCTGCCGGTCGGCCGAGCTGACGCTGCCGGGCTTCGTGCACGACACCTGCTCGACCGTCCACTCGCTCGCGCTCGCCTCGCCGTTCCTGCGCCGGCTGCCGCTGGCGCAGCACGGCTTCGAGGCGGTCCACCCCGAGGCGCCGCTGGCGCACCCGCTCGACGACGGCACCGCGGCGATGCTCGAGCGCTCCGTGCCGGAGACCGCCGCGGGGCTGGGGCGCGACGGCGCGGCCTGGACCGGCCTCTTCGACCCGCTCGTGCGCAACTCCGACGCCCTCTTCGCCGAGCTGTTGGCCCCCGCGCGACCGCCCCGTCACCCGCTGCTGCTGGCGCGCTTCGGTCTGAGCGCGCTGCGCTCCGCGGCCGGCCTCGCCCGCTCGCGCTTCGAGGGCGAGCGCGCCCGCGCGCTGCTGGCGGGCTGCTCCGCGCACTCGATGCTGTCGCTGCGAGCGCCGGCGAGCGCCGCCTTCGGGCTGGTGCTGGTCGCGTCGGCGCACGCGGTCGGCTGGCCTGTCGCGCGGGGCGGCTCGCAGCGGCTCGCCGACGCCCTCGCGGCACACCTGCGGTCGCTCGGCGGCACGATCGAGACCGGCCGGCAGGTGAGCTCGCTCGACGAGCTCGCCGGCGCGGCCCCGGTGCTGCTCGACGTGACCCCCCGGGCGCTGCTCGCGATGGCGGGTCCCCGCCTGCCGGACCGCTACCGCCGCGCGCTCGGCCGCTACCGCTACGGCCCCGGCATCTTCAAGCTCGACTGGGCGCTCGACGGCCCGATCCCGTGGCGGGCGCCTGAGGTCGCGCGCGCCGGCACGGTGCACCTGGGCGGGACGGCGGCCGAGCTCGAGCAGTCCGAGGCGGCGGTGAGCAGCGGCCGGCACGCCGAGCGGCCTTTCGTGCTGCTGGTCCAGGCGAGCCTGTTCGACTCGGCGCGCGCACCGGCGGGCCAACACTCGGCCTGGGCCTACTGCCACGTGCCCAGCGGGTCGACGCGCGACATGACCGCGGCGATCGAGGCCCAGGTCGAGCGGTTCGCGCCAGGCTTCCGCGACCGCATCGTGGCGCGCTCGGCGATGGACAGCGCCGAGATGGAGCGGCGCAACCCCAACTACGTGGGTGGCGACATCAACGGCGGCATCCAGGATCTGCGGCAGCTCTTCACCCGTCCGGTTGCCCGCGCGGTGCCGTACTCGACGCCGCTGCCCGGGGTCTACCTCTGCTCGTCGTCGACCCCGCCGGGGGGCGGCGTTCACGGGATGGGCGGGTACTGGGCGGCGCGCTCGGCGTTGCGGAGCCGGCGGCGAGGCCGGGGCTATCCTCCGAGCCCGTGAGCCCGCAGCGGGACCTGTTCACCAACTTCGAGCGCATGCGCCGCGAGATCGACGAGCTGTTCGGCGACGTCTTCGAGCGCCAGACCGGCCTGCGCGGGCGCGGCTTCGCGCCGTCGGTCGACGTCTACTACGTCGACGATCCGCCGCGCGCGGTCGTGCGCGCGGACCTGGCCGGAGTGGAGATCGGCGACGTCGGGCTCGAGATCCGCGGGCGCCAGCTGCTGATCGCGGGAGAGCGCCGGCCGGCGCAGGCGAGCGGCCGCCTCTACCAGCAGATCGAGATCGAGCACGGCCCGTTCCGCCGCATCGTCGAGCTCGGCGCCGACGTGGTCGCCGAGGACGCGCGCGCCTCCTACGAGGACGGCATGCTCGAGGTCGAGATCCCGCTGGCGCAGCCGGACCAGACCGTGCGACGCGTGCGCATCGACGAGCCGGCTTCGTGACGATCCACATCCCCTCGCCCGGGGGAGAGGCCGCCGAGGCGGCGGTGCGCACGGTCCTGCCCGAGGCGCTGCCTGTGCTGCCGCTGCGCGAGAGCGTTCCCTTCCCGGAGGCCCTGATTCCGCTGGCGGTCGGCCAGGAGCGCTCGGTGCGGCTCGTCAACGACGTGCTCACCGGCAGCCGCATGCTGGTGATGGTCACGTCGCGCGACGGCGCCGGCGAGGAGCCCGGGCCCGACGACCTCTACCGCGTCGGCGTGGCCGGTGTCGTGGCGCGCATGATGAAGGTGCCGGACGGGACGCTGCGCATCCTCGTGCACGGCGCCCAGCGCGTCGAGCTCGGCGACTTCGTGGCCACCGAGCCCTATCTGATCGCGCGCATCGCCGAGACGCCCGACGTCGTCATCCCCTCCGCCGAGCTCGAGGCGCTCCACCGCAACGTGCAGGCGACCTTCTCGCGCATCATCGAGGAGGTCCCCTACCTGCCCGCCGAGCTGCAGATGGCGGTCGCGAACATCGACGACCCCGCCGAGCTCGCGCACATCATCGCCGGGGCGCTGCGGATCTCGACCGAGGAGAAGCAGGGGCTGCTCGAGGAGCGCGACGTGACGAGGCGCCTGCGGCGGCTCTCGGAGATCCTGGCGCGCGAGCAGGAGCTGGTCGAGATCGGCTCGCGGATCCAGTCGCAGGTCCAGTCGGAGATGGATCGCGGGCAGCGCGAGTACTTCCTGCGCCAGCAGCTCAAGGCGATCCAGGAGGAGCTCGGCGAGGTCGACGAGATCCAGGCCGAGGCGACCGAGCTGCGCGAGCGCCTCGAGGCCGCCGAGCTGCCGGAGCACGCCTGGAAGCAGGCGGAGCGCGAGCTGCAGCGCTTCGAGCGGCTGCCGCCGCAGGCCGCCGAGCACGGCGTGATCCGCACCTATCTCGAGTGGCTCGCCGACCTGCCCTGGTCGAGGTCGACCGAGGACAACCTCGACCTCAAGCACGGCCGCAAGGTGCTCGACCGCGACCACTACGACATCGAGTCGGTCAAGGACCGCATCCTCGAGTTCCTCGCCGTGCGCCGGCTCAAGCCGGACGCGCGCTCGTCGATCCTCTGCTTCGTCGGGCCGCCCGGCGTCGGCAAGACCTCGCTGGGGCGGTCGGTCGCCGACGCGATGGGCCGCAGCTTCGAGCGCATCTCGGTCGGCGGCGTGCGCGACGAGTCCGAGATCCGCGGACACCGGCGCACCTACATCGGCGCGCTGCCCGGGACGATCATCCGCGTCGGTCCGCGACGCCGGCGCCAACAACCCGGTGCTGATGATCGACGAGATCGACAAGATGGGCGCCGACTACCGCGGCGACCCGGCCAGCGCGATGCTCGAGGTGCTCGACCCAGAGCAGAACGGGACCTTCCGCGACCACTACCTCGACCTGCCGTTCGACCTGTCGCGCGTGTTCTTCATCTGCACGGCGAACCAGCTCGACACGATCCCGCCGGCGCTGCGCGACCGGATGGAGGTCATCGAGCTGTCCGGCTACACGCAGGAGGAGAAGCGCGAGATCGCCAAGCGCTACCTCGTGCCGCGCCAGATGGAGCGCAACGGGGTGGGCCGCTCGAAGATCGAGTTCACGGCGGAGGCGCTCGAGGAGATCGTCGACGGCTACACGCGCGAGGCCGGGGTGCGCGGGCTCGAGCGCGAGATCGGCTCGATCTGCCGCAAGGTCGCGCGCGAGTTCGCCGAGGGCACGCGCAGGTCGAAGCGGGTCATCCGGGCCAAGACGGTCGGCGAGCTGCTCGGCAAGCGGCGCGTGCAGAACGACGTGAAGGCCCGCGTCAACGAGCCCGGCGTCGCGACCGGCCTGGCGTGGACGCCGGTCGGCGGCGACGTCCTGTTCGTCGAGGCGACCGCCTACCCGGGCGACGGCAAGCTGCAGATCACCGGCCAGCTCGGCGACGTGATGAAGGAGTCGGCGGCCGCCGCGCTCTCGTACATCAGGACGATCGACAGCGACGTGCCCGACGACTACTTCCGCGAGCACGACGTGCACATCCACGTCCCGGCCGGCGCGATCCCGAAGGACGGCCCCAGCGCCGGCATCACGATGGCGACCGCGCTGGCGTCGCGCGCGACCGGCCGCGCGGTGCGAGCCGACACGGCGATGACCGGCGAGATCACGCTGACCGGCCAGGTGCTGCCGATCGGCGGGCTCAAGGAGAAGGCGCTCGCGGCCCAGCGCGTGGGCATCAACCGGCTGATCATTCCGCGCCGCAACGAGGCCGACATCGACGACATCCCGGCCCATCTGCGCAAGCGCATGAAGTTCGTCCTGGTCGACTCCGAAGCACGAGGTGCTCGACGCCGCGCTGGAGAAGCGCGTGACGACGAAACTCCCGTTGAGCGGGGTGTTTCTGTTCGCGGGGCCCCCGGCCGGGTACAGTTACCGCTGGCAAGCGGACCCGAGGAGAGCAATGGCAGCAAAGAAAAAGGCCGCGAAGGCCGGCGCCGGAGCATATGCCGCCGGCAAGGCGGTCCGCTCGAACGACTATGTCCAGCGCCTGGTCGAGGACCAGGAGCTGCGCGACAACCTGCGCAACGCCTTCGGCTCGGCGAAGAAGGCTTACGGGCGGGTGAACGGCAAGGGCCCGGCGAAGGCCCTGGACGACAAGAAGGTGCAACGTGAGCTGAAGGATGCGGCCACGTCGCTCAAGGAGGCGGCCGACGCTCTGCGCGGGCAGAAGAAGCGCAAGCGCCGCAAGGGTCGTCTGCTGATGGTCGGACTCGTCGGCGCGGGGCTCGCCCTTGCGCTCAGCGAGGGGCTGCGCAAGAAGGTCCTCGACGCGCTGTTCGGCGCGGAGGAGGAGTTCGAGTACACAGCCACCACGACTCCGGAGACCAACTCGGGGTCCGGTTCGACCGGCACCACCAGCGAGAGTCAGCCCGTCGGCACAGGCTGACCGGCTGCGAATCGTTTCGAAATCGGGCGTCCTGCGGGACGCCCTTTTCGTGGCCGATCTCGTGGCCCATCTGGTTGGACGGCCAGCTAGGATCGCGCCGCATGGCCGCAACCGCCACCACTCCCAAGCGACTCGAGGGCGACAAGGCCCAGCGCATCATCGCCGCGATGAGGGCGAGCGTCGCGCGCGCGGGGCGCCGCCGCGTCGACGTTCGACCACGTCGCGCGCGAGGCCGGCGTGTCGCGCGGGCTGCTGCACTACTACTTCGGCTCGAAGGAGCAGCTGCTCGTCGAGGTGGTGCGCCACGACTGCGAGGAGCGCATCTCCGGGATGGAGGCGCGCATCGCCTCGGCCACCAGCGCCGACGAGATCATCGCCGCGCTGGTGCTCGGCCTCGAGGAGTTCATCGACGGCGAGCCGGGCAGTCCCGCCGTGATCTACGAGCTGCTGTCGGCATCGCGCCACTCGGAGGACATCCGCGCCGAGCTGGCCGAGCTGTACCGCCGCTGGCGCGCCGACCTCGCCGAGTCGCTGCGGACCAAGGAGCGCGACGGCGTCGTGCGGCTCGAGGCGGACCCCGAGTCGGTGGCATCGATGCTGTTCGCCCTCGGCGACGGCGTCGGCATCCAGGTCCTCTCCGATCCCGACTGGGACCGCGAGGCGACCTTCGAGCTCGGCGTGCGGTGGCGCGCCGGCTGCTCGGCGCGCGAGTAGCGGCGGCGCCATGGAGCGCCTGCCGCAGTGGGAACAGGGGACGCCGGCCGTGCTGTGCGCCGCGGGCCCGCACGCGATCCCGGTCTCGACCGCCGTCCGCGTGGGCGACCAGCGCGTCATGTTCGCGCTCGGGCGCAAGCGCGAGATGCTGCGCCGCCTGCGCGAGGACGAGCGCGCCGCCCTGCTGGTGATGGGCAAGGGCCTCGCGTTCAGCGCCTACGGCACGGCGGCGGTGGTGGCCGAGGAGCTCGAGGTCGCCGACACCGTGGTCGCCGTCGAGCTGCGCGTCGAGCGCGTCCAGGACCACCTCGCCGACGGCCGCACCGACATGGTCGACGGCGCGCGCTGGCGCTGGACCGACGACCAGCTCGCCGAGTCCGAGCCGAAGATCGTCGCCGAGCTCGAGCGGCTCAGCCGAGCCGGCTAGCCAGCTCGTCCGCCAGTCCGGCGATCGGCAGGCGCACCTGCTCCAGGGTGTCGCGGTCGCGCAGCGTCACGGTGTCGTCCTCCATCGTCTGGTGGTCGACCGTGATCCCCCAGGGCGTTCCGATCTCGTCCTGGCGGCGATAGCGCTTGCCGATCGAGCCGCCGGTGTCGAACTCCGCGCTCATGCGCGCGCGCAGCTCCTCGTAGATCGCGCGCGCCTTCTCGGGCTGGCCGTCCTTGTTCACGAGCGGCAGGACGGCCGCCTTGATCGGCGCCATGCTCGGCTTGCAGCCGCAGCACCGTGCGGACCTCGCCGCCGATCGTCGTCCTCCTCGTAGGCGTCGCACAGCAGCGTCAGCACCGTGCGTCCGAGCCCGGCCGCCGGCTCGATCACGTGCGGCACGTAGCGGTTGCCGGTGGCGGTGTCGACGTACTCGAGCTTCTGGCCCGAGTGCTCGGCGTGCTGGCGCAGGTCGAAGTCGCCGCGGTTGGCGATCCCCTCCAGCTCCGACCAGCCGATCGGGAACAGGTACTCGATGTCGCTGGTGGCGGAGCTGTAGTGCGACAGCTCGTCCTCGCCGTGCGGGCGCAGCCGCAGCCGCTCGCGGTCGACGCCGAGCGAGACGTACCACTCGAGCCGCTCCTGCATCCAGTGCTCGTGCCACTTCTCGGCCTCGTCCGGGGGCACGAAGAACTCCATCTCCATCTGCTCGAACTCGAGCGTGCGGAAGATGAAGTTGCCGGGCGTGATCTCGTTGCGGAACGACTTGCCGATCTGGGCGATGCCGAACGGCGGCCGCTTGCGCGAGTACTGGAGCGTCGTCTTGAAGTCGAGGAAGATGCCCTGCGCCGTCTCCGGGCGCAGGTAGACGGTGGCGCCCGCCTCCTGCACCGGCCCGATCGTGGTCTCGAACATGAGGTTGAAAGGGCGGGGCTCGGAAAGCTCGCCCCCGCAGACGGGGCAGACCAGCTTGTCCGGGTCGTCGCCGCGCGCCTCGGCGTCCTCGCGCAGGTGGTCCTCGCGGAAGCGGCGCTTGCACTTGCCGAGGCACTGCACGAGCGGGTCGCTGAAGCCGGACAGGTGACCCGACGCCTCCCACGTGCGCGGGTGCTGGATGATCGCCGAGTCGAGCGCGACGATGTCGTCGCGCTCCTGGGTCATCGCGCGCCACCAGGCGTTCACGACGTTGTTCTTGAGCAGCACGCCGTAGTGCCCGTAGTCGTAGGTGTTGGCGATCCCCCCGTAGATCTCCGAGGCGGGGAAGATCAGCCCGCGGCGCTTGCACAGCGCCACGATCTTGTCCATGGTCACAGCGGCGCTCCGGTCACGGCGGCTGAGGGTACGCGACGGGCCGGATTGGCACTCATATACTGGGAGTGCCATGCCGATCTACGAGTACCGCTGCGAGAAGGGCCACACGTTCGAGGCGATGCAGCGCATGGTCGAGGACCCGCTCACCGAGTGCGAGGTCTGCGGCGCTCCGGTGCAGCGCGTGTTCCACCCCGTCGCCGTGCACTTCAAGGGCTCGGGCTTCTACAACACCGACTACGGCAAGAACAAGAAGGGCGGCGCCGGGAGCGACCCGAAGCCGTCCGAGTCGAAGTCGTCGTCGGAGAGCAAGTCGTCGGACACCAAGAAGTCCGACTCGACGTCGTCCAGCTCCTCCTCCTCTGTCCTCGTCCGACTAGCTACTCGCCGTCGAGCAGCTTCTGCACCGCCTCGGCGCGCGTGCCGGGCGAGACCTGGATGTCGCCCTCGAGGTCGCAGCAGGTGCCCTGGAGCACGTCGGTCTCGTCCGAGTTGCCGGTCGCGACGTCCGCGAACAGGCCCATCAGCGCGAAGCCCCTCATGTCCGTCTTGAGCGCCTTGGGCGCATGCCAGCTGACCCACGGCAGGCGCAGGAACGTGCCCGGCGACTTCGCCTGCGCGCCGATCGCGCGCAGCACCTCCTGCTGGCGAGCGGCGCGGGCGCGGTCGTCCTCGGCGGGCGCGCACGGGTTCTTGCGCACGCGCGCGAAGCCGAGCGCCCGGGTGCCGTCGAGGTCGATGTCGCCCTTGCGGAAGCGGAGGCCCTTCCAGAAGTTGTCGAACGGCGGCGAGCAGATGCGCGTCTTGTTGTGGACGGTGATCCCGCCGAGCGCGTCGATGAACGACGGGAAGTCCTCGAAGTCGACCTCGACCAGGTGGTTGACCTTGAGGCCGTTGCCGAGGAAGCCCTCGACCGTGCTGATCGTCAGAGCCGGGCCGCCGAGCGCGTAGGCGGCGTTGATCTTGCGGCTGCCGTGCCCGGGGATCTCGGCCTCGGTGTCGCGCGGGATCGACAGCTTGCGGACCCCGCCGAGCTCGGCGTGGACGAGCATGATCGTGTCCGCGCGCGAGGGGCCGCTGGAGCTCTCGTCGATCGAGTCGCCGGTGCGCGCGTCGGAGCCGAGCACGAGGATGTTGGTGCCGCCGAGCATGCTGCCGCCGCTCGAGAGGGCGGCCTCGGCCTCGTCCGAGATCCCCTCCTGGGTCTGGGCGCTGACGAGGAACAGGACGAGCGAGAGCAGCAGCCAGCCCGCCACGGCGAGCGCGACCCACTTGAGCACGCGACCGGGCGTGATGCGCCGGCGCTCGCGCGGCTCGTCGGGCTCGCGGCCCGTGACCCGGCTGAGCCGGCGGCGCAGCGCGTCGAGGTCGGCTCCGCGCGAGAGGGGGCGCTTGCGGGCGCGGTAGACGTTGTACTCGGGGCCGTTCCGGGTCGGGCACAGACCTCTGTATATCGTCCGGCCATGCCGCCCAGGCGAGTGATCGGTATCGATGCAGGCGGCACCAAGCTGCTCGGCGGCGTGGTCGACGAGGGCCTCGTGGTCCACCACCGGGTGCACCGGACGTGGCGCGGAGGCGATCGCGCGGAGACGCTCGACATCATGGTCGGGTCGGTCGAGGAGGTCCGTGCGGCGGCGCCGGACGTGGCCGCGGTGGGGTTCGGGATACCGGCGCTGGTCGAGCCGGAGACGGGGGTGGCGCGCTGGTCGACCCACCTGCCGCTGGCGGACGTGCGCTTCCGCGATCTGATGAGCGAGCGGCTCGGGCTGCCGGTCGTGGTGGACAACGACGCGAACGCGGCGCTGCTCGCGGAGGCGCGCTTCGGCGCCGCGCGCGGAGCGTCCCACGCGGTCCTGGTGGCGCTCGGGACGGGGATCGGGAGCGGGCTGCTGCTCGACGGGAAGATCTACCGCGGCGCGCGCGGCCTCGGCGCCGAGATCGGGCACATGGTGGTCGACCTGCACGGGCCCGATTGCCAGGGCAACTGCCCCGGGCGCGGCTGCCTCGAGGTGATGGCGTCGGGGTCGACGATCGGGCGCGAGGGGCGTCGCGGCGGCGGCCGCGCGGCCGGACTCCGCGCTGGGGCGACGGCTGACGGCGGGGCAGGAGATCACCGGCGGGATCGTGACCGAGCTGGCGCACGCGGGCGACGCCGCCGCGGAGTCGGTGCTGGCCCAGATCGGGCGGCGACTCGGCTACGGCCTCGTCGGGGTGGTGAACGTCTTCAACCCGGAGCGGATCGTGATCGGCGGCGGGGCGATCGCCGCGGGCGAGCTGCTGCTGGGCCCGGCGCGCGAGGTCGTGGCGGAGCGGGCGCTGCCGCCGGCGCGCGAGATGGTCGAGATCGTGCCGACCGAGTTCGGCGACGAGTCCGGGATGCTGGGGGCGGCGCTGATGGCGTTCGACGCGCTCTCGTGACCGGGCGCCTGGTCGTCTGCCCGACGCCGATCGGGAACCTCGAGGACGTGACGCTGCGCGTGCTGTCGGCGCTGCGCGAGGCGGACGTGGTGGCGTGCGAGGACACGCGCCGGACGCGGGTGCTGCTGGACCGCTACGGGGTGTCCGGGCGGCTGGTGTCGTACCACGAGCACAACGAGCGGGCGCGCGCGGCGGAGCTGGTCTCGCAGATGCGCGACGGAGCGGTCGTGGCGCTGGTGTCGGACGCCGGGATGCCGCTGGTGTCGGATCCCGGATACGTGCTGGTGCGGGCTTGCGTGGCGGCGGGGCTGCCGGTCGAGGTGCTGCCGGGGCCGTCGGCGGCGATCACGGCGCTGGTGGCGTCGGGACTGCCGGCGTCGGAGTGGGTGTTCCAGGGATTCCTGCCACGCAAGAAGGGCGAGCTGCTGCGGGTGCTGTCGGCGCAGCCCGGGACGGTGGTGGCCTTCGAGTCACCGCGGCGGGTGCCGGGGACGCTGGCGCTGCTGGCCTCGGTGGACCCCTCGCGCGAGGTGGCGGTCTGCCGCGAGCTGACGAAGGCGCACGAGGAGGTGGTGCGGGGGAGCGCCGCGGAGCTGGCCGTTCGGTACGAGGGAGCGCCGCCGCGGGGCGAGGTGGTGCTGGTGCTGGGGCCGTCGGCGCTCGGCGGCGGCCGAGGGTGCGGGCGGCGCGGGCCTCGACGCGCTGCGGCGGCTGGTCGACGCCGGCGCCCACCCGCGCCGGGCGGCCGGGGTGGTGGCGGAGCTGACGGGCGAGAGCGCGAATGCGCTGTATCGGGGGTTGATGGGGGAGTAGGGGGCGCGGGTCGCCCTGCTCGCGGCCGCGCCCGCGCGGCGGCTCCCCTCCCGAACGTGACCGGACCGCAACGTCTCGTCACCGACTCGCAACGTTCCGCAACTTCTTCGCTCGCCCCCCGCGGCCGACCGGCCTCGCGCACCTACGTTGGCCTGCATGCGACTCGCCGCCCGCCTCTCCATCGCCGCCGCCCTCGCCGTACTCGCCTGCTCCCGCCGATGCCCGCGCCGCCTGGACCTGGCCCGTCGACGGTGAGGTGCTCACGGCCTACCGCAACGGCGACGACCCCTACGCGGCCGGCCAGCACCGCGGCATCGACATCGGGGCCGCCGTCGGCAGCCCGGTCGTCGCGGCCGCCGGCGGCGACGTGCGCTTCGCCGGCACGGCCGGAAGCTCCGGGATCACCGTGAGCATCCGCACGGCCGACGGCACCTACGACACCTCGTACCTGCACCTGTCCTCGCTCGCCGTGCGCAAGGGCGACCGGGTCGCGACGGGACAGCGCATCGGCGCGGTCGGCACCACCGGCGTCCGCTCGACCGAGCAGCCGCACCTGCACTTCGGCGTGCGCGACGCGGGGACCAGCCACGCCTACCACGACCCGCTGGCGCTGCTGCCTCCGCGCGGCACGCCGCCCGAGCGCCCGCGCCCGTCGCCCGTGCCGGTGCTGGCGCCAACGCGCCCGCACCCGGTGCCGCGAACGGCCGCGCCGCGCCCGTTGCCCGACGGCGCGCCACGGCCACTGCCACGGCCGCTGCCGCGCCAAGCTCCGGCACCGCGATCCGCACCCACGCGCGCGCCGCGCGGCCTCCCGATGCCGGGTCCCAGGCCGGAGCGAAGCCCGCGTCCCGTCCCGGTTCCCCACGGCGTCCGGGCGCACGCACCCGAGCGAGCGCCCGCGCCCGCTCCCGGTCGAGCGCCCGTCCACGCGCCCACCGGCCACCCGCGTCCGCTCCGGGCGGATCACCCGTCCCCGCCGGCGCACGATCGCCCTCGCCGAGCTCAGCCCCGCGGTCGCCGGCCGTCCGGCGCCCGCCGAACCACGCGGCGGACCCGACCTCGGCTGGGCACTCGCCTGCCTCGGCCTCCTGCTCGCCGCAGCCGTGCTCGGCCTCTCGGAGGACGGTCGCAGCGCCACCCGCACCGGTCGCGCGCGCGTCGTCGGCGCGCTCCGGCCGCTGCTCGGGAGGAGGTGACGGTGCCGCCCGCGGCCCAGGCCGACGCTTCGACCCTGAGTAGCATCGCTTCCGATGCCGTACTACGTCACGACGCCGATCTACTACGTGAACGGCGAGCCGCATCTGGGCCACGCGTACACGACGATCGCGGCCGACGTGCTCGCTCGCCACATGCGTCAGCGCGGCGAGGACGTCTTCTTCCTCACCGGCACCGACGAGCACGGCGAGCCGGTGACGCAGGCGGCGGAGAAGCTCGGCATCACCCCGCGCGAGCTGGGCGACCGCAACGCCGTCCGCTTCAAGGAGCTCGCGGCAGCCCTCAACGCCACCAACGACTTCTTCATCCGCACCACCGACCCGGAGCACATGGCGCGGGTCGCCGAAGTCGTCCAGCGCATCCACGACAACGGGCACGTGTACGCCGGCACCTACGAGGGCTGGTACTGCCCGCGCTGCGCCGACTTCAAGACCGACTCCGAGCTCGAGGACGGCAACCGCTGCCCGATCCACAAGATCGTGCTCGAGATCGAGAAGGAGGACAACTGGTTCTTCCGGCTGTCGAGCTTCCAGGAGCCGCTCGAGCGCCTCTACGCCGAGCACCCCGAGTTCGTGACGCCGCGCAACCGCTACAACGAGGCGCTCGCGTTCATCAAGAGCGGCCTGCGCGACATCTCGCTCAGCCGCGCGCGGCTCAAGTGGGGCGTGCCGGTGCCGTGGGACGAGTCGCAGGTCGTCTACGTCTGGATCGACGCGCTGCTCAACTACTACACGGCCCTCTCATACGCGCGGGAGGGCGAGGACCTGACCGAGCGCTTCTGGCCCGCGGACGTCCACCTGATCGGCAAGGACATCCTCAAGTTCCACGCCGTGATCTGGCCGGCGATGCTGATGGCGGCGGAGATCGAGGCGCCGCGGCGCGTGGGCATCCACGGGTTCCTGCTGCTCGGCGAGCACAAGATGTCGAAGTCGCTCGGCAACGTCATCGAGCCGTTCGCGGTGGTGGACATGTACGGCGCCGACGCGCTGCGCTTCTACCTCCTGCGCGAGGTGAGCTACGGCTCCGACGGCGAGGTCTCGCCCGAGGGATTCGAGACGCGCTACACGACCGAGCTGGCGAACGAGTGGGGCAACCTGGCGAGCCGCACGCTCGCGATGATCGGCCGCTACCGCGACGGCGTAGTGCCGGACGCCGAGCCGGCCCCGGTGCTCGTGGAGGAGTTCGACGGGCTCTCGGAAGCGGTCTCCGAGCGCCTGGAGGCGATCGAGCTGACGCAGGCCCTCGACGAGGTCTGGCAGCGCGTGAAGCGGCTCAACCGCTACGTCCAGGAGGAGGAGCCCTGGCAGCTGTCCAAGGACGAGTCCGCGGCGGAGCGGCTCGACCAGGTGCTCTACTCGCTTGCCGAGGGGCTGCGAGTCGTGGGGGTGCTGCTGCATCCGTTCATGCCCGCGTCGGCGGAGCGGCTGCTGGCCGCGCTGGGGCAGGAGGACCTGTCACTGGACGGGGCCCGGCTGGGCGCAGTCGGCGGCGGCGCGACGCTCGGGGATCTGGGTCAACTGTTCCCGCGGGTCGAGCCGCCCGAGCAGTCGGCGGCCTGATGATCGGCGCCCGGTCGAACGGGCCACGGCGGTGATCGACACCCACTGCCACCTGGACCACTGCGAGCCGCCCACCGGGGAGCTCGTCGAGCGGGCGCGCGCGGCGGGGCTGACTCGGATCGCGACCGTGGGCATGCGCGACGACTCGATCGCGCAGGCGCTGCGCGACGCCGCCGAGCACGACGAGGTGTTCGCGATCGTCGGCCGCCATCCGCACGAGACCACCGGCTTCACGGCGGCGGACGCCGAGGCGATCGAGGTCGCCGCGTCGGATCCGAACGCCCTCGCGATCGGCGAGACCGGGCTCGACTACTACCGCGACTACGCGCCCCGCGACGACCAGCGCCGCGCGTTCGAGGCTCAGCTCGAGCTGGCGGGCCGCCTCGGACTGCCGGTGGCGATCCATACGCGCGCGGCCGAGGACGACACGTTCGCGATCCTGCGCGAGCACGCCGACCGGCTGCCCGCGGTGATCCTGCACTGCTTCTCGGCGCCGGACCGGATGGGCGAGTGCGTGGAGCGCGGCTACCTCTGCTCGTTCGCGGGCAACGTGACCTACCCGAAGGCCGTCGAGCTGCAGGCGGCCGCCCGCGAGCTGCCGGCGGAGCTGCTGCTGGTCGAGACCGACGCGCCGTACCTGTCGCCCCAGCCGGTGCGCGGCAAGCCCAACGAGCCGGCGAAGGTCGTGCACACGGCGGAGCGAGTCGCCGAGCTGCGCGGGGTCGAGTACGCCGAGCTGGAGCGCACGGTCGAGGCGCAACGCCGCGCGCGTGTTCGGATGGTGAGCGACGAGCCGCGCCAGGCGAGCCTCAGCCGCCTGCGCCGCTTCGACGTGCGGCCGAACCGCGAGCTCGGCCAGAACTTCCTGATCGACGACAACATCCTCGGCGTCATCGGCCGCGCCGCCGATCTCGGCCCGGCGGACGTGGTGCTCGAGGTGGGCGGCGGGCTGGGCGTGCTGAGCGAGTACCTCGCGCCGCGGGTCGGTCACCTGCACGTCGTGGAGATCGACCGCACGCTCGAGCCGCCGCTCGCCGAGGCGCTCGCCCCGTTCGGCAACGCCACGCTCCACATGGCCGATGCAGTCGAGCTCGACCTCGCTGCGCTCGACCCCGCGCCCGACAAGGTGGTCGCGAACCTCCCCTACGGGGTGGCGGCGACGGTCGTGCTGAGGTCGATCGAGGAGCTGCCCGGAGCGCGCACCTGGGTGGCGATGGTCCAGCGCGAGGTCGGCGAGCGGCTCGCGGCGGCGCCCGGATCGAAGGTCTATGGCGCGACCTCGGTGCTCGCTCAGCTGGCGTGCGACGTGCGCGTGCTGCGGCGCGTGCCGCGCACCGTCTTCCGCCCGGAGCCGAACGTCGACTCGGTCCTGATCGGGCTGCGAGCGCCGCGCCGCCTCGCCGGCGGCGGAGCTGGTGGCGCTCGTCCACGGCGCCTTCGCGCACCGGCGCAAGGCGCTGGCCGGCTCGCTCGCGCTGGTGCCCGGCGCTCCCGACGACATCCGCGACGCCACCCGCGCCGCGCTCGAGGAGATCGGCCAGCCGCCGGATGCACGCGCCGAGCGGGTGGCCGCCGGGCGACTGGCCGCGCCTCGCCGACGCGATCGGCCGCGCGCGGCTGGCGGGCCTGCGACCGCGATGAGCATGCCGGCCGTCATCCGACGCCCGGCGGCGAGGTCGTGCACGAGCGCGCGTACGCGAAGCTCAACCTGATCCTGCACGTCGGCCGGCCGCGCCCCGACGGCATGCATCCGCTCTGCTCGATCTTCGCCTCGATCGACCTGCACGACGACGTCGTGCGTGGCGGCGGCGGACGGCGTGGGCGAGGGCGCGCAGCGACCGCGTCGAGTGCCCGCTGCGTCCCCGGCCCGAACCTCGCCGAGGCGGCGCTGCGCGCCCTGCGCGAGCGGGTTCCGCAGCTGCCGCCGCTGCACGTCCGCATCGAGAAGCGGATCCCGGTCGCCGCCGGGCTCGGCGGCGGCAGCGCCGACGCCGCCGCCGTGCTGCGCGCGGGCAATCGGATCGCCGGGAACCCGCTCGATGCCGACGCGCTGCGCGAGCTGGCGGCCACGCTCGGCTCCGACGTGCCGAGCCAGATCGAGCCGCGCCACGCGCTGGTGACCGGCACCGGCGAGGTCGTCGAGCCGATCGAGTTGCCGCCGTTCGGCGCCGTCCTCGTGCCGCAGGACGAGGGCCTCTCGGCGGGCGCCGTGTACGACCGCTTCGACGCGCTCGGCGGCGGCCGCGAGGACCTCGACCCGGCGCTCGTGCGCGAGCTGGCCGAGGACATGCTGCTCGGCCCGGTGCTCGCCAACGACCTCCAGCCCGCGGCGCTCGCGCTGCGGCCCGAGCTCGCGAGCGTCCTCGACGACCTGCGCGTGGCCGGCGCGAGCGGCGCGCTGGTCAGCGGCTCGGGCCCGACCTGCTTCGGCCTGTTCGACCGCGACCGCGGCCAGGCCGCAGCGACCGCCGCCGCCAGCGCTCCCGCGGGCGATCGTCGCCGAGCTGCGCTCGGCCTGACGCGGCAGCGACGCGGCGCCGCAGCGGCGCCGTCCTTCCCTACAGTCCTCGCGTGTCCGTCGGCCAGATCGTCGCCGCCGTCGCTCGCCGTCCTGATCGCCGCGGGCGCCGTCTGGCGCCGGCGCGACCTGAGCGGCGAGCGCAAGCTGCTCGCCGGCGCCGTGGTGCTGGCGCTCGCGGTCTACGCGAGCGGCGTCCTCAGCGAGCTGCCGGACCCGAAGAAGGTCATCGGCGACATCGCCGAGACCCTCGGTCCGTGGACCTACGCGCTCGTCGGCGTCATGGCCTTCCTCGAGACCGGCGCCTTCGTCGGGCTGGTGGCGCCCGGCGAGACGGTCGTGATCGCGGGCGGGGTCATCGCGGGCCAGGGCGAGATCGATCTGGTCCCGCTGATCGGCCTCGTCTGGATCTGCGCGGTCCTGGGCGACACGACGAGCTTCTACATCGGGCGTCGCCTCGGTCGCTCCTTCCTCGAGCGTCACGGCCCGCGGGTCAAGATCACCCACGAGCGGCTCGAGCAGGTCGAGGGCTACTTCGACCGCCACGGCGGCAAGACGATCCTGATCGGCCGCTTCATCGGCCTCGTGCGCGCGCTCGCACCCTTCATCGCCGGCGCGTCGGGCCTCGCCTACCGGCGCTTCATCCCGTACAGCGTCGTCGGCACCGCGCTCTGGTCGACCACCTTCTGCGTGATCGGCTACATCTTCTGGCGCTCGTTCGACAAGGTCGCCCACGTCGCCGGCCAGGCCATCTTCGGCTTCGGGCTGACCGTCGCCGTGGTCGTCGGGATCGTCGTCGCCTACCGCCGCCGCAGCGAGATCCGCGACTGGCTGCTGCGCACACGAGCGCCACCCGCTGCTGCGGCCGCTGTTCGTCGTCGGGCGGCCGATCCACCGCGGCGTGGTGCGGCCGATCGCCCGCGTCGTCGGCCCCGAGCTCCGCTTCCTCTGGAACCGGATCACGCCCGGCGACCTCGGCCTCGAGCTCACCACCACAGTTGCCATCGCCGGCATCGGCCTCTACGTCTTCTTCCTCTACCTGATGATCCTGTCGGGCGACCCGGGGCTCACGCCGCTCGACCGCGAGCTGCTCGACATCAGCGCCGACATCCGCACGAGCACCCTGACCGACGTCGCCAAGGTGGTCACCAACTTCGGTTCCTTCCCCACCTGCGCGGCGCGTGATCATCGTCACCGCCATCGTTCTCGGGACGCGCCGGCGCGTGCCCGAGGTGCTCGTGCTGGTGGGCGGCTTCGTGCTCGTCTACGTCGCGCGTCCAGGCCGCCAAGGCCGGCGTCGACCGCCCGCGGCCCAGCGGCGCGCTGATCGAGACCGAGGGGTCGGCGCTTCCCGAGCGGCCACGCCGCCTACGTGACCGCCTGGATCGCCGCGGCGCTCATGTTCACCCGCCGGCCTGCGGCTCGCCGGCGCGGCGCTCGTCACCGGCGCCGTGGTCCTGGCGGCCGCCGTCGGGCTGTCGCGGGTCTACCTGCACGCGCACCATTGGTCGGACGTGGCCGCCGGCTGGGGCCTCGGCGTCGGGATCTACGGGCTGCTGGCCGCGATCGCGATGGTCGTCGAGCACATGCGCCACAATGAGCGCGGTGGCGTGCGCGAAACGCCCGCGCGCGCGCAGCGATGAATTTCGACTTCTCCTCCACCGAGATCGCCATCGCGCTGGCCGCCGGCGTGGTCGCGTCGTGCTGGCTGCTGCTGATCGCCGGGCCGGCCTGGCGCTGCTACGGGCGCCTCTGGGAGAAGTTCGCGGCCGCTTTCCTGACCCTGTTCATCCTGGGCACGCTGCTCGGGATCGGTGCAGGGATCGGGCTGGCGGTCGTCTGGACGTACGATCAATACGCGTAGATGGCTGAACCGGTCCGCCAGTCTCGCTCGGCGCAGGCCGAGCCCCGCTCCTTCCTGGAGTCGCTCGACGAGGTCTCCGAGGCCGTCGAGTCGGGCGCCGGCCTGCCCGAGGTCGCCCGGGCCGCCGGGCGCGCGCTCGACTCGAGCGTGATCGTCATCGACGCCGCCGCCAACGTGCTGGCGGTGGCCTGCCAGTCGAGCGAGGACGAGCGCACGGTGATGGCGGGGGAGGCGGGCGCGGAGGCCGTCGAGCTGCGCGTGGCGGAGGTGCCGGTCGGGCAGCTGCGCTACCGGGCCCGCGGCGAGCCGCCGCCGGGCGCCCTGCTGCGGCTGGTGGCGAACCTGATCGGCCTGGAGGTCGACCGGGCCAAGGCGCCCGAGCGCGCCACCGAGGCCGCGGTCGGCGACTTCATCCAGGACCTGCTCGCCCGCAGGATCACCGACCGCGAGAACATCCTGGCGCGGGCGAGCGAGCTCGGCTGCGACGTCTCCGACGGCGCCAGCGTGATCGTCGTGCGCGCCCGTCCCCAGCACGCCGAGGAGGGCGACTGGCGGGCGCGGGCGCTGACCGTCGCCGAGCGCGGAGCGCGCGGGGTCGAGCGAGCGTCGCTGGCGGCGCTGGCGCACGCGGGCTGGTCGCGGCACGGGCAGGGGCCCAACGAGGGTCCCCAGACGCGGCCCGAGCGCGAGCTGGTGATCCTCACGCCCGGCGACCGATGCGGCGGTGGCGAAGCGCACCGCGGGCGGCGGTCGCCCGCGAGCTGGAGGCGGGCCTGCCGGGCTTCGTCGTGACGGTTGCGCGCAGCCGGCACGCGAGCGACCCGGCCGACCTGCACCGCGCCGGCGCCGAGGCGCTGCTGGCCGCGAACGTGGCCGAGGCGCGCGGGCTGCACGAGCTGTCGTTCGAGGAGACGGGCGCCTACCGGCTGCTGCTGCCGGCGATGAGCGAGGACCCGACCGAGCTGCAGGGCTTCTTCGACGAGACCGTGGCGCCGCTGGCCGCCTACGACGAGCAGTACGAGACCGAGCTGGTGCGGACGCTCGAGACCTTCCTCGACGCGGACGGCAACGTCGCCGGCACGGCCGAGCGCCTCTTCACCCACCGTCACACGATCCGCTACCGGCTCGAGCGCGTGAAGGAGCTGACGTCGCTGGACGTCGGCTCGACCGACGGCCGCGAGCGGCTCTCGCTCGGCCTGAAGGCGATGCGCGTGCTCGGCATCTCGCCGCCCGGCGGCCCCGCCCACGAGCGCGGCACCGAGGCGGGCCGCGTGCCGCACGAGCGCAAGGACCGCTAGCGCGGCCGCCACGGCGGGCTACGCGGCATCGGCCAGCTCCCGTTCATAGGCGCGGATCCATTTGCGGATGGCGTTGTCGGTCACGCCGTAGCGCCGCCCCGTTCCGCTGAACCCGAGGGCGCGCACCTCGCGCAGCAGCTGTGGGTACGGCGGCCGCTCGACCCGTCGCGTCCCGGGCCGCGCCCGGCCAGCGCGCTCCCAGCGGCTTCCGCAGGCGCGCGAGCAGTAGCGCTGCGTCGCGGACTTCGGCCTGAAGGCCGCGCCGCAGCGGATGCACGTCTGCTCCGCTCGCACGATCCGGCGCCCGCGCGCGCAGTGCGTGTCGAGCGTCGCCGCGCAGTTCGGGCACACGATCCGCAGGTTCTCCAGGCGATGGTCGTCGGCGACCCCGTTGACGTGGTCGATGTCATCCCCATCGTGCGCCCGCGCCAGATCTCGCCCTGGCCGCACAGCTCGCACACGGGCTGCTTCAGTCCGGCTTCGCAGAGGCGCTCCTTGAGGTGGTTGCGCGAGAAGGTCGAACCCTGCACCAGATGTCCTCGAGCGGCCGCCGGCTGGACGGTCGCGCGCCGCGCAGCGACGCGTACGGGTCGAAGTGCTCCGTCGGGATCCTCCAGAGCGCCGCGTACTTCCTGAGAACCTGATGAGCCCCACCCGTGTGACACATCCCGAGACGCCGCAGCGCCTCCGACCAGGAGCGCGATGCGGCTATCGCCTGCCGCGCCTCCGATTCGGTGTAGCGGGGTCCACGAGACACGAACATATGTTCGCACACGCGACGGACGGAATCGCACTGGGGAGGGAGGACTCGAACCTCCTCTTAGGCACCAAAGTGCCTCGTGCTGCCAATTACACCACTCCCCAATCAGCGGCACCTGAGGATAGGTCCTGCGCGCCCTGCCCGGTGTACCCTCGCACCTCAATGAGCGAGCCCTTCACGGTCCTCATCATGGCCGCCGGCCAGGGCACGCGGATGCGGTCGGAGCTCCCCAAGGTGCTCCATCGGATCTGCGGCAAGCCGATGGTCGAGTGGGTCATCGACGCCGCTCGCGGCGCCGGGGCGAGCCGGGTCGTCTGCGTCGTCCGGCCCGGCGACGGCGTTCGCGAGGGCCTGCCCGAGAGCGTGGAGGTCGCCGAGCAGCACGAGGGGGAGGGCACCGGATCCGCTGTGCTCGCCGCGCGCGACCTGATCGAGCAGGGCCCGTTCGTGGTGCTCTCAGGCGACCACCCGCTCGTCACCGCCGGCCAGATCGAGGACCTGCTCCGCGAGCACCGCTCGCCAGGACGCCACGGCCACGCTGCTCACCACCGAGCTGCAGGACCCGGCCGGCTACGGCCGCATCGTCCGCGACGCCGACGGCGACGTCGAGCGCATCGTCGAGACCAAGCACGCCGACGCGGTCGCCCCCGAGGCGCTCGCCATCCGCGAGGTCAACCTCGGCACCTACGTCTTCGAGGCCCCCGTGGTCTTCGACGGCATCGCGAGCGTGCAGAACCAGGAGGAGGGCGAGCGCTTCCTGACCGGCGCGTTCCCGATCCTCCGCGAGCAGGGCGCTCGCATCGTCACCTCCCGCACCGACGACCTCGACATCTCCCACGGCGTCAACGACCGCGCCGGCCTGATGGAGGCCGAGGAGCTCGCCCAGCGCCGCATCCTCGAGGAGCACGCGCGCGCCGGCGTCACCTTCCTCCACCCCTCGAGCACGCGCGTCGAAGTCGGCGTTC
Organism: uncultured Thermoleophilaceae bacterium; assembly: GCA_963828225.1. Taxonomy (GTDB): domain Bacteria; phylum Actinomycetota; class Thermoleophilia; order Solirubrobacterales; family Thermoleophilaceae; genus JACVRW01. Next base: position 116,544 of record CAWHDX010000002.1, on the reverse strand, counting down.
AGATCGGCGTCGACGCCGTCGTCTCGCCCGGCGTCAGCCTGCTCGGCGGCACCACCGTCGGCGAGGGCGCCGCGGTCGGCCCGCACACCACCGCGCGCGACTCGGCCATCGGCGCCGGCGCCAGCGTCGTCCACTCCTTCCTCGTCGAGGCGGAGATCCAGCAGGACGCCCTCGTCGGCCCCTTCGCCTACCTGCGGCCGGGCACCGTCGTCCGCGCGCGGCGCCAAGGTCGGCACGTTCGTCGAGGTCAAGAACTCCGACATCGGCGAGGGCGCCAAGGTGCCGCACCTCTCCTACATCGGCGACGCGGACGTCGGCGACGCCGCCAACCTCGGCGCCAGCACGATCACCGCCAACTACGACGGCCGCCGCAAGCACCGCACCAAGCTCGGAAAGAGCGTGAAGACCGGGATCCACACGTCGCTGATCGCTCCGGTCGACGTCGGGGATCGGGCGTACACTGGTGCCGGCTCGACGATCACCGACGACGTCCCCGAGGGCGCGCTCGGGATCGGCCGGGCGAAGCAGAAGAACATCGAGGGTTACTCGGACCGCGTCGAGGAGGACCCGCAAGTGAGCACGGCTCTCGAGACGGAGACAGCGGTGGCGCCGGGCAACAGCATCACGGCGAGCTACGAGAAGCGGCTGATGATCACCGCCGGGCGGTCCAGCCTCGAGCTGGGCGGCAAGATCGCCGAGCGCCTCGGGGTCGACCTCACCGGCGCCGGCCTCAAGACCTTCGCCGACGGCGAGGTCTACTGCCGCTACGAGGAGTCCATCCGCGGTGCCGACCTGTTCGTCGTCCAGTCGATCTGCGGCTCCGCGCGCGAGGGCCTCACGGTCAACGACGCGCTCTGGGAGCTCCTGCTCATGATCCACGCGGCCAAGCACGCCTCGGCCCACCGGATCGTCGCCGTCGCCCCGTGGTACGGCTACTCGCGCCAGGACAAGAAGTCGGCCCCGCGCGAGCCGATCTCAGCCCGCCTCGTCGCCGAGGTGCTCGAGACCGCGGGCATCGATCGCCTGGTGACCATGGACCTCCACGCCGGCCAGCTGCAGGGCTTCTTCTCCAAGCCGGTCGACCACATGACCGCGATGCCGATCCTCACCCAGTTCGTGCAGGACCGCCTCGGCGACCGCGACCTCGTGATCATCGCCCCCGACGCCGGGCGCGTGAAGCTGGTCCGCAAGTTCGCGCAGAAGGTCGGCGCTCCCTACGCGCTGATGGAGAAGGAGCGCCCCGCTCAGCAGGTCGCCGAGATCGGCTACGTGATCGGCGACGTGAAGGACAAGACGGCCGTCATCGTCGACGACATCATCGCCACCGGCGGCACCCTGAACGCTGCCGCGCAGACCGTCCTCGACGAGGGCGCCAACGAGGTCTTCGCCGTCGCCACCCACGGCCTCTTCTCGGGCCCCGCGTTCGAGATCCTCAGCCGAGGGCCCGCTGTCGGGCATCGTCGTCACCGACACCATCCCGCTCGACGAGGGCGCGCCCGACCTGATCACCCAGCTCACCTGCGCCGACGTGCTCGAGGACTCGATCCGGCGGATCTTCACCGACGACTCGGTGTCGGAGATCTTCGCCGGCGAGAACCAGCTCTTCTAGGTCCCGAGCTTCATCGCGTACCAGAGGAAGTAGGAGGACTGCTCGTCGATCAGCGGGCCGTACTCGCCCGTCAGCCCGTGGCGCGCGCCCTCGATCGGCTCGAGAACCGTGAGGATGGCGAGGTTGTACATGGCGGCGGCGTTCTGGACCGCCCACTGATAGGGCACGACGGGGTCTTCGGTGCCGTGGATGAACAGAGTCGGGGAGTCGCCCGCATCGATCAGCTCGTTGGTCGGCGTGCCGCCCGAGACGGAGACGGCCGCGCGGATGCTCGACGGCTGTCCGGGGTTGCCGCTCGTGCCGGGGTCCTCCGAGTGCGTCGCGGCCAGCACCGACGTGACCGCGCCGGCAGAGGCGCCGCCCATCGCGATGCGATCGGTGTCGATGCGGTACGTCGCTGCATTCGAACGCAGCCAGCGCACCGCGGCCTGCGCGTCGTGCTGGGCCTCCAGGGCGGCGTTCTCGCAGACCGGGGACGGGTCCGGGTTGCCGCCACAGCCGTCCGGCGACAGCAGCCGGTAGTTGATCGATACGGCGACATAGCCGAGCCGGGCGAAGAAGGTGGCCCGCGCGCGGCCGCTCGACTTGTCGCCCTGCGTGAAGCCGCCCCCGTGCACCCAGACCAGCGCGGGCCGCGTGGCGGCGCCGTCGCCGGCGGGCTGGTAGAGGTCCAGCTTGAGGTCCACCTGTTGGCCGCTCGCGCCGGGCGCCCTGCCGTACGTGATGTCGTTGGTGGTCGTGACCGACGAGAAGACGGCGTCGCGATAGCGGATCGAGCCTTCGCCGGGAGGGCGGGGGACGGTGCAGCCGGCCAGCAGGCTGGCGCCAAGGGCCACGGCGATCACGGTGCGCATGGAGGCGTCAACTCGGCTTCGTGCGAGAAGTTGCGCACGCCGCTCTGCGATGCTGGCCGGCCGCGAGCGCGCCGGACCTACTCCTTGGACGCGGAGGGCCGGACTACGGTCCAGGTTGGGATAAGCGGCCTGGAAGTCCGACCACGCCCGCTCCCTCGGGTCTCCTTCGCGGGACACCTCGGCCGAAGCTTCCCATCCGTCCAGCCAGCCACTCAGGTAGTAGTCCCAAGCGGCCTGGCCTGCAACGGATGACATTCGCCGTTCCCTTCGACGCTCACGACGCAACCAACGGTGCATGGCGGTTCCTTCCTTGGCTCCGGTGACCCCCGCGCGGGGCGCATAGATTCGGTCTAGGGCTACCCGAGGCACCGCTGCAAGAACCCGCCATCAATGCCGACTCGCCCTAGAGATCGGCTGGCCCGAGCTGCCAGCCGATCTTCGCGGGCGAGAACCAGCTCTTCTAGGGGGCCGTGACACCCGGCAGTTCTGACGCGGCCCGCCCGCGAATCCCGAACACGCGCAGGTCCTTCGCCTCGGTGCCGGGCTCGGCCGCGCCGCTTACCCTGAACTGCGACCGCAGCGCCGCCTTGCCGATCGCCTTGGCCACATCGGCCCTCGGATCGGTCGGACGGCCATACGCGATGAGCTTTCCGCCGGCGAATACCAAGATCCTGCTCGGCGGGGCCTTCGGCGTCGCCGACCATCCCGTCGTGGCCAGCGTGGCGCCGTCCTCGACCACGTTCTCCACGAATCCCTTGACGGCGCCGCCGCGGATGGTCGCCGCCACGTCGGCTCCGCGCAGGATCACCTCGGAGCCGCCTCGACTCGCGATGCGGTAGGGCGCCGCGCCCTCGACCGCGACCGTCGACAGAGTCCGGCCCGCCCCATCCCCCTCGACCTCGAGCAGCGCCACGTCGTTTCCGCCTGACCTCGTGACGCTCTCCGGGATCATGCTCGCGAACAGCGTCTGGCCGCCCACGCCGAAGCTGTAGGTCGAGCTCGCCACGCGGCCGTTCACGACGATAGCAGCCGCGCCCGCTCCGGAGCCGGGCCGTCGAGGCGGCCGCTGATGAACGTCGGCACCAGCCCGGAGCCCGCGTCGCTTGACGCGAGCAGCTCGGCCCCGTCCAGCTCCGCTCGCAGCCCTCCTGCCGGTTGCGTGTCGAGCTCGCTCAGCCGGCGGCCGATCAAGTCCCGGTCGGGGCCTATGTCGAACAATCCGCGGCCCGCCGTCGCCCGCGCCGAAGAGCGCCGTCTTGCGCCTGACCGCCTCCGCTTGGAGGCGAAGGAAGGTCGAGAACGGCACCGTCACGTCGCCGCCGGCCCGCCGGAAGACGTCGATCTGCCCGGTCTCGCGCGGGCGGTCGAGCGGCTGTCCCTCGACGCCGCGCGGCGGCTCGACTCCGACCAGCTTCGCGATCGTCGGCAGGATGTCGATCGACCGCACCGCGGAGTCGTCCACCTTGCCGCGGCGCTGGTGGGGGAACTTGACGAACAGCGGCACGCCCGCGATGTCGGCCACGGTCGAGCGCGAGACGTTCCGGCGGTCGTGATTGGTGTGAAACGACACGCCGTGGTCGGCCGTGACCACGAGGACGGCGTCGTCCCACAGCCCCTCCGCCCGCAGGCGACCCATCAACCGTCCCGATCAGCCGATCCGTGTAACCGACCTGCAGCAGGAAGCGCTGATATGCCTGTTCGACCAGCCACTCGTCGCCCTCCCAGCGCTCTTCAGCGAGGCTCGGGAGGTCCGGCCCGTTGATCGTGTACTGCCGGCCTGAGGGCAGGTACTGCCACGGTATGTGCGGCAGCCCGACGTGTAGGAAGTAGAGCGACCCATCCGGGTCGTCGCTCTGGATCCCCTCCAGGAAGCGGGCAGTCTCGCCGGTGCGGTTCTCGAAGGTCTCCGTCGACGCGGCGGCTTTGGAAGCGGGTCGGTTGCGGTCCCCGCCGCGAAAGCCGGCGAACCCCCGATCGACCGCCGGGAGCCCGTCCTCCAGGTCGTCGGGCGCGAGCAGGTGCAGCGCCACGACGCTCAGGTCGTCGGCCAGATCCTCGAGCCTGGTCGCCAACGGCGGCCGCTTCTCCTCGCCGCAGAGCCGCTCGGGGCAGAGGTCGGTGATCGGCTCCTCGACCTCGAAGCGATAGTCGCTCCCCAACATCGTGAAGAGGTTGCGCGGGAAGTCCGATCGGATCGGCAGGTCGTCCCGTCCCGGTCGCCTGCCGCTGAGAATCGCCGGGACCGCGGCTGTCGTGACGTCGGCAACCGTCGTCGCGTTGGGGTACCACGTGGCGGCGCGGGCGAGCTTCGCGAAGTTGGGGTAGCGCGTGGCGTCGATGCTGCCGTCGCGGTCGAGCAGGGAGCTGGACGCCATCTCGTCGAGGACGACCACGACGATCGGCAGCGACCGTTTCGGCGAGGTGCTCGCGGCCGCGTCGCCGCCCTGTTCGAGTATGAGCTTCGACACCGGCGACACGAGTAGGAACAGGACCAACACGACCAACGGCAGCGGGGAGAGGAACGTCAGCCCGGTGCGGATCCCCCCGACGCGTGTGTACGCGTAGCCGAGCGCCGCACCGAGAGCGACGGCCAGCGGGATCAGGACGGCGGACGACAAGCCCGTGTCCTTCAAGACCTGCAGCACGAAGGCCGCCACGAGACCCGCGACGAGCGCCAGATGGACGATCCTGCGGATCGGGCCCGCGGGTATCGCCGCCACCACGGCCGCCATGGCGGTAGGAGGGACCAGGACAAGACCGAGCGCGAGGATCAGGATGTCGGCCCGGGTATTGCCGCGCGCGACGAAGAAGTCCGGGCTGTCGTCGAGCACGTCCAGCAGCGGCTGGGCGATCGCCATCGTCCACAGCACCGCGAGGTGGGCCCACGCGACCAGGAACACGCGGCGCCGACGAGCATCGGACCCGCTCAGCCCCGGATCGAATGACGTCGAAGCTGTCCGCGGGGGAGCCGACACGCGCTCTTACAAGCGTTTCACAAAGGTGGCGAAGCGCGCCGCAGGCCGAGCCGTCCGCCTCGGCGCCCACGATGGCGCGGGTGCGCATTGCCCTCGCCCTGCTGTCGCTGCTCGCGGCGCTGACCCTCGGGGCCGCCCAGGCGTCGGCCGCCTGCACGCCGAAGGCGAACCTCGAGGCGATCGTCGACGACTCGACGTCGATGGCGCTCAGCGATCCCTATCGCCTCCGCCTCAGGGCCATGGAGCTGCTGATCGACACCCAGGGCAACGAGGCGCGCACGCTCGGCGCGGTCGAGTTCGGCAGCCAGGCACGCGCGGTGTTCGCACCCGGCGTCATCGGCGCGAGCGGCGCCGCCTTCAAGGCCGCCATGGCGGCCGCGCTCGTGGCCGACGGCGGCGGCACCGACTACAACGCCGCCTTCGCGGCGGCGGCCGCCCAGAACCCGCTCGCGAACGCGCGCATCTTCCTGACCGACGGCCAGCACACCGGCTACGAGCCCTACGCCAACCGCCACGCCGGCGGGCCGCCGGTCTACGCCATCGGGCTCGGCATCGGCTTCGCCGGCTCGCCCGCCGACCTGCTCCTGAAGCGCATCGCCAAGGAGACCGGCGGCCTCTACCGGCGCGTCGACGAGGCCGGCCAGCTGCAGCCGGCGATGTTCGACGTCGACAGCGCGATCGCGTGCATGGTGACCCCGAAGCGCTTCGCCGACAGGTTCAGGCGCACCGGGCGCCCCTCGCTGCACGCGTTCACGATCCCGAGCGGCACCCGCGCCGCCCAGTTCGCCCTCACCTGGACCAACTCCGCCGACTCCTTCACGATCGGCGACTTCCGCGTGCTGCGGCGCGGCAGGCTGAGCAAGGTGCGCGGGCTGAAGGTGAGCAGGCGGCGCGGCCCCACCTTCACGGCCGTCAAGGTCAGCGGGGCGATCGCCGGCAAGCTGCGCTTCGCCGTGAAGGCCACCAAGCTCGCGAAGCCCGGGCGCGCGGTCGAGCTGACCACCCAGGTCACGCGGCGCGCGCGGCGCTAGGTCGCCCGCGCCGCGAACCGCCGCACGCGCTTCTCGCCGCGCGACTCGAAGTAGGCCCACTCCTCTCGCCGAGCGGCGTCGCGGGCGGGTCGGCGAACCACCACTCGCGGCCGATCCGGTACCAGTTGCGCGTCGCCTCGAGCTGCCCCAGCACCGCCAGCACGCCGGACTCCATGCGCCGCCCCATCAGCTCGTTCGCGGGCAGGTTCTCGCGGCGCATCAGCCGGTAGAACTCGGAGCGCGGATCGGAGACCGCCGCGATCGCGTCCATCACGCGGCGCGAGTCGACCGTCACCTCGCGGTCCTCCATGTACCAGCCGCCGACGGTCTTGACGTGCTCCATCAGCTCCTCGGCGTCGACCTTGCTTCGGGTTGTTGAGGAAGCCCAGGTCGTGCAGCGCCACCCGCAGCCGCTCCGGGTCGCCGTCGAAGATCGCCTCGAGCGCGGTGATCTCCAGCTCGATCTGGTCCTTGTCGAGGTGCTTGGTCATCCCGAAGTCGAGGAAGGCGACCTTGCCGTCGGGCATCAGCAGGTAGTTGCCCGGGTGGGCGTCCGCGTTGAAGTGCTGGAGGTGGAAGATCGAGCCGAAGCAGAAGCGGAAGACGATCTCGCCGAAGCGGTCGCGCTCGGCCTGGGGCAGCGCGCTTGACCTCCTCGAAGCCCACGCCGTCGACCCACTCGCTCACCAGCACGCGCGCGGTCGAGAGCCGCGTCACCACGTCGGGCACGTGGATGAACGGGTGGCCGCGGTAGCCGCGCGCGAACGAGCGCTGGTTCTGCGCCTCGAGCTCGTAGTCGAGCTCCTCCATCACCCGCTCCTTGAGCTCCTCCGCCGCGGCCTTGGCGTCGAGCCCGGGCGCGAGCGCCTTGGCCATGCGCAGGATCAGGCCGGCGTTCTGCATGTCGGCGGCGATCGCCTCGGCCACGCCGGGGTACTGGATCTTGACCGCCACCGCGGCGCCCGTCGGGCAGCACCGCGCGGTGCACCTGGCCGATCGAGGCGGCCGCCGCGGCCTCGTGCTCGAAGTCCTCGAACAGCTCCTCGCAGGGCTCGTCCCACTCCTCGTCGAGCACCTTGCGCACCTTCTTCCACGGCATCGTCGGCGCCTGGGTGCGCAGCTGGGCGAGCTGCTCCTGGTAGAGCTCGCGGTACTCGGGCGGCAGGAACTCGGTGTCGATGAACGAGGCGAGCTGGCCGATCTTCATCGCCGCGCCCTTCATGCGCCCGAGCGTCTCGACCATGCGCTCGGCGGCCTCGAGGTGGCGGCGCTCGAGCGCGTCGGCGGCCTCCTCGGGCGAGCGCGTCAGGTTGCGCCGCGCGCGTGCCGGCGTAGCGCGCGCCCTGCGTGCCGACCACCGAGCCCGACCTGGGCGGTGCGCCGGATCCTGCCCTTGGGAATCGAGCTGTCGTCGCCTGCGGGCACTCCTCTGAGGATAGGACGCAGGTCAGCTACACTGGCCGGCCGAATGGCTGACGGCAAGCGCCCCACACTGCGAGGTCGACGAGCGCCCCGAGCGCGGCACCCGCGCCACCAAGGCGCCTGCGCCGCGAGGGCCTCGTGCCCGGCATCGTCTACGGCGGCGGCAGACGGCGACTGCGTCTCGTTCAAGGTCGACGCGCGCGTGCTGCGCCAGGTGCTGGTCGACGGCTCGGCGCTGATCGACCTCCAGGTCGACGGCAACGAAGCGGCCGGTGATCGTCAAGGACCAGCAGCTCGACCCGGTGCGCGACGAGATCATCCACATCGACCTGCTCGAGGTCCGCCTCGACGAGAAGATCCAGACGCAGGTCGGCGTCGCATCTCGAGGGCATCGAGGAGGCGCCGGGCGTCAAGGAGGGCGGCGTGCTCGACCAGATCACCCACCAGCTCAACATCGAGGCGCTGCCGACCGCGATCCCCGAGGCGATCGTCGTCGACGTGAGCGGCATGGAGATCGCCGCCACCATGCACCTGTCCGAGCTCACGCGCCCCCGAGGGCGTCGAGTTCCTCGACGACCCGGAGGAGACGATCATCGCCACGGTGGTCGTCCCGACCGAGGTCGAGGAGCCCGACGAGATCGAGGAGGAGACCGAGCTGGTCGGCGAGGACGGCGAGCCGATCGAGGCGCGAGGAGGGCGAAGAGGGCGAGCCGAGGCCGAGGCGGCGACGCCGAGTGAGGCGACGCCCGAGGCAGCGGCGAGGGCTCCGAGCCTGTTCCGCCGCTCGCGGCGGCGGGCGGAGTCGGACTGGCTCGTGGTGGGCCTGGGCAACCCGGGCGACCGCTACGCGCGCACGCGCCACAACGTCGGCTTCGAGGTCGCCGCGCTGGCGGCCGAGCGCTGGGGCCTGCCCAAGGCGAAGAAGCGCTACGCCGGCCTGCTACACCGACGGCCGCACCGGCCCGGGCGGCCCGCGCGTGGGCGTGCTGCTGCCGCAGACCTACATGAACGACTCGGGCAAGTCGGTCAGCCCGGCGCGCGGCGAGCTCGGGCGTCGACCTCGACCACGTCGTCGTCGTGCACGACGAGATCGACCTGCCGTTCGGCCGCGTCGAGGCGCGGCTCGGCGGCGGCCTGGCCGGCCACAACGGCCTCAAGGCGGTCAAGGCCGGGCTCGGCAGCGCCGACTTCCGGCGCATCCGGGTCGGGGTCGGGCGGCCCGACAGCACCGACCCGGAGATCGTCTCCGCGCACGTGCTGGGCCGCTTCAGCGAGTCGCAAGCGACGAGGTGCGCGAGCTGGTCGAGCGCGCCGCCGACGAGCTCGATCGCCTCGTCGGCTGCCGAGTAACCTGGATGACGTAGGCCGCGCGGCGCCCGCGCGGCCGCTGCGCATGCTCAGAGCACTCCTCAGATACGCCCACGACGACGACGCGCGTCACCGCGCTCGCCGACGCGGCGCGCGAGGAGCCGCAGCGCGCCTTCGTGTCCGCGAGCCTGCGCCCCTACCTGCTCGCCTCGCTGCTCGACGCCGAGCCCGACCGCCCGGCGCTGGTGGTCGCCGGCGACGACCGCGCCGCCCGCGACCTCGCCGCCGACCTGAGGGCCTTCCTGGCGCCGCGGCCGGTGCGCTTCTACCCGGCGCGCGGCATGCGCTACGAGTCGCACCTCGCCCCGCCGCCGCACCTGGTCGGCCTGCGCATCGCCGCGCTCGACTCGCTGCTCGGACCAGGAGCAGCCGGCCGTGCTCGTCGCCGCGGCCGCGGCGCTGGCCGAGAAGGTGCCCGACCCGGCCCTGCGCCCGCACGGCTTCGAGATCGAGAAGGGCGGGCTGCTCGACCTCGACGAGACCGCGCGACGCAGCTCGTGGCCTGCGGCTACGAGCGCGTCGACCAGGTCGAGGAGCGCGGCCAGTTCGCCGTCCGCGGCGACATCCTCGACGTCTACCCGGCCACCGAGGAGCGCGCGGTCCGCTGCGAGCTGTTCGACGTCGAGGTCGAGCGCCTGACCTGGTTCTCCACCTTCACCCAGCGCTCGCTCGAGGAGGCCGAGCGCGTGGAGATCGCGCCGGCCGCCGAGCTCGGCCCCGAGCACCGCGAGCTGGCCGAGATCGCCGCCAGCGACCGAGGCCGCCGAGCGCCCCGACGTCGCCGACGTGCTGCCCGTCGACCGCTTCCGCGAGCTGCTCGACCTGCGTGCCCGACGACGCGCTCGTGGCGGTCGCCGCCGAGGAGGAGCTGGCCCCGGCGCTGCGCGACCTCTGGGAGGACGTGACGACGAGCTTCCACGACCGCGACGCCCACCACCTCTACGTGCACCCCGATCGCCTCGGCGGAGACGCTCGACGCGCCGCGCCTCGCTGCGCCTGTCGAGCATCTCCGGCGACCAGCCGCACGAGTTCCGCGCGCAGAGCGCCGACACCGCGGCGCGCTCGCTGCGCGAGGCCGAGCCCGAGCTCGAGAAGCTGGTGCGCTCCGGCTACCGCACGGTCGTCACCTGGGCGCGCCGCGGCGAGGCCGAGCGCGCCCAGCTCAACCTCGACGCGGGTGCAGCGCGGCCTTCCTCGACGGCAAGCCGGCCCCGACCGAGCCGACGGTGCTGTTCGCGCACGCCGGCCTGCGCGAGGGCTTCCTCGCGCCGCAGCTCAAGCTCGCCGTCGTGCCCGAGCACCGCCTGCTGCGCCGCCGCCGAGCCGCCGCCGCGACGCGCCCGCGCAGCGGCGCGATCGCCTCGTTCACCGACCTGCGCGCCGGCTCGGCCGTCGTCCACGAGGACCACGGCGTGGCGCTGTTCACCGGCTTCGAGACCAAGACGGTCGGCGGCATCACGCGCGACTACCTCGAGCTCGAGTTCCGCGACGGCGACCGCGTCTTCGTGCCGAGCGACCAGCTCCACAAGATCAGCCGCTACGTGGGCGCCGACGCCGGCGACCCGCAGCTGTCCAAGCTCGGCGGCAAGCAGTGGGAGCAGCAGAAGCTGCGCGCCCGCCGCGCCGCCGAGGCGCTCGCCGGCGAGCTGATCACCCTCTACGCCGAGCGCAAGCGCCGCGCCGGCCACGCCTTCCCGCACGACTCCGAGTGGCAGATGGAGTTCGAGGGCGCCTTCCCCTACCGCGAGACGCCCGACCAGCTCGAGGCGATCGAGGCCGTGCGCGCCGACATGGAGGAGGCGCGCCCGATGGACCGCCTGATCTGCGGCGACGTGGGCTACGGCAAGACCGAGGTCGCGCTGCGCGCCGCCTTCAAGGCGGCCGAGGACGGCAAGCAGGTGATGTTCCTCGTGCCGACCACCGTGCTGGCCCAGCAGCACTTCGGCACCTTCACCGAGCGCCTGCGCGACTACCCGTTCAGCGATCGACATGGTCTCGCGCTTCCGCACGCCGAAGGAGAGCGCGCGAGGCGACGGCGGCCTTCGCCGAGGGCAAGGTCGACATCCTGATCGGCACGCACCGGCTGCTCTCGCGCGACGTGCGCCCGAAGGACCTCGGGCCTGCTGATCGTCGACGAGGAGCAGCGCTTCGGCGTCAAGCAGAAGGAGCTGCTGCGCCAGCTCAAGCTCAGGGTCGACGTGCTGTCGCTGTCGGCCACGCCGATCCCGCGCACGCTGCAGATGTCGCTGGCCGGCCTGCGCGACATCTCGGTGATCGAGACGCCGCCGGAGGGCCGCCGGCCGGTCAAGACCTACGTGGGCGAGTACGACGAGGAGCTGGTCGCCGTCGGCGATCAAGCGCGAGCTGGCGCGCAAGGGCCAGGCCTTCTTCCTGCACAACCGCGTCGAGACGATCGACGAGACGGCCGAGCGCGTCCGCGCGATCGTGCCCGAGGCGCGCGTGTCGGTCGCCCACGGCCAGATGGCGCGAGGGCCAGCTCGAGAACACCATGCTCGACTTCCTGCGCGGCGACGCCGACGTGCTCGTCTGCACCTCGATCGTCGAGTCGGGCCTCGACATCCCGACCGCGAACACGCTGATCGTCGAGCGCGCCGACCTGTTCGGCCTCGCCCAGCTCTACCAGATCCGCGGGCGCGTCGGGCGCTCGCGCGAGCGCGCCTACGCCTACCTGCTCTACCCCAGCCACGCGGCGCTCACGCGAGGAGGCGAGCAAGCGCCTGGCGACGCTCTCCGACTACACCGAGCTCGGCTCCGGCTTCAAGATCGCCATGCGCGACCTCGAGATCCGCGGCGCGGGCAACCTGCTCGGCGACGAGCAGTCGGGGCACGTCGCGGCGGTCGGCTTCGAGCTGTACGTGGGGATGCTCGACGAGGCGGTGCGCCTGCTGGCCGGCGACGCCGCCGACGAGACCGCCGAGCCGGTGCGCATGGACCTGCCGGTCGACGCCTACGTGCCGGGCGACTACGTGCCCTACGAGGCGGCCAAGATCGAGATCCACCGGCGCGTCGCGGGCGCGCGCGAGATCGCCCAGCTGATCATGCTGCGCGAGGAGCTCGAGGACCGCTTCGGGCCGGTGCCCGATCCGCTCGACAACCTGATCCGCCTGCAGGACGCGCGCATCAAGCTGGGCCGTGCGGGCGCGCGCTCGGTCGACTTCCGCGGCGACCGCATGGCGGTCACGCCGATCGACCTCGACTCGACGCGGCGCGAAGGCCCTGCGCGAGCGCATGCCGGAGGCGGTCTACGAGTCCGGGCGCAGCACCGTGCGCGTGCGGCTGCCCGAGGAGGCGGCCGAGCGCTTCCGCGCGGTGGTCGACCGCCGCGGAGGCGATCTTGAGACGGCGCCACCGAGCCGAAATGAGCGTTCGCTACCCTTCGCCACCGCTTTGGCACGGATCACGCTCGAAATTCGCTGCATTCGCCCTGGCGCTCGTCGGCGCCGTCCACGCGGCGCGTCGCTCGGCCTGCGGCAACGACGTGCCCGCCGGGCGCCGTCGCCAAGGTCGGCGACGAGACGATCAGCCAGGACGAGTTCGACAAGTGGGTGGAGACCGCCGTCAAGTGCAGGCCCAGGGCGGCGCCGCGACCGTGCCCGGATCCGCCGGAGTTCAAGAAGTGCGTCGCCGCCAAGAAGAAGGCGCCCGCGCCCGAGGGCCAGGGCAAGCAGACCGACGCCGCGCTGAAGAAGCAGTGCAAGACCGAGTACGACACGCTCAAGCGCGAGGTCATGCAGTTCCTGATCCAGTCCGAGTGGGTCCAGCAGGAGGCGGAGAAGCGCGACATCGAGGTCAAGGACGCCGAGATCCAGAAGACGCTCGAGGACCAGAAGAAGCAGGCCTTCCCGACCGACAAGGCCTACAAGGCGTTCCTCAAGACCTCCGGCATGACCGAGGCCGACATCCTCTTCCGCGTCAAGCTCTCCAAGCTGCAGGAGAAGCTCACCAAGGCCGTGACCGAGGACGCGAAGAAGGTCTCGACCGCGGACGTCCAGGAGTACTACGACAAGAACAAGAAGCGCTTCGCCCAGCCCGAGCGCCGCGACCTGCTGGTCGTCCTGACCAAGACCGAGGCCAAGGCCGACGAGGCGCGCGCCGCGCTCGACGGCGGGCAGGCTTGGAAGGACGTCGTCAAGCAGTACTCGATCGACGAGGCCTCCAAGGCGCAGGGCGGCAAGCTCGCCGCCGTCGCCAAGGGCCAGCAGGACAAGGCGCTCGAGGACGCGGTCTTCGCCGCCGGCAAGGGCGAGCTCCAGGGCCCCGTGAAGACGCAGTTCGGCTGGTACGTGTTCGAGGTCGAGAAGATCACGCCGGCCTCGCAGCAGTCGCTGGAGCAGGCCACGCGACACGATCAAGAACCTGCTGCGCTCCGAGCGCCAGCAGAAGTCGCTGGACGAGTTCGTCAAGGACTTCCGCGAGGACTACAAGGACAAGACGAACTGCGCCGACGACTACCGCGTCGCCGGAGTGCAAGAACGCCCCCAAGGAGAAGACCGACACCGGTGCAGACCGGCGGGGCCACGCCGACCGCGCCGCAGCCCGCAGAGCCAGAGCCCGCAGCCCGAGAAGTAGTGGACCGGACGATCTCGCCGCCGCGCTGGTGGCGGCTCGACGAGATCACGCGGCGGCTGCGCCGCGACTGCCCCTGGGACCGCGAGCAGGACGAGCGCTCGATCGTCCCGCACACCGTCGAGGAGGCCTACGAGCTGGCCGACGCCGCGCACTCCGGCGACGACGCCAAGCTGCGTCGACGAGCTCGGCGACGTGCTCTTCCAGGTCTACTTCCTGTCGCTGCTGCTCGAGGAGCGCGGCGCAGGGCAGCCTGGCCGGCGTGGCCGAGCACGTGCGCGCGAAGCTGATCCGCCGCCATCCGCACGTGTTCGGCGATCGCGAGGCCGAGACGGCCGGCGACGTGGTGCGCACCTGGAACGAGATCAAGCGCGACGACGAGCGCGGCGGGGCGATCTTCGGCGAGCTGCCCGACAACCTGCCGTCGACGCTCTACGCGAAGAAGGTGCTCAAGCGCGCAGAGAGCGCGGGCTTTCGATTGGATGCCGAGGGGCAGGACGCAGGGCGAGCGGCTGCTGGCGGCCGTGCGCGACGCGGTCGACGCGGGCGTCGACCCCGAGCTCGCCCTGCGGCAGGCGGCGGACCGATTCAGAGACGAGGTGGACAGCGAGCTTGAGCGAGATCGAGAAGGTGCACGCGCGGCAGATCGTCGACAGCCGCGGCAACCCGACCGTCGAGGTCGACGTGCTGCTGAAGTCCGGCGCCGCCGGGCGCGCCGCGGTGCCGTCGGGCGCGTCGACCGGCGAGTTCGAGGCCGTCGAGCTGCGCGACGGCGGCGAGGCGTGGGCCGGCAAGGGCGTGACGCAGGCGGTGGCGAACGCGAACGGCGAGCTGGCGCAGGCGGTGCGGGGCGTCGACGCCGCCGACCAGGCCGCGCGTCGACCGGGCGATGATCGAGCTCGACGGCACCCCCAACAAGGCCCGGCTCGGCGCGAACGCGATCCTCGGCGTCTCGCTGGCGGCCGCGAAGGCGGCCGCGGCGGAGGCCGGGCTGCCGCTGTGGCGCTACCTCGGCGGCGAGGCCGCGCACGTGCTGCCCGTGCCGATGATGAACGTGCTCAACGGCGGCGCCCACGCCGACAACAAGGTCGACTTCCAGGAGTTCATGGTCGTGCCGGTGGGCGCGCCGAGCTTCTCCGAGGCGCTGCGCACGGGCGCCGAGGTCTTCCACGCGCTCAAGCGCACGCTGCACGACGCGGGGCTCGCGACGGCCGTGGGCGACGAGGGCGGCTTCGCGCCCGACCTGGAGTCCAACGAGGCCGCGCTGCGAGGCGCTGGTCTCCGGCATCGAGGCCGCCGGCTACCGCCCCGGCGACGACGTGGCGATCGCGCTCGACCCCGCCACCAGCGAGATCTACGACGACGGCAGCTACGTGCTCGAGCACGAGGGCCGGTCGCTGAGCGCGGAGGAGCTGGCCGCCTACTGGGCCGACATCTCGTCGCGCTACCCGGTGCTGTCGATCGAGGACGGCATGGACGAGGAGGACTGGGACGGCTGGCGCGCGCTCACCGAGGGCATCGGCGACCGCGTCCAGCTCGTCGGCGACGACCTGTTCGTGACGAACACCGAGCGCCTGCGCCGCGGCATCGAGTCCGGGGTCGCCAACTCGATCCTCGTGAAGGTCAACCAGATCGGCACGCTCACCGAGACGCTCGACGCCGTCAGGACCGCCCAGGACGCCGGCTACACGGCGGTGATGTCGCACCGCTCGGGCGAGACCGAGGACACGACGATCGCCGACCTGGCGGTCGCCACCGGCTGCGGGCAGATCAAGACGGGGGCGCCGTCGCGCTCGGATCGGGTGGCGAAGTACAACCAGCTGCTGCGCATCGAGGAGGCCCTCGGCGGCGACGCCGAGTACCCCGGCCGCAGCGTCTTTCGCACCTAGAAGGAGAGCCCGCGCAGCCGCCGAAGGTGCGGGAGATGGCAGCCGCCCGCACCATGCCCGCGCGCCGGCCTGTGCCCGCGCGGCGGACCAGCATCCGCTGGGATCGCGTGGGCCGGCTGGCGATGCTCGGGACGCTGATCGTGATCCTGTTGCTGTACATCTCGCCGGCGCGCCACTGGCTGCAGCAGTCGAGCACGGCGAGCGCGCAGCGCCAGGAGCTCAACGGCCTGCTGCGCGAGAACACCAAGCTCAAGGAGCGGGTGCGCTCACTGCGCGACCCGGGCGCGCTGGAGCAGGAGGCCCGCCGCCTCGGCATGGTGCGCGAGGGCGAGCGCGCCTACGTGATCCAGGGCCTGCCGCGCTAGGGGGCGCTCGCGCCGCCTACGGCCGCGCGTGGCTCTCGCGCGGTCGCCCGCCGGCGTAGTTCGAGGCCTCGCGGGCGTAGCGGGCGAAGGCGGCGTCCACGACGGCCGCGGCGTCGGTTCCGGCGGCCTGGCGCCAGGCGATCGCCGTCGCCCAGTCGGTGCCGGTCTCGTAGAGGTCGGCCAGCTCCTCGAGGAGGAAGCGCGAGCCGAGGCGCTTGCGCAGCTCGGCCACCACCGCGGCCACGGCCAGATCGAGATCCGCGCGCGCCGGCTCAGGCGTCCGGGCCACGCGCCTGTCGCCGTCGTGCCACTGGTCCAGCGCGCTTTCGAGGGCGTAGGCCACGAGGCCTACGAATGTAGCGCCCTAGTCCTCGCCGTCGTCATCGTCGCCGTCGTCCGCCGAGGCGTCCTCGCCGGCGCGGCTGATCACGATCCGCTCGGCCTCCACCGTCACCACGACGGCGCGGTGGCCGGCCCAGTGCTCGGCGTAGACGGCATCGTCCTGGATCGCCGGGTCGAGCCACAGTCCGTAGCCCTCGTCCCCGTGATCGAACGTGCCCTCGAGCGCCTGCGGCTTCCCGCCGCGGCGCCGGCCGCGTCCGCCGCGCTTGCCGCGCCGGCGGCGCTTCGGTCTTGTCGTCGGAGTCGGAGTCGGCATCGCCGTCCCCGTCCTCCTCGTCGGAGTCCGCGTCGCCGGCGGGCTCGTCGGGCTCCTCATCGGCGGCCTCCTGCTCGGCCTCGAGGGCGGCCGCGACGAGCGCGTCGTCCTCGGCGCGCAGGTCGAGCTCCTCGGCCGCGGGGGCCGGGCCGTCCTCGGTCGCGCCCGGCGCGTCGTCGGGCACCAGCTCGTGCTCGCGCTTGAAGCTGCGGATGTCCCCGACGGACACCTCGAGCTGATGCGCGATCCACGCGTCGGTGCGGCCCTGGCGCACCCAGGTCCGGATCTGGTTCAGCTGTGGCTTTAGAGATCTGCGTGCCAACCGGCGCAGGAGACTATCGATACCCCGTTGCGCGCGTTTTGAGAGAGTGGTTGACTGCTGAACAATTGGGCGACCCGAGCAGGGGGTAGCGCGAGGCATGCTTGTCCTGACGCGCAAGGGAAATCAGAGCATCATGATCGGCGACGACATCGAGGTCTCGGTGCTCGCCGTGATGGGGGAGAAGGTCCGCATCGGAATCGACGCGCCGCGAGACGTGCCCGTCTTCCGCAAGGAGGTCTACCTCGAGATCCAGCAGGATCGCGCCGCGGAGGCCGGCGCGGACAGCGGGAACGGGGGAGCGGCGGGAGCGCTCCGAGCGCCCCGGTCGGCGATGACGCGGCCGGAGCCGGGCCGGTGAGCGCCTACTAGGAGGCGAGCATCGCGAGCGTCTCGAACATGACGATCGTGACCACCACGGCGGTGACCACGATCGTCAGCGCGAGCAGCGCGAAGCGGAACTTCCCGGCCTGACGGCGACGCTCCACGCGCCGCACGCGCGACCGCTGAGCGGCTTCCTTGCGCAGGTGCTCGCGCCGGACGACCGACTCGGCGGCCTCCTCTCGGAAGGCCTGCTCGAACTGTGCAAGCGACTGGCGCATCCGCATGGCGCCGGGAAGGCTACCAATGCCCCGCTCGCCCTTCGGCGGGCGCCGCAGCGTCGTTCCGGGGTCGATGCTCACGCTGGCGCCGCCTGCTTTGCGGCCTCGTCGTAGATCTGGACGAAGCGCAGGTAGCTGTCGCCGATCCGCTGCGCGGCGTCGTCGCGCTCGACGTCGCCGTCGAGGAACCCCTTGAGCGCGTCCCACCAGATCGTGCGGCCGATCGCGAAGCCGGCGTAGCCCTCCACCGCCGCGCCCTGGCGCAGCCAGTGCTCGACCTTCTCGTCGTCGGCGCCGCGGCCGAGGACCACGCAGATGACGCCGTCGCGGCCCTCGCGGCGGGACGTCCGGGCGATCAGGTCGCAGTCCTCCTGCGTCTCGATGCCCTCGATCTTCCAGATGTCCGCCTCGACGCCCTGATCCTGCAGGTCGATGATGGCGCGCCGCATCAGCTCCGGGCGCAGCTCGGCGTCGTAGCGGTCGGTGTCGCCGCCGACCTGCTCGAGCTGGTCGTCCTCGGCGGGCACCAGCAACTCGAACAGGAACTTGCGGTCGTGCTCGTGGAGCCACTCCGAGAGGCGCCGGAGGCGCTTGGACTGGCGCGCATTCATCTCGGCGTCGCCGTCCGGGTTGTAGCGCACCAGGACCTTCGAGAAGTCCGGGTCGAACTGCTCGATGTGGGCGCCGAAGTCGTCGCCGTATTGGAAGTCGAACTCGTTCTGGCCGGACTTCTCGACGGGCATCGCGAGCAGCAGCCCGCGCCGCTTGGCGTCGCCGGGGATGTCGTCCGGGGCGCCGAACTGCTCGTCCACGAGCACGCCCGTGGAGCCCGCGTCCACACCGGCCTCGACGGCCTTGACCATGCCCTCGAAGATCAGGTGCTTTGCGTCGGAGATGGTCTCCGTCTGCTCGGGGGTCGGGTCCCCCTCGATGCCGAACATCTTCTTCTGGAACGACCCCCGGTGGTCGAACGCGAGTATGTAGAGCTTGCCGTCGTAGCCGAGAGTCATGGGTCCTCCTGAGTGGGTAGGCCTCTCTCTTATACCTCGTTTACCCGGAAGTCATCCGGCTACGATGGCCGCGTGGAGCACCGTTTCACGGGCCCGCCGTTCACGATCGGCATCGAAGAGGAGCTGATGATCGTCGATCGGGACACGCTCGACCTGGCCAGCTCGATCGAGGGGCTGCTCGCAGTTCTCGACGATGTCGAGAAGGTCGGGGAGGTCAAGCCCGAGCTGATGGAGTCGGTCTGCGAGATCTCGACCGAGCCTTGCCGCAACACCCGCGAGGCCGGCGAGCAGCTGCGCGCCCTGCGCCGGCTGGTGGCGCGGGTTGCCGGAGAGCGCGGGCTCGCGATCGGCTCGTCCGGCACGCACCCGTTCGCGCTCTGGGAGGACCAGCGCATCGTGTCGCGGCCGCGCTACCGCGAGCTGATCGCCGGGCTGCAGTTCGTCGCGCGCCAGGAGATCATCTACGGGGTCCACGTGCACGTCGGGATCGACGACCCCGACAAGGCGATCCACGTGACCAACGGGATGCGCGTGCACCTGCCGATCCTGCTCGCCATCTCCGCCAACTCGCCGTTCTGGCGCGGCCAGCAGACCGGCCTGCAGTCGACGCGCACCCCGATCTTCCGCGCCTTCCCGCGCAACGGCATGCCGCCGCGCTACGACGACTTCGCCGACTGGAACCGGCGCATCGACTTCATGTGCGAGGCCGAGGTGATTCCCGACTACACCTGGCTCTGGTACGACGTCCGCCCGCACCCGAACTTCGGCACGGTCGAGATCCGCGTGATGGACTCGCAGACGCGCGTGGAGCACACGCTCGCGATCGCGGCCCTGATCCAGGCGATGGTCAAGGAGCTGGCGGAGCACTACGACGACGGCCGCGAGCTGTCGCGCTACCCCTACGAGATGCTCGACGAGAACAAGTGGCTGGCGGCCCGCCACGGCCTCGGCGGCGAGCTCGTCGACCTGCCGGCGGTCGACCGCGTATCAGCGGTCGAGCTGACGCGCCGCCTGATGGAGCGGTTGCGGCCCCACGCCGAGGAGCTCGGATCGGCCGAGGACTTCGACTGCCTCGAGGACATCCTCGACAACGGCACGGGCGCGTCGCGCCAGACGCTCGTCTACGACACCAACCACGATCTCCGCGAGGTCGTGCAGGAGATCGTCGACGCCACCGTGCCCGAGGCGGTCGAGACGCTCGGCGACTGACGCTGGCGGCCGGGTACTCTGAGGGCACGTGTCGCAGCCGGACCTGTTCGTCGTCTGTCGCAACTGCGGGTCTGAGGTAAGCCCGTACGTCACCGAGTGCCCGTATTGCGGGCAGCGGGTGCGCAAGCGTGCCCCGAAGCTCGATCGCTCGGCGGGCGAGCCCCAGCAGAAGCGCCGCCGGCGCCGCAGGCCGACGCTGCCGCGGCTGCGCTCGGAGGAGATCGCCGGGATCGCGCCCGACACGCGCCCCTACGCGACCGGCCTGCTGTTGCTGCTCGGCCTGCTGTCGCTGCTGGCCTTCCAGGCCGACGACTCGCTCGACCTCGGCTACCTCGGCGTTCCGTCGTTCGAGGAGCCGTGGCGCTTCTTCGCCGCGCCGTTCCTGTTCGCCGACAAGATCGGCTACGCGTTCGTGGCGCTGGTGGCGGTCGGGATCTTCGGCACGCTGCTCGAGCGGCGCTTCGGCCGGCTGCCGGTGCTCGCGGTGTTCGTGCTGGCGGGGGCGGCGGGCATGGCGCTCGTCGCCGCGATCGAGACGCCGCCGCTGTTCACGAGCTCCCAGGCGTTCATCGCGCACGGCGCGAACGGCGCGGCGCTGGGCCTCCTGTGCGCCTGGCTCGTCGACGACCGCATGGCCGCGCGCCGCTCCGAGGACCGTGAGAACGACCTGCTCGGCGTCTACGTGCTTCGCCGTGGCGCTGGTGCTGCTGTCGGCGGCCGAGGAGACCGCCAACATCGGCGCCGCGGTCGGCGGCGCGGCGGTGGGCGCGCTGCTCGGGCTGGCGCTGCCGCTGTTCACGCGCAAGAGCGCGTACTAGGCGAGTCGCTCGACGCGCCGCGCCAGCGTGTGCGCGGCGTCCACGACCGCGCCGCGGTCGTAGGTGAGCGCGTAGTCGAAGCGGCGGCTCATGTCGTCACCGGAGTCGCCGAGGTCGACCGCCACCAGGGCGCCGGCGAAGTGCGGGCCGAGCACGACGACGCTCCACTCGCCGCGGAGCGGGTCGTCGGGGTCGATGCGGGCGCCGCGCACGCCCTCCGCCGGGCGTGCCGGCATGCCGACGCCGAGCGCAACCACGAACGAGTTGATCGACGCCAGGCGCTCGTAGCGGCGCACCGTCTTCGGCGTGAAGCGCTCGGCCTCCTGGAAGGCGGAGAGGATGATCGCGCCGGCGCCGACGCGGCCAGCCTCGCTCTCGAGATGCAGGCTCATGGCGAGCAGCAGGGCCTTGTCCGCGCGCCGCACGTCGCGCCCGGGGGCGACGGCCCGGAAGGGCGTCTCGGCGCTCGTGAGCGACTCGTAGCCGAGCCGCCGCGGGGCCGGGCCGGCCGGGGCGAGGACTCAGGCAGGGGGCCGGGGCGCCCCAGCAGCCAGCCCTGTCCGAGCTGTGCGCCGAGCGCCCTTGCGGTGTCGAGGTGCGCGTCGTTCTCGATGCCCTCGGCAAGGATGGTCGCGCCGCTGCGCTCGCGCTCGGCCAGCACGCCGTTGACGATCTCGGCCACCTCCGTCGTGGGCTGCTCCTGCACGAGTCGCAGGTCGAGCTTGATCACGTCGGGCTGCAGCAGCGGCATGAGCGCAAGCGAGCGCGTGTCGGCGCCGACGTCGTCGAGCGCCACGCCCCAGCCGCGCTCGCGCAGCCGCGCGATCTCGCCGAGCAGCTCGGCCGGCTGCGCGGTCAGCGCGCGCTCGGTGATCTCGACGAAGGGCTGCAGACCCGGAGGCGGCTCGAGGTCGGCGGCGAGGTCAACCGGGCAGGGAGCGGCCAGCGCGTCGGGCTCGATGTTCACGAACAGCCCGGTGCCCTCCGGCAGGCCGGCGGCCACGGCGGTGCGAACGGCGCGGGCGCGGCAGACGCAGTCGAGCTCGCTCAGCATGTCGGCCTCGCGGGCGACGGCGAACAGAGCGGCGGGCGACTCGAGCGCGCCGCCGCGCGGGCCGCGCGCGAGCGCCTCGTAGGCGACGACCCGTCCCGTGTCGAGATCGACCAGTGGCTGGAAGACCGGCGCGATCTGCCGCTCCTCCAGGACGTGCATCAGCTCGGATTCGAGGTCGCGCCAGCCGACCCGCGCTGCGGGCCCTGTGACGGGGAGCGACGAGACAGCTCGGTCCACACACCTCACATCGGCGCGTCCGCGCAGATCCTGAAGCCCCTGTGGGCCTAGTATCAGCGCCGTGTTCACCGACGAGCAGGTGGAGGCCGCGGTGCGCGCGCTGTCGGACCCGGAGCGCTTCGCGGGCGCCGAGCGCGCTCTCGGGGTGCTCGCGCCCCAGCTCCAGCGGGTCCTCGGCCACGCCCTGCAGGAAGGCGGCTGGTTCGGTGACGCGCACCTGTCGCAGATCCGCTCCGCGGTGGCCGAGCCGGACGTCGCCGTCCGCGCCGAGCGGATCGAGATGCTGCTCGCCGAGGAGACCCGCATGGGAATGCTCGTCGGCGTCGCGGTTGGGTGGGAGCTCGCCCGGGAACTCGAAGGTCAGAACGAACCCCAAGGAGACTGAAAAACGTGGACATCCGATTCCTCGGTCACGCCTGCTTCGAGCTCACGGACGGTGACACTCGCGTCCTGATCGATCCGTTCCTCAGCGGCAACCCGAAGGCCGCGGCCGAGCCCTCCGAGCTCGAGCCCACGCACATCCTGCTGACGCACGGCCACGGCGATCACTACGGCGACGTCGAGGAGATCGCCAAGCGCACCGGCGCGCAGGTGGTCGCGATCGTCGAGATCGCCAACGAGCTGAGCGAGGCCGGCGTCGAGAACGTGTCCGACCCGAACATCGGCGGCACCGTCAAGTTCGACTTCGGCTGGGTCAAGCTGACGCCGGCCTGGCACACCTCGACGACGCCGAAGGGCACGGCCAACGTGCCGGCCGGCCTGCTGATCCAGATCGGCGGCAAGCTCGTCTACCACCTCGGCGACACGGCGCTGTTCTCCGACCTCAAGCTGGTCGCCGGCCGCGGCGACCCGATCGACGTCGCGCTGATGCCGATCGGCGGCCACTACACGATGGATCGCATCGACGCGGTGACGGCGGCCGAGTACGTGGGCGCGGCCACCGTGATCCCGTGCCACTACGACACGTTCCCGCCGGTCGAGACCGACTCGGAGGCGTTCAAGGCGGACGTCGAGGCGCAGACCTCCTCGAAGGTCGAGCTGCTGAAGCCGGGGGAGAGCTTCTCGCTCTAGGGCTGGTTCTGCCAGCCGCGCTGGAACCAGACCGGGCGGTCCTTCCAGTCGTGCGCGACGAGCAGGGCGCCGAGCGCGGCCAGCATGATGCCGGTCGGCCCGTGGTGCACGCGCTGCCCGCAGATCCAGAGGCGGCGCCGCACCGGGTCGACGCCGACCACGCGATTACCGTGTGTCCATGGCCTCCCGGTCATTCGATTCCATGATCGTGCCGATTCGCTCTATCCGCAAATGGGAACCGTTGGCCGTCGCGCTCGCGGTCCTGACGCTCGCGCTGGCGGGCTGCGGCGGAGACGACGAGGACGGCGCGGCGACCGGCACGGACGGCACGACGCCGACGGCCGAGACCACCGAGACGCAGACCACCGACACCACCGAGAGCACCGAGTCGAGCCCGGAGACCGAGACGCTCCCGGACGACGGCGACGGCAACGGCACCGGCGAGCCGGAGTCCCAGACCGGCGGGGCCGGCGACGAGGAGCCCGCGCGCACGCTCGCCCTCTTCACCGGCATCAACGGCCACATCGCTCCGCCCGTGGTCCGCGTGCCGGCCTTCATCTCGGTCCGCGTCGAGCTCAACTCCGGCGACGGGCGCCGGTACTCGCTGCGCTTTCGCGGCAGGACGATGACCGCCGGCGGCGAGCTGTCGGCGGTCGCCAGGAGCTTCGACGGCCTGCGTCCCGGAGCGGCCCTGGTGGGCACCGGGCCGAACGGAAACGTGCGCATCGAGGCGACCGCCGAACCCGGTCCCTGACTGACTGGCTGGCCAGCCAAGCGTTCGGTACGCTGCGCCCATGAGCGAGAGCGAGCGAGTGACGGATCGGACCGATCGGGCGGACTTCCAGGCCACCAGCGACCCCGGCCTGATGGAGTCCGCCGACCGCGGCGAGGTGAACCTGCTCAGCTACGAGCAGCTCTACAACCTGTGGGAGCGCCAGCAGTGGGCGACGCAGGACATCGACTTCACGCAGGACCGCATCGACTGGCACGAGCGCATTCCCGAGGAGGAGCGCTTCCAGCGCATGTACGGCCTCTCCTCGTTCTTCATCGGCGAGCAGAAGGTGGCCGAGGAGCTCGGCCCGATGATGCGCGCGGCGCCGACCGAGGAGATGCGCATCTTCCTCTGCACGCAGATCGCCGACGAGGCGCGCCACGTGCGCTTCTTCAACCGCTTCTACGACGAGGTCGGGGTGCTGCAGGCGACCAACCTGCAGGACCGGCTCGCCGAGACCAGCGAGCACGTGAACCCGGAGTTCGACCAGCTCTTCGACGAGATGCTCAAGAGCCGCGTCGACCACCTCGCGCGCAAGCCCGAGGACCTCGAGGCGCTGGTCGAGGCGGTGACGCTCTACCACATGGTCATCGAGGGCATGCTGGCGCTCACCGGGCAGCACTTCATCCTCCAGTACAACGAGGACGTGGGAACGCTGCCGGGCTTCGTCGAGGGCTTCAACAACATCGCCCGCGACGAGCACCGCCACGTCGCCTTCGGCGCGCGCTTCCTGCGCGACATGGCGCAGGCCGATCCGAAGTACGCGGACGCGATCACGCGCACGCTCACCGAGGTGGCGCCGATCGCCGACGGCGTGCTGCAGCCCAAGTGGTACGTCGAGGGCGAGACCGAGGTGCTCGGCGCGTCCATGGAGGAGACCCGCGCGTTCGCCATGAAGGCGCTCGAGCGGCGTCTCAAGGTGATCGGGCTCGCGCCAGTCGCCTAGCGCGCGTCGCTCAGAACATCCGCCCCCCGACCGGGACGTCCCGGTCGGGGCGCAGGAGGATCACGTTGCCGTCGGCGTCGGGCACGCCGAGCACGAGCACCTCGGAGCGGACCGGTCCGATCTGGCGTGCGGGGAAGTTGACGACCGCGACGACGAGGCTGCCCTCCAGCTCCTCGCGCGTGTAGTTGGTGATCTGCGCCGAGGAGCGGCGCTCTCCCAGCTCGGGTCCGAAGTCGACGGTCAGCTTCCAGGCCGGCTTGCGCGCCTCGGGGAAGTCCTCGACGCGCACGATGCGGCCGACGCGCACGTCGACCTTGAGGAAGTCGTCGAAGTCGATCACGCCGCGCGCGGGTGGGTCAGGGCGCCGGGGCGGGCGGGACCGGAGCCGGCGTGGGCGCGGTCGGCGGGGTCGTCGTGTCGGCCGGCGGCGTGGTGGGCACGGTCGGGTCGGTGACGACGACGGTCGCCTCGCCCGGGGTGGTGCTCGGCGCGGCGGGGTCGGCGACGGGCGGCGCCAGTGGCGGGTCCTGGTCGGTGCGCGGCGGCAGCACGGTGGTCGAGCTCTCCTCCTGGACCGGCGGCGCCACGGGTGCGACCGGCTCGGGCGCCGCCGCGACCACCTCGGCAGGCGGCGCGACGGGCGCGACCGGCTCGGGCTCGGGCGCGGGCTTCACGACGGCGACCTTGGCGATGTGCCGCTTCGGCTTCGCCTGCTCCGCCGGCTGGGCGGGGGCGGGCGCGACCGGCTGGGCGGGCGCGACGCTGGCGACCTGGGGCGCCGGGGCGACGCGCGGCTCGGCGACGTGCTTCACCTCGACGGCACCGGCGGTGACGATCACGGCGGCGGCCATGCCCGCGGCGGCCTTGGACGCGACGGCCGAGATGCCGGCCGAGAAGGCGCCGCCGGCGGTGATGCCGCCCGCGGTGATCCCGCCCGCTGCGGCGGCGCGCGCGCCGGCCACTCCCGCTCCGGCGGCTGCGCCGCCCCCGGCGGAGGCGGCGGCCCCGGCGCCGGCGCTCGCGCCGAAGCCGAGCTTGGCGATGCCGAGCTTCTTGATGAACAGCAGCGGGCCGATCGGGTAGACGGCGGCGAGGGCGCGGTTGGTGCGGCGCAGCTCGACGCGGAAGGTGCGGCAGCGGTCGCAGGTCTTGAGGTGGCGGCGGACCGGGGCGGAGGTGCGCGCGATCCCCTCGGCCACCTGGCCGAGCTCGAGCCGCACCTCGGCGCAGGTGAGCAGCCGCGCCTCGGAGGCCTCGGCGAGCGCGACGCGGGCGCGCACGAGCAGCGACTTCACGCTCGGGACCGTCGTCTCCATCGCCTCGGCGATCTGGTCGTAGGAGAGCGCGTCGATCTCGCGCAGCAGCAGGGCGGTGCGCTGCGACTCGGGCAGCTCCTGGACGTCGGCGACGATCTGGCGGAACTCCTCGCGGCGGTGGACCGTGTCCGCCGTCGTGGCGCCGCCGTCGCGCTCGAAGATGTCCATCGAGTCCTGGCCCGAGGGCTGCGGGCGGCGCAGGTGGTTGAGGCAGCGGTTGCGCGCGATCCGGTAGAGCCAGGGGCGCGCGTTGATCGGCCGGTCGTCCGCGCAGATCGCGTTGAACGAGGCGGCGAAGACCTCCTGCAGCACGTCCTCGGCGTCCTCCTGGGAGCCGAGCATGTGACGGCAGAAGGCGAGCAGCCGGCCCTGGTAGCGCTGGACGAGCGCCTCGAAGGCGCCGTGGTGGCCGCGGCGGATCAGCGCGACGAGCCGCTCGTCGCTCTGAAGACGGAGCAGCGGCGACCGTCCTGCCAGCGCAGGGAGCCGTGCCGAGTTCTGAAGAGCAGAAGCTTCCAAAAGGGGGTACCCGCCCTCGTGGACACGGTAGCAAGGCAAAAGTTGCGCCGGCGGGGATGCCCGGGGTGGGACTCGAACCCACAATGCTCCTGCGAGCAGCGCCTTTTAAGGGCGCCGGCTGTACCAGTTCGCCTACCCGGGCAGAGGCCATGGTAGGCCGCGCCGCCGGACTGCCGCGCGCCCCGTCGGGTATACACCTGCCATGGCCAAGTTGCTCTTCATCCCGGTGAGCGTCGGCGGCGGGCTGCTCGCGGGCTTCCTCTCGAAGAAGATCTTCGACCAGATCTGGGGGCTCTTCGACGAGGAGGAGCCGCCGGACTCTCAGCACCGCGACATCGACTGGCGCAAGCTGCTGCTGGCGGCCGCCGTGCAGGGCGCGATCTTCCGCGCCACCAAGGAGGCCTCCGACCACTACAGCCGGCGCGCCTTCGCGCGCACCACGGGCACGTGGCCCGGCGAGGAGCGCCCCGAGCCGGAGTGAGGTTTTCGCCGCCGAAGGGTGGCGGGAACGGCGAACCTGAGGCACAGTGGAGGGGGGATCTTTGAAGCCCGGGTCGTCGTATGCCCTGACCCAGCTTTAACGATCGTCCAACCGCCCTGAGCAGACCCTAATCACGGACGCGTGATCAGCCGACATAACTAGCGTGGCCCCCTCCACTTCCTCGCGTCGAAAGGCGCGGGTTCCAGCTGCACGCACCGCAAGCGCGCTGGCGCTCTTCCTCGCGATCGCGATGCTGCTGCTCGTGGGCGGATCGACCGGCCCGCTGGCGAGCGCCGCCGCGAGCGACGTGCCGGACTCGGCCCTGCCGCTGCCCGCCGACGGGACGGTCCTGCCGCCGGCCCAGGACGTCGAGCAGCCTCCGTCTCCGATGAGCCCGTCGAGTCGCCCGCCGGCGATCCGGACGCGGGCGCGCCGGAGCAGCCGGCCGAGCTCCCGCCGGGCGCCGAGCTTCCGCCCGACGCCGGCGTGGTGCCGGGTGACTCGGGTGCAGAGCCTGCCGCGCCGGCCGAGCCCGCCGCGCCGGGCGCCGAGCCCCCGACCGACGAGCCCGTTCAGGGCGAGGGCGACCGCACCGGCAATCCCGAGCGATCCGTCGGTCGACCCCGACCTTCCGCCCGGCGACGACACCGGCGAGGATCCCATCCCGCCGAGCGGCGGCAGCAAGGGCGACGATCCCGACGCCGGCGACGAGCCCGGCGTCCTGGAGCCGGCGCCCGACCCGAGCGCGCCTGCCGCAGGTGCTGCTGCCCGACGACACCGGAGCCGAGCCCGGGCCGACCGCCCCGCCGAGCGGCGGCGACATCGACGCAGCCAACTCCGTCATCGGCTCCGGCGATCGGCCGCATCGACGACGATCGCAGCCTTCGGCAACCCCGCCCGACCCGAGCAAGAAGGCCGAGTTCGCCGTAGCCTCCGGGACGCGGCGACGGCAATCGTGCGCGAGGGTGGCTCCGGCGCGCTGCCGGAGGGCACCCAGCTCGCCGCGGTTCCCTCGTCCGGCGAGGAGGGCACCGCCGGCGAGAACTCCGGCGCCGGCTCGGTCGGCGACGAGGACAACGACGGCGGCACCGCCTCCGGCGACGAAGGCTCCAACGTCGTCACCAAGACCGTCGACCGGCTCGTCGAGGTCGTGCCCGACGAGCTCAAGGCCGCGCTCGCCGCGCTGGCCGCGCTCTCGGTGATGCTCGGCATCGGCTACCTGCTGGCCGCGATGCGCGCGCGCCGGCTGGCGCGCCAGCGCCGCGAGCTGCTCCAGGAGGTCGGCCTGCTTCAGACCGCGCTGCTGCCGCCGGTGCCCGACAAGGTCGGCGCAGCTGCTCACCTCGGTTGCGTACCGGCCGGCCGACGGCCCGGGCGCGGGCGGCGACTTCTACGACGTGCTGCCGCTGTCGGGCGGGCGCGTCGGCTTCATCCTCGGCGACGTCTCCGGCCACGGCCGCGGCGCGCTCGCCCGCACCGCCTTCATGCGCTACACGCTGCGCGCCTACCTCGAGGCCGGGCTGGAGCCGCGCGTCGCGCTCCAGGTCGCCGGCCGCGTGATCGACGACAACCTCGGCGGCGACTTCGCGACCGTGCTGCTCGCGGTCCACGACCCCGAGACGGGCTCGCTCACCTACGCGAGCGCCGGCCATCCGTCGCCGATCGTCGTCGGCCCGGAGGAGCACGAGCCGATCACGGCGGCGTCGTCGCCGCCGATCGGCGTGGGCGTGCGCACCGGCCTGCGCCAGACCACCGTGCCGCTGCCCCCGGGCGCCGTCGCCGCGATGTTCACCGACGGCCTGATCGAGGCGCGCACCGCCGACGGCATCCTCGGCCGCGAGCGGCTGACCGAGCTGCTCAGCGAGATCGGCGACGACGCGACCGCGCGCCGCCTGATCGAGCGCGTGTCCGGTGAGGCCAACGTGCTCTCGGACGACATGGCCGCGGTCGTCGTCACGCCCGACCGCCGGGGCCACCGCCGGACTCTTCCGCACCGAGCAGCTCGAGCTCTCGGACGCGCGAGCTCGAGGGCCCGATCGCGCGGCGCTTCCTCGAGGCCTGCGGCCTCTCGAGCTCAGGAGGTCGACGACGCCGAGCGCGACGCCCGCCTGCTCGCCGAGCGCTTCGGCGGCGTGGTGCTGCACGTGGTCTTCGGCAACCGTCTGCGCGTCGAGGTGCTGCCGCGCAACGTCGAGAGCATCGAAGCCGCGTCGCGGCGCGTCAGCGCAGGAAACCCGCAATAGCGGCCGTCACCTCGGCCGGGCTGTCCTCCACGAGGAAGTGCGAGGCGTCGGCCAGCTCGACGACCTCCGCGTGCGGGAAGAGCTCGCGCCACTGGTCGAGGAAGACCGGCTGGAAGACCGGGTCGCGCATGCCCCAGACGAGCAGCACCGGCACGTCGAGCTGCTGCAGGCGCTCGTGGATCGAGCCGATCAGCGGCGGCGCTGCGGTCGCGCTCGGTCAGCGGGATCTCGCGCTGGAAGGCGAGCGCCGCCACGCGCGACCAGTAGTCCGGGAACGGCGCGCGGTAGGCCTCCATCATCACCGGGTCGGTGTCGCGCCGGTACATGCCGCCGGGGATCGACTCGACGAACAGGTTGCCACCCAGCGCGAGGATCTCGCCGAGGCCCTCCGTCCGGAACTCGCGCAGGAACGGCGGCAGGAAGCTCGGCAGCTCCCAGGCCCAGGTGTTCATCAGGACCAGCGCGCGCAGCCGCCCGGCGCGCTCGAGCAGCGGCGCCCAGGCCGATCGGCCCGCCCCAGTCGTGCGCGACGAGCGTGACCTGTTCGAGGTCTAGCGAGTCGATCAGCGCGAGCGCGTTCTCGACGTGGCGCTGGAGCGAGTAGATGCCGACCGCGGGCGGCTTGTCGGAGCGACCGAAGCCCATGTGGTCGAAGGCGACGCAGCGGTGGCCGTCGGCGCTGAGCGCGGCGATCGGCGCGCGCCACATGTAGCTCCAGGTCGGGTTGCCGTGGACGAACAGCAGCGGGGCGCGCGTCGCGCGGTCCCTCGTCGACGTAGTGCAGCCTGACGTCGCCGGCCTCCAGGTAGCGCGCCTCGAACGGGAAGCTGCCTGCGAAGTCGCCGTGGAGAGGCGTGCCCATCGCGGTGCCTGTGTATACCCAAAGGCGGCATCCAGTAGGCTCGCGCCGCTATGTCGACCGAGACGCAGACCGGCCAGGAGACGCAGCTGCACGGGGGTCGCCTGGTCGCCAAGCGGCTGCGCGCGCACGGCGTCACGAAGCTGTTCACGCTGTCCGGCGGCCACCTCTTCTCGATCTACGACGGCTGCCGCGAGGAGGGCATCGACATCGTCGACGTCCGCCACGAGCAGTCGGCCGCGTTCGCCGCCGAAGGGTGGGCGAAGGCCACGCGCGAGCCCGGCGTCGCGGCGCTGACCGCGGGCCCGGGCGTGACCAACGGGATGAGCGGCATGGCCTCCGCGCTGCAGAACGCCTCGCCGATCGTCGTGCTCGGCGGCCGCGCCCCGGCGTTCCGCTGGGGGCAGGGCTCGCTCCAGGAGATCGACCACGTCCCGTTCGTCTCGCCCGTGACCAAGCTGGCGCGGACCGCGGAGACGACCGCGGAGATCCCGGCGCTGCTCGACGAGGCGATCCAGGTCGCGACCACGGCGCCCACCGGCCCCGCCTTCGTGGACTTCCCGCTCGACCAGGTCTTCATGGAGTCCGGCGCCGACGCGGACGCGCCGGCCTCGCTGCCCGATCCGCTGGCGCTGCCGGCGGCCGACGGCGACGCCCTCGACCGCGCGGTCGAGCTGCTGCGCGGCGCCGAGCGGCCGGTCGTGATGGCCGGCACCGGCCTCTACTGGGCGCGCGGCGAGCAGGCGCTCGTGCGCCTCTGCGAGGAGCTGTCGATCCCGGTGTTCCTGAACGGGCTGGCGCGCGGCTGCGTGCCGGCCGACCACGAGATGTTCTTCTCGCGCGCGCGTGGGACCGGGCTGAAGGGCGCCGACCTGGCGCTCGTGATCGGCGTGCCGATGGACTTCCGGCTCGGCTTCGGCGGGTCGTTCGGCGACGACACGAAGGTCGTCGTGGTCGGCTCGGCGCGGCCGGAGCGCCCGCACCCGCGCGAGGTCGCCGCGGAGCTGTACGGCGGCGTGGCCGCGACGCTCGACGCGCTGCGCGAGGGCGCCGCCGGCGGACCCGATCGCTCGCGGCTGGGCCGGCGAGCTGCGCGAGGTCGAGACCGAGCGCCGCGCCGGCGAGCAGGCCGACCTCGAGGACGATCGCGCGCCCCTGCACCCGCTGCGCATCTACCACGAGCTCAACTCAGTTGCTCGACCGCAACGCGATCGTGATCGGCGACGGCGGCGACTTCGTCTCGTTCGCCGGCCGCGTGGTGCGAGACCTACGAGCCCGGCTGCTGGATGGACCCCGGGCCCTACGGGTGCCTCGGATCCGGTCCGGGCTACGCGCTCGCGGCCAAGCTGGCCCACCCGGACCGGCAGGTCTGCCTGCTGATGGGCGACGGGGCGTTCGGCTTCGCCGGGCATGGAGTTCGACACCTTCGTCCGCCACGGCGTGCCGGTGGTCGGCGTGATGGGCAACAACGGCATCTGGGCGCTCGAGAAGCACCCGATGGAGTTCCTCTACGGCTACTCGGTCGCCGCCGAGCTGCAGCCCGGCTGCCGCTACGACGAGGTCGTGCGCGCGCTCGGCGGGCACGGCGAGCTGGTGGAGCGCCCCGAGGACCTGAGGCCGGCGCTCGACCGCGCCTTCGCGTCCGGCCGGCCGGCGCTCGTCAACGTGCTGACGGACCCCGAAGTGGTCTATCCGCGGCGCGGCCAACCTCGCCTAGCCGCTCTGTATACACAGGGACCGCTACAGCCCTTTGCAACCATCCGCAAAGGGGTTATAGTGCGAACCGCCGGGTGAAGAAATCCGGTCATAGGTTCGGGCGAAGCCGCATCGTATCGGCGCCTCCCGCCGCCCGAACCGCAAGGCCCTTTCATGGCACGTACCCCTGCCCGTCCTGATGGGGCCGTTATTTGAAGGCGCCGGCATGATGCCGGCGCCTTCATCTTGAGGCGTCCAGTGCGGCGCCGTGCAGGATGTCGCTCTCGCTGACCTCGATCCGGTCGAGGCCGAAGACGCGCAGCGACTCCAGCAGGATCCCCACGCCGGCGACGATCGTCGGCGCCCGGTCGGGGTGCAGGCCGGTGACCTCGCGGCGCTCCGCCACCGGCAGGGCGGCCAGCCGCGCGAGCATCGCCTCGCAGGCGTCGCGCGAGAGCTGGTAGCCGTGCACGCGCTCGGGGTCGTAGGGGTCGAGGCGCTGGTCGATCGCGGCCAGCGAGGTGGCCGTGCCGGCGACGGCGATGCCCTGCCGGACGCGCTCGCGGACCTCGGCGGGGACGTCGGCCTCGACGATCGCGCGGGCATCCGCGGCGAGCGCCTCGAGCTGCTCGGCGGTGGGCGGGTCCTGGGCCAGGTGACGCTCGGTCTGGCGCACCGAGCCCATCCGCGTGGACACGTGGAAGTCCGGGTCGGCGCCGGGATGCCCGGTCACGTACTCGGTGCTGCCGCCGCCGATGTCGATCACGAGCGTCTCCGAGCCGTCGGCGCGGCCGGCGGTGGCGCCGAGGAACGTGAGCCGGGCCTCCTCGTCGCCGGAGATCGTGCGGGCGTCGATGTCGAAGCGGGCGTGGATCTCGTCGCGGAAGGCGGGGCCGTTCTCGGCGTCGCGCATCGCGCTGGTGGCGACCGCGACGATGCGCTCGGCGCCGCGCTCGTCGATCGCGTGCCGGTAGCCGGCGAGCGTTGCGGATACGCGCTGCGATGGCGCCGTCGGAGAGGCGGCCGGTCGCGTCGACGCCCTCGCCGAGCCGTGTGACCTCGGTGCGCCGGTCGAGCTCCTCGACGCGCCCGTCGCTCACGTCGGCCACGAGCAGCCGTGTCGAGTTGGTGCCGATGTCGATGACGGCGACCCTCACGCCAGGAGCTCCTCGACGCGCTCCAGCGGGCGCGCCAGCACGGCACGGTCGCCGCGCACGACCACGGGGCGCTGGAGCAGCTGCGGGTGCTCCGCCATCAACCGGATCGCCTCCTCGTCGCCGACCTCGCGGTTGCCCAGGCCGAGCTGGGCGTAGACGGGCTCCCTGCTGCGGAACAGGTCGCGCGCCGGGCCGCCGGTCTTGCGGACCAGCTCGGCCAGCTCGGCGACGGTGAGCGGCTCGACGTGGAAGTCGACGCGCTCGAAGTCGATGCCGCGCTTCTCGAGCAACGCGGCGAGCGAGCGGCAGGTCGTGCAGCTGCGCTTCTCATAGACCGTCAATTCCGCCATCGGCCGAGACCGTATCTGTGACGTGGCTCCGACTGTGACCAGGGTCGCTCACGCGGCCCGCCAGCGGTCGTAGAACTACTCCTGTCGATCAGGTCCACCAAGAGCCAGGAGGAAGAGATGGAATACGCAGCGCGTGCACCCAGACTCCCGTCCCGCAGGTCCATGGTGGCTCCTGTCGCCGCCCTTCTCGTCGGAGCAGGCCTTGCCACCGGCGGGGCGTTCCTCGTGGACGACGGCGTCGGCGGATCCGCGACGAGCTCCAAGGTGATCGTCGTCGAGACCCCGGCGCCCGGCAGCGCCCAGATCGCCGGCAAGAACGAGGCGAGCACGGCCGCGGCGATCGCGTCGCAGCCCGGCGTGACCTCCATCACCTCGACGGACGAGGCCGCGACCGCCGCGGCGATCTCCGCCGACGCGAGCGGCGTGCAGCTGCGCGGCTCGAAGGCCAGCTCGGTCGGCGCCCCCGACGCGGCAGCCGCCGCCCGCACCGACCCGCACGGCCCCGCGGCCGCCCTCCACAGCGCCCGCTAGCAGTTCCGCACGACTCGCAAGCGCCCCGCATCCCTCCGCGGGGCGCTTCGCGTTCTCAGACGTAGCGGCCGATCTCGCGCCAGAGGCGCCGGGCGACCGACTCGAGCAGGCTGAGCGGCAGCTCCAGCCCGAGCGGCGGCGCCCCGTTGAGCGCCGGCGGGATCCAGGCGGCCGTGCCCGAGCGAGCGACCTCGAAGCCGTCCTCGACCACGAAGTCGATCTCGATCTCGAGGGCGAGCCGGGCGCGCTGGTCGCCGATGCCTAGCTCCCTGTCGATCGGGTGGCTGTCGAGCGGATGTACGTCGACGCGTCCAATCGAACTCCGACAGCTCGGTCGCGACGTGCTGGATCTGGACCGGCGCCTCGGTGACGGCCTGGTAGCAGGCGCGGGTGCCGTCGACGACGTCGCGGAACTGCTTGAGGAAGACCTGGTTGCCGCGGCCCAGCCGGAAGTCGTCGAGCAGGCCGCCGGTCAGCGTCGCGGTGTCCACGATCAGCTCCTCGCCGCCGATCAGCCACGGGATCTCGGCGCCGAGGTGCTCGAGCAGGCCGCCTGGGCCCTCCTTGCGGTTGCGCTCGCCCGGCGCACGCAGGCTGCCGCTCGCCTGGATCTCGAGGAAGTCGCGCCACTCGGCGCCCTCGCTGCGCCCGAAGTCGCCCCCGAAGGCGCGCACCAGCACGTGCTGGGCGCGGCCGTCGGCAGGCGCGAACTGGCCCATCGTCTTCGCGTAGCCCGCGGTCTCGCGACCGCCGAGGTAGGACATCGGGTTGTCGACGAGCACGTAGGGGACCGCCATGACCAGGCGGTCGGGGATGAAGATGTGGCCGAAGTCGCGGCCGCCGAGCACCGGGATCCAGAACGAGACCTGCGTCTCGCGAACGGCGCCCCAGCGATCGAACGGCGGCGTCAGCGAGGTGATCCGGTCGAAGCTCCCGATCAGCATCATCGCCATGGAGCCGAGCGCGCGGTAGTCGGCGGCGCCGCCGGCGGGCACGTTGAACATGCGGTCGACCAGCTCGCTCATGCGCGCGTGGTCGCCCTGAAGCAGCAGCGCGAGCATGCGGCCGCCCTTGCACTCGAAGGGGGCGGGGGCGGTGGCGCGGCCGCCGAACTCGACGTAGGGGGGCAGCTCGCGGCCGGCCGGCTGGAGCCAGTTCGTGCTGCCGCCGGTGATCACGCGCGGCTCGCTGGTGATCGCACGGGCCGCGTCCATGCCGGAGATGACGGCGGCCTCGACGCAGCCGCCGTCGATGCCGTTGCTGGTCCAGTCGCCGGCGAGCTTGAGGTTGCCGAAGCCGGAGTCGCTCGAGGGCAGGCGGTGCTTGACCGAGCCGGCCGGGGTGAGCACGTAGCGCTCGGAGGGGGAGACGTTGGCGCGCCAGTACTGGGAGTCGAAGCGCGCCCTGCCGACGCCGCCGTCTCGGTCGCACGAGCGCGTCCCAGTCGCCGTTGGGCCAGAGCGTCGGCAGGTCGTTCTCGAAGAAGTCGATGGCGTTCTGCTTGACGCGGGCCGTCGCCTCGGCGGGGGTCTCGTTCCGGTGGTCGAGGACGCCGCAGAAGTAGCCGATCGTGCGCACGCGGTCAGTGATCGACCATGCCTCGCGCGGGATCAGGTGGCTCATGTCGCAGTAGGTGTCGAGCGGCTCGACGTAGCAGCCGGTGACGGAGTTGCCGCTGAAGGGCCAGCCGAGCTCCGTCGCGGTGCGGTTGGCCCAGAGCTGGAAGGCCTGCGTCTTGACGGTGAGCGAGGTCTCGATGGCCTTGGCGAAGCGCGCGTCCTTGGCGACCAGGTCCTGGCAGAGCTCGCCGAGGGCGCCGATCGGGATCCCGAGGACGACCTCGTCGAAGTCCACGTCGCGCTTCAGGGTGCGCTCGGGTCGCGTCAGGGGGTTGAGCTCGGCCTCGAAGTTCACGCCCTTGGCCGCCGGTTCGAGCTGGTCCCAGAGGGGCTCGCTGGGCCAGGTCGGGAGGTCCTTGACGGTGTGCAGCGGGTCGTATTCGGTGACCTTCGGCGCCAGTTCGCACTGGCGGACGACGTCGATCTCGGCGACGTCGCCGTCGGCGGCGCGCAGGGCGGTGACGGCGTCGAAGAACTCGAACTTGACGCCGCGCTTCTTGAGGATCTCGTAGAGCGGGGCGAAGACGACGTCGCCCATCCCCGCCTGCATCTTGAACATGATCGAGCCGCGGTAGCCGAAGACGAGCTTGAGCAGGTCGCTGGTGGCGGTGCCAGCGGCGCAGTCGGCCTGGGCGATGTCGCCGTCGCGGTAGGCGAAGGCGACGTCGTAGACGGCGCGCAGGACGGGGGCGCGCTCGGCGGGGGTGCGGCCGAGGGTGACCTCGCGGGCGCCGTGGCGGCGGAGCCAGTCGCACCACTCCTCGTCGTTGAGGGAGTCGAAGCCGTGCTCGAGGACGTCGTCCTTGACGATGCCGGCGATCATCGAGACGCCGGCGTCGACCATCGTGAAGAAGAGGCGCAGGTGAGGGTCACGGTCGACGCGGCGGGCGACGACGGCGCGCCAGAGCCACTCGCGGAATGCCTCCAGCAGGCGGACGAGGAGGAGGGGGGTGGCGGCGTGGCGGGCGAGGCGGTGGTCGGTGTCGTGGGTGCGGAGCTGGGCGAGCCGCTCGGCGACGCCGAGCAGGCGCTCGCCGAGGTCGATGGGCAGCTCGACGAGGTCGCGGGCGAGGTCGCCGGCGAGGTCCTCGAACCAGTCGGGGATCAGGTCGTGCTCGGGGCCAGGCGGGAGGTCGTCGCGCGAGTCGCGCAGGTCGCGCCAGCCGTGCAGGGCCCAGCGGAGGGCGGTGGCGGCCATCTCCCAGAAGGTGGGGAGCTCGCCCGGGTCGCCGGGGACGAGGAAGTTGCGCGGGAGGGTGAAGGCGAAGGGCTGCCAGCCGTCGCCCTGGCGGTCGTAGAGGACGACCTCGTCGCAGCCCTTGAAGGCGTCGTCGAAGGTGGCGAGGGGGGCGCCGGAAGGGCGGGCGAGCTCGGCATAGGCGTCGCGCATGAGGCGGAAGGCGTTGTCGTAGAAGCCGAACCAGACGTGGAGGCCGTGCTCCTCGATGCGGTCGGCGATTTCCGCGTTGCGACCGCTGGCGCCCTTGCCGCCGTTGCGCCAGCCGAGCTGGTGGACGGTGACGTCGTAGCGCTTGCGCAGCTCCTCCGTGGCGGTCAGCTCGAAGGCCGCGGTCATCCCTCCGACGCCACCGCCGAGGACTGCGACCTTCGTGCGCCCGTCGGATGCCAAGGGAGGGTTCCTTTGCCGAGCTGCGAGACCGGAGTACGATCCTACATCTGGTGCCCAGGCCTCGTCAGGATTCGGATGACGGGGTCCTCGCCTTCGTAAGGCACGGCTACGAGCTGTGGAACGCGGGGGACCTCGCAACGGTCTCGCAGATGTGGAGCGACGACTTCGAGTTCCACACCGCGCCCGAGTGGCCGGGCCCGCGCGTGATCCACGGTCGCGAGGCGGCGGTGCGGTTCCTGACCGACGAGATCGCCGAGGTGATCGAGCTCAGCGAGATCGAGGTCGTCGGGATCGAGCAGGAGGGCGACGAGCTGATGATCGCGATGACGGCCCACACGCGCGGGCACGACAGCCAGGTGGACATCGGCAAGGTGCCGATCTTCCACGTGGCGCGGCTGCGGGACGGGCGGGTGTGCCGGGTGCGGGCGTTCTTGGACGAGACGCAGGCGCGGGCGGCTGCCCGCGCGGGTTGACGAGCCCTTTACGACTGCTAGATTCGTGCGTCTACGACGCGGGGTGGAGCAGTCAGGTAGCTCGTCGGGCTCATAACCCGAAGGTCGCGGGTTCGAATCCCGCCCCCGCTACTCACGAAAGGCCTGCTATACGGGTCTTTCTGCTTTGTGGCATCCGAACGGGCTGGTTCCACGGCTCCAACTAGCTGGTGCGCACACGGTCAGTGCTTCGCGGGTGCTGCAGACCAGCCGGGTGACGACAGCTTCCACCAGCTGTCCTGGATAGGCTCGGCCACGCGAATGGCGTCCACCGATCCGGGCCCCCGTGACCACTTGATTACCCGGGCGCTTGAGCGTCAGTTGAACACGCTCTCAGAGGACGTTCGAGACGAGCGCCCGCTCGATTCGGCCGAGGGACCTGATCGGCTTGCGCGTCACGCAGCAGCTGAGCTCAGGACGGCGTTAGGGGATCGCGCGGAGACGGGCGACCAAGCCCGGCAGATCAATGACGTTCTTTCCGCGATCGCAACCGACGGCGACGACGGAGCCCTCGTCTCGCTCCCCGCACGCGTCCTTCACGGAATCCGCGCTCGGTCGTCGGTAGGCGAGGCGCTCGACCTACCTCCTGCACCGGCCACACCCTTCAGCCAGAGCGACCTCCTCGTAAACGCGCGAGGGACAACCGAACATTGGCTCGGAGCTTCGAGCAGAGCTCCGCACCGCAGACTCCGTCGATCTCATCTGTGCGTTCGTGATCAGCTCGGGTGTCCGCCACCTTCGGGAGCCGCTCGAGTCGGTCGTCGCCCGTGGTGGCAGGGTGCGCGTGATTACCACGACCTACATGGGCGCAACGCAGAAGGCCGCCGTCGACCTGCTGTTTGATCTCGGCGCCGAGATCCGCGTGGCTCTGGACGCGCGGACCACGAAGCTCCACGCGAAGGCCTGGTTACTCGAACGGGCGTCCGGTCTCGGCACCGCGTACATCGGTTCCTCGAACCTTTCTCATACGGCGCTGTTCGACGGGCTCGAGTGGAACGTCCGGCTTTCGTCGATGGACGCAGCCCACGTGATCGACCGTGTCCGGATGACGTTCGAGAGCCATTGGGCATCCGAGCACTTCGATCGGTACGACCCCGCCGTAAACGGCGAGGAGTTCGCTCGGGCCCTTGCGGAACATGACCGACGGTCCTTGGGCGAGAGCTCCACGATCTCGTTCGCGAACCTTGATGTTCGTCCCTACCCGCACCAGGCACGGATGCTCGAAGCCCTCACGACCGAGCGGGAACGCCACGACCGCCACCGCAATTTGGTCGTCGCCGCCACAGGAACGGGCAAAACCGTCGTCGCGGCGCTCGATTACCGCCAGCTCTGTGAGGCTGCCGGACGCGATTTGTCGCTGCTATTTGTCGCCCATCGCGAGCGCATTCTCGAACAGTCGCTTGCGACGTATCGCGCCGTCATGCGCGTCGGGGTCATTCGGCGAGATCCACGGCGGCGGCAAGGTTGCCGAAGGAACGAATGTGTTCGCCATGGTCCAGTCTCTTCAGGAGCAGAGAGTCGCTGAGATCTCGCCCGGAGCCTTCGACGTCGTCGTGATCGACGAGTTCCATCACGCCGCCGCCCCGACGCTACGACCGGCTGCTGAACCATCTAGCGCCGAACGAGCTGCTCGGACTCACAGCCACCCCGGAGCGTCTTGACGGCCAAGATGTGACCGAGTGGTTCGACCATCGGATCGCGGTCGAGCTCCGGCTTTGGGAGGCGATCGACCAAGGCTTCCTCGTGCCGTTCCAGTACTTCGGAGTCGCAGACGGCACCGACCTGCGCGACGTGACCTGGCGTAGAGGCGGCTACGTCGCCGAGGAACTCAGCAACCTCTTCAGCAACGACGACCTGCGTGTCGCCAAGCTGCTCGAGGCCATCAAGCGAATCGTCCTGGCCCGGAGGATATGAAGGCGCTCGGGTTCTGCGTCTCTAAAGAGCATGCCCGCTACATGGCGTCGAGGTTCACGGCTGCCGGCTTCAAGAGCGTCGCCCTCACCGGCGACGATCCAGAGGACGTCCGCCGCACCGCCCTCCGCGATCTCTCTGCGGGACGGGTGCGCTGCGTCTTTTCTGTGGAGGTTCTCGGCGAGGGCGTTGACGTTCCCGACGTGAACACGGTCCTGTTGCTCCGCCCGACGCAATCCGCAACGGTTTTTAGCCAGCAGCTCGGTCGCGGGCTCCGCATGGCCCGCAGCAAGAGCCATCTGACGGTGATAGATCTGATCGGGCAGCACCGTCGCGAATTTCGTTTCGAGGAGCGGCTCAGCGCAATCCTTGATCGTCGTCGTGGGCCCGTCGTCCA
This sequence comes from uncultured Thermoleophilaceae bacterium, assembly GCA_963828225.1. Lineage (GTDB taxonomy): Bacteria > Actinomycetota > Thermoleophilia > Solirubrobacterales > Thermoleophilaceae > JACVRW01. The sequence goes on along the minus strand of CAWHDX010000002.1, from coordinate 76,549 downwards.
GCAGGTTCAGGACGATTTCCCGTTCCTGCCTGCCGGCTGCACGGTCGACCTGGATCGTCAGTCCCGAGAGCTCGTGCTCGGCAACCTCAAGGCTGCGGTTCAACGTTCGCGCTGGATGACTCTTGTCGCCGACCTCAAGGCAGCGGACTCCGGCACTGGGTTGGCAGAGTTCCTTGAGCGGTTCGAGCATCGAGTCGAGGACGTCTACCGCGACGGGCGCAGCTGGACGAGCTTGCGGCGCGCCGCGGGTCAGCCGGCACCAGCCGCTCAGGACGCCGATCTAGAGGCGACCGTGCTCCGTGTGGTCGGCAGGCTGACGCACGTCGACGATCCGGAACGCGTCACCTTGTACCGCGAGCTGCTCGCCTCGCCCACTCCGCCGCACGTCCGGAATTTAGACCTCCGGGCGCGACGTCTGTTGACGATGCTCGCCTGGGGGCTGCAGTCGGGGCAGACCGGGCGCGCAGATCTAGACGAATTCTTTAAAGCCCTTTGGCCCCGAGAGGCTGTCAGGGAGGACCTGCTCGCGCTCTTGGACGTCACTGACCGCCGGTCCGACTACCCGCACCAGCCCCGCTACGTTGCCTCGCGAGATTCCCCTTGCGCTCCACACCCGCTACACGCGGAACGAAGTCGTTGCCGCGCTCGGGTACGCCGACGGAGTCAAGCCGAAGATCACTCAGGGCGGAATCCTGTGGGTGCCGCAAGCACAAGCCGACGTGTTCTTCATCGACCTGCACAAGGCCGAACGCGATTACTCGCCGACGACGATGTATCGCGACTACGCGATCAGTCGCGACCTCTTCCATTGGGAGTCTCAGTCACGCCAGCACGACGGCCAGTCGACCGTCCAGCGGTACATCAACCACGCCACCCGGGGCACCCGGATATTGCTGTTCGTGCGCGAGCGCAAGCGCTCCGAGCTCGGCACCGCGCCCTTCACTTTTCTCGGACCTGCGAGCTATGTGGAGCACAAGGGCGCTCGGCCAGTCGCGTTCACGTGGCGCTTGCCAGTGCCTATGCCCGAGTCGCTCTTCGAGGTTGCCCGCAGCGTTGCGGCGGCATAAAGCCCGACGGAGCACCGCCTACCCCGCCTCCAAATACCGCACCACCATGTCCCCGAGCATCCGCCGGTAGCCCTCGCGCAGCTCCGGGTCGGTCAGGTCGCGGTCGAAGATCGCTCCGAAGGTGTGGCGGTTTGCCATTCGGAACACGCAGAAGGCGCTGATCATCATGTGGAGGTCGATCGCGTCGATGTCGCGCTTGAAGCTTCCGTCCTTGCGGCCGCGCGTCGAGGATCCGTTCGATCAGCTCGATGGCCGGTGTGTTCTGGCCCGCGAAGTCCGGTCGCCCGGAGATGTGCTTCGCGCGGTGGATGTTCTCGATGGCGACCAGGCGGCTGAAGTCGGGATGTGACTCCTGGTGGTCGAAGGTGAGCTCCGCCAGCCGGCGGATCGCCTCGGGCGGGTCCAGATGGTCCACTTCGATCGTCTGCTCGGCCGCCCGGATCGTCGCGTAGGCCCGCTCCAGCACCGCCACGAACAGCTGCTCCTTGCTGTCGAAGTAGTAGTAGATCATCCGCTTGGTCGTGCTCGTCTGCTCGGCGATCTCGTCCACCCGCGCCCCCGCGAAGCCGCGGTCCGCGAACTCCCTCGTCGCGACCTCGAGGATCTCCTGCTTGGTGCGTTCGGCGTCCCGCTGACGCTCCGGAACCGAGCTCTCAACCATCGGCGCATCGTAGGCGTTCGGCGGCGGACGCCCGCGGAAGATCGGCGTTTGGAATGACCGCGGTGGGGAACATACGAACTGGTTCGTACATTAGCCGCCGGTCGGGCCGAGGCGGGCCCGGCAGGGCGGGCAGGGCGAGCGGGGAGGAGGAGACCGAGCTTGAAGGCCAAGAGCAACGAGGTGGTCGTCGCGGGCCTCATCGGCGCCGGGATCGGCGAGTCGCTCAGCCCCGCTCTCCACGAGCGCGAGGCGTCCCTGCTCGGCTTCGACTACTCCTACGTCCTGCTCGACCTGGACGAGCTCGATCGGCCGCCCTCCGACGTGGGCGCCATGGCGCGCGAGGCCTGCCGCGACGGCATGCGCGGCCTCAACGTCACCCACCCCTGCAAGCAGCTCGTCGTCGCCGAGCTCGACGACCTCTCGGACGAGGCCGCGGCGCTCGGGGCCGTCAACACGATCGTCTTCGGCGATCACGGTCTGGTCGGCCACAACACGGACTCGACCGGCTTCCAAGAAGCCTTCGCGCGCGGACTGCCTCAGGCCCGCACCGACCGTGTCGTCCTCCTGGGCGCCGGCGGTGCCGGTTCTGCTGTCGCCCACGCCATCCTCTCGCTCGGCGCGACACACCTCACCGTGCTCGACGCCGAGCCCGAGCGCGCCGAGGAGCTGACGGCGGCCCTGGCGCCTCGCTTCGACTCGGCCACCGTCGAGGCCGCTGACCTCGACGTCTTGGACGAGCTGCTCGCCGCGGCCGACGGCCTGATCCACGCGACCCCGACCGGCATGGCCGCGCATCCCGGTTCGGCGGTCCCGGCCGACCTGCTCGACCCGCGCCTCTGGGTGGCGGAGGTCGTCTACATGCCGGCCGAGACCCCGCTTCTCAAAGCTGCGCGCGAACGCGGTTGCATGACGCTCGACGGCGCGGCCATGGTCGCGCTCCAGGCCGCCGGCTCGCTCGAGCTGTTCACCGGCGTCCGCCCCGACCGCGAGCGCATGCTCCGCCACGTCGACGAGCTCTTCGCCGAGCGCCGGAGCGCCGCAGCGTGAACACCTCCATCGCGACGGTTTCCCTCAGCGGCTCCCTGGAGCAGAAGCTCCGCGCGGCGGCCCGCGCCGGCTTCGACGCCGTCGAGATCTTCGAGCCCGATCTGGTCGCCTCGCCGCTGTCGCCGACCGCCATCCGCGAGCTCGCTCAGGAGCTCGGCCTCGCTATCCCGATGTACCAGCCGCTGAGGGACTTCGAGGCCGTCGAGCCCGAGGCATTCGAGCGCAACCTGCGACGCGCCCGCCTCAAGTTCGAGGTGATGGACGAGCTCGGCGCCGACACGCTGCTCGTCTGCTCCAACGTCTCCCCCGACGCCATCGACGACGCCGAGCTCGCGGCCGCGCAGCTCCGCAGGCTCGCCGAGGAGGCGGCTCCACACGGCATCCGCATCGCCTACGAGGCCCTCGGCTGGGGAACGCACGTGAGCGACTACCGCGACGCGTGGCGGATCGTCGAGCTGGCCGACCACCCGAGCCTCGGCACCTGCCTCGACTCCTTCCACATCCTCTCGCGCGGCAGCGACCCGGCCGGCATCCGCGAGATCCCCGGCGACAAGATCTTCTTCCTCCAGCTCGCCGACGCGCCGGTCATCGCGCTGCACGTGCTGCAGTGGAGTCGCCACTACCGCTGCTTCCCGGGCCAGGGCGGCTTCGACCTCCCCGGGTTCATGGAGCACGTCACGGCCGCCGGCTATCGCGGCCCGTGGTCGCTCGAGGTCTTCAACGACGTCTTCCGCCAGGCGGATCCGGACCGGATCGCCCTCGACGCCCGGCGTTCGCTGATGCTCCTCGCCGACGCGGTCGGCGAGCGGCCCCTGCCACCCGCGCCGGAGCTGCGCGGGCTCGCCTTCGTGGAGCTGGCGGTCGGATCGGAGTCGGGCGCCGAGACGGCGAGCGTGCTGGAGGGCATGGGCTTCACGCTCGTTGGGCCCCATCGCTCCAAGCCCGTGCAGCTCTGGCAGCACGGCGACGCGCGCGTGCTCCTCAACCACGGAGACGACCGCGCGGTCGGGGACCCGGTCGTCGCGGCGCTGGGAGTCGAGAGCGCCGACCCGGCCGGCTCGGAGGAACGCGCGAAGGCGCTGCTCGCCTCGGTGCTGCCGCGTCGCCGCGCGCCCGGCGAGGCAGACCTCTCTGCGGTCGCGGCCCCCGACGACACCTCCGTCTTCTTCTGTCGCACCGACGCCGGGCCCGGCGACTGGCTCGGCGACTTCGTCGAGCTCGAGTCGGACTCGGACGGCGCCGACCTCCAGTCGATCGACCACGTCGTCCTGTCCCAGCCCTTCGACTACTTCGACGAGGCGACCCTCTTCTATCGCTCCGTGCTCGGCCTGCGGCCCCACGACAGCCAGGACCTGGCCGGTCCCGACGGCCTGCTGCGCAGCCGATCGGTCAACGACCCGAGCGGTCGCCTGCGCCTTGCGCTGACCGTGCCGCGCCTGGGCGGGGGAGAGCACGGGCGGCTCGCGGATCTCCAGCACGTCGCCTTCGCGAGTCGCGATGCGATCGCAACCGCCCGCCACATGCGCGAGCAGGGCGTCCCGCTGCTGGCGATCCCCGGCAACTACTACGACGACCTCGCCGCGCGCACGGAGCTCGGCGACGACGCGCTCGACGAGCTGCGCGAGCTCGGCGTCCTCTACGAGGCCGGCTCCAACGGCGACTTCCTGCACTTCTTCACCGAGACCGTCGGCGGGCGCCTGTTCTTCGAGGTGGTCGAGCGCCGCGGTGGCTACGACGGATACGGGGCGCTCAACTCCCCGGTCCGGCTGTCGGCGCAGCTGTACCAGGTGGCGGGGGTCCCGCCGGCGTGAGAGCGGTTCACGAGAAAGGGGAGAGAGGACGATGAGCATCGACAGCACCTTGGACCCGCGGGTCGGGGCGGCAACGAGCCAGACTGCGGATCCCGCCGACGAGGTCGTTCGGGACCTGCCGGAGCCCGCGCGGCTGCGCAAGCTCATCGGGCCGAGCGTGATCCTCGTCGGGGTGGGGGTCGCGAGCGGCGAGTACGTCCTCTTCCCCTACATCGCGTCGAAGGCGGGGCTCGCGTTCCTCTGGGCCGCGGTGCTCGGGGTCCTCATCCAGTTCTTCATCAACATGGAGATCGAGCGGTACACGCTCGCGACCGGGCAGACCGCGATCACCGGCTTCCAGCGCCTCTGGAAGCCGCTCGGCCTGATCCTCGTCCTGATGGCCCTGGTGGCGACCACGTGGCCCGGCTGGGCGACCAGCGGCGCGACGGTTGCCACGTTCCTCTTCGACGGCGGCGACCCCAACACGATCGCCGTCTGCGCTCTGCTCGCAATCGGGGTGACCCTGACGAGCTCGCCCGTCGTCTACCAGACCGTGGAACGGCTCGAGTTCCTGAAGGTGGGCGCGCTGCTCCTGTTCATCGCGATCGCCGTGTTCGCGGCCGTGAGCAGCACGGCCTACAGCGACACGACCCAGGTCGTCACGAGCTTCGGGACGTTCCCCAACGAGGTGGAGCTCGCGATTCTCGTGGGGGCGCTCGCGGCGGCCGGCGCCGGCGGCGCGAACAACCTCGTCCAGAGCAACTGGATCCGCGACAAGGGCTTCGGCATGGGGAGCTACGCCCCGCGCATCGTGTCGCCCATCACCGGCGAGGAGGAGGCACTGCCGTCAGGCCAGTGCTACCGGTTCCCCGACGACGAGGAGAACATGTCGCGCTGGCGCGAGTGGTGGCGCCGCGCGAACCTCGAGCAGTTCCTGTCGTTCGCGGTAGTGGCCATCCTCTCGATCGGCGTCTTCTCCCTGGTGGCCTACTCCACGGTCTTCGGCCATCCGGATCTCCCGGACGAGAGCGGCTTCGACTTCATCTCGCTCGAGGCAACGCAGCTCGATGCGCAGGTCGGCGAGTGGTTCGGCACGCTCTTCCTCGCCATCGGCACCGTGAGCCTGTTCGCCGCCGCGATCGGGATCGTGGACTACGTGTCCCGGCTCGTCGCCGACGTGGTCAGGGTCGGCTACACCGAGGGCAGCGAGCGCTGGACCGAGAGCCGCGTCTACTTCGCCGTCGTCTGGACGATGGTCCTCGTCGGCTCGGGGATCCTGTTGCTCGGCTTCGACCAGCCGCTCGTGCTCGTGACGATCTCCACCGTCCTGGGCGGGTTCATCATGTTCGTGTACTCGGGGCTCTTGATGGTCACCAACCGCCGCTACCTGCCCGACGAGCTCAAGCTGCGCGGGTACCGGCTGGCGATCATCGGCTTCGCGTTCCTGCTGCTGGGGACGACGTCGATCATCGTCGGAGTCGACCAGTTCGGGAACCTGCTCTGATGCGGCGCCTGTTCGCGAGGCTGCTCGTCGGGCTGTGCGTGTGGGGCGGCCTCGTCGCCCTGGTCTACGCGGCGGGGATCGCCTGACGCTCACTCGTCCGCGTCGTACTGCGGATAGTGCGTTCGCGCGGACGCCTCCGAGACATATCCCGCCCGAACGTCGGCGACGATGTCGTCCCGAGCGCGCTCGGAGGGCGGGCCGTACCCGCCTCCGCCGCCGGTGGAGAGCTCGAAGGTGGAGCCCTTGGGTACCTTCACGCCGGTCGCCTTCGTGAGCGGCTCGCGGGTGCCGTCCGGGTGTCGGATCGCCGCTCGGTTGGGCTTGCCTTCCCCGCCCCCCATCAGCCCCCACGGGCTGTTCTGCGTCCGCTCGACACCGCAGGTCAACCAGCAGTCCTCGAGCATGTGGAAGAACATGTCCACGCCGAGGCCGCCCCGGTGCCGGCCCGGGCCTCCGGAGTCCGCGCGCAGCTCGAAGCGCTCGAACAGCCATGGGTTCTTCGCCTCCCAGACCTCGACCGGGGTCGTCCTCGTGCCCGCCTCGCCGTGGTGCATGATCGAGCTCGGGCCGTCGTCGATCGCCGTCGCCCCGTGGCCGACCGGGTTGCCCGATCCGTCGGCCCACGCCTCGCCCGTGTCCTCGCGCTCGCCCCACCAGATCAGCGTCGTCACGTCACCGCCGCTGCAGGCCGGCACCGCCTCCGGCAGCGCATCCGCAACCGCGCGGAAGATCACCTCGATCGCCTGGTAGTCGGAGAGGTAGTAGAAGAAGGCGGGCGACGGGGGGAGCGGGTGGAACATCGAGCCGGGCCTGGTCTCGACACGGATGGGGCGGAAGTGACCCTCGTGGAAGTGCCCCTCGCCACCGGCGTCGCTTGCGCTGGCGAGCATCGTGATCGCGACTCGCGCGGCCGAGACGGTGGAAGGGAGCGGGCTGTTGACCGGCCCCGTCCTGGCGTCGGGGGTGTCGCGGAAGTCGACCGTCACATCGCTCCCCGAGATCTCCACGGTGAGGTCGAAGGGGATCCTCTCGTCGACCACACCGTCGCCGTCCATCTCGCCGCGCGCCCGGTAGCGGCCGTCGGGCACCGTCGCGATGAAGCTGCGCACCGCGGCCTCCCCGCGATCGAACATCTCCTCGACAGCGGCGTGGAAGGTCGCCTTGCCGTGCCGCTCCACGACTCGGCGCAGCGCGGCTGCGCCGGTTCGAGCACCCGCGACCTCCGCGTTGAGATCGCCGCCGACCGCGTTGGGCACGCGTGAGTTGGCGGTCACCATGCGGACGATGTCCTCGCGGAGCCGGCCGGCCTCGTACAGCTTGACGCCGGGGAAGACGGTCCCCTCCTGGAAGTAGTCGACCGTGTCGGTGCAGAAGTAGTCCTTCGCGCCGATGTCGAGGAAGTGCGCCTTGACCGCGGTGTAGCCGATCAGGTCGCCTTCCTGCGCGAAGACCGGGCACACCACCGCCATGTCCTCCTGGTGGGACCCGGTGACGTAGGGATAGTTGATCAGGATGATGTCGCCGTCGGCGAGCGAGTCCTCGCCGACCGCGGCGACCGCGCCCTCGACGCAGTACCCCATCGTCCCGAGGAAGTTGGGGAGCCCCGGTGCCTGCGAGAGCAGCCTCTTGTCGCGGTCGTAGATCGCCACCGCGAAGTCCAGGACGTCGTAGATGATCGGCGAGAACGCGGTCCGGATCAGGGCGCGCTTCATCTGCTCCGCGGCGGAGTGGAGGCTGTGCCGCACGACCTCGGTGGTGATCGGGTCGATGCGATCAGACATGGATCAGCAGCGCCCCCGTGGGGTGAACCGACGCCTCGAAGCCGCGGTCGAGGTAGGTCATCGCCGTCGTCTCGGCTATGAGCGCCGGCCCGGTCAGCGACGCGCCGACCGCCAGCTCCCCGCGCTCCACCAGCGAGAAGTCCTCCCAGCAGGCGCCGCTGAACGAGTAGGCCCGCACCGACCGGCACTCCGGATCCGCGGACGACTGCCGCTGCGGTGCGCGGACCCGCTCCGGCATCGCCGTTCGCGACGTGCCGCGCACCGCGACGATCTCGATGCCCTCCTCCAGGCGGTGCCCGAAGATCCGCCCATAGTGCTCCTCGAACGCCGACCCGATCCACGCGGCGTCCGCCGTGATCCCCTGCTCCTGGGAGTAGGCCACCGCCAGCGTGAGGCTGTACTCCTGGCCGATGTAGCGGAGGTCGAGCGCCGCGGCTGCCTCCGATCCCTCGCCGGCTGCGGCGCCGGGCCGGTCGCGGAGCTCCGCGTGGAGCTCGTCGAGCACCGCGCTCGCCGCTTCCACGCTGTCGTCGCCGAGCGGGGCGATGACGGTCCGGGCAGCGGTCTGCGTCATGTCGGTGCCGAGCAGCCCCCAGGCGGAGAAGTTCCCCGAGAAGGGCGGCACCACGATGGTCGGGATCTCCGCCTCCGTGGCGAGCAGCGTTGCGAACAGGCCGCCCGCGCCGCCGAAGGCCATGAGCGCGCCGTCGCGCGGATCGAGCCCGCGCTCGACCGTGATCTCATGGATCGCGTCCGACATGTGCGCGGCGGCCACCCGGAGGATGCCCTGGGCGACCGCCTCCGTGTCCTGGTCGAGCGTGCTGCCGAGTCGAGCCAGAGCCGTCTGCGCGCGCTCGAGGTCCAGCGTCAGCCCGCCGGCCAGGCGGCCCTCGCCGAGCATGCCGAGCGCGAAGGCGGCGTCGGTCACCGTGGCCTCCGTCCCGCCGCGTCCGTAGCAGGCCGGACCCGGCGCGGAGCCCGCGCTGCGGGGCCCCACGCGGAGGAGGCCGCCGGGGGCGATCTCGGCGATGGAGCCGCCGCCCGCCCCGATCGAGCGCACGTCGACCCATGGAGCCTGCACCGGGAAGCCGATCACCTCGCCCTCGTTCATCGCCTGCGGACGGCCCTCGAGGATCACGGAGACGTCGAAGCTCGTCCCACCGACGTCGGCGGCGAGCACCTGCTCCAGCTGCAGGTCGCGGGCGAGGCCGGCCGCGCCCTCCACACCGGCGACCGGGCCGGACAGGATCGTCTCGAAGGGGCGCGCGCGGGCCTCGCCGAAGCTCATCGCGCCGCCTCCCGAGCGCATCAGCAGCAGGTCGCCGCCGCAGTCGAGCTCCTGAAGGCCCGCTTCCAGCCGCCTCAGATAGCCGGAGGCGACGCCGCGAACATAGGCGTCGATGACCGTCGTCGAGGTCCGCTCGAACTCGCGGTACTCGCGCGACACCTGGTGCGACAGCGACAGCTCGCCCTCGAAGCCCTCCGCCCGCAGCAGCTCGGCGGCGGCAAGCTCATGGGCGGGATTGCGATAGCTGTTGATGAACGCGATCGCTACCGCCTCGACGCCCTCGCGTGCGAACAGCTCGGCGGCCGCGCGCACGTCCTCCTCGACGAGCTCGAGATGGATGGTGCCGTCGGCGCGGCTGCGCTCGCGGATCGGTACGCGCCGCTCTCGCGGGACCAGCGGCGCCGGCGGCCGCCACCAGAGGTTCAGCATCTGCTCGCGGCTGCCGCGGCGGATCTCGAGCACGTCGCGAAATCCGGCTGTGGCGAGCAGCCCGAGCCGGGCGCCCGACCGGGTCAGCAGGGCGTTGAGGGCGACGGTCGAGCCGTGGAGGAAGTACTCGGAGCGCCGCAGGATGTCTCCGGACAACGCTTCGGAGACGCATTCGATGACGGCGGCGTCGCGAGTCTCGGCCTGCGAGGAGTGCTTGGCGACCGTCACGGCGCCGGTCGCGTCGTCGTAGGCGATCAGGTCGGTGAAGGTCCCGCCGACGTCGACTCCGATCCTGGTGCTCACGCCAGCAGCTCGAGCGAGACGAGCGTCAGCACGAGCGACGCCTGCCGCAGCGCCTCGAGCTGCTGGTGCTCGTCCGCGCAGTGGCACAGCGACACGTCCCCGGCCCCGAAGGTGATGGCCTCCATCTTCGCGTCGTTGACCAGGTTGCGGACGTCGCTGCCGTAGGGGGTGCCGGTCAGCCTGCTCGGCGCGCCCGTGACCTCCCCGACCGCCCTTGCGACCACGTCGATGAACGGGCTCTCGCTCGGAACCTCGGCGGCCTCGAAGCGATGGTGGATCGCGGAGACCTCTGCTCGGATCCCGTCATGTCCCGCCACGCCGTCGGCGGCGACGCGCTCGAGCTCTGCACGCACGGATTCGTGGGTCTCGCCCGGGATCAGCCGCCGGTCGATCGTGAGGGCGCAGGTGTCGGGGACGGCGTTGTGTTGAGCCCCCGCCGCGACCATGGTGACGGTGCAGATCGGGTGGCCGAGGAGCGGGTGCCGGCGCGCCGAGATCTCGTCGTTGTAGCGACGGATGGCCGCGAGAACGTCCTCGACGGCCGAGATCGGGTTGGCGCCCGCCTGCGGGGTGGCGGCGTGGGTCGAGTGGCCGTGGATGCGGATCTCGAACCAGCCGGTGCCGCGCTCGGCGGTCGCGATCTCCAACCCGGTCGGCTCCGTGGTGATGCCCCAGTCGCCCACGAAGCCCGCCTCGATGAGCGACAGCGTGCCGGGCTCGCCGCATTCCTCGCCTGCGGCGAAGTGGAGCACCAGCGAGCCGCGGAGCTCCTCGCGCATCCCGCTGAGCACCTTCGCGACGGCGATCTGGGAGGCGAGTCCCCCCTTCATGTCCACTGAACCGCGGCCCCACACGGCGCCGTCCCTGATCTCGCCGGCGAAGGGGTCCACCGACCAGCGGTCGGCGTCGTCGATCGCGACGGTGTCCACGTGGCCGTTCAGGACCAGGCGCGGCCCGTCCGCCTGACCATGGAGCACGGCGGCGAGCGAGGGGCGCCCCGGCATCGACTCCACGCGGGTCAGCTCGCACCCGGTGCCGTGCAGCTGGCGCTCGATCTCCTCGACCATGGCCAGCTCGCTCATCCCAGGATTCACGCTGGGCGTGCGGACCAACGCGCTGAGCGAGGCGCCCAACGCCTCTCGGCTCAGTTCTGGCGCGTGAGCCGCCTCAGACCTGAGCCGGTTCGGCGGGGGCATCAGTGCGGCGACAGTACCTATCTGGAAAGCGATCTGTCAAGATGCCGCGCGTGGACATCGGCTGCTACAGCGACTACGGAACCTTGCGCTCGGTGATGGTGGGCAGCACGGAGGACCTCGCCTATCCGTCCTGGAGCCCGAACATCCGCTACCTCACCGGGGACGTTGCGGAGCTGCTCTCGTCAGCGGACGGCAACGCCGTCGACCTGCGTGAGCGAGCGCCCGAGCTCTGGGAGGGGGTCACCGCCGACGTCGAGCGCGTCGCCGAGCTGTTCGCGGCGCACGGAGTCGAGGTCGTGCGCCCGCGCAAGTACCTCCCCGAGGAGATGGAGTACCTGGAGTACCTCCAGGGCGGGCACAGCCTGCTGTACCCGGCTGATCCGACCTACGTCGTCGGCAAGCACGTGATCGAGTGCTGCATCCGCCGGCCGTTCCGGCGCAAGGAGACGTGGGCGACTCGCGACGTCCTCATGCCCCACATCGAGTCCGATCCGGACGCGAGGCACGTCTCGATCCCGCGCGCAAGGCCCCATCGGGCCGGGGAGGAGGGTCCCGGCCCGTTCCTCGAGGGCGGCGACCTGATCATGCTGGGCCCGAACGACGTCCTCTGCGGGAACACCGTGCTGACCTCGAACGAGGCCGGGCGCGCGTGGCTCACCCGTTACCTGAGCGACTTCGACATACGCGTTCACCCCGTCGACGTCCACGGCACGTGGCTGCACCTGCTCGGCGTCATGTGCGTCGTGCGTGAGGGGCTGGCCATGGCCCACATGCCGGCGCTCGGCGGCAAGCTCCCCGAGGCGATCGCCGACTGGGACGTGATCGAGCTGACCGAGCAGGAGACGCTCGAGCTCGCCTCGGTCGGCATGAACATCGACGCGAAGACGCACGTGATCGATCAGCGCTTCGAGCGCGTCATCGGCGAGCTCGAGCGGCGCGGCATGGAGACGATCACCATCGACGTCAAGAGCCTCAGCTCGATGGGCGGCGCGATCCGCTGCGTGGCGCTGCCGATCGCACGCGACGCCGAGTAGCGGCCCGCGCTACGACAGCGTCAGGAGCAGCGCCGACAGCAACCGCGCCCGCGGCACCAGCGAGTCGACGAGCACGTGCTCGCCCTCGGTGTGGAAGCCGGCCCCACGCGGCCCCAGCCCGTCGAGCGTCGGGATGCCGAGCGCGCCGGTGAAGTTGCCGTCGCTCCCGCCGCCGACGATGCCCGCCGCCGGGTCGAAGCCGATCTCGCGCGCGAGCGAGCGCGCGTGCTCGTAGAGCTCGAGCGTCCCCGGTCCCGGAGTGAACAGCGGCCGCACCGGTCCGGGCTCCACCTCGAGCTCGATCCCGTCGTTGCGAGCCCGCAGTGCGGTCATCCGCGAGCGGATCTCGTCGAAGTCCTCCTGGCGCTCGGTCACGACCAGCACCTCGGTCGCGCAGGTCGTCGGCACGACGTTCACGAACTTGCCGCCGGACACGATCCCGGCCGACAGCGTCAGGTTCCGCTCCGGCGCCGACATCGACTCGATGTCGATGATCTGCTCCGCGATCTCCCGGATCGCCGAGCGGCCCGACGCGAGCGTGGCGCCCGCGTGCGCGGGCTTGCCGTGGGCGCGCACCACGAACCTCTGGAACGCCCAGCGCCCTGTGATCACCTCGGCCCCGTCCTGAGCCGGCTCGGGTACCAGCACGAGCCGGTGGCGCCGGGCCTGCGCCTCGATCAACTCGCGCGTCGAAGGGCTGCCGACCTCTTCGTCCGGTACGAACATGAACGTGACGGGCAGGGGCGTCGTGGCGCCGCTCCGCGCGATGCGGCCCAGCGCGTAGCAGGCCAGGAAGGTGCCGCCCTTCATGTCGAGGATCCCCGGCCCGTAGACCCGCTCCCCGTCGCGGCGGAACTCGAGGTCGTGCGCGAAGGCGCCGGGCGCGTGCACGGTGTCGAGGTGGCAGAGGACGAGAATGCCCCGGTCGCCGTCGCCGCCCCAGGGCGCCCTGGCGATGACGGTGTCGCCATACCCGTCGCTGCCCGGGTGGCGCTCGGTGGCGGCACCGATCTGCTCCATCGCGCCCTGCGCCTCGTCCATCATGCGGTTGACCCCGCCGAGGTCGTTGGTGGGGCTCGCGATTCGCACCCACCGCTCGAGACCCTCGAGGATCTCGTCGAGGTCGAACGCCTCGGCCGGCAGCGGCTCGCCCATCCCGTCTCAGCCGGAGTCGCGCTGAGCGGGGGCTCCGGCGAGCGGCAGCGGACGCAGGCGGGCGGTGGGGGCCTCGAGCGCGAGCAGCAGCTCTCGCAGGATCAGGTTGAGGTGCTCGCGCTGCGCCGATGGCAGCGACGACAGCAGCTGCGCCTCGTTGAGCGCATGGGCCTCCATCGCCTCCGCCTGGAGCTCCCTGCCCGCATCCGTGAGGGAAACCAGGACGCCGCGGCCGTCGTCCGGGTTCGGCTCCCGCGCGATCAGCCCGCGGCTCTCGAGCCGCTCGAGGAGCTTCGTGAGGCCCCCGGAGCTGAACAGCAGCGAGACGCCCACGTCCTTTGGCGAGAGCTTGTGCGGCGATCCCGCGCGCCTGAGTGCGCTGAGCGTGTTGAACTCGTTGATCGTGAGGTCGAACATCCCGAGCGACCGCTCGACCTCCAGTTGCAGCAGGCGCGACGCCCGCATCAGGCGTCCGATGACGGCGACGGCGTCGGTGTCCAGGCTGGGCAGCTCGCGGGCCCACTCGGCGACGATCCGGTCGACGTGATCTCCCCCGCGGGGGCGGGCCTCGGCGCGACTGCGCTTCGGCTTGGATGCGCTCTCTCTGGCCATCCGCGCGGCGAGTCTACCCCATGCCGTTGCCGAGAATGCTTTCTAGCTAGCTTGACAGGAAGCTACTTGTCCGATTAGGTTCCCGCTCGATCTGGCTCGAGCGATTGGAGACGAGGTGCATCGACGGATGACCGATGAGCCAAAGATGGCGCTCCCGCCACGACGCGGGCGGCTGCGGCTCACCGCGCTCCTCGCGCTTATCCCGCTGGCCCTCGTGCTGGGCGCATGCGGCACCTCCGGCAGCTCCGACGACGACTCCGGCGGTGCCGATAAGAGCAGCGGTGGGAAGGACATCAAGGCGGGCTGGGTCTGGTACGGGCCGGTTCAGGACACCGGCTGGAACGTCGCGAACCACGCGAGCCAGCAGGCGGCTCAGAAGGCGATCGGCGATTCGCTCACTCAGATGGACGCCGACAACGTGCCCTACACCGACGACGCGACCCCGGTCTTCGAGCAGTTCGTCACGACCCAGGGCGCGAACGTGCTGGTGGACGCCGTCGGCTACGGCGACATCTTCACCAAGGTCTGCGACGACCATCCGGACATCTACTGCATCCAGACCGCGCCCTTCACCAAGCTGGGCAAGAACACGACGGGCTGGTTTCCCAAGCTCTGGATGATCGAGTACACCGCGGGGGTGGCGGCGGGGCTCAGCACGAAGACGAACACGGTCGGCTACGTGCTCGGCTACAAGCTGCCGCTCATCACCGGCGCGGCCAACGCCTTCACGATGGGCTGCAGGTCGGCCAACGCGCAGTGCGAGGTGAGGACGGTCGTCACCAACGACTACTACAACCCGCCCAAGACGTCCCAGGCGGTCTCCACCCTCCTCGACGCGAATGCAGACGTCGTGCGCTCCTACACCGACGACCAGGGCTACTGCAAGGTGGTCAAGGACAAGGGCAACGCCCTGGCGATCGGCCAGTTCTGGACCAACGGCGACGAGTGCGGTGACAACGCATTGATGTCCACGGTCTGGGACTTCGACAAGTACTACACGGACCAGTTCAAGGCCATCCAGGACGGCAAGTTCGTCTCGCGCCAGCTGGAGTTCCTCGACCCGAAGAGCTCGTTCCGCCTCGAGGACTGGGGCCCCAACGTCGGCGACGACGTCCAGTCGAAGGTCGAGCAGACGCTGGAGGGTCTGGCCTCGGGCTCCGAGAACCCGTTCGTCGGCCCGATCAAGGACACCAGCGGCAAGGTTCGGGTGCCGGCCGGCGAGGAGCTGTCGGACGAGTTCCTGTACGGCCAGTGGAAGTGGTTCGTCGAGGGCATCAAGGCCAAGTAGCACGGTGAGCGATGAACCGGTCGTCGCCCTCCGCGGGATCACCAAGAGATACGGCGATCTGACAGCCAACGACGCCGTCGACCTCGAGCTGCGCCGCGGCGAGGTACACGCCCTGCTGGGCGAGAACGGCGCCGGCAAGACGACGCTGATGAACGTCCTGAGCGGCGCAGTCGCGGCCGACGAGGGCGAGATCGTCATCGACGGCGAGCCGGTGAGCCTGCGCTCTCCCAAGCACGCGCTGACGCTCGGCATCGGCGTGGTGCATCAGCACTCGCGGCTCGTCGAGGCGCTCACCGCGGCCGAGAACCTGTTCGTCGGCTGGAACGCGATCCCCGGCCTTTTCCGCGGCCGGTCGGCGTTGGTCAAGCGCGCCAACGAGCTGGCCGAGCAGTACGACCTCGGCCTCGACATGAGTGCCCACGTCTGGCAGCTCTCCGTCGCGGAGAAGCAGCGGCTCGAGATCCTCCGGACGCTCACCCGCGGGGCCAAGGTCCTGATCCTGGACGAGCCGACGGCCGTGCTGACGCCGACCGAGACGCGCAGCCTGTTCGATCTGGTCCGGCGCCAGCGCGACGCGAACGAGTCGGTGGTGTTCATCTCGCACAAGCTGCGCGAGGTGCTCGCGATCGCCGACCGGATCACGGTGATGCGCCAGGGCAGGAAGGTGAAGACGCTCGAGCGCTCCGAGGCGGACGTCGACACGATCATCGAGCTGATGGTCGGTGGCGAGGTGCCGGCGATCACGCGCCGAAAGAGCCAGGCCGGCGAGACCGTCATGCGAGTCGACGGGCTGAGCGTTCTCGACGACCGCGGGGAGGAGGCGGTCCACGACCTGTCGCTCACGCTTGCGGCCGGGGAGATCGTCGGGCTTGCCGGCGTCACCGGGAACGGCCAGCGGGAGCTGTCGGAGGCGATGGCCGGCCTGCGCTCGCCGCCGCGCGGGACGATCGCAGTCGACGGGCGCGAGCTCGCCGGTCGCTCGTCGCGGGCGTTCGTGCGCGCCGGAGTCGGGTTCGTCCCCGAGGACCGGTTGGGGACTGGGCTCGCCGCGAACGAGACGATCTGGCAGAACGCGATCATGCGCCGCTACAGCGTCGACCAGCTGGCTCGCGGTCCCTTCCTCGACCGGGCGGCTTCCCGAGAGATGGCGCGGACGATCGTCAGCGCGGTGAAGCTTTCCGCCGAGGACCTCGACACGCCGGTCCGCGCCCTCTCGGGCGGGCACGCCCAGCGCCTGCTCACCGGGCGCGAGATGCAGGTGGGCTCGCGCGTCCTGATCCTGACCTTCCCGACCCGGGGCCTGGACGTCTCCGCGGCCGGCTACCTGCGCCAGACCATCCTCGACGCGCGCGACCGCGGCATCGCGGTGATGTTCATCTCCGAGGAGCTCGACGAGATCCTGGAGATGTCCGACCGCGTCCTCGTCATGTACGAGGGCCAGATCACCCGCGAGTTCCATGGGGCGATCGACCGCGAGAGCGTCGGCCGCGCGATGGGCGGCCTCGAGGGCGAAGTGAGCGCGGACGAAGGGTCTGCCTCGTGATCGATTCGCTCCGGGGACTGCCCGCCTGGCGCATCGAGCGCCGAGCGAAGCCGGGCGGAGCGGTGCGCTACCGCATCGGGTCGATCGTGGCCGGAGTCGTCATCTCCACGGCGTTCGCGCTGCTCGTCTCGGCCGCGGATCCGAACCAGTTCTTCACCGGTCTCTGGAACAGCACGTTCGGGGAGCCGGCCGGCTTCCAGAACATGCTCAACCAGACCTCCGGCCTGCTCCTGCTCGGGCTGGCGGCGGCGATCCCGCTCAGGGTCGGGCTCTGGAACATAGGCGGGGACGGCCAGCTCTTCCTGGGCGCTTGGGGCGCGTTCGCGATGGGCCGCCTGTTCCCGGACATGGACGGCGCGCTCCTGATTCCGCTGATGTTCGTCGCGGCCGCCGTCTGCGGCGCGATCTGGACGATCATCCCGGCGCTTGCGCGCGTGTATCTCAACGTCAACGAGATCATCAGCACGCTTCTGTTCAACTTCATCGCCGCCTCCTGGGTCGTCTACTGGGCCGGTACCAAGTGGGGCGAGCAGGCCTCGGCGGGATCGGTCAAGTCCGAGAGCGTGCCGACGCAGGCGGTGATCCAGTCGATCCAGGTCGGCGACTACCTGGTGCCGATCGGCTTCGTCGTCGCGGTCATCTTCGGCGCCGTTCTGTGGCTGTTCCTGCGCGGCTCGGTGTTCGGCTACGAGATGTCGATCGTGGGCTCGAGCCCCCGGGCGGCGACCTACGCCGGGATGCCGACCAAGCGGATCATGATCTCGGTGTTCGCACTGGGCGGCGTCGCGGCCGGCCTCGCCGGCGTCGTCGAGATGCTGACCACCGTCGAGCGCTACGGGCCCGCCCTCTCCAACAACACCGGCTACACCGGGGTCGTCGTCGCCGTGCTGGCGGGGAGCTTCGGACCGGGGCTGCTGGCCATGGCCTTCGTGTTCGCCGTCGTCACCATCGCGGGCAGCGTTCTGACGATCACCGGCGCACCGAGCGAGCTCGTCTTCGCCATGTACGGGCTGACGCTGATCTCAGGCGCGATCGGCCAGGGACTTCGACACATGAAGGTCGTCACGCCGGGCGCTGCCGAGCAGGACAGCGGCCCGCTGCTCGCGGAGGGAGCCAAGTGAGGGACGGGCTGGTATCGGCCTCCATCGCCACGGCGATCATGGCGGCGACGCCGGTCCTGATCGCGGCCACCGGCGAGCTGCTGGCCGAGGTGGTCGGGATCTACAACATCGGGATCGAGGGCGCGATGCTCATCGGCGCGCTCGGCGCCTTCCTCGGCGCCCAGTCGGGCTCGGTGGTCGTCGGGATGCTTGCCGGCATCGCCGCGGGGGCGGTCGCCTCGCTGGTGTTCGCCTTGGCGGTGGTGGTGGTCAAAGCTGACGTCGTGGTCGCGGGGCTCGCGCTCGTCTTCCTCGGGCTCGGACTGACGGGTCTGGTCGGCAAGGACTACGTGCAGCAGGTGGCCGACGCCACCATCCCGCAGTGGGACATCCCCGGGCTGTCCGACATCCCCTTCTTCGGCGAGGCCTTCTTCCAGCAGCTGAGCGTGTCCTACTTCGCGTTCCTGTTCCCGGTCGGCGCCGTGTTCCTGCTCTACCGCACCCAGCACGGGCTCAACATGCGCGCGATCGGCGAGGACCCGGGCTCCGCCGACGCCACGGGCCTGTCCGTGAACGGCTGGCGCATCTTCTACGTGTCGGTCGGCGGTGCATTCGCCGGGCTCGCGCGGCTCGGTCCTGTCGCTCGGCGTAGTCGGCACCTGGCTGCCGAACCTGACGTCCGGCCAGGGCTGGATCGCCCTCGCGGTGGTCATCTTCGCGAGTTGGCGGCCGCTGCCGCTGATCGCGGGCGCCCTGCTGTTCGGCGGCCTCGGCACCTTCGGCAACGTCGCCCAGGTCGAGGGCTGGTCGATCTCGACCGAGTTCTTCTCGGCGCTGCCGTACGTGGGCACGCTGACCGATGGTCTACGTGCTCGCGCTGCTTCGGATCCGGCGCGGCGGCGGGGCTCCCTGGCCGGCGGCGCTCGGCCTGCCGTTCTTCCGGGGGACCGACTAGGCGTCATGGGGCGGTTCACGGGAAAGGTCGCTCTCATCACCGGGGCCGCGCGGGGCCAGGGCGCGGCCGAGGCGGAGCTGTTCTGCCGCGAGGGCGCCCGCGTCATGCTCGCCGACGTGCTCGACGAGGACGGCGAGCGCCAGGCCGAGGCGCTGCGGGATGCCGGGTGCGAGGCGCGCTACCGGCACCTGGACGTGACGAGCCCGTCCGACT
Organism: uncultured Thermoleophilaceae bacterium; assembly: GCA_963828225.1. Classification (GTDB taxonomy): domain Bacteria; phylum Actinomycetota; class Thermoleophilia; order Solirubrobacterales; family Thermoleophilaceae; genus JACVRW01. The sequence continues at coordinate 57,583 of CAWHDX010000002.1, read as the reverse complement.
GGCACGCGGCCGTCAGCGAGGCCGAGGCGGAGTTCGGGTCGCTCGACGTCCTGGTCAACAACGCGGGGATCGTCCGCTTCGACGGCGTCGAGACCAGCTCCGACCAGGAGTGGGCCGACACGCTCGCGGTGAACCAGTCCGGCGTCTTCTTCGGCATGCGCGCCGCGGTCCCGAGCATGCGGCGGGCGGGTGCAGGCGCGATCGTGAACATCTCGTCGATCTTCGGCGTCGACGCGGTCCCCGGGTACTTCGCCTACCAGGCGAGCAAGGGCGCGGTGGTCCAGATGACCCGGGCAGCTGCCGTCGATCTCGCGCCACATGGGATCCGGGTGAACTGCGTACTGCCAGGTCTGATCTTCACGGACATGACGAAGACCGAGCCGGAGGAGATGATCGCCGAGAACATCCGGATGACGCCGATGGGCCGTGGCGGCGAGGCGGAGGAGGTCGCGTCCGGAGTCCTCTTCCTGGCGTCCGACGAGGCGTCCTTCGTCACCGGCGCGGTGCTCCCGATCGACGGCGGCTACGCCGCCTGCTGATGGACGGCTGGATCGACAACCCGATCCCCTGGCCGGGGGGCGCGCGGTGCGCTGTGTCCATCACCTTCGACGTGGACCTCGACAGCATGCTCCGGCTCACCTACGGCGAGCTCACGCCGGAGCGGATGGCGACGCTCTCCTGGCTCGGGTATGAGCAGGTGGCCGTTCCCCGGCTCGTGCGCCTCTACGAGGAGCGCGGGGTCAAGCAGACGTTCTTCTTCCCGGGCTACTGCATCGACACCTACCCGGAGCTCGTCGAGGGGGTGCTCGCGGGCGGACACGAGGTCGGCCTTCACGGCTACCTGCACGAGATCTCGTACGAGCAGAGCCCCGAGCAGGAGGTGGAGATCCTCGAAAGGGCCCTGGAGGCGGCTCGCCGAGTCATGGGCGCGGCCCCGGTCGGCTGGCGAGCGCCGCTCTACGGTCTCTCCGATCGTTCGCCGGAGCTGCTGCTGGAGCGCGGTTTCGTCTACGACGCCTCTCTGATGGGGGACGACCAGCCCTACCTGCTCAGCACGCCGCGGGGCGACCTCATCGAGCTGCCCAGCGAGTGGGCCAACGACGACTGGCCGCACTACGCGCACGTCCCGGATCTCGACTACACGATGCCGGTGAAGGCGCCGTCGCAGGCCGTGCTCGCCTACCGCGCCGAGCTCGAGGCCGCCTACCGCCACGGCGGGCTGTGGATCGGCGTCTTCCACCCGAGCATCTCCGCCCGGCTGGCGCGGCTCACGGTCGTGGCGGAGCTGCTGGACGAGCTGCTCGAGCGAGGCGACGTCTGGGTCGCTCCGCTGCGCGACATCGCCGCGCACGTGCAGCAGGTCGTCGCGGCGGGTGAATGGAAACCGAGGACGGTCGAGGTCGAGAGGACCCGGCCGGCCGTCGAAGACGACAGCACCTGAGGAGGCCGCAGTGAGCGAAGTCATCGAGCGAATCCCGCTTCCGGCACGGACCGGCTGGAGCGCGAAGCTGGACTCCGGGACGTCCTTCCGCATCATCGACGTCGAGGGCGGCCAGGCGGCAGACCTGTTCGTCTACAACGCGACGAAGCCGACGGAGTACATGAGCGGACGCCACAGCCGCGTCCACATGGGCGAGGTCTATCCCCACGCCGGCTGGACGTTCGTGAGCAACGAGCGCCGGCCCATCCTCGAGTTCACCGACGACACCTCGCCGGGCCGCCACGACTGCATCGTCGCCGCGTGCGACCCGTTCCGGTACGAGCTGCTCGGATCGGACGCCGATCACGGCTCGTGCGAGCAGAACCTCCAGAGCGAGGCCAAGAAGCACGGGATCGACGTGCCGAGAGCGCCCCAGCCGATGAACGTGTTCGCGAACTTCCGCGTCTACGACGACGGGAGGCTCGAGCTCGAGGAGTGCGTGAGCAAAGCCGGGGACGCGGCGACGTTCAAGCTGCTCATGGACGGCATCGTCGTCGTGTCCGCGTGTCCGCAGGACATCGTCGGCTTCCAACCGGGAGGTCCGACGGACATGGCCATCGAGCTCCTCGGCTAGAAGCCGAAGCCGACAGGCTCAGCCCGCAAGCAGCGCGTCCATCTGCCCGACCGCCTCCTCCAGCCCCTCGGCCATCCCCATCTTCAGCATCTCCTCCATCTGCTCGCGCGAGTCGTAGGTGGAGCGCAGCTCCATCCGGGTGCCGTCGTCGTTGCCGGTCAGCTGCATCCGGATCGTGGTCGTGGGCATCTCATCGCTCGGCTTTCCGTCCTGATCGGCGAAGCCGTCCACGAACTCCAAGGAGCTCGGCGGGTCGACCGACGTCACCCGCCACCAGCCGTGGTGCGTGTCGCCCTCCGGTCCGGTCATGAAGTAGGTGACCTCGCCGCCGGCGTCGAGGTTGTGCGTCTTGAACGTCGCGGGGTAGCTCGGCGGCCCCCACCAGCCCTCCAGCTTCCGCGGGTCGGCCCACAGCTCCCACACCCGCTCCCGCGGCGCCTCGAAGTCCGCGATCAGCGTGAGGGTCAGGTTGTCGAGGTCCTTGTCGATGCTCGTCACGCTCATCTGGCTCGTCCTTTCGTCGGCTCTTCCACATCAGGTGCCTGCGCGAGCAGGTCCGTCATCCGGTCCACTCGCCCGCGCCACGTCCCGCTCGAGCTGATCGAGCGCCTGCCGCACCTCGCGCACCGCGTCCGGCTTGGTCCGCACGAGCTGCTCCCGTCCGCGGCGCTCCTTGACCACCAGGCCGGCCCGCTCCAGCACCGCGACGTGCTTCTGCACCGCCGCGAAGCTCATCGGGTAGGCGTCCGCCAGCCGCGAGACCGAGAGCTCGCCCTCGACGGAGCGGCGCAGGATGTCGCGGCGCGTGGCGTCGGCCAGCGCGTGGAACAGGTGGTCGACCTCGGTCTCCGCCAGCGCATTTACAACCATGTGGTTGTAGATTAGCGTGACCCTCGGCGGCGGGGCCGGGCGGCGCGGCCGCCGCTAGGCTCCCCCGCCGTGCCCGCCTGGATCACCAAGCTGCTCCCGCTGATGATGCGCACGCCGTGGACACGCGTCTTCGCCGTCGGCACCTGGCTCCTGACCACGGGCAAGCAGCGGCTCGACCGGAATCTCGTCAAGAAGGAGCGCGGCGAGCTGGTCAAGCTGATGACCAAATCGAAGGGCAGGCCGTCCAACCTGACCGATCGCGAGAAGACGCGCCTGCGCCGGCTGGTCTACAAGGCCGCCACAGGGCACTTTCCGTCGTAGCTCCGGCGCTGTAGGGTCGGCCGATGGCCCTCCGCTCCAAGCTCGCTCTCTGCGTCACCGCCCTCGCCACGTCGGCAACCCTGCTCGGCTGCACGCAGTACGACATGGTCCGGCTCGCCGGCGACGACACCGCCGGCCGCAACAACGGCACGGCGGGCTCCACGCTCGCGCGTCAGTTCCTGATCGACGAGCTCAAGCCGATCTCGAACGGGCTCAACACCGCTGCGAGCGGCGACGCCGCCTACACGCAGACGATGCCCAACGGCACGAACGTCGTCGCCGTCATCCCCGGCACCGACCTCGCGAACGAGTACGTCGTGGTCGGCGGCCATTACGACCACCTCGGCAGCTCCTGCCAGTCCAAGGAGGCCGGCGACACGATCTGCAACGGCGCCACGGACAACGCCGCCGGCGCCGCCGCGGTCCTTTCGATCGCCCGCTCGCTCGCGGCCCAGGGCACGAAGCCGCGCCGCTCCGTCGTGCTCGCCTTCTGGGACCAGGAGGAGGACGGCCTCGTCGGCTCGCGCTACTACGTCGACCACCCGCTGGTGCCGCTCGCGCAGACGGTCGGCTACGTCAACTTCGACATCCAGGGCGCCAACCTGACGCCGAGCCTGCGCAACACCAGCTTCGCCGTCGCCCCCGAGAGCGGCGGCGACCGCTTCGAGCAGATCGTCCGTCAGGCGGTCAACGCCGGGACGCTCGACACCGAGCAGCTCAGCTCGATCTTCGGCCAGAACCGCAGCGACTACGTCTCGTTCCTCGCCAAGCAGATCCCGAGCGTCTTCTTCACCGACGCCACCGGCCCCTGCTACCACACCAACCAGGACGAGGTCGGCATCGTCGACTTCCCCAAGCTCGAGAAGCAGATCGGCATCGCCCTGCGCGTCACGCGCGAGTTGGCCAACACGAGCACTCCGCCCACGTTCGCGCCGAACACGCCGCTCGTGACCTACTCGGACGCCGTCGTCCTGCAGCGCGCCATGGAGCTGATCTGGCGCGACCGCGACCGTTTCTCGGCCGAGGACCAGGAGACGCTCAGCGGCATCAGGGAGGACCTGACCCAGATCGTCCTCGACGGCCGCTCCGCCTTCGGCAGCGACGACCAGGGCACGGTCCTCGGGCACGCCGCCACCGCGGTGATCAATCTGCTCCCGAAGGGCGCCTGCGACGGCTTCCTCACGCCCGCGGCCGCCCAGCAGGCGCGGCTCGCCCAGGGCTTCGCACTGACCCCGGGCGAGCGCTAGCGCCGTACGGCCCGCCGCCGGCTCATCGGTCTAGCGGCATCAGGACCCACAGCACGAGGTAGGGCAGCGGCGAGATCAGCAGCGCCGTCACGACTATCGCCGCCCTCATCACGAGCGGGTTCACGTCGTAGCGTCTGGCCAGGCCGCCGGCTACGCCGCCGATCAGACGACCCTCGCGTCTGCGGCTGAGGCCCTTCTGGGCGAACCAGCCGCGTGCTCCCGCGAGGGAGGGGTCGGAGGTGGACACGGGATTCTCGATTGCGTTCATGGATGCAGCATCCCGACGGGGCGGTCGCGCCGACAGGGGGGCGAGCAGGGGTGCCGGGGTGCGGGTAACCGGCGCGTTACAGTCACCTGGAGGTGAGCGGCGAAAGTCAGATCGGTGTCACCGGCCTCGCGGTCATGGGCGCGAACCTGGCTCGCAACATCGCGAGCCGCGGCGTCCCGGTGGCGGTGCACAACCGCACCGCCAGCCGCACCGAGCAGTTCATGGCCGAGCACGGCGACGAGGGCGCCTTCACCGCCTCCGAGTCGCTGCAGGACTTCGTCGCCTCGCTCGAGCGCCCGCGCCGCATCATCGCCATGGTCAAGGCGGGCGCCCGCCGTCGACGGCGTGATCGAGGACCTCGCGCCGCTGCTCGACGACGGCGACATCCTGATCGACGCCGGCAACTCCCACTACGCCGACACGCGCCGCCGCACCGAGGCGTGCGCCGAGCGCGGCCTGCGCTTCCTCGGCATCGGCGTCTCCGGCGGCGAGGAGGGCGCGCTGCTCGGCCCGAGCATCATGCCCGGCGGCGAGCGAGGACGCCTACGCGCGAGGTCGAGCAGACGCTCACCACGATCGCCGCGCAGGTCGACGGCACCCCGTGCTGCACCTACATCGGCCCCGACGGCGCGGGCCACTACGTGAAGATGGTCCACAACGGCATCGAGTACGCCGACATCCAGCTGATCGCCGAGGCCTACGACCTGCTGCGACACGGCGCCGGCCTCGAGGTCGCGCAGATCGCCTCGATCTTCGACGAGTGGAACAGCGGCGACCTCGAGTCGTTCCTGATCGAGATCACCGCCAAGGTGCTGGCCAAGGAGGACGCCGAGACCGGCGGGCCGCTGATCGACGTGATCGTCGACCAGGCCGAGCAGAAGGGCACCGGCCGCTGGACCAGCCAGGACGCGCTCGAGCTGGGCGTCCCGCTCACCGGCATCACCGAGGCCGTCTTCGCCCGCTCGCTGTCGGCCCTGCGCGACCAGCGCAAGGCCGCCTCGGAGAGCCTCGCGGGACCGCGGCCCGACTCCGCGAGCGGCACGAGCGACGACCTCGTCGACGACATCCAGCGCGCCCTCTACGCCAGCAAGGTCGTCGCCTACGCGCAGGGCTTCGAGCAGCTCGCCGCCGCCTCCAAGGCCTACGAGTGGAACCTCGACATGGGCGACCTCGCCACGATCTGGCGCGGCGGCTGCATCATCCGCGCGCGCTTCCTCAACCGCATCCGCGACGCCTACGCCGAGGACCCGGACACCGTCAACCTGCTGATGGTCCCGTACTTCCGCGACGCGGTGGCCGACGCCCAGGACTCCTGGCGGCGCGTGATCGTGCGGGCGGTCGAGCTGGGCGTCGCGGTGCCGGCCTTCACCTCCTCGCTCGCCTACTACGACGGCTACCGCCGCGAGCGCGGCCCCGCCAACCTGATCCAGGGGCTGCGCGACTTCTTCGGCGCGCACACCTACCTGCGCACCGACCGCGAGGGCTCGTTCCACACCCGCTGGGCCCAGGACGGCACCGAGGTCCGCACCGACTCATGACCGTCGAGCGTCAGGCCCTCACCGAAGCCGAGCGCTGGTTTCGCGAGCGGTACGCGCAGACTCCCGAGCGCGACGGCCTCTTCACCACGCTGAGCGGCGAGCCCGTCGAGCCGCTCTACGGCCCCGAGCACGTCGGCTCGTTCGAGGAGCGGATCGGCTTCCCCGGCGAGTTCCCCTACACGCGCGGGGTCTACCCGTCGATGTACCGCGGGCGGCTCTGGACGATGCGCCAGTTCGCCGGCTTCGGCACCGCCGAGGAGACCAACGAGCGCTTCCGCTACCTGCTCGACCACGGCCAGACGGGACTCTCGACCGCGTTCGACATGCCGTCGCTGATGGGCCACGACTCCGACCACTTCCGCTCCGAGGGCGAGGTCGGCCGCGAGGGCGTGGCGATCGACTCGCTCGACGACATGGAGACGCTGTTCGCCGGCATCGACATGGGCGAGGTCTCCACGTCGATGACGATCAACGCACCGGCCGCCGTGATGCTGGCCTTCTACGTGGTCGCCGCCGAGCGTCAGGGCATAGGGCCGGAGCGGCTCGCCGGCACGATCCAGACCGACATCCTCAAGGAGTACATCGCCCAGAAGGAGTGGTGCTTCCCGATCGACCCGGCGATGCGGCTGGTCACCGACATGATCGAGTACTGCGCCCGGCACATGCCGCGCTGGCACCCGGTCTCGATCTCGGGTTACCACATCCGCGAGGCCGGCTCGACGGCCGCGCAGGAGCTCGCCTTCACGCTCAAGGACGGCTTCACCTACGTGGAGGGCGCGGTCGAGCGCGGGCTGGCCGTCGACGAGTTCGCGCCCCGTCTGTCGTTCTTCTTCAACGCGCACATCGACTTCTTCGAGGAGATCGCCAAGTACCGCGCGGCGCGGCGCATCTGGGCGCGCGAGCTGCGCGACACCTACGGCGCGCGCGACGAGCGCTCGCTGCTGATGCGCTTCCACACCCAGACCGCCGGCGTCTCGCTGACCGCCCAGCAGCCCCTCAACAACGTCGTGCGCACCACCACCGAGGCGCTCTCGGCCGTGCTGGGCGGCACGCAGTCGCTGCACACCAACAGCTTCGACGAGGCGCTCGCGCTGCCGACCGAGGAGGCCGTGCGGCTGGCGCTGCGCACCCAGCAGATCATCGCCCACGAGACCGGCGTGACCAACACCGCCGACCCGCTCGGCGGCTCCTACTTCGTCGAGGCGCTCACCGACCGCATGGAGGAGGCCGCGTACGCGTACTTCGCCAAGATCGACGAGCTCGGCGGCATGGTCGAGGCGATCAAGCAGAACTACCCGCAGCGCGAGATCGCCGACGCGGCGTTCGAGCTACAGCAGGAATACGAGTCGAACAAGCGCATCATCGTCGGGGTCAACCGCTATCAGCAGCTCGACGACGGGATCGTGGAGATCCTGCGCATCGCGCCCGGGCTCGAGCGCAAGCAGATCGGCCGCGTCCAGGCGGTGCGCACGCGCCGCGACGGCGCCGCGGTCGAGACCGCGCTCGCGGAGCTGCGCGACGCCGCCGACCGGCGGCCGCAACCTGATGGACCCGCTGCTCGACGCGGCGCGCGCCGACGCGACCGAGGGCGAGATCGTCCAATCGCTTCAGCAGGTCTTCGGCACCTACACCGAGACCCCGGTCTTCTAGCGCTGCGAGAACCCGATCGCCGGGATCCGCGGGACGCGGCGGCCGAAGTAGTCGCGCGCGGGCGGCCCTGAGAGCGGCGCACCCGCGCGACTCGCGGGCGACCGCGCGCGAAGCTTGAAGCCTCTACCCACGTAGAGCCGGCCGCGGCCGCGCCGCTCGGCGTGCCCGAAGCGCGGGTCCGCGCTCACCGCCGCGGTCCCGGAGGCCGGCAACCCGGACCAGAGGTTGTTGCTGCAGCGCGTGCCGCACCCGAGCGGGGTCGTCTGGGGCGCCGTCGCGCGGAAGATGTTGTTGCGCACCTCGAGCGAGCCCTCGAACAGCGACGCCGTCGGGCTGCCGAGCACGCCCCAGGTCATCGCCTTCGCCACGAAGGTGTTGTTCACGAGCCGAAGGCCCTCGAACGTCGAGCCGGGCTTGAGCGAGCACGGCGACTGGTTGGCGACCATCGCGTCGTCGACGCTCAGGTTGAAGCGGACCTGCGCGGTGCGCGGCTGGGCGTCGGTGCAGAGCAGGATGAACCCGCCCTCGTTGTCGTGGCTCAGGTTGTGCTGGACGATCGTGCCGTCCTGGTCGTAGTCCACGTCGAAGCCGGACCCGTCGCATCCGTTGAAGCGCATCCCGAAGACCTCGTTGCGCTGGATCACCGTGCCGTTCGCGTGGAAGGTCCAGATGCCCGCGTTGCAGATCATCCCGCGCGGGTCGCCGAGCGCGCGGCCGCGCAGGTTGCCCTCGCTCACGACGTTGTCCTCCACCACCGCGCCGACCGTCCCGAGCGGCACGATGCCGTCGCCGCCGAGGCGCTCCAGCCGGTTCCCGCGCACGCGCACGCGCGTGGAAGCGGCCGGCCACGGGACACCGGCCCGCGGCCGCTCGGCGTCGGCCGTGCCGACCACGAAGATGCCGCTGCGGCTGACGTCGGCGATGTGGTTGCCCTCGATCAGCAGGTCGTCGAAGCGCGTCGGCTCCGGGCCGAGCACGTCCACCTGGATGCCGCCGCTGCCGCCGGCGTCCTTCGCGAGATCGCCCTGCACGTCGTGGATCCACAGGTCGCGCAGGGTGACTCCGCGGACGCACGCCGTTGGTCGCCACGACGTGGACGCCGCGCCGGCGCGCCTCGACGGCCCCGCGATTGGTGAGCTCGAGCGAGCTCAGGACGACGTGGCTCGTGTCGGCGAGCACCACGGCGTCCTCGCCGGCGCCCTCTATGCGCGGCGGGCGGCCGCGGCCGTAGGCGCCGATGAGCGCCGGACGCGCGGCGCTGCCGGACCCCGTCGGCACAAGCAGCCCCGTGCACGCGCTGCCGCGGCGCAGCAGCAGGCGCGAGCCCGGCGTGAGGCGCACCGCGCTCGCCTGCGCCAAGGTCGAGAAGGGATGCGCGCGCGTGCCGTCGCCGGCCCGGTGCGCCGAGCAGTCCACGTAGTGCGTGACGCCGCGCGCCTCTGCCGGCGCGGCGCAGGCGAGCAGCGCCGCGAGGACCGCCACGCACGTCCAGCGCGATGAGCCCCCGCCCCGCACGCGGGCCATCGTAGATCAGCCGCGGCGCGAGGGCGGCAGGCGACGACGGGCGGCGGCGCAGTCGAGGCAGAGCACGCTGTCGGGCATCGCCTGCAGCCGCCCGGGCACGATCGCGCTGCCGCAGGAGTCGCACGTGCCATAGCTCCCGTCGTCGAGCTTGGCGAGCGCGCGCTCGGTGCGCGCGAGCGTCGCTTCGAGCGAGGTGCCGACGCCGATGTCCGTCAGGCGGCGGACCGCCTCGACGGTGCCGTCCCCGATGCGCTTTCCGAACCCCTGGGCGCTGCCCAGCTCGGGGCGCTCGGCCAGCTTGCCGATTCGCCCCTCCAGCTCCCGGCGGCGGAGCTCGAGGGCCTTGCGGACGGTTTCGAGATCTTCGGGCATGGCCCTGTCATTATCGTCATTCGGTTTGTCCACCAGATCGAAAGAGAAGACCTATGACGCTGCGCATCGGCGACACCGCCCCTGATTTCGAGGCAGAGACGACCGAGGGACCGATCAGCTTCCACGACTGGATCGGCGACTCCTGGGCCGTGCTGTTCTCGCATCCGAAGACCTTCACGCCGGTCTGCACGACCGAGCTCGGCTACATGGCGAAGTCCAAGCCCGACTTCGACAGCCGCAACGTCAAGCTGATCGGGCTCTCGATCGACCCCGTCGACAAGCAGCGCGACTGGGCCGCCGACATCGAGGAGACCCAGGGCCAGGCGCCCAACTACCCGCTGATCGGCGACGCCGACTTCAAGGTCTCGAAGCTCTACGACATGCTGCCCGAGGACACCGAGGGCGACTCGGAGTCGCGCACCCCGGCCGACAACCAGACGGTGCGCAACGTCGTGGTGGTGGGGCCGGACAAGAAGGTCAAGCTGATCCTGTCCTATCCGATGACCACGGGCCGCAACTTCGACGAGGTGCTGCGCGTGATCGACTCGCTCCAGCTGACGGCCGACCACAAGGTCGCCACGCCGGTCAACTGGCAGCCCGGCGACGACGTGATCATCGCGGGCTCGGTCTCCGACGACCAGGCGCGCGAGAAGTACCCGGACGGCTGGGACTCGCCGAAGCCGTACATCAGGATCGTGCCGCAGCCGCGCTAGCGGGTTAGAGTGCCGCAATGGCCCAGGCACTCGAATCCATCACGTTGGAGGGGTTCGCCGGCGAACTGCTGCGCGACGGCGACCCCGGTTACGACGAAGCACGAACGGTCTTCAACGCCGCCATCGACCGGCGCCCCGCGCTGATCGCGCGCTGCACCGGAGTCGCCGACGTGCAGGCCGCGCTCGGCTACGCGCGCGAGCAGAGCCTGCCCGTGTCGGTGCGCTGCGGCGGCCACTCGGTCGCGGGCCACGCGGTGGTCGACGGCGGCGTGATGATCGACGTGCGCCCGATCAACCGCGTCCGCGTCGACCCGGACCAGCGGATCGCCTGGTGCGGCGGCGGCGCCAACTGGGCGGAGCTCGACCGCGAGACTCAGGCGTTCGGCCTCGCCGTCACCGGCGGCCGGCTGGGCGACACCGGGGTCGGAGGGCTCACGCTCGGCGGCGGCAGCGGGTGGCTCGAGCGCAAGTGCGGCTTCACCGTCGACAGCGTGATCGGCGCCGAGGTGGTCACGGCCGACGGCCGCCTTGTCGTGACCGACGAGGAGCGCAACCCGGAGCTGCTCTGGGCACTCAAGGGCGGCGGCGGCAACTTCGGCGTCGTGACCGGGTTCACCTTCCGCCTGCACGAGGTCGGGCCGCTCGTCTACGGCGGAATGCTGATGTTCCCCGGGGACTCGGCGGTCGAGGTCCTCAAGGCCTACCGCGCCTTCATGGAGGATGCCCCGGACGAGGTCTGCGGCGGCACGGCGATCATCTCGGCGCCGCCCGAGGAGTTCGTCCCAGAGCCCGTGCGCGGCAAGCCGGTCATCGCGATCATCTGCTGCTACGTCGGTGCGCCCGAAGAGGGCGAGCGGGCGTTCGCGCCGATGAAGGAGCTCGGGCCGGCCGTCGAGATGGTGGGGCCGATGCCCTACGCCGTCGTCCAGCAGCTGATCGCGCCCGGCAACCCGCCCGGTCGTCGCCAGTACTGGAAGGCCGGGTTCCTGGGCGAATTGAGCGACGCGTCGATCGAGACGTTCGTGCGCCGAGCGGTCGACAAGGTCTCTCCGTTCACCGCCTGTCTGATGCTGCCGCTGGGCGGCGCCTTCGCGCGCGTGGCCGAGAGCGAAACGCCGCTCGCCTACCGCAACGCGAAATGGGACTACCACGTGCTCTCCCAGTGGGAGGACGCGGGCGACGACGAGCGCAACATCGAGTGGACGCGCGACTTCGACGCCGCGATGGCGGAGTTCGCGGAAGCCGGGGTCTACGTCAACTTCGTCGCCGAGCCGAGCGGGAGCGCCATCGAGGCGGGGTTCGGGCCGGAGAAGTACAAGCGGCTGGTGGCGGTCAAGGACGAGTACGACCCGGACAACCTGTTCCGGTCGAACACGAACATCCCGCCGAGCTCCTAGCCCGTCAGGCCGCCAGCTCGGTCTGCGCCGCCGCGTCCTGCTCGGAATCGGCCGCCGCGGCCTCCGCGGCGGCCGGCTCGCGCAGCACCGTCACGGCCGCCACGATCGCCGCGACCACCAGCGCCGTGCCGATCAGGTAGGCGAGGTGGTAGCCCGAGTTGAGCGCCTCGGCGCGCGCGGCGCCGTCGGCGAGCAGCCCGTCGGTGCGCTCGGTCGCGACGGTGGCCAGCACCGCCAGCCCGATCGCGCCGCCCACCTGCACGGTCGTGTTGACGAGGCCCGAGGCCAGCCCGGCGTCGCTCGGCGTGGCGCCCGACATCGACAGCGTCATCAGCGCGGGGAACGCGAGGCCGGCGCCGCCACCCATCAGCAGCATGATCGGCAGCACGTCCACGACCCAGGTCCCGTCGACCGGCGTGCGGGCGAACAGCAGCAGCCCGAAGGTGGCCAGCACCAGTCCGGCCACGAGCGTCCTGCGCGGTCCGATGCCCATCATCAGCCGCTCGGCGTAGCCCAGCGAGAGCGCCGCCCATCACGATGCACGAGGGCAGGAAGGCGAGGCCGACCTGGAGCGGGTCGTAGCCCAGGATCAGCTGCAGGTAGAGCGCGCCCAGGAAGAACGTCGAGAAGAAGCCCACGACCAGCAGCGCCATCACGAGGTTGGCGCCGGTCACGTTGCGAGAGCGGAACAGGCGCAGCGGCATCAGCGGGTTGGCGGCGGTCGCCTGGCGCGCCACGAACAGCGCCAGCAGCACGAGCGCGAGCGCGCCCAGCCCGAGCGTCTGAGCTGAGGCCCAGCCCTTCCCGCCGGCCTCGAGCAGCGCGTACACGCCGACCATCACGCCGGTCGGTGATCAGCACGGCGCCGGGGATGTCCGCTCCCTCGCGCACGCCCAGCCCGGGGCGGTCCTCGACCAGCCGCACGGCGAGCAGCGCGACCGCGATGCCCACGGGCAGGTTGATGACGAAGATCCAGTGCCAGGAGATCGCCTCGGTCAGCACGCCGCCCGTCAGCAGCCCGATCGAGGCGCCGGCGGAGGCGACGAACGCGTAGACGCCGATCGCCTTGGCCTGCTCCCGCGGCTCCGGGAACATCGTGATGATCATGCCGAGGATGACCGCCGAGGCGATCGCCCCGCCGGCTCCCTGCACGAAGCGAGCGCCGATCAGCATCCCCTGCGTCTGCGCGGTGGCGCAGACCAGCGAGGCGAGCGTGAAGACCACGAGGCCGACGAGGAAGACGCGCCGCTGTCCGAGCAGGTCGCCGAGCCGCCCCGAGAGCAGCAGCAGGCCGCCGAACGCGATCAGATAGGCGTTCACGACCCAGGCGAGGCTCGACTGCGAGAAGCCCAGATCCTCCTGGATGCTCGGCAGCGCGACGTTCACGATCGTCGCGTCGAGGACGATCATCAGCATGCCCCCGCAGAGGACGTAGAGCGCCAGCCAGCGCTTGCGTTCGGATGTGGTTTCGGCGTTCATGCGTCTAACGACCTGCCTGCGGGGCGGAACTCATCGCTGACCACTCGGCCTTGTGAAGCCGCTTCGCGGCCTGGTACTCGGCCAGGGCCTCGGGCGAGTCCACGTCGCCGAGGGTGGGGTGCCAGGGCACCAGGTCGGCCGCGGCCGCCACGCCGAAGCGCTTGGCCAGCACCGATCCGAGCGCCTTGACCTTCATCTCGCCGAAGCCGGGCAGGCGCGGCGAGGTTGGCGCGCAGCTCGGCGCCGTCGGCGGCGTCGGCCCATACGCGCTGTGCGTCGCCGTCGTAGACGTCGCGCACGTGCGCCGCCAGGTCGTGGACCTTGCCGGCCATCGACCCGGGGAAGCGGTGGATCGCCGGCTTCTCGCGGAAGACCGGCTCGAGGTCGGCGTCGGCGAGCGTGGCGGCGTCGAGCGAGCCGAGCCGCTCCTTGAGCGCGAGCGGACCCGCGAACGCCTTCTGGACGGTGACCTGCTGGTCGAGCGCGAAGCCGATCAGCAGCGCCATCGGATCGCTCGCGATCAGCTCGTTGGCGGCGTCGGATTCGGTGAAGAACAGGCGCTCGGGCATTCGGCCGATGCTAGCGCGAGCGATGGCTAGTCTCGGCTCGGATGCCCACTCGCGAATTCGTGGTCCGCCAAGCGGCTCGCCGCATCCCGACCGGAGCGCTCCGGACGCGCGCCGCCGACGCCGCGCGGCGCGCTCGCCGCCAGCTTGCGCTGCTCCTGCCGCTGCTCGCCGGCGTGGTGCTCGCCTACGTCTACCGCCAGGAGCTGCTGGGGGTGGACGGGCCCGTGCGCATCGGCGTCGCGGCGATCCTGATCCTGCTCGGCTGGGCGGTCGCACGCAACGTCGGGCGGCTGATGCAGCCGACGCTCGAGCGCCGGCTCGAGCCCGGCACCGCCGGGATGGCCGGCTTCGTGGTCCAGCTCACCACACTGGCGGTCGCGGCCCTGGTCGGCCTGCGCATCGCCGGGCTCAAGCCCGGCACGCTGGCCGCCGGCGCCGGGTTCACGGCGATCGTGCTCGGGCTGGCCAGCCAGCAGACGTTCGGCAACATCTTCGCCGGCGTGGTGCTGCTGTCGGCGCGGCCCTTCCAGGTCGGCGACCGCGTGCGCTTCAACGGCTTCGGGATGGACGTCGAGGGCACGGTCGCCGCTCACGGCCTGCTGTACGTGACGCTCTACGACGGCGACGACCAGGTGCTGATTCCCGAACAACACGGCGCTGACGATGGCGGCTCGTCCGATCCGCGAGCCGGATGCCGTGGACATGCGCGCGCGCCTGCCGCTGACCGTGTCCCCCGACGCGGTGCAGCGCCGCGTCGACGAGTCCGTCAGCGTGGACACCAAGGGCCCGCCGCACGTCGCGCTCGAGGAGCTCGACGGCCAGGACATCATCGTGCGCGTGCGCGCGACGCCGCAGAGCCCCGAGGACGGCGGGCGCCTCGCGCACGACGTGATCCACGCCGTGGCGGGCTTTCGCGACGAGCCCTGAGCAGGCGCCAAGCGGGGCGCCTGCGGCGCCGAGCCGGTAACTTCGGGACATGGGTCTGGCCCGATCCACGAGTGCGCTGCTGGCCGCGCTCGCAACGCTGATCGCCTGCGCGGCCGCGCAGGCTCACGACGCGGCGCCGCGCGCGCCCGGCGAGAGCCTGTGGCCGGGCGCCGCGCGCACGACAGGCGAGCGTCAGCTGCGCGAGCAGGAGACCGCGCTGCTCGGCACCGAGCACGCCGCCGAGCACGCGCGCCTGCGCGCATACGCGCGGGACCCGCGCTGGCGGCGCGCGCACCGGCTGGCCACCGCGTCCGCGGCGCGCATGCGCGCGCAAATCGCGGCGACCGGCCGGCTCGACCGCAACGGGCGCTGGCCGGCGGCCGGCGAGTTCGACATCCGCACGCCGGACGGCGTCACCACCTTCGGCACGCACGCCGTGATGCTGCCCACCGGCAAGGTGCTCTGGTACTCGATCCCGAGCCACCCGGACCGCCCGCTCGGGCCGCGCCGCCTCGCGGTCGCCCTGCTCTGGGATCCCTCGAAGGGGACGGGGGCGAACGCGTTCAAGACCGTCAACCCGCCGATCGACCCGGCCACCGGGCAGCCGGTGAACATCTGGTGCAGCGGCAACTCGCTGCTGCCGGACGGCCGCGTGCTCGTCACCGGCGGCAACCTGATGTACACGGTCGAGTCGCCGGGCGGGAAGTTCGCCGGCCTCAACCACGTCTACACGTTCGACCCCTTCAGCGAGCGCTGGACGCGCCAGCCCGACATGCCGCACGGCCGCTGGTACCCGACCAACCTCTCGATGCCGGACGGGCGCACGTTCATCATGGGCGGCCTCGACGAGCGCGGCTTCGGCGACAAGAACGAGGACCTCGAGCTGTTCACTCCCTCGCGCGCGCGCAACGGGCGCGGGAAGCTCACCCTGCTCGGCGGAGCGGGAGTGCTCGGCGACCCCGGCCGCCCACCGGTCGGCGACTACTACCCGCACATGTTCTGGATGCCGAGCGGGCGCGGCCTCGTGGCCGGGCCTTGGACGACCGACACCTGGTGGTTCTCGCCGCCCGGCAACCCCGCACGGCTGCGCTGGCAGGACCTGCCCAACACCTCCGCCAGCCGCGTCTGGGGCACCGCGGTGATGCTGCCCGCAGGGCCCGACGGCTCGCACGTGGTCGAGCAGTTCGGCGGATCGGACAAGCCGAAGGCCGACTCGACCGAGCCGGACTCCAACGCGCTCGCCACCAACAGCGTCACGATCTTCGACGAGCGCCACGCCGACAAGGGCTGGAAGGACGTCACGAGCGTCAGGCGCGGTGCGCTCAACCGGCCGCGCTCGCACGCGAACACGGTGCTGCTCCCGGACGGCTCGATGGTGACCGTCGGCGGCGGCTGGGGCGACAAGAAGACGGGCGGCGAGAACGGCGCGCCCGGCCAGTGGGCGGCCACCGACTTCCACCTCTCCTCCGAGCTGTGGAGCCCGCGCTCGCGCACCTGGCGTCTCGGCCCGCCGCAGCGCGAGTTCCGCACCTACCACTCGAGCGCGGTGCTGCTGCCCGACGGCCGGGTGGTGTCGGCCGGCGACGACTACAACGGGCGCTTCAGCGGCGCCGAGGCCGCCCGCAACTTCACGCAGGACAGCGCCGAGATCTACGAGCCGCCGTACCTGTTCGACGGCAACCGCAAGGCCCCGCGACCCAAGCTCAAGGGCGCGCCCAAGCGGCTGAAGCTGAAGGCCACGGCGAAGCTGCGCGTGGGGGCGGCGCGCCGCAACCGGCCGGTGACGAAGGCGGTGCTGGTCGCGCCCTCGTCGACGACCCACGCCGTGGACATGAACCAGCGCTACGTGCCGCTGCGCGTGACGTCGAAGCACGGCGGAAAGCTCACGGTGCGCACCCCGGCCAACGCGGACATAGCGCCGCCGGGCTACTACATGCTGTTCGTGCTGGACCGCTCCGGCACGCCCTCGGTGGCGCGTTGGGTGCAGCTGCGCCGCTGACGGAGACGCCGTTCCCGGTCGGCGCGCCGCTGCCGATCGAGGGATCGGTGGAGCTCGCCCTGCCGGTCGAGCGCGTCTGGCAGGCGTTCCTCGACGTGCCGCGCTGGCCGGACTGGAACCCGTGCATCGCCTGGGCGCGGGTGCGCGGCGGAGAGCTGCGTGCCGGGGCGACGCTGATCTGGGCGTTCAATCCGATCGAGCGGCGCTACCTCTACCGGCTCCCGGCGGTCGCCCGGATCGTCGAGCTCGAGCGCCACGAGCGCATCACCTGGGAGGTGCGCATGCCGGGGTTCCACGCGCTGCACTCGTACCGGTTCGCCGCGCTGGGAGAGGAGCGCTGCCGCTTCGGCTCCTGGGAGATCGCCGAGGGTCCCGCCTACCGAGGACTCCGGCGCTTCTGGCTCGCGCACTTCCGCTACGTCTGCCGCGAGTCGCTGGCCGGCGCATCGGCGCTTCGCTAGGGCGCCGGCAGCGACAGCGTGGCCGCACCGATCCGCGCTCGGGCGTATTGCGAGCGCTGGGTCCAGGCCACGCGCACCTTCACGACGGAGTCGTCGGGCAGCATCACGGAGAGCGAGCCGCGGACCGCGCCGGTGGCCGGGCGCCAGCCGCCGCGCCCGCTCACTGCCGCGTTCCCCACGAACAGGCTGCGGCTGAGCCGGAGGTGGACGAGCTCGTCGCCGCGGGCGCGGAAGCCGCCGCCGCGCAGGCCGGGCCCGCGGGCGGAGCCCGAGAGGAAGCGGCGGATGGTGGCGTCCGCCAGAGCGCCGGCCGCAACCGTGGCCGCGCGCCTGGCCGGCCTGCCCGGATCCGGGCCCGAGACCAACGTCGCGGGCGCCGCTCCCGACAGGCGCGAAGGGAACGCTCCCGGCGTGTGCACGTGCGGGATCCGCCGCGCGCAGCTCGTGTCCAGCGAAGCCATCCGCTCGGGGGCGCGCACGAACGCGCGGATGATCCGCTGGGTGCAGGTAGTGCCGACCCGCAGGATCGTGTAGCCCTGCGACGTGACGTGCGTGGTGTTCGGCAGCTCCACGAGGCGGACGTTGGCCCCGAGCGTCGGCCCGAACACGCGCGCGTCCGGGAAGGGCGTCAGCGAGTCGAGGTCGCCGCCGACGATCAGCAGCGGGATCGAGGCGGGCAGCGGCCTCGGCGCCGCTGGCAGGGCCGGCTCGGCGCGGCGCGGGCGCGGCCAGTCGAGGCAGCCCTCGTAGGGCTGCGAGTAGTTGTCCATCGTCATCCACTCGCGCGCCGTGAACGGATCGAAGGCGGCCGGCGGCGGGGCGAGCACCCGCGCGGCGAGCTGCGCGCGCCGGGCGCGCGGGCTCGAGCGCATGGAGAACAGCTGCGGGTAGTCGAGACAGGCGACGTGCCAGTAGAGCCCGTTCGAGAAGTAGGCCGAGTTCGGGTCCGGGCTGTGCAGGTAGCTGGCCATCTGCCCGGCCAGGCGGAGCAGCGGCACGTCGTCGCCGGCGAGCGCGGCGCGTACCGCCGCGTCGAGCTCGCGGTAGACGACCGGCTCAGAGCCGGCGTCCTGGACCATGTCGACGATCGCGCGCACGTCGACGCGCACGCGCAGACGGCTTCCGTCGGCGTCGCGCGTGCGCCCGCGGATCGGCTTGCGCCGCAGCCGCTCGAGCAGCTGCGCCAAGCGGCCCGCTGCGGTGCCCGGTGCAGCCGCGGCGCAGCCGGGGTCGCGCATGCAGACCGCGTCCAGCGCGCTGCGTGCGACCGTGCCCGAGGACACGTACCAGGGATCGAGGTCGCGCACCGGGATATGACGAGTCGAGCAGGACCGAGTGCAGCAGCGCCTGATGGCGCGCGATGAACGACTGCACGAAGTAGGTGCCGTAGGAATCGCCGAAAAGGTCGACCCGGCCGAGCCGCAGCGCTCGGATCACCGCGGCGAGGTCGCGGGCCGCGTAGGCGGTCGAGAACAGGTCGGCTGAGCCGTAGCGGCGCTCGACCTGGCGGGCACAGCCGGCGACGATCCGCGGGAAGGAGGGTCCGGAGGTCACACCGGGATAGCGCTGCAGCCGCTTGCAGTCGATCAGCGCGGAGCCGCCGGTGCCGCGGTTGTCCACGAGCAGCAGGCCACGCTCGCGCAGCAGCGGCCCGTAGATGCCCGGTGTACTCGAAGCGGCTGCCCGTGGATGGATAGCCCGGTCCGCCCTCGACCGCGACCAGCGCGGGATGGCCGGCGCCGGCGAGCCGCGGCGGCAGCCATCGGAACTCGATCCCGATCCGGCGTCCCTGCGGGCGCGCGGGGTCGAGCGGGCGCGAGAGGCTGCCGCACCACCAGCGCTTGCCCTCGGCGCAGGGGCGGAGGACCTGGGAGCCGAGCCGCAGGCTCGGACCCTGCGCAGCCGCCGTGGCGGGCACCACTGCCGTCAGCAGGGCGATCGCCACTGGCAGGATGCGCCGCAACATCGCCGGGGAGTCTGCCACCAAGAGAAGGGCCCCGCAGTCGGCGGGGCCCTTCGTCTCAGCGGGTCTTCAGGACGGCCTTACTGCAGCCAGCCGTCCACGATGTCGGAGTTCTCCGACACCCAGTCCTGGCCGGCCTTCTCCGGATCGACCTTGTCGCCGGCGATCGCCTTGGCGACCTCTTCCTGCTGCTCGTTGGTGATCTTCATCTTCTTCAACATGTCGAACGCCGGCGAGCCACTGTCGGCGAACTTCTTGCTGAAGAGCTTGTTGATCACGGTCACGTCGTAGGCGCACTTGTACTGGCTCGGATCGCCGCCGGACTTGGCGTCGTCCTTGCAGTCCTTGTTCGCCTCGGTGCGCTCAGGCAGCTTGACCTCGGCGAGGTCGTACTCCTGGTTGAGGTACTGCGGCGTGTACCAGTAGAAGATCACCGGCTCCTTCTGCTTGTACAGCTGGCTCCAGCGCGCCACCTGGGCCGGCTCCGCGCCGGCCGTGACGAACTTGAAGTTCAGCCCCAGCGCCTTGATCAGCTCCTGGTCCTTCTGCACGTAGCTCGGATCGCCGCCGAGGAACATGCCCTGGTCGCCGGACTCCGGCGTCTTGAAGAGGTCCTCCTTGCCCTTCAGGCCCTCCCAGGTCGCGAACTCCGGGTGCTCGTCCATCAGGTACTTCGGGATGAACCAGCCGATGTGACCCTCGACTCCGAGCGGCCCACCCTGGACGACCTTGCCGCCCTTGTCGATGTACTGGGCGTACTGGTCGACGTGCTGCCAGTCCTCGAGCACGGCGTCGACCTTGCCGTCGGCCATCGCCTGGAACACCGGGATCTCGGCGATCTTGGTGACCTCGACGTCACAGCCGAGCTTGTCCTCGAGCACCGCCTTGGCGATGTAGGTGTTGGCCGTCGATCCGGCCCACGCCTGCTCGTTGAGGACGACCTTGCCGCAGTCCTTGCCGGCCGCAGCGGTGCCGCCGCTGCTCGCCTCGTCGTCCTTCTTGTCCTCTCCGCAGGCTGCCGCGAACAGCGCCACCATCAGCGCCATCACGACGGCTAGCGCCCATCTAGAGCGCTTTCCAGTCCCCATGAGAAACCCCCTCCTCATCGTGTTTGAACCTTCCGCTGGCCCTGAGTGACGCGGTCCAGCGCGATGCCGAGCGCGAGGATCGCGAGTGAAGCCACGACCCCCTCGCCGAACTCGTTGCGCTGAAGCCCGCGGGCGATCAGATCGCCGAGGGCGCCGGAGCCGACCAGGCCCCCGATGACCACCACCGCCAGGACCATGATGATCCCCTGGTTGACGCCGAGCATGATGCTCTCGCGCGCCAACGGGATCTTGACCTTCAGAAGCACCTGCATGCGCGACGCGCCGAACGCCTGGGCCGCCTCGACGGCGGCCGGGGAGACGGTGCGCACGCCCGTGGTCACCAGCCTGATCACCACCGGTATCGCGTACAGCACCGAGGCCACCACGCCCGGGATGCGCGACACGGGCATCAGATAGATGAACGGGATGATGTAGACGAGCTGCGGCAGCGTCTGGAGCGTGTCGAGCAGCGGCCGCATCGCTCGCTCGACGCGCGGGCTCTCGGCGGCCCAGACCCCGATCGCGATGCCCAGCGCGACCGCGAGGGCGGTGGCCACGAGCACCTGCGAGGCGGTATCCATCGCCGGCTCCCAGACGCCCATCACGCCGATCGCCGCGAGCATCAGCGCCGCGGTGACGGCCGGCCGCAGTCCGCTCAGCAGGTAGGCGAGCACGGACGCGCCCGCCAGCACGATGAACCAGGGCGTCTCCACCAGCACCTTGCGCAGCGGCTCGAGGAAGTTCTCGAGCAGGAAGTTCCCGATCGGCTCGGTGATGCCGAAGATGAACGAAGTCGGGTCCTGCACGTAGTCGAGCGCGTCCTGGATCCAGCCCAGCAGCGTGTCGTCGATCGTCGCGGTGTAGACCGTGGTCGAGGTCTCGAACTCGTCGGGGTAGAGCGCGTCGGCGCCGAGCACCTTCGCGAGCACAACGATCAGCGCGATGCCCCCGACCGTGGCGAGAGTGATGCGGCGAGCGCGCCGCTTCCCCTCGTCCGTGAGGTGGCGCCGCGTCGGATCGGTGCGCTCCGCGATCGCGGCCGTGGCGCGGTCGAGAGCGATCGCCATGATCACGATCGCGACGCCGGCCAGCAGGGCGAGCGCCGCGTTCGAGTAGAGGCCGTTGGTGACCACGTCGCCGAGGCCGCGGCCCCCGATCAAACCGGCGATCACCACGAGCGACAGCGCGAACATGATCGTCTGGTTGACCGACAGCAGCAGCTGGCGGCGCGCCAGCGGGAGCTGGACCTTGAAGAGGGTCTGCGCCGGCGTGGAGCCGAACGCGCGCGCCGCCTCGACCGAGTCGGCCGTCACGCCGCGGATGCCGAGCGCGGTGATGCGCACGGCCGGAGGGATCGCGTAGATCATCGTGCAGATCACAGCGGCGGCCGGTCCGACCGAGAACAGGATCACGACCGGCATCAGGTACGCGAACGCCGGGACGATCTGCATGGCGTCCAGCACCGGCGTGATGGTGCGGTGGACCCGCTCCGACCGGCCGGCCCAGACGCCGACGGGGATGCCGATGCCGAGCGAGATCAGCACCGCCGCAGACATCAGCGCCAGCGTCTGGATGCTCTCCTCCCACAGGCCCATGAGGGCGAAGGAGACGAACGCGCCGAACACGATCAGCGCGGGGCGCCAACCGCCCCAGCGCAGCACGATCAGCACGCCGGCGGCGATCGTGCCGACCCAGGTGAGCCATTCGAGCACGTCGATCACCGCGGTCACGAGCCAGTCCGCGAAGGCGCGGAAGCCGTCGAGGATGGCGAAGACGAAGTTGCGGTCCTCGGCGGTGCGCTGATCGAGCAGCCAGGTCTGAGCGTCGTCGAGCTTGGCGGGCAGCTGCTCCCAGGTCAGGGAGGCGGGCCAGGGGAAGTCGCCCTCGAGCAGGAAGTAGCCGACCAGCACCGCTGCCATGACCGCCCCGATCTGGGCCGGCCGGCCGCGCCAGCGCGCCTGCGGGGCCAGCGCGGCGGGAGCCCGCAGGCGGCCGCTAGCTACCGCCATCGGGCCCGTCCGCCATCGCCTTGAGGATCGATACGCGATCGACGATGCCGACGCAGCGCCCGTTCTCGACCGCCCGCACCGGCCCGTCGGTGGCGGCGGCCATCGGAACGGCGTCCTTGACCTTGGTCTTCACGTCGAGCTCCGGGCCGCCCGTCTCCTCGCCCGGCTTCGGGTCGCGCATGATCCAGCGCAGCGTGAGGACATGGGTGCGCGGGATGTCGCGCACGAAGTTGGCCACGTAGTCGTCGGCCGGCGAGCCGACCAGCTCCTCCGGCGTGCCGAGCTGCACGATCGCGCCGTCGCGCATGATCGCGATGCGGTCGCCCAGGCGCAGGGCCTCGGGGAGGTCGTGGGTGATGAACAGCATCGTCTTGCCGGTCTCCTCCTGGAGGCGGCAGACCTCGTCCTGCATGTCGCGGCGGATCAGCGGGTCGAGCGCGCTGAAGGGCTCGTCGTAGAGCATCAGCTTGGGGTCGACCGCGAAGGCGCGGGCGAGGCCGACGCGCTGCTGCATTCCGCCCGAGAGCTGGTCGGGGAACTGGTTGGCGGCGTCCTCGAGGCCGACCAGCGTGAGCACCTCGCCGGCGCGGGCGAGCCGCTCCGCCTTCGGGACGCCCTGGATCTCGAGCCCGAAGGCGACGTTGTCGACCACGCGGCGGTGGGCGAGCAGGCCGAAGTGCTGGAAGACCATCGAGACCGTGTGGCGGCGCAGCTCGCGCAGCTCGGCGGGGTTGGCCTTCATGACGTCGCGGCCGGTGATCGAGATCTCGCCGGCCGTGGGCTCGATCAGGCGGATGAGCGTGCGGACGAGCGTCGACTTGCCGGAGCCCGGACAGGCCCATCACGACGAACACCTCGCCGGGGTGGATGTCGATCGAGACGTCGCGGACCGCCGCGATGCAGCCGGTCTTCTCGCGCAGCTCGGCGCGGCTCAGGTTGGCGTCGGGGGTGCCGACGACCTTGTCGGCGCCCGGACCGAAGACCTTCCAGATGCCCTGCGCCCGGAGCAGCGGGTCGCCGTTGGGCGACTGCGCGGGCCGGGCCTCCTCCATGGTCTCAACGGCAGAGACTGCCGTCCGAGTCACTCACTGCGGCGATGATATATCAGGCCGCTGTGCCGATGCCAGGGGCGTTCGGCGGCTCAATCAGGCCTTAAAGAGGACGGTCTGGAGCTCCGTGAGCGTGTCCATCGGGTGGGCGCCGCCGACGCGGCCGATGCCGCTCTCCGAGCGGGCGCTGCCGCCCCAGGGCAGGTGCGGCTCCCAGTAGTTGGTGGTCTCGTTGATGTTCACGAGGCCCATGTGGACGCTGTCCGCGAAGCGCATTCCGGCGGCGAGGTCGGCCGTGAAGATGGCGGCCATCAACCCGTAGGACTGGGCGTTGGTCTGGTCGATCGCGTCCTCGAGGCCCTTGATCGCGACCACGGGCGCGATCGGGCCGAAGGTCTCGCGCGTGACGGCGATCGACTCGGGCGGGACGTCGTCGAGCACGGTCGGCTGCCAGTACAGGTCGGTGGGGTAGCCGGGCGCGCGGCTGCCGCCGGTGACGAGCCGGGCGCCGCGCTCGAGCGCGTCGGCCACGTGCTGATCCATCTTGGCGGCGCCGGGCTCGTTGTTGACGGGGCCGAGCGTGGTGGCGTCGTCGAAGGGGTCGCCGAGGCGGATGTCGCGGTCGACCTGGGCGGCGAGCAGCTCGACGAACTCGTCGCGGACGGCCTCGTGCACGAGCAGCCGCTCGGCGGCCGAGCAGCTCTGGCCGGCGCCGAGGAAGGCGCCGACGCAGGCGGCCTCGGCGGCCTGCGGCAGGTCGGCGTCGTCCATCACGACGAACGGGCCGTTGCCGCCCATCTCGAGCAGCTGGGCCTTGCCGGCGGCGCGGCGGGCGACGGTGAGGCCGGTCTCGGTGGAGCCGGTGAAGGCGACGGCGCGCGTGCCCGGGTTGGCGGCCAGCTCGTCGCCGACCTCGGGCCCGGGGCCGAGCACCATGTTGAAGACGCCGGGCGGGAAGTCGGCCTCGGCGAAGCACTCGGCGAGCAGCCCGGAGCAGACGGCGGTGCTGGGCGCGGGGGTCCAGACGACGCAGTTGCCGCAGGCGAGCGCGGGGGCGAGCACCTCGGCGGGCATCGTGTAGGGCCAGTTCCAGGGGGTGATCAGGCCGAGCACGCCGAGCGGGCGGCGGATCAGCATGACGCGGCGGCCGGGCGCGGCGCTCTCGGGGATGACGCCGGTGAGGCGCTTGGCGTCCTCGGCGGCCATGCGGCAGAACTCGATCAGCTCGCCGACCTCGCCCTCGGCCTCCGCCTTGAGCGGCTTGCCCTGGTCGAGGGTGAGGACGCGGGCGAGCTCGTCGGCGCGGCGCTCGCAGACGTCGGCGGCGCGGTGGAGCACGGCGGCGCGCTCGAAGCCGGTGCGGGCGCCCCAGCTCGGGAAGGCGGCGTTGGCGGCGGCGATGGCGCGGCGGGCGTCGTCGCGGTCGCCCTCGGCGACGGGGCCGAGCGACTCGCCGGTGGCGGGGCTGGTGGCCTCGGTGGTGGCGCCGCTCTGGGCGTCGCACCACTCGCCGTCGATGAACATGCGGGTGGCCATCAGGTGCTGCGGCTGAAGGCGGCGAGGATCTCGCGCTGGAAGTCGAGCACGTGCTCGCGCATGATCTCGCGCGCCCGCGCGGCGTCGCCGGCGAGCAGGGCCTCGAGCAGGTGCGTCTGGTCGTGCACGGCGTGGCCGAGGCCGGGCAGGCGGTCGAGCACGAGGTACCAGATGCGCAGCGAGTGGGTGAAGTAGCGCTCGAGCGTCTCGGCGAGGTAGGGGTTGCCGGCGGCCTCCCAGGTGAAGCGGTGGATGCGCTCGTCGAAGCGCATCAGCCAGTCCTGATCGTCGGGCGCGGCGAGCTGCTCGACCTCGTGGAGGAGCGCCTCGGCGGCGGCGCGGTGGTCGTCGTCGAGGCGACCGGCGGCGAGCTCGGCGGCATAGGCCTCGAGCTCGGCGCGGACCTCGGTGATGTTGACGATGTCGGAGGCCTCGACGGCGGCGACGAAGGTGCCGCGGCGGGGCTGGACGGCGACGAGGTTCTCGAGCGCGAGGCGCTTGACGGCCTCGCGCAGGGGCGTGCGGCCGACGTCGATCTCGCGCATGAGGGCGTCCTCGCGCAGGACGGTGCCGGGGGCGAGCGCCATCGTGACGATGCGGTCGCGCAGGTCGACGTAGGCGCGGTCGGCCTCGAGCTCGACGGACGGGGCGGGCAGCCGGGTTGTCGGCGAGGCGGCCATGCGCTTGTACGAGATATATCAGGCGGCCGGGCGGGGGTCGGCCGCATGCCGGCGGCGGTGGACCACCGTGCATGCCGCGGTGGGCCGCCGTGCTAGCCTGATATATCAGGGTGACGGCGTCGGGAGCACGCGCCGGAGGAGAGACCGCCGCGGCGGCCGCTGGTGGTGCGGGCGCGCCGGGTGAGGGTCCATCGGCCGCGGCCGCTCCCGCCGGCGAGGCTTCGCTCGCGCGCCTGCTGCGCAACGCCCGCTTCGAGGTGCTTCCGCTCGAAGGCGATCGAGGAGCAGGTCGTGGCCCACCTCGCGCCCGGCGCGAAGGTCACCGTCACCGCGTCGCCGCGGCGCGGCCTCGACGCCACGCTCGAGGTCGCCGAGCGCCTCACCGCAGCGGGCTACTCGACCGTGCCGCACCTCTCGGCTCGTCTCGTCCGCGACGCGGCGCACCTTTCCGAGCTGCTCGACCGCGTGCTTGCTGCCGGCGTGCGCGAGCTGTTCGTGCTGGCGGGGGACGCCGCCGAGCCGGCCGGCGAGTTCAGCGGCGCCGAGGAGCTGCTGGTCGCGATGGGGGAGCGACGGTCGGAGTTCGACGCGATCGGGATCACCGGCTACCCCGAGAGCCACCACCTCATCAGCGACGAGGAGACCATCCGGGCGATGTTCGCCAAGGCGCCGATGGCGACGCACATCGTCAGCCAGATCTGCTTCGACGCCGCCACGATCGAGAGCTGGATCGCCGAGGTGCGCCGGCGCGGCACCGACCTGCCGATCTGGATCGGGCTGCCCGGCCACGTGGCCTACGCGAAGCTGATGCGCGTCTCGCTGAAGATCGGCCTCGGCGAGTCGGCCCGCTACCTGCGCCACCACCGCAGCTGGATGGCCCGCCTGCTCACCCGTCAGTTCAAGCCCGACCGCCTGATCCGCGACCTCGACCCCTGCGTGACGAACCCCTCCAACCGCGTCGCCGGCTTCCACCTCTACACCTTCAACGAGGTGGGCCAAGACCGAGCGCTGGCGCCGAGCGGCGCTGGCGCGGCTGGGCGGCTAGGCGGCGCGCGCGGTCACGCGCGGCGCGGCCGTGCCGAAACCACGCGGCCACGGCGGGTGGGGCGCTTTATGTACCGAGATGGGTACGGAAAGCGCCCCACCCAACGCGAGCGAGCGGGCGAGGGGCCGGGCGACGCCGCGTGCGGTCGGCACAGGTGGGGCGCTTTGTCCGGTCATTTGACGGGGAAAAGCGCCCCACCCGGGGCCGGGGTGGAGCGGGGGGCTAGCCGGGGCGGGGCCGGGCCGGGGCGGGGCCGAGGACCGAACCCCGTTATTGCTGCTGTTCGGGCGCCGGGGGCGCCGGCTCCGCCCCGGCCGCCCCGGCCTCCACCAGCAGCGTCGACACATCCGCCACCCGCATCGACGACCCGTTCGCCTTCACCCCGTCGTCCAGCATCACCGTGCAGAACGGGCAGGCGACCGCGAGCGTCTCGGCTCCCGGTCGCCACCGCCTCGCGCGCCCGTTCCTCGTTGATCAGCCCGGCCCGCTCCTCCATCCACATGTGCGCGCCGCCCGCGCCGCAGCAGAACGTCCGCTTGCCGCTGCGCTCCATCTCGATCGGCTTGCCGACCGCCGCGACCAGCGATCGCGCGGGCTCTCGAGCACGTCGTTGTGCCGCGCCAGGTAGCACGAGTCGTGGTAGGTGATCTCTGCTGCCGTCGTTGCCGCCGTCGACGCGCAGCCGGCCGGAGGCGACCAGCGAGGAGAGCAGCTCCGAATGGTGCATCACCTCGTACTCGCCGCCGAAGTCCGGGTACTCGTTCCCGAGCGTGTTGAAGCAGTGCGGGCAGCTCGCCACGATCTTCGTCACGCCCGCCTCGTTCAGCGTCCCCACGTTCTGCTCGGCGTGCGCCTGGAACAGGTACTCGTTGCCCATTCGCCGCGCCGGGTCGCCCGTGCACGACTCGCGCGGCCCCAGGATCGCGAAGTCGACCCCGGCCGCCTGCAGCAGCCGCGCGGTCGACTCGGCCGCCGCCCGGGCGCGCTCGTCGAACGACCCCGCGCAGCCCGACCCAGTAGAGGTACTCGGGCGCCGGCTCGCCCGGCTCCAGCACCCGCACCCCGAGCTTCGCGGCCCAGTCGGCGCGCTCGGTCTGCGGCTTGCCCCACGGGTTGCCGGCGCGCTCGACGTCGCGCAGCATCGGCTCCGCCTCGCTCGGGAAGCGCGCGTCCATCATCACCAGGTGACGGCGCAGGTCGATGATGTGGTCCACGTGCTCGATCGACACCGGGCACTCGCGCACGCACGCGCCGCAGGTCACGCAGTCCCACACCACGTTGTCGGTCACCGCGCCCGGCACCAGCGGCGCGGCCTCGAACCCCTCGGCTCCGCGCAGCAGCGGCGGCCCGTCCTCGAAGACCTGGTCGCGCAGCGCCATGATCAGCAGCTTCGGCGACAGCTCCTTGCCGGTCGTCCACGCCGGGCAGACGTCCTGGCAGCGCCCGCACTCCGTGCACGAGAAGGTGTCGAGCGTCTCCTTCCAGGTCAGGTCGGCGACGGTGCCGGCGCCGAAGCGCATCTCCTCCTCGGGCCCGTCGAAGCGCAGCGGCTCGAGCCGCCCGCGCGCGCGTGTGCGCGCGAAGAAGACGTTCACCGCCGCCGTGGCTATGTGCAGGTGCTTCGAGTGCGGCAGGTACGCCAGGAAGGTCAGGATGATCAGCACGTGCGCCCACACGAAGGCGCGCTCGAGCACCTCCGTGACCGACCCGTCGCCGAACAGGCCCGAGAGCGCGTCGGACACCGGCGACCAGCCCGCCGGCCACTCGTTCAGGTCGAGCGCGATCCGCGACGCGTGCCAGAGCACCAGCGTCGTCACGATCCCCGCGATCAGCGCCAGGATCAGGTCGGCCTCGCCGAGGTGGCTGCCCTCGAAGCGCGCCGGGCGCTGCACCTTGCGGATCAGCGCCGCGCCGATCACGCCGGCCAGCACGAGCACCGCGAACACGTCCACCAGCAGCGCGAACCAGCCCTGGTGGCCAAGCCACGGGAGCGTCGCGTCCCGCGATGACCGCCCCGATCATCGCGATCACGATCGTCGGGAACAGGACCAGGAAGCCCCAGAAGATGGCCGCGTGGATCAGCCCGGGTACGAGCCGCTGCAGCAGCTTGCGCTGGCCGAGCACGATCTCGGCCTCGTTGCGCACGCGCTGCGGCACCTCGCCGGAGCGGTCGGTCGGCTTGCCCATCCGGACGAGCGCGACCAGCAGCCGCGCGCGGCGCGCGAACAGGCCGCCGCAGACCGCCAGCGCCGCCGCCAACGCGAGCGCTCCGGCCAGCACGTCTATGGCGAGCGGACCTTCCGCAGCTCGGCCGTGATCGCCGGGACGATCTCGGTGAGGTCGCCGATCACCGCGTAGTCGGCGTTCGCGAGGATCGGCGCCTCGGCGTCGGAGTTGATCGCGAGGATCTTCTTCGCGCCCTTGCAGCCGGCGATGTGCTGAGTCGCGCCGCTGATGCCGCAGGCGATGTAGAGGTCGGGGGAGACCTTCGTGCCGGTCTGGCCGACCTGGTCGGTGTGCGGCCGCCAGCCGGCGCTGGTCACCACGCGCGAGCAGCCGACCGCCGCCTCGAGCACCCCGGCCAGCTCCTCGAGGATCTCGAACCCCTCGGCCGAGCCGACGCCGCGGCCGCCGCTCACCACGACCTTGGCCTCGGCGAGCGAGATCGCCGGTGGACACGGCGTCCACGTGCTCGGAGACCTGCACCGCGAGGTCCGCCTCCTCGAGCGCGGGCGTGAACGTCTCGACCTCGGCCGAGCCCGGCGCCGCGGCGGGCAGCGCGAACGGCGCCGCGGTCAGCAGCCGCACCGGCGCGTGGATGCGCGCCTCCTCGAGCAGGCTGCCGCCCCAGCGCACGCGCGTGACCTGGTCGCCGTCGACCGCGATGCAGTTCGCCGCGAACGGCAGGTCGCGCAGCGCGGCCACGTGCGCCATCACCTCGTTGCCGCTGTCCGAGCCCGGGCCGACGATCGCGCTCGCGCCGCAGCGCTCGGCGGCCTCCAGGACCGCGCGCGCCCAGGCGACCGGCGCGAAGGCGGACAGGCCCTCGGCGACCCACGCGCGCGAGACGTCGAGCGTCGCGGCGGGCTCCGCGCCGCCGACCAGCACGGCCTCGACGGGCTCGCCCAGCGTCTGCGCGAGCGTCAGCGCCTGCAGCGACAGCTCGTCGACCGTGGCGCCGTCGTGCTCGACCAGCAGCAGCACGCTCATCAGGCGACCCCCAGCTCGCGCATGACCTCGACCACCGCCGGCGCCGCGTCGGCGCCCGGAGCCGAGCACCTCCGCCTGCTTGCCCTGCCCGGCCGGCACCGCCAGCCGCAGGCGCTCGAGCCGCGCGGCGGGCCGCTCGGCCGTGCGCGTCTCGACCGGCTTCTGGCGCGCGCGCAGCTTCGCCGGCACCGACGGGTAGCGCGGCAGGTTGATCCCCTCGAGCACGCTGACCACCGCCGGCAGCGGCAGCACGTAGACGTCGCGGCCGCCGGCCACCTCGCGCTCGCAGCGCGCCTGGCCGTCCTCGACCGAGAGGCCCTTGAGCCCGGTCGCGATCGGGCGGCCGAGCGCGTGCGCGACCCGGATCCCGACCTGGTAGCCGCCCGCGTCGGCCGACTCGTTGCCGAACACGATCAGGTCGAAGCCCTCGGCGTCGTCGCGCACCGCGTCCACGATCGCCGCGGCCGTGGCCTGCGCGTCCCACTCCTCGCCGTCGGTCGCGATCAGGATGCCGCGGTCGGCGCCGATCGCGAGCGTCTCGCGCACCTGCTCCTCCGCCTCGGGCGGCCCGAGGGTGAGCACCACCACCTCGCCGCCGTGAGCCTCGACCAGCCGCACCGCCTCCTCGACGCCGCACTCCTCGTGCGGGCTGATCGTGAACCCGAGGTGGCGCGTCTCGAGCGCCTGCTCGTCGGCGGTGAGCACCATCTTGCCGCCGGTCAGCGGCACCCGCTTGACGCACACGAGGATCCTCATGCCGCCACCGCGCCGGCCGCCTTCACGCGCTCGTTGTCGGGGTCGAAGATCGGCGTCGACCCGGCGACCGCGACGGTCACCGGATAGCGCTCGCCCATGTAGAGCACCGACAGCTCCTCGCCGGCGACCGCGTGCTCGGGCGGCAGGTAGGCCATCAGCAGGTGCTTGCCGACCGACGGGCCGGCGCCGGCGCTCGTCACGAAGGAGCGGCGCCCGTGGGCGTCGGTCAGCGGCTCGCCGTCGCGCGTCTGGATCGGCTCGCCGCCGAGCATGTAGCGCTTGACCCCGCTCGCCGAGGTGTGGTCGTCGACCGTCAGCGTGCACATCACCGTCGCGGGGTCGTCCGAGCGCGCCTCGACGTACGCCTCCTTGCCCACGAACTCCTCGTCCTTGACCTTGCCCCACGCCATTCCGGCCTCGACCACGTCGTACTCGCCGTCGAGCTCGAAGCCGAACGCGCGGTAGCACTTCTCGAGCCGCCCGGTGGTCCCGTAGACGCCGATGCCCGCCGGCAGCACGCCGTGCGGCTCGCCGGCCTCCCAGACCATGTCCCAGAGCCGCGCGCCCTGCTCGATCGGCACGTACAGCTCCCAGCCGAGGTCGCCGACGTAGGAGATGCGCGAGGCGAGCGCGCGCAGCGGCCCCATCTCGATCGTGCGGCAGGTGCCGAACGGGAAGCCCTCGTGCGAGACGTCGTCGCCGGTGATGCTCGCGAGGATGTCGCGCGCCCGCGGCCCCCAGAGCCCGAGCGTCGTCCAGCTCGAGGTGAGATCGAAGACCTGGGCGTCGCCCGCGAGGTGGTCGCGGAACCACTTCAGGTCCGCCATGCCGTGCGCGCCGCCGGTCACGACGCGGAAGTGCTCGTCGCCCAGCCGCATGATCGTCAGGTCCGAGCGGAAGCCGCCGCGCGGCGTGAGCACCGGGGTGTAGACGACCTTGCCGTGCTTGACGTCCATCTGGCGCACGGCCACGCGCTGGACCGACTCGAGCGCGCCCGGGCCGACCACGTCGAAGACGCAGAACGCGGTCAGGTCGAAGATCGCCGCGCGGTCGCGCATGGCGAGGTGCTCCGCGTTGATGATCGGCGACCACCAGCGCGCATCCCACTCGTGCTCGCGCGGGGCGACCTCGTACTCCTCGACGAGCGGCGCGTTCGACTCGTACCAGTGCGGGCGCTCCCAGCCGGCCGCCTCGTAGAAGACCGCGCCGAGCTCGCGCTCGCGCGCGAAGAACGGCGACAGGCGCACCTCGCGGTTGGATCCCCACTGCTCGCCGGGGTGGACGATCCCGTAGGTCTTGTTGAACGCCTCCGACGCGCGCGAGCGCACGTGGAAGACGCTCTTCTGGTGCTCGTAGAAGCGCGCCACGTCGGATGCCTGCAGGTCGATCTCGGGCTCGCCTTCGACGATCCACTGGGCCAGCGCGCGCCCGACGCCGGGCCCCTCCTTGACCCACACCGCGGCGGCCGACCAGAGCCCGCCCACCTCGGGCGTCTCGCCGAGGATCGGCAGCGTGTCGGGCGTCAGCGACAGCAGGCCGTTGATCGCGTACTTGATGCCCACCGACTCGTCGCCGACGATCTCCGGCATCAGCTCCAGCGCGTGCTCCATCTGCTGGACGAAGTCGGCCTCGGTGAAGGGGAACTCGGTCGGCGACAGAGCCGCCTCCTCGACCGAGGGGATCTCGTCGGGGTCGTGCAGGATCGGCCGGTGCGCGTACGAGCCGACCTCGAGGCCGGTGCCGTCCTGGCGCTCGTACATGTTCGTGTCCATGTCGCGCACGATCGGGAACTCGATCGCGCTCTGCGCGCCGGCGAAGCGCGGCACCGGGCCGATGTCGATCATCTGGTGGACGGCCGGCGTGAGCGGGATCGAGGCGCCCGCCATGCGTGCGAGCCGTGGGCTCCAGACGCCGCAGGCGATCACGACCAGCTCGGTCTCGACGTCGCCGCGCGTCGTGCGCACCCGCCGCACGCGGCCGCGCTCGACGTCGATGCCGAGCACCTCCACGTTGGCGGCGACCGTCAGCGCGCCGTCGGCCTGGGCCGACTCGCGCATCAGCGTCCCCGCGCGCAGCGAGTCCACGACGCTGACCGTGGGGCAGTGGAAGCCGCCGACGATCACGCTCTCGTCGATGTACGGGACGAGCTGCTTGACCTCGTCGGGGGAGACGAGCGAGACCTGATCGACGCCCCAGGACGCCGCTGACGACATGCGCCGGCGCAGCTCCTCTATGCGCTCCTCGGTGCGCGCGACCTCGATGCCGCCGCACTCGATGCGCACGCCGAGCTCCTCGTACTGGGCCATGCTGTCGAGCGTCAGCGCGGTCATCTCGCGCGAGTGGTCGACCGGGTAGATGAAGTTCGACGCGTGCCCGGTGGAGCCGCCGGGGTTGGGCAGCGGCCCCTTCTCGATCAGCACCACCTCGCCGAAGCCGAGCCTCGCGAGATGCCCGACCAGGCTGTTGCCGACGATGCCCGCCCCGATGACGACCGCACGCGCGGAGCCCGGGAGGGTGTTCTGAGAAGAGCTCACCCGCTCTGATATATCAGAAGGCGGGGCTGGGGATGGGCTCATCTCCCAGCTCGATGCGGCGGCGGGCGACGTAGTCGCGCAGCTCGTCGCGCACGCCGTCGTCGATCCCGGGCTGCTCGTAGGACTCCAGCCGCTCGCGCCAGATCTCGCCTGCGCGCGTCGTCGTGTCGCGGCCGCCCTTCTTGGTCCAGCGGTCGAAGTTCTCGGTCGACGACAGCAGCGGCCGGTAGAAGCACTCGCGGAAGTTCATCAGCGTGTGGGCGGCGCCGAGGAAGTGACCGCCCGAGCCGACCTCCTGATGGGCGTCGAAGGCGAGGCTCTCCTCGGTCACCTCGAGCGGCTTGAACTCGTGCTTGAGCATGCGCAGCAGCTCGATGTCGACGATGAACTTCTCGTACGAGGAGACCAGCCCGCCCTCGAGCCAGCCGGCTGCGTGCATCACGAAGTTGGTGCCGGCGAGGAACGTCGGCAGCATCGTCATGAGCGCCTCGTAGGCGGCCTGTGCGTCGACCGTCTGGCTCGCGTTGAGGCCGCCGCCGCTGCGGAAGGGGAGGCCGAAGCTGCGCGCGATCTGCCCGGTGCAGAGCAGGCCGATCGCCGACTCGGGCGTGCCGAAGCTCGGCGACCCGGACTGCATGTCGGTGTTCGACAGGAACGATCCGAACACCACCGGGCAGCCGGGCTGCACGAGCTGCGTGAGGGCGATCCCCGACAGCGCCTCGGCGATCTGCTGCACGAGCGTGGCCGGGATAGAGACCGGCGACATCGCACCCATCAGCAGGAAAGGCGTGACGATGACCGCCTGGCCGCGGCGGTTGTACTCGAGCATCGCGCTGAGCATGCGGTCGTCCCAGCGCAGGGGCGAGTTGCAGTTGATCAGCGAGATCGAGACCGGGTTGGCGGCGAGCGTCTCCGGGCCGCCGAACAGGATCTCGCCCATCGCGATCGTGTCGCGCGCGTTCTCGGCCGAGATCACCGAGCCCATGTAGGGCTTGTCCGACAGGGTCTGCAGCGCGTAGACCATGTCGAGGTGGCGCGAGTCGAGCGGGCGGTCCTCGGGCTCGACCACGGTGCCGCCCGGGGAGTCGAGCTCCTCGAACGACTGCGACAGCTTCACGAAGTTCTCGAAGTCCGCCATCTTGCCGTCGCGGCGCACGTCGCCCTCGCGCACGAACGGCGGTCCGTAGACCGGCGAGAACGCCATGTGGTTGCCGCCGATGTGGATCGTGTGCTCGGGGTTGCGCGCGAGCAGGTCGAACTCGCGCGGCGCCTTGGCCACCTGCTCGAGCAGGAACTCGGGGTCGAGGAAGACCTTGTTCTCCTCGACGCGCTGGCCCGCCGCGCGGAAGTACTCGACTGCCTCGGGGAGCATGAACTCGACGCCCAGCTCGGAGACGATCCGGCGCCAGCCGCCGTCGAGCACGGCCATGGCCTCCTCGCTGAGGATCTCGTAGCGCGGGAGTTCGTTGACGTACATGGCCGTCGATCGTAATATATCTCCCGTGGAACAAGAGTTCCAGGGGGCTGAGGGAGCGCTGGACGAGGGTGGCGACGAGGGCGCGCCGGCCGGCACGGCGGTGATCGACCGCGGCGCCCAGCTGCTCGCGCTGGTGCTCGAGGCCGACGCCCCGCGCGGCCTGACCGACCTCGCCGCCGACGCCGGCCTGCCGAAGAGCACCGCCTCGCGGCTGCTGGGCGCGCTCGAGCGCCACGGCCTGGTCGAGCAGCAGGGCCAGCGCGGCCGCTTCCGCGCCGGCCCCGTGATGCTGCGCTTCGCCGGCCGCGGCGTCGCCGGCCGCAACCTCGCCGAGCTCGCCGAGCGGCCGATGGCCGCGCTGGCCGAGGCCACCGGCGAGACCATCAACCTCGCGGTCGGCGGGCCGGCCGGGGTCGAGCACCTGGCGCAGGTCGAGAGCCGCCACTACCTCGGCACCACCCAGTGGGTGGGTCGCCGCGTCCCCTTCCACGCCTCCGCGAACGGCAAGGTGCTGCTCGCGTTCGGCGCCGCTCAGCTCCCCGAGGACCACGTGCTCGAGCCGCTGACCTCGCGCACGGTCGTCGACCCGGCCGTGCTGACGGCCGAGCTCGAGAGCGTGCGCAACGACGGCTTCGCAGCCGCCGCCGACGAGCTCGAGCTCGGGCTCACCGCGGTCGCCGCGCCCGTGCACGACGAGAGCGGCCGCGTCGCCGCCGCGCTCAGCGTCTCCGGACCGACCCTCAGGTTGACGCCCCGGCGGGTGGCCGAGCTGCGTCCGATCGTCATCAAGCAGGCCAGGGCGCTGAGCAGGGAGCTCGGTCACCGGCCGGAAGGAGCTCACGCGGCGTGACCCACGACGAGATCATCACCCTGCTCTACGAGGAGACGCTGGTCGGCAACGCGCCGGCCGTCAACGACGGCGTGAACCAGGGCCTGGCCGACGGCCTGGAGCCCGAGCGCATGCTCTACGACGCGCTGATCCCCTCGCTGGAGGAGGTCGGAGCCCGCTTCGAGCGCGGCGACTACTTCGTCCCCGAGATGCTGATCGCCGCTCGCGCCATGCAGGGCGCGCTCGACATCCTGCGCCCGCTGCTGGCCGAGACCGGCACCAAGCCGATCGGCAAGTTCCTGATGGGCACCGTCAAGGGCGACGTGCACGACATCGGCAAGAACCTCTGCAACATCATGCTCGAGGGAGCGGGCTTCGAGGTGATCGACCTCGGCGTGAACGTCGCGCCCGAGAAGTTCATCGAGGAGATCAACACCCAGGAGCCGGACATCGTCGGCATGTCCGCCTTCCTCACGACGACGATGCCGATGTTCAAGGCCAACATCAACGCGATGGAGAAGGCGGGCATCCGCGAGCGCGTGGTCGTGATGGTCGGCGGCGCGCCGGTCACGCAGGAGTACGCCGACGCGGTCGGCGCCGACGGCTACTCCGCGGACGCCTCGTCGGCGGTCAAGAAGGCCAAGGACCTGCTCGAGAAGCGCCGCAGCGCGGTGCCGGCCTAGCCATGGACACCGTCCTCCGGTCGCGCACCAAGACCGTCACGATCGGCGCCACGCAGCCGTTCTGCATCATCGGCGAGCGCATCAACCCGACCAGCCGCAAGCGCTTCTCCGAGGAGCTGCGCGAGGGCAAGCTCGACACCGTCGTGGTCGACGTCGACGAGCAGGTGGCCGCCGGCGCGGACATGCTCGACGTGAACGCCGGCATCCCGCTCGTCGACGAGTCGGAGCTGCTCGCGAACATGCTCAAGCTCGTGCAGGACAGCTGCGACCTGCCGATCTGCATCGACTCGTCGGTGGTCGAGGCGCTCGAGGCGGGGTTGGCCGTGTACGAGGGCAAGCCGCTCGTGAACTCGGTCACCGGCGAGGACGACCGGCTCGAGGAGATCCTGCCGCTCGTCGCGCGCCACGGCGCCGCGGTGATCGGGCTCGCCAACGACGAGACCGGCATCCCGGAGACGCCCGAGCAGCGGCTCGAGATCGCGACCAAGATCGTGTCGGTCGCCGGCGACCACGGGATCCCGCCGGAGGACGTGGTGATCGACCCGCTCGCGATGACGGTCGGCGCCGACACCGAGGCGGTCACCACGACGCTGCGCACGATCTCGCTGATCCGCGACGAGCTGGGCGTGAACATGTGCCTGGGCGCGTCGAACGTGTCGTTCGGACTGCCCGAGCGCCACGCGCTGAACGCGGCCTTCCTGCCGATGGCGATGGCGGCCGGCCTGACCAGCGCCATCATGAGCACGGCGGAGGTCTGCGTGACCAGCGTCCGCGCGGCCGATCTGCTGCTCGGGCACGACGCCTGGGGGGCGAGTTGGATCGCGGCTCACCGCGCGCGCCAGGCGGCGTGACGCTCCTCGCCGACGGGACGGAGCGAGCGCGGGTCCGGTTCGAGCCTGAGGGCGCGGAGGTCCGCGTGCCGAGCGGCACACCGGTCTTCGACGCCGCGACCTGGAACGGCATCGCGATCGACTCCACCTGCGGCGGTCACGGCACCTGCAAGAAGTGCAAGGTGCGGGTGGTCGAGGGCGAGCTGCCGATCAGCTCCGTCGACCCGCGCGCGTTCACCGAGGACGAGCTGCGCGACGGCTGGCGGCTCGCGTGTCGCGCGCCCGCGCGCGGGAACGTGACGATCGAGGTGCCGCCGCTGCAGACGCGCCCCAAGGCGGCGCTGGTCGGCGTCGGGCGCCACGTGATCCTGCGGCCGTCGGTGCAGAAGCGCCACATCGTGCTCGAGGAGCCGACGCTCGAGGACCAGCGCTCCGACGTCGAGCGCGTGACCGACGCGCTCGAGGACCTGGAGCCGCGCATACAGCTGTCGGTGCTGCGCACGCTCGGGCGCACGCTGCGGTCATCGAACTTCGACGTGACCGCGGTGGTGTGCGACGACCTGCTGATCGACGTGGAGCCCGGCGACACGACCGCGCGCCGCTTCGCGATCGCGTTCGACCTCGGCACGACGACGGTGGTGGCGACGCTGCTCGACCTCGAGACCGGCCAGCCGGCGGCGGTCGAGTCGATGCTGAACCGCCAGCAGCCGTACGGCGCCGACGTGATCTCGCGCGTGTCGGCGACGATGCTCGACGAGGGCGCGCTCGACGCGCTCACGCAGCGCGCGCAGGAGACGCTCGCGCAGCTCACCCAGGAGGTCTGCGCCGAGGCGCGCGTCGACCCGGGCGAGGTCTACGAGATCACCATGTGCGGCAACGTCACGATGGTCCAGATCGCGCTCGGCATCGATCCCGAGCCGCTGTCGATGGCGCCCTTCGTGGTCACGACGCACGACCCGCCGTCGACGATCCTCGCGACCGATCTCGGGGTGCCGGTGCACGCGCGCGCACCCGCCTTCGTGTTCCCGTCGCTGGGCGCGTACGTGGGCGGCGACATCGTCGCCGGGATGCTCGCCACCGGGCTCACGCGCGACAAGCGCCTGCGGCTGTTCATCGACGTGGCACCAACTCGGAGATCGCGCTCGGCAGTCAGGAGGGCGTCGTGGCCACCGCGGCGCCCGCGGGCCCCGCGTTCGAGGCCGCGCAGATCCGCTGCGGCATGCGCGCCGCCGAGGGCGCGATCGAGGGTGTGCGCATCGCCGACGACGAGATCGGCCTGGAGGTGATCGGGGACGTCGAGCCGATCGGGATGTGCGGCTCGGGCCTGGTCGACTGTGTGGCCGAGCTGGTCGGCGCTGGGCTGCTCGACCACTCGGGCCGCTTCGTCAGCGACGAGCAGGCGGCGGCCACGAGCCCCGCGATGGCGGAGCGCCTCGTCAAGATCGGCGAGGAGCGCGTCTTCGTGATGCACTGGCGCGGCGACGATCCGTCCGCCGCGATCTACCTGTCGCAGCGCGACGTGCGCGAGCTGCAGTTCGCGAAGGGGTCGATCGCGACCGGGTGGCAGATCCTGCTCGAGGAGCTGGGCGCCGAGCCCGAGGACGTCTCGCAGGTGCTGCTCGCCGGAAGCTTCGGCGCCTACCTGAAGCCGTCGAGCGCGGTCCGCATCGGCCTCGTGCCGCGGCTGGCGCTGCCGCGCATCGTGTCGGCCGGCAACGTCGCGGGCGAGGGTGCGAAGATCGCGGCGCTGAGCCTGCGCGAGCGGGCCGAGGCGCGGGCGATCGTGAGCGAGGTGCGCTACGTGGAGCTGTCCGGCCGCTCCGACTTCAACGACCGGTTCATCGACAAGCTGTCGTTCCCGGGATGAGCCGCGTGGGCGTCATCGCCTGCGGGGCGCTGGCGATCGGCGTGCACGCAGATCGCCCGCCGCCGCGGCTGGGACCTGGACGTGCACCCGCTGCCGGCGCTGATGCACAACCGTCCCGAGCGGATCGCGCCCGCGGTCGGCGCCGAGCTCGAGCGGCTGGCCGGCGACTACGATCGGCTCGCGATCGCCTACGCGGACTGCGGCTCCTACGGCGCGCTCGACGCGGTGCTCGACAAGGCGGGTGTCGAGCGCCTGCCCGGCGACCACTGCTACGACGTGTTCGCACACGAGGAGGTGCGGGCGGCGATGGCCGAGGAGCCGGGCACCTACTTCCTGACGGACTTCCTTGCGCGCACGTTCGAGTACACGGTGCTGCGCGAGCTGGGGCTCGACCGCCACCCCGACCTGCGCCACGCGTACTTCGGCAACTACACGCGAGTCCTCTGGCTGGCGCAGCGCCCGACCGAGGCGACGCGCGCGGCCGCGCAACGGGCCGCAGAGGCGCTCGGGCTGCCGCTGGAGGAGCGGTTTGTCGGCGACGCGGGCCTGGAGCGCGCGCTCGAGGCGCTGGTGGCGGCGGAATGGCAAGGCACTACGACTTCGTGATCGTCGGCGGCGGGTCGGCGGGCAGCGTGCTCGCCAACCGGCTGTCGGAGGATCCGGGAACGCGGGTGCTGGTGCTCGAGGCGGGTCGGCCGGACTGGTCGCTCGACGTGTTCATCCACATGCCGGCGGCGCTGGCCTTCCCGATCGGCAGCCGTTTCTACGACTGGCGCTACGAGTCGGAGCCGGAGCCGCACATGGGCGGGCGGCGTGTGTACCACGCGCGCGGGAAGGTGCTGGGCGGATCGAGCAGCGTCAACGGGATGATCTTCCAGCGCGGCAACCCGATGGACTACGAGCGCTGGGCCGCCGACACCGGCATGGAGACGTGGGACCACGCCCACTGCCTGCCCTATTTCAAGCGCATGGAGAACTGCCTGGCGGCGGCGCCGGACGACCCGTACCGCGGGCACGACGGGCCGCTGGTACTCGAGCGCGGGCCGGCGCAGGGCCCGCTGTTCGAGGCGTTCTTCGAGGCCGTGCAGCAGGCCGGCTACCCGCTCACCGAGGACGTCAACGGCTATCGCCAGGAGGGCTTCGCGGCCTTCGACCGCAACGTGCACCGCGGCCGCCGGCTGTCGGCGGCGCGCGCCTACCTGCACCCGGTGCTGGGGCGGCCGAACCTCGAGGTGGAGACGTTCGCGCTGGCCACGCGGGTGGTGTTCCGCGACGGCCGCGCCGTGGGCGTCGAGTACACGCGGCCGATGATGGGCGCGCGGCGGGTGACTGCCGGCGAGGTGCTGCTCTGCGGCGGGGCGATCAACTCGCCGCAGCTGCTGCAGCTGTCGGGCGTCGGCGCGGCCGAGGAGCTGGGCGAGCTGGGGATCGACGTGGTGGCGGACCTGCCCGGCGTCGGCGAGAACCTGCAGGACCACCTCGAGGTGTACGTGCAGCACTCCTGCACGCAGCCGGTGTCGATGGCGCCCTACTTCGCGATGCGCAACCGCCCGCGCGTCGGGCTGCAATGGCTGCTCGCGAAGAGCGGACCGGGAGCGACCAACCACTTCGAGGCCGGCGGCTTCGTGCGCGGCAACGACGAGGTCGCCTACCCGAACCTGATGTACCACTTCCTGCCGATCGCGGTCCGCTACGACGGCACGCTGCCACCCGGCGGCGGGGGGCACGGCTACCAGGTGCACGTCGGCCCGATGTACTCGGACGTGCGCGGAACCGTGAAGGCGATCTCCGCCGACCCGCGCGCGAAGCCGGCGCTGCGGTTCAACTACCTGTCGACCGAGAACGACCGGCGCGAATGGATCGAGGCGATCCGCGTGACGCGCAGCATCCTGTCGCAGCCGGCGTGGTCGGAGCTGGACGGCGGCGAGCTGTCGCCGGGCCCCTCGGTGGCCAGCGACGACGAGATCCTCGACTGGGTCGCGCGCGACGCCGAGACGGCGCTGCACCCCTCCTGCACGTGCCGGATGGGCACCGACGAGCTGGCCGTGGTCGACCCGCTCACGATGAAGGTGCACGGCGTCGAGGGGCTGCGCGTGGTGGACGCCTCGGTGTTCCCGTACGTGACCAACGGCAACATCTACGCGCCGGTGATGATGACCGCGGAGAAGGCCGCCGACCTGATCCTCGGCAACACGCCGCTGCCCGCGGAGCCGGTGGAGTTCTACCGGCACCGCAGCGCGGTCACGCCTCCGGCAGGCTGAAGCGCACGCGCGTGCCGTTCGCCGAGTCGGCGAACCAGATCCGCCCGCCGTGGGCCTCCACGATCGCGCGGCAGATCGTCAGCCCGAGCCCGCTGCCGTTGCCGGTGCGCGCCTTGCCCTCGCCGCCGCGGTAGAAGGGGTCGAAGGCGCGCTCGCGCGTCTCCTCGCCGAGACCCTCACCCGTGTCGGCCACCTCGACCTCGACGCCGCTGCCGTTCGCCTCGGCGAGCACCGTCACGCTGCCGTCCGCGGGCGTGTGGCGGATCGCGTTCTGGATCAGGTTGAACAGCACGCGCTGCAGGCGCTCCGGATCACCCTTCGCGGCGGTCACGCCGGCGGCGACGCTCGCGGAGACGACCACGCCGCTGGCGCGGGCCTGTGCGCTCATCGCGTCGACGGTGTCCGCCACCAGCTCGCCGAGCTGCACGCGCTGCATGGACCACTGGATGTCACCGGCCTCGAGGCGCGAAAGCTCGAAGAGATCGTCGATCAGGGCGGACAACGACCCGATGTGGACCGACATCTGCTCGAGGTAGATGCGGCGCGTCTCCGGGTCGACGAGGTCGTCCTCGACCGCCTCGACGAGCAGGCGCAGCGAGGTGATCGGGGTGCGGAGGTCGTGCGAAACGGAGGCCACCAGGTCGCGGCGCGCCTGGTCGGCGGCGCCGCTCTCGTCCTCGCGCCGCTCCAGCTCGCGCGCCATGGCGGTCGCGGCGGTCGCAAGCTCGCGCAGCTCGTCGTCGGCCTCGGTCTCGATGCGCAGGTCGCGCCGCCCCTCGCCGACCGCGTGCAGGCCGTCGCGGATCGCGCGGACGTCGCGCAGCACGCCGCGCGACAGCGCCCATACCGAGTACGCCCCCAGCGCACCCGCGAAGAGCAGCAGCACCGCCATCATCAGGCCGTCGTGCGGCGAGATGAACATCAGCAGCGCGATCACCCCGACGCCGATGGTGCTGAGGCCGATGCTGACGCCGATGCCGACCATCAGCTGGCGAGCGAGCGAGCCGGCGTGCCGGCGCCGGCGGCGCAGCAGCTCGATCGCGCCGAGCACGGCGCTGCCGCAGGCGAGCAGGTAGAGCGTCATCAGCGCGCCGTCGTGCGGGGCGTACACGACGGCGAAGGTCAGCCCGGCCGCCACGGCGGCGAGCGCGATGCCCGCGAACCCGGCCCGCGCGCTCACGGCTGGAAGCGGTAGCCGACGCCCCACACCGTCTGGATCCACCTCGGCTCCGAGGGGTCCACCTCGATCTTGGCCCGCAGCCGGCGCATGTGGACCGTGACGGTCGAGGTGTCCGTGTAGAAGTTGTACTGCCAGACGGCGTCCATGAGCTGGTCGCGCGAGAACACCTGGCCCGGGTGCAGCGCGAGGTGGAGCAGCAGGTCGAACTCGCGCACGGTCAGCTGCGCCTCGGCGCCGCGGACCGTCACCCGGCGGGCGCGCGGGTCGATCTCGAGCTCGGGGAAGACGACCGGCTCGGCCGCCTCCGGAGGGGTGGCGAGCCGCCGCAGGACGGCGTCCACCCGGGCGACCAGCTCAGCGGGCGAGAACGGCTTGACGACGTAGTCGTCCGCGCCCAGCCGCAGCCCGGCGATGCGGTCGGCGTGCTCGCCCTTCGCGGTCAGCAGGATCACGCTCACGCGCGGCCCCTCGCCGTACTCGCGCAGCCGCCGCATCACCTCGAGCCCGTCCATGCCCGGCAGCATCAGATCGAGCACCACCAGGTCGGGACGCTGCTCGCCGGCGCAGCGCAGCGCGCCCGGCCCGTCGGCGGCCACGCGTGCGCTGTACCCGGCGCGCTCCAGGTAGCGGGAGACGACGTCGGCGATCGTGGGCTCGTCGTCGACCACCAGGATCGAGCCGCGGGAGGCCATGACCGGATTCTGTCAGCGCCACGGCGCGCCTACGCGCCCGTAAGGCTTTCGTCACCGTTGCGAGCCAGGCCGCGCATCCGGACCGCGAGCAGGATCGCCGAGCCGCCGAACAGCACGGCGGTCGCGAGCAGCCAGCGGTCCAGGTAGACGTCGACCGACTGCCCCGTCGCGCGCATGAAGGTGCGGGGCGCCTTGGCGGCGATCAGGGGCCACCATACGAGCAGGAGCAGGCCGGACAGCAGCGCCGGCGCGCGCAGGTGGTTGAGCGCGGCGATCCGCAGGCGGCTGCGCCGCTCGGGCGGCACCAGCGCCCGCCCGGCGAGCAGGCCCATCAGCGAGTAGAGCGGGAGCAGCACGAGGTCGTGGGCGACGATCGCGGCCCCCAGCCAGATCACGACGCGCGTGGGGTGGCCGATCACGTCGAAGATCCGCAGCAGCGCGTAGGCGGCCACGGCGAGGCTCGCAGTCAGTGCGAGCAGGTGGACGGGGCCGGCCCCGTACTCGCGCCGGAAGGCGGTCACGAGAAGTTCAGCTCCCCGACCCACTTGGTGCAGTGCACGCCTGGGAGCGCCGGGATCACGATCCGGGCCGGGTAGCCGTGGTCGAGCGACAGGTCGGTGCCGTTCACGCGCAGCGCGAGCAGGGCATCGGAGTGCCGGGCCTGGGCCTCGTTGAGCGTGACACGGCTGAGCACGCCGCGCTCCTGTAGCGAGCGCACCTCGAGCAGCCCCGGGGCGTCGACGCCCGCAAGGC
This sequence comes from uncultured Thermoleophilaceae bacterium, assembly GCA_963828225.1. GTDB lineage: Bacteria > Actinomycetota > Thermoleophilia > Solirubrobacterales > Thermoleophilaceae > JACVRW01. The sequence continues at coordinate 13,752 of CAWHDX010000002.1, read as the reverse complement.
GGGCAAGGTCGCGCAGCCGCACGCCGCTCCAGGCCTGCGTGGTGCTCCAGCCCTCGACGCAGGCGATCGGCAGCCGCGCGGAGGTCTGCGGCATGGCGAGCAGCTCCGCCCGACTCAGCCGAGCCTGCTCGGCGCCGCCGGCGAGCAGCTTCAGGCGCCAGCCGTCGCCGACCCGCTCGCGCTCGATGCCGACGGCGGCGAAGGTCTTGTTGACGGGGAAGTCGTTGGGGCCCGGCCCGCGCCGGCCGCGCGGCGCCAGCAGCGCCAGCTCGCGGATCGGGCCGCCGACGACCTGGCCGGCCGCCATGGCGCCCAGGCCGACCGACGCGGCTCCGACGCCGGCCACGAGCGCGCGGCGGCTGAGCGTGGGCGCCGCCGGGCGGGCCGGAGCGCTCGTGTCGATACCGGGGAGCCCGGGCTCGGGGTGGGTGTCGGCGAGCCCGGTCCGCAGCGGGCGCAGGACCCCCTGCTGACGGAACGCGCGCAGCATCACCGGCAGCTTCAGCCCGACGTGGAGCGTCAGCGCGCCGACGAACAGCACGGCCCCGTAGTAGTGCGCCGGCACGAACGAGAACCCGAACGGGTACCAGAGCTGGATGTTGATGACGCCCGTGGCGATCGTGAACAGGCCACCGCCGACGAGCAGCGCGAGGCTGAGCCGCTCGAGCGCGTGGGCGACGGAGCGCGCCGGCGGATTCTCGAACAGCTTCGGGATGACGGTCCAGAGCTTCGCGAGCAGAAGCGGAATCGCCGTGACTCCGGAGATCACGTGCAGCCCCTGCGTGGCCGCGTACAGCCAGCTCGGGCTGGTCGGCCAGCCGATGCCGTACAGGTCGAGCCAGTCGCCGGTGGGGCCGCCGAAGATCGAGTTGGAGCCGAGCCGGGGCTGGTAGGCGAGGTGGGACAGGAAGCCGGTCACTGCGCACGTCGCGAGCAGCGGCAGCAGCGCCGAGCTGAACAGCGAGGCCAGCCACGGCCCGCGCAGCGGGCTGCGCCAGAAGCCCTCCCGGAAAGGGCCCACCTCCGGCAGGCGGGGGAATCGCGGCATCTGGCGAGCATTCCCGCCGCATCGCCGTGCGTGGTGTCGCGGCGGTCCGCCGTAAGCGTGTCGTAAGGGAGCGCTCAGCCGCGGTAGGGCGGCGGCACGAAGCTCTGGAGCGTGCCGTCGGCGCGGCTCGCCACCCACACGCGGCCACTGCGCGGATCCACCGCGACCGAGTTGGGCTGGCGCACGGTCGGGAAGCTGCGCAGGATCCTGCGGTCGGTCAGCTCGGCCACCCGATTGCTGGCCGTGAGGGTCACCCAGAAGCGCCGCCGGGCCGGGTCGTAAGCGATCCCGTAGGGCGCCCCCGATACGTGGGTGCGCCGGTGGATGCGCAGCGGACCGAGCTGCACCTCGATCAGCGCGTCGCCGCGCGTGTCGACGACGAACAGCCGGCCCTCGCTCGCGATCAGGTGAGTCGGGCCGATGCCGACGTCGATCTTCCCGAGCGACCGCAGCGTGCCGGCATCGAACAGCTCCAGGGCGCGCTCGCGCACGCCGACGACGGCCACCGGGCCGCGCGGCCCCAGCGCCGCGACCCCACCCGGCCCGACCGGCGCGCCCAGCCGGCGCAGCTCGCTCCCACCCGCGACCACCGAGACGGACGCTGCGCGCTCGTTGCCGACGAAGACGCGCCCGCTCGCCGCCGCGGCGTCGTGCGGCTGGCGGCCGACGGCGACGGAGCGCGCTCGTCCTCGTGGCAGGCTGACCTCGACAAGGCGGTTGGCCGCCTCCCCCGGCACGAGCACGGGGCCGCCCGGCCGGCCCAGCCCGAGGTGGCGGGGCGCGGCCGGAAGCGGCACTCGCCTGACCACGCGCCGGCCGCGCACCAGCGCAAGCTGGTCGGGATCGGTCAGGCCGACCGCCAGCAGCCCGGTGCGGCGGTCGAAGGCCAGCCCCTCGGGCTTGTTGCCGATGGAGATCACCTGCCCGGTGGGTGCGGCGGCGGCCGGGGGCGATCGCGCCGGCTCGGCCGCCGGTACCAGCCCGCTACCGGATCCGCCGCAGCCCGCCAGGGCGGCGACCAGGAGCGCCGCAGCGAGCCGGCCACGCGACCTTTCGGCTTCCTTACGGCGCGGGCCCCGCCCCTTGGCGCGCCCGCCGGCGGAACCTACGGTGCGCGCGTGCTGAGAGCGCGGGAGCTCGCCGAGCGGGCGTACGGGCAGGCCGGTCACGACCCGGTGCGGAGCGCCTTCGAGGAGACGCTGCTCGCGCGGCTGCTGCCGCGGCTGCTCGACGCCGCCCCCGGTCGCTGGCTGCTCGACCTGGGCTGCGGGGACGGCCTCGCAGCGCGCCTCGCGGGCGGCGGCCGCTACCTGGGCGTCGACCTCCGGCCGACGGCGACAGACGTCCCGGCCGTCGCTCATGACCTGCGCGAGGGCATCGGCCCGGTCGGCGCGCGTCCCTTCGACCTCTACCTCGGCAGCTTCGGCGTCGCCTCGCATCTGAGTCCCGACCAGCTGCGCAGGCTGCTGCGCGACATCGCCGGCCATGCGCGGCCGGGATCGTTGGTGGCGCTCGAGGCGCTCGGCCTGCACTCGCTGGAGTGGCCGCGGCTGTGGGGGACGCCTCCGGGCGAGGCGCGCACGATCCCGTACCGCCTCGGCGCGGACGTGACGGTGCACCCCTGGGGGCCGTTCGAGCTCGGCCGTCTCTTCGAGGAGGTGGGGATCCGCCTGCTCGCCACGCTCGACCGCACGCTGCAGGCCGGCCCCAAGCTCGGCGAGGAGCGCTACTGGCCCGCGCTTCCACCGGTGCGCCAGGCGCTCAACGACCTGCTCGACGGCGGCGAGGCCGCGCCGGCCCTGGGGGCGCCGCTCCCGCCGCTGCCCGCCGGCCGGGCCGCCCTCGTGCACCACACGCTCCAGGCCCGGCGCCAGCGGCTGCTGGGGACGTCGGCCGAGTGCGGCCCGCAGCTGGCCAGGGCGATCTGGCGCCTGGAGCCGCCGTCGAGCGGGGGCTTCGGTCACGGCCTGCTGGCGGTCGGCAGGGTGACCTGAGCCGCCAGCGCCGCGGCGAAGGCCGTGTGCGGCGCCCCCGACGCGACGACCAGCGCGTCCTCGATCGTGTCGACGTCCACGAGCGGCGAGAGCGCCGCGACTCGCAGCCCGAGCCGCTCCAGCCGCTGCCGCTGCTCGGCGCAGGTGCGCGGGCTCGACATCGGCACGCCGTCGAAGACGGCGCGGTCTGGGCGGCGCAGGCCGATCGTCCAGTAGCCGCCGTCGAACGCCGGGCCCAGCACCGCGTCGACACCGGGCTCGCACAGGCGCGCCGCGGCATGGGCGAGCACGCGGGGGGTGAGCTGCGGCGTGTCCATCCCCACCACCAGGGCGGGGCCGCCGGCGGCCGCGAGCGCATTGCCGAGCCGCTCGCCAAGTCCCCAGCCGCGCTGCTCGATCGTCTCGAACCCGGGCGGCAGCCACTCGCCGGGCTCGCCGTCGAGTGCGAGCAGCCGCCGCCTGGCGGGCGTCGCGGCCACGGCTGCGAGCGTGTCGGCGAGGGCGGCGGCGGCAAGGGCGGCGGCCTGGTCGCCGGTGCAGGGCGGGCACAGACGCGTCTTGGAGCGGCCGGCCACGGGGGCCTTGGCGATCACGACCAGCGCGACGCCGCTCATCGCAGCACGAGCGCCATGTCGCGCACGCGCGCGCAGGCTGCCGCGCACGGTGCCGGTCACCTTCGAGCGGCCGGCGCGGGCGCCGTAGGCCACCGGCACCTCCTCGATCCGCCACCCGGCCGCGCCGGCGCGCAGCAGCATCTCCAGCGGCCAGCCGAAGCGGCGATCGCGCAGGTCGAGTTCGAGCAGCGCGTCGCGGCTCACGGCCCGCATGGGCGCCACGTCGCGCACGCGCAGGCCTGAGCGGCGGCGCAGCTCGAGCGCCAGCGCGCGGTTGGCGAGGCGGGCGTGCAGCGGCCAGGCGCCCGGCTCCGCCAGGCGCGCGCCGAGGACGAGGTCGACGCCGCTCGCGAGGGGGGCGACCAGTCGCGGCAGCTCGGCCGGGTCGAGCGAGCCGTCGCAGTCCATGAAGCAGACCGTCGCCGAGCGAGCCTCGAGCAGGCCGGCGTGGCATGCCGCGCCGAAGCCGCGCGCGGGCTCGCGGACCACGCGAGCGCCGAGCTCGGCGGCGATCTCCGGGCTGCCGTCGCGCGAGCCGTTGTCGACCACGAGCGCCGCGAAGCCGGGCGGCATGCGCCCGAGCACCCAGGGCAGCGCCTCGGCCTCGTCGAGCACCGGGAGGACGACGTCGACCACGCGACGACCGTAGGCGGCGCTCCTTACGAAACGCGAACGTCGCCGCCGCGCGCGGTGCGGCGGCGCCGTCGCGAGCCTACGGTCCGGGTCGCGATGGAGGCAATCGGCATCGACGCCGGCCGCGGGCGTCCGGGCGAACGCCCGTGGCTCCCCGCCGGCGCGTTCACCTTGGCGGCGGCGACCATCGCCTTCGGCTTCGCGTCGCGAGCGGAGGGGGCGCGGCTCGGGACGACGCTCGCGCCGTTCGCCTGGGAGTGGCGCCCGGCGGCGGCGCTCACAGCCATCCCGGCGGCCGTCGTGGTCGCCGGTGCGCTGGCGGTGGCGCCGCGGCTGCGCGCCCCGGCCCTGCGGCCGTGGGCCTTCGCTCTCGCGACGCTCGCTCTCGGGCTCGCGCTGCGGGTCGCGCTCGGCACCGTGCGCCGTGGTCCGGACGAGCTCTGGAGCGTGTTCGCGATCGGGCGCCCCGAGGCGGCCAACGAGTACCTGCCCGCGCTGCCTGCGCTCGACTTCGGGGCGCGCACGTTCCTCGACACCTTCGCCGAGGTCGGCACCTCGCTGCCCGTGCACGCGGTCGGCCATCCACCCGGGCTGCTGCTCCTACTGCACTGGCTGGCCATCGACGGCGCCGGCGCGATGGCGGCCCTGACGATCGGCGTGGGCGCGCTGACGATCCCCCTGGCCTACCTGCTGGCGCGCTGCCTGCTCGACGAGGCCGGGGCGCGGACGGCCACGCTTCTCTATCTGTTCGCGCCGGCCGCCGTCCTCTACGGCGCCACGTCCGCCGACGCGCTGTTCGCGGCACTCGCCACCGCGGCCGCGATACCGCTCGCTCTCGCGGCGACTCGCCGCCGGCCGGGGCGGGGCGCGCTCGCGCTCGGCGCCGCGGCGCTCGCCGTGGCGAGCTTTTTCTCGTACGCGGCGCTGGCGATCGGAGCCTGGGCCGCCGTCCTCGCCCAGCGCCGGGCCGGGCTGTGGCCGGCGGCCCGGGTCGCGCTCGCGTGCGCGGCCGCGCTGGCGCTCTTCTACGCCGGGCTGCATCTCGCGACCGGCTACGACCCGATCGGAGCGCTGCGCGCCACCGAGGCCGTCTACCGCGAGGGAATCGCGTCGCGCCGGCCGTACGCGTTCTGGGTGTTCGGGTCGCCGGTGGCGTTCCTCGTGGCGAGCGGCCTGCCGATCGCGTGGCTGTGGCTGCGCAGCGCTGGAAGCGGCGGCGCACCCGCGGTGGCGCTCCTGGCGGTGGTCGGCGTGGCGGCGCTGGCCGGCTTCACGAAGGCCGAGACGGAGCGGATCTACCAGTTCCTGATTCCGATGGCCTGCGTGGCGGCCGCATCCTGCCTGCCGCAGCGCCGGCTGCCGCTGGTGCTGAGCGCGCTCGCGGCGCAGGCCCTGGCCACCGAGCTGCTGTTCTACACGGTCTGGTGAGCCGCGTGCTCGTCACCGGCGGGGCGGGGTTCATCGGCTCTCACCTCGTGGCCGCGCTGCTGGAGCGCGGCGACCAGGTGCGCGTGCTCGACAACCTCGACCCACTCGCCCACCCGGAGCCGGGCGTGGTGGAGTCGCCGGCGGAGCTGATCGTGGGCGACCTGCGGGACCGGGCAGCCGTCGACCGCGCGCTCGACGGCGTGGAGGCGGTCTTCCACCTCGGCGGGGCTGTCGGCAACGGCGAGTCCATGATCAACGTGCGGCGCGCGGTCGACGTCAACGCCGGGGGCACGGCGACGCTGCTCGAGGCTGTGCTGGCGCGGCGCGACAGCGTGCGGCGGCTCGTGGCCGCCTCGTCGATGGTCGTCTACGGAGAGGGCTCGTATCGCTGCGCCGAGCACGGCGACCAGGCGCCGCCACTGCGTGCGAAGCAGCAGCTGCGCCGGCGCGAGTGGGAGCCGCGCTGCCCACGGTGCATGCGCGCGCTCGAGCCGGTGGGCACAGGCGAGGACGCTCCGCTGCGGCCGACGAGCGTCTACGGGATCACCAAGCGCGACCAGGAGGAGCTCGTGCTCGTGCTGGGCCGCGCCTACGGCCTGGAGACGGTGGCGCTGCGCTACCTGAACGTCTACGGGCCGGGCCAGGCGCTGGGCAACCCCTACACCGGCGTGGCCGCCCTGTTCGCTGCCCGGCTGCTGAACGGCCGGCGGCCGGTCGTCTTCGAGGACGGCGGCCAGATCCGTGATCTCGTGCACGTGTCGGACGTCGTGGATGCGACGCTGCGAGCGATGGACGCGCCGCGCGCGCCGGGGCTGGCGATCAACGTCGCCACCGGGCGGCAAGTGCGCGTCGAGGAGCTCGCGCGACGCCTGGCCGCGGAGTTGGGCAGCGACCTGGAGCCCGACATCACAGGCGAGTTCCGCGCCGGCGACATCCGCCACTGCTTCGCGGACGTGGGCCGCGCCCGGGACGTGCTCGGGTTCTCGGCCGCACGCACCGTCGAGGAGGGCCTGCCCGAGCTGGCCGAGTGGGTAGCGGGACGGAGCGTGCGCGAGTGGGGCGATGAGGCGATCGGGGAGCTGCGCGTCCGCGGCCTCGTGGAGTGAGCGGCTAGGTGGGGCGCACCGGTATGTAGTCCGCGGCGAGCACGGCTTCCGGATCGGGCGCTAGCTTCGCGAAGGCCTCGACGTAGCGCTCCATCAGCGGAGGCTCCTGATTGAAGATCGGATGCTCGGCGGTGCCGAGCACGATCGAGCCGTCGAGCAGCCGTGCGGTCTCCGGGAACTCCTCGCGCGGGCGGCCGAAGAGCGGCTGCGAGGGGACGGGGTCGAGCTGCCAAGTGCCGGCGTCGACGTTCTCGGCGCTGAGGGCGTGCAGGACGCGATCGCGCCATTCGAGTGCGGGGCACCCTGCGGGCGCCCGCAGCCGGATCCGGTAGCGGTAGAAGGCACCCTGCCGATCGGGCGGGACATGAGGCGGCTCGAACCCGGCCAGCTCGGCCAGACCGCGCGTCAGAATGGCGGCGTTGGCCCGAGCGGTCTCGACGAGATGGGGGAGGCGCCGCAGGCGCACCCGAGCGATCGCCGCGACGAGCTCGGAGGATCGATAGTTCCAGCCGACCGAGTGCGAGCGGTAGGAGCGCGTCTGGCCGGGCTCGCGCAGCGGCACGACGTCCTCCCCGAAGATCGCAAGGCGGCGGGCGGCGGCGATCGAGTCGTGGTCGCCGGTGACGAACAGCCCGCCCTCGCCGGCCGGGAGGAGCTTGCTGCCGTTCAACGAGAACGCCGAGGGACGTGACCGCCCCACGGGCTCCCCGCGAAAGGTCGCTCCATGCGCCTGGCACGCGTCCTCGACGATCGCCAGGTCGTGCCGCTGCGCAATCGCCCCGAGCGTGTCGAGATCGGCGGGCAGGCCGTGAACGTGCACCGGCATGATCGCCCTCGTTCGCGGGCCCACGAGCGCCTCGACGTGAGCCGGATCGACTGTGAACGTGACCGGATCGATGTCTGCGAACACGGGTTGCGCGCCCGCGTGCAAGACCGCCTGCGCGCTTGCGACGAAGGTCAGCGCGGGGACGATGACCTCGTCGCCCGGGCCGACGCCGGCGCCGACGAGCGCGCAATGCAGCGCGGCCGTGCCGCTGTTGACGAGCAGGCAGTGCCGCGTCCCGACGAAGCTCGCGAACTCCCGCTCGAGCTCGACGGTCTCACGCCCGAAGGGCCCCCAAAGCTCGCCGCTGTCGAACACTCGGGTCACCGCCGCGCGATCGGCGGCAGTGATCTCCGGCCAGCGCCGTGGCTGCCCGGCGCGACCGCCGGCGCGCCGCCGGCGATGGCGAGCGTCATGCCGGCACGGCGGCGCGGCGGATGTCGCGAAACGCGACCGCCTCGCGCTCGCCGCTCTCCGCCGCGCGCAGGATCGCGTCGCAGGTCTCCGCGCAGCGGTAGCCGTCCTCGAAGTCGGCTCCGTGCGGCCGGACGCTGCCTCGTTGGCGACCGCCGCGATCAGGTGCCGCAGCTCGTGCAGTGAACGAATCGCCCCAGCCGATGCCGTGCCCGGGCTCCGGCCACCAGCACGCCATGAATGGATCGCCCGGTTCCGTCACGTCGATCCGCGTCCAGCGCTTGCGCTCGGTGCACAGCTCCAGGTCGTTGAGGCGTTCGAAGTCGATCCGCAGGCTGCCGAGCGTGCCGTCGAGCTCGACGACGCATTCGTTGGAGCGCCGCCCGGCCGCGCGGGACGCCTCGAGCGTCCCGATCGCCCCGCCCTCCAGCTCGATCACCGCCGCGAAGGCGTCGTCCACGTCGACCCGCTGGCCGTCGCGCTCGGTCACGAACGTGCGCGTCGCGGCCGTGACGGCCTCGGGCTCGCCGGCGAGGTATCGGCACAGGTCGACCAGGTGGCTGCCGAGGTCGGCGACCGCGCCGCTGCCGGCCGCGGCGCGCTCGAAGCGCCAGGTGCGGCCGCTGGTCGCGGCGCAGCGCCGACGACGCGAGGAAGCGCGCGCGGAAGTGCGTCGGGGCGCCGAGCTCGCCCGCGGCGACCAGCTCGCGTGCGAGCCGCACCGCCGGCACGAAGCGCAGGTTGAAGCGCGCACATGCTCACCACCCCCGCTCGCTCCGCCTCGACCCAGAGCCGCGCGCGTCGCGCGCGCACGGCGGCGAGCGGCTTCTCGCAGAGGACGTGCCTGCCGTTGCGGATCGCGGCGAGCGTCGGCTCCAGATGGAGGTGGTTGGGCGCCGCGTTGTCGAACACCGCGACGCGCTCGTCACTCACCTGCGCCCGCCAGTTCGCGGCCGTCTCGAGCCAGCCGTAGCGGTTCGCGGGCGCGCTCGGCGACGGCGCGGTCGCGGCCGCAGATCGAGACCAGCCGCGGCCGCGGCGTGTCGGGCAGCGCGCGCAGCGCGTGCAGCGCCCGCGAGTGGGCGCCGCCCATGAAGCCCGTGCCCAGCAGCGCGAAGCCGAGCTCGCTCATGCCGCCACCGCCGTCGCGACGAGGACGGGCGCGCCGGTTGCCGCGGATCGCCGCGCCAGCGCGGCGAGCCTCAGCGCGGCGACGGCGTCCTCGCCGGTCGCGTGCCGCAGCCGCGCGCGAGCGCCGCTGGAGCGCGCGGACCCTCCGCCGCCTCACCGACGGCCGCCGCGAACTGCCGCACCTCCGCGCGATACGCCTCGGCGTGCCGCTCCGCGTGGTCGGCGGCGAGCGGCGTGCGCGCCTGGCCGTCGCAGAGCAGCGACACCGCCGCCGCGCGCCCCGTCCCGCGCGCCGTCGCTCTCGTCCCGACCAGCTCGGCCGAGCACTCGAACCCGTACGCCGCGCTGCGGCTCACGTCGATCAGCCGAACGCGCCGCTCTCGAACCTCAGCCAGATGGTCGCCGCGCCCGACGTGCTCCCGGGCGAACACCTCGGCCACCTCGCCGACGAGCCAGCGGGCGGCGTCGAGGTCGTGGATCGCGACGTCCACGAACAGGTCGCCGAGCTCGGCCACCGCGGCCGGCGCCCGCGCGTTGCGGTGCGAGACCCGCAGCAGTTGCGGTCTGCCGACCGAGGCGCGCGCCAGCGCCCGCCAGTCGGGGTCGAAGCGGCGCTGAAAGCCGACCCAGAGCAGCACGCCCGGCCGCCCGAGCGCGCGGAGGTCGCGCGCTCCGCCTCCTCGGGCGCTGAACCCGAGCGGCTTCTCGCAGAGCACGTGCACGCCGGCCGCGGCGCACTGCTCGACGAGCTGCGGCGTGCAGTCGGTCGGCGCGGCGATCACCGCCGCGTCCGCGTGCGGCAGCAGCTCGTCGAGCGAAGCGCTCCAGGGCACGCCGTAGCCGCGCCCGACCTGCGCGGGCCGTCTCCTCGACCGCGTCGACCACCCCGGCGAGCCCGGCGCCGGCGAGGTTGCGCGCGTGCAGCCGCCCGATCCGCCCCAGGCCGATCACGATCACGCGCGCGCTCACGACCGGTTCGCCCACACGCGCTCGTGCCCGTGCGAGTACAGCTCGACCACGTTCCCGAACGGGTCCTCGCAGTAGCAGCACCGGTACGGCTCGCCGGGGAACAGCTCCCACACGCGCGACCGCCGCCCCCGATCCGCGCCGCGACCGCACTCGACGTCCGCCGACCGCCATGCAGAGGTGGAAGCAGCCCGGCGGCCCAGGGCGGCGGCGCGCCGAACTCGAACAGCTCGAGCGCCGACCCCGTTGGCCCCGCTCAGTGCGCCTGGCGGAAGCCGCCGAAGCCGGGGCCGAGCACGTCCGCGGCGACGGTCCCGCCGTGGCCCTCGCCCGCCACGACCTCGACCACCGGTCCGAGCGGCTGGAGCCCGAGCACGCTCCGCAGTACCACGCACGGCGCGATCGAGGTCCGGGACCGTGTCAGTGCCGACGTGGCGCGATCACAGCTCGATCCCGCAGGCGGCCAGCGCCGCGCGCAGCTCGTCCGGCGTCACGTCGTCGGCGATCACCGTCTCGCCGAGGTCGATCGGCAGCACGAACCGGAAGCCGCCGCCGCGGATCAGCCGGATGCGCTCGATCGCCGCGAGCAGCGCGGCGCCGTCGACCGGCGCCGGGAGCTCGCCGGCGGTGGTCGGCAGCCCGACCTCGCGCAGCAGGCGCAGGATGCGCTCCAGCCGTCGGCGTCGAGCAGCCCGCGCGCCGCGGCGATGCGCGACTCGACGACCATCCCGAACGCGACGGCCTCGCCGTGCAGCAGCGCGCTGTAGCCGGTGACCGTCTCGAGCGGGTGCGCGATCGCGTGGCCGAAGCCGAGCGTCCGGCGCGAGTCGCGCTCGTACGGGTCGCGCGCGATCAGCTCGGCCTTGATCGCGCTCGCGCCGTGCACCAGCCGCTCGAGCGCGTCCAGGTCGCCCGCGAGCATCTCGCTCGGCGCGGCGCTCGATCAGCTCCCAGTAGGCGGGCGAGGCGATGATCGCCTTCTTGATCGCCTCGGCCAGGCCGGCGCGCAGCTGGCGCCGGTCGAGCGTCGTCAGGAACGACACGTCGGAGATCACGCCGAGCGGCTGCGAGAACCCGCCGATCAGGTTCTTCGCGACCGTCGTGGTTGACCGCGAGCTTGCCGCCGATGCCCGCGTCGACCTGCCCGACCAGCGTCGTCGGCAGGTTCACGTACGGCACGCCGCGCATGTAGCAGCTGGCGACCCAGCCGCCCATGTCGATGACGACGCCGCCGCCGAAGCTGACGATCGCGTCGCGCCGGCCGACTGGGTCCGGTCAGCCAGTCGAGCAGCTCGCAGGCCTGCGGCAGCGTCTTTGCCGCTCGCCGGCCGGCAGCTCGACCACCTCGGCTTCGACGCCGGCCTCGGCCAGCCGCGCGACGAGCCGCTCGCCGTGGAGCGCGGCCACCGTGCGTCGGTGATCAACGCGACGTGCGCGTCGCCGATCAGCTCGACCAGATGCGCGAGCGTCTGCGCAGCGAGCGCGTGACCAGGATCGGGTACGATTCGCTGGCGCATCGCCGGCCCTCGACCAGCGCGCCGGGCGGCGGCAGGTCGATGGCGTCGCGGGTGTGGACGAGGTCGCGGCCGAGCAGCTGGGTCGGCATCGGGCGAGTGTCCGCGTGCGCGCGGGCCGCGGCATCGTCCGACCGGCGGCCTCAGCGGATGGCGTCGCGCGCGATCGGCGCCGGGCGCAGCGTGCCTCGGGGTTGAACACGTTCGGCGGCAGCTCGCCGGCGAGCAGCTCTGCGACGCCGCGCGCGAGCGAGAGGAAGACCTGCTCGTTCCAGCGCGAGGCGAGCCCGACCGAGTGCGGCGTGCAGATCGACGCGCGGGTCGGCGTAGAGGCGGTGGCCGGGTCCGGCGGCTCGCTCGGGAAGACGTCCAGCGCCACCGCCGACAGGCGGCCGCCGGCGAGCGCCTCGGCGAGCACGTCCTCGCTCTCGACGATCGGACCGCGCGCCACGTTGACCAGCATCGCGCCGGGCCGGACGCGCGCCGAGCAGGCGCTGGTCGACGAGCCCGCGTGTCCCGCGGTGAGCCCGCAGTGCAGCGTGATGACGTCAGCCCGCTCGAGCAGCTCCCCGAGGGCGACCACCTCGGCGTCGCCGTCGGCGAGCGCGTCCGCGGCGCGGGATCGGCAGCGATCACCTCCATGCCGAGGCCGGCGCAGAGCCGCGCCACGCGCTGCCCGATCGCGCCGTAGCCGACCACCCCGAGGCAGGCGCCGTCGATGTCGATCCCCGGCGACGCGTAGCGCTCCGTCCAGGTCCCGCCTCGACCACCGTGCCCAGCTCGCGCAGGCGCTTGGCGGCGGCGAGCATCAGCGCGACGGTCCCTCCGCCACCGGCTGGCTGCCGATGCCGGGCGCGTAGACGATCGGCACGCCGCTCCGCGGCGGCAGCGACGTCGAGGTCGTCGTAGCCGGCGCCGGTCCGGGCGATCGCCCGCAGCGCCGGTAGCCGCGCCAGCGCTTCGCCCGTCTAGGCGCGCGTCCGCGCACGATCAGCACCTCGGCGCCGGGGTCCTCGAGGCGCAACGACGATCTCGCCCAGCGGCGCGAAGGCCCGGCGCGCGACCGGCGGCACCTCGTCGGTGGCGACGATCCTCACGGCGCCGCGCCCGCCCGCCGCAGCGCCCGGCCGCGCATGTGCTCGGCCGCCGGCTCCCGGTCTCGGGCCGGTCCGAGACCGCGGCGATGCCCACGTCCCACCAGCACTCGGAGTCGAGCATCAGCCGGTGCGGCTCGACCGCGAACCACGATCACGACCGGCCCGGCCTCCGTCGCGCGCCGCGTCGAGCACGGCGCGCAGCTCCGACGGGCGTCTCCGCGCGGTAACGTGGCGCAGCCGAGGCTGCGCGCGTTCGCCGCGAAGTCGACCTCGACGAAGTCGCCGTCGACCGCGCGAACTCGAGCCCGAAGCTTCGTCCGGTGCGGTTGCGCTGCAGGCGCGTGGATCGACTGGTAGCCGCCGTTCTCGACCACGAGCACGGTGGGCTTCAGCCCCTCCTGCCGGGCCGTGACGAGCTCGCCCGTGCCGCCCATCAGGTAGGTCCCGTCACCGATCATGACGTAGACCTGTCCGCCGTCGGGGACGTGCCGAGCCGAACGGCCGAGCGCGGCGGGAATCTCGCCGCCCACGCACGAGAAGCCCATCCTCCATCAGGCAGCGCCGGCTTCCGGCATCCCACAGCTTGTGCACGTCGACATGCGGCGTGCCCGACGTGACGACGAGCCGGTCGTGTGGGCCGGCCGAGTCGTTTAGCGCGCGCAGCGCCGGTCCCGGCTCATCCGTTCGCCCTTACGCGGCGCGAGGTTCTCCGCGAGCTCGCGCCGCCAGCGTTCGCGCTCGACGGCCCCGCTCGCGACGAGCTCGCCGCCGCCCGCCAGCCGCCGCGGCCGGGCGCCTCCGGTCAGCGCGGGAGCCCGAGCTGGCGTCGGCCACCAGCCGCAGCGCGCCCAGCTGTACGCGTCGCGCGACGCCACGTTCAGCCCGACGAACCGCACGTCCGGGCCTGGAAGAGCGACGCTCGAGCCGGTCGTCAGGTCGATCAGCCGCGTGCCGGCACAGAGGACCAGGCCTCGGCTCTCGCGC
>CAWHDX010000001.1:0-1027075 GCA_963828225.1 uncultured Thermoleophilaceae bacterium | reverse complement strand
TACGCGCTCGTGATCACCGGCAAGAGATCAGGAACGGCTCGTCGACGACCAAGGACATCCGCAACCGCTCCCTGAGCGGCAACGCCATCCGCCGCGACGGCATCGGGGCACGCCATCAACGAGTCCTCGCTCGGCACCGTCCCGCGCTTCCTGCCGACGCTCGTCGCGCTCGCTTCGCAGTCGTCAACGCGCAACGGCCAGGCCGTGCGCGGGCGCAACGTCGCCTCGGTCGCGCGTACCTCGGCCGGCCGCTACCAGGTGATCTTCAACGCGGACGTCCGGAACTGCGCGTACTTCGCGACGGTCGGGGATCCACCGCAGCCGGCGGCCCCCGCAGAACGGCCAGATCAGCGTCGGCTCGCTGGGGTCCAACGTGAACGGCGTGGCCGTGCGCACGGAGAACGGGGTCGAACGGCAAGAGCTGGACCGCCCGTTCCACCTGATCGTCATGTGCTGATCCGCTCGAGTATCGATCGTGCGCAGCACCCGGGCGGGTACGCCCGCCGCGATCGAGAACGGCGGATATCGCCCGTCACGACGCTGTTGGCGCCGATCACGCAGCGCTCGCCTATCGTCACGCCGCTCGTGATGACCACGTTGGCACCGCACCAGACGTTGTCCCCGATCCGCGTCGGGCCCTTGCTGGAGAAGCCCTGCCAGGGCACGGGCCTGTCCGGGTCGTCGAAGCGGTGCGAGCCGTCGGTGACGAAGCAGCCGTTGGCGAACATGCAGTGGTCGCCGATCTCCACGAGGTCCACCGCGGCGACCATCACGCCGATGTTGAGGAACGTGCCGGAGCCGATCCGGATGCGGGCCTCGCCCGGCGCGGTGAGCCAGACGTTCGGCTCGAGCAGCGTGTGCTCGCCGACCTCGAGCCGGCCCTCGCGGAAGGCCTCCAGCACGTTCCCGTGCAGCGGCCAGCGGGCGAACGCCCGGCGGCGCGCGAACTCCCGTGGATGCGCGCCCGGTTCCAGGGCAGCGCGTTGCGCTCGTACCAGCGCCATTTCTGCCACCAGAGGCGGGCATCGGACACGAGCGACAGGATCTCAGGGTTCGAGGCCAAACAGCCGATGAAGGAGGCATGACCGCTGCCGACCTTCCCGGGGCCGACGATTCGAGCAGCTGCTGGTCCGCGAGGAGCTGCGGCGCGGCGCACCAGCGAGGCGCTGGCGATCGCGGTGCTCGATCTCGACGGCCTCAGCGCCGTGAACAACAGCCACGGCGCGGCGGTGGCACGCACCTGCTCGCACCTGCGCCGAGGTGCTGCACCAGACGATCCGCGGCGTGGACGAGATCGCCGCACCGGGTCCGACGAGTTCTCGGAGCTGCTGCACGCCACCGACGCCGAGAAGGCGGCCGCGTGGGAGGAGCGCTTCGAGGACATGCTGGACGCCTGCGCGCGCAACCTGCCGGCCTCCCCCGTCACCTGCTCGATCGGCATCGCCGACACCGGCGAGGCCTCCACGCTGATGGAGGTCGCCGTGCGCGCCCGCGCCGGATGGAGTATCCAGACGGTGCGCAAGCTGCGCCGGGCGCGCGAGACCGGGCCGAGCTAGCCCCGGCCCCGCGGCGCCGCAGGCTCAGGCGGCCGCGGCGACCTTGGCCGCGGTCGCCGCTCCTTCTTCGCCGGCTCCACGATCGCGGCCAGGAACCGGCCGGTGTGCGATCCGCTCGCCGCGGCCACCTGCTCCGGCGTGCCCTGCGCGACCAGGCGGCCGCCCTCCTCGCCGCCCTCGGGCCCGAGGTCGATGATGCGGTCGGCGGTCTTGATCACGTCGAGGTTGTGCTCGATGACGACCACGGTGTTGCCCTGCTCGACGAGCCGGTCGAGCATCTCAGCAGCCGCTGACGTCGGCGAAGTGGAGGCCGGTGGTGGGCTCGTCGAGGATGTAGAGCGTTCTCCCGGTGGCGACCTTGCTCAGCTCGGACGCGAGCTTCACGCGCTGCGCCTCGCCGCCCGAGAGCGTTGTGGCCGCCTGGCCCAGGCGGATGTAGTCGAGCCCGACGTCGTGCAGCGCCTGCAGCCGGCGCTTGATCTTCGGGATGTGCTGGAAGAAGTCGAGCGCCTCCTCGACCGTCATCTCGAGCACGTCCGCGATCGTCTTGCCCTTGAAGCGCACCTCGAGCGTCTCGCGGTTGTAGCGCTTGCCGTCGCACTGCTCGCAGGGCACGTACACGTCCGGCAGGAAGTGCATCTCGATCTTGATCTGGCCGTCGCCGCGGCAGACCTCGCAGCGCCCGCCCTTCACGTTGAACGAGAACCGCCCCGGCTTGTAGCCGCGCGCCCGCGCCTCCTGCGTGCGCGAGTAGAGGTCGCGGATGTGGTCGAACAGCCCGATGTAGGTGGCCGGGTTCGACCGCGGCGTGCGGCCGATCGGCGACTGGTCGATGTTGATGATCTTGTCGATCGCGTCCAGGCCGCTGATGCGCCGGTGCGCGCCGGGCCGCTGCTTGGCGCGGTGCAGCCGGTTGGCCACCGCCTTGAACAGCACCTCGTTGACGAGCGTCGACTTGCCCGACCCCGACACGCCCGTGACCGAGCAGAAGACGCCCAGCGGAACCTTCACGTCGATGTCGCGCAGGTTGTGCTGCGAGGCGCCCTCGATCTGGATGTAGCCGCTCGGGCGGCGCCGCTTGCTCGGGATCGGGATCTCGCGCGCTGCCCGGACAGGAACTGGCCGGTGAGCCGAGCCCTTGGTGCGCATCACGCGCTCGGGCGTGCCCTCGGCGACCAGCTTGCCGCCGTGCTCGCCGGCGCCCGGGCCCGAGGTCGATCAGATGGTCGGCCGCGCGCATCGTGCCCTCGTCATGCTCGACGACGATCACGGTGTTGCCGAGGTCGCGCAGGCGCTCCAGCGTCGCGATCAGGCGCTCGTTGTCGCGCTGGTGCAGGCCGATCGACGGCTCGTCGAGGATGTAGAGCACGCCCACCAGCGACGAGCCGATCTGCGTGGCCAGGCGGATGCGCTGCGCCTCGCCGCCGGACAGCGTCGCCGCCGCCCGCTCCAGCGACAGGTAGCCCGACGCCGACGTTGTCGAGGAAGCGCAGCCGCTCGTCGATCTCGCGCAGGATCAGCCGGGCGATCTGGCGCTCGGTGTCGGACAGCTCGAGCTCGCTCGACCCACTCGATCGCCCGGCTCGCCGACATGCGCGTGAACTCGTGCATGCCGAGCCCGCCGACCTTCACCGCGAGCGACTCGGGCCGCAGGCCGCGCGCCCTTGCACTCCGGGCAGGGCCGCAGCGTCATGTACTCCTCGATCTTCTCGCGCGACCAGTCCGAGTCGGTCTCGCGGTAGCGGCGCTCGAGGTTGCGGACGATCCCCTCGAAGGTCGTCATGTACGACCGCCGGCGCCCGTAGCGGTTGCGGTAGGAGACGTAGATCTGCTCGCCGTTGGTGCCGTACAGGAAGCAGTGGCGGAGCTCGTCGGGCAGGTCCTCCCAGGGGGTGTCCATGTCCACCTCCCACTTGTCCGCGATCGCCTGCGTCATCTGCTCGTAGTAGTTCGAGGCGCTGGTGGACCAGGCAGGATCGCGCCGTCGTTGAGCGACAGCGACGGGTCCGGGCACGATCAGCTCGGGGTCGATCTCCATCTGCGAGCCGAGCCCGGTGCAGCGCGGGCAGGCGCCGTGCGGCGAGTTGAAGGAGAACATCCGCGGCTCGAGCTCCGGCATCGAGGTGCCGCAGTGCAGGCACATGAAGCGGTCGCTGTAGGTGATCGACCTCGCCGGTGTCGACGTGCTCGACGTCCACCAGCCCCTCCGCCCGCGCGACCGCGGTCTCGACCGGTCCGCCAGCCGCTTGCGCAGGTCCGGCCGCATCACGAGCCGGTCGATCACGACCGCGATGTCGTGCTTGTACTTCTTGTCGAGGACGATCTCCTCCTCGAGCCGGCGCAGCTCGCCGTCGACCTTCACGCGCGTGAAGCCCTGCTCGCGCAGCTCCTCGAAGAGCTTGCCGTACTCGCCCTTGCGGCCGCGCACGATCGGCGCCAGCACCATGAACTTGGTGCCCTCGGGGAGCATCATCACCTGGTCGATGATCTGCTCGGCCGACTGCGCCTCGATCGGGCGGCCGCAGTTGTAGCAGTGCGGATGCCCGACGCGGGCCCACAGCAGGCGCAGGTAGTCGTAGATCTCGGTGACCGTGCCGACCGTCGAGCGCGGGTTGCGGCTGGTCGTCTTCTGGTCGATCGAGATGGCCGGCGACAGGCCCTCGATCGAGTCCACGTCGGGCTTGTCCATCTGGCCGAGGAACTGGCGCGCGTAGGCCGACAGCGACTCGACGTAGCGGCGCTGGCCCTCCGCGTAGATGGTGTCGAAGGCGAGGCTCGACTTGCCCGAGCCGGACAGCCCCGTTATGACGACCAGGGCGTTGCGGGGCAGCCTCAGGTGCAGGTCCTTGAGGTTGTGCTCCCGGGCACCCGAGACGACGATTTCTCCACTCTGAATCAAGCGAATAACGAGTCTAGAGCCGTCGTCGGCTCGAACACGTGTTCGGAATCCGCTAGTTGCGACCTTCTGCGCGCGCGTAGACCTCGTCGAGCAGCGAGTCGGGCTCCGCGAGCTCGAAGTTCTCGCGCAGATAGGCGGCCGTCTCGTCGCGCGGCCGGCCGTCCAGGGCCATCTTGAGCGCCAGCAGGCGGGCGCCCTCGGGGCGGCGGCGGCCCGCCGCAGGCTCCGGCTCCTCGGCGGGCTCGTGCACGTCGGGCGCGCGGGCGGCGACCGCCTCGGCCTCGGCGATCAGCCCCTCGTCGACCTCATCCGTCGCGCCGGCGGCGCCGACCTCCGCGGCCAGCTCGCGCAGCCCGGCCACCTCGTCGCGCAGCGCCGTCACGGCGGCGTGCACGTCGTCGAGTCGCTGCTCGATGACCGCGGCCCGCTCGGCGACGCGCCCTGCCGACTCCCGCGAGCGCTCGGCGTCGCGCTCCGCCGCAGCACGGATCTGCTCCGCTGCCTCGACGAGCGCCTTCACCTGATCTGCAGCCGATCGCTCCGCCATCGCGGAGGAAGGCTAATTACTTGACGCGGAACGCGCCTCGCATGAACGGGTGGATGCGGCAGAAGTAGGTGTACGTGCCCGCCTTCAGGTTCTTGGGCGTCTGCCACTCGTTCACGCCGCTGGCCGGCATCCGGACACCGAGCGTGTTCGACTCGAACTGCACCGGGCTGTCCGCGATCGGATAGGCGACGCCGGTCTTGCGGTTACAGGGAGCCTTGCACGAGGTGATCGAGTGGTAGAGCCGGTCCTGGCCGCCCTCGAGGTTGCGGAAGGTGGCCGACTGGCCCTGGGGGATCACCGGGGGCAGCCGGTTGGCGCCGCTCAGGCTGAGGTCGCCGAGCGCGTACTTGAAGTCGACGATGTTGATCGACCCGCCGCCGACCGTCGCGCCGTCAGCCAGCTTGCGCGGATCGGGCAGGTTGGTCTTGCCGCCGCCGTGGTTGTCGTTCTCGGCGAGGTGGCCGTGGGTCGGCTTGCCGGGGTAGTCGACGCGCTTCTTGAAGGGGTCGTTGCCACGGCCGGTGTCGGCCATGTAGGCGACCATGATCCCCATCGACTCCCACCAGGCGCCGCGCTTGGTGTTGTAGGTGGCGGTCGTCCAGAGCTTGTCGCCCTTCTTGACCTTCACCATCCAGTTGGGCCGGGTCCCGGTCATCGCGACATCCCAGGAGACCGCGCCGGCGGGCTCGTAGTACTTCGCGTTCGAGCGGAACAGGTGGGCGTTGCTGCCGTACCCGCGCGGGTTCTTCGCGCGGCATGCGCGGCGCGCCTTGCCGGAGCTCTTCGAGGCGCAGGCGGCCTTCGCGAGCCGAGCGCCCCTGCGGCGGACCCAAAGATCGGTGTGGAGGCCGCCCGGATGCAGGTGGCCGGCGGTCGAGACGAGCACGCCGTCGCGGTCGACCGTCCACTCGTTGCGCTTCTCGCCGCCCTGGTAGGCCGCCTTCTCGTCGGACGGGTAGGTGTAGAGGCCCTTGTCGCCGGCGCTCTTCTCGACGTTGAAGACCGGGTAGATCTGGCCGTTGCGGACGTCCATCCAGATCGGCCGCACCGGCTTGATGCCGTCCGCCGCCTTCGAGGTCTTCGGGATGAAGTCGATCTCGAGCTTCATCCAGACCTTCGTCGGGACCGGCGTGAGGTTGTGGATCATGTGGTTGAGCAGCCAGCGATCGGTCGCCTTGTACTCGTAGCCGAAGCCCTTGGGGAAGGACATGATCGTCTTCTCCTCGCCGGCGGCGAAGAAGCGCTCGGGCAGCCCGGGCGACGTGGCGTCCTGGCGCGACATGTTCAGCCAGACGCCGTGGTGCAGGTGGATCACGTCGACGGGCGGCACCTTGCCGTTGATGTAGGTGAGGTCGGGCCGGATGCGCGTGATCCAGCCGTCGACCTTCGGCTTCTGGTCCATGCCCGCGTAGCCGATGTCGTTCTGGCCCGGGATGATGTCGAACGGCCCGACCTTGTAGGTCAGGCGCTGCGCGCCGTTGGGAGCGGCCGCGACCTTGACGAGTGAGGAGTGGGCCTTCTCCGCCATGGCCGAGGGTGCCAGCAGCGCGAACGCGGCGAGGCACACCACCAGGGCGAACATCCCCTCCCTGCGAGAGAACGAGAGCATCGGCCGGACAGCTTACCTATTTGCGCGGCGGGTGCAAATACGACCCGTCAGGTCGACGGACACGGGCGCGGCTTGCGCTTGCCCGGGTTGATGCACATGTCGGCTCGAAGCGGCTCCGCGCCCTTGCGCAGCTTGAAGCGGGCGTACTTGCCGATGCGCCCGGACTTGCGCACCACGACGACCAGCTTCGCCCCGGCCGGCGAGGTAGCGCTCGAAGGTCTTGAAGCGCAGGCGCAGGTGCTTCGGCCGGGCGCGCTTGCGCCGGGTCGCGTTGGGGCAGGCCTTCTTGCCGACGCAGGTGACCGAGGTGATCGAGCCGCGCGGAGCGATCACCGTGAGCTTGGTGATCTGCGTCCGGTGCAGGTACGCCCGGCCCGAGATGTTCACGACCGGGAACGGCGACAGCAGCGTCCACTTCGCGCCGGTCGGCTTGTTCGGCGTCTTTGGGCCCGGATTCTGGCCGCCGCCGGCGGGCGGGGTCGTGACGACGAGCGCTCCGACCCGCACCGTGCCCTCGGCGACCGCGAAGTTGCCGTTCTCCTGGGTCACCTTGAGCGCGACGCGGTAGACGCCCTGGCTGTCGAAGGTCTTGCTGACGGTCGCGCCCTTGCCGTCGTCGAAGTCGCCGTCCGAGTCGAGGTCCCACTCCTGCGAGTCGATCTCCTGGCCCTCGACGGGCGCGGAGGTCGAGGTGAACGTCACCTTGTCGCCCGCGCGCGGCGTGCCCGGTGCGGTCTTGAACGAGGCCGTGGGCGCGCGCGGGTCGCGCACGACGATCGTCTGGGTCACGTCGTCGACGCCGCCCTTGCCGTCGTTGACCGTCAGGCGGACGGTCTTCTGGCCGGGCGTCGTGTACGCGTGCGTGGGATTGCGCTCGGTGACCGGCCGCTGCCGTCGCCGAAGTCCCAGTTGTGGGCGAGGTTGTCGCCGTCCGGGTCGGTCGAGTTCGAGGCGAACTGGATCAGGACGTCGGTCTCGGGGCTGCTCGGCCCGAACGAGAAGGCGGCGAGCGGCGGGCGCGTGACCACGATCACCGGCTTGGAGGCGCGTGGCCGTGTTCCCGGTCAGCTCCGGCTCGCTGCTGGTAACGCGGATCCCGACCTGGTAGGTGCCGGAGGCGAAGGTGTGGGTCGCCGTTGGCTCCGTGCCCGAGACCTCGTAGGTGCCGTCCCCGTCGAAGTCCCACTCGACCTTGGAGATCGCGAACAGCAGCGGCGCCGTCGAGGTCGACGTGAACGTCACCGGCACACCCGACGTCGGGTTGGCCGACACGTCGAAGGACGCGGTCGGCGCGGCCCCGGCGGGGGCTGCTGAGAGGGCTATAAGCGCGAACGTCGCGACGAGCGCGACGAGGCAGCGGCGGGAGTTCATAGACAGGGGCGGCGTCCGTGGAGGGTTATGTGCACCCCTAGGTCTACCAGAAAATCAGGCGCTGGCCTCCGCCTCCTCGAGCTCGCGGCGCAGCGACTTGATCTCGTCGCGCAGCTTCGCCGCGTACTCGAAGCGCAGGTCGTCGGCCGCCGCCAGCATCTCCTCCTCGAGCTCCACGATCGTGCGGCGCAGCTCCTCCGCCGTCATCCCCTCGGTGTCGCGGCGCCGCCGTCCGCGGCTGCCGGGGACCTTCGACTCCTGCATCAGGAAGTCGCTGATGTCGGAGATGCCCTTCTGGATCGTGGCCGGCGTGATGCCGTGCTCCTCGTTGTACGCGACCTGGATCGCGCGCCGGCGGTCGGTCTCGTGGATCGCGCTGCGCATGGCGGCGGTCTCCTTGTCGGCGTACATGATCACCTTGCCGCGCACGTTGCGGGCGGCGCGGCCGATCGTCTGGATCAGCGAGGTCTCGCCGCGCAGGAAGCCCTCCTTGTCGGCGTCGAGGATCGCCACCAGCGAGACCTCGGGCAGGTCGAGCCCCTCGCGCAGCAGGTTGACGCCGACCAGGACGTCGTACTCGCCCAGGCGAAGGTCGCGGATGATCTGGATGCGCTCCAGCGTGTCGATCTCCGAGTGCAGGTAGCGGACCTTGAAGCCGTACTCGAGCAGGTAATCGGTCAGGTCCTCGGCCATCTTCTTCGTGAGCGTGGTGACCAGCGTGCGCTCCTCGCGCTCGACGCGCTGGCGGATCTCCTCCATCAGGTCGTCGATCTGGTTCTTGGTCTCGCGCACGTCGACCTCGGGGTCGACGATCCCGGTCGGGCGCACGATCTGCTCGACGATGCGGCTGGAGTGGTTGCGCTCGAAGTCGCCCGGCGTGGCCGAGACGAACACCATCTGCGGGGTCCTGGCGAGGAACTCGTCGAAGGTCTGAGGGCGGTTGTCGAGCGCACTCGGGAGCCGGAAGCCGTACTCCACCAGCGTCTGCTTGCGGGAGCGGTCGCCCTCGTACATGCCGCCGATCTGAGGCACCGTCTGGTGCGACTCGTCGATGAAGCAGACGAAGTCCTCGGGGAAGAAGTCGATCAGGCAGTACGGGCGCGCGCCCGGGGCGCGGCCGTCGAGGATGCGCGAGTAGTTCTCGATCCCGTTGCAGAAGCCCAGCTCGCGCAGCATCTCCATGTCGAACTGGGTGCGCTGGCGCAGGCGGTGCGACTCGAGCAGCTTGCCCTGCTCCTCGAGCTCCTTGGTGCGCTGCTCGAGCTCGTCGCGGATCTCGACGACGGCGCGCTCGATCGTCTTGGTGTCGGTGGCGTAGTGGGTCGCCGGCCAGACGGCCGCGTAGCGCAGCTCCTTGAGCAGCTCGCCGGTGAGCGGGTCGAACTCCTGGACGCTCTCGACCTCGTCGCCGAAGAAGACGGCGCGGTAGGCGGTCTCGGCGTAGGCCGGGAAGACCTCGAGCGTCTCGCCGCGGACGCGGAAGCTGCCGCGGGCGAGCACGGCGTCGTTGCGCGAGTACTGGATGTCGACCAGCTTGCGCAGCACGGCGTCGCGATCCATCATCTCGCCGCGCTTGAGCATCAGCATCAGGCGGTCGTACTTCTCCGGCGATCCGAGGCCGAAGATGCAGGAGACGCTGGCGACGACGATCGTGTCGCGGCGGGCGAACAGCGACGCGGTGGCGGCGTGCCGCAGGCGCTCGATCTCCTGGTTGATCGAGGAGTCCTTCTCGATGTAGAGGTCCGAGCTCGGGACGTAGGCCTCGGGCTGGTAGTAGTCGTAGTACGAGACGAAGTACTCGACCGCGTTGTCCGGGAAGAACTCGCGGAACTCGTTGCAGAGCTGGGCGGCGAGCGTCTTGTTGTGGGCGATCACGAGGCTGGGCCGCTGGACCTCCTCGATCGTGAACGCCATCGTCGCCGTCTTGCCGGCGCCGGTGACTCCGAGAAGGGTCTGGAAGCGGTCGCCCGCCTCGATGCCCTCGGCAAGCGACGCGCGGGCCTGCTGCTGGTCGGCGACCGGCTGATACGCGTGGTTGACCTTGAACTTCGGCACCCTTTCGAGACTAGCGCCGCCGCAGGATCGCCCGGAGCTGCTCGACCAGCTCCTCGCCGAGGTCCGGCCAGGTGACGCGCAGCACCTGGATCCCGTGGGCGGCGAGCGCGCGGTCGCGCCTGCGGTCGCGGTGGAAGGCCGCGCGAGTGGCGTGCGCGGTCGCACCGTCGATCTCGAGCACCAACCGCTGCTCGGGCCAATAGACGTCGACCTCGTAGCCGTGGAGCTGGACGTTGAACTGCGGCAACGGGAGATCGCCGGCCTCGCACAGCCGCTTGAGGCGGCGCTCCGCCTCGGAGCGCAGCAGATGGGGCTCCGGGCCGGTACGCGGCGAGGACGGTGCGCAGCCGGCCACCTCGCCCGTCGAGCTCCCGCTCGACCGCGTGCAGGTCGAAGACGCGCAGTCGCTCCGCCTGCTCGACGGCCTTGGCGAGGCGCTCCTCGCTCAGCACGTCGCCGAGGTCCACGAGCGTCCGGGCCGGGCTGGTGACCGGGATGCCGTCGACCCACGCCGGTGGCGGAAGCCTGCGGGGACGGTGCACGTGGATGCCAGGCTTGGGTTGGCAGCCTCGCGGCGCGGTCACCTCGATGCGGCCGGTGCTCACGAAGCCGTGCAGCCGCGCGGCCGCCAGGTGGCTGGCGAGCGCGTGCGGGCCGCAGGCGAACACCGCTGCGATCAGGCGCCCGTCTCGCGTGAGGGCCCGGTGGCCGACCGCGTAGACGCCGCGGTGGAGGCGGTGCAGGCGTCCGGAGCGCACCCGCCGCCAGATCGCCTGGTCGCTCAGGCCGGCCGAACGAAGCGCGGAGCCGGTCACCACCCCGTGCTGATCGGCGGCGAGTTGAGCGATCACCAGGTCGGGTGGGCCCTCGTTCTCTCCAAATGCGGAAGTTTCGCGGCCCACCCCGCCAGCGTGGCCGGCTCCGGGTGACGTGTGGGTCGCTTGCGTGACAATTGGGTGACATGGCGGTTGTGATCGCATCGGCGCTGGACAAGGACGTGGCGGGGGCTCCCCTGTTCCGCGGCGTCTCGTTCAAGCTCGAGCGCGGCGACCGGATGACGCTGGCGGGCCGCAACGGGGCGGGCAAGACGACCCTGCTGCGCGCCGTGGCCGGGCAGACCTCCGTCGACGGCGGCGAGCTCGCCTTCGAGAAGGGCACCCGGATCGCGCTCCACGACCAGCGCCCGCCGCGCGAGCAGGGCCTGACCTTGAGGGACTACGTGCTCGCGGGGTGCTCGGACCTCGTGGCCCTCGAGGAGCGGCTGCGGCAGGTCGAGCAGGCGATGGCGGAGAACCCGACCGAGGAAAGTCTGCTTGGAAGCTATGCAGTTGCCCAGGCGCGTCTCGAGCACGCGGGCGGCTGGAACTGGCGCACGCAAGCGCTGGCGCCGGTCCATGGCCTCGGCTTCGCGACGACGAGCTCGACCGCGACCTCAGCACCTTCAGCGGCGGCGAGCTCACGCGCGCCACCTCGCCCGCGCCCTCGCCGGCGACCCCGACCTGCTCCTGCTCGACGAGCCCACCAACCACCTCGACATCGACTCGCTCGAATGGCTCGAGGGCTACCTCGTCACCCTCGACGCCGCCGTCATCCTGGTGGCGCACGACCGCTGGTTCCTGGAGGCGGTCGGCACCTCGGTGCTCGAGCTCGAGGCGGGCCGGGCACGCTTCTTCGACGGCCCCTGGCACGCCTGGCGCCGCGAGGTGGCCGCGCGCGAGATCGCGCTGGGCAAGGCGATCGACAAGCAGCAGCGCGAGATCGCCCGCATGGAGCGCTTCGTGGAGCGCTTCCGCTACAAGGCGACCAAGGCGCGCCAGGCCCAGTCGCGCGTGAAGCAGCTCGACAAGATGGAGCGGATCGAGCGCGACCCGCGCGACACGCGCTCGCTCGGCTTCAGCTTCGGCGCGGCCGAGCGCACCGGGCGCGTCGTGCTCGAGCTCGACGACGCGCGCCTCGAGGTCCCGGGCCGCACGCTGCTGGAGGACGGCCGGCTGTGGCTCGAGCGCGGCGAGCACGTCTCGCTCGTCGGCCCCAACGGCATCGGCAAGACCACCCTGATCGAGGCGCTCGCGGGTCGCCGCCCGCTGGACGGCGGCCGCGTGCGCACCGGCCACAACGTCAAGCTCGGCTACCTGTCGCAGCACGCCCAGGAGCTCGGCTCGACCGGCACCGTGCTCGAGGCCGCGCAGCGCGCCACCGGCCTCACGCCCGAACGCGCCCGCGCGCTGCTCGGCGGCTTCCTGTTCTCGGGCGAGGAGGCCGAGAAGCCGATGGAGGGCCTCTCGGGAGGCGAGCGGCGCCGGCTGTCGCTGGCGATCCTGGTGGCGACCGGCGCGAACTTCCTGATCCTCGACGAGCCCACCAACCACCTCGACCTCGATGCGAGGGAGGCGCTCGAGGATGCTCTGCAGGCGTTCGAGGGCTCTCTGCTGCTGGTCTCCCACGACCGCGCCCTGCTGGACGCTGTCGGGACCAGGACGGTGGCGTTCGAAGAAGGGCGACTCAAGAGCTATGCGGGCGGCTGGGCCGAGTACGCGCGGGTGCGCGAGGAGCGGCGCGAGCAGGCCGCCCGGCCGAAGCGGCGCGACGCCGGCGCCGGAGCCGGCGGCGAAGCAGGCCGTTGCGGCCCCCAGCGCCCCGTCCAAGAACGCCGTGCGCCGCATCGGCGAGCTGGAGCGCCGGGTCGAGCGCGCCGAGGCGACGCTCGCCGCGCTCGAGGACGAGCTCGCCGATCCCGTCGATGTGGAGCAGCCCGACGCGCACCCAGCGCGCCACGAAGCGCCACGCCGAGGCCAAGCGAGCCGTCGAGGAGGCCTACGCGGCCTGGGAGCAGGCCACGGGGTAGCGCCACCCGCGCCCCCAACGTAGAGGGCGCCGCGGCCGGGGCGGGGCAGCCCCGGCCGGGGACGGATGGCGCCTCAGTCCAACAGGC
This sequence comes from uncultured Thermoleophilaceae bacterium, assembly GCA_963828225.1. Classification (GTDB taxonomy): domain Bacteria; phylum Actinomycetota; class Thermoleophilia; order Solirubrobacterales; family Thermoleophilaceae; genus JACVRW01. The sequence continues at coordinate 1,014,106 of CAWHDX010000001.1, read as the reverse complement.
TCGGCTCGCCGCGCGCTATTCGATACGAGAAGCGCTTGTCCGGCAGAGCCTTGCTCGACACCGTCTTGACGGTGTCGATTCGCCTCAGCTTGCAGCTGAAGTGCTGCTGCGTCGCCTCGACGAGCCCGTAGCCGTGGTGGTCGAACTCTGCGTCGACCGCCCACGGGTTGGTCTGCTTGAGCAGATCGATGATCGATTCCGGGGTCTTCGGGTTGTACGGGTCGGCCGTCGGCAGGATCCCGCCGCCGCCCTCGCCCAGCCCCGGCGAGGAGATCGACCCGCCCACGAACTCGGTCGCGACGGGCTTCTTGTCGTCGTTGTCGACGCGCACGTCGCCTGCGACGAAGGTGTGGATGTCGCCGGTCACGAACACCACGTCCTCGATCTTCTTGCGCTGGATGTGCTGCAGCAGCTCGTGGCGCTCGCGCGGGTAGCCCTGCCACGAGTCGAAGCCGATGTAGTCGCCGCCCGGGTAGATCGTCGGCATGATCATCACCTGGTTGGCCATCACCTTCCAGGCCGCGTTCGAGCCGGCCAGGCGCTTCTTGACGAAGCCCATCTGGCGCTTGCCGAGGAAGTTGCGGGGCGCGCCCAGGTCGTCGCAGGCCGGACCCACCTGCGCGTCGCCGCAGGGCTGGTCGGCGCGGTACTGGCGCTGGTCGAGCAGCACCAGGTCGACCGTCCTGCCGAAGCGCATGCCGCGGTAGATGCGGTTGTTGCCCGGGCCCTTGGCGCCGTAGGTCGGCATGCTGTCGAAGAAGGCGCGGTAGGCGCTCGCCTGGCGGGCGCGCGTGTACTCGAGCTCCGGAGCGAGGCCGCCCGTCGGCCCGGCGCCGCCGGCGTAGTTGTCCTCGACCTCGTGGTCGTCCCAGATCGAGATCATCGGGAACTGCGAGTGCATCCTGCGCAGCGCCGGGTCGGTGCGGTAGAGCCGGTACTTGTCGCGGTACTGCGAGAGCGTCTCGGAGAAGCCGATCGGGTCGGTGCGCACGCCGCCGCGGCCGTCGTCGGCGGCGTAGTAGGCCTCGGCGTAGATGTAGTCGCCGAGGTTGACGACGAAGTCGACGTCCTCCTTGACCAGCATCCGGTGGGCGTTGAAGTGCCCGAAGGTGTAGTCCTGGCAGGACCAGAAGGCGAAGCGCACCGGCTGGCGCGAGTCCGCCGGCAGCGCGGTCCGGAAGCGGCCGATCGGGCTCTCGGAGCCGCGCGTGGTGAAGCGGTAGAAGTACTCCTCGTAGGGCTTGAGGTCCACGACCCGCGTCTTGACCGAGTGCGACAGCCGCGGCGTCGTCTTGATCAGGCCGCGAGCCACGACCTTGTGGAAGCCGCGGTCGCGCGCGACCTCGACCTCGACGGTCCCGAACCCCTCGACGTCGGCGAGCCGAGTCCAGAGCGTGATGCCGTCCGGCGTGGGATCGCCCGACATGACGCCCTCGGCGAAGCGACCGCCGCGCAGCGTCGGCCGCTTGCGTGCGCGCGGCGCGGCCAGCGCCTGCGGGCCGGTCAGAAAGGCGGTTGCGGCGGCCCCGCCGGCTCCGGCCAGGAAGCCGCGGCGCGAGTGTGCGAATCCCTCGGGCAAGACCCGGTTCAGCCTATATCCGAAGCGGCGACCGCGCCAGTGGCTACAGGCCGAGCTCGCCGCCGTAGTGGGCGCGGTAGTCGGCGCGCCGCTCCTCGACGTTGTGGACGTACGCGCGCGTCTCCGGGAACGGGATGTGGCGGGCGCTGTCGAACTCGCCCGGCCCGCCGGCCTCGGCGACCCAGCGGTCGACGTTGGTCTGCCCCGCGTTGTAGGCGGCCACCGCGAGCGTCTCGTTGCCGTCGTAGTGGTCGATCAGGTAGCGCAGGTACCACGCCCCGTAGGCGATGTTGATCTGAGGTGAGGAGAGGTCGGACTGGCGGAAGCGGACGCCGCCGGTGCGGCGCGCGATGAAGTCCGCGGTGGCGGGGGTGATCTGCATCAGCCCGCGCGCGCCCGCGTGAGAGGTCTGGTCGCGGAAGCGCGACTCCTCGTAGATGACCGCCGCGATCAGCGCCGCGTCGAGGTCCTTGTCGGACGCCTGCTGGCGGATGATGTCGTCGTGGCGCAGCGGCAGCGTGGCGATCTCGCGCACCGCGTCGCCGAGGGGACCCACGCCCGCGACGAAGGCCGCGAAGGCGCCGGCGAGCAGGGCGACGACCACGATCAGCGTGAAGCGGCGACGCCGGACGCGCGCGCGCGTCGGCCGCCGGGCGATGCGGGCTGCGTGCGTGTTCACTTGGATTCGAGTGTTGCAAGAACGCGGGACAGGTTCTGCCTCAACTCGTCGAGCGACCCATCGTTGCGCACCTCGAAGTCCGCTCTGTCCGCCTTTTCGGCCTGGGTCAGCTGCCTGCCGGCGCGCTCGGCGACCGACGCGTGCCCGCGCGCGGCGGCGCGGCGCTCGCGCACGTCCTCGTCGGCGATCACGGCGATCGTCGAGTCGAAGACGGCCTCCATGCCGGACTCGAACAGCAGCGGGACCTCGACCACGGCCACGCGGTCGGGGAACTGCGCGCGCCACTCGGCGACGCGGACGCCGACGCGCGGCCAGAGCAGGCCCTCGAGCCACCTGCGCGCCTCGTCGTCGCCGAAGACGCGCTCGGCGACGCGCGAGCGGTCGAGCCGCCCGTCGACGGCCACGTCGGGACCCAGCCGGGCGACGACCTCGTCGCGCAGCTCCTCGGTCTCCAGCAGCTCGTGCACCACGGCGTCGGTCGACAGCGTGACCGCGCCCAGCTCCTCGAGCAGGCGCAGAGCCTCGGACTTGCCCGCGCCCAGGCCGCCTGTCAGCCCCACGAACGGGGCCACGGCTACTCCTCGGGCTGGTCGGCGGGTGCTTCGTCCGCGGGCGCTTCGTCCGCGGGCCCGCGTCGTCCGCGGGCGCTGCTTCGTCGGCGGGCGCCTCGTCCGCAGCGGCGCCTCCTCCGGAGCGGCGCGCCTCGGCCTCAGCGGGGCCTCGGCCTCCGCGGCGCCTCGGGCTCGGCTCGCAGGCGCCTCGGCCTCAGGCTCCGCAGGCGCCTCGGGCTCAGGCTCAGCAGGCGCCTCGGCCTCGGCTCGGCGGGTGCCTCGTCCTCTGCCGCGGGCGCCTCGGCCTCGGGCTCGGGCAGCGGCGGCGCCTCCTCGGCGGTCTCCGACACGCCGAAGTCCGGCAGGGCGGCGCGCAGGTCGTCGACTCCGCTGACCTGCGGGCCGGCGAAGACGTCCTCGGACAGCCCCAGGTGGGCACGTCGCCGAGCTCCTCGGCGGCGCCCGCGGCGGCGGCGCCGGCCTCGGTGGCGGTGCGGATGTGCTCGAGCTGCTCGGCCACCCGCTTGACGCTCAGCGACAGGCGGCGGCGCTCGGAGTCGATCTCGAGGATCTTCACGCGCACGTCCTGGCCCGGCTCGAGGATCTCGCGCGGGTTCTCGACGTGGTGATGCGCCAGCTCGCTGATGTGCACAAGCCCCTCGACGCCGTCCATGATCTCGACGAACGCTCCGAAGGTGACGACCTTGGTGACCTTGCCCTCGAGCTCGTCGCCCACGCGGTAGGTGTCGATGACCCGCTGCCACGGGTCCTCCTGGGTCTGCTTGAGGCCCAGCGAGATGCGCTGGCGGTCGCGGTCGATGTCGAGCACCTTGACCGGCACGACGTCGCCGATCGCGAGGATCTCGGAGGGGTGGTTGACGTGCGACCAGGACAGCTCGGAGATGTGGATCAGGCCGTCGATCCCGTCCAGGTCCACGAAGGCGCCGAAGTCGACGATGTTGGAGATCGCGCCCTCGACGATCATGCCCGGCTGGAGCCGGTCGAGGATCTGCTGGCGCACCTCCTTGCGCTCCTCCTCGAGCACCGCGCGGCGCGACAGCACCACGTTGTTGCGCGAGCGGTTCAGCTCGATCACCTTGCACTCGATCTTGGTGCCGAGGAACTCGTCGAGGTTCTGGACGCGCCGGATGTCCACCAGCGAGGCGGGCAGGAAGCCGCGCACGCCGAGGTCGATGATGAGGCCGCCCTTGACGACCTCGATCACGGTGCCCTCGACGGGCTCGCCGGACTCGGCGGCGGCCTCGATCTTGCGCCAGGCCTTCTCGAAGCGGGCGCGCTTCTTGGACAGCAGCAGGCGACCGTCCTGGTCCTCCTTGGTGAGGACGAGCGCGTCGACCTCCTCCCCCATCTCGACCTCGTCGTGCGGGTCGACCGACTTCCGGATCGACAGCTCGTTGAGGAGGATGACTCCCTCGCTCTTGTAGCCGATGTCGACCAGGACCTCGTCCTGGTCGATCTGGACGACCTTCCCGGACACGACGTCGCCCTCCTCGAAGGGGACGATGGTCGCGTCGTAGTTGGGAACGATCTGCCCGTCGATCTCGAGCAGGAGTCCGTCGGAGCCCTCGACGGTCTTGGGGGTGGGGTGAGCGTCTGTGTGTCTGCCACTGCGGTCGCCAAGGGTAGCTACTCTGCGCGGATGCCGACCCGCCGCACGAAACGCGGAGTGGAGCGCACGCCGCTGTCCGGTGAGCTGGACGTCCTGATCTGCGGCGCGAGCTTCGCGGGACTGGCCGTCGCGCGGGAGCTGGCGGGGTCGGGAGCACGGGTTCTGATGGTCGATCGCTACGAGATCGGCGAGCGCCAGACGTCGGCCTGCGGCATCCCCACGGAGTGGCTGCGGGCGATGGGCCTGATGGGCGCCCACCGGCAGACATTCGGCGAGCTGGTGGTCCACATGCCCCATGGGACGGCGCGCTTCGAGCTGCCCTGGACCTTCTCCACCTTCGACTACCCGCAGCTCTGCACCCTGCTCGCGGAGCAGACCGACGCCGACTTCGAGACCGCCAAGGTGAGCGGCCGCACCGGCGACACGGTCCACACAGACCGCGGCGACCTGACCGCGAAGGTGATCGTGGACGCGCTCGGCTGGCGGCGGGTGCTGGGGGGCGGCTACCAGCCGCCCGACGCGCCGCTCTCGCGCGGGCTCGAGGTGCACCCGTTCGGCTCCGGCGAGGACCTCGAGATCTGGATCGACCGCCGCTACGTGCCGGCCGGCTACGGCTGGAGCTTCCCCGCCGGCGACGAGCTGCGCATCGGCGTCGGCTCCTTCGACCCGCGCTTCCACGTCAAGGACACGACCGTGATGCTGGCCGAGGACCTGAAGCGCGACCCGGTGCGCTACCAGGGCAACTGGATCCCCCACCGCCTGCGCGACGCCACCGAGGACGGCGTCTTCTTCGCCGGCGACTCGGCCGGGCCACTGCCTGCCGCTGACCGCCGAGGGCATCCGCACGGCGCTCTACTTCGGGATCGCCTGCGGGCGCGAGCTGCGCGCCGTCGTCGACGGCGAGCGCACCGTCGCCCAGGCGCTGGCCCGCTACGGCGACTTCTCGGCCTCCCACAGGTGGAAGTTCGAGGCCATGCTGCGCACCCAGCAGCTCGTGCCGCGCATTCCGCCGCGGCTGCTCGCGCGCGGATTGAGCGCGATGGAGTCGCGCCGCTTCCTGGACTGGTCCTTCGGGCACTACCTGGCGATCGCGCCGCCCGAGTTCGCCGGCAGCGGCCCGCACCGGCGCGCCGCGGCTCCGCAGCCGGCCCGCGCCGCCGCCTAGGCGTCCGGCGGGAACGTCTCGAAATACGAGCGCTCGCGCGACTCGAGCAGCGGGACGGCCTCCTCGAGGACCAGCCGCCGGAAGTGCTCGGACTCGCTGTGCGCCTGGGCTGCGGCCTCGTCGGCGTACTGCTCGTAGATCCAGAACAGGCGCTCATCGTCGGGCGAGCGGTGCGCCTGCCAGAGGAGGTTGCCGGGTTCGCGCCGCGAGGCCTCGCCGATCCGCTCGACGATCCCCTCGACGCGCCCGACCTCGCCCTCGCGCGCGCGCCACACGGCCGAGATCACGAAGGCCACCTAGCTGCGCACCACCATCACGACGCCGGCCGCCAGCAGCGCCACGCCGATCACGCGCCCGGGGGTCAGCTCGCGCTGCTCCAGCCCGAGCACGCCGAGCCGGTCCAGCACGACGGACAGCGTCAGCTGCCCGGCGATCGTGGCCGCGGTCACTCCGCCGGCCCCGAGCGTGCGCACCGCGATCAGCACGGTGGTGACGTAGACCGCTCCCAGCAGCCCGCCGATCAGGTAGTACCAGGAGATCCCGCCGAGCTCGCCGAGCCGGCCGAAGCCCTCGCCGGCTATGAACGTGATCCCGACCAGGGCGACGAGCCCGATCGCGAACGAGAACGACGCCGCCGGCAGGCTGCCGATCGAGCGGCCGAGCCCGGAGTTGATCGGCGCCTGCATCGCGACCAGCCCGCCCGCGGCGGCCGTCGCCAGGACCGCGATCGCCTTCGCGTCCACTACTTCGCCTCGAGCCAGTTGGCGCCGACGCCGACGTCGACCTCGAGCGGCGGATCCATCTCGAACGCATCGGCCATCTCGCGGCGCACGATCTCGCAGGCGCGCTCGGTCTCGTCCGGCGGCCCCTCGAACAGCAGCTCGTCGTGGATCTGCAGCACCAGCCGCGTGCTCAGCCCCGCGCCGCGCAGCTCGTCGCGGGCGCGCACCATCGCGACCTTGATGATGTCGGCGGCGGTGCCCTGGATCACCATGTTCACGGCCAGCCGCTCGCCCAGGCTGCGCGTCTGGAACTGGCGCGAGCGCAGCTCCGGCACGCGCCTGATGCGCCCGAACAGCGTGGCCACGTGGCCCTCGTCGCGGGCGCGCTCGATCGTCTCGTCGATGAACTGCTTCACCTTCGGGAAGCGCTCCAGGTAGGCGTCGATGAACTGCTGCGCCTCCTCCTTGTCGATCTGGAGCCGGTCCGCGAGGCCGTAGGCCGACAGGCCGTAGACGATCCCGTAGTTGACCATCTTGGCCTTCGAGCGCGTGCCCGGATCGGTCCGCCCGCCGAGGATCGCCTCGGCGGTGGCGGTGTGCACGTCCTCGCCGCGGCGGAAGATGTCCTTGAGCACCGGCTCGTCGGCGATGTGAGCCAGCAGGCGCAGCTCGACCTGCGAGTAGTCGGCCGAGATCAGCTGGAGGCCGGGCTCGGCCACGAAGCAGGCGCGGATCTCGCGGCCCTGCTCGGTGCGGATCGGGATGTTCTGCAGGTTCGGGTTGGTGCTCGACAGGCGGCCGGTGGTCGCGGCGGTCTGGTTGAAGGTCGTGTGCAGGCGCCCGTCGGCGCCGATCAGCTCGGGGAAGGCGTCGAGGTAGGTGGACTTGAGCTTGGTGACCTCGCGCCACTCCTCGATCGCCGGGACGATCTCGTGCTCGTGGCGGATCGCCTGGAGCACGCGGGCGTCGGTCGAGAACCCGGTCTTGCCGCGCCGCTTGCGCGACAGGCCCAGCTTCTCGAACAGGATCGGCGCGAGCTGCTGCGGCGAGCCGATCGTGAACTCCTCGCCGGCCAGCTCCCAGACGCGGCGCTCGAGCTCGATGGCGCGCGCGTCGAAGCGGCGGCTGATCTCGCGCAGGCGCTCGACGTCGAGCCTGATCCCGGCGCGCTCCATCTCGACCAGCACGTCGACCAGCGGCAGCTCGATCTCGTGGAAGAGGTCGGTGAGGCCGTCCTCGGCGAGCCGGTCGCGCTGGCGCGCGGCCAGCAGCCGGGTGAGCACCGCGCGCTTCGCGACTCCGTCGGCACGCTGGGCGCAAGCGCCCGGCTCGGCCGGGTGCGCAGCGTTCGAAATCTGCGCGCCCAGCCCGAGCTCGGTGGCCAGCTCGTCGAGCGGGTAGCCGCGCCGCGCGGGGTCGATCAGGTAGGCGGCGACCATCGTGTCGTGCGCGAGCGGCGGCGCGTCGCAGGGGTCGTCGGCCATCGCGATCGTCTTCCAGTCGTGCGCGACCACCGGCGCGTCGCCGCGCGCCATCGCGAAGGCGGCGAGCGTCTCGGCCTCGGCGACCAGCACCTCGTCGCCGGCCCACGCCGCCACCGTGAGCGGGCCGCGCGGGCCGCCGTCGAAGTCGAACGAGCCCTGCGCCGGCCCGGCGGCCGGTGCGGCCGCCGGCTGCGCGGCCGCGGGCGCCGCCGCGCCTCGACCGAGGACGTCACCGGCTCCTCCGCCTCGACCGCCTCGAGCGCAGCGTCCTCCTCGGCCGCCAGCTCGGCCTCGTCGAGCTCCACCTCGTCGGCCGCGGGCGGCGCGGCCTCGTCGGGGTCCTCGCCCGGTCGCAGCGCGGCGATCGCGACGAGCTCGCCTTCGAGCGTCCCGATCTCGGCCAGCGGCACCTCGCGCGCGCGCACGTCAACCAGCTCGTCGACCCGCTCCGCTGGCGCCGCGTCGTCCTCGCCGAGCGCCTCCTCGAGGCGCTCCAGCGGCGCGCGCAGCTCGAACTCGCGGAACGTCTCGCGCAGGCGCGAGCGGTCGGGCTCGCGGGCGATCACCGACGCGAAGTCGATCTCGACGTCGACGTCGCGCACTGCGGTGGCGAGCTGCTTCGAGACGCGCGCGGCCTCTGAGTGCTCGGTCAGGTTCTCCTTGCGCTTGGCGCCCGAGATCGACTCGATGTTGGACAGCACGCCCTCGAGGTCGCCCCACTCCTGCAGCAGCTGGGACGCCGTCTTCTCGCCGATGCCGGGCACGCCGGGGATGTTGTCCGAGGTGTCGCCCTTGAGGCCGACGAAGTCGGGGATCAGCTCGGGCGGGATGCCGTAGCGGTCGACCACGGCCTCGCGGTCGTAGATCTTGGTGTCGGTGATCCCGCGGCCGGTGGCCATGATGCGCACGCCCGGCTCGATCAGCTGGAACAGGTCGCGGTCGCCGGTCACGACCATCACGTCGATGCCCTCGCGGCGCGCCTGGCCGGCGAGGGTCGCGATCACGTCGTCGGCCTCGTAGCCGGCCACCTTCACGTTCTCGTACCCGAAGCTCTCGACGAGCGGGTGCATGTAGGGCCACTGCTCCGACAGCAGGTCGGGCTTCTGCTCGCGGTGGCCCTTGTACTCCTCGTAGATCTCCTTGCGGCCGGACATGCCCGCGTCCCAGACCACCAGCGTCGGCTTTACGCCGTACTCGGAGATGATCTTCACGAGCATCGAGGCGAAGCCGAAGATCGCGTTGGTCGGCTGCCCCTTGGAGGTCGCGATCGACTCCGGGAGCGCGAAGAAGGCGCGGTAGACGAGGCTGTTTCCGTCGATCAGGAAGAGCTCGCGCGGGGTCTCGTCTGCCACGACGCTAACCGTATCGACGCTGCCCGTATCATCGCGGGTCGCCCATGGCCACTCCCTCCGCACAGTTCTCGCTCACCCTCCGCGTCGAGCTGCCCCAGAAGCCGAGCGGCATCCTGGGCAAGGTCACGGCCGCGATCACGCGCGCCGGCGGGGCGATCGTGGCGGTCGACACCGTCGAGGTGCGCGGCGACCACTCCCTGCGGGAGATCACCGTCGAGTGCTCGAGCGTCGAGCACCGCGGCGACGTGATCAGCGCCGTCCAGGGCGTGCGGCCGGCGCGCGTCGTGGAGATCACCGACCGCACCTTCGAGATCCACCGCCGCGGCAAGATCCACACGGGGCTGAACATGCCGGTCAAGTCGCGCGACGACCTGTCGATGGCCTACACCCCCGGCGTCGCGCGCGTCTGCACCGCGATCGCGGAGAACCGCCAGAAGGCCTTCAAGTACACGATCAAGGCCAACACCGTGGCCGTGGTGTCCGACGGCACCGCCGTGCTGGGGCTGGGCGACATCGGCCCCGAGGCGGCGATGCCGGTGATGGAGGGCAAGGCGATGCTCTTCAAGGAGTTCGCCGACGTCGACGCCTTCCCGATCTGCCTGAACACCAAGGACACCGACGAGATCGTGGAGACGGTGATCCGCATCTCCCCCACCTTCGGCGGCGTCAACCTCGAGGACATCTCCTCGCCGCGCTGCTTCGAGATCGAGCAGCGCCTGCAGGAGGTGCTCGACATCCCGGTGTTCCACGACGACCAGCACGGGACGGCGATCGTCACGCTGGCCGCGCTGATCAACGCCTGCCGGCTGACCGAACGGCGCATGGAGGACCTGAAGGTGCTGATGGTCGGCGCCGGGGCCGCGGGCGTCGCCGTCGCGAAGATCCTGATGGACGCGGGCGTGACCTCGATCGTCGCGTGCGACCGCTTCGGCGCCATCCACGCCGGCCGCGACGACTACGCCGCCGGCTCGATGAACGCGCCCAAGCGCTGGCTCGCGGACAACACCAACGCAGACGGCCGCGACGGCGCCCCGCGCGAGGTGCTCGAGGGCATGGACCTGTTCATCGGGCTGTCCGGCCCCGGGATCATCGCCGCGCCGGACCTCGCGCGCATGAACCCCGATCCGTTCGTGTTCGCGATGGCCAACCCGAACCCGGAGGTGCGGCCGGAGGAGGCCGCGCCGTACGTGCGCGTGATGGCCACCGGCCGCTCCGACTACCCGAACCAGATCAACAACGTGCTCGCGTTCCCGGGCGTCTTCCGCGGCGCGCTCGACGCCCGCGCGCGGAAGATCACCGAGGAGATGAAGCTGGCCGCGGCGCGCGGCATCGCCAGCACGGTTTCCGACGACGAGCTCGACGAGGACTACATCATCCCGAGCGTCTTCAACCGCGACGTGAGCCATGCGGTCGCCCGCGCCGTACAGGATGTGGCGGAGCGCTCCGGCGACGCCGGCGCAGAGGACCAGCCGACCGTGGAGCGCGCCGCGGTCAGCTGATGCGAGTAGCGATAACCGGAGCCACTGGAACGATCGGAAGCGCCCTCGTCGGCGAGCTGCGCGAGCGCGGCGACGAGGTCACGGCGCTGTCGCGCGACGCGGGGCGGGCCTCCGAGCGCCTCGGCGTGGCCGCCGAGCAGTGGCGGTCGCCTGCGACCGAGCCGGCCCCGCCGGCGGCGCTGCGCGGGCGCGACGCGGTGGTGCACCTGCTCGGCGAGACGATCGCCCAGCGCTGGAGCGACGAGGCCAAGCGCGAGATCCGCGCGTCGCGCGTGGACGCCACGCGCAACCTGGTCGCCGCTCTGCGCGCCCTGCCGGCGGACGAGCGGCCGCGCGTGCTCGTGTCGCAGTCGGCGGTCGGGGTCTACGGCCCGCACGGCGACGAGCGGCTTGACGAGAGCGTCCCCGCGGGCGACGACTTCCTCGCGCGCGTGGTCGTGGATTGGGAGGCCGAGGCGCAGGCCGCGGCGGAGCTCGGGCTGCGCGTGGTGCTGCCGCGCACGGGAGTGGTGCTCTCGCCTGAGGGCGGCGCGCTCGAGAAGATGATGCCCTTCTTCAAGCTCGGCGTGGGCGGCCCGGTGGCCGGGGGCCGGCAGTACGTGCCCGTGGGTGCACCTGGACGACGTCGTCGGAGCGCTGGTGTTCGCGCTCGACACCGAGGCCCTGAGCGGCCCGGTGAACCTGTCGCGCGCCGGAGCCGGCGACCAACAAGGAGCTGTCGCAGGCGCTCGGCCGCGTGCTGCACCGGCCCGCCTTCGCGCCCGTGCCCGCGCTGGCCGTCAAGACGCTCTACGGCGAGATGGCGAAGATCGTGACCGACGGGCCAGCGAGCGGTGCCGGCGAAGCTGACCGAGCTGGGCTACGGGTTCCGGCAGCCGGACCTCGAGAGCGCGCTGCGCGAGGCGACCGGGCGGGGCTAGGCGCCCCTACCCGCCGCACGCGGCCGGCAGCTCCACCGTGTCGCGCCGGGTGAGCGAGCCCTCGCCCGGCCGGCCGCTCGTCTTGCAGATCGCATAGCGCCCGGTCGCCGGCGCCACGGCGGCTCGGTAGGGTACCCGATCGTCACCCCGCGGGTCACGTCCGATGGGGCGAGCTCGCTCGTGATCGCCGTGCACGAGAGCGCGAGCCGCCCGTCCGTGCTGCCGAGCCGGCGGCACTCGGTGCGCCGCACCGGCGTCTGCAGCTCGCCGGTCCTCCGGCGCGCCGTGGCGTCCCGCGTGATCGCCTCCTCCACTCCCGCGATCAGCGCGGCCGGCGCCGCCGGCGCCAGGCGGCCGGCTCGCGGCCTCTGCTCGGCTCGCAGCCGCCTCAGCTCTGCCACCCGGGCGCGCTCCTGCGCAGCCCGCTCGCGCGCCTCGCGCTCGCGGTTCGAGTCGGCGATCCGCGGCAGCAGCACCACGGCCGCGACGACGATCCCGGCGAACGCCAGCACGCATGCGGCGAGCGTCGCCCGGCGCGCCCGCGGCGACAGCTGCCGCAGCAGGTGCCCGGGCAGCCCGAACAGCCCCGGCAGCGGCTCGTGTCGCTCGGCCGGACCGGCCGGCGGCGCCATCAGACCTCGTCGGTGGTGACGCGCTTGCGGCGCGACGAGAGCCCGGAGATCCGCCCGACCAGCAGCGACAGCCCGAACAGCACCGACAGCAGCAGCGCGAAGAACCCGACGATCACCAGCGTGATGATCACCATGTCCCAGAGGTCGTCGGGCTCGCTGAAGATCGCCAGCAGCAGCAGGACCACCACCCAGACCCCGGCCACCACCAGCAGCACGAAGGCGCCGTCGCGGACACGCTCGGCGCGCTCCTCGTTGCCCCGGCTCGACATCACGCTCGACACGATCGCCGCCAACCCGTAGGCCACGGCGGCCAGGATCAGCGGCACGTAGAGGCCCCAGCTCAGGTCCATCAGCCCTCTCCCCCCGCCTCGCGCTCGGCGCGCGCCTCGGCGACCGTCTTGCCGCCGCTGCCGAACACGCCCTGCAGCTTCCAGCGCGAGTCGCGCCGCGCCGGCCAGACCAGCCAGATCAGGGCGCCGACCACGCTCAGCAGCAGCCCGAACGCCAGCCCCAGCTTGGGGCCGAACCCCTTGCGCTCCGACAGGTATGACGCCACGATCGCGGACGCCAGCCACAGGTAGAGCAGATAGAACGCCTTCGCTCCCATGGCGGCGATTAGCGTCATGCGCCGAGGTACGCCTTCTGGACGTCGGGGTTGTCGCGCAGCTTGTCCGACTCGTCGGCGAGCGCCACAGAGCCGGTCTCCAGCACGTAGGCGCGCGAGGAGACCTCGAGCGCGTAGTTGGCGTTCTGCTCGACCAGCAGGATCGTCGTGCCCTGGCGGTTGATCTCGACGACCGTCTCGTAGATGCGCTCGACCAGCACCGGCGCGATCCCCATCGACGGCTCGTCCAGCAGCAGCAGCTTCGGGTTGGCCATCAGCGCGCGCCCGATCGCGAGCATCTGCTGCTCGCCGCCCGACATCGTGCCCGCCTTCTGGCGCTCGCGCTCCTTGAGGCGCGGGAACAGCTCGTAGACGCGGTCGAGATCCGACTCGACCTCGCTGTCGCGGCGCAGGTAGGCGCCGAGGTCGAGGTTCTCGCGCACGGTCATGCGCGGGAAGCAGTGGCGCCCCTCGGGCGACTGGGAGATGCCGAGCTGGACGATGTCCTGCGCGGCCGTCTCGCCGATCTCGCGGCCCTCGAAGCGGATGGAGCCCTCGCGCGGCGGGGTCAGCCCGGAGATCGAGCGCAGCGTGGTCGACTTGCCGGCGCCGTTCGAGCCGATCAGGGTGACGACCTCGCCCTCCTCGACCTCCAGCGAAACGCCCTTGAGCGCCTCGATGTTGCCGTAGTAGGTGTGGATGTCGTCGAGCTCGAGGAGCGCCATCAGCTCTGCTGTCCCGCCTCGCGCTTGCCGAGGTACGCCTCGATCACGCGGTCGTTGGAGCGGATCTCCTCGGGCTGCCCTTCGGCGATCTTGGTGCCGTGGTCGAGCACCGTGATCCGCTCGGAGACGCCCATGACGACCTTCATGTCGTGCTCGATCAGGAGGATCGTCAGCCCGCGCTCCTCGCGCAGCTGCTCCATGAACTCGGTCAGCCGCGCGGACTCCTGCGGGTTCATTCCGGCCGTCGGCTCGTCGAGCAGCAGCAGCGCCGGATCGGAGGCGAGCGCGCGTGCGATCTCGACGCGGCGCTGGTCGCCGTAGGAGAGGTTGCTGGCGAGCTGGCCGACGCTCTGCTCCGAGAGGCCGACGTAGGCGAGCATCTCGCGCGCCTTGTCGCGCACCTCCGCCTCCTCGCGGCGCACCGACGGCGGCCGCAGGATCGTTCCGAACAACCCCGCGCGCATGCGCGCGTGCTGGCCCACCATCACGTTCTCGACGGCGGTCATCGAGGAGAACAGGCGGATGTTCTGGAACGTGCGCGCCACGCCCAGCGACGTGATGATGTCCGGGCGTGTGCCGGTCACGTCGGAGTCGCCGAACACGATCCGCCCGAGCGTGGGCTTGTAGAGCCCGGTCAGCATGTTGAAGAAGGTCGTCTTGCCGGCGCCGTTGGGGCCGATGATCGAGACGATCGAGCGCGGCTCGACCTCGAAGCTGACGTCCTCGACTGCGACCAGGCCGCCGAAGGCCTTGGTCACGTGCTCGGTGGCGAGCAGCGGGGTCACGCGCGTGCCTCGAAGACCGCGGGCTCGTCGAGCTGGCTGTCGGCGGCGGCGGAGGTCAGCTCGATCTGGCGCCGTCGTTCCGGCAGCAGGCCCTCTGGTCGCAGCACCATCATCAGCACGAGCAGGAAGCCGAACACCCCGAACGTCACCTCGGTGAACGAGAACTCGAGGCCGGCCGACTCGAGCTTGCCCTCTCACGAACTCGCCGTCGAGCACGTCGGGGATCAGCCAGTAGTTGACGAAGCTGAGCGCGACCGCGCCGAGCACGACCCCCCAGATGCTCCCGAGCCCGCCGAGGATGACCATCGCGAGCACGAAGATCGAGAGGCCGAACTGGAACTGGTTGGCGTTGACGCTGTTGTAGAAGGGGCCGAGGAAGGCGCCCGAGATGCCGCCGAACGCGCCGCCGGCCGCGTAGGAGAGCAGCTTCGTCTTCACCAGCGGAACGCCCATGCTGGCGGCCGCCACCTCGTCCTCGCGCAGCGCGATCCAGGCGCGCCCGAGGCGCGAGTCGCGCAGGCGGAAGTTCACGAACAGGACGACCAGGACCAGCGCGAGGACGCACCAGTAGTAGGGCCGCAGGTCGGTGGCCGAGTCGAATTCCCCGAAGAACGGCAGGTTGATCTGGTCGATCGGCGCGATCGACTGGCGCCCGTTGGAGAGCTTGTTGTCGCCGAAGACCGTGACCTCGTCGCCGTTGGCGAAGACGCGCCCGATGATCTCCCCGAACGCGAGCGTGACGATCGCGATGTAGTCGCCCCGCAGGCGCAGCGTCGGCAGGCCGATCAGGGCGCCCGCGAGCGCGCAGATGATGATCGCGCCGATGATCAGCAGCAGCAGGTTGAGGTGGATGCCGGGCAGGTTCGTCACGAAGTCGCTCGTGCCGACGTGGATGCCCTTCTCGCCGTTGACCGACGAGTAGAAGTCGGAGGCCCACCAGCCGGTCACCATCAGCCCGAACGCGTAGAAGGCGACGTAACCGAGGTCGAGCAGGCCCGCGAAGCCGACGACGAGGTTGAGCCCGAGCGCCATCACCACGAACGCGAGCGCCAGGATCGCGTCGTTGGTGAGGCCGTCGAGCGGCGGGCGGAAGAGCGGGAACAGGGCGACGGCGGTCACGCCGAGCACGGCTATCGCGATGCTGGCGCGGCGGTCCTGGCGCAGCTGGGCGATCCGGCTCATCCGGCCTCCCTGGTCTCCTCGCCGATCAGCCCCTGCGGCCGGAAGACCATGATGATCACCAGGTAGACGAACACGATCGCCGGCGTCCAGTCGTTGCCGATGCGGTTGTCGGAGATGCCCTGGATGATGCCGATGATGAAGCCGCCGAGCACGGCGCCGCGGATGTTGCCGATGCCGCCCATGACCGCCGCGGTGAACGCGTAGAGGCCGGCGGAGAAGCCCTGGAAGTACCAGATCGAGGTCTGGTAGAGCGCGCTGATCAGGCCGGCCGCGCCCGCCATCAGGCCGCCCAGCAGGAAGGTCAGCGAGATCGTCGTGTCGACGTTGATGCCCATCAGCCGCGCGGCCTCGGGGTCCTGCGCGGTGGCGCGCATCGCCTTGCCGAGGCGGCTGCGCGCGACGAAGCTGGTCAGCAGGATCACGAGCGGCACCGTCACCGCGATCGCCAGCACGTGGCCGCGAGTGATCGTCACGCCCCAGATCTCGATCAGGTGCTTCTGCGAGCCGAGCAGATCGGGAACGGCGACCTGCGAGGCGCCGATCCAGAGGATGCCGACGTTCTGGAGCACGAAGGACATGCCCACCGCCGTGATCAGCGGCGCGAGCTTGGGCGCCGATCGCAGCGGCCGGTAGGCGACGCGCTCGATCATCACGTTGAGGGAGGCGCTGGCGAGCATCGAGATCCCCAGGATCGCCGTGAGCCCCAGCACGAGGCCGAGGGCGGCGGTGTCGGGGGTGAGCCCGAAGGGCGCGTAGAGCGCCGCCGCCGTCAGCGAGCCGAGCATGAACACCTCGCCGTGGGCGAAGTTGATCAGCTCGATGATCCCGTAGACGAGCGTGTAGCCGAGCGCGATCAGCGCCAGGATGGCGCCGTTGGAGAGGCCCTCGACGAGGTTGTTTCCGAGCCGGTTGAGGTTCCCGTCGTCGGAGAGATCCTGCACCCCGTACACGACGGGCAGCACGAGCAGGATCGCGATCAGGCCGTAGCGCGAGATGAAGTCCCGGACGACCTCCGAGCGCCGGCGAGACGACGCGCTGTTGACGGTTGCCGCTTCCAAGCTCTCTGGTTCGCGATCCTATACCGCAGAGGGGCGAGCCTCGTCGGCTCGCCCCTCATCTTGCATGCGGTAACTCGACTTCAGCCGATCAGTTGGCCTGAGCCTTGATGACCTTCTCGAAGGTCGGCTGGCCGTCCTTGATCAGGTAGAGCCCGTAGTCGGTGAGCGTCGTGTCACCGTTCTCGTCGATGGAGTACACGCCGAGCGCCGACTGGCGATCCTTCGTGTTCTCCACCAGCTGGGCCCTGACCGCCTCGCGGTCGTTCGCCTTGTCGCCCACGGCCTTCAGGGACGCGAGCGCAAGCGACATCGTCTCGTACCCGTAGATCGCGTAGGGATCGGGCGACGCGTCGCCGTACTCCTTCTCGAACGCCGCGAAGAACTTCTCCGCCGCGGCGTTGTTGCGCTTCTTGAACTCCTCCAGCCCGAGCGTCGCCACCGTGATCTTGGTGCGCGCGCCCACGTCGGCCGGAATGCCGCCCTCGCCCGGATCGGTGAACGCGGCCTCGGCCACGCCGTCCGGTCCGTAGAGCTTCACGCTCGGGTTGGCGGCCGCCACGTCCTTGAACACCTGGACGTAGTTCTCGCCCGTCACGCCCGAGCCGACGAAGCAGTCGGCCTTGACCTTCGCCGCCAGCGACCGGTAGTTCGGGGCGTTGCGGTCGGTGCCGTCATTGCCCTCGAGCGTCAGGTCCTGCGCCTCGGCGGCCAGCTCGATGTTGCGAGCCAGACCCGCTCCGTACGTGGTCTTGTCGTTGAAGATGTGGAGCGACTTGCAGCCGTCCTCCTTCATCGTCGTGACCAGAGCCGCGGCCTGGATGTCGTCGGCGGGGACGACGCGCGCGTAGGTGCGCTTCTGAGCCGGGTAGTACTTCTCCGGCTCGCCCGCCTCGGATCCCGGCTTGTCCGTCGTCAGACCCACGTAGGTGTTCGACGGCGAGATCTGCGGGATGTTCGCCTTGTTGAGGATCGGCAGCGAGACCTTCGTACCGCCGGAGTTGAACTCTCCGAGGTAGAAGATCGTGGACTCGTCCTGAACCGCCTTGCGGGCGTTCGACGCGGTCTGAGCCTCGTCGGCCGTACCCGGGTTCTGGGCGGTGGAGTCGTCCAGCGACACGTACTTGATCGTGTACTTGCCGACCTTGTTACCGGCCTCCTTGAGAGCAAGCTTCTCGCCGGCGATGACGGCTTCAGACTGGCCCTTCGAGGTGCCCTGCAGTGGGAGGCTGGAGTAGATCGTCAGGTTGGTACCCGAGATCCCCTCGCCCCCGCCGCCGCTGCTCGTCTCGTCGTCGTCGTCGCCGCATGCCGCGACGGTGAACGCGAAGAGCCCAAGCAGGCAGCCGGCGAGCGCCAGCCAACGTACTCGTGACAATTTCCCTCCTAGGAGATTGGACTCCGAACTGCGCGCAATCCTACGCCGGGCTTGCGGCACCGCGGCGCGTCGCGGCGCGCCTTAACGCGGAGACAATCTGCCCTCAGAAGCAGGGTTCTGACGTCCTCGAAGCGGTCTCCCGACAGCCTGTAGAGAGCCAGCGGGAGCCCCTCCACCGCGCCGTTGCGGCGCACTCGGTAGTCGCCGATCGGCCCGCTGCGCGAGCGCGGGCGCAGCGCGGCGCGGACGACCGCGCGGCGCTTGGCGCGCCGCCCGCCGCGCTGCGCGGCCCGGATCGCGTCGAGCACCACGCGCACCGACTCGTAGCCCCAGAGCGCCGCCGGCTGCGCCAGCGCGGCGCCCTGGTCGTGCGCGATCCGGTCGAGCACGCGGCGCGCCGCGGGGCCGGCCGGGTTCTTCGGGGCGACCGCCTCGAGCGGCGGCGGCTGCGAGCCGGCGGCGGCCACGAGCGGCTGCCCGACCAGCATGCCGTCGGCCGTGAGCAGCGGGACGCCGCGGCAGCGCCCGCCGCAGGCCGGCGAGCAGGGCCGGCGCGTAGCGGTCGCGGGCCAGCGCCAGCACCACGGCGTCCGGCGCGACCTCGGACTCGGCGAGCTCGCGGGGCACCGCGAGGACCGTGTCCGGGTCGTCGCGCAGGTCCTCGCTGGCGACCAGCGGGATCCCGGCGCGGCGGGCCGCCGCCGCGACCTCGGCGGACAGCTCGCGCGCGTAGACGCCGGTCCCTGCGATCAGCGCGGGACGCTCGACGCCCATCGCCCGCATCCGCTCGACGAGCAGCGTCGCCTGCACGAGGTCGTCGGGCACGAGGCGCAGGAAGGAGCGCCGCCCCGACGGGAAGTAGCGCTCGGGCCCCGCCGCCGAGCGCGGCGGCTCCTCGGTCAGGCTGGCGAGCCCGTCGCCGGGCGACACCTGCAGCAGCCCGGCGTCGTTGGTCACCGGCACAGAGACGGCCGAGGCGCCCAGGTTGAGCTCGCCGAGGTAGGCGATCGCGTGCGGGTCGCGCGCGGCGCGCTCCGCGTTCTCGCTCACCTGGCCGGGATCCCAGTTGCCGGCGCCCGGCATCGACGACGACAGCTCGACCAGCCTGATGCGGTAGCGGCCCGCGCGGGCGCCCGCGTCGGCGAGCGCCTGGCGCTGCCCGGCGGCCACGGCGCGGCCGGTCGCCGCGGACGGCCCCTCGGTCGGGTGGCTCGCGTACAGCGGTGAGCACGCTCCCGCGGATCGGCTTCGTCTCGGGCGAGTCCTCGTCGTCGCCGAGGCAGCCGCCCAGCAGCAGCGCGCAGAGCGAGCGCCGGCGAGCGTCGCGAGAAGGGCGGGGCGGCGGGTCACGGCGGTCGATTCTGACGGACGGCTCGCGTCCTTTCGGGCGGGCTGCGGCGGTATCGTGCTCGCCCGTGCGGATCGGCGTGCTCACCGGCGGGCGGCGACTGCCCCGGCCTCAACGCGGTCATCCGCGCGGTCGTGCGCAAAGGCATCGACGCGCACGGGCACGCGATCATCGGCTTCCGCGACGGCTGGCGCGGCCCGCTCGAGAACGCGTTCGAGGAGCTGACGATCGAGTCGACGCGGGGCATCCTGCCGCGCGGCGGGACGATCCTGCGCTCGCTCGCGGACGAACCCGTTCGGGCGCGACGACGGCCCGCAGCGGATCGCCGAGAACATGCGCACGCTCAACCTCGAGGCGCTGATCGCGATCGGCGGCGAGGACACGCTCGGCGCCGCGGCGCGCCTGCACGCCGAGCACGGGCTGCCGGTGATCGGCGTGCCGAAGACGATCGACAACGACCTCGGCGGCACCGACATGACGTTCGGCTTCGACACCGCCGTGCAGATCGCCACCGACGCGATCGACCGCCTGCACACGACCGCCGAGAGCCACAACCGCGTGATGATCGTCGAGGTGATGGGCCGCCACGCGGGCTGGATCGCGCTGCACTCCGGGCTCGCCGGCGGCGCCGACGTGATCCTGATCCCCGAGCGCCCCTTCGACATCGACGAGGTCGTGCGGCTGATCCGCCGCCGCCACTCGCGCGGGCGCTACTTCTCGATCGTCGTCGTGGCCGAGGGCGCGACGCCGGCGCCAGGGCACGCTCCCGATCCGAGCTCGGGCGGCGGCGACCACCGACGAGTTCGGCCACGAGCGCCTCGGCGGGATCGGCCAGCGGCTCGAGCGCGAGCTGGGCGAGCGCACGGGCTACGAGACGCGCGCCACGGTGCTCGGGCACATCCAGCGCGGGCGGCACGCCGACGGCGTTCGACCGCGTGCTGGCCACGCGGCTGGGGCTCGCGGCCGTCGACGCCGCCCACGAGCGCCGCTTCGGCGTGATGCCGGCGCTGCGCGGGCACGCGCATCGAGCTGGTGCCAGCTGGGCGAGGCGGTCGCCGCAGCTGCGCACGGTCCCGGACTCCGAGTTCGCGGCCGCCGAAGCGTTCTTCGGCTAGGAGGCGCGCGCCCTCGTCCTCGACCGTCGCGGGCTCGCGGCCCGAGCAGCTGTCGAGGTAGGGCTTGACGATCACGTAGCCGGCCGCGCCGACGACCATCAGCATCGTGAGCAGGAACGCGTCGAACGCCTTGATGCCGAAGGCCCAGGCGGCGATCCACCAGACCAGGCCGATGGTCAGCGTGACGAAGACGATCAGGCCGCCGCCGGGCTGAGCGGGTCCGCTCACGCGGTCCCCCGCCGAGCGTCTCGCGCCGCTGCGACGACCGCGTCCTTGCCCTCGGCCACGGCGCGGCGCAGCTTGGTGGCGGCGTTGAGCGCGCTCTTCATCGCGCGCTCCGCGCCCGAGTCCTGCGGCGGCAGCATGCCGGCTCCGCGGGCGAACGCCATGCCGTCGTAGTACGCCGTGTTCGTGACGTTCTTGCCGTCGGCGATCTCGATCAGGTCGACGCCGCGCAGCTGGACCGTGCGGCCGGTCGGCTCGATGCCCTGGAACGGCGCTCCGGTGAAGGTGCCGGTCATGCGCCACTCGACCGCGACCTCGCTCTGGCCGGCGGTGAGCGCGGGTGACCTCGGTCTCGAGATCGGGGAAGGCGGCGAACATCTCGCGGAAGAATGCCGAAATCGCGGTCGCGGCCGCGGAGGATCCCGAGCGGCGCGAGGTCGACGACGCCGTCCTCCTTCCAGTGATCCGCCATTCCCGCGGCGTCACGGCGCGCGAGGGCGTCGAAGTAGCTGCGGGCGTGGTTCTCGTTGGCCTTGCGCTTGGTGATGCGCTGGCGCGGGGGCTTCGAAGCGGGCGTCGGCTCCGGTTCGGTCCCCTTGCGCGCGCTGATCGTCCTGGTCTCCGCCATGGTGCGCGGCACAGTACCAGCGGCTCAGGAGGGCACTTTCTCCGACTCCAGCACGGAGCGCTCGCCCGCCTCGAGGTGGGCGCGCAGGGCGTCCGGCCCGGTGCGCTCGAGGCCCTCGATCAGCTCCTCGTGGTGGGCGGCCATGCGCTCGAGCGTCCAGTGCGGGCGCAGCGCGGTCAGGAACAGGCGCATCTCGCCCGCGAGGCCGTCGTAGGCGCGCGCGATGCGCTCGCTGCCGGACGCGCGGACGATGGCGAGGTGGACCTCGTTGTGGGCGTCGGCGACGTCGCCCCAGGCGGGCCGGCGCTGCGCGCACACGGTCCCGAGCCGGGCGACCGCGGCGCGCACCGAGCCGGGCAGCCGGTTGCCGTGCCTGGTCAGCGCGAGATGCGCGGCCTCGAGCTCGAGCGCGGCGCGCAGCTCGAAGAGGCCCCTGACGGCCTGCGCGTCGAGCCGGGCGACGGCGGCGCCCCGGTTGGGCTCGATCTCGACGAGGCCCTCGGCTGCGAGCGCGCGCAGGGCGGCGCGCACGGAGTGGCGCGCCACGCCGTAGCGGTCGGTCAGCTCGCGCTCGCGGATGCGCTCGCCCGCCGCGAGCTCGCCCTCGAAGATCCGCGCGCGCAGCGCCGCGGCGAGCGCTCGACGGTGGAGACGCGGGCGAGCGGCAGGCGCGCGGTCTCAGGCATGGGCCTGCGCCGGTCGCCGGGCGACGCGCGGGCCGCCTCGCAGCGCGAGCATGGCGAGCCCGCCGAGCACCAGCAGCGCACCGGCCGCCGAGGCGGCGCTCGGGTCGCTCGGCCAGCACCACGACGCCGAGGACCGCCGCGGTGACCGGCTCGGCCAGGGTGAGCGTGGCCGTCTCGGGCGCGCCGATCCGATCGAGGCCGCGGGCGAACAGCACGTAGGCGAGCGCCGTCGGGATCGCGCCCAGGTAGAGCGCGAGGGCGGCGCCGCCCGGGTCGAGCAGCGGGCCCGCAGGCACGACGACGAGCACGGGCAGCAGCAGGATCGCGCCGGCGCCGAACACGGCGGCCATCACGGCGACCGGCTCGCCGCCCGCGTCCATCATCCGCTTCGTCGCGACGGCGTAGCCCGCGTAGCCGGCTCCGGAGACGAGCGCCAGGCCGACGCCGAGCGCCGACGTCTCGCCGTCGCCTCCTCCGCCGCCGAGCACGAGCAGCGCCACCCCGGCGCATGCGAGCGCCGTGGCGGCGGCCCACCTGCCGCGCAGCGGCTCGCCCGCGAACACGCGCGCGAAGACCCCGGCGAAGGCGGGCGCCGAGCCGATCGCGACGACGGTGCCGACGGCGACGCCGGTCTCGGACAGGGCCGCGAAGAAGGTGGCCTGGTAGACGGCGACGCAGACGCCCGCGAGCGCGACGGCGCCCGCGACCCGCGCCGATGCGCCGCGCGCCGCCGCCCGCGAGCGCGAGGACGGCGAGCAGCGCCGCGCCGATCAGGATCCGCGCCGCACCGAGGGCGACGGGCTCGACGTGCGGCCCCAGCGCCTGCGCGGTGCCGGTCGTGCCGAACAGGACGGCGGCGAGGAGGACATGGGTGCGAGCGGCCGCGGCGGACATGCGTGGTGGAATTGTTCCACAACTTGCGGACCGGGGACCGGCCTGCGGGCCTATCCCGGGCGGCGGCTGCGCGAGCTAGGCCAGGCGCTTCGGCCAGCTCGGCGACCACGTCGCCCACCGCGCCGGGGCCGCCCTCGCCCGCGGCTCGCACGATGCGGCTGCCCACGATCACCCCGTCGGCCAGCTCGGCCACCGCGGCCGCCTGCGCGGCCGTCGAGATCCCGAAGCCGACCGCGACCGGCACCGACGTCGCCCCGCGCACGCGCGCGACGGTCTCCTCCAGGCCCGGGCGGCAGCGCGTCGCGCTCGCCGGTGATCCCGGTCAGCGACACGGTGTAGACGAAGCCGCGCGCGTCCGCGCCGATCTC
Organism: uncultured Thermoleophilaceae bacterium; assembly: GCA_963828225.1. Classification (GTDB taxonomy): domain Bacteria; phylum Actinomycetota; class Thermoleophilia; order Solirubrobacterales; family Thermoleophilaceae; genus JACVRW01. The sequence continues at coordinate 990,900 of CAWHDX010000001.1, read as the reverse complement.
GGCCACGCGCTCGGCCGTCGTGTTCGGCGCCACCAGCGGCACCAGCGCCAGCCCCTCCGCGTCGCAGGCGGCGCGCAGCGCCCCCGCCTCGTCGTGCGGCAGGTCCGGCACGATCAGGCCCGCCGCCCCGGCCGCCGCGGCGCGCAGCGCGAACGCCTCCGGCCCCGCGGCCAGGATCACGTTCACGTAGACCATCAGCACCACGGGCACCTGCGCAGACACCCGCTCGCACACCCGCAGCACCCCGTGCGGCGTCGCCCCGCCGGCCAGCGCCTCGGTCCCCGCCGCGTGGATCACCGGCCCGTCGGCCAGCGGATCGGAGAACGGGATCCCCAGCTCGATCAGGTCGGCGCCGGCCGCCGCGGCCGCCAGCCCCGCCTCGGCGGAGGCGTCGAGATCCGGGTAGCCGCCCATCAGGTACGGCATCAGCGCCGCGCGCTTGCCGTGCGACTCGAACGCGGCGGCGATCCGGTCGACGCCGGCCGTGGCCACGCTCACCCCGCGTCCCCCAGCGACAGCACCTCCGCGAGGTCCTTGTCGCCGCGGCCCGACAGCGTCACCAGCTGCACGCCCGGGCGCCGGGTTCGCGAGCAGCCAGGCCAGCGCGTGCGCAGGCTCGAGCGCGGGCAGGATCCCCTCCAGCCGCGCGACCGTCTTGAACGCGGCGCAGCGCGTCCTCGTCGGGCACCGCCACGTAGCGCACGCGCCCGGTGTCGCGCAGGTGCGCGTGCTCGGGCCCCACGCCGGGGTAGTCGAGGCCCGGCCGAGATCGAGTGCGCCTCGAGGATCTGGCCCTCCTCGTCCTGCAGGACCGCCGACAGCGCGCCGTGCAGGACGCCGCGCGCGCCGGTCGTGAGCGGCGCCGAGTGGCGCATCGTGTCGAGCCCCTCGCCCGCGGCCTCGACCCCGATCAGCTCGACGCCGTCGTCGTCCACGAAGCCCGCGAACGTGCCGATCGCGTTCGAGCCGCCGCCGACGCAGGCGATCACGCGGTCGGGCAGCCGGCCGGCCGCCTCGAGCAGCTGCGCGCGCGCCTCGTCGCCGATGCGCCGCTGCAGGTCGCGCACGAGCGCCGGGTAGGGCGCCGGCCCGACCGCGGAGCCGATGACGTAGTGCGTGCTCTCGACGTTCGCCGACCCAGTCGCGGATCGCCGCCGACACCGCCTCCTTGAGCGTGCGCGCGCCCGCCTCGACGCCCACGACCTCGGCGCCGAGCAGCCGCATCCGCTCGACGTTGGGGCGCTGGCGGCGCATGTCCTCGGTGCCCATGTAGACGATGCACTCCAGGTCGAGCAGCGCGCACGCGGTCGCCGACGCCACGCCGTGCTGGCCCGCCCCGGTCTCCGCGATCACGCGCCGCTTGCCCATCCGCTGGGCCAGCAGCGCCTGGCCGAGCGCGTTGTTGATCTTGTGCGAGCCGGTGTGGGTGAGGTCCTCGCGCTTGAGCCAGACCTCGCCGCCGACGGCCTCCGAGATGCGGTCGGCGCGGTAGAGCGGCGTCGGGCGCCCGACGTAGTCGCGCAGCAGCCGCTCGAGCGCGTCGGTGAACTCGGGGTCGGCGCGCGCCGCGAGCCACTCGCGCTCCAGCTCGTCGAGCGCCGGGATCAGCGTCTCCGGCACGTAGCGCCCGCCGTAGGGGCCGAAGCGCCGCTCGAGCGGCGGCGAGCTCACGCGGCCGCGCCCAGGCGCGGTCGACGGCGGCCACCGCGTGCATGAACGCCTCGAGCTTCGCGGGGTCCTTGCGGCCCGGCGAAGCCTCGGTGCCGCTCGCGACGTCGACCGCGAACGGCCGCGCGGTCTCGATCGCCGCCCCCACGTTGTCCGGCGTCAGGCCGCCGGAGAGCACCAGCGGCGGCGTGCGCGGGTGGCGGCGAGCCAGCTCCCAGTCGAAGGTCTCCCCCGTGCCGCCCGGCGTGCGCGGCGAGTAGGCGTCGAGCAGGTGGAAGTCGGTGTGGAAGCGCTCGCAGCTGGCGCAGCTGCGCGGCGTCGCGCACGCGCACGGCCTTCATCACCTTGGCGCCCGTGCGGCGCGCCACCTCGCGGCAGTAGGCGGGCCCCTCGTCGCCGTGCAGCTGGATCACGCCGAGGTTGCAGCGGTCGGCCGTGGACGCCACCTCGTCGAGCGTGGCGTTCACGAACACGCCCACGATCTGCAGCCGCCGGCGCAGCTCGGCGCCGATCGCCTCGGCGTCGTCGAGCGCGCAGGCGCGCGGGCTCTGCGGCCAGAAGATCATGCCGAGCGCCCAGGCGCCGAGGTCCGCGACCCGGCGGGCGTCCGCCGGGTCGCTGATCCCACAGATCTTCACCCGCGTCATGCCCGCAATGCTCGCAGGCTCCGGCTACGGCAGCTGGAAGGGCAGCCCGCCGTCGTCGTCGGGCGAGTCCTGCTGGCTCTGCGACGCGAGCTGCGCCGGCCGCTCGCCCAGCTTGATCTGCACCGTCCGCTTGTTGTCGCCGCGGTAGTACTCGATCTGGACCGTGTCGCCGGGCTCCTTCGCGCCGACGGCGTCGACCACGCCCTGGGCATCGCTGACGGCCTTGCCGTCGACCGCCACGATCAGGTCGCCGCCCTTCGTGATCTCGCCGGCGTCGCTGGTCTGGCCGCCGCGCAGGCCCGCCTTCGCCGCGGGGCTGCCCGCCGTCACGTCCTGGACGAGCGCGCCCTCCTCGACCGGCAGGTTCAGCCGCTTGGCGAGCTCCGCGGTCGCGGAGGCCATCGGCACGCCGAGGTACGCGTGCTTGACCTCCTTGCCCGCGCGCAGCGCCGGCAGCTCCTTCTTGGCCTGGTCGATCGGGACGGCGAAGCCGATGCCGACCGAGCCCTGGCCGCCGCCGGTGGCGATCTGGGAGTTGATGCCGATCACGCGCCCCTCGGCGTCGAGCAGCGGGCCGCCGGAGTTGCCGGGGTTGATCGAGGCGTCGGTCTGGATGACGTCGTCGATCGGGAAGCCGCTGGGAGCGTCGACCTGGCGCTGGAGCGCCGACACGATGCCCGTGGTGACGGTGCGCTGCAGCCCGAACGGGTTGCCGATCGCGACGACCGGGTCGCCGACCTCGGCCTCGGACGAGTCGCCGAGCGGCAGCACCGTGAGGTCCTTGCCCTTGGGATCGATCTTCAGCACCGCGATGTCGCTGTCGGGTCGACGCCCTTGACGTCGGCGTCGATCGCCTCGCCGCCCTCCTCGAAGCAGACCGTCACCTTGTCGGCGCCCTCGACCACGTGGGCGTTGGTGATGATCGTGCCGTCGTCGTCGACGACGAAGCCGGAGCCGGTGGCGGTCCCGCTCTGCGAGCCGCCCAGCGAGCTGTCGCTGCTCACGCCCTCGGCCTGGATGAAGACCACGCCGCGCCCCTCCTGGCGGTAGATGTCCTGGACCGTGCGGCCCTGGCCCGCGGAGGCGCTGTCGGTCGCGGGCCGCGTGAGCGGCGCCTGCTCGACCACGCGGTTGGTGGTGTCCCCCGTGTCGATCACGTCGGTCTCGATCAGGACCGCCCCGACGACGAGCACGACGAGACCGCCGACGACGCCGGCGATCAGGTTGGAGGCTGAGGAGCGCTGCTTCGACGGGGTTCATACACCCTGTTGTAGGGCGGTTTCCTTAGAGCGGCATAAATCGGGCGTCAGGTCGGCTTCGGCCCGCCGGGCGGAATCGCGAGCAGCCCGACCAGGCGCCCGCGCAGCCCGGCGCGCGCGGTCAGGTCGCGGCGCAGCATCGCGGCGGTCGTGCAGGGTCGGCGCCGCCGGCGTGCGCGGGTCGTAGCGGTGGGCGCGCAGCCCGGCCGCGTAGCGCGCCGCGGCCGGGCCGGCGACGCGGTCGAGCCGGCGCTCGAGCCCGAGCAGCGTGGTCCCGGCGGGGACGTCCCAGTCGAGGCGCGCGAGCGCGCGGCGCAGCTCGGCGAGCTGGGCGTCGGCCAGCTCCTCGGGCCCGAGCCGGCGCGGCCCGCGCCACGATCACGCCACGCCAGCCAGACCGCCGCCGCCGAGCAGGATCAGCGGCAGCAGCAGCCACGGCGACGCTCCGCCGTCCGACCCGCCCGCCGGCGAGCTGGCGCCGTCGGAGGTGCGGTCGGGCGCCGCGGTGCCGGACTGCGAGCCGTTGATCGCCCCGCCGGTGGCGGAGCTCGTCGTCAGGTCGGCCGCCTGCGCCTCGGCCGGGGCGGCCGCCGGGCGTCGGGTCGAACGTGACCCAGCCGATGCCGTTGAAGTAGACCTCGACCCAGGAGTGCGCGTCGAGGTCGCGCACGCGGTACTCGCCGCGAGTCGCGGTTGAACGAGCCGGGCGCGAACCCGGCGACCACGCGCGCCGGGATGCCGGCCATGCGCAGCATCAGCGCCATCGCGCCCGAGAACTGCTGGCAGTAGCCGAACTTGTCGCGGAACAGGAAGGCGTTGAGCGGGCAGCGCGGCGCGGCGCGGCTTCTCGCTGTAGGTGAAGTTGCGGTTGAGGTAGCGGTCGACGCGGTTGACCGCGTCGTACATCGTCGGCGCGCCCGCCGTCACCCGCTCCGCGATCCGCGTACATGTCGCCGTACTCCGACTGCGCGAGCTCGCGTGCGCGGCGCCTCCGGATCGCCGAAGCTCGTGCTGCCCCAGAGCGGCAGGATCACGGTCGTCGCCGCGAGCTGCAGAGAGCCACGCGCTCGGGCGGCAGCGTCGATCGTCGTGTACTCGAGCAGCGCCCCCGACAGCCCACCCGGGGCGCCGCGCATCTGGCGCGCGCTCGGCTTGGGGTCGTACGTCCTGACCGTGTAGCTGTCGCCCTCCTGGAGCTCGCCGTCGCCGATGCGCGTCGTGCCGTCGCCGGCGGTCGACACGAAGCCCGCGCCCTGGATCAGGTACGGCGTGCCGGCCCCCACGAGCAGGTCGGTCGACAGCGAGCGCACGGTGAAGCGGACCTCGTCGTCCCACTTGCGGTTCCACTCGAAGTAGTCCCAGCTGCCGTCCTCGGTGCGGGCGTCCGGGATGTCCTGCAGGGCCTGCCGTGGCGTCGCTGTCGCGCCCGCGCACCCAGCGCACGCCGTCGAAGTTGTCGAGCGTCTCGGCCTTCCAGTAGTGCGAGTGCCCCGGCCGCGACGTTGAGCAGCGTCGTCCCGTCGCGCGGCCAGTCGAGCGGGCCGTAGCGGTGCGTCCAGTCGAACGTGATCGCCTTGCCGTTGCCGAACAGCGTCCAGGAGTGGTAGTCCCACCACGGGTCGTCGTTGTCGAGCGCGGCCGCCACCGGCAGCGACAGCGCGCCGAGCGCCAGCACCAGCGCCGCGCCGGCGGCCGCCTCGCTTCGCGCGCAGGCGCGGGAGCCACAGCCAGGCGCCGACCAGCAGCAGCAGCGCGAGCCCGCGCAGCAGCGGGGTGCCCGGATCGCGCAGCGACACCGCGGTGGCGTACACCGCGAGCAGCGCGGCCAGCGCCGCCGCCGTTGAGCAGCGCGCGCGGCGCGGCCGGCCGGGAAGAACGCGAGCACGGCCGCCAGCGCGGTCAGCGCCGCCGCGCCCAGCAGCATCGTCAGGCGAATCCAGGCGTCGGGCGCCGTCGTAGGGCCAGTCGGCGCTCTGGATCCCCGCCAGCCCGCGGTCGATCCCGTCGGCGAGCTCGGCCCAGTTGCGCGGGCCGAACATCCGCAGCGGCAGGCCCACCGCCGCCAGCGCCGAGCAGGAACCCGCGCGACCGAGACGAGCAGCGCGGCGAGCAGGACGCCCTTCGGGCCGAGCCGCCTCCGCGCGGCCGGAGCGCCCAGCGCGGCCAGCGCCACGCCGATGCCGGTGGCGAGCAGCACCAGCAGCAGCGTCCGCCCGGTCGGCGTCGGCTCGAGCAGCGCCATCCAGTGAGCCGGTCGACGAACAGCGCCAGCGCGGCGAAGACGGCCAGGCGCACCAGGACGGCGGCCGGTGCTCCTCGCCCATCGCCAACGCTGTGGGGCCGGAGCCGTGCGCGGGTGCGTGCCGGCGACGCCGCTCATGCCGCCACCCCGCGCCGCGCGCGCTCGACCAGGCAGCCGGTGCAGCCCGCGACCTCGAACAGCGGCCGCACGCCGCGCAGCGGGGTCGGCGCCACGACGAGCCGCGCGCCGGCGGGAAGCCGCTGCAGCACGCGCGGCGCGCTGGCGAGGCGGCGCCGGTCACCCAGATCACCGCGCCGCCGCGCGGGCCGAGGATCGACGCCGGCGGCGCCGGCGCGCTCTCGACCAGCGCCAGGCGAGCGTGCACCGAGGCCCAGCCGGCCAGATCGCGGCTGATCTCGATCGGCCGGCGATCGCCCGGCAGCAGGATCGCGCAGCCGCCCTGGCCGCCGAGATGCACGCACAGCGAAGCCGCCGCGCGCACGGCCATGTCGAGCCCCTCCTCGCTCGCTGCCCGACGGGTCGAGCACGATCAGCGGGGCGGAGTCGAGCTCGGCCACCAGCCGGCGCTCGAGCATCTCGCCGCGGCGCGCCACGGTCGGCCAGTGGATGCGCGAGGCCGAGGTGCCCTCGCGGTACGGCCGCAGCCCGTCGATCTCGAGCTCCGCGAGCGAGGCGTCCAGACGCCGCCCCAGCACCCCGGCGTCGATGCCCGGCGCCGCCGTGCGCCCCGGCGCCGGCGCCGCCGCCTCCGGGCGCGGTGACCGGCTCGACGCGCGGCAGCACCAGCACCTCCTCGCCGCCCGCGCCGAGCAGCTCGCGCGACGCCAGCCGCAGCGGGTCGCGCAGCACGAGCCGCGCGGGCTCGAGCACGCGCCGGCCGCGGCGCGAGAAGCGGACGTTGATGCGCACGCGGCGCGACCAGCGGCCCGCCGATCGGCACCGGCGCCGGCAGCAGCGGCTCGACCAGATCGCCGCCGGGCGCGGGCAGCGCGCCCATGCGCACCTCGAGCCGCACCGGGTAGGGCTGCTCCTCGACGACGGTGTGGGGACCGGCCTCGCGCTCGATCGCGGCCCCGGCGGCCGACAGCGCGACCCAGGCGAATGCGCCGACGGCGATCAGGATCAGCGCCACGCCGGGCACGTACAGCGAGGCGATGTCGAACGTCGCGGCCAGCAGGCAGAAGGCGAAGCCGAAGAGGGCGACCGCAAGCGGGCGCATCGCGCGCTACAGCGCGGGGACCCGCTCGAGCGCGTCGCGCACCACGGCGGCTCGCTCGTCGGCTCCCGACCCTGGGCCGAGCAGCAGGCGGTGCGCCAGCACCGAGTCCGCAAGCAGCTGGACGTCGTCCGGCAGCGCGTGGTCGCGCCCGTCGAGCGCGGCGTTCGCCTTGGCGGCGCGGAACAGCATCAGGCCCGCGCGCGGCGAGGCGCCCAGCTCGACGCGCGAGTCGGCGCGCGTGGCCTCGAGGATCGCGACCACGTAGCGGCGCAGCGCCTCGCTGCCGTGCACGGCGCCGGCGGCGGCCTGCGCCGCGAGGATCTCGGCCACGTCGGTCACCGACTCGAGGTCGAGCACCCGGTCGCGCTCGGCGTGGTCGAGCAGCATCGCGCTCTCGGCGTCGGCCGTCGGGTAGCCGAGCGAGACGCGCACCATGAAGCGGTCGAGCTGCGCCTCGGGCAGCGGGTAGGTGCCCTCGTACTCGACGGGGTTCTGGGTCGCCACCACGAGAAAGGGCCGCGCGAGCTCGTGCGTGTGCTTGTCGACGGTCACGTGGCGCTCCTGCATGCACTCCAGCAGCCCCGACTGCGTCTTCGGCGACGCCCGGTTGACCTCGTCGACCAGCACCACGTTCGCGAACACCGGCCCAGGCCGGAACTCGAAGCGGTTCTCGCGCTGGTTGTAGACGTTGGTGCCGACCACGTCGGCGGGCAGCAGGTCGGCCGTGCACTGAACGCGTGCGTACTCGGCGTCGATCGAGCGGGCGAGCGCCCGCGCGAGGGCGGTCTTGCCCACGCCCGGGTAGTCCTCGATCAGCACGTGCCCCTCGGCGAGCAGCGCGACCAGCACGTCGCGCAGCACGCGGTCCGGCGCCTTGACCGCGCGGGACACGTTCTCCCGCATCCGCACGCCGAGCTCGGCAACCTTCGACGGGTCGAGCTCAGGCACGGTCGACATGCATCACCATGGTAGGGATACGCCCCAACCGGCCGGGTCGGTTCAGGATTGGGTCGGCCGCTCCGGCCGAGTCAGCTCGCGCACGGCCGCCTCGGGGTCCGGCGAGCGCAGCAGAGCCTCGCCGATCAGGACCGCATCCACCCCCACCTGCTCGAGCTCCTCGATCTGCTCGCGGCTGTGGATCCCCGACTCCGAGACGACCACCTTGCCGGCCGGCACGTCGGAGAGCAGGTCGAACGTGCGCTGGATGTCGACGCTGAAGTCGGTCAGGTCGCGGTTGTTGATGCCGAGCACGTCGGCGTCGACCTCGAGCGCCCGGTCCAGCTCCTCCTCGTCGTGGATCTCGACGATCGCGTCGAGGTCGAGCGCGTGCGCCTCGCGGTGCAGCTCGGCGAGCTCCGACGCGCTCATCGCGCCCACCACCAGCAGCACGGCGTCGGCGCCGGCGATCTTGGTCTCGTAGAGCTGGTACGGGTCGATCGTGAAGTCCTTGCGCAGCAGCGGCAGCTCCGATGCGGCGCGCGCCTCGCGCAGGTCGGCGAGCGAGCCTCCGAAGTGGGCCTCCTCGGTGAGCACCGACAGCGCGGCGGCGCCGCCGCTGTCGTAGGCGCGCACGACATCGCCGCAGCTCACGCCCTCGGTGATCGTGCCCGCCGACGGTGAGCGGCGCTTGTACTCGGCGATCAGCGACGTGCCAGGGCGCGACAGCGCCTCGGCGAACGGGCGGCCTTCGCGCACCGCGCTCGACCTCGCGCTCGAGCTCCGACAGCGGGCGCTCGCGCTTGCGCCGGTGCAGCGCCTCGCGCGTCGCGCCGACGATCTCGTCGAGCCGCACGCTCATCGGGTTCGCTCCAGGTAGGCGTCCAGCACCCGGACGGCTGCGCCCTCGTCGATGGCGGCCCGCGCGCGCTGGACGCCCGCGGACAGCGACTCGGCCATGCCGCCGACGTAGATCGCGGCGGCGGCGTTCAGCGTCGCCAGCTCGCGCTCGTCGCCGTCCTTGCCCTCGAGCACGTCGCGCAGCACGCGCGCGTTCTGGTCGGGGGTGCCGGCGGACACCGCTCCGTTGCCGCGGGCCTCGATCCCGACGTCTTCGGGGGACACGTCGTAGGTGGTCAGATCGCCGTCCTTCAGCTCGACCACGCGCGTGTCGCCGGAGACCGAGAACTCGTCGAGGCCATCCGCGCTCGACACTACCAGGGCCGATTCCGTGCCGAGCTCCGCCAGCGCCGCGGCCAGCGTCTCGAGCTTCGACGGGTCCGCGACGCCGATCACCTGGCGGCGCGCGCCGGCCGGGTTGGTCAGCGGGCCGAGCAGGTTGAAGATCGTGCGGACGCCCAGCGCCTTGCGCACCGGGACCACGTGCCGCATCGCGCTGTGGTGGTTCGGGGCGAACATGAACCCGAAGCCGACCTCCTCGATGGAGGCGGCCACGTCCTCGGGCCCGAGGTCGATGCGGGCGCCGAGCGCCTCCAGCACGTCAGCCGAGCCGCACTGGCTGGTGGCCGAGCGGTTGCCGTGCTTGGCGACGCGGCAGCCCGCGCCGGCGGCGATGAACGCCGCCGTCGTCGAGACGTTGAAGGTCGGGCCGCCCGCCGCCGGTGCCCGCGGTGTCGACCAGGTCGCCGCCGACCTCGACCGGCAGCGCCAGCTCGCGCATCGTGGCCGCCAGCCCGGCGATCTCCTGGACGGTCTCCCCCTTGGTCCGCAGCGCGATCAGGAAGCCGGCGGTCTCCGCCTCGGTCGCGTTGCCCTCCATCACCTCGCGCAGCACGCGCGCGGCGTCTGCGGCGCTCAGGTCCTCGCCCCCCGCGACCCGGTCGATCGCCTGCGTGAGGACCGGATTGCTCACGATGCGGGGGCGCCCAGGAAGTTGCCGCAGCATCTGCTTGCCGTGCGGGGTGAGCACCGACTCCGGGTGGAACTGCACGCCCTCGACGGGCAGCTCGCGGTGGCGCAGGCCCATCAGCACGTCGCCCGCCCGCGCGGACACCTCGAGCTCGTCGGGCAGCGCCTCCGGCTCGACCACCAGCGAGTGGTAGCGGCCGACCACGAGCGGGGATTCGAGCCCCGCGTAGATCGTCCTGCCGTCGTGCTCCATCTCGGCGGTCTTGCCGTGCACCGGGCTGGCCGCGCACCACGCGCGCGCCGAACTCCTGCGCGAGCGACTGGTGCCCGAGGCAGACGCCGAGCACCGGCGTGCCGCGCTCGCCGAAGCTGCGCACCGCGCGCATCGAGAGCCCGGCGTCGTCGGGCGTGCACGGGCCCGGCGACACGATCAGCCGGTCGGGCTCGCGCTCGAGCAGCGTGTCCACGTCGTTGCGCAGCACGTCGACCTCCGCCCCCAGCTCCCCCAGGTACTGGACGAGGTTGTAGGTGAAGGAGTCGTAGTTGTCGACGACGAGGACGTTCATGCCCAGTCCGGCTGCCCGCAGGCGAGCCGGATCGCCTCCATCACGGCGCCCGCCTTGGCCTCCGACTCGCGCGTCTCGGCGACGGCGTCGGAGTCGGCGACGACGCCGCAGCCGGCCTGCAGGTAGGCGACGCCGTCGCGCACGAACGTCGACCGGATGTTGATGCAGGTGTCGAGGTCGCCGGTGTACGAGAGGTAACCGACCGCCCCGCCGTAGGGCCCGCGCTTGACGGGCTCGAGCTCGTCGATGATCTGCATCGCGCGGATCTTGGGGGCGCCCGAGAGCGTGCCGGCCGGCAGCGCGGCGCGCATCGCGTCCATCGGCGTGACGCCCTCGCGCATGTGCCCGGAGACCGAGGAGACGATGTGGATCACGTGCGAGTAGATCTCCACGGCCATCAGCTCGTCGACCTTCACGCTCCCGTACTCGCAGACGCGGCCCAGGTCGTTGCGGCCCAGGTCGACGAGCATCACGTGCTCGGCGCGCTCCTTCTCGTCGGCGAGCAGCTCGTCGGCCAGCTCGCGGTCGGAGCCGGTGCGCGGGCGCGTGCCGGCGATCGGCTTGAGCTCGACGCGCCGGCCGTTGACCGTCACCAGCGCCTCGGGCGAGGCGCCCGCCACCTCGAAGTCCTCGAAGTCGAGGAAGTACATGTACGGGCTCGGGTTGATCGCCCGCAGCCCGCGGTAGATCGAGAAGGCGTCGACCGGGCAGTCGGCGGTCCAGCGCTGGCTCGGGACGACCTGGTAGGCGTCGCCCGCGCGGATGTACTCCTTGGCGCGCTCGACCGACTCGGCGAAGCCGTCCGACCCGATGTTCGACACGAACTCCGGCGGCTCGCGCCGCCCGCGCCCGATCTGCGGCACCGGCCCGGCCAGCCGCTCCTTGACCTCGGCGATCGCCGCGGCGGCCGCCTCGTAGGCGGCGTCGAGCTCCTCGGCGGCGTCGACCAGGACGTTCGCCAGCACCGTGACCTCGTGGCGCAGGTGGTCGAACGCCACCAGCACGTCGGTGATCATCAGCGCGAGATCGGGGATGCCGGTCTCGTCGGGGTTCGGGTCGCCCACGCGTCGGCTCCGCGCTGCGGACGAGGTCGTAGCCGAACATCCCGACCGCGCCCCCGGCGAACGGCGGCAGCCCCTCGAGCGGCGCGATCCGGTAGCGGCCGAGCTCGTCCGCGACGGCGGCGTAGGGGTCCGGGTGGTCGCCCAGCGACATGCGGATCGTCGTGCGCGGATGGAAGCCGAGGAACGACCAGCGCCCGACGCGCTGGCCCTGGTCGGCCGACTCGAGCAGGAACGACGGGCCGCCGCCGCGCAGCTTGAGGTAGGCGGAGACCGGGGTCTCGCAGTCGGCGATGAAGGTGTGACGCAGCGGCACCAGGTTGTGCTCGCGAGCCAGCTCGCGCACCTCCTCGAGGCCAGGGGTCAGCTCGAGGTCAGCGACGACGCTCATTGAGCACCTCGAGCGCATCGGCCATGCCCAGCCCGCGCGAGGCGAGCAGCACGGTCAGGTGGTAGAGCACGTCGGCGGCCTCCTCGGCCACGCGCTCGTCGGTCTCGCCGGCGACGGCGCGCACGACCTCCTCGGCCTCCTCCTCGACCTTCGCCCCGAGCCAGCGCCGGGTCGGCGAGCAGCGTCGGCGGTGTAGGAGTCGCCGGGGTCGGCGGAGCGCCGCGCGGCGATCGTGCGCTCGAGCGTCGCCAGCGCCTCGGCGGGCTCCGGGTCCATGTCGCCGCGGTGGAAGCAGGTGCGCTCGCCGGTGTGGCAGGCCGGCCCGGCCGGCTCGACCAGCGCCAGCAGGGCGTCCGCGTCGCAGTCGTAGCGCAGCCCGCGCAGCCGCATCACGTTGCCGGAGGTCTCGCCCTTGTGCCACAGCTCCTCGCGCGAGCGCGACCAGAACCAGAGCTCACCGGTCGCGCGCGTGCGCGACAGCGCCTCCTCGTTCATGTAGGCGAGCGTCAGCACCTCGCCGGTGCGCGAGTCCTGGAGGATGCACGGGACCAGCCCCTTGTCGAACGCGAGCTCCATGGGCGACTGATTATGGACGGCGGCCGTCCAGCGGCAGCTTCAGGAACTCGTAGACCTGCCCGATCGCGGTGAAGCCGAGCCGCTCGTACAGGTGCTGGGGCCAGTCGGCCGCGTCCGCGAGCAGGAAGATCGGCGTCGCAGCCGGCCGTCGTCGCGGCGGCCACCGCGGCCATCACCGCGGCGCTGGCGAAGCCGCGGCCGCGGCTGCGCTCGATCGTGCCCACCTCGTCGATCTGCGCGAGCCCCTCCGACACGTAGAGGCGGCAGGCGGAGACCGGCGCGTCCAGCGGCGCGACGAAGTCGTGCGCATCCAGCGCGCGGCTGTAGCGATCGTCCATCGAGCCGAGCTGGCGCACCGCCTCCTCCTGCCAGCCGAACGGCTGCTCGCGCCGGAACGCCGCCAGCGTGCCGGCGCCGGTGGCGCGATCGACCTCGCCCCCGAGCCCCGGCGGGACCGTGCGCGAGGAATCGCCGTCGCGCACCATCACGAGCAGCCGGTTCTCGTTCCAGCCGCGCCCGAGCTCCCCGGCCAGCCGCTTGCCGACGCGCTCGTCGTGCACCACCAGCTTGCGGTGGGTGGCGTGCCCGAGCGCCCTGTCCGCGGCCGCGACCAGCCGCTCGGCGGCCGCGTCGCCGTCCTCCACGCGCACGGCGTTCAGCTGCCACACCAGCGGAAGGCTCGGCGTCAGCAGCGCGGTGACCTCTCCGAGCGGGCGCACCTCGTCGACGATCGCCTCCTCGGTCCGGCGCAGGTGCGCGAGGATCCGGTCGAGGCTCATTCGATTCCGAGCCGGTCCAGCAACGCCTCGTCCCGCCGCCAGCCGCGGCGCACCCGCACGTGCAGGTCGAGGTGCACGCGGCGGTCCGTCAGCGCTCTCGATCTCGTGCGCTGCGGCGGTCCCGACCGCCTTCACCATGCGGCCGCCGGCGCCGACCAGGATGCCCTTCTGCGACTCGGTCTCGGCCCACACGCGGGCGCGCACCATCAGCAGCCCGTCCTCGCGCTCCTCGATCTCGTCGATCTCGACCTCGACGGCGTGCGGCAGCTCCTCGCGCGTGCGCAGCAGCACCTGCTCGCGCACGAGCTCGGCGATGCGCACCTCCTCGGCGCTGGTCGCTCTGCGTCCTCCGGCGGGTACAGGAACGGCCCCTCCGGCAGCATGCCGACCGACCGCCTCGACGAGCGGCGCGACGCCGGCGCCGGTGCGGGCGCTGATCGGGAAGATCTCGCCGTCGACGCCGAGCGCGGCGGCGGTCTGGAGCGCCTTGACGGTGCGCGGCTGGTCGAGCAGGTCGACCTTGTTGAGCGCCGTCACGGCCGGCACGCCCGAGCGCGCTGATGGCGGCGGCGATGAAGCGGTCGCCGGGGCCGATCTGCTGCTCGCCGTTGAGCATGAACAGCACCGCGTCGGAGTCGGCCAGCACGCTCTCCACGCGCCGCTGCATGCGCTCGGTGAGCGGGTCGCGCGGACGCTGCACGCCGGGCAGGTCGACCAGCACGAGCTGCCAGTCGGGGCCGGTCGCGATGCCGCGGATCTCGCGCCGGGTGGTCTGCGGCTTGTCCGAGACGATCGCCACCTTGCCGCCCACGATCCGGTTGAGCAGCGTCGACTTGCCGGCGTTGGGGCGGCCCGCGAGCGCCACGAAGCCCGGAGCGGGTCACAGGCGCTCCAGCACGCGCGCCTGCAGGTCGAGCATCTCGCCCGTCGTCGGTCTCGTGGTCGTAGCCGCACAGGTGGAGCACGCCGTGCACGACCGCCTCGCTCACGTCCTCGGTGTGCTCGGGGCAGATCACGACGTCGCCCAGCTCGCGCGGCTCGACGGCCGGCCCGGCCTCGTCGACCGGGAACGACAGCACGTCCGTGGGCCGGTCGAGCCCGCGGTGCTCGCGGTTGAGCTCGCGGATGCGCTCCGCGTCCGACCAGCTCGATCGCGAGGTGCCCGTCGCTCCACGCCGGCCGCCGCCAGCGCGGCCAGCGCCGGCGGGCCGCAGCTCCTCGGGCGCCCGGATGAGGTCGATCTCGATCAGGTGGCTCAGAGCTCTAGGCCTGCTGGCGCCGTGGCGCGCGCAGGGCGGGCGCCTGCTGCTCCGCGTACTCGCTGTAGGCCGCCACGATCCGCTGCACGAGCTTGTGGCGCACCACGTCCTCGCCGCCGAAGCGCACGAACTCGATGCCCTCGACGTCCTGGAGGATGTCGCCGATCACGAGCAGCCCCGAGCTTCTGGTCGCGCGGCAGGTCGACCTGGGTGACGTCGCCGGTGACGACCATCTTCGAGTTGAAGCCGAGCCGGGTCAGGAACATCTTGATCTGCTCGGGGCTCGTGTTCTGCGCCTCGTCGAGGATGATGAAGCTGTCGTTGAGCGTGCGGCCGCGCATGAAGGCCAGCGGCGCCACCTCGATCACGCCGCGCTCGAGGTGCTGGTTGACCCGCTCCGGCTCGAGCATGTCGTAGAGCGCGTCGAAGAGCGGGCGCAGGTAGGGGTCGACCTTGGCGACGATGTCGCCCGGCAGGAAGCCGAGCCGCTCGCCCGCCTCGACCGCGGGCCGCGTCAGGACGATCCGGTTGACCTCGCGCCGCGCCAGCGCGGCGACCGCCATCGCGACCGCCAGGAACGACTTGCCGGTGCCGGCCGGGCCGATGCCGACGGTGATCGTCTGCGAGCGGATCGCGTCGACGTAGCGCTTCTGGTTGACCGTCTTGGGCGCGACCTTCAGGCCGCGGTGGCGCCAGACCACGTCCTCGAGGATGCGGCTCGGGCTCTCGTGGCGGTCGAGCGCGCCGGCGATCGCCTCGATCGTCCCGGGCGCGATCTCGTGGCCCTGGCGCGACCAGGTCGGTCAGCTCGCGGACCACGGTGCGGCCCATCTCGACCGACTCGTCCTCGCCGTCGAGGGTGAGCACGTTGCCGCGCAGGTAGACCTCGCAGTCGAGGTGCTCCTCGAGCGTCCGCATGACCTGGTCGCCCGGGCCCGCGAGCTCGGCGGCCACCTCGTTCGGAAGCTCGAGCTGGACGCGCACTAGGCGGTCAGCCGCTCCTTCACGGCCGCGCTCACCCGCTTGCCGTCGGCGCGGCCCTTGACCTGCGGCATGACGAGCGCCATCACGCGGCCCATCTCCTTCGCGGAGGTTGCGCCGGACTCGGCGACGGCGTCGCCCACGATCGCGCCCAGCTCGTCGTCGCCGATCGGCTCGGGCAGGTAGCTCGAGATCAGGTCGGCCTCGCGCTCCTCGGCCTCGGCGCGGTCGCTGCGGCCGCCGTCGCGGTAGGCCTCGGCGGCCTCGAGGCGGCGCTTGCGCTCGCGGCCGAGCACCTCGACCTCGTCGGCGCCGTCCTCCTTGGCGGCCTTCTGCAGCTCGTTCACGACCAGCCGCAGCGCGTGCACGCGCTCGCGCTCGCCCGCCTTCATGGCGTCCTTCACGTCATGCTGGATCTGCTCGAGCAAGGACATCGATTTTCTAGTGTAGGAGGGCCGAGGCATCACGCGCGAGGAGACGACGCTGGCGACGTTCGACTGCTACGGCACGCTGATCGACTGGGATGGCGGCGCCGCCTCCTTCCTCTACGAGCTCGCCCGCCGCCACGAGCCCGACCCGCCGCCCGGCCGCGAGCTGCGCGAGCGCTGGGAGGAGCTGCAGTTCGAGCGCCTGTCACGGCGACTGGCGCCCCTACCGGGAAGTGCTGGCCGACAGCCTCGCCGCGTGGGGGGCCGAGCGCGGCTACCGGCTCGGCGAGCGAGGACGGCGAGGCGCTGGCGCGCTCGATGGAGAGCTGGCAGCCGTTCCCCGACACCGTCGCGGCGCTGCGCGCGGCCCGCGACGCCGGCCTTCGGCTCTGGATCCTGTCCAACACCGACCGGGCGATCATGGAGCACTCGCTGCGCCACCTCGAGGTCGAGTTCGCCGGCGTGACGGTGGCGGAGGACTGCCGCGCCTACAAGCCGTCGACCGTGCCGTTCGAGCACGCGCTGAGCGAGATCGACGTCCCGCGCGAGGAGATCCTGCACGTGGCGTTCGGCTTCAAGTACGACATCGGCCCCGCGCAGCGGCTCGGCCTGCGCACCGCGTGGGTGAACCGCGGGCGCACGCGGGCGCCCGGCCCGGAGCGCCCCGATCACGAGTGGGACGACCTCTGGCCGCTCGCGGCGGTGGCCGCGGGCTAGTCGGGCAGGATCGCCACGACGCGCGCGGGCGCGCCGCTGCCGCCGGCGATGCGCAGCGGGAAGCAGGCGACCTTGAAGCCGGTGGGCGGCAGCCGGTCGAGGCCGACGAGCCGCTCGATCTGCGAATAGGCCAGGTCGGCCTGGTGGGCCGCCCAGAACACGCCGGGCCGGTCGCCCTCGAGCGCCTGCTGGGCCTGCATGTGCAGCGGCGCGTCCCAGCCCCAGGCGTCGATGCCCATCACGCGCACGCCGCGCTCGTAGAGCCAGCGCGTCGCCGCAACCGTGACGCCCGGGCCGAGCGCCATGTACCCGGGGCTCTCGTAGCTCGCGTCGCGGCCGGTGCGCACGAGCACGATGTCGCGCTCGGCCAGCTCGTGGCCGATGCGCCGAAGCTCGGCCTCGACGTCGGGGACGTCGACCGCCTCGCCGTCCGCTTTCGCGGTCATGTCGAGCACGACGCCGTCGGAGAAGAACCAGTCGAGCGGCAGCTCGTCGATCGTCGCGGCTCGCTCGCCGCCGACCGTCGAGTTGTAGTGCCACGGCGCGTCGACGTGCGTGGACGAGTGGGTGCCGAAGTGGGTGAAGGTCTCGGTCGCCCAGCCCTCGTGGTCGCGCAGCAGCCGGGCCGGCACGCCGAGCAGTCCCTCGATCTGCCGTGCGCCGTCGGAGTGGTCCTGGAACTCGATGTCCGTGCGCAGGGGCTCGGGGGTCTCCGGCGGGCTCTGGACGATCGGCGCCGTGAGGTCGACGAACCGCATGGCGCGACCCTACACCGGCCCCATCAGCAGGGCCGCCCAACCCCGCGAGGCGAGCCGGCGGCGCTCGGCCAGCGGCGCGAACGCCGCGGCGACCTCGTCCGCCTCGGCCTCGAGCAGGCCGGACAGGATCAGGGCCGAGGACGGCGGCTCGAGGCGCGACGCCAGGGCGAGCAGCAGCGGGCGCATCAGGTTGGCGGCGACCGTGCGCGCCGCCGGCGGCGGCTGCTCGCGCAGGTTGACGCGCTCCACCCGGTCGAGCCGGACGCCATTGGCGGCCGCGTTGTCGCGAGTCGCGTCGAGCGCGGCGAGCTCGTTGTCGACCGCCGTCACCGGGCCGAAGCCGAGCCGGGCCGCGGCGATGGCCAGCACGCCGGAGCCACAGCCGAGGTCGGCGAACGAGCCGACGGGATCGAGGCCGAGCATCAGCTCGAGCGACAGCCGGGTGGTCGGATGGGCACCGGTGCCGAAGGCCTGCCCCGGGTCGATCGCCAAGTCGAGCGCGTCGTCGCGCGGCGGCGCCCAGGGCGGGCGGACCCAGAAGCGCGGGCGGCCGGGCGCCTCGACGAGCACCGGCTCGTGGAACCGCTTCCAGCGCTCGGCCCAGTCGTCGGCGACCGGCTCGCCGCGCACGCGCACCAGCACTCCGCTCGACCTCCGCCTCGCCATCCGGGAACGACGGCAGCTCGCCGGGCGCGCCGTAGAGCGCGTACTCCACCCAGCCGTCGCCGTCGACCTGCTCGAAGCCCCCGGGAGCCAGCTCGAGCAGCTCCGCCAGCAGCAGCTCGGCCGCGGCGGCCGGGGCGCGGAAGGCGAGCCGGATCAGCGGAACGCGCGGCGCAGCTTGCCGACGATCGAGTCGTCGCCGGGCTCGCGCAGGTTGTCGTCGCCGAGCGAATCGTGCAGCTCCGCGAGCAGCTCGCGCTGGCGCGCCGTCAGGTTGCGCGGGATCAGCACGTTCAGCACCACCTGCTGGTCGCCGCGCCCGCGCCGCCCGACGGCCGGCATGCCGCGGCCGCGCAGCGTCACGACGGTGGCCGGCTGCGTGCCAGGCGGGATCTCGATCTCCTCGTCGCCGTCGAGCGTCGGGACGGTCACCGTCGTGCCGAGCGCGGCGGCCGGCGCGGGCACGTCCACGACGCGTGACGAGGTTCGTGCCGTCGCGGACGAAGCGCTCGTCCTCCGCGACCCGCACCAGCACGTAGAGGTCGCCCGGCGGGCCGCCGCGGTCGCCGGCGTGCCCGCGCCCGCCGAGGCGGATGCGCTGCTCGTCGGCGATCCCGGCGGGGATGTCCACCTCGAGCGTCTTGCGCACCGCGCGGCGCCCGCTGCCCGAGCAGGCGGTGCAGGGCTGCGCCGGCACGCGCCCCTCGCCGCCGCAGACCTCGCAGACCTGCTCGCGCACGAGCTGCCCGAACGCGGTGCGGCTCACGGCCCGCACGCGGCCGGCGCCGCCGCAGTTCTCACAGGCGTGCACCTCCGAGCCCGGCTCCGCGCGGCTGCCGCCGCAGCGGTCGCAGGGGTCGACCATGTCGTAGCTGACCTTCGCCTTGGTGCCGGTGGCCGCCTCGGCGAGCGTGATCTGCACCTCCACCCCGACGTCGCCGCCCTGCACCCGCGCCGCTGCCGCGCCCGAACGGGTCGCCGCCGAAGAACGCGTCGAAGATGTCGGCGAACGAGCCGAACCCGTGGGCCTCGGAGGCGTAGCCGCGCGACTCGAGCCCCTCGAAGCCGAAGCGGTCGTAGGTCGCGCGCCGCTCGGCGTCCGACAGGATCTCGTAGGCGTCCGCGGCCTCCTTGAACTTCTCCTCCGCTTCGGGGTCGTGCGTGTTGACGTCGGGATGCAGCTCGCGCGCGAGCCGGCGGAACGCCTTCTTGACGTCCGCCTCCCCCGCCTCGCGCGAGACGCCCAGCACCTCGTAGGGGTCGCGCCTCATTCGTCGTAGACCTCGGCGACGAAGCGCGACAGCTCCCGCGCCGCCTCGCGCACCGCGCCGATCACGCCCGGGTAGTCCATCCGCACGGGCCCGATCACCGACACCGCGCCGAGGTTGCGACGCGCCAGCCCGTAGTTGGCCGCCACGATCGACACCGACTGCAGCTCCGGCGTCGGGTTCTCGGCGCCGATGCGCAGGTAGACGCTGGGCTCGCTGAGCGACGCGCGCAGCACGCCGAGCAGCGCGCGGCGGTGCTCGAGAACCTCCATCAGGCCCGCGATCTGCGACAGCTCCTGGAAGCGGTTCTCCGACAGCAGCCGCGCGGCACCCTCCATGAAGAGGTTGTTCTCGGCGGTCTGCTCCAGATCGGTGAACGCCGGCGCCAGCGTCGCGAGGAAGTCCCGCTCGGCGACGCTCAGCTCCGGGTCGCTGAGCCGCGCCAGGAGCATGCGCGAGCCGACGTCCATGTGCCCGAGCGCCTCGTTGAGGTAGCTCCCGGCCCACGAGACGAGGCCGGGATCGAGCGGCTCCTCGTAGGAGATCACGCGCTTGGTGACACCGCCGGTGGAGGTGATCACGACGACCATCGCGACCTGCGGCTGCAGCAGCAGCACCTCGACGCGGTGGATCGTGGCGGTCTCGATCGGCGGCGCCGTGACGAGCGCGAGCAGGTTCGTGACCTGGGAGAGCTGCTCGGTGGTGGCGCGCATCGCCTGGTCGACCTCGCGGCGCATCACGCTCAGCTCGACGCGGCGGCGCGGCACCGGCAGGTTGCCGCCGGCGAGCAGCTCGTCGACGTAGATGCGGTAGCCGCGGTCGGTCGGCACGCGGCCGGCCGAGGTGTGCGGGTGCTCGAGCAGGCCGATGTCCTCGAGGCGCGCCAGCTCGGCGCGCACGGTCGACGGTCCCCACGGGACGTCGTCCTGCTCGGCGATCCACTTGGAGCCGACCGGCTGGTCGAGCTCCACGTGCGCCTTGACGAGCCGATGCAGGATGAAGCGCTGGCGGGAGGTGAGCTCCACGCTCACCAATTTAGGAGGTCTCGAGCTCCGCCTCGGCGTTCTTGATGATCTTGTTGTCGCCCTGGGCGGCCTCGAGCGCCACGACGGTGCGGCCCTCGCCGCCCTCGCTCTCGGAGCCGGTGACCACGATCTCCTGCTCCGGAACGCCCATCCCGCGGAACTGGACCGACAGGCGCCGCAGCGAGCGCGGGTCGCCGCCGGCGGCCTGCGTGCAGGCGCGCGCGACCTGCGCCATCGAGTAGAGGCCGTGCAGGATGTTCGACGGCAGGCCGACCTGCTGGGCGAACTCGCGATCGATGTGGATCGGGTTGAAGTCCCCGGACGCGCCCGCGTAGCGGTGCGGCAGGTACTTGTCCGGCGTGACCCGCAGCTCGACGTCCATTCAGATCCCCCTGACGATGTTGGTCCAGGTGCCGCGCACGACCTCCTGGCCGTCCTGGTTGCGCGAGACCGACTCGAACACGTAGAAGCCCATCCCGCCGCGCTCGTAGACGTCCTTGACGGAGGTCTCGGTGGTGATGGTGTCGCCGGCGCAGACGGGCTCGCCCCAGACGAACTCCTGCCCGCCGTGCACCATCATCGCGAAGTTGATCCCGACCTCGGGGTCGAGCACCGCCGGCCCGACCGCGCCGGCCGAGTAGACCACGGCGAACATGGGCGGCGCGGGGATGTCGCGGAAGCCGGCCGCGCGGGCCTGCTCGCGGTCGAAGTGCACCGGGTTGTCCTCGCCGACCGCCCAGGCGTACTCCTTGATCTTCTCCTTGCCCACCTCGTACTCGAAGGGCGGGTAGGTCTTCCCCTTGGCTGCTTCGTTGACCGGCACGGCGCGGGAGCCTACGACACCGCTGTCAGCCGGCGTCGCGGCACCGCCACCTGGGTCAGCTCGTCGCGTCCGCGCAGCACGATCGCGTCGCGGGCCTCCCAGCGGGCGGTCTCCTCGGAGCGCGCCCTGTGCAGCACCGCCTGCGAGGCGAGCAGCCGCTCGGGCCGCTGCTTGGCCAGCTCGCAGAGCCGGGCCGCCTCGTTGACCGGGTCGCCGATCACGGTGTACTCGAAGCGCTCGCGCGCGCCGACGTTGCCGGCCACCGCGGGACCGGCCGAGACGCCGATGCCGGCTCCCGCCCCGTCGAGGTCGCTCGCGAAACGCTCCTGCAGGGCGCGTGCGGCGCAAAGCGCGTCGCCGGCGGCGTCCGGGCTCGCGGTGGGCGCGCCGAACACGCACAGCGCGGCGTCGCCCTCGAACTTGTTGACCCAGCCGCAGTTCTCCTCGACCACCTCGACGACGAGGGCGAAGAAGCGGTTGAGCAGATCGACGACCTCGTGCGGGCGGTGGCGCAGGGTCAGGCGCGTCGACCCGATCACGTCGACGAACACCACTGCCACCTCGCGCAGCTCGCCGCCGAGCTCGACGTCGCCGTCGCGCTCGAGCGCAGCCTGGGCCACCTCGCGACCGACGTGGCGCCCGAACAGATCGCGCAAGCGCTCGCGCTCGTGCAGGCCGGCCGCCATCGAGTTGAAGCCGGCCTCGAGCAGGCCGACCTCGCTGCCGTCGTCGACCGGAACCCGGGCGTCGTAGTCGCCCTCCGCAACGCGCGCCATCGCCCGGCGCACCGCCGCGATCGGCTCGGACACCGAGCGCGAGGCGACCGTGATGGCGAGCGAGCCCACGCACACCCCCACGCCGGCGAGCAACGCGATCGCCGCTGCCAGCAGCGTCGGGTCCTCGGTCGGCTCGAAGAGCCCGGCAGTCGCGATCACGAGGATCCCGACCAGCGGGATGCCGGTGCCGAGCGACCATGCCATCGCGAGCCGCGCCGACACGCCGGGGCCGAAGCGCTCGGGCGACGCGGACCCGGCCAGCGCGAGGACGGTGATCGGCCGGACAATCCGCTCCGACAGCAGGTAGGCCACGGCGCAGGTCGTCTCGCCCGCCAACAGCATGCTCCCGCCCACCACCAGCGCCGGCCAGCCGGAGTCGGGCAGGTTGAGCGCGGTGAACAGCACCGCCGCGAGCACCCAGAAGAAGCCCGAGATGATGGTCGTCTCGACCGGCTCGCGCAGCACGAAGCCGCGTTCCGCCGGCGTCGGCGGGCGCCCCGCCTCGATCCAGCGCTCGATCAGCGCGCCGCGCCGCCTGGCCCAGAGGATGCCGAGCACGAGCGCCGCCGGCAGGTAGACGGCGGCGACGATCGCGTTGAGCGGCAGCTGGCGGTCGGCTCCGTCTGGCGCGAACGGCACGAGCATCCCGAGCAGCAGGAACATGACGAGCGCGCCCAGACAGTTCGCGCCGACTGCCGCCCACGTAAGTCGGCGGACGGTCCTGCGCCACAGCTCGACGCCCTCGACCATCGGGGCAAGTGTCCCCTACGCAGGGGGCTTACGGAACTGTGAGATACGTCACAGAGCGGCGCGCCGATCCATCCGCGCGCAGCCGGCCGAGCCGGCTGCTTGCGGCCTAGGCGACGTCGCGGAGGCCCTGCGCCTCGGCGAGCGTGGAGAGCTTGCGCAGGGCCGCCTCCTCGATCTGCCGGGTGCGCTCGCGCGTCAGACCGAACAGCTTGGCGACCTGGTCGAGCGTCTGCGGCTGCTCGCCGCCGATGCCGTAGCGCAGCTCGACGATGCGGCGGTCGCGATACGAGAGGTGCTCGAGCACCTCGCCCAGGCGCTGGCGCATGAGCGAGTCTGCCGCCGCCTCGTAGGGGCTGGGCGTGGACTCGTCCGGGATCAGGTCGCCGAACTGCGCCGCGTCGCCGTCGTCGCCGACCGGCTTGTCGAGCGAGACGAGCTGCTGGGCGGCGCGCATGATCACGTCGGCCTCGACCGGGTCGACCCCGGCCAGCTCGGCGATCTCCTCGACGGTGGGATCGCGGTCGCCCTGGGCCTCCAGCTTGCGCTGGGCGCCGTCGAGCTTCTTCAGCACGTTGTCGATGTGGATCGGGATGCGGATCGTGCGGCCCTTGTCCGCGATCGCCCGCGAGATCGCCTGGCGGATCCACCAGGTCGCGTAGGTCGAGAACTTCCAGCCCTTGCGCCAGTCGAACTTCTCGACGGCGCGCACGAGCCCGATCGTGCCTTCCTGGATCAGGTCGAGGAACGGCAGGCCCTGGTTGCGGTAGCGCTTGGCGATCGAGACCACGAGGCGCAGGTTCGCGCGCATCATGTGGTCCTTCGCGTCGAGGTCGCCGCGCTCGATGCGCTTCGACAGCTCGACCTCCTCCTCCCGGGTCAGCAACGGCGTCGCCGCGATGCCGTCGAGGAACTGCTGCAGCGAGTCGACGGTGGGGTCGGGCGCCGGCTGCGGGATCAAGGTCTCCGTGGTCACGATCGCCAAGCTACGACCGCGTCCTAAGGACGACCTAAATCCTGCCCGGCTGTGGCAATTGCCACGAATCGCCTGGAACCGAGCGAATACGCCTCCCGTTCCACAGGGTCGCCCAGGAGCTCGTCGACCCGGAAGCCGGCCTGCTCGAGCATCCGCACGATCTCGCCGGACGTGTGCACGTGGTGGATCGCCTGCGCCCGCTCGCTCACCCCGGCCTCGTCCTCGAAGACGAGGTCGCCGATCAGCCGGCTGCGACAGACGTCGTAGCGCTGCGTCGCCCGCATCGAGAATCCCGCCCGCCGCGTACTCCAGGTCGGTGCTCACGCCCGGCAGCAGCGACTCGGCCACCGTGGCGCTCTCGAGCAGCAGCCGCCCGCCTTCGGCGAGGACGCGGCGCGTGGCCCGCAGGTGCCGGATCGTCTCGCGGTGACGCATGTAGCCGAAGCTGTTGCCCCAGTGCACGACGGCGTCGAACGGCCCGCGCGGCGGCCGGCGTATGTCGCGGCACTCGAACCGGGCCTCCGCTCCGCGCGTCTCGGCCAGCCGGCGCGCCGCGTCGATCTCCGCCGGCGCGATGTCGATGCCGGTCACCTCCAGACCGCGCTCGGCGAGCCGCACCGCGATGCGGCCGGCCCCGCAGGGGGCGTCGAGAACCCGCGCGCCCGCGGCCAGGTCGAGGAGGCGGTGGATCGCCTCCGCGTCGTCGTCGGCCCACGGCTCGGATGCCGCGCGCCAGAACTTCGCCTTCAGTCCAACTTGGAAGCCGACGAACCAGTCGTCGGCGATGTGCTCACGCACTCGGGTACGTCCTTTCGGCTCAGGGTGGAACGCTGGATCAGCGCGCCGAGCCGGCGGCGAGGTGCTGCGTGCTTCTGTGCGAGTGCGTCAACAGAGGCGTCGCAGGAAGTCTTGCACGACCCCGGCGGACGCTGCGGGCCGCTCGAGCGCCGGCACGTGCCCGGCGCCTGCGATCACGGCGCCGGTGGCGCCGGCGATCTCTCCCCTAAGGCGCCCGGCGATCGCGTGGAAGTCGGGCTTGTCGAGCTCTCCGACCGCGACGAGCACCGGTGCCGTGATCTGCTCGAGCGGGATCTCCTCCGGGTCGCTCGCCTCGGCCTGCGACTGCTCCTGGAGCTCGAAGGAGCGCTCCTGCATGGCGACCACGCGGTCGCGCGGCGCCGCGTCGGCGAGCCAGAACTCGGCGTTGAGGATTGCGGCCCCGCGCAGGTCGCCCTGCTCGAGCAGCCGGTCCTCCTCCGCCCAGTGCGACTCGACCTCCTCGGACCAGTCGTGGTCGAACAGCGGCGCGTCGAGTACGACGAGCGCGCTGACGAGCTGCGGGCTGCGCGCCGCGACGTGCAGGCACACCCAGCCCCCGAAAGATGCTCCGACGAGCACGGCTGGCCGGCCGCCGAGGACCTCCTCGAGGTCGTCCGCGTGCGAGTACTCGCCCGCCGCGGGCAGGGGCGTGGCGCCGAAGCCGCGCAGCTCGTGCCGAGTGGCGCCCGGCAGCTCGAACCCGTCCCACATCGAGGCGTCGCAGATGCCGGCGTGCACGAGGACGACGCGCGGCTCAGACGGGCCGATAGCGGATCCTCGCCCGGCGGCCGTGGGACCTGATCACGTGGCGGTCGGCGTTGCGCGGGTCGAGAGTCGAGGTCCAGCCGCGCGGGAAGGGGTCGGAGTTGATCAGCACGTGGCGGCCCTTGCGCGCACGAGATTCCCTGGACCCAGAAGCGGACGGTCTCGCCCGGGTCCGCGATGAAGACGGTCCCCGGGCAGCGGCGCTCCGCGTTGCCGATCCTCCAGGCCACGCTGCGGTCGCCGGCGCGGCAGCGCTGCGGGAAGGTCCCGTCGCGGCGCAGCCCCTGGTCGCGGCAGCGGAAGCCGCGCAGCGTCACCGCGCCCCGCACGGCGATCAGGCCCGCCTTCGCGGCCAGCCTGCGCGCGGTCGCGCAGCCGACGCCCTTCGTGTGCAGATCGATGGAGTCCGCCGGGTCGAAGCCGGTCGGACCGGTGTCGATCACCGGGCGGCAGGCCTCCGCCGACGCCGCGGCGGGGAAGACCGTGAGCGCGGCCGCCAGCGCCAGCAGGACGACCGCCAGGCGGGCTATTGACCGTCCCCCGACAGCTCGAGCACGGCGAGGAAGGCCTCCTGCGGCACCTCGACGCGCCCGACCTGCTTCATCCGCTTCTTGCCCTCCTTCTGCTTCTCGAGCAGCTTGCGCTTGCGCGAGATGTCGCCGCCGTAGCACTTCGCGATCACGTCCTTGCGCATCGGCTTGACCGACTCGCGGGCGATGATCTTCGATCCGATCGCGGCCTGGATCGCGACCTCGAACTGCTGGCGCGGGATCTGCTTGCGCAGGCGCTCGGCCAGCGCCCGGCCGGCGTCGTAGGCCTTGTCGCGATGGACGACCATCGAGAGCGCGTCGACCTTGTCCCCGGCCAGCATGATGTCGAGCTTCACGAGGTCCGACTCGCGCATCCCGAGCAGCTCGTAGTCGAGCGAGGCGTAGCCCTTCGTGCGCGACTTGAGCTGGTCGAAGAAGTCCAGCACGATCTCGGCGAGCGGCAGGTCGTAGTGGAGCTGCACGCGCTCGCGCGAGAGGAAGGTCATGTCGACGTGCGTGCCGCGGCGCTCCTGGCAGAGCTCCATCACCGCCCCGACGTGCTCCTTGGGGCAGAGGATCGTGGCGCGGATGTAGGGCTCGCGGATGCCGGCGATCGTGCTGCGGTCGGGCATGTCGCTGGGCGAGTGCACCATGGCGACGCTGCCGTTCAGCTGCTCGACCTCGTACTCGACGTTCGGCGTCGTGGCCAGCAGCTCGAGGTCGTATTCGCGCTCGAGGCGCTCGCGCACGATGTCCATGTGCAACAGGCCGAGGAAGCCGCAGCGGAAGCCGAAGCCGAGCGCCTGGCTGGTCTCGGGCTCCCAGGACAGCGCGGCGTCGTTGAGCGACAGCTTCTCGAGCGCGTCGCGCAGGTCGGGGAAGCGGTCGGTGTCGACCGGGAACAGGCCGCAGAACACCATCGGCTTGACCTCGCGGTAGCCGGGCAGCGGCTCGCGGGCGGGCCTCGCCTTCGCGGTGAGGGTGTCGCCGACGCGCAGGAGCGAGACCTCCTTGATGCCGGTGATCAGGTAGCCGACCTCGCCCGCGTGCAGCGTTTCGACGGGCGTCATCGTCGGGCCGAAGAAGCCGATCTCGTCGGCGTCCGCCTCGGTCCCGGTCTGCATCGCGAACAGCCGGTCGCCCTTGCGCAGCGAGCCGTCGACGACGCGCAGGTAGGCGACGACGCCGCGGTAGGGGTCGAACTCGGAGTCGAAGATGAGCGCCCGCGCGGGCGCTTCGGGATCGCCGTCGGGCGAGGGCACGCGGCTGACGATCGCCTCGAGCAGCTCCTCGACCCCCGCGCCGGACTTGGCCGACACCTCGAGCACGTGGTCCTCGCCCAGCAGCTCGTGGATCTCGCCGGCGACGCGCTCGGGCTCCGCGCCGGGCAGGTCGATCTTGTTGAGGGCCGGGATCAGCTCGAGCCCGGCGTCCACGGCGAGGTAGGTGTTGGCGACCGTCTGCGCCTCGACGCCCTGGGAGGCGTCGACCAGCAGCAGCGCCCCGTCGCAGGCGGCGAGCGAGCGCGAGACCTCGTAGGTGAAGTCGACGTGCCCGGGGGTGTCGATCAGGTGCAGGCGGTAGAGCTTGCCGTCGCGCGCGCGTGTACTCGACGCGCACCGCCTGGGCCTTGATGGTGATGCCGCGCTCGCGCTCGAGGTCCATCGAGTCGAGCATCTGGGGGCGGTGGTCGCGAGCGTCGACGGCGCCCGTGATCTCGAGGATGCGATCGGCCAGCGTCGACTTCCCATGGTCGATGTGGGCGATGATCGAGAAGTTGCGGATGTTCGCTGCGGGAGCCGCCATGCGGCCTTCGAGTATGGCGACCGCGCTGGGGAAGTCAGTCGCCAGGGCGCCTGCGTGCGCGCAGCAGGTAGTCCACCTGCTCCTGCTTGCGCATGATCATGTGCTCGAGCCGGTGCTCGACCGCCTCGGAGGCGGCTTCGCGCCCGGTCGGCTCGATCGCCGCCTGCATCGCCTCGAGCGTCTCGCCCTCGTCCTCGATCAGCTTGTCGAGCGCCTCCGCCGGGTCGGCGTTGAAGGCGATCGGGGCGACGTCGGTGGTCGGCTCGCCGCCGAGCGCGGCGATCTTCTCGACCAGCCGCGTGGCGTCCTCGAGCTCCGAGGCGGCGTGCTTGCGCATCTTGTCGGCGTGCGCCTGGTACTCGAGCCCGATCACGCTGCCGGCGACCAGCGAGTACTGGAGCACCGAGCGCTGTTGCAGGCGCAGCGCGCGGTTGAGGCACTCGATCTGCTTCTCGACATCCATCTTCTCATCGGGCATGTCGCTCTTATATCTCGCGGCGGCCGCGGCTAATCAGCAGGCGCCGGATCTGAAGCGCCTCAGGGATGCGCAGCGCCCAGACCGCCGCCGCGTAGGCGGCGAAGCCGGCCGCCAGCGCGAACAGGACCGAGATCGCCTGCCCGGCGAAGCCGCGCCCGAGCAGCTCGTCGAGCCCGTACCAGACGCCGTAGGAGACGGCGCCGAGCAGGGCCGCCGCGCCGAGCATGCGCAGCGCGGCGAGCACGGTCGTGCGGCCCTCGACGCCGCCGAGCTCGCGCCGCAGGATCCAGCCCTGCGCGACGCACATCGCCACGGTGCCGACCACGGTGCCGAGCACGATGCCGGCGATCTCGAACGGTCCGTACAGCACGGCGGCGAGCACGGCGTTGATGACCAGGTTGAGGCCCGCGATCGCCGTGGTGGCCCAGGGCCGCTGGAGGCTGAAGAACGTGCGCGAGAAGAGCAGGCTGACGCCCTGGAAGGGCAGCGAGATCGACCACCAGAGCATGGCGGTCGAGGTGAGCTCGGTGGCCTGGGCATCGAAGGCGCCGCGCTCGTAGACGAGCCGCGTGATGGGCTCGGCCAGAACCGCCATCGCCACGGCGCTCGGGATCAGCAGCAGGCAGATCTGGCGGACCCCGTTGGCCATCGTCCGGCGCAGGTCGTCGCGTGCGCCGCGCGCGGCCAGGCGCGACAGCGTCGGGAACATGATCGTGGCGATCGAGATCGAGAACAGGCCCTGTGGCAGCTGGTAGATGCGGAATGCCTTGTCGATCGCGGCCGGCGCCTGGTCGGAGACGAGCGTGCCGAACAGCGAGTTGATCAGCAGGCTGAGGTTGATCAGCCCGAGCGCGATCGTCACCGGCAGCATCAGCTTCAGGACGCGCAGCACGCGCGGGTCGCGCCAGTCGAGCCGGAAGGTCAGCCCTCCCCCGCGCCCGCGCAGCCAGGGCAGCGGCAGCAGGAACTGGATGACCGTGCCGACCAGGATCCCGATCGCGTAGGCGTAGATCTCGTCGCCCTCCGGCAGCACCGGGATGAGCCCGACGAGCGAGACGATGATCACCAGGTTCCAGGCGACCGGCGCGAGCGCCGGCACGGCGAAGTGGTCGAAGGAGTTGAGCATCCCGACGACCAGCCCCGACAGGGCCAGCAGCATCACGATCGGGAACATCAGCCGCGAGAGGGCGACCGTCAGGTCGTGCAGCGCGGGCTGGTCGTCGAAGCCGGGCGCGACCAGCGACATCAGCGGTCCGGCGAAGATGATGAACAGCACCGTCACGGCGCCGAGCACCAGCATGATCAGGAAGAACAGGCTCGAGGCGACCCGGAAGGCCTCCTTGCGCTCCCCCTTCTCGAGCAGCTCCGTGAAGACGGGGACGAACGCTCCCTGGAGCGCCGAATCGGCGAACAGGGCGCGCACCAGGTTCGGCACCTGGAAGGCGATCGTGAACGCCGACATCGCCGGCGTCACGCCGAAGTAGCGCGCCGCGACCACCTCGCGGGCAAGGCCGAGCAGCCGCGAAAGCCCGGTCGCGAACGAGAAGAAAGCGGTGTTGCGAGCGAGACGGCGGGCGTGCCCCGGGCGGCCGGGCGCGTCGGTCGACACGCGCTACACTGGGCCTCCGCCGCGCCGGAGAACCGGGCGCGGCGTCGGTACGTAAATGGCCAACATCGCCTCACAAGAAAAGCGGATCCACCGGGCGGAGCGCGAGCGACTGGAGAACCGTCGCCGCACGTCGCAGGTGAAGACGTGGTTCCGGCGGCTCGAGACGGCCGTCGACGGCAGCGATGCGGCGACCGCCGACACGGAGTACACGAACCTGGTCTCGCGGATCGACAAGGCCGTGAAGTCCGGCGCGCTGCACCGCAACAACGGCGCGCGCAAGAAGGCCCGCGCCGCGCGCATCCGTTCGCGCCTGTCTTAACGGTTCCGCCACACGGCGACGCCCCGTCCGGTTAGGCTCGCCCGCCAATGGACGCCGACCTCTCCCGGCGCGAGTTCCTCGAGCGCACGGCGCTGGGCGCCGGCCTCGCGGGAGCCGCCGCCCTCCCCGCCTCGACCATCCTCTCCGAGTCCGCGCAGGCGCACTGGTGGCGCAACCCGCTGCCGCGCCCGCGCAACATCGAGATCGACCACATCGTCATCCTGATGATGGAGAACCGGTCCTTCGACCACTACTTCGGCTGGCTGCGCGAGGCCGACGCGCGCCAGCGCCAGAGCTACGTCAACCCCGCGGGCCAGCGCGTGCCGACGCGCCACTTCTCGACGCTCGGCACCGGCGGCACGGAGTACAAGGGCTGCGGGCACCCCGATCCCGGCCACGGCTGGGTCTCCGGGCGCAAGCAGCTGCTGGGCGGCTTCCTGGCGGACGGCTCCGAGAACGACGAATTCGCGCTCACCTACTTCAACCAGGGCGACCTCGGGTTCATCCACGAGGCGGCGCGCAACTACACGAGCTACGACCGCTACTTCTGCTCCCTGCTGGCCGGCACCTGGCCGAACCGCTTCTACAAGTGGTCGGGGCAGTCCGGCGGGCTCAAGACCAACACGCTGGCGCCGGGCGGCAACAACTGGGAGACCATCTTCGACCGGGCGATCGGCCGCGGCGTGAGCGCGCGCTACTACGCCTCCGACCTGCCCTTCGCGGCGCTCTTCGGCGCCCGCTCCGGGCCGTGGATCAACCCGATCGCGCGCTACTACACGGACTGCGCGGCGGGCACGCTGCCGAACATCACGATCGTGGATCCGCCCTTCCGCGACGGCAGCGGCGGCGACGGCCTCTCGGCCGACGAGCACCCGCTCGGGGACGTGCGGCTCGGCCAGGCCTTCCAGGCCGACGTCGTCAACGCGTTCGTGAGCTCCCCCTGCTACAGGCGCGGCGCCCTGTTCGTGATCTACGACGAGTGGGGCGGGTTCTTCGACCACGTGCGCCCGCCGCGGGTGTGGGACGACCGCTCCAGCAACAACCTCGACGAGGACTTCGGGCAGATGGGCTTCCGCGTGCCGGCGGTGGCGGTGTCGCCCTACACCCGACGCGACCGCAAGCGCTGGCCCTGGGAGCGCGACCGTGACGGCTGGCGCCACGACCGCGGCTTCAAGGTCGACCACGGCCAGTACGCCCACGAGTCGATCCTCAAGTTCATCTCGTACCGCTTCGGGCTCGGCGACCTCACGACTCGCATGAAGTTCGCCAACAACATCGGGCGCAGCTTCGAGTGGGAGCGGCCCGACTTCGAGGTGCCGAAGCTGCCCGACCCGCCCGAGATCGTCACCCAGGCGTGCGCGATGGGCGGAGGCGACGTGCTCGACAGCCAGGAGGCTCACGCGAGCGACCTGGCCGAGATCGAGCACGTGGCGGAGCGCTACAAGCTGCCCGTCTACGAGGGCAAGACCGGCGACATCTTCAGGCTGCCGGACTCGATCAAGAAGGGCCTGGAGGCCGCCCCGCGCTGACGCGCACGTAGTCTCCGCCCCCATGGAGACGAGACTGCTGATCCGGGGCGAGCAGGTCGCGGGCGAGGGGCCGGCGCTGGCGGTCGAGAACCCGGCGACGGAGGAGACGGCGGCATCGGTTGGGACGGCCTCGCCGGACCAGCTCGACGCCGCGATCGCCGGCGCGCGCGAGGCCGCGCGCCCGTGGGCGTCGACGCCGGCGGTCGAGCGGGCCGAGCTGCTGCACGAGGTGGCGAGCCGCATGCGGGCGCTCACCGATGACCTGGCCAGGGCGATGACGCTGGAGGGCGGGAAGCCGCTGATCGAGAACTCGGACGAGGTCGGCTGGACGGCGTCGGCGTTCGACTACTACGCGGAGATGGGCCGCAACTTCGCGGGCCGGGTGATCCCGTCGATCGAGGCGACACAGCTTGCGCTCGTGGTGAAGGAGCCGACCGGCGTCTGGGGCGCGATCGTGCCGTGGAACTACCCCCTGCTGCTGCTCGCGTGGAAGCTCGCGCCGGCGCTGGCGGCGGGGAACAGCGTGGTCGCCAAGCCGTCGGAGCTGACGCCGGTGTCCACGCTGATGCTCGCCGAGTGCTTCGCCGACCTGCCGCCGGGGACGATCAACCTGGTCGCGGGCGCGGGCGACGTGGGAGCGGCGCTCGTCGACGACCCGCGCATCGACGGGGTGGCGTTCACCGGGTCGGTGGCGACCGGGAAGAAGGTCGGCGGCGGCGTGCGCGCAGCGGGTGGCGCGGATGAACCTGGAGATGGGCGGCAAGGACCCCTTCATCGTGTGCGCCGACGTGGCCGGCGACATCGACGTGGCGGCGCGCGGCGGCGCCTGGGCGGCGTACCTGAATGCGGGGCAGGTGTGCACGTCGGCGGAGCGCTTCTACGTCCAGCGCGAGGTGTACGACGACTTCGTCGAGGCGTTCGTCGAGCACGCGCGCTCGCTGCGGGTCGGCGACCCGTTCGCCACCGAAACGGACGTGGGGCCGATGGTCTCGGCCGCGCAGCGGGAGAAGGTGTCGGTACAGGTCGAGGCGGCTGTGGCGGCGGGCGCCGAGCTGCTCGTGGGTGGCGACCGCGCGGGGCAGTCGCGCGG
The DNA here is from genome assembly GCA_963828225.1 of uncultured Thermoleophilaceae bacterium. GTDB lineage: Bacteria > Actinomycetota > Thermoleophilia > Solirubrobacterales > Thermoleophilaceae > JACVRW01. The sequence goes on along the minus strand of CAWHDX010000001.1, from coordinate 958,300 downwards.
GCACTTCTACGCGCCGGCGGTGGTGACGGGCGCGCCGGAGTCCACGGAGCTGCTGCGCGAGGAGACGTTCGGGCCGGTGGCGCCGATCGTGCCGGTGGCCTCGCTCGACGAAGCGATCGAGCTGGCCAACTCGACGCCGTACGGGCTCGGAGCGAACGTCTACACGCGCGATCTGGAGACGGCCGTGCGCTGCATGCGCGAGATCCGGGCGGGGACGGTCTGGATCAACGACCCGCTCACCGACAACGATGCCGGGCCGTTCGGTGGCTTCAAGCAGTCGGGGCTGGGGCGCGAGCTCGGCCAGGAGGGCCTGGAGGCCTTCCAGGAGACCAAGCACGTGCACATCGAGACCAAGATCGCGCCCAAGGAGTGGTGGTATCCCTACGCGCCGGGCGATGCGGCGCCGCCGTCGGGGGCCGGGGCGTAGCCGCGCTGGTCGGGTCGACTACCCCGCGTCGAGGCTGCGCTCCACCACCAGCACGTCGCGCCACTCGCCGTCGAGGCGGCCGTGGCGCAGATGCAGCCCGACCTCGCGCCAGCCGCAGCGGCGGACCAGGGCCGCGCTGGCAGCGTTGTCGGTGAACAGCTTGCCGACGAGCTTCCAGTAGCCGAGCTCGGCCGCCCGCTCTTCGAGTGCCTGCAGGAGAGCTCTCCCGATGCCGCGTCCGCGGGCCGCCGCCGCGACGTAGACGGACACCTCGCCGACGCCCCCGTAGGCGGGGCGCGGGCTGTATGGCAGGATTCGGGCCCAGCCGAGGACGGCCTCGGGCTCGCCCTCCGCCCCGACCAGTACGGGGTGGCGCTCGGCGCCCGCGAGCCACCCTTCGACCTCGGCGGCGGTGCGCGGCTCGGTCTCGAACGTGGATGAGCGCTCGGCGATGCCGACGTTGTAGATGTCGGCGATCGCCTGGGCGTCGGCGGGCGCGGCGGGCCGGATCGGCGTCACGGGCGTGCGCCCCGCCGCCGCCTCAGGCGGCCGCGCGGGCCAGGGCGAGCGAGAAGGCGGTGTCCTCGTCGAGCTGAAGGTCGCCGCCGCCGCGCATCTCGACCTCGAGGTCCGCGAACACGCAGATCGCGCGCTCCAGGGCGACGCGGTCGGCCTTCTTGGCGCGGGCGACGGTCTTCTTCGCCAGCCAGGGCGGCGCCTTCAGCGCCTCCCCCACCTTGCCCTCCGGAACGCCGCGGTCGAGCAGGGCGGCCGCGCGATGCACCTCGCGCAGGCGCCGGACGACGGGGAAGATGAGGCGGCCCGGGCGCTCCCCGTGCGAATCGAGCTGCTCGGCGAGCGCGAGCGTGGCGCGCAGGTCGCCTGCGACCAGCGCGTCGGCGAGGTCGTAGACCTGCGGCGCGGTGTCGCGCGCCGCGAGCGCGTCGACGTCCGCGGTCGTCAGGTTCGTGCTCGGGTGCACCGCCAGCGCGAGCTTCTCGAGCTCGCGCGAGAGGCGTTGCTGGCTCGTGCCGGTCAGCGCGACCAGCTCCTTCGCGGCCTCGCCGTCCACCTGGAGGCCGAGCTCGCGGGCGCGCTCGACCGTCCACTTCGGCAGCTCCCAGGGCTTGGGCGCGGGGTACTCGCGGACCTCGCCGCCGGCCTTCTCGACCGCCTTGCAGAACTGCTTGAGCGCTTTGCCGCGGGCGATCGCGACGAGGACGGTCTCGGGCGGCATGTCGGCCAGGATCCGCTCGAGCGGCTCGAGCGCGGCGGCCTTCCAGGCTCCGACGTCGTCGACCAGCACGTAGCGGGTGCCCGGGTCGAAGGTGAGCGCCGACAGCGCGGCCACGACCTCCTCCGGGTCCGTCGAGCGCGCATCGAAGCTCTCTAGCCCGCCGGGTCCCCGCTCGTCCTCGGCGCGACGGCGCACGCGCGCGCGCCAGGCGTCGATCTTGGCGTCGTCGTCTCCGCAGACGAGGTAGGCAGGCTTGAGCTCGGCCACGAGAGCCCGCAGTCTAGGCGCGGCAGCGGGCGTGCTCGGGGATCCGCTGTGGGATCGGTCTCAGCGGTCTGTCTCGATGCGCATCCCCTTCCCGTGGGGCTCCAGCGCGATCGTGCCGTCACGGTCGGTGCGGTAGGTCCGCACGCCGGCGGCGTGCAGCGCCGCGAGCGTGGACGGCGCCGGATGGCCGTAGCTGTTTCCGGTGCCGACCTCCACGGCAGCCACCTCCGGGCGCAGACGCTCGAGCTCTGCGGCGATGCCGGGGTCGGCGCTCCCGTGGTGTGGCACCTTCATGGCGTCCACGTCGGGGAGGTCGAGCGGCAGCAGCGCCTCGCTCTCGGCGTCGGCGGAGAGCAGCAGGTCGAAGCCGCGGCAGCTGACCACGGCGACGACGGCGCGCGGGTTGGGGTCCTCGGGCGGCGGCCCGCGCGGCCGCGGGGCCGGCGAGAGGACGCGGATGCGCAGGTCGCCGTCGGCGAGGCTGAGCTCGAGCGGCGCAATGGCGGGGATGCGCTCGATCCCGCGCCGATCGGCCTCGCGCTCGAGCGCGCGGAAGGCCGGATCCCGGGTGCCGTCACCGCCGTCGAGGAGCGCCCCGATGGGGAAGCGCCGCAGCACCTCCGGTAGGCCGCCGTGATGGTCGCGCGAGGCGTGCGTGGCGACCACCAGCGCCAGCCGCCTCACCCCGGAGCGGCGCAGCAGGCGCGCCACGCCGGCCTCGGGCGGTCCGCCGTCGAAGAGCACGGCGGTGCCATCGGGGTGTTGGATCAGCGTCGCGTCGCCCTGGCCGACGTCGAGGAAGCGGACCGTGAGGCGTCGCGGCGGCCCCGGCCGGGCGAGTACGACTGCGAGCGTCAGGACCGCGCCGGCGATAGCCACCGCCGCCACTGCCCTGCGCCTCGGTCGCCCAATTCCCCGCCAACGGACCGCCCGGACCGCCAGCTCTGTGTCCAGGCGCTCCGCCGCCTGGCGCAGCGCGCGACCGGCCGCGCCGAGGGCGGCGTAGGACAGCACCATCGCTAGCGGCGTCCCGAGCGGGAGTGCGATCCTGCCGCCCGGCATGTCGGCGAAGCGCTCGGCGACCTGCTCGAGGTAGCCCACCGGCACCGATGCGACGGCGCCGAGCAGGCTCGCGCAGGCGATGGGAACGGCACCGTCTCCGAACTGGCCGACGGCGATCTTCAGCATGCCGAGCCACATCGCCGGCGCGACCGCCGGCAGCGCGAGCAGGTTGGCGGGCAGGGCGGCGATCGAGACCGACCCGAAGTGGTGCGCGAGCAGCGGCGCGGTGGCGAGGGTCGCTGCGATGGTGATCGCGGCGCCGTCGGCGAGGCCTAGGAGGACGGCGTGGCGGTGGCGGCCGCCGCGCCCGCTTCGCCGCTCCGCTGGCTCCGCCGCGGCCGCCGGCCCGGCCGGCGCCGCCGGGGCGAGCTCTTCCAAGCCCTTCCGGAACGCCCGCTGCAGCGGTGTGCCCAGCACGAGGATCCCCGCGACCGCCGCGAACGAGAGCTGCCACCCGGGGTCGCCCCAGATGCGCGGGTTCCACGCGAGCGTGCCCGCGGCGGCGAGCAGCAGCGCGTACGCGCGCGATGCCGGGCGGGACGCGGCCATCGCCGCGATCCCGGCCAAGCCCATGATCCCGGCGCGCTGCAGCGACGGACCCGCGCCGGCGAGCGGCACGTACAGGGCGATCAGGAACGCGACCGCGAGAAAGCGCGCGCGCAGCCGCAGCCCGGCGAGCATCAGCAGCGGAAGCGCGAGCGCCGCCAGCAGCATCACGTTCTGGCCACTCACCGCGAGCAAATGGCTGAGGCCGGCGTCGCGCCAGTCGTCGCGGGTCGCTGCGTCGACCTGCTCGTCCTCGCCGAGCACCATCCCGCGCAGCAGCGCGGACTCGCCCGGGCCCATGCCGGCCGCCACCGCCGTCTCGGCCCGCCGGCGCATGCCGTCGAGGACTCCCGCGAGTCCTCCGCGCCGACGGCCGGTCGCACGGACGTCGTCGGCGAGCAGCTCGCCGGCCACGCCTCGTCTGCGTAGGTAAGCGGAGTAGTCGAAGGGCGGGTCGCGGGAGCGTTCGGCGCCGCCTGCGGCTGCTCGGCCGGCGCTCGTGAGCGGTTGCAGCCGGCCCTCGACCAGCAGCTCGTCCCCGGTCTCGGCCGTTCCGCCGAGGGGCGACGAGGCCCGCGCGCGCAGGAGCAAACGAGCGCCGCGCAGCTTTGGTCCGGTGCTCACCGCGGTGACCTCGATCTCGGCCGAGGAGCCGAAGGGTCCGTCCCGGGCCGGACTAGCGAGGTGAGCGCGGACGGAGACCCAGTCGCCGCCGCCGACCGAGTCGGCGGCTCGGTCGAGGCCCGCGAGCCGCGCGTCACCCGCTGTGGCGCCGACGAGGACCAGGGCGGCCGCGCCCGCCGCGAGGCGGGGCGCCCGGCCGGCCGCCAGCGCGGCGCCAAAGGCGACCGCGACGGCGAGAGTCCCGATCAGAGGCGCCTCCGCCAGCGCCAGCCCGGCGGCGAAGGCCGCCAACGCGACATGCCACGGGCGCCGGCGAAGCAGGGCCGGGACGCTCATGGCTGCACGGCCTCCCGGAGCGTCGCGAAGCGCTTCTCCCCGATCCCCTCCACCTCGCGCAGCTCGCCGACCGAGCGAAAGCCGCCGTGGCTCGTGCGGTACTCGAGGATCCGCTGAGCCAGCGTGGGCCCGATGCCGTCGATCGCGTCGAGCTGCTCGATGGTCGCCGCCGCGAGGCTGAGCTTGGGGACGCCGGCTGTGCCGGGCGGGGTGCCGGGCAGGCCGGTGGCGCCCCCGGCGGTGCCCGGCGCGCTCGCCGCGGGCGGTACCGCTCCGGCCGCTCCGCGGACAGGGACGATGACCTGTTGACCGTCTTCGACGCGGGCGGCGAGGTTGACTCCCGCCAGCTCCGCCTTCGGAAGCGGCCCGCCCGCCCGCTGGATCGCCTCGGCGACGCGCGAGGCGTCCGGAAGCTCGACGAGCCCCGGCCGTCGCACGGCGCCCGCGACGTGCACGAAGATGCCCCCGCCCTCGCCTTCCCTGCCCGGGTGGGCCGCCCGGCCGTCAGCGGGTCGGCCGACCCGCACCGTGGAGCCGCCGCCACCGCCGGCGTCGGCGCCGGCGAAATGCAGCAGGGCAAGGCCGCCGACGATGGCGGCGACGACCCAGATCGCAACTGTCGTCCGGGAGCTGTCGGCCATGACGCGACGCTAGGAATACGCGGATCGCTCGTGGGTGACGAGCGTGAAATTCAGGCGACGCCGGTGTGACAAGGCGGCGCGGTCACGGCGGGCCCGAGGCGCTGAGTGCCGAGATCCCTTTTGACCATCCATGTGATGGATAAGTCGGATCTCACCGCGCGCGGGCCGCGCGGGCCGCGCGGCGGCGCAACCCGGACGGGGGCCGGCCCAGGGCGAGGGTCGAAATTGGCCTCGCTGAGGAGCCGCGGCTTCGAGCGGACGCCGCCCGGGTCGCGCAGCCGGACCACCGCGGACGCCCCGGACAGGGCCCGGCGCGGTTCGGCTGGCCGGCGACCGTGACCCGAGTCGAGCCGCAGGCGAGCGAGTGGAGCCGCGCGCAGCGCGGCGACCAGGTCGCCGGACGGCTGAACGGCGCCGGGCCCCCGCCGCGCGAGAGAAACCCAAGCGGAGCCGCAGCGCCCCTACCGCACCGCGAACCCACGCAGCCCCTCCACCGCCTCGTCGGCCGACACCGACACGTCCGCCACCACGGACGCTCCGGGCCCGGAGCGGCAGAAGGACACCAGCGCCTCCACCGCCGCCGGCTCTCCCTCGAACACCGCCTCGACAGCGCCGTCCGGTCGGTTGCACACCCAGCCCGCCACGCCGTGGCGCTTTGCCTCGCGTCGCGTGCTGTCGCGGAAGAAGACTCCCTGGACCTGCCCTGTCACCACCACGCGGCGGCGGATCGCCTCACTCATACTGCTCGGGATGGAAGCGGAAATTCCCTGGGGCGTCGACTCCGAGTACGGCCGCCTGCTCGACGTCCTCCTCTGCCCTCCCGACAACTTCCACTGGCTGCCCACCAGCGCCATCTCGCGCGCCACGCTCGCGAGCGACCTCGTCTTCGACACCGAGCAGGCGCGCCGGCAGCACGCCGAGATGGTCTCCGTCTACGAGGACAACGGCGTCCAGGTCCACTTCCTCGAGCCCGACCCCCACCTCCCCTACCAGGTCTTCGCCCGCGACTCGAGCGTCAACGTCCCGGCCGGCCCGATCATCACCCAGTGCGCGCAGCACTGGCGCCGCGGCGAGTACGCAGCCGCGATCCGCTTCTACCAGGGCCAGGACATCCCGATCGTGGACATGATCACCGCCGGCTCGCTCGAGGGCGGCGACTTCATGATCGTCGAGCCCGGCCTCGCCGCGATCGGCACCGGCGAGGAGCGCACCCAGGAGCAGGCCGCCCGTCAGCTCGCCGGGTGGCTCGAGCGCGATGGCTGGGAGGTGCGCGTCGAGCGCATCCCGCCCCACTTCCTCCACATCGACGTGCTCGCCTGCATGCTCGGCCCCAAGCTCGCCGCCGTCTGCGTCGAGCAGGCCTCGAACGGCTTCGTCCGCTGGCTCGAGCAGCACGGGGTCGAGATCGTTCCCGTGACTCTGGCCGCGGCGCTCAAGCTCGGCGTCAACGGCGTCTGCCTCGGCGGCGACCGTGTCCTCTCGACCGCCGAGTCGCAGGACCTCAACCAAAGGCTCCGCGCCCTCGGTCTCACCGTCTACGACCCCGAGCTCTCCACCTTCACGCTCGGTGGCGGCGGCGCCCACTGCCTGATGCAGGCGATCCGGCGCGAGCGCGTCGGCTAGCCGGAGCGCCGGCTCCGCCACCACGCGCAGCGTGTGCAGCGTGCGGTCGCTCGCCCCGCGCAGCGACCCGCCGTGCTCCAGCGCCTGCTGGATGTACTCGAGCGTCTCCGCCGTCAACCTCTCCCCCGGCAGCACGTTCGGGATCCCCGGTGGGTACGCCGCCAGCGACTCCGCCGCCACCCGCCCGACCGCCTCCTCCACCGGCACCACGTCCTGGCGCCCCAGAAAGGCTTCGCGCGGCGTCATCGCCAGCTCGCCCCACGGCGGCGGCGGCGCGAATGTCTCCGGCTCGGGGTCGCGCTGCTCCATGCTGAGCGCGTCGACGGCATGGCGCAGCGCCTCGACCAGCCGCGCCCCCGAGGCCGCCGCGTCCTCGCCCATCCCGAACACCGCAACCATCACGTTCTCGCCGGCCAGCTCTACGTGCACGTCGTCCTGCTCGCGCACCCGCCGCGCCAGCTCGTACCCGCTCGTGCGGGTCCCGCGCACGTCGATGCACAGCCGCAGCGGGTCGTAGGCGAACACGCCGCGCGCGCCCGCCAGCCCCTCGTCCAGCACGTCGAGCCCCGGCACCGAGCGCACCGCCGCGCGCGTGTCCGCGAGCGCCGCAAGCGTGCCCGCCAGCAACGCCGCCCCGTCCACCGCCCCCGCCCGCCGCGCGCTGTCCAGCGACGCTCCCAGCAGCGCGTTCGGCGAGGTCGACTCGACCAGCGTCACGCAGCGGTCCACGACGTCTGCGTCGAGCAGCGAGCCCGTGCCCAGGTGCACCATTGCGGACTGGGTCAGGCTGCCCACGATCTTGTGGATGCTCGAGATCACCAGGTCGGCGCCGAGCGCCAGCGCGTGGTCCGGCAGCTCCTCGCTGAACGCCAGATGGGCGCCCCACGACTCGTCCACGATCAGCGGCACGCCGTGGCCGTGCGCGACCTCCGCCAGCGACGCCACGTCGGCCACCGCCCCGAAGTAGGTCGGCGACACGATCGTCGCCCCCACCGCGCCGGGCGTGTCGGCGAGCGCCGCGTCGAGCGCGTCGGGCGCCAGGCAGTGCGCGATGTGCAGGTCGGGGTCGAGCTCCGGCGCCGCGAACGTCGGCCGCAGTCCCGACAGCACGAGCGCGTCGACGGTGCTCGAGTGCGCGTTGCGCTGCACGACCACCCGCTCTCCCGCATGCGCCAGCGTCAGGAGCGCCACGTGGTTTCCCTGCGACGCCCCGTTGACCAGGAACCATGTCCGCTGCGCCCCCCACGCCTCCGCCGCGAGCCGCTGGGACTCGCGCAAACGGGGTCGGCTCCGGCCCCACGTCGATGCCCCACATCAGCGCGGGTATGTCGAGCGCCAGCGCGCGCTCGCCCAGCGCGTCGATCAGGCGCGGGTCGGCGCCCGCTCCGCCCTTGTGGCCCGGCACGTGCAGCCGCGCCGGCCCGCGCGCGGCGAACTCCCGCAGCGCGTCGAGGTACGGGGTGTCGGACTGCGACGCGATCCGACCGAGTCTAGGACAGCGCCGCGGCCACGGCCGCCTCGGGATCGCCGGCCTCTTCGATCCCGTCGATCGCCCAGGTCCCGATCCCGATCACGCGCTTGCCCGCCTTGAGCGCCAGCGCGATCTCCGACAGCGTCCCGTACGCGCCGCCGATCGCGATCAGGACGTCCGCCGACCGCACGACCAGCGCGTTGCGCGCCTCGCCCAGACCGGTGGCGATCGCCACCTCGACGAACGGGTTGGCGGCGGCGCGGTCGACCCCGGGCAGAATCCCCACCGTCGTGCCGCCCGCCTCCGAGGCGCCGCGGCAGGCCGCCTCCATCACCCCGCCGAGCCCGCCGCACACGAGCAGCGCGCCGGCCTCGGCGATCAGCCGCCCGACGTGCTCGGCGGCCGCCGCCTGCTCGTCCGAGGCCTCGCCCGGACCTACGACGCCGACGTGGATCAGGGCCGCGGCGGCGGGTCGCCCGGGCGCCCGCGCGACTCGAACGCCAGCGAGATCCGCGCGTAGCCGAGGAAGGCGCCGGCCGCCATCAGCGCCGCGCCGCCCAGCGCCAGCCAGATCCCGATCGAGCGGCTCGGCCCGGCCGCGCCCGCGACCGCGGGCGGATCGTTGACCACCTGCGACGCCACCACGAACAGCGTGAACAGCGCCACAGCGAGCGAGACGCCCGGCGACGGCGCCGGCCGCACCAGCCCGAGCCCGCCGGCGAGCGAGGCGATCGTCGCCAGCGCGCAGATCACGAGCACCAGGTCGAGGAACTCGAAGACGGTGAAGCCGGTGATCTGGTCGTACCAGTCGAGGAACAGGCTCGCGATCAGCAGCAACGCGCCGACCGCCGCCACGAGCGGCCCCAGCGGCAGCTGTCGCGCCGGGGGCGCGTTCATCTGACCACGAAGTTGACGAGCTTGCCGGGCACAACCACCGCCTTCACGATCTGCTTGCCGTCCATGCGCGCGGCCAGCTTGTCGGAGCCGCGCGCGATCTCCTCGAGCTGCTCGCGCGACGCCTCCGCGGGCGCGGGCACGCGGTCCACGAGCTTGCCGTTCAGCTGCACCACCAGCTCGATCTGGTCGGTCGCCAGCAGCGCCGGGTCGGCGACCGGCCAGGGCTCCTCCCACACGCGCCGCCCGGTGATGCGCTCGAACACCTCGGCCCCCAGGTGCGGCGCGAACGGAAAGATCAGCGAGCCCGCGGTCGCGACCGCGAAGCGCACGTGGCCGGCCGGCGCCGACTCGCGCCGGCGGTAGATCTCGTTGACCAGCTCCATCACCGCCGCGATCGCGGTGTTGAAGGCGAAGCGGCCGTCCATGTCGCGCGTGACCTTGTCGATCGCCCAGTGCGCCTTGCGCAGCAACTCGTCCGGCGGGGCGCCGTCGTCCGCGCCCGCCGGCGGCGCCGTCGCGGCCGCCGTCCACAGGCGCGACAGGAAGCGGTGCATCCCGCCGATGCCCTCCTCCGACCAGTCCGCGTCCTGGCTCGGCGGCCCGAGGAAGAGGATGTTGCAGCGCGCGGCGTCGGCGCCGTAGCGGTCGATCACGGCCTGCGGCGACACCACGTTGCCCTTCGACTTGGACATCTTGTCGCCGTCGCGCAGGATCATCCCCTGGGTGAACAGGCGCGCGAACGGCTCCTGGAAGCCGAGGTGGCCCATGTCGGCCAGCGCTTTAATGAAGAAGCGCGCGTACAGCAGGTGCAGGATCGCGTGCTCGACGCCGCCGATGTACTGGTCGACCGGCATCCAGTAGTCCACGGTGTCGCGGTCGAAGGGCGCGGAGTCGTTGTCCGGGTCGCAGTAGCGCAGGAAGTACCAGGACGAGTCGACGAACGTGTCCATCGTGTCCGTCTCGCGGCGCGCCGGACCGCCGCACACCGGGCAGGTCGTCGCGACCCAGTCCTCCGCCGCAGCCAGCGGCGACTTCCCGCGCGGCGCGTAGTCCTCGACCTCGGGCAGCTCCACCGGCAGCTGGTCGTCGGGCACCGGCACGATGCCGTGCTCGTCGCAGTAGACGACCGGGATCGGGCAGCCCCAGTAGCGCTGGCGCGAGAGCAGCCAGTCGCGCAGCCGGTAGTTGATCGAGCGGCTGCCCAGCCCCTCGGACTCGAGCCAGTCGACGATCGCGCCGTAGGCCTCGCGATTCTGCATCCCGTCGAAGCGGCCCGAGTCGACCATCGGCCCGTCGCCGGTGCACGGCAGGTCGCCCTCGCAGTCGATCACGCGGCGCACCTCGAGGCCGAACTTCTGGGCGAACTCGAAGTCGCGCTCGTCGTGCGCGGGCACCGCCATGATCGCGCCGGTGCCGTACTCCATCAGCACGTAGTCGGCCACGAACATCGGGATCTGCTCGCCGGTGACCGGGTTGGTGACCGTCCGGCCCAGCGCGACGCCGGTCTTCTCCTTGTGCTCCGAGCCGCGCTCCTCCACCGACTCGTTGAGCGCGCGGTTGACGTAGTCGTGGACCTCCGGCGAGTCGTTCAGCCGGAACACGTCCGGGTGCTCCGGCGCCATCACGAAGAAGGTCGCGCCGAAGAGCGTGTCCGGGCGCGTGGTGAAGACCGGGTAGTCGATCCCGAGCTCCTCGCAGCGGAACGTCACCTCGGCGCCCTCGGATCGGCCGATCCAGTTCTGCTGCATCGTCTTGACGTGGCGCGGCCAGTCGATCGCCTGCATGTCGTCGAGCAGCCGGTCGGCGTACTCGGTGATGCGGAAGAACCACTGCTCGAGCTGGCGCACCTCGACCTCGTGCCCGCAGCGCTCGCAGCGGCCGTCGATCACCTGCTCGTTGGCGAGCACCGTGGCGTCGTTGGGACACCACTTGACGGCCGCCTCCTTGCGGTAGGCGAGCCCGCGCTCGAGCAGCCGCAGGAAGATCCACTGGGTCCAGCGGTAGACGCGCGGCTCGTGGGTGCCGAACTCGCGCGTCCAGTCGATCGAGATCCCCCAGTCGCGAAACTGGCGCTGGAACTGGGAGATCGACTCCTGCGTCGACACGCGCGGGTGCTGGCCCGTGTTGATGGCGTGGTTCTCCGCCGGCAGGCCGAACGCGTCGTAGCCCATCGGGTGCAGCACGCGGTGGCCGCGGCGACGCCAGAAGTGGGCGATCGCGTCGCCGAGCGCGTAGTTCTTCAGGTGCCCGATGTGCGGCTCGCCGGACGGGTACGGAAGCATCTCGAGCACGTAGCCCTTGGGCCGGTCGTCCGGCTCGTTGGAGACCTCCCAGGTGTGCTCGTCCGCCCAGACTCGCTGCCACTTGGGCTCGATCGTCTTGGGGTCGTAGCGGTCCGCCATCCGGACCGTGAGACTAGCGGCGGCGATGCCCCCGAAGGGGGATGGCAAGCGGCGCGGTGCCGTCGGACTGCACCCCGGGAGCGCCGCGCCACTGGGCCACGAAGATCGCCCCGCGGCGCAGCCGCCAGACCGTGCTGTAGCGGCCGCGCACGCCGACCCGAGCGAACTTGCGCACCCACCTGCCGCCGATTCGAGCGGGAGCCAGCGTCGCGAACCTAACCCGGACCGCAGCCGTTAGTTGCGCAAGTTCTCTCGACCGGGCTCGCTAGAGGTCGACCAGACGGGTGGCCGCCGCCTTCCACGCGGCGATCACCGGCAGCCCGGCGCGCAGCTCGAGCCCGTCGGCCGAGGCGGCCGTCAGCTCGGCGGCGAGCGGTTGCGGCGCCGCCAGCCCCACTCGCACGCGGTTGCCGACCGTCGTCACCGAGAGCACCTCGGCGCGGACCCGGTTGCGCGCCGAGCCGTGAGGCGCAGCGCCCGCGGGCTCGATCGAGATCTCCCACGGATGCACGCTGACGGCGACCGGGCCCTCGGCGGTGTCCGTGCTGGAGACCGCGCCGCCGCCGTCCAGCTCCACGTACGTGAGCCCGTCGGCTGCCGGGGCGCGCGCGCCCGGTGAGCACTACTGCCCCGGTGAAGTCGGCCACGAACGACGAGCGCGGCGCAGCGGCCAGCTCGCTCGGGGTCCCCTCCTGCACGACGCGACCGCCGTCGATCACCCCCACCCGGTCGCCCAGCTGTGCCGCCTCGGCGAAGTCGTGGGTGACCAGCAGCGCGGGTACCTCGACCTCGCGCAGCACCGCCGCGAGCTCGCGCAGCGAATGAGCGCGGGTGCGGGCGTCGAGCGCGGACGTGGGCTCGTCGAGCAGCAGCACGCCCGGCCTGCGCGCGAGCGCGCGCGCGACCGCCACGCGCTGGCGCTCGCCGCCGGAGAGCGTGGCCGGACGCGCTTCGGCCAGCTCGGCGAGCCCGAAGCGCGCGAGCAGCTCGAGCGCCCGCTCGCGGCGCCGGGCGCGCGGCATGCCGGTGAGCGGGTAGGCGACGTTCTGCCACGCGCTCAGATGCGGGAAGAGCGCGTACTCCTGGAAGACGTAGCCGCAGCGGCGCGCCTCGGGCGGAAGGTCGACCCCGCGGCGCCGTGTCGAGCCAGGTCTCGCCGCCGGCCTCGACGCGCCCTCGGCGCGGGCGCATCAGCCCGGCGACGACGCGCAGGAGGCTCGTCTTGCCGGCGCCCGACGGGCCTGCCAGGGCCAGGCACTCCCCGGCGCCGACCTCGAGCGCGACGTCGAGGTCGAGCGCGCCCAGCGTCGTGCGCGCCTCAGCGAGCAGCACCGCCGAGCACCTCGCTGCCCTGGACGAGCTTGACCGACAGCAGGATCGCCGCGGACACCGCGACGAGCACGGCCGAGAGCGCGAGCGCGCCGTCGAAGTCGGTGCCGAAGCGGTCGTAGATCGCGAGTGGGACGGTCTGCGTGATGCCCTGGAAGGAGCCCGCGAACATGAGCGTGGCGCCGAACTCGCCGAGGGCGCGGCCGAGCGCGAGCGCGCCGCCGGCGACGAGCCCCGGCTTCGCGGCCGGGATCATCACGCGGACGAACCCGCGCGCCTCGGAGGCGCCGAGCGTGCGCGAGGCATCGAGCATCGTGCGGTCGACCGAAGCGAAGGCCGAGATCGCCTGGCGCACGTAGAACGGCGACGCGACGAACGTCAGCGCCACGACGACGCCCGCGGTCGCGAGGGTCAGCTCGATGCCGGCCGCCTCCACCGCCCCGCCCAGCAGCCCGCTGGGCCCGAGCGCCGCCAGCAGCGCGATGCCCGCGGCCGCGGGAGGCAGCACCAGCGGCAGCTCGATCAGCGTGACCAGCACGGCCTTGCCGCGAAACGAGCGGGTGGCCAGCAGGTAGGCCGCCGGCGTGCCCACCGCGACGATGATGGCCAGCGCCGCTGCGCTGGTCCGCACGCTCAGCCAGAGCGCGTCTCGGGCGGAGCTGTCGCCGAGGCTGTCGAGCAGGTCGGAGGGGCTCGAGTCGACGAAGATCGCCACCACCGGCAGCGTCAGGAACGTGATCACCACCGCCAGCGCCGAGGACGAGCGCCGCCGGGAACCAGCGCCTCACGGCGCGGCGCCGAAGCCGGCCTGTCGGAGCGCGTCGGCGCACTCTCCGTCGAGCAGCCCGTCCACGTAGGCCTGCGCCTGCTCGGGATGCGGCGCCTTCGTCACCACGCCGGCCGCGTAGGTGGCCTGCGGCTCGACGGCCGCGGGCAGGTGGATCGCCTCGAGATCGTCGCCCGCCGCGTTCACGTCGGTGATGTAGACGAAGCCCGCGTCGACGGCGCCCTGCGTGAGCTTGCCGACGATCCCCTTCACGTCGGGCTCGTTCGAGCGCACGTTGGCGAGGATGGCCTTCGACCGGTCGCCCGGCAGTTTCGCGAGCGCCTCGCGCGTGTAGGAGCCGATCGGCACGGACTCCGAGCCGATCGCGATCGTGACGCCCTTCGCCGTGAGGTCGTCGACCGAGTCGATCTCGGAGCCCTTCGGCACGGCGAGCACGAACTCGTTGGTGGCGAACTCCACCGGCTTGCCGAGCAGCCCGTCGGCGTGCAGCTCGTCGGGCAGCCTGGTGTTCGCGGCGGCGTAGACGTCGGGCGCGACTCCCTCGCGGATCTGGGCCGCGAGCTCATCCGAGCCGGCGAACGACAGCTTCACGTCGGCGTCCGCGAAATCGGCGCTGCACGCGGTCAGCGCCTCGGTCATCGAGGCGGCCGCCGACACGACCAGGCGGGGCTTGGCTGCCGACTTGCCCTCGTCGTCGTCTCCGCAGCGCGGAGAGGGCCAGCGCCAGCAGTGCCGCCACCGCGACGATGCGCCTCATCCGCGGTCCACCATCACGGAGGTCGCCTTCACCGTCGCCGTCGCGGCCACGCCCGGCGCCAGGCCGAGCTCCTCGACGGCGTCGCGCGTGATCGCGGCCGTCAGCAGGTGCGGGCCGGCCTCGATCTCGACCAGCGCCATCACGCCGTCGATCTCGACCGAGCGCACCACCCCCGGGAAGCGGTTGCGCGCCGACAGCGAACCGCCGGTGCGCTGCCGCGCGGGGCGGCTCGTGAGGCGCTCCACCTCGCGCGCGCGGGACGCGTCGGCGGTTCGCCGAGTCGCGCGTGGTGCGCAGCTTGCCGGCCCGCTCCCAGCGCCGCAGCGTGTCCGGGCTGACGTCGAGCGCGCGAGCAGCGTCGCCGAGCAGGAGTCCATCATCGTCGGTCATTGCCCAAGCATTGCATAGGCAATATGCCTGCTTAAGTTGCACGGCGATGGCTGAGGCCGAGACCGAGAAGCGGGTCGCCCCGCTCGAGCTGTTCTTCGACCTGGTGTTCGTGTTCGCGCTCACCCAGGTGACCGCGCTGATGTCCGACCACCCGACCTGGGAGGGGCTCGGTCAGGGGATGCTCGTGCTGGTCGCGCTCTGGTGGGCCTGGGGCGCCTACGCCTGGCTGACCAACTACATCGACGCCGACGAGGGCCTCGAGCGGCTGCTCATGTTCGCCGTCGATGGGCGCCTTCCTGATCGCGGCGCTGGCGGTGCCGCAGGCGTTCGGCGACGACGCGCTGATCTTCGGCGTCGCCTACGCGGTCGCGCGCTGGCTGCACGTGTTCATCTGGGCGGAGGCCAACGACGACGTGGACACGGGGCAGGCGATCGCGCGGCTGGCGCGCACGGCGGTGCCGGCGCCGCTGCTGCTGATCGCTGGCCGGGCTGGTCGACGACGGCACCGTGCGGGCGGCGCTCTGGATCGTCGCCCTCTCGCTCGACCTCGCCGGCCCGTACGTGTTCGGCGTGCGCGGCTTCCGCGTGCAGGCCGGCCACTTCGCCGAGCGCTTCTCCCTGATCGTGATCATCGCGCTGGGCGAGTCGATCGTGGCGATCGGGGCCGGCATCGAGGACGACCTCGACGCCGGGATCCTGGTCGCGGCGGGGCTGGGGCTGGTCGTGGCCTGCGCGCTCTGGTGGGCCTACTTCGACGTCGTCGCGGTCGTCGTCCGAGCGGCGCTTCCGGCGCATGCCCCCCGACCTGCGCGTGCGCATCGCACGCGACTCGTACAGCTACCTGCACCTGCCGATGATCGCCGGGATCGTGCTCGTTGCACTGGGCGTCAAGAAGTCCCTCAAGCACGTCGACGAGCCGCTCGAGCTGGTGCCGGCGGTGGCGCTGTTCGGCGGCATCGCGCTCTACTACGCCGGCCACGTCGGCTTCCGGCTGCGCAACCTCGGATCGGTCAACCGCGTGCGGCTGACCGCGCTCGTCGTGGCGCTGGCGCTGATCCCGATCGGCCACGAGGTGGACGCGCTGGCGGCGATGGCGCTCGCGGCAGCGCTCACGTCGACGGTGATCGCCTACGAGGCCGTCCACTTCCGCGAGGCGCGCGACCGCATCCGCCACGGCGAGGGGTCGATGTGAGCCTTCACCGATTCGTTACGAGTGCAGGCGTTTCGGTCCGTAGGTTGGCTGCATGGAGCGCTCGATCGCGAGGCTGGTCGGAAGAGGCCCCGACTACGCGGAGCTGAACGGGCTGCTCGTGCGCGGCCGGGCGCAACGTGGCGCTCGCCATCCGCGCTGCTGAGCCGGCAGATGCGCGCCTGGCCGGACGGGCGCGAGACGCGCGTCGAGCTGGTCGACCTCGAGCACGAGAACGACACGGTCACGCACGACATCTACCACCACCTGCACTCGCGGCCGACGGTGCCGCTCGATCGCAGCGACGTGCTGGCGCTCGCGTCCGGGCTCGACGACGTGATCGACTTCGCCGAGGAGGCCTCGGACTTCCTCGGCCTCTACCGGGTGGACGCTCCGATGGACCAGGCGATCGCGCTCGCCGACACGCTCGCCGCCGCCGGCCGCGAGGTCGCCGCCTCGCTCGAGCTGCTCGAGGACATCCCCTCCGCCAAGCCCCACCTGATCGAGATCAAGCGCCTCGAGCACGAGGGCGACCGGCTGCTGCGCGAGGGCCTCACGGCGCTGTTCGAGGGCGGCGTCGATCCGATGGTGGTGATCCGCTGGAAGGACATCTACGAGCGGGTCGAGGCCGGCATCGACGCCTGCGACCGCGTCGCGCACGTGCTGCGCGGGATCGCCGTCAAGCGGACCTAGGTCGCGCTGAGCACGAGGCTCGACCGCGGCGGCGGGCTGCGCGAACCACTCCGCGTGCAGCTCGGGCGCGATCGGCAGGAAGGCCGCGACGAGGCCGGGATCGAAGTGCGTGCCGCTGAGGCTCTCGATCTCGGCGAGCGCGCGCTCGAAGTCCCAGGCGCTCTTGTAGGGGCGGTTCGAGAGCAGGGCGTCGAAGACGTCGCAGATGGCGCAGATGCGGCCGGCCAGCGGGATCTCCTCGCCCGCCAGGCCGCGCGGGTAGCCGCTGCCGTCCCAGCGCTCGTGGTGGGTGAGCGCGATCGTCTGGGAGAGCTGCACGAGCCGCGACGGCGACCCGGCCAGGATCTGCGCGCCGATCGTCGTGTGCTCCTTCATCGTCGCCCACTCATCGGCGTCCAGCGGCCCGGGCTTGGCGAGGATGCCGTCCGGGATGCCGACCTTGCCGACGTCGTGCAGCGTGCTCGCCTGACGCAGCAGCTCGGCCTCGTCCGGCGCCATCCCGACGGCCAGGCCCAGGCGCTCGCAGAAGCGGCCGATGCGCTCCACGTGCTGGCCGGTCTCGGCGTCCCGCCACTCGACGGCCATGGCCAGCCGGCTCAGGACCTCGACCTGGGTCTCGCGCAGCTCCTGGGTGCGCTCGCGCACGCGCTGCTCGAGCACCTCGTTGTCGCGGGCGACCGCCTGGCGCGCGCGGCTCTCGGCGAGCTGGCTCCACGCGATCGTCGCGGCGCCGCCGAACAGCAGCCCCGCCAGCGGTCCGACCACGTCGAGGATGGTGCCGCGCGTCGAAGGCGATCTGGGCCGCGACCGAGGAAGGCCGCGCCCGCGAGCAGCACCGCGGCGCCGACGACGGGAGCGGGCAGGCGCGTCGCGACCAGCGGGGCCACGAGCGCGAGCACGGCCACGAGCAGCAGCGCGACGCCGAGCGGGGCCTCGCGCAGGGGAGCTCCGTGGAGCGCCGTCCAGATCGCGTTGGCCTGCACCTCGGGCCCGGCCATCGGCGCGTTGCCCCCCACCGGCGTCGAATGCACGTCGCGCAGCGTGGGCGCGGATGCGCCTACCACGACGACGCGCCCGCGGAAGGTGCCGGGCTCGAACTGGCCGCGCACCACGTCTGAGAACGAGACCGTCCGGATCGTGCCCGGCGGGCCGCGGTAGTCGATCCAGGCGCCGCCGCCGTCGAACGCCTCCCGCGGCAGCGGCGGAAGCCCGACGCGGCGTGCGGTGGCGACCGCCATCGTGTCGAGGCCGGCTACGTCCGCCGGAAAGCGGGTGATGGCGCCGGCGTCGTCGTTCTCGAGATCCGATGCGGCCGCGCGCGAGTGCACGCGGCGCAGGTTGGCGTCGCCCCCCAGGACGTCCGTATGGCCGCGGCCGTCGCTCTCGCTGGTGGCCAGCACGGCGCCGCCCGAGGCGCCGAGGGCGCGGTAGAGGGCGAGGTCCTCACGCGGTTCGGTCGGCTCCGTGAACTGCACGTCGTAGACGATCGCCCTCGCGCCATCCGCGTGGAGTCGGCGAACGGCTTGGCCGTGCAGGGAGCGCGGGAACGGCCACTGGCGGCGCAGGACGTCGAACGACTTCGCGTCGATCCCGACCACGACGACGTCGCCGGGGCGCTCGGCGCCGCGGACCTCGAAGCGGGTCTGCAGCGTCTCGCGCTCGAGGCCGTCGAGGGCACCGGTGATCGTTACCGCGGCGCCGACCGCGAAGGCCAGCAAGGCCACGCACGCGAGCGCCCGGGCACGCTCGGAGAGGGGACGCTGCGGGCGGGCGAGGCGCCGCATGGCGGTGGCGCTAGTGGCGCGGCCGGGCGAGGTAGTGCCCGCCGGCCTTCACGACGATGCGCTTGCGGCGGACCGTGTCGGTGACGACGACGGCGCCCTTGGACACCCGAGTCAGCGTGCCCTTGCAGGTCTCGATCACGACCCAGCGAGTTCCGCGGACGGTGGCGTGGCTGTTGCGGCCGTGGGTGCGGAAGCGACCGCCGTGGTCGCGTCCCCAGAGCCGCGGAGCCCCCTTGCGGCGAGCCGCGGTCGCGACAGTGGCCGCAGTGGCGGTGGCGCGCGGGGCGCCGTTGGCGCACGCGCGGCCGTGCAGGTAGAGGTCGACGTAGCCGCGCTTGCCCTGACCGATCTTGAAGCGGCCGCCGCCGAAGGTTCCCGTCTGCACCTTGCCGCTCGGCAGGGCAGAGGTGAGGGCGATGGAGCCCGCTCGGGCGTCGACCTCGGTGCCGATCGGCAGCTCCGAGCCGAACGCGAGCGGGACGAAGGAGGTGCCGCCGGGTCGTCGCACGAGGAGCGTGCCCTTGCTGGGTGCCACCACGACGCTGTGGCCGAGCTGCGGGCCGTCCGACGTGGTCTCGCCGGACCCCGGCCCGTCGCCGGTGCCCGTGCCCGTGCCGGTGCCGGGGTCGGCGGGGGGCGGATCGCCGGTGCCGGGGTCGCCCGGGCCCGGGTCGGTGCCGTCATCGGGCGGCTGGTCGGTCGCCACGAACGTCTGGTCGGCGCTGCGCGTCGTGCCCTCCTTGTTCTTCGCATACAGCCGGAAGTGATAGGTGGTGCCGGGCTCGAGCCCGGCCAGGGTCGCCGAGACGGGCGTCGTGCCGGCCTTCTCGCCGATCTTGTGGTCGGCGGTCTTGGAGCCGTAGGCGACCGTCGGGCCGTACTCGAAGAACCACTTCGTCTCACGGCCGCCGGGATGGATCTGGCCGCTGAGGGTCGCGCCGACCCCGGTCACGTTCGAGGGGGCCTCGACCAGGACCTGGGGCGCGGCGTGGTCGTCCGCGATGGAGATCGCCGTCAGGTTGCTCGCGCCGGCGAGCGCGGCCGCGGCGGCGAGGAGCGCGAAAAGCCGACGTGAGTCCATGTAGTGGTCATCGGCCCCACCAGGAATGCCTTGACCGGAACATTTGTCCGCAGCGGTGAACTTGCGGCTGCGATGAGAGTGGAGCTGAGGGGGCTCGAACCCCTGACCTCCGCCATGCCATGGCGGCGCTCTTCCAGCTGAGCTACAGCCCCGGAGACCGGAAGGTTACCCGACAAACAGAACGTGCTTGACAAACATAGTTGTCGGTGGAAGGGTGGCGCCATGCACGACGTCAGCGTCATCGACGACCCCGCCGCCGCCGAGGCCTCGCTGGCTCCGATCCGCGCCGGCCTGCTCGCCGAGCTGGCCCACCCCGGATCGGCCAGCACGCTCGCGGCGCGCGTCGGCCTCACCCGTCAGAAGGCGAACTACCACCTGCGGGCGCTGGAGCGGCACGGCCTCGTGGAGCTCGTCGAGGAGCGCCGCAAGGGCAACTGCACGGAGCGCGTGCTCCAGGCCACGGCCGCGTCCTACGTGATCTCGCCGAGCGCCCTCGCGGCGGTCGCGCCCGATCCTTCGCTGCGGCCCGACCAGCGCTCCGCGCGCTGGCTGCTGGCGGTGGCGGGCCGGCTGGTCCGCGAGGTCGGCGAGCTGATCACCGGCGCCAGTGCGGCCGGCAAGCCGCTCGCGACGCTCGGTATCGACAGCGAGGTGCGCTTCGCGTCCGCCAAGGACCGGGCGGCGTTCGCCGCCGAGCTCACGGACGCCGTCAACGGCCTGGTCGCGAAGTACCACGACGAGGCCGCGGCCGGGGGTCGCCCGCACCGTTTCGTCGTCGCGCTGCACCCCACCATCACCAAGGACAAGGAGCCCCAGTCATGAGCCGAGAGTTCGAGGTCATCCGCGAGGTCGACCTGCCGGCCGCGCCCGACGACGTCTGGACGGCGATCACCGCGCAGCCCGCCGCCTGGCAGTTCCCGACCGGCATGGAGATCCCCGCGGGCGAGGCCCCGCCGGAGGGAGCCCCGGTCACGACCTGGGACCCGCCGCACCGCCTGGTGATCCGCATCGAGTCGCCGGACGGGACCTTCAACGCGCTCGACTACGCGATCGAGGCGCGCGAGGGCGGCACCGCGCACCTGCGCTACGTCCACAGCGGCATCCTCGCCGACGAGTGGGAGGACCAGTACGACGCCATCGGCGGGCACACGGACTTCTACCTCCACACGCTGGGGCAGTACCTCGAGCACTTCAACGGCCGCACGGTCACCTACGTCGGCCAGCCGTCGGCCGGGATCGAGGGGCCGGAGACGGCCGGGACGCCGGACGCCATGGACACGCTGCGCGCCGCGCTCGGGCTGGGCTCCCACGCGCGCGTGGGCGACGAGGTCCACGCTTCGCTCGGCGAGGCCGGCACCCTCGACGGCGTGGTCGACTACTCGACGCCGGAGTTCCTCGGCGTCCGCGCCGACGACGGCCTGTACCGCTTCTTCGGGCGCAACCACTACGGCGGCGTCGTCGGGATGAGCGCGCACGTCTTCGTCGACGGCCTCGACGCCGCGGCCAGCGAGGCGGCGCTGAAGGCCTGGCTCGACGGCGTGTACGCCTAGACGACGGAGCGCGCCGGGGCCTCGCCCCAGAGCTGCTCCAGGCGGTAGTACTCGCGCGCCTCGGGCGTGAAGATGTGGACCACCACGTCGAGGTAGTCGAGCAGGATCCAGCGAGCCTCGCCGCTGCCCTCCGAGCGCCGGGGCAGAAGGCGGTCCTCGTCGCGCTTGAGCTCCTCGAGGATCGCGTCGTGGATCGCCTTCGCCTGGCGCTCCGAGTTGCCCGTGCAGATCACGAAGAAGTCCGTGTACGACACGATGCCGCGCAGGTCGACCACGCGGATGTCGGTCGCCTTGCGGTCCGAGGCGATCCCCGCGATCCGCTCCGCCAGTGCGGCCGAGTCGACGGCCGTGCTCACGCCGGCGCTCCCTCCGAGACCGACGCCCCGTACAGCCCGTTGGCCTCGATGTGGGCGGCCACGCGCTCGGGCACCAGGTAGCGGATCGGCAGGCCGCCGGCGGCGCGCCGCCGGATCGCGCTGGACGAGACCTGGATCACGCGGCATCTCGAGGTAGCGGATCTCGCGCGCGCCCGGCAGGCGCCCGAGCGTGATGCCGATCGCGTGACGCGACCAGTTCGTGCGCTCCACCACCGCGACCGTCGCCAGCTCGAGCACCACCTCGGGCTCGTGCCAGCGCGCCAGGGCCGCGGCCTGGTCGCCGCCGAGGATCAGGAACAGCTCGTCGTCGGGCGCCGCCTCGCGCAGGCCGCGCAGGGTGTCCGACGTGTACGACGGCCCCTCCCGGTCGATCTCCGCGCGCGACACCTCGAAGCGCTCGTCGCCCGCGATCGCGAGCTCGACCAGCTCGAGCCGCGCCTCGGCGCCCGGATCGCCGTGGAGCTCCCGGTGCGGCGCGGTGCCGACGGGCATGAAGACGACCTTGTCCAGCTCGAGCTGGACCAGCGCCTCCTGCGCGCAGACCAGGTGACCCGTGTGCGGCGGGTTGAATGCTCCTCCGAGGATCCCGACGCGCAAGACGGCTACTCGCGGACCTGCCCGGAACCCTCGGCCACGAACTTGTAGGTGGTCAGCTCGCGCAGGCCGATCGGGCCGCGCGCGTGGAGCTTCTGCGTGGAGTTGCCGATCTCGGCCCCCATGCCGAAGACGGCGCCGTCGGTGAAGCGCGTGGAGGCGTTGACGTAGACCGCCGCCGCGTCGACGCCGGTCGTGAAGGCCCGCGCGGACTCGGTCGAGCCGGTCACGATCGCCTCCGAGTGGCCCGGACCCGTAGCGGTTCACGTGCTCGATCGCCTCGTCGGCGGAGTCCACGACCTTCACGGCGAGGATCAGCGCGTGGTACTCGGTCCCCCAGTCCTCCTCGGTGGCGTCGGCGAGCGAGTCGGCCAGCTCGCCGGCCATCGCGCGCGTGCGGCCGTCGACGCGCAGCTCCACGCCGCGCTCGCGCAGCTCGCCGAGCGCGCGCGGCAGGAACGCCGGCGGCGGCGTCGGCGTGCACCAGCAGCGTCTCGGCGGCGTTGCACACCGAGGGCCGCTGCACCTTCGCGTTGATCGCGATCGCGACCGCGTCGTCGAGGTCGGCGCTCGCGTCCACGAACACGTGGCAGTTGCCCGCCGCCGCGTACATGACCGGCACCGTCGCGTGCTCCTTGAGCGCGTTCTTGAGGCCCTCTCCCCCGCGCGGGATGATCAGGTCGACGACGCCGTCCTGGGTGGCCAGCTCGCGCAGCTCGTCGCGGTCGCCGCCGGTGAGGATCGAGATCGCCCCCTCCGGCACGCCGGCGCCCGCGGCCGCCTCCGCCACGACCTGGGCGAGCACCGTGTTCGAGTGGAGCGCGGTCGAGGAGCCGCGCAGCACGATCGCGTTGCCCGACTTGAGGCAGAGCGCGGAGCAGTCGACGGTCACGTTCGGGCGCGCCTCGTAGACGACGGCGACGACGCCGAGCGGCACGCGCACGCGCCGCACGTCGAGGCCGTTCGCGAGCCGGAACCCCTCGATCGTCTCGCCGACCGGGTCGGGCAGCGCGGCGATCGAGCGCACGTCGCCCGCGATCCCCGCGAGCCGCTCGTCGGTCAGCTTCAGGCGGTCGAGCAGGCCGGAGTGCAGCCCGGCCTCCTGGCCGGCCTCCATGTCGCGCGCGTTCGCCTCCAGGATCTCCGGCGCACGGCGCTCGAGCGCGTCGGCCATGGCCAGCAGCGCGGCGTTCTTGGTGCCCGTGTCGAGCTGCGCCAAGGAGCGCGCCGCGCGCCTCGCGGCGGCGCAGATCTCGGTGACCGACTGGGCGGTGGTGGCCATCGAGAAGAGGGTACCGGGCCTACCGCGACGCGCGGCCGAGCGCGAAGATCAGGCAGGTGGTGCTCCCGTGGGCGAGCAGCTTGCCCGATCTCCTCGGCGATCAGGCTGCCCTCTGCCGTCGCCACCCGGCGGCCGCGGTGCAGCAGCCTGCCCTCGCACAGCACGCGCCCGGTGTCGGATGAGATCGGCCGGGTGAAGTTGACCTTCATCTCGAGCGTCGTGTAGCCGACGCCCTCCGCGAGCGTCGAGTGGACGGCGCAGCCCATCGCCGAGTCGAGCAGCGTCGCCGCGAAGCCCCCGTGGACGGAGCCGATCGGGTTGTAGTGCTCGGGCCCGGGGACCGCGGCGAACACGACCCGGCCCTCCTCGGCCTCGACCGGTTCCATCCCCATCAGCTCCGCGATCGGGGCCCCGGGGGCGTCGCCGCTTGCGATCGCGCGCAGCAGCTCGAGACCGGTCATGCGAGGACCTTCCAGCGACGTTCCACGACAGGCTCCCGGACTTGAGTTGTGTGACGCAACTGACCCTACCACGGCGATGACCGCCGCCCGCGCCCTCCCCTGGCATCCTTTGCGCCCGTGCAGCTGAGCGACGCGATCTCCGAGCACGTGCGCGACGGCATGACGGTGGCGCTCGAGGGCTTCACCCACCTGATCCCGTTCGCCGCGGGCCACGAGCTGATCCGCCAGGAGCGGCGCGACCTGACGCTCGTGCGGATGACCCCGGACCTGTCTACGACCAGCTGATCGGCATGGGCTGCGCCAGCCGCTTGATCTTCTCCTACGGCGGCAACCCCGGGGTGGGCTCGCTGCACCGCTTCCGCGACGCCGTCGAGAACGGCTGGCCGCAGCCGCTCGAGCTCGTCGAGCACTCGCACGCCGGGCTCGCGAACGCCTACGCCGCCGGCGCGGCCAACCTGCCGTTCGCGGTGCTGCGCGGCTACGCCGGCACCGACCTCGTCGAGCACAACGAGCACGTCGCCTTCGTCGACTGCCCGTTCACCGGCGAGAAGCTGAGCGCCGTCCGCGCGGTGCGGCCGGACGTGGCCGTCATCCACGCCCAGCAGGCCGACCGCCACGGCAACGTGATGCTGTGGGGGCTCTCCGGCGTCCAGAAGGAGGCGGTGCTGTCCGCCGCGACCGCGATCGCCACGGTCGAGGAGATCGTCGAGGAGCTCGAGCCGCGCCCGCACTCGGTCGTGCTGCCGGCGTGGACGATCGCCGCCGTGTGCCACGTGCCCGGCGGCGCCCACCCCTCCTACGCGGCCGGCTACTCGACGCGCGACAACGACTTCTACTCGGCGTGGGACGAGATCGCGCGCGACCGCGACCGCTTCCTCGAGTGGATGCGACGCGGAGGTGCTCGCGTGAGCCCCGAGGTCTCGCCCGAGGAGCTGATGACGATCAACGCCTCGCGCGAGCTGCGCGACGGCGAGGTCTGCCTGGTCGGCGTCGGGCCCCCGAACGCCGCGGCGAACCTGGCGCGCCGCCTGCACGCGCCCGGCTGCGTGCTGGTCTACGAGTCGGGCGCCATCGGCGCGCAGCCGGTCCGGCTGCCGCTGTCGATCGGCGACGACGACCTGGCCGACACCGCGCTCGAGCTGGTGTCGGTGCCGGAGATGTTCAACCTCTGGATCGGCGGCGGCCGCATCGACGTCGGCTTCCTCGGCGCCGCTCAGATCGACGCGCACGCGAACCTCAACACGACCGCGATCGGCGGCTACGACCACCCCAAGGTCCGCCTCCCGGGCGCCGGCGGGGCGCCCGAGATCGCCGCCTGCGCGAAGTCGGTGATCGTGATCGTGCGCCACTCGCCGCGGACGTTCGTGCGGGAGCTCGACTTCATCACCTCGCTCGCCCACCGGCGCGGGCACACCGTCGTGATCACGGACCTGGGCGTGCTGCGGCCCGGGCGACGACGGCGAGCTGGAGCTGGTCTCGCTCCACCCGGGCGTCGAGCTCGACCAGGTGCGGGAGGCGACCGGCTGGGAGCTGCGGGTGGCCGAGCCGCTCGGTGAGACCGACGCGGTCACCGAGGCCGAGCTCGAGGCGCTGCGCGAGCTGCGGGCCTCGGCGCGCCGCTGACGCCTTCGCCACCGGCAGTTGTCTCACGCAACCCACCGCGCTACGCTCGGCTGCGAGCGATGCTCCCCCGCACCTACGACACCCAGGTCTGCTCCGTCGCGCGCACGCTCGAGCGCATCGGCGACCGCTGGACGATGCTCGTCGTCCGCGACGCCTTCCTGGGCGTGCGGCGCTTCGACGACTTCCAGCGCGACCTCGGCATCGCCCGCAACGTCCTGACCGATCGGCTCGGCCGTCTCGTCGACGAGGGCATCCTCGAGCGGCACGCCTACCAGGAGCGCCCGCAGCGCTTCGAGTACCGCCTGACCGAGAAGGGGATCGACCTCTGGCCGGTGCTCGTCTCGCTGATGAAGTGGGGCGACCGCCACGAGCCCGCCGACGGCGGCCCGCCGACGCTGATCGTGCACCGCGACTGCGGCGGCAACGGTGAACGAGCGCTTCGTCTGCGAGGAGTGCGGCGCCGACGTGGACGCCCGCCACGCCGAGGCTAGGCCGGGGCCCGGTGCGAGCCGACGATGGCCCACCGCCGTCCTCTGAAGCGCCAGCCGCAGGTCCCGAGCCTCACCGCGATCAGGCCCAGCAGGCCGCACCAGACGCCGACGATCCCGAGCTCGAGCGCGAGCGACGCCAGCGCCACCGGCACGAACACGAGCAGCGAGGCGGCCAGCATCCCCCACATCAGGAAGCGGGTGTCGCCGGCGCCGATCAGGATCCCGTCGAGCGCGAACACCGCGCCGTTGGCGGGCTGCATCAGCGCGAACAGCGGCCAGATCTCGTGGGCCTGGTCGATCACGTCGGCGTCGGACGTGAACGCGCGCGGGATCACGTCGGAGAGCGCGAGCATGATCACCGCGAACAGCGCGCCGGCCACCACCGACAGCTCGATCATCCGCCGCGCGGCCCGGTAGGCCTCCTCGGCGTCGCCCGCGCCCAGCGAGCGGCCGACGATCACCTGCCCGGCGATCGCGATCGAGTCGAGCACGAGCGCGAGGAAGACGAACAGCTGGAAGGCGATCTGATGAGCGGCCAGGGCGTCGTTGCTCGTGCGCGCCAGCACCGCGCCGGCGACCAGGAACGACGCGTACAGCGCCGTGGTGCGCACGAAGATCTCCCAGCCGATGCGCGCGAGCGGCCGCATCGCGGCTAGCGAGGGTCGGCGCGACGTGGCGGGCGCCCGGAGCAGCACCGTCACGAACGCGGCGCCCATGCCGAGCTGCGCCACGACGGTGGCCCAGGCCGAGCCCGCGAGGCCCCAGTCGAACCCGTAGATGAAGAGCAGGTTCAGCAGCACGTTGACGACGTTCGCCACGACCACGATCGCGAGCGGCGTGCGCAGGTCGGAGACGCCGCGCAGGAAGCCCTGCCCGGCGAGGGCGATCAGCGCGAAGGGCAGCCCGAGCGACGCCGATTCGCAGGTACAGCACCGCGAGCTCGCGCCGTCTCCCCCTCCCCGCCCATCAGGTCGACCAGCGGCACCGCGAGCGCCGCCAGGACGGCGGTCAGCACGACGCCGATCCCGGTGGCGAGCCAGAGCGCCTGGGCCGCCAGCGACCCGGCGCGGTCGTGCTCGGAGGCGCCGCTGCAGGCGCGCCACCTGCGCCGTCGTCCCGTAGGTGAGGAAGTTGAACAGCGTGAAGGCGCCGGTCAGCAGCGTGGCCGCGATCGCGAGCGCCGCCAGCTGCTGGGTGCCGAGGTGGCCGACCATCGCCGTGTCGGCCAGCAGGTAGAGCGGCTCGGCCGCCAGCGCCCCGAGCGCCGGCAGCGCCAGCCCGAGGATCTCCCGGTCGTACGGGGAGCGCAGCCTCAATCGAGCACGAAGTAGTCGCGGTGCACGGCCTCCTCGGTGGCCCGCGGGAGCAGCTTCCGCACCTCCTCGGTCTTCAGCCCCTTGATCTGGCGCAGCTCGGTCGCCGAGTACCCGGCGATGCCCTTGCCGACCGGTCGCCCGCCGCAGCGCACCTCGACGGCGTCGCCGGCCTCGAAGTCGCCCTCCACGTCGACCACGCCCGACCGGCAGCAGGCTGGTGCCGCGCTCGCGCAGCGCGCGCTCGGCGCCCTCGTCGACGGTGACGCGGCCGCGCGCCGGCTTGGCGTAGCGCAGCCACAGCTTGAAGCTCGACACGCGGCCGCGCTGGGCGCGGGAAGCGCGTGCCGGCCGGCTCGCCCGCCAGCGCCCGCGCGATCTCGCTCGCGGTCGACGCCGCTGGCGATCGTCGACCGGGATGCCGGCCGCGGTGGCCATCTCGGCGGCCACGACCTTGGAGCGCATGCCGCCCGAGCCGAGCGGCGACGTCGACACCCCGATCTCGAGCTCCTCCAGCGCGTCGACGGCGGCGCACCTCCTCCACCAGCCGCGCGGACGGGTCGCGGCGCGGGTCCGCCGAGTAGAGCCCGCCGATGTCGGTCAGCAGCACGAGCCGGTCGGCGCCGATCAGGATCGCGACCTGAGCGGCGAGGAAGTCGTTGTCGCCGAAGGAGATCTCGTCGGTGGTGGTGGTGTCGTTCTCGTTGATGACCGGGACGACGTGCCAGTCGAGCAGCTTGCGCAGCGTGTGGCGCGCGTTGAGGTAGTGCGTGCGCGCCGACATGTCGAAGAACGTGAGCAGCACCTGCGCCGACTTGACGCCGCGCTCCTGCAGCAGCTCGTCGTAGTGGCGGTAGAGCTTGCCCTGCCCGACCGCCGACGCGGCCTGGAGCTCCTCCATGCCGCTGGGGCGCACCGGCAGCCCCATCAGCCGCATCCCGCGCGCGATCGCGCCTGAGGTGACGATCACGACGTCGTCGCCGGCGGCGCGGCGGGCGGCGACCTCGTCGCAGAGCGTCCGCCAGCACTCCCAGGCGCACCTCGCCGGCGTCGTCGGCCACGATGCTCGAGCCGAGCTTGACCACGACGGTGGCCATCAGCCGCCCGTGGCGCCGACCAGCTTCCAGCGGCCGTCCTCCTTGGCCAGCTGGAAGGTGCGGGGCGTGCGCCGGCCGCCGGTCGCGATCGTGGCGCGGACGGTGGCCTCGTCGCCGTCGAGCTTCGGCTCTGCGACCGAGACCAGCTTCAGCTTGAGGCCCGTGATCAGGTCGAGCTGCTGCTTGCAGGCGCCCTCGGCCTTGTCGCCGGTCGCGCCGGTCGCCTTCTCCAGGTACTCCTGGGTCAGCAGCTCGCCGCAGAGCTCGTCGCCGTCGCGCGCGTTGGTCGCGTCGACGAACGTCGCGCACGGCTGTCGCGCACGTCTGCGTCGTCGTCGCTGCCGCCGCAGCCCGCGAACGCAACCAGCGACGCGAGCGTGGCGACCAGAGCCAGGGGGCGGGCCACGGCGAGAGGTTCTATCAGCCGCGCGATCACGCCTCCCGGCTGCCACCGGGGTCGAGCTCGAACACGATGCCGCGCGATCTCCACGTCGTCCCCGGGCGAGAAGCCGGCGGCCTCGAGCGCGCTGGATCACCCCGAGCGCGCGCAGGCGCTCCTCCACGTAGCGCATGGCGTCGTCGTTCTCGATGTCGTGGCGGGCGATCAGGTTCTCGACGCGACCGCCCTCGACGCGGAACGCGCCGGGGCCGATCGGCTCGACCGCGAAGGAGTCGCCCAGCGCCAGGCCGGTAGACGCGGTGCGTGGCCGGGTGCTCGGGCGGACTCGGATGCGGCCTCGTCGGCCGGGCACGCGCTCGAAGATCGCGTCGCGCAGCTCGGTCACGCCGGCGCCCGTGGCCGCCGAGGTGGAGAGCACCGGCGCATCGACACGCTCGCTCCAGCGCCGCACTTCCTCCTCCACTCGCTCGGGCGGCACCAGGTCCGCCTTCGACAGGCAGAGGATGCGCGGCAGGGCCGCGAGGCCGTGGCCGTGCTCGCGCAGCTCGGCCTCCACGGTGGCGTGGTTGGCCACCGGATCCGAGCCGTCGACCGGGGCCAGGTCGACCACGTGCACGAGCAGCCGGCAGCGCTCCACGTGGGCGAGGAACTCGTGGCCGAGGCCGGCGCCGCCGCTTGCGCCCTCGATCAGGCCGGGGATGTCGGCGAGCACGAGCTGGCGGTCGTCGCGCTCGAGCGTGCCGAGTACGGGCTCGAGCGTCGTGAAGGGGTAGTCGGCCACCTTCGGTCGAGCGCGCGTGAGCGCCGCCAGCAGCGACGACTTGCCCGCGTTGGGCAGCCCGACGAGGCCGGCGTCGGCGAGCAGCTTGAGCTCCAGCTCGAGCCAGCGCTCCTGTCCCGGCAGGCCGCGCTCGGCGAAGCGCGGCGCCTGGCGCGTGGCGGTCGCGAAGTGACGATTGCCGCGCCCGCCGCCGCCGCCGCGCGCCACCAGGGCGAACTGGCCGGCGTTGGTCAGGTCCCAGCGGTCGCCGCGATCGGGGTCGACCACGACCGTGCCGGGCGGGACGCGTACCTCGAGCCGCTCCGGCGTCGCGCCGTGCTTGTTCGCGCCCTGCCCGTGGCCGCCGCGCGCGGCCTTGAAGTGCGAGCCGCGCCGGAACGGTCCCAGGTCGCGCAGGGACGGGTCGACGACGAGGGCGACCTCGCCGCCGCGGCCGCCGTCGCCGCCGTCGGGCCCTCCCTTGGGCACGTGCGCCTCGCGGCGGAACGAGACGACGCCGTTGCCGCCCGCCCCGCCCGCGACGAAGATCCTCGCTCTATCGAGCATCGGTCAGGCGCCGGATCAGCTCGGGGTCGTCGGGGAAGAGGCCGGCGGCGGGCAGGCGGCGCAGCAGCTCGCGCCAGCCGTCGCCGGCGGCGTAGGCCCGGTCGAGCAGCTCCTGCGCCTCCGGCTCGCGGCCGTTCGCGGCCAGCGTCACGCCGTGCCAGAAGGCCAGCTCGGCGTTGCCGGGGCTGCTCGGCGTGGGCGGCGGCGTAGCCGGCGAGCGCGCCCTCCAGGTCGCCGGCCGCCGCCAGCTCGTCGGCCGCCTCGACGCGCGCGTAGGCGGCCCGCAGCTCCACCAGGCGGCGCAGCTCGGCCACCGGCTCGGGATGGTCCTCGACGCGCAGGTCCACTGGCCGGTCCGCGGTCGGCCCGCCGCCGCCGCGCGGCGCAACGACGACCATCGCTGCGGACTGGCGCCCGCGGATGTCGCCGCCCTCGCGCTCGGCGGCCTCGAGCGCGGCGAGCAGCCGCTGCGGCCAGCTCGCCGTCGGCTGCCCTGAACGCCTCGAGCATCGCGCCCGGCACCGTCGGGCGCTCCATCATGTTGGCCTGTACTGAGACGCCGTCCGCCACCTGGTGCCCCGCCTCGCGGATGCAGCGCGCTCCGGTGTGCACCGCCGTTCGGCCGCCGGCGTCGATGAAGGCGACCTGGCGCACCGCCTCGGCGTCGTCCTCGCCCAGCAGGCGGCGCAGCGCGTCGGGCGCGGAGGCGCCCGCGCGCATCAGCTCGAGGCCGCGCGGGCCGTAGGCAGGCTCGACGACGGATTGGGTCGCGACGGCCCCCACCCCGGCTTCCGCCCAGCTGACCACCGATCCGACCGAGAAGTAATGCGACTGCACGGCCACTCCGAGCTGGCCGCTGCTCTCGTCGCGGGCGACGATCGAGTAGGTCGCGGCCTACTCCTCGGCGAGCGGCGCGACCGAGATCATGCGTCCGCGCCAGCCGGTGTCGAACTGCACCACGCCGGGACGGGTCGCGAAGATCGTGTGGTCGCGCCCCAGGCCGACGCCCTCGCCGGGCTTGAAGCGGGTGCCGCGCTGGCGCACGATGATCTCGCCGCCGCTGACCGTCTGGCCCGCGAACACCTTCACGCCGAGGCGCTTGGAGTTCGAGTCGCGGCCGTTGCGGCTGGATCCAAGACCCTTCTTATGAGCCATCCGAGTCCTCCTTGGCGGCGGCGCGGCGGGCGCCGACCGCGATGTCGGCAATCTCGATGCGGGTCAGGTCCTGGCGGTGTCCGTAGCGGCGCTTGTAGCCGCGCTTGGGCTTGAACTTCAGCCCGTGGATCTTCTTGCCGCGCTCGTGACCGGTGACCGTGGCCTTCACCTTCACCTTGCCGAGGTCGCCCGGCTCGAGCACCGAGTTGTCGCCGTCGGCGTAGAGCAGCGGAACGAGATCGACCTTGTCGCCCTCGTTCGCGGGCATGCGGTCGACAAGGATCGAATCACCCTTCTCGACGCGGTATTGCTTACCGCCGACTTTGACGATCGCGTAGCTCATGGCAAAGGAATGGCGCCCGAGTACGGTGGCGCCGGTGGCGAGTCTAGCGGGTGGCGAGCCGCCGCGCGGGCGTCCGAAGGGCGCCCTGCGCGACCAGCAGGCCGGCGGCCACGAGCGCCGCGCCGCCGAGCGCGCGGCCGGTGATCGCCTCGTCGTAGATCGTCGCCCCGAAGACGAGCGCGCCGAACGGAAGCAGCATCGCGAGGTACGAGGTCACCTGCGCGCTGACGTGCCGCAGCAGCACGGTCAGCCCGACGAACGGGACGGCGGATCCGATCAGCGCCAGGTAGGCGATCGAGCCGATCGACTCCGGCGTGGCGGCGGCGTCGCCCCAGCTCTCGCCGAGCGCCGAGACGACCAGCAGCACGAGCCCGCCGCCGAGCATCCCCCAGCCGTTGAGCGCCACGGCGTCGAGCTCGCTCGAGCGCAGCTTGAGCGCGATGTTCCCGACGGCGGCGCCGAGCGGGGCGGCCGCGAGCGCTGCGGCGCCGGCCAATGCGAGCTCGCGGTCGCCGAGGCTCACGCTCTCCGCGAAGGCGAGCGCGAGACCGCCGATGGCGATCAGCACGCCGGCGATGACCCGGGCACGCACCGGCTGGTCGGGCAGGAAGGCGGCGCCGAGCAGCGCCACGTAGAGCGGCAGGACGCCGAACAGGACGGCGGCGAGGCCGCTGGGAACGTACTGCTCGCCCCAGTAGACGAGCCCGTAGGCGAGCGCGAACGGGAACAGGGCGAGCAGCGCGGCCAGCCGGTTGTCGGTGCGCAGCGAGCGCCCGCGGGCCGCCGTCAGCGCGAGCAGGACCAGCCCGGCGGCGGCGAACCGGATGCCCGCGCCCAGCAGCGGCGGGCAGTCCTCGAGGCCGATCTTGATCGCCACCCAGGTGCTCGACCAGATCAGGACGAGCAGCGCGTAGAGAGACCAGACGGCGGAGCGGCTCACGCCCGCTCACGTTAGTCCTCGGGCACCGACAGCAGGCCAGAATCAGGCCTCTTCGCTCATCCCTGAGGGCGCTTGTCCGACAACGGAAGCATGGCCCAGGTCGAGACGGTTCACGCGGAGCTGTGCGATCTGCTCGCGGGGATGATGGGAAGCACCCGCGGCCACGCGCCGCCGCGGCCTCACGCGAGCTTCCTCGCCCTCGGCGGCACCGAGGACCAGGCCGCCGAGCTGACCGACATGATCAACGCCCTGTTCGGACTGCAGCTGCCGCGCGACGCGCCGCTGCGCTCCCCCACCCCGGACGCGCTCGCGCGCACGGTGGCCACCGAGTGGTTCGCCAACGGGGGCGACGGGCACCACCTGGTCGAGCTGATCCAGACGATCGCCGACGCCGAGTAACTGACACACCGTGTCGCAGATAGGCGTCGCACTTGCGACGCTTGCGACATTCGCGCAGATTCGCCGCCTCGGGACGGGGCAGCACAACGTCATGACCACGACTCGCGGCGGAGCCGCAGAGGAGGAGACATGACGCAGGTGACAGAGGCATACGAGTGGCGCGGGCGCGACGTCGTCGACGCCGACGGCGACAAGATCGGCACGCTCGAGGAGGTCTATCTCGACGCCGACAGCGGCCGACCCGAGTGGGCGACTGTGAAGACCGGCCTGTTCGGCAAGAAGCAGAGCTTCGTGCCGCTGTCGGGATCGCAGCCGGAGCAGGGCAACGTCGTGGTGAGCTACACGAAGGACCAGGTCAAGGACGCGCCGTCGATCGATCCTGACGGCGAGCTGTCGCATGACGAGGAGGCGCAGCTCTACCGCCACTACGGCCTCGGCGGCGGCACATCCGACGCCTCCGGCGACCGCGAGCCGGTCGGCGAGGACGTGAGCGGTCCCGAGACCGACGACGCCATGACGCGCTCCGAGGAGGAGCTGCGCGTGGGCACCACCCAGCGCGAGCGCGGCCGAGCCCGGCTGCGCAAGTACGTGGTGACCGAGGAGGTCCAGCAGACCGTTCCGGTGCAGCGGGAGGAGGTTCGCGTCGAGCGCGAGCCGATCACCGAGGGCAACGTCGATGACGCGACCTCCGGCCCGGACATCTCCGAGGAGGAGCACGAGGTGACGCTGCACGAGGAGGAGGTCGTCGTCGAGAAGCGCGCGGTCCCGAAGGAGCGCGTGCGGATGACGAAGGACACCGTCACGGACGAGGAGTCGGTGTCGGAGGAAGTTCGCAAGGAGCGGATCGACGTCGAGGGTGACGCCAGGTGAGCGGTCCGAACGTAGCCGCACGGGCCCTCGGAGACCGGGACGACAACGGCGCGAACGGCATCGACCGTCCGCGCGGCGACGTGGACCGGGAGCGTCAGCGCGAGGAGTTCGGCGGCTTCAACTGGGGGGCCGCGTTCTTCGGCTGGCTCGTCGCGGTCGGCATCACCGCGCTGTTGACGGCCCTGCTGAGCGCGGCCGGGGCGGCCATCGGGCTGACCCAGCTGAGCGAGTCGGAGGCGCGGTCAAGCGCGGACACGATCAGCATCGTCGGCGGGATCCTCGTGATCCTGGTCCTGGTGCTCGGCTATTACGCAGGCGGGTACGTGGCGGGACGCATGTCGCGCTTCGACGGCGGCCGCCAGGGTCTCGGCGTCTGGCTGATCGGGCTGATCGTCACGATCGTGCTCGCCGTGGCGGGTGCCATCGCGGGCTCCGAGTACAACCTGCTCGGACAGCTCAACCTGCCGCGCATCCCGGTCGACGAGGGGTCGCTGGCAACGGGGGCCGCCATCGCCCTCGTGATCATGCTGGTGGCGACGCTGCTGGCAGCGATGGCCGGCGGCAAGGTGGGCCAGCGCTACCACCGCAAGGTGGACCGCGTGGGCGGCCTGCAGCCCGTCAGCTAGCCGTCGGGATCGTGCGTCGCGGCGCCCGCTTGGCGTCGCGGCGCATGGTCTCCGGCCCGAAAGCGCACGAGCCCGGAGTCGCAGAGCGCGCTTTGCGCGCCGCGGCGGTAGCGCCAGACGAGGCGAATCTGGCCCGCGAGCCCGGCGGCCGTGGCGCTAGCGCGCATCGACGCCGCCATCCGCCAGACGCCGCCGTCGTCGTAGGGGTATGCCTTTCGCTCGCGGACGGTCAGCCGGCCGTCGTCCCATGCGAACTCGGCCGGCGGCTCGTCCGCCGGCGCCCAGATGTCGCGCTGCCGCTTGCCGAGGCAGCGCGAGCGGATCTGCGTGACGAACGAGTAGGGCCTGCCCGAGCCGTCGTCGACCTGGAACGAGATCGGCTGGCCCTGCGCCGTGGTCCCCCGGATCTGGTGCCGCGCCGGAGCGCTCCCGTCGGCGGCCCGCCGGGCATTGAGAGCGGGAACCAGCAGCGCGGCGCTGAGCACCAGAAAGCCGATCCGCACGATCCAGACGTACCTGCCCACCCCCTCCGCATCGGCCGCGGGCGGCGCGGCTTGAGGCGGGCCGGTCCGGCCCAGACCAGGGGTGTGGGCGCTTTATGTACCCATCTCGGTACAGAAAGCGCCAGACCCACCGGGGCGCCGGCTGTCGCGGCACGTGACGCCGCGGCGGCCCGCCCGGCGTGGGTGCGGGCGCTTTATGTACCCATCTCGGTACGGACAGCGCCCCACCCGCCGCGGCCGGCGCCGCGGCGCCTAGCTCGAAGCCTCTTCCGCCTGCGGGCGCCTGCGGCCGCGGCCTCCGCGGCGGCCGCGGCGGCGGCGTGGGCGGCCGTCGGCCGAGCCGGCCTCGGACCCGTCGCCGTCGCCGTTGTCCAGGCCCTCGGGCGGGTTCACCAGCGAGGCTCGGGCCGCCGAGCGGTCGACCGCCTCGATGCGCACCAGGGTGCGGTCGCCGACCAGGCTGGCCGCTCCGGACACCGAGATCACGTAGCCGTCGAGCTTCGCCACGGCGTCGGCCTCGTTGTACATGTGCGGCTCCTCGATCAGGACGAGCACCTCCTCGCCCTCTCGGAACGGCAGCGCCCGCTCCTCGACCTCGTCGCGGCTGCCCTCGAGCACCATCTCGAAGTGGTCGATCGGCAGCGCCTCCGTCCCCTCGAAGTGGAAGTGGCGGCCGGTCTCCTGCTCGATCTCCACGATCGGGCCGGGCACCCCCTGGGCGCCCACGAGGATCGCCGACACCTTCGGGTGCACCCGGATCAGGAACGCGTCCGAGCCGGGCCGCTCCGCCACCAGCTCGTGCAGCCAGCGGTCGACCTCGATCGCCACGGTCTCCTCCGACAGCACCACGCCCTCGCCCGCGCAGGTGGGGCACGGCTTGGTCATGATCTCGCGCACCCCGTCGGTGACGTTCTGGCGGGTCATCTCGACCAGCCCGAGCGGCGAGATCTCGACCACGTAGGTCTTCGTGCGGTCCTCGTCGAGCGACTTGCGCAGCGTCTTCAGCACCGCGTCGCGGTTGCGCGCCCGCGCCATGTCGATGAAGTCGATGACGATGATCCCGCCGATGTCGCGCAGCCGCAGCTGGCGCACGACCTCCTCGGCGGACTCGAGGTTCGTCCTCGTGATCGTGTCCTCGAGCTTGGCGCCCTTGCCGCGGCCGGTGAACGAGCCCGAGTTGACGTCGATCACCGTCATCGCCTCGGCGTAGTCGATCATCAGGTAGCCGCCGCTCGGCAGGTCCACCCGGCGCTTGAGCACCGACTGGATCGCGTCCTCGACGGCGTAGCGCTCGAACAGCGGCTCGTCGTCCTCGTAGAACTCGAGCCGCTCGAGCAGCTCCGGCGCGGTCCGGTTGAAGAAGGACTCGAGCCGGTGGTGCTGCTTGCGGTCGTCGACGATCGCCTTCTCGAACTCGCCCGAGAAGATGTCGCGCGCCACCCGCACCGACAGGTCGGCCTCCTGGAAGACCATCTCCGGCGCGGTCGTCTCCTCGCCGCGCTGCTGGAGCACGTCGTGCAGCTTGTGCAGGTACTTGATCTCGCGCTCGAAGTCCTCGCGCGTGGCGCCCTGCGCGGCGGTGCGGACGATCACGCCGCCCTCGCCGAGGTCGGCCTTGGCGGCGGCGCGCCGCAGGCGCTCGCGCTCCTTGTCGTCGAGCCGGCGCGACACGCCCACGCCCTCGCCCTGCGGCACGTAGACCAGGTAGCGGCCCGCGATCGAGAGCTGCATCGACAGGCGCGGCCCCTTGGTCTTCAGCGGGTCCTTGATCGCCTGGACGAGGATCTCCTGCCCCGGCTTGAGCAGCTCGGTGATGCGCTTGCCCTTCGCGCGGCGCGCCGCGGCCTCGCCGCGCGACCTCGACGCCGGGGAAGACCACGTCGTCGGCGTGCAGGAAGCCGTTCTTCTCGAGGTCGATGTCGACGAACGCCGCCTCGAGCCCGGGCAGGACGTTGTCGACCTTGCCCTTGTAGATGTTCCCGACGATCGACCGTGATCCGCGGCGCTCGATGTAGAGCTCCGCGACGCGCCAGTCGTCGCCCTTGCTTCTGCCGCGTCCCCCGTTAGTGCCGGAGGGTGAGCCCTCCGACTCGAGGATCGCGACCCGTGTTTCGCCACGGTCCACCGTGACGAGCAACTGCTTCTTCAAAACGAATACTCCTCATGAAAGTTCTCTCAGACGCCCCCGGCCGCGAACGGCAGGCTGGGCCTGCCGGGCGCTGGTTGCTTGCCCACAGCCGTCTCGCGCGCTTGCGCGTGGATCGACTGGAGCAGGCCGATGGCAATCAATGTCGTTATCACCGACGAGCCGCCATAGGACATCAGCGGCAATGGGATACCGGTGATGGGCATGATCCCGATGGTCATGCCCACGTTGACGAAGACCTGGAACATCAGCATCGCGGTGATGCCGCCGGCGACAAGTGCGCCGTAGAAGTTCTTGGACATCGTCAGGATTCTCAACGCTCTCCAGATCATGAGCGCAAACAGGGACAGAACCAGAGCTGCTCCCACGAAACCGAATTCCTCCCCCACAACGGAGAAGATGAAGTCAGTGTGGTGCTCGGGTAGGAAGTTCAGCTTGGTCTGCGTGGAAGCGTCCCCGCGGCCCGTCTTCCCCCCTGAGCCTATCGCGGTCAGAGACTGGTTGATCTGATAGCCCTCATCGACCGGATTGGTCGAGGGGTTGAGGAACGCCGTCAAACGGTCGACCTGGTACGGCTTGAGCACCTGCACGCCGACGGCCGGCGCGGCGAGCAGGACGACCACGACCGCGGTCGACCGCCATCGCGCCGAGGGTGGCGAAGTGGGTCCACTTCGTGCCCGCCACGAACAGCACCGCGAGCACGATCGCGAGATAGACGAGCCCGGACCCGAGGTCGGGCTGCGCGACCACCAGCATCGCCGGGATCAGCGCCAGCAGCACGATCCGGCTGGTGGTCTCGCGGTCGCCGAGCCGCCGCGCCCGGTCGACGGCGAAGCCGGCCAGCGCCACCACCAGCAGCACCTTGCCGAGCTCCGACGCCTGGAAGTTGAAGAAGCCGACCTCGATCGCCCGCCGCGAGCCGCGCGCCGAGAAGCCGAGCGCGTAGACGAGCAGGATCGCGCCGATCATGAAGCCGTAGACGCCGAGCTTCCACTCGCGCAGCCGCGAGTAGTCGAAGCGCGACAGCGCGAACATCAGCACCAGCCCGACGCCGGCGTAGATCGCCTGGCGGTAGAGGTAGTAGTTCGCGTCGCCGGGGATGTCGCCGAGCGTCGCGCGGCGGACCGTGTAGAGGCTGGCGCCGACCAGCCCGAGCGTCGCGAGCAGCAGCAGCGGGTCGAGGCGCAGCAGCCGCGGCCGCGCGTCGCGGAAGTCCTGGACCGCGGTCGACATCAGTCGGACGGACCCCCGCCCTGCACCAGCTGCTGCTCGTCGACGTTGAAGAGCTCGGCCAGGATGCGGCGCGCCATCGGCGCGGCCGTGTCGGCGCCGAAGCCGCCGGCCTCGTCGGTGACCGCCACCACGTACTTCGGGTCGGGCCAGGGCGCGAGCGCCACGTACCAGGACTGGTCGGCGCGGCCGCCGCCCTTCTCCGCGGTGCCGGTCTTGCCGGCGATCTCGACGGGGAAGCTCTCGAAGACGGGCGTCGACGTGCCGCCCGGCTCGCTCGCGGCGCCGCGCAGGCCGTCCAGGATCGCCTGGCGGTTGCTCGGCCGCGACCTTGAGCTTGCGCGCCGTGGGCGCCTGGAGCTGCTGCTCGGCCTGCCCGGCCGAGTTCTCGATGCGCATCCCGAGGCGCGGCCGCAGCACGCGGCCGCCGTTGGCGATCGCCGCGTAGGCGACGGCCATCTGCAGCGGCGTGGCCGCGAGGTCGCCCTGGCCGACGGACAGGTTCACGTTGTCGCCCACGCTCCAGGGCCGGTCCTGCCAGCCGCACTTGCCGAGCGAGATCTCGACCGGGGTGGGATTGGTGCGCTCCTTGCAGCGCAGGAACTTCGCGTACTCGCGGTCGCGCCACTTCGGCCCCGGTACGAACCCGGGTCCCTCGTCGGGCAGGTCGATCCCGGTCGGCCGCCCGAGCCCGAGCTTGCGCGCCCAGTGCTGGAGCGGCATCCCCTCGCCGTTCATGTCGCGGCCGAGCTGGTAGAAGAAGACGTCGCTCGAGACCGTCAGCGCCTGGCGCAGCGACAGCACGCCGTGGGCCACCCCGCCGGCGTTCTCGAAGACCTGGTCGCCCACGGTGAGCTGGCCCGGGTCGTTGAGCGGCGTGTCGGGCGTGATCAGCCCCGACTCGAGCGCCGCCGTCGCCGTGATCAGCTTGAACGTGGACCCGGTGGGGTAGCCGCCGGCGATCGCCCGGTCGGTGAGCGGCGAGCCGGTCTCGTCGGCGGTGAGCGCCTTGTAGTCGCGCTCGCGGACCACCTTCGCGAACAGGTTGGGGTCGTAGGAGGGCTGCGAGCCGAGGCCGAGCACCTCGCCGTCGTCGATGTTCATGACGGCGAACGCGCCCTTGCCGGTGCCGCCCGCGAGCGCCTCCTGGCCCGCGCGCTGCACGTCCAGGTCGAGCGACAGCCGCAGCTGGCTCCCCTGCCGCGGCTGGCGCCGGGGGAAGTAGTTCTTGAGGTTGCCGAGCGCGTCGACCTGCACGCGGGTGGCGCCGCTGCGCCCGCGCAGGAACTGGTCGTACTCGGACTCGACGCCGGCCTTCCCGACGCGGTCGCCGATCTGCGACGTTCGAGAAGCTCGGGTCCTTGAGCTCGTCCTCGTTGACCTCGCCGACGTAGCCGAACAGGTGCGCGCCGATCTCCCTGTGCGGGTACTCGCGCAGGAAGACGGGCTCCACCGTCACGCCCTTGAAGTCCTCCGCGCGCTCCTCGATGTACATGACGATGTCCTGCGGCACGTCCTGCTTGACCGTCGCGGCGGAGTACTGCAGCTCCTTGAACTGCTCGTCGACGCGGCGCTCGATCAGTCCGCGGCCGCATCCGCAGCAGGCGGCCGAGGCGGCGGTAGAGCACGCGCCGCTCGGCGGGATCCGAGCTGACCTTGTCCGGGCTGATCTTCACCGCGAGGCCGACCCGGTTGCTGACCAGGACGCGGCCCTCGCGGTCGACGATGTCGCCGCGCGGCGCCTGCACGCGGATCTCGCGCAGCTGGTTGCCGCGCGCCTCCTCGATGTACTGGTCGCCCGACAGCACCTGCAGGAACCAGAGCCGGAAGAAGATCACCGCGAAGGCCACCAGCGCGACCCCGCCGATGATCGCGACGCGCACCGCGAGCTGCGGCGTGAGCGTCGGACGGCGCTCGTTGTCGAGGTACATCCGCCACCTCTAGACCTCGAGCCCGCGCAGCCCGAGCGGGCCGGCCTCGCGCGGCGGGCGCCGGCGGCGGCGCACCTCGAGCGGGTCGACCGCGAGCGAGGGGCGCAGCAGCTTGCGGCAGCCGGTGAACACCGGCAGCGCCAGCAGCGCGTTCAGCAGGATCGTCATGAACATGTCGCGCAGCACCAGCGGGCTGACGCGGGCGCCGATGTCGAGCATCAGCGCGACCGCCGCGAATGCGATCACCCAGCCGCGGTCGCCACCGTGCCGACCGCCACCGGCAGCAGCCCGTGGCTCGGATCGCGCACCTCGCGGAAGCGGCCGACGCCGTAGCCGACCGCCGTCAGCACGAGCGACGAGGCGCCCATCGTCGTCCCGCTCAGCAGGTCGAGCAGCAGCCCGGCCGCGAACCCGGTCGCGCAGCCGCGTCACGCTGCCCGCGTAGTAGGCGGTCGCGGCCACCGCGAGCACGACCAGGTCGGCGTGGCCGCCGAAGATGGTCAGCTGCGACAGCACCGACACCTGCAGCACCACCGCGAGCAGGAGCAGGATGGCGACGCGCACGAAGGCGCCCGGGGACAGGATCATCCGCCGGCCTCCCCCACCGACGCCGCCTGCTGCGCCACGCCCCGGCGCGTCAGCACCTGGACCAGGTCGAGCCGGCGCAGGTCGGCGAACGGCTTGACGTGCACGCGCTGGTAGGTCTCGAGCTCGTCGAGGTCGACCTTCGTCACGCGCCCGATCGGGATCCCGCGCGGGAACAGCGACTCGGTCCGCGACGAGGTGAAGCCAGATGTGATCACGAGCGTGTTCTCGGTGACGCGCCGCCCGCTCTCGACGTGCTCGAGCAGCAGGTCGTCGGGGTCGCCGACCTCGGGCCGCACCACGCCGATCACCCCGGCCGGGAAGACCTGGGCGGACACGCCGCTCTGGCCGTCGGTGATCAGGCGCACCTCGGCGGTGCCGTCGGTGACGTCGGTGAGCTTGCCGATCAGGCCGCCCGCGGCGATCACCGGCTGGTCGGTGCGCAGCCCGTCGCTCGAGCCCTTGTCGATCTTGATCGTGGAGTACCAGACCGTCGACGAGCGGGCGATCACGCGCGCCGTCACCGGCGCGGTCGCCTGCGGGAAGTAGTTCTCGCCGCGCAGGCTCGCCAGCTCCTTCAGCTGGCCGGTGTCGCGCAGCGCCGTCTGCGACTCCGCCAGGTCGGTGCGCAGCCGCTGGACCTCCTTCTTCAGGTCGGCGTTCTCGTCCTTGGCGTCGATCGTGTCGCCGGTCCAGTCGACGAAGTCGCGCGCGGGCTTGAGCGCGCGGCTGGCGCCGGTCTCGACCGGCGCGAACGCCTCCTGGGCGCCGCGCTGGAGCGAGTGGAACAGCCCGCCGCCGGACTCGCCGAAGTAAGCGGTCAGGATCGCGATCGACAGCACGACGAAGGCCGCGAGCGCCGCCCGCCGCCTGCGGACCACCTTCCTGTCGTA
This sequence comes from uncultured Thermoleophilaceae bacterium, assembly GCA_963828225.1. GTDB lineage: Bacteria > Actinomycetota > Thermoleophilia > Solirubrobacterales > Thermoleophilaceae > JACVRW01. The sequence goes on along the minus strand of CAWHDX010000001.1, from coordinate 916,621 downwards.
CATCGCGAGGCCTCGACCAGGGCCTGCGGCTGCTACCGCCGCCGGCTCGTTCGGGAATTCTTGTTGGCGCGGTGGATCGCCTCGAACTCCTCGAGGCTGCGGCCGGACCCGACCGCGACGCAGGTGAGCGGCGACTCGGCGAGGTGAGCCGGCATCTGCGTCTCGTCGCGCAGGCGCTCGTCGAGACCCTGCAGCAGCGCGCCGCCGCCGGCCAGCATGATGCCGCGGTCCATGATGTCCGAGGCCAGCTCGGGCGGGGTGCGGTCGAGCGTCTCCTTGACGGCGTCGATGATCGCCTGGAGCGGCTCCTCGAGCGCCATTCGGACCTCTTCGCTCGTCAGCACGATCGTCTTGGGCAGGCCCGAGACGAGGTCGCGCCCGCGGATCTCGGCCTGCACCTCCTCGCCGAGCGGGAAGGCCGAGCCGATCTCGAGCTTGACCTCCTCGGCGGTCTGCTGGCCGATCATCAGCTTGTACTCGCGCTTGACGTAGTTGATGATCGCCTCGTCGAGCTCGTCGCCGCCGATGCGGATCGACTGCGACACGACGATGCCGCCGAGCGAGATCACCGCGACCTCGCTCGTGCCCCCGCCGATGTCCACGACCATGTTGCCGGTGGGCTCGCCGACCGGCAGTCCTGCGCCGATCGCGGCCGCCATCGGCTCCTCGATCAGGTAGGCCTGGCGCGCGCCGGCGCTCAGGCAGGCCTCCTCGACGGCCCGCTTCTCGACGCCGGTCACGCCGCTCGGCACGCACACGACCACGCGCGGGTGCGCCCAGCGGTTCTGGTGCACCTTCTGGATGAAGTGGCGCAGCATCTGCTCGGTCACGTCGAAGTCCGCGATGACGCCGTCCTTGAGCGGGCGGATCGCCTGGATCGTGCCGGGCGTGCGGCCCAGCATCCGCTTGGCCTCGATGCCCACCGCGTGCACCTCGCCCGAGCGCGAGTCGATCGCCACCACCGAGGGCTCGGACAGGACGATGCCCCGACCGCGCACGTAGACGAGCGTGTTGGCGGTCCCCAAGTCGACGGCCATGTCGCGGCCGCCCATGCCGGTCAGATAGGAGAAGAAGCCCATTCGCCTCGGTTGGATCGTGAGGATATGCGCCGCGGCGGCAGCACGCGAGGACCGGCGCCCCCGATGGCGAGGGCGCCGTGCGCTGCACCCGGCCGAAGCCCGCAGTCTAGCGGGCCGCTTCGGCCCGGCAACCGCTGCATGAGCCGCTGCGCAAAAGGCCCGGGATCAGCCCCAGAAGGGCCGGCACCGGCAGCCCGACGACGTTCCAGTAGTCGCCCTCGATCCGCTCCACCAGCGCGGCCCCGCGTGCCTGGATCGCGTAGCCGCCGGCGCGCTCGCGCCACTCGCCGGTGGCGAGGTACCAGTCGACCTCGGCTTCGCTCAGGGCGCGGAAGCGGACGGTCGTGACCGCCACGTCGGAGCGCTCGGAGCCGTCCTCGGCCACCGCGATGCCGGTCATCACCTCGTGGTCCCTGCCCGAGAGCGCCTGGAGGGTCGCGCGCGCCTCGGCGGCGTCTGCGGGCTTTCCGTACACGTGCTCGTCGACGACCACCTCGGTGTCGGCGCCCAGCACGAGCTCGCCGGGCCTGGCGCGAGCGCGCGCCTTGCGCAGAGCGTTCTCGCGCACGACCTCGCGCGGGTCGCCCTGTGCGCAGCTCCTCTACCTCGGGCGCCTCGACCGTGAAGGCGACCCCGAGCTGCTCCAGGATCGCGCTGCGCTGGGGCGAGCGCGACGCGAGGATCACCCCCGCGCCCACATCAGAGCTCCGGGAAGAACAACCCGATCTCGCGTGCGGCGGACTCGGCCGAGTCGGAGCCGTGCACGAGGTTCGTCTGCACCTCGAGCCCGAACGTGCCGCGGATCGAGCCGGGCGCGGCCTCGATCGGGTTGGTGGCGCCGATCACCTGGCGCGCGGCCGCGACGGCCTCGTGGCCCTCCAGCACCAGCGCGACCAGCGGGCCGCCGGTGATGAAGTCCACCAGCTCGCCGAAGAAGGGCCGCTCCGAGTGCTCCGCGTAGTGGCGCTCGGCCAGCTCGCGGTCCACGGTCATGTGCTTCATCGCGACGATCGTCAGTCCCTTGCGCTCGAAGCGCGTCAGGATCTCCCCGGTCAGGCGGCGCTCGAAGGCGTCGGGCTTAACCAGGATCAGGGTCCGGTCCATCTCTCTCCTTGTGGTTGAGGCTCAGCTACGCCTGGGGCGGGCGCTCGCGCTCGCGAGCGGTGCGGGCTGCGCGCGGGCGCTCGGCGGCGACCGCGGCGCTCGGTCGGGACCGGGCGCTCCTTCTCGGGCTGGCGCGCCGCGCGGGGCGCGGCCTGCCGCTGCGCGGGCTGGCGCCCGCCTCCCGAGCTGGCCGGCGCGGCGGTCCTGCGCGTGCGGCGCGGGCGCGGCTCGGCGCGGAGCCTGGCCGACCTCGGCCTCGCAGTAGGGGCAGATCTTCCAGCGCGGGTCGAGCGGCCGGCTGCAGGTCGCGCACGGCTCCTTGAGCCGCCGCAGGCAGCTCGGGCAGCGCAGGAAGTCCTTCTCGACCTCGAAGCCGCAGTACTGGCAGTGCACGTGCTCGAGGGTCGCCAGGCGCGCCTCGGCGGCGGCGATCTCGAGCTCGCGCTCGCGCACGTCCTCCAGGTACTCGGGCGGGCGCACGATCAGGTAGACGATCGTGCCGACGAACGGGAACAGCGACGGCAGCGGTCGCGCAGCCCACCAGCAGCGGATCCGCGATGCGCCGCCGGGCGTCGGCGAACGTCCAGTAGATCAGCGCGAGCCAGATCACGACGAGGAACAGCAGGAGCAGGTTGACCGCGAGGGCCAGCCCGTCGTTCTCTATGCCGAAGACGGCCAGGGCGCCCATAGAGGGGGCGAGTGTAACGGCAGCCCTTGACGGCTAGAGCTAGAGGAACAGACGGCCCAGCGCGTAGCCGATCCCGAAGAACACCAGGATCACCGTCGCGACCACGATCGCGACGAGCGCGATCATCGCGCCGAACCGTGGGCCGTCGCCGTCCATGCCGCCCCATCGTGGCAAACGCTGCCGGACGGGTAGGCCCGCCCCGGGCTAGAGCATCGAGGCGCGGGCGTCCGGGCGCGCTGCGCACCAGATCCGCGATCAGGTAGATCGACCCGGTCGCCACCACCGCGCCCGTCCGGGCCCGCCAGCTCGCGCGCCCGTGCCACGGCGGCGCGCGGGTCGAGGACCGTCTCCGCGGGCGGGCCGCCAAGCTGCTCGGCGAGCGACCCGAGCGTGGCCGGCGACAGCGAGCGCGGGTTCTGCGAGCGCGTGTAGACGGCCCGGTCCACGCGCGGCAGCAGCTCGGCCAGCATGCCCGCGGCGTCCTTGTCCTCGAGCACCCCGATCACGGCGACGCGCGGGCGCCGCTCGCCGAGGACGTCGTCGAGCGACTCGCCCAGCGCCCGCGCCCCGGCCGGGTTGTGGGCGCCGTCGTAGATCGTCAGCGGGCGCTCCGCGACCACCTCGGCGCGACCGTGCACCAGGGTGTCGGCGGCGGCCGCCGCGACCGCCTCGGGCTCGCAGCTCCCCCTCCCCCAGGAACGCCTCGGCGGCGGCGACCGCCATGGCGAAGTTGCGGCGCTGGAAGCCGCCCGCGGCGCGCATCGCGAGCGCCGGCGTCGGCGGGCGCGTGCACGAGCCGGGCGTGGCGCTCGGCGGCCACCCGCTCGGCCACGGCCGCCGACTCCGGGTCGAGCGGCCCGACGACGAGCGTCGAGTGGTCGCGCACGACGGCCAGCTTCTCGGCCGCGATGTCGGGCAGCGTCGGGCCCAGCCAGCGCGTGTGCTCGAGCCCCACGGAGGTGAGCGCCTGCACCTTCGACGGGATCACGTTGGTCGCGTCGAAGCGCCCGCCCAGGCCGGCCTCGATCACGGCCACCTGCACGCGCCGGCGCGCCAGCTCGTGGTAGGCGGCGGCGGTGAGCGCCTCGAACTGCGTGACCCGGTCGTCGGGCTCCTCGGTGCGGTTGACGAGCTCGGCGGCCTGCGACGCGCGCGTCACCGCGGCGGCGAAGTCGGCCTCGCCGACCGGCTCCTCCCCCACCTCGATGCGCTCGCGGAACGAGCTCAGGTGGGGCGACGTGTAGGAGCCGGTGCGCAGCCCGTGGCGCTCGAGGATGGCGGCGCAGAAGCGCACGGTCGACGACTTGCCGTTGGTGCCGACGACGTGGATCGAGGCGAAGCGCCGCTGCGGCAGGCCGAGCACGGTCATCAGCCGGTGCATGCGGTCGAGCCCGAAGCGCATGCCGAACAGCTCGAGCGAGAGCAGGTACTCCTCTGCCTCCCGGAAGGTCATTCGGACTCGAGGCGGCGCAGCGCCTCGCGGTACTCCTCGAGCTTGCGCCGCTCCGCCTCCACGACCTCCGCGGGCGCCCGCTCGACGAACTTCTCGTTGGCGAGCTTGCGCTCGGCGCGCTCGATCTCGGCGCGGCAGCTGCTCGCGCCGGGCGGCGCGGCGGCGCTCGGCCTCGGCCGGGTCGAAGGCGTCCGAGGGCAGCACCTGCAGGGCGCCGCCGGGCAGCGACACGGTGGCGAGCACGTCGCCGTTGGAGGCGCCTCGCCGACCAGCTCGATGCGGGCCAGCCGCGCCAGGTGGGCGCGCCGTGCTCTCGTAGCCCTCGGCGACCAGGCGCCCGCGCAGGGTCGCCGACGGCTTGGCGGCTGACCTCCTCGCGGTAGCGGCGCAGCGCGGTGACGGCGTCGATCAGCCGCTCGACCTCCGCCTCGGCGGCCGGGTCGAGCCGGGCCTCGTCGGAGACGGGCCAGCTCGTCCGAAGCCAGCAAGCGCGCGCTCGCCGCCCGCTTCGGGCATCAGCGACCAGATCTCCTCCGTCACGAACGGCATCACCGGGTGCAGCAGCCGCAGCGTGCGCTCGAGCGCCCACAGCAGCACGCCCGAGACGGCCTCGTTGTCCTCCTCGTAGAGGCGCGGCTTGGCCAGCTCGAGGTACCAGTCGCACAGCTCCGACCAGAAGGCGCCGTAGAGGTCGAGCGCCGCGTGCGAGAAGCGGAAGTCGTCCAGCTGCTCGCTCGACGCGGCCGGTCAGCCGCTCCAGCCGCGACACGATCCAGCGGTCCTCGACGGTCGGTCGCGGCGGCCGCGTCCGGCTCCACCTCGGACACGCGCAGCAGGATCAGGCGCGAGGCGTTCCAGAGCTTGTTGGCGAGGTCGCGCCCCTGCCTGACGCGCTCCTCGTTGAACTTGACGTCCTGCGCCGACGACATCGCGAGCAGGCCGAAGCGCAGCGCGTCGGCGCCGTGCACGTCGATCAGCTCGAGCGGGTCCATGCCGGTGCCGAGCGACTTCGACATGCGCCGGCCGTCCGGGCGCCTGGATCACCGAGTGGATGTTCACGTCGGTGAACGGGACCTCGCCGGTCAGCTCGATCCCGAACATGACCATGCGCGCGACCCAGAGGAAGATGATGTCGCGCGCGGTCGAGTTGACGTCGGTCGGGTAGAACGCCTTCAGCTGCGGCGTCTCCTCCGGCCAGCCGAGCGTCGCGAACGGCCACAGCCCGGACGAGAACCAGGTGTCGAGCACGTCGGGATCGCGCTCCCAGCCGTCGCCCGCCGGCGGCTCGATGCCGACGTGGGTCTCGCCTGTGCCCCCATGGTATCGCCGCGGTACCAGACCGGCAGCCGGTGCCCCCACCAGAGCTGGCGCGAGATGCACCAGGGCCGGATGTTCTCGAGCCACTCGAGGTAGACGCTCCTTGTGCGGCACCTCCGGGTGGAAGCGGACGCGCCCGTCGCTGCACGACCTCGATCGCCGGGCCGGGCGAGGTCGTTCATGTCGCAGAACCACTGCAGCGAGATCAGCGGCTCGATGCGGCGGCCGGAGCGGTGCGAGTGCGGCACGTCGTGGACGTAGGCCTCGGTGCCCGGACACGAGCCCCTGCTCGCGCAGCTCGGCCACCACGGCGGCGCGCGCCTCGTCGACCTCCATCCCGCGGAAGCGCTCGGGCGCGGCGTCGGTGATGCGGCCGTCCTCGCCGATCACCCTGACCTCCTCGAGCCCGTGCCGGCGGCCGATCTCGAAGTCGGCCGGATCGTGGCCGGGCGTGATCTTGAGCGCGCCGGTGCCGAACTCGGGGTCCACGTGCTCGTCGGCGATCACCGGCAGCCGCCGGCCGACCAGCGGCAGGATCGCCGTCTCGCCGATCAGGCGCGAGTAGCGCGCGTCGTCGGGGCTCACCGCGATCGCGGTGTCGGCGAGCATCGTCTCCGGACGCACCGTCGCCACCGTGATCGAGCCGGAGCCGGACTCGAGCGGGTAGTCGATCGAGTAGAGCGTGTCCTCGACGGTGCGCTGCTCGACCTCGAGGTCCGAGATCGCGGTGCGCAGGCCCGGGTCCCAGTTGACCATGTAGTTGTCGCGGTAGACGAGGCCCTTCTCGTACAGGTGGACGAACACGAGCGAGACGGCGCGCTGGTAGTCGTCGTCCATCGTGAAGCGCTCGTCCTCGTAGTCGAGCGAGGCGCCGAGCCGCTTGAACTGCTCGGTGATCTTGGAGCCGTGCAGGCGGCGCCACTCCCACACGCGCTCGATGAAGCCGTCGCGCCCGAGCTCCTCCTTGGTGAGCCCCTCCGCCTCGAGCGCCTTCTCCACCTGGCGCTGCACGGCGATGCCGGCGTGGTCGGTGCCGTAGATCCACTTGGTGCGCCGGCCGAGCATGCGCGCGACGCCGGATGCAGAGGTCCTGGATCGAGCCGTTGAGGGCATGGCCCATGTGCAGCGAGCCGGTCACGTTCGGCGGCGGCACGGCGATCGAGTAGTTCTCCCGCGCGTCGCCCAGCGGCTCCGGATGGAAGATGCCGGCGTCCCACCAGCGCGCGAACACGCGCGACTCCACGTCCGCGGGCTCGTAGCGGGTGCGCTCCTCGAGCAGCTTGTGCCGGTCGGCGGCCATCCGGCCGCCAAGTCTGCCAGCCGCGGGCGCGCGACGCCCGGGCTAGTCCGGGAGGTTGCTCACGAAGTCGACGAACTTGCGCGTGTCCCGCAGCGGCGCCCCGTGGCCGAACAGCACGAGCTTGGGCTCGAGTTGGCCGAGCCGGCGGGCCGAGCGCCGGTTCTCGGGCGGGTCGTAGGTGAAGAACGGCTTGGGGTCGCGCAGCCCCGGGATGCCCGTGATCATGTCCATGTTGTTGACCACGTCGCCGAGGATCAGCACGCGGTCGGACTCGCGCCAGTAGGCGATGTGGCCGGGCGAGTGGCCGGGCACGTCGAGCACCTCGAAGCCGGCCACGCTGTCGCCCTCGTCGAGGTGGCGGTCGACCTTGCGGGCCGGGCCGCCCCAGCACTTCAGGATCAGCTTGTTCAGCGGGTGCGAGTCCTGGGCCGCCCGCATGCGCTCGATGTCCTCAGCCAGCGGCACGTCGCCCTGCTCCCACCCAGTAGGGGATGCCGAGCCGCGTGCAGATCGCATCCGACGAGCCCTGGTGGTCCGGATGCGCGTGGGTGAGCGCGTGGGCGCGTGACCGTGTGCCCCTCGAGCTGGCGCAGGATGCGCCGCTCCGCCCGCCTGGTCGCGGCGTCGATCAGGACGTCCTCGACCAGGTAGACGTTGATGGCGTTGCGCGGCAGCCCGCTCAGCTGCCACACGCCCGCGGCCAGTTGCTTCACGGCACGCGATCCTATGTCCTCGCGTCGCCCATCACTCGTCCTGCCGCCTCGGCGGCCGCCGGTAGCCGGACGCCGACTGCACGCTCGACGGCCGCCACATGGCGCCGCCGCGAAGGGTCGGCACGCCCTCGCTGTTGAGCACGTCGGCGATCGCCTGCAGCGTCATCCCGTCGGCCCGCATCGCCGCGATGCGCACCTTGAGCGCCGGGACGTCCTGCGCTGCCACCGCGGCTCCGCCACCGCCGGCTCCGCCGCTGCCGCGGCGATGCCGTGCCGGCTGCGCTCGCCCGCCCAGCCGCCGACCGACGCCAGCGCCTGGGCGGCCACCCGGCCCTCGGCCGAGGCCGTGTCGAGCCCGATGTCGAGAGCCACGAGCCGGCCGTCGCTGCGGCGCAGCCGGTCGAGGATCCCGCCCAGGTCCGCCGCCGAGCCGCTCAGCCTGCCCAGCTCGGAGACGATGATGCACGAGGCCTCGCCGCGCCCGATCTTCTCGAGCGCGTAGAGCAGTCCCTGCCGCTCAACGTTGCCGTTCGACGGCGCCTCGACGTCGCGCACCACTTCCACCAGCTCCCAGCCGCGCTCCTCGCAATAGAGGTCGATCGCGCTCATCTGGGTGTCGAACTCCCCGCTCTCGCCGTCGGTCGTGACGCTCACGTAGCCGAGCGCACGCACCGGCTTCGCCCCTCGATCGAAGGCGCGCCCGTGCGCCGGCGGCATGAGACCGGACACCTCGTCCTGCGAGACCCAGAACGGGTCCTCCTTCGCCGGATCGCTCACCAGATAGCGAGCCTCCGGGTTCCTGAACATGCCGCGACGTCCGAGCACCAGGGCGTGGACGTTGCCGCGGAAGCGGCCCACGGACTTCGACTTCGAGACGCCCTCCACCGTTACCCCCTGTGCGAGCGGGACCGCGGTGCCGGTGTTGATCCGGTTGCGCCTGCCCAGCAGGGCGCCGGCCAGCAGGCCGACCAGCAGGGCGGCGATGCCGATCAGCACCACGATCGGGACGCCGACGCCACCGTCGTCGCCGGTCTCGGCCGATGCGGGCGTGGCGGCGACCTTCGGAGGCTCGTCACGCGTCGCGTCGGGCTGAGCCGTCTGCGCGGGCTCGTCGGCCGGGGTCTGTGCGGGCTCATCGGTCCGGTTGCCTGCGTCGGCGAGCAGCTGCCGCGTGCGCGTGGTGGCGACGCCGTCGACCGGCACGCCCTCCGAGCGCTGCAGGCGCTGCACCGCCGCCTGCGTCAGCGGGCCGAACAGCCCGTCGACCGGACCGGGCCGGAGCCCGTGCCGCTGCAACCTGACCTGGAGTGCACGCACCCGGGGCGAACCATCGGGCTGTGCGAAGCCTGCTCCCCGCCGGAGCGGCTCCTTCTGTGCGCGCGTGAGCGCGCTGCGGGTGCGCGGTCCGACGATCCCGTCGGGCGCCACCTGCGCTGCTGCCTGGAAGCGGATGACCGCGGCCTCTGTCCGCGGGCCGTACAACCCGTCCACCGGGCCGGGCTGCCAGCCCATGCCCCGCAGCGTGCGCTGGACGACGCGCACGGGCGCTGCCCCGTCGGTCCTGTCGTAGCCGGCTCCGTACTGGAGCAGGCCCGACCCGGACGCGAGGGCAGGGGTCGAGTCGGACGCGCCACCCGCGATGCTGGTGCCCGGCAGGCAGAGCAGGACGAGTGCGGCCATGAGGCCCACCAGTCCGGCCCTGCTGAAGGGCACGCCATATGTCCTTCGCATCGTTGTCTCCTCATCGAGCGGTGTGGCCCGGGCGCGTCCTGCGCCCGGGTTGTCCTGGTCAGGTCCTCGAAGGGAGGACTAGCCAGGCCGCTCAACGACGGCGACGAACCTGAAGAACCGCGACCGCGCCGGCGGGAGGCGCAGGCGGCTGTAGTGCTGCAGCGCGAACGCTGCGATCGAGAAGAGCAGTGCGAAGAGGAGGCTGAAGGCCACGCCGGACCCGGCGCTGGCGGCCGAGCCGCCGGTGCTCGCGGGCTCGGGCGCCTGCGGCAGGGACGGGCCCTTGCCGGAAGGGGACGGGGCCGCGTGAGCGGGGCCCTGCGCGGCGGCGGGCAGGCCGGCGGCCCAGGGTGCGGCGACGGAGGTCCCACCGGCCGCAGCGGCCATCAGGGCGCCGAGCAGGCCGGTCGTGCGCGGCGAGCCGTCCAGGAGAGCGAGCGAGCCGTGGGTGGCGGGAGCCGTGCCGGGGCCTCGAGGATCGGGGTCGCGGCGGTGGCCGGCGGGATGCTGCCGGGTCGCCGCGTCTCACGAGCGGCGGCAGCAGGCCGTCGCCGCTGGCTCGGCGGGACCAGCCGGTCGACGATCGGGGTCAGCAGGCCGTCGCCGCTGCTCGGCGGGACCAGCCGGTCGACGATCGGGGTCAGCAGGCCGTCGCCGCTGCGTCGGCGGGACCAGCGTGTCGACGATCGGGGCCAGCGAGTCAACAGGCCGTCGCCGCCGGTCGGCGGGACCAGCGTCTCGACGATCGGGGCCAGCGGGGTCAGCAGGCCGTCGTCGCCGGTCGGCGGGACCAGCGTGTCGACGATCGGGGCCAGCGGGTCAGGAGGCCGTCGCCGCTCGTCGGCGGGACCAGCGTCTCGACGACCGGGGTCAGCAGTCCGTCGTCGACTGCCGGCGGGGTCAGACCGTCGACGACCGGTGCCAGCGGCAGCAGGTCGTCGACCGCCGGCGGGGTCAGGTCGTCGACGAGCGACGCGAGCGGCGGCTGGCCCGCGTCGTCGGGGGAAGGCGTGAGCGAGTCGATCGTCGGCGCGACCCCGTCGACGACATCGCCGAGCGGCGCGAGCGGCGCGCCGTCGTCGGTCGACGTCGAGCGACCCGGCCAGCGGGGCGAGCTCGTCGGTCGTGCGGGTGAGCTCGTCGGTCGTCGCCGTGAGCTGGCCGACCGTCGGGCCGACCTGGTCGAGCGTCGAGCCGAGCCTGACCCGAGCGCTGTCGTCCGCGGGACCGGTCGAGGGGGCCGGGGAGGCCTCCTCAGCGCCTGTCCCCAAATCGGTCACATCGGACACGATCGGGGTAACGGCCTGATCGACCTGATCGAGCGCCCCGGTCAACCCGCCGAGGGCCGGAGCGTCGGCGTTGCGGGTCTCCGTCGCCGGGGCTGCCGGCGGCCCGGAGATGTTCAGCGCCGGCGACGCGTCGTCGGCCGGCGGTGCATCGGTCGGCTCGGCCGGGACCGGCGTCGCCTCGACCCGCTCGACGGTGTCCGTGACCGCCTCGACGACCTGGGTGGTGGTCGGGGCGGCCGGGGCATCGGACGGGACCTGCTCGGTCGCGGTCGTCGCCGGGAGCTCGGCGTCGTCCGCGGGACCCGGCGCCGGGGCGGCGGGGGTCGTGTCGACGGGGAGCGTCTCGCGCAGCGCCGGGGCGGGCGGTGCGCTGAGCTCCGTGGTGGGTGCTACGGGGGCGGCGGCCGAGCTGTCGGCTGCCGGTGCGTCGGCCTCGGGGGCCGGGTCCGTCGTGGCCGGTGCGGCGGGCGCCGGGGCGGCGTCGTCCGCGGGGGTGGCCGGGGGGTCCGTCGGGGCGGGGGCTGCGGGGTCGTCGCCTGCGGGGTCCGTCGGGGCGGGGGCGGCGGGCGCGGGGGCTGCGTCCTGTGCCGGGGCGGTGGGCGCGCGATCGGTGTCTGCGGGAGCTGTCGGGGCTGAGGGCGCCGCGGACAGCAGGGCGGTCGCGTCGGGGGCGGAGACAGGGAGCTGCGCGAGGCTTGCGGCCGGCAGCGTCAGGAGCAGGAAGACCATGCCCAGCAGGGCGCAGGCGACTACGCGTCCGAGGCTGGTCGGCCGTCGTCTGCTCACCTCCCTGAAGCCCCTTCCTGCAACGTGATGCGCACCTTTCGTACCGCGAACTTGGACAGATACCTGTGCGTTGGTCGCTACCCAGGTGGCGGGAAGTCCCATAGATGGGTCAGCAGCATTTTCCCGCAATTTGCGAACTTTTTCGCGATCCCGGGACCGCCCCGGCGCCGCATTGCGGTGCTGGTTCGGCCCCGATCGACCTCGCGCGGCTGTCCCCTCTCCGGGGTACCCCGCACCAGCCGTCAGGGGTTAAGGGATGCCGCGACGGGAGGGCCCGCCGGGAGAGTCTCGAGGCTTAGCCTCGAGCAGTGCTTGAGGCTCGCTCGGAGACCTCGCCGAGCCGCAGGAACCAGCGCCCGATCGGCTCGTCTGAGTCGAGCTCGAAGACCTCGACGGCGACCCAGCTGAACCACAGCGCGCCGAGCCCCCAGCCCGGCCTCGCGGGGCACCGCCAGAACGGACCGCGGGGCCCGCCCCGCCTCGGTCACGAGCAGCACCGCGGCGCCCCCCTCGCGCACCTTCGCGATCCTGCCCGGGACCACCTCCGTCTCGTCGCCGCCGGGCATCCCGCGAACCCACACGCGCACCGCCCGGCCCTCCGGGGAGAACCCGAGCGTGCGGCCGACGCGCTCGAGCAGTCGCGCTCGCACGCGCGCGCGCCTACGCGCGCGCGGGCGCGCCGAGCTCTCGGCCCGCGAGCTCCGCGAACGCCTCGACGGTGCGCCGGTTGTCGCGGTCCACCTGGCCCTTCATCAGGCTCGCGAAGACGCTTCCGATCGGCCCGAGCGACGGCTCCCCGCGGAGGGTCAACGTGACCCGCGTGGCGTCCCCCTCGGGGGCCGCCTCCATGACCACTTCGAAGTGGCTGCTGAGTGGGATGTCGCCGGTCGAATGGAGCTGCCGCAGCGGCGGCTCGAAGTCGACGACGCGCCAGTGCGTCTTCGCCTTCCAGGGTCCCAGCACGGGGTTGATCTCGTCGTATGTGGAGCCCTCGCGAGCCGGCCCGTCGGTGCGCGTGACGGCGTCCGTTCCTGTCACCCATTCGGGGTACCGGGCCGTGTCGCTCAGAAGCTCGAAAACGGCGTCCTGACGGGCGGCGACGATCGCGGACGCGGTGACGTGGAGCATGCCGTCAGGCCGACTCGGCCGCGGCTTCGCCCGTGTCCTCCTCGGGCGCGGCCTCGGTCACCAGGGTGGGCTTGAGGCCCTTCTCGATCGTCTCCTTGGTGACCACGCACTTCTTCACGTCGCGGCGCGACGGCAGCTCGAACTGCACGTCGAGGAGGGTCTCCTCGAGGATCGAGCGCAGGCCGCGCGCGCCGGTCTCGCGATCGAGCGCGCGGTTGGCGATCGCCTGCAGCGAGTCGTCCGCGAAGACGAGGTCGATGCCGTCGAACTCGAAGAAGCGCTGGAACTGCTTGACGAGCGCGTTGCGCGGCTCGGTCAGGATCGTGACCAGGTCGTCGCGGGTGAGCTGGTGGATCACCGAGCAGACCGGCAGCCGGCCGATGAACTCGGGGATCAGGCCGTACTCGACGAGGTCCTCGGGGAGCACCTGCTCGAACAGCTCGCCGGTGTCCTTGTTGTGCTTGGAGGCCACCGCGGCGCCGAAGCCGACGCCCTTGTGGCCGATGCGGCGCTCGACCACCCGGTCGAGGTTCGCGAACGCACCGCCGCAGATGAACAGGATGTTCGTCGTGTCGATCGTGAGGAACTCCTGGTGCGGGTGCTTGCGCCCGCCCTGGGGCGGCACCGAGGCCACCGTCCCCTCGAGGATCTTGAGCAGCGCCTGCTGGACGCCCTCGCCCGACACGTCGCGCGTGATCGACGGGTTGTCGGCCTTGCGCGCGATCTTGTCGACCTCGTCGATGTAGATGATCCCGGTCTCGGCCTTCTTGACGTCGAAGTCGGCGGCCTGGATCAGCTTCAGGAGGATGTTCTCGACGTCCTCGCCGACGTAGCCGGCCTCGGTCAGCGCCGTGGCGTCGGCGATCGCGAACGGCACGTTGAGGATCTTCGCGAGCGTCTGGGCGAGCAGCGTCTTGCCGCAGCCCGTGGGGCCCAGCAGCAGGATGTTGGACTTCTGCAGCTCGAGGTCGTTCTCGTTCTCGGACTGCATCATCTGCACGCGCTTGTAGTGGTTGTAGACGGCCACCGAGAGCGTGCGCTTGGCGGGCTCCTGGCCCACCACGTACTCCTGCAGGACGGAGTTGATCTCCATCGGCTTGGGCAGGTTCTCGAGGTCGAACGTGGGCGCTCCGGTGAGCTCCTCGTCGATGATCTCGTTGCAGAGATCGATGCACTCGTCGCAGATGTAGACGCCGGGACCGGCGATGAGCTTCTTCACCTGCCGCTGCGACTTACCGCAGAAGCTGCACAGGAGCTGCTCGTTGGAGTCTGTAGGTCGGGCCACGCTGGTCAGATCTCCTCAGTCGGACGAGGGTACCGCAGAAATACGCCCCCGAGGACCGCGTCCCTTCCCCGGGACTAGGAAACCCGTCTAGTGCCGAACGCTCAGTGCTTGTGGATGACGCGGTCGATGAGGTTGTACGCCTGGGCCTCATCGGCGCTCATGAAGTAGTCGCGCTCGGTGTCGCGTCGCGACCTTCTCGAGGTCCTGTCCCGTGTGCTTCGCGAGGATCTCGTCGAGGCGCCGGCGCACGTCGATGATCTCCTTGGCGTGGATCTCGATGTCGGTGGCCTGGCCCTGGAACGCCGAGCTGACCTGGTGGATCAGGATCTTCGCGTTGGGGAGCGCCATGCGCTTGCCCGCGGCGCCGCCCGACAGCAGCAGCGCGCCCATCGACATCGCGATGCCGACGCAGATCGTCTGCACGTCGGGCTTGATGAACTGCATCGTGTCGTAGATGGCGAGGCCGGCGTAGACGGAGCCGCCCGGCGAGTTGACGTAGAGCGAGATGTCCTTGTCCGGATCCTCGGACTCGAGATGCAGGAGCTGGGCGACGATCAGGTTGGCGATCTCGTCCGTGACGGGGGTGCCGAGAAAGACGATTCGCTCGTTGAGCAGGCGCGAGTAGATGTCGAAGGCGCGCTCCCCGCGGGAGGTCTGCTCGACGACCATCGGAACGAGTGGACTCATAGGGCGGGCCAGTCTAGCGACGGGGAGCTACGAGCCCGGCGTCCACAGCTCGCCGGCGCCCTCTTCCTTCTTGTCGGGCGTCCAGAGCTTGTCGCGCGCGGCGGCCTGCTCGGCTGCGATCGGCTTGGCGCTCTCGACGATCAGGTCGACCGCCTTGCGCATCGCGATGTCCTCGCGCAGCGCCTCGTCGGCGCCCTGCGCGCGCGCCCGCTTGAGGGCGCGCTTGACCTGCTTGTCGGAGGCGTCCGGCGCCGGCGGCCTCGCGCAGCGCCTCGGAGATCTCCTCGTCGGAGACCTCGATGCCCTCGGCGGCGACGATCGCGTTCAGCACCGCCTCGCGCTTGAGCGCCTGCTCGGCGTCGGGCTCGGACTCGGTGACGAGCTCCTCCTCCTCCTTGCCGACCATCTCGAGGTACCGCTGCGGGTCGATGCCCTGCTGGGCCAGCCGGCGCGAGGTGCGATGCCACATCTCGTGCGCCTTGGCGTGCACGAGCTCGTGCGGGACTGTCACGTCGGCGCCCGCGACGGCGGCGTCGACCGCGGCCTCGCGGAACTCGCCCTCGATGGCGCGCTCCTGCGCCTCGCCGATGCGCTGCTCGAGGTCGGCGCGCAGCTCGTCGATCGAGTCGTAGCCGCCCGCCTCGACCGCGAAGTCGTCGTCCAGCTCCGGCAGCCGCTTCTCCTTGACCTCCTTGGCCTCCACGGCGAAGGTGGCGTCCTTGCCGGCGAGGTTCTCGGCCGGGTAGTCGTCGGGGAACTTGACGTTGACGTCGCGCTCGTCGCCCGCCGACAGGCCGTGAGCTGCTCCTCGAAGCCGGGGATCAGCCGCCCGGAGCCGAGCTCGACGAGGTGGCCGCGGGCGTCGCCGCCCTCGAAGGGCTCGCCGTCGACCGAGCCGACGAAGTCGATCACGAGGAAGTCGCCCGTGGCGGCCGCGCGCTCGACGGTCTCGAGCGAGGCGAGCGACTCGCGCAGGCGCTCGAGCTCGGTCTGGACCTCCTCGTCGTCGACCGTCGGCTCGCGGCGTCCCACCTCGAGCCCCTTGTACTCGCCCAGCTTGGCCGGCGGGACGACGCCCACCTCGATCGTGAAGGCCAGCGGCGCGCCCGGCTCGGGCAGGTCGGCCAGGTCGAGCTTCGGGTCGCCCACGGCGGCGATGCCGGCGTCGGCGACGGCCTGCTCGTACCAGCCGGGCAGCCCGCGGCGCACGGCCTCGTCCATCACGGCCTCGCGACCGACCTGGCGCAGCACGACCTCCGCGCGGCACCTTGCCGCTGCGGAATCCGGGCACTCGCATCTCGCGGCCGAGCTCGGCGGCGGCGCTGCGCAGCTCGCTCTCGAGGGCCTCGCTCGGGACCTCGACCTCCACGCGCACGCGCGAGTCGCCGAGGTCTGTCGTCTTGGTCGTGACGGCTGCGGCCATGGGGCTGCTGACTGTACCTTGCGGGTTCGTGAGAGCCCGGGACCGCGCCGCAGCCTGGATCGTGACCGGCCCGCTCGGTCACCTCTGGAGCGTTTTGGCCGACGTGGCGGTGGTGCTGGCCCGCTACGGCTGGGCGCGCGTGCGCTCGGCGCAGCGCTGAGTCGTGGCCGAGGCGCTCGGCTTCGGAGCGCTCGCGGCGTCCTCGCTGGTGATCGGCGCGCTGGCCGGCATCGCCCGGCGCTGGCCGCCGCAGGCGGTCGGGCTCGTGCTGGCCTTCGGCGCCGGGGCGATGATCAGCGCGGTCAGCTTCGAGCTGGCCCAGGACGGCGTCGTGATCGGGGGCGCCGGCCCGGTCGCGATCGGGCTGGCGCTGGGTGCGCTCACCTACTACGTGGGCGATGGGCTGGTGGAGCGCGGCGGGCGCCACCGCCCCTCCGTCCAGCGGCGCTCGGAGAGCTCCGATCCTGGCTCGGCGCTGGCTTTCGGCGCCTTCCTCGACGGCGTGCCGGAGCAGCTCGTGCTCGGCATCGGGATCGCTGCGGGCGAGGGCGTGAGCGTGGGACTGCTGGCGGCGATCTTCGTGTCGAACCTGCCGGAGGCGATCGGCGCCGCGGACGGGATGAGGCGGGCCGGGCGGCCGCGCGCGACGATCATGCGGCTCTGGCTCGCGGTCGGCGTGATCCTCACGATCGCCACCGTCGTCGGCAACGCGATCGCCGACAGCGCATCCGACGAGCTGCTCGGCGGCGTGAATGGCTTTGCCGCAGGAGCGCTGATCGTGATGCTGGTCGACTCGATGATCCCCGAGGCGACGCGTCAGGCCGGCCGCACCACGGGCCTCGTGACGACGCTGGGCTTCGCGCTGGCCGCGGCGCTGTCGGGCGTCACCTGAGGCTGGCGGGCGCGGGCAGGCGGGCGAGCCGGCGACGGTAGGCGTCCATCGCCGGCTTGGGGAAGTCGCCGTGGGTCTGGGTGCGCAGGCTCGGCTACGCGCTCGCGGTGGAACGGGCTGGAGAGGCTCTCGGCGTGGCCGATCACGTTCGAGCTGCGGATGCCGAAGCGGCCCTGCAGCATGCGCGTGAGCCGCAGCGAGGCGGCCATCTGGCGCGCGTTGCCCAGCACCTGGCCGTCGCTCTGCCCCACGTGCTCGATGCCGATCGCCGTGTAGTTGAGGCCGACCGTGTGGCGGCACATGATCCTGGTGGGCACGAGCCCGTAGATCGTGCCGTCGCGGTCGACCACGAAGTGGCTGCAGACGCCCGGGAGCTCGCCCAGCTCGACGTCGGGGCGGTCCGTCGCGAACGTGTCGAAGACGGGTCCGAAGCTGTCGGTGACGGTGTAGTGCTCGACGATCACGCGCGGCTTGCGCAGGCGGAAGTCGTCGATGCCGTAGTGGCGGCGGGCGTAGGCGCGCATCTCGGCGCGGCGGGTGGCGCCGTACGGGATCGGCTTGGAGACGACCGGCGGCGGGCGCGACGGCGCGGGCGAGGCTCAGGACCGCGCTCGCGTGGCGCCGGACCCCGGCGAGCGGCAGGGCGCCGGCAGGCAGCTCGACGACGAAGGCGGTGTCGCCGGCGAAGGTCCGGTTCTGCCAGGAGACGGCGGTGCCGTGGTAGTCCGGCAGCCGCTCGCGCGCGAGGCCGCTGAGGCGGGAGTAGAGGCGCTGCAGCTTCGCGTCGCCGCCGTTCGCGACGACGATGTGGAGCGCCTGGTGGAACCAGATCGAGACGCGCGGGCGCTCGCGCGCGACGAAGCGCTGGATCGCCTGCGTCTCGGGCTCGGAGGCCGGGCCGGGCCCGGACTCGTAGACGCCGTCCTGCGGCTGCCAGCGGTAGGGGAAGTTGCGGTTGAGGTCGACGCCGTGGGCGTTGGGCCTGCTGTTGGCGGCGGCGCCGTCCGGGTTGGCGTCGGCGATCAGCCAGAGCGCGGTGCCGCGCGGGGGGCGCGAGCGCCGCAGGCGGTCGACCACGGCCTTGCCGGCGGGCTCGTTGCCGTGGACGGAGCCCACGACCATCACCTTCACACGCGCGCGCGGCGAGCCGATGCGCAGCGGCGCGGATCGGGCGGCCCTCGACGGAGTGGCCGATGACCATGGCGTCGGCGGCGGGCGCGGCGGGCGGCGCGGACGCGCCTGCGAAGGCCGCCGCGGCGGCCAGCGCTGTGGCGATGATCGTCACGCTCGCAAGTATGGTGGCGGCCTTGACCGCAGCGCTCGCCGAGAGAGCCTCAGCCCACGGACGGGTGGCGATCGACACCGAGTTCGTCTCGGAGCGCCGCTACCAGGCGCTGCTGTGCCTCGCCCAGGTGGCGGTCCCCGATCCCGACGCGCCGGACGGCGTGCGCACCGAGGTGCTCGACCCGCTCGGCGACGAGCCGTTCGACCCGGAGCCGCTCGCGCGCGTGCTCGCCGACCCGGACGGTCGAGGTGCTGGTGCACGCCGGCCGCCAGGACATCGCGATCCTGCGGCGCAGCTGGAGCACCGAGGTCACGCGCGTGTTCGACACGCAGCTCGCCGCCGGCTTCATCGGCTTCGGCAACCAGGAGAGCTACGAGTCGCTCGTGCGCAAGGTGCTCGGGCGTCAAGCTGAAGGGCGCCGAGGGCTTCACGAAGTGGGACAAGCGGCCGCTCACGGACGCAGCAGCTCGAGTACGCCGCCGACGACGCGCGGCTGCTGCTCGCTCTGGGCGAGGAGATCGAGCGCAGGCTCGAGGAGCGCGGGCGGCTGTCGTGGGCGCGCGAGGAGTGCCGGGCGCTGGAGGAGTCGAGCGACGCGCGCGATCCCGACCGGGTGCTGGAGCGCCTGCCGCGGCTGGGGCGCCTGAGCGAGCGCGGGCGCGCGCTGGCGCGCGAGCTGGTCGAGTGGCGCGAGGAGATCGCGCGCGGGATGGACCGGCCGGCCGCGCTACGTGCTGCCCGACCAGGCGCTGATCGAGCTGGCGCGCCGCGCGCCCATCCAACCGCGCCGGGCTGGAGCAGATCCGCGGGCTGCCGGCGCAGACGCTGCACCGGCGCGGCGACGAGCTGCTGGCGGCGCTGCGCCGCGGCGCGGACCGGCCGGCGCCGCCGGCCCCGCCCGAGCTCGGCCCGCGCGAGCCGGTGGACGCGCCGCTCGTGTCGCTCGCCCAGGCGCTGGTGCGCCACCGCTCGATGGAGGAGGGGGTGGCGGTGGAGCTGATCGCGACGCAGGCGGAGCTGAGCACGCTGGTGTCGGCGCTGCGCCGGGGCGAGGACGGCGCCGGCGTGCGTGCGATGTCCGGCTGGCGCCGCGAGCTGATCGGCGAGGAGCTGCGCGAGCTGGTGGCCGGCCGGGTGGCGCTCAGCGCCGACGTGAGCGGCGGGCTGCGGGTTTCGCGGGGGTAGGGCGCCCCGGGCGCTCCGGCGCTGGTGGGGCGCTTTATGTACCCGTCTGGGTACGGAGAGCGCCCCGCCCGGGCGGACGCGCGGCGCCGCGCCGCCCCCTACCCCAGCCCCGCCGGCAGCTCGCCTTCGTCGATCAGCCGCCTGATGTCGCCGGCTCGGCGCGTGTTCAGGTAGACGTGGCGCTGGCCCACGCTCGGCTTCTGCTCGAGCAGGCCGGCCGCCAGCAGCTCCTCGCCGATCTCGTAGGCCAGCGCGCGCTCGTTGCCCGCGAAGCCGCGTGACGAGGTGGTCGAAGGCCGTGTGGTAGCCGCCCCACTTCCCCATCCCGTCCAGCCGCTGCAGGATCCGCCGCATCACCCGGCGGCGCGGGTCGGGGTCGTCGTGCGCCCGGGCCACCGCGCCCGGCCGGCTCCAGCACGCGCAGCAGCTCCGGCTCGAGCCGCTCCAGCGACTCCTCGTCGAGCGGCGACCCGCCCAGCCTCGTCACCGCCTCCGCCACCCGCAGCGGGTGGGTCGCCCCGATCGGCGGCCGCAGGTCCGACGGCGCGAGCACGTGCGCCGGCAGCAGGAACGCCGTCCGCCCGCAGCCGGTCGATCGCCCGCACCGCGTCGTCGAGCGCCTCGCGCGCGTACTCGGCGCTCCAGTCCGGGTCGCCCGCCGGATAGGACAGCGCCAGGTAGCCGTCGTGCTCCCCCAGCACCAGCGCCAGCTCGCCGCCCGCCGCGGCGGCGCCGGGCTCGGCCGCCTCCACCAGCCGCTCGACCGTCGCCGCCGCCAGCGCCCCGCCGCGCTCGCCGACCGCCGCGGCGTCCGCCCGCAGCTCGGGCGACAGCGGCAGCACGGCCATCACCGCTCCCGGCGCCGCGCGCCACCGCCAGCGCGATCGGCCGCTCGCGCCCGGTGCGCGCCTCCTGCAGCTCGCGCGCCCCGCGATCGAGCTCGGCGCGCAGCAGCTCGCGCAGCCGCGCCGACCACTCGCGCGGCGCACGCGGCGCCGCCGGCATCTGCGAGCGCACTGCTCAGGTCGCCGTCCTGGCTCACGCGCTCAGCTTTCACGGCTCCGACCGGGTACCGTCAGCCATGCTCGATACAAGCTTCTCGGCATCTACCTGAACGACCATCTCGCCGGCTCGACGGTCGGGCTGGAGCTCGCCAAGCGCGCCGCGTCGGCGCCAACGAGGGCACCGACTACGGCGAGGTGCTCGGCGCGTCGCCGGGAGATCGAGGAGGACCGCGAGACGCTCGAGCGCCTGATGGAGAAGCTCCAGGTCAAGCGCGACCACCTCAAGGTGCTGGCCGGCTGGGTCGCCGAGAAGCTCGGCCGGCTCAAGCCGAACGGCCAGCTGCTCGGCTACTCGCCGCTCAGCCGCCTGGTCGAGCTCGAGGCGCTCGCCCTCGGCATCACCGGCAAGCTGCCCTCTGGCAGGCGCTCGCCGAGGTCGCCGGCGAGGACGCGCGCATCGACCCGAACGAGCTCGCCCGGCTGTCCGAGCGCGCCGAGCGACAGCGCAAGAGATCTGGCAGCTGCGCCAGCGCGCCGCTCGCGACGCCTTCACCGCCAGCCCTGACCCGACCGGGATAGGGTCCCGGCCGGTGACCTGGGAGCCCGAGCTCGAGGAGCTCCGCCGCCGCGAGGAGCTGGCCCGGCGGATGGGCGGCGAGGAGCGCGTCGCGCGCCAGCACGCCTCCGGCCGCCTGACCGTGCGCGAGCGCATCGAGCGGCTGTTCGACGCCGGCACCTTCCACGAGACCGGCGCGCTCGCCGGGCGCGCGACCTACGCCGACGACGGCGAGCTGACCGACTTCCTGCCCACCAACACGGTCGTCGGCCACGGCCGCATCGACGGCCGCGCGCGCGGTCGTCCAGGGCGACGACTTCACCGTCCGCGGCGGCGCCGCCGACGCCGCCATCTGGGAGAAGGCCGTCTACGCCGAGCGGCTCGCGCACGACCTGCGCATCCCGCTCGTGCGGCTGGTCGACGGCACCGGCGGCGGCGGCTCGGTCAAGTCGCTCGAGCAGATGGGCTTCTCGTACGTGCCGCCGCTGCCCGGCTTCGACCTGGTCGTGGCGAACCTCTCGCGCGTGCCCGTCGTGGCGGCCGCGCTCGGCCCGGTCGCCGGCCTCGGCGCGGCGCGCGTGGTCTGCTCGCACTTCTCGGTGATCGTGCGCGGCAGCGCCCAGCTGTTCGTCGCCGGACCGCCGGTCGTGGCGATGGCCGGCATGGGCGAGACGCCCGACAAGGAGGAGCTCGGCGGCGCGCGCATGCAGGCGCGCGCCGGCGCGGTCGACAACGTGGCGGCCGACGAGGACGACGCGCTCGACCAGCTCAAGCGCTTCCTCTCCTACCTGCCCGCGAACGTCTGGGAGGCGCCGCCGCTCGCGGACGCCACGGACCCGCGCCGACCGGCGCGAGCAGGAGCTGCTCTCGATCGTCCCGCGCGACCCGCGCCAGCCGTACAAGATGCGCCGCGTCCTCGACGCCGTGCTCGACCGCGGCTCGGTGTTCGAGCTGGGCGCCGCGTTCGGCCGCCCGACGATCACGTGCCTCGCGCGCCTCGGCGGACGGCCGGTCGGCGTGCTGGCCTCCGATCCCGAGCACTACGGCGGCGGCGTCACCGCCGACGCGGCCGAGAAGACCGCGCGCTTCGTCGACACCTGCGACCAGTTCCGCCTGCCGGTCGTCAACTTCGTCGACGTGCCCGGCTTCGTGATCGGCACCGACGCCGAGCGGGCCGGCACGATCCGCCGCGGCGCCCGCGGGCTCTACTCGGTCGTGCAGGCGAGCGTGCCGTGGGTGTCGATCCTGGTGCGCAAGGTCTACGGCGTGGCCGGCGCCGGGCACGGCGACGGCTCGCGGCTCAACCTGCGCTACGCCTGGCCCTCCGGCAGCTGGGGCTCGCTGCCGATGGCCGGCGGCCTCGAGGCCGCCTACCGGCGCGAGCTCGAGGCGGCCGACGACCCCGAGGCGCTGCGCGCCGAGATCGCGGCGCGGCTGGAGGCCGTGACGTCGCCCTTCCGGACCGCCGAGCGCTTCTCCGTCGAGGAGATCATCGACCCGCGCGACACCCGTCCGCTCCTGTGCGACTGGGCCGAGCGCGCGCACGAGATCGTGCGCCACGAGGCCGGAGCATGGACCCAAGGCGCGCGGCCTGCGGCCCTGAATCTCGTGCAATAGCTGGGCGGGCCCGAAAACGGCTGGAATCATCGGCGCGGTGCCCAGCCGCCGACGCCGGTCCCACCGGGGCTGGACGCCAAGCGCATGTCCGGCGCGTGTTCTGGCGCGCGGGCTTCGGCGCGACCCCGCGCGAGGCGCGCCACTGGGCGCGCCGCGGCAAGGCCGCGACGATCCGCTGGCTGCTGAACGGCGGCCCCTCCCCCGCCCCGCGCATCAAGGCGCGCCGCGCATCGAGGGGCGCCGGCTCGACCCTGAGAACGAGTGGGGCCACGACGTGCTCTGGTGGCTCGACCGCATGGTCCGCTCGCGCGCACCCGCTGCAGGAGAAGCTGACGCTCTTCTGGCACGACCACTTCGCCACGACCGAGCAGGACACGCCGCTGATGCTGGCCCAGAACCGCACGCTGCGCCGCCACGCGCTCGGCCGCTTCCCCGACCTGCTCGAGGCGGTCACGCGCGACCCGGCGATGCTGCTGTTCCTGTCGCTGGCCAACTCCGACAAGGAGGCGCCCAACGAGAACTACGCGCGCGAGCTGATGGAGCTGTTCACGCTCGGCCACGGCTACACCGAGCGCGACATCCGCCAGGCCGCGCGCGCGCTGACCGGCTTCCGCGCCGACTGGCACGACGACGGCACGGTGCAGCACCTCCTACGACCGCGAGTGGCACGACGCCGGCGCCAAGCGCGTGCTCGGCAAGGTCGGCCGCTTCGACTGGAAGGACGTGCTCGACCTGTGCGTGCACCACCCCGCCCACGCGCCGTTCATGGTCGGCAAGCTGTGGGACTTCTTCGTCGGCGCGCCGCTGCCGGGCGCCGACCCGCGCGCGGCTGGTGCGCGTCTACCGCCGCTCGGGACTGCGCATCAAGCCGCTCGTCGGCGCGATCCTGGCCCACCCGGCCCTCTACCGGCACCTCGACGCGCCGACGATGGTCAAGTCGCCGGTGGTGTTCGTGGCCGGCTCGCTGCGCACCGCCGGCCAGGGCATCGAGCGCGACGCCTGGACCTGGCTGCTCGAGGGCATGGGCCAGTACCCGTTCCATCCGCCGTCGGTGGCCGGCTGGGACTGGGGCGCGAGCTGGCTGTCGTCGAACTCGATGCGCGTCCGCTTCGACTTCGCCAACTACATGATCGACACGCCGCGCGTGGGCGTGAAGGACGGCTCGACGCCGACACGCTGTCGCCGCAAGCCGCGCGGTCGCGCGCGCGCGCCGCGCCGTCGGCGAGCCGTGGACCTCGCCGCAGCACCGACCGCGAGCTGCTGCGCGATCGCGCAGCGCGTGCTCGCCGACGAGGAGCGCGAGGAGAGCGCCGACATGTGCCAGCGCATCCTGCGCCACCTGCTGATCTCCGGACCCGACGCGCAGGTGCACTGATGAACGCCCACCGCGCCTGCGACGACTTCCACCGCACCGCCGGCCACGGCCGGCTCACGCGCCGCCAGGTGCGTCGGGCCTCGGCGTGGGCGGCGGGCTCGCGCTCTACCTCTCGAAGGCGATGCCGGTCGCAGCGCGTGCTCGAGGCGGCCGCGGCCGAGGCCGCCGCGGCCCCGAACGCGCCCGTGCTGGTGTCGGTCTTCCTGCCCGGCGGCGTGGACCTGCTCGACACGCTCGTGCCGCTGCACGACTACGGCCGCTACGCCGACCTGCGCCCGAAGCTGAAGGTCGCAGGGCGTGCCGCTCGCGGCACACCGAGCTCGGCGCTCCACCCCTCGCTGCCGAAGGGCGTCGGCGGCGGCGTCAAGGGCCTGTTCGAGCGCGGCAAGCATCGGCTTCCTGCCGGGCATCGACTACTCCAACCCGGACCTCTCCCACTTCCACTCGCGCCACTTCTGGGAGACCGGCCTGATCACCGACCGCTCGGCGCCCGGCTGGCTCGGGCCGCTGGCTCGACCGCGCCGGCGGCCGCGACAACCCGCTCCAGGGCCTGTCGATGGGCTACGGCCTGTCGCCGGTGATGCGCTCCGGCAGCGCGCCGGTCGCGGCCGTGGCCTCGCCCGGCGACGCGGGCTTCTGGATCCGCGGCGTCTGGGGCGACGCCTACGACGAGGCGATGGCCGCCTACACGCGGCTCGGCAAGGTGCGCGGCGGCGGCCACGCGCTCAGCGCCTCGCGCGAGGCGGCGCGGCTGGCGAAGCTGGTCGCCGACCGGCTCGAGCCGTACGCCGAGCACGACGACGTGGACCCGCTGGCCTCGACCGTCGCCTACCCCGAGGACAGCGACTTCGGCCGCCGGCTGCGCTACCTCGCGGCGATGATCTCCAAGCCGCTCGGCATCCGGGTGGCGGACGTGCACGCCGACGTCGACTTCGACACCCACGACAACCAGCGCGAGCTGGACGCGCTGCTGGGCGACGTGAGCGAGTGCCTGTCCGCCTTCCAGGCCGACCTCGAGGCGCGCGGCGTCGCCAACCGGGTGCTGACGTTCGTCTGGTCGGAGTTCGGCCGCCGCCCCGAGGAGAACGACTGCGGCACCGACCACGGCGCCGGCGGGCTCGCCTGGGTCCAGGGCGACCGCGCGCGGCCCGGCATCCACAGCGAGTACCCGACCTCAACCGCCTCGACCGCGACGACAACCTGCAGGTGACGATCGACTTCCGGCGCGTCTACTCGAGCCTGCTCGAGCAGCACCTCGGCACAGAGGCGACCGCCGTGATCCCGCGCGCCGGCTCCTTCGGCCGCGTCGCGCTGGTCAGGTGAGGCGGGCGATCGCCCTGGCCGCGGTCGCGCTCGCGGCGGCCGCCGCCGTGCCCGCGAGCGCGCGGGCGCCCACGCCGGTCGGGGTGGGCGAGCGCGAGTGGCGCGTGTCGCTCTACCGCAGCAGCGTCCCGGTCGGCTACGTGCGCCTCAACGTGCGCAACTTCGGCGAGGACGGTCACGACCTGTCGGTGCGCACGCGCACGGGCCGCGTGCTGGCGTCCCTCCCCGAGCTGCGGCCGGGCGAGACCGGACAGCCTGCAGGTGCGCCTGCGCGCCCGGGCCGCTACGTGGTCTTCTGCTCGCTGGAGGGGCACGAGGCGCTCGGGCATGCGCGCGCGCCTGCGGGTCACGGCGCGACGCCCGAAGTGATATAGTTGTGTACGCAACCACTTCGACGCAGGCCCTCGGGGGACGCTCCATGAAGCTCGACGGAATCCACCACATCACCGCCATCACCGCCGACGCGCAGAGCAACGTCGACTTCTACGTCGGCGTGATGGGCCTGCGCCTGGTCAAGAAGTCCGTCAACCAGGACGACCCGACCGTCTACCACCTCTTCTACGGCGACGAGGACGCCCACCCCGGCCTCGACCTGACCTTCTTCGAGTACCCGGGCGCCGCGCCCGGGCGCGCCGGCGACGGCATGATCCACCGCGTCGTCTGGCGCGTCGGCAGCCCCGCCGCGATCGACTTCTGGGCCGAGCGCCTGGCCGGTGCCGGGATCGAGACCGAGCGCAACGGCGACAACCTGCTGTTCGCCGACCCCGAGGGCCTCGACCACGAGCTGCTCGTGGCCGACGTCCCGCGACGACGCCGCTGATCGCCGAGCACCCCGAGGTCCCGGCCGAGCACGCGCTGCAGGGCTTCCACGCCGTGCGCGCCTACGCCTCGCAGCCCGAGGCCAGCCGCGACCTGCTCGAGACGCTCGGCTTCGACGAGGGCGGCGCCGCCTGGGAGTCGCGCGGCGACCAGCGCGGCTCGCTCTACTTCTACGACGACGCCCGCCGGCCGAGCGCGGCATCCAGGGCGCCGGCACCGTGCACCACGTCGCCTGGACCTCCGACGACGCGGACCACGAGGCCTGGCGCGAGCGCGTGCAGGAGGGCGGCGGCCGCCCGACGCCGGTGATCGACCGCCACTACTTCCGCTCGATCTACTTCCGCGAGCCGAGCGGCGTGCTGTTCGAGATCGCGACCCGCTCCCCCGGCTTCGGCGTCGACGAGCCGCTCGAGCACCTCGGCGAGAAGCTCTCGATCCCGCCGTTCCTGGAGAGCCGCCGGCCCGAGATCGAGGCGACCGTGCGGCCGCTCGAGAACCCACGCGTCGCCGCGCGCAGCTAGCGTCGCGTCGGGTGGCGCCCGACCTCCTCTTCGAGAACGGCACGATCCGCACGCTCGACCCCGGCGCGCCGGTGGTCGAGCGGCTCGCGGTCACGGCCGGCCGCGTGGCCGCGCGCCCGGCGCCCGACGCCCAGCGCGTCGACCTCGGCGGCCGCTGCCTGCTGCCCGGCCTCAACGACGCGCACGTCCACTTCCCGACCTGGTCGCTCGCGCGCCGCGGCGTGCGGCTGGACGGCGTGCGGTCGCTGCAGGAGGCCGTCGGGCGCGTGGTCGACGGGCTCGCGGCCGTCCCGGCCGGCGGATGGCTGCGCGGGCTCGGCTGGCGCGACGCCGACTGGACCGAGCCGCCCACGCGGGCCGCGCTCGACGCGGTGGCGCCCGACACGCCGGTGATCCTCACCTCGAAGGACTACCACTCGCTCTGGCTCAACTCGGCGGCGCTCGCGCGCGCCGGCGGCGACCTGGACGACGGACGGCGGAGTGGTCGAGCGCGACGCCGCCGGCGAGCCGACCGGCATCCTGCGCGAGAACGCGGCCTGGCAGTTCCGCGACCGCCACGCGATGCCGTCGACCGACGAGCTGCTCGACGCCTGCCGCTCCGGGCTCGAGGTGGCCGCCGCGCGCGGCGTGACCGCCGATCCACGACAAGGACGGCTGGATGGGGGCGCTCGGGCTGTTCGAGCGCCTGCGCGAGGCGGGCGAGCTGACCCTGCGCGTGTGGCAGTCGATCCCCGCCCAGCAGCTGCCCCACCTGCGCGCGCTCGGCATCCGCTCGGGCTTCGGCGACGACCTGCTGCGCGCCGGCTACCTCAAGGTGTTCATGGACGGCACGCTCGGCTCGGCCACCGCGCGGCTGCTCGACGGCTCGGGCGTCGAGATCACCTCCGCGCGAGCGGCTGGCCGAGATCGTGCGCGAGGCGGCCGCGGCGGGCTGGCCGGTCGGCGTCCACGCGATCGGCGACGCGGCCAACCGCGCCGCGCTCGACGCCTTCGAGGAGACCGCACCGATCTGGCGCCCGCTCGGGCTGCGCCAGCGCATCGAGCACGCGCAGCTGCTCGACGCGGCCGACCTGCCGCGGTTCGCGGCGATCGGCGTGGCCGCCTCGGTGCAGTTCACCCACGCGCCCTCGGATCGCGACCTGGCCGACCGGGTCTGGGAGGGCCATCCGGGCGCCTACGCCTACCGCTCGCTGCTCGAGTCCGGCGCGCGGCTGGCGAACGGCTCCGACGCCCCGGTCGAGGAGCTCGACCCGCTCGCCGGCCTCGCGGCGGCCGTTCGGCGCACCCTCGACGAGCGTCCCGCCTGGCGCCCGGAGCAGGCGCTGACGATCGAGGCGGCCCTGCGCGCCACCTGCGTGGAGCCGGTCTGGCTGGCCCGCGACGAGCACCGGCGCGGCACGCTGAGCGCCGGGAATGCTCGCCGATCTGGTCGTCCTGGACCGCGATCCCGTGCTCTGCGAGCCCGATCAGCTACCCCATCTGGAGGCCGTGCCTGACCCTCGTGGGTGGACGCGTTACCCATGTGTCGGAGCCGTCGTTCCGGGGCATAGACTGCCCTTCATGAAGCGAGAGTCGTGGCTGCCGGCCGCGCCTGAGAGCGCGCCCCTGGCTCGTGCCATCGTGCGCGAGGCCGCCGCCGAGCATGGGCTCGACGGCGAGACCACCTGGGATCTCATGCTCGCCACCAGCGAGGCCGTCGCGAACGCAGTGGTGCACGGCGGCAACTGCGGCGACCCCGAGCGCGGCGTCCTGCTCGTGATCGAGATCGACGAGAGCGCGATCTCGATCGAGGTCTGCGACTGCGGCACCTTCGACGCCGCGCTGAAGCCGCCGCGAGGACGACGACCTGGGCGGGCGCGGCATCCCGATCATCGCCGCGGTCGCCGATCACTTCGAGCTGGTGCCCGAGCCCTCGCAGACGCGGGTGCGCTTCGGGAAGCGGCTCAGCCTCGCGGTCTAGGCTCAGCGGCGGCGAGCTCGAACCAGACGCTGGTGCGCTCGTCGCGCTCCACGCCCCAGTTCACGGCGAGCCGCTCGACCAGCACCAGGCCCCAGCCGCCGGGCTCGTCGAGCTCGCGGCGCCGGCCGGCGGGCACGAAGCCCTCGCCCGGGTTGCTCACCTGCGCGCGCAGGCCGTGCTCGGTGGCGCGCAGCTCGACCTCGATCAGGTCCTGCTCGGTGGCGGATCCGTGCACGACGCTGTTGTTCACGAGCTCGCAGGTCAGCAGCGTCAGGTGCGTCTCGAGCTCGGCCGGCAGCCACTGGACGGTCGCCTGCAGCCACTCGCGCACGCGCGCGGGAGCCTGCGGCCCGCCCGTGGTGCGCAGACGGCGCACGCTGCGCGCACGCCATTCGGGAGGTGGCTGTAGGCCGACACCTGGAGCGCTGTGAACGTGCATGGGGGGCGGTGCTGCGCCGGCGCAGGGGCCGGTTGTGTCCGGCTCGGCCACTGCGCGGCGCGGTGTTAGACCCCCGTCGGCGCCTGGACGAATGTTCGAGCTGCGCGCCTAGGCGAGCGGTTCCGGCTCGTCGGCCAGCGCGGCGGCGTGCTGGGCGCGATCGACGGCCTCGACCACCCGCGAGGGGCTGCTGACGCCGTCGAACGTGAAGTCCGAGTCGTCGGTGCCGGCGGTGTCGAAGTCCACGGTGCCGACCCGCAGCATCCGCTCGAGCACGCTCTGCTCGGTGTTGACGTTCTGGACGCGGTCGATGCGCGTCTGCTGGATCTTCTTGGAGAGGATGCCGCGCTTGATGCGCAGGCGCTGGTTGGTGATCGTGTAGACGGTGGCCATCCGCTTCAGGAATCCGGCGACGATCACCAGCGCTGCTCCCACCACGACGGCCGCCACCACGAGCCCCCACTCCACCCCGTCGCCGAGCGCCGTGGCCGCCGCCACCAGCGCCGCGAGCACGGCCACGGCCACGAGCCCCTGCAGATAGAACGCGAGCGTCGCGCGCCAGGACGGATGGCCCTCGAAGATGATCCGCTCTCCGGAGTGCAGGTCGATGGGCGGACCATACCGGGGCGCCGGTCATCCGGTCGGGGCCGTGCCACGTATAAGCGACGAGATGACTCGAACGCGCCAACTCACGCTCGCCTTCGCACTCGGCCGGGTGGGCTTCGGCGCCGGCCTGCTGGGCCCCCCGGGTGCGCTCGCCGAGCGCTGGCTCGGACCCGACGCGGCGCGTCCCGCGACCGGCGTCGCCGTGCGCGGGCTCGCCGCGCGCGACATCGCGCTCGCGCTCGGCGCGGCCGACTCGGTTCGCCGCGGCGCCTCGCCACGCGCCTGGTTGGTGGCCGCCGCGGCCTGCGACGTGGTGGACGTGGTGGCCACGCTCGCCGGCGGTGACGCTCTGCCCTCGCGCGCGCGTGCGGGAACCGTCGCGCTGGCGGGGCTCAGCGCGCTCGCCGGCGCGGCGCTCGCGATGCGGTCGGACGGGTGAAGATCGCCGTGGTCGGCGCCGGCATCGCCGGCCTGACCTGCGCCCACCTCCTGAACCCGCGCCACGACCTGACCGTCTTCGAGGCGGAGCCGCTGCCGGGCGGCCACACCCGCACGCTCGATGTGGAGACCGAGACCGGCGCGTACCGCGTCGACACCGGCTTCATCGTCTTCAACGACCGCAACTACCCCGGCTTCGAGCTGCCTGCTGGACCGGCTCGGCGTGGCCGACCCAGCCCTCCGACATGGGCTTCTCGGTGAGCGACGGCAACGGGGAGTTCGAGTACAGCGGCGGCTCGGCCAACGGCCTGTTCGCGCGCCGCTCGAGCCTGGTGCGGCCTTCGTTCCACCGCATGGTGCGCGACCTGATGCGGTTCAACCGCGAGGCGCCCGCGCTGATCGGCCTGAACGGCGAGGGCCCCACCCTGCTCGACTTCCTCGAGGAGGGCGGCTACTCGCGCGAGTTCGTCGACCGGCTGATCGTGCCGCAGGCCTCGGCGGTCTGGTCCGCGGACCCGCGCGACCTGCGTCACTTCCCCGCGAGCGTGCTGGCCGAGTTCTTCGACAACCACGGCATGTTCGGCCTGCGCGGGCGCCCGCGCTGGCGCACCGTGGCGGGCGGCTCGTCGCGCTACGTCGAGCGCCTGACGGCCCCGCTCGGCGATCGGCTGCGCCTGGCGACGCCGGTGGCGCGCGTCGAGCGCTTCGCCGACCGCGTCGAGGTCACCCCCGCCGGCGGCGACCCCGAGCGCTTCGACGAGGCGATCCTGGCGGTGCACTCCGACCAGGCGCTGCGCATGCTCGCCGACCCGAGCGGCGCCGAGGTGGACGTGCTCGGGGCGATCCCCTACCAGCCCAACGAGGTCGTGCTGCACACCGACGCCGCGCTGCTGCCGCGCCGCCGGCGCGCCTGGGCGAGCTGGAACTTCCACCTGACCGAGGAGCCCGCCGAGCGCACGACGGTCACCTACCACATGAACCGCCTGCAGTCGCTGAGCGCCGACCGCGAGTTCTGCGTCACGCTCAACCGCACCGGCGAGATCGACCCGGAGCAGGTGCTCGACGTGCGGCGAGCTCGCCCACCCGGTGTTCAGCCACCGGTCGCTCGTGGCGCAGCGGCGCTGGCACGAGGTCAGCGCGCGGCGGCGCACCCACTACTGCGGCGCCTACTGGGGCTACGGCTTCCACGAGGACGGCGTCGAGAGCGCGCGGCGCGTCTGCCGCGGCTTCGGGGCCGAGCTGTGACCGAGCTCTACGAGGGCTGGGTGCGCCACCGGCGCTTCGGGGCGCAGGCGTCCTCGTTCCGGCACGGGCTCTACATGACCTTGAGCGACGGCCCGGTGCGCACGCTCGAGATGCCGCGCTCGCTCGGCGTCGGCTTCAACCCGGTCCGGTTCCACTTCCGCATGGACGGCAGGGCCGTGGCCTCGCTCGCCGCCGAGGTGACCAACACGCCCTGGGGCGAGCGCCGCACCTACGAGTTCGCCGGCCGCGGCGGCCGGGCCGACAAGGCGCTGCACGTCTCGCCCTTCCTCGGCATGGACCACGAGTACGAGATCCGCGCGAGCGCGCCCGGACGGCACCTGACGGTCCACATCGAGAGCCGGCGCGAGGGCGAGCGCGTCTTCGACGCGACGCTCTCGCTGGAGCGGCGCCCGGACGCCGACCTGCGCCGTCTGCGGCTGCGCCACCCCGCGCAGCCGCTGCGCGTGCTCGGGCTGATCTACGGGCACGCCGCGCTGCTGGCCCTCGCGGGGCGCGCTACCACCCGCACCCGCGCAGCGCTCACTGAGCGCCACGCCGGAGCCGCCGGTGTTATAGCTTTAGGCCGCCCTAAGTTAGGTGGGCCTAATGACATCTGCCACGGAGGTTCCCGTCCGATGACAAGCACCGCCCTCGCCCGCCGCGCCGGTCTGGCCGCGGCCGCCTGCTCGGTCGCCCTGGCCCTCGCGGCGTGCGGCGACGACGGGGACTCTTCGAGCGACGCCTCGAAGCCGGACGCGGCCGCCGCGCAGGGCACCGACCTGGGCGCGATCAAGGACTACCTGCTCGAGCACACCGAGCGGCTGGTGGCCGACAGCGCCGCGTCGCGCGAGAACGCCGAGGCCTACTACGCGCTCGCCAAGTCGGCCGACTTCGACTACGCCGCGCTGCTCGACGACAAGCGCGACGAGGTCAGGCGGCTGGTGCGCCAGGCGCAGCGCGACTTCGTCAAGGCCAACCCCGCCTACGAGGAGATGGAGGGCGTGGTCGCCGGCGTGCCGAGCCTCGCCGACTACGACGTGATCATCGACGCCGGCAGCGACGCATCCGACCCGGAGAACGCCGTCCCGTTCGACATCGAGACGCCCGCCGGGCGCACCTTCAAGCAGCCCGGCAACTTCAACTTCCTGATCGAGACGACGGCGTACGGCACCGAGCCGCGGTTCCAGGCGAAGGGCGTCGAGCCGGACCTCGACGGCGACGGCAAGGTCGAGTTCGGCGAGTCCGTCCCCGACGCCGACTTCTACGTCGCGGCCGCGCGCGGCTTCGAGAAGTACGCGAAGGAGCTGGACGCCTCCGCGCGCGAGTGGGAGCCCAACCCCGGCGACGCGCTGACCGCGCTCGTGGTCATGACGCCGACCATGTCGGAGTACTTCGAGGCCTGGAAGAACTCGCGCTTCATCGCCGGCAGCAAGGCCACCGAGAAGGCGTTCGTGGCCGCGTCGCGCCTGCAGGACATCGCTGACATCCTTGGCGGCCTCGTGCTGATCTACGACAACGTCGAGCCGATCGTGGCGAAGGCGGACAAGCAGCAGGCCGCTCAGACCAAGGAGAGCCTCGGCGACCTGAGGCCTTCGCCGCCGACCTGCGCGACAAGGAGGCCGGCGGGCGCAAGTACACGGCCGAGGAGGCCGACACGCTCGGGTCGCAGGCCCAGGAGCGCGCCGAGGCGATCGCAGGTCAGATCACGCAGGCGGCGGCCAAGCTCGACATCCAGATCGACGAGGGCTGACAGGGGGTGCGCTCGGCCCGGGCACTGCTGGCCGGCTTCGTCGCCGCGCTGCTGGTGGGTGCGCCGGCGGCGCTGGCCGCCGAGCCGGCCGCCCTGCCGCCCTGGCAGGCCGCGCAGCGGATGCAGGACCGCGTCTTCGACGCCCAGAGCGCGCTGCTGCTCGACGAGCCGCGCTCGGCCGAGCAGCTCGTCCCGCGTGCCGCGCGCGCAGCTGCGCGGGCCGCTCGCCCACGGCCTGCAGCGCGATGCCCCGGCCGCGGACCGCGCGGTCGGGCGGCGCTCGCCGACGCCGGCCGCGCGGCGCGCGCCGCGCGACGAGACCGAGCTCGCGGCCGCGCGCGGCGCGCCTGCGCGCCGCGCTGCTGCGCGGCAGCTACGCCGTGACCACGGCTCTCGGTCGCGGCCGGCGACGCGCGGCGCGCGTCGACCTGGCTGCTGCTGCGCGAGTTCCGCAAGGCCACCCGCTTCACCCGGCTCGGCGTCGACGCGACGCTGGCGGTGCGCGAGCTCGGCCGCGGCGCGAGCACGCCGCGCCGGGCGCTGCTCGGCGTCAAGAAGGACCTGCTCGACGCCTACCAGGCGAGCGTCGCCGACCACCTGGCCGACGCCGACGACGCCGCCGAGCGCGGCTTCCGCGCGCGCTGGGCCGAGACCGCGGCGGTCGCCGCCGGGCTCTGGCAGATCCTCGCCCCCGAGTACGCCAAGACGCGCGGCGCCGCGGCGCGCGCGCCGGCCGACGCCGCCTTCGCCCGGCTCGCCGCGCACCGCGGCTGCGCGGCGACGCCGCCGGCTACGAGAGCGCGCGCGCCGACGTCGACGCAGGCGCTCGACGGCTTCACCGCCGCGCCCTTCACCGCCGCCGAGCAGGCGCGCCGCGCCGGCCAGCTGATCCGCTTCGTCGAGCTGATGCCGGTCGACTACGACCACGGCACCGACGACGGCAAGGTCACGATCCCGTTCGAGATCCAGGAGTCGATCGCGTTCGCCGACGCCGCGCTGTCCGCCTTCTCCGACCTCGAGGAGGACCTCGACAAGCGCGACCCGCGCGCGACCGAGCGGTCACGCGCGCGTGCTCGAGCAGCTGCGCGGCTACGTGGAGGAGGCGCGCGAGGGCGGAGCGCGTCGCCTCGCAGGACACGATGGAGTCGACCCAGCAGCGCGCCAGCGACAAGATCGACGACGCTGCTGCCCGGACGACTGGAAGCAGGACGACGCCCAGTCCGACTTCGACCTGATCGACGCTGACGCTCGACCGCATGGAGGCCGCGGCGGGCGCCGGCCAGTACGCGCTCGCCGAGCAGTCGCGCCTGGAGGCCTACGCCTTCTTCGAGTTCGGCCCCGAGCTGAGCCTGCGCTCGATCGCCCCGGACGTGGTCGGCGCGCGTCGAGGGCCTGATCTGGTTCGGCGCCGACGGGCACGAGGGCCTCGCCAAGCTGATCGCCGAGCAAGCAGCCGCGCCGCGACGTGCACGAGACGCGACTGGCGCTCGACGAGGCGCTCGACGGACGGCGCGGGTGCGCTCGGCGCAGGGCGCCACCGCCGCGACCGCCGTCACCAACGCCGCCGTGATCGTCTTCCGCGAGGGCCTCGAGGCGGTGCTGATCCTGGCCGCCGTGATGGCCAGCCTCACCGGCGCCGCGGCCGCGCGCAGCGCCGGCCGATGCTGATCGGCGCGGCGCTCGCGCTGCTGGTCGCCAGCGCGATCACCTTCGTCCTCGCGCGCACGGTGCTCACGGAGCTGTCGCGCTACGGGGAGAAGCTCGAGGCGGTGGTCGGGCTGATCGCCATCGCGGTGCTGCTGCTGGTCCTCAACTGGTTCTTCCACAAGGTCTACTGGACCGACCACATCAAGAAGTTCAACAAGCGCCGGCGCGCGCTGCTCGGCGTGACGGCCGGGGGCCTGATCTCGGCGCAGGTGCTCGGCTTCGTGCTGCTCGGCTTCTCGACGATCTACCGCGAGGGCTTCGAGACGGTGCTGTTCCTGCAGGCGCTCGAGCTCAACTCGGGCCTCGCCGTGGTGCTCGAGGGCGTGCTGCTAGGCCTGGTCGCCGTGGGGGCCGTGGCGGTCGCGACCTTCGTGCTCGAGCGCAAGCTGCCCTACAAGAAGATGCTGATCGTCACCGGCGTGCTGCTCACCGTCGTGCTGATGATCATGATGGGCAAGACGGTCCGCACGATGCAGGGCGTCGGCTGGATCCCGATCACCCCGATCGACGTCCAGCCGCCGTACTGGACGGGGATCTGGCTGGGCATCTTCCCGACCGTCGAGACGCATGCTCGCGCAGCTCGCCGGCGGGGTCTTCGTGATCGGCAGCTACTTCGTCGCCGAGCGGCTCAAGCACCGGCGCTCGCGCCAGGCGGCACAGCGCGCGGCAGTGGCGCAGAACGGGCACCGCGGCGCCAACGGCGACGCCCGCACGTGCCTGAGCGGCGCGAGATCGCCCGCGAGCGGCGCTAGCGCGCGACCACGCGGCGGTAGCGCGCCACGGCGAGCGGCGCGAACACGGCGATCAGGGCGAAGCACCACACGAACGCCATCCAGACGTCGGTGTGCGCGGGGGTGTCCAGCCAGAGCGAGCGGAGCGCGTCGGTGACGGTGGTGAAGGGGTTGGCCTCGGCGAACTGCCGCAGCCCGTCCGGCATCGATTCGGCCGGGACGAACATCGAGGACGCGAAGGTGAGCGGGAACAGGGCCGTGAAGCCGATCGCGTTCGCCGTCTCGGGTGAGGACGAGTACAGCCCGACCAGCGCGAAGACCCAGGAGAACGCGTAGCCGAACAGCAGCAGCAGCACGACGCCCAGCGCGATCTCGCCCGCGCTCGCGTCCCGGAAGTTGAACCCGGCGATGAACCCGACCGTGAACAGGACGACGAGCGACACGCAGTTGAGGCCGACGTCGGAGAAGGTCCGGCCCAGGAGCACCGCCGCACGCGACATGGGCAGCGAGCGGAAGCGGTCGATCAGGCCCTTGCGCACGTCGTCCGACAGCCCGAGGGCCGTCGTGAACCCGCCGAAGGCGATCGACTGGGCGATGATGCCCGGCATCAGGAAGTCGACGTAGTCGAAGCCCGGCGTCTGGATCGCGCCGCCGAACACGAAGACGAACAGCAGCACGAACATCACCGGCTGGATCGTGTACGCGATCAGCAGGTCGGGCTGGCGCGGGATCCGCATCAGGTTTCGCTGCGCGAGGACCAGCGTGTCCGAGACCGTCGCCGCGAGCGCGCTCACGCCGCCGCCCCTTCCTGCTCCTCTGCCTCGTCGCGCTCGGCGGCGTGGCCGGTGAGGACCATGAACACGTCGTCGAGCGTCGGCCGGCGCACGCGCGATGTCCGCGATCCCCACCCCCGCGCCGTCGAGCCGTCGCACCGCCTCGGCGATGCCCCCGCGCTCGCGGCTCATCGGCATGCGGACGATGGCCCCGTCGCAGCTCGGCGGCTCGTCGCCGGAGATCGGGACGAGCGCGTCGATCGCCACGCGGCGCTGGTCGGGCTGCTCGAGCGTCACCTCGAGCTTCTCGCCGCCCACGCGGCTCTTGAGCTCGTCCGAGGTGCCCTCGGCGATCACCTCGCCGTCGTCGATGACGGCGATCGAGTCGGCCAGCCGGTCCGCCTCGTCCAGGTACTGGGTGGTCAGGAGCACCGTGGTGCCGCCGGCGACGCGATCCTCGATCGTCTGCCACAGGGCCAGGCGGCTGCGCGGATCGAGGCCGGTGGTGGGCTCGTCGAGGAAGAGCACCGGCGGCCGTGCGACCAGCGCCGCGGCCAGGTCGAGCCGGCGCCGCATGCCCCCCGAGTAGGTGCGCGCCGGACGCGTGGCGGCCTCCGCGAGCTCGAACCGCTCGAGCAGCTCGTCGGCGCGCTCGCGCGACTGCTTGCGGCCCAGGTGGTACAGCCGGCCGACCATCACGAGGTTCTCGCGGCCCGTCAGGTTCTCGTCGACGGCGGCGTACTGGCCGGCCAGGCCGATCTCGGCGCGCAGCGCCGCCGCGTCGCGCACGACGTCGTGGCCGGCCACGCGCGCGATGCCGCCGTCGGGAGGGAGCAGCGTGGTCAGGATGCGCACGGCGGTCGTCTTGCCGGCGCCGTTGGGGCCGAGCATGCCGAGCACGGTGCCCGGAGGCACCTGCAGGTCGATGCCGCGCAGCGCCTGGACGTCGCCGTACGACTTGCGCAGGCCGCTGGCTTCGATCGCGAAGTTGGACACGGCGGGCACGATAGGCGGTCGAGATTCGGAGGGCCGCTAGCGGCTTCGGCGCCAGCCGCAGCCCGAGCGCGACCAGCACCGTGCCGGTCAGCGCGTCGAGCGCGCGGCGCAGGCGCGAGCCCCGGAAGGCCTCGACGGCGCGGCTCGAGCAGCCACGCGTACAGCGACAGCCAGGCGATGCCGAGCGCGACGTGCACGCAGGCGAGCAGCATCGAGACCGCCAGCGCCGAGTCGCCCGGCGCGATGAACTGCGGCAGGAACGTCGAGTAGAAGACCGCGATCTTCGGGTTGAAGAGGTTGGTCAGCAGGCCCTGGCGGAACGGCGACGCGCGACCGGGCCCGGCCCGCGGGCGCGGCGTCGTGGCCGCGCCGGGCCGCGAGCAGGCTCTGCGCGCCGAGCCAGACGAGGTAGACCGCGCCGACCAGGCGCAGCGCGTCGTAGGCGGTCTGCGAGGCGGCCAGCACCGCGGCCATGCCGAGCGCGGACGCGAACGCCCAGGCCAGGCAGCCCGCGGCGATGCCGAGCGTGGTGGCGAACGCGTCGCGGCGGCCGCCCGTGAAGACGCTGCGCGCCACCATCGCCATGTCCGCGCCGGGCGTGATCGTCAGCAGCGCGATCACGCCCGACGAACACGAGCGGGTGCTGCGGGATCACCCGCCCGAGACGCCGATGGTGCCGCCCAGCACGCCCGAGTAGAGGACGCCGCTCGGGCTGATCGTGATGCCGGCGTAGTGCACGTTGAAGAGCGTGCCGGTGCCGATCAGCCGGCGCCAGACGGTCTTGCCGGTCCAGAAGTCGACGGCGGTCAGGTACCAGGCGTCGGGCATGCCCTTCGGCTTGGTGTAGATGTAGATCAGCCCGGTCGCCAGCGACATCTTCGGCACGGTGCTCGGCGAGATCTCGGAGCTGGTCCAGACCGTCTCGCAGCCGCGGCCGCCGCGCTTGATGTCGACGCGCGCGACGCCCGGCCGCGTGGTCTTGCCGTTCGAGGTGGCGTCCGGCGGCGGGAAGTAGCCGTAGTTGTTCTCGACGATCATCGAGTGGCCGGTCGCGATGATCGAGTTCTCGGTGGCGCCCGCGCCCTTGCGGAAGACGGGCTGCTCGCAGACGACGCGGCGCGTGCCGCGCGGCAGGCGCCGGTCCCTGCGCATCACGACCACCTTCATGCGCGCGGCGTTGTCGGCGATCGAGAGGTACTGCCGGCCCATCAGCGTCGGCGTCGTCCCCGAGCCGGCGTCGAACTGGCCCGGCTTCTTGCTGCCGACGTTGTCGTAGCGCACGCGCCAGCTCACCTTCGGCTTGCCCTTGCGCATGTCGAAGCGGTACTGCGCGGTGTCGGTGACCACGAACACGCCGCCGGTCTCGTCCATGGCGAACGAGTTGCCGATCGCCTCGTCGGTGCGGACCGTGCCGAGCACTCGCCCGCTGGCCGGGTCGAGCGCGCCGACGATGCCGTGCTCGCGCGTGACGAACCAGAGCCGGCCGCTCCAGTCGGGCAGCGCCGAGTTGAGCTGGTCGTCGGCGGGGATGGCGGAGCTGAGGTCGTAGGTGCGGACCCGCTCGAGCGTGTTGCCGCGAATCGCGACCACGAAGACCTGGCGGCCCATCGAGACGACGGCGCGGTCCTTGTTGTCGACGTAGAAGTAGGCGCCGCCCGGCGACTGCAGCGGGTTCACCCCGGGCGGGATGACGCGCGGCGGCAGCATGTGGCTGGCGATCGTGTTCAGCCGCTTGTCCATCAGCCGCAGCTCGACGCTGGTGGCGGAGATGCAGGTGGTGATCAGCCGGCCGCGCTTGTCGAAGGCGATCGTGATGCCGCAGGAGCCGAGGCCGCCGGCGCCGTCGATCGACTGCGAGAAGACGCGCATGCCCTTGCCGCCGAGCGGCCCGCGCTGGCGGTAGGTGTCGGACTGGTAGGCGTCGTTGTGGACCGCGTTGCGCCCGTTGGCGGCCATGAACGGGTGGCGCGGGATCTTGGGCGCGGGCACCGGCTTGGGCTTGGCCGCGCTTGCCGCTGAACTGCTGGAGCCCGGCGAGGTCCGCCTGGCTCTGGGGGATCGGCGTGGCGGCGGTGGCGGCTGCCGGGAGCGCCAGAACGGCGGCCAGGGCGAGCAGCGGGCGGAGGATCCTCATGGCGCGCGACGCTACCACCGCACGCCGGTCATCTCCTCGGAGACCTCCCACAGCCGGCGGGCCACCTGCTCGTCGCGGGCCGCGCCGTTGGGCGAGACCGGCTTCGGGTGGCCGCGCTGCTCGGCGATCCCGTCCGGGCCGGCGTACGTGGCGCCGGGCAGGCCCGGCTCGGTGGCGGCGTAGAGCGTCGGCAGCGCGCCCATCTCGTCGCTCTGCGCGATCACGGCGTTGCCCACGACCATCGCCAGGCGGTCGACCAGCGGCGGCCCCGCGAACTGGAGGTTGGTGGCGGCGTAGCCGGGGTGCGCGGCCATGCTCTTGATCGTCGAGCCCTTCGCGCTCAGGCGACGCTCGAGCTCGAGCGCGAACAGCAGGTTGGCGAGCTTCGACTGCGCGTAGGCGCGCCAGCGGAAGTAACGCCGCTCGCCGCCGAGGTTGTCGAAGGCGATCCGGCCGGCCTTGTGAGCGGTGCTCGACAGCGTCACCACGCGCGCGTCCTCGCGGCCCTCCATCGCGTCGATCAGCAGGCCGGTGAGCGCGAAGTGACCGAGGTGGTTGGTGCCGAACTGGAGCTCGAAGCCGTCCTCGGTGCGCCGCCGCGGCGTGGCCATCACGCCGGCGTTGTTGATCAGCAGGTCGAGCCGGCCGTGGGCGCCGCGGAAGCGCTCCGCGAAGGACCGCACCGAGGCCGAGGCCGGCGAGGTCGAGCTGCTCCAGCTCCGGCGCCGGGCCGCGCGCGGCACGCCGCCACGTCGCGCGAGCGCGCCCTCCCCCTTCTCGAGGTTGCGGCAGGCCAGCACGACGAGCGCGCCGGCGCGTGCGAGCTCCCGTGCCGTCGCGAGCCCGAGGCCGCTGTTGGCGCCCGTGACGACCGCGATGCGGCCGCTCTGGTCGGGGATCTGCTCAGCCGTCCACACGGACGGCGGAGCTACCGGCGGAGGGCTCTCACCCCCGCCCACACCCGACGACGGTCAACGCGGTCGCCGCGGGTGTGGGCGGTGGCAGGAGAGAGGAACATCCGCCGATCAGGTTGGCGCAGACGAGGGCGCGTGTCATCCGACCGGCGGTAGGAGATTCGGCCCGGCGATTCGACCGCCGGGCCGGGTCAGTCGATCAGGCGCTTCGACATCCGCGCGACCGCCACCCGCCACAGCACGACGGCGAACACCACCAGACCGGCGAATCGCAGCAGGTCGGTGGCCTCGAAGCCGAAGGCGGCGTGGCGCACCAGCTCGACGAGCTGGTGCAGCGGGTTGACGTTCGCCAGCGCCTGCAGGCCCTCCGGCAGCTGGTCGATCGGGAAGAACGTGCCGGCGACCAGGAACAGCGGCGTGATCACGAGCGTCGTGACGTAGCTGAACTGGTCGATCTTGTCGACGCTCGCCGCGGTGGCGATCCCGAATGCCGCGAACCCGAGCGCCGTGACGAAGCAGAACAGCGGCACGAGCAGCATCCCCGGCGAGGGGTCGAGGCCGAACAGCATCGACACCAGCAGCGGGAAGCGTCCCGTAGACGCCCGAGCGCAGCCCGATCCAGAGCATCTCGGCGGTGACCAGCTCCTCCACGTCCACCGGCGCCGCCAGGATCGCGTCGTAGGTGCGCTGGAAGCGCTCCTTGACGAACGAGCCGAACATCGCCGGCAGCGCGCTCGAGAAGATCACCGCCGTGGCGACCATGCCGGTCCCGACGAACTCCACGTAGGAGAGCCCGTCGACGTCGTCCACGATCGTCGACCCGAGCCCGAGGCCGAACGCGAGCAGGTAGATCACCGGCTCGAGCACGCTGGAGAACGTGGTCGACTTCCAGTAGCTGCGGAAGTTCGCCACCTCGCGGCTCATGACGCCGGCGATCGCGGCGGGCTCCAGTCTTCTCACGCCGCCTCCTCGCCGGTGAGCATCACGAACACGTCCTCGAGCGAGGCCGCCCGCCGGATCGCCTCCGGCGGGACCGCGCCGTCGGTGGCGCGCTCGGAGCCGACGATGGCGATCGCCGGCCCGGCCGGCCGCACCGACAGGCCGTTCGCCTCCGCCGTCGCGCGCGCCTCCGCCAGCCGCTCGGGCGGCGCGTACAGCTCCGCCGTCTCGCGCCCGGCGTGCTCGGCGATCAGCTCGCTCGGGCGCCCGCGCGCGATGATGCGCCCGTTCGCCATCACGGCCACCTCGTCGGCGAGCCGCTCCGCCTCCTCGATGTAGTGCGTCGACATCAGGATCGTCACGCCCTCCGAGCGCAGCTCGCCGATCAGCGTCCACAGCTGCGTGCGGATCTGCGGGTCGAGGCCGACGGTGGGCTCGTCGAGCAGCATCAGGCGCGGCTGGTGCATCAACCCGCGCGCGAGCAGCAGCCGGCGGCGCATGCCGCCCGAGAGCTGGTCGACGGAGTCGGCGCGCCGGTCGGTCAGGCGCGCCAGCGCCAGGCCGCGGTCGACGGCGGCGCGGACGTCCTTGACGCGGTAGAGGCGCGCGAACACCGCGAGGTTCTCCTGCGACCGAGACGTCGACGTCGAGATTGTCGAGCTGCGGCACGACGCCCATCTCCGCGCGCGCGGCCTTCGCCTCGCGCGGCAGCTCGTAGCCGAGCACGCGCAGCGAGCCCTCGTCGGCGATCGCCTGCCCGGTCAGCATCCGCATGGTGGTCGACTTGCCGGCGCCGTTCGGCCCGAGCAGGCCGAGGCAGATGCCCTCGGGCACCTCGAGATCGAGGCCGTCGACGGCGGTCACGGGACCGAACCGCTTGACCACTCCGCTGAGCTCGATGGCCGGCATCGGGCTCGACCCTAGAGCAGCCGATCGACCGCCGGGCGAAACAGCCAGAGCGATCTTTATCCAGGCGTACAAGGCATCGCGGGCCCGCGCTCAATACCGTGAGGAGCGGCCCGTCTCCCGGAGAGAGAATCGTCTATGCCCAGAGTTCGCCAGACCAACGTCACCGCCGCCCGTTGGAGCCCCAACGGAGGCGCCCTCGGCTCCGTCGACCTGACCGAGCCGGCCAGCTACCCCCACGGGGAGAACGTCTTCACGCTGGCCGTCCAGCGTCATCGCCTGCCCAAGGAGACCTACAAGCGCCTCGCGCTCGTGCTCGAGCAGGGCGAGCCGCTCGATCCGTCGCTGGCCGACGCGGTCGCGCTCGCGATGAAGGAGTGGGCGCTCGAGAAGGGCGCAACCCACTACACGCACGTCTTCCAGCCGCTGACCGGTCTGACCGCCGAGAAGCACGACTCGTTCTTCGGCCCCGCCGACGAGGGCAGCGCACTCGCCGAGTTCTCCGGCAAGGAGCTGATCCAGGGCGAGCCGGACGCCTCCTCGTTCCCGACCGGTGGCGTGCGCGCGACCTTCGAGGCGCGCGGCTACACCGCCTGGGATCCGACCAGCCCGGCGTTCATCCTCGAGAACCCCAACGGGGCGCTGCTATGCATCCCGACGGCGTTCGCGTCGTGGACGGGCGAGGCGCTCGACGCCAAGATCCCGCTGCTGCGCTCGATGGACGCGCTGTCGCGCGCGGCCATCCGCGCGCTGCGGCTGCTCGGCGACGACAAGGCGGCGCGCGTCTTCACCACCGTCGGCCCCGAGCAGGAGTACTTCCTCGTCGACGAGCAGTACTACTTCGAGCGCCCCGACCTGATCAACACCGGTCGCACGCTGTTCGGCGCCAAGCCGCCCAAGGGCCACGAGCTGGACGACCACTACTTCGGCTCGATCCCGGAGCGCGTGCTCGCCTACATGATGGACACCGAGCTCGAGCTGGCCAAGCTGGGCGTGCCGGTCAAGACCCGCCACAACGAGGTCGCCCCGGCGCAGTACGAGCTCGCGCCGATCTTCGAGAACTCGAACGTCGGCTCCGACCACCAGCAGCTCACCATGCAGGTGATGCAGCGGGTCGCCCGCAAGTACGGGCTGATCTGCCTGCTGCACGAGAAGCCGTTCGCCGGCGTGAACGGCTCCGGCAAGCACAACAACTGGTCGATGAGCACCGACACCGGGCACAACCTGCTCGAGCCCGGCGCCACTCCGGCCGACAACCTCAGCTTCCTGTTCTTCTGCGCCGCCGTCATCCAGGCGGTGGACAAGCACCAGGGACTGCTGCGCGCGTCGGTGGCGAACATCGGCCAGGACCACCGCCTGGGCGCCAACGAGGCGCCGCCGGCGATCATCTCGATCTTCCTCGGCGCCGAGCTGGAGAAGGTGTTCGGCGCGATCGCCTCGGGTCAGGGCGACCCGCACACCCCGGCCGCCGTGCTGGGCCTGGGGACGCCGGTGCTGCCGCCGCTGCCGATGCACGGCGGCGACCGCAACCGCACCTCGCCGTTCGCGTTCACCGGCAACAAGTTCGAGTTCCGCGCGCTCGGGTCGAGCATGTCGCTCTCTTTCCCGAACACCGTGCTGAACACGA
The DNA here is from genome assembly GCA_963828225.1 of uncultured Thermoleophilaceae bacterium. Classification (GTDB taxonomy): domain Bacteria; phylum Actinomycetota; class Thermoleophilia; order Solirubrobacterales; family Thermoleophilaceae; genus JACVRW01. The sequence goes on along the minus strand of CAWHDX010000001.1, from coordinate 872,896 downwards.
TCGCCGCCGAGGCGATCGACGACCTCAGCGACAAGCTGGAGGCGAAGGTCTCCGCCGGCGCCAACCTCGAGGAGGCGCTGACAGACGTCGTCAAGGACGCTTACGGCGACCACAAGCGCGTCATCTTCGCTGGCGACAACTACTCCGACGAGTGGCACTCCGAGGCGGAGTCGCGCGGGCTGAAGAACCTACGCACGACGCCCGACGCGCTGCCCGAGGTGCTCGCCGACGAGACGGTGGCGGCCTTCGAGCGCTACGAGGTGCTGTCGGAGCGCGAGCTCGAGTCGCGCTACGAGGTCTGGCTCGAGCAGTACACGATCAGGGCGAACATCGAGGCCGAGACGGGCGCGGTGATCGCGAAGACGATGCTGCTGCCCGCGGCGCTGCGCCACGTGGCGCTCGTCGAGGCGGCCGGCATGGACGAGCTGGCGGCCGGCGCGCGCTCGCTGACCTCGTCGTTCGTCGAGGCGATCGCCGAGCTCGAGCAGGCCAACGTGTACCCGGACGGCGTCGAGGGGCTGGAGCTGGCGGAGTACGCCCGCGACAGCCAGCTGGCGGCGCTCTACAGGGTGCGCGAGGTCGGCGACCAGCTCGAGAAGATCGTGGCGGACGACCTCTGGCCACTGCCGAAGTACTCGGAGATGCTGTTCATCAAGTAGCTTGCTGCCCGCTATGCGGGCGCTCCAGATAACCGAGCTGAGCGGTCCGCGGTCGGCGCTGTCGACCGTGGATCTGCCCGAGCCCGAGGCCTCGCACCTGCTCACCCCCGGCAGCGGCGTGCTGGTGGACGTGCACGCCGCGGGCGTCTCCTTCCCCGAGGTGCTGCAGACCCGCGGCGAGTACCAGGTCAAGCCGCCGCTGCCGTTCGTCCCCGGCAGCGAGGTGGGCGGCACGGTGCGCAGCGCGCCGGCGGGCTCGCGCTTCTCCGAGGGCGACCGCGTGGCCGCGTTCTGCATGCTGGGCGGCTTCGCCGAGGTCGCCGTGGCGCCCGAGTTCCTCACCTTCCCGCTGTCGGACGAGCTGGACTTCGCGCAGGGCGCCAGCCTGATCCTCAACTACCACACCGCCTACTTCGCGCTGAAGCTGCGCGGCCGCCTCGGCGACGGCGAGACCGTGCTCGTGCACGGCGCCGCCGGCGGCGTCGGCACCGCGACGCTGCAGATCGCCAAGGGCCTTGGCGCGCGCACGATCGCGGTCGTCTCGAGCGACGAGAAGGAGCGGGTCGCGCGCGAGGCGGGCGCCGACGAGGTGGTGCGCTCCGACGGCGCCTGGAAGGACGAGGCCAAGGAGCTGTCGGGCGGCGGCGTGGACGTGGTGATCGACCCCGTCGGCGGCGATCGCTTCACCGACAGCCTGCGCTCGCTCGCCGAGGGCGGGCGGCTGGTGGTCGTCGGCTTCACGGGCGGATCGATCCCCGAGGTGCGCGTCAACCGGCTGCTGCTCAACAACACCGAGGTCGTCGGCGCCGGCTGGGGCGCGTTCGTCATGGGCAAGCCCGACTCGAATGCGGAGATCGGCGCGGCCGTCAACGATCTGGTCGAGGCCGGCCACGTGCGCCCGATCGTGGGCGCACGCTTCCCGCTCGATCAGGCCGCCGACGCGCTAGAGCTGATCGACGGCCGCGGCGCGACCGGCAAGGTCGTGCTGGAGCTGCGCTAGCCCGCCAGGCGCAGGTCCGCGGCGATCTTGCCGACCGTCTTGCGCTGCTCGCCCGTCACGAACGTGATGCCCGTGCCGGTGCGGCCCGCACGGCCGGTGCGCCCGACGCGGTGCGTGTAGGTGTCGCGGTCCTCGGGCGCGTCGAAGTTGATCACGTGGGTCACGTCGTCCACGTCGATGCCGCGCGCGGCCACGTCGGTGGCGACGAGCGTGTCGATCGACCCCTTCGCGAAGCGCGACAGCGCCTTCTCGCGCTGAGACTGCGTGCGGTTGCCGTGGATGGCGAGCGAGTCCACGCCGTGGTTGGCGAGCCTGCGCACCAGCCGGTCCGCGCCGCGCTTGGTGCGCACGAAGACAAGCGTGCGGCCCCGCTCGTCGGCGGCGAGCTCCTCGACCAGCGACCCGAGCTTGGACTCGTGCGAGACATGCACGAAGCGGTGCTCGGTGCGCCCGCGCTCCTCCTTGTCGGCGTGCTGGGTGTGCCGGCGCGCGTTGCGCGTGTAGGCCGCGGCCACCCGGCCGGCCTCGCCCTCGAGCGTGGCCGACAGGAACAGCGTCTGGCGGTCGCGCGGGGTGAGCGAGACGATGCGGTCGACGGCGGGGCGGAAGCCCATGTCGAGCATCCGGTCCGCCTCGTCGAGCACCAGCACGTGTACGGAATCGAGTCGGATGGCGCCGCGCGCCACGAGGTCCTCCAGGCGGCCCGGAGTGGCCACGATGATGTGGGCCTTCCGGGCGGCCTTCGCCTGCCGCTCGAGAGCGGCGCCGCCGTAGACGGCGGCCAGCGACAGTCCCCTGGCGGTGGCCAGCGGGTGCAGCTCACCCGCCACCTGAGTGGCGAGCTCGCGCGTCGGCACGAGCACCAGGGCCGCGGCCCTGGCGTCTCCGGGCTCGACGCGCTCCACCAGCGGGACGCCGAACGCGAGCGTCTTGCCCGAGCCCGTCGGCGACTGCACGAGTACGTCGTGGCCGTCGAGGGCGTCGGGCAGCACCGCGCGCTGCACGTCGAAGGGAACGGTCACGCCATGCGCCCCTAGGGCGCGCACGACCGCATCTGACACGCCGAGCTCGGCGAAGGACTGCCTGGACATCTTGCTCCTTGCATGCGACCGCCCGTGGGCGACCGCGAATGATCTGGGAGATTCACTTGACCCAGATCGCTACTGCGCTCGGAGACGAAGAACCTCGCGGGCGACGACGCCACCCGCCTCATCGACGTTAGCAGTCGGCCTGGCGCTGCAGCTGTCGCTCGGGCGTTATGCGGATTACGTTGCGCGCCAGCCCGACCTTCTCCATGCCCTTGATCAGCAGGGCCGACGGGTCCAGTGCCTGCTCCCAGCGGCGCAGCCCGTGCGAGGCGGAGCGCGGGAAGGCGTGGTGGTTGTGGTGCCAGGACTCGCCGAACGAGAGCAGCGACAGCCACGGCACGTTGGTGGACTGGTCGTCGGTCTCGAAGCGGCGCGAGCCGAGGAAGTGGCAGACCGAGTTGACGCTCCAGGTCACGTGGTGCACGAAGAAGATGCGGACCAGGCCGCCCCACAGCAGCCCGGTGGCGGCGCCTGCGAGCGAGCCGCCGGAGAGCGCCCAGCCGGCCAGCGCCGGGAGCGCGAGGCTGAGCAGGACAAGCACCGGGAAGCGCCGATTGATGATGCGCATGCCGCGGTCCTCGTACAGGTCGGGCGCGTACTTGCGGGCGCTGGCCTGGCCCTGGTCGGTCAGCAGCCAGCCGACGTGCGCGTGCCAGAGGCCGCGCAGCACGCCCGCGGTGCCGTCGCCGTGGCCCACGTGCGGGCTGTGCGGGTCGCCCTCGTGGTCGGCGTGCGCGTGGTGCTTGCGGTGGTCGGCGACCCAGGCCATGACCGGGCCCTGCACGGCCATCGAGCCCAGCACCGCGAACGTGTACTCGACTGGCTTCGGCGTCAGGAAGGAGCGGTGGGTGAGCATGCGGTGGTAGCCGACCGTCACGCCGAGGGCGGTCAGGACGTACATCACGGCCATGATCGCGAGGTCGGTCGTGCTCACGACGCTGTTCCAGAGCAGGGCGATCGCGGCGATCGTGCCGGCGAACGGGAGCGCCACCGCGAGCAGGTTCACGCGCTTCTCGAGGTTGGTCATAGCCGGAGAGGTTGTCATCATGGGAACGTGGTTCGTAGGCCGTCCGACACGAATCTCCGGCATGAAATGCTCACTTAGATGACAAACGAGCCATGGCGGGGGCTGCCCGCCTCGCGTGGCGGATCTGATCGAGCCCGAGCTCGAGGCGATCACCGACGAGATCCTCGCGACGATCGCCGCGGAGGTGCCCGAGTACGCGCGCCCGCTCGAGGGCGCGTTCGGCCGCGGCGTGCACACCGGGGTGACCGAGGCGCTGCGCCAGTTCGTGGCGCTGATCCGCAGCCCGTCGGGCGCGCGCGGCCCGGGGCGCGAGGTCTACGTGACGCTGGGGCGCGGCGAGCTGCGCCAGGGCCGCACGCTCGACTCGCTCCAGTCCGCCTACCGCGTGGGCGCGCGCGTGGCGTGGCGCCGGATCGCCGGCGTGGCCAGTCGCGCTGGGGTCGGCGCCGACGTCCTGAGCCTGCTCGCCGAGTCGATCTTCGCGTTCATCGAGCAGCTCTCGGCTGACTCGGTCGAGGGCTACGCGGAGGCGCGCTCGCACCTGGAGGGCGAGCGCCGCCGCCGCCAGCGCGAGCTGGCTCTGCTGCTGCTGCGCGACCCGCCCGCGGACGAGGCCGACGTGCGGGCCGCCGCCGCGGCGGTCGGCTGGCGCGTGCCGCGGTCGGCGGCGGCGATTGCCTGCCCCGACGAGGAGCTCGAGCGGATCGCGCGGCGGCTTGCCGCCCGACGCGCTGCCGGCGAGCCTCGACGGCGAGGCATGCGTGGTGGCCTCCGACCCGGAGGGGCCGGGCCGCGCGGCGGAGCTGGACGCCGCGCTCGAGGGGCGGCGCGCGGCGCTCGGTCCGGCGGTGCCGGTGGCTGAGCTGCCCGGGTCCTGGGCGCTGGCGAGGGCGGCGCTGCGCGCGGGCGCGGCCGGGCCCGCGCAGCCGCTGCGCGCCGACGACCTGCTGGTGGATCTCGCCCTGCTCGACGGCCGGGCCGCGCTCGACCGCATCGCGCAACGGCGGCTCGCGCCGCTCGCCCCGCTCGCGCCCAAGGCCCGCGCCGCGGATGGAGGAGACCGCGCTCGCGTACGTTCGCGAGCGCGGCAACGCGGCCGCGATGGCGCGAGCGCTCGACCTGCACCCCCAGACGGTGCGCTACCGATTGACGCGGCTGCGCGAGCTGCTCGGCGACCAGCTCGACGACCCGGACGCGCGACTGGAGCTGGAGCTCGCCCTGCGGTCTCAGTCGCGCCGGCTGCGCGACCCGCCGCCGACGTAGGAGCCGAGGTCGGCCACGAAGGCGAGCGCCACGATGAACCACTCGAACCCGGCGACCTCGTGGGTGCCCGCCGACCACATGCCCGCGTAGGCGAGCGTCGTCCACGGGAGGACGAAGAAGCCGATCAGCGGGACGATCCAGCTGTCGTAGGCGTCGCCCAGGAGGTTGCTGAACAGCCAGATCGCGAAGAGCGCGAGCCGGGGTGAGATCAGCGCGAGAAGGACGACCAGGCAGGGCATCGGAGCGCAGTATCCCAGCGCGGCGGTGGACCGCCACGGCTGGCCACTAGCGCTCGAAGCTCAGCAGCTCGGCCCGATCGGCGCCCCCGGACACCCCGAGCTCGAGCACGAGCCCGATGCGCGGCGCGTAGAGCTTGTATTCGAGCACCCGGGGCTCGAGCGGGTTCCACTCCTTGGTCAGGACCGCGTGACCGTAGTGCCCGGCAGGCACCTCAGCCTGATCGTCGCCGCTGAGCACGCGCGCCATGTCCTCGGCCTCGCCGGGGAACCGCTCCTGGCTGTACTCGCGGCCGGGCCGCGGGCGCGCCGGCATGGCGAGGCCCGGACGGGCTCCTCCGACGCCCGCCTCCCAAGAGCCCTTCGTCGTCACGACCTTGCCGCCCTCGTACTCCTTGGTGTCCTCGCCGACGTACCAGACGTTGCCGCGCCGATCCTGCACGTACCAGTCGAACGTGTCCTCGACGAGATGACCGCGCTCGGTGACCGTGTCGCGCACCACGCGCGCGGTCATGCCGTTGGCGATGTGGTGGGTGCGCCGGGTGGCCGTGACGACGACGCGCTGCGCCGAGCCGTCGCCTGCCGTCTCCCGGTAGACCCAGCGGCTGCCGGGCGCGAACGGCAGGTAGGGGTTGTCGATTCGCGGCGATACGTCGCGCGGCCCGGCGGACGCCGGCGCAGCGGCGGCTTCCTCATGGTCCGCAGCGCGCGAGACGACGCGAAAGCCGCGGTCGAGCTGCACGTCGACCTGGCTGCCGTCCGCGCGCGTGACCTCGACCTCGTAGTAGCTCTCCTCATCGCCGACCTCGGTGGCGGTCACCCTGCCGCCCCCGGTCGCCTCCAACGCCGCCGAGCTGGCCCGCTGGAGCGCGGGCCCGGTGATGGGGCGATCGCCTCGCTCTGCGTCGTCGCTTCCGCCGTCCGCGGCGGCGATCGCGGCGGCGCACGAACCCAGCGCCACCACGCTCGCTGTGGCCGCCATCAGCCTCTTCCTCATCGTGATTGCCTCCTCGGCATCGACTGAAACCCACGCTACGGCCGGCGGCTGAGACCCCGCTGAGGGAGGACGATCCGGACCGCCGGCACCCCAGGGACGAGCTCGGCGGTGCCGCCGTGCGCCTCGGCGATGGCGCGCACGATGGCGAGGCCGAGCCCGGTCCCTCCCCGCGTCCGCGCGCCGTCCGCCCTTGCAAAGCGCTCGAAGGCCCGCGTGGCCAGCGCGTCGGGGAAGCCTGGACCGTGGTCAGCCACGCTGAGCTCGACCCGGCCATCGGCTCGGCGCGCGCGAAGCACGACCGCCCCCTCACCGTGCCGCAGCGCGTTGTCGACGAGGTTGCCGAGTGCCTGGCGCATGCGAAGTGGGTCCACGAGCATCGTCAGTCCGGGCTCGGCCTCGACTTCGATGCGCCGGCCCGCCGCGCCGGCGCGGTCGGCGAAGCGGTCGCGTACGCCCTCCAGTAGCGAGCGCGCATCGAGATCCTCGGGGCGCACCGGCAGCCCGCCGTCGCCCGACCGAGCCAGCACGAGCAGGTCCTCGGCGAGCTGCGCGAGATGGTCGCATTCCTCCACCGCCGCCAGGAGCGCGGCCCTGACCTCCGGGTGGTGATCGCCCGCCCTCAGCGCCGCATCGAGCTCGGCCTTCACGACCGCCACCGGCGTGCGCAGCTCGTGACTGGCATCCGCGACGAAGCGCCGCTCGCGCTCGAACGAGCGATGCAGTCGGTCGAGCATCTCGTTGAGCGTCCTGCCCAGCCGCCAGACCTCGTCGTGGGCGGCCGGCAACGGCAGGCGCCCGTGGCTGTCGTTCAGCGAGACGAGCTCGGCGCGGCGGCGCATCGCCTCCACCGGGCGCATGCCGGCGGTCGCGAGCGCGTAGCCGAGCATCGAGGCGAGGAGGACCGCGACCGGACCGCCGACCGCAAACGACGTGACCAGCCCAACGAGGGTCTCGTCGCGGTCGTCGAGCGACTGCCCCACGACGATGGTCTGGCCCGTGGATTCCGATCGCGCCAGCAGGCGCGCGCGGCCGTCGAGGCCGGCGATCCTTCGCTCGACCACCCCTCTCGGAGCCGACACCGGCCCGCGCGGCGCGCCGACCGAGTCGAGGACCTGGCCGCGGGCACCCTGGATCTGAGCGAAGCCGTCCTCGGGATCGCCCGCCGACCCGGCGGCCGCGTCGCCCGCAGCCGCGACGGCGGCCGCCCGCGTCCGCAGGCCCGCAGTCAGGCTCTCGTCGAGGTCCGCCTTCAGCCGCACGTAGACGAACAGCGCGGCGCCGCCCAGAACCAGGGTCGTCGCGAGCGCGAACGCGAGGGTCAGGCGGACGCGGATCGGCAGGCGCGTCACCGCCCGCCGTCCCTCCGGAGCCGGTAGCCGGCGCCGCGCACCGTCTCGATGGACTCGACCTCGAAAGGCCTGTCGACCTTCTGGCGCAGGTAGCGGATGTAGACCTCCACGACGTTCGACCGTTGCTCGTAGCCCAGATCCCAGGCCGCATCGAGCAGCTGGCCCTGCGTGAGGACCAATCCCGGCCTGAGCATGAAGGCTTCGAGCAGCGCGAACTCGCGCGCCGAGAGGTGGATCTCGTGCTCGCCTCGCCGGACCTCGCGCGTGGCGGGATCGAGCCGCAGGTCGCCAGCGGCGAGCACCGCCGGGCGCTCGATCGGCCCGCGGCGGACCAGCGCGCGCAGGCGCGCGAGCAGCTCCGCCAGCGAGAAGGGCTTGGTCAGGTAGTCGTCGGCGCCGCCGTCGAGCCCGCGCACCCGGTCCTCTACCGAGTCGCGCGCCGTCAGCATCAGCACGGGCTGCCAGAGCCGCTCGGCGCGGAGACGCCGGCAGGTCTCGAAGCCGTCGAGGCCCGGCAGCATCACGTCCAGAACGATCGCGTCGTAGTCGGTCGCGAGCGCGCGCCGGAGCGCCTCCTCGCCCGTGCCTGCGATGTCCACGACCAGCCCCTCGAAGCGCAGCCCGCGCCTGATGGCGGCGGCCATGCGCAGGTCGTCCTCGACCAGGAGCACCCGCATGTCCCCTAATGATGAGGGCTCAGCTGAGAGCCGGCTGAGAGGACGCCTCCACCGGAGCGCTGAACGAGACGCGCAGCAGCGCGCCGCCGCCCGGCGCGTTGGCGGCCGCCGCGGAGCCGCCGTGCGCCTCGGCGGCCTGCCGGACGATCGCCAGGCCGAGCCCCGAGCCGGGCAGGCCGCGGGCCGCCTCGGCGCGGTAGAAGCGCTCGAACACGTGCGGCAGGTCCGACTCGGCGAAGCCCGGACCGTGGTCGCGCACGGTCAGCTCTCCCCCCGCCAGCTCCAGCTCGACCAGGCCGCCGGGCGGACTCCACTTGACGGCGTTGTCCACGAGGTTCGCCACGGCGCGCTGGATGCGCTGCGGCTCGCCGCGCACGACGGTCGGCTCCGCCCCCACCCGGAACTCCACGCGCTCGCCGGCCCGCGCCCTGGCGCGGTCCGCGACCTCCTCCACGATCCGGTCGAGGCGCACGTCGTCGGCCAGCTCGCCGGCCTTGCTGCCGCGGGCGAGCTCGACGATGTCGGCCACCAGCGCCGTCAGCTCGTCGAGCTCCTCGACGATGTCCGCGCGCAGCGCAGCGCGCTCGTGCTCCGGGAGCCGGTCGGCCTCCTGCAGCGTCTGGATGTTCGCGCGCAGGCTCGCGATCGGCGTGCGCAGCTCGTGGCTCGCGTCGGCGACCAGATGGCGCTGCGCCTCCACCGACCGCTCGAGCGCGTCGAGAGTGGAGTTGAAGCTGCGCGCGAGACGGGCGAGCTCGTCGCGGCCGGTGACCACCATCCGCTCCGACGGGTCGGGATCGGCCGCGAGCTCCTCGGTGCGCCGGGTGAAGCGCGCGATCGGCGCGAGCGCGGTGCGCGCCACCACGGCGCCCAGGCCGGCCCCCAGCGCGACCCCCGCGGCGCCGACGAACAGCAGCACCAGCAGGATGCGGTCGAGCTGGCGGTCGACCTCGTCGAGCGGCCGCGCGACCTGTACCGCCCCGGCGGATCCGATCCCGCGCGTGAGCACTCGCAGGTGCAGCCCGTCCACGGTCGTGTCGACCAGCTCCTCGCCCGAGCCGGTTCTCGCGATCCCGTGGGCGCGGCGGTCGAGCGGCAGCGCGCCGCCCTCGGTCGTGCGGCGCACGAGGCGGCCGCTCGGGCGCACGAACTGGACGTATCCCTCAGGGCCGCCGAACGGCTGCGGCGGGACGTCGGGCGGGCGATCGCTGCGCCGCCCGAGCGCGGCGACACGCGTCGGCGCGCTCGTGCAGCGAGGCGTCGACCTCGTCGCGCAGCTCGTTTCGCACCCCGAGGTAGACGGCGATCGCGACGACGACCACGGCGATCGCCACCGCCACCGCGGCGGCGGCCGCGATCCGGGTGCGCAGGCTCACGGCTCGCGCAGCACGTAGCCGACGCCGCGCACCGTGTGCAGCAGCGGCCGCGCGCCGGCATCCTGGAGCTTGCGCCGCAGGTAGCCGACGTACACGCGCAGGGCGTTCGACGCGGGCCCGAAGTCGTAGCCCCAGACGCGGTCGTAGATGAGGTCGTGCGGCAGCACGCGGCGCGGGTTTCGCATCAGCAGCTCCAGCAGCTGGTACTCCGTACGAGTCAGCTCGACGAACTCCTCCCCCACGATCACGCCGTGGCGGATCGGATCGAGCTGGAGCTCGAGGAACGAGAGCGCGCCGGGGCCCTCCTCGCCGCCGCGGCGGCGCAGCAGGGCGCGCAGCCGCGCCTTCAGCTCGCCCACGTCGAACGGCTTGACCAGGTAGTCGTCGGCGCCGGCGTCGAGGCCATCGATGCGGTCCTCGATCGCGTCGCGCGCGGTCAGCATCAGTACCGGCACGCGGTTGCCGTCCTCGCGCAGCCGGCGGCAGACCTCGAGGCCGTCCACGTCCGGCAGGCCGATGTCGAGCACGAGCGCGTCGGGCGCCGAGTCGGCGGCCTGCGCGAGCGCCTCGCGGCCGTTGGCGGCGGAGACGGTGTCGTACCCGCCCAGCACCAGGGCCCGCCGCAGCGCCTCCCGAAGCGAGCGGTCGTCGTCGACGATCAGGACCTTCATCTCAGGTCATTGTGGCGGCCGCCGCGGGGGAGCGCCCTGGCGAGGCGCTCCCCTCGAGGTCGGCGGGCCCGCAGCACTCCCATACGGCGAGGCCGCCCGCTCCCTCGGGCCGGTTCGCCGTGCGCGCGTCAGGTCTCGTGCGCAAGGTCGTGTCTGTGAGCGTGAGGCCATTGTCTGCGACGACCGTTAGAGCAATGTAGGAGCGGGGCTCAGGCAACTCTCAGCCTCGCCCCAGCGTCCTCTTGCGGCCGGGCCGGAGGGTGGTCGCCATGAGCACGACCACCCACCCCTCCCCGGTCCTGTCCGGCCCGGCCGCGACGCCCTCGGTGGACGTGGTCGTGCCGGCCCACGACGAGCAGGCCGTCCTGACCACCTCGATCCGGCGTCTGCACGACTACCTGAGCGCGACGCTGCCGTTCGCCTGGCGCATCGTGATCGCCGACAACGCGAGCACGGACGCGACGCTCGCGATCGCGATGGCGCTCGCCGACGACCTCCCCGAGGTCGAGGTGCTGACGCTCGACGAGAAGGGCCGCGGCCGCGCCCTGCGCGCCGCCTGGGAGCGCAGCCGCGCAGACGTCGTCTGCTACATGGACGCGGACCTGTCGACCGACCTGCGCGGACTGCCGCCGCTGCTGGCGCCTTTGCTGTCCGGGCATAGCGACGTCGCGATCGGCACGCGCCTCGCGCCCGGGTCACGGGTCGTGCGCGGCGCGAAGCGCGAGCTGATCTCGCGCGGCTACAACCGCCTGCTGCACACCGTGCTCGGTGCGCGCTTCTCGGACGCCCAGTGCGGCTTCAAGGCCGTGCGCGCCGACGCCGCTCGGCGCCTGCTGCCGGCCGTGCGCGACGACGGCTGGTTCTTCGACACCGAGCTGCTCGTCGTCGCGCAGCGCGAGGGGATGCGCATCCACGAGGTGCCGGTCGACTGGGTCGACGATCCCGACTCGCGCGTGGACATCGTCGGCACCGCGCTGGAGGACCTGCGCGGGATCGCCCGCCTGCTGGGCGAGGCGCGCCTGATCCGCTTTCTGGGGGTCGGCCTCGCGTCGACGCTCGCGTACGCGCTGCTCTACCTGCTGCTGCGCGGGCCGGGCGGCCCGGAGGGCGCCAACGCGCTCGCGCTGGCGCTGACCGCCGTCGCGAACACGCAGGCCAACCGCACCTTCACTTTCGGCATCCGCGGGCGCGCCGGCCTCCTGCGCCAGCACGCGATGGGCGCCGTCGTCTACGTGCTCACGCTCGGGCTGACGAGCGGCGCGCTTGCGGTGCTGAACGGGCTCGAGCCGGACCCCGGGCGAGCGCTCGAGCTCATCGTCCTGGTGACCGCGGGAGTGTGCGCGACGGTCACCCGCTACATGGCGCTGCGGAGCTGGGTCTTCGCGCGCCGCCGGCCGCTGCTGGCCGCCCTCTAGCCACCGCCTCCCGAAAGGAACCGACGCATGTCCACCTCATCGATCTCGCTCCCCGGCCGCTCCCTGGGCCGCGCGCGCCCGCGCCTGCGGGCGCTGACCGCGCAGCCGCCGGAGCTGCTGGCGCTGCTGGGCCTGGCAGCCGTGCTCTACCTCTGGGCGCTTGACCGCAACGGCTTCGCCAACGACTACTACAGCGCCGCCGTGCGATCGATGACGCACAGCTGGCACGCCTTCCTCTTCGGCTCCTTCGACAGCGGTGGTGTGATGACCGTCGACAAGCCGCCGCTCGCGCTCTGGGTCCAGGCGCTGTCGGCGCGGCTGTTCGGATTCAGCTCGTGGAGCCTGCTGGTGCCGCAGGCGCTGATGGGCGTGGCGAGCGTCGGGCTGGTCTGGGACCTGACGCGCCGGCGCTTCGGACGCCCCGCGGCGCTCGCCGCCGGTCTCGCGCTGGCCCTGACGCCGGTGACCGTGGCGATCGCGCGCCACAACAACCCCGATGCGCTGCTGGTGCTCTGCGTCGCGGCGGCGATCTGGTTCCTGGCGCGGGCACTCGAGGACGGGCGCACCCGCTGGCTGGTGCTCTCGGGCGTCTGCGTCGGGCTCGGCTTCGAGGCGAAGATGGGCGCGGCGCTGCTGGTGGTGCCGGCGATCGCAGCGGCGTGGCTGTGGGTGGCGCCGCGGGGTCACGTGGCCGCCCTGCGCCAGCTCGGCCTCGGCGGCCTCGCGATGGCGGTGGTCGGACTGGCGTGGCCGCTGCTGGTCTGGCTGACGCCCGCGTCGGACCGGCCCTGGATCTCGGGGACCGCCGACAACAGCATCTGGTCGCTGATCTTCGGCTACAACGGGCTCGGGCGGCTGACCGGGCAGCAGGGCGCGCCGGGCGGCGGCGGCCCGGGTGGCGGTGGCGGCGGCGGCGGCGCCTTCGGCGGCGACACCGGCGTGCTGAGACTGCTCAACGAGAGCCTCGGCGGTCAGGCGGGCTGGCTGATCGGGTTCGCCCTGGTCTCGGGCGTCGGCCTCGTGGTGCTGACGCGGCTGCGCCGCTCCGATCCGCGCACCGGCTGGCTGATCGCGGTCGGGGGCGCCTGGCTCACGACGGCGGTGGCGTTCTCGCAGGCGTCGGGGATCTTCCACCCGTATTACGTGTCGCAGCTGGCGCCGTTCACGGCGCTGCTCGTGGGCGCCGGGGTGGGCACGATCGCGCGCGGCGGAATGACGCAGCGTGTGCTCGGCCCGCTGGCGATCGCGGCAGGGATCGTGTCGACGCTGATCGTGGTTGGGAAGAACCCCGGCCAGCTCGGCTGGGTACCGGTGCTGCTGATCGTGATCGGCGGGATGGCGGCGGTGGCGCTGGCGCTGGGGCCGGCGCTCACGCGGGCGGCGCGGATCGGCGCCCTCGTCGCCGCGATGGCGGTGCTGCTGATCGCGCCGGCGTCGTGGGCGGTGCAGACGGTCGGGCATGCGACCAGCGCGACGTTCCCCGCGGGCGGCCCGGCGCAGCGCCGGCGTCCGGCGGCGGGCCGGGCGGCGGCGGAGCGGGCGGCCGCGGCGGATTCGGCGCGCCGGGGCGCGGCTCGAACCAGGGCGGCTTCGGGCCACAGGGCATGGCGCCGCCGAACGGGATAACGCCGCCCGCCGGGATGACTGTCCCCAATGGGATGACGCCTCCCGCCGGGATGACGCCTCCCGCCGGGATGGCGCCTCCTCAGACGAGCCAGGGCGGCGGCGGGCCGTTCGGCGGCAACACGCAGTCGCTCAGCGAGGCGATCGCCTACGCGAAGCGGCACGGCGGGGGCACCGTGGCGGTCTCGAGCCAGTCCGGAGCGGCGAGCTCGCTGATCTCGTCGGGGTCCGACGTGGCGGCGATCGGCGGGTTCTCGGGCCGTGAGAGCCAGGTCAGCGTGAGCTGGCTGGCGGACGCGGTCGAGCAGGGCCGCATCCGCTGGATCCTCACCGACGGCTCAGGCGGCGGGATGCAGGACGGCCGCATCGGCGCGAGTGAGGTGATGGCCGCGGCGGCGGAGGCCGGAACAGCCACGAGCGTCGACGGGCTCTACGACCTGCGTGGTCACGCGGACGATCTGCGCGCGCTGGCGGGCTGAGATCGGGTGGGGCGCTTTCCGTACCCATCTCGGTACATAAAGCGCCCCACCCTCACGACGGATTGCCCGGCGGGCCCGGCTGCGGCCACGCCGGCCTCAGGCAGCGCTCGTGTCCGAGGTGAGCATTCAGGACCCGCTCTTGAGCCTGCGCCAGCCGCCCGCGCGGTTGTTGGCGATGATCTGCTCGAACATCGCGCGCAACGCGCGGGCGTTGAGCGGCTCGCCCTCGTAGACGGCGACTGTCCTCGCCGTCGTGTTGTCGTGGCCGCCGGTGATGATGCCCTCGGGATCCGGCACGATCGCGCCGTCGTAGAGGAAGACGTTGACGTGATCCTTGGTGGCCAGCAGCGCGCAGATGTTGCCCTGCAGCACGAAGTAGGGCTGGACCCTCCGCTTGATCGTCTCCTCGACCTCCGGGTCCGCGGCGTGGACGAGCTCGCGGACCTCGCGGCAGACGGCCTGCTGCCAGGCGGGCAGGCCGTCGATGTATTCGTCCACGCGCGGATCGGGGTGATACGAAGGGGAGCCCATGGCGCTTCGACGGCATGTTGCCACCGCGCCGGCTCGGTTCGCTACCTTCGCCCCATGAGCACTCGTCAAGTGTCAGGCGGGGTGGTGCATGACCTGCCCGCAGACCTGCGCGAGGCGCTGGCCGCCAACTCCACGGCACTCGACGCGTGGGAGGACATCACGCCCCTCGCGCGCAACGAGTTCATCTGCTGGGTCGAGGACGCGAAGCGCGCCGAGACCCGGGAACGCCGCATCCGCCGGACGCAGGAGGAGCTCGAGGAGGGCCAGCGCCGGCCCTGCTGCTGGCCGGGCTGCAAGCACCGCGAGCGGACCGGCAGCTAGCTCAGCTCAGACGCCTCCGACCCGAACCAGCGACTTGATCGCGCGGCGCTCGTCCATCGCGGCGTAGGCGTCGGCGATGCCGTCGAGATCGGTCTCGTAGTCGAGCACGCGGCCCGGCTCGATGCGGCCCTCGAGCACGTCGTCGATCAGCTCCGGGATGTAGGCGCGGGCCGGCGCGGGGCCGCCCTGGACGCCGACGTTGCCGAAGAACATCGTCTCGACCGGCAGCTCGACGCCGTGCGGGACGCCGACGTAGCCGACCGTCGAGCCGGGCCGGGCGATGCCCAGCGCCGTGCTCATCGACTCGCCCGTGCCGACGCACTCCAGCGCCGCATCGACGCCGACGCCCCCGGTCAGCTCCTTCACCTTCTCGATCGCCTCCTCGCCGCGCTCGGCGACGATGTCCGTCGCGCCGAACTTCCGTGCGAGCTCCTGGCGGTCCGGCGTGCCGGCTGAGCGCGATGATCCGCTCGGCGCCGAGGCGCTTGGCGGCAAGCACCGCCGACAGGCCGACGGCGCCGTCGCCGACGACCGCGACGACGTCGCCCGCCTCGACGCGGGCGCACACGGCCGCGTGGTGGCCCGTGCCCATCACGTCGGACAGGGTCAGCAGCGAGCGCAGCAGCTCGTCGGGGTGCCCCGAGCCGGGCACCGGCACGAGCGTGCCGTCCGCGAGCGGCACGCGGACCGCCTCGCCCTGGCCGCCGTCGCCGTTGCTCGGGAAGAAGCCGCCGTTGGCGCAGGCGGTGGTGATGCCGTGCAGGCAGTGGGGGCACGTGCCGTCGCTGAACGCGAACGGGCAGATGACCAGGTCGCCCTTGGAGACGTTGCTCACCTCGGCGCCGACGTCCTCGACCACGCCGATGAACTCGTGGCCGATCGGGCCGGGCTCGAACGGCGAGTCGCCGCGGTAGTACCAGAGGTCGGAGCCGCACACGCAGGCCAGCACCACGCGCACGACCGCGTCGCCGGGCTCGGCGATGACGGGGTCGCGCCGCTCGCCGACGGTGATCGAACGGGGCTCGTTGAAGATGGCTGCTCGCATGGCCCCTACGTAAGCAGGCCCGGTAGGGTCGCGAGAAGGAGCCCGCCATGGAGATCACCCGCAGCGGCATCGACACCCAGAAGGGCCCGGCCGAGTGGTTCACGGGCGACGTCTACATCGACCCGGTCGCCGCGCCGGCCGGCAGCTCGACGTTCGCCGCCGCGCTCGTCCACTTCACCCCCGGGGCCCGCACCGCCTGGCACACGCACCCGCACGGCCAGACGATCTTCGTCACCGAGGGCGCCGGCCTCTGCCAGCGCGAGGGCGGTCCCGTCGAGGCGATCCGCCCGGGCGACCGCGTCTTCTTCGAGCCCGGCGAGAACCACTGGCACGGCGCCGCGCCGAATCGCTTCATGGCCCATCTCGCCATCCATCAGAACGACGAGTCCGGCAGCCCTGTCACCTGGGGCGAGCACGTCACCGATCAGGAGTACGCGGCAGCGCCGACCGAGGTCGTGACGTCGGCGCCGGCCGCGAGCTCGCGCACGTAGGACGCGAGTACGCCGTCGAAGCTGCGCCGGGTGCGCGCCTCGCGGGACGTGTTGCGGACGCGCCGGCTCGTGCCGGATGTCGTCTGGTCGGGACGCCTCATGCTGCCTTCTCCTCGATGTCGAACGTTGCGGGGACGGCGGGGCTCGCCAGTCGAACCTCCTGCCGCGACGGCCGGAGCAGCGCGAACGCCAGGACGATCCCGGTCGCGATGACCAGGGCGCCGGCCAGGAACCCGAGCTGGTAGCCGCCGATGAGCGCGCCGGTGACCCCGTGGTCGTCGGACAGCGCCTTCGTGTGGTTCGCGGCGATGGTGCTGAGCACGGCGAGCCCGAGCGCGCCGCCGAGCTGCTGTGAGAGGTTCGTGATCCCGGAGCCGAGCCCGGCGTCCTCCGCCGGCACGTCGGCCATGGCGATCGTGAGCAGCGGCATGAAGGCCGTGCCGATCCCGAGGCCGATGGCGAAGCAGGCCAGGAAGATCGTCGGGAAGAACGCGGTGTCCGGCCCGACGGTCGCGAACAGGAGCAGGCCGGCGATGGCGCTGCCCATGCCGCTCGTGAGCACCGCGAACGGGCCGAAGCGGTCCACGAGCCGCGCGGTGATCCCCTGCGAGAGGACCGCCACCGTCAGCGTCCACGGCAGGAAGGCCGCGCCCGTCTGCAGGGCGCTGTAGTGGCGCACGTGCTCGAGGTACAGCGTGCCGAGGAAGAAGGTCGAGTACATCCCGGTCACGAGGAAGCCCCTGACCAGGCTGGCGTTGACGAGCCCGCGCAGGCGCAGGATCCGCATCGGCATGATCGGGTTCTCGATGCGCGCCTCGACGGCGATGAACGCCGCCATCAGCGCCGCGGCGAGGCCGCCGAAGCCGAGCACCTCGACGGACAGCCAGCCGTGGCTGGTCGCCGAGATGATCGCGTAGATGGCGCTCATCAGCGACGCCGTGACGAGCGCCGAGCCCAGCCAGTCCACCCCGTGCCGGAGGCCGAGGCCCTCGTCGGAGCGGATGAACGCGTGGCCGAGCGCGAAGGTGGCCGCGCCGATCGGCAGGTTCACGAAGAAGACCCAGTGCCAGCTCAGCGCCTGCGTCAGCAGGCCGCCGGCGAGCAGGCCGATCGAGCCCCCGGCGACCGAGACGAACACGTAGGCGCTCATGGCCCGCGCCCGCTCGACGACGTGCGGGAACTCGGTGACGATGATCGCCAGGATCACCGAGGCCTGAGCGGCGGCGCCGATGCCCTGGAGGAAGCGCGCGGCCACCAGCGTCCCGGCGCTGGGTGCGACCCCGCACAGCAGCGACGCGGCCGTGAATGTGACCAGTCCGGCCAGGAAGACGCGCTTGCGCCCGACGAGGTCGCCGATGCGGCCGGTCAGGAGCAGCAGGCTGCCGAAGGTGATCGAGGAAGGCGTTGACGACCCAGGTCAGGTTGCCCTGGCTGAAGCCGAGGTCCTGCTGGATCGCGGGGAGCGCGACGTTCACGATCGTGACGTCGAGGACGATCATCAGCTGCGCCAGGCAGACGATCGCGAGTGTGGCCCAGCGGCGGTTGTCGGATGTCGGCGGTCATGCGGCTATGCGGCTCCCTACTTGTCGAGATGCTCGTTTGGGGCTAAAGTGGAGGCCACCTCCGAAATAACCGGAGGCGTCCTCCGGAACTATATGGAGGGTCCCTCCGGTTGTCAACCTGAATTCATGAGCACGACTGAGACAAGCCCCCAGGAACTGATCGCGCGGCCCAAGCGGGCCGACGCGCGGCGCAACTACGAGAAGGTGCTCGCCGCCGCGCGGGAGGCGTTCGCGGAGGGTGGGGAGTCGACCGCGCTCGAGGAGATCGCGCGCCGCGCGGGCGTCGGGATCGGGACGCTGTACCGGCACTTCCCCAACCGGCAGGCCCTGCTCGAGGCGCTCTACGTCGGCGAGGTCGAGGAGATGTGCCGCTCCGCCGCCGAGCTCGACGGCAGCGACCCATGGGAGGCGCTCAACGGCTGGTTCGAGCGCTTCATCGCCTACATCGGCACCAAGCGCGCGCTCGCGGCCGAGCTGCAGAACTTCCTCGAGCCGGACGCCCCGCTCTTCCAGGTCTGCCGCAGCTCCCTGTTCGAGGCGGGCGAGCCGCTCCTGCGGCGCGCCCAGGAGGCGGGCGTGGTGCGCCGGGACGTGTCCATCGGCGAGGTCATCCAGATGGTGGTCGGGATCGCCAAGATGCCGGCGAGCGACCCCAGGCAGAACGAGCACATCCTGCGGATCGCGCTGGACGGCCTGCGCTACCGCGCCGACGGATGACGAGCTTCCGGCTGGCGGGAGTCGAGGTGCCCCGCGTGGGCCTCGGCACCAATCGCCTCACGACGGCGGCCGAGCACGTGGCCTTCGTCCGAGAGGCCGTGGAGGCCGGCGTCCGCCACATCGACACCGCGCACCTCTACACCGGCGGTGACAGCGAGCGGGCCATCGGCGCCGCGCTGGACGGCGGCCGCTCGGACGTGCTGGTGGCGACGAAGGGCGGCTACGAGGCGGGCGACGGTCACCCCGACGTGCTCGCCGCCCAGATCGAGCAGAGCCTGGCCGCGCTGCAGACCGAGGCGATCGGCCTCTACTACCTGCATCGCGTCGACCCGGAGACGCCGCTCGAGGAGAGCCTCGGAGCGATCAAGGCCTACGTCGACCGCGGGGCGATCCGCCACGTCGGGATCTCCGAGGTGAGCGTGGAGCAGATCGAACGAGCGCGCGCGGTCGTGCCGATCGCAGCGGTGCAGAACCGCTACAACCTCGCCGAGCGCGAGCACGACGACGTCATCGACTTCTGCGAGCGCGAGGGGATCGCGTTCGTGCCGTACTTCCCGCTGCGAGGCGGCGAATCTCCCGGTGTGACGGCGGCGGCCCGCCGGCTCGGCGTGACCGAGAGCGCCGTGAAGCTCGCCTGGCTGCTGCAACGCTCGCCGGTCATCCTGCCGATCCCGGGCACGCTCTCGATCGACCACCTGCGCGACAACCTGGCCGCGCTCGAGGTCGAGCTGGACGACGCGGACGCGATCGCGGCCTGAGCAGGAGCGTCAGCCCGCCACGGCCGTCGGCGGCGAGCGCCACGCGCACGCGCCAATCATGGTCGATGCGCCCTCGCTACGTTGTGGCCATCCGCCTCGTCACCTGGAACGTCAACTCCGTGAAGCAGCGCCTCCCCCGCCTGCTGCCGTGGCTCGACGAACGCCGGCCCGACGTGCTCTGCCTACAGGAGACCAAGGTCGCCGACGAGGCGTTCGGCGAGCTCCTCGACGACGAGCTCGCCGCCCGCGGGTATGAGGCGGCGGTCCACGGCGAGGCGACCTGGAACGGTGTCGCCATCCTTTCCAAGGTGGGCCTCGGCGACGTCGTCAAGGGCATCGAGGGTGCGCCCGGCTTCCCACACCCGGAGTCGCGCGCGATCTCGGCCACCTGCGGCGGGATCCGCGTCACGTCCGTCTACGTCCCGAACGGTCGCCAGCCCGATTCCGAGCACTACCGCTACAAGCTCGCCTGGCTTGGCGCGCTGCGCGAGATGATCGCCGCGGGACCGGCCGAGGCCATCGTCTGCGGCGACGTCAACATCGCCCCCACCGACGACGACGTCTTCGACCCCGACGCCTACGTCGGCCAGACCCACGTGACCGCGCCCGAGCGCGCCGCCCTGAAGGAGCTGCAGGACCTCGGCCTCCACGACGTCGTCCGCGACCGCTGGCCGGACGAGCGCGTCTTCACCTACTGGGACTACCGCGCCGGCATGTTCCACCAGGACCTCGGCATGCGGATCGATCTGATCCTCGCGAGCGAGCCCGTCGCCGGCCGCGTCGAGGCCGCCTGGGTCGACCGGCACGCCCGCAAGGGCAGCGGCCCCAGCGATCACGCGCCTGTGATCGTCGACCTCGACGAGGCGCACGACGGCGACATCGGCCCCGTCGTGCCCCCGCCCTCGCGCCCGGTCACCAAGCGCGGCAAGAAGAAGCTGCCGCAGGCGCCCTAGCTCTTACGATCGCGGTCGCGCGAGGGCTGCACGCGCTTCGGCTCTCCCGGCATCTTGGGGTAGTCGGGCGGGTACGGCATGTCGCCCCGCCCTTCGGCCTCGTCGCGCTCGTACATGTCGAGCAGCGGCTGCAGGGAGAAGGCCGCGTCATCGATCGCCGCGTGCCGGTCCCCCACGTCGGCGAACCTGGCCGGCATCGTCGCCACGGTGAAGTCCTCCGGCGTCACCTCCTGCAGCTCGTCCCACGTCACCGGAGCCGAGACCGGAGCGCCGGGCTTGGGCCGGATGCTGTACGCCGAGGCGATCGTGCGGTCCCGGGCGTTCTGGTTGTAGTCGACGAAGATGCACTCGCCGCGCTCCTCCTTCCACCAGTTCGTCGTCACCTCGCCGGGCAGCCGCCGCTCCAGCTCGCGCCCGAACGCGATCGCCGCGTGGCGCACGTCCGTGAAGGTCCAGTTGCGCTCGATCCGCACGTAGATGTGCACGCCGCGCCCGCCCGACGTCTTCGGGAACCCCGTGTAGCCGAGGTCTGCCAGCAACCGCCGCGCCTCGGCCGCGACGCGGACCGCATCGGCGAAGTCGGTGCCCGGCTGGGGGTCGAGGTCGAGCCGCAGCTCGTCGGGGTGGTCGACGTCGTCGCTGCGCACCGGCCACGGGTGGAACGTGATCGTCCCCATCTGGGCAGCCCAGCCGACCACCGCCACCTCGGTGGGGCAGATCTCATCGGCGTGCCGGCCCGACGGGAACTGGATGCGCGCCGTCTCGAGGTAGTCGGGGGCGCCCTTCGGCACCCGCTTCTGGAAGAAGGCGTCGCCGCCGCCCTTCTCTCGCGTCGACAGCACGATGCCCGGGTGCACGCCCTTCGGCCAGCGCTCGAGCGTCGTCGGCCGCCGCTCGAGCGCGCGCATGATCCCCTCGGCGACCACCAGGTAGTACTTGACGACGTCGAGCTTCGTCACCGCAGGGGTGCGCTCGGTGGGCGGGAAGATCACGCGGTCCGGGCTCGACACCCGCAGCTCGCGCCCCCCGGCGTCGACGTTCACGTCCGTGGCGGCCATGCTCGGAGTTGTACGCCACCGGCAGCGGGGGCGTAGGCTGCGCCCATGGCCGACAGCGGCGAGCAATCGCGCTGGACCGCGCCGCGCGTGATCGGGATGGCGTTCGCCGGCATCGGCGGGCTGGTCGGCCTGGCGCTGCTCTTCGCCGGCGTCGCCGTGCTGCTCGCGTACGCCTTCGGGCGCGGCGACGACGGGTACTTCACCTCCGGGCGCGAGCAGCTCGACAGCAGCACCTACGCGATCACCACCGAGGACATCGACCTCGGCGTGGAGGAGGCCGACTGGGCGCCCGACGCCGTGCTCGGCAACGTCCGCCTGCAGGTCGAGGGCGAGGACCCGGTGTTCGTCGGCATCGGGACCGACGACGACGTCGAGCGCTACCTCGGCAGCGTCGAGCGCGACGAGCTGATCGACTTCCACGACGGCGACGCCGACCTCGACCGCCACGACGGAGGCGCCCCGCGCACGCCGCCCGGGGAGCAGGACTTCTGGGTGGCGCGATCCGAGGGCTCCGGGGAGCAGGAGCTCACCTGGGACGCCGAGTTCGGCCGCTGGACGGCTGTCGTGATGAGCGCCGACGCGGCCAAGGGAGTGGACGTCGAGGTCGACGCCGGGATCAAGCTGGACTGGGTGATCTGGGTCGGCTTCGGGATGCTGCTCGTGGGCCTGCTGATGAGCGTCGGCGCCGTCGTCGTGGTGCTGCTGCTCAGCCGGCGGCCAGCGGCAGGCTGATCACGAACGACGCGCCCCCTCCGGTCGCGGAGGCGGCTCGCGCGCTGCCCCCGTGCGCACGCACGATCCCCGCGACGATCGCGAGGCCCAGGCCGGCCCCGCCGCGCGGAGCGCCGGGCTCGTGGCGCGCCCGCCAGAAGCGCTCGAACAGCTCCTCCGGCTGCTCCGTCGGCAACCCAGGGCCGTGGTCGCGCACCTCGACCTCCGCGGCATCGCCGCCGCGGCGGACGGCGAGCTCGATCGGCGACCCCGCCGGCGTGTGCACGAGCGCGTTGCCGACAAGGTTCGCGAGCACCTGCCGCAGCTGGTTCTCGTCTCCCAGCACCACAGCCTCGCCGCCGGCGTCGACCGAGATCTCCCGCGCCGGATCCACCGCGCGCGCGTCCGCCGCCGCGTCCTGCGCGAGCTGCGCCAGGTCCACCGCCTCCGCCGGGCGCTCGCGAACCTCGTCCAGGCGCGCGAGCGTCAGCAGGTCCTCGACGAGCACGCCCATCCGCGCGGCCTCCTCCTCGATGCGGGTCATCGCGCGCTCGGAGTCGGATGGCGACGCGGCTGCGCCGAGCCGGAACAGCTCCGAGTACCCGCGGATCGACGCCAGCGGCGTGCGCAGCTCGTGCGACGCGTCGGCCAGGAAGCGGCGCAGCCGGCCCTCGCTCGCCTCACGCGCGCGAAACGCCTCCTCGAGTCGCTCGAGCATCGCGTTGAAGGCCACCCCCAGTCGCCCGACCTCCGTCCGCGGCGCGGTCACGTCGACCCGGCGCGACAGGTCGCCGGCCGCGATCGCGTCCGCGGTCTGCCCGATGCGGTCGAGCGGGCGGAGCCCCACCCGCACCAGCACCCACGCGGCGACGGCGAGCAGCAGCAGCACGCCGCGCGATCACGAGTCCCTCCACGAGCAGCAGCCGGTCGAGCCGCTCCTCCATCGCGCTCAACGGGATCGCCACGATCGTCAGCCCTGTGCCTGCGCGACTCAGGCTCGCGTGCGCTCGGTAGCGCAGCCCGCTGTCGTCCTTGGCGTCCACGGTGACGGTCTGGCCGGCGCGCAGGTCGCGCGGCAGCTTCGGCGCGGGCAGCTCGTCCTGCCCGAAGGTGAGCTCCACGTTGTCGAGCACCGCGCCCGTGGCCGAGCGGCGCTCGCCGTAGATCCCCAGCGGCAGGCTCGCCTCCGGCCCGGGCCCCGGCCCCCCGATGCCGCGCCCGTCGCCGTCGCCCGGCGGCGCGAACGACGGCCGTCCCGGGTCGCCGCCCGAGAGCGCGCGGTCGACCAGCGGCTGGGCGGCGCGCGCCTGATCGTCGATGCGCTGCTCCTCGAAGGAGCGCTGCGACGCGTAGGTGATCGCGCCCAGCGCGAGCAGCGCGGCCGCCGACAGGGCCAGCAGCGTCGCGACCAGGCGCGCGCGCAGCGACACGCTCAGCGCCTGGGCGCGCGCAGCGCGTAGCCCACGCCGCGCACGGTGTGGATCAGCGACGGCCCGTGCCGGTCGAGCTTCCTGCGCAGATAGCTGACGTAGGTCTCCAGCACGCGCGCGTCGCCGCCGAAGTCGTAGCTCCAGACGTGGTCGAGGATCTGCGCGCGCGTCAGCACCCGGCGCGGGTTCAGCATCAGGTAGTGCAGGAGGCGGTACTCGGTCGCCGTCAGCTCGACGTACTCGCCCGCGCGCGTGATCTCGCGCGTGTCCTCGTCGAGCTCCACGTCCTCGAAGCTGAGCCTGCTCTGGTCCACCGTCGCGCCGGTGCGGCGCAGGATCACGCGGATGCGCGCCACCAGCTCCTCGAGGCTGAACGGCTTGGTCATGTAGTCGTCGCCGCCGGTGGTCAGGCCGCGCAGCTTGTCCTCGGTCGCGTCGCGGGCGGTCAGGAAGATGATCGGCACGTGGCCGCGCTCGGCGCCGAGGCGCTCGGCCACCTCGAAGCCCTCCATGTCCGGCAGCATCACGTCGAGGATCATCACCTGGGGGCGGAAGCTCGCGACCGCGCCCAGCGCGGCCTCGCCGGTGGCCGCGGACTCCACGTCGAAGCCCTGGTAGCGCAGCGCCATCGTGATCACGTCGACGATGTTGGGCTCGTCGTCGACGACCAGCACGCGTGGGGTGTCGGCTGACATCGCCCGCCATTGTCCTCGCGAAGCCTGTGAGTTTCCTGAGACGAACCTGTGCCGGCTCCCAGCAAGCTCTCATGGCGCTCCCACCCACCGCTCCTAGCTTGCGCCGCGTCCATTCCCGACAAGGAGGAGCAGAGATGGACAGCTCAGAGCCGGCACCGCGCCGGCGCTCCATAGCGATCGTCGCCGCGGCGGGCCTCGCCTGCCTGGCGGTCGCGCTGCCGGTGAGCGGCGCGTTCGCCGAGGGCGACGGCGGGAGTGCCGACGGCAGCGGCAACGCCGCTGCCGCCCAGCCCCCGTATGGCCAGCCGCCCGCCGGAACCCCCGGCGAGCGCCGGCCGGATTGCCCCAAGGACGGGGACCGCCAAGGCCAGGGTCAGGGCAGCGACAGCTCGGCACCGGCACCGTCCGGTGACGCGGTGCAGCTGTAGGCGAGACGGGCCGTGGGGCCTCCCGGCCGAGCGCCGGGAGGCCCCGGGCGCGGATCAGCCGACGTGCGCGACCTCGTTGCGCAGCGTTCCGATCCCGTCCACCTCGACCTCGACCACGTCGCCCGCCGCGAGCGAGCGCTTCGGGTCCATGAACTCGCCGCAGCCCCAGGGCGTGCCGGTGAGCAGCACGTCGCCGGGCTCGAGCGTGAAGCTGCGCGAGCAGAAGGCGAGCAGCTCGGCGACGCCGAAGATCATCTCGGCGGTCGACGAGTCCTGCACCGTCTCGCCGTTCACGCGCGTGCGCAGGCCGAGCGCCTGCGGGTCGGGCACCTCGTCGGCGGTGACGATCACCGGCCCGAGCGGGCAGAACGTGTCGAGGCTCTTGCCGCGCACCCACTGGACGTCGCCGAACTGGAGGTCGCGCGCGGACACGTCGTTGCCGACCGTGTAGCCGAAGACGTGGTCGAGCGCGTCCGCCTCGGAGACGTTGCGCATCGTCCGCCCCACGACGGCCGCCAGCTCGACCTCCCAGTCGACCCGCTCGGTGAGCGACGGGTCGACCTCGATCGGCTCGCCGTCGCCGATCACGCTGGTCGTGAACTTCGTGAAGACGAGCGGGCGCGGCGGCGCGTCCATCCCCGTCTCGCGGATGTGGTCGAGGTAGTTGAGGCCGATCGCGACGACCTTGCCCGGCCGCAGCGGAGCAGTCAGCCGAGCATCGCCGAGCGGTTCGCCGCCGGGCTCGACCGTCGGCGCCTTGCCGGACGCGATCAGCCGCTCCAGCGGCCCGCCCGTGAGCGGAAGCAGCCCGCCGTCGATCTCGCTGACCGCCACCCGCTCCCCGCCCGCCAGCGCCGTGCCCAGCCTCATCGTCCCTCTTTCCGTCGCCGATATTGGTCGGACCAATATACTGCCCGCCGATGCCCGCGAGCACGACCGTCACCGAGCGCCTGCGGACGTTGCTCGAGGACGAGGTCGCCCCCGGCGACCGTCTGCCCCCCGAGCGGCGGCTCGCCGAGGATCTGGGCGTATCGCGCTCCACCCTGCGCGAGGGCATGCGCCGTCTGGTCGACCTCGGCATCGTCGAGTCGCGCCAGGGGTCGGGCACCTACGTCGCCCCAGTCGACCTCGACGACCTCGTGGAGGCGCGGCTGCGGCTCGAGCCCTACGCGGCACGGCTGGCCGCGGCGCGTCGCGAGGCCGGCGACCTGCGCAGGCTGGAGGCCGCGCTCGAGCGGCTGCGCGAGCGGCTCGACGACGCCCCCGCGTTCGCCGCCGCCGACAGCGAGCTGCACGGCGCCGTGGTCGACGCCTCGCGCAGCGTCGCGCTGCGCGTGCTGCTCGCCGCGCTCGCGGACCTGCTGCGCCACTCGCGCGAGGCCACCGCTCCCGATGCGGCGGTGCGGCGCGCGACGCTTGACGGCTCACCAGAGGCTCGTCGGCGCGATCCGCGCCGGCGACGGCCACGCCGCCGAACAGGCGATGGCCCGCCACCTCCGGGACGTCGGGCGCGCGCTCCGGCGCAGGCGCGCATGACCGACGTGAGGGTCGCCTTCGACGTCGGCGCCGAGCTCGGAGAAGGCGCGCTCTGGGACTGGCGTCACGACAAGCTCGTCTCGGTGGACATCCCCGCCGGCCGGGTGCTCGTGAGCGATCCGGTCGAGGGGTCGACGAGCGAGATCGCCGTCGGCCAGCCGGTCAGCGCCGCGCTGCTGAAGGCCGAGAGCGAGCTGCTGCTGGCCGTGCGCGACGGCTTCACCACAGTCGACCTCGAGACCGGCGCCCTCGGCGAGCTCGTGCCGGTCGAGGCGGAGGTGCCCGGCAACCGGATGAACGACGCCGCGGTCGACGCGCGCGGCCGCTGCTTCGCCGGCACGATGGCGTTCGACACGCGCCCCGGCGCGGGCAGCCTCTACCGACTCGACCCGGACCTCTCGGTCCACGTGATCCTCGAGGACGTCTCGATCTCGAACGGCATCGGCTGGAGCCCGGCGGGCGACCTCATGTACTTCATCGACACCGCGACCAACCGCGTGGACGCCTTCAGCTACGACGAGCGCACCGGCGTGCCGTCGGAGCGCCGCACACTCGTCGAGACCGACACCGGCTGGGGCTCGCCCGACGGCCTGACCATGGACGCCGAGGGCGGCATCTGGGTGGCCTTCTGGGACGGGTCCACGGTGCGCCGGTTCGGACCGGACGGTGAGCTCGACGCGGTGATCGAGCTGCCCGCGGCGCGCGCGACCAAGCCCGCGTTCGGCGGCTCCGAGCTCGCCACGATGTACGTCACCACGGCCCGCCTGGACGAGCCCGACCCGCAGGACGCCGGCGGCGCCATCCTCGTCGCCGAGCCGGGCGTCCGCGGCGTGCGCGCCAACCGCTTCGGCGGCTAGCCCTCGCGCTCCGCCACGAGCTCCGCGAAGCGCGCGAACACCGGCCTCGACGCCTCGATCTGACGCGGCAACCGCTCGCGCGCCTCCGCGTGGAAGGCCTCGGGCTCGCCGCCCGAGCAGCGCAGGGCGGTTATCTCCAGCGGGTCGGCGAGCCACTCGTCGAAGAGGATGTCGGGCGTCGTCTCGAGGTGCATCTGGCTGCCCCACGCCGCCTCGCCAGCTCGGAAGACGGCGCAGCCGGGCGTGGCGGTCTCGGCCACCACCCAGTCCGATCCCGGCGGCACGATCGCGTCCTGGTGCCACTTCAGCACCTCCAGCCCGCCGGGCAGCGATCCGAACAGCGGGTCGGCGCCGGCGGCCGGCCGCAGCCGCAGCTCGGGCCAGCCCACGTAGGGCCGCGCCATCGTCACGACCGTCCCGCCGGCGGCGCGGGCCAGCAGCTGCGCGCCCAGGCACATCCCCAATACCGGCACGTTCTCCGACAGCGCGTGCTCCAGCAGCTCCAGCTCCCAGCGCAGGAACGGGTCGGAGTCCGCGCCGGTGGCGCTCATCTGACCGCCGAAGCTCATCACTCCAGCCACCTCGCCGAGCTCCGGCAGCCGCTCGTGATGGAAGAGGTCGAGGGCGAGGACATCCAGTCCCCGCCCTCTCAACTCCGTTTCGGCAAGACCGATCTTGGTGTACCTCGCCAGGTGGGTTATGGCGAGGACCGGCCTCACTCGACCGGCAGCTCCTTGTAGACCACGCTGAGGTCGAGGTTCTCCTTGCGCTGCCGGTAGATCTTCGACCCGAAGTACGTCGCGATCGCGACCGCGTACAGACCCGCCACGAAGAGCAGGCCCTTGGTGGTGTTGATCGCCAGCGCGTCGTTCGTGAACGCCTGGTAGTCGACGAAGATCACGAAGGCGAGGAAGATCACCGCCGCGATGCTCATCATGGGGATGCCGGCGATCCGGTACTGGTCCGCGGGCGTCGACCGGTACATCGTGGGTCGCAGCCGTGGGAACAGGATCGCCGCCACCATGGTCACGCCGAAGGCCGTGAGGCTCGGCACCACCAGTGCGACCGTGAGCGGCACCAGGAAGTCCGGCGCGTACGCGTACACCGCCGACACCCCGATGCAGAAGGCGCAGAACACGACGATCGCGTTGATCGGGGTGTGCGTGCGCGGGTTGACCCGGCCGAACCAGTCCGGCAGGACGCGGTCGAACGACATCGCGAGCATCACGCGCGTGGCGCCCAGCGGGGCGTTCGGCGCGAGCATGATGAACCAGCAGAAGAACATCACGAAGGCGATCCAGATGAAGATCGCCGAGCCCGATGCCAGCGACACGAAGAAGCCGAAGAACGGCGCCACCGGCAGCGGGTTGTCCGCCGAGCCGCTGTAGAAGAGGCTTCCGCTCGCGTAGAGGAAGTCGGTGCCGACCTTGCTCACCAGCATCGCCGCGAAGATCGCGATGATCACGAAGCTGAACACCTCGGCGCCGGCGATCGAGAACAGGTTGCCGCGCAGGCTGTTGGCCCGCTTGATCTCGCCGGCCTGCTGGACTCCCCAGTGCGGGAAGGCCAGGAACAGCGAGGCGAAGACCGCCGCCACCAGCGTGTCGTAGAGGTCGAACGAGGTGTCGACCGTGCCGCCCTTGTCGATCACCGTCTGGTACGCGTTGTCGACGTTGTAGTTCTCCGACATGAACGAGTTCAGGTTGGAGATGAAGTCCTCGTGGCTCGTGAACAGCAGCATCACGAGGACGATCGCGACGCACGCCATGCCGATCCAGAAGACGTAGCGCTGGATCAGCGAGTAGAGCCGCAGCCCTCTTATGTTGATCCAGCCGCACCAGATGATGTAGAGCGCGGAGACCAGGAAGATGCCGTCCTTCTTGGCGATCCAGTTGCCGGCGTCGATCAGCCAGTTCCAGTCGTACTGCGCGCCCAGCAGGATGAAGAAGGGCGACAGCACGAGTGCCGCGCCGAGGTACGCCGTCGAGCGCGACCAGCACCGTCTGGCTGAGCACGATCGCGGTGAACGCGAACACGGTCGCGATACCGCCGCCGAGCACCCGGCTCTGGAAGACGTAGTCGCCTCCCGAGCGCGGCATGATCGCCATGAAGAACGCGTAGACGATCGCCTCGAAGGTGCACAGAACACCGCAGACGACCACCGCGCCCCACAGGCTGGCGTGGGGGAACGTGACGATTCCGCCGACGTAGAAGAAGGCGATCAGGACGACGAGGTTGAGCGCCAGGACGTTGTAGATCCACGCATCGACCTGCGAGAAGTCGCGGACGAGCCCGGACGCCTTGCGTGCGAAGCCGCCCTCCATCTGCTCGGTCGGGCGACCAGGGCTTGCTGCTGATCCCGCTTCCATCTAGGAGACCCTCCTCTGTTGCATGGCACCGGGCCCGCGCTCTCCTCGCGGCGCGGGCACTATAACGTTCAATACTTGAACGGTCAATGACCGATTGCCATCCCACCTTCGGGACACCGGTCCATTCCGCTCACCACCCTCCGATCCATCCGCTGAGGAGCCCGTGCGGCTCGCTCTGGGCGGGCTCGCCGGGGACCTTCTGGAGAAAGTCGAAGTCGCACCCCTCGGCCGCGCTCGTCACGTGCTCGAGGTACATCGCGCCGTAGCCGCGCGTATACGCGGCCGGTCGCGGCGGGCGCCGGTCGAGGCGCGCCTGGATCTCGTCGTCGGGCACCAGCAGGTCGAGCGTGCGGCCCTCGACGTCGAGCGCGATCTCGTCCCCGTCCTCGACGGCGGCCAGCGGGCCGAGCACGGCGGCCTCGGGCGTCACGTGCAGGACGACCGTCCCGAACGCGGTACCGCTCATGCGCGCGTCCGAGATGCGCACCATGTCGCGCACGCCCTCTTGGAGCAGTCGCTGCGGGATCGGCAGCATCCCCCACTCCGGGAAGCCCGGCGCGCCCCGCGGGCCGGCGTGCTTGAGCACCATCACGGAGGTACGGTCGATCGGCAGGTCGGGATCGTCGATGCGGGCGGCGAGGTCGTCCATGTCCTCGAAGACGACCGCGCGGCCGGTGTGCCTGAGCAGCTCGGGCGACGCCGCGCTCTGCTTGATGATCGCGCCGCCCGGCGCGAGGTTGCCGCGCAGCACGGCGATGCCGCCCTCGGGCCGCCGCGGCTGGCCGAGCGGGGCGATCACGTCGCCGTCGGCGCCCTCGCGCACCCGGTCGAGCGCCTCGCCCATGCTCTCGCCGGTCACCGTGAGCGCCTCCTCGTCGAGCAGCGGGCGCAGCTCGCGCAGCACCGCCGGCACGCCGCCGACTCGGAACAGGTCCGCGAACAGGTGCTCCCCGGACGGGCGCAGGTTCGCCAGCACCGGAGTGCGGCGCGAGATCTCGTCGAAGCGGTCGAGGTCGAGCTCCACGCCCACCCGCCGGGCGAGCGCGAGCAGGTGGATGACGGCGTTGGTCGAGCCGCCCATCGCCATCAGCAGCGTGATCGCGTTGTCGAAGGCGCCCGGCGACAGGATGCGCTCGAGCGTGCGGTCGCTGCCCGCGAGCTCGACGGCGCGGCGGCCGGCCTCCTCGGCGGCGGCGGAGCGCCGCGCGTCGACCGCGGGGATCGCGGCGCTGCCGGGCAGCGAGACGCCGAGCGCCTCCACCACGGAGGCCATCGTCGAGGCGGTGCCGAGCTCGTTGCAGTGGCCGAAGGAGGGGATCAGCGGCCGCCTCGAGCTCGCTCGTACTCGTCCTTGCTGAGGCGGCCGGCGCGGTACTCGGCCGTGTAGTTCCAGAGGTCGGTGCCCACGCCCAGCTCGCGTCCGCGGTAGAAGGCCGGCTGGGCCGGCCCGCCGGTGAGCATCACCGCCGGGACGCCCGCGCTGGCGGCGCCCATCAGCTGCGCGGGGACGGTCTTGTCGCAGCTGGCCAGCAGCACGACGGAGTCGAGCGGGTGCGCCCGGATCGACTCCTCGACGTCCATCGCCATCAGGTTGCGATAGAGCATCGTGGTGGGCTTCATCAGGTTCTCGCTGAGCGAGACCGTGGGGAACTCGAGCGGCAGGCCGCCGGCCTCGATCACGCCGCGCTTGGCGGCGGCTGCCAGCCCGCGCAGGTGGACGTTGCAGTGGACCAGCTCGGACCAGGAGTTGCAGATGCCGACGACGGGCCGGCCGTCGAGCGCGCTGGCCGAGAACCCCTCGGCCTTGACGGAGGCTCGGTGGAGCATCCCGACGACGGTCTCGGAGCCGAACCAGCGGCCGCTGCGCAGCTCGCCGTTGCGACGTGAGGAGTCCACGAAGCGCGACCCTAGCCGCAGATATGTCCAAATGCAAGATTGTTCATCAATCAGGCGAGTCCGGTTGGCCCGGCGGGCCTTTTCGCGGCTTCCTTGGGACGCGGCGGCCAGCCGCAGCGCCGGCCTTAGGCCGCGGCGTCCGACTCGAGCATGTCCACGAGGCCGCGCTCGGCGTCGTCGAGGTGCTCTGCAAGCAGCCGCTCGGCGGCGGTGCCGTCGCCCTGCTCGAGCGCCGCGAGGATGGCGCGGTGCTCGCGCAGCGCCACCCGCGGGTCCTCGTAGGAGCTGCCGCCGACGAGGGCCAGGCAGACGCGCAGCTCGCCCGCCACGCTGTCGAACAGCTCGCCCAGGCGGCTGCTGCTCATCAGGCCGACCAGCTCGCGGTGGAACTGGAGGTCGTGGTCGACAAAGGCGGTGCGGTCGTCGTCCTCCACCGCTTGGGCAAGCGCTTTGACGGCGGTCTGCATGCCGGTGAGGTCGCGCCCGACCACCTCGCGGATCGCCTCCAGCTCGACGATGCGGCGCACGCGGTAGACGTCTCGCACGTCGTCGATGCCGAGCCGGCTCACGAACGCGCCGCGGTGCATCTCGCGCGTGACGAGGCCCTCGCCCACGAGGATCTGGGTCGCCTCGCGGATCGTGTTGCGCGAGACGCCGAAGCGCTCGGCCAGCGGCAGCTCGCGCAGGTAGGTCCCGGGGCGCAGGCGCCCGTCCACGATCGCCTCGCGCAGCACGCCGGCGACCTGCTCCGCCGTGCTCTCGAGCTGGATGTCGAGGTCGGCGAGCGGATTGGGTGGATCCGGCGTCATGGCACGTCAGGATATGCTCTGCTCAGTTGTTGAACAACTCTGACACCCGGTTGTGGCATCCGCAGGCATCCATGTCGCGCGTGGCCGGCAACGAGCTGGTCATGGAGCGCGGCGAGGGCGCCTACCTCTGGGACACCGACGGGCGCCGCTACCTCGACGCGACCGCGAGCCTCTGGTACTGCAACGTGGGCCACGGGCGGGCGCGCATAGCGGAGGCGGCCGCCGCCCAGATGAAGGTGCTGGAGACGTACCACACGTTCGGGCGCTTCGCGACGCCGGCGGCGCTCGAGCTGGCCGAGCGGGTGGCGGCGATGGTGCCGATCGCCGACTCGCGCGTCTTCTTCGGCAGCGGCGGGTCGGACGCGATCGAGACCGCCGCCAAGCTGGCGCTGCGCTACTGGAACGCGCTCGACCGGCCCGGCCGGCGCACGATCGTGACCCGCGCGAACGCCTACCACGGGCTGCACGCGTTCGGGACGAGCATCGGCGGGATCGAGGCGAACAGCGTCGGCTACGGCGAGCTGATAGCGGACGTCGCGCGCGTGGACCACGCCGACGCCGAGGCGCTGCAGCGCCTCGTGGACGAGCGCGGCGCCGACTCGATCGCGGCCTTCTTCTGCGAGCCGGTGATGGGCACCGGCGGCGTGTTCCCGCCCGAGCCGGGCTACCTCGACGCCGTGCAGCGCATCTGCCGCGACAACGAGATCCTGTTCGTGGTCGACGAGGTGATTACCGGCTTCGGCCGCACCGGCGCGATGTTCGGCAGTGGCCGCTTCGGCATCGAGCCGGACATGATGATCGTGGCCAAGGGGATCACGTCGGGCTACCTGCCGCTGGGGGCGACGATCGTCGCCGAGCGCGTCTGGGCGCCGTTCTGGGCCGAGGACCCGGAGCTGATGTTCCGCCACGGGATCACCTACGCGGGGCACACGGCGGCGTGCGCCGCAGCGATGGCGAACCTCGACATCCTCGAGGAGGAGCGCCTGACCGAGCGCGTCCTGGAGCTGGAGGGACCGCTGCTCGAGGCGCTGCGGCCGCTCGAGGGGTCGGAGCACGTGACCGCCGTGCGCGGCGGCGTCGGCCTGCTGGCGGGCGTGCAGTGCCGCGACCAGGCGGTGGCCGACAAGGTGGCCGCGGAGTGCGTCTCCAACGGGGTGATCGCGCGGGTGATCGCGAACGCGACGCTGCAGGTCTCGCCGCCGTTCGTGGTCGACCAGGGCGACATCGACCTGATCGCGACGACGATGCAGGACGCGCTCGCCGCGGTGCCCTCCCCCGCCTAGCGCGATGGAGACGGGCGTCGCGTTCTTCGCGACCCACGACGCGCTCCATCCCGGCTCGCTGGCGCGCCTGGTCGAGGAGCGCGGGCACTCGGCGCTGTTCCTCGCCGACCACACGCACATCCCTGCGGTGCGGGCGAGCGAGCTGCCGGAGGGCGGCGAGCTGCCGCGCCGCTACGCGCATCTGTACGAGCTGTTCGTGGCGCTGACCGCGGCGGCGGTGGCGACCTCGCGGCTGAGGGTCGGCAGCGGCATCTGCCTGGTGGTGGAGCGCGACCCGATCGTGACCGCCAAGCAGGTCGCCAGCATCGACCACCTCAGCGGCGGCCGCTTCGAGTTCGGGATCGGCGCCGGGTGGAACCGCGAGGAGATGGCGAACCACGGAACCGACCCGCGGCGGCGCTTCGGCGTGATGCGCGAGCGCGTGGAGGCGATGAAGGAGATCTGGACGCAGGACGAGGCGAGCTACCACGGCGAGCACGTGGACTTCGAGCGGATCTGGTCGTGGCCGAAGCCCGCGCAGCGACCGCACCCGCCGGTCCTGGTCGGGCGGCGACGGGCCCAAGGTGCTCGACCGGGTGCTCGCCTACGGCGACGCGTGGTTCCCCGACTGGGCGCCGGAGGGGATCCTCTCGCGAATCCCGGAGCTGCGGGCGCGGGCGGCCGAGGCGGGCCGACCGGTGGAGGTCCACATGATGGGCGTGCCGGCCGACCCGGCCGTGCTGGAGGAGTGCGAGCGAGCCGGCGTGGTGCGGGCATCGCACTGGCTGCCGTCGGCGGGCCGGGGGCCGGTGGAACGGGCGCTCGAGCGCTTCGAGGCGGCCGTGGCGGAGTGGCGCGGGGAGGAGTAACGGGCCGCCGGGGCGGGGCGCACGCCCCGGTGGCGCGCACAAGCGGGTACCACCCCTCAGCGGCCGCCGGGCGGCGGCGGGCACCGCGCGGGCCGCGAGCACCCGCGCCGGCCGCGCTCCCCCGGACACGCCGCGGCGGGTGGGGCGCTTTAGCCGGTCATATGACCCTATAAAGCGCCCCACCCACCCGAGGAGCGGGCGCGCCGGCCGCACTCCGGGCCTCGAGCACGCCGCGCCCGCCGGGCCTCGGCGACGCCCCCGCCGGCCCGGGCGCCGCGGCGCGCCTCAGCCGCCCTACGCCGCCGTGTACCCGCCGTCCACCGGCAGCGTCGCGCCGGTGATGTGCGAGGCGGCGTCGCTTGCCAGGAAGAGGATTGCGGCGGCGACCTGGTCGGGTGTCGCCAGCCGGCCGAGCGGCACTCGCTCCTCGACCGACCTGCGGCGCGCCGCGGGGTCGTCGGCCGACTCGAGCCATTCGGTCAGCAGCGGCGTCTCGGTCATCCCGGGCGCCACCGCGTTCACGCGGATCCCCAGCGGCGCCAGCTCGATCGCCGTGCCATGCGTCAGCGCTCGCAGCGCGCCCTTCGCCGCCCCGTAGACCGCCATCTCCGGCACCCCGACGTGCGCCAGCCGTGAGGTCACGTTCACGATCGCCCCTCCCCCGCCCTCCGCCAGCGCTCCAGTCGCGGCCTGCGTCGCCCACAGCGGCCCGAGCGCGTTCACCTCGAAGATCCGCCGCGCCTCCGCCTCGCGTCGTCTCGGCGAGCGGCTTGGCGAGGTCGAGCGCCGCGTTGTTGACCAGCACGTCCAGACCGCCGAAGCGCGACACCGCCGCCTCCACCGCCCGCGCGGCCGTCGCCGGCTGCGCGATGTCCCCCGCCACGTCCAGCACCCGCCCGTCGTCGCGCCCGGGCAGCTCGCGCGACACCGCCACCACGCGCGCCCCCGCCTCGAGGAACGCGTCGACCAGGACCGCGCCGAGGCCCCGGCTCGCTCCTGTGACGAGCGCTACGCGCGAATCGAACTGTCCTGCCGTCAACCGACCTCGAGTATGCCCGGCCGCGAGGCGGACCCGTCGCCGACGGGCACCTCGATCGCGGGCCAGCTCGAGGAGTTGGTGATCAGCTCGTTCTCGCTCTCGCCGACGATGAACGTGTCCTCCGACTTCGCGCCCTGCACGGTCGGGTTCCACGCCACCGCATGTCCGGCCTCGACCGCGATCCCGGTGCCGCGGTCCGGCGCCGCCAGCGGCGCCACCCCGAACTCGCGCGCGCCGTAGCCGATCGGGCCGCCCTGGGTGTGGTTCTTCCACTCCTCGTGGTAGCCGTGCTCCTCGTACACGTCGAGCTGCGCCTGCAGCGCGTCCCCGTAGGTCGCGCCCGGCCGCGTGGCGGCGATCGAGCGCGCCTCGGCCTCGCTCGCGATCGCGTGGCGCTCGGCCAGCACCGGGTCGGGCGGCCCGACGCTCGCGGTGCGAGTGCAGGCCATGTTCGAGCCCGCCGCGCACGGCGACGAAGACCATCATCGCGTCGCGCTCCAGCGGCGCCGGCGAGACGGTCGGGTGCCGGAACCCGGCGCGCCGTCCGTCGCCGCCCGAGAGCAGCACGTACGGGACGATTCCCTGCAGCTCGAGCCGGTACGCGGCCTCTGCCGCCAGCTCGGTGCCGGGCATGCCCGGGCGCAGCTTGCGCATCGTGTCCTCGAGCGCCTCGCAGCACTCGGCGCCGAGCACCCGCATCCGCTCGCGCTCGCCGGCGGTGAGCTTCAGCCGCAGCATCTGCAGGTCGTCGGAGGCCGTCTCGCCGGGGCCCTCGCCGTCGTTGGCGAGCTTCGCCGTGTCGACCAGGTCGCCGAGCGCCGACGCGTAGTGGCCCTCGTACCAGGGCACCGCCACGACCTCGAAGCCGAGCTCGCCCGGCGACTCCTCCCCGTTCAGCCGCGCCGCCTCGATGTTGGAGGTGACGAAGTAGGCGCCGTCGGGCGTGACGAGCGACCAGACGAACCCGCCGTCCTGGCCGCGGATGATCACGTCCTCGAGCCCCGCGCCGATCCACGAGACGTTGAACTGGCGCGTCAGCAGCACGCCGCTGCGGCCGCTCTGCTCGAGGTACCCGCGCACCCGCTCGAGCTTCTCGGCGACCTCCTCGCTGCGCGTCTGCTGACTGGCGGTGTCGCTCATCGATCCTCCGTGTCTCAGTTGTCGTTCTCGTATTGGGCCACGACGCCGAGCGAGAGCCCGCCGTCGAGCACGAACGCCGATCCGGTCGCGAAGCCGGCCGCGTCCGAGGCGAGGAACTGCGCCGCCGCCGCGATGTCGGCCGGCTGCCCGACGCGCCCGACCGCGTGCTGGGTGGCCACCTCCGCCCGCGCCTTGGCGGGATCCGGCAGCGAGTCGAGGTAGCGCCCCGCCATGCCGGTGTCGATGTAGCCGGGGCAGATGCAGTTGCAGCGGATGCCGTCGCGGCCGAAGTCGGCGGCCGTAGAGCGTGTCAGCGCGATCACGCCGCCCTTCGAGGCGCAGTAGGCGCCCAGCCCGGGCTCGACCCAGAAGCCGTTGACCGACGCGATGTTGACGATCGACCCGCCGCCCGCCTCCCGCATCACCGGGATCGCGTACTTCGAGCACAGGTAGACGCCCTTGAAGTTGACGTCCATGAGCCGGTCCCAGTCGGCCGGGTCGAGGTCCTCGATCGTCTTCTCCACCTGCACGCCCGCGTTGTTGACGAGCACGTCGAGCCCGCCCCAGCGCTCCACGGCGTCGGCGACGAGCGCCTCGCGCATCCGCCGGCGAGCCCACGTCGGCGCGCCGGAAGCCGACCTCGAGCCCCTCGCCGGCGAGCTCGTCGGCGGCGCCCTGACCGCCCTCTGCGTCGACGTCGCACAGCAGCACGCGCGCGCCCACGCGCGCGAAGTGCTCGGCGATGCCGCGCCCGACCCCGGTGGAGGCGCCGGTGACGATCACGCGCCGGCCGGCGATGTCCATCGGATTGGCGACTGCCTCAGACACGGCTGTACCCCCCGTCGATCGGAACGTTGGCCCCGGTCATGAAGCCGGACTCGTCGGAGCAGAGGAAGAGCGCCGCCTGCGCGACCTCCTCCACCTCGCCGAAGCGGCCGATCGGGTGCTTGGAGAGCACCTGGCGCTCCCACTCGCGCGCGTCGGGCGACGACGAGGCGGCGTGCTCGTGCAGCGGCGTCAGGATCTCGCCGGGCAGCAGCGTGTTCGAGCGGATGCCCTTGTCGCCGTACTCGACCGAGATGTGGTCCGACAGCATGTTCAGGCCGGCCTTCGAGACCGAGTAGGCGCTGTCGCCGGCCCAGACGGTGATCGAGCAGACCGAGCTGATGTGCAGCAGCGCCCCGCCGCCCGCCTCGAGCATGTGCGGGAGCACCGCCTTCGACATCAGGAACGGCCCGGTCAGGTTGACCGCGAGCGTTCGATCCCACGCCTCCTTGGAGTGCTCGTGCACGGGCACCCAGCCGTCGAGCTCGCCGATCCCCGCGCTGTTGACGAGGACGTCGATCCCGCCCATGGCGGCCACGGCCGAGTCGACGATCGCGGTCACGGCCTCGGGGTCGGAGACGTCGCCGAGCGCGACGTGCGCCGTCCCGCCGGCGGCCTCGATCGCGGCGCGGCTGGCCTCGCTGCGCGCCTCGTCGCGACCGACGACTGTCACCTGCGCGCCCTCGCGGCCGAACGCGAGCGCGATGCCCTCGCCGATGCCGCTGGAACCGCCTGTGACGATCGCCCGCTTTCCTTCGAGCCTTGCCAAGGAACCCCCCAAGGTCTGTTCGTGAGCCCGCGGGGCGGCCGCGGCGCGGCGCTTACTCTAACGATAAAGTGACCGCGCATGAGCGCACCTGAGAACACCTTTCCGGAGTCCGCCGACGTCGTCGTCGTGGGCGGCGGCACAGCCGGCTCGGCGGTCGCCGGGCTGCTGGCCGAGCTGACCGACAAGCGCGTGGTGCTGCTCGAGGCGGGCCCTGACTACGGCGCTCGCGAGGACGGCCGCTGGCCCAAGGACCTGCTCGACGCCGCCGAGATGCCGATGTTCTCGCACGACTGGGGCTACACCGGCGACGTGCGCGGCCGGACCGTCCTCTTCAACCGCGCGCGGGTCATCGGCGGCTGCTCGTCGCACAACGCCGCCGCCGTCGTGCACGGCCACCGCAGCGACTACGACGGCTGGGCGGCCGCGGGCAACCCCGGCTGGGAGACGGACGCGCTGCAGCCGCTGTTCGAGTCCGCCTGGAAGCGCCTGCGCGTGCAGCGCGTCGGGCTCGACGAGCTGACCCCGTTCCAGCAGGCGTGCATGGAGGCGCTCGCGGCCGACGGCATCCCGACCGTCGACGACTTCAACGCGCTCGACGACCGCATCGGCGTCGCGCCCTTCCCGATCAACATCGACGACGGGCTGCGCATCAACAGCGCCTTCGCCTACGTCGACCCGGTGCGCTCCAAGGGCAACCTGACCGTCGTCGGCGACGCGCCCGTGGAGCGGCTGCTGCTGGACGGCAACCGCGTCGAGGGCGTGGTCGCGCGCGTCGGGGGCGAGGAGGTCGAGCTGCGCGCCCCGCGCGTCGTGCTGTCCTCGGGCGCCTACGGCTCGCCGGCGATCCTGCTGCGCTCGGGCGTCGGCCCGGCCGAGCACCTCGGCGCCGTCGGCGTCGAGCTCGCCCACGAGCTGCCCGGCGTCGGCGAGAACCTGCACGACCAGCCGTCGGTCGAGGTCGACTACTCCGGCTCGCCCGAGCTGCTCGACGACATGCTGCGCTTCGCCGGCGAGCGCTGGCGCCCCGACGAGCAGGTGATCGCCAAGCTGCCCTCGAGCGAGTGCGACGAGGGCTTCGACCTGCACATCTACCCGATCGGCGGGCGCACCTGGGAGGACAAGAGCCGCTGGCGCTGGACGCTCGGAGTCGCCGTCCTCACGCCGCTCTCGCGCGGCCACCTGCGTCTGACCGGGCCCACCGGTGACGACAAGCTCGAGATCGACCACGGCTACCTCACCGACCCGGGCGGCAGCGACCTGCGCCGGCTCGTCGAGGGAGTCGAGCGAGCGCGGGCGGTGGCGGCCCGGGCGCCGCTCGACCGGCTGCTCGGCGAGGAGCTGTTCCCGGGCCCCGACGTGCGCGACACCGACGAGCTGACCGAGACGATCGCGGCCGCGGCGGTCCACTACTACCACCCGTGCGGCTCCTGCAAGATGGGCCCGGCCGAGGACGCGGCCGCCGTGGTCGGCGCCGACGGCGCCGTGCACGGCCTCGAGGGCGTCCACGTGGCGGACGCGTCGATCATGCCGTGGACGATGTCCGGCAACACCAACATGCCGACCACCGTCATCGGCGAGAAGATCGCCCGCGCGATCGCCGAGCGGCTCTAGGCCGGCGGGCGCTCGGCGAGGCCGCGCCAGGCCAGCGCGCCGCCGTCGACCAGGTACGAGGCGCCGTTCACGAACGACGCCGCGTCGGAGGCGAGGAAGCAGACCAGCCGCGCCACCTCCTCGGGGCGCCCGAGCCGCGGCTGCGGCTGGAGGTGCGCCCCGGCCAGCTCCGCGCGCAGGTGCTCCCCCACCGCGGCGATCTGGTTGGCGACCATCGGCGTGTCGATCGTCGCCGGGCAGTAGCAGTTGCAGCGGATCCCGAAGGGCGCGAAGTCGAGCGCCGTCGAGCGGGTCAGCATCGGGATCGAGCCCTTGCTCGCGCAGTAGCAAGACTCGCCCTCGAAGGCCGCGAAGCTCGAGATCGACGCGCAGTTCACGATCGCCGCGGCGCGCGACTCGCGCAGCAGCGGCAGCCCGTACTTGGTGCACAGCCAGGTGCCGCGCACGTTGATCGCGAAGACGCGGTCCCAGGTCTCCTCGTCGAGCTCGTCGATGCGGGTGCCGCCGCCTGTCACCTGGGTGTCCACCACGGCGGCGTTGTTGTGCAGCACGTCGAGGCGGCCGAAGCGCTCGCGCACCGCCTCCATCAGCGCGCGCACGTCCGCGGACGACGAGACGTCGCAGTGCGAGTACGCCGCGACGCCGCCCTCGGCCTCGACCAGCGCGACGGTCTCGGCGCCGCCGGCGTCGTCGATGTCGGAGACCATCACGGCCTCCGCGCCCTGGCGGACCATCTCCACGGCGGTCGCGCGGCCGATGCCGCTGCCGCTGCCCGTGACCAGGCAGACCTTGCCGTCGAGCCTCACTCGAGGACCTGGAGCAGCTCCGCCGTGACCCCGTCCGGGTCGCGGCAGTAGGCCCAGCGGATGCCGCTCTCGTGGTAGATCGGCTCCGACTGGAACTCGATGCCCTTGGCCGACAGCTCGGCCACCGCCTCGTCGATGTCGTCGACCTGGAGGCAGATGTGGGCGGAGCCGATCGCGTTGTTGGCGGTGTGCGCCGGGGCGCCGCCGGCGGGCGACGTGTACTGGATCAGCTCCAGCCGGCTCGGGCCGCGCTCGAGGACCGCGACGCTGAGGTGGGCGCCGTCGACGCCGGTGCCGCGGTCGACCTCCTCGCCCTCCTCCTCGATGCGAGCGGCGACCTCGTAGCCGAACAGCTCGTAGAACTCGATCGAGCGCTCCAGGTCGGAGACGGTCATGCCGGTGTGGTGGATCCCCGGTGAGCGCATGCTCAGGCCCCCTTCACGTCGTGCCAGGCGGCCTCCGTGGCATTCAGCAGCGTGTCCACGTCGTCCTCGGTGTGCGCATAGGAGAAGTGGCTGCGCTTCAGGTTGAGCGGCAGCTCGAAGACGCCGTGCTGCATCTGCGCCATGCGGATCTTGGTGAACAGCTCGACGTCGTTGGCCAGCAGGTCCTCGTAGTTGCGCACCGGGCCGTCGAGGAAGTAGGTCACGAAGACCGACCCGTAGCCGGACACGTGCGCCGGCTGGCCGAGCGAGGCGAACAGCTCCGTGAGCCGCCCGCGGGCCCGCTCGCCGAGGTCGAACACGTGGCGGTGGACCGGCTCGTTGGCGAGCTTGTCGATCGTCGCGATCGCCGCCGCGACGCACCCCGGATGCCCGTTGTAGGTGCCGGCGAAGAAGACCGGCCGCCCGGGCGTGGTGCTGAACTCGTCGAGCAGGTCGGCGCGGCCGCCGAGGGCTCCGATCGGGTAGCCGTTGCCCATCGCCTTGCCGAGCGTCGTCAGGTCGGGCGTCACGTCGACGATCGACTGGAACCCGCCCAGCGCGTGCCGGAACCCGGTGATCACCTCGTCGAAGACGAGCAGCGTGCCGTAGCGGTCGCAGAGGCGCCGCAGGCCCGGCAGGAACTCCTCGGTGGGCAGCACCGCGCCGATGTTGTGCGGGATCGGCTCGACGATCACCGCGGCCACGTCGCCGTCGGCGAGCACCCGCTCGGTCGCCTCGAGGTCGTTGAACGGGACGACCGCGGTCGCCGCGAGCGTCTCGGGCATCATGCCCGCCGACAGCGGGTCGGGCCCGCCGATGCGGTCGGCCGGCGAGATCACGTTGAGCGAGACGGCGTCGTGCCAGCCGTGGTAGCAGCCCTGGAACTTGAGCACGCGCAGCCGCCCGGTCGCCGCGCGCGCGAGGCGCAGCGCGTGGAAGGTCGCCTCGCTGCCGGTGGAGGTCACGAGCACCTTCTCGACCGAGGGCACATGCTCGACCAGCCGCTCGGCCAGCTCGACCTCGCCGCGCGACACGCCCACGCCCATCAGGTCGCACTCGCTCTGCGCGCGCGTGACGGCGGCGTCCACGTCCGGATCGTTGTGCCCCAGCAGCGGCGGCCCGAAGGCGGCGTGGAAGTCCACGTAGCTGCGTCCCTCGCCGTCCGTGAAGGTCGCGCCGCTCGTGCGCGCGATGATCAGGTCTTCGAGGCCGGGGATCTGGCGCTGTCCGCTGTTGACACCGCCCGGCATGACGGCTCGAGCGCGCTCGGAGAGGCTGGACGTGGTTGTTGGCATTCGCGGTACTATAACGATCAACCGCAGCCGCGGCACGCCGCGCGTGGCTCTGCTATGCGGTGCATATTGTTCAACAAGAAACCATCTCTCAGGTTGACGGGGTCACCACGGAGGGTTAGGCTGCGCCGCGGATGGGACCCACGACCTCCGGCGACTCGCTGCAGGGCCTCCAGATCAAGCGGTCGAGCACGTCCGAGCAGGTGGCGGACGCGATGCGCACGATGATCCTGCGCGGCGAGCTCGCGCCCGGCACCCCGCTGCGCGAGGTGGCGCTGGCGGAGTCGATCGGGATCTCGCGCAACACCGTGCGCGAGGCGGTGCGCGTGCTGGCCCGTCAGGGCCTCGTCACGCACTCGATGCACCGCGGCGCCGTGGTCACGCGGCTCAGCGAGCAGGACGTCGCCGACCTGTACCGGGTCAGGCGCGCGCTCGAGACCCAGGCGATCGCGGCCAGCGCCGACGCCACGCCGGACCAGCTGGCCGGGCTCGCCCAGGCGGTGCAGGAGCTGGAGCGCGCCGCCGAGGACGGCGACTGGGACCGCATGGTCGACGCCGACTGGAGCTTCCACGAGCATCTCGTCGGGTTCCTCGGCTCGCGCCGCATCGACAGCTTCTTCGACACGATCCAGGCCGAGCTGCGGCTCTGCCTGTCGATCCTGGATCGAAAGGAAGACGACCCCGACGAGCTCGTCGCCGAGCATCGCGAGCTGTGCGACCTGCTGCTCGCCGGCGAGCGCGAGCGATGCAGCCAGGTGCTCTGCGACCGGCTCGAGGACTCCGAGCTGCGCCTGCGCCGCATCGCAGCCACCGAATGGGAGGAGCGACCAGGCGCATGACGCGACTGTTCTTCTGTACAGACATCCACGGCTCTGAGGTCTGCTTTCGCAAGTTCCTCAGCGCCGGCAAGGTCTACGAGGCCGGGACCGTCGTGATGGGCGGCGACTGCACCGGCAAGATGGCGATCCCGATCGTCAACGACGGGAACGGCGGCTACCGCTGCCGCTGGAGCGGCGGCGACGTCGAGATCTCCAACGCCGAGGATCTCGCGGAGCTCGAAACCCAGATCAAGAACAACGGGCTCTACCCGGTGCACATGACGCCCGAGGAGCAGGAGCGCCTCCAGGCCGACCCGGAGCTGGTCGCGCAGATGTTCACGCGCGTCATGGGCGAGACGCTGCGCGGCTGGCTGGCGCTCGCCGAGCAGCGCCTCGGCGAGGCGGGCCTGCGGGTGATCTTCACGCCCGGCAACGACGACGACTTCGACGTGGACACCATCCTCGAGGAGTCCAGCTTCGTCGAGTCGCCCGAGGGGCGCGTGATCACGATCGACGACCGCTACGAGATGCTCAGCCTGGGGTGGTCGAACGAGACGCCCTGGGACACGCCGCGCGAGTGCTCCGAGGAGGAGCTCGCCGGCAAGATCGCGGCGCTCACCGACCAGATCCAGGACATGGAGAACGCGATCTTCAACATCCACGTCCCCCCGTACGGGACCGGGCTCGACAACGCGCCCGAGCTCGAGGACGGCACGAAGGTGAAGCGCGGCGGCTCGATCATGAAGGCCGTCGGCAGCACCGCCGTCCGCGAGGCGATCCTCGAGCACCAGCCGCTGCTGAGCCTGCACGGGCACATCCACGAGTCGCGCGGGATGCAGAAGCTGGGCCGGACCGTCTGCATCAACCCGGGCAGCTCGTACTCGGACTGGACCCTTCAAGGCGTGATCGTCGACCTCGAGGACAAAGAGGTCACGCGCTACGTACCCACCACCGGCTGAACCAGGAGCGACGAATGAGCGTGGCCGAGCAGACCTACGAGATGTTCATCGGGGGCGGCAAGACCGCTGCCGCCGAGGGCGAGACCGAGCCGGTGATCAACCCCGCGACCGGCGAGCAGATCGCCGAGGTCGCCAAGGGCTCGTCGCGCGACGTCGACGTGGCCGTCGAGGCCGCCGAGCGCGCCTTCGAGGGCTGGGCCGCCACCTCTCCCAGCGAGCGTGCGCTCGCCCTGCTGAAGCTGGCCGAC
The DNA here is from genome assembly GCA_963828225.1 of uncultured Thermoleophilaceae bacterium. GTDB lineage: Bacteria > Actinomycetota > Thermoleophilia > Solirubrobacterales > Thermoleophilaceae > JACVRW01. The sequence continues at coordinate 828,806 of CAWHDX010000001.1, read as the reverse complement.
CGCGTCGAGGAGCACGCCGAGGAGCTGGCTCAGCTCGAGTCGCTGAACGTCGGCAAGCCGATCGCCGCGGCGCGCGAGGAGATCCCCTTCGCCGCCGACCACATGCGCTTCTTCGCGGGCGCGGCGCGCACGCTCGAGGGCCGCGCCGCCGGTGAGTACGAGCCCGGCTACACGAGCTTCATCCGCCGCGACCCGCTCGGCGTCGTCGGCTCGGTCGCTCCCTGGAACTTCCCGCTGCTGATGGGCACCTGGAAGCTCGGCCCCGCGCTGATGACCGGCAACACGCTGGTGCTCAAGCCGTCGGAGCAGACGCCGCTCACCACGCTGCGCCTGGCCGAGCTGGCCGCGGACCTCTTCCCGGAGGGCGTCTTCAACGTGATCACCGGGCACGGCGAGGACGTGGGTGCGGCGCTCGTCAGCCACCCGCGCGTGCGCATGTCGTCGCTCACCGGCGACGTCCACACCGGCAAGGAGGTCATGAAGGCCGCCTCCGGCAACCTCAAGAAGATCCACCTCGAGCTCGGTGGCAAGGCGCCGGTGATCATCTACGACGACGCCGACATCGAGCTGGTCGTCGACCGGCTGCGCGAGGGCGGCTTCTCCAACTCCGGCCAGGACTGCATGGCCTCCTCGCGCGTGTACGCGTCGGAGGGCATCCACGACGACCTGCTCTCCGCGCTCGTGCCGGTCGTCGAGTCGATCTCGATGGGCGACCCGCAGAGCGAGGACACCGAGATGGGGCCGGTCATCTCCGAGCGCCAGCAGCAGCGCGTCAAGGGCTTCGTCGACCGGGCGCTGGAGACCGGCCACGCCGAGGTCGCCACCGGCGGCGACGCCGACGGCCCCGGCTTCTTCTACAAGCCGACCGTCGTGATCGGCGCCCAGCAGAGCGACGAGATCGTGAGGAACGAGGTCTTCGGGCCGGTCGTGTCGGTCACGCGCTTCGGCTCCGACGACGACATCCTGCGCTGGGCCAACGACGTCGAGTACGGGCTCGCCGCGTCGGTCTTCACCAAGGACGTCGGCCGGGCGCTCAACGCCGCGCGCGTCCTCCAGTTCGGCACCGTCTGGATCAACGACCACATGCCGATCGTGGCCGAGATGCCGCACGGCGGCTTCAAGCAGTCCGGGCAGGGCAAGGACATGTCGGTCTACTCGCTCGAGGAGTACACCGAGATCAAGCACGTCATGGTCCGCCTGAGCGATGGCTGAGGCAGACCCGCTCGCGGAGGCGATCCGGATCATCGACGCGGCCGAGCGCGCCGGGGTGCCGCTGCGCGCGACCGGCGGCGTCGGTGTCGCGCTGATCTGCCCGAGCGCGAGGAAGGCCCCGCTCGCCCGGCGCTACCAGGACATCGACTTCGTCGGCAGCTCGCGCCAGGCCACCGCCATCGGCAAGGTGATGCTCGAGCTCGGCTACGAGCCCGAGGAGGAGTTCAACGTCCTGCACGGCCAGCGCCGGCTGTTCTTCCTCGAGCGCGAGCACAACCGCCAGGCCGACGTCTTCCTCGACCGCATCGAGATGTGCCACCGGCTCGACCTCGACGGCCGGTCGACGCTGCACCCGCAGTCGCTCGCCCCCGCCGACCTGCTGCTCTCGAAGCTGCAGGTGATCGAGACCAACGAGAAGGACTACAAGGACGCCGTCGCCGTGCTGGCCGACCACGACCTGACGGTCGACGACCAGGGCATCAGCATCAACCGCATCAACGAGCTGTGCGCCAACGACTGGGGCTGGTGGCGCACCGTGACGATGGTGGCCGAGCGCACGCACAAGTACGCGCGCGAGCTCTCCCAGGGCCCCGAGGGCGGCGAGCTCGAGCACGTCCCGGATCGCATCCGCCACCTGCTCGTCGAGCTCGAGCGCGCGACCAAGTCGCGGCGCTGGAAGATGCGCGCCCGCGTCGGCGAGCGCGTGCGCTGGCACGACGACCCCGAAGACATCGACCACGATTGATGGCGTCTCAGGCCGTCTCGCCCGCGGGTACCCGGTACGCGCGCTCGATCGAGCAGATCGCGCGCGCTCGGCGCAGCCTCGCCGGCGGCGTCTCGACCGCGATGCGCGCCGCACAGCGGCCGGTGCCGCTGGTGATCGACCACGCCACGGGCAGCCGCGTGATCGACGTCGACGGGAACGAGTACGTCGACTACGTGCTCGGCTTCGGGCCGATGCTGCTCGGCCACAGCCCGGCGCCGGTGGTCGAGGCCGTGTCGGCGCAGCTGCGCCGCGGCCTCACCTACGGGGCCCAGCACGAGCTCGAGGCCGAGCTGGCCGAGCGCGTCGTGGAGATCGTGCCCTGCGCCGAGCTGGTCGCGTTCTCGACGACCGGCAGCGAGGCCGTCCACGCGGCCCTGCGGATCGCCCGCGCCTTCACCGGCCGCACCAAGATCGTCAAGTTCGAGGGGCACTACCACGGCTGGCTCGACCCGCTGCACGTCTCCACCCCCGGCCTGCCGGCGGCCGCCGCGGAGACCGCGATCCCGATGCCCGCGCTGGCCGGCACGGGCGGGCAGGCCGAGGGACCGGACGTGCTCGTCGCGCGCTGGAACGACGCGGCGGGACTGGAGCGGCTGCTCGCCGAGCACGGCGAGGAGGTGGCCGCCGTGATCATGGAGCCGGTCGCCGCGAACGGAGGGCTGATCCCGCCCGCGCCCGGCTACCTCGAGCGCGCCCGCGAGCTGACCGAGGCGAGCGGCTCGCTGCTGATCTTCGACGAGGTGGTGACCGGCTTCCGGCTCGCGCTCGGCGGCGCGCAGGAGCGCTTCGGCGTCACGCCCGACCTCGCCGACCTACGGCAAGGCGATCGCCGCGGGCATGCCGCTCAGCGCGATCGCCGGCCGCGCCGACGTGATGGAGGTCGTGGCCGACGGGCGCGTGCGCCACGTCGGCACGTTCAACTGCGCGCCGCCCGCGGCCGCCGCGGCCGTCGCCGCGCTCGACCTCTACCGGCTCGGCGCCCCCGAGCTGTACGACGAGCTCGAGCGGATCGCCGGGCTGCTCGCGAGCGGGCTGGCCGAGGCCGCCGCCGGCGCGGGCGTCCCGCTCAAGCTCCACCAGGCCGGGCCGCTGCTGCAGACCTTCATCCTCGATCCAGAGCTGCCGGTGGCGAGCTACGCCGACGCCGCGCGCGCCGACGCCGCGGGGTTCGCGCGCTTCGCCGAGCAGATGCTCGGCCACGGCGTGGTCGTCCTGCCGCGCGGCTGGTGGTTCATCTCGACCGAGCACACCGAGGACGACGTGGAGCTGACGCTCGAGGCGGCGCGCGCCTCGTTCGCCGAGATCGCAAGCGACGTGAGGGGAGCCGTTTCATGAGTGCAGGTGGCGAGTTCGCGATCAACCTGATCCCGGTGCGGCAGGGGCACGCGGAGGGCTTCCGGCGCTTCTCGGCCGAGCTCGACCAGCCGACCCTGCTCGCCCAGGACGTCGTCCTCGGTATCGACGCCTACGCGGTCACGCGCCGCGACGAGGGCGCGCCGTCGGTCGACATCGTCGAGATCATGCACGTGACCTCCTGGGACGAGTGGGTCGAGGTGCGCGACGGCTCGGAGGCGCTCAAGCCCGTGACCGCCGCCTTCGAGGAGCACGCCGACCCGGCCGCCGTGCGCACGCTCTTCGGCGTGCGCATCGAGCCGACGCGCTAGCGATGGCAGCGCAGTACGACGTCGCGATCGTCGGCGCCGGCCACAACGGCCTGGTCGCCGCCAACTACCTCGCCCGCGCGGGCAAGCGCGTCATCGTCCTCGAGGCGCGCGACGTGGTCGGCGGGGCCTGCGTCACCGAGGAGCTGATCCCCGGCTCGCGCTGGTCCTCGTGCGCGTTCATCGCCGGGCTGCTGCGGCCGGAGGTCATCTCCGAGCTCGAGCTGCCCCGCTTCGGCCTCGAGATGTACCAGGGCGACGTCCTCTCCTACAGCCTCTTCCGCGACGGCAGCCACATGTTCTTCTGGAAGGAGATCGACCGCACCCTGCGCGAGATCGAGCGCCACAGCCCGCGCGACGCGCAGCGCTTCCTCGACTTCGGGCTGCGGCTGCGGCGCTTCGCCGACATCGCCACGCCCTGGCTGCTGCAGTCGCCGCCGACCCGCTCCGAGGTGCTGCGCCGCTTCGAGGAGGAGGGCGAGGAGGAGCTCTTCAACGAGTTCGTGCTGCTCTCGACGCGCGACCTGCTCGACCGCTACTTCGAGTCGGAGCACCTCAAGGGGATGCTCACGTTCTTCGGCATGGTGTCGGTCTGGGGCGGCCCCTCCACCCCGGGCACCGCCTACACCTGGGGCCACCACTCCTGGGGCGAGTTCAACGGCCACTTCGGCCAGTTCGGCTTCGTGCGCGGCGGCATGGGCGGGATCAGCGAGGCGCTCGCCAACGGTGCGCGCCACCACGGCGCCGAGATCAGGGTCGGCGCGCCGGTCGCGCGCGTGCTGGTCGAGGGCGGCGCGGCGCGCGGCGTCGCGCTGGAGTCGGGCGAGGAGATCGCGGCGGCGACGGTCGTGTCCAACGCCGATCCGAAGCGCTCGCTGCTGCGGCTGGTGGAGCCGTCCCAGCTCGACGACGACTTCCGCACCGCGGTCGAGGCGATCGACCAGCGCGGCTCGATGGCGCGCATCCACCTGCTGATCGACGAGCTGCCGCACGTACATCGGCCAGGAGCCCGGCGAGGGGCCGCAGCACCGCGGCCACCAGCTGCTCGGGGCGTCGGTCGAGAACTTCGAGGCGGCCTGGGAGGCCCAGCGCCGGGGCGAGCTGCCGGAGTCGACCGTGATCGAGGCGGTGATCCAGTCGACCACCGATCCGACGCTCGCGCCCGAGGGCCGGCACACGATGACGCTCGGGGTCCAGCAGCTCCCCTACGACCTGGCCGACGGGACCTGGGACGACGTCAAGGAGAAGTGGGCCGACTCGCGTCGTCGCGGAGCTGTGCGAGTACGCCCCGAACCTGAAGGACCACATCCTCGACCGGGCGATCATCACGCCGCGCGACCTCGACCGCGACTACCTGATCACGGGCGGCAACATCTTCCACGGGCAGATGTTCCTGGACCAGCTGTTCAGCGAGCGCCCGCTGTCGTCGATCTCCTCCTACCGCACGCCGATCCGCGGCTACTACCTCTGCGGCGTGGGCATGCACCCGGGCGGCGGCGTCATGGGCGCCTCCGGGCACAACGCCGCCAAGGTCGTGCTCGAGGACGCCGGCGGCGCGCCGGCCGCAGCGGCGAGCGCGGGCGGCGGCGGGTCGAAGGGATTCGTCGACCGCGTGATGGAGACCGACGTCGGCCGCAAGGCCGGCTACAAGCTGGCGCGCCAGCGGGCGTTTCGCCCGTTCGCGAAGCTCGCCACGCGCCGGGGCAAGCGGTGAGCGCGGCGAGCGACTGGCGCGTCGTCGTGACCGGCGCCTCCTCGGGCATCGGGCGCTGCGTCGCCGAGCGGCTGATCGCCGACGGCGCGCGCGTCGCGCTCTGGGCGCGGCGCGCCGACGAGCTGGAGCGGCTCGCCGCCGAGCTCGGCGAGCGGGCCGTGCCGATCGCCTGCGACGTGACCGACCCAGAGGCCGTCGAGCGCGCCGCGGCCGAGTCGGAGGAGCGGCTCGGGGGCCTCGTCAACGGGCTGGTGAACGCCGCCGGGCTGGCCGACCCGCGCTCGCTCCAGGAGCTCGACGCCGAGGCCTGGGGCCGGACGATCGACGTGAACCTGAACGGGTCCTTCTACCCCTGCCGCGCGATCGCGGAGCGGCTGCGCGCGCAGTCGGCGGAGGGCTCGATCGTGAACGTCGGCTCCGAGCTGTCCTCGATCGGCCTCGGCGGCTACGTCGCCTACTGCGCCTCGAAGTTCGGCGTGATCGGGCTGACCAAGGCGCTGGCCGCCGAGCTGGCGCCCGCGATCCGCGTCAACGCGCTCTGCCCGGGCCCGGTCGACACGCCGATGCTCGCCTCGGAGCTGGAGCTGTCGGACGACCCGACCGCGGCGCGCGCCGCGGAGAACGCGCGGCCGATGCTGGGCCGGATCGCGGAGCCGGGCGAGATCGCCGACGCGGCGGTCTGGCTGCTCGTGGAAGCGCGCTTCGCAACCGGGGCGCTGGTGCCTATCGACGGAGGGACGACAGCGGTATGACGAGCGTGGACGGAAGTCGGGTCCTGATCACGGGCGCGAGCTCGGGCGTGGGCCGGGCCGCCGCGCGCGAGCTCGTGGGCGACGGCGCGCGCGTGGCGGTGCTGGCGCGCCGCGAGGAGGCGCTGCGCGAGCTGCAGGACGAGCTCGGCGACGCGGTCCTCCCCCTCCCCACCGACGTCGCGGACCCTGCCGCCGTGGCTGCGGCGGTCGCCGCCGCGGACGACGCGTTCGGCGGCCTCGACGTGGCGATCAACGCAGCCGGGGTCGGCATGCCGACCCCGCTGGAGGACCTCGACGCCGACGGCTGGCGCGAGGTGATCGACATCAACCTGTCGGGCACGTTCCACGTCGCCCGCGAGACCGGGCTGCGGATGCTCGCGGCCGGCAGCGGCTCGATCGTGAACGTCGGCTCCGAGCTGTCGAGCATCGGCATGGGCCATGTACTCGGCCTACTGCGCGTCGAAGTTCGGCGTTATCGGCCTGACCAAGGCGCTGGCCGCCGAGCTGGCGCCGACGGTGCGCGTGAACGTGGTCTGCCCGGGCCCGATCGACACGCCGATGATGGACGCCGAGATCGAGTGGTACCCCGATCCGGACGCCACCCGTCAGGAGGCGATCGAGCGAGTCCCGCTCAAGCGCTTCGCACAGCCGGAGGAAGTGGTGCGGGCGATCCGCTTCCTCGCATTCGAGGCGCCATTTGCAACCGGCGCGGTCCTGCCGCTCGACGGCGGGACGACCATGGTTTGAGAGAGGAATGAACGATGCGGATGGACGGGAAGCGCGGCGTTGTAACCGGTGCGGCCTCGGGCCTCGGCCGCGAGGTGGCGAAGCTGTTCGCCGCCGAGGGCGCGAGCGTGGTCGTCGCCGATGTGAACGGCGACGGCGCGGAGGCGGTCGCGGAGGAGATCCGCGGCGCGGCGGCGCCGCCGTGGCGCAGCCGACTGACGTCACCGACGAGGGTCAGATCGTGGCCGCGCTCGAGCGCGTGGAATCGGAGTTCGGCGGTCTCGACTTCGTCGATGAACAACGCCGGCGTCCAGCTCGAGAAGCCGCTGCATGAGACGAGCAACGAGGAGTACGACTGGATCTTCGACGTGAACGTGCGCGGCGTCTTCTGGGGCTGCAAGCACGGGGTGCTCAAGCTCCGCGAGCACGGCGGCGGGACGATCGTCAACACCGCCTCGGCACTCTCCCTGGTCTCCGACCCGTTCCTCCCGGTCTACACCGGCAGCAAGCACGCGGTCCTCGGCCTGACGCGCTCCGTCGGCGTGGCCTACGCGGCCGACGGGATCCGCTGCAACTGCGTCTGCCCGGGCGATATGCAGACGCCGATGATCGAGAAGTACTGGGAGGCGACCGGCGACCCGGAGAAGGCGCGCGCCGAGATGAACGCGATGTACCCGGCCGGCAAGATCGGGCAGCCGGGCGAGGTGGCGCGGGCGGTCCTGTTCCTCGCGAGCGAGGAGTCGTCGTACGTCAACGGGTCGTTCATGCAGGTCGACGGCGGGCTGCTCTCAAAGGTTTACTGATCCTCAGGGGTGCACGCCGCACCCCGGCGGGGTAGGTTCAGCAGCAGGATGGGGTCGGGGAACACGCGTCAAGGGGTGGCGGCGCAGGAGGCCGCCCGACGATGCGTCAGGTGGCCGAGCTGGCCGGCGTCTCGGTGCAGACGGTGTCGAACCACGTCAACGGCCGCCATCAGTACATGTCCGAGGAGACCAGCCGCAAGGTGGCCGAGGCCATGCGCGAGCTGGGCTATCACCCGAATGTCACGGCGCGCAGCCTGCGCTCCGCGGAGACGCGGACGCTCGGGTTCCTCGTCCTCGACGAGCACGCGCGCTTCCTGGCCGACCCGCTCACGGACCTGGTCATGGCCGGGGTCGGCGACTTCGCGCGCGAGCGCGACTACGGCCTGCTGATCCAGTCGTCGCGACCGTCCGACGACGCGGACCGCCTGCTGACGCCGGTGCTGGAGAGCCGCGTGGACGGGGCGTTCCTGCTGCTGTCGGGCCCGCAGGAGGTCCGCACCGAGCAGATCCGCCGCATGGGCGAGCTGACCGACCGCTTCGTCGTCTTCGACGAGCCGATCGACGACCCGCGCATCATGTCCGTGCGCGCCGCCGACCGCGAGGGCGGCCGGGCGCTGACGGCGCACCTGATCGAGCGCGGGCACAAGCGGATAGCGCTGGTGGGCGCGGAGGTGCCGTGGGCGGTGGTCGAGCAGCGGCTGCTGGGCTTCCGCGACGCGATGGAGGCGGCGGGGCTCGAGGTCGACCCGGACCTGATCAGGCTCGAGGCGGGCTGGGAGCCGGGCAGCGCGGTGTCGATCGCGCAGGGGCTGCTGGGGCGGGCCGACCGGCCGAGCGCGATCGTCTGCTGCACCGACCTGCTGGCGATCGCGACGGTGCACACCGCGCGCCAGATGGGCCTCGAAGTGCCGAGCGACGTGGCCGTCGCCGGCTACGACGACTTCCCCTTCTCCCACTTCGCGAGCCCGGCCCTGACGACCGTGCGCCTGCCCGCCTACGAGATGGGCCGGGCGGCATGCGAGCTGCTGATCGACGAGCTGACCGGCGCGGCCTCGGCCGACGGCGAGCGGAACCTGGAGCTGCCGGTGGAGCTGCTGGTGCGGGAGTCGACCTAGGGCGCCACCGCCTCGCGGGCGCTCCACGGCGCCCGGGCCCTCCGCGGCGCCCGGGCCCTCCGCGGCGTGTGGGCTGTATACGTCCCGCATTAGGGTGCAAAAGACAGCCCACACACCGCCCGCCCGGCGCTCGCGAGCCACCTCGTGACCCCGCCGTCACTCAGGCGTCACACAGATGGCAACGAGGTCACACCCGCGCGGGCGCTCGGACGGGGTGTGCGACGAACGTTGCGCATACCGCGCGCTTTGTAGCAACCACTCGGCGTCGGCCGCGGGGCGTCGGGGCGGCTCGGCGCTCCGCCCCGCTCCGCCACGCGCCGCCCCGCCCCGCCACGCGCCGCACGCGCGACCCCAGCCGCCCTCTACTTGAACGTCAAATACGTAGACTCTCGGGGGTGCCGAGCCAGGATGTCGTCGTCGTCGGAGCGGGCCATAACGGGCTCGTCGCCGCCAACTATCTCGCCGATGCCGGGCTGAGCGTCACGGTCGTCGAGCGGCGCGGCGTGGTGGGCGGCGCGACGGTCACCGAGGAGCTGATCCCGGGCTTCCGCTCGTCCTCCTGCGCCTACGTGGTCGGCCTGCTGCACCCCCAGATCGTCCGCGAGCTCGACCTCGCGCGCCACGGGCTCGACCTCTACCAGAGCGACGTCGCCAACGTGAACCTGCTCGAGGGCGGCCGTCATCTCGTCCTCTACAACGACCTCGGCGCCACGCTGCGCGAGCTCGAGCGCGTCTGCCCCGGCGAGTCGGAGCGCTTCGTCGCCCTGGGCCTGCGCCTGCAGCGTTTCGCCGCTCTGATCGGCCCCTGGGTGCTCACCGCGCCCGCCGTCGCTCTCCGAGCTGATCGCCGCCTTCGAGGAGGCCGGCGAGAGCGATCTCTTCGAGGAGTTCTTCGCGCTCGGCATCGCCGACCTGCTCAACCGCTACCTCGACTCCGACCTCACCAAGGGCCTGCTCACCTTCTTCGCCCTCGTCTCCGCCTGGGGCGGCCCGTGGACCCCCGGCTGGACCTTCCTCTACGGCCACCACTCCGTCGGCGAGTTCAACGGCCACATGGGCCAGTACGCCTTCCCGCGCGGCGGCATGGGCGCCGTCGCCGAGGCGCTCGCCCGCCGGGCGCGCGAGCGCGGCGTCACGATCCGCACCGACGCACCCGTCGACCACGTCATCGTCGACGACGGCCGCGCCACCGGGGTCGTGCTCGAGTCCGGCGAGCAGATCGACGCCCGCGCCGTCGCCTCGAGCGCCGATCCGCAGCGCACCTTCCTCGGCATGGTCGACCGCCGCGAGCTCCCCGACGACTTCCGCCAGAGCATCGAGCGCTTCGACATGCGCGGCTCGATGGCGCGCGTGCACATCGCCCTCGACGGCCTGCCCGACTTCGTCGGCATGCAGCCCGGCGCCGGCCCCCACACCCGCGGGCTCACCCTGCTCGGCGCCGAGATGGAGCGCTTCGAGAGCGCGTGGGCCGCGCAGCGGCGCGGTCACATCCCGCAGGACTTCCCGATCGAGTTCCTCGTTCAGAGCGTCCATGACGACTCGCTCGCCCCGCCCGGCAAGCACATGCTGATGACCGGCATCCAGCAGCTCCCGTTCGAGCTCGAGCAGGGCACCTGGGACGACCACAAGGCCGCCTTCACCGAGCTCGTGCTCGACCAGATGACCCGCTACGCGCCGCGCCTGCGCGACCACGTGATCGACACCTACACGATCACTCCGCTCGACCTCGAGCGCGAGTACGGCCTCACCGGCGGCAACATCTTCCACGGCGCGATGACGCTCTCGCAGGTGTTCGGGGAGCGGCCGGTGTCGGGCTGGAGCGACTACCGCAGCCCCGTGGCTCGCCTCTACCTGTGCGGCTCCGGCGCCCACCCGGGCGGCGGCGTCATGGGAGTGCCCGGGCACAACGCGGCCGAGGCGATCGCGAGCGACCTCGCCGCGAGCGGGGCGAGCGCCGTCCCACCCCCGCCGCCCGCAGCCGGCCGTCGCACGCCGAGCGTCCCGCCGGTCGAGCGCATCATGGCCAACCCGCGCGCGCGCAAGGCGCTCGTGAAGCTCGCGAAGCAACCCGCGCTCTCGTCGCTCGTCGAGCGGATGAGCCGCCGCCGCTAGGTGCGCGGCTTCGGCACGCCGGCGGTCAGCCCGCCGTCGACGACCAGCTCGCTGCCGGTCATGAAGCGCGCGTCGTCGCTGCAGAGGTAGGCGACCGCCGCGGCGATCTCCTCCGCCGTTCCCATCCGCCCCACAGGCTGCCGCGCCGCCATCTGCGCGCGGAACGCATCCGCGTCCGGGGCGGCCGCGGCGAACGACTCGACCCAGGGCGTGTGGATCGTCCCCGGGCAGATGCAGTTCACCCGCACCCCGGTGCCGGCGTAGTCGAGCGCCAGCGCCCGCGTCATGCTGACCACCGCGCCCTTCGTCGCGCAGTAGGCGAAGCGGTTGGTCAGCCCCACGATTCCGGCAACCGAGGCGATGTTCACGATGCTCCCGCGCTCGCGATCGAGCATCGCCGGCAGCACGGCACGGGTGCAGCGGAAGACGCCGTCGACGTTGATCGAGAACAACCGCCGCCAGTCGTCGTCCGCGGTCTCGAGGATCGTCCCGGCCGCCCCGACCCCCGCGTTGTTGACCAAGGCGTCGAGCTCGCCGAGGTGCTCGGCGACCAGCTCGGGCAGCGCGCGCTCGACCTCGTCCCCGGCCACGTCGAGCGACGCCGCGAAGGCCGTTCCGCCGGCGGCGGCGATCTCGTCGGCGGTGGACTGCGCGGTCTCGGCGTCGCGGTCGGTGACCAGCACGCGCGCGCCCTCGGACGCCAGCCGCAGGCAGGAGGCCCTGCCGATCCCGGACCCGCCGCCGGTGACCACGACCGCGCTCCCGCGCAGGCGGTCCGCCGCCTCGCTCATAGGACGCCGTGGCGCCCGTACATCTCCTGCGCGCTGGCGCCGTCCTGCAGCATCGATCCCGCGTCGCGCTCCAGATCGAGCTTCTCGCGCGCGCGGCGGAGGCACTCCTCGGACAGCTCGGCCGGGATGACCACGACGCCGTCCATGTCAGCGGCGACCAGGTCGCCGGGGCGCACCGGGACGCCGCCGCAGACGATCGGCTCGTCGAAGCCGATCACGTCGGCGCGTCCGTAGGAGTCGGCGGCGTGGACGGCGGTGGCGTAGGTCGGGAATGACAGCCGCTCGAGGCCGGCGAGGTCGCGGACGCCGCCGTCGATGACCGCGCCGATCCCGCCGCGCGCCTGGGCGCGCATCGTGAGCAGCTCGCCCCAGATGCCGGCCTCGGTCATCCCGCCGGTGTCGAAGACGACGACCGCGCCGTCGGGGATCGCGTCCGTGGCCGCGAGCTCCTTCTCGTACGGGCTTTCGGCCAGCACGGGCCGAGCGACCGCCTGGATCGTGAAGGCCGGGCCGAGGATCGGCGCCGCAGCGGCGACCGGGCGCATGCGCGAGTGCATGACCTGGTCGCGGCGACCCATCCGGTCGAGCACGTCGCTGATCGCGGCCACCGTCACGTCCATCACTTGATCGTTACATATCCGCGGGGCCGCGTGCAAGCGCAGCGGGTGCAACCGAAGCGGAAGCGGTGCAACCGAACGGCTGCAACAGGAGCGCAAGCGGGTGGAGCCGCGGCCCCGCCCGCGCCCCGCGCCCCTCAGGACGCCGCGGTGCCCTGCGCCGCCGGCGAGCCGGCGGCCTTCCCGTGCACCCGCTCCTCCACGAACGCGATCGTCTCCTCGCACAGGTCGAGCATCGCATCTATCTCGGCGTCACCGGTGTTGAGCGCCGGCTTGAACTTCAGGACGTTGCCCGCGCCGCCGAACCAGGTGATCAGGCCGTTCTCCATCGCGTGGTCCCACGCCGCCGTGCAGGCCTCGGTCGCCGGCTGTCGCCCGTCACGGTCCTCCACCAGGTCGACGCCGATGAACAGCCCCGGCCCGCGCACGTCGCCGATCACCTCGTAGCGCTCGGCCATCTCCCGGAAGCGCCCGCTCGCGTGGGCCCCGACCTTCGCCGCGCGCTCGGTCAGCCCCTCCTCCTCCACGATGTCGAGCACGGCGTTGCCGGCCGCCGCCTGCAGCGGCTGGTTCATGAACGTGAGGATGTGCCACGGCGAGGCCTCGACCTCGTCGTCGATCAGGTCCGCGCGCACGATCACCCCGCCGAACGGGAAGCCGCCGCCGAACGCCTTGCCCACGACGACCATGTCCGGCGTCACCCCGTGCTGCTCGCACGCCCAGGTCGTGCCGCAGCGGCCCAGCCCCGTCTGCACCTCGTCGACGATCAGCAGCACGCCGCGCTCGCGGCAGATCCGCTCCACCTCGGCCGCGTACCCCGGCGCGAGCTCCACGTGCCCGCCCGGACCCTGCACCAGCTCGAAGATCACGGCGGCGGGCCGGTGCACCGTTCCGGCGTCGAGCGTCGCCTCCAGCGCCCGCGCCACCGGCTCCCACCCCTCCGCGCCGAGCGACGGCCGGTAGCGGTCAGGCAGCGGCGCCTGCTGGAACGACGGCCAGCGCAGCCCGTCCGGCAGCCACTCGCGCAGCGCCGGCAGCCCGCCCAGCCCCATCGTCGCGAGGCTCATGCCGTGGTAGGCGCCGTGCAGCGAGATGACCTCCGCGCGGCCGGTCAGCCTCATCGCCAGCTTGACCGCCGCCTCGACCGCGTCGCCCCCGCCCGGGCACAGGAAGGTCTTGGCCGGACCGACCGGCGAGATCGCGTCGATGCGCTGAGCGAAGCGGATCAGCGGCTCGCTGTCGTGGATCAGGAAGTGCGAGGGCAGCTCCGCGAGCTGCTCGGACACCGCCGCGGTCACGTGCGGGTGCGCGTGCCCGACCATCGCCGGCCCGTTCGTCCCCGAGATGGCGTCGAGATACTCGTTGCCGTCGGTGTCCCACATGCGGCATCCGCTCGCGCGGGCGAACACCACCCGCCGCTCGCGCCGCAGCGCGCCCAGCACGTAGCGGTCGCCCGCCGCGCGCAGATCGTCATCGGTCATAGGAGCTCCTCTCTCGTCACAGCTCGAGCAGGCGAGCGGCGTTGCCGCCGAGAATCGCCGAAAGGTCGTCTTCGTCCAACTGCGGATAGCCGAGCGACACCAGCGGGTCGGGCGTCCGGATGGCCCGGAACGCGCTCGCCACCTCGTGCAGGTTGCGCCACGGCGGACCGGAGTCCGGCGGCAGCCAGAAGGCAGACAGCGGCCAGTCGGTCCCGTACAGCACCCGCTCGATCGCACCGAGCCGCTTGGCCTTCGCGATCGCCTCCGCGTGCAGCTCCGGCCACCAGCCGGCCACGTCCCCGAACGCCGCCACGTCGACGTAGACGTTCTCGTGGATCCCGGTCAGAAAGAGCGCCTCGTCGGTCCACGGGATCCCGATGTGCGCGGCGATCAGCCTCAGGTCCGGGTGGCGCACCGCCACGTCCTGCAGCTGCGCCGGCCGCGCCCAGCTCGAGCCCGAGTAGGAGAAGCCGGTATGCGACAGCACCGGCAGGGGCCGCCCCTCGCGCTCCTGCGTCTCCACCACCGCCTGCCAGAACGGCTCGGCCGCCGGGTCGTCGCAGAGGAAGCCCGTGGGCGGGTAGACCTTGTAGCCGCGCACGCCGCGCGCCCCCGCACGACGCACCTCGGCGGCGGCGTCCGGCATCGTCGGCGTGACGCACGCGAACGGCAGGATCCGCCCGCGCGCGTCCATCGCCGCCTGCTCCATCACCCAGTCGTTCAGCTCGGCGAGCTCGACCTCCATCTCGAAGCGCGGCCGCAGGTCGATCGCGAACACGCAGATGCGGTACTCGTCGCCGAGCACCGCCTCTGCGGCGTCCAGTGCCTCGATCAGCATCGCCCCGTCGGCGTGGACCACGTCCTCTGTGGATCCCTGCCCTTCGTTGCCCAGCGCGAAGTTGTCAGCCCATTCGGCGAGCGCCGCGTCCGAGAAGTAGCGGCGCCCGCCGATGGCCTGTCGCCAGAGATGGGCGTGGATGTCGAGTATCAAGCCCCGGACTTGAAGCTGTTCCAGAGCTCCAGGCGCTTGTCCATGTCATCCGGCGCCTTGAGCAGCACGAGCTTCTCGCGCAGCTCAGGCGACAGCTGCGATGTCAGGTTGCCGCCCGCGCCCTTCCAGATGTTCGGCTTGTAACACGTCTTCGCGACGTCCGGCGCGAGGATCCCGTTCTGGAGCGTCTCGTTCGAGAACCGGCACTGCCACTTCTTCGTGAGCGTGTAGTCCACGAACTTGTAGACGTCCTTGTCCTTCGCCGCCTTCGGCGAGAAGAAGTAGTTGTCGAGCCAGAACGGCGTCCCCTCCTTCGGGAACGAGAGGCCGAGCTTCGGGTCCTTGTCCACGAAGGCGTAGGTCTGCCCGTAGCCGACGACGGTGTCGCCGCTCAGCATCGACGTCTCCTGGTCGTTGAAGCTCTTGGTCAGCGTCCGGATCTGGCCGCGCAGGGCGGTCAGGCGCTCGCCGACCTTCGTGTAGTCCGCGTCCGACCACTTGAAGGGGTCGATCCCTGCCTCCATCGCGATCACCGGCAAGGTGATGTAGGCGTCGTCGGGGATCATGACCTTGCCCTTGTACTTCGGGTCGTAGAGCGTCTTCCAGGTGTTGCGCGCGGCCTCGGGCACCTGGGTCTTGTCGAAGACGAGCGGCTGGATGCCCCAGTTGTACGGCACCGCCCACAGCTCGCCCCCGTCCTCGTTGACCGACGGGTAGTCGAGGTCCCCGGCGACCGAGCTCAGGTTCTTGAGTTCGTCGACCTTCACCGGGGCGATCAGGTTCGCCTTGCGGTAGCGGTCGATCGACCCGGAGTCGACCAGGTAGAGGTCCGTGTCCGAGCCTCCGGAGCGCGCCTTGGCGTAGACCTCGTCGACCGAGCCGGCGCGGGTGATGTTGATCTTCAGCCCGAGGTCCTTCTCGGCCTGCGCGATCCAGGGATCCTCGTGGTAGGTCTCCCAGGTCAGGACGTTGATCTCGCCGTCGCCCTTCTCGAGCGCCGTCGGCGCGGCCGTGCCGCCGCCCCCGCCACCGCTGGAGCCGCCGTCGTCGTCGTCTCCGCCACAGGCCGCGAACGTCAGCGCCGTCGCGACCACCAGCGCCAGGACGGCCAAGGGCCGCTTCCACCAGGTCATCGAGGTCCCCTTTGTAGAACGATAAACGACGGTACCGCGGCAGTAGGGGCGGTGTCAACGCCACCCATTGGTTTAACGATCCCCTAACGCGGCCGGGACACCCGCGACCGGCGCGTTCGCGCGCCCCAGGTCGCCGCGCAGCACCCGGCCCGCGATCAGGATGAGCAGCAGCGAGCCGAAGCCGATCAGCGTGAACACCGCGTTCACCTGCGGCGTGAAGCCGAAGCGCAGCTGGTTCCAGATGTAGACCGGCAGCGTCGGCTGATTGCCCGACAGGAAGAAGGTGACGATGATCTCGTCGAAGGAGAGCGTGAAGCCCAGCAGCGCCCCGCCCACCAGCGCGCTGCGGATCTGGGGCAGGATCACGTGCCAGAACGTGCGCAGCCGGCCCGCGCCGCAGTCCATCGACGCCTGCGCGAGGCTCGGGTCGAGCCGCCGCAGCCGGGCCAGCACGACCAGCATGATCACGGGCGTGACGAAGGTGGCGTGGCCGATCACGACCGCGGTCACGCCGGTGTCCAGCCCGACCTCGCGGAACGTGATCGCGAGAGAGATCCCGAGCACCATCCCGGGCAGCAGCACGGGCAGCGCGAGCGCGCTCTGCAGGATCCCCATCCCGCGGCCGCGCGCGCCCGCGAAGATGAGCGCGAACCAGGTGCCGACGACGCTGCCGACCGCCACGGCCAGGCCGCCCACGAGCAGCGTGCGCCGCAGCGCGGCGAGCAGCTCGGTGTCGTCGAAGAGCGCCTCGTACCACTGCGTGCTGAGCCCGGTGATCGGCAGCGTCTGCACGTCGGACTCGCTGAACGAGAACAGCACGATCACGAACAGCGGCAGGTACAGGAACAGGTACGGGATCACGAAGGCCACCCACGCGAGGCCGCGGCGCAGGCGCGCGGCCGCGCCCGGGACGCGCAGCGGCTCCTGCGGCGGCCCGGTGCCGGCGTCGGCCTCGAGCACGCCCTGCGAGCGGGCCGCGAAGACGACGATCGAGAGCACGATCCCGACCGCCAACAGCAGCGTCACCGCCATCGCGGCGCCGAGCGGCCAGTCGCCGACCAGGCCGAACTGCGAGGCGATCACGGAGCCGATCATCGTGCCGCTCAGGCCACCGACCAGCGACGGAGTCAGGTAGTCACCCACGGCGAGCAGCAGCGCCAGGCCGAAGCCGATCGCCACCCCCTGCTTGGCGAGCGGCCAGACGACGTTGCGGAACGTGCGCCAGCCGTCGGCGCCGGCGTCGTAGGAGGCCTCGAGCAGGCTCGGCGGGATGCGCTCGAGCGCCGTGTAGGTGGTGATGAAGACGAACGGGATCGCGACATAGGTGAGCGTCAGCAGCACCGTCGCGCGCGTGTATAGGAACGCGTCGGAGGGCTCGCCGATGATCCCCACTTCCATCAGCGCGGAGTTGAGGAAGCCGTTCTCGCCGAGGATCACCTTCCAGGCGAAGATGCGCAGCAGCATCGACACCCACAGCGGGATGATCACGAGCATGACCGCGAGCAGCCGGTGGCGCTTGAGCCGGCGGTGCACGAAGTACGCCATCGGGAACGCGATCAGCGTGGCCAGCGCCGCGGCGGCGACGGCCGTGTAGATCGTGCGCCACAGCAGGATCCGATAGGTCTTCGACGTGAGGACGGTGTCGTAGTTCTCGAGCGAGGCCTCCTGGCGGATCACGCCGTCGTCGGAGATCCAGAGGCTGTAGACCGCCATCAGGACCAGCGGCGCCAGCACCAGCACGAGCAGCCACGCGTACAGCGGGACGCGCCCGAGCGCGGTCAGCACGCGGCCGGACAGCGCGACGCGGCGGCGCGGGAGCGCCGGCGCGACGGCGAGGTCAGCCATGCAGCACGCGGACGTCGCCGGCGTCCACGTTGACGACGACCTCGTCGCCGGGCGCGAACTGCGGCGCTCCCTGCGACGCGAGCTTCGCGACCAGCGAGGCGCCGCCGACCTCGAGTGCCAGCTCGAGCCCGTCCCCGAGGAAGATGACCTCCTGCACGGTGCCGGCCCAGCCGTCGTGGCCGACCGTGTCGTCGAGCGCCGCGCGGGCGCGCACGCCGACCGCCTCGTAGCGGATGGCCGCGGTCGCCTCGCCGGCGGCGGCGGTGTCGGCGGGTAGGCGCGAGCCGCAGCTCGCCCGAGTGCAGCACCGGCCCGTCGGCGGTGCGCTCGATCGATCCGGCGAGCAGGTTGGACTTGCCGATGAAGCTCGCGACGAAGCGGTTGGCGGGCCGGTAGTAGACGTCGACCGGCGTGCCCAGCTGCTCGATGCGACCTTCGTTCATGACCGCGAGGCGATCCGACATGGCGAGCGCCTCGCCCTGGTCGTGGGTGACGTAGATGAAGGTCACGTCGACCTCGCGCTGGAGGCGCTTCAGCATCAGCTGCATCGTCTGGCGCAGCTGCAGGTCGAGCGCGCCGAGCGGCTCGTCGAGCAGCACCACCTTCGGGCGCGACACGAGCGCCCGCGCGACGGCGATGCGCTGGCGCTGGCCGCCCGAGAGCTGGTGCGGCAGCCGCTTCTCGTAGCCGGTCATCGAGACCAGCTCGAGCGCCTCCCCCACGCGCGACGAGATCTCGCTCTTGTCGACGCGGCGCATCCGCAGTGGGTAGGCGACGTTGCGCTCGACGGTCATGTGCGGGAACAGCGCGTAGCTCTGGAAGACGGTCGAGACGTCGCGGCGGTAGGGCGGCGTGCCGCTGACGTCGACGCCCTCGAGCTCGACGGTGCCGGAGTCGGGCCACTCGAAGCCGGCGATCACGCGCAGCGTGGTGGTCTTGCCCGAGCCGCTCGGCCCGAGCAGCGAGAAGAACTCGCCCTGGCGGATCTCGAGCGTCAGATCGGCGACCGCGGGTGGGCGGCCGGCCTCGTAGGTCTTGGTCACGCTGTCGAGCGTCACGCAGGCGCGCGCGACGCCGGACGGCGCGGCGACTACCTCTGGCTCGGTGACCGCGTCGCTTGCGATCCGCGGAGTATAACGTTCAACCGGCACGCGGCAAGCCCCTTCGCGACGCTCGTCAGGAACCCGGCTGCAGCGCGAAGATCGCCTTCACCGGACCCTCGCCGCGGCCGAGCTCGTCGAGCACGCCGGGCCCATCCGCGAGTGTGCGCGTCTCGGCCCAGTCGAGCGGCGGCGGCGAGTCGCGCAGCAGCTCGAGGGCGGCGCGGAAGTCGTCGTCGGTGTAGGCGTAGACGCCGCGCAGCGTGAGCCCGCGCCGGACGATGTCGCCGACCGCGACCGCTCCGGTCGCCTGGCCGAGCCCGATCTCGGCGACCGTCCCTCCCGGGCGCGCCAGCTCGAGCGCCGCCGTCCACGACGGCTCGACTCCGGCCGCGTCGATGACCAGGTCGGCGCCGAGCCCGCCGCTCGCCTCGTCGATCGCCGGCCGCACGTCCTCGGGGGAGGCGCCGGTCACGTCGGCCAGCGCGCGCGCATGCTCCGCGCGGCGCGGGTCGGGGTCGTGGCAGGTGACGAGGCCGGCGCCCGCGGCGCGCGCGGCGTAGGCGGCCAGCAGCCCGATCGGCCCGGCGCCGACGACCGCGACCACCGAGCTCGAGTCGATCGCCGTGCCGCGCAGCGCGTTCATCGGCGTGGCCAGCGGCTCCACGAGCGTCCCGACCAGCGGCGACATCCCCTCCGGCAGCTCGATCAGGTTCGCGGCCGGGACCTTGATCCACTCGGCGAACGCGCCCGGGCCGATCCAGGCCGAGCAGCCCGCGGCGCGGGCACAGGTTCGGCTCGCCGGCGGCGCAGAAGCGGCAGTCGCCACAGCCGACCAGCGGGTTGACGACGTAGTCGCGGCGGTCGTCGCCAGCGACCGCCTCGTGCCCGAGGATCAGCGGCGGGACGCGCAGCGGGCTGTGGCCGCGGTAGCCGTGGAGGTCCGAGCCGCAGACGCCGACGGCGCGGACCTGCAGCAGCCGCTCGTCCTCGACCGGCTCCGGCATCGGCTCGGCGCGCACCTCCGACTCGAACGGCGCGGTCCAGACGAGCGCCTCCATGGTCTGGCTCACGCGGATCCCCTCAGCAGTACCTCGGTGTCGAAGATGCGGCCCTGCGGCCGGTCGCCGCTGGCGACCGCGTCGAGCAGCGTCGCCGCGGCGTAGCGGCCCATCTCGTAGCCGGGGATCCGCACGGTCGTCAGCGGCGGGTCGACCGCCGCGGCGAAGTCGAAGTCGTCGAAGCCGGCCACGGCGAGGTCGCCGGGCACCTGCAGCCCGCGCTCGCGCGCCGCCTTGATGACGCCGAGCGCCACCAGGTCGTTGCCGCACATCACGGCCGTCACGCGCGGGTGCAGGTCGAGCAGGTCGCTTGCGCCCACCATCGCGTCGAGCGGCTTGAAGTCGCCGGTGCGCCGGATCAGCGTGTCCTTGAAGGGCAGGCCTGCCTCGGCGTGCGCGTCGCGATAGCCGGCGATGCGCTCCTCGATCGCCGACCACGACTGGGCCGCCGTGATGAAGCCGATGCGCTCGTGGCCGAGTCCGATCAGGTGACGGCAGATCTCGCGGCTGCCGGAGCGGTCCTCGGCGGACACGCTGGCCACGTCGCCGTCGATCCCGTGCTCCTGGAGCAGCAGCAGCGGCTGCTCGATCGCCTGGAGGCGATCGACGTAGGCGGCGCGCAGCTTGGGCTCGCCCGACAGCGACAGCACGGCGCCGTCGACCCGCCCTTCGATCACCGGCTCGAGGATCTGCTCGAACTCGGCACCGGGATGGTCGGCGCGGATCAGCAGCCCGTTGCGGCTGTCGCGCAGCTCGTCGCCGAGCCCGGCCAGGAAGAGGTCGGTCATCGGGTCCGCAAGGAAGCGCGAGGCGGCGTCCAGGACGATGAAGGCCAGCGTCTCGACGCGCTGCGAGCGAAGCCCGCGCGCCACCGGGTTGGGCCGGAAGCCGAGCCGGTCGATCACCGCGCGCACGCGCGCCTCGGTCTCACTCGTCATGTGGCCCGAGCGGTCATTGATGACGTTCGAGACGGTCTGAACCGACACCTCGGCCTCCGTCGCGACATCGCGCATGGTCGCCCGCCGCGTACGGCGCGGGAGCGCGGTGGTGCGAGATCGCTCAGCCAAGGGGCGTCACCTTCGAGTCTTCAGCATCCGCCGGACGATCGGCCGCGTCCATCGCGTCCGCGCCGCGCGCGTGGCGAGCCGCCGCAGCGCCGGCCTGCGCCACATGCGCTCGTGCAGCCCGAGCGCCGCCACTCCGGCGGCGATCTGCTCGTCGTCCTCGCCCGCCTGCGCGCGCCGGCGCCACTCGTCCATGTCGCGCGGCGGGCCGTCGAGGTCGAGCAGCACCTGGTGGGCCGCGTTGTGGCCGGGCGCGCCGGTCACGCCGCCGCCGGGATGAGCGCCCGCGCCGCAGAGGTACAGGTTGCGAACCGGCATGCGATAGCGCGACCAGCCCGGGAAGGGCCGGTGCGAGAACAGCTGCGGCAGGCTGTGGGCGCCCTGGAAGATGTTGCCGCCGGGGAGCGACCACTCGCGCTCGAGGTCGAGCGGGGTGATCACGTGGCGGCCGACGATCGCGCCCGGGATGTTGGGCGCGTAGCGGGCCAGGCTCTCGATCACCTTGTCGGCGAACTCGTCGCGGCGGGCGTCCCAGCCGCCGCGCAGCTCGAACGGCAGGTTCTGCACGCCGAGCACGACCGTGTGGTGACCAGCCGGAGCGACGGTCGTGTCGTGAGCGGACTGCATCACCAGCTCGATCACGAACTCGTCGGGCAGCTCGCCGTCCTGCTGAGCGCGCCAGGCGAGCTCGAAGCGCCGCGTGTCGGCGCCGAGCAGCTGGTGGCCCTGGTGCTCGGGACCCACGCCGCGCGAGCCGAACGCCGTGTAGAGGGGCGGCGCGTCGGTGGCGAGATGGATGCGCGCCATCGAGCCGCGCACGTCGAAGCGCTCTGCCAGCTCGCGCTCGTCGCCGCCGATGTCGCCCTCGTCGACCAGGTCGAGGAGCGTCGTGCGGGGGTCGACGTTGGAGATGACGGTGGCCGCGTCGATCTCCTCGCCGCCCTCGAGCACGATGCCGTCGGCGGCGCCGTCGGCGACGCGTACGCGCTCGACGGTCACGGACGTGCGGATCTCGGCTCCGTGGTGCTCGGCGCAGCGCGACAGCGCCTGCGTGACGCCGCCGATGCCGCCCTTGACGTAGCCGTACAGGCCGAACGACCCCTCGAACTCGCCCCAGGCGTGGTGGGCGTACTGATAGGCCGTGCCCGGGTGCGACGGCCCGGCGTGGATCGACACCATCGACAGGAAGGTGAGGAAGCCGCGCATCTCGGGGAGCTGAAGTGACGCGCGAGCAGGTCCTCGACCGAGAGCGGCACGAACTCGTCGTAGAGCGCCTCGGCCCCGGCTTCGCGGAAGGTGCGGGCGAGCTGCTCGGCCGAGGGCGGCGGGCGCAGCAGCCAGGGCTCCATGATGTTCGCGAAGCGCTGCAGCTTCATCCCGAAGGTCATGAAGCCCTCGAGGTCGCCGGGCGCCACGGCGCGGATCTCCTCGAGCGTGCGGTCGAGGTCCTTCCACATCAGGAACTTGCGCCGATCGTCGAAGATCGCAGTGCCGATCGGGTCCGAGCTGTAGGCCTCGTAGCCGAACCGGCCGAGGTCGAGGTCGCGCAGCACCTGCGGGCGGAACAGCCCGAACAGGAACGCGCAGGCGGAGAAGCGGAAGCCCGGCACGAGCTCCTCGGTGACGCAGGCGCCACCGACCTGCTCGCGCCGCTCCAGCACGAGCACCGACCGCCCCGCCTTGGCGAGGTAGCAGGCCGTCACGAGCCCGTTGTGCCCGCCGCCCACCACCACCGCGTCGTATCGCTTCGCCATCCTCGTCCTCCTAGAGCGCCAGGTAGCCGCCGTCGACGTGCAGCACCGATCCGGTCGTGAAGTCCGCCTCGGTCGAGGCGAGGTACACGACCGCCGCCGCCACCTCCTCGACCGCGCACATGCGGCCCTTGGGCACGCGCGCGAGCTGATCCTCGTAGAGCGCGGGATTCTCGTCGAAGACCGCCGCCGCGAGGTCGGTGCGGACGAACGCGGGCGCGACGGCGTTGACGGTGATGCCGTCCTGCGCCCACTCGACCGCGAGGTAGCGCGTCATCACGTTGAGGCCCGCCTTCGACACCCCGTAGTGCACGTAGGTCGGGATCGCGACCTCGGCGCCCTGCGACGACACGTTGACGATGCGCCCGTACGAGCTCGCACGCATGTGCCGGGCCGCTGCCTGCGCGCAGAAGAAGGCGGCGCGCGAGTTGACGTCGACGACCTCGTCCCAGGTCGCGGCGTCCATCTCGTCGGCGCTGCGCGGCACGACCGTGCCGGCGTTGTTCACGAGGATGTCGAGGCGCCCCAGGGCGACCGCGGCCTCGTCGACGATCTGAGTCGCAGCGCCCGGCTCGGCCAGGTCGCCGGTGACCGCGGCGGCCGCGCCTACGGCGGCCTGCGCCTCGTCCAGGTCCGGCGAGGCGGCGCGCCCGTGCACCGCGACGGTCGCGCCCTGCCCGGCGAGCGCCGCGGCGATCGCGCGCCCGATGCCCCGGCTCGAGCCGGTCACCAGCGCCGCGCGTCCCGACAGGTCGAACAACTCAGCCGCTCACCGGCTCGGCGCCGGCGACCGGGAGGTCGAGGCGACCCAGGTAGTGGTCCAGGCGGTCGAGCGAAGCCGCGCTGAGCGCGGCGGGCGCCGGCGGGCGCAGCTCCGGCCGCACGTCGATCCCACGGCGCCGGAGCACCTGCTTGGCGCAGAGGTTGTAGTGATCGATGTCCTGCATCTCGAAGACGAGCATCGGCAGCAGACGGCCGAACAGCTCCTCGGCCTCCTCGCCGTGGCCGGCGCGCTCGAGCCGGTCGATCTCGACCTGCAGGTCGACCGTGTCGATGCCGGGCATGACTCCGTCGGCGCCGGCCCGGATGCAGTCGAGCAGGTAGACGCCGCCGTTGCCGCCGTAGACGCGGAAGCTCGGGCCGAGCGCGGCGCGCCAGCGCTCGATGCCCTCGGCGGGCGCCTCGAGCTTGACGCCGCAGATGTTCGGCGAGCGCTCGGAGGCGGCGACCACGGCCTCGGGGCGCAGCGACACCGACAGGAACTCGGGCGCGTCCTGCACGATCACCGGAAGCTCGGTGGCGGAGGCGACCTCGGCGAAGAACTCCACGTGCTCGGCCTCGCTGAGGGTGTAGGCGGTCGGCGGCGGCAGGACGATGCCCGCCGCGCCGGCGGCCGTCGCGTGCCGCGCCAGGCGCTGCGACTCGGCGGTGTTCTCCGCCGTCGCGCCGACCAGGATCGGGACCGAGGTGCCGACCGCGGCGACGAGGGCCTCGAGCAGGAGCTCGCGCTCGGCGGTCGTCAGGCGCGAGACCTCGCCGGCCAGGCCGAAGATGACGAGCCCGGCGGCCCCGGCGTCGATGGCGAAGCGGGCGACGCGGCCGAATGCGACCGGGTCCACTCCCCCGTCCGCGTCGAAGGGGGTGGGCAGCGACGGGAGGATCCCCGTCCAGCGGCTGGTCTCCCTACCCGTGCCCACTTCCTGCAGTTTATCGTTCAACGATCGCCCGTCAAGCTGGCGCGTTGTCACAGGCGGCCCGGCCCACTCGTCCTAAGGGGAAACGAGCTAGAAAGGAGCCCTCATGAGGGTCTTCGTCGCAGGCGCCACCGGAGCGATCGGCAGGCAGCTGCTCCCCCAGCTGGTGGCCGCGGGCCACGAGGTGACCGGAATGACCAGGTCGCCCGAGCGCAAGGACCTGATCAGAAGCCTCGGCGGGCGCCCGGTGGTCGCCGACGCGCTCGATCCGGACGCGGTCGCGCGGGCGGTGGCCGAGGCCGAGCCCGAGGCGATCGCGCACGAGCTGACCGCCCTGACGGGCGCGCTCGACATGCGCCGCGTCGAGCGCAACTTCGCGCTGACCAATCGGCTGCGCACGGAGGGGACGGACAACCTGCTGGCCGCGGGGCGGGCGATGGAGGTGCGTCGCTTCGTGGCGCAGAGCTACGCGGGGTGGCCCTTCGCGCGGACCGGCGGGCCGGTGAAGTCCGAGGACGAGCCGCTCGACCCGTCGCCCCCGCAGGCGATGCGCACCGTGCTCGAGGCGATCCGCCACGTCGAGGACGCGGTCACCGCCGCGAGCTGGACCGAGGGGATCGTGCTGCGCTACGGGGGGTTCTACGGGCCCGGGACGTCGTTCAGCGTGAACCCCGACGGCGAGCACGTGAGCATGCTCCGCAAGCGCCGGTTCCCGATCGTGGGCAGGGGCGACGGGGTGTGGTCGTTCATCCACATCGAGGACGCCGCAGCGGCGACCGTGGCGGCACTGGAGCACGGAGAGCGTGGCATCTACAACGTCGTCGACGACGAGCCCGCGGCGGTGCGCGAGTGGCTGCCCGTCGCGGCCGAGGCGGTCGGCGCCCGGCCGCCCAGACGGGTGCCGCGCTGGGTCGGCCGGCTGGCCGGCGGCGAGGTCGCCGTCGTGATGATGAACGAGATCCGCGGCGCGTCCAACGCGAAGGCGAAGCGCGAGCTCGGCTGGTCGCCGCGCCACCCGAGCTGGCGAGCGGGCTTCGCGGAGGGCCTCGGGTGAACGCGGATGCATACGAGGAGCTGCGGCCGCGGGCGTTCGCGATCGCATACCGGATGCTCGGCAGCGTCGGCGAGGCCGAGGACGTGGTGCAGGAGGCGCTGCTGCGGCTGCACCGAGCCGAGCGGGAGGGCGAGCGGATCGAGGCGCCCCGCGCCTATCTGTCGACGGTGGTCACCCGGCTCTCGATCGACGTGCTGCGCTCGGCGCGGGCACGGCGCGAGACCTACGTGGGCGAGTGGCTGCCCGAGCCGCTCGTGACGGCGATCGACGAGGACCCGGCGCGGCACGCCGAGGTGGCGGACACGCTGTCGCTGGCGTTCCTGGTGCTGCTGGAGAGCTTGTCGCCGGAGCAGCGCGCGGTGTTCCTGCTGCGCGAGGTGTTCGACTACCCCTACGAGGAGATCGCGGAGATCGTCGGCAAGCGCGAGCCCGCCGTGCGGCAGCTGGCGGTGCGGGCGCG
Organism: uncultured Thermoleophilaceae bacterium; assembly: GCA_963828225.1. GTDB lineage: Bacteria > Actinomycetota > Thermoleophilia > Solirubrobacterales > Thermoleophilaceae > JACVRW01. The sequence continues at coordinate 802,903 of CAWHDX010000001.1, read as the reverse complement.
GCGGCACGTCGAGGAGGGGCGAACGCGGTTCGACGCATCGCGCGAGCAGCGCGAGCGGCTGGCCGACCGCTTCCTGGCCGCGGCGCAGGAGGGCGACCTGGCGGCGCTCGAGGAGCTGCTGGCAGAGGACGTCCAGCTGCACGGCGACGGCGGGGGGAAGGTGCCGGCGCTGGCGCGGCCGCTGTTCGGCCGGGAACGGGTGGCGCGAACGCTGCGCAACTGGTGGCGGGCCGGCCGCCGGATCCCGGGCGCCGGCGCGCGCCGGGTCGACGTGAACGGGCAGCCGGGCGTACTGCTGCTGGACGGCGAGCAGCACGTGATCGGAGTGATGGCGCTGGAAGTGGCCGACGGGCGCATCCAGGGAATCCGGTCGATCGTGAACCCGGACAAGCTGGAGCGGGTGGCGCGGTAGGCGCGGCGGCTGAACGGCGCTCCCCGCGGCCGGCGCCGCTCCCCGCGGCCGCCGCCGCCTCCGTGGCTGAGGCGCCGCGCGCCACCAAGCGGTTCTTGTCGCGTTGACCCCCCTGGAGGGGGTAAAACGCAGCACGTTTCGCGCTGCGGGCACGGCCGCGCGCTGAAACCAATATTCGACAGCACATCCGGGTCGAATATTGGTCTCACCGGAGCGCCGCAAAGCGGAGCCGCTCCGCAGGGCCCGGCGCGGTTCCGCCGGCCGGCGACCGTGACCCGAGTCGAGCCGCAGGCGAGCGAGTGGAGCCGCGCGCAGCGCGGCGATCAGGTCGGCGGACGGCGGAACGGCGCCGGGCCCCGCCGCGCGAGACAGCGCTACAGCTCGTCGAGCTGATGCGCGATAGCCGTCAGCGCACCCGTCACGCAGTCGCGCTCGGCGGTCGTCAGCCCTTCGAAGATGTCGCGCTGGCGGTCGCTAACCCAGGCGTGCTTCTCCTCGAGCACCGCGCGGCCGCTCGGCGTCAGCGCGACCGTCACCAGGCGGCGGTCGTCTCCGGCGCTTCGCTCGCGGTCCACGAACCCTCGGTTCTCCAGCGCGCGCAGCGCGCGGGTCGCCGTCGGCACCGCCACACGCGCCGTGCGCGCCACCTCCGTCACGGTCAGCGCCTTCTCCCCCAGCGCCCCCATCACGAAGTACTGCGACAGCGTCAGCTCGGTCTCGCCGCCGGGCACGCCTCGCCCGCTCGCCTTCAGCACCGACCGGATCAGCTCCTCGAGCGCCGCTCCGAACTCTGCGTGCGGAGCGGCGGGGCCCTTGGTGGCTGTCGCACTTGCGCCGGTCCGACTTGCATCTGTCGTGGCCACGACATAAATTTAGCGTGCTAAGCAACCTGGTAGAGTCATTAGCACGCTAAAGACGTGATCGGAGCCGGGATGTTCCACCGCATTCTCGTTGGGGTCGATGACACCCCCGCCGCCCAGGCGGCGCTCGCGCGTGCGGTCGAGCTGGTGGAGGCGGGTCACGGTCGGCTCGGACTGCTGAGCAGCGCTCCCGGTCCCCCGCCGCTGGCCTGCGCCGGCCCGGTGGTCCTCCCCGTGAGCCGCCGTCAGCTCGAGGACCAGCTGCTCGAGTGGGCCTGCAAGAACGTCGAGGCCGCCGCGCGCTTCGTGCCGGAGGAGATCCCCCTCACCAAGATGGTCTGCCGCTGCTCTCCCAAGCGCGCCCTGCTCCGCGAGGCGCGCACCGGCAACTGGGACCTCATCATCGTCGGGCAGAGCCGCCGCCGTCTGCGCCTCGGGCGGCGCGTCGGCGACTGGCTCAACCGCCGCAGTCCCACGCCGCTGATGATCGTGCACGACGAGCTCGCGCCGCAGGGCAGGCGCCGCAGGCGCGGCCGCGCCCAGTTCCGCACCGCCTGACGGGCGGCGATACTTCGCGCGTGGCCGACACGCTCGTGTTCATCCCGGCCTGGAACGAGGAGGCCTCGCTCCCGGACGTTCTGGCCGACGCGCGCCGCGAGCTGCCCGACGTCGACCTGATGGTGATCGACGACGGCTCCACCGACGGCACCGCCGAGGTCGCCCGCGCCGGCGGCGCCGAGGTCGTCAGCTTCGGCGAGAACCGCGGCCTGCGCAGCGGCATCGCGGAGGGCTACCGCCAGGCGGCCGAGGGCCGCTACGACTTCTGCGGCCGCCTCGACGCCGACGGCCAGCACCCCGCTGCGGAGCTGGCGCGCATGCTGTCGATCGTGCGCGCGGGCGAGTGCGACGTCGCGATCGGGTCGCGCTTCCTGCCCGGCTCCGGGCAGTACCGGCCGACGCCCGAGCGGGTCTTCGGCACCTCGCTGCTGCGCCTGCTGATGCGGCTCCGCCTCGGGCAGGCGATCTCGGACGGCACCAGCGGCCTGTACGCGGTCAACCACCGCGCGATCGAGCTGCTCGCCGACCCCTACGTCTGCGAGGCGCCCGAGGTCGAGGCGCTGGTGCGCATCACCGACGCCAAGCTGAAGCTGATCGAGGTCCCCGTCCACATGCGCCAGCGCGAGCACGGCGAGTCGTCCTTCCGCGGGCGCCGCGCCGTGAAGCTGGTGACCACCATCGGCCTGACGCTGTTCGCCGGCGAGCTGCTGCGCAGGCGGCTGCGCAAGTGAGGCACGCAGCCGCGCTGGCCCTCGCGCTCGCACTCACTGCCGCCGGCCCTGCGACGGCAGCGGCGCCGAGCTGCCGCTCCGCCCCCGCCCGCTGCTCGCTCGCCGACGCCACCACCCAGTCCGGAATCGCGACGGGCGCCGCGCTGTCAAGCGCCATGCGGCCCGATCAGCGCGCTGACGTCCTGCGCAACTTCTCGGCGATCACGAGCGAGAACGCCTTCAAGTGGGCGGACCTGTCGCCGCGCCGCGGCGTCACCGACTTCTCGGTCACCGACCGGATGGTCGCCTGGGCGCACCGGCACGGCCTGCGCATCCGCGCGCACAACCTGTTCTGGCACCGCTACCAGCTCCCCGACTGGGTTCGCGCCGCGGTGGCGCGCTCCGCCCACCCGGCCCGGACGCTGCGCGAGCTGATGACCGCTCGCGTGCGCAAGGTGGTCGGGCGCTACCGCGGCGAGATCGCGATCTGGGACGTCGTCAACGAGCCGCTCGCCCTCTTCGGCGCCGGCTGGGACGAGGCCGACTCGCCCGCCACGCGCGCGAACCTCTTCCACGAGACGCTCGGCGAGCGCTACATCGACCTGGCCTTCCGCGCCGCGCACGCCGCCGACCCGCGCGCCCGGCTGTTCCTCAACGAGCTGGTCTGGAACCCCGCCGTCGGCGACGCCAAGGCGGATGCGCTGGTCGCGCTCGTGCGGCGGCTCAAGCGCCGCGGCGTCCCGATCGACGGCGTCGGCATCCAGACGCACGGCATGTTCGGCGTCGCGCCGCCCTGGTTCCCGGAGTCGAAGGCCGGCTTCGCCCGCTACCTGCGCGCGCTGGCGCGGCTCGGCGTGAAGGTCGAGATCACGGAGCTCGACGTGGCCCTGCCGCTGCTCGCGGCGACGCCCGATCCGCTCGCCGCGCAGGCCGCCGCCTACCAGCGCGTCGCCGCGGCGTGCGCGGCGGTGCGGGCCTGCACCGGCGTCACGGTGTGGGGGCTGCGCGACCCGGACTCGTGGCTCGACACCGACTCGCTGACCAAGGGCAGCGCGCCCAACCAGCCGCTGCTGCTCGACGGGAGGGGACGCCGCAAGCCCGCCTACCGCGCCGTCGTCGAGGGCCTGATGGAGCGCCGGCGCCGCTAGCCGACGCGCTGCTCGCCCGAGTAGACGTTCACGCGCCCGCCGCGCGCGAACCCGGCGAGCGTGATGCCGCGGTCGGCGGCCAGCTCCACCGCCAGCGACGTCGGCGCGCCCACGCCCACCAGGATCGGCGCGCCCGCCCGCGCCGCCTTCTGCACCAGCTCGAACGCGAGCCGCCCGCTCACGCACAGCACGCGCTCGCCGAGCGGCAGGTCGCCCGCCAGCAGCGCGCGCCCCGATCACCTTGTCCATCGCGTTGTGGCGGCCGACGTCCTCGCGCACCAGCAGCAGCTCGCCGGCCGCGTCGAACAGCCCGGTCGCGTGCAGGCCGCCGGTGCGCTCGAAGGTCGGCTGGCGCAGCCGGTCGGGCAGCTCGGCCAGCAGCTCCCGCGCGCAGCGTCGGGCCGCCGGTCACCGGCGCCGCGATCGCCTCCACCTCCTCGAGCGCCCCCTTGCCGCAGATCCCGCACGACGAGGTCGTGTAGAAGCGCCGCGCCGCGGGCGCGCAGCGCGCCGGGCGCGAGCACGTCGACGACGTTCGCCGCGAGGTCCTCGCGTCAGCGTCACCTCGGGCGGCTCGGAGACGATCCCCTCGCCGTAGAGGAAGCCCGCGGCCAGCTCGAAGTCGTGCCCGGGCGTGCGCATCGTCACCGCCACCGGCGACCCGTTCAGCCGGATCTCGAGCGGCAGCTCGACGGCCACCTCGTCGGTGCCGCCGTTGACCGCGACGCGTGAGATCACGCCGGTCGGGCTAGGCGGAGGCTGCGCCGGCGGGCACCGGCGGCGGCGCCTGGTCGCGGACCGGCTCGATCGACACCGCCACGACCTTGTACTCGGGGCACGAGGTGTTGACGTCGGCCGACTGCCCGATCAGCAGGTTGGTGCGCACCTCCGGGAAGTGGAAGGCGGTGAACACGTGCCCCGGCTCGATCCGCGGCGTGACGCGCACCGGCAGCTCGATCTGCCCGCGCCGGCTGCGCACGGTGACCGTCTCGCCCTCGACGCAGCCCCAGCTCGCCGGCGTCCAGCGGGTGGATCTCGAGCCAGTCGCTGCTCATCAGCTCGATGTTGCCCGTGCGCCGCGTCATCGTGCCGGCGTTGTAGTGCTCCAGGCGGCGGCCGGTCACGAGGATCAGCGGGAACTCGTCGTCGGCCTGGTCGCCGGGCGGCTTGTAGGGCAGCGCCGCGAACTGGCCGCGCCCGCCGGGCAGGTCGAACTCGCGCTCGTAGAGGATCGGCGTGTCCTCGCCGTCGGGACTCACCGGCCACTGCAGCCCGCCGCGCCCGAGCCGCTCGTGGCTGATGCCCGCGTAGCGCGGCGTCATCTCGGCGATCTCGTCCATCACGTCGCTGGGCGTCTCGTAGCCCATCTCGTGCCCGAGCGCGCGCGAGACCGTCGTCAGGATCTCGAAGTCCGTCTTCGCCGCGCCGGGCGGGTCGTTGGCGGCCTCCACGTACTGCACACGCCGCTCGGCGTTCGTGAACGTGCCGGTCTTCTCGAGGAACGCGGAGGCCGGCAGGACCACGTCGGCGAACTTGGTCGTCTCGGTCTCGAAGATCTCCTGGCAGACCAGGAACTCGAGCGACTCGAGCGCGTGCGTCACGTGAGCCGTGTCGGGGTCGGTCTGCGCGACGTCCTCGCCGAAGATGTACATCGCCTTGAGGCTGCCCTCGACGGCGGCGTCGAACATCTCGGGGATCTTCATCCCGGGCTCGCGCGACATCTGCACGCCCCAGCGCTGCTCGAACTGCGACGCGACCGCCTCGTCGGAGACGTGCCGGTAGTCGGTGAACGTGTCCGGCAGCGCGCCGTGGTCCGACGATCCCTGCACGTTGTTCTGCCCGCGCAGCGGCAGCAGCGCGGCGCCCGGGCGCCCGACGTTGCCGGTCATCAGCGCCAGGTTGCAGATCAGCCGCACGCACTCGGAGCCGTAGCAGGTGCTCGGTCACCCCGAGCCCCCAGAGGATCCAGGCGCGCTCGGCGCTCGCGTAGATGTGGGCCGCCGTGACGATGTCCTCGGCCGGGACGCTCGTGATCTCCTCGACCGCCTCCGGCGTGTAGGCCTCGACCAGCTCGGCGACGGACTCGAAGCCCTCGGTGCGCTCGGCGATGAACCGCTCGTTCACGAGCCCGTCGCGGATGACCACGTGCGCGAGGCCGTTCAGCAGCGCCGCGTTGGTGCCGGGCCGCATCCCGAGGTGCAGCTGGCCGTAGTCGGCCAGCTCGATCCGGCGCGGGTCGGCCGTGACCAGCTTGAGGCCCTTGATCGCCGCCTGCTTGATGCGCGCGCCGACGACCGGGTGGCCCTGGGTCGGGTTGACGCCGATCAGCAGCGCGACCTGCGGCCGCCTCGATGTCGTCGAACGAGCCGGTGGCGCCCGACATGCCGAAGGACTTGCGCAGCGCGAACGAGGTCGGCGAGTGGCAGACGCGCGAGCAGTTGTCGATGTTGTGGGTGCCGACGGCGGCGCGCATCATGCGCTGCATCACGTAGCAGTCCTCGTTGGTCGCGCGCGAGGAGGCGAGGCCCGCGATCGCGTCGGGGCCGTGCTCGGCCTTGATGCGCCCGAAGGCGTCGGCGATGCGCCCGAGCGCCTCCTCCCAGGAGGCGATCCGGAAGCGGCCGCTCTCGCGCACCAGCGGCGCGGTGAGCCGGTCGCGCGAGCGCGAGAACTGGTGGGCGAAGCGGCCCTTGACGCAGGTGTGCCCCTTGTTGGCCGGGCCGTCGAGCGCCGGGCTGATCGACGCGATGCGGCCGTCGGCGCGGTGCGCCTCGAGCCGGCAGCCCACGCCGCAGTAGCCGCAGGTCGTGGTGGTCGTCGCGTCGAAACGGGAAGTCACGCAGTGCCTCCTTGGCCAGTGTACGCCGTGGCCAGCTCGAGCAGGGTGTGCTCGGTGATCGCGTCGGTGGGACAGGTGTCGGCGCACGCTCCGCACGACACGCAGGTGGATTCGGTGAAGCCGCTGTCGAGGCCGGCCGTGACGCCGGAGTCGAAGCCGCGGCCGGTGCCGGTCAGCGCGAACGCGCCCTGCACCTCGTCGCACGCGCGCACGCAGCGCCCGCACGAGATGCAGAGCTCGTGGCGCAGCGACAGGTAGGGATGGCGCTGGTCGTGGGCGGGGCGGCGCTGCGCGCCCTGCCAGCGCGGCTCGCCGATGTCGAAGTGGCGCGCGACCGCGGCCAGCTCGGTGTGCTCGGCGGGCGGCTCGGGCAGCTCGGAGAGCACCAGCTCGACCGTCGCCGAGGCGATCCGGCGCGACGTCTCCTCGCGCGTGTCGACGCGCATGTCGTCGCGGCACATCGTCGTGCAGGCGGCCATCGGCGCGCTCGCCCCCTCGACGCCGACCATGCAGACCCGGCAGGCGCCGAAGGGCGCCATGCGCTCGTCGAAGCAGAGCGTCGGCACGTATGCGCCCAGCGGCCTCCGCGGCCTCCAGGATCGTCGTGCCGGGCTCGACCTCGAGCGGGCGCCCGTCGATCTCGACCCTCATTCGCCGCGCTCCCCGGGGTCGTCCTCGCGCCGCTCCTCGGGCCGGCGCATGAATGCGTCGTCGTCGACCTCGGGCTCGGCCGTCGCCGGCACGCCCAGCTCCTCGGGGAAGTGCGCGATCAGGCTGCGGATCGGCGCGGGCATGCCGCCGCCGTGGGCGCACAGGGAGCCGAGCTCGAGCGTCTCGAGCAGCGCCTCGAGCCGGTCGCGGTCGACCGGGCCGGGCCGCTCGACCATCTCGTGCGCGCGCCGCAGCCCGATCCGGCAGGGGAAGCACTTGCCGCAGCTCTCGTGCGCGCCGAACTCGAGCAGGTGGCTCGCCAGCGCACGCGCGTCGGTGCGCTCGTCGAAGGCGAGGATGCCCGCCGTGGCCGACCATGCAGCCCTCGGCGGCCAGCTCGTCGAAGTCGAACGGCGTGTCGAGCTTGGACGCCGGCAGGATCCCGCCGAGCGGCCCGCCGATCTGGACCGCCTTGATCGAGTGGCCGTCGCGCAGGCCGCCGCCGAGCGACTCGCAGATCTCGCTGACCGGCGTGCCGAAGCGCACCTCGTAGAGCCCGGGCCGCTCGAAGCGGTCGTTGAGGCAGACCAGCTTGGTGCCGGAGGTGGCGCCCGGGCTGAGCTCCTTGTAGGCGTCGGCGCCGTGCAGGGCGATGAAGGGGATGTTGCAGAGCGTCTCGACGTTGTGGACGACGGTCGGCTTGCCGTGGTAGCCGCGCTCGGCGGGGAACGGCGGGCGCGCCGAGACCGTGCCGCGCATCCCCTGGAGCGAGGCGAGCAGGGCCGTCTCCTCGCCGACCACGTACGAGCCGGCGCCCTCCACGATCTCCACCTCGAAGTCGCCGAGCTCGTCGCGCGAGCGCTCGACGGCCGCGCGCAGGATCGGCATCGAGCGCGGGTACTCCGAGCGCACCAGCACGTAGCCGCGCCGGGCGCCGATCGCGCGCGCCGGCCAGGGCCATGCCCTCGAGCAGCAGCTCGGGGTTGCGCTCCATCAGCAGCTTGTCGATGTACGAGCCCGGGTCGCCCTCGTCGCCGTTGACGACGATCGCGCGATCCGGGTCGGCCGCGCGCGCGGCGAACTCCCACTTGGTCCCGGCGGGGAAGCCGGCCCCGCCGCGGCCGCGCACCTCGGCGTCCTTCACGCGGTGCGAGCAGCTCCTCCGGGCTGAGCGCGGCGCGCGCGTGCCGCAGCCCGGCGAACGTGCCGCGCGCGAGCAGCACCGGCTCGTCGAGCATGCTCTCCCCCACCGGCTCGGCCGCCTCGCGCATCGTCGCCCGCGAGCACGCGGTCGACCACGCCTGGGCCGGCGTCGACCACGTCGCCCTCGCGCACGGCGCCGGCGGCGTGGCAGAAGCCGAGGCAGACCGTCTGCGCGATCGACACCTCGCCGTCGGCGGAGCGCTCGCCGCGCGCCACCCCCAGCCCCTCTTCCAGCGCCGCCACGTGCGCCCCGAAGTCGGCCGCCCAGCAGGCCGTTCCCGTGCAGACGGAGACGTGCCGGCGACCGCGCGGCTGGATCAGGTCGTCGTAGAACGTCGAGACGCCGTAGACGGTCGCCTCGGGCAGGCCCGACAGCGCCGCCGCCCGGCGGCGGTCGTCGTCGGTGATCTCCCCGCGCGCGTCCATCGCCTCCTTGAGCACGGCGAGCGCCGTCGGACGGCCCTCCGGCTCGTGCGCGCGCAGGATGTCGACGAGGTTGCGCGACATCAGAACAGGCCGACCGTCCGACCGTCCGCGTCGATGTCGACGTTCAGCGCCGCCGGCGACTTGCCGAGGCCGGGCATCTGCTGGATGTCGCCGCAGAGCGGCACCAGCCAACCCGCGCCGGTGTATGCCCGCATGTCGCGCACCGGCAGCGTGAAGTCCTCGGGCGCGTTGATCAGCGCCGGGTCCGCCGAGAGCGACAGGTGCGTCTTCGCCATGCAGATCGGGAGCTTGTCGAGGCCATCCTCAGAGTACTGCCGCATCTTGCGCTCGGCATCGAGGTAGAAGACGACCCTCGACGCGCCGTAGACCTTCTTGGCGACCTTCTCGACCTTCACCTCGATCGGATCGTCGTCCTCGTAGGCGAACTTGAACTCCGACGGCTGCTCGCACGCGTCCGCCACCGCCTGGGCGAGCTCCGCCGCGCCCTCGCCGCCGCGCGCGAACGCGTCGTTGACCTCCGCCGCGTGGGCGCCCCCCTCGAGCGCCAGCGAGCGCACCAGCTCGACCTCCTCGTCGGTGTCGCCGGGGCGCCGGTTGACGGCCACCACGCAGGGCAGCCCGAACGTCTGCGCACGATGCCGAGGTGGCGGCGCAGGTTGGCCGCGCCCTTGGCGACGGCCGTCGAGGCCCTGGCCCTGCTCCACGCGCGGGTCGTCCTCGACGCCGCCGTGGTGCTTGAGCGCGCGCACCGTCGCCACGAGCACGACCGCGCTCGGGCGCAGCCCGCCGCGCGCGGCAGACGATGTCGAAGAACTTCTCCATGCCCATGTCCGAGCCGAAGCCCGACTCCGTGATCACGTAGTCGCTCAGCTTCAGCCCGATCAGGTCGGCGACCAGCGACGAGTTGCCGTGCGCGATGTTCGCGAACGGGCCCGCGTGCATCAGGCAGGGCTGCCCCTCGAGCGTCTGGATCAGGTTCGGCTTGAGCGCCTCCTTGAGCAGCACCGTCATCGCGCCGGCGGCGCCGAGGTCCTCGGCCGTGACCGGCTTGCCGCCGTCGTAGGAGTGCGCGACCGTGATCGCGCCGAGCCGCTTGCGCAGGTCCTGCAGGTCGCGCGACACCGCGAGGATCGCCATCACCTCCGACGCCGCCGTGATGTCGAAGCCCGACTCGCGCGGGTAGCCGTTGGCGCGCCCGCCCTGTCCGAGCGTGATCGCCCGCAGCGCGCGGTCGTTCATGTCGAGCGCCCGCTTCCAGCCCACGCGCAGCGCGTCGATCTTGTGCGGGTTGCCGTGCAGGATCGAGGCGTCCAGCAGCGCGGCCAGCAGGTTGTTGGCGGCCCCGATCGCGTGGATGTCGCCGGTGAAGTGGAGGTTGAGGTCCTCCATCGGCACGACCTGGGCCATGCCGCCGCCGGCGGCGCCGCCCTTGATGCCGAACACCGGCCCGAGCGACGGCTCGCGCAGGCAGAGCAGCGGGTCCTTGCCGATGTGGCCGAGCCCCTGCGTCAGCGACACGGCGGTCGTGGTCTTGCCCTCGCCGGCCTTGGTCGGCGTCACGCCCGCGACGCAGACGAGCTTGCCGTCGGGCGCCCCCTGCAGCCGGTCGAGCGCGCCCAGCGAGATCTTCGCCTTGTAGCGCCCGTATGGGTCCACCTCGTCGGGCAGCAGGCCGGCCTGCTCCGCGATCTGCTCGATCGGCCTGAGCTCAGCCTCCTGAGCGATCTCCAGGCTGCTCTTCATCTCCCTCTCCCCTCATCAGTGACTCACCGCAGCCGCGGCCAGCTCCGACACGAGCTTGTCCTCGTAGAAGCGCTCGAGCGCGAAGGGTGCGATCAGGTCGGGCGTGCGGTTCGTCGCCACGAGCTCGGCCAGCGTCTTGCCGACGATCGGCGCCGCCTTGAAGCCGTAGGTGCCCCACCCCGCGCTCACGTGGAAGCCCTCCACCTCGGTCTTGCCGAGGATCGGGCTGTAGTCCGGGCTCAGGTCGCAGAGCCCGGCCCAGCTGCGCAGCAGGCGCGCGCGCTCGAGCTGCGGGAACAGCTCGATCGTGTGGCGCGTCACCTCCTGCAGGAAGTTGAGCGTGCCCTGCATGCGATAGGTGGTCCAGGGCTCGATCTCGGCGCCCATCAGCACCTCGCCGCGGTCGGTCTGCGACACGTAGACGTGCATCTGCGACGAGACGATCACCACGTCCAGGAACGGCTTGAGCGGCTCGGTGACGCAGGCCTGCAGGATGTGCGTCGTGATCGGCAGCTTGACGCCGGCCATCCCGGAGATCAGCGAGCTCCAGCCGGCCGTGCAGTTGAGCACCGTCCCGGCGCGGATCGGGCCGCGGTTGGTCTGCACGCCGGTCACCCGCCCGTTCGAGCGGTCGATGCCGGTGACCTCGGTGTACGGGTGGATCTCGGCGCCGCCGCTGTCGGCGCCGCGGGCCAGGCCCCAGACCACCGCGTCGTGGCGGATCACGCCGCCGGGCGGGTGGTAGAGCGCGCCCTGGATCGGATAGACGGCGTCCGGGTTGCCGACCTGCATGGCGGGCGCGAGCCGCTTGACCTCGTCCGGGTCGATCAGGCGGGAGTCGATCCCGTTGAGGCGGTTGACCTCGGCGCGGTTGGCCATCACGAACATCGCGCGGTCGGAGTGCGCGAGCGTCAGGTGGCCGTTCTGCGAGAACAGCAGGTTGAAGTTGAGCTGCGCGCCGAGCCCCTCGTAGAGCTTCAGCGACGCGTCGTAGAAGCGCGCCCCCTCGACGGTCTTGTAGTTCGCGCGCAGGATCGTCGTGTTGCGCCCGGCGGCGCCCGAGCCGATGTAGCTCTTCTCCAGCACCGCGACGTTCTTGATGCCGTGGTCGCGCGTCAGGTAGTAGGCCGCGGCCAGCCCGTGCGACCCGCCGCCCACGATCACGACGTCGTAGGAGTCCTTCAGCTCCGGCCGGCGGCGCCACATGCGGCGCTTGCGGAAGATGTCACGCATCGCCGAGCGCCTCCAGGCCGACCGGGCCGCCGCCGAGCGACTCGGCGGCGTCGGCCACGACGGTCCAGACGTAGCAGCCGACCGCGGCCCCGAAGAGCATCAGCCAGCGGTCCTCGGCCTCGCGCAGCACCGCGCCGGGCGTGCGCGCCACCGAGCCCGGGCCGGAAGCCGTGCACCGGCGTGACCTTGTCGCGCAGGTCGAGCGCGCTGAAGCGCGCCAGCAGCTCGCGCGCCAGCGGGCCGGCGATCGTCATCGCGCCCATGGCGGAGGTGAGGTCGACGGCGTCGCCGCCGAGCTGCTCGCGCAGGCGCGCGGTGGCGGCCGGCTCGCAGAGCACGAGCGCGCGCTCCGCCGACATCGGGCACCACCAGGCGTCGTCGCGGCGAGTGCCCTCTCCGAGCGGCAGCCCGTGCTCGGCGTGCAGCTCCAGCTTGCCGAGGTGCGAGCGGTCCGCGAAGCCGACGCTCCCGGCGAGCCGTGCGCGCTCGGCGTCCGCGCCATCGAAGGCGACCGCGACGTTCCAGCCGTCGCGCTGCTCGAGCCGGGCGCCGGCGGCCAGCGCGTCGCGCTCCATCGAGCTGCGCGCCGGCGCGGTCGCGGCGGGCGAGAGGAACGCGAGGCTCACGAGCGCAGGACCTCGCCGTCGGGGTCGTAGAACGGCGCCGTGACCACCTCGGCCTCGAAGCGGCGTGCCCTCGTCCGAGATCGTCACGCGCGACCCGTCCTTCGCGAGCGCCGCGGGCACCCACGCCATCCCGATCACGCCGTCGAGCTGCGGCGAGAAGCGCGCGCTCGTGACCTGGCCGACGGGGCCGCCGCCGTCGCCGTCGGGCAGCACGACGGCGCCCTCGGTCGGCACGTGCCCGTCGTCTGAGCTTGATGCCCACGAGCGCGGTCTCGAGCTCGGCGCCCGCGGCGCGCTCGAGCGCCCACTTGCCGATGAAGTCCTCCTCCTTGTCGAGCTTGACGATCCACGGCATCGCGGCGCCGAAGGGCGTCGACTCGGAGTCGGTGTCCTGGCCGATCAGGATGTGCAGCTTCTGGAGCCGCAGCAGGCGCTGGGGCTCCAGCCCGAACGGCTTCAGCCCGTGCTGCGCGCCCGCTTCCATCAGCGCGTCCCAGAGGTGCTCGCCGTGCACCGAGGGGCAGTGGATCTCGTAGCCGACCTCGCCGACGAAGCCGATGCGCAGGATCAGGCAGGGCACGCCGGCCACCTCGGCCTGCTTGCCGTCGAGGTAGGTGAACGCCTCGCTGGAGCAGTCGAGGTCGGTGAGCGCGCCCATGATCTCCCGCGCGCGCGGCCCGGCGAGGTTGACCGCCGAGAGCGCCTGCGTCACGTCGGTCATGCGCACGTCCATGCGCCAGTCGGCCAGCCACCAGGAGAACCACTCGTTGCACCGCGCCGGCGCCGCTCGACGTGGTCGTCACGTAGAAGCGTGTCGTCGTCGACGCGGCAGATCGTGCCGTCGTCCATGATCCGGCCCGGCGTCGCTGGCGATCACGCCGTAGCGGATGCGGCCCGGCTTGAGGTTCGAGAAGCGGTTCGGGTAGAGCCGGTCGAGGAACGCCCCGGCGTCGGGGCCGCGGACGATCAGCTTGCCGAGCGTCGAGACGTCGATCAGGCCGGCCGCCTCGTGCACCGCCAGCGCCTCGGCCTGCGGGTCGCCGTAGTCGTAGGCGCGCCGCCAGTCGCCGGCCCACATCACGTTGGCGCCGAGCTCGCGGTGGCGGCGCGTGGATCGCGGATCGCTTGGCCGGCTCGAACGGGCGGCCGGCGAGCGCGCCGAGCGGCACCGACTGCCAAGGCGGCCGCGCCGTCGTCAGGCCGACCTCGCCCACGTCGAGCCCGGTCTCGGCGGCGAGCGCGCGCACCGACGGCAGCTGCGAGAAGCGGCCCTGCGACGGCCCCATCGTGACGGTCGTGTAGCGCTTGGAGAGCTCGATCGAGTCGTAGCCCTCGGCCGCGGCGAGCCCGATGTCCTTGACCGTCACGTCCTCGTCGAGGTCCACGAACGCCTTGCCGCCGCCGCGCGAGTCGCTCGCGTGCGCCGGCGGCGCCACCGCCGGGGACTGCGGCGCGGCCTCGAGCCGCTCGCGCAGCTCGCCCACCTCGCTCTGCGCCTCGTCGCCGGCGGCGCCGACGGCCACCGCCGCCTCGCACGCCCGCGAGTCGGCCCGACAGCTCGGCGGCCTCGGCCTGCTCGTGACCGGCGGCCGCGCCCGCGGCCCACACTCCGGCGGGGATCTCCTCGGGCAGGAAGCGCGCGCTGCGCTCGTCGTAGCGCGCGCGCGCACCGGCCTGCAGCAGCAGCGAGCCGGCCGGCACCGAGCCGCCGTCCACCGCCAGCAGGTCGCAGCTCACGCGCCGCTCGTCGCCGCTCTGCGCCTTGCCGTCGGCGTCGACGCGGGCGAGCACGGCGCCCTTGACCTCGTCGCGGCCGCGCGCGCGCACGACCGTGTGGCCTGGAAGCAGCTCGATGCCGGCGGCGGCCAGCGCCTCGGCGGCGGGCCGCTCGGCGGCGTCCTCGCGCAGGTCGGCGACCGCCGCCACCTCCACGCCGGCGGCGCGCAGGTGCAGCGCCGCGTCGAGGCCGGAGTCGGTGACGCAGGCCACGACCGCGCGCGTGCCGGGCGCCACCGCGTAGACCGCGGCCAGCCGGCGGGCGCCGTCGGCCAGCATCACGCCGGGCAGGTCGTTGTCGCCGAACACGAGCGGCTGCTGCAGCGAGCCGGTCGCGGCCACGTGCGCGGCGGCGCGCACCTGGTGCAGCGTCTCGCCCTGCCAGACCGGGACGAGGCCGTCGAAGTGGCCCAGCGCGGGCGCGCGCGAGAGCACCTCGACGCCCGCCTCGCGGACCTGGCGCGCCAGCTCGCGCGCCCGCTCGTGACCGCCCTCGGCGAGCAGCCGCCCGCCGGGCTCCACGTCCTCGTCGCAGAGGACCACGTCGGCGCCCAGCTCGGCGGCGCGCAGCGCCGCGGCCAGCCCAGCCACGCCGCCGCCCACCACGAGGACGTCGCAGTGGCGGCGGCGGTACTCGGTGCGCGACTCGCGCTCGGGCTGGGCGGCGATCTTCCCGAGCCCGGCGGCGTGGCGCAGCACCTTCTCGTAGAGCGGCCAGAGCCGGCGCGGCCGGATGAAGGTCTTGTAGTAGAAGCCCGGCGGCGTGAAGGGGCCGCCGACGCGATCGGTGGCGCGCATCACGTCGAAGCCGAGCGACGGCCAAGCGTTCAGGTGCGACGACCGACATCCCGGCGCGCGCCGGCTCCCCGCAGGCGCGCACGCCCGGCGAGCCGTCGACGTCCACCAGCGACCCGGCGCACTGCCCGCAGGCGCACAGCTCGCCGCGCGGGCGGTGGTACTTGAAGCTGCGCGAGAAGACGCGCCGGCCCGACGCCATCAGCGCGGAGGCGATCGTGTCGCCCTCGAACGCCTCCACCTCGCGCCCGTCGAACGTGAAGGTCAGCGTGCGGTCGCGGTCGATCCGCTCCCCGGCCTGGTGGGGCAGGCGCTTCACAGGGTGCCGCCAGCCGCGCCGCCCGGCGCGCCCGCGCCGCCCGGCGCCCGCCCGGCGCCGGGAGCGCCCTCGCCCGCGGTCGGCAGCTCGGTGAGCAGCACGTGGTTGGTGCGCGTGTCGCGCTCGGCGAGGAACCACTCGCCGCAGCCGGAGCGATGGAACCACCACTCGCGCTGCACGCCCGCGACGTTCTCGCGGAAGTAGTTGTAGGCGCCCAGCTCCCGCTGCGAGGGCGTGGTCGTGGGCCGGGGGTTGACCTCTCCGCCGAAGCTGAAGTCGGTCACCTCGCGCGGGCCGCAGTTGGGACAGGTCAGGACGTAGGACACGTTACGGTCTCGAGACGCGGCAATCGTAAACAATTTGTCCAAGCGGGCAATGGACCTAAGATGCCGCCGATGAGCGCCGAGGACACTGCCCGGCTGCTGGTGCGCTGCGGCGACCGCCCGGGGATCGTCGCTGCGGCGTCCGGCTTCCTGCACGCGCAGGGGGCCAACATCGCGCAGTCCGACCAGTACTCGACCGACCCCGAGGGCGGCACCTTCTTCCTGCGCATGGTCTTCCACCTGCGCGGCCTGTCCGGGGCGCTCGACGAGATGGCGCGAGCCTTCGACGAGGAGGTCGCGCGGCCGTTCGAGATGGACGTGGAGCCTCCATGACGCGGCCCGGCCCAAGCGCGTCGCGATGATGGTGTCGCGCTACGACCACTGCCTGCTCGACCTGCTCTGGCGCTGGCGCCGCGGCGAGCTCGACATCGACGTCGGCCTGGTCGTCTCGAACCACCCCGACCTGGCCGACGACGTCGCGCAGTTCGGCGTGCGCTTCGAGCACGTGCCGGTCACCAAGGACACCAAGCCCGAGGCCGAGGCGCGGCAGCTCGAGCTGCTCGGCGGGCGCTTCGACATGGTCGTGCTGGCGCGCTACATGCAGATCCTGTCGGCGGGCTTCCTCGAGCAGGTCGGCGCGCCGGTGATCAACATCCACCACTCGTTCCTCCCCGCCTTCGCCGGAGCAGGCCCCTACGAGAAGGCGCGCGACCGCGGCGTCAAGCTGATCGGAGCGACCGCGCACTACGTGACCGAGGACCTCGACCAGGGGCCGATCATCGAGCAGGACGTGATCCGCGTCTCGCACCGCGACGACGTCGAGACGCTGATCCGCCTCGGCGCCGACATCGAGCGCACCGTGCTCTCGCGCGCGGTGCGCTGGCACTGCGAGGACCGCGTGCTCGTGCACGGCAACACCACCGTCGTCTTCTAGCCGTCACCGGCCGGGCACCCAGGTCGTCCCGGCCAGCGGCACGCGCGCCATCGCGCTCGCCTCGACCGTCAGCGCCACCAGGTCCTCCGGCTCCAGGTTGTGGACGTGCGACTTGCCGCAGGCGCGCGCCAGCGTCTGCGCCTCGAGCACCATCGTGCGCAGGTAGTTCGCGAGCCGGCGGCCGCCCAGCTCGGGGTCGAAGCGCGCCGCCAGCTCGTCGTCCTGCGTGCGAGATGCCCGACGGGTCGCGGCCCTCGTGCCAGTCGTCGTAGAACCCGGCGGCCGAGCCGATCTCGGCGTAGTCGGCGTCGCAGCTCGGGCGCGTTGTCGCCGAGCGCGATCAGCGCGGCGACGCCGATCGAGACGGCGTCGGCGCCGAGCGCCAGCGCCTTCGCCACGTCGGCGCCCGAGCGGATCCCGCCGGAGACGATCAGCTGCACCTCGCGGTGCACGCCGAGGTCCTGCAGCGCGTCCACGGCCGGCCGGATCGCGGCCAGCGTCGGGATGCCGACGTGCTCGATGAACACCTCCTGCGTCGCGGCGGTGCCGCCCTGCATGCCGTCGAGCACCACCGCGTCGGCGCCCGCCTTGACCGCCAGCGCGACGTCGAAGTACGGCCGCGTGGCGCCCACCTTGATGAAGATCGGCTTCTGCCAGTCGGTGATCTCGCGCAGCTCGTGGATCTTGATCTCGAGGTCGTCCGGGCCGGTCCAGTCCGGGTGCCGGCAGGCGCTGCGCTGGTCGATCCCCTTGGGCAGGTCGCGCATCTCGGCGACCCGGTCGGAGATCTTCTGGCCGAGCAGCATCCCGCCGCCGCCCGGCTTGGCGCCCTGGCCGACGACGATCTCGATCGCGTCGGCGCGGCGCAGGTCGTCGGGGTTCATCCCGTAGCGCGACGGCAGCAGCTGGTAGACGAGCATCGCCGAGTGCTCGCGCTCCTCCGGCGTCATGCCGCCGTCGCCGGTGGTGGTGCTCGTGCCGACCGCGCTCGCGCCGCGGCCGAGCGCCTCCTTCGCCGGCGCCGACAGCGCGCCGAAGCTCATCCCGGCGATCGTGACCGGGATGTCGAGGTGCAGCGGCCGCTGGCGGCGTGGCGGGCGCCGATCGTCACGTCGGTGTCGCAGCGCTCGCGGTAGCCCTCGAGCGGGTAGCGCGACATGCTCGCGCCGAGGAAGAGCAGGTCGTCGAAGTGCGGGCACGCGGCCGCTTGGCGCCGAAGCCGCGGATGTCGTAGATGCCCTCGCGCGCGGCGCGCTGGATCTCGGCGATCGTGTTGCGGTCGAACAGCGCCGACTCGCGCAGGCCGGGTCGCGGCCATCAGTACGCCGCCCGCGTTGTCGACGTGGAAGTTGTAGAGCCGCCGCGCCGACCCGTAGCGGCGGAACTCCGACGGCGTCGCGCCGCTCGATCCTCGGCCGCCTCGAGCAGCTCGCCCAGCTCGGCGAGGTGCTCGTCGCGCATCTCCTTCTCGACGCAGTCGGCGCCCAGCCCGGCCACGTCGCCGCGCACGTACAGGCGCGCCTCGTAGATCGAGTCGCCGAGCGCCTCGCCGGCGTCGCCGCAGACCACCAGCCGCCCCTTCTGCGCCATGAACGCGCTCATGTGCCCGACCGAGCCCGTGCACGACGATGTCCACGCCCTTCATCGAGATGCCGCAGCGCGCCGAGGCGTCGCCGCGGATCGCCACGAGGCCGCCGTGCCCGGTCGCGCCGGCCGACTGGCTGGCGCTGCCGTCGACGACCACGCGTCCCGGACATGATGTTCTCGGCCACGCCGACGCCCGCGTTGCCGTGCACGCGCACGGTCGCCTGCTTGTTCATGCCCGGCGCAGTAGTAGCCCGCGTGGCCCGTCGATCTCGACCTCGATCGGCGGCGTCGATGCCCGCCGCCAGCGCGTGCGCGCCGCGCGGGTTGAGCACGCGCCAGTGGCGCGGCCCGTCGTCGCCGACCGCGTGGAGCGCCGCGTTGAGCTCGCGCAGCGGCGTCACGGCGAGGTCGATCTCCTGCGTCTCGACCCCGCTGCCGGGGGCGGACATCAGACCGGCGCCCGCTCCCAGCTGTAGACGCGGCCCGGCTCGGGCTCCCACGTGCGTCGCGCCCTCGGCGCCGGGCAGCACCGCGATCGCGCGGTACTCGGAGGCCATCGCGACCCAGTCGTCGGTCTCGGCCATCACGGCCGGCTTGCAGGCGATCGGGTCGCGCAGCACCGCGAAGCCGTCGGCCGTGCCGACGGCGAACGTGTAGAAGCCGTCGAGGTCCTCGAGGCAGCCCTCGAGCGCCTGCTCGAGCGTCGCGCCCTCGCGCATCCGCTAGGTCAGGTAGCCGGCGGCCACCTCGGAGTCGTTGTCGGTCTCGAACCGGATGCCCTCGCGGCGCAGCCAGCGGCGCAGGTCGTTGTGGTTCGAGAGCGAGCCGTTGTGCACGAGGCAGAGGTCGAGCCCGGTCGAGAACGGATGCGAGTGCTCGGTCGTGACGGCGCTCTCGGTCGCCATGCGCGTGTGGCCGAGCGCGTGGCTGCCCTGCATCTCCGTCGAGCGCGAACGCCTCGACGAAGTCGCGCGGCGAGCCCCGCCTCCTTGTAGATCTCGATCGTCTGCCCGGCGCTCATCACGCGCAGCTCGGGGTGGTGCTCGGCGCAGCCAGTCCTGGGCGGCGTCGGCGTCCGTCTCGACGACGATCACCGCGTGGCTGGCGCGCAGCTCCGGGCTCGCCGGCGCCGAACTCCTCGGCCAGCTCGTCGCGCACCGCCGTCCCAGTCCTGCTCGGGGTCGGGCGAGAAGAGCGACACCTTGGACGAGCCGGACGGGCGCCGGGTCGCGGTAGATCGCGACGCCGGCGCTGTCGGGCCCGCGGTCGCTCGAGCTGCAGCAGCATCGCGCCCAGGTGGCCGCCGAGGCCGCCGCTGACGTCGAGCGACTTCGAGAAGAGTCCGGCGATTCCACACATGTCCGACGATCGAGTGTAGGCACGGCCGCAGCGCCCGTCCCATAGGTGGCGGCGCACAATTCCCGCGACGGCGCTCAACTGTGTCGGATGTCACGCACATTGGCCGCTCGCCGGTCGAAGGGGTAGGTTGCGGCGCCAGATGACCGATAAGCCATTCACAGCGCCGGAGTCGCTCGACGACGTCCGCAAGTACATCGGCGACAACGGCATCGAGTTCCTGTTCGCGCAGTTCGTCGACATGCACGGGAAGCCGAACGCGAAGCTCGTGCCCGCCACCCACCTCGACGGACTGATGGAGGACGGCGCCGGGTTCGCCGGCTTCGCCGCCGGCGAGATCGGTCAGGGACCGCACGAGCCCGACCTGGCCGCCATGCCGGACGTGCGCTCGTTCACGCCGCTGCCGTGGCGGCCGGAGGTCGCGCGGATCGCGTGCGACGTGCACGTGGAGGGCAAGGAGTGGCCCTACTGACCCGCGCACGATCCTGCGCCGCCAGCTCGAGCGGGCGCACGTCGACTGGGCTTCGAGTTCACGCATCGGCGCCGAGCTCGAGTACTTCCTCGTGCGCAAGCGCGAGGACGGCTCGATCGAGCTGGCCGACCCGCTCGACACGCTCGACCAGCCCTGTTACGACATGCGCGGCCTGACGCGCAACCTCGACTTCGTGTCGACGGTGGCGCGCTACATCACCGCGCTCGGCTGGGGCAACTACGCCACCGACCACGAGGACGCCAACGGCCAGTTCGAGCAGAACTTCGAGTTCGCCGACGCGCTGACCACCTGCGACCGGGCGATCTTCTTCCGCTACATGGTCGAGTCGCTGGCGCAGGAGCGCGGGCTGATCGCGACGTTCATGCCGAAGCCGTTCTCGCACCTGACCGGCAACGGCTGCCACTTCCACATGAGCCTCTGGCGCGACGACGAGAACGTCTTCGACGCGGACCCCGCCGACGACCCGCGCGGCATGGGCCTGTCGGAGACCGGCTACCAGTTCATCGCCGGGCTGAAGGCGCACGCGAAGGCCTACATCGCCGTCACGGCGCCGACGGTCACGTCCTACAAGCGGCTCGTGGTGGGCTCGCGCAGCGGCGCGAGCTGGGCGCCCGTGTATGTGAGCTATGGCTACAACAACCGCACGCAGATGCTGCGCGTGCCGGGCCCGGGCCGCGTCGAGGACCGCACGATCGACGGCTCCTGCAACCCCTACCTGGCGGCCGCGGTGACGCTGGCCGCCGGGCCTCGACGGCATCGAGCGCGGGCTCGACCCGGGCGAGCCGACGACCGAGCTCAACCTGCACGAGGTGACCGAGGCCAGGAGCGGCCGACCTGGGCGTGGAGATGCTGCCGGCGACGCTGCTCGACGCGACGCGCGAGCTCGAGGCCGACGACGTGATGCGCAAGGCGCTCGGCAACACCGGCCGCGAGGACTACGTCGACTACTTCGTGCGGGTCAAGCAGCGCGAGTTCCGGGAGTGGCACGACCAGGTCACGCAGTGGGAGGTCGACCGCTACCTCCAGCTGTTCTGGCGCGTCGGCATCGGTCAGGCCGGCCCCCGCCCGCGGCCGTCGCCGCGGCAGCGGTCGTCCAGCAGCCCCAGCCGCCCCGCCAGCCACGGCGCCGGCAGCGCCTGCAGCAGCAGCGTGGCGATGATCGCCAGCGCCACGACGCTCGCGTAGAGCTCGGTGTCCGGCACCCCGAGCCCGGCCAGCACCCCGACCAGCGCCGCCGGCACGACGCCGGTCTCGCGGGTCCAGCAGAGGAAGGTCAGCTCCTGCGCGCGTCCAGCCCGCCGCTCGGTCCGGCACCGCGCACGACCAGCACCGTCAGCGGCCGCGCCACGAGCAGCAGCGTCGCCAGCACGGCGAGCGACGGCAGCAGGTTCTCGCCGAGCACGTCGAACGGGATGTTCGCGCCGAGCACGACGAAGACGATCAGCGTCACCAGGTCGGCGAGGTTGAACGCGAACTGGCGCATCTCCTGCTCGTGCTCGGAGTGCATGGCCAGCCCGAGGTGCTCCATGTTGCCGACGATCAGCCCCGCGAGGAACGCGCCCAGGTAGCCGCTGCCGCCGGCCGAGTCCAGCGAGAAGAAGCTGATCGTGACGACCGTGAGCACCGCCAGCGCCGACGACTCGCGCCAGACGCCGGCGCGGTGGCTCGAGATGGCCGCGGCGAGCCCGACGCCGGCGATCACGCCGATCACCGTGCTGATCGCGAGGTCGACCAGGAAGTCCTCGACCGGGTGCGCCAGCCCGCCGCCGCCGCTCAGCAGGACGCCCGCCAGCGCGAGCGCGAGCGCCGCCCCGGTCGGATCGTTGAAGGCCGACTCGGCGATCACCGTCTGGGCCACCTTGGGCCGCAGGCGCGAGCGCACGAACAGCGGGATCAGGATCGCGGGGTCGGTCGGCGCGAGCACCGCGCCCATCAGGAGCGCGGCGGTCCAGTCGAGGTCGAACACCAGGTGCGCGGTCACCCCGACCACGGCGGCCGTCAGCACCATCCCGGGCACGACCAGCAGGCCGAGCCCGATCCAGACGCGGCGCAGCACGGGCAGCGACAGGTTGAGCCCGCCGTAGAAGAGGATGATCGACACGCCGAGCGTGAACAGCAGCTGGGCGCCGAGCGACTCGAGCGGCACGTCGACGACGTCGAGCGCCGAGCCGCCCAGCAGCGCACCGGCCCCCACCAGCACCAGGATCTCCGGCACCGGCAGCAGGCTCGCGATGAAGCGCGCCGCCAGCGCCGCGCTGAGCAGCAGGCTCAGCGTGAGGATGACGTCGTCGCTCATGCGCCGCCGGGACCGTCGCGCCGCCGGCGCTCGCCCTCGAGCGCCAGCCGCACCACGTCGCCGGCCGTCACGAGCAGCAGCACGATCACGATGCCCGCACCGAGCGCGACGGCGATCAGGCGCTTGCGCGCGTCGTCGCGCGCGTCGTCGAAGGCCCGCCGGGTGGCCGCCGCGCGCGCCTGCTCGTAGCGCGCCAGCTCCTCGGCCGTCTCGGCCATCGCGCTGAAGCGGGCGATCTCGGGCCCGAGGAAGATGTCGCTCACCCGCTGCGTGCGGCCGGCCCGCAGCGCCCGGTAGGCGACCTCGTCGAGCTCCATGAAGCCGGCGAACTCGCGTCCGCAGCTGCTCGAGCAGCCGGCGCTCGCGGCGGTCGCGCAGCGTGACGCCGGCGCGCCTCAGGTCGGCGCGGAAGGAGTCCACCGAGCGCTCGAAGACCGGCCGCGAGCGGCCGTCGTCGTAGCCGTAGGCGGTCTGCCAGCCGTTCACGTCGGTGACGCCGAACTTGAGCTGCAGCGCGATCGCCTGGTGCGCGGCTCGCGTCTGCACCTCGTCGAAGCGGTCGCCCATCTTGCTCTGGCCCTGGAGCGCGACCGCGGTGGTCGCGATCGGGCCGAGGATGCTCAGCACGATCGCCGCGAACAGCTTCGCCCGGATCGTCACCGCGAGCCCGCCGATGTAGGGTGCCCGCGCCGATGGTCGTGTTCGTGTTCACCGGGCAGGTGCCGCCGATCCTGGCGGTGGCGCTGTTGATCCTCGATCTACCTGACGGTGTTCGAGCTGTGGCACGAGGACGACCTCGAGTTCCTGTGGAAGGCGTTCTGGGTGCTGTTCGTGTTCCTGGGGCACGTGTTCGGCTACGCGATCTTCAGGGCCTGGCTCGCGCTGCACCGCCGCGGCAGCAAGACGGCCTAGCGGTCTCAATCGCGCCGGACCCGGTGCAGCCGGGCGACCTTGAGCGCCAGCTCGAGCGACAGCAGGTCCTCCGAGCGCAGGTCGAGCCCGGTGATGCGCTCGATGCGCTCGAGGCGCTGGCGCACGGTGTTCGGATGGATGTAGAGCTTGCGCGCGCTCGCGGCGACGCTGCAGCGGGCTCCGAGGAAGCGCTCGAGCGTCTCGACGAGCTGCGCGCTGCGGCGCCGGTCGTAGAGCATCAGCTCCTCGACGGCCTGGCCGTAGCGGTCGTGCGGCGTCTCGTCGAGCTCGAGGTGCACGAGGTAGCGGTAGGCGCCGAGCTGCTCGTAGGACACCGCCCCGCCGTCGGCCGTTGAGCGAGCGGCCGATGCTCGCGGCGTCGGCGGCCTCGCGCATGCGCCGCCGCGCGCCGGCGGCGCCGCGGTCCACGTCGCTGAGTCCGACGAGCAGGCCCTCCTCGCGGGCCAGCTCGTCGCACGCCCGCCACAGCGCGTCGGCCGCGGCCGGGTCGTCGCTGGGCAGCGGCGCCAGCCCGCGCAGGCCGTCGTGGCGGGCGTCGAAGAACGCGCGCGGGTAGAGCCGCGCCAGCCGCGCCGCAGCGCGCGCGGCCAGCTCCGGCCAGGGCGGCCCGTCGGCGGGCCGCGGCGCGCGCTCCGCGTGGATGAAGACGTGCGGGCGGTTGAGGTCGCAGCGGGCGTCGGCGGCCTTCGCCTCAGCCGTCTGCACCGCGCCGGCGGCGAGCGCCTCGAACATGTCCTTGACGATGTTCTCGGCGGTGAGCCGCTCGATCAGCTCGGCCTTCTTCAGGCCCACCGCGGTCTGGTTCGCGACGGCCAGCAGCAGCTCCGCGTCGCCCGCGCCGAAGCTGCGGCCGCGCACCACGCAGCTCAGCATGCCGAGCTGCTCGTCGCCGGCCACCAGCGGGGCGACCAGGATCCCGTCGTCGTCGGGTGCCACCACGCCCGGCGGTCCGGCGCCCGCCCTGCTCGCGCCGGATCAGGTCGAGCAGCAGCGCCGCCCGCCCGGGCGCGGACGCTCGCGTCGGCGGAGTCCGGCGGGTCCTCACCGGCCAGCGTCAGCGCGTCCTCGTCCTGGTCGAGGCGCCAGATCTGGCAGCCGTCGGCGCCCAGCAGCTGGCGCGCCCCGCGCGTGACCGCGTCGTAGAGGTCCTCGCGCAGCGTCACGGCTGCGAGCGACTGGCTCAGCTGGGTGAGCGTCGGTCAGGGCGTCGACGCGCCGGCGCGCGTCCTCGTAGAGCTGCGCGTTCTCGATCGCGCCCGCCGACGAGCGACGCCGTGTGGACGAGGAAGTTGAGGACGTCGTCGTCGAACTCGCGCGGCGCCTCGGTGTGCAGGACGATCACGCCGATCACCTCGCCGTCGCGGGCGAGGATCGGCACCGCGACCATCGACTGGAAGCGCTCCTCGTCGAGCTCCGGCACGAACTTCATGCGCGGGTCCTCGAGCGCGCGCTCGCGGATGAACTCGGGTGTCTTGGTGCGCGCGACCCAGCCGGTCAGCCCCTCGTCGAGGCCCCATCCGAGCCGCCCGACCAGCTCGGAGTAGCGCGGCGAGGCGGCCCGCAGCACCAGCCTGCCGTCGTCCACGAAGTAGATGAAGCAGGCGTGGCAGCCCGTGGCGTCGGTGGCGATGTCGACGATCCCGCCCAGCACGCGCTCGAGGGCGAGCGAGGACGACACGGTCTTGATGACCGCGTACAGCGTCTCGTTCTCCCGCCTCACCCGTGCGAGGGCGTCGCCGCCCTCGGAGACCTGCGAAACCGTCACGCAAGCCCTCCTTTCTGGGCCTGATCGTAACCGCGACCGACATGCGCCCGTATGTGCGTATCCAACATCGAACTGCGTAGATACCTGTACGAAGCCACATTGCGGCATTCCGCACCACCCGGATAGCGTCGCGCCTGTCGTCGAGCCGGGAAGGGGAGCAGTGATCGACCTCGTCTTCGCCCAAGTGGAGAACCTGAAGGACGCGGCCAGCGCGGACGCGCAGACGCTCGACAGCGCCATCCTCGGCGAGCAGTTCTACTTCTGGACCGTCGTCCTGATGTGGTTGATCCACGCGGGCTTCATGACCTACGAAGCCGGCGTCGCGCGGCGCAAGAACGTGATGGCGACCGCGCTCAAGAACATCCTCACGATCGCCGCGGTCACGCCGACCTTCTACTACTTCGGCTGGTGGATCTACAACTGCAACCAGCCCGGTCTGCCGATCGGCCCGAACTCGACCGACTTCACCGCCGCCGCCTGCCAGGGCGGCATCCCGTGGAGCGACGCGTTCGGCCCGAACCTGACCAACAACATCAACCTGATCTTCTTCCTGGCGTTCCTGCTGTTCTCCTGGACGACCGCCTCGATCATGTCCGGCGCGCTGCTGGAGCGGGTCCGCCTGTCCGCCTACCTGGTGCTGGCCGCGATCCTCGGCTCGGTCGTGTGGATCCTCGACGCCGCCTGGGGCTGGAGCGCCGGCGGCTGGCTGACGCTGCGCTTCGGGTTCCATGACTCGATCGCCTCGGCGGTGGTGCACGGCGTCGCCGGGCGCCTTCACGCTCGGCGTCCTCTTCAACCTCGGACCGCGAATAGGGAAGTACACGAAGCGAGGGACTGGCGCGCCAGTTCCGACCACACAACCTCCACATCACCCTGCTCGGGCTGATGCTGATCTTCACGGGGTTCTACGCCTTCTACGGCGCGTGCCTGGTCATCGCCTCGACCGCGGTGCCCGGGCTGGGCGAACATCTACCTGAGCCCGACCACGCTCGGATCCATCAGCGATGGTGATCACGTTCGGCTTCGCGGGCGGTTTCACCGGCGGCTACTTCGCGAGCCGCGGCGACCCGTTCTGGACCGTCTCCGGTGGTCTCGCGGGCGTGATCGGCGTGTCCGCGGGCGCCGACGTCTACGCCCCGACGCTCGCCTACCTGATCTCGATGCTCACGGCCGTCCTGGCCGTCTAGGCGGGCAACTGGATCGAGAAGCGGGCGCGCGTGGACGACGTCGTCGGAGCGGTCGCCGTGCACGGCGTGTCCGGCTTCCTGGGGGTCCTCTGGGTCGGGATCTTCGCGGCCGGCTACCCGACCGGGGTCAACAACGTCGACTCCAGCATCGGCGGGCAGCTGATCGGCATGGCGACCTTCCTCCCGCTCGGGTTCCTCAGCGGCTGGGCGGCCTCCTGGGTCCTGAAGAAGCTCAACCTGCTGCGCGTCCCGCCGGCGGTGGAGATCGCAGGGCTCGACACCGTCGAGTACGCGCCCGACATCTACCTGCCCGAGATCGCCCATCGTGCCGGAGGCCCTGGTCGAGCCGGACGGCACGGTCGTCGACGGGGCCGACCCGCTCATCCTGGCGGAGGCGCCGTGAGCTCATGGGCGAACGCGGCGGCGAGGAGCTAAGGAGCGGACATGCCGGCAATCATCAACAGCGCGCCCGACTGCGTCGTCCACAAGGAGGGCTTCGACGGCGACGACGTCGCCGACTTCATCGTCAACAACAACTACCAGGACTGCGCCGGGTTCATGACCTTCGGCCCGGGCTCGACCTACGGCGATGGCGGCGCCGGCGCCGCCGGGCGCGTACATGGCGCTCACCTGGATCGGGATCGTCGTCATGCTGGCCGCCTTCGTCGGCCTGGATGATCTACGAGAACCGGCGGCTGATCCAGTTCGCCGCCGCCAACGTCGCTTGGCAGGACGCCCACCGACGACCGCCACCGCAGCCCGGCATGGCCGACCGCTAGGAGACAGAAATGATCGACAACGGACACGGCAAGCGGCAGATCGAGTTCCCGCCACTGCAGACGCACGTCAAGTCGCTTCGAGATGGCGATGCTCGCGATCTCGATCGTCTGTGCGATCGTGGTGCTCGTGATCGTCCTGTTCACGGAATCGGGAACGAGTTCCGTCCCTCCGCCTGACGCCGTTCCGCTCGCCAGGCGCACCTCGGTGCGCGTGGGGGTCGTCGTCGCGCTGCTCGCGCTGACGTTCGTAGCGTCGCGCAGCTGCCAGCAGGACCAGGTCCGGGTCGACAAGGATCAGGCGGTCGCGACGGCGTTGCAGCGCATCGACTTCACGCCGAAGCGCACGATCAGTCCGCCTGCTGCGCCAGGGCGTGGGGTCGAGGCCCTACTGGATCGTCTCGATGTCCATCGCGAACCGCGGCCAGGCCGGCACCAAGGAGTTCGCCGAGCTGGCCATCGTGAGGGTCGATGCGAACACCGGCAAGGTCGCGGACGTGAAGGTGCAGCGCTAGCAACCCTGCACACTGTGACCATGGCTCGCTCACTGGTGGACGTCGCGGAGGAGGCGCTGCGCACCTGGCTGGCCACGGGCCGCCACCGCGTAGGCGAGCGGCTGCCGCCCGAGCAGGAGCTGTCCGCGCAGCTCGGCATCTCACGCGGGACGCTGCGCACGGCGCTCGGGAGACTGGAGCGCACGGGCGAGATCGTCCGGCGCCAGGGCAGCGGCACGTTCGTCGGGCACGCCGGCGTCGG
The DNA here is from genome assembly GCA_963828225.1 of uncultured Thermoleophilaceae bacterium. GTDB lineage: Bacteria > Actinomycetota > Thermoleophilia > Solirubrobacterales > Thermoleophilaceae > JACVRW01. Next base: position 775,177 of record CAWHDX010000001.1, on the reverse strand, counting down.
GGGCGCTCGACGAGGGGCTCGAGAAGCTCGTGTCCTACAGCGAGCTGGCGCGCCGGCGCGGCGTGAGCCTCGAGGTGGCCGAGCTGCAGATCCAGCAGCTGCCGGTCGGCGGCGAGCTGGGCAGCTGTTCGGCCTCGCCCCGCCACGCAGGCGACCACGATCACGCGCGTGCTGCTCATGGACGGTCAGCCGGCGCGCCCACATGCCGACGTCGTGCACCCCGACATCGAGCTGCCGCCACCGGGCGCTGCGCCAGGCCCTCGAGCGCGGCGAGATGGTGCTCGACGTGCTGCTCAAGGAGGGCGTGCCGGTCGCCTACAACCGTTCGCACATCGCGCCGCGCGTGCTCACCCCGGACGATCCGATGGGCGCGGCGCTGGGCGATGAAGGGGACGACCGCGGCACTCGAATCGAGCACGAGACCTGCACCGCGGAGGCCACCCCGGTCGAGTCATCGATCGACACCTTCCTACCGCGCAGCCTCGACCTGCACGTCGTGCGCTGGCTCGAGGACGTCCCCCCCGTGCCGGCGATCGGCCGCCCGCGCTCCTGAGGGTCAGCCGATCCCGGCGTACCAGAGCCCGAACGGCAGGCCGAAGAGCCCGAGCATCGGGATCAGCACCGAGCGGTAGACCGGCTCGAGGACCGGGCGCGTGAGGGCCCACGCGAAGGCCCCGGTGCAGACGGCCATCGAGACGATCGACATCGGCGCGAAGGCCGCCAGCGCCAGCCCGGCCTCGAGCCGGCCCGGGAGCGTGGCGATCAGCAGCAGGACCACCGCGCCGGTGCCGGCGAGCCCGTGCACGAGCCCGATGGCGGCGGCCTGGCCCGGCTCCGCAGCCGCCGGTGGCCGTGGTTGCTGCCGGCGCCGCGGCGCAGGTGACGGCGGCTTCCGTCGGGCGGCGTCGTGCGGTGCCGACGCGCGATAGTCGCCGCGAGCCCGCTTGACGATGACGCGCGCGGCGAGCGCCAGGATCAGCACGCCGATCGCAACTTCTCGCCCCGCGCTCCAGCCACGCCGGCAGTTCGGTCTCGAGCGCGATCAGCGGGATGCCCGATGGCGCGATCAGCGCCGGCATGTCCGAGCCCCCACCAGGCCCCGAGCCGGACCGCCTTGCGCGTCGTCGCCGTCGCTCCGCGGCCACCAGCGAGGTGACCGCCACGAGGTGATCCGGGTCCGAGGCGTGCCGCAGGCCGAGGAGGAACGCGATTCCCAGGGCGCACCAGCGAGCGGCGCGCCGTCCAGCAGATGGGTGAGCTGCTCGTCGAGCGCCTCGAGCGGCTCGAAGAGGAACTCGAAGTTCACGGCGCTCAGCCGCCGCTCGGCGCGTCCTCGCCGCGGCCGCCTCCTCCTCGCGCCGCTCGTGCTCACGGCGCTCGCGCTCCTGGCTTCGGCCGGGTAGCCCAGGTGCCCCTCCTCGACGAGCGTGCCGAGCACGTCCATGATCGCCCGCGCGCCGAGCTGCGCGGTCATGTCCGACACGTCGTACGGCGGCGCGATCTCCACGACCTCCATGCCGCAGATGCCGCCCTCGCGGGCGACCATGCGCAGCGCCTTGAGCGCCTCGCGCGGCAGCAGCCCGCCGGGCTCCGGCGAGCCCGTGCCGGGGACGAAGCCGGCGTCGATCGAGTCGATGTCGAACGACAGGAACACCGCCTCGGCGTCCTTCCAGGCGCACTCGAGCGCGATCTCGACGGCCTTCTCGACCCCGAGCTCCTCGACATCCGAGATCGTGATCACGGTGCTACCCGCGGTCACGCGCGACCTTCATTCCGGGACGGGAGCCGTACCAGCCGCCGATGCCCATCTGCACGAGGTTGCGGGCCGGCGCGTTCGGGATGTTCGGTCGCATGGAACCACGGCGTGGTGTGCATCCGCTCGTCCATGTCACGTTCCTGCATGTCGATGTGGCGGTCGAGGTGGATGATCCCAACGCTCGCCCTCGATGTGGGGCGCGATCGCCCGCACGTCGGGATAGCCGATCGAGTGGTCTCCGCCGATCACCACCGGGAACGTCGCCCTGCTTGTGGATGAAGGACACCGCGTTGTCGATCTGGTCGAACGACTTCTCGATGTTCGACGGGATGACGAAGATGTCGCCCGCGTCGCAGAGGTTGAGCTCCTCGTACAGGTCCACGCCCATGTCCGCGTTGTAGGAGTCGTACAGCGCCGAGATGCGCCGCACCGCCTGCGGGCCGAAGCGGCACCCCGCCCGGTAGGTGGTGCCCATGTCGAACGGGGCGCCGACGATCGCGACGTCGTACTTGCCGACGTCGCGGATGTTCTCGCAGTAGGGGGACTTGATGAACGTGTTGATCCCCGCGAACGCCGGCTGCTGGCCGCGCGCGAAGGGCGAGATCGTGCGGTCCTGCACCGACGGCGCCGCTTCGAGGCCGAGGTCGAGCCCGCGGTCGAGCTGCTCGCGGGTGCGACGGTCGGTGACGTCAGCGAGCCTCTTGTATCACCCATGGCCGCGCAGCTACTCGCGGTCGAACCGCGGATGGCCATGGCCGCTTGCCGTGGCGCGTGGAACATGCCCACTGTGCCCACTCCTCTCCTTGTTAGGACAAGTAGACATCTTCATATAGGGCGCGGCATACGCCTGTCAAGTCTGTCCTATGGCGGAACAGGTATCCTATACTGCGCGCACATGCGCGGAGGCGACGGCACTCGACCGGTCGAGCTTCGTCCCGCTCTACTACCAGCTCCAGGAGCTGCTCAAGGAGCAGATCGAGTCGGGCGCGTGGCAGCCCGGGCGAGCGGATGCCCTCCGAGCCCGAGCTCGCGCGCCGCTATGGCGTGAGCCGCGTCGTCGTCCGCCAGGCGCTGGCGATCCTCGAAGACGACCGCCAGGTCATCCGGGTCCAGGGCCGCGGGACGTTCGTCGCCCAGCCCGAAGCTCGACACGCGCGCGGGCGGGCTGTCGCGGGTGCTCGCCGCACCGCGCGACCCCGACGTCGTGATCGACGTGCTCGAAGTGGGCGCGCCGCGGGTCGAGCCGTCGATCCGCAGCGCGCTCGGCGTCGAGCGACCGACGAGCCCGTGCTCCGCCTGATCACCGGCATGTCCGTGCGCGGCGTGCCGCTCGCGATCACGTACTCGTTCTTCCGGGCCGCCGACCTCGACTGGCTCGAAGCGCGCCGCCACCGTCGGCCGCCGCCTCGCCCGACGACCTCCTGCTCGCCGATCACGGCATCGAGCTCGCCCGCTCGACGCTCTCGATCGAGACGAGCCAGTGCGGCCAGTTCGAGGCCGATCGCTTCGGCATCCCGCACCGGTCGGCGGTGTTCCTCGTCCTCTGCACCGAGTTCCGGCAGGCATCCGGCGACGGTCCGCGACCGTTCGAGGTCGCACGCGTGGAGTACCGCGGCGACCTGCTCCAGTTCCGGCTCGAGGTGAGCGCCGAGACTCCCGGGCGATCGAGGCGATCTGGGCGCTGACCGACGAGGCCGACGTCGCGGCGCCCGGACCGCGGTTACGATCGCCGGCCGATGAACGTACTGATCGTAAGCTCGAGTCCACGCCGCAACGGCAACTCGCGCCTGCTCGCCGAGGCCGCCCTCGAAGGAGCGCGCGAGGCAGGCCACGACGCCGAGCTGGTGCACCTCGACGACCACCTCAGCCACTTCCTGCGCGACTGCCGCGAGTGCCGCGACGCGCAACGGGCCGCTGCACGATCGACGACGGCTACGAGGCGCTGCTACGTGACCGCGTCCTGCCCGCCGACGCGATCGTCTTCGCCACCCCGATCTACTGGTACGGCGTCGCCGGCCAGCTCAAGACCTTCTTCGACCGCATGTTCTGCTTCATCGCGGCCTCGGAGCCCGACGTCCGAGCGTTTCGTGGCGGGCGTGGTCGGCAAGCGCCTTGGCCTGCTGATGTCCGGCGAGGAGACCTACCCCGGCGCGGCGCTCGGCCTGATCCACGAGATCCAGGAGTACGCGCGCTACACGCACTCCGACTTCGTGGGCTACGTGTGCGGGATCGGCAACAAGCGCGGCGACGTGCTCCGCGACCCGTCGGACCCGATCGGCGCCGCCCGCGAGCTCGGCCGCACGCTGTTCGACCGCGTGGCGACCGACTACCGGATCGACACCGAGCGGGCGGGTCGACCTGGGCGACGCTCGGCGCCGACGTCTAAGAGTCGGGGTGCCCTCCTAGCTCAGGAAGCGCCGCGATCCCTCGGCGAACTCGACGGGGCGTCCTGCGGGATCCAGTGCGACGCGTCGACCCGCACCAGCTCCGCGTTCGGGATCTCCTCGGCGAGCTGCTCGCCGTCGGCGATCGTCTGCCAAGGGTCGTGCCGGCCCCACAGCACGAGCGTCGGCGCCGTGATCTCGGCGTGCCGGTCGACGAGCGCCATCGTGTGGTTCGTGTTGAGCGCGCTCGCGTTCCGGATCAGGCTGATCTTGCCCTCCTCGTCTGCGTAGGGCGCCACGATGCCCTCGCGGAACTCGGGGGTCAGCCGCTCGGCGTTGTGGATGCCGTCGGGCAGCCCGCTCGCGACGAAGTCGACCACCTCCTCGACCGGCTTGTCGCGCCAGCTCGGATCCGACAGGGCGACCATGTCGCCGATCGGCCACGAGTCGTAGGCCACGACGTTCGAGAGCACCAGGCGCGCCACGCGGTCCGGGATGCTCGATGCCCAGGATCAGCGCCACCCCGCCGCCGGTGTCGTGGCCGACGACGGTCGCGCGCTCGATGTCGAGCGCGTCGAGCAGCGCCAGCATGGCGGCGGTCTGCGCAGTCGAGCGAGCGGTCGAAGCGGTCGCGCCGGTCCGACCATCCGTGGCCGAGGAAGTCGGGCGCGATCACCCGGCAGTGTGGCTCGAGCAGCGGGATCACGTCCGCGTACAGGAACGACCACGTCGGGATGCCGTGCAGCAGCACGACCGGCTCGCCTGAGCCGACATCCGTGTAGGCCATGTGCAGGGAGAGCGGGCCGAGGCCCTCCAGCTCCACCGCCGCTGGCGCTCGCGGAAGGCCTCGTGCGGGCGCGCCATCAGCTCCTGCGAGCAGCCGCTCGAGCTGGCGGTCGATGAAGGCCGTGTCAACGGGGTCGCGCCCGCCGCCGGCGTAGTGCCCCCAGTCGGACGGGATCACCGCGAGCCGCGCGTCGGCGAGCAGCGCGGCCTCCGCCTCGGAGTCCTCGGGCGGGAAGTACAGGTCGGTGCGGCCGGGCATGAGCACGGGCGGGCGTGATCGAGCGCATCGCGGCACTCGTAGTCGCCGCCCGCCGCGTGCGCCGACGTCGCACGCCTGCCAGGTGCGGATCATCGCCACCAGGTCGCCGGCGTCGCGCGCGCATGTACATGCCTCCCAGTAGCGCACGAGGAAGTCCTCCAGCGACGCGTAGCCGAGGGCCTCCCAACCGGCGCGCCGGTACCAGGCCTGGCTGAGCGCCCAGCCCGCCCAGGCGCGCGCGAGCGCGCGGAGGCTCGCGGTGGGCGGGGTCCCTCGCGGCCACCACTCGGGATCGGCGCAGAGCGCAGCCCGCATTCCCTCGAGGAATACGTGCGTGTGCGGCGCGGTCCGCGCCGCGCCGCAGATCACGGCAAGGCGCTCCACCAGCTCCGGGTAGAGCGCCGCCCAGTGGTACGCCTGCTGGCCGCCCATCGACCAGCCCACCGCGAGCTGGACCCGCTCCACCTCGAGCACCTCGCGCAGCAGCCGCGCCTGGAGGGCCACGTTGTCGGCCGTGCGTGACCAGCGGGAAGTGTGCGCCGGCGAGCTCGGCGGGCGCGTTCGACGGCGAGGTCGAGAGCGCCGTTGCCGAGCATGTTCGGCACGACGATGAACCAGCGCTCCGGGTCGAGCGCCTGGCCGGGGCCGATCGAGGAACTCGTTGTCGCTGTCCGTGCCGCCGAAGCGCGTCGGGTAGACGATCGACGTTGTCGCGCGCCGGCGACAGGCGTCCGTGGGTGACGTAAACGAGCTCCACATCAGGGAGCGTGATCCCGCTTCGGAGCAACGACGTCGCCTGCGTGAAAACGCTCCAACGGAGCGGATACCTTACGCAAATGGATCTTGCGGCCAATCGGCTGCGCAGCGAGACCGACGCGCCTCGGCGCCGCCACCGTGGCAGCTCACGGATCTGATCAGCGTCGAGACGCTGCAGTCGATCCAGGACACCTTTGCGCGCGCCTTCGGCCTGCCGACGGTGATCGTCGACACGACCGGCGCCGACGCGACCGCGATCACCCACCGGGTGACGTTCTGCGAGGACCTCACGCGGACCTCGGCCGTGGCGGGTCCGCGCTGCACGGACTGCGACCTGCTGCGGCATGCGCGACGCGGCCGACACCTCGGGCCCGCGATCTTCGAGTGCTGGAACGGCCTCTACGACTGCGCGATCCCGATCGCCCCCAAGGGCCACGTGCTCGGCTACTTCCTCTGCGGCCAGATCCTGACCGAGCGAGCCGGCCCCGACCGCTACGCGCGAGACGGCAGCCGAGATCGGCGTGGACCCGGACGAGTACGTGACGCGCTCGGCGACGTGAGCGTCGTGCCATACGAGCAGTACGAGGCCTCCGTGCAGAGCATGCACGTGCTCGCCGAGATGATCGCCGAGCAGGCGGCGGCGTCGATCGACAGCCTCGAGATGCTCGAGGAGGCGCGCCGCGCCAAGGCGGAGACCGCGCAGCTCGTCGCACGAGCTCGACACGATCCTGGAGGCGCTCCGCGACATCGGCTCGCAGCCCGACTACCAGGCCACGCTCGCGTCGATCGCCGACAACCTGGCCCGGCTGATCCCCTGGGACTCCTGCGTGATCTACCTGCCCGACGAGGAGCGCGAGGAGCTCGTTGCCGGTCGTGATCCGCGACCCCTCCGCCGAGAAGATCGCGGCCTACCGGCCCCGCGTGGGGCAGCGGGATCCTCGGCACCGCCGCGCTCGGCGGGCCGGGCCGGCGCATCCTCGACGTCACGCAGGATCCGGACTTCGAGCCGATCCCGGGCGTGCCGCTGGAGCCCGAGAGCGCCCTCGTCATGCCGATGGTCTACAAGGGCACGGTCTCGGGCGTCATCATCCTGAGCCGCTTCGAGCGGCGCACGTTCACCGACCACGAGCTGCGCGTGCTCGACGTCTTCTCGTCGCAGGCGTCGGTGTCGGTGCAGGTCTCGAAGCTCGCGTTCGAGAGCGCCCAGCGGCTGCGCGAGGAGCGCGCGTTCGGGCGCCTGCGGCTGGCGATTGGCGCCGCGCGACGCAAGCTGGAGTCGATCCTCGCCGAGGCGGCGCAGTGCGGGCCTCGACCTGCTCGGCGCCGACGCCGCGGTCCTGACGTGCCCCGGGGCACGCGTGCGCCGGTGACGCGCGCGCGTGGGCCTCGAGCGAGGATGCCGCCGACCTCGCTCGCTGAGCTGAGCTCGCGCCGGTGCGTCGAGCGCGGATACGAGGCGGGCGAGCCGGAGATCGTGCGAGCGCGGTACCGGGCTCGGCGCTCGTGCTGCCGCTTCGGCGCGCGGCCGAGCACCGGGCGCCTTCGCCGTCTTCATACGCCGCGAGGGCCGGCCGCTGGGACCAGCGCGTCGTCGGCGAGCTGCTGCGCGCAGGCATCGCTCGGCATCGAAAAGGCGCGCATGGACGGAGCGCGAGCGGCGCCTGCTGCTCCAGTACCAGCGCCTGTCCGAGCTCGGCACGGGGCTGGTCACAGCCCACGACGGCGCCGAGGTGCGCGCACGGCTGCTGGCCCGAACGCCGGAGATCCTGGGCGCGGACGCCTGCTTCATCGCCCTGCTCGACCGGGGGTCCGGACGCGATCTCCGTCGAGCTGCGGCAGCGCTCGCACACCGAGGAGCTGACGCTCCGGCTCGAGGGCGGCGCTCGGCTGGCGACGCTGCGGCTCCGGGACGAGCCTGCGCCGGACCGCAGCGTGTTCGACACCTGGAGCGCGCGATGTCTTCGCCGCGGTGGGCAGCAGGCCGGGCCGGCGGCCTGGCTGGCCGAGCCGCTGCCGGTCCCCGGCGGGGCGATCGGCGGCCTGTTCGTGGCTGGCACTCGGCCGCCCGAGCCTCGGCCGAGCAGTCGCGCATCCTGCGGGTCCTGGCCAGCTCAGGGGCAGCGCGCTCGGCCGCTTCGCCGCCTCGATCGCCACCGACTCGACGCTGCGCGACCGCCTGCTCGAGCTCGAGGCGCTGACCGGTCTCGCCCAGCGCATCAGCGGCCTCACCTCGCGAGGACGAGATCGCCGACGAGCTGCTGGCCGCGCTTCGGCGTGTCGGCCGGCTCAACGGCGCCGCCTACGGCGCTGGCCGCCGACACCGGTGTTGAGATCGATCCACGCCTCCGGCCTCGACGACGACGCAGCTGACCGACGCTGACCGCCGCTCCTCGCAGAGCTCGAGGAGCGCTCGGCCAGCTCGCGCGCCCCCTTCGGCGACGGCGGCGCCGAGCTGCTTGCGATCCCGATGCCGGCGGCCGACGGCCGCGACCCGTTCCTGGCCGGCGTCGGGCCCCCGCCAGCGGACGACCAGCACGACCGGGTCATGGCCACGCTCGCACGCTACGGCTCGGTGGTGCTCGAGAACGCCGCACCTGCACGAGCGCCAGCGCGAGGCGATCGCGCGCCTCGAGCACCAGCACGTCGAGACCGCCGCCAGTACGACGCAGCTCGAGCGCATCCTATCGGTGCACGACACGCTCGCCCACGCCGTGCTGGAGGGCGCGGCCTGGGTCGGTGGTGCGCGCGCTTGGCCTTGTTTCTGGAGGCCGAGATGCTCGTGTTGGCGCCCGCAGCTCGGCGCGCTCGCGCGCTGGCCCGCAGGCGGCCGAGATCGGCTGGCGCCCCGACCCTGAAGCCGCGGCAGGCGCACACGATCGTGACCGACGGTCGACGGCGTGAGCCTCCTGGCGGCACCCGGCCGACGTCGACGGCGACGTCCTCGCCTGGATGATCGCCCGCACGGGCCAGCGCCCGGGGACGTCGAGCGCGCGGCCGTCGAGTACGGCGCGCTGCTGGTGGCGCTCGAGCTGCTGCGGGAGCGCACCGCCGCCGAGGTCGAGACGCGGCTGCGCGGCGGCCTGATGGAGGAGCTGTTCGCCGCGGCCTGGTCGAGGACGTGGTGCGCAAGCGCGCGCTTGCCTTCGGGTACGACCTGAGCCGGCCCTCGCGCGTGTTCCTGGTCGAGGCCGCGCCCCAGGGCGGCCGCTCCGCCGCCGACCCCGATCGTTCTACCACCGCTGGCCGACTGCGCGCACGACTGGAGCCGCGCACAGCCTCGTGGCGCTGCAGCGGCGGGGCGGTGGTGGTGGTCGTGCCCGAGGCGCCTGACGGCGACGGCACGGCGAGCGCCGGCTTCGAGGACGAGCTGCGCGCGGCCACGCGCCGCAGCTGCCCGACGCACCGCTCAACATCGCCGTCGGCACGCCTGCGAGGCGGTCGCCGACTACCGCGCCTCCTACATGGCCGCGCGCCGCGGCCTCGACCTGCTGCGCCTGCTGGGCCGCTCCGGCGAGCTGTTCTCGTTCCGGGCAGCACCCTCGGCAGCATGCTGCTCCAGGCCACCCGGCCCGAGGTGGTCGTGAAGTTCATCTCGCGCTACGTCGAGCCGCTCGACCGCTACGACGCCACGCACACCTCGGAGCTGCGCCGGACGCTCGAGGTCTACTACGACACCGGCAGCACTCGAGGAGGCGGCACGGCGCCTGCACGTGCACGTCTCGACGCTGCGCTACCGGCTCAGCAAGGCCGCAGAGCTGCTCGAGCGTGGACCTGCGGGACCGCTCCGCTGCGCTGGACGTCCAGGTCGCGCTCAAGGCCGCGCTGGTTCCTTCACCGTGCACCGCGCGAGCCGACCGATTCCTAGGAAACCGCGGCCGAGGTTCCTAGGATTCGGGATATCGCCGCGCCGCGCCGTCTCGCTTACGGTTGCCGCCGTCCAATGCGACTCGACGGGGAGGACGATGAGCACCATGGAGGAGCGGGCGCGCCAGGCCCGTCGGCGCGCCGAGCCCGAGCGCGCGCGGCTGGGACGCAGAAGCGCGAGGAGCTGCGGGAGCGCGGCGTGGCCTACTGCCTCTCCGCCTATGTGGACATGCACGGCGTGCCGAAGGCCAAGGCCGTGCCGATCGACCACTTCTCGGAGATGATGAGCGGCTCTGAGCTGTTCACCGGCGCCGCCATCGACGGCCTCGGGCAGGGGCCCGCCGACGACGAGCTGTCGGTCTGGCCCGACATCGATGCCATCACGCAGCTCCCCTGGGAGCCGACCATGGCCTGGGCGCCCGGGCACCTCCACTTCCACGGCGAGCCGTACCCGATGGACAGCCGCACGTCCTCCAGCCGCAGATCGACCGGCTCGCCGAGCACGGGCTTCAGTTCAACCTCGGGATCGAGACCGAGTTCTTCCTCGTGCAGCGCGAGGGCAGCGGCATCACGCCCGCCAACCCCAAGGACACGCTGCCGCGCGCCGCCTACGACGTCGCCGGCCTGCTCGAGAACCTGCCCTTCATGGACGAGCTGATCCGCTACATGAACGAGCTCGGCTGGGACGTCCACTCGTTCGACCACGAGGACGCCAACAGCCAGTTCGAGCTCGACTTCTCGTACACGGACGTGATGACGATGGCGGACCGCTTCGTGCTCTGGCGGCTGATGACCAAGCTGCTCGCGCGCAAGTACGGCTTCGAGGCGACCTTCATGCCCAAGCCGTACGCGGACCGCACCGGCAACGGCGGCCACTTCAACATGTCGATGTCGGACCTCGACGACGGCCGCAACGTCTTCGACGATCCCGACGACCCGCGCGGCGCCGGCGTCTCGGAGCTGGCCTACCGCTTCATCGCCGGCGTCCTGCGCCACGCCCCCGCGATCAGCGCGGTCACGGCCCCGACGGTGAACTCGTACAAGCGGCTGATCAAGACCGGCTCGATGACCGGCTTCACGTGGGCGCCGGTCTACATCTCGTTCGGGGCCAACAACCGCACCCACATGTGCGCATCCCGATGGGCGGCGGGCGCGTCGAGTCGCGCGCGGTCGACACGCGCGTGAACCCCTACCTGGCCGCGGCGCTGCTGCTCGGCGCCGGCCTCGAGGGCATCGAGCACGAGCTCGATCCGGGCGATCCGATCCGCGCTCGAACATGTACCTGCAGAGCGACCAGCAGCTGCGCGAGCTCGGCGTCACCGTGCTGCCGCGGACGCTGCTCGAGGCGATCGAGGCGTTCGACGCCGACCCGCTCTCGGAGCAGATCTTCGGCAGCGAGCTCAAGGCGTCGTACGCCGAGCTCAAGGACGCAGGAGTGGTGGGACTACCACAACACCGTCTCCGAGTGGGAGTACGACCGCTACCTCGAGTTCTTCTAGGCGCGGGGCGCCGGAGCCGGTCGAGTCAGGAGGAGAGAGGAAGCCACATGTCAACGCTCACGCCACACGGACCTGAGTTCGATCCAACAGATCCGCTCGACGTAGAAGACCGGCTGCTCGAGGTCGAGCAGTTCGGGATCGAGCACATCCCCGACGACCAGCGCAAGTCGCGCCCGGTCAACCTCTTCTTCATCCTGCACGGCAGCTGCATCACGTTCAGCCTCTTCATCATCGGCTGGTTCCCGATCGCGTTCGGGCTCAGCTGGTGGGCGTCCTTCAGCGCAGTCGCTGTCGGCTCGCTGGTCGGCGGCCTGCTGCTCACGCCGATGGGGCTCTTCGGCCCGCGCACCGGCACGAACAACCCGGTCTCGAGCGGCGCCCACTTCGGCGTCATCGGTCGTCTGATCGGCACGTTCCTCGAGGCCTCGTTCTCGCTGGCGTTCGCGGCGCTGAGCATCTGGACCGGCGGCGATGCTCTCGTCGCCTGCCTCGACCAGTTCTTCGGGATCGAGGACAGCGACTTCATCCGCGTCACCTGCTACGCCGTGCTGAGCCATCATCGTCACGGCCATCTCGGTCCTCGGCCACAACATGATGGTCAACGTCCAGAGCTTCATGATCCCGACGGCGGGCCTCTTCGCGCTCATCGGGATCGTCGTCTTCGCGGGCGACTTCGATGCGGGCTACGCCGGCACCCCCGAGCTACCTGCTGGGCTCGTTCTGGCCGACCTGGATCCTCTCGATGATCATCGTGCTGTCGACGGTCTCGTCCTACGGCCCGTACGCCGGCGACTGGTCGCGGCACATCTCGCGGCGCTTCAACGACCGCAAGATCCTCAGTCGCGATGTTCGCTCGGCGGGCTCGTTCGGCATGGGCGTGCCGATCATGTGGGGCGCCTTCACCGCCGAACGCGACGTTCGCCTCCGGCGTCGCCGACGCCGACACGCCGTACGTGTTCGGCCTCGTGGACGCTCGCGCCGCTGCTGGTACGTGCCGCTGCTGCTCTACCTGGCCCTGGCGTCGGGCACGGCGCAGGCGGTCATCAACACCTACGGCACCGGCCTGGACACCTCGTCGATCATCCCCAAGCTCAACCGTGTCCAGGCCACGCTTCGTCGCCTGCGTCGCCGCGACCGCGCTCGTGTACGCGGGCTACTTCTTTCGGGCATCATCGACGCGGTCTCGACGGCGCTGAGCATCCTGGCGTGCTTCTCCGTGTCGTGGATCGTCGCCATGATCATCGGCTTCGTCCACCGCAAGGGCTTCTACCTGACGGACGACCTGCAGGTGTTCAACCGCGGCCAGCGCGGCGGTCGCTACTGGTTCACCGACGGGCTGAACTGGCGCGCGACCGGGCCCTGGCTCCTCGGCGCCGCGGTCGGCATGCTGTTCACGAACACCACCTGGTTCCTCGGCCGGGGTCCGACCTCATCGGCGAGTGCGGACATCGGCTTCCTCGTCTCGGCGGTCATCACCGGCGTTCTCTATCCGGTCTTCCTGCAAGCTGTTCCCGGAGCCGCGCAACGTCTTCGAGGACGAGGCTGCTGAGTGGGAGCGCAGCACGCCGAGAAGGCGGATGAGATGCGCATGGAGCCCGTCTCCTAGCAGACTGAAAGGAGACGCCCGATGAGCATGGCCACCGCAACCGCTCGCGAGCGGGCCAACGAGACGCGCCGTCGACGCGGATGATCGAGGCCGAGCCGGTGCTGCGTGGACATCCGCCCGGCGGCCGAGGTCGTGCCCGGGATGACGCCGGAGACGATCCTCACCTCGGGCGCGCCGATGCCCTGGGAGCGCTACACGGGCGGCCAGCGCAACGCGGTGATCGGCGGCGCGCTGTTCGAGGGGCTCGCCGCCGACGCCGAGGACGCCGACGCCAAGCTGAGCGACGGCCGGATCACGCTCGGCGCGTGCCACGACTACGGCTGCGTCGGGCTCGCTCGCCGGGATCTACACCGCGTCGATGCCGGTGTTCGTGGTCGAGAACCGCGCGCACGGCAACGTCGCGTTCTGCAACTCGTTCGAGGGCGCGTCGCCCAAGCGCCTCAACTACGGCGTCTACGACGAGGACGTCACCAGAGCCTGCTGTTCCTCCAGGACGTGGCCGCGCCGGTGATCGCGGACGCGATACGGCGCGTCGACGGCGGCATCCCGCTGAAGCCGATCATCCGGCGCGCGCTGAACATGGGGGACGAGCTCCACAGCCGCAACGCCGCCGCGACGCTGCTCTTCACGCGCGAGCTCCTGATCCCCCTGCTCGACGTCGCCGCGGAGCGGCCGGACAGACGCGCGCAGACGCGTCGAGTTCATGGTCGGCAACGACTACTTCTTCCTGCGCCTCTCGATGGCCGCCTCGAAGGCGACGGCGGACTGCCGCCCGCGACGTCGAGGCGTCGAGCGTCGTGACCGCGATGACGTTCTCGTGCCGCGAGTTCGCGATCCGGGTCAGCTGGCCTGGGCGACGAGTGGTTCCGCGGCGACCTGCCCGGACGTCGAGGCGAAGCTCGTTCGAGGGCTACACGCCCGAGGACATCGAGTTCATGGGCGGCGAGAGCATCATCAACGAGACCGTCGGCCTCGGCGGCTTCGCGCAGGCCGCCGCCTTCCCGCTCCAGGACTACCAGGGCGGCAGCCCGGACGATGGTCGACGAACACCGAGCGGATGTACGAGATCACCGTCGCCGAGCATCCGGTCTACCGGATCCCGGCGCTCGGCTTCCGCGGCACGCCGGTCGGGATCGACGTCCTGCCGCGTGGTCGAAACGCGGCGTGCAGCCGGTCATGGACATGGGCGTCGCGGGCCGCGACGGGGGCCAGATCGGCGCCGGCCTGATGCACGCGCCGCTGGCCTGCTTCGAGGCGGCCGCCGCCGCCTACGCCAAGCGGTATCCGGAATGAACGACCGCGCAGCTCGTCGACGCCGAGCTGCTCGAGCGGGTCCAGCGCGGCCGCGTGGCGCAGACGACCATGAGTTCGGGTTCGCGATCGCGACCGTCGACGGGGAGCTCGACGGCATCGGGGACTGGCAGCAGCCGTTCCCGATCCAGAGCATCTCGAAGGTGTTCGCGCTGACGCTCGTGATAGCGCACGGCGGGCAGGCGATCTGGAAGCGCGTCGGGCGCGAGCCCTCGGGCGATCCGTTCAACTCGCTCGTGCAGCTCGAGTACGACCAGGGCGTGCCGCGCAACCCGTTCGTCAACGCGGGCGCGCTCGTCGTCGACCGACGAGCTGCTGGCGCTCACAGGCGACGCGTGCGGCGCGGTCTGCGAGCTGGTGCGCGACCAGGGCGGCAACCGCGCACATCGACATCGACCTCGCCGTGGCCGCCGACCAGGCCGCGAACGGCGAGCGCAACGCCGCGCTCGCGCCACCTCCTGGCGAGCTTCGGCAACCTGCGACAACGACGTCGACCTGGTTCTCGACCACTACTTCCGCCAGTGCGCGATCTCGATGACCTGCCGCGGAGCTGGCCCTGGCGGCGCGGCTACCTCGGCCGGCACGGTGTGCGCCCGACGGCTCGCGGCTGCTGTCGCGCAGCGACGCCAAGCGCGTCAACGCCGTGATGCTGACCTGCGGCACCTACGACGCAGCGGGCGAGTTCGCCTACCGCGTCGGCCTGCCCGGCAAGAGCGGCGTCGGCGGCGGCATCCTGGCGGTGATCCCGAACCGCTGCACGCTCTGCGCGTGGAGCCCGCGGCTCGACTCGGCCGGCAACTCGATTGCCGCGGTCGACGCGCTCGACGCGTTCACCACGATCACCGGGTGGTCGATCTTTTGAGCGCGAGGGACCGCTTTCCACGAACACGTGACCGACTGGGAGCGCAGGGAGTACCTGCGCTTCTTCTGACCGAAAGGGATGGCATGACACCGGCAGCGCAGGACCACTACGTGACGTTCGGCAGGCGCGAGGGCGACGAGGACTTCCCGAACAGCCTCATCTCCGGGATCTCGACGTTCCTCGGGGCGCAGGTGCTCCCGCCGGTGCGCGAGCAGCTCGAGGAGGCCGGCGTCGAAGGCGGCCGTGCTCGGGCCTGCCCTGGGAGGGCACGAACACCTGCCGGCCCGGGCGCGAGCTACGGCCCGCGCTCGATCCGCCGCGCCACCGAGCACTACCTCAGCTACCACGGCGAGTTCCAGGTCGACCTGTTCGACGCGCTGAACCTGACCGACTGCGGCGACGTCTCGATCGTGCCCGGCAACGCCAAGCGCACCTTCGAGCGCGCCGAGCGCTGCATCACCGAGATCTACGAGGCCGGCGCCTTCCCGATCGTCTTCGGCGGCGACGACTCCTGCCCGATCCCGGTCACCAGCGCGATGTCGCAAGCTGATCGACGGCAAGATGGGCTACATCCAGATGGACTCGCACATGGACACGGCCGAGGACGTGGCCGGCGAGCAGCTCAACCACGCCTGCCCGGTCAGCCGCACGGCCGAGCTGCCCAACGTCGACCCGACGCAACATCGCGCTGGTGGGCATCAACGGCCCGCTCAACCCGCGCGTGGAGCGCGAGTACGTCGACCGCACCGGGATCCAGATGATCACGATCTGGGACATCGACGAGTGGGGCATCGACAAGACGATCGAGCGCATCCTCGAGATCGCCTGGAACGGCACCGACGGCGTCGTCCTGCACACCGACCTCGACGTGATGGACCAGGGCTTCACGTCCGGCGTCACGACGCCCGAGTGCGGCGGGCTCACGCCGCGCGAGGTGATCAAGATGATCCGCGCCTTCGTGCGCCAGGGCGTGGAGGCCTACGTGATCACCGAGTGCTCCTCGGTCTACGACCCGGCGAACAAGGCCGCGCGGGTGGCCACGCGGCTGGCGCTGGACGCTCTCGGCGTGCGCGCGAACCCGCCGGGACCGGCCGCGTCTAGTCTTTCCTCCTATACAAATTTGATCAAACGGGTGTTATAGTCGCGGCGCGCCCTCGGCGCGCGTCGGTACGCACATCGAGCTTCGGAGGAGACGTATGAGCGACAGCGTCGGCGTCGACGCAGCGACCATGACCTTTGGCGGAGACGTCGAGTCCGTCCTCCGGACGCCGGGAGCGCGAGGCCTCCCGCGACGCTCGAGGAGGCCCGCAACCAGCCCGGGAGGAGGCCCGCAACCAGCCCGGCGGCGCGAGCAGATCGAGGCGATCACCGCGCCGCATCGAGTCCGAGGGCATCAAGTACGTCTTCTTCCAGCAGGTCTCGATCACCGGCCGCGTGATGGGCAAGGGCGTGGTCGCGGACTTCTTCCCGCAGGTCGCCGAGAAGGGCTACCAGCTCGTCTACGGCGCGACCGCCAACCTGTTCACCGACCGCGCCGGCAACTACATCGGCTTCGGGCCGGAGGAGTCCGAGCTGGCCGCGATCGCCGACCTCAGCACGTTCGCGACGCTGCCCTGGGATCCGCGCGTCGCGCGCGTGTACTGCGACTGCTACGACACCGAGACCGGCGAGCTGCTCGACGCCGACCCGCGCCAGAACCTCAAGCGCGTGGTCGCGGAGTTCGAGGAGGAGCTCGGCTACAGCTTCCTGATCGGCATCGAGCCCGAGATGATGTGGCTGAAGCGCGGCGAGGACGGCGCCGACCCCGACGGGCGTCACCAAGCCCTACTGCTACCACATCCACCAGTTCGAGGAACTGCGTCCGGTGCTGCTCGACGTGGTCGAGTACGGGCAGGCGCTCGGGCTCGACATGAGCTACGGCGACCACGAGGACGCGCCCGGCCAGCTCGAGCTGAACTTCCGCTTCGACCGGCCCGTCAAGACGGCCGACAACATCACCACCTACCGGCAGATCTGCGCCGCGGTCGGGCGCAAGCACGGGCTGCTGCCGACGTTCATGCCGAAGCCGTTCACGGGCGTGTCGGCCAACGGCCACCACCACCACTTCACGCTGATGGACTCGGACGGCAACAACGTCTTCCACGACCCGAGCGGCCCGGCCGAGCTGTCGGACATCGCCCGCAACTTCCTCGGCGGGATGCTCGACCACTTCGGCGCGCTGATGTGCGTCGGCAACCCGACGGTCAACTCCTACTGCCGCATGTGGGACTTCGGCTTCTGGGCCCCGGTCTACAAGAACTGGGGCTGGCAGAACCGCACCTGCACGGTGCGCGTCGCGAGCGGCGGGCGCTTCGAGTACCGCGGCGTCGACTCGTCCTGCAACCCCTACCTGAGCGTCGCCGCGCTGCTGGTGGCCGGGCTCGACGGGATCCGCAACGAGAGCGACCCCGGCCCGCCCCAGGACGTGAACACCTACGACCTGCTGCAGGACGAGGGCGCCGAGGCGCTCGAGCGCGTGCCCGACAGCCTCGGCGACGCGCTGATCGCGCTCGAGCAGGACGACGTGCTGCGCGACGGCGCGATGCCCGGCCGGCTCTGGAAGGTCTTCCATCACTACAAGCGCGACGAGTGGGAGAGCTACCTGGCCGCCGTGACCGACTGGGAGCAGGACCAGTACCTGGAGGTGCTCCCCTAGCCATGTGCGGTATCGCCGGCATCATCTACCGCGAGGGCGGCGGGGAGCATCGCGTCGGACAGCGACATGACCGCGATGCTCCAGGCCATGAAGCACCGCGGCCCGGACTCGACGGGCTACGCGCTCTATCGCCCCGAGGCCGAGGGCTATGTCATGCACGTGAAGCTCGCCGAGTCGAACGGGCACGACGAGTTCGACTTCACCGAGCGCCTGCGCCGACAGCGCGCCGAGATCGAGGCGCGCCTGCGCTCCTCGGGCGCCGACATCCAGTCCGTCGACTCCGGCACCAACGACCACGCCATGACCTTCAAGTTCGGCTTCGACGGCGACCTCAAGCGGCTCGCCGACTACGTCGAGGACGTGCGCGAGGCCGAGGTGCTGTCGCTGGGCCGCTCGCTCGAGATCGTCAAGGACCTCGGCGACGCCGAGACGGTGGCGGCCGACTACAACCTCGAACGACTTCGTCGGCACGCACGCGATCGGCCACGCCCGCATGGCGACCGAGTCCGACGTCGACATCGCCAACGCCCACCCCTACTGGGCCTATCCGTTCCCCGACGTGGCGGTCGTGCACAACGGCCAGCTCACCAACTACCACCAGTGGAAGCGCCGCCTCGAGCGCGCCGGCCACCGCTTCCAGAGCGAGTGCGACTCCGAGATCATCGCCGTCTACCTCGCCGAGCGGATGGCGCAGGGCGAGTCGCTCGAGGAGGCCATGCAGCGCAGCCTCAGCGAGCTCGACGGCGTCTTCACCTACATCTGCGTGACCGAGGACGCGCTCGGCGTCGCCAAGGACGAGCTCGGCGCCAAGCCGCTCGTGCTCTACGAGTCCGACGACATCGTCGCGCTCGCCTCCGAGGAGATCGCGATCCGCGCGCGTGGTCGACCGCGAGATCGAGACCTACGACCCGTACGAGGGCGCGGTGATGGTTTGGACGACGTGACGATCTCCTACGACGCGCGCGGGCTGGTCGAGCTCGACGGCACGATCCCGAAGGTCTCCGAGATCGACGGCGAGAGGGCGCAGCTCGACGCGCGCGACCTGTCGACGCGCAAGATCAACGCCGAGCTGCGCTGGCTGATCTACGAGCAGGGCGTGCGCGACGTGACCGTCCTCAACCCGAGCGCGCGCCACTCGCTCGGCGTGGCCATCCTGCAGCGCTGCAAGGTCACCTTCGAGGGCAGCCTCGGCTACTTCGGCTGCGGCCTCGGCGACGGCGCCGAGTTCCAGATCAACGGCCGCGTCGGCTGGTCGGTCGCCGAGAACATGATGTCCGGCGTCGTCGTGATCGAGTCGAACGCCGGCTCGCTCGCGGGCGCCGCGCTGCGCGGCGGCGACCTGGTCGTCAAAGGCCAGGTCGGCGCGCGCACCGGCATCGACCAGAAGGGCGGCACGATCATCGTGCTCGGCAACGCCGGCTCGATGACGGGCTTCATGATGCAGCGCGGCCGCCAGATCATCTGCGGCGACGTCGGCCCCGGCCTCGGCGACTCGATGTACGACGGCACGATCTACGTCGGCGGCAAGGTCGCCGCGCTCGGGATCGACTGCGTCGAGGGCGAGTGGAACGACGCCGACACCGAGCTGATCGAGCGCAAGTTCCGCATCTACGGGCTCGGCAGCCCGCCGCAGCTCACGAAGTTCGTGTGCGGCAAGAAGCTCTACAACTACGACAGCCTCGAGCCGAGCGAGAGGAAGCTGGTGCTTTGACCCCCGTCGACGAGAACTCACCGTCGAGCCGCACGATCCTCGGCCGCAGCAAGATCTTCACGCCGGAGGTCATCGACGACATCCACATGAAGGCCGAGCTCGGCCGCTACCGCATGCGCGGCTTCTCGATGTTCAAGAAGATCCCGCACTGGGACGAGCTGATCTTCCTGCCGGGCACGCTGACGCGCTTCGTGATCGAGGGCTATCGCGAGAAGTGCGAGACCAAGACGGTGCTGGGCGCCCGCTTCGCGAAGAAGCCGATCGAGCTCGACATCCCGGTCTACATCACCGGCATGAGCTTCGGCGCCCTGTCGATCGAGGCCAAGATGGCGCTCGCCAAGGGCGCGTCGATGGCCGGCACCGCGACCTGCTCCGGAGAGGGCGGGATGATCCCGCCCGAGCGCGACCTCTCGACCAAGTGGTACTACCAGATCATCCAGAGCCGGTACGGGTTCAACCCGCACCACCTGATGCTGGCCGACGCGGTCGAGTTCTTCATCGGGCAGGGCTGCAAGGTCGGCCTCGGCGGCCACCTGATGGGCCAGAAGGTGACCGAGCAGGTCGCCGAGATGCGCTCGCTGCCGGCCGGCATCGACCAGCGCTCGCCGGCGCGCCACCCCGACTGGCTCGGCCCCGACGACCTCTCGCTGAAGATCCAGGAGACGCGCGAGGCGACCAACTACGAGATCCCGATCCAGCTCAAGCTGGGCGCCGCGCGCGTGTACGACGACGTGCGCATGGCGGCGAAGTGCGGCCCGGACGTGATCTACCTCGACGGCGCCGAGGGCGGCACCGGCGCCGGGCCGCACACGGCGGCCGAGGAGACCGGCATCCCGCTGATGGCGGCGATCCCCGAGGCGCGCCGCGCGCTCGAGGACGTCGGGCTGGCCGACGAGATCGACCTGGTCGTGGCGGGCGGCATCCGCAACGGCGGCGACGTGGCCAAGTGCATCGCGCTCGGCGCGACCGCGGTGGCGATCGGCCACTCGGCGCTGATGGCG
Organism: uncultured Thermoleophilaceae bacterium; assembly: GCA_963828225.1. Classification (GTDB taxonomy): domain Bacteria; phylum Actinomycetota; class Thermoleophilia; order Solirubrobacterales; family Thermoleophilaceae; genus JACVRW01. The sequence goes on along the minus strand of CAWHDX010000001.1, from coordinate 754,687 downwards.
CTCAACTGCAACCAGCGAGATCCCCGGCGTCACCGACTACGAGGGCACGATCGGCGTGCCCGCGGGCCAGTGCTACCACTGCCACACCGGCCGCTGCCCGGTCGGCATCACGACCCAGGACCCGGAGCTGCGCAAGCGCCTGCACGTCGAGGAGGCCGCGAACCGCGTCTACAACTTCCTCCACACGCTCACGCTCGAGGTGCAGATGCTCGCGCGCGCGTGCGGGAAGACCAACGTCCACTCGCTCGAGCCGGAGGACCTCGCCGCGCTGACCACCGAGGCCGCGGCGATGGCGCGCGTGCCGCTGGCCGGCACCGACTACATCCCGGGCGTGAGCGAGTCGAACGCGCTCGAGGAGATCAAGACGATGCTCGACCGCTACCTCGAGAACCCGATCGACGCGCTGCCCGCGCCCGAGGGAGCTGAAGCGATGACGCGGCGAGCCGACACACACGGCTGAGCCCGAGAAGATCCAGTCGATCGACGCCGAGTTCCTCTCCGGCGAGCGCTTCCCCTACCAGGAGGACATCGCGCTGGTCGAGGACATCGACCTCGAGGCGGCCACGCCCGGCCAGGACATCAACTGGCTCGAGGACGTGGAGCTGCTGGTCGAGGAGGGCATGCCGGCGGTGTTCGACCGCTACTCGAACTCGTTCCTGAAGATCTACTTCGACATCCCGGCGGGCCGCGAGCACGAGATCGCGCGCAAGGTGCTGATCGCCCATCTCCAGGCCGGCAACTCCTACGGCATCCGCCTCAAGGAGAAGCACTGCAAGTTCCCCCAGCCCGAGCTCGGCCCGTGGGTCGAGGGCTCGCGCACGGTCGGCGAGGACTGGCACGCGCCGGTGCTCGAGGGCTGGGAGCCGCCGCTGCACTGATGCGCTCGGCCAAGCACCTTGTGATCGGGGCGGGAGTGCACGGGCTCTCCACCGCCTGGCACCTCGCCGAGGCCGGCGAGGAGGTGCTCGTGGTGGACAAGACGGGCGTCGCCGCCGGCGCGTCGGGCATCGCCTGCGGCGTGATCCGCAACAACTACTTCCAGCCCGCGATGTCGGAGCTGATGGCCGCCTGCGTCGAGATCTGGGAGTCCGACCCCGAGACGCTGCACTACTACGGCTCCGGCTACATCGCGCTCGGCGACGGCGCCCAGGAGGACGACCTGGCCTCGGTCTACGAGCGCCAGCAGCGCATCGGCTACGACTCCGAGCTGATCACCGGCGAGGCGCGACGTGGCCGAGCACATGCGCGTGCTGTTCCCCGACTGGCGCGCGCCGGGGCTGAGCGTCTGCCTGCATGAGCACCAGGGCGGCTTCGCCTTCAACCGCGACTCCATGCTCGGCCTCGCCTCCAAGGCGCGCGCGGCGGGCGCGGAGATCGCCGAGGGCGTCGAGGTGACCGGCTTCGACCTTCGACGAGTCCGGCGCGGTCACCCAGGTCGAGACCTCCGACGGCCCGATCGGCGTCGAGCAGGTGGTCGTGGCGGTCGGCCCGTGGGTCGCGTCGATCTGGGACATGCTGGATCTGCCGCGGCGGCTCGAGGTGGCGGGCGTCGAGCGCGAGATGTGGACCTACTGGTACCTGCAGGAGGGCGAGATCGGCGTCGACCCGCGCCTGTTCGTCACCGGCAACGGCGACGTGCCGCCGGTCCTCCACGTGGACAGCCACGCGCCGCTGCACTCCGACGACGGCACGCTCGTCACCGACGACCAGTGGGGCGTCTACTTCAAGCAGGACAGGCACAGCGTGCAGGGCGGCGCGGCGCCGCTGCCGCAGGGTCACGACTTCGCGGTCGACCCCTACCCCACCGGCAGCGTCGAGCCCGGCTTCCCGGACCTCTGGTGCGCGGCGCTGTCGCACTGCATGGAGCGCTTCGAGGGCACCCGGCCGCAGTACCGCCAGGTGCGCTCCGGCGGCGTGGGCGCCTTCACCGCCGACAACTTCCCGGTGTTCGACTACATGCGCCCGAACGTGTTCGTGGCCGCCGACTCCAACCACGGCTACAAGATGATCGCCGTGGGCCGCGAGATCGCGCGCGTGCTCGGCGGCGAGCACTCGGCCCTGCTGCACCCGTTCCGCTACGAGCGCTTCGCGACCGGGGACCTCCACCCCGTGTCGAACTCGCCGTACCCGTGGTCCTAGTAGTCGGCGCCGGCGTCAACGGGCTCTCCGTCGCGTGCGGCCTGGCCGAGGCGGGCGCCGACGTCGTGGTGGTCGACAAGGGCCGCATCGGCGGCGGCGCGTCGGGGATCGCCGGCGGGATCGTGCGCAACTTCTACCGCGCGGAGCGCGATCACGGAGCTCGTGCGGCTGTCGGTCGAGATGTTCGAGGAGGACCCCGAGGCGTACGGGTTCCGGCAGGTCGGCTACCTGGCGGCGGTGCCCGAGGCGCAGGTCGAGGACCTGGTCGCGATCCGCGCCCAGCACGAGCGCGCCGGGCTACGAGTCGGAGCTGGTCGTCGGAGCCGATGGGTGCCGCGAGTACCTGACCTGGAGCTGGCCGGACTGGGAGGCGCCGGTCGAGGCGCTGCTGCACGAGCGCCGCGGCGGCTGGGCCGACGCGATGCAGACGGTGCGCCACCTCGCCGCGCGGGCGCGCGCGGCCGGGGTCGAGATCCGCGAGGGGGTCGAGGTCGTCGGCTTCGAGGGCGTGGGGCGAGTGCTGACGAGCGCCGGCCCGCTCGACTGCGAGACGCTCGTGCTGGCGGCGGGACCGTGGGCGGGGTCGCTCGGCGAGCTGGTGGGGCTGGAGCTCGAGCTCTCGTACATGAAGGCGCAGGAGGGCGAGTTCGCGCTCGCCGGGCGCGGGACTGTCGGGGCGCGCGGGCGGCGAGGCGCCGGTGGTGCACCTCGACCAGACGCGTGCCGCTGCGCTCCGACCGCGACGGCCGCGTGCTCGTCGACGGGCCCTGGGGGATCTACTTCCGCATGGGCCGGACCGGCACGGGCGATCACGGGCGGCGGGCTGCCGGTGATGCTGGACGCGCCGCAGCTCGACCCGTACGGGCCGCTCGACAACCCGGTGCACGCGGCCGAGGACGACTTCGAGGAGCTGCTTGACGTCGGGGCTGGCGGCGGCGATGCGGCGCTTCCGCGGCCACTCGGGCGAGTGGCGCCTGACGGCCGCGGGCGGGCTGCTGGCGCACACGCCCGACAACTACCCGGTCTGCGACTGGGTGGGCGAGGACGTCTACGCGATCGTCGACTCGGGGCACGGCTTCAAGACGCTGGCGATCGGGCGGCTGGCGGCCGCGGAGATCGCCGGCGCGCCCGACCCGCGGCTGGAGCCGTTCAGGGCTGGGCCGCTTCGCGCGCGGCGAGCTGCTGGCCGCGTCGAAGGGGCCGTACCCGTGGACGTGAGCTAGTCGGTCAGGCCGATGCGGCGGTCGAAGCCGGCCGGCGCGTGAACGTTGAGCATGCGCACGGGTTCGGTGCCGTCGTTGCGAAAGCCGTGCTCGACGCCGGGCGGGACCAACACGAAGGTGCCGGGCGTGGCGACCACCTCGTCCTCGCCGAGCAGGAAGGTCAGCTCGCCCTCGAGGATGTAGAAGGCGTCGTCCTCTTCTTGGTGGACGTGCGCGTCCAGCTCGCGGCCAGGGGCGAAGTCGATGACGCCGAACGTGAATCGCGGCGTGTCGGCGGTGCGCGCGAGGAACTCGACGTTGCCGACGCGCGCCCCCTGGCCGGGCGGGACGATGACGGCGCGGGGCTGGGCGGTCACGGGGGTGATGGTATGGCCCGGGCCGCGGGGCCGGACGCCGGCCGCCGCGGTGCCCCGCTGGCGCCGCGAACTGCGGCAACCAGGGCGGGCCCCGGCGTTTGCCGCGCGGGCCCGGCGGCGCGTGTGGGCTGTATTCGTCCCGCATACGGTGCATTTCACAGCCCACGCCTGGGCCAATTGGCTGGTGGGGCGCTTTATGGGGTCATATGACCGGGCAAAGCGCCCCACCCGCGCCGGCCAAGCCTCGCGGCCGCGGCGGCCCGGCGGTCAGACCACCGGCGGTGGCGTGCTCTCCGCGCTCGCCGCCAGCGACCGGTCCCAGTCGCACACCAGGCACGCGTGCTGGAAGGCGGAGCGGGCGAACTCGACCGCCGTCGCGTGTGGGTCGTCCGCGGCCTCGACGTCGTCCCAGTCGAGCACGAACTCGCCGAGCGCCTCGTCCCAGCGCGCAGCCGCGGGCGTCAGGGTGCCCTCGGAGAAGCCCGCGGGCGCCGGGTGCGCGTAGGCGTACAGCGCCGGCTTGCCGTAGCGCTCGTCGCCCGGCCACCAGCCCACGGCCACCTCCTGGGCGTCCATCGAGTTGCGCATGATGAAATCGTCGCTCGGCGGCTCCGCGCCCTCGCCGGAGAACAGGCTGACCGCGAGGTCGAACGACCCCCACCACGCGTTCACCGGCGTCGAGCGGCCGCGGTAGGGCGCCCGGAACGCCGCCAACGCCAGCGCCGCCCGCGTGGCGGCCCCGAAGTAGGTCTCGACCGCGCCCGTGTCGTAGGTCGCGTGCTCTTCGTCGGCGTCGAGCGGCACCGTCCAGGCCACCTCCTGCGGCGTCGGGTCGATCTCGATCGGCCCGGCAAGCTCGCGCAGCGCGTCCACCAGCTCGCGCGTCACCTCGCCGACCGCGCGGTCGGGCGTCAGCGCGATCCGCGCCGCGCGCCCGTCGCTGTGCTCGGCCACCGCCTCGTGCGCGTGCAGGTCGAGCGCGGCCACGAACGCGCCGGACCCGTCGGGCGCCGGCAACGGCAGCGTCTCCCAGCCGCGCGCGGTCAGGCGCAGCGCGGCGTGCTGGAGCTGCGGCTCGGGCGGTGCGAGCGCCACGGCGAGCTTGCCGAGCACCTGCGTGTGCGCGTGCAGCGTGTCGCAGGTCGCACGCCAATGCTCATAGGGCTGCACATACGTCACGCTACTCGGCATGTCCACCCTCATCAGCGGCACCGACTTCCTAACAATCGGAACCCAGGACTTCGACCGCGCGGTCGCCTTCTACCGCGACACGCTCGGGCTCGAGCAGTCCAAGCAGTGGGGCCAGATGCCCGGCATGGAGTTCGAGACCGGCAACCTGACCATCGCGATCATGCAGTCGGACGCCTTCGGCATCACTTTCCAGCCCCTCACGCACCCGCTCGAGTTCCACGTCGACGACTTCGACGGCGCCTACGCGGAGCTCCAGTCGCGCGGCGTCGAGTTCCGCGGCGAGACGATCGACTCGGGCGTCTGCAAGCAGGCCTTCTTCCACGACCCCGACGGCAACATGCTGGCGATCCACCACCGCTACGCGGCGGCATAGACTCGCGTCCGCATGGGGCGGCGCGAGCGCAAGAGAGGGCGAGGCGAGGGCGAGTCGCGGCGCGGCCGGCGCATCCGCGAGCGAGAGCAGCCGGGCTCCGTTCTCAAGGGCCCGCCGATCACGGTCACCTGCGAATGCGGCGAGAAGCGCGACCTCCCCTATGGCGAGCGCTGGCAGTGCGAGCGCTGCGGGCGCACCTGGGACACCGGCCGCATCCCGCCCGCGCAGTACGAGCGGATCCGCTCACTGAGCCTGCGCTATCGCGCGCTGCCGATCGCCTTCGGCGCGGTGGTCGCGCTGCTGGCCATCTTCTTCACGCTGACCGGCAACATCTTCAGCGTCTTCTTCCTGATGCCGATCGCGCTCACGACCTGGTTCGTCTTCCTGCGCCCGCTGCACCGTAAGCGATACCGCGCGGCGATCCAGTCGCTGCCGCGGTGGGAGCTGCGCGCCGAGTAGCGCCCTACTGGGCCGGTGCCGCGTCCGGCGCGACCTTCAGCTCCGCGTGCGCGCGCTCCTCCTCGGGCGTCCGCGGGATCTGCTCGCGCAGCTTCAGCGGGATCTTGTCCTCCACCACATGGCGCCAGACGTAGAGGACCAGCGCGGCCAGCAGCACCAGCAGGCCGGCGCGCGTCTTGTCCCAGCCATAGCCGTAGCCGTCGATCCCGAGGAAGCCGCCCGAGTAGATGAAGCCGCCGAAGATGAGGAACGCGAAGTTGATCAGGAACAGCACTCCTGCGAGCGGAACCCACAGGTTCGGCAGCCGGATCGGCCGCGGCCAGTCGGGCCGGTCCCGACGCAGCAGGATGAACGCGGAGAGCGCGGTGCAGGTGGCGAACACGTAGCCCACGTTGCTGACCGCGAGGATCTCGAGCGGAACCGCGAAGTACGAGATCAGCAGCAGGTTGAGGACCGCGTCGAGGGTCATCGCGCGCCCCGGCACCCTGTGCTGGTTGAGGGTGCCGAACCACTTGATCGTCATGCCGTCGCGTGAGATCCCGTACAGCGCCCGCGAGCCGTCCATCGTCGCGCTGTTCATCGAGAGCACGAGCGCCGCAACGATGCAGAAGATCATCACGTTGGCCAGCCCCGAGCCGACGAGCGTGTCGAACGCCTGGCTGTAGAAGCCGAGCGTGGCCGTGCCGTCCGTGATCGCCTGGGTACCGAGGGTGCCGCCCGTGCCGAGCGGCAACAGCGCGTAGACGACGCCCGAGAACAACGCCGCGTTTCGCAACGCCTTGGCGGTGTCCCGTTCGGTGTCGTGGTACTCCGGGGCGAATGTCGCCACCACCTCGATCCCGTACGAGGACCAGCACATGAAGTAGAGCCAGACCAGCGCAAGCGCAAGCCCGCCGCCCGAGCCGATGTTCCAGTCCATGTTCGAGCTCGACCAGTCGCCCGTCAGGTAGGGCAGGAACATCAGCGTCGCTGCCGGGATCAGCAGCAGCCCGCCGGTGACGTACGCGAACCAGACCGCCGGCCGGACGCCGAACACGTTGAAGGCCCAGACGACGATGATCAGGGCCATGCCGATCACGATCGGCAGCGACAGGTCGAAGCCGGCGCCGCTGGAGGTCCAGGTGCTGTCCGAGAACCACTCCGCCTGGATCAGGGACCCGGCGACCAGCCCGTTGATCGCGAGCACGACCGACCAACCGATCCAGTAGCCGAACGTCGCCAACGGCCCCATGAGGGTGAGGTACTTGCGCCAAGCCTCATGGGCATAGAGCGCGATGCCGCCGGACTTGTTGGGGAACATGCTCGCCAGCTCGGCGTGGATGTTGTTCTGCAGCGCTCCGAGACAGATCGAGATGGTCCAGAGGACCGCAGCGCCGGTCGTGCCGAGGGCTCCCACCGAGCCGCCGAGAGAGGCGATCAGGAAGGCCGGGTTGCACAGCGCCACCACGAACCCGTCCCACCACGTCATGGCCTTGAGAAGCTGTCTCTCCTCAACCTCGGCGTGCGCCATCGACCATCCCCCGGTTCGGTTGTGTGAGCGAGTCCCCCGCCTGCTCGTACCAATTGGTACAGCACGGGCAGGCGTGTTTCTACCACCCCCTCCGGACACCGTCAACCGGTGGCTTACAGTCTGTGGGCGATGCCGGCGCTCCGCGATCGCCGCGAGGATCTCGTCGGGCCCCCCGCCGCCCGGACGCGCGCCCGCCCGGTGGTGCTGGCGACGATGGCCGTGCCCGTCCATCCGAGCGCCGAGCGCATGGCGATCGACTCGGCCGTCGAGGCCGGCGTCCCACTCGTGCTCGTGAACCTCGTGCCGTTGCCGCCGTATGTCCGCACGATGGTGCTGTGTCGGCCCGGAGGCGACCACGCTGCCCCACGAGGAGGCGCTCGACGAGGTCCGCGAGACCGCCCGGCGCGCCGCCGCGCTCGGCGTGCCGACGGAGCTGCTGCGCGTGCGCACGCGGCACGCGGCCAACGCGCTGCTCGAGGTGGTGAACGAGCGCGATGCCGGCCTGCTCGTGTTCGGGCCGGACGTCGGCCGGATCGGCCGGGTGCGCGCCCGCGCGGCCGCGCGACGCGTCCGCCGCGAGGCCGCCTGCCTCGTCTGGATCGCGCCGGACGGCTGACGCCGTGTGGACACCCACCGCTCGAAGCGATACAAGTCTTCTGTACAAGTTTGTACGAGCGTGCTCCGACCCGGGAGGGACGATGGCGGACAAGATGTGGGGTGACGAGCCTTTCTGGGGGCTCGGCTTCGAGTGGGACCCCGACTGGTTCCTCACGGAGCGCCAGAAGGAGCTGCGCGCGAAGCTGATCGGGCTCTGCGAGCAGGAGATGCGGGCCAACGCGAAGCGCTCGGATGACGAGCTGCTGTACCCGCGCCGCAACTTCGAGATCCTCGCCGAGAACGGTTTCCTCGCGCTGACCGTGCCCGAGGAGTACGGCGGCCTGGGCGAGAACCACGTCGCCTTCACGATGGTCTGCGAGACGCTCGCGCGCTACGGCTGCGCGTCCACGGCCATGTGTTACGTCATGCACACGGCGGCCGTCGCGACGATCATGCTGCGGCCCACCGAGGAGCTGGTCGACAAGTACATCCGGCCGCTCAATAGCGACGTCAAGATCGGCACGCTGTCCTACTCGGACCCGGAGACCGGCTCGCACTTCTGGTACCCGTTCTCCTCGAAGGCCGAGCAGTCGAACGGCGGCTACAAGGTCAACAAGAAGGCCTCCTGGACGACCTCCGGCGGCTTCGCCGACTTCTACGTCGTCCAGACCACCAGCCCGAACTTCAAGGGCTACGACGACCTCTCGGTGTTCGTCATCGACGGCGACGACGTCAAGGCGCAGCCGTCGCTGTGGGACGCGCTCGGGCTGCGCGGCAACCAGTCCGGCCCGATCCAGGTCGAGGACGTCGAGATCCCGGGCGACCAGATCGTCGGCCCGCTGGGCGACGGCGCCGCCTCGAACGACGAGGCGGTCGACCCCTGGTTCCTGATCGGCTCGTCGTCGGTCTGGAACGGCATCGCCATGGGCGCGATCGACATCGCGCGGCGCCACACCACCCGCAAGCGCCACGTCGACGTGGGCATGCGCGTGGCGGACTACCCGACGATCCAGGACTACGTCGGCGAGGCCGTGATGGACACGAACTCGTGCCGCGTCTTCGTGATGTCGGTGGCGAACGCCATGGACCGCGTGACCGACGACAACCGGCGCGTCCTCGAGGTCGGCGAGACCGCGCGCGCCGACTACCTCCACTGGGCCTGGCAGATCAAGTTCGAGGCGGCCAAGAACACGGCGCACCACGTCGACAAGATGCTGCACGCCTGCGGCGGCTCGGGCTACAAGCGCGACATGGAGCTCGAGCGCTACGTGCGCGACGCCAAGGCCGGCTGGGTGATGGGCCCGACCAACGAGGTGCTGCGCCAGTTCGTGGGCAAGGCGGTCCTGCTCGGCTTCGACGCGCTCGACTACTGGAACCAGACCTACAATCGGCGCGTGGTGGAGAACGAGGTCAAGAAGCTCGACTCGGCCGGCAAGCGCGACCTCGCCAAGGAGCTCATGGAGCAGGCCGAGAAGGACGAGACGAAGGAGCCGGCGGCCAAGACGTGACGACCGCCGCTCCGCTGATCTCCGGGCTGCGGCCGGCCGACCGCTCGTTCGAGTCCTGGTGGGTGCGGCCGGGCTCGGCCACGGTGGTCGAGCTGCACGGCGGCGACGCGGTGACGGTCATCGACCCGGACGGCGGCCAGCCGGCGGAGCTGACCGTGCTGGCGCTCGACGGGCGCGAGGATCCCGGCGCGCTCGGCGCCGGGCCGGCCGACGCGCCCGCGACGGTGCTGCGGCGGCTGATCGAGACCGGCGCCGACGACGGCTTCCTCGGGGCCCTGCACGCGCGCGGGCTGCGCCCGCACGACGCGCGAGCGGTGCGGCTGTTCGGCCCGGACGGCGCGCCCGGGTCGGCGCAGTCGTTCGGCGTCGAGCGCGACGTCGTGCTGATCGTCGCGGCTCCCGGCGGCCGCGTGGTCGACGGCGAGCCGCCCGCGTCGGCGCTCGTGGTCGAGATCAAGCGCGCGACGCCGCGCCCGCTCGACGAGGTCGAGCTGCCGCCGCCGCTCGCCGAGCCGCGCCTCGACTTCCGCGTCGACCGCGCCTCGGCGCTCTCGTACGAGGTGCGCGAGGGCGAGTTCATCCAGATCGTCGACGTGCGCGGGCAGCAGTGCTCGGACTTCCTCGCCTTCGACCGCCACAAGCTCGAGCGCGGCCTCGAGCGCGGCATCGACGGCGTCACGACCCGCACGCTGATGGGCGCGGCCGTGCCGGCGCCCGGCATCTACAGCAAGTTCTACGACGTCGACATGGACCCGCTCGTGCAGGTCGTGCGCGACACCGTCGGCCGCCACGACATGTTCGCGCTCGCCTGCCAGGCGAAGTACTACGAGGACATGGGCTATCCGGGCCACGTGAACTGCACCGACAACTTCAACGAGCAGGTCACGCCCTTCGGGATCGCCGAGCGCCGCGGCTGGGAGGCGCTCAACTTCTTCTACAACACCGGGCTCGACCGCGATCACCTGCTGTTCATGGACGAGCCCTGGTCGCGACCGGGCGACTACGTGCTGCTGCGGGCGCTGTCGGACCTGGTCTGCGCATCGTCGGCCTGCCCCGACGACATCGACCCGGCGAACGCCTGGGAGTGCACCGACATCCACGTCCGCGTCTACTCGCCCGAGAACCGCTTCTCGACGGCGATCGCCCATCGCGTCACCCCGGAGGCCGAGCCAGTGCTGACCAAGGAGACCGCCTTCCACCCGCGCACCAGCGAGCTCACCGAGAGCTTCGTCGAGTACCGCGGCTACTGGCTGCCGCACTGCTTCAACAACGAGGGCGGGATCGCCGAGTACTGGGCCTGCCGCGAGAAGGCCGCGATCATGGACCTGTCGCCGCTGCGCAAGTGGGAGGTGCTCGGCCCCGACGCCGAGACGCTGATGCAGCGGGCGGTCACGCGAGACATCCGGCGGCTGGCGGTCGGCCAGGTCGTGTACACCGCGCTCTGCAACGAGACCGGCGGGATGATCGACGACGCCACCGTCTTCCGGCTCGGCCAGGACAACTTCCGCTTCGTCGGCGGCGACGAGTACGACGGCGTATGGCTGCGCGAGCTGGCCGAGCGGCTGGAGCTGAAGGTGTGGATCAAGCCGAGCACCGACCAGCTGCACAACGTCGCGGTGCAGGGCCCTGAGAGCCGCGCGATCCTGAGCGAGATCGTCTGGACGCCACCCACGCAGCCGCCGATCGGGGAGCTGAAGTGGTTCCGCTTCCTGATCGGGCGCATAGGCGGCTATGACGGGGTGCCGATCGTGGTGTCGCGGACCGGCTACACGGGCGAGCTCGGCTACGAGGTCTTCTGCCACCCCGACGACGGCGCCGCGGTCTGGGACGCGATCTGGGCGGCGGGCGCGCCGCGCGGGCTCAAGCCGCTGGGGCTCGAGGCGCTCGACATGATCCGCATCGAGGCCGGGCTGATCTTCGCGGGCTACGAGTTCGACGACCAGGTCGACCCCTTCGAGGCCGGCATCGGCTTCGCGGTCAAGCTCGACGCCGAAGACGACTTCGTCGGCAAGGACGCGCTGATCGAGCGCTCCTCCCACCCGCAGCGCACACTGGTCGGGCTCGAGCTCGAGGGCAACGAGACCGCGGGGCACGGCGACGAGGTCTGGGACGGGCGCCGGCGCGTCGGGGTGGTCACGAGCGGCACGCGCAGCCCGGTGCTGCGCAAGAACATCGCGCTCTGCCGGATGTCGGTCCAGTACTCCGAGCAGGGCACGGCGGTCGAGGTGGGCAAGCTGGACGGCCTGCAGAAGCGGATCCCCGCGACGGTGGTGCGGTTCCCCTTCTACGACCCCGACAAGACGCGGCCCGCGTTCGTGACCGACGGGCACCGCCCGGCAGAGTTCGACTTCCCGCTCTCGTGGAGCGGGCCCGACGGCATCGGGGCGAGCCCGTTCGACGAGTTCGCGGCCTCCGAGGCGCCCGACGTGGCGCCCGAGCAGGGCGACGACCCGGCGGTGGCGCTGCGCAAGACGCTCGGGCAGTTCGCGACCGGGGTCACGGTGATCACGACGCGCAAGGGCGAGCAGGTGCACGGGATGACCGCGAACGCGTTCATGTCGGTGTCGCTCGAGCCGCCACTCGTGCTGATCTCGGTCGACCGGCGCACCAAGATGTGCTCGTTCCTGCACGAGGGCAGCCACTACGGGGTGAGCGTGCTGTGCGCGACGCAGAGCGCGCTGTCGGACCGGTTCGCCGGGCGGCCCTGCGAGGACTGCCCGCCGCCCGGCTTCGAGATCGTGCGCGACACGCCCCTGGTGGGCGGCGCGCTGGCGCACTTCGTGGCGCGGGTGGAGCGCTCCTACTGGGGCGGCGACCACTCGCTGTTCCTGGGCCGCGTGGAGTACGCCCGCAAGAACCCCGGAACGCCCCTGCTGTTCCACGGCGGGCGCTACGAGCGGCTGGGGGCCTAGGGCCGCGCCGATTTTGTCGCGTTTGCCCCCCTCCAGGGGGTGAAACGCAACGCAAACGGCGGGCGCTACGAGCGGCTGGGGGCCTAGCCGCCCTAGAGCTCCGGCAGCTCGGCCAGCCAGCTGCTGCGCGCGCCCGTCTCGTCCCACAGCACCGGGAAGAAGGACTCGTCGAGCGACAGGTCGCCGCGGCGGCGGTAGCGCGAGTAGATCTGGTCCACGTTGGTCGGGTGGAAGCGCGCGTGGGCTGGAATCAGGTGGGAGACGATCGCGCGGCGGTGGCGGATGGCCTCGTTGGGGCCGGAGCCGTGGAACGTGAGCGAGTGGTGGAACGAGCAGCCGCCGGCTTTCACGACCACCGGCACGAGCTCCGGCTCGACGCCGTCGGGCGCCGCGGCGCGCACCGGCGCCAGCCAGTCCTCCGGCGCGTGGAAGCTGCCGCGGTCGGGCGGCAGCTTCGGCCAGCGGTGCGACCCGCGCGCGTACTCGATCGTCCCGCCCTGCGCCTGCGTGTCGTCGAGCGCCACCCAACAGGTGATCATCTCGGCCGGCACGAGATAGTCGGCGAACGCCCCGTCCTGGTGCATCCCAAGCGACTTCGCGCCGGGCGGCTTCCAGAGGCAGTTGTCCTGGAGCATGCGCGCGCCGCCGTAGCCCATCAGCTGCGCCGCGATGCGGCCGGTGCGCTCGCTCAGCACCTGCGCGGCGACGAGGTCGTCGGCGCGCCAGCCGTTGCAGATCTGCCGTGTCAGGTCCTCTGAGTCGCGACCCGGCTTCCAGTTCACCTCGTCGGGCTGGATGCCGGTGGCGTAGTCGCCGGCGAAGAGACGGTCGAAGCGCTCGCGCAGCGCCTCCACGGCTCGCTCCGATACGAACCCCTCCTCGACGATCACGAAGCCGTCGGCGTGGAACCGCTCGACCTGCTCGTCCGACAGCATCCCGGGCGCCGTCGCAAGCATTCTCGCAGCGTACCATCGGCCTATGGCAGGCCTCGCGGATCAACCGCTCACCCGTTTTCTGGACGTCGTGCGCTCCACCGACCCCGCTCCGGGCGGCGGTTCGGGCGCGGCCATCGCCGCGGCGATCGGCGCCGCCCTGCTCGAGATGTCGGCCGGCATCGAGCTGGCCCGCGAGCGCCCCGGCGACGACGAGCCGATCGCTGCGGACACGGTCACCCGAGCGTCCGAGTTGCGCCGGCGCGCGCTGGAGCTGGCCGACCAGGACCTGTCCTCCTTCGCGCCGGTGCTGGACGTGCTGCGCCTGCCGCAGTCGGATCCCGACCGCACGGCTCGCCTCGGCGTGGCGCTCGGCGATGCCAGCCGCGTGCCGATCGAGATCGCCGAGGCGGGCGCCACGGCCGCCGAGCTGGCCCTGGCCGTGGCCACGGCCAGCCCCAACACCGTGCGCGGCGACGCGCTGGCCGCCGTGCTGCTCTCCGAGGCCGCCACGGCCGCGGCCACCGTGCTGGTCGAGATCAACCTGGCCGGCCAGGACGACGGGCCCGACATCGCCCGTGCCCGCGACGCCCGCCGCCGCGCCCAGGAAGCGCGCGACGAAGCGCTCGCTCTGCTGCCGCGCCGCTAGCGGTCGCGCAGCGCGGCCCGCGGGCTGTCGGTCACAAGGCCGCGGCGGCGCAGGCCGGTGAGGCGATCCTCCTCCTCGGCCAGCCGCACCAGCGTCGCATACTCCCGCCGCGGCACGATCTCGACCTCGGGCCCCTCCGCCTCCACGGGCCGGCCGTCGACCTCGTAGCGCACCCCCCAGTGCCCCACCTCGACGCTCAGCGACACCCGGCTGTGCCGCCCCGCCACGAGCGGCGGAAACGATCCGCCGTGCGGCGCCAGCGCCGTCACCGCCGTTCCCTCCGCACCCGGCGCAAGTACCGGCCCGCCCGCAGCCATCGTGTAGGCGGTCGAGCCGAGGGCGGAGGCGACCACGACTCCGTCGCCCGCGAGCCGCCCGTAGAGCACGCCGTCGACGCTCACCGACACCAGCACCTGGCCCGGCCCGGCGCGGATCACGGCCACGTCGTTGATCGCGCGCGCGGCCGCGCCGCCCGACCACGACGCCTCCAGTGCCGGCACGCCCACCGCGCTCCAGCGCCCCTCGGTCACCTGGTCGAGCGCCGCCGCGACCGCGTTCCCCGGCACCGACGTCAGCACGCCGATACTGCCGCACGCCACCCCCATCACCGGCCGCTCGCTCGCCGCCCCGCTGTGCAGCGCGGCGAGCGTCGTGCCGTCGCCGCCGACGGCCAGCAGCAGGTCGCAGGCCCCGGGCTCGACCGGCTCCGCCACGCGCCGGTCCTGACCCGGCACGCACACCTGGCCCATGCTCACGTCGTGGGCCGAGCACCACTCCCCCACCCGCTCGAGCACGCCGTCGAGCGGCCTGACCGGGTGGACGACGACGCCGAGCCGGTCGAGCTGCGTCACCGGCGGATCAGGCGACGAGCTGCGGCTCGCGCGCCGGCGCGTCCAGCTCGTACGCGCCCGGCTCGAGCTTCTCGGTGCGCCGGCGGTAGGTGGTCCAAGTCCACGGCCACTGGCTGGGGTCGTGGCCGCGCTCGTCGACGTACCAGTTGGTGCAGCCCGAGTGCCAGACCGTCCCGGCGAGTGCGCTGCGCAGCTCGGCGTCGAAGCGCTCGGCCGCGGGGCGGCTCACCTCGATCCGGCTCGCCCCGGCGCGCTCCATCTCCTCGAGCGCGGCAATCACGTGGTTCACCCCGCACTCGATCGTGTTGACCACCGAACCGCTGCCGCCGTTGGTGTTGGGGCCGTAGAGCAGGAACATGTTCGGGAAGCCGGGCACGCTCAGCCCGAGATACGCGCGCGCGACCTCGGCCCACTCGGCGCTCAGCCGGCGCTCGCCGGGGCCGACGATCTCCATCGGCGCGACGAACGCGTGCGACGCGAAGCCGGTGGCCAGCACCAGCACGTCGGCGGGCCGCTCGCGGCCGTCCTCGGTGCGCAGCCCCGTCGGCGTGACCTCCGCGATGCGGTCCGCCACCAGCTCGACGTTGGGCTTCGTGAGCGTCGGATACCACTCGTCGGTGAGCATGATCCGCTTGCACCCGATCTCGTCGGTCGGAGTCACCTTGCGGCGCAGCTCGGGATCGGCGATCGCCTTGTCGATGCGCCGCTTCGAGACGCGTCGGAACGAGCGGCAGCAGCCACTGCCGGCGTGTCATCCCCGCCGCGCCGAGCTCCTGGAAGGCGAACACCGACGCCCGGTCGAGGCGCTGCAGGATCGGGAAGCGCTCGAACAGGCGCTGCGCGCGCCGGCCATAGGTGAAGTCCATCTTCGGGAACGTCCAGCCGGGCGAGCGCTGGTAGACGTCGACCTGCCCCACGACCGGCTGGATCGCCGGGACCACCTGGATCGCGCTGCAGCCGGTGCCGACCACCGCCACGCGCTTGCCCGACAGGTCCACGTCGTGGCGCCAGCGCGCAGTGTGGAAGGAGGGGCCGGAGAACGAGTCGAGCCCCGGGATCGGCGGCACGCTCGGCACCGACAGCTGGCCGCAGGCCGTGAGCAGCACGTCGGCCTCGTGCGGCCCCGCGCTCGTCTCCAGCACCCACAGGCCGCGGTCCTCGTCCCAGGCCGCGCCGGTCACCTCGGTCCCCGTGCGCATCCGGTCGAAGACCCCGTTGCGCCGCGCGACGTCCTCGAGGTAGCGCTGGATCTCGGCCTGCGGCGCGTAGCGGCGCGACCAGCGCGGGTTGGGCTCGAAGGAGAACTCGTAAAGGTGCGACGGGATGTCGCACGCCGCGCCCGGGTAGGTGTTGTGGTGCCAGACGCCGCCGATGCGCTCGGCGCGCTCGAACACCGTCACGTTCTCGTAGCCGGCGCGCTTGAGCATCACGGCGGCTCCAACTCCGCCGAAGCCGCCGCCCACCACGGCCACCGACCGCCCTCGCGCGCTCACGACGCAGACACTACCGCGCGAGCTCAGCCCTTCTTCTTCTTCGCGCCTCCGCGCTTGGCCTTGCGCGCCTCGGTCTTGCCCTCGGCGCTCGGCGCCTCGAACAGCATCAGCACGAGTGCCGCGGCCTCGGAGCTCTCGGAGCCGTCGTTCTGGAGCCGGTCGGAGCTCTGCGCCTGGATGGCGAGCGCCCGCTCGGAGAGCTCCCGCAGCAGCGTGTTGAGCTCGCTCCAGCCCGGCTTGTCGAGCACCAGCGGGGTGCGGCTGAGGTGGACGTCGTCGCGGTCGAACCCGCCCTCGTTGGCCGAACCGCCGATGTCGTCGGCGATCTCGGTGAGGACGGTGCCCGCCAGCGACTTGCGCACCGACAGCGGCAGCTCCGCCCAGTCGTCGTCGCTGAAGACCGGGCGCACGACCGCTCGGTAATAGTGCTCGACGGCGCCGCGCACCTGCTTCGTCTTGACGAGCTCCACGCAGCCGAGCCGCGCGAGGATGCGCGTGTGGTAGCTGACGTTGCCGATCGGCTCGCCGAGCTCGGCGGCCAGATCGCTCGGGCTGGCGACGCGCTCGTTGAAGATCGTCAACAGCCGCAGCCGCAGCGGGTGGCCGATCGCCCTCACGAGGCGCTGGTCGACACCGGTCTTCGTCTTGCTCATGCTTCTCCCGTCAACCTTTCTCTCACAGCCGCCCCGGAGGCCCCTGCCACCCGGAAGGGTCGATATCGCCTACAAGCAGCGACACACGTTGATCGTTACAGATCCAGTAGACAAAGTAGCGGCTCGCTTGCGTATACAGGCCGATGGAAAGGTTTTCATGTGCGCGGGCGGGCGTCCAGCAGGACCTTCGCGCTGAGCCGCTCGACCACCACATGGGCATCCGCGAGCGCCGCCGCGTCGCCCGGCGGCGCGCGCCACGCCGACGACCCGCGCGCCCGCAGCCAGCCCGGCGGCGACCCCGGGCGCGGCATCCTCCACGACAACGCACCGGCCGCCTCGACGCCCAGCCTTGCGGCCGCCTCCAGGAACAGGTCCGGGCGCGGCTTGCCGTGGGCGACCTCGTCGCCCGCCACCGTTGCCGCGAAGCGATCGTGCAGGTCGACCCGCCGCAGCGTCCGGTCGAGCCGCTCGCGCACGCTCGAGGACGCCACCGCCACCGGCACGCCGGCCGCCTCGAGCTCGGCGAGTGTCGCCAGCGCGTCCTCGAACGGGCGCAGCTCGCCGTCGATCAGCTCGAACAGGACGCCCGAGAACTCGGGCCAGAGCGCCTCCGCAGGCGGGAGCTCGACGCGCTCGGCGAAGAACTCGCGGGTGGCGGCGAAGGGATGGCCGACGACAGCCGCGAAGTCGGCGTCGCTGACCTCGTAGCCGCGGCCACCGAGCGTCCGCTCCCACGCCCGCCGGGCCAGCGGCTCGGAGTCCACGAGGGTTCCGTCGCAGTCGAAGATGACGGCCGTCACGGCGGCCACGGTAGCCTGCCCCGCCATGAGGCTGGGCGTCGCCGCCGCCCTCGTCGACGGCCGCGAGGTCGCGGGCGACGTGGAGATCCGCGAGGGCCGATCGCGGCGGTCGGGCTCGATCCGGCGGGTCGCCGCCGGGCTGGCGGTGCCGGGCTTCGTCGACCTGCAGGTGAACGGCTTCGCAGGGGTCGACCTGCTGACCGCGTCCGCCGGAGCGCTACGCGGACCTCGGCGCGGGGCTCGCCGCGGCGCGGCGTCACCGCCTTCGCCCCCACCCTCATCACGGCCGCCGCCGGATGCACTGCGGAGCGCGCTCGCCGCCGTGCTCCCGGGCCGCGAGGCATGCCCCGTCCGCGTGCTCGACGCGCATCTCGAGGGCCCGTTCCTCTCCCCCGCCTGGCCGGGCGCTCACCCGAGCGAGCACCTGCGCGCGCCCGACCTCGCGCTGGCGGACGAGCTGCTCGCCGCCGGGCCGGTCGGCGCCGTCACGCTCGCACCGGAGCTGCCCGGCGGGCTCGAGCTGGTCGAGACGCTGGTCGCGCGAGGCGTCGGCGTGCGGATCGGACACACCGACGCGGACGCCGCGACCGCGCACGCCGCCTTCGATCGCGGCGCCGGCGCGATCACGCACATCCACAACGGGCACCGCCGCTTCGCGCCCCGCGATCCGGGGCCGGCCGGCGCCGCGCTGGCGCGCGACGACGTGATCGTGACCGCGATCGTCGACGGCGTGCACCTGGCGCCGGAGACCGTCGCGGTCGTGCAGCGCGCCGCCGGCTCGCGGCTCTGCCTCGTGAGCGATGCGATCGAGGCGGCCGGCATGGGCGACGGCCGCTTCGCCCTCGGCGGGATCGAGGTCGAGGTGAGCGGGGGCCGCGCACGGCGCCCCGGCGGCACGCTGGCCGGCAGCGTCGGCGCGCTCGACGCGAGCGTCCGGCGGCTGGTCGCCGGCCGGGCGCCGCTCGCCGCGGCCGTCAACGCCGCCACCCGCGCGCCCGCCCTGCTCGCCGGGCGCCCCGAGCTCGGCACGCTCGCCCCCGGCTCCGTCGCCGACGTCGCAGTGCTCGACGCCGACCTGCGCGTCGCGCGGACGCTCGTGGAGGGTGTCGAGGTGTGGGCCTCCCAGGCGCCCGTCAGCCGGCCGCTGAACTCGAGCGTCGCCTTCACTCCGTCGAAGGCGAACGCCTCCTCGAAGCGGTCGACCGGCACGCGCAGCCCGACGAAGCGCGTCGAGCACAGTCGGGCCAGCGTGAGCGGGTGCCGTCGAGCAGCTCCACCGCGCGCGTCCAGTCGCGCGCGTGAGCGTTCACGCTGCCGATCAGCGCGCGGTTCTGAAGGATCGACGTCGACGCCGACCACGTGACCCTCGATCGAGACCGGCCGGCGCGCACCGTCCACGCCGAGGAGGCAGCCGACCCCGTCGCGTCGCAGCAACCCGAGCACGTCGAGCATCACCTGGGCGTCGCCGACGGCCTCGACGATCAGGTCGAACCCGTCGTCTGCCTCCACCAGCTCGGCGAGCGGCCGCTGCGACGAGTCGACGTACGCGGCGCCGACGGCCTCCACCAGCGGGTTCGCCGGCGCCAGGCCCGCGGTGGTGACGTCGAAGCCCTCGAGCCGCAGGAAGCAGGTGGTGAGCATGCCGATCGCGCCCGTGCCGATCACGAGAGCGCGCTCGGCCCGCCACGGCTGGCGCTCGCCCACGGCGCGCGCGTGGCGGATCCCGCGGGCGCAGATCGACGCCGGCTCGGTGAGCACGCCGAGCCGTCCGAGCGAGCGCGGCACCGCGACGAGGTGCTCGGCCGACTCCACCGCCAGCTCGCTCGCGAAGCCGTTCAGCCGCGTGATGCCGCGCTCGCGGTAGTCGCCCGTGTAGCAGGCGTCGGGCGAGCCCTCTTCGCAGGCCCCGCAGTGCCCGCACGAGCGGCGCACGGTCGACGCGACCACGTCGCCGCGGGTGAAGCCGTGGCCGTCCTGCTCCACCACGCCCAGGAACTCGTGCCCGAGCACGAGCCGCCCGCCGTCGTCGGGCGCGACGCCGAACTCGCCCTCGGAGATCTCCCGGTCGGTCCCGCAGACGCCCACCTCGAGCGTGCGCAGCAGCAGCTCGTCACCCGCCGGCCGCGGGTCCGGCAGCTCCGCCACGGCGGTCGTGCCGGGCTCGCCGGGCTGGACGACGAGGCCGATCACGGCGCCCTCAGCACGGCCCCCTCGGAGGCCGAGCCGACCAGCGCCCGGTAGCGCGCGAACACCCCGTGGTCATACCCGGAGGCGGGTGCCGACCACCCCTCCAGCCGCGCCGCCAGCTCGTCGTCGCCGAGCTCCACGGCGAGCACCCCGGCCTCGACGTCGATCGTGATCAGGTCGCCGTCGCGCAGGGCCGCCAGCGGGCCGCCGCGGGCCGCCTCGGGGGCGACGTGGCCGACCATCAGCCCGCGCGTCGCGCCGGAGAAGCGCCCGTCGGTTACGAGCGCGACCGACTCCCCCAGGCCGGCGCCGACGACCGAGGAGGTGACGCTCAGCATCTCGCGCATGCCCGGCCCGCCGGCGGGCCCCTCGTAGCGGATCACGAGCACGTCGCCGGGCTGCGCCGTCCCCGAGCGGACCGCCTCGGCGCACGCCTCCTCGCCGTCGAACACGCGCGCCGGGCCGGTCTGGCGCGTGCGCTCGGTGCCGGCGAGCTTCACGAGGCTGCCCTCGGGAGCGAGGTTGCCGCGCAGCGAGAACAGGCGCCCGCTGGGCTTGAAGGGCCGCTCGACCGTGAACACGACCTCGCCGTCGGGCGCCGGCGCGCCGGACACGGCTTCGGCGAGCGTCGCCCCCTGCACCGCCGGCGCGTCGCCGTCGAGCAGACCGCCGCGCACGAGCTCCGCGATCACCGCCCCGGGCCCGCCCACCCGGTGCAGGTCCTCGGCGACCCAGCGGCCGGACGGCGCCAGGCTCGCGATCGCCGGCGTGCGCGCGGCGACGGCGGTCAGCTCGTCGAGCGTGAGCTCGACGCCCGACTCGTGCGCGATCGCGAGCAGGTGCAGCACCGCGTTGCTCGATCCGCCGGTCGCGGTCACGCCGGCCATCGCGTTGAGCAGCGCGCGGCGGTCGAGGAACGCCCGCGCCGTCGGCCCGCCGTCCGCAAGCGCGGCCGCGAGCCGCCCGGCGCGCGCCGCGGCGGCCCGCTTCTCGTCGAGGGCGTCCGCCGGGATCAGGCCGTCGCCGACGATCGCCAGGCCGAGGCAGTCGACCGCGATCGCCATCGTGTTGGCGGTGAAATGACCGGCGCAGGTGCCGGGACCGGGGCACGCGTCGCGCTCGACGGCGTCGAGCTCGGCGCGCGTCATGAGGCCGCGCTCCTCAGCGCCGACCGCCTCCCAGACGTCCTGGATCGTCGCCTGCGCGCCCGCGACGCGCCCCGCTCGCATCGGCCCGCTGTAGAGGACGACCGCGGGCTTGTCCACGCGCGCGAGCGCCATCAGGGCCGCCGGGACGGTCTTGTCGCAGCCGACGATGCAGACGACAGCGTCGAAGTCGTGCGCGTGCACCATCAGCTCGATCGAGTCGGCGATCACCTCGCGCGAGATCAGCGAGGCGCGCATCCCGGGCGTGCCCTGGGACTGGTTGTCCGAGACCGCGATCGTGTTGAACGCGAGCGGCACCCCGCCGGCCTCCTCCACCGCCTCTCCGACCGCGGCGCTCAGCTCCAGCTGGTTGAGGTTGCACGGCATCGTCTTCGTCCAGGTCGACGCGATGCCGACGATCGGCCCGCCGAGCCGGGCCGGGTCGATCCCCATGGCGCGGAAGTGCGCCCGTGCTCCGGCGCGCTCGGGCGCGTCGCGCAGTCCCGCCCGGGCCCTGCTGCGCCGCGCCTCGTCCACGGCTACTCGTCGAGCAGGAGGGTGATCTTGCCGCCCCTGCCGTCGCAGATGGCCGGCAGGTAGAGCTTGCCCTTGATCTTCGTCTTCGACTTGAAGGTGCCCTTCAGCCGCCAGAGCAGGTCGTCGCCGCCGAACGTCTTCCTGCCGTCGAACTTGCCCTTCGAGATCGGGAACTTCGGGCTCAGGCTGGCGCGCGTGTCGGTGCACGCGAGTCGCGCGCGAGCCGTCTTGCCGTCGTTGGAGACCTTGACCACCACCCGTTTGTCGGTCCGCGTCGCGTTCGCGGACACCTCGCCCACGTAGCTGCCGCCCTTTGTCGGCGAGCTCGCCGCCCAGACCAGAGCAGGTGCCATGAGCGCCGCAACGGCGAGGCACACGAGGAGTGCGGAGAGTGACGGGCGACGAGGCATTCGGTGGGCTCCTTCTCGGGTCTGTGCGGCCGGCCCGCGCACCTTAACGCTCCGCCATGCTCTCTCACGCAATTCCTACGTAGGGCGCAGGCGCCGCTCAGGCAGGCGGTCGATCCTGCTCGCCATGACGAACCCAAGGAGCCGGACCCAGATGGAGGAGCACGACCTCGGACTGAGCCACGACCTGCCGCGCCTGCTGAGTCGCCGGCGCGCCCTCGGCATGTTCGCCGGCGGGATCGGCGCAGCGGCGCTCGCCGCGTGCGGCTCGTCGGACGGTGCGGGCGACACGACGGCCTCCCGCCAGACCGATTCCGACGCCGCCTCGATCCCGGAGGAGACGGCAGGCCCTTACCCGGGCGACGGCTCCAACGGCCCGAACGCGCTCAGCGAGAGCGGCGTGGTCCGCAGCGACATAACGAGCAGCTTCGGCGGCGCGACCGGGAAGGCGGAGGGCGTGCCGGCGACGGTCGAGATGACCCTGCTCGACGTGGCCGCGGGCGGAGCGCCGCTCGCCGGCGCGGCCGTCTACCTGTGGCACTGCGACCGCGAGGGGCGTTACTCGATGTACGACGCGGAGGTCGCGTCGGAGAACTACCTGCGCGGCGTGCAGGTGAGCGGCAAGGACGGCGGGGTCTCCTTCGGAGCATCTTCCCGGCCGCCTACTCGGGGCGCTGGCCGCACATGCACTTCGAGGTCTACGAGAGCCTCGACGCCGCCACCGCGAGCGGCTCGAAGCTGCGCACCTCGCAGCTGGCGATCCCAAAGGACGTCTGCGACGCCGTCTACGCGACGGCCGGCTACGAGACCAGCGTCCAGAACCTCGCGCAGACCTCACTCGACTCCGACATGGTCTTCAGCGACGGCTACGCGAGCCAGCTCGCGCGCTGGTCGGGCTCCGCCGCGAAGGGGATCGCGCTGAACCTCAACGTCGGCGTCTGACCGCGCTCAGGGCGCCAGCCGGCGGAGCGTCCTGAAGGCGGGGCCGAGCGCGTCGTAGAGGTCGGCGAACAGGGGCAGCAGCTCGGCGTAGACCGCCGCCGCGTGGGGCTCCGGCTCGCCGACCTCCTCGATCGGCAGCAGGTCCGCCGCCACCGCGAACGACTCGATCGCGCCGAGCGCCTCCATCCCGAGCAGCGCCGCGCCGAACGCCGAGCCCTCGTGGGTCGCGGGGAAGCAGACCCGCATGCCGAGCGCGTCGGTGAGCATCTGGCGCCACAGCTCGCTGCGCGCGAAGCCGCCGGTGGCGCGCAGCTCGCTCACCTCGTTGCCGGCGTCGCGGAGCGAGGCGAGCACGAGCGCCAGCTGCTGGCAGACCCCCTCGATGGCCGCGCGCACGAGGTGGCCGCGTCCGTGGTCGCGCCTGAGGCCGACGTAGGCCCCGCGCGGCAGGGCGCTCCAGTGCGGGGCGCGCTCGCTCAGCAGGTAGGGCAGCATCACCAGGCCGTCGCTCCCCGCAGGCACCTCGGCGGCCAGCGCCAGCAGCTCCTCCTCGGGGTGATCGCCGAGGTCCGGCGCGAGCGCCTCGCCCACCCACTGCAGCACGGACCCGCCGTTGTTGATCGCGCCGCCCGTGACCCAGCGATCCGGCGTCAGCGCGTAGCAGAACAGCCTGCCCGCGCCATCCACGACCGGCCGCTCGACCATCAGCCGCAGCGCCGCGCTCGTGCCGATCGAGCAGGCCCCCACGCCGGGGTGCACGGCGCCGACGCCGAGGTTCGCGAGCGGCCCGTCGCCGGCCCCCACCACCACCGGCGTGCCGGCGCGAAGCTCGCCGATCGCGTCGATCAGCGCGAACGTCTGCTTCGCGGGCACGAGCGGAGAGAGCCGCTGCGAGTCGACGCCCGCGAGCTCGAGCGCCTCCGCGTCCCAGTCGAGCCGGCCGAGCTCGAGCAGCCCGGTCCCGGACGCACACGAATGGTCGATCGCCCACTCGCCGGTGAGCCGCGCCAGGGCGAGCTCCTTGATGCCGGCCCAGCGACGCACGGCGGCGTGGATCTCGGGCTCGCGCTCGCGAAACCAGACGAGCTTCGCGAGCGGCGCCATCGGGTGCAGCGGCGTGCCGGTGCGGCGGTAGACCTCGAAGTGCTCGGCACGCAGGTGCTCGGCCTGCTCGGACGCGCGCAGGTCCGCCCAGGTGACCAGCGGCGTCAGCGGGCGGTCGCGCGCGTCGAGGCCGACGAGCGAGTGCATCGCTGAGCTGAACGAGAGCCCCACGACCTCCTTCCCGGCGGCGCTCGCCTCGGCCGCGGCGAGCCGCAGCGCCTCGACCGTAGCGTCGACGACGCGCTCCGGATCCTGCACGGCCTGTCCGTGCTCGGGCGCGTCGAGCGGGTACTCGACCTCGCCGTTGCCGTGCTCGCCGCCCCGCTGGTCGAAGGCGACCGCCTTCGCGCTGGTGGTGCCGATGTCGACGCCGATGACGACCATCCCTACGGGCGTGCCCTCACGGCCATCTGCGGAAACCGCCGTTTCGCGGGCACCGGCGCCGGGGAACGGAGCGCCATGGCTAAGACGGCACGAGACGTGATGACGGGCGACGCGCAGTGCGTCGGCGAGAACGACACGATCCTCGAGGCGGCGAAGAAGCTCGCCGAGCTGGACGTCGGCTCCATGCCGATCTGCGGGGAGGACAACCGGCTCAAGGGCATGCTGACCGACCGCGACATCGTGGTGAAGGTGCTCGCGGCCGGCAAGGACCCAGGCTCCACCACCGCGGGAGAGCTCGGCGAGGGCAAGCCGGTCACGATCGGCGCGGACGACTCGGTGGACCTCGCCCTGCGGACGATGATCGACCACAAGGTGCGGCGGCTGCCTGTCATCGACGGGCACGACCTCGTCGGCATCGTCAGCCAGGCGGACCTGGCGACGAACATCGACGAGGAGAAGGTCGGAGACCTCGTCGAGGCGATCTCCGCAGCGCCCTAGGAGCCGCGTGAGCGACTTCGCGATCGTCAATCTCCTCGACGTCGACGACTCGGTCGGCGGCCGGCTCGAGGGCCTCGAAGGGCGGTTCGGCCGCAAGCACCTCGAGTCGCGCGACCTGGGCGTCAGCCTGTGGCGCTACGCGCCGAACCTGCGCAACCCGATGTCGCACAGCCACCGCGAGCAGGAGGAGGCCTACGTGGTCGTGTCCGGCTCGGGGCGGATCCGGCTCGACGACGAGGTCCGCGAGATCGGGCAGTGGGACGTGATCCGCGTCGCGCCCGGCGTCCTGCGCGCCTTCGAGGCCGGCCCGGAGGGGCTCGAGCTGATCGCCGTCGGCGGCCCGAAGCCCGAGGGCGGCGACGGTCTGCAGTCGGACGCCCCCTGGCCCGAGTGAGCTAGGGCGTCAAGACGCGGAACGCCCAGGACGCGCCGACCGAGGCCACGGCCGCGCCGTTCCCGGTGAAGATGCTCGCGCGGTACTGCGTGCCGGCGGGAACGACCACCGAGGCGTCGCCGCTGTCGCAGCTCGTGGCGTTCCCCGTGATCGTGCAGCTGATCAGGATGCGCGACGGGTTGAACGCTTGCAGGCGGACGATGCGCGTCGCGCTCCCGCCGGGCGCGGTGTTGACCTGCCCGTAGAGGTCGCGGATCACCACGTCGGCGGCGGGCGTGGACTGCATGCTGGTCGCGCCGGCCCCGGTCGTGCCCGTCTTGGTGAACCCCGACGGGGCGAATACGTCCTCCGAGCCCCCGGACGCGACGAG
The DNA here is from genome assembly GCA_963828225.1 of uncultured Thermoleophilaceae bacterium. Taxonomy (GTDB): domain Bacteria; phylum Actinomycetota; class Thermoleophilia; order Solirubrobacterales; family Thermoleophilaceae; genus JACVRW01. The sequence continues at coordinate 729,073 of CAWHDX010000001.1, read as the reverse complement.
CGTGGAATCGGTGCTGCCCTGGATGACGCTGCCCGCGGGGCTGCCGGTGGGGCCGGCCGGTCCGATCGTCCCGCGCGGTCCGACCGGACCCTGCTGGGCCTTCAGCGTGCCCTCGGCCCTGTTGCTCAGCTCGGACAGCCCGACGGCCCCCCGCTTGACCTCCGAGGCGCCCACCCCGTTGGTCTTGATCTGCTTGGCGCCGACGCTGTTCGCCGGCAGCTTGACGGCCGCGTAGGAGGTTCCGCCCAGCGCCACGAACAGGGCGAGGTAGGCGATCGCGTTGCGGCGCAGGTGGGCGAGCATGGTCATCGGGACGCTCCGAACGTGAATTTGGTGGTCGCCTCGCCGATCCGGGCCGTGGCGACGACCTTGACCCTGGCGAGGCGCTTGCGCGGCAGCGCCGCGAGGCGGCGGCGCACCTTACGGCCGATCTTGACCTTCACGGTGCCGACCTTGCCGACGCCGATCCTGAACCGCGCCGAGCCGAGCCGGCTCGACTTCGTCCTGAGCGAGACGGTGCCCCGGCAGGCTGCGTCCCGGGCCGCGCAGTAGAGCTTCAGCTTCGCGACCTTGCCGTCGAGCTTGAGCTTCTTGCCGACCCGCTGGAGCGGCACCGCGGTGTTGGAGCCGCCCGGATCGGAGGGCGGGTCCTTCGGGCCCGGGCCTGGGCCGGGGCCCGGGCGCCTCGGAGGCGCCGGCGTCGGATCGCCCGGCGAGTCCGGCGCCGATGGCGAGCACGGGGCCGCGGGCGGGTGCTGCCCTTCGTGCTGATGCGGACGCTGATGTTGTCGGCGTAGCCGTCGTTGTAGGTGTCGGCGCCGCTCGCGCGGATGAAGATGAGCTTGATGCCGAGGTTCGTCGTATCGGACCGCAGGTCCGCGGTGGCGGTGCGCGGCATCAGCTTGGTGACGTTGCCGCGGTCCGCGGCGCGCGGCCCGCTCACGTCGATCTGCCCCGGCAGCCGGTCGCCGCTGTAGTCGACGGTGCCCTGGTAGAGCACCATGTCGACGTGGTCGTTCTGCTCGGCGTAGCCGCCGAGACAGGCGGCGACCGTCACCTGCGCGCCGCCTGACTGCAACAGGATCGCGACCTCGGGAGGGATCTCGAGGTCCTGCCCGATGATCGCCTCGGAGAATGCGGGCCCGTTGTCGTCGTCCCCGGGGGCCAGCGGGGCCGGCCCCCCGGCGAAGAACGCAGTGCCGCCGTTCAGCTTCTGGGCGTCGTCGGTGGTGAGGAAGCCCGGCGCGCCGTAATAGACGACCGTCGAGCGGTTCGACCCGCTGACCGCGCTGCGGGTCCAGGACGGGATCGTCGACACGACCCCGCCCGCGCCGTCGCCGCCGACCCCCGCGCCCGGGTTCTGGACGAGATTGGGCGTCAGGACCTGCGCCCCCGCCGGCGCCGCCACCGTCAACGTGACCGCCGCCGCCAGCACCAGGCATGCCCCCCTGCGCACCATCGGCCGACCCTACACCGTCGCCATGGGCTAGCGCGAGGCTCGGAACGTGAACTTGGTCGTCGCCCTCGCCGATCCTGGCGGTGGCTGTGACCTCGAGCTTGGCGAGGCGCCGGCGCGGCAGCGCCGCAAGCCGTCGGCGGACCTTGCGCCCGAGCTTCACCTTGACCGTCCCCAGCTTGCCGGAGCCGATCCTGAACCGCGCCGAGCCGAGCTTGCCGAGCTTCGCCCGCAGCGAGAGCGAGCCGCGGCAGGCGCCGTCGCGAGCGGCGCAGTAGAGCCTCACCTTCGCGACCTTGCCGTCGAGCTTGACGCGCCCGCCGACCTTCGCGAGCGGCACGGCCGTGTTCGATCCGCCGGTCGACGAGTCGGGCGGCTCGCCCGGGTCCGGCTTGGGCGATGGGGGCTGCGGGTCGCCGGGGTCCGCGGGCGCGGTCGGCGAGCACGACGGCGCCGGCGGCGTCGTGCCCGTCTGCCCGATGCGGACGCTCAGGTTATCCGCGTAGCCGTCGTTGTACGTGCCCGCGCCGCTCGCGCGGATGAACCTGACCCTGATGACGAGCCCGGTCGCGTCGGGTCGCATGTCGACCGTCGAGCCGCGGGGCAGCAACGCCGTCTGTCCGCCGCGCGCGGCGGCATCCGGGCCGCTGACCACCTCCTCGTCGAGGATCGTGGCGCCGTCCAGCTGCCACAGGATCATGTCGACGCGGTCGTTCTGATCGGCGTAGCCGCCCAGGCAGCCCGAGACGGTGACCTGTGCGCCCCCGGACTTGACCAGGTTGACGACGTTCGCGGGAATCGCGAGCTCCTGCCCGATCGTCGCCAGGGCAAAGGCCATGCCGTTGTCGTCGGCCGGGGCGGCGGGGCCGCCCGCGAAGAACTGTGCGCCGCCGCTGATCGCCTCGGACTGCTTCGTCGTCGGGAAGCCGGGCGCGCCGTAGTCGACGACCGTCGACCGGCGCGACGCGCCCGTGGAGCGGCTCCAGCCGGGGATCGTCGCGACCGTCTCCCCCTGACCGGAGTCGCCCAGCCCGGCTCCCGGGTTCTGGACCAGGTTCGGCGTCGGCACCTGCGCGCCGGACGAAGCGGCCGGCGCCAGCGTGGCGGCGGCCGCGAGTGCGAGGACCCCCACCCAGCGCAACATGGGGCGACCCTACACCCGCGGCCGCTGCAGCTAGGCCTTCGGCTGGATGTTCTGGTTGACCCGGAACACGTTGTCGGGGTCGTACTCCGCCTTGATCTGCGCCAGCCGGTCGTAGTTGTCGCCGTAGCTCGCGCGGACCCGCTCCTGGCCCTCGTCCATCATCATGTTCACGTAGGCGCCGCCGGCCGAGTAGGGGTGCAGCGCCTCCTGGTAGTCGATGCTCCAGCGCCGGATCGCGTCCACGTTGGCCGGGTCCGGGTCGACGCCCGCGAACACCGATCCGTAGTTGGCGCTCGCGATAGGCCCAGGCGGTGTCGGCGGACCCGACGTCGTGCGCCGCCCCGTCGATCGGGTACAGGTGCATGGTCGACTTCCAGGTCGGCATCTCGGCCCCGAAGCGCGCGTGGATCTCGACGGCCTCGTCCGGGATCTCGTTGACGAAGTCGGCGCGCCAGTACCACTGGTCGCCCTTCGGGTAGAGCCCGTCGAACGCGCCCTTGGATCGCCGGGTGCGGCATCGGCGCCGGCCCGTGCATGAGCGGCTCGGGCAGCGCGTCCAGCAGCGGCGCCATCGCCGCCGCGGCCGTCCTCCTCGGAGCCGACGTAGCACCACACGACGCCGCAGACCTTGCGCATGTGCAGCTCCTCGGGGAACGGCGGCGCCGGCGGGACCGTGGTGAACAGGAAGAACCCGTTCAGCTCGCGCGGCGCGTTCGGGATGAAGTCGCGGTAGGCGGACAGCACCTCCGCGCCCTGCTCCACGGCCCAGAACGTCGGCCCGGCGATGACCGTGCCCACGTCGTGCAGCCGGAACAGGAACGAGGTGACGACGCCGAAGTTGCCGCCGCCGCCGCGCAGCGCCCAGAACAGGTCCGGGTTCTCGTCGGCGCTCGCGCGCACCTGCTCGCCGCTCGCGAGCACCACGTCGGCCTCGAGCAGGTTGTCGATCGCCAGCCCGCACTTGCGCGTCAGGTGGCCGAGCCCGCCGCCGAGCGTGAGCCCGCCGACGCCCGTGGTCGAGATGATCCCGCTCGGGGTCGCGAGGCCGTGCTCGTTGGTCGCCGCGTCCACCTCGGCCCAGGTGCAGCCGCCGCCCACCCGGACGGTGCGAGCCTCGGGGTCGACCTGGACCGTCGCGCAGCAGCGAGAGGTCGATCACCACGCCGTCGTCGCACGAGCCGAGCCCGGCGCCGTTGTGGCCGCCGCCGCGGATCGCCACGACGAGCCCGTGCTCGCGCGCGAAGCCGAGCGCCCTCGTGACGTCGTCCGCGCTCGCGCAGCGGGCGATCAGCGCCGGGCGCTTGTCGATCATCGCGTTGAAGAGGCTGCGCGCCTCCTCGTAGTCGCCGTCCTGCGGGCCCGATCAGGCGTCCCGCGAATCCGCTCAGCTCCTGCTGCGCCGCGAGCGCCGGGGTGGTGACACTGCTCATGCGAGTCCTCCGTAGGTCGTGATGGGAGGCAGCCTGGACCACGCGGGCGCCGCTGTCATGACCCGAGCTGACCGACTTCGCGCGGCCGCGAGCCGCCGATTCGCGTGGAGCCGATGGTCAGATCTGACTATGGTCCGTCCAGCGCCATGTCTGGCCTGCCCGGTCCACTGCGGCTGTCCTCGAGCTTCCCCTTCGTCGGCCGCTCGGGCGAGCTCGACCGGCTGCGCGCGCTCATGCCGACCGCCCCGGGCGAGGGCAGCCGCGTGGTGCTGCTCGGCGGCGAGCCGGGATCGGGCAAGAGCCGCCTGGTGCGCGAGTTCGCCGCCGAGGCGGCGGCCGACGGCGCGCTCGTCATGTACGGCGCCTGCGACGCGGAGGTGCGCACCCCCTACGGCCCGTTCGTCGAGGCGCTCGACCAGCTCACGCGCGCCACCGAGCCCGACGAGCTGCTGAGCGCGCTCGGCCCCGGCGGCGGCGAGCTGACCCGGCGTCCTCCCCGAGCTCGCCGCCCGCGTCGGCGGCCTGCCGGCCGCGATCGAGGCCGACCCCGACACCGAGCGCCACCGGCTCCACACCGCCGTCGCCGACCTGCTCGCCGGCATCGGCGGGCGCCGGCCCGCGCTGCTGGTGCTCGAGGACGCCCACTGGGCGGACGCGTCGACGCTGCTGCTGCTGCGCCACCTCGCGCGCGCCGGCAGCGCGCGGCTGCTGCTGCTCGCCACCTTCCGCGACACCGAGGCCGACATGCCCGACGCGCTGTCGGAGGCGCTCGCGGACCTGCGCCGCTACGACAGCGTCAGGATCGCGCTCGAGGGGCTCTCGGGCGACGAGGTCACCGAGCTCGTCCGCGACGCCGCGGGCGCGTCGACCGGCCCCGAGCTCGGCGAGCTCGCCCACGCGATCCGCGAGCTCACCGACGGCAACGCCTTCCTCGTCTGCGAGCTGTGGCGCGCGCTCGTCGAGACGGGCGCGGTCGAGGTCGTCGGCGGGTCGCTGCGGGTGACTCGGCTCGCCCGCCGAGCTCGGCAGCCCGGAGAGCGTCCGCGAGGTGATGAGCCAGCGGCTGTCGCGCCTCAGCCCCGGACGCGAGCGACCTGCTCGAGCTGGCCGCCACGGCCGGGGCCGAGTTCGACCTCGAGGTCGTGCGGCGCGCGGCGGGGCTGGAGGCGCCCGAGCTGCTCGGCGGCGCTCGACGAGGCGGTGCGCAGCGGGATGATCGAGGAGCTGCCGTCGCCGCGGCTCGCGTGCCGCTTCACGCACGAGCTCGTGCGCCGCGCCCTCTACGACCGGCTGTCAGGGCCGCGCCGCGCGGAGCTCCACCTGCGCGTGGCCGAGGCGCTCGAGGCCGCGGAGCCGCGATCGGGCCGGGCGCTCGCCGACCTGGCCCACCACTTCGCGGCCGCCGCGCCCTTCGGCGGGCGGGAGCGGGCGGTCGAGTACAACGTGCGCGCGGCACGGGCGGCCTCGGCCGGGCTCGCCTTCGACGAGGCGGCCGCGCGCCTGCGCACCGCGCTACGCGATCGGGATCGAGACGGCCTGTGGAGCGCCAGGCGATCGCGCTCGAGCTGGGGCACGCGAGCCACCGCGCCGGCAACGCGCTCGACGCGCTGCACGCGTTCCGCGAGGCCGCCGACATCGCCCGCGAGCTGGGCGACGCGCAGCTCCTCGCGCGCGCGGCGATCGGCTACGAGGACGCCTGCTGGCGGCCCGGGATCTACGACCAGGGCGCGGTCGAGCTGCTGGAGGAGGCGACCGCCGTGCTGGGCGAGCAGGACTCCGAGCTGCGCGTCGGCCTGCTGGGCGGCCTCGCGCGCGCGCTCGACTTCCAGGGCCATCACGAGCGCGCCGCGGTCGTGCGGGCGAGTGCCATCGACATGGCGCGGCGCCTGGAGGACCACATCGGGCTCGCCGCGGTGCTGGTGCGCGCGTACTGGTCGCGGCGCACGAGCTCGTTCGAGCAGATCCTCGAGATGCTCAGCGAGGCGCGCGACATCGGCGAGGAGCTCGGCAACACGGAGATCCGGACCGAGGCGATCTCGTGGCGCGTGCCCGCTTTCGTGGCGGTCTGCGACCTGGACTCGGCGCGCGCGCGAGGTCGGCGCGCTGCGCGAGACGGCCGAGCAGACTGCGCAGCCGTTCTTCATCCACGTCGCCGAGCACTACGGCTCGGCGATCGCGCTCTGCGACGGCCAGCTCGAGGAGGCCGAGAGCCGCGCCCGGCGCTCGCACGAGTGGGGCCGCCTGCTGACCGGGCGCGACCCGTCGGGCGTGTACGGCATCCAGATGTTCAGCATCCAGCGCGAGCGCGGCCGCCTGGCGGAGCTCGCCCCCGTCGTCCGGGTGCTGGCCGCCGACGCGACGCGTCAGGGCCCCTGGCGGCCGGGGCTCGTGGCGCTGCTCGCCGAGCTCGGCATGGCGGAGGAGGCCAGGCGCGAGCTGGCGCGGCTCGATCGACGAGGGCCTCGACGGGTTCCGCGAGTCGCTCTGGCTGGGGTCGCTCGCGTACCTCGCCGACGCCGCCGCCGCGCTCGGCGACGAGCAGGTGGCCGCGCTCGTGTACCCCGAGCTCGAGCCGCTCGCGGGCGAGAACGTGATGATCGGCCACCTCGTCTCGTGCTACGGCGCGGCCGATCGCTACCTCGGGATGCTCGCCGCCACCCTCGGCGAGTGGGACCGCGCCGAGCGCCACTTCGACGGCGCCATGGAGCTCAACCGGCGCATGGGCGCCGCGACCTGGCTCGCCCACACCGCCTACGAGTACGGGCGCTTCCTGCTCGCGCGCCCGCGCGGCGATCGCGGGCGGGCCGGCGCTCTGCTGGGCGAGGCCGCGGCCACCGCCGAGCGCGATCGGCATGCCGACCCTGCTCGCGAAGATCCAGTCGCTGAGCGCACCACCGCCGGGCGCCCTCCTCCCCGACGGGCTGTCGCCGCGGGAGGCGCAGATCCTGAAGCTGGTCGCGCAGGGCCTCAGCAACAGCCAGGTCGGCGCGGCGCTCTCGATCAGCGAGCACACGGCCGCCAACCACGTCCGCAGCATCCTGCGCAAGACCGGCTGCGCGAATCGCACCGAGGCCGCGTCGTATGCGCATCGTCACGGATTGGCGTCCGGTATCGAGCGGTACGATCGCTGCATGCCGGTCTACATGATCGAGCGCACGTTCGCCGAGCAGCTCGACCTGAGCACCGACGACGTGCGGCAGATCGACGAGATCAACGCCGACGAGGGCGTGCAGTGGCTCTTCTCGTTCCTGAGCGCCGACCGGCGGCGCACCTACTGCCTCTACGAGGCGCCGTCGGCCGAGGCGATCGTCGCCGCGGCGCAGCGGGCCAACGTGCCCGCCGACGTCGTCGTCGAGGTGGGCGCCGCGTCGCCGGAGCTGACCGGGCGCCTGCGCGAGTGGGCCGACGCACTTCCCTCGGGCTGAGTCACCGCCCAGGCCGCTCCTCGGCCTGCTGCAGACGCTTCGCGGCGCCTTCGGCAGCGCGCTCGTACTCCTTCAGCCGATGCTCGCTGCGCGCCCGTCCGCCGTACATGCGGGCCCGGTACAGCTCGAGCCGCTCACGGGAGTAGCGCGCCTCCTCGCGGAGCTCGTCGAGGCGCCAGCCGTGGTCATCCATCGCGCATCACGGGCCGCGCGAGCGAGTCCTCCCGGGCCGCGAAGCGGTCCACGGCGGCCTGCAGGGCCGAGAACGCGGCGAGCTCGTCGGAGAATCCGCCGTGGGAGGTCCGCCGAAGCGAGTGGAGCGGGTGCCGCTTCCCGATCCGTGGGCGCCCCCGGGTGGCGGGGTCGCGGTCCTGGCCTGGAGCTGTCATCGCAGTCGTCCTCTCGCCTCTGTCGTTCGGCGCGCGAGAGGAAGAGACAGGAGAGCCAGACGGGCGCGTAGCCCCTACCAGCCTAGTCCTGTGCGGCGACTAGTCCTGTGGGCGACCGGCCCGGAGCAGGTCCTTCCAGCTCTCGGGATCGGTGTCGGCGGGCTCGGTCGAGTCGATGAAGTCGAGCAGCACGTCGAGGAAGCGCTGCGGATCGTCCATGTGCGGGAAGTGCCCGGCCCCCTCGAAGATCTCGAGCCGGCTCGACGGAACCAGCTCGTGCGCCGCGATCCCGTGGGCCACCGGGATGATCGGATCCTGGTCTCCCCAGACCAGCATGAACGGGATGTTCTCGGCGAGGTAGAGCCGGTCGTTCGCGTTGACCCTCTGCCCGCCCGGGTCCACGATCGTGCGCAGAGTGTGCACGAACGCGGCCCTCGCCTCCGGGTCCGCCAGCGAGGCGTGCCCGTGCGCGAGCTCCGCCATGTCGGTACCGGCCTGGCAGCCCGACCCGGCCGAACAGGCGGCCGACCGTTCGCCCCGCGTCGAGCAGCCGCGTGCTGGCCAGCAGCGGCAGCACGACCTCCGACAGCGGCAGCGTCGCGGCGCGCAGCAGCAAGTTGACCTCGCGCCCAAGCCCGCCGCTGTCGACCAGGACGAGCCGCTGGCAGCGCTCGGGGAACTGATAGGCGAACTGCATGACGACGCCGCCGCCGAGCGAATGGCCGACGAACGTGGCGCTCTCGTGCCCCAGCGTCACGATCAGGTCGCGCAATCCGCTCGCGTAGGCGCCCAGCGAGTAGTCGCCGCGCGGCTTGGCCGACTCGCCGTGGCCGAGCAGGTCGGGAGCGATCACCGTGAAGCGCGTGGCCAGGTACGGCAGCACCCGCTCCCACGTCGCGGAGGTCGACGTGATGCCGTGGACGAGGACGATCGCCGGGCCGCTCCCGGCACAGCGATATGCCACGCGGTGGCCGTGCAGGCTGAGCTCCTTGAGCTCGAACTCCTCGGGCGGAAGCCGGCGGGCCTCCGGGGCGGTGGCGTTGTGGGCGGGCGGCGTCACTGCACGCATACTGCCCACCCGGCCCGTGCAATGCGTCGGCGCATCCGCAAGAGCTCTTTAGCGGACGCCCTTTCCTGCCGAAGACGAACGCGTGAGGGGACGTCGCCAGGAGGTAATGGATCTGGGTGGCCGCCTTGCCGAGGCCACGCAGCGGGTGGCTGAGCTCGAGCGCCAGCTCGAGGCCCAGCGCACCCGCGACCCCCTGACCGGCCTGCTGCTGCTCAACCCCTTCCTCCAGCGCGTCGCCCCCGAGATCGAGCGCTCCAAGCGCCACGGCCGGCCGCTCGTCATGGCGGTCGTCGACATCGACGGGTTCCGCTCGATCAACGTCCACCACGGCCGCGCAGCCGGTGACGAGGTGCTCGTTGCCGCCGCGAAGGCCCTCAGCAGGCTCACCCGCGCCACCGATCTGGTCAGCCGCTCGGGCTCCGACGAGTTCGTGATCCTGATGCCCGAGACCGACACCGCCGGCGGGCTCCAGGTGCTCGAGCGCATGCTCATCGAGCTCGAGGCGCTGCGGGTCGGCCGCCTCGAGTCGATCCCGGTGTCGGCGGGCCTCGCCCAATGGGAGCGACCGCTCGACGCCGAGCGGCTGCTCGAGCTGGCCATCGACCGCCTCAGGGTCGCGCGCGCCAACGGCGGCGGGCGAGCCGAATGCGCCGCCTCGGCCACCCCGTCGGCCGACGACGAGAGCCAGTCCGGGCGCCGAGACGTCGTGGCAGCGCTCGCCGAGGCGCTGCTCGAGCGCGACCGCTACACGGGCGAGCACTCGGAGTCGGTCGTGACGCTGGTCGAGCGCGTCGCCCGCGGCCTCGCGCTCGAGTGCTGCCGAGACGAACAACATCAAGGCCGCGGCGCTGCTCCACGACATCGGCAAGGTCGCGATCCCGGACCAGATCCTCAACAAGGACGGCCCGCTGGACGACACCCAGTGGCGGATCATGCGCGAGCACCCGGTGATCGGCGAGCGGATCCTGCGCGCGATCCCGGGGATGGGCGCGATCGCGCGGATCGTGCGCCACGAGCACGAGCGCTTCGACGGCACCGGCTACCCGGACCGCATCGCGGGCGAGGACATCCCGATCGGCGCGCGCATCATCCTCGCCTGCGACGCCTACCACGCCATGACCTCCGACCGGCCATACCGCAAGGGGATGCCCCACGCGGAGGCGCTTCGCGAGCTGGCGGCCGGCGCCGGGACGCAGTTCGACCCGGCGGTCACCGAGGTGCTGATCGGATGCCTGTACGGCGACCGGCACACCGGCGGCGACGCTCCTCAGTCCACCACCACGGCAGCGGCGGCCTGATGCCGGAGTCGCCGGGCCTCCCATGACCGCGCCGGTAGAAGACCGGTCGGAGATCGGCTTCCGGCTCGACACGATCGCCGCCGGGGTCAAGCTCGCCCTGTTCGTCGCCGCGACCGGCGCGGCCTATGCCGCGACGACCTGGAGCGAGCCGCGCCGGGAGCAGCTGCTCGCGGTGTTCGCGGGGATGCTGCTGCTGGCGGTCGTCGTCTCCAGGATGCCCGCCGAGTCGATCGTGCGCTCGCGCGCCCGAGAGCCCTTCTTCCTCGCCTGGAGCCTCGTCACGATCGCGCTGGCGGGCGCGGCGATCGCGATCGACGGCGGCGACTCGAGCCCGCTGGTGCTGCTGCTCTTCCCCCCGCTCGTCTTCGCGGCGCTGTCCTACCCCCTGCGCTCGGTCGTCCTGCTTGCCGGCGCCACCGAGCTGCTCTTCGTCGGCGTCACCGCGCTCGACCCCGCGACCGATCCCGCACGGGTGGCCTTCTGCGCGGCCGCCCTTGCGATGACGGCGGTGCTCTGCGCCTGGCAGGCCCAGACCCACGACCGCCGCAGGCAGAACCTGACCGCCATCTCGAGGACTGACCCGCTCACGGGCTGCCTCAACCGGCGCGGCTTCGAGCAGCAGCTCGACGCCGAGCTAGCCGACTCCACGCGGACGGGCCAGCCGCTGGCGCTGGTCATGCTCGACCTGGACGACTTCAAGCGCGTGAACGACACGCTCGGCCACGCGGCCGGCGACGAGCTGCTCTGCTGGACCGTCAGCCGCATCCGCGAGGTCGTGCGCGCGACCGACTCGATCGGGCGCCTCGGCGGCGACGAGTTCGCGGTGCTGCTGCGCACGGCGGGACAGGCGGAGGGCGTCCAGAAGGCGGCGGTGGTGCGGGAGGCGCTGAGCGAGCGGATCTCCGCCGCCGTCGGAGTCGCGGCATTCCCCGCCGACGGAGTCGACGAGACCGAATTGCTGCGGCGTGCGGACAACGCCGTCTACGCCTCCAAGCGGGAGCGGCGCCCCTACCAGCCGGACGCGCGCCGCGACCTCAGCTGGGCGGCCGTGATGGCGCACGCGGTCGACCTGCGGATGGGCGGCAACCACTCCGCGCGCGTGGCGCTGCTCGCGTCGGCCACCGCGGATGCGCTCGGATGGGACCCCTCGGACGTGAGCCTGCTGCGCCTGGCGGCGATGCTGCACGACGTCGGGAACGTGTCGATCCCAGACGGCATCCTCGGCAAGCCGGGGACGCTGACCGAGGCGGAGCGCGAGGAGATCGCCCGCCACTCCGAGGTCGGGGCCGACCTGATCGCCCGCGTCGAGGCCCTGGACCCCATCGTGGGCTGGGTCCGGCACGTCCACGAGCGCTACGACGGCACCGGCTATCCCGACGGCCTGCGCGGCGACGCCATACCCGAGGCGTCGCGGATCCTGCTGGTGGCGGACGCCTTCACGTCGATGACCGCGGGGCGTGCCTACCGGCCGGCGGTGTCGGCGCACATGGCGCTCGACGAGCTGCGGCGCTGCGCGGGCGGCCAGTTCGACCCGCGCTGCGTCGACGCGCTCGAGCGTGCGCTCGAGGACGAGAGCCTCAGAGTCCAGACCGCCGCGGCCTAGCCGGCCGGCGGCTGAGTGCCTACGGCCGCCGCGATCTCATCCAGCGCCGCCTGCTCCTGCTCGCTGACGTCCTTGCCTCCGATGCCGAGGAAGCCGCCCTCGCGATGGGCGTGCGCCACGGTGTCGGCGAGCGTCATGACGAAGCGCTTGTAGTCGGCGGCCTCGTCCGCCTCCGCCTTCGCCTCGACGAGGTCGACCGCCTCGCGCAACCGTGCGAGGGCCTGGTCGCGCAGCTGGTCGGGGGAGCCGAGCTCGCGCGGGTCGAGCTGCGGCGGCGACGCGACGAGGTCGTCGAGCAGCCCCTGGCCGCCGGACTGCTTGCGCGCCTCGGCGTACGCGCGGCCGAGCGACAGACTCTCGCGAAGCGTGCCGCCGCGATCCGCGACCGCCACGAGCAGTCCCGCGGCGAGCGGGCCCTCGACCACGTGCTGCCACTCCTCTGCGTTGAAGTCGGCTTTGCGAATCATGGGAGAGGGGTACCCGAGGAGAGGCGGGCAAACCGGTCCGAGGCCTCATTGCGCAGCCCGATGAACTCGCCGAACGGCACCGTCACGGGCCCGTTCTCCCCCGCGACGCTCACGGGTGCGGAGCGGGGCGCGTCCTCGAGCGGACGGCCGCCGGCGCGCCAACGGGCGCCGAGCAGGGAGCCGATCGTCGGCAGGATGTCCTGGGTCGTCGCGGCCGAGTCGACGACTCGCCCGCGTGTCTGACCCGGTGCCTTGATCAGCAGCGGCACGCCGGCGATCTCGCCGATGTTCGCCCGGTCGACGTTGCGCCGCGACTGGCCCGCCTGGAAGCTCACTCCGTGGTCGGCGGTCACGACGACCAGCGCCCGGTCGAAGAGCCCCTCGCGCTTCAGGCGGGCGACCAGCTCGCCGAGCAGCTCGTCGACCAGGCCGAGCTGCCTCAGGTAGCGCCGCAGGCCCTCCCGCACGAGGCGCGGATCCTCGGTCCACTGCTCGCCGCTGAGCCCCGGAAGGTCGGTCTCGGTCGTGTAGCGGCGCCCCGCACGCGTGTACTGGTAGGGCGCGTGCGGCAGGTCGGAGTGGTGCAGGCTCAGCGTTCGCCCCGGCTCGATCCGCGCGACGAACTCGCGGAAGATCTCCGGGCGCCGCTCGATCGTCTCCTTCGGCACGCCGATGTAGTCGGACGACTCGCCCGGCGACAGCCGGCTGCGCATGATCGACGCCATGCTGTCCACCAGCCGCGCCGCCCGCTGGGGCCATGCCTCGCGCGTCTGCCCGCAGAGCTCGTCGGCGCAGAGATGGGTGATCGTCTCCTTGACGTTGAAGTCGTACTGGCCGCCGAGCCGATCGAACAGGCTCCCCGGATGGTCGGCGCGGATCGGGAGCAGACCCTCCTCGCGAAGCCGGCCGGTCATGATCGCGGGCACCGCTCGGGTGGTCTGGTCGGCGACCGTGGTGGCGTTGCGATACCAGGTCGATTCGCCCGCCAGCGCCGCGAAGTGGGGCCAGCGCCGCGGGTCGATCCTGCGCCGGCGGTCGATCAGCGAGGCCGACGACAGCTCGTCGAAGATCACGACCACCACCGGCGCGGGCCGCGCGACGATCCCCCGCTCCACCTCGGGCCCGGCGCCCGGCCACGCCAGCTCCGAGGCGGGCGAGAAGCCGAGGAACCACACGAGCAGCAGGACCGGGATCGGCGAGAGCAGGCTGAGCATCGCTCCAGCGAAGCGGCTGCGGTCGTAGGCGAACGCGACCCCCACTCCGGCCGCGACGGCGAGACAGGCTTCGAGCACCGGGACCGCGGCGCCCTTCACGAGCTGAAATGCGAACGCAGCGGCCAGGACGCCGACGAACGCCAGGTGCACGCGCCTGCGCACGCCCGGACGCGGGAGCATCGCCTCCACCGCGACCATCAGCGCCGGCGGGACGAGGACCAGCCCGAGCGTGACGAGGACCGTGTCGGGCCACGAGTTGCCGCGCGCCACCAGGAACGCGGCGCTGTCGGCCAGCACCTGCAGCACGGGCTGGGCGACCGCGAATGCCCAGAGGACCGTGAGATGCGCCCACGAGCGCAGCAGCGTCCGACCGCCCTCTTCCACCTGACCACAATAGGTCAGGCCACGACCCGGTTGCGACCCTCCTGCTTGGCGCGATAGAGCGCGGCGTCGGCTCGGCTGAGGAGAGTCGAGACCGTGTCGTGCGGGCTTCAGGCACGCAACTCCGCCGCTGACGGTCACGACGCCGGGGCCCGTCAGCCCGGGGTGGGGAATCGCGAGCGCCTCGATCGCCGACCGCATCCGCTCGGCGGCGATCGTTCCGCTCTCGAGCTCCTGCTCGGGAAAGGCCACGAGCAGCTCCTCCCCGCCGTAGCGGTAGGCGGAGTCGCCGCCGCGGCAGTGCTGCGCGAGCGTGGCGGCAACCGACCGCAGGACCTCGTCGCCGGCCGCGTGGCCGGCGCTGTCGTTGAACTGCTTGAAACGGTCGACGTCGAACAGCGCCACCGAGAAGGAATGCCCGTAGCGCTTCGCCTGGTCGACGAACCGCTCCACGTCCTCGTCCTGGCGGCGCCGGTTGCCGAGGCCCGTCAGCCGGTCGTGGCGCGAGTCCTCGAACAGCAGCGCGTTGAGGCGCTCGAGCTCGGCCTGCTGGGCGGCGAGGCGCCGGTGCACGGCCGTGATGCGCTCGGCGGCGATCAGCCGCGTCGTGAGCTGATCGCGCCCGAACGGCTTCGTCAGGTAGTCATCGGCGCCCGCCACCATCCCCTGGATGACGTGCTCGAGGTCCTCGAGCGACGTGTGCAGGATGAAGTACGCGTAGGGCGCATGCGGGTCCGCTCTGACCCGGCGGCAGAGCTCGTCGCCGTCGATGCCCGGCATCATCCAGTCGCTGATCACGACGTCGACGCCGGAGCCCTGGAAGCGCTCCCATGCCTCGAGCCCGTCGGCCGCGATGATGCACTCGTGGCCGAGTCGCTCCAGCTCGCGCTGGAGCATCAGGCGCGGCGTGGGCGAGTCGTCGGCGATCAGGATCCTCATGCGGAGCTCCTCAGCGCCTTCAGCCGCATGGCGCAGGCTGCCGCGACATCGCCAGGCTCCAGCGCGCGCAGCGCCTGCTCGTACGCCCGCCGGGCCGCGACGGCGTCCCCGCTCTCGTCGTGGGCCCGGCCGAGCTGGAACGCCGCCAGGCCGAAGTCGGGGTCCACGTAGAGGGCCCGCCGCAGCGACGCCGCGGCGGAGGCGGGATCGCCCACGCGCAGCTCGGCCAGGCCGCGCACGAAGTGGGCGTCGGCGTCCAGCGGATCCGCATCCAGCAGGCGCTCGGTCAACTCCAGCGTGACATCGAGGCGGCCCTCGTCCGCGGCCTCGAGCGCATCGGCGAGACGCGCCGGAGCCGGCTCGGCCGACGGCCCGGGGACCGCCGGCTCGCGGCCGAGGGGACGCCGCAGCGGTCGGCCGCGAACGGGCGGCCGCGCGGGGCTCCTCCGGCGCGCCGCCGGGGTCCGCGAGCAGCCGCGCCGAGCCGCAGAGCCGGTCGGCGGCGCCGAGCAGGAGCATGCCGCCGGGGGCGAGCCCGCGCTCGAGCGATCCGATCACCTGCCCGACCGTCTCCCCGTCGAAGTAGATCAGGACGTTGCGGCAGGTGATCAGGTCGAACGAGCCTGCGTCGGCGGCCGGCGGCGGGTCGGTCACGAGGTTGTGCCGCCTGAACTCGACGAGGTCGCGCACCTGCGGCGCGAGCTCGAGCCCATCCGGCGTCTCGAGGCAGTAGCGGCGGCGCAGGACGGGGTCGAGCCCGCGCACCGAGCGCGTGCCGTAGCGCGCCTCAGCGGGCCTTGTCGAGGACCGCCCGCGAGATGTCGGTCGCGAGGATCGAGACCGGCGGATCCGAGCCCCGGAACGCCTCGGCGGCGAGCATCGCGAGCGTGTAGGCCTCCTCGCCCGTCGAGCAGGCCGCCACCCAGATGCGTATGCCGGCGCGGCCCGACGCGCGCGCGACCTCGTGCAGGCGACTCCAGTCGATCGCCTCCAGCTCGCGCCGCTGGCGGAAGAAGAACGTCTCGTTCACCGTGACCTCGTCGACGAGGCGCTCCAGCAGCCGGCGGTCCTCGCCCCGATCGGCTCCGCAGGAAGGCTTCGGCGTCTAGGGCGGGATCCACCCGGCGGACCGCGGCCTGGAGTGCCGGCAGCTGGACCTCGCCCAGGGAGATGCCCGTCTCGCGCCGGACGAGCTCGGCGAGCTGCCCGAGCGCGGCGCTCACGGGGTCGCCCCTGCGGTCGTGAGGCCCGCGAGGACATCCGCGATCTGATGGAGCGGAAGGACGGTCTGCGCGCCCGCCTCGGCCGCGGCCCGCGGCATCCCGAAGACCGAGGAGGTGGCCTCGTCCTGCGCGATCACCGCCCCGCCCTCGCGCACGATCGCCCCCGCGCCACGGGCGCCGTCGCGGCCCATGCCCGTCAGCACCACCCCCACGGCGCACGCCCCCGCCACCGCCGCCATGCTCTCGAGCAGCATGTCGGCCGACGGCCGGTGCGCTCCGACGACGGTCTCGCCGTCGAGCCGCAGGCGCATCGACGGCTCCAGCACCAGATGTGCGTCGTCAGGAGGGAACCACGCTCCGGGCCCGGCCATCTGGCCGTCGTCCGCGATCCGAACGGGCAGCCCGACGCGCCCGTCGAGATCACGGACGAGCCCCTCGACGAAGCCGATCGTGATGTGCTGGACCACGAGCACGGGCACGGGGAAGTCCGCGGGCAGCCGGCCGAGGACGACCTCGAGCGCGGCCGGCCCGCCCGCAGAGGCGACGACCCCGATGACGCGCGTCGGCCGCTGCGGCGCCACGCCGGCAGGCGGTCCGGCGGCGACGGTCCGACCCGGACTGTGGGCGACGCGCACGAGGCGGCGACGCAGCGCGAGGGCGGGCGCGCCGTCGGGATCGTCGAGTCGCAGGATCGCCTTCGGCAGCGCCTCCACCGCGCCGGCGGCAAGCGCCTCGGCGGTTCGCTCGGAGCGGCGCCCGGCCCCGTCGCCGACGACGACGATCGGCACCGGACGCGCGCGCATGATCTCGGCGATCGCGCGGACGCTGCCCATGCCCGAGAGCTCGAGGTCGATCGTGACGAGGTCTGGCGCGAGTCGCCCCAGCGCCTCGACGGCCGCTTCCCCGGTCGCGCAGACCCCGACCACCTCGAGCTCGTCGCCGGCCCCCAGGAACCTGGCGAGCGACTCCGCGTAGCCAGGGGACTCGTCGCAGACGAGCACACGCGTGGCGCCCGCCGGCGTCATCGCGCGAGCAGGCGCTCGACGGTGTCGACCAGAGCCCGCTGGTCGAACTCGTCCTTGACGATGTACGCATCGGCGCCGGCCTCGAGGCCGCGCCGGCGATCGTCGGCGGCACCCTGCGAAGTGACCATGACGACGGGCAGCGAGGAGCTGTCACGGATCGCGCGAACCAGCTCGATGCCGTCCATCTCTGGCATCTGGACGTCCGTCACGACGAGCCCGACGCTCGGGTCGCTGCCGATGCTCGTGAGGGCGTCGCGGCCATCTCGCGCCGTCTTCACGCGGTAGCCCGCGGCCTCGAGGATGCTGCGCTGGAGCTCGCGGACCGTGAACTGGTCGTCGACGACGAGGACCGTCGACCGCCGCGGTGCCTGCTCAGGCTCCACACCCGCGCGGGGCCTTCCGGCGAGCTTGGTGACGAAGGCCGGGTCGAGGATCAACGCGATTCCGCCGTCCGCCCTGATCGCGGCGCCGAGGTAGCCCGGTACCGCGGCGAGCAGGGGACCCAGGCTCTTCACGACCACCTCCTGCTCCTCCACGATCCGATCGCAGAGCAGGGCGACCCGGCGCCCCGAGGAGGCCACGATCATCGCGTGGTTCGGCCGGCCGCCGTGACCCCCGGAGGCGGACAGGTCCGCCAGCGGGACCGAGCAGCCGCGGAACTCGATGGCCTCGCGCCCGGCGAGCGACATGGCGTCGCGCACCGTGATCGCCTGGTCCACGCTCGTGAGCGGGATGCCGAGGGTCTGCCCGGCGCGCTCGAAGACCAGCACGCGCATGAGCGCGAGCGTCAGCGGCAGCAGCATGGTCACGGCCGTGCCCTTCCCCGGCTCGCTGTCCACCTGGAGCTCGCCGCCCAGCGATTGCACGTGGGACTTGACGGCGTCGAGTCCCACGCCGCGCCCGGACACCTCCGTGACCTCCGTGGCGGTCGAGAAGCCCGCCTGCGCCAGCGTGTCGGCGAGCGTCGCGTCGCCGGCGGCGCCCGTCAGGATCTCGGGCGCGACACCACGCCCGTCGTCGCGCACCTCGATCGCGACCAGGCTGCCGCGCTGGTAGCCGCGCAGCTCGACGCGACCGGCCGCCGGCTTGCCGCAGCGCTCGCGCTCCGCCGGGGGCTCGATCCCATGTGCGACAGAGTTGCTGAGGAGATGGCTGATCGACTCGGAGATCCCTTCCAGGATCACGCGATCGAGCTGCGTCTCGTCGCCGCTGATGGTGAGCTCGGCCTGCTTGCCCTGCTCGGCGGCGAGATCGCGTACAGCCCGCCGGAAGGGTCCGGTAATCGAGCTGAGCGGCACGGTGCGCATCTGGATCACCGAGTGCTGCAGCTCCTCGAGCAGGGCGCTTCCCTGCGCCAGCTCGTCCACGAGCGCCTCCGGATCGCTGCCGCCGGCGCCGTCTCCGTCCAGCAGCAGCTCGAGTCTCCGGCCGTGCAGCGCGGTCTCCCCCACGGCGTCGAACAGCTCGTCGACCTTGTCGGTCGACATCCGCATCGAACGCCGCTCGGCCCTGGGCGGCTCCGCGGCGCGCGGCTTTCGCTCCCCGAGCACCGTGCGTCGCAGGGAGTCGGTGGCCTGGAGCATCGGCTCGATCAGCTCCGGCGCGAGGTGCCCGGTCCGGCGAGCCTCCTCGAGCACGTCCTCGACCGAGTGGGCGATCGTCCGCACCTCCTCGATCCCGACCATGCCCGCGCTCCCCTTGACCGAGTGCGCGTCGCGAAAGAGGGAATCGATCGCATCGGCGGGCGCGTCACCGGCCTCCAGCGCCAGCAGTGTCTCGACCATGCGGTCGAGACGCTCTGTCGCCTCCTCCCGGAAGACCTCGAGGATCTCGGCGTCGGGCTGGATCACGTGGCGCGCGCCCCCGCCACCTCGTGGAGCACGGAGCTCACGTCGATCACGCCGACCAGAGCGCCGTCCGTCAGCGCTGCCCCGGCGAGATGGCGCGACTCCACCTGCTCGAGGGCGTCGGGCAGGGGCTCCACGCCGGCGACCGAGTCGACGGCCATCCCGCCCTTGAGGCCGCCGTGCTCGGCGACGACGATGTGGTCCGGCCGCGAGCCGGCCAGGCCGAGGACGCTCGCGAGGTCGATCACCGTGAGCACCTGACCGCGCAGGTTCCGCACTCCCAGGACGTCTGCCCCGGTACCCGCCACGGGGGTGATCTCGCCGACTTCGGTGACCTCGAGTACGTCAGCGACCGCCAGGGCGTAATCCTCGCCCGCTACCCGCACGAGGACGTGTAGAACGCTCACGCACGTTCACCCCCGTTGTTGCGCGCCTCGGTCGATCCGCCGGCGCCGACGGCGGCGAGCTCGACCAGTCCGCGCTCGAGCTCCTCGACGAGACCGTCGACGCGCTCGGCGGTCACGGTGCGCTCGCTCTGCTCGGAGGCGAGCTGCTCGGCCGCGGTCCGGATCTCGACCATGGCCACCGCGACCTGCTCCGCGGCCTCCTTCTGCTGGTCGGTGGCGCGGATGCTCTCGTCGAGCACGTCGGCCGTCGAGCGCATCAGCTCGCCGACCTCGCGCGCCTGCTTCGCTCCCTGCTCGGTCGCGAGGATCGTCGCGTTGGTCTCGTCCTGCACCGCGGCGACGATCTCGTGGACCGACTCGGTCGAGCGGATGCTGCGCTCCGCGAGCTTGCGCACCTCGCTCGCCACCACCGCGAAGCCGCGGCCGGCGTCGCCGGCGCGCGCGGCCTCGATCGCCGCGTTGAGGGCGAGCAGGTTCGTCTGCTCGGCTATCTCGTTGATCAGCGCGAGCGCCTCGCCGATCTTCTGGGACCGCTCGCCCAGCGTCAGCGAGCGGGTGGAGATCGCCTCCACCTGCTCCTGCATGTCGCGCATCGTGTCGCCGGTCTGCTCGGCGGCGGCGCTGCCCGCGCGGGCGTTGCCGGCGATCGACGCGGCCGTGGCGTTGAGCTCCTCGATCGTCGAGGCCGCCTCGGCGATCGCCGCGGACTGCTCGCTCGTCGCGGACGCGGTCTGGCCGGCCGCCGCACGCATCGCGCCGGCCGCTGTGGCCAGGTCCGAGGCAGTGGCCCGGATCTGCTCGATCCGCTCGACCTGCAGGTCGATCTGCTCCAGCTGATGGTCGATGCGGCCGAACAGGCGCCGCACGAGGCGGCTGGAGTAGGCCGCGACCATGATGGCCAGCACCAGCGCCAGCCCGCCGGTGATGAGCGCGATCAGCCGCGCCCGACGAGCCTCCGAGCGCGACGACGCGGCAGCTGCCAGCGCCTCGGCCCGCTCGTCTCTCGCGAAGTCGTCGAGACCGTCGGAGAGCCGTTCCAGGTCGGCGGCGTAGGGCTTGACGCCCTCGTCGAAGCGCGAGGTCCCGGCGACGGGCACGACCCGCTCGGCGAACATCCGGTCGAGCGCCCGTTCCCCCTCGAGGAAGCCGGTCACGCGCTCCCGCTCCTCGCCGTCGTCCAACAGGTCGCCGGCTTCGGTCAGTGAGCTGCGGAAGTCCTTCTCGACGCGCCCGATCGCGCGCAGGTCGGCCGGGTCCTTGTCGCCGCCGTAAGCGTCCACGAGACCGCCCTTGGCCGCCAGCGCCGCCCGCGCCTCCTGCGCCGCGATCTCGACCTGACCCTCGTGGAGCGCCAGCTGCTGGCTGTCGACCGGCGGCCCCGTAACGCCACACCGTCACTCCGATGGCCATCACGAGCAGCACGATCAGCGCGCCGATCATCGCGATCAGCCGGCGCACCGGGTCGTCGAATGTCTTCCGTATAGATTGCACCGATCAGATCTCCTACAGGTCCTATCGGCAGATGGTCCGCGGGCGTTAGGCAAGCGGGATGCGCCCCGGCTGCTTCGAGAAACGCGTGAGTTTCGGAAACGCGGCCCGGGGGTACGTCGATCCCGTGAGAGGGAGGCGGGTCGGCGTCGCGGTTCTTGCAGTGCTCGCGCTTCTGTGCGCGACCGCATCCGCGGCCGAGGCGTACACCGCCCGCGGGAGCGTGGAGCAGGTCTACGTCAGGGGTGTCACGCCGGGCGCCCAGATGTCGCTGCTGAACGGCGCCGGCACGGTGGTCGCGACCAGGCCGGCGAACTCGCTCGGCGGCCTCCTGTTCCGCAACGTCGTCCCGGGCACCGGCTATCGCGTCCGTCCCGCCGCGGGCGGGACGGCATCGGGCCCGCTGACGGTGCTCTCCTCCCAGTCCGCCCCGCCGAGCACGAGCGTGTACAACCAGACGCTGCCCTCGGACGGCTACGGCTATCTCACGACCCGCGACGGCACCCAGCTGGCGATCAACGTCCACCCGCCGCAGGACGTGACCGACGTCCTGCCCCTGCCGGACGGCGTCGTCATCCCCCCGGTCCCCGCCGGTCCCACGCCGACCCTGATCGAGTACTCGGGCTACGGCTACGCCGACCCGGCCGGTCCGCAGAGCGGGATCGCGGTCCTCGCCAACCTGATGGGCTTCACCGTGGTCGACGTCAACATGCGCGGCACCGGCTGCTCGGGTGGCGCGTTCGATTTCTTCGAGACGCTGCAGAGCCTCGACGGCTACGACATCGTCGAGACCGTGGCCCGCCAGTCCTGGGCCGCGAACGGCAAGGTCGGGATGATGGGAATCTCATACGGCGGCATCAGCCAGCTGTTCACTGCCGCCAAGCAGCCGCCCAGCCTGGCCGCGATCTCGCCGCTGTCGGTGCTCGACCAGACGCAGACCACGCTCTACCCCGGCGGCATCCTCAACACCGGCTTCGCGGTCGCGTGGGCACAGGAGCGCATCCACGACGCCAAGGCCGCGTCCGCCACCGACGGCCAGCCCTGGGCCTACAAGCGGATACAAGAGGGCGACGAGGACTGCAGGAAGAACCAGGACCTGCATCCGGAGGCCGTCGACCTGATGGCCAAGATCCGCGCCAACGACCACTACGTCCCCGAGGTCGCCGATCCGCTCTCGCCGCTCACCTTCGTCGACAAGATCAAGGTGCCGACGTTCATGGCCTGCCAGTGGACCGACGAGCAGACGGGCGGCCACTGCCCGACGCTCGCCAAGCGATTCACCGGCACGAGCCGCAAGTGGTTCAGCTTCACCAACGGGACGCATGTCGACTCGCTCGCGCCCGAGAACTTCAACCGCTGGTACGACTTCCTGCAGCTCTACGTCGCCAAGCAGGCGCCGGCCACGAAGTCGGCGCTGATCAAGGCCGCCGCTCCGGTGATCTACCAGGAGGCGATGGGCATCACCGGCGTGACGCTGCCGCCCGACCCGATCCAGCTGGAGCCGACCTACGAGGCCGCGTTGGCGGCGTTCGAGGACGCTGCCGGCGATCCGCATCCTCTTCGACAACGGCGCCGGCGGCACGCAGCCGGGGCACCCCGTGCCCGGCTTCGAGCGCTCGTGGGCGAGCTGGCCGATCCCGCGCACTAACGCGCGCACGTGGTACCTGGCGGGGAACGGGAGGCTCAAGCACAAGGACCCCCCGGCCGAGGCCGTCTTCAACAGCTTCACCGCGGACGCCCACGCCCGCCCGCTGACGAACTTCACCGGTGACACCGCGGCCGGCACCGGCGGCCTCTGGACGGCGACCCCGCCGTACCAGTGGAGCCAGAACCCGCCCGGCAAGGCCGTCTCCTACATAACCACCCCGCTCAAGCGCAACAAGACCGTGATCGGCGCCGGGGCGGTCTACGTCTACGTCAAGTCGTCGACTCCGAACGTCGACCTCCAGGCCACGATCTCCGAGGTCCGGCCCGACGGCAAGGAGACGTTCGTGCAGGGCGGCTGGGTGCGTGCCAACGAGCGCAAGCTCGACGCCTCCAAGAGCACGCCGCTCGAGCCCGTGCTCAGCCTGCGCGCCGCCGACGTCCAGCCGATGCCGTCACACGTCTGGGTCGAGGTGCCGATCCCGCTCTACTACCAGGGGCACGCGTACCGTGCCGGGTCGCGCATACGCCTCACGATCTCGGCGCCCAACGGCGACCAGCCGATCTGGTCGTTCGGCGAGACCGACCCGGCGGGCACCTCCGAGCTGTCCATCGCGAACACCAGGATGACGCCATCGCGGCTGGTGCTGCCGGTGGTGGCGGGCATGCCCATCCCCACCGGCCTGCCGCCCTGCCCCGGGCTGCGCGGCGAGCCGTGCCGCAACTACCAGGCGTTCACGAACCGGCCCGGCTGAGTCAGCCGAGCCGGAGCAGGCTCTCTGCGCTCGCGACGATCGCGTCCTCGTTCGAGCGCGGAGCCCACCCGAGCAGCTGCCTCGCCTTCGCGTTGCTTCCCTGCTTCTCCTTGCCGAGCTCGGGCACGATCTGCCTGACCGATGAGTCGAAGACCGACACCAGCCGGACGAGCCAATTGGGCAGCACGCGCGTGGGCACCTTCTTCGCGTCGTCGCCCATCCGGTCGCGCAGCACCGCGGCGATCTCGGGGACGCTCATGAACTCGCCGGCGGCCGCGAGAAAGCGCTCGCCCGCGGCCGCGGGCTCGGTCATCGCGCGACGGTGCAGATCGGCGACGTCGCGGACGTCGACGATCCCGTAGGCTGACGCGCGGAAGCCCCGGGATCGAGCCCTCCAGCAGCCGCTTCACGAGCTGGATGGAGGTCGAGTAGTCCGAGTCCGAGCACCGGGCCGAACACGCCGACGGGATTGACCACAGACAGCTCGAGGCCGCGGCCCTCGGCCGCGACGAAGTCCCAGGCCGCGCGCTCGGCGAGCGTCTTCGACTTCGGGTAGGCGCCCACGTCCTCCCCGTCCGGATCGGTCCAGTCCTCCTCGGTGAACGGCCTGTCGGGGATCGGCCCGCCGTAGCCGATCGCCGCGAACGAGGACGTCATCACCACGCGCTTGACCTGTGCGTCCCGCGCGGCAGCGAGCACCCGGAGCGCGCCCTCGCGAGCCGGCACGATCAGGTCGTCCTCGTGCTTCGGCGCCCCGAGCGGGAACGGGGAGGCGACGTGGAGCACGAAGTCGCAGCCCGAGACGGCCTCTCCCCAGCCCGCGTCGGACGTCAGGTCGGCGGTCGCGAACGAGAGCTGCCCGGCGCTCTCGGCGCCGAGCAGCTCGCGCACGGTCGCCTCGCGATCGGGCGACCGCACGGTCGTGCGCACGCGGTACCCGGCGCGCAGCAGGTCGAGGATGCAGTGCGAGCCGATGAATCCCGACCCGCCCGTGACAAGGACGCTCTCGCCGCTCACGCCGGGAGTTGTATCGCTCCCGGGCTCACAGGTCGACGATGACCTCGAATCCGCCGTAGACCATCCGCTTGTAGTCGGCGACGTCGCCGGCCGGATCCATGAGCGCCTTCATCCGGTCGTCGTTCATCACCTTGTCGTTGACCTCGTCGCGGTGAGCGCGCGACTCGTAGCTGATCCAGGCGAAGACCACGGTCTCGTCGTCCTCGAGCTTGACGCTGCGGGGGAACGACGTGACCTCGCCGACCTTCACGTCGTCGGCCAGGCACTCCTTGTAGTCGAGTGCGCCGTGCTCCTTCCAGAGCTCGCCCGCCGTGGTGGCGATCTCGCGATATCGGTCGACGTTCGACTTCGGCAGGGGCATGACGAATCCATCCACGTAGGCCATCAGGGAGCTCCTTCGCTCGTATTGGTCATCTGGGGGTGAGACCCGCGTCGGGTCCCGAACTCATCGCCGAGCCGAGCGTCGATGCGCGGCAGCGCTGCCACACGCGCGTCGCGGGCGACCCGGCGGACCTCTTGCGGCACGTCGGCGAGCTGCACGCGACGCACGAAGTCCTGCGGGACGCCCGAGCGGCGTGAAGAAGTTGTCGTAGTGGGTCGGCACGACCACCCGCGGGTCGAGCTTCGGGAGGATGCGCTCCCAGTAGTGCGGGGTGACGCCGCGGCCGGCCACGCCGGCGAGGAACAGGTCGACGGGCCCGTCGCGCAGCTCGCCGTCGTTGAGGTCGGCGCTGCCCTGGTGGTAGAGCGAGATGCCGGCGACGTCGATTCGGATGCCGTAGACCGCACCGCACCTGTAGCTCGTGGGGACCAGGCCGTCGAGGTGCTCGCAGGTCAGCGGGCCGTCCATGGGCACCTTGCGCCCGAACAGGAGCTTGGAGTGCCTGCTGGGGACGAAGCGCACGACGAAGGGGCCCAGCTCGTAGGGCTGGTGCGCTGTGACCTCGACCGCCTGGTCGCCCGACGCCGTGCAGCCGCATCAGGTGCGCCAGCGAGGCGGAGCCGTAGGCCTTCGCTCCGTGGCGGCGCGCCAGGGCGGGAGCGTCGACGGCGTGGTCGAAGTGGGTGTGGCCGACGAGGATGCCCGGCGACCGGGCCGGGCGCGCCGGCATAGCGGTCGAGCATTGCGGCGTCCGGCAGCGTGGGCCGGCGCAGCAGGAAGGCGCGCAGCGGCACGCGGGAGACGTAGGGGTCGATGAAGATCGAGACGCCCTCGTAGGTCAGCCGGTAGCCGGAGACGCCGAGCCAGCGCACGTCGAGACCCGGCGGCAGGTCGAGCGGAACGCGCTCGAGCTCGCTGGCGGCCTGAGCGTCGTCTGTTGCCACCACGCGCCTCAGCTCCAGGCTTCGGGATCGAGGCCGGCCGCTCGCAGCCCCTGCTCCCACGAGTAGAAGAACCGGTCGCGGACCACGAGGCCCCTGTCGAGGGTGACCAGCTGAGAGAACTTCTGCTGCCACTCCACGCCGCTCGCGCGGGCCTTCCCGCGGAAGCTGCCCAGCGCCAGCACGCGATCGCCGAAGTCCAGGGCGCGGGCGGGCCGGATCTCCCAGGATTCGAACGCCTCGGAGAAGCGCTCGAGCCCCTGGGCCAGGCCCTTGTGGCCGTGGTAGCTCTCCGCGAACCCGATCGTCTGGAACTCCTCCGGGATCTCCCAGATCACGTCGGGCGAGTAGCGGACGAACATCAGCTCCCAGTCCCTCCGGGGCGCGGCGGCCCAGGCCGAGCGCAGCACGCGCCGCAACCCGTCGCGCCGCACCCCCGAGCGCGGGCTCGCGAACCGGATCCCGATCGCGAGCGCCGTTCGGGCCAGCCTCGGGAACCGAACGGTCAGCCGGTCGGTGAGCGTGCGCCGCGTCGGCGCCGGCCCGTCGAACTCCACTCGCGTGACGACCGGGGGTTCCATGGCGCCCGCGCAGTATCGCCGGTGGCGCTGGCAAAACCGTCTGGGAGAGACGACTATGGCTCGACGGGGTGCGGCCCGTCCCTATGGCGCTGGTCGACAACTTGCGAGAGATGGAGCGCACGCGCGAGGCGTACTGGCTTCGACACGCCTCGACGTCCCCGATCAAGCTGCGGTGGCGAGCGATCACCGTCCGGCAGTGCTTTCACGTGCTGCCGGGAGAGTCGATCCTGGAGCTGGGCGCCGGCAGCGGTCTCTGGACCGAGCATCTGGTGTCGGCGCTGCGGGCCGAGAATCCCATCACCGCCGCCGTGTTCAACGCCGACTACGCCGAGCAGGCGCTCGAGCGCGGGCTTCCGAACACCGAGATCCGCCTGCTCGAGGACCTCGACGCGCTGGCGCCCGAGAGCGTGGACTACGTGGTCGGCACGGCGATCCTCTGTCACGACAGGTACGCCGAGAACCTCCGGCACATCCACAGGGTGCTCAAGCCCGGCGGCCAGCTGCTGTTCTTCGAGGCGAACTACTGGAACCCTCAGGTGCTCGCGAAGAGCCTGATCCCGGCGGTGGGACGCTGGGCGGGGAACGCGCGCTGTCAGGTCGGGATGCGCAAGTACCGGCTGATGAAGACCGCGTCGCATCAGGGCTTCACGGAGATCGAGGTCGTCCCCTACGACATCGTGCACGCTCGCACGCCGAAGCGACTGATCCCGGCGATCCAGGAGACCGCGTTCGTGCTCGAGCACCTGCCCGGGGTGCGCGAGGCCTGCGGGACGCTCTACATCTGGGCGGCCAAGCGGGGCGCGGCGGGACGGCGGCGGCCGGCCGTCGACCTCGCCGAGCACGCGAGCCTCCATGGATCGACGTCCGTCGTGGTGCCTTGCCGCAACGAGGAGATGAACATCCGCGGCCTCGTCACCGGTCTGCGCGAGGCGTACGACCCGTACATCGCCGAGATCATCATCGTCAACGACTGTGGCGACGACGGGACCGCGGCCGTCGCGCGTCGCCTGGCGGCGGAGGACCCTCGGGTACGTCTGATCGAGCGCCCGCCGCCGGGAGGCGTCGGGCGAGCGATCAAGGACGGCTACGCGGCTGCGCGCGGCAGGTACATCCTGTCGATGGACTGCGACTTCCAGCTGATCATCCCGGAGCTGCGCGACCTGTTCGACGTCGTCGCGGACGGGCATGACGGCGCGATCGGCAGCCGCTTCTCCCATGAGTCCGTCCTGATCAACTACCCGTTCCCGAAGATCGTCGCCAACCGGGCCTTCCACCTGCTCGTGCGGCTCGTCCTGCGGCGACCGATCCGGGACGTCTCGAACAACCTGAAGCTCTACCGGGCCGAGATCCTCAAGGAGCTCGACATCACGCGACCGGACTTCGGCGCCAACGCGGAGACCGGGCTCGGCCCGCTGCTCGCCGGACACGACATCCGTCGAGGTCCCGATCTCGTGGATCAACCGGACCGACGAGATGGGCACGTCGGACTTCCGCATCCTGCGGTTCGCGCCGAGCTACCTGCGCGCCCTGATCCGCCTCCTGCGCCGGGCGCCGCAGCGACGACCGTGACGGCGCTCGGCGCGGCGATCGACCGCCGGGGGCGGTTGCTGCTGGTGGTGCTCCTCTCCGCGCTGGCGGCGGTCACGCTGGCCCTCGCCGACCGCAAGCCGCTGTGGAACGACGAGCTCTTCACGTACTACATCAGCAGGCTGCCGGGCGTCGGACGACATGTGGTCGACGCTCGCCACGGGCGTGGAGCAGACCCCGCTGTCGTTCTACGTGGGGACGCGGGCCTCGCTCGAGGTCCTGGGCGACGGCGGCATCGCGATGCGGCTGCCGGAGCTGCTCGGCTTCCTGCTGATGAGCGTGTGCGTGTTCTCGTTCGTCGAGCGCCGCACCTCGCCCCTCTACGGGCTGCTGGCCGCGGTCTTCCCGGTCGCGACGATCGCCTACGGCTACGCCTACGAGGCGCGCGCCTACGGCCTGGTGCTGGGCTTCTCCGCCGCCGCGCTGCTGTGCTGGCAGGTGGCAGCCGAGGGGCGCCACCGGCGGCTCGCCGCTGCCGGCACGGCCGTGGCCCTGGCGGCCGCCGTCGGCAGTCACTACTACGCCGTCCTGATCCTGATCCCACTGCTCGCCGGCGAGGCCGCTCGAGCGACCGCCCGGAGGCAGGTGGACTGGCTCGTGCTCGCCTCGTTCTGCGGCGCGCTCGTCCCGCTCGCCGCCTTCGCGCCGTTGATCGCGGAGGCCGAGGACTACTCGACCACCTTCTGGGCGCAGCCCACGTGGCACGCGGCGATTCGCTTCTACCCGGACTCGCTGATGGACCGCGCGCTCGGCCTGGTCATGGCTGGTCTGCGCCGCCGCCGTCGTGCTCGCCGCGTGGCGAGCCCGTGGCACGCTTCGGCGCGCGGGGTCGGCGCTGCCCCCCTCCCATGAGCTGGCCGCGCTGCTGACGCTGGTCCTCCTCCCCTTCTTCGGCGTCGCCCTCGGCAAGCTCGCCACCGGCGCGTTCACCGATCGCTACGCGCTGTCGGCGATCGTCGGGATCGCGATCCTGCTGGCGCTCGCGGCGTGGTGGGCGGACCGCGGGGTGCCGATCCTGGGCGTCTCGCTGCTGCTGGTGCTCCTGGTCTTCGCGGGCGCGCGACTGGTGGACCGCTACGACGACGCGACGTTCGACGCCGACGAGCAGGACCAGGCGCTGGCGTTCCTCGACGAGCACCGAGACGTCGGCGAGCCGATCGTGGTGGCGAGCCCGCATGACTTCTTCGAGCTCAGCCACCGGGTGGCGGAGGCGGGCGGGCCCCGCCTGATCTACCTGTCCGACCCAGCGCTGTCGCGCCGGTACCTGGAGACCGATGCGGTCGAGCTCGGCGTGATCGGCATGAGCGAGATCGCGCCGCTGCGGGTCGAGCCCTATCGCCGCTTCGTCGCCTCCCATCCGCGCTTCGCCGTCTACGGGCGCGACCGGGCGTGGGACTGGCTCACGTCCGAGCTGCACGCGCGCGGGGCCGACACGGATGTGATCGCGCGCAACCCGCAGAACGGCGCGCCGCTGGTCGAGGTCGGGCCCGGCTAGCCGAAGGTGAAGACGTAGGCGCGCATGCCGGCGTCGCGGAACGTGATCTCGAACTCGCTCTCCTCGGCTCGCGGCTCGCTCGGCGGACGAGCTGATACATGCGCGGCTCGGTGACGGTGCCCTCGCCCGACTCGTCGACGTCCAGGCCGCGAGCCTCGCCCGGCGGGTCGCCGTCCAGCGTCACGGCGAAGCGGACCGGCGCGCCGGAGTCCGGCGGCGCGAGCACCAGGTTGAGGTCGCGCGCCTGGAAGCGGTAGGCGATCGAGCCGCCGGGCGCGTCGAGCACGGCGGCCTCGTCGCCCACCGACCAGTCGCCGGCGAGCGCCCACT
The DNA here is from genome assembly GCA_963828225.1 of uncultured Thermoleophilaceae bacterium. GTDB lineage: Bacteria > Actinomycetota > Thermoleophilia > Solirubrobacterales > Thermoleophilaceae > JACVRW01. The sequence goes on along the minus strand of CAWHDX010000001.1, from coordinate 699,536 downwards.
GGTTGAGGGCGAGCCCGTCGGCGCCCGCATCCCGGCGGCGCTCACCGCGGGCAGAGCCGAGATAGGTCTCCGGCGACCCCAGCGTCTCCCAGTCGGCGGCCTCGGCGAGACCGCCGGCGTCGACGCGGACGGGCTCCTCTCCTCGACCCCCAGCAGCTCCTGGATCGCCCGCTCGATGTCCTCGTACGCGCCCTCGCCGAAGTGGCTGAAGCGGACTCGGCCGTCGCGATCGACGAGGTACGCGGCCGGCCAGTAGTGGTTGTCGAGCGAGCGCCAGATGCCGAAGTCGTTGTCGATCACGACCGGGTACTCGACGCCCAGCTCGCCGCGCCGCGCGGCGCACGTTGTCGAGGTCGCGCTCGAACCCGAACTCCGGTGCGTGCACGCCGACGACGACGAGCCCGTGCTCGCGGTACCGGTCGTGCCAGGCGCTGACGTACGGCAGCGTCCGCAGCCAGTTGACGCACGAGTAGGTCCAGATGTCCACGAGGACCACGCGCCCGCGCAGCGAGTCGGCCGTCAGTGGCCGGGAGTTGAGCCAGACCGGGGCGCGGTCGAGAGCCGCCAGCGCGCTGTCGGTCGGGTCGGTCAAGTGACCTTGCGGGGCGACGGTCCGTGCGCGACGCTGCGTGCATGACCGAGACGAACGCCGCGCCGCCGCTGCTGCAGGGGTTTCTCGACGCCTTCAACGATCACGACGTGGACGCGATCATGTCGTTCTTCACCGACGACTGCGTCTTCGACACGCCGCGCGGGCCGGCGCCGGGAGGCCACCGGATGGTCGGCCGAGAGCAGGTCCGGAAGGGGATCCAGGCGAGGTTCGACGGGATCCCGGACATCCATTACGGCGACGACCGCCACTGGACCTGCGGCGACCGCGGCGTGTCGGAGTGGACGATCCGCGGCACCCAGGTCACCGGAGAGTCCATCGAGGTGCGCGGCTGCGACCTGTTCGAGCTCACCGACGGCAGGATCAGCCGCAAGGACTCGTTCTGGAAGATCGTCGAGTGAGCCGGGCGCGCAGCCGCTCGCCGATCACGACGTCATGCGGAAGCCGTCTCAACTCCGCCGCGTCCACCACCACCCCCTGCCGCCGCAGCACGTCGGAGATGAAGCTCCAGTGCGCCGCCTCCGCCTCCTCCCAGGAGCGCCCTTCGACGGGCTCATCCGGCCCGACGACGGTGCGCGCATCGGCCTCGATGTCCTGAACTCGACATCGTAGCCCAGATGTCGGGCGTCTCTGCCGAAAGGCGATTGAGCGTCGAGCTCCAGCCGCGGTCTCCAGGAGCAGCAGGCGCCGGCCGTCCGGCAGCACCGCCTCGTGACGCGCGTCCACCGACATCGTGCGCGGGTCGTCGTGGTCGTCGTGGTCGTTGATCTCGACCAGCGTCTCCAGGCGCTCGACGACACCCATGCGCCTCATCGAAGCGGACTATCGCAGAGGCCGAGGTGGGCGCCGCTTGTGCCGCGCGGGCGATCTGTGTACGTCGATTGCTACCGGGCGCTTCGGGCGCCACCCTGCGCGACGTTGTGGCTGTCTTTTGCACCCTATGCGGGACGATTCCGCGGGGCCGGCTGCGCCGGGATGGCGTAGCGTCCCGGCGCGATGGAGCGCGCCGTGCTCACACCCGCCGTCGCCGCCGACGCGCCGGCGGTGGCCGAGCTCGTCGCGGCGCTCGAGGCGTCGCTGTACCCGCGGAGCGCGTTCTCGCAGGCCGATCTGGAGGGCGAGTGGGCCGAGCTCGACCTCGCGCAGGACGCGCGCGTCGTTCGCGACGGCGATCGGATCGCCGGCTACGGCCTGGTGCGCGAGCGCGGCGAGCTCTGGCGCCTCGAGGGCTACGTCCACCCCGAGGCGCTCGGGCGCGGCCTCGGGATGCTGATCGCGACCGGCTCGAGGAGGAGGCAGCGGCAGGCGGGGCGCGCAGGATCCAGAACAGGATCCTGGAGGACGACTCCGCCGCCCGCGCTCTGCTCCAGTCGCTCGGCTACCGCCCCGTGCGCGTCTTCCGCGAGCTGCGCGTCGAGCTCGAGGCGCCGCCGCCCCCGCCGACGTGGCCGGCGGGGCTGCGCGTGGACCCGTTCGACCCGGAGCGCGACGCGATCGAGTTCCACGCCGCGCACCAGGAGGCGTTCGCGGACATGTGGGATTACACGCCGCGCGACTTCGGCTCGTGGTCGAAGGGCCACCTCGAGACCGACCGCTTCGACCCGGCGCTCTGGTGCGTCGTCCGCGCCGGCGACGAGATCGCCGCCGGGACGATCTGCGCGGGCGACACCTACGGCGGAGGCTGGGTCGAAGTCCTGTTCACGCGCCGGCCGTGGCGCAGGAAGGGCGTGGGCGCGGCGCTCCTCGGCGATGCGTTCGGGCGCTTCTGGGGGCGCGGGGAGCAGAGCGTCGGGCTCAGCGTCGACGCGGCGAGCGACACCGGTGCGTTCCGCCTCTACGAGCGAGCCGGGATGACGCCGGTGCTCGGGTGGGCTGTGTACGAGAAGGAGGTCGGCGCCGATCCGGGTAGACCGGGAAGTGCATGACCCCTCGTCTCCTGCGCCTCCTCGGAACGGCCCGGTCGGGCGACCCGGACGCGCCGCCGTCCGCGGCCCGGCGCGCCAAGCGGCGCGTGCTCCGCACGTTCACCAACCGCGCCGTCAACCCGATCGTCCGGCCGCTGGTGGAGCGCGGGCCGCTCGACCCGGGCTGGGCGCTGCTCGAGACGCGCGGCCGCACCACGGGCAAGGCGCGCGTCGTGCCGCTCGGCAACGGGCTGCGCGGGGACACCTTCTGGATCGTCACCGAGCACGGCCACCACGCTGACTACGTGAGGAACATCAAGGCCGATCCGCGCGTGCGCGTGAAGGCCGGCGGGCGATGGCGGACCGGGACGGCGCACATCACCGACGAGGACCCCTACGCCCGCATGCGCCGCCTGCGCCGCCCGCTCAACGACGCCGTGCTGCTCGCCGTCGGCACCGAGCAGCTGGTCATCCGCGTCGATCTCGACCCGTGAGCGTGTGACGGGAAGCGTCCTCGCTCGTATCGCCTACAGCGTGCGCATCTTCATCGCCGTCCCCCTTGCCGCCGTCCTCCTCGCGGGGTGCGGTTCGGAGGTCGTCGACCGCAGCGGGTCCGCCACGCCGCGCTACGACGGCCGGCTGGACGCTCGCGCGGCCGTCGGCGCGCTGGAGTGCCGCGGCAAGACGCCCTACCAGCGCGGCACCGGCGTCTACGACGACGGCCTGGCCAAGGTCCAGGGAAGCGCCGAAGAGGCGTTGGACGACTACATGCGCGAGTCCGGCCTGAGCCTCGTACTGCCCTCCGATGCCTACGCCGTCGAGCGTGAGCAGGACGGCCGGGTGCTGTTCTCCTACGACGTCGATGGCCGGACGAAGGTGGCCCTCCTCGCTGCCGGCGACGTGCGCGACTGGAACCGCGACGAGGGCTGGGGCATCCGCTCGTGGGCGCAGTGCGATCCGTCCGAGCTCCCCGCGGACGTGACCGACGACCTCAACATCGGCGTCTGGCAGGACGAGTCGGGCCGGCGCGTCCCCGTCACCCGCATCCAGTCATGGCAGGGCGCCGAGCACTGCTCCTGGGAGGACATCACCTTCCTGCTCGTCGGACCCGAGAAGACGGCCGACTGGTACGTGCGCGACACGGAGCGCGACCTCTCGGAGCTGCTCGACACGACGTTCTCGGACGAGGCCACCCTCCCCCCGGATGCGTCGGACACGGGCCTGCGCCGCGACGGCCGGCAACTCTGGATCGCGCCCGGGAGGCGACGCGGCCTACCTCGTGAGCCTCGACGACCCGGACGACGTCGAGCGCTGGCCGGCGGCCGAGCGGCCGATCCGCTGCGCGTGAGCGCGCGTCGCGAGAGCCGCGCCCGCCAGGAGCGCGACTCCCGGCGATGAGCGGCTCCGATCGCGACGCCGCTGATCCCACCGCCGTCGGATCGGGCCTCCGAGGTCGCCTGTTCCGCCGCGGACGGCTCCGTGACCGCGTACGTCTTCGTGTCCATGCGGGCCAGGCTGCGATCGCCGCGCAGCACGTCCAGCGCGCCGCCGCCCGGGGCGAGGTCCAGCTTCAGCTCCCACGCCTCGACGCCGCTGATCTGGGTCAGATCGATGCAGTGCGAGATGCCGTCGACCGTGTCGAGCATGTGGATGAACGCCTCGTCGCTCTTTCGGCCGCCGCCGTTGTAGAGGGTGTACGCGCGGCGACCGTCCGCACTGGTGGCGCGCGCCATCGGGAGGCCGCGCATCTCGCCCGGCTCGACCACGTGTGAGAACGGGACCGGGTCCTCGAGCAGTCGCCGCCGAGTGAGGTCGTACTTGCGCACCGCGTAGTCGTTGTAGTCCGCGGAGACGTACTCGACGAGATACATGGCCCGGCCGTCCGGAGAGAGCGCGTCGAAGCTGAAGTCGCCCCGCAGCGTCACCGGCTTGCGCGGGTGCATTCGTCCCGTCTCCCCCACGTCCACGACCACGAAGCTCGTCTGCTTGCGCGGAAAGCGGCGGAAGCTGGTCCGCGGCGTGATCAGAGCGAGAGTGTCGCCGTCCGCCGACAGGCCCGCGGACGTCCCGTCGAGCGCGACCAGCGGAATCGTGAAGTCGCCCTTGATCGTGCGGCTCGCGGTCACCTCGCCTCCATCCGGGTCGATCCGGAGGAGCTCGGTCGACTTCCCGGCCGGGACGGTCGCGTAGCGCGCGCCCTCGCCGCCGGGCGCGACGGTCGTCGTGACCTCCAAGCCATCCATCGGCACCGGCAGCCCGTCGGCGACCGCCTGGGATGCGGAGCCCATCAACATCGCGAATGACAAGCCACGGCGACTCGGCGCATCTCGACCCTCCTCGGGCAGATCGGCATATGCAGCGAGTACGCGGGCGGCGGCGTGGGAGGTCCCCCCCTAGACTTCGCCTGTGCGCGAGAGTCCGCCTGTGCGCGCGTGTCCAGGATGTGGGGAGCAGGCGCCCGCGGCTGCGAGATTCTGTCCCGTCTGCGGAACGGCGCTGTTCGCCGCGCCGCTGCCCGAGGGGCTCCGGAAGGTCGTCACGGTCGTCTTCTGCGACCTGGTCGGCTCGACCAAGCTCGCGGAGCAGCTCGATCTCGAGACGCTGCGCCAGGTGCTGGCCCGTTACTTCGACGCCGTGAGCGAAGTGCTCATGCGCCATGAGGGAGCGATCCAGCAGTTCATCGGGGACGCGGTGCTGGCGGTGTTCGGAATGCCCACCGTCCATGAGGACGACGCCGTGCGCGCGGTGCGAGCGGCGGCCGGCATGCGGTCGGCGCTGCGAGAGCTGAACGAGCAGCTCGACCTGCGCTGGGGCGTCCGGCTGCAGGCTCGAACCGGGATCAGCACCGGCGAGGTGATTGCTGCGAGCGGCGCGGACGGCCAGACGGTCGTCACCGGCGCCGCCGTCAACGTGGCCACCGCGCTCGAGCAGGCGGCGCCCTCGGGCGAGATCCTGATCGGGGAGCGGACGGTGGACCTCGTCCGTGCCGCGGTGCTCGTCCAGGCCGTCGACCCGGTCGCGGTCGAAGGCCTGAGGCAACCCGTCCAGGCGTTCCGGCTGCTGGACGTCGCGCGTCACGCCAGGGTGGCGCCGGGCCTCCGCTCGCGCCCGCTGATCGGCCGGGAGCGGGAGCTGGGGGAGCTCCGCGGCGCGCTCGACCGCGCGACAAGCGCCCGGACCTGCCAGCTCGTGACGCTCGCCGGGCCGGCGGGGATCGGGAAGACACGGCTGACGAGGGACTTCGTCGCTTCGCTGGGCGATGCGGCCACGGCCGTCACCGGCCGCTGCCTCTCGTACGGACAGGGCCTGACCTTCTGGCCGCTGCGCGAGATCGTGGCGGAGCTCGCGGGCACCGAGGACGGCGACAGCCCCGACGAGGTCGTGGCGCGTGTCGCCCGCCTGCTGCCCGAGGACGACGACCAGGCCGTCGTCGCCGAGCGCGTGGCGGGAGCACTCGGGGTGGTCGAGTCGACCGCCTATCCCGCGGAGACGTTCTGGGCGGTGCGCAAGCTCCTGGAGGCGGTCGCGCGCGAGCGTCCCCTCGTGGTCGTCCTGGAGGACATCCAGTGGGCCGAGCCCACGTTCCTCGAGCTGATCGAGTACCTGCCCACCGCGATCGGCGAGCTCCCCGTCCTGATCGTCGCCGTCACGCGAAGCGAGATCTTCGAGAGCCGGCCGGACTTCGCCGTCCGGCTGCCCAGCGCAGTCCATCTGGAGCTGCAGCCGCTGGGCGAATCCGACAGCCGCGCGCTCGTCGGGCACCTTGCCGGCGACAGAGGCATGGCCGCCGGCCTCTCCGACCGCCTGGTGGCGAGCGCCGAGGGGAACCCGCTGTTCGTGGAGGAGCTCGTCCGCATGGTGGTCGAGGAGAGGCGCCTCGAGCAGGACGCGTCCGCGCTGTCCATGCCGGCCACCGTCCAGGCGGTGCTCGCCGCTCGCCTCGATCGGCTCGACGCCGACGAGCGCGCCATCGTCAGGGCCGCGGCCGTCATCGGCAGGTCGTTCGTCGACGAGGCGGCCGTGCTCCTGGCGGGCGCCCAGGACCACGCGGACCTCGAGCAGCTGCTCGGCACGCTGGTGCGCAAGGACGTCATCGAGCCCGACGGCGGACGCTTCGCGGGGCGAAGGACGTTCAGCTTCAAGCACATCCTCCTGCACGACGTGGCCTACGACACCATCCTCAAGGCGCAGCGGGCCGACCTCCACGCGCGCTACGCGGACTGGCTGGAGCAGGCGACGGGCGAGCGCGCGATGGAGTACGAGGAGATCCTCGGCTACCACCTGGAGTGCTCTCACCGGCACCTCTCCGAGCTGTCGCCGACCGCGGAAGGGAGACCCGAGCTCGCCACCCGCGCCGCGCGACATCTGGGCTCGTCCGGGGCCCGGGCCCTCGCGCGGGGAGACATCCGCCCGGCCGTCAGCCTGCTCGAGCGAGCTGTGTCGCTCCTTCCGGACGACCATCCGGCTCGCGCCGACCTCACGCTCAAGCTGGGCATCGGCCTGGCCGAGAGCGGGGAGACGTCGCGCGCCGACGCCCTGCTTGCGGAGCGGATCCGAGCCGAGCGCCGCGGGAGGGCGTTCGTCGCCTTCCACGACGGCAGCGGTAGGCAGCAGGTGGTCACGCTCGACGACGAGCGCTCGCCGATCACGATCGGCCGCCGCCCCGACAACGACATCGCCCTGCCGTGGGACAGCGAGGTCTCGCGCCGGCACGCGCACCTGGTGCGCACGGAGAAGGGCTGGGCCGTCGTCGACGACGGCTCGCGCAACGGCTCCTTCCTCAACGGCGAGCGGGTGACGGGCGAAGGCGCGCTCTCGGACGGGGACGTGTTCCGCTTCGGCGACACCGTCGTCCTGTTCCGCGCCCCGGTCCCGGACGAGGAGCGCGAGCGGCGGGTGTTCCTCGAGCCCGAGCAGGTCACCTACATGGGCCAGGGCTCGACCCACGGCGGGCCCTAGCGGCCGCGGCCGCCCGCGGCTCAGTCGAGGTCGAGCACGTCGACCGCGTCCGTGGCCTGGACGTGGCCGGCCGCGGTGGCGCCGCCGATCGCGTAGAGGGAGTCGCCCAGCCCGGTCACGGCGACTCCGTGGCGCGGGGCCGGCAGCGCGGGGAGCCGCGACCACCGATTCGACTTGACGTCGAACGCCTGCACGGTGGCGAACGGATGGGTGATGCCCTCCCCGCCGACGGCGACCACGCGGCCGTCGACGAAGCCCACGCCGACGCTTCCGACGTTCTCGGGCATGTCGTCCAGCTTGGTCCAGGAGTCGGCGGCGGGGTCGTAGCGCTCGAGCGCCGGCAGGTTGGCGGCGGCCGTGAGGTCGCGCCCACCGACCGCGTAGAGGTAGCGCCCGTCGGAGGCGGCACCGAGATGCTCACGCGGCGTCGGCATGGCCGCGACATCCGTCCAGCGCTTGCCGTCGAACACCTCCGTCTGCCGCACCAGCTTGCCGTCCGCCTGTCCCCCGGTCACCACGATCTTGTCGCCCACCGCCGCCGCAGCCGCCGCGGCACGCGGGTGATTCAGGGACGGGAGCCGCTTCCAGGAGTCACCGCGCAGGACGTACACGCGGTCCGACTGCGCGGAGGTCAGCTCGTCGCCCGGCACGAAGCCGCCGATCAGGACCGCGTCGCCCTTCCAGGTCACGGCGGAGGCGTGGTGCAGCGGCCGAGGCAGCTCGGGGCCGGGCGTCCAGGTGTTGATGGCCCGGTCGTAGGCTGCGGTCTCGGTGGTCGCGGCGCCGTCGCCGCCGATCCCGCCGAAGAGCCAGAGCCGCCCGGCGACCTGGGTCGCAGCGGCGTACTGGCGCTTCGACGGCGCACCGGCGAGCGCCCGCCACGCGACGTTCGTGGTGGCGGGGGTCGCTGCCGGCTTGCCGGACAGGTCCAGCAGCTCGGACTCCTGCGTCGAACCGATGTGCCCGACCGCCGTCGCGCCTCCGATCGCGTACACGCCGTCGCCGAGGGCGGCCGCGGCGACGCCGTGCCGCGCCGTCGGCAGGGCGGGGAGCGACGACCACTTCCCGTGCTCGATGTCATAGGCCTGGACGGCGTCCGAGACCGTCGTCGTCCCCTCGCCGCCGATCGCGACGATGCGGCCCCCCGCGTAGGCGGCGCCCACCCCGCCGGCCGCCCGCGGCATGCCCTCGAGCTCGGTCCAGCTGTCGTTCGCGGGGTCGTAGCGCTCGAGCGCGGTCGAGCTCTTGTCAGCCGAGAGCTCGCGGCCGCCCACCGCGTACAGGTAGCGGCCGTCGGATGCCGCGGCGAGGTGCTCGCGCGGCGTGGGCATGTCCGCGACGTCGGTCCAGCGCTCGCCGTCGAACACCTCCGTCTGGTGCACCAGCTTGCCGTCCGCCTGGCCGCCGACCACGACGATCTTGCCGTCCACGACCGCGGCGGCCGCCGCGGCGCGCGCATGGTTCAGGGAGGGCAGCTTCTCCCACGAGTCCCCGGCCAGGGCGTAGACCCCGTCCGACTGCCCGGAGGTCAGCTCGTCGCCGGGGATGAAGCCGCCGATCACGACCGCCTCGTCCTTGTAGGTCACCGCGGCGGCGTGATGCAGCGCGAGCGGCAGGCCCGGCCCCGTCGACCAGCGGGCCGGCGCGGGGGTCGTAGACCTTCGTCGTGGTGCTCGACGCCTTGACGCCGATCCCGCCGACGACGATCACCTTGCCGTCGACCGCCGTCGCGGCGGCGTACTGCCGCCGGAACTGCGGGCCGGCGACCGGCTGCCACGCGAGATCTGCGGGCAGCTTCGTGGCCACCGGAGCGGCAGCGACCGAGGGCGAGCCTGCGCCGTCGTCGCCCGCCCCCGCCGGCGAGCAGGACGGCCGCCACGACGGCGACCACCACGACGAGGCCGGCGCCCGCCAGCAGCAGGCGCGACGTCGCGCGGCGGGGGGCGGCGCCGGATCCCGGCCGGCTCCCCGACCGGCGCTCGGCAGGCGCCGCCTCCGGCCGGCTCGGCGACGAAGACGTCGTGCCGCTCGATCGACGGCGCAACGCCGGGGCCGCTGGTCGCCTGGAAGGCCTCCGGCTGCGCGCTCTGCAGCGATACCGCCCGATCGACCGCGGCGGCGAGCTCGGAGGCCGTGACGTAGCGGTCGGCCGGATCCTTGGCCGTCGCCTTCGCGACCACCTCGTCGAAAGCCGGGACGAGATCCGGGCGCTTCAGGCTCGGGGACGGCGGCGGATCCTGGACATGGGCCCAGAGCTTGGCCATGTCGTTGTCCTTCGGGTACGCGACGCTCCCCGTGAGCATCTCGTACAGGACGCACCCGAGCGAGTAGATGTCGGCACGGCCGTCCACCATGCCCGCCTGGATCTGCTCCGGTGCGACGTAGTCGGGCGTGCCGACCCAGGCGCCGGTCCGAGTGAGGCTCTGCGGCGATCCGAGCTTCTTCGTCAGGCCGAAGTCCGTGAGATAGGTCTGCTCGCGCGAGCCCTCCCCGCTGATCAGGATGTTGGCCGGCTTGACGTCGCGGTGCACGAGCCCGCGCTCGTGGGCGGCGTCGAGCGCCGACGCGATCGATCGCATCACTCGCTGGACGCGGTCGAGATCCAGCTGGCCCCGGTCGATGATGTGGCGCAGGTTGGTGCCGGGCACGAACCGCATCGCCAGGTAGAGGACGCCCTCGAAGTCGCCGCCGCGGTGAATCGGGACGATGTTGGGATGCTCGAGCGACGCCGCGAGCCGGGCCTCCGCCTTGAAGCGCGTCACCGCGTCTGCGTTCTGAGTGTGCTCGGGCGCGATGATCTTCAGGGCCACGGTCCGGTCCAGGTCCACGTCGGTGGCCTTGTAGACGACGCCCATCCCGCCGCGGTCGAGAATGCCGTCTATGCGATAGCCGGCGAACGTCGATCCCGGCTCGAGTCGAGCGATGCGCTCGCTGACGTCAGTCACGGGACACCGTTTCCGGCCAGGCGGATGCGGCGAGGGCCATGGGCGCCACTAGATCAGCGCGCGTCGGGGGAATCAAGTGGAAGCACATCGCAACGACGGGAACCTGCCAGCAGGAGCCGGTCGCGTGTGAGCGATGGCGCACAGACCGCTAGCCGCGGCTCGCGGGTGCGGCGCTGTTGCGACGCGCCATGAAGCGCGCGAAGGTCCCGGCCGTCAGGAACATGAAGAGGCTGTAGACGGCGGCGGGAATTGCGAGCTCGGTGTCGATCGCGGTCGCGACCGCGATGGCGAGAGTCGAGTTGTGGACGCCGAGCTCCATGGCGATCGCGGTCGCCTGCCGGTCGCCGAGACCCGCGAGCTGGGCCACCGCGAAGGAGATCGCCATCGCCGCAAGGTTGAGAGCGAGCGCCGCCCCGGCGACCTCGCCGAGGTGGTCGAGCGCTCGATCGCCCTCGGCGGCGATCGCGACCGCCACCACCAGCACGAACAGCGCAAGCGAGATGCGCCGGGCCTGCTCGTAGTTGCGCTCGACCCAGTCCCGGCGACGGCGCCTCACCGCCATGCCGATGGCGAGCGGGACGATGGTGATCAGGAAGACGCGCGCCACGATGCCGGCCATGCCGATCTCGTCCTGGAGGTCGGCGTCGAAGCGATCGATGGCCAGGCCGAGGTAGAGCGGCACGGTGACGAGCGCGGCGACGCTGCTGAGCGCCGTCATGCTGACCGACAGGGCCACCTCCCCGCGAGCGAGGTGAGTCAGGAGGTTGGCCATCGTGCCACCCGGCGAGGCGCCGAGCAGGACGAGACCGACGGCGAGGGCCGGCGACAGGCCGAACAATTCGGCGGCGCCGAAGGCAAGCAGCGGGGAGACGACGAGCAGGTTGGCGAGCCCGATGCCGATGCCGCGAGGGGCGACCAGGACACGCCGGAAGTCGCCGACGGTGAGCGAGAGGCCGAGCACGCCCATGATGACGGCGAGGCAGCACGGCAGCAGCACCCCCGTGGCGACGGACCCGTCCACGGGGCGACCTACTTGGCGTTCGCCGCCACCGCCGCCCGGATCAACTCCTTGAAGGCGTCCTCGTCGAGCTGCTCGCCCTCACGGATGTCGATGGCGCGGCGCGTCTTTCCCTCGAGACTGGAGTTGAAGAGCTTCTGCGGATCCGGCAGGGACGCGCCCCGCATGAAGGTGAGCTTCACGACCTGCTTGTACGACTCGCCGGTGCAGACGATCCCGTCGTGGGACCAGACCGGAGTCCCGGGAGACGACGCCTTCGCCCACTTCCACTCCTCCTGGATCTCCGGGTCCGCCTCGTGGATGAGCTTCCGGACGCGAGTGAGCGTCTCGCCCCGCCAGTCGCCCAGCTCCTCGATCCGGTCCGTGATCGCCTGGCCTGCGTCCGATTCCGCGGTCATGGAGTGAGCCTACGGGCTAGGTGGGGCCCCCCGCGGCCCGGGGCCGCGGGGGCGCACCTTCAGCCCTAGAGGGCGACCACCACCGACTTGGTCTCGAGGTAGTTGTCGAGCACCTGGCTGCCCATCTCCCGGCCCCAGCCGGATTCCTTGTAGCCGCCGAACGGCATCGCGGCGTCGAACACGTGGTAGGTGTTGATCCACACCGTCCCGGCTCGCAGCAGCTTGGCCGTGCGGTGGGCCTTGGAGATGTCCCGGGTGAAGACTCCGGCGGCCAGGCCGTAGTTCGAGTCGTTGGCGATCGGGACGATGTCCTCCGGCTGGTCGAACGGCATCGCGCACACCACCGGCCCGAAGATCTCCTCCCGCACCACCGACATGTCGTTGGTGGTGTCGGTCAGGATCGTGGGCTGGACGAAGTAGCCGCGATCGCCTGAGCGGTCACCGCCGGCCGCGGCGTTGGCGCCGTCCTTCTGTCCCTGCTCGAGGTAGCCCAGCACCTTGCTGAACTGCTCGTCGGAGATCAGCGGGCCCATCTCCGAGTCCGGGTCGGTCCCCGGCGCGACGTTGATCGCCTTGGCCGCGTCGGCCACCCCGGCCACGACCTCGTCGAAGCTGTCCTTCTGCACGTACAGGCGCGTGCCGGCGTTGCAGCACTGCCCGTGGTTGAAGAACACCGCGTTCGCCGCCCCGGCGATGGCGCTCTCCATGTCGGCATCGGAGTACACGACGTTGGGCGACTTGCCGCCGAGCTCCAGCGTGACCTTCTTCAGGTTCCCCGCGGCGGCCTGGACGATCTTCTTGCCGACCTCGGTGGAGCCGGTGAACGCGACCTTGTCGACGTCGTCGTGCTGGGCCAGGTGGGCGCCCGCGTCGCCGAAGCCGGTGACGATGTTCACCACGCCGTCGGGCAGCCCGGCCTCCTGCATCAGCTCGCCGAGCCGCAGAGCCGACAGCGGCGTCTGCTCGGCGGGCTTGAGCACGACCGTGCAGCCCGCGGCCAGCACCGGGCCGAGCTTCCACGCGGCCATCAGCAGCGGGAAGTTCCACGGGATGATCTGGCCGACCACGCCGACGGGATCTCGCAGACGTGTACGCGTGGTACTCGCCCGGCGCGGGCAGCGCAGAGATCGGAACCGTCGTGCCGTGGATCTTGGTGGTCCAGCCCGCCATGTAGCGGAACAGATCGGCCGCCAGCTCCACGTCTGCCGCCCGGGCCACCTTGAAGGGCTTGCCGTTGTCGAGCGAATCGAGCATCGCCAGCTCGTCGGCGTTGTCCATGATCAGCTCGGAGATCTTCCAGATCATCCGGCCGCGATCGGAGGCGTTCATGGTCCGCCACGCCGACCCGTCGGCGAACGCCTTGCGCGCCGCCTTGATCGCCCGGTCTATGTCCTCGGCCTCGCCGTGCGCGACCTCGGCCAGCTTCTCCTCGGTGGCCGGGTTGATCGTGTCGAAGGTCTTGCCTGACGCGGCGGGGACCCATTCCCCGTCGATCAGGAGGTTGTGCTGGGCGCCCACGAAGGCGTCCGCCCGCTGGTCACCCGAAACCGCGACTGCCATCTCTCTTCTCCTCCGCGCCTGCGGGCGAGCCCGCAGGCATAGCTCTCTCCTCCGGGGCCGACGATAGAGCGGTTTGCGTCAGCCGACTCGGATCAGCTTCTTGTTCACGAACTCGTCGGCGCCAAGCCTGCCCAGCTCGCGGCCGAAGCCGGATCGCTTCGTCCCGCCGAAGGGGAGCTCGGCGCTGTCGGCGCCCACGATGTTCACGTAGACCATCCCGGCGTCGATCTGATCCGCGAGGCGCTCCGCCTGCTCGGTGTCCGTCGTCATCACGTACGAGCCCAGTCCGAACGGCGTGTCGTTGGCCAGCTTCACCGCCTCCTCCTCGGACGAGACGCGGTACACCTGCGCGACCGGGCCGAACAGCTCCTCGTGGTAGGCGTCGTTGTCGGGCGTGATGTCGGTCAGGACGGTCGGCTCGAAGAAGTTGCCGTCGCGCTTGCCGCCGGCCGACGAGCTTCGCCCCCTGGTCGACGGCGCGCTTGACCTGGTCCTCCAGCCGGTCGGCCGCGGCCTTCGAGGAGAGCGGCCCGATCTCGGTGTCCGACGACGTCGGGTCGCCCGGCCTCGTCGCGGTCATCGCGGCGGTGAACTTCTCGAGGAACGGCTCGTACAGCTCGTCGGCCACGATGAACCGCTTGGCCGCGTTGCACGACTGGCCGGTGTTGTCGAGGCGCGCGCCCACGGCGTCCTCCACGGTCTTGTCCAGGTCGTCCGTGCCGAGCACGATGAAGGGATCGGAGCCGCCCATCTCCAGCACGACCTTCTTGAGATTTCGCCCCGCGATCTCCGCGACGGCGGCGCCGGCGCGCTCGGAGCCCGTGACGGAGACGCCGCGGATGCGCGGGTCGGCGATCACCCACTCGATCTGCTCGTTGGTCGCGTAGACGTTCTCGTACGCGCCCTTCGGAGCGCCGGCGTCGTCGAAGATCTTCTGGATCGCCGCCGCCGACTCGGGGCACTGCGGGGCGTGCTTGAGGACGATCGTGTTCCCGATCACGAGGTTCGGGCCGGCGAAGCGCGCCACCTGGTAGTAGGGGAAGTTCCACGGCATGATCCCGAGCAGGACGCCGAGCGAGCTCTTGCGCACCACGGCCGAGCCCTCCCCGCCGAGCAGCTCGATCGGCTCGTCGGCCATCAGCTCCTCGGCGTTGTCGGCGTAGAAGCCGTAGATGTCGCCGCAGAAGTCGACCTCGCCGAGCGCCTGCTCGATCGGCTTGCCCATCTCGCGCACGATGATCTCGGCGAGCTCCTGACGCCGCTCGAGATGCAGCTCTCCGACCCGCCGGACGAGGGCCGCGCGATCGGCCACGCTCGAGGACGCAGACCAGGTGCGGTGGGCCTCGTCGGCTCGCCCGATGGCTGCGCGCAGCTCGTCGTCGCTGATCTCCGGGTACTCCTCGACGGTCTCGCCGGTAGCCGGGTCGATAACTGCGTAGCTGCTCACTTGGACTCCTCCTGTTTCAAGCCGGCCGCCCATCTTGCCAGCCCCGTAGGGTCGGCGGATGACCTGGGGTACCGGACGAGTCCTGGCCGTCTCGGTGATCTGCGTGGTGTGCTCCTGCGCCTGGGTCGGGGACGCGTCGGCGCGGCCGGTGCACATCCGCGGCACCGCCTATGAGTTCAACAACACGAAGGTGCGGCTCGGAGGGGCGACCGTCCGCGTGGCCGAGCGCCCGCGCATTCGGGCGACGGTCAGGCGCAACGGCAGCTACGACCTCGTGGTGCCGGACCGGGCGACCATCACGCCGTACATCACGGCCGCCGGCTACCACACCATCTACCTCCAGACCTTCCGGACGGCCGGCGAGGACCTCGCGCGCGTGAACTTCCAGACGCCGCTCGACAGTGTCTACCGGGCGCTCGCAACGCTGCTCGACGTGCCGCTCGACGAAGACGGCGAGCTGCGCCAATGCGGGATCGTGTCGACGTTCAGCACTCGCAACGTCCGCGACCTCCCCTTCGCCGGGTTCACCCGCTACGGCGCCCACGGGGTCGCCGGGGCGACGGCGTTCGCAACTCCCGCCCTGCCGGACCCCGTCTACTTCAACGAGTCCGTCATTCCCGACCCGCTGCAGCAGCTGTCCTCGGTCGACGGCGGCGTCATCTGGACCCGGGTGCCGAGCGGCGTCTTCACGATCAGGGCGCGCCACCCGTCGACGCGGTTCTCGAGCTTCGTGGCGACCTGCAGGCCCGGACGGGTGGTGAACGCCAACCCGCCGTGGGGGCTCCACGAGCTCGGCAGGCGCAACCCGGCCAAGGTCTCGCTGACCTGGTCGGGCACCCAGCTGCGCCGGTTCCGGGTCACCGGCCTGCCGCCGCGCGCGAGCGTCCGGCTCGGCTGCGCCGGCGACGGCTGTCCCTTCAGATCACGCAGCACCGCGAGCAACGGCCGGTCCGCGATCGACCTGCTCCAGGAGCTCGGAGCCGCGCAGCGCGAGGTCAGCGCCGGCCAGACGCTCGAGGTCCGCGTCTCCGCGCACGCCTACGACGGCAAGCTGGTCCGCTACCGCCTGCGCAGCGGACCACGGCCCCGCGCCGTGATCCGCTGCGTCCCGCTCGGAAACACGAAGCCCCGCCGTCACTGCTGACCGGCTTAGAACTTCTGCCACCACTTCTGAATCCGGTCGCCCTGGCCGTTTGGCACGACGACGACGACGTTGCCGAACGGGTCGGCCGCTACCGCAGCCGCGTTACCGGTCCCTTCGCCGATGCCTCTTCCCACCCCTCCCGTTTCGTCGGTCTGGGTGAACAGGTGCTTGTCGAACTCATTGAAACGACCCATGTACCACGATCCGGCCGGGTCGAATGACACCCCGCGGTAGGTGTTGATGTTGTTGCACTGATCGTCGACGTTGAGGTTGGAGTCGAAGCGACAGAACCCGATCTTCTCGCCAGTGATCATGACCTGATCGTCTGACGCAGCTACGTAATCCGCCACACCCTCGAAAGTGGTGGCGTCCTCGGACACCCCGGACGAGCTGAGCTTTTCGATCCGTGTCCGAACAATGGGGCTGCTGCCGATTGTGAATGTCGAGACGACATAGACCTTGTCGGCCGCATCGTCGACAGCTACTGCCCTTAGATCCGCCGTCGAGCCGGTCGGCGCCCATGACCTGGAGAAGCTGCCCGAGGGCGTGAACTTCTTGATCAGGCGGTTGCCCCGGTCAGCCACGTAGACGTTGCCGGTCCGGTCCACGTCGACCGACACGGGCTCACGGAACTGCCCGTCGGCGCTCCCGAACGACCCCCACTTCCGGGTGAAGCTGAGGCTGGAGTTGAACACCTGGATCCGGTGATTGCCGATGTCCGCGACATAGAGGTTGCCCGCGAAGTCCAGGGCGATGCCACCCACATCGGAGAACTGGCCGTCCCCTGTTCCGGGCGTGCCGATGGTGCCGAACAGGCTGTGGCCGTCGAGCTTCGGCTGTCGTGGTGAAGGAGCGGATCTGGCCGCACGTCGGATTCGCGTCATTGGTGTCCTGGCCGCAGGCCCGGAAGTAGTAGGTCGTGTTCGCCGCGAGTCCGCTCAGCTCCACGTTCAGCTTCACGTCGCTGCTGGTGGGTCCGGCAGGACCACAGCGCGTGGTGCGAACGTCGCCCAGCGGCTGCAACGCACCGCACACCTCGATGTCGTTTGCCGTACCGAGCTCGGCCTTCACCGTGTCGTACTCCCACCACCAGCGCGCCGGCCCGTCATTCGCCCTCCCATGCGCGTTCAGCCTCACGCTCATGCTGCTCGCGAAATCCGCCGGGTCGGTGTCGCCCGCGCAAGCAGAAGCCCCGACCGCCGATCGATACGGCCAGCAGGCCGACAACAATTCGTTTCGTCGACATCGCGCCTACTCGCCGCTGATGCTCGCGGCGATACGGCTCTCGTCCGGACGGCCCGCGCTGCTGCTCGAAGCCATCCCGGCCACGGCTGCCGCGATGTCGCTCTCCGAGGGTCCGCTGACCGGTGCCGGAGTCGCCGCGGGTGCCGTGATCGAGCTGGACGAGCTCCCGCCGATGGCCACAACGAGAACGACTGCGGCGGTGGCGAGCAGTGCGAGCACCGCGGCGGCCACGAGCCGGCCGTGCGCCTTTATCTGAACGGCTTGAGACGGGGCGTGCTGGGTCATCGAGAACCTCCTTGAGGGGATCAGGAGGGCAAAGATCGGCGCCGCCGCTAACAGCCGGCCTACGGTTCGCTTACGGGGCCACCGCGCCCCTGTTAGGTTCGCCGCGGGTCGCCAGTCATGGATTTCCTCATCCTTGGTCCGCTCGGGGTACATGACGGCGATCGTCCGGTCGCCCTCGGCGGCGCGCGGCAACGCGCCCTGCTCGCAATGCTGTTGCTGAACGCGAACACGGTGGTGTCGACCGATCGCCTCGTGGACGAGCTCTGGGCGGGAGAGAGCAGAGCCGACGCGGGCAGGGCACTGCACGTCGCGATCTCGCGGCTGCGCAAGAGCCTTCAGCCCAGCCGGTCCGCCGGCGATGACGAGCAGCTCCTGATCACGCGGCCTCCCGGCTACGAACTGCGCCTCGAGCCCGGCCAGCTCGACCTCCACCGCTTCGAAGCCATGGTCGCGGAGGGCCGCACCGCCCTCGTCGCGGGCGACGGCGCCCGAGCTTCGGCCACGCTCACCGAGGCGCTCGCGCTCTGGCGCGGCCCGCCGCTGGCCGACCTCGCCTACGAGAACTTCTGCCAGCCGGAGATCGCGCGCCTCGAGGAGCTGCGGCTGGGCGCCATCGAAGAGCGCGTTGCCGCCGACCTGGCGCGCGGCCTCGGCGCGGAGCTCGTCGGTGACCTCCAGGCCCGGGTCGCGGATCAGCCGTTGCGCGAGCGGCCGCGCGCGCAGCTGATGCTCGCGCTCTACCGGGCCGGCCGCCAGGCGGAGGCGCTCGAGGCATACGCCGAGGCTCGACGCGTGCTCGTCGAGGAGCTCGGACTCGAACCGAGCCGGGAGCTCCAGGAGCTCCAGCGTGCCGTGCTCGGCCAGGACGTGACGCTCGACGTGCGGCCCTCCCCACGCGCGGTGCCGTCGCCCCGATCGTTCGTGGGCCGAGACGAGCAGCTCGCTCGGCTGCGAGCGGTCCTCGACCGCGCGATGTCGGGCCACGGCGGCGTCGCGCTGCTCGCGGGCGAGCCCGGCATCGGGAAGAGCCGCTTGGCGGACGAGCTGGCCTCGGAAGCCCAGACGCGGGGCGCTCGGGTGCTTGTGGGGCGCTGCTGGGAGGCGGGCGGAGCGCCCGCATTCTGGCCGTGGGTGCAGTCGCTCCGTGGCTACATCCGCGACGTGGAGCCCGCTCTGCTGCGGGAGCAACTGGGCGACAGCGCGGCGGACCTGGCACAGCTGCTTCCTGAGCTGCGCGAGCTGTTCGCGGACCTGCCACTGCCCGTCGCGGCAGGGACGGAGGGCGACCGCTTCCGCCTCTTCGACGCTGTTGCGTCGTTCCTCGCCCGCGCGACGCGGGATCGGCCCATCCTGCTTCTCCTCGACGACGTGCACGCCGCCGACGAGCCGTCGCTGCTGCTTCTGCAGTACATCGCGCGCGAGATCCGCGACACCCGGCTGCTGGTGATCTGCGCCTTCCGAGACGTGGCGCCCACCATCCAGGCACCGCTCGCCGCCGCGCTCGCGCAGGTCATGCGAGAGCCGCACACGGTCCAGATCACCCTGTCCGGCCTGAGCGTGGACGACGTGACCGAGCTCATCTCGCTCACCGGGACGACACCCGCGCCGGGGGTGGTCGAGACGATTCACGGCGAGACCGACGGCAACCCTCTGTTCGTGTCCGAGCTGGTGCGCCTGCTCCTCGCCGACGGGCGTCTGGCCGAGCGCGAAGCCCACCTCGGGATCCCTTCGGGAATTCGCTCCGTGATCGGGCAGCGGGTCAGCCGGCTGTCCGACCGCTGCCGTGACCTGCTCGTGCGCGCGGCCGTGCTGGGCCGGGAGTTCGAGCTCGAAGCGCTGTCCCGGCTGAGCGGCATGTCGAGCGATGAGGTCATCGACGTGCTCGACGAGGGGATGACCGAGCGCGTGCTCGGAGAGGTGCCGGGCTCGCCTGGGCGGGTCCGCTTCGCCCACGCGCTCATCCGCGACGTTCTGTACGACGAGATCACCCCGGCGCGCAGGCTGAGGCTCCACCGAGAGGCGGGCGAGGCGCTCGAGGCGATCTACGCCGGCGATCTCGAGCCGCACCTCGCTGAGCTGGTGCCGCATTTCGTGACGGCCGCTCCGATGATCGGGCCGGCCAGGGCGATCGACTACGCGCGGCGCGCCGCAGATCGCGCCGCGACCCAGCTCGCCTACGAGGAGGCGGCGCGGCTGTACGAGACGGCCCTCACGCTGGTGGACGCGGGGGCCGACCGCTGCGAGCTACTGCTGGCGCTCGGTCGCGCCCGCGACCGGGCGGGAGACACACCGGCCTCCAAGGAGGCCTTCCGCGCCGCCGCCGAGCTGGCCGAAGCCGAGGGCCACGCCGAGCTGCTTGCACGCGCGGCCCTGGGCTACGGCTCCGGCGCGATCATCTGGGAGGTATCCAGGGACGACGAGTACCTCGTGCCGCTGCTGGAGCGCGCGCTCGCCAGGCTCGGCGACCTGGATCCCCCGCTCCGTGTTCGCCTGCTGGCCCGCCTGGCCGGAGGGCCGCTGCGCGACGCGAGCTTTCCCCCCGAACGCAAGCTCACGCTCAGTGAGGAGGCGCTCGACCTGGCCCGGGAGCTCGACGATCCCGCGGCACTCGCGTACGCGCTCGAGTGCTACATCCTGGCCCGTCACGCGCCGACATACACGCTCGACCAGCTGAAGGACGGCGCCGAGCTCATCGAGGTGGCCACCCGTGTCGGTGACCTGGAGCGCCTCTTCAACGGGCACGACGATCGATTTTCGGGACTGGTCGAGGTCGGTGACCTCACTGCGGCGCGCATCGAGCTGGCGACGATGGAGAGGATCGCCGCGGAGCTGCGACGACCGAGCACGGACTGGGTGGTCCGGACGGAGCTGGCAATGCTGGCGCTGCTCGAGGGCAGGCTCGGGGAGGCGGAGACGCTCTCGTCGGACGCCTACGAGCTGGGTGAGCGGGTGATGCCCTGGAACGCCGGGGTCGTCCACGGGCTTCAG
Source organism: uncultured Thermoleophilaceae bacterium (assembly GCA_963828225.1). Taxonomy (GTDB): domain Bacteria; phylum Actinomycetota; class Thermoleophilia; order Solirubrobacterales; family Thermoleophilaceae; genus JACVRW01. The sequence goes on along the minus strand of CAWHDX010000001.1, from coordinate 679,033 downwards.
CTCTACACCGCTCGCTGGCAACAGGGCAGGCTGGCGGAGATCGAGGAGCTGGTGCGGGCATCGGTGGAGCGCTACCCGACCTACCGGATCTGGCGCGCGGTCTTTGCACATCTCGCGGCGGCGCTCGCACACTCGAGCGAGGCGCGCATCGCCTTGGACGGGCTGGCGGCGGATGACTTCGGCCTGCTGCCGTTCGACGAGACATGGCTCGTCAGCATGTGCCTGCTCGCTGACACTGCCTCCGCCCTCCAGGCCCGCTCGCGTGCCGCCGAGGTATACGGCCGGCTGCTCCCGTACGGGGACAGGATCGCGGTGAGCTACCCCGAGACGTCCATCGGCCCGGTGGCGCACTTCCTCGCCGTGGCGGCCGCGACGGTGGAGCACTGGGATGACGCCGCTCGACATTTCGAGGAGGCGATGAAGACCAGCGCGCGCATCGGGGCGCCGTCGTGGCTCGCTCGCTCCCAGCACGAGTACGCACGCGTGCTCATCGCAGGCGGCAAGCCCGCGGACTCGGCGCGGGCGAGGTCACTGGCCGCCGAGGCCGACCGGGGGTACCGAGCGCTCGGCCTCGAGCCGAGCGCCCTCGGCGCCCTCGGCTAGGCCCACCAGTCGCGCCGGCCCTCCACGTCGTCGCGCCGGCCCTCGCCGAGGCTGGGAGCTCCGAAGACGAGGATCTCGAGGCCCTCCGACCCGGCCTCGTAGCCCCTCCACGTGCCGGGCGGGACGCGCACCGCGTCCCACTCCCTGAGCTCCACGACCTCGTCGTCGAGCTTCATCCGCCCGCCCCCGCGCACGACCACGTAGAGCTCCTCCTGCGTGGCGTGCGTGTGGCCGTACGGAAATCGGTAGTCCGGCGGGACGCGTTGGTAGCTCAGGCCGGACCGCTCCAGCTCGAGCGCGTCGGTCGCCAGGCGGAACTCGAGGTCCGGCGGGCCGTCGAAGTTGGACCCGACGTCCTCGAGGTCGTCCTTGAGGTTCCTGTGCGTGAAGGGCACGATCAGCAGCCTACGGCCTGCTTCGCCCCCGTCTCGCAGTAGAACGGCAGCGCCTGGGCGCGGCCGCCGGCGACCCCGAAGACACGGATCTCCCCGGTCGCCGACCGCCGCGGCACCGTGAGCGAGAAGCCGAGCAGGTCGGTGCGAGCCTTGAACTGGGAGGCGACATCCTTGCGGGCGACGGTGGGCGCGGTCGCGAAGAGGAAGCGATCGCCGGCGAAGGCGACGAAGCGCTCCACCGGCCGGGCGCCGTCCGACGTGAGCGCCCATCCCGCCAGGCGCAGGTCCGCGCCCTCGAAGGCGGACGAATCCACGAAGCCTTCCAGTCCGCCGGCGGCGATCGGGATCGCCCGCCCTCGCTCCGGCCGGATCGACTTCCCTGCGAGCTCGAAGCGGGGACAGCCCACCTCCTGCGCACCACCGGCGCACGAGAACCGCAGCAGGCCGGCGTCGGTCCCGTCGACCCCGTACACGCTGATGCGCCCGCGTGCTCCGCGGAGCTGCTCCCGAGGTATCTCCGCCTGCCACCCGAGATCGATCGCGCTCAGCGCCGAGTCGGCCCCGAGCAGCTTGGCTATGTCCGAACGCGCCTCGTGCGGCCGAGCGTCGAACAGCAGCGTGCTTCCCGCGAACCCCAGCACGCGGTCCACGGGACTGGGCTTGCCGGCCTCCGCCGCCCACCCTTTCAGGCGCACGAGCAGCCCGGCCTCGCTCGACTCCTCGACCGCGCCTTGCACGCGCCGCCCGATCTCGATTCGCCGCCCCCTGCCGTCGCGAATGGCGCCGCCCGAGAGGGTGAACGTGCTGCCTCCCCCACCCGCTTCGCCCAGGCTCGTGAGGCCGACGCTCCCGGCGTCTCGCGAGATGGCGAACAGCTGCACGCGGTTGGCTCCGTCGCGCAGAGAGGACTCTGGAACCACGAGCGAGAAGTCCGGCCGCTCGCCGCCCGAGCTCGTTCCGACGGCGGCGATCGTGCCGTTCACGGCGACCGCCAGATCCACCGGAGCCCGCAGGCCGGACGCGTCCAGCTGTCCGGTGAGCTGGGCGGGCACGAACCCCGATCGCTTTCGCACCCGGTTCAGCAGCGGGGCCTGGTCGATCGAGGCCCGGGCGCCTTCGCTCGGGAGCAGGTCGAGGTCGGCGACCCTGTCCTCCAGGAGACCGGAATAGGGGCCGACGCCGTAGAGGCGGCGGCCGTCGTCGTCCGACCCGAGTTGGGCCACCTGCAGGCGGAGCGCCCGCTCTCGACGCGAGGCCAGCCACTCCGCGCCGAAGTCGCGCCGCTTGTCGCCGGAGTCGTAGAAGCGCAGAGTGCGCCGGTCCGCGTTGGGCCCGAGCGCCGAGCGCCCGTCGACTCGCCAGGGAATCCGCTCGTTCATGAGGTCGGCGATCGTCGGGAGGATGTCGATCGACTGGACGTGAGCGTCCTCGACCTGCGCGGACCGCTGCCCGGGAGCCTTGATGAACAGCGGCACCGGTGCGATGTCCCCCACGGTCGCGGTGGTGATCGCGCGGGGATCCTGTCCCGGCTGGAAGGTGATGCCGTGGTCGGCGGTCACCACGATCAGCGAGCGGTCGAACAGCCCGGCGGCGCGCAGGCGCCTCAGTGCCCGCCCCAGCAGGCGATCGACGTACTGCAGCTGCAGCAGGTGGCGCTGATGGGTGGTCGTGACCGACCGCGGGGTCCTTCGACCAGCGGCCGAGGATCAGCCCGTCCTTGTCGGTCCCGCTGCCGTACTGATTGCCCCGACGGCAGGTACTGCCAGGGAGAGTGAGGGAACAGGAAGTGCAGGAAATGGAGGGGCGGCCTGCCGGCCTTCGGCGCCGGCTCGAGCCCATCCGAGAAGCGCTGCATCAGTCCGGGGCGGTCCTGGCCGGCCGCGGCTGCCTGCTCGGAGGCGATGGCGCTCGCGCCGCCCTGTGCGGGACCCCGGGGGGCGCTTGCGGCGCCGTCAAGCGCCGTCCCGCTGAAGTCTCCCCAGCGGTTGCTGATGGAGGGCAGCCCGGAGCGCAGGTCATCCGGCAGGAGCAGATGCAGCGAGATGACCTTCGAGTCGTCCAGGAGCGACTCGAAGCGCGATCCGAAGTCGCCGCCCGAGCGCGGGTCGCGCAGCTCCTCCGGGCCCAGGCGGGTCACCGTCTCCGTGACGTGCAGGCGGTGGCTGCGACCGAACAGCGTGAACAGGTTCCTGGGGTGATCTGCGGCGGTGGGGACGGAGTCCCCGCGCGGCCAGTTGCCGGTGAGGATCGCCGGGACCGCGGACTCCGTGCGGGCGTCCACGGTCGTCGCGTTGCGGAACCAGTGCGACCGCGCCGCGAGGGCCGCGAAGCCCGGGAAGCGGGTCGCGTCCACACGGCCGTCGGCACCGAGCAGCGAGTTCAGCGGCAGCTCGTCGAACACGATCATCACGACGGGCGTGTCCGAGGAGAGCTCCGGGATGTCGACCTTGGCCTCGGCGCCGGTCACGAGCTTCGTGACCGGCGAGAAGAACAGGAAGAGGACGAGGAACAGCAGCGGGGCGGGCGCGAGCACCGTCGCGAGCGAGCGGACCGGAGGCTTCCTCGCGTACGCGTACGCGACCCCGGCACCGGCCAGCAGGGCCAGCGGCAGCAGGATCCAGCTCGACCTGTCGCCCAGCACGGCCTCGAGCACGGGAAGCGCGATGGCCGCCACCAGCGCGGCGACGAACACGAGGTGCAGGCCCGCCTGCAACCGGCGGTCGGCGAGGGCGGCGATCGCCTCCACGATCGTCAGGACCAGCGGCGGGACGATCACCAGCCCCACCGCGAAGACCACGATGTCCACCGGCTCGGAGCCCCTGATCGCGAAGAACTCGGGGTTGTCGCTCAGCAGGTCGAACAGCGGCTGAGCGACCGCGAACGCCCAGAGCACCGTCAGGTGGACGCCGGGGATCGCAAGCGAGCTCCAGTCGCGCGCCGCCGATCGCCTTGGCGGCCGGCCTGCGTTCAGCTCGGTTCTCCGAGCAGGCGCTCCAGCATCGCGGTGACGTCGCGCGCGCCATCCCGATCGGCGGTGTCCATGTCCGGGTCGTAGCAGGCGAAGCTCAGCCCGATGCAGTGCGGATCGGTCGCGAGCGGGGCGGCCAACTCGACCAGCTCGTCGCGGCTCAGGCCGCCGGGCTGCTTGCACGGAGTCGCCGGGAACACGTCGTCGGCGAGCACGTCCACGTCGATCGCGAGCCAGTACCGGTCCGCTCTCGCGGTCAGCCGCTCGAGCGCCTCGGCGGCCAGCGTCGCGGGCCCGCGCTCTCGGACCGCGGCGTCGCTCCAGCTCAGGTCGATGCCGGCCTGCTCCGGCATCAGGCTGCCGAGCCCGCGGGCCTCGTCGCTGTCGCGATGCGCCAGCAGCGCGACGTGGCTGCCGTCTACGAGCGGCCGGGCTGGGCCCACTCCGGCGAGCTGCTCGTCCCCGTGGCCGATGCAGAGCGCGACCGGCAGATCGGCGGCCTCGCCGGTCTCCGACGTCGCGGCGTCGTAGAGGTCCAGGTGACCGTCGATCGTCACCAGCCCGACCGGCCCGCCCGTCGCTTCGCGCGCGGCTGCGACCGCGCCCGGGATCAGCGTGCAGCAGCCGCCGAGCACGACCGGGAAGCGGCCGGCCGCGATGTGCGGCGCCAGGCCGTCGCGCACCCCGCGGACCGTCGAGACGACCGTCGGATAGCCGACGATCCCGGTGGCCGGGTCGCGCTCGGTGCCGGCGATCCGAACCGCCAGGTCCCCGGCGTCGCCGGCACGCACGGCCTCGACCACGCCGGCAGCACGCAGCTCGCCCGGAGCCAGCTCCGTCCCGCCCGCCGCACCCACGCTGTCGATCGGCACGCCGACGACGACTCGCTCCATGTGGCCCAGCCTAAGCGAGCGGCGCCGCTGCTCGCGTTAGATCACCGCTGCATCCTTGGGTCCTGCGTGGGGTCGGAGTAGGTGGGCGGGCAGCCCTGGGCGATGGCCTCCGGGCGCAGTTCGTAGTGCCAGGGCTCGTTGCCGTAGATCTGGCACAGCCCGTACGCGGCGCCGTGCCCGGACAGCCAGGCGGCGGCACCGGAGGGCCCGATGTCGACCGCGTCCCCCGACACGTGAGGAGACGTATCGGGGGTCGCCACCCATCGGCTTGCCTCCTGCTCCGAGCCGTACTTCGAGATCGCCTCACGGAGCAGTCGCTCCTGGTACTCGGGGGAGCGCCAGCCGCTGTCGACGACGAGCTCGACACCTTCGCCCGCGGCATCCGTCGCCGCCTGGCGCAGCGCACCGAGGAGATCCGAATCGAGCCTGGCCACGCCCGGGACCGCGTCGTCGAAGACCGTCGTACCGTCGGGGACGGAGCCGTCAGCCTCGCCGAGCGGGCCACGGGGCTCGCCCTCGATGCGCGGTGCGCCGGTCGAGGGCAGGGATTGCGACGAGGACGACGATCCGGATGAGTGGCCGACGGCTGCGCCGAGCGCCCCGACCGCGACCAGCACGCCGATGACGCGGGTCCAGTGGATCCGAATTCGTGGCGGTTGCCGGTAGATCACGCCGCCATTCAAGGCGGCGGGCTGTTGCCCGCACGTATGCGGTTTTCGATACGCCGGCGATATGCGCCGGCTCTAGCATCGGAGCATGCGCGTGCTGCTCGTCGAGGACGAGCCCTACATGGCGGAGGCGCTCCGCGACGGCCTGCGCCTGGAGGCGATCGCGGCGGACATCGCGGGCGACGGCGACGCGGCTCTGAAGCTGCTGAGCATCAACTCCTACGACATCGCGGTCCTCGACCGCGACATCCCCGGGCCCTCCGGCGACGAGATCGCCAAGCGAATCGTCGCCTCCGGCAGCGGCATGCCGATCCTCATGCTCACCGCTGCCGACCGCCTCGACGACAAGACCACCGGGTTCGAGCTCGGGGCGGACGACTATCTCACCAAGCCGTTCGCGCTCCGGGAGCTCGTCCTCCGTCTCAGAGCGCTCGATCGCAGGCGAGCCCACAACAGGCCGCCGGTGCGAGAGATCGCAGGCCTGCGTCTGGATCCGTTCCGCCGCGAGGTCTACCGCGACGACCGCTACGTCGCGCTGACGCGCAAGCAGTTCGCGGTGCTCGAGGTCCTCGTCGCGGCCGAAGGCGGCGTCGTCAGCGCCGAGGAGCTGCTGGAGCGGGCGTGGGACGAGAACGCGGACCCCTTCACCAACGCCGTACGCATCACGGTCTCGGGACTGCGCAAACGGCTCGGCGAGCCTTGGCTCATCGCCACCGTGGCCGGCGTCGGGTACCGCATCGACGAGGCTGAGGGACGAGGCCTTGGATAGAGCCTCCGGGTTGAGCGTTCGCCTCAAGCTCACCCTCAGCTACGCCGGCTTCCTGATGGTCGCGGGCGCCCTGCTGCTCGCGGTCGTATGGGTATTCCTGCTGCGCTACGTCCCCGACCCCGACGTCTTCACGGGTCCCGGCCCCTTCGGTCCCACCCGCTCCGACCTCTTGGACGCGTTCGCTCCGAAGGTCGCCATCGCGCTGGCGTCCCTGCTGGTGTTCGGTCTCGTCGGCGGGTGGCTGCTCGCCGGCCAGATGCTCGCCCCGCTTACCCGCATCACGAATGCCACGCGTATCGCGGCGACCGGATCGCTCTCCCATCGAATCCACCTTGAGGGCCGCAACGACGAGTTCCGCGAGCTCTCCGACGCGTTCGACGCCATGCTGGCGCGGCTCGAAGCACAGGTGGCCGAGCAGCAGCGCTTCGCGGCCAACGCCTCCCACGAGCTGCGCACCCCGCTGGCCGTCACGCAGACCCTGCTCGACGTGGCGCGCGAGGATCCGAGCCGCGACGACGGGGAGCTCATCGACCGCCTCCACACCGTCAACGCCCGGGCGATCGACCTCACCGAAGCGCTGCTCCTGCTCAGCCGCGCCGACCAGGGGTCCTTCGTCCGAGAGCCCGTCGACCTGTCGCTCATCACGGAAGAGGCCATCGAGACGCTCCTGCCCTTCGCAGAGGAGCGCGGGGTCACCATCGAGACGTCCGGCGACGTGACCCACGCCATGGGCTCGCACACGCTGCTCCTGCAGATGGCGACGAACCTGGTTCACAACGCGATCGTCCACAACCTGCCCGGCCAGGGGACGGTATGGATCACGACCGCCGCGCACCCCGGGACCGTGGTGCTCACGGTCGAGAACACCGGCGAGGAGCTCACCCCACGGCTGGTCGCCACGCTCGGCGAGCCGTTTCAGCGCGGCAACAGGCGCATACGCACCGACCACTCGGGCGTCGGCCTCGGCCTGGCGCTCGTGAAGAGCATCGCCCAGGCACACGAGGGGACGCTCACCCTCGCTCCGCGGACGGCCGGGGGGCTCTGCGTGACGGTGGAGCTACCCGCTGCCAGCCAGGCCGGGATAGAGCTCGGTCAACGGTCCTGACAGCCCCGCCCGGACCTGCTTGGTCCAGTCGTCGACGAGCACCTCGTACGCAGACGATCAGGGACCGTCGCAAGCTCGTCGGGATCGACGTCATCCTCGTCCATCGGCTGCTGAAGAACCCCGTTCAGGCACCTGAGTACGTCCTCTTCTCCGAGGAGCTCTATCGAACCGGCGGAGCCGCTCTGGCCGATCCGGTGCACGAGGTCTCGCACGACCTCGAGGGGATCGGGCCCGTGCGCACGTACTTCGTGGACATCGCGGACGTCGCCGGCCCACCCCCTCCTCTGCCGGATCCCGCGCCTGCTTGGACGGCTCGGGAGGACCTTCGACGTCGCCGGCCGCGGGCTCCCGTACATGCTGGGCCTCCGGCGCCGGCGCACGCGCCGCGTCAGCTGACTGACCCTTCATTGTCCGCCGCCCGGGCGAGCCGCTCGGCGTCGGCGCTGAGCCGGGTCGTCACAAGTTCCTCGCCCGCGGACGCCGCGGTGGGATAACCGGTCACGGCGGTCAGGTACGCGCCGCGCCGCAGGCGGCTCACGCGCAGGTGCGTGTCCGCGGATGCGCGAACGGTGGCTGTTCGCGGCTGGTCGCGCAGCAGCGCGATCTCGCCGAAGCAGTCGCCGGTACCGAGCGTCCTGACGACGCGTCCATCGAGGATCACCTGTGCGCGTCCGGACCGCACGACGTAGAAGTACTCCCCGCGCTCGCCCTGTCTGAGGACCGTGTCTCCAGGCTCGAAGTTCGCGTCCTCGAGTCCGCCGGCCAGCTGTTCGATCGTCGCGACGGGAAGGGCACCCAGCATTTCGATCGAGCGCATGGCCGCGATGTCCGTTTCACGCACGCGCACCTCTGCGTCTAGCCGGCGCAGCGCGGGCCAGCTTGCGGCCACGGCCACCGGCGCAAGCAGCCCGATCGCCACGAGGGCGGAGCGCACGCCGAGCAGCTCCACGACCAGCGGGGTGATGAGAGCGCCCGCCGCGACCCCGAGCGTGAGGATCGCCTCGAAGCCCGCGAACATGCGCGCGAGGACGGTCTCGTCGGCCAGGCGAGCGAGCAGCGTGAATCCCCCGACGTCGATCAGGGCGTTGCCGATCCCGACGACGGCGAGCAGCAGGATCGCCGCCGTCTGCTCAGGGACCACGCCGATGACGACCAGCGGCGCTCCGAAGAGCGCGATGCCGACGCCGAACCAGGCCGCGAGCCGCCCGCGCCCGACCAGCCCGAAGGCGAAGATGGAGCCGAGAATCCCACCGGCTCCGACGGCGGCGGTGAGGACACCGACCCCCGGGTCTCCGGTGCCCAGGAGCTCGATGGCGACCACGACCGTGAAAACGGTCAGACAGCCACGAGTGAACGTCTGCACGACGCCGAGCGCCGTGATCAGCGCGAGCCCGCGGTTGGCCGCGATGGTTGCGAACCCCAGCAGCATCTCGTGACCGCCGCCGGCCACCGCCGTCGAGCGCGGAGGTGGGTCATACGAGAGCCCGAGCACGATCAGGCCGCCAAGCAGTGACGAGGCGGCGCAGGCCGCGAACACAGCAGCCGGTCCGCTGGTCGCGAGCAGAACGGCCGCCGCGGCCGGCCCGCCGAGCATGGCGAGCGAGTCGAGCATTCCCCTCACCGCGTTCGCGCTCGTCAGCTGCCGGGGAGATGTGCACAGCACAGGCAGCAGCGCCGAGTGTGCCGGCCGACAAAGGCACTGGGCAACTGTGGCGACGACCGCCAGGCCGTACGTCGCGGCGGTGGGGCCGCCGGCCGCCGTGACCACCGCAGCGCCACCCAGCGTCGCGGCCCGGACCAGGCCGACGCAGGTCAGGACCCGCTCACGACGCACCCGATCGGCCACCGTCGCGAGCAACGGCGCCAGCAGCGCCGCGGCAGCCATGCGCGCGCCCGTGACGATGCCCACCGCCACGACCCCACCGTCGCGGAATGCCACAACGGCGAGCCCGACCACGAAGGCGCTCTCGCTTGCCCAGATCGCAGCAAACGAGAGTTGGGCGCGGCGAATCGCGTGGTTCGGCGGGACCTCCTCGAGCGGGCCTGTGCGGTTGTGGATTCTCGGAAAGAGACGGCGCGACATCGCCGCGACTATCCCAAAGCGCCTGCGTCCGTGTTGGGGGCCGCTGCGCTAGGCGGCGAGGGAAGCGGTCGACACCGGAGGTTCCTCGAAAGCGAGCTGCTCGCCGTCCCGCCAGGCCTGCAAAGCAGGATGCGTCGTACCGGCGCTGCGGTAGTGGACGAGGTCCCACAGCCCTTCGGGGCAGCGGCCGTCCTGCGACGCGAGGCTCCCGGGCCAGTCGAGCTCATCGAGAGGAATCGGATCCCAAGGCGCCAGGACACGCGGCTCCAGCACGACGAGGTTCGTCGTGCCCGGTAGGGCAGCCGAAGGGGCGAGGAAAGCCCGCGGGCCGCTGTGACGGAAGGTCTGAGCGAGGGCGCGGCAGGGGCCGTGATCGTCGGCAACGAGATCGTCGGCGGTGAGTCCGAACTCGTCGGCTTTGTCGAATGTCAGGGCGAACGGCGCCTCGTCCAGCAGCACGCGGATGGCCCAGAGCGGATATCGCATGAGCACCGCTCGCTCCCGCGTCCGCCTGTCCTCGTTGCGCAGAAGCTCTGCCCACGGCGTCAGCGGGTGCAGGCTGAGGTACTGGGTGAAGCCGGCGTCCGGCTCGTTGTAGCGCCCGGCCGAGAAGTTCTCCACGGGCCAGAGAGGTGTCTCGTAGTTCGCGAGGCGAAAGCAGATCAGCTCGACGGACAATTCTCAGGCCGCGACGTTCCCTCGCGATGCTGCTGCGGCAGCAAGCAAGGACTCGAGCCGATCGGTGTCGTCCAGGACCTCGGCGGGCGAGACACCGTCGAGATCGGCACGCGGATGGCCGAACCACTCGACCACCCCCGGGCCGGTCAGGCTGTGACGAAGCTGGTTGACGATCCGGGCGACGACGCGAAGCCGGCGCTCGTCCTCCGCCGTCGGCGTGGTCGCGTCGCGGTCGGCGATCCAGCGCTGATAGGTGCGTGCACCGACGTGCAGAAGCTGCGCCTTCTGCTGCTGGCTCACCGATGCCAACGTCGTTTCCAGCCAGCGAGCGACTTCATTCGCCGACTCGCCCTCGCCGATCGGCCCGCGCTCCGCAATGCGCGCAAAGAGAAACCGCATCTGCTCCAGCGTGAGGCGCAGCTGACGGCGTCGCTCAGGATCGTCATTCCGAAGGCTCGCCTGAGCTCGCAAGGCCGCTCCCTGTACCCGAATCCACAACCATGGATTGATGACCGCCAGGTCGTGCTCGTCGCCCCTGGAGATCGCGTCGGTGACGTCCTCGATCAAGCCGATGACGGACGGAGGCGTCTCCGGCTCGCGCGCCAGCTGCCGATTCGCCTCCGCGAGCGCATGCGCCACGGCCATGGGGTGTTCGAGATCGAACAGTGTGGCGGACATCTGACGTAATCCTACGTCATAGTGACGTCAGAATCAATCCTGCGTGCTCGCCGACTCAGCGGAGGACGGCGGTTCGGAGCGCGACAGCGGGCTCGCGCCGGCAAGGACATGGCGTAGCCTCCGCTCCGTAGGGCATCGGGCCACAGCGATCCGGAGGTATTCATGCTTGAAGACGACGACATCACGGCCGGCACGGGCGACGGCGGTGCCGACGGCCCAGCCGAGCCCGGCCCCGAGGGTCCGGCCGACGGCGGCGCCGGGCACGGGCGACGGCGGCGCAGACGGCCCGGCCGAGCCCGGCCCCGAGGGTCCCGCCGACGGCGGCGCGGACACCGGCGACGGCGGTGCCGACGGCCCGGCCGAGCCCGGCCCCGAGGGTCCCGCCGACGGCGGCGCGTAGTAGCTCGACTCAGACGTGGCCGTAGACGTGTTGACAGGCGACACGGCGCTCGCGCGCTGTGTCGCCTGTTCCGCGCGGGAGTTCGCCGAGGAACACTGGGGTCGTTGGCCGCGGCTGTCCCGCGCGGCTGAGCTCCCGTCGGTCTTCACCGACCTGATCGACGCTGCTGCGGTCGACGAGCTGGTGTCCGAGCGCGGGCTGCGGACGCCGTTCCTGCGCATGGCGAAGGACGGCGCGGTCCGTCCGGCAGCCTCGTTCACGAGGGGCGGAGGAGCCGGCGCCGCGATCGCGGACCAGGCGGCCGACGACAAGGTGCTGGCCGCGCTCGCGGATGGCTCGACGCTGGTGCTCCAGGGCCTGCACCGGACGTGGCCTCCGGTCGTCGACTTCTCTGCACGGCTCGCCGACGAGCTCGGCCACCCGGTCCAGGTCAATGCGTACATCACCCCGCCGCAGAACCAGGGCTTCGCGCCTCATCACGACGTTCACGACGTGTTCGTCCTGCAGGTGTCCGGCCGCAAGCACTGGACCATCCATGCGCCGGTCGTCACCGACCCGCTGGGAAATCAGTCCTTCGAGACCTTCAAGTCCGAGATCGCCGAACGGGTTGCCGAGGAACCGCTGATCGACACGGTCCTCGAGCCGGGTGACGCCCTGTACCTGCCACGCGGCACGGTGCACTCCGCCCGGCGCTGGGGGAGACGTCGATCCACCTGACCGTCGGCGTGCACCCCTTGACTCGCTATGAGCTGGCGCGGCTCCTCCTCGACGCTGTGCAGGACGACCCTCAGCTGCGCGCGTCGCTGCCGGCCGGCGCTGACCTCGGTGATCCCGATGTGCTGGCGCCGCACCTCACGACGACGGTGGCAGCCCTGCAGAGGGCTCTGGCGGAGGTCCCGGCGGCCCGCATCGCCGAGCAGCTCGAGACGAACCTCTTCCGGCGCACCCGCCCCGTGGCCCTCGCACCGCTCGCGCAGCTCGCCGCCGCGGACGCGCTCACACCGGATACGACCCTGCGGCGCAGACCTGCGCTGCGGCTCCGGCTCGTGTCCGGTCACGAGGGCGAGCGGGTGCGGTTGGAGTTCCTCGATCGCAGCATCGACCTTCCCGCCGGCACGGCGGACGCCGTCAGCCTCATCGTCGACCGGGACGTCTTCGCTCCGGCCGAGCTCCCCGGTCTCGACGCGACCGAGCAGTTGACGGTGAGCCGCCGCCTCCTGCGAGAAGGCATCGTCGTTCCGGCGTGAGCCGTTCGCAGTGGCCGGCGGCTTCTGAGCGCTGCGCGGTCCGCGCCGATCGCCGCGGTGACCCGATGCTGGGCACGGCCTTCCCCGCCGCGCGTCTGCTGCTCGTCGAGCAGCCCTTCCCGTGGGGGCCGGAGGGATTGCGGACCTCGCGCTTCGAGCGCGACACCGCGCTCGCGATCGAGGCCCGAGCCAGGGAAGAGGGCGTGCGCGTTCAGGCCATCCGGCGCCCGGGACGGGCCTCCGAAGGCGCGCGGCGTCGTTGGATGCTGGTCGATACGCGCGACGCGGCGAGGTCCGTCCGCTGCGGTCAGTTCGGCGAGGACGCCGAGCTGCTCGAGCTCCCACTGGACGGTTCGCGAGGTCGCCTCGACCGGGACCCGCTCTACCTGGTGTGCTCACACGGCCGGCACGATCCCTGCTGTGGTGAGCGCGGCCGCCCCGTGGTTGCGAGTCTGGCGGCGAGCAGCCCTGGGCGCGTCTGGCAGGCGAGCCATCTCGGCGGGTGCCGGTTCGCCCCCACCGTGCTCGTCCTGCCGCTCGGGGTCATGTACGGGCGCGTCCCGGTCTCCGCCACTGGCGCGCTCGTCGCCGCGGCGGAGGCGGGTGAGGTGCTCGGAGGGATCTTCCGCGGCCGCATCGGCATCCCACCGGCCGCACAGGCAGCCATCGGCTTCGCGCACGAGCGGCTGGCGATGCCCCGGGTCCGAGACGTGGCCTACGTGTCCACAACGGCGATCGACGCAGCGACCGTGGTGGTGCGGATCGACAGCGCGCAGGGCCCGTTCGACGTCACCGTGGAGCGGACACGCATCGATGCCCCTGGGCTGACCTGTGGCGCGCCCGGACCGAGCTGGTTCGCCGCGCATCGTCCCGTGACGATCGAGCCGGCCGGCGGATGACCTCAGCCGCCAGATCATCTACAACCATCTAGTTGTAGATTACCCGCCCCTACGTGATCGAAGGAGTCTCATTGACCGCTACCTACACATTCGACGTCTACTGCACCCTCGACGGCTACGGCTCCTATGGCAGCGACGGCGACTGGGGCGGCTATTGGGGCAAGGAAGGCCCCGAGTTCCTCGACCACCGGCTCGCCGTGCTCAGCGAGGAGCAGCGAATGATCCTCGGCGCCAACACCTTCAGGGAGTGGCAGGAGCTGCTGGGCCCGATCGAGGTATCCGAGCTCGACCCGGTGAACGCCCGGATGAAGAGCATGCCGACCACGGTGGTTTCGACGACGCTCGAAGGACCCGTCGACTGGCCAGACGCGACCGTCGCGAGCGGTGACGCCGTCGACGTCGTCGCCAGGCTCAAGGCCGAGTCCGAGGTGCCGCTGCGCTCACACGGCAGCCTTTCGCTGAACAGGGCCTTGATGGCCGCCGGCCTCGTGGACCTCGTGCAGGTGACGCTCTTTCCTGTCATCAGCGGCCAGACCGGGACGCACCCCATCTTCGAGGGTGCGGCCGACTTCGACCTCGAGCTGGCCGAGAGCCGGACGTTCGACGGGCACATCCAGGAACTCGTCTACCGACCCACGCTCCACTAGCCCGGGCCGGGGGTCACGACGCAGGACCCGATGCGGCTGACGTCCAGTGCGGCCACCGCCGGGGACGGGCTCGGTCTCATGAGCGCGGTCGGCGAAGCGGCAGCGGACGGCGAGCGGGCTCGACATCAGATCCTGCCCTGGCTCTCAGATCAGTCCAAGCCGCTGGCGGCGTCCTCGAACGCGAGCAGGTTGAACCAGGTGATGCCGCCATCTATGGCGTTGGGCCGCGGGTTGCACACCTGAATGATCATCTCTTGTGCAGCGGCCCGCAGCTTCGCGCTGTAGGTCAGCACATTGTTGTCTGATTCGGCGTGCGGGGTGAGTACCAGGTGATCCGACCTGACAGGCAGTCCGGTGACCGGACGCTCGACGCACGTGTTGGCGGGCACCATGCCGATGTTTCCGCGGAAGGTCGTCTCTACGTCGACGACGTCTGCGGCGTCGAGCGTGCCGTCCTGGATGTCAGCACCGGTGAGCGAGTTGTCGCTGACAGCGCGAGTGTCGACCGAGCCGGTGGTCAGGTCGCCGTTGCCGATCGAGAAATCCTCGATTTCCGAGCTGCGGACCGACCCGGCCGCCAGGTCCTGGTGGAACAGGCCGCCGAAAGGCTGGGAGTCGTCGCGGATCTCGTTGGTCGTCATCTCGCCGTTCGCGATGTCGATCGAGCCCAGCCCACCGCCCGAGAGCGTGTCGTTTCGGACATCGGCCGTGCGGATCTCGTTGTCGATGATGTCGCTCGAGCCGATCGTGTCCGCGGCATAGGCGGTGCCTCCCGCGAGCACGCCGAAGCAGGCGATGGCGGCCATTACGTCATAGATGGAGCGGGGACGGAGCTTCCGGAACATGGACCAACCTCTCGGGTGTCCTGAGGGGGACGGATCGGGTTGCCTGCGACGCCGCGAGCTCTCGCGGGCGAGGCAGGGCGGCTAGAAGAACCCGTCGAGGCGGAGGATCATCATCTGGCCGTACTGCATATCCCCGAAGCCTCCCTGATACCTGCACCAGAGGCTCACTTCGCCGCCGCCGGCGGGCACGTTCGCTCCGCCGTTCATCGACAGCGACGCCACAGTCGCTTGGTTGGCGTGGGTCCGTCCTGCGATCCAACGCGCCGCCGATGAAATCCGCGCCGTTGCGAAGCTCGCACTGGGCGTCCCGATCGATGTCGGCTCCATCGGTCGTCTGTCCCAGGTTTGCCGTGGCCGTCACCGCGTAGGACCCTGCCGGCAAGAATCGCGACGCGACCTTCTTGAAGGCGTCGGTCACGGTCCCATTTCCCCCGGTCACCCCGACGAACGTGGCGGTGGTGGTCGGCGGCAAGTTGAAGGTGGACTCGTTGATGTCGGTGCCGGTGAGCGAGTTGTCGAGCACCTCGTCGCCCGTCACCGCCCCGGCGCGGATGTCCGACTGCAGCAGCGAGTCGTTGACCACCTCGTCGCTGCCCACCTGTTGCGAGCCGATGTCGTCGACCCCGACCGCGCCGTCCTGGATCTCGGAGCCGCGCACCGAGCCGCTCGCCAGGTCCTGGTGGAACAGCCCACCGAACCCCAGCGAGTCGTCGCGGACGTCGGTCGTCGTGATCTCGTTGTCGACGATGTCGGAGCTGCGGATCGTGTTCGCCGCATAGGCGGTCCCGCCGGCGAGGACGCCGAACACGGCGATCGAGGACATGACGTTGGCGTACGTGAGGCGTCGGAACAGGTTTCGCAGCAAGGGTCGGACCCTCCCCTTCGGCAGTAGGCATGCCGTGTCGTGGTTGGACGGTTGGGGAACCCTCTCCGCGAGCGCTTACGAGACGGTTACGAGCGGCTAACGGGCATAGCATGGGGCCGGATGAGGGTCGCCCTGGCGATACTGCTCGTGATTGCGGCGGCCGCCTCCTCGGCGGCCGCGGCCACACCCCAGGTCGTCAAGTCGGGCGATCGCCGCTACCTCACCGACGGAGCCGGCAACGAGCTGCTGCTGCGCGGCATCAACTCGAACTCGCTCGTGGAGTACCCCGACTACTTCCAGCAGACGGTGCCGCTCACGCGGGGCGACGTGCGCGAGATGGCGGCGCTCGGCTTCAACTTCCTCCGCCTGCCGATCAACTGGAGCCGACTGGCACCCCAGCCGGGCGCGATCTCGAAGCCCTACCTGCGTCAGATCGAGCGCATCGTCGGCTGGGCCGAGAGCGCGGGGCTCCGCGTGCTCGTGGACTTCCATCAGGACCGCTACAACCGCAACCTGCGCCCCAACGACGAGGCCGACGGCTCTCCCGACTGGGCCACGTTCACGGACGGCAAGCCGTGTGCCCCGGGCCCGCTCACCTCGCCTTGCTCGGTGGCCGCTTACGACGCCTTCTGGAACGACCGACAGGTAGCCGGCAAGGGGCTGCAGTTCCACTACCTCGACGCGATGCTGGCCGTGTCGCGGCGGCTCCGCGACCACCCGCAGCTACTGGGCTTCGAGCTGATGAACGAGCCCACGCCGGGCTCGACCGGGTCGCCCGACTTCGAGCGCCTCCAGCTCTGGCCGTTCGAGCGGCGGATGATCTACGGCCTGCGCGCCCACGGCGAGAGGCGCCCCATCTGGTTCGGGCCGAGCATCCTGCGCGACGTGACCGACCAGGATCCCGGCCGGCCCGAGTCGCTGGCCGGTGAGGGCAACTACGTGTACGCGCCGCACATCTACACCGGGACCTTCAACGGCGGCGGCGTGCCCCAGCTCGAGGCGTCGTTCCTGCGCGCCGAGGCCGAGGCGCGCGCTTACCGCGCGGCGTGGGTGAACGCCGAGTGGAGCGCGGCCACGAGCGACCCTACGGAGTCGCTTCGCGACGAGGTGCTCCGCCTGCTCGACGCCTACCGAGTGGGTAGCGGCTTTTGGATGTGGAAGCAGCGGCCGGGCTTCTACAACTGGCACACCGTCGAGGTGGACGGCAGCCTCCGGACCGATTCGCGCCGCGCGGCACAGCTCTCGCGCGCTCACGTGGACAGCGTGCCCGGCGAGCTCGTCTCGACCCGGGTGGAGCCCAGCCGCCTGAGCTTCCGAGTGCGCGGCCCGGGCGGCACCGCCCAGGCCTGGAGCGGCACGGCGCCGCTCAACCGCGCGCTGGTCACCGCCTACGTGGACGGGCAGCCGGTGCGGGCGCAGCTGCGGGCGCGCCGCTATGACCCGCCGGGCACCACGCTCCTCGGCTGGCGCGTGCGCGTGCCGGTGCCGGCCGGCACGCACGAAGTGGAGCTCCGCTAGCCGGGATGATGCGCTCCCGGATCGCCACGATCGCCGGCGCGCTCTGTGTCGCAGTCTGCGCCTCCGCCCCGGCTACGGAAGCGAGCGGGCCGCCTCTGGGTATCGCTCGCTCCACGCTGGCCGAAGCTCTCACCTGCAGTCCCGGCTTCGCCAAGAGCGACCGGGCTCCGGTCCTGCTCACGCCGGCGTTTTCGAGTGCCGAGCTCTCGTATGGCTGGAACTACTTCCTCCAGCTCGCGGCGGATCGAATTCCGTACTGCTCGATCTCTGTTCCGGACGAGGGCTACGGCGACCTCCAGAGGACCGCCAAGTTCGTGGTTTTCGCGGTACGCCGGATGGCCCGCCTCAGCGGCCACAAGGTGACCCTGCTGGGGCACCAGCACGGAGGCCTCGACGAGCTGTGGGCGGTGACCTTCTGGCCCGACGCGGCGCGCTTGGTCTCAGATCTCGTAACGCTCGAGACGCCTCACTCCGGTACCACCGCGTCGGTCGCCCTGTGCTCGGGGAACGGCCACTGCACCGCAGCGCTCCGTCAGATCACCAAGGGCTCACGCTTCCTCGCGGCGCTGCGCGCAGCGCCCCTGCCGCGTGGCGTGGACATCACGTCGATCTCTTCGAAGAACGACGCGCTCGTCACCCCGCAGCCGGCGGCCAGTCGCAGACGCGGGATCCACCACGTACTCCTTCAGCGCCTCTGCCCCGGGCGAGTCGTGGACCACTTCGCCGCTCTCGCCGACGGTTTCGCTTACCGCCTGTTCCTCGACGCGCGCTCCCACCGCGGCCCCGCGGTGGCAAGGCGCGTGCCCAAGAGCGCCTGCAAGAGGCAGTACATGCCCGCGGCCGATCCGAGCACCCTGTCTCTCACCGGCCTGTTCCTGGACGGCTTCTTCAAGCGCAATGCCGAGTCCGACGACCGCGAACCGGCGATCGCTCCCTACGCGCGCCGGCCCTAGCTGGTGATCCCGTTCGACGACGGGCTCCGCGCGAGGCTCGATGCCAACCTGCGGGCTCACGAGCGTCGCGCCGAGCCGCTCGAAGGTCGCAGGCATGCGGCGGTCGCAATCGTCGTGCTCGACAGCGACGCCGAGCTTCACGACGGCGATCCCGCGTCCGGCATCGACATGTCGGCGGTCCCAGGGGATCCGCGCCAGGCAGATGGGCGCCCACTCGACGGCCGAATGATCGGGGTGGCGGGCGGCGCGGCGTTTCTCCTCTGCCGGCGCCCTTCGAAGATGCGCAGGCACGCCGGCCAGTGGGCGCTGCCCGGGGGAAGGATCGACGATGGGGAGACGCCGCTCGACGCCGCGCTGCGTGAGCTCGAGGAGGAGCTCGGGCTTCGGCTGGCGGCCGACTGCGTCGTGGGCTGGCTCGACGACTACGCGACGCGTTCGGGATTCGTCATCACGCCGGTGGTGCTCTGGTGCGACAGCGACGCCGGGCTCGAACCCGACCCCGACGAGGTGTTCGCGGTCTACCGCATCGGCCTCAAGGCGCTGATGGACGGCGAGCCGCGCTACGTCGCGATTCCCGAGAGCGACCGCCCCGTCATCCAGCTGCCGATCGGCAACGACCTCATCCACGCGCCGACCGGCGCAATCCTCTACCAGTTCAGAGAGGTCGCGCTCCGCGGACGGATCGGTGAGCGGATCGATCACCTGGAGGAGCCGGTATTCGCGTGGCGGTGAGCTCTCGCGCTTCGGGCCCCGCCCTGGTTCTCAGATCAGTCCCGGCCGCCGGCGGCGTCCTCGAACGCCGTGGGGCCTCGAAGAACCCGTCGAGCCGGATGATCATCATCTGACCCTGAAGGCTGCCGCCGGTCTTCACGACGAGTTGCTTGCGGCACTAGCGCCACCCGTGCCTCACCGGTAATTGCCCAGTACGCACCGGAGACTCAGACGATCGTCGGTCTGGTCGCAGCCGGCATCGGGTGTCGCTGGTTCAGTCCTCGGTCCGATAGCTCGCGCTACCGGGCGTCGCTCCAGTTGATCAGGGGTCCTGCCGGTGGAGGATCGTTCACCTTGACGCACAGCCCTGAGCATGCGACGGTCGGCGTCCATCGCCCAAAGGAGAGTCGTGACTGCAAGCCCGAACGCTCCGTCGGAGAACGCCCACCCCTACGCGAGTGTGGACGAGCTGGCCGCTCTGGAGCCGCTTGCCGCGACACAGCCGGTGAGCGCCGAGATCCTCGAGATGCTGGAGAAGGACTCCGGCCTCTTCGTTCGGTCCGAGGCGCAGCCGACGCTGAACTTCCAGACAGAGCCCATTCCGGGGGCCCCGGGTATCTGGCGAATACTCGACAGCCTCGACGGGGAGCATCTTGCGACGGCGATCCCGGGGCAGGAGCGGACCGCGCTCCACCCCGACGATGCGGCCGCTCTGCGCAGCGACACGAACGCCGCCTACACCGACAGTCACCGGCCGCCGTGGGTGGAGCAGGATTTCCTCCAAGCTCGTGCCCTTCCGCTCGGCGGACGGGGCCCGGCACACCTACCTGGAGCCCCGGCCGCAGCTCCTGATGAGCGTCGTCGAGGCCGCCGAGGCCGAGAGTTTTTCCTACCCCTGGCGAACCGTCGGCAAGGTCTTCTCCACCGGTGGCCCCACCGGCGCCGAGGGCGGATCCGGGGTGCTGGTGGGGCCCAACCTGATGCTTACGGCGAGTCACGTAGCGCCCTGGGGTGACGGGCCCTGGTCGATGGAGTTCATCCCCGCATTCCGCAACGGGGACCCGAACCCACGGCCCTTCGGCAGCTCTTTCGTGCAGAGCTTCCACGGCTACCAGACCGAACCCGAGGTGAGCGGCCTCGACTACGTCATCTGCAAGCTCTACAACCCATTGGGCAACGCATTGGGCTGGATGGGCAGCCAGTCATGGGGAGACGAGGACGAATACTTCCGCCGCCACTACACCTCGTCCGGCTATCCCGACTCCTTCGGCGGGCGGCCGGCGGTGGAGTTCGACGTGGGGCTTCGGGATATCGACAGCGATAGTCCCGGCCTCGAGCTCGAGCATTTCATCGGCCACCCGCTGACGGCTGGCTGGTCGGGCGGGCCGCTGTGGTTCTTCGACGGGGCGAGCCCAACCGTGGTCGGAATTCACAGCGGCTCGGAAAAGGATGAGTTCGACCCACGCCGGAACGTCAAGGCGCGCGGCGGCGCCCTGGTCGACCTCGTCAAATACGGCCTCGCGAACTGGCCGGTATGAGAGTGCGGGCTTTTCTCAGAGAGGACCTAACCGCCGCCTAACGCCCCACGGCCTCCGCCCGACGCCGGGATACGCCGGTTTGCAGCCGGCAAGGTGAGCGACGGGACTCGAACCCGCGACCGCCTGGACCACAACCATTGGGGCGGGGGGCTGCTGAGATCTGATTACGCTTGGCAGAGCGCTTGGTGTTGCGCTCGGTTGAGCTGACTTCTCCTCACTTTGGACCCACGAATGGACCCATGGGCGTCCGGATCCGTATCCATCCGGTTAGGGCACGCGGCTTGCAGCGGTACCCATCGTCGCTTCTCACGCGAAAGCAGAAGCGCGACGAACCCAGCAGCGCCGATCTGGGTCCCTGCCCCCGGCGCTCGGGCGGGACCGCGAGGAGGTTCAGGGCGGTATGCGGCTGATGCCACCGGCGCGCCTCTGGAAGTCGGGTTCCTCGGCTGGTACAGAGCCTGAAGCCCCCGGGAGCAGCTTCGGCCCCATCGCCCTAGCGATGGGTCAGGCGGTGCCGGACAAGGATCGCCGCCAATCCGACGAGCCCAGCAACTGCGGAGGCGATCAGGATGGCGAGCTTGGCTTGCTCCTGGAGCGCCGGGTCATCGAAAGCGAGCACGGAAATGAAGATGGCCACCGTGAAGCCGATGCCCTTGATGGGAGCGACGGCGGCGATCGCGGGCCAGTCCAGTCCGTCCGGCACGCGGGCACCACCCCATCGGACGCTGAGCCACGCGAGCAGGATGCCGCCGAGGGGAGCCCCGACCACCAGCCCGAGCAGCGATCCCGCTCCGACCGGGCTCGTGACGGCGTCCCCGATCCCGCTCAGCGAGATCGGCACGCCTGCGTTGGCCAGTGCGAAGACCGGCAGGATCAGGTACGCCGTCCAGGGATGGAGTTGCTCCTCCATGCGGGCCAGCGGCGAGACCGCCTCGCGGGCGATCCGTGCGGTGCTGAGCATCGTAGCCTCGCTGATCTCGGCATCGCTCGAGTCGGCTAGCTCCGTGAGGCGCGCGCCGATCTCCTCGCCGGTTCGGCCGCGCGGATGGAAGGCGACGGCCGGTGTCAGGAACCCCAGCGCCACGCCCGCGATGGTCGGATGGATGCCGCCCTTGAAGGCGGCGATCCACGTCAGCGCGGCGAGCAGCGCGTAGGGCACGAGCAGACGCACACCTACGCCCCTGAGCGCGACGATGGCCATCAGTCCCGCCGCCCCGGCCGCGAGCCAGCCCACCTCGATGCCGGATGAGTAGAAGACGGCGATCACGAGGATCGTCCCGATGTCATCGACGATGGCGAGCGTCAGCATGAACGCGCGCAGCTCTGCCGGTGCGCGCCGGCCCGCCAGGCCGAGCACGCCGAGCGCGAATGCGATGTCCGTGGCGATCGGGATCGCCCATCCGCGCAACTCACCGTCGCCGAGGTTGACCGCGACGTAGGTCAGAGCGGCACCGATCATCGTGCCTACTGCTGCGGCGATCGGCACCGCGGCCGATCGAGGGTCACGCAGCGACCCGAACAGAGCCTCCCGCTTGACCTCGAGCGCAACCACGAAGAAGAAGATCGCCATCAGCAGGTCGTTTACGGCGTGACGCAGGTCCTCTTCGAGCTCGAGCGGGCCGAGGTCGAGGCTCAGCTGGGTCGACCAGAGATCCTCATATGACGACTCGGCGACATTGACCCACACCAACGCCGCCACGGCCGCTGCCATCAGCAATGTCGCGCTGCCGGCCTCGAGGCTGAGGAACCGCTCGAGCGGGCGGACGACCAGCCGCGGAACCGCGCGCTCGGAGCGCACCCACGGTCGGGCGAACTCCCTGGGCGCTCGCTGACTGGCCTTGCGGGATGGGTCGTTCATGCGGGGGCCGAAACTCGGGTGAGCCTAGCTCCGTCCGGCGCGCCGCCAGCCTAGGCTTGGCCGGGTGACCCTGCTTGGACGCGTATTCGCGGTGAACGCGACCGTCGTGATCGCAGCCGCAGTGCTGCTCGTCGCAACGCCGGCGACCGTCAGCTTCCCAGTGGCGCTCACCGAAGCGATCATCCTGTGTCTCGGGCTGATCGCAGCCCTGGCGGTGAACCTGTTGTTGCTGCTGCGGGTTTTCCGTCCATTGGTACGCCTGACCCAGCTGATGCGTGCGGTCGATCCGCTACACCCCGGCACCCGCGTCCCCACCGGCAACGCCAGCGGCGAGGTGGAGGAGCTCACGACCGCCATCAACGAGATGCTCGAGCGGCTCGAGTCGGAGCGGCGCGAGAGCGCCCGTCGCGCGCTGGCGGCCGAGGCGCTTGAACGCCGGCGGATCGCGCGGGAGCTGCACGACGAGGTCGGCCAGATGCTCACGGTGGCCATGCTGGACCTCGACGCTGCCGCCCGAGGCGGTGACCCCGCCGCGATCGAGCGGGCGAGGGAGGAGATCCGGGTCAGCGCAGACGAGGTGCGGCGGATCGCGAAACGGGTCCGCCCGGAGCTGCTCGACGATCTCGGCCTGCCGAGCGCTCTGCGAGCCCTGGCCGCGCGCGCCGCACGGGACGGGCGTGTTCAGGTCGACCGCGCGATTGAAGCAGCTCTGCCGAAACTGACAGACGATGAGGAGCTCGTCATCTACCGAGTGGCGCAGGAGGCGCTGACGAATGCGGCCCGGCACGCGGAGCCTGAGCGGGTCGAGCTGCGGCTCGGCAGGGTGGGCGAGCGAGTCGAGCTGATGGTGCGCGACGACGGGAGGGGCTTCGACGGAGCAGAGCCGCGGACCGGCGAGGGAATCCGCGGCATGCACGAGCGTGCGCTCTCAGTCGGCGCCACGCTCACGCTGCGCTCGGCGCCCGGAGAGGGCTCGGTCGTGTCGCTCCTCCTGGGAGCAGGAGAGCCATGAACGGCGGCCGCACCACTCGTATCCTGCTCGCGGACGACCATCACGATGGTCCGGCGCGGGCTGCGGATGGTGCTCGACGCCGAGCCCGACCTCGCGGTTGTCGCAGAGGCGGGCGACGGCGCCGAGGCCCTCGAGGTCGCCGACGGGCCTGCGATCGACTTGGCCGTCCTCGACGTCGCCATGCCGCGCATGACGGGCCTCCAGGCGGCAGCAGAGCTGTCCCGCCGGCGGCCGGAGCTGAAGCTGCTGATGCTGTCGATGTACGACAACGAGCAGTACCTGTTCGAGGCACTCAAGGCGGGGGCATCGGGGTTTGTCCTCAAGTCCGCCGCCGACCGTGACCTCGTTCGAGGCCTGCCGGGCGGCCATGCGCGGCGAGCCGTTCCTCTACCCGGCGGCCGTGACCGCCCTGATCTCGACTATCTCGAGCGCATCCGGGCGGGCGATCCGCCGCCGACTCCCGCTGACTCCGCGCGAGCTCGAGGTCCTCAAGCTGATCGCTGAGGCGTAGACGAGCGACGGGATTGCGGTCGAGCTCGGGATCAGCAGAGGACAGTCGACCGCCATCGCGAGAACATTCTCGCGAAGCTCGGCATGCGCGACCGCGTCGAGCTGACCCGCTACGCGATCCGGCGCGGCCTCGTCGAGCCCTAGTCGTCCTGGGTACAGATCACGTCCGCCGATGGGGGCAAGCCCCCATCGACGCGTCGAGCGCCCGCCCCGCAAGATCACTGGCGTGGCGCGCATGCTGCTGACGGTCCGTAGTCCGCACCACCTGAAGCCCGAGGAGGCGCGAGGCTTGGCTACGAGCCGAGACGGCCGCCTGGTGGGCGTGGCCGGCGTGCACTCGATGCTGGTCGCCCGGCTGGGGACCGCCGGCGGGCGCTGGCAGGCCGACGGAGACTGGCTGATAGAGCTGGAGCTCGACGCGGACGCTCGATCCGGGGAAGGTCGTCGAAGCCGGCCCTACGCGGATCTGCTCGGCGACCTGCGCCTCTCGGGATGCGTCCGACGGTGGCGCGTCGTCCGGGAGGCCTGGCGGGTCGAGCGTTGATGGCCTGGGCTGCGATCGTCTTCGTCGGCGCCCTCGCGTGATCGCGAGCGAGCGCATCGACCGCACCAAGGTCGCGCTGCTCGGCGCCGGCCTGATGGTCGTCACCCAGGTGATCGACCAGGAGCACGCGATCGCGGCGATCGACTTCAACACGATCGGCCTGCTCGCGGGGATGATGCTGATGGTCAAGCTGACCGAGACGACCGGCGTCTACACCTGGATGGCGATCCGCGCCGGCCAGCTCTCGAGGGGCCGCCCGCTCGCGGTGGTCGCGTCGCTCGCCGTCACGACGGCGGTGCTCTCCGCCTTCCTCGACAACCTCACCACCGTCCTGCTGATGGTGCCGATCACGTTCCTGCTCGCCGACGCGCTCGACATCGACCCGGTCCCGCTCGTGATCATCGAGGTCGTGGCGTCCAACATCGGCGGCACCGCGACGCTGATCGGCGACCCGCCGAACATCATCATCGCCGGGCGCGACCGACCTGTCGTTCATGGCCTTCATCGTCGAACCTCGGGCCGATCGCGGCGCTCAGCTTCGTTGTCGTGACAGGCTTGCTCTACCTCGCCTACCGCCCGCGCCTGCAGGTCGCACCCGAGGCGCGCGCACGCGTCATGGAGCTCGACGCCGCGCCGTTCGATCGAGGACCGCGACGAGCTGATCCGCACCGTCCCGATCCTGGTCGCTCACGATCCTCGTGTTCTTCTTCCACAAGGCGCTCGGGCTCGAGCCGGCGACGGTGGCGCTCGCGGGCGCGACAGTCGATGCTGCTCATGACGCGCCAGTCGCTCGAGCGAGGCGCTCGCGGGAATCGAGTGGCCGACCCTGTTCTTCTTCCTCGGCCTCTTCGTGATGGTCGGCGCCCTCGAGGAGACCGGCGCGATCGGCGAGATCGCAGACGGAATCGGCGCGGTCACCGACGGCGACCGCACCGCCGAGCTGCTCGGGATCGCCTGGGTGTCGGCGATCGGCTCGGGCCTCGTCGACAACATCCCCTTCACCGCCACGATGATCCCCGTCGTGGAGCAGCTCCAGCAGGGCAACAACGGCGACGACGCCTACTGGTGGGCGCTCGCGCTTGGAGCCTGCTTCGGCGGCAACGCGACGAT
This sequence comes from uncultured Thermoleophilaceae bacterium, assembly GCA_963828225.1. GTDB lineage: Bacteria > Actinomycetota > Thermoleophilia > Solirubrobacterales > Thermoleophilaceae > JACVRW01. The sequence goes on along the minus strand of CAWHDX010000001.1, from coordinate 653,536 downwards.
CATCGCCGCCGCCGCCAACGTCGCGGCGTCCGGGCATGGCCGCGCGCGCCGGCCGGCCGATCGGGTTCGTCCAGTTCCTCAAAGCCGGGCTGCCGGCCACCCTGGTGTCCATGCTTCTCGCCACCGCCTACATCGGAGTGCGCTACCTCTGATGAACCCCCGTCAAATCGCCGGCGAGCTCGTGAAGGAGTCCCCACGCGTGCGCGAGACGACACGATCGGGCACGCCGTCCGCTGCATGATCGACGCCGACCTCCCGGCGCTCCCGGTCACCGACGCCGGAGACCGGCTCCAGGGCATCTTCGGCGAGCGCGAGTTCATGGCCGCCCTGTTCCCAGGCTACGTCGGCCAGCTCGGCTACGCCGGCATTCGTCCCGAAGACGCTCGACGACGCCATCGAGCGCCGAGCGGCATGCCGCAACGAACCGGTCGGCGACCACCTCAACCGCGAGCACGTCGACGTCGGACGCCGACTTCTCAGACTTCCAGCTGGCGGAGACCTTCCTCCACCACCGCGTCCTGATCGTCCCGGTGGTCGACGCGGAGCGGCTCGTCGGCATCGTCACCCGCGCCGACTTCTTCCGCCGGATCGCGGCCCGGGTCTTGGGCGAGTTCGAGTAACCCCCACGCCATAGCGCTGGCCGGCCGCGTGTACGAACCGTGCCGCGGTGTCAGCTAGCTGACAAGCTCGACCAGTTTGTGCAGGGGGCGACGGGATCCGGGCGAATTCAGGTGAATGCGACCACGCTGGTGGAGGAGGACGGCTTCACGCTGGTCGAGCTCCTCGTGGCCATCCTGATCATCGGGATCCTCGCCGCGATTGCCCTCCCGAACCTGCTGGGACAGGACGCCAAGGCCCGAGACGCTGACGCCAAGCAGCAGGTCAAGACGTTGATGACGACGATGCGGATCTGCGGCATCGACCAGGGGGGCTCGTTCATCCAGCCTCAACCCTGCAACCTCAAGAGCCTGCGGGCTATCGAGCCCAACATCGCTGACCGCGGGGTGAGCGCGAACCCCAACACGCCGTCCGGCGGTTTCACGGTCCGAGCAACTTCGAAGTCGGGAACGACCTTCACGATCGTTCGCCAAGCCGACGCCTCGCAGGAGCGCAGTTGCAAGGTGAAGAACACGAAGTCGCCGGGCGGGTGCGACCTGACCAAGGGCAAGAACGGCACCTGGTGATGAAGCAACTCGACCGCCTCGTCACGGCTGATCTGCGCGCTCAGGCCCTTGCGAATGGCCGCTACCGGAGCCACCGCAGCTCACTGGCTCGCGCGCTCCAGCAGGCCAACCCGAACACGGTGATCCCGAACACGAGGCTGTTCCAGAGGGCAATCCCGGAGTGCGGAAGCACGAATGCCGAAACGGCGAGCCACGCGCCGGCGAACGCGTTGATCCAGCTCATCCAGCTGGAGCGGTAGGCACCGCCCACGCGTACGAACGCGAGCACTGCGATCACGGTTCCCGTGACGACGGAGTTGGTGATGGCCTCGTCGCTCGAGTAGTCGAGACCCCACGGTGCCGCGGCGATCCAAAGCCCGGCCACCAGATTGCAGAGGCTCGCCGCTCGCATCTCCTCGCGCCAGCGGGGCCCGCGTCCGCGGCGGGGATCGCCGAGCGACGTCGTCGTGACCTCCGAGCGGGAGGACGTCACCGGGTGCCGCGCGAAGCGGGGAACCGCCGGCCCTCGCTGCCCGGCAGCTCACCCTCGGCATCGGCATCGATCACGTCGCTGCCCGTCGTTTCGTCGCGCTCGCCACCGCGAGGATGTGCCGTGATCTCGCTGCCGCCCCGGCTGAACAGTCCCCCCGCCACACCCATGAAGATCGCGAGCGCGACGACGATGACGATCCACGCGCCTGAGTCGTTCGCCAGAGCTATCAACACAGAGGTTGCGGGAAATGGCCACACATGAGTTTGATGCCCCACAACTCGATGGCGTCAACGCGCGATGTCAGCTCGCCTACAGCGAGACGCGCCGGCGTGCGCAGGATTCCCCAGCGAATAAGGTGCTCAACCAACGCGAACGGCCCCTCCGGAAAATCGCCGGAGAGGCCGTTGCGTCACGACTGCAGGAGTCGGTTACCGCACCTGCTTGGTCGCCGTCTCCTTGTGACCGCTCTCGTCGACGAACGTGACGCGCAGAGTGCGCCGCTTGCCCTTACGTCCCACGGAGGAGGCGAAGCCGACCTTGCGCCGCTTGCCCTTGATCTTCACCTTGCCGGTCTTCTTCTGGATGTTCGAGACGACGTCGATGACGGCGTTGTCCACGCCCGGTGCCGGATGCTTCAGGTTCTGAGGGACGCTGAAGCGGTACTCCGACGAGCGCACACCACCGACCCTGACGTTGTAGATCGGTGCAGCGAGAGCACCGTGGATCGACAGCGGACACGCCGGCGGGTCGGTGTCGATGCGGATCGCGATGCCACCGCGCTTCTTGGTGACCTTGGGGCCGTTCCTGATGTTGATCAGCGTCAGCTTCACGTCGCAGGCGGCCTTCGCAGTCGGGTCCATAGCCGCTCCGAAGGCGTTCGCGATCGAGCCCTTGCCGATCACAGCTCGCTTGCACTTCCGGCTGAACGACGGCGCGGCGTCGGCCTGAGCGAACGTGCAGGTCGGACGCGCCTTCGGGAAGTACATGATCCCCTCGCTCGCGATCCGGTACTGGTCGATCACGGACGGCCTGTTCCCCAAGGTGTCGCCGACCTCGTAGCCGAAGTTGACCTTGACCGGCACAGGTCGCTTGAGCGAACCCTTCTTGCCCGGCTTGGCCTTGCCATGAACCTCGTAGGTGTTGACAGCATAGGCTGCACCGGCCAGAGTCATCGCCGCAACCACCGCGGTGGTTACGACAAGCAGAAACTTGCGCATCACTTCCTCCTCATTGACAACCTGCTTGCGTGCGGGTGACGGTAGGAGAGGCGCGTCCCGACGCCTCTGGAATTGTCAGGCTGCAGACAATGGGCGTCACACCCTCAAAGCGGCGGCTACCGACTGACGTCGAACACGACCAGTAGCGAGTCCGCCGTCGCGTCCATCTCCCACGCGGTGCAAGACGCTTCGACCTCCAGCGCCCTCCCCACGTCGGCCGCCAGCTCGCTCTCGATCGCCTTGCGTAGCTCCTCCCAGTACGCCTCAACCGTCGTCGCACAGCCCGCCCCGGTAAGAACGCGGTCAGGCGTCGTCAAGACGCGACCTACCTCCACGGCAATCGTGCCGTCGCCGAGGAAGGCGGCCTTCGCGCGCTCGGGACCGCGCCCGGCGAGACGCCGGAGTCCGCACACGACCGCTTCCGCTGCTCGAGCGCGCGCAGGGCCGCCATGGATGGCTGGGTCGTTCATCGGCGCGTCCTCCACCAAGTCGCGGGCTCTTCGGGCACGTACATCACCGGCGTCCTGGCGTGTCTGGACAGCTGCCAGGCCGTCGAGCCGAGCAGCAACGAAGCCAGCGCGCCGTGCGCCGGTGCACCGACCACCAGCAGCGGCGCGTCATGCTGCAGCGCATAGTCGTCGAGACAGCTCGACGGCCGTGCGCTTCGGAGCCTCAGGCGCGCCGGCTGCGGGGTGATCACGTCGATCGCGGTGAGCAGCTCCCATCCGGCCTCCTTCTCCTCCTCGAAGACCTCGCCCGGCATGGGGACGGGGCCGGCACCGATCGGCGCCATCGCCACCGCCGGGACGGGCTCCTGGGCATGAACGAGGGCCAACGGCAGATCGAGCCGCTGCGCCAGGACGGATGCGGCGCGCGCCGCGCTGCGCGCCGCAACTGAGCGCTCCACGCCGCAGACGATTTCGCCCGACCAAGATGCCCGGCGTCTCCTTGGTAGCCATGCGCCTATCGTGTCTCCCGCTCGGCGCCCGCACACTGGGGGGGTTCCTGTATTCGCACGCTCGGCGACCCCCATTCGGCGGCGGGCGGCGGGATCTCACTCAACGGCCAGCTGTCTGCGCGAGCGCGACCCGATGGCGGCCCGGCGGGATCAGAGCCCGACCGGGTGGCGCTTTCGATAGCCGCGGGGAGATCGCATCTCGTCCGTCCAGCGGCTTCCGGTGCGGCTGCGTGCGCTCGTGTCGAAGCGCAGCCCGGCGACCACCATGTACGCATGGCCGGCGTTGGCGTAGGTGGTGATCCAGCGCCCGCGCCCGCGCGCGCCCCAGCGCATGAACCCGCCCGAGGCGAGCGGGCTTGTCAGCAGCCCGCCGGCGTGCAACGCGAAGCTGAGCGAGCCGGAGCAGTCATAGCCGCTGTCCTTCCAGCGGCCGTGGCCGCCTCCGTAGCGGTAGGGCTTCCTGGCGATGCGGTTGCCGGCTGCTATCACCGCCGCCACCCGCCGAGGCGCCGATGCCGGCGCGATGGCGAGGCCGCGGGCGTTCACGCGGGCCTTGCCCTTCGGCGGCGGCTGGTAGCGCGCGCCACCCCCACCCCCGCTGTGCGCGTCTGCGGCGGCCGGCGCGACGAGCAGCGCCACCGGCGCGCTCGCGCAAAGTGCGATCAACGCCAGGCGCGCACGCAACGCGCGCCCCCAAGTTGCAGGCATGTCAAGAACCACCCTCTCTTGTCGCGCCTACGGGGTTAGCTGTCGGGCTCGCGCCAAGAGAGCGGCGCTACCGGTTCCGGATTCGCCCCCGAGCCGAAGCTCATGGGTCCCCCGCTCCCCGGCTGCGGCAGGCCCGGGGACTCGGCTGGATCATCTCCGGGGTTGAACCCGCCGGGGGGCTGCGGGTTGCGGTGCCCGGACCGGGCGGACGGCCCACTACTAGGCTCTGCGAAGTGAACGACGACCGGCCGACGCGCCGGCGGATCCCGCTCCTCTGGCGCCTGCTGGCGATCAACGCGCTGGTGATCACCGCGGCGGTGGCGGCGATCGCCTTCTCGCCGGCCACGATTCCCGCACCCGTGACGGTTCAGAGCGCCCTCTACATCGTGGCGGGTCTCGGAATCGTGCTGGTGGCCAACCTCGTGCTCCTGCGCCGCGCGCTCGGGCCGCTGCGGCGACTCGCCGAGTTCACTCGCCACGTGGATCCGCTTGAGCCCGGCAAGCGCATACCGGTGTACGGCCCGGACGCCGAGGTCTTCGACCTGACCCAGGCCTTCAACGAGATGCTCGAGCGTCTCGAGCGAGAGCGCAGAGACGCGGTCAGCCGAGCCCTGGCGGCCCAGGAAGGCGAGCGGCTGCGGACGTCACGCGAGCTCCACGACGAGATCGGGCAGCGCCTGACGGCCGTGCTCCTGCAGGTCGAGCAGGTGCTCAGGCGAGCGCCCGACAGCATCGCGCCGCAGCTCCGCGAGATCCGAGAGACCACGCGGGGAAGCCTCGAGGAAGCCCGTCGCATCTCGGCGAGCCTGCGACCGGAGGCGCTGGACGACCTCGGCCTCGTGAACGCGCTGTCGGTGCTGGTCGACCGCCTCAACGAGCAGACCGGCGCCACGATCGAGCAGCACCTGCGCCACGACCTGCCGCCGCTGTCCAGCGAGGCGGAGCTCGTCCTGTACCGGGTGGCCCAAGAGGCACTCACGAATGCGATCCGTCACGCCGACGCGAGCAGGATCGAGCTCGAGCTCGGCCACAGCGGCGGGATCGTGACGCTCCGGGTGGTCGACGACGGCTGTGGGATGGGCAGCGCACCCCCGGGGGGCGGGATGCAAGGCATGCGCGAGCGCGCCGTGCTGGTCGGTGCGCAGCTGACGGTCGCGAACGGTTCCGATGCGGGACCGAGATCCTGCTGAGGACGCCGGTGGACAAGTGAGCGTCCCGCTCAAGACGCGCGTGCTGCTCGCGGACGACCACGCGGTCGTCCGCCGCGGGCTGCGGCTCGTGCTGGAAGCGGAGCCGGACCTGGAGGTCGTCGCGGAGGTCGGAGACGGGGCCGCCGCGATCGAGCGCGCACTCGCCGAGCGATATCGACCTGGCGATCCTCGACGTGAGCATGCCGCGCATGACCGGCCTGCAGGCGGCGCGGAGCTGTCGCGCGCGGCGCCCAGAGCTGCGCGTCCTGATCCTCTCGATGCACGACAACGAGCGCTACTTCTTCGAGGCGCTCAGAGCGGGGCTTCCGGCTACGTCCTGAAGTCGGTGGTCGACCGTGATCTGATCGAGGCCTGCCGCGCGACGCATGCGGGGCGAGCCGTTCCTGTATCCCGGCGCGGTGAAGGCGCTGGTGCGCGATTACCTGCAACGCGCCGCGCAGGGCGACGAGCCGCCCGATGATCCCTTGTCGCCGCGTGAGACCGAGGTCGTGAAGCTGATCGCCGAGGGCAGCACGTCGCGCGAGATCGCCGACCTGCTCGTGCTCAGCGAGAAGACGGTCGAGCGACACCGCGCCAACATCCTCGAGAAGCTCGGCGTTCGCGATCGGGTGCAGCTCACGCGCTACGCCATCCGGCGCGGCCTCGTCGAGCCGTAGTCGCCATGCTCAGTCCTCCGATACTCCGGGGCGAGGCTTCCGACGAGGGCGCGGATGCGACCACGCACGACGTCGACGTCCTCCCCCGTCACGGTTGCCATCTCCTCGGGCGGCGTGCCCGCCAGCGCCATCCCGAAGATCGGCAGGTCGCTGGGGTCGAGGATCTCGACGCAGCTGTCCACGATCGCCGACGAGTCGGCCGGGGGCCCCGCCTCGCCGCGTGCCACGGCGCGCAGCAGCGCGAACATGTCATCGACCGGGGCCCCCTTGGCGAGCACGGCGTCGGCGCCCGCCACAGCGGCCGCCAGCGCCAGGCGCGGCCCGGCGAACGCGGAATAGATGACCACCCGCGGCGCGGGATCAAGCGATTTCAGGTCACAGCAGAGCGCGAGTCCGTCGCGATCCGGTAGGTGGTAGTCCAGCAGCGCCAGGTCGACGTGACGGCGGCGCAGCTCCTCGTACGCGTCGTTCGCTCGACCGCTTGAGCCGACCGGTACGAACCCAGGCTCGGAGCGCAGCAACCCCAGCAATCCGGTTCGTATGGCGGGGTGGTCGTCGGCGATGAAGCAGCTGACCATCAGCGATCAGGCGGCCGCGGCCCATTCGGGCGCCGCGGGCTCGGTCGCGGGCGCCGGCCCGTGGAGGAGCCAGCCGTCGGGCCGTCGCTCGACGAGCCCATCGACCTCGAGCACCTTCAGCATGGTCGAGACAGATGGGCGCGAAGCGCCGACCAGCTCGGCGAGCGTGGCGTGCGTCAGTCGCAGCGGCACGAGCACGCCGTCCGGGGTCACCCGTCCCCACCGATCGGCCAGCAACCACAGCAGCGTGCCCAGTCTTCCGGCGAGGCCGGGGATGTGCGAGGCCACGTGCACGAAGGCAAGGGCGTGCGCGCGCTCCATCGCGCGAGCGAGAAGGTTCGCTGCGACCTGCGCGGTCGCGGCGCCCGCGAAGCGGGTATGGAGCACGGCGACGGCGGTGGGCTCGAGGACCTTCCAGCATGCCGACGCCGACACGGTCTCCAGGGGCGGCTGCGGCGCCCACGGTTCAATCACGTCGCCGCTCCCGACCAGCTCTGCCCCCGTGCGGTCACCGACGGTCACCCGGCGGAGCAGGACCCCAACGACGACGTACACGGCCAGCAGCCGGTCGCCGTTCCTGCCGGCGGGCGGTGGCCGCCACGGCCCGGGCTGAAGCGACCTGACCGGTACCCGTAGCCCCGTGAGAGTGACCGCCAAGGCCGGGTCGATCCCCCGAAGCAGCTCCGGCGCATGCTCGAACAGAGCGACCGTCGGTGGCGGCGACGGCTTCGACGCATGCAGGAGGAAGCTCATTGCCTGAGCCTCCCCCGAAGGCAACTTGAGCTCAATGGGGAGAACCCTGCATTCGAGGCGGGACCACCACCCAAGTTGTCAGGAATCGGACGTCCTGTGAGTCGTGCCGGCGACACGGGGAATCCGGCCTGCATGCCACGCATGCGCTGACCTGCCGTGATGCGCCGCCCCCGGACACTCGAGCTGGTCTTCGGCCTCTGGGCCGCCGTCTGGATCGCGGTCGCGGTGCAGGTGGGCATCGAGGTCCGTGGATTGCGGGATCTGAGCACGACGGTGAAGCGCACCGGCGTGGCTGCCCGCGAATCCGGCGCCGCGTTGGAGCGCCTCGACGGTCTGCCGGTGATCGGCAGAGAGCTTCGCGAGCCCGCGCGGCGGGTACAGGAGGCGGGTGAGAACGCGATTGCCAGCGGGGAATCCAGCCGCGACAGCATCCGCGACCTGAGCGTCCTGCTGGCGGTGGCCATCGCAGTAATACCGATCGTCGCGGTGCTGGGACTGTTCCTCGAGCTGCGTGCCCGGCGCGGCGCCCGTGCGCAACGGGCGCCATGAGGACGCCGCTCGCGGGCGACCGCCGGCTCGCGACGACGGCGGCAAAGCTGATCGTCCGCGGCCGCTGGCTAGTCGTGGCGCTCTGGGTGGCCGCGGCCGCATACGTCGCGGTTGCGCTGCCCACCATTCGCGAGGCCCAGGTCGGCGCGCTCGGAGACCTCGTCCCCCGCGATGCCGAGGCGATCGAGGCCGAGCAGCGATCGCACGAGCTCTTCCGGTTCCCGCTCCTGAGCCGGACCGTGGTGGTGCAGCGAGATCCGGCTGGGCTCGGAGCGGCCGAGCAGGCCCGGGTGGTCCGGCGCGCAGTCGCGTTGAACCGGCACCAATATCCCGGGCTGCGCCGGATCGCAGGCGCCCTGCCAGTCACGAACACGCTGGGCGGGGCGTCCTTCGCGCGCGAGCGCTCGACCGCTGCGATCACCTACCTGTTCTTCCGCCCCAGCGTCGGACGCGACGACCGTCAGCGACTGGCTCAGCGGTTCATAGATCGCCGCATCGAGCCTGACAACGGGCACGCGTTCGCGGGGGTGACCGGCGCGGTCGCCGCCCGCAGCCAACAATCCGAGCTGATCGGCGACAAGCTTCCTCTGGTCGAGGCTGCGACCGTCCTACTGGTGGCGCTCGTCGTTGGGCTGCATTTCCGGGCGCTCGGAGCACCGCTGGTCACGCTGCTCGCCGTCGGCGTGTCCTACCTCACGTCGATCCGGCTGATCGCCTGGATCGGTCAGCAGGTGGGGATCTCCGTGCCGAGCGAGGTCGAGCCCGTGATCGTGGTGCTGCTGTTCGGCGTGGTCACCGACTACTCGATCTTCTTCCTGGCGCGAGTCCGCCGCCGATTGGCGGAGGGCGAGGACGTGCAGGAGGCCGTCGTGCGCGGATCCGCCGAGCTTTTTCCCATCATCGTCACCGCGGGCCTCACGGTCGTGGCCGCGAGCGCCTCGCTGGTGGTCGCGGAGCTCGGCTTCTTCCAGGCGTTCGGCCCCGGCGTGGCCATGGCGGGCCTCATCGGCCTGGCGGTGGCGATCACGCTCGTCCCGGCTTTGCTCGCGATCGGCGGGCGGTGGATCTTCTGGCCGCGCTGGCCGGGGATCGAGGTGAGCGCCAGCCAGGCCGCCGAGGAAACCCCCACCGAACGGCGCGGCCGCCCCCGGCGATCGCGCGCGCTGGACCTCGCCACCCGCCGGCCGGGGTGGGTCGCGGCGGTCTGTACGGCCTGTCTGCTGGCGGCGGCGACCGGGCTCTTCAAGCTCGACCTCGGCAATCCGCTGATCCGCGGCCTGAGCTCGGACTCGAGCGCTCACGCGGCCTACACCCAGGCGCGCCAGGGTTTCGCGGCGGGCATCCTGTCGCCCACGGTCATCATCGTCGAGGGTCCCGGGATAACGGCGAAACGGGGGCGGCTCGCGGCGCTCGAGCGGTCGATCGCCGGCCAGCCTGGTGTCGCTCAGGTCGTCGGACCCGCCGAGCAGCCCGTCCGGCGCGAGTTCGGCGGGGTGTTCTCTCCGACAGGGGACGCGGCGCGCTTCTTCGTCGTCTTCGGGTCCGATCCGCTCGGCGCTCGTGCCGTACGTCGTCTGGATCGGCTCAAGCGGGTTACGCCGCGCCTGCTCGACGAGGCGGGGCTGCCTGGCGCCGGCGCGCTCTTCGCCGGCGACACCGCGCTCGTCGCCGAGACGATCGACAAGACCGTCGACGACCTCGCACGTGTCGGCCCGGTCGCGCTCATCGTCGTGCTGGTGATCCTGGCGATCTTCCTGCGAGCGCTCGTCGCGCCGTTGTACCTGGTCGGGGCCAGCGTGCTGGCGCTGGCGGCGTCGCTCGGGCTGGCGGCGTATGCCTTTCAGGGCGTCGCCGGACACACCGAGTTGACCTACTTCGTGCCGTTCGCCGCCGCGGCGCTGCTCGTCTCGCTGGGGTCCGATTACAACGTGTTCCTGGTCGGCCGGATATGGGAGGAAGCCGGTCGGCGGAACCTGCGCGAGGCGGTCGCGGTCGCCGGAGCGCGCGCAGCCACCTCGATCACGACGGCGGGGCTGGTGCTCGCCGGGTCATTCGCGCTGCTGGCGCTGGTGCCGGTTCGGCCCTTCCGGGAGCTTGCATTCACGATGGCCGTCGGGCTCCTGATCGACGCATTCCTGGTCCGCACGCTGCTGGTGCCCGCGCTGATCGTCCTCGTGGGCGAGCACAGCGGCTGGCCGGGCGGTCGGCTGCGCCGGCCGGCGGGCCCGCCCGATCCCCCCGCCACGCCGGTCTCGCCGACGTGATCTGCGGCTGGTTGGCGGCAGGACGGGCCCTCAGGTGCTCACGATGACCTCGCACCCTCTGGTGATGTCGATCCTGTCGACGACGACGCGGTCGCGGCCGGAGCCGCAGTAGATACGGTCGCGGCGGCCGTTGGCCGCGAGAATCCGGTCGTTGCCGGGGCCGGCGTGGATGATGCTGTTGGACACGCCCCCGGTGATCGCGTCGCTGCCGCTGCCGCCGTGGATGCGGTCGCGGCCGAGTCCGCCCTCGATGCGGTCATCAGCACGGCCCCCCTTGAGTATGTCGTTGCCGATGCCCCCCTCGAGGTAGTCCACCCCGTCGCCGCCGAAGAGCCGGTCGTTGCCGCGAGACCCGCTCAGGTCGTCCGGTCCGTCCTCCCCGTAGAGCCGATCGTCTCCAAACCCGCCGTTGAGGTAGTCGAAGCCGTCTCCGGCGCGGATCACGTCGTTGCCGTGGCCACCGCTCAGGTCGTCGTCGTTGTCACCGCCGAAGATCTTGTCGTCGCCGAGACCGCCTTGCACGAGGTTGTAGCCGGCCCCACCTTCGATGCGGTCGTCGCCGCTGCCGCCACTGAGCTCGTCCTCGTCGTCGTCCCCGTAGATCGCGTCGTTGCCCTCGACGCCATTGATGACGTCGTAGCCGGCGCCGCCGCGGAGAGTGTCGTCGCCGGTCCCCCCGTTGATCACGTCGGTACCGTCGCCGCCGTCCGCGCAATCCGCCCCCAGCAGCGTGGTGATCACGTCGTTCCCCGCCAGGCCGCGCATGTTGTCCGGACCCGCAGTACCGATCAGCACGTCATCGGCGGCGCTGGCGCCGGGACTGATGCTCACGCAGGTCGGCGCGCCCTGCGCCGACGCCGCCGGCGTTGCGGCAAACGCCCCGGCTGCGGCCGCGATCGCTGCCGCAATCGCGAATCGTGATGTTCGTTGTGACGTGCCCATGGCTCCTCCTTGGGTGGGACTGTTCGGCAGACCCGGCACTACCCGGCCTGCGAACGGGGCACCACGGGCCGTCAGGATCCGGACAACCGGCGGCGCGCGTTCGGCGCTACAGCGAGGCCTCAGCCTCCAAAGCCGCGGCGCGGCTCCGCTCGCACTTGACGTTCGGAGTAGAACGGCGGGCGCCCGCCTGCCGCTCGTCGCACGCGGCGGCGCATCTCAGCCCTCACCTCGCGACGTCGCGCTGCAACGTCATGGCGCTCTGAGCGGTCGGAAGAGAGGTCGTACAGGCGTTCCTCCCGGCCGTCGTTCTTCACGATGTACGCCCAGCGGTGGTCGCGGACGTATGTGTTGTTGCCATAGCCGCCGACGGCATACGTACGCGGCTCGGCCGGCGCGCCGCCGGTGAGGATCGGAGAGAGGTCCGCCCCCTCGAAGCTTGCGGGCCGGCGGACACCGGCCAGCGAAGCGAGGGTCGGTGCCACGTCATGCGTGGAGGCGAACCAATCGCTCTTGGCGCCGGCGCCCGCCCCGCCCGGCTCGCGCAGCAGCATCGGCACGTGGATCAGCTCGGGATGCAGGAGGCTCGGCGCCTTCCCCGTCCAGTCATGCTCGCCGAGAAGAACGCCATGGTCCGAAGTCAGCAGGATTGCGGTCGAGTCGTCGAGCCCCAGCTTCCAGAGAGCCTCGAGGAACGCGCCCAGCCAGCGATCGGTCATCGTGACGCAGGCCTTGTACGTCGTCCGCAGGCGTCGAAGGTGGCGCTCGGAGAGGTAGTTGGAAGCCCGGGTGTATCCCACGTCCGCGATCTCGTAGCCGTCGTAATCGGGATCGCCGTACATGTCCAGGTACCGGCGCGGCGGCGCCCACGGCTCGTGGGGATCGAAGCAGTCGACCACCATCAGGAAGCGCGGATGGCGCTTCGCGACACGCAGCACGGCGGCGGCCGAGGTGAACACCCTGGCCGCCGCCTGCTGCGCCTCGTTATCGGCCCCGCCGTTGTTCGCAAGGTATTGCTGGATCGAGCGCACCCGCGCCTCCCGGCGCAACGGCCCCGGCGGAAGACGCTTGAGGGCGGCTGAGCGCGGTACGCGAGTCCGTGGACGGCGCGCACCGCGCTGGCCGTCGATGCGGACGAAGCGATGGGCGCTGCGACGGAAGGGCTCGAACGTCCCCGTGTAGCCGATGAAGGGATTGTCGGTGACGTAAGCGGTCCACCAACCGGCGCGCCGGAAGCTGCTGATCAGAGTCTCGGCCCCGGGTCGGATCGGCTCCCACCCCGGTCGCTTCGCCATTCCGGCCCAAGGCTCCCAACCACGGAACGGGTAAGCGCGCCGACCGGACATCAGCGAGCGTCGGGCCGGGACCGTGGGCATCGCTTCCGGGTAGACGCTCGTGAAGCGGACGGCACTCCGCGCCAGCTGATCGAGGTTGGGCGTGTGCATTCGCTGCGCGCCGTAGCAGCCCACGTGATCCGCTCGCAGGCTGTCGATCACGATCAGCACGACGTTGCGACGCTCCGCCGGTCCGAGCGCCCGGCCCAGCGCGCCCCAACCACCGGCGGCCAGTCCAGCGCCCGCCGCGAGGCCCGTCCCCGCGAACGTCCGCCGAGTCAGCATCGCCCGCACGATTGCCGCAGCCGGTCCACTTCCACGACGCCAGCTTGGCGTTCGCCGCAGCCGACCGGGCCGATGTTGTCAGCCTCATGACACAGGGTCGCGGGTCCTGGTCGGCGTTCAGGTTGCCGCGATTGGGGGTTCGCACTGCCCGAGGATGGGGCTGACTCCCCATTTCCTCCGGAGCCTCATGCAGGCACGATCAGGGGCATGGGAAACCGCATCCTCTGCGCCATTGACGCCTCCCCCGCGAGCGCCTCCGCCGCCGGCGTCGCCGCGCAGCTGAACCATCTACTCGACACGGAAACCGTGCTGATGCACGTGGAGCCGGACGCCGCTCATGTCCGTGGTCCCGCCAGCATCGCGCAGGCGCGCGAGCGTGGCCGACTCCGCGCCCTCATCGACGGGCACCACTTCTCGACGGCGACGCAGACACGGGTCGAGGCGGGCGACCCGGCACGCACGCTGGTCGAGGCGGCGCGCTCCCACGATTCGCTGTTGATGGTCCTCGGCTCGCACGGCGGCACCACGCCTGAGGGATCTCTGGGCAGCGTTGCTGCCGAGGTCGTGCGCCGGGCCCCGAGTCCCGTGGTGCTCGTGCCGCCAGTTGTGCCGACGCCCTTCGCTGCCGACGGCGTCCGCTCGGTCGTGAGCGTCATCCAGGAGTCGAAGCGGGAGGCCGAAGTGCTCAAGCTCGGCAGTGACCTGGTCGCCCGCCTCGGTGGCACCCTCTACGCGGTGCACGCCCTGCGAGCCGGCCTCGTGCACCCGGCCACGGGTGTCCTAGGGCTGGCCGAGGAGATGTGCGCAGATCTGATCGTCGTGGGCTTCGATGCCCGGGACCTGGCTGCTCCGATTGCGGCCAACGCCCGCTGTCCCGTGGTGGCGCTGCCGCCCGGTGCGGAGCTCGCGGCGGGGAGCGGCCACTACGAGCTCGCGGCGCAGACTGCCTGACCCGAGGCGGGTGCCGGCGGTCAGCGCCCTTACATCTCGCGCGGGCGCGCCGAGACCAATCCGCGGCCCGCGCGTTCCGGCTGGACATGGCCTCGTGGCGGCATCCCGGCTGGCCCGCGACTCGCCGCGCCCGCGCCAGGTTGCGACTCGGACGGTGCCCGGTTTGCGGCACGACGGTTCTCCTGGACGACGAGTTCGTCCGCGACAACCGGGCGGTGCTGCATGCCGAGTGCCACGAGCACCGGCGAGCACAGCAACTTCGCAGGGTCGATCTGCCGGGTCCCTGACAGCTGCGCTGAAACTGTGATGGCCTTCCCGCCCCCGCGGGCCAGCCGGAGCAGTGCGAGATGGCGAAGGTCCTCAGAAACCTTGAGAGCGGCCCGGGGCGCAAGGACGACGCCGCCTCCAGCCACGATGGCTCGCAGCAGGGTCGCCTACATCCGCCCTAGAGGCGTCGCGGCGTCTAGGAACAGGTAGATCGCCACAGCGAGGATCACGCCGATCGGAATCACCACCTCCACCGGCCACGATGCCGATAGCGCTGCCCCCGCGAGACCGACCAGCACAACCAGGGTTACGAGCGCCCAGATTCGCAGGAGGCGGACGGCCCGTTGTCCGAGGCCGGCTCGAACACTCTGAGGACGGGATACCCGCCGCGGCCTGGTCGCCGTCCGCACCTGTCACCCCGCTGACAGGAACGCGTCGAAGGACTCCTGCACGACCGGGGTGTTCTCGATGTGACATCGGCCTCACCGAAACCCTGGGCGGGCGGGCCGGTTACTGCCCCATTGCCGTCGGAGCCCGAACAAGGAGGTAAGTGTGGTGTCGAGATGGATAGCTCGCTTCAGGACTGGCAGCGGCGGGGACGCCAGGTGGGTCCTTGCAGCAGGTCTTGTCCTCGCGCTCGTGATCTCGCCCTTCGCGGTCGCCCAGACGACCGGCCTGATTGGCGGAAAGCGCAACCCGAGGTCTGGATCGTTCAGCACCGAGACCAAGGTGATCGCCAGCAACTCGACCTGGGGCATGCGTTATTCCAACCGAGCCGTGGGCGGCGGAGGCGGCCTGCTCTTCGGCTGCCGGTCTGCACCCGGCGGCACTCCGCAGAAGCACTACCCGTGCGCGCGATCGAGAAATGTGGCCAGCGGTCTGGCGTTCGAGTTCCTGACCGGCGGTTCGGTGGTCGGCACGATCACCGCGGGACGGGGCGGTGACGACACAAAGCCGTTCACCACGAACGCCACCGGCGTGGCCACGGGCTTGAACTCCCAGCGGGTTGGCTCCCAGACCCCGGCTCAGCTCACCAGCGCAGCGGTTTCCGCTGTGCAGGGCACGCTCAGCTTCGCGCGGGTCTCGGCGGGCGGAACGAGCATTGCAGGACGCGGCGTCGCCGGTGTGACGCACCCCTCCACCGGGACCTACGCCGTCACGTTCCAGAACCCGGTCAACACGTGCGCCCTTACGGCGACCCAGTCCGCGGCGGGCACCGACGTAGGAACGGTCGGCACCGAGCTGGGAGCGGACAACAAGACGGTGACGGTTAGCACGCTCAGCCTGCTCCCGGCACCGCCGGCGCTTGCCGACCGCGCGTTCGACATTTCGGCCGTCTGTTAGACGCCCGGACCCCTTCCAGCGCCTTCTCGAGGGTGAGCGCCCGCAGTCGCTCACCCTCGAGAGCGAAAACCAAGCAACTCGAGGCGCATGACGCGCTGTTCGGACGCTAACCCGCAGCCCACACTGCGCAGTGCCGGAGGAAATTGGACCCATATTGGACCCATGGGGCGGAACCTTCGGCGGGGAGGGCGGCCACCGCCCCACGTTTTGCAGCGGCTTCCGAAGGGTGAGCGACGGGACTCGAACCCGCGACCGCCTGGACCACAACCAGGAGCTCTACCTACTGAGCTACGCCCACCACGGTGCAGCGCTCCGAATCTAGCACCGGCTCAGCGGCGCAAGGTTCGGCTGAGACGCGCCGTTCGGATCGGCTCGGGCGCCCGCCCGGCCGTCAGCTCCACCAGGAGCGCTCACCTTCCGCGCCAGCCCGAGTGGGCCTCGGGCCGCCCTGCGCACGCCCAGCTTCAGCAGCTTCGGCGTCCGCCCGACCATCGCCGTCGCGGTCGCCAGCCGGTAGCGCTTCGCCGCGCCCGGCCTCAGCCCGAGCCGGCGCGCTGAGCGCGACGCGATCGTCACCGACCCGCCCAACGAGCACCTGCGCGCGCACGCCACCGTGTAGCGCAGGCCGCTCCGGGCGATCCGCGCGCGGCCCCAGCGAGCGCAGCAGCGTCACCTTCCGCCTCACCGTCAGCGGCGCCCCCGCGCCCTCCCTCACCGTCACCGTCACCGTCGCTCCCACGCGCGCCCGCCCGCGCAGCGCCGCCCGCGCGCGCCGGCCCACCCGCACCGTCAGCCTCGCCGTGCCCGCAGCGCCGCGGCGCACCGCCGCGCTGCCCAGCGTCGCCGCCCGCCGCCCGAGGCCCAGCCGCCGCGCCGTAGCCGCGCTCACCCCGATCCGCGCGCTGGCCCGGCACGCCGACGCGCACGCCGCCACCGCGCCGAAGCGCCCGGCCGCCACGTCGTCCAGGTCCGCCTCGGCCGGCGCCGCCACGAAGCTCGCCGCCGGCGCCGGGCGCCACCCCGACCACTCTCCACGTGTACGCCGCCGGCGTCGAGTCCTCGTTGTCCGACCCGTCGATCGCCCGCGCGTTCACCGTGTGCGTCCCGAGCGCCAGGCGGCTGAACGTCCGCGCCGCCGCGCACGGCTCGTACGCCGCCCCGTCGAGCCGGCACTCGAACGTCGCCCCCGCGTCGGGCGACGCGAACCTGAACGCCGCGGTCGTCGCGGTCGTCGTGCTGCCCGGCCCGCTCGCCACCGTCGTCTCGGGCGGCGTCCTGTCGACGTCGCACGCCGCCTTCTGGCTCGCCACGCCCCAGCCGCGCAGGGTCCCGACGTCGCCCGCGAAGAGGTCGCGCACCGCGCAGCGTCCACGTCCCGCGCCGGCTCTTTCCGTCGAAGCGCGACAGCTGGTCGCTCTGGGGCCGGAAGTTGCCCGTGTACGGCGCCGTACCCTGGCCCATGCTCAGCGCCGCCTCGTCGTCGAACGTCGTGCCCGCCATGTCGTCACCGTCGTTGTCCGGCCCGCCGGGGTGGTCGGCCAGCCGCACCGTCGTGCCGTCGGGACCGGTCACGTCGATCACCAGGTCGCCCACCGCCGGGTGGTCGATGCCAGGGCTCGCCGCGGTCCCGGGGATCGTCACGTTCAGGTCCTTGATGCGCCCGCGGTCGGGTACGAACACCGCCGAGCTCACGCCGGTCGCGTCGTCGTCGGGGATCGCCAGCGGCACCTGCGGGCTCGCCGCCGAGTTCACCTGCAGCGCGCCGCGGCCGCGCCCGTCGGCAGCACGATCGGCACGGTCTGCGTCCCGCTCGCCGACGCGATCGCAAGCGTCGCCGGCACGTCCGCGCCGCAGACGGCCGCGTTCGCCAGGTGCCCCGCGAAGCCGGTCGTGTTCGACCCGAGCCCGTCGCCGGCCGCGATCGCCGGGTAGGCCGACCCCGCCTGCGCGATCGACAGCCCGCCGCCCGCGCTCAGCGTCGCCGACACGCCCGTCGCGTCGGCGTCCCCGGCGTTGCGCACCTGCTCGGTCAGCTGCACCCGCTCGTCGGACTCGAGCGCCCCGTCGCCGTCGCCGCCCGGGCCGGTGTCCACGACCGTCGTCGCCTGGTGGACGAGCACCGGCGCCGGCTGCTCGTCCGCGTTCGAGACCACCAGCGCGAAGTCCTGATCGGAGGCGTCGCCGCTGCCCGGCAGCCCGTCGCCGCCGAGCGCCGTCGCGCGGACCGTCACCGCGAACCGGCCCGACGTGCCGGCCGGCAGGTAGACGCTCTCGAGGTTGTTGCGCGCGTCGGCGGCGCCGCCACGGCGCGAGAAGGCCCCGGCGAACAGCGTTGCCGCGATAGGTCGCGCCGCCGGCGGCGACCTCCAGATCCAGGTTGTTGACGAACGCGTTGCCCGTCAGCGGCCCGGGCGCGTCGGTCCACGCCAGCGTCACCTTCACCGGCCGCGTCGTGCTCTGGACCGCGAACGACCGCACCACCGTCTCACCGGCGTTCGTCAGCACGTCGGCGGGCAGCTGGTCGTACAGCTCCCGCGCCGTCGAGTCGAGCACCGCGCCGACGTTCACCCTCCCCCACCCCTGCTCGGCGTTCGGGCCGCCCCCGAGGTCGGTGGCGGTGTTGGCCAGCAGCGCCTTCGTCATCGCCGGCGAGGGCGCCGCGCCGCCGGGCACCGTCCGCTCGTACCAGTCGCGCGTGAGCGCGGCGGCGCCCGACACGACGGGCGCCGCCTGCGACGTCCCGGAGACCAGCGAGTAGGTGCCCGCGAACGACGGTGTGCAGGTGCCGGTGCCCGTGTACTGGCTGAGCGGATGCGCCCCGGTGACGTGCGTGCCGGGCGCCACCAGGTCGGGCTTGAGGCGGCCGTCGTCGGTGGGGCCGCGGCTCGAGAAGCTCGCCACCTGGCGGGCGTTGTCCGCGCTCGCATCGGGCGTGGCGCAGCCGTCAACGCCGCTGGCGCGCACGCCCTCGGACGCCCCGACCGTGATGACGTTCTTCGCGGTCGCCTCCGAGTGGATCGTCCCCTGCCCGACCGTGCCGTCGTTGCCCGCCGCGAACACCTCCACCAGCTGCTGGTTGCCGGCCGTGCCGGACTGGGCGTCGCGCACGAGCTGGTCGTAGGCCCGCGCGCGCGAGCTGTACGCGCCCCAGAACACGGTCGACCCGCCGACCCCCCACGAGTTGTTGGAGATGTCGGCGCCCGCGGCGTAGGCCGCGCTCGCCACACGCGGCCGGCGAGAAGGTGGCCGCGCTGCCGTCGCAGCGGAAGATCTTCGAAGCGCCGAGCGTCGCCGTCGGCGCCACGCCGAGGCCGTGGTTGAAGCCCGCGGAGTCCTCGTTGGCCGCGCCGGCGCCCGCGTTGTAGCCGCCGGCGACCGACGCCACGTTCGTGCCGTGCCCGGTGCAGTCGCGCGCGTCCGCGTCGGGCGTGTAGTCGACGCCCGTAGGCGATCCGGTCCGGATTGGCGCCCGAGCCGAGCTGGTGGAAGTCCGGGTGGTCGGAGGGATCGGCGCCGTTGTCGAGCCCGCTGTCGGTCACGTCGATCGTCGCGTCCAGCGGGCCCGGGAAGCGCGCGTCGTGCCACGCCAGGTAGCCGGGGCCGCTCGGCGTGCTCAGCAGCGGCCCGCCGAGGTTGCCCGCGGCGATCTGCGAGACCCGCTCGTCGAGCGGCCGCGGCGTGCCCTCGCGCTCGATCGCGACCACGCGCGGGTCGCGCGCCAGCGCGTCCGACGCCCAGCACCGTCGAGCGACCGCCGCCGGATGCGCAGGCCCCCGTCGGACGCGGTCGCGACGGCGTAGTCCGCCCTCCCCTCGGCGCGGCCCTCGACCTTGTCGGCCGCCGTCAGCGGCACGACCGCGCGGACCGCCGGGTCCGCGCCCACGAGCGCCGCCACCCGATCCAGCGCGGCGCCCTCGGCGTGCACGACGTAGGCGTTCTCCGCCTGGTAGGTCACGACCTCGGCGCCGGTGGCGCGCAGCCGCTTCATCCAGGCGTGCTTCGGCGGGCCGACGAACTGGACGAGCGCCAGCGCCTCGTCGCGGTCGGGCGCGCGCTTGGCCGCCAGCGAGCGCCGCTCGGTCGCCGGGTCGAAGGCCCCGGCGGCGGTGCGCACCTCGCGCATGTCGTCGCGCCGCTGGGCGCCCGCGGCGCGCAGGCGCACCTCGTCGGGACCGGCGGCCTCGACGAGCGTCGAAGGAGCCGTAGCTGGCGACCACGCGCGCGTCCGCGCGCGCGAGCGCCGCCGTCGCCGCGGGGCCGGCCGGGACGACGAGCAGATGCTCCTCCGCGGGCCGCGGAGCCGGAGCCGGGGCATCGGCCATCCCCACGCTGCTCAGGGCAGCGAGAAGCAGCAATGCGATGCCGGCCGTGGCGAAGCGCAAAAGCCCAGCGTAGGGCCCGATTGCGCGGATCGCTAGCGGACGGTGAGCGGCTCGGCCGGCACCGTCTGCTCGGCCACCGCCTCGACGACCTCGCCCGGCTCGAGCTCCTCGCGCGCGCAGACCACGTGGAAGCGGCCCGTGCCGAGCTCCGCGTTGGCGCGGATCGGCAGCCCGCGGATCGTGTCCCAGCCCAGCCGCTCGACCTCGAACGGGTTCATCTCGACCGCCACCGCGGGCCACTCGCAGGTGGTGTTGTGGTGGTCGATCGCCTTGGAGATCGCTTCGAGGTTCTTGGCCTCGGGACTGCTCATCGCCAGGCGGGGGACCCGATCACCGTGGCGTAGTGCTCGATCGTGAGCCGCAGGCCCTCGCGGATGTCGACCTGGGGCTCCCACTCGAGCAGCTGGCGCGCGAGCGTGATGTCCGGCTGCCGGACCTGGGGATCGTCGATCGGCAGCGCCTCGAAGACGACCTCCGAGCGCGATTCGGTCAGGTCGATGATCATCCGCGCGAGCTCCACGAGGCTCATCTCGTTCGGGTTGCCGAGGTTGACCGGCTCGTGCACGTCCTCGTGCTCGGCGAGCAGCACCAGCCCGCGGATCAGGTCGCTGACGTAGCAGAAGCTGCGCGTCTGGCTCCCGTCTCCGAAGACCGTGAGCGGCTTGTCGGTCATCGCCTGGCGCAGGAAGGTCGGGATCGCGCGACCGTCGTGCGGGCGCATGCGCGGCCCGCTCGTGTTGAAGATGCGCGCGATGCAGGTGTCCACGCCCTGCTGGCGCAGGTAGGCCATGGTGAGCGCCTCGGCGTAGCGCTTGGCCTCGTCGTAGACGCCGCGCGGGCCGATCGGGTTCACGTTGCCCCAGTAGGACTCCGGCTGCGGGTGGACCAGCGGATCGCCGTACACCTCGCTGGTGGAGGCGAGCAGGAAGCGCGCCCGGTGCTTCTTGGCCAGCCCGAGCGTGTTGTGGGTGCCGTAGGCGCCGACCTTGAGCGTGTGCAGCGGCAGGCGCGCGTAGTCGATCGGGCTCGCGGGCGAGGCCATGTGGTAGACGAAGTCGACCTTCTCGTCGATGTCGTAGTGCGACGTGATGTCGAACATCTCGAAGCGGAAGTCCGCGCCGTTCTTGAGGTGGCGGACGTTCTCGAGCGAGCCCGTCTCGAGGTTGTCGACGCAGATGACCCGGTGGCCTCGGTCCAGCAGGTAGTCGCAGAGGTGCGAGCCCAGAAAGCCGGCACCGCCTGTCACGAGTGAAGTTGGCATTGGGGAAGAGGCTACCTCCGAAAGGCGCTCGCGGGTCGCACTCGGGATACGCTCCCGCCATGGACCTCGGCGAGCCTGGCTCCTACCTGACCCTGACGGCCGGGATGGCGGTCCTCTCGAGCGACGGAGAACGCCTCGGCGCCGTCACCGAGGTGCTCGCCGAGGAGGACAAGGACATCTTCGAGGGCATCCGCTTCGAGGGCGACGACGGCGAACGCTTCGTCGCCGCCGACGCGGTCGCGGAGATCCGCGAGCGCGGCGTCGTGCTCGCCCCGAGCGCCTAGAGCAGGACGCCCGCGAACGCGTCCGGGCGGCTGCGCGCCAGCGTGCGCGTGAGCCGCTCGCGGTACTCGGCGACGCCCGCCGACCCGCTCAGCAGGCCGACCACGTCGCGCTCCCAGTTGTCGGGATGGATGCGCGCGACCCAGCCGCGGATGTAGGGCTGGAAGACGAGGGCGTGCGGCGCGACCTCGAGCAGCTCGTTCACCTCGACGACCGCGCCCGCCACGGGCGAGGCGATCGCGATGCGGCGGCCGCGGCGCGCCTGCGCGGTGGCGATCGGGCTGCCGACCTCGACGCGGTCGACCGCCCAGAAGTCCACCTCGGGCGCGTGCCAGAGCACCTCCCGCAGCGGCGCGGCGACGCCGACCGTCACGAGCCCATCCTCCTCCGGCCGGGCCCAGACATGACGCTCCGCGTCGTAATGGACGCTCGAGGGCAGGTGGAACAGGACCGGCACGGAGGTCCGAAGGTGACCGCGGAGCCGGACGGAAGCGGCGGCGTGCCGAGATTGATCAGACCGGCCCGGGGTACCCCGGCAGTGCCGGGCGGAGGCGAGAGAGGGACTTTCCCGAGGAGCCGCGGAGCGTCTCGGATCGCGCCGAATCCGAGAGGCTTCGTTGCGAATGAGGGACCTGCCCTCGTCCCGCCCGGTCTCCGCCGAGCGCCCGCGTCGTGTCCCACTTACCTGTAGCGCTGTTTCAGATCAGCGCGGCGGGGCACCCGCGGAGGATGATCGCCTTCTCCAGCGGCGCCTGGATCTTCCTCGCGGTCGCCGTCGCGATCGTCGCCGGGCTGATCTTCGGCGTGTTCACGCGCAGCGGCAGCATGATCGACGAGCACCCGATCGACGCGCGCGAGGAGGCGCCGGGAGCGCGCGGCCAGAGCGAGCTGTCGGGCCGCGACGAGGGCGAGGGATCGACCCTCGACACGCACGGCACACGCTGATCCTCAGGGGCGCGCGTACGTCATGCCCTGCGGCCCCTGCCCGGGCGTGTTCCGGCAGGTCCCGATGCCCTTGCCCGCGTTCCAGTGCAGCGCGAGGCAGCGGCCCAGCGCCTGCTGGGCGTAGGCGTTCGGATGCAGCGTCTCCTGGACCTCGCCCTGAACCAGGTTCTGGGTGAGGAAGCGCGCCCACTCGCTGGTCGCGCCCGACGGCGGGCTCGTGAGCGTGGCCTGGCTCGAGGCCGTCGCACAGACCTCGCGCCCCTGCAGGGCGTCGCGCAGCTCGAGGAACTCGGCGCCGAGGTACACCGACACGAAGCGCACGCCGTCGGAGATCCGCTTGACGAGCGTGTTGCGCGCCCAGTCGAGATCGGCGTCGTAGAACGGGCAGCCGCCCACGGTCTCGCGCGTGCCGCCCGTCTCCGGGTAGCGCGCCTCGCTCGCCCGCGGGACGGGCGACGGATAGCTCTGGACGACCAGGCGGTACTGAGAGGCCGTGTAGCCGCGGTCGGCCATCACCGCCCGGATCTCCCTGATCGCCTTCGCCACGCCGTCGGCGAACGCCTGGAAGCGGGCCTCGACGCCCGCCTGCTCGGCGGGGTTGCAGGCGACCGGTCTTCGACGCGAACTTGAGGGCGCAGTTCTGGATGATGTCCGCGAAGCCGAGGTCGTTGCCGCCGATCGACAGCACGACCAGCTTCACCTGGTCGACCTGGGCCACGTAGCGCAGCTTCTCGCCCTGCGGCGGCTCGCCCTTCTGCGCCTGCCCGCCGTTGCGGGTCTGGAAGATGTTCGCCGTCTCGGCGCCCGAGCAGGCGAGGTTGACCTTGGTCACCGACGCGATCGGCGCGCTCTCGATCTCCGCGACGTCGGAGCGATGACAGCCGTTGGCGTCGGTCGCGCCGTAGATGCGGCTCGGGTCGTAGCCGGTTCCCGTCCATGCCCTGTCGGTCCCGGCGCGGTCGGTGACCGTCGACGGTCGAGTTGCCCTGCCAGCGACCGGCCTCGCCGGAGATGAAGGAGTCGCCGAGCGAGACGATCGCCGGAGGGCCGCTGGTCGGCGTGGCGGCGGCGGGTGCGGCGAACACGGCGCTGACCGCGAAGAACGCCAAGATGACCCTGCGCAGCACGCAGGGATTCGTACCACGTCGGGCGGCGTGGCGCGCGGATGGGGTACCAGACTGGCGTGGCGGAACCTGCGCTCCCCGCTAAGATCGACGCGCCCTGTTGAACGCTCGGTCGATTCGCCGCGCGCCAAGGCTCTGGAGGAGTGCATGACTCGCAGGCTGACCGTCGTTCTCGCCGTCTTCGCATGCTGCGCGGCGGTGCCCGCTGGGGCCGTATGCGCTGCCCGGCGCGAAGGTGTCCACGACAAAGCTGGTGAAGCACGTCGACTATCCCGACACCCAGCGCCTGCACTTCGAGTACGGGCCGATCGACATCCTGCCGGGCCAGAACAACATCGAGGCCCACATCAACGCGAACAAGCCCAAGGTCCCGGGCTTCATCACGCGCTTCAAGCCGAACCTCGTCTACTCGGGCGGCGGCAAGGTGCCGCGCGTCGACGTGATCCACCTGCACCACGGCGTCTGGCTCAACAACGGCTATCCGACCTTCGCCGCCGGCGAGGAGAAGACGACGCTGCAGCTGCCGAAGGGCTACGGCTACGAGTACGCGCCGACGGACAACTGGATCATGAACTACATGATCCACAACCTGACGCCGAAGCCGACGAAGGTGTCGATCACCTACGACATCGACTTCGTGCCGGCCGACTCGCCCTCCGCCGCCAAGCTCACCGCCGCCCATCCGCTCTGGATGGACGTGGCCGGGCTGCGGGCCTACCCCGTCTTCGACGCGATGAAGGGCCAGGGCCGCAAGGGGCGCTTCACCTTCCCCGACCAGGCGAACGCGGCGCAGCAGGCCGACGTCGGCTCCGCTCACGAGTACGTGGCGGACAGGTCGATGACGCTGCTGTCGACCGCCGGCCACCTGCACCCGGGCGGGCTCTACACCGACCTGAAGATCAAGCGCGGCGGGAGGTCCGCGAAGCTGTTCCGCTCGGTGGCCAAGTACTTCGAGCCCGCGGGCGCGGTCTCGTGGGACGTCTCGATGACCCACACCAAGCCGGGCTGGAGAGTCGCCGTCCAGCCGGGCGACCGCCTCGAGGTGTCGGCCACCTATGACACCTCAAAGGCCTCCTGGTACGAGTCGATGGGGATCATGGTGCTCTGGCTCGCCGACGGGAAGACCGCGGGCGCCAAGGATCCGTTCAAGTCGAAGGTCGACTGCGAAGGGCATCCTGACCCACGGCCACCTCGCCGAGAACCGCCACCACGGCGGCGCGCCCCGGCCGGCCGTGCCGGACGCGCGCCAGCTGCCGAACGGGCCGTTCAGCAGCGACCTCAGCATCGACATCGAGGACTACATCTACACGCGCGGCGACCTCGCCCTCAAGAGCAAGCTCGGCCGCCCGCCGGTCGTGCGCGCCGGCGAGTCGCTCAAGTTCACGAACCTGGACGCGACGCCGGCGATCGACCCGCAGGCCTCGGCCTACCACACGATCACCGCGTGCAAGGCCCCCTGTACCGGCACGACCGGCATCGCCTACCCGCTCGCCAACGCGAAGGTCCAGTTCGACTCGGGCGAGCTCGGCTACGGGCCCGGCGGCTTCACGCCGGCGGCCAACCGCAACACGTGGGACACGCCGAAGAACCTCAAGGCGGGCACCTACACGTACTTCTGCCGGATCCACCCGTTCATGCGCGGGGCGTTCCGGGTCGTGCGCACGAGCGACAAGTAGGACGACTCAGGGCCGGCCGGCGGCGACGAGCCGCTGGCCGTCGACGTACTGCGCGTTGGCGCCCGCGGGCGCCGGCAGCTCCTCGACCTGCGAGAAGCCGGCAGCGCTGAGGCCGCCGAGCATCGCCGCGCGGTTGGGGATCAGGCTCACGACGCCGCCGTGAGAGGCGATCGGCCGCTCCTCCTGCGCCTCGGCGGGCTCGTACCAGGCGGCCCACGCGGCCTCCTGCTCGAGGTACTCGCCGCTGGTGCCCCAGGTGTGGCGCAGCGGCGCGTGCGGCTCGACCAGCTGCGATTCCACCACGCATAGCCGGCCCGTCAGGGCGCGCGCCACGCGCAGCGCGCCGATCGGGTTCTCGAGGTGGTAGATCAGGCCGAGGCAGAGCACGACGTCGAAAGCGCCGAGGTCCCCCGCCTCGTAGACGTCACCGACCCGGAACGACAGGCGCTGCGGATCGACCTGCAGGTGATCGCGGACGAGCTCGGCGCGGCGGACGTTCTCCGGGCGGATGTCCACGCCGACGACGCGGCTTGCACCCCACTCGAGGGCGCGGTGGGCGAACCAGCCCTCGCTGCAGGCGAGGTCGACCAGCGTCGCGCCGGGTCCCGCCGCGGCCAGCGCCTCGCGCACGACCGGCTCGATGATCGCGGCCCGCGAGGTGTGGATCGACTGGAGCTCCGGCCCCATCGCGACCGTGCGGACGCCGCCGCCGAGGTCCCACTCGTACATCCAGGTGGGGGTGGCCGCCAGCTCTGCGAGCTCGGCGCTCGGGCGGCGTCGGCGTCTGGGCCACATCGCGGGGGGACCCTAGCGGCGCCAGGGTCCCCCTTCTGCGAAGTGGGCGTGCTCAGGCGTTGCTGAGCTCGCGCTCGGTGGCCTGGAGGACACCGGCGCGGTTCTTGTGCCTGCGCTCGTAGCTGCGGACCGCCTTGACGCGCGTCTCGTCGCCCTCGCCGAGGACGGCGCGCACCTCGTCGACTCCGAGCTCGTCGTATCCGGGCCACGGCTCGGATGCCTGCAGCGAGTCGATGCGGCTCGTGACCGTGGAGCGGTTCTGGTTCTTGCGCTCGTAGGCGTTGACCTTGGCGAGGTCGATCTGGGAGAGGTCGGACAGCTTCTCCTGCACCTCGTCCGCGCTGAGCGAGTCGTAGTTCGCGATCGGGAGGTCGGAGGCGGACGCGACCGCGCCCTTCGCCGTGCCCTCGGCGCGGGCGACGCCCGGCACCTTGCGGGCCTGGCGGGCCGTGCGCTTGGCCTGGCCGGCGCCTCGGCGAGCCGTCCGCTTGGCCGTGCTGCGCACCTCGCGCACCGCGTCGGCGGCGCCCGTCTCGGTCACGTCGTACGAGCCCTCGCCGTCGAACTCGGCGCGGGCGACCGCGTCGGTCAGGCGCGGCAGCTCCTTCACGAGCCGGTCGAGCATCTTCTGCTCGTCCGCGAGCACCGACTTCGCCAGCTGCTCGGTCGTCTTGTCACCGGCGATCCGGGCGAGCCGGGCCAGCGCGGTGTACGTCGCGATCTCCTGCGCCTCGGCGGCGCATGAGTCCTTGGCGTTCTTGAGGACCTTCTCCTCGCCGCCGCTGCCGCGAACCAGGTCGAGCGGCGTCTTGGTCAGTGCCAGCGCCTGGCCGATCACGGACTGGATCGCGCCGAGGCCGACCTGGAGCGGGTTGTCGCCCTGGCCGAGGTCGCTCAGGCGGCGCTCGATGCGCTCGGCGTGGCTGCGCGTCTCGCGCAGGTGGCTCTCGAGCCCATCGCGGTAGCTGCCGCTGGGCGTCATGGCGATCTGCGCCTGCAGCTGGCGCACCAGCGCCAGCTCGGCCCCGTGGGCCTCGTTCAGGTACTGCACGATCTTCTGCGTCTGCTGCTTACTCAAAGGAAATCGACTCCGTATCGGTGATGCGGTGGGTGGGCTAGAGGATCCGGATGATCACGTTGATCAGTACGGTCAGCGCGATCGAGAGGATCAGGGACGTCACCAGGCAGCCGGGCATGAAGCGGACCTGCGCCCGCTGGCCCGGCCGCTTGGTGAAGAGGAACATCGGTTACCGGTCGGTCCCGTTGCCGCCTTCGCGGTCGGGGCGCTCCGCGTTGCTGCCGTCGGCGTAGTAGGGCTCGCGGCTGCCCGACTTGGCGAGACCGCGGCTGATCATGTAGGACGAGCCGAGGATGGTGATGTAGAGCCAGACCTTGTCGGCGGCGAAGAAGTCAGAGCCGCCCTCCTCTGCCTCGATCTGGTTGCCGGCGATCAGGATCGCGACGATCAGGGCGACCATGGCCCAGAACTCGGTCGTCTTGAACGCCTGCTTCGTCTCGGTCGCGAGACGGCGCGTGGCTCTGCCAAGGGTGCTGCCGGTACGCCGAGCATCGGCGCCGGTGGCGCTGTGTGTTGCCATTGGAGACTCCTCTGTTGGGGTGCGGACTGTCGAGGAATCCAGCGCTCCGCCAAGGGTGTGACGTGCCGTGTCTTCCTTGCCGGGTGGCAATGACCGTTCCCGCATCTTCTGCCCGCCCCAGGCCTCCGCAAACAGCCTTGTGTATACGCGGGCTAGCCCGACGGCGGCCGGGCCAGCACGACCGAGGTCTCGATCTGGCGCTGGGTGATGTTCCAGTGCGCCTTCAGCAGCTCGTCCTTCTCCCGCGGGGAGACCAGCTCGAAGCCGTTGCGCTCGTAGAACCCGATCGCCCAGGTGGCCGCGGCCCAGGTGCCGACGAGGATCGGGCGGCTCGCCGCGTCGCACAGGCGCGCCAGGAGCGCGGTCCCGACGCCGCGGCGCTGTCCGCCGGGGGCGACGTAGGCATGGCGGATCAGATCGACGTCGCGCTTGGCCTGGATGCCCATCACGCCGACCAGCTCGCCGTCCGCCTCATAGCCCCAGAACCTCACGCCGGCCGCGATCTCGCCCTTCCAGCTCCTCCTCGGGCATGTAGGGCTCGTGCCAGCAGTCGGCGGGGATGACGCCCCGGTAGGCCTCCGCGGCGGCGTTGACGATGGTCGCCATGCGCGCACGCTCGTCGTCGCGGCAGGGACGGATGCGGTCCATCGGTCGACTCAGATCGGCGGGGCTATCTCGCCGCCTCCGACCCGCCTGAAGATCTCGGCTGGCGGGCAGGACGACCGGCAGCAGCCGCTGCCGGTGCATGCGCAGGCGCGACCGCAGTGCGGCCAGCGCGCCGCGCAGGCCGCGCCTCGGCCCGGCCGCAGGTCGGCGGCCTCGGGGCCGCGCGGCGGGCGCTTCGAGCGCGCGCTTGGTCAGCGTCCCGGTGGCCTTGCGCCAGTAGAACGCCGCCGCCAGGTCGCGCGCCGCCATCAGGCCGCGGCACTCGCGAGCGGCGCATGATCGGGATCTGCCGGTCGACCGGGCCGAACTTGCGCTTGAAGTCGCCCCCGCCGCCCAGGTCGAGCATCGGGATCCCGCGCTCCTTGAAGTGGCGAATCGCGTGCCAGAAGATCGGCTCGTTGGGCCGGTGCGCCTGATGCGCGCGCCAGCTCGCCCCGCCCCAGAAGTAGGCGAAGCCGTCGCCGAACGGGAAGATCGCCGTCGCCATCCGCTCGCCCTCCGCTCCCACCGCCCGCAGCATGAGCAGGTTGCCCGTGGGCTCCAGCGACCGGATCAGCTGCCGTACCCGCTCGACGTCGTAGGGCGGGCGGCGCCCCTGCTTTTTGAAGACGTCGAGCAGCTGCTCGTAGTACTCGTCCGCGAACTCGACGCCGTGGGCCTCCTCGACGCGCACGCCCTCACGGTCCGCCTTCTTCAGCGCGCGCCGGCACGAGCTCGACATGCCCTTCAGCAGGGCGTCCTCGTCCCGGGTGAGGTCGAGCTCGAGCGTGCGGAAGGCCGCGTCCTGCGCCCGCCCAGGCCCTCGAGATCCTCGTCCGCGACGTTGCCGGTCGAGCATCTCGACGTGGAGGCAGCGCAGATCCTTGAAGGCGAAGCGCAGCAGTGCCCGAGCGGCCTCGCGGCGCGAGACGCCGGGAGCCAGGTCGAAGCCCATCGGGCCGGTCATCCAGCCTGCGAACGGGCTGCCCAGGATCCGGATGCCGAAGCGCCTCACCACCAGGCCGGTGAACCAGCCGACATGCTCCTCGCCGCGCATGACGCGGGCCACGACCGGCTCGGCATTCTGTGTCGCCGCCACGAACTCGAGCCACTCCGGGCTCGTGAAGATGTTGGAGCGGGTGGCGGTGCGGAAGTCGCCGCTCTCGAGCGCGGCGCGCTCGAGGCGCAACACGCGGCGCAGTGTATAGCGGTTGCGCGGACCGATACACCCTGATCGGGGCGGCGGCTCAGCGCGGTCGGTCGGCATCACCGGCGAGCCGCGGGTCTGGATGACGATCGCGGTGATCACGACCGCGCCGCCGACGAGCGTCAGCGTGCTGGGGCGCTCGTCCAGGGCCGCCCAGACCCACACCGGCCCGAGGACCACCTCGAGCAGGGTGATCAGGCCGACCTGCGCGGCGGGGATCAGTCGCGCTCCGACCGTCAGGAGCATGAAGCCGAGCCCGATCTGACCGACGCCCAGCAGCGCCAGCCAGCCGGCGGCGTCGCCCGTGATCTCGCCGGGGCTGGCGAAGGGAAGGAACGCGACCACCAGGATGACCTGCGAGAGGCAGGTGGCCGGCGTCATGGACACGTCGTGGCGCCAGCGGGTGATCACCACCATCAGCGCGAACGAGAACGCCGCCAGCATCGATAGCCCGTCACCCGCGAGGCTGCCCTCCCCGGGCGCCCCGAACATCACCGCGACCCCGGCCAGCGCCAGGGCCATGGCCGCGCCGGTGCGCCGGCTGATCGGCTCGCCGAGAGCGACCCGGGCGAGCAGCGCGGCGAGCACGGGCGACACGCGCCAGGATGAACAGCACGCGCGCGACGCTGGTGTGGTTGAGCGCGGCGATGAAGGCGCCCGACGCCGTCGCGACGCAGAGCGCCACCGCCAGGCCGGCGAGCCCGACGGACCGGAACGCCTCCACGACCCGCCCGCGCTCCACGATCGCCACGTAGGCGAGCAGCGCCGCGCCACGCGAACGCGGCGCGCCCCATGACCTGCGTGGGCGTGTCGAGCGTGAGCTGGCGCTGGAGGACGCCCGCGGTCGACCAGGCGACCGCCGCGAGCGCCACGTAGACCTGCCCGCGGCGCTGGCGCCGCGACTCGTCGAGCGCCACCGCCGTCGTCACGACGGGCAGGTTATGTCCGGCGGCAGCGAGCCCGGTGGCAGCGATCCCAACCGCGTGCGCTCTTCGCCGCCCGCGACTTGGGCGGGCCGGCTCGCTTGGCAAGCACCTGGTCGAGCAGCGCCGGGAAGTTTGTGAACATGCCGTCCACGCCGAGGTCGAGCAGCCTGGTCATGGTCATGGCGTCGTTCACCGTGTAGGGATGCACCTCGAGGCAGCGGTCGTGCGCCGCGGCCACGAGCGCCGCGTCGACGTTCGACAGGAACGGCCCGATCCCGACGGCGTAGGACGCGATGCCGTCGAGCTGCGCGCGCAGCTGGGCCGAGTCGGTTATCTGGTTCAGCTGGATCAGCGGCAGCGAACGGTCGAGCGCGTGGATCTTCTGGAGGCTCGCCGGGCTGAACGACTGGATCAGCACCTGCCGGCGCACCGCCGCCGGCTTGCGCAGCCCGTAGCGGTCCAGCAGCGCGAGCAGCCGCTCCTCCATGCGATCGGCGGTCTCGGGGCTCTTCGTCTCGATGTAGTAGTTGATCCGCTTGCCGTAGCGCTTGAAGACCTCCTCGAGCGTCGGGATCCGCAGCCCGACGTACTCCGGCCGCGCGCGCTCGGGGAAGGCCGCGTTGAACCAGCTCCCCACGTCGCACGTCTTGAGCTGGGCGAGCGTCTTCGTGTCCACGCGCCCCGTGCAGTTCGCCGCCGGCCCGCGCGCGGTGCGGTCGAGCGTCTCGTCGTGCAGCACGACGAGCACGCCGTCCTTGGTGAGCTGCAGGTCCTGCTCGATGTAGTCGGCGCCCTGGCGGATGGCCAGGTCGTACGACGGGAGCGTGTGCTCGGGCGCCTCTCCCGATGCTCCGCGATGGCCGATGTTCAGGACCTGCTTGCCCGGCGGCTCGGCGACCGCCGCCGAGGCCGAGATGAGCGTTGCCAGAATCGTCGCGAGTGCTGCCATGGGCCGAGTCATGGCGAGCGATTGTCGCCGCCCGGCCGGTCCGAGCGCAAGTTGGAGGGATCCGGACGGCTTCGGCCGAGTCGGTCAGGTGTCGCCCGGCTACCGCGGGCTCGCCGAGCCTGACGACGACCACGCCGGCCACGATGAGCGCGCCGCCGACGAGCTGCAGCGGCCCCGGGAGCTGGTCGAGCAGCACCCACGCGAAGACCACCGCGGCGACGACCTCGAGCAGCGAGACGAACGACGCGAGGCGCGAGCCGAGCCGCCGTCCGGCCGCGATGCCCGCCGAGTAGGCGACGGCCGCGGTGATCACGCCGAGGCCGACGAACGGCACCCACCACGCGACCGTCCTCGCCCGCGTATGCCGGCGCGGCGGTCGTGGCGCGCATCGGCAGCACGCCGACGATGCCGAGCAGCGCCGAGCCCGGCCGCTCCGATCGCGAGGCCGCCGCCGGCCAGCGCGAACGGCGGCACGCCGTTGCGCGTGTCGGCGGACGTGACGAAGTACGTTGCCGCGCCGAGCATGGCGGCGAGCGCCCAGAGGACGCCCCCGAGCGCCAGGTCGGCGCCGGACAGCAGGTCGAGGACGAGCACGAGCCCGACGCCGGCGACGCCCGCGCCGGCTAGCGTCAGCGGGCCGGGGCGCTCGCCGTGGCGCAGCCAGAGCCACGCGACGATCGCGGCCGGCGCCGTGTACTCGATCAGCAGTGCCGGGCCGACGTCCATGGCGGCCACGGCGGAGAAGTACGCGAACTGCGTCCCGGCCACCGACACCGCGCCGTACAGCAGCGAGCAGGCGCATGTTCGGCCGCATCAGGCTCCAACGGCCGCGCAGGGCGCGCGACCGCGAACGGCGCGAGCGCGATCGCGGCGATGGCGATGCGCGCGAGCACGACGGCGCCCGGGCTCCAGCCGACGTCGATGAGCCCGCGCGCGAGCGGAGCCCGACAACGCGAACGACGTGGCCGACACCACGGCGAAGAGCAGCCCGGCGCGCGCGTCCACGCCGGAGGACGCTGTCATTGGCGATCACTGCCATGGCGATGACAGTAGCCAGACCGCTGTAAAGTGTCAACGTGCTGTTCGCCCATGACACCGTGGCGTCGCTGCGAGCGGCTGTCGACCTCGTCAACAGCGCCGAGGACCCCGACACGCTCGTCTCGATCGCCGCAGGTCGACGCCTGGTACGCCGCGCACGGCTACACGGGCCGGCGCGACCGGGACGCAGCGGAGCTCGACGCGCTGCGCGCGCTCCGCCCGGTCCTCCGGGAGCTGCTGACGGCCGACCGCGACCACGCGGCCGGGCTCGTCAACGCCATGCTGGCCGACGCCGAGGCGCTACCGCAGCTGTTGCGCCACGACGGGCTCGACTGGCACATCCACGCGGTGCCGGCCGACGCTCCGCTCGAGCGCCGCGTGGTCGTCGAGACCGCGATGGCGATGGTCGACCTCATCCGCGCCGACGAGCTCTCGCGCCTGTCGGTGTGCGCCGACGACCGCTGCGGGGGCCTGGTCCTCGACCTCTCGCGCAACCGGTCGCGGCGCTTCTGCAGCACGACGTGCGCGAACCGCAACGCCGTTGCGGCGTACCGGGCCCGGCTCAGGGCCGGGTAGCGGGCCGTTCGGGCAGTGCCCCCGGCAGGACTCGAACCTGCGACCCGCTGCTTAGAAGGCAGCGCCGACCAAAACGACGCGCGACGCCGATCGGCGACGAACCCGCATTCCAGACACAAATCTGACAGGTCGCGCGCGGTCGTTCCCGATTCCTGTGCGGCGCGCGCGCGCACCGTTTGGGCCACGATCGGGCCAGCGAGTCCGAGCGCGAGTTCTCGCACTCGGAACTGCCGAATCAGGAAGTCTCCGCCGGGTGAGTGGCATCTCGACTTCCAACCCGCGCGCGGGTTCGCTGCCCGATGCATCGAGGGCAGCAGCCAAGCCGAGGCGTACCCCGGCATGACCGCTGGGACGTTGGCGTTGATGGCCGGGAGCGGCGGGCGCGGTCGTCGCGGTCGAGCAGCTCCTCGTCGGGCTGCGGCATCGCCGGCGGCGCCGTCGCTAGACGGTTCGACTATTCGATATCTGTCGTACGGTCGATGTAACGTATCGACCCGATGCAGCAGACCCCGACAGACCGTGACACGCTCCTCACCCCGGCCGAGGTGGCCGCGCTCGCCAAGGTGAGCCGAGCAACCGTGTACCGCGAGGTCGAACGGGGCGCTCTCCCAGCTCTGCATGTCGGCCGCCCGCTCCGCATCGACCCCGCAGCGCTCGACGCCTATCTGACCGCAGGGAGCCGCGGGTGACCGGCCGCTTCCAGCCGCTCGTGCGTTGCCCCGGCAGAGACGGCGAGGGCAACTGCGACAGCCTGATCGACCCGGACGCCAGGAAGCTGTGCGTCAACTGCGCCCAGGTCGCAGGAGTCAGTCCGTGGATCTCGCCGTCTGAGCAGCAGCACAAGCCGGTCAAGCGGCAGGCAGGCCGCCCGTGAGCGCGAGAACGGCTCGTCAAGGGGTGGGGACCAACCCGATCGCCCCCTGCCAGACGGAGACCGTGGAGAGCTTCGGAAATCTTCGGCTACGGGTTGGGGCGGGTTGATGCCGGGGCCTGCTCCCAAGCCTGCTGGGACTCGCCGGAGGGCGAACAGGGCTTCTACTCGGCGCGAGCTTGCGCCGGTGTCGGGCGTCCTGGCGCCTGAGCTTCCGGGCGAGCGGGAGTGGCATTCGCTGACGGTGGCCTGGTGGGGCGACGTCTGGGCGAGCCCGATGGCGTCGGAGTACCTGGCGGCGGATCGGCACGGCCTGTTTCGGTTGGCGATGCTGGTCGACGACTACTGGCTCGCGTCCTCGCCTACCGGACGTCGAGATCTGGCGGGCGAGATCAGGTTGCAGGGCCAGGCGTTCGGGTTGACGCCGTTGGATCGCCGCCGGCTGGAGTGGACGGTCGGCCAGGTCGAGGACCGCGATCGCCCAAATGCGTCACGCGTGTCGGATTTGGCGGGCGACCCGCGGTTGAGGTTGGCGGGATGACGGTCATCTCGGTGCCCGACATGGACTCACGCCCGTGGCCGACGCTCGGGCCGCAGGTGTGGGATTGGATGCTCACCAACCTGATCTACGGGCCCGGCGACCTCCGCGGCGAGGCGCTCGCTGACCATCTTCCCGACGAAGAGTTCCGTGGCCTGCTGTATCGCGCCTACGAGGTGTTCCCGCGTGACCATCCTCGTGCCGGCCGGCGCCGGTTTCGGCGTGTCGGCTGGTCTCTTCGGAAGGGCACCGCGAAGACGGAGCGGGCGGCGTGGATCGCCGCGGTCGAGCTCCACCCCGACGGTCCGGTCCGGTGCGATGGCTTCGACGCCGACGGCCAGCCCGTTGGGCGCGCGGTGACCGACCCTTATATCCCGCTGGTCGCCTACACGGCCGAACAGACCGAGGACCTCGCCTACGCGGCCCTCTACACGATCTTGAGCGAGGGCCCGCTGGCGGACGACTTCGACATCGGGCTCGAGCGGATCGTTCGCCGAGACGGGTCGGGCAAGGCACAGCCGCTCGCGTCGGCGCCGGACGCCCGCGACGGCGCCCGCACCACCTTCCAGCACTTCGACGAGTCCCATCGCCTCGTCCTGCCGAGGCTCGTGGAGGCGCACGCCGTAATGCAGGCCAACCTGTTCAAGCGCAAGCTGGCCGACCCGTGGTCGCTCGAGACGACCACGGCGTTTGCGCCGGGCGAGGGCAGCGTGGCGGAGCGGACGTGGGAGTACGCGACGTCGATCGCCGCCGGCAGCCACACCGATCCGGCGCTGTTCTTCTTCCACCGCGGTGCTTCCGACGATCACGATCTCGACAGCGAGGATGGTGTGCGAGCGGCTGTGGTCGAGGCGTCCGGACCGGCCGTCGAGTGGAGCGACGTCGACGGGATCGTGTCTCTGTGGCGCGACCCCACCACCGACCGCGCCTACTTCGAGCGCGTCTGGCTCAACCGGCTCGTGCAGCAGGCGACGCAGGCGTTCGACGCCACCGTGTACGGGTCGCTCAAGCGGGAGGAGATGATCGACGACGGCCGTCCGGTGGTGGCCGGCTTCGACGGTTCGCGCTTCCACGACGACACCGGCCTGGTCGTGACCGATCTCGAGACGGGGTTGCAGATCGTGTTCGGCCACTGGCGCCACCCGGGCCGAAACGTCCGCGACTGGGAAGTCCCAGAGCAAGAGGTGCACGACACCGTGGCGGCGCTGTTCGACCGCTACGACGTCCGGCGCTTGTACGCCGACCCGTTCTATTGGGAGTCGGCGGTGGCGTCGTGGTCTGCTCGCTACGGAAGCCAGTGCGTCACCCCGGCCGCCACGAACCGGATGAAGTGGATGGCAGAGGCCATCCAGGCCTACCTGACCGCCGTCAGGACGGGCGAGCTGTCCCATGACGGCAACCCGGCTCTCCTGTCGCACATCGGGAACGCCCGCAAGCGCGACACCCATCACCGCAGCGGCGAGGGAGAGCGCCTGTTCACGATCGCCAAGGAGCGTCCCGACAGCCCGCACAAGATCGACCTGGCGATGGCCGCCGTGCTCTCGTGGGCGGCACGGGTCGAGGAGCTCGACAACCCGGTCGAGCCCGAAAAGCCGCCGGCCGAGACCTATAGCTGGTACGGCGACGGGACGCCGATCACCGGGGTGGGGAGTTTTTAGTTGGCCGCTCGCCCCTGCACCAAGTTCGGTTGTGGCGCCTGGGTCCACGACGGTGGGCCCTGCGCCAAGCACCGTCCACCCGACCGTCGCCCATCAGCTGCACAACGCGGCTATGGATCGCGCTGGCGTCGTATCCGCACCGCGTTTCTCGACGCCTACCCGATCTGCGTCGACTGCGGGTTCCTCGCGACCGTCCCCGACCACGACCCGGTCAGCCGCGCGGAGCTGGTCCGTCGCGGCGACCCCGACCCCGACGCGTGGCGCCACCTCAAGCCGCGCTGCGCGCCCTGCCACAACCGCCGCACCGCCCAGACCCACGCTCGCGTACAGACGGGTGTGCGGTGACGACGCTCGCGAAGCAGCGGCAGACCCACGTGCACGACGAGACCGTCGAGCACTGCCACCTGCAGCCCGCACGCCGACGCGCGGACGCGATGGTCTGGGCGTTGGGGCGGCCGCTGTGCGGCTCCCCACGCGCGACCCGCTGCCCGGGCCCCGGACAGCCGACGCCTTTCGGCGGCGAGGACTACTGCGTCCGCTGCGGACGGCCTGTCTGTCCCACCTGCGCCGCTCAGCAGAAGGGCATCCGATGACTTCGGCCCGCCGTCCTTCTGCGGCGTGGACGAGGCGCTCGTCGGCTGCGCCCCGACAGGCTCGGGATCGGTCCTCCACCGGGCCTGGCGGGTGCGCGCCCGCGCGCCACTCGAACGAAAACCCGCGACGAAGGGAGGTCTGTTGATGGCCGACGAAACGCAGGAACCGAGGCGCTACAAGTTGCCGTCGGAGTACAGCGACGCCGAGCGTGAGCTGAAGGGACGGCTGGGCAGGGGCGAGGACCGGCTCGAGCGCAATGAGTACGTGCGGTGGCGCGAGCGCATGTTGCGCGACGAGCGCGACGACCTCGGGCTGCGCCAGCGGCTGTTGCGCGAGCAGGCGGCGGTGCTGCGTCTGCGGGCCGGCGACGTGGTGAGGGATGCGCGGGAGGCGATGACGCCCGAGGACCACGCCGACCACCTGGCCGCGATTCGGGCCGCTCGGGAGGAGGGCTTCGATCCGCCAGACCTCGTTGACGGCGACGGGTCGAAGCTCGACCGTCAAGCCGACGAGCTCGAGGGTGAGGCAGACGAGATCCAGATGCATTTGGCCGAGGAGGCAGCAGCGTGACGACGACAACGACGAGCGAGACCACGCCCGAAGGGCTGCGCGACGAGATCGCCGAGCTTGAGCACGAACTCGGGCAGCTTGAACGCGAGCTCGGTGCGGCGACCTTGGACGGCCGCAGCACCACGGCGGCAACCAAGCGCGCCGGCGCGGTGCGCGACGCGATCCGCCACCGCGAGGCGGCGATCGAGGAACTCGAGCGGCGCCGCCGGGAGGCTGCGGAGGAGGCCGCCACTGGAGAGGCGTCGCGCGCGCGGGCCGCGACCTACGAGGCGCTGGGCCCGTATCTCTCCCGGATTGAGACCTACACGAGGTGCCGCGACGCGTTCGACGAAGCCGAGCGGGCGCTACTCGACTGCCCAGTCGACAAGCGATTCGCGGGGGCAAAGGCCGGATATGGCCGGTCCGAGGAATCTGATCTGGATACGGGCTTGATCGGGGCGATTCCCATCGCGACCAACGGGAGCCACCAGCGGAACGGAAAATCCCCGTCCGAGCTCGTCAGGGGGAACCTGGAGGGCGTCTCGCCAGCCCGGGCGGCCGCCCTGCGAGCCTTGGCGGCGAAGCGTGCGGAGGAGGAACGCTCTGGCCGTGGGGTCGACCGTTCGCAGCCGCGCGACAGCTGGAATGCCGAGCAGCGGCAGGCATTCGAAGGCGAGCTGGCTGCCGCGGAGAAGACGGCGTAGCCGCCTGGAGGCCAGCGATGGCCTAGTCGCAGGCCGGGAGAGGGCTAGGTCCGCGTCGAGTTCCCCGCCTCGACGTCGAGTGGAACGACCCGCCACACGGGTGGCTGGTCGTGGTCGCGTGCCCGGCGACGCCGCGACACTGTGAGAGGTGCTGGACCGCGAGCCGGGTGGATGGTGAGAATCGTCAGTTTCCCGGCGGCCCTCCGAGGAAGGCGGCGGAGATCAGCAGGTAGGCGGCGACCGTAGTGACGAGGATCGCGAAGCCGCGGCCGAGCAGCCGTTGGGGGATGTGCGTAGCGAGCGCGCCGCCGGCCAGGGCACCCGCGGCGCAGCCGGCGGTCATGGCCACGGTGATATCGATCTCGATGGAGCGTCCGGCTAGGAGGTGGACGGCGAGGCCGAGCAGAGAGGTCGCGGTGATGATCGCGAGCGAGGTGCCGACGGCGGTGCGCATGGTGAAGGCGAGCGCGATTGCCAAGGTGGGGACGATGAGGAAGCCGCCGCCGACGCCGAGGAAGCCGGTGAGGAAGCCGATCGCAACCCCGGCCACGAGGTCGCGCGGCAGCCGCAGGGGCGGGCATGCGCCGCCGCGTTCCCAGGTGCCGTCGTTGGTTGGTTCGTCCTGGCCCTCGGCTTTCTTCCATGTCGCAACGGCGGCGGCGAGCATGATTACGGCGAAGGCCCCGAGCAGGACTTCGTCGCTCAGTGTTTCGCCCAGGAGTGTTCCGGCCAGCACACCCGGGAGAGCGGCGGCGGTGAACGAGCCGGCGTGGCGCCAGCAGACGCGGCCCTCTCGGGCGTGGCTGAAGCCGCCGGCCAGCGCGCCGGCGGTGACCACGACGAGCGAGCTGGTGGTCGCGGCGGGGACGCTCTGGTCGAGCAGGTAGACGAGGACCGGGACGGCGAGGACTGAGCCACCGCCCCCGAGCGTCCCCACTGAGGCCCCGATGGCGAGCCCGAAGACGATCGCTAGCAGCACGGCGCTAGGGCGCCGGTGTCGTCTCGGGCTGTTCGATCGGCCAGCCCTGGCGCTTCCACTTGGGAACGCCGCCGTCGACCACATGGATCACCTCGCGGGCGCCGTAGCGCTGCGCGAGGCTTGCGCCCACCGCGGCGCGCTGGCCTGAGCCGCAGACGACGCCGACGGGCTGGTCGGGGTCGATCCCGTCGGGAAGATTGCGGATGTCGTGGTACGGCTCGTGGACCGACCCGGGGATGTGGCCGGCGTCCCACTCGGATTGCTCGCGCACATCCAATATCTGGATTGCGTCGGGGTCCGCGGCCCAGCGCTCGTGGAAATCGTCGAGTGGGAGCCGCTCGGTGCGCTGGACCTCGCGCTTCTCCTCTCGCCACGCCGTCATGCCGCCACTGAGGTAGCCGGCGATGCGGGTGACGCCGACGGCGGCGGCAAGCTCGGCTGCGCGGCGCCCGTCCTCGTCGTCGCGGCCGATCAGGACGACGTCCTGATCCATGTCGGCAAGCCATGCGAGCTTGCTGCCGAAGCCGGCGCGGAGCATCGTGTTGGTCACCGACCCAGGGATGTGACCGTCGTCGAACTGGAGGTCGGTGCGGGTGTCGATCAGCAGTGCACCCCCCTCGCGGTGCTGGTCAACCTGGCGCGGGGCGAGCGGGTGGGCCTCCACGCCCTCGCGCCGAAGCGGGCCGCGGTTGAGCGCCACGATCCGCTCGAAGTTCGGCGGCTGCGGGCCGAGGCCGCCGATCACCTTCTCGACGAAATCGTCTTCGTCTTCGATGCGCAGGGAGGCGTTGTGCGCCTGCTCGAATCCGATCGTGGAGGACACCTTGAGGTCCATGCCCGGGCCGCCGCACATCGAGCCGCCGAGGTGACCAGGCCAAACCTCGACCTCGGCGGGCAGCGACAGCAACCGCTCGTGCAACGAGCGGTGGATCGCGCGCGCGCCGTCCACCTTGTCGATCGCGAGATCAGGCCGCGCGATATCGCCGACGAACAGGGAGTCGCCTGTGAGGACCGCCCAGGGCGCGTCGTCGCCGCGCTTGGTGTCGGCGAGCACCAGCGCCGTGTGCTCGGGCCGGTGGCCCGGGGTGTGGAGCGCCCGCACCTTCAGCGTGCCGAGCTCGAGTTCCCAGCCGTCGTCGAACGGCTCGTGCTCGTAGGTCGGCTCGGCGTCACGGTGGATATGGATCGTCGCGCCGGTGGCGGCCGCGAGGCGGCCGTGGCCCGAGACGTGATCGGCGTGGTTGTGGGTCTCGATGATGT
Organism: uncultured Thermoleophilaceae bacterium; assembly: GCA_963828225.1. Taxonomy (GTDB): domain Bacteria; phylum Actinomycetota; class Thermoleophilia; order Solirubrobacterales; family Thermoleophilaceae; genus JACVRW01. The sequence goes on along the minus strand of CAWHDX010000001.1, from coordinate 613,309 downwards.
GCTCGATCGACACCCCGAAGTAGCGGGCCAGCGTCAGGTATCTGTCGATGTCAAACCTCGGGTCGACGACCGCGGCGATGCCGGCGCTTTCGTCGCCGATCAGGTAGCTCGCGCAGCCCAGGTCGTCGTGCGTGATCTGACGAAAGATCACTCAGGACCCTTCCCGGTCACGATGGGCAGGCCGGCGTCGACCCAGGCGAGCATCCCGCCCTCGACGATCGCCACATCCAGCCCGCGCTCCGCTGCGATGTGGGCCGCTTTGCTGCTACGTCCGCCGGAGCGGCAGACGAACGCGAGAATGTGATCGCGCGGAAGCTCGCTGAGGCGGGACTCAACCTCGTCGAGCGGGATGTGGGCGGTGCCGGGCGCACGAACCTCGCTGCGCTCGTCCGCGTCTCTGACGTCGACGAGAATGAGATCCCGGCGGGAGGCGGCCTCGGTGGGTGTCATCTGCGTGATTTTGGATTCGGTCATGGGCGCTCCTTCTCTTAGGCGTGTCCGAAGCGGACGTTGGGGAGGATGCGGTCGAGTGGCTTGGGCAGCCACCAGGCCCACTCGCCGAGCAGGCGCAGGGCGACGGGCATCAAGACGAGCCGTACGAGCGCGGCGTCGATGAGGACGGCCACGCCGAGAATGACGCCCATCTCCTTAGGCGGAAGCGGGCCCGACAGCGCAAAGGTGAAGAACACGGCGACCATCACCGCCGCGGCCGCGGTGATCACCGGCCCCGACACGGCGATCCCTTCGACGGCGGCCTCGCGCGCGTCGGCGCTGGCGTCCCAGCGCTCCTTCGCCGAGGCGAGCAGGAACACCGTGTAGTCCATCCCGAGCGCGAACAGCATCGCGAAGAAGAACACGGGCGCCCAGGCGTTCAGGTAGCCCTGCGACTCGAAGCCGAGCAGCCCCGACAGGGCGCCGTCCTGAAAGATCCATTTTGCGACCCCGAACGAGGCGAGCGTGGCGAACACGTTGAGCACCACGCCCGCAAGCGCGATCACGGGCGCCTGCAGCGCCACCAGCAGGAGCAGGAAGCCGAGCGCAAGCACCACACCGATGACCAGCGGAGTGGCGTCGGCAAGCGCCAGCTCCAGGTCGTAGTTCTCCGCCGCCGCCCCTCCGATCAGGGCGGCCCGCGGCAGTTCGGCGCGCAGTCGGTCGATCGTGCTCCGCACCCCGTCACCGGAGGGACCGCCGACGGGTATCGCCTGTATGAGCGCGTTCCCTCCTCCCCCGGCCTGTGCGGGCTGCACGCTGGCGATGCCGGGCTCGGCGCGCAGCATGTCGGTGACCTCGCTCGCCTGGCTGGCCGGTGCCACCACCTGCAAGACGCCCGGCGCGCCCGGGCCGAAGGCACGCGCGACCTGCTCGTAGCCCTGGCGCGAGCCGTCCCCGGGGGGCACCACCGAGATCGACGGCATCCCCGTGTCCAGCTGCGCGACCGGCCAGGCAAGCGCCGCCACGGCCAGCAACCCCGCGAACCCGAAGACCAACGGGCGCCGCCAAACCCGGGCCGCCCACGCGGCCAGCCGCGGCGAGCGTTGCCCACCCCGCTTGCTCCACGGCAGCGCCAGACGGTTCACACCGGCGCCGAGCTTGGCCAACACGGCCGGCAGCAGCGTCAGGGAGGCGACAAGCACGAAGCCGACCGCGAACATGATCCCCACCGCCATGGAGCGGAAAGCCGGGCTCGGGACCAGCAGCACCGCCGAGAGCGCGATCAGGACGGTCACGCCCGAGAACAGGACCGCCTTGCCGGCGGTGTCCATCGCCTCTGCCACCGCTTCGACCGGGGGGAGACCGTCGTCGACATGCGCCTGCCGGAAGCGCGCGACGATGAACAGCGCATAGTCGATGCCGAGCGCGAGCGCGAACATCAGCGCGAAGTTCATCGCCCAGATCGAGATGTCGAACACCTGGGCCCCGAGGAACAGCATGCCGGCGGCGGAGATCAACCCGACGACCGTCAGCATCAACGGCAATCCAGCAGCCACGAGCGATCCGAAGGCGAGCAGCAAGATGGCGAGCGTGACCGGCCACGAGATCAGCTCGGACTTCAGCATCGCGCTCTTGTTCGCCTCGTTGAAGTCCGACCACATCCCCGCCGACCCGCTCAGCACTGCACGCACGTCGCCCCTGCCGGCCGCCTCGACCGGCTGCTTCAAATCGTCAGCGGCTCGGACCATGTCGTCGGGAGCCGCACGCGCACCGGCCACCACCAGGGCCGTGCGCCCGTCAGGCGAGACAGCCACGGACGGACGCGCGGGCGCGACCTCGGCGACCCGCCGATCATCGGCGAGCAACGCCTCGACCTGTCTTACCGTCGCTCGAAAGTCTCGACTGTCGAACCTCTGAGTCGGCGAGCTGACCACCACCTGCAGCGCGTAGCTTCCCCCGCCCGAGAAGTCGCGATCGATGGCCTTGCGGGCGTCAACGGACTCCGAGCCGCTGGCCTCCCAGCCCGCTCCCGATAGCGCTTGCTCAACCCGCGGCGCGAGCGCTCCGAGGCCGACCGCTAGCAGCAGCCAGACGACGACCACGGCGCGCACATGAGTGGCCACCCAGCGCCCAAGACGCCCGATCGGACCGACCCGTGCCAAGGCCTAGACCGCTTGGCCCGACAGCGTCGAGTCGAGCGCCTCGAATCGGCGCCTGAGGCCGCCGCAGACCTGCTCGCACAACTCGAACACCGAGGCATCGACGATCGCGTAGCGGACATAAATCCCGTCCTTTTCCCGCCCAACGATGCCCGCCCGGTGGAGCACTGCCAGATGCTTGGACACGTTCGGCTGGGTCCCGCCCGTCGCCTCGGTCAGCTCCTGCACAGTGGCGGAACCGCCGCGTAGCCGGTCGAGCAACTTGATCCTCATCGGCTCGCCGATAACGCGGAAACGCTCGGCGATCAACTCCACGAGAGGGTCCGGCAGCGGATGGTCCATGACGTATATATAACCACATGGTCATCCGTCTAAACGTTCGCCGAGTTTCCCACGGGGTAGCCGCGGCGGCAATGGCAACAACCGACAGCACCCCCGTCGACGAATTATTGGAACGCGAAGAGCGCCGCTTCAACACCGGCGGCATCCTGCTCGGGATCGGCTTCGGCGGCTTCGTCGACGGGATCGTCCTGCACCAGTTGCTCCAGTGGCACCACATGCTCACCAGCACCGGGGACCACCCCTCCACCACCGTGGCCGGGCTCGAAACGAACACACTCCCGACAGAACGCTGTGTCTCGCCGTGCTTGAGGAGTAGCCCCAGCCAAGGGACGGACCGTGTAACGAGCCGCGCTCCAGGCCCTGCGGGTGGCGCTGAACGAGGAGCTGATCGCCGAGCAGCGATGGGAGCGGCTGACCGAGCGCGCGTCGGTCGAGCGGGTGGCGAGCGCGCGTCGGTCGAGCGGGTCGCGAGCGCCTGAGCCTGGCGCGCCCGCATCTCCGCGCGGGAGAGGAAGTGGGGGTGCTGGCCGACCGCCCGCATACGATGTAGGAGTTCGGATCCCACTCCGACGCATAGCTAGAAGTTCGCGCGACGCCGCCCCTCGCCCGGGCGGCGTCGCCTCTTCTGGGCCTCCGGCCCGCGACGGCCCGGGTCCGACCGAGGCGCTCTTAGAATCCGACTCAGCAATGCATCGGGCGAAACAGGTGGGGATCCGAGATGGCGGCCGGGCCGGCTGAGCACACCTCGCAGGCAGGTCGCGCGATGGCCGCGAACGGCTCGCTGGCTAGCCGCACCCGTGCACTCGCGGACCGCGCCGATTGGTGCGCCGAACGTCTCGACGAGGCGCGCGAGGCGCTCGACGTCTACGAGCGGCTGTGGCTGGACGAGCCCGAGGAATGGGAGGACGCCGTCCAGATGGCGGCCGTCAGGGTCGACCGGTGCCAGGACGACTACTGGGGGGCCGAGCGCGACCGCTCTTTTGCCGAGGAGGACCTGTACGAGCACTGGCACGGTCTGTGGTCGCAGGCCCACAAGGGGCGTAGCCACCGCGCCGTAGCGCCTCGGCGCGGACCGCGCCGCCGGGGTGCTGGACGTCCTGCGCGCAGGAGCACGACTCGCGCCTCGCGAGCCGGTCCTGATGACGATTCCGGTGATCCCGAGCCGCCTTCTCCTCGGCGGCGGGGCTCTGCTCACAATCATGTAGATCTGCACCGAGTTGACCTCCGGGCTGGGAGGTCGACGTGAGGCCCTTCGAGAGCTTGGAGGCGCTCGCGCGGCTCAAGGGGCCGGAGGCCGCCTGCAGGATGGAGGCCCACGCAGGCTTGATCTTCGAGTCCGAGTGGCGGTCCATCAGACTGGAGGCCGCCAAGCGGGTTGAGCGGGCGAACGGTGGGTCGTGGCGATGACCGTCGCCATCCCGGCTGAGCTGAGGGCGCGCGACCAGTGGGTGGTGTGGCGCTTCGAGACCCGCGACCGCGACGGCAAGCGCACCAAGGTGCCGTACGCCGTCCGCACCGGCGCGCGGGCGTCGGTTACGGACCCGGCGTCTTGGGCGTCGTTCGACGACGCCCAGGCGTTCGCCGAGCGCCACGCGTACGGGGTCGGCTTCGTCTTCACCGGCGACGACCCGTTCGTCGGGGTCGACCTCGACGACTGCATCGTCGACGGCGAGCTTCACCCGGATGCCGAGCGGATCGTCCGCGCGCTGTCGAGCTATGCCGAGGTCTCGCCGTCGAAGACCGGGATCAAGATCTTCGCCCAGGCCAAGCTCAACTGCGGCCGCCGGCGCACCGGCTCAACGCCGTGGTCGGGCGAGTTCGAGGTGTACGACCAGGGCCGGTTCTTCACCGTCACCGGCGAGGTCCTCGAGGGCGCGCCGCACGAGGTCGCCGAACGGCAGCGTCAGCTCGACGAGCTGGTCGCGCAGCTGCTGCCGGCGGCCGCCACGGGCATGCCGTCGGCCGGCGCGCCGAGCGGCCGCACCGACGCCGAGGTGGTCGAGCGGGCGTTCGCGGCCAAGAACGGCGACGCGATCCGGGCGCTGTACGCCGGCGACGGCAGTGGCTACGGCAGCGACAGCGAGGCCGACCTCGCGCTGCTGTCGATGTTGGCGTTCTGGACCGGCCCGGACCCCGACCAGCTCGACCGGCTGTTCCGCGGGTCTGGGCTGATGCGGGCGAAGTGGGAGCGGCCGGACTACCGCGAGAGGACGACGTCGAAGGCGCTGGGAACCGCCGAGTTCTACGACTGGGAGAAGGTGACTCGGAGTTCCGAGTCACCCGAGTCACCTCTGGTCTCGAGGGGTGTGGCTGGACTGGCTGACTCGGGTGACTCCCCTTATAGGAGTCACCGAGTAAGTCAGGACACCCCTAAGGCACCTGTGGGTGACTCGGACGGCGCGGAGTCATCCGAGTCACCTCCGTTCGGCCGTCCGCTCCGCGACTTCCTCGACGAGGTGTCGGATTCTCCGGCCGCGTTGGTCGGCGACGACGACGAGGTGCTGCTGCCCGCGGGCGGGCTGCTGATGCTCGTCGCCCGCGGGGGCAAGGGCAAGACGACCCTGACGATCGACTTCGCGTTCCACCTGGTGTCCGGGGTCGACTGGCTCGGCTTCAAGGTGGCGCGCCCGCTGCGTGTGTTGCTGGTCGAAAACGAGGGGCCGCGCGAACCGTTCCGGGCCAAGCTCGCGACCAAGACGAAGGTTTGGCCCCACGAGCTCGCCGGCGAGCTGTTCGTGCACACCTTGGACTGGGGCGGGTTCACGCTCGCGGACGGGGACGCTCGCGCGCAGCTGCGGAGCTACATCGAGAGCAACGAGATCGACGTGGTAGTCGGCGATCCGCTCGACTCGCTCGGCGTCGCCGGTGTCGGCTCCCCCGAGGACGTGCGCGCCTTCATGGCGCTGATGCACGAGGTCGGCCTGCACAAGGACGTGGCCTTCGTGCTGCTCCACCATCCGCACAAGGGCGAGTCGGCAGACCCGCTTGACGAGGCGTCTGGCGCCTGGGGCGGCAAGCCCGACACCCAACTCAACCTCGACAAGAAGACCAACAACCGCGCCCGGCTGTCGTTCCCGAAGGTGCGCTGGTCGCGACGCGGCACTCGCAGCGCATACCTCCTGGCCTTCGACCCGGACACCGAGTCGTTCAGCGTCGTGCACGAGGAAGCCGACGAGGAACGCGACTACGACGCCGAGATCGTGGCGCTGCTCACCCAGACCCCGTGGCGGACCCCGAAGGAGATCGCGGCGTCGGCCGACAAGGGCGGCATCGGCGCCAACGTCGACCTCGTCAAGGACCGGCTCACCAAGCGTCACGACCTCTTCGTGCCGCGCAAGGGCGATGACGCGAAGGCGGTCGGCCGACACCCCAGCGCCACCGTCTGGAGCCTCCGCGACGTCGTCAACGAGCCTCAGCAGAAGGACCTGAGATGGGAGTGATCGCCGGCCAGCTTGAGCTCGATCTCGTCGCCGCGACGGAGGCCGACTTGGTCGACCGCGTGCGCGCGGCCGTTGTCGAGCCCGGCATGACCGAGCAGGAGGCCGAGGCCGCGATCGCCGATGCGCTCGACCAGCTCGGCGTCGCCCCGGTGGCCGCCGCGCCCGCGCGTCCGTGCATCTGCGACGGCGGCTCTCTGCTCCTGATCGACGCGCTCGCCGCCGACAGGCGATGCGCGCGCTGTGGCCGGGAGCCGTCCAAGCCGTGACCGGCCGGCTGCTCACCGCGCGCGAGGTCGCCGTGGCGCTCGGTGTGTCGACGGAGACCGTCTTGCGCTGGACGCGACGCGGCGACCTGCCCGCGTTCCGGCTGCCCGGCGGCGCCATCCGGTTCCGGGACGGTGATCTCGACGAGTGGCTTGCCTCGCGCGCGACAAGCGTCGATACTCGCGGCGACAACACAAGCGGCCCGGCGGCGCTGGTGACGCCCCGGGCCCGGAGCCAAGGAGGAACCCCTTGACCCACCAGCAGCCTAATCCTGAGCTGCCCGACCCACCCTCCAGCGCGTTCGTCGTCGCCGCGACGGCGGGGATGCGATACAGCGAGCGGCTCGCCGAGCTGCGGCAGCGGTTCGCCGAGACGACGAAGGACCCTGAGCTGTTGCTCGCCCTCCGCGAGGAGGCCGACGAGCTCGAGAAACTGATCGACGAGTTGAGCGAGGGCCTCTGATGCCCGCCATCCAGCGGGGCCAGGCGTACCGGCTCGGACCCAACCGCTGGGGGCTGAGGTACTACGACGCCGGCGGCGGCCGCCGCCGCAAAAGTCCGTTCCCGTCCAAGTCCGCCGCGCTGACGCACTACAGGGACGTGATCGAGCCCGAGTTGCGCGGCGACCCCGCGCCGATGCCCGAGCTCACGCTCGCGGAGCTGGTCGACCTGTACCTCGACCGGCACACGGCTTCGGTCCGCGCGCGCACGATCATGGAGTTGCGTAAGCGGCTCCGCTACGCCGTCACCGCGTTCGGCGATGTGCCGCTGCGCGACTTGGAGCGCATGTCTGGCGAAATCGCGGGCTGGCGGGCCAAGTTGCCTGAGCGGTCGCGCTACGGCGTGACGCAGGCACTTAGACAGACGCTAGAGGCGGCTGTCCGCTGGGGCCACATGACCCGGAACCCGGCCAAGCTGGCGGGGCGCAATCCCCAGCCCCCGCCGCGCCCGGTGCGGGTGTTCACTGCCGACGAACTCGGCGCCGTGTCCGCAGAGCTGCAGCCCGCCTATGGGCCGCTCCCGGCGTTCGCGGCCGCGACGGGGCTGCGTCCCGAAGAATGGGGCGCGCTTGAACGCCGCGACGTCGACCGGCGCGCGCGCGTGCTCACGGTGCGCCGCACGATCTCGTCGGGCGAGGTGGTCGAGCTCGGCAAGACGACCCGCTCCCGGCGCCAGGTCCCGCTGTCCGCGCGCGCGCTCGCGGCGCTGGACGAGATTCCGCCCCGGTTGGACACCACGTTCGTGTTCGCCGCCAAGCTCGGCGGCCCGTTCGACCTCGCCAACTTCCGCCGCCGCGAATGGCAGCCGGCGATCGAGGCGTCCGGGGTGCGTAGGCCAGCGCGGATCTACGACCTGCGCTCCACGTTCGCCTCCAACGCGCTCGCCGCCGGCATCTCGGTCTTCGAGCTCGCCCGCATCATGGGAACGAGCGTGATGATGATCGAGCGCCACTACGGCACCTTGATCGAGGGCGCCGGCGCGGACATCGCAAGGCGGCTCGACGTGTTCGAAGCCGACCAGGAACGCTCGCGCGCGAGCGCCGAGGAGGAGACGTGACCGACGACCTGTACGACGACGCGCGCGTCGTGGCGCTCGAACGTGCCGTGAGCGCCGCCGAGAACGCCGCACAAACCGTCGCCTGCCTGTGGGAGATGCTGACTCCGGCCGAGCAGGACCGGTGGCTCGAGCACGCGCTGACGATCACGCCGCGCCGTGACGTGGCGCTCAAGACGCTGCTGCCGGCGGCGGACCAGCTGCTTGCGGACATGCGCGCGGCCGACTCCTAGAGGCGTTTGGGCCACTAGCGGGCCACGATCCGGTAGCCGCTTGCGGCGCCGCCGCAGCCGGCTTCCGCGCTGCGCTTGGCGTTGCAGGCAGTGCCCCCGGCAGGACTCGAACCTGCGACCCGCTGCTTAGAAGGCAGCCGCTCTGTCCAGCTGAGCTACGGGGGCCCTACGGCGAGGATAGGACGCCGCTCAGATGGGCGATCCCGAGAAGAAGAAGAACCAGATCTCGAACGCGGCCGCCGCCAGCAGCACGCTCGCCACCACGGCCATCTCGGCGGCGCTCGCGGGCGCGCCGGTCCTTGCCGGTCGCGGCGCGCTCGCCGCGCATGCTGCGCAGCCAGGGCGCGTGGGTGCGCACGGTGGGCAGCGTCCCGGTCGTCTCCTGGTAGGCGTACATCAGCCGCTTGAGCGCCTGGTAGAGCGCGATGCTGAACACGACCAGGCACACGACGACCGCCGCGATCGCGCCCATCGACGCCTGCGTCGCGTCGCCCTGCAGCCGCGAGCCGATCCAGACCGCCAGCAGCGGGCTGCCGGTCCAGATGTTCAACGCGAGGAACGCCATCGCGGCCGCCAGGCCGAAGCGCTTGGCGCGTTCCATGTGTCCAGCCTAACCGGCAGAGATCGGGGCGCCCGGATTTGAACCGGGAACCTCCGCCACCCAAAGGCGGCGCGCTACCAGGTTGCGCTACGCCCCGTGGCCGCCCAGTGTAGGCGGACGAGGTGCGCGCTAGGGTGGCCCGCTCCATGGCCGACCTGCAGCCGCTGCGCACGCTTAGGTACGAGCCGGCCGCCGCCGGCTCGCTCGAGGACGTGATCGCCCCTCCCTACGACGTCATCGACGCCGAGCTGCGCGCCCGGCTTGCCGCGCGCAGCCCGTACAACGTCGTCGAGATCGACCTCCCGCCCAGCTACGCCCAGGCGGCCGCCACGATGGCCGACTGGTCCGAGCGCGGCGTGCTCGTGCGCGAGGACGAGCCCGCCGTCTGGGTCCTGCGCCAGGACTACGACGCGCCCGACGGCGAGCGCCGCACCCGCACCGGGGTCCTCGCGCGCGTGCGGGTGGACGAGTACGGGCCGGGCCGCATCCGCCCGCACGAGCGCACCCACCCGGGCCCCAAGCAGGATCGGCTCGAGCTCACGCGCGCGACGCGCACCAACCTCTCCCCCATCTTCAGCCTGTTCGGCGACGGCGACGGCGTGGCCGCCCGCGCCATGCAGCAGATCGCCGCCACCGACCCGTTCGCCTCGGCGGCCGACCTCGACGGCACCCTCAACACGCTCTGGCGCTCCGCCGACGAGGACCTCGTGGCCGAGCTCCAGACGGCCCTCGCCGACGCCGAGCTGCTGATCGCCGACGGCCACCACCGCTACGAGACCGCGCGCGTCTACGCCGACGAGGTCGGCGGCGAGGGCGACCACCGCTACGTGCTGATGCTGCTCTGCTCGCTCTCCGACCCCGGCCTGCTGGTCTTCCCCACGCACCGCCTGCTCACCGGCCTCGCGGACGACGCCGCCAAGCAGCAGGCGATCCGCGAGGTCCTCATGCGCGACTTCGAGATCGAGGAGCTGAGCGACCCGAGCGAGCTCGAGCCGCCCGCCGAGACGAGCGCGGTCGCGTTCGGCTACATGGACGCGTTCCACCGCAAGCCCTACCGCGTGACGCTCAAGGACCAGGGCATCGCCGACGCGGCGCTCGACGGCATGCCCGACCCCTACCGGCGGCTCGACACCGCCGTGCTCGAGGCGCTCGTGCTGCGCGGCGCACTCGGCATGTCCGAGGACGACATCTCGCACCTGCACGGGCTCGACTACTCGAAGGACCTCGCCGACGCCATCGACGCCGTCCAGACCGGCCGCGCCGACGCCGGCTTCTTCATGCGCGCCACTCCGGTCGAGCAGGTGCGCGAGGTCGCGGAGACCGGCGAGTCGATGCCGCCCAAGTCGACCTACTTCTACCCCAAGGTCCCGACCGGCCTCGTCTTCAACCCGCTCGCATGAAGATCTACACGCGCAAGGGCGACGACGGCACCACCGGGCTCTGGTACGGCGGCCGCGTGCCCAAGTACGCCGGCCGCCCCGAGGCCTACGGCTCGGTCGACGAGGCGGCCTCGGCGCTCGGCGTGGCGCGCGCCGCCGCCGAGCGCGACGGCGAGCTCTACGCCGACATCCTGCGCGTCCAGAACGAGCTGTTCGTCGCGGGCGCCGAGCTGGCCACGGCGCCGGAGGCGGCCGAGCGCCTGGAGCCGGGCGTCTCGAAGGTCACCCAGGACATGGTGGACCGGCTCGAGTCGGACATCGACCGGTACATGGACCGCGTCGACCTGCCGCCCAAGTTCGTGATCCCGGGCGGGACCGAGCTGTCCGCGCTGCTCGACGTCGCCCGCACCGCGGTGCGGCGGGCCGAACGGCGGGTCGCCGCGCTCAAGGACGCCGGCGAGCTCGCCGACGACATCGTTGTCACCTACCTGAACCGGCTCTCCGACGCGTTGTTCGCGATGGCGCGCTTCGCCGACGAGGCCGAGCCGGAGCTGTTCGAGGGAAGACGATGAGAGCCATTTCGCGCCGCGTGAGCGGGAAGCTGGAGCAGGACGTGAGCGTGCGCGAGCACCGGCTCACCGCCGACGAGCCGCGCGAGCTCGGCGGCGACGACAGCGGGCCGAGCCCGCAGGAGCTGCTGGCCGCGAGCCTCGCCTCCTGCACGGCGATCACGATGGAGATGTACGCCGCGCGCAAGGGCTGGGACGTAGGCGACATCGTCGTGGACGTCGACTACGAGCCGGCGCAGCGCGGCTCTCCCACGCGCTTCGTGATGCAGGTCCAGATGCCCAAGGAGCTGCCGGAGGACCAGCGCGACCGCCTGATGCAGATCGCGGCCAAGTGCCCCGTCCACCGCGCGCTGGAGGGCGAGGTCATGTTCGACGAGTCGGTCGAGCTGCGCTAGCCGGCCTGGTCCGGGCGCCGCTCCCACATCTCGAGCACCCCCAGCGGCTCGAAGCCGAGCCGCTCGTAGACCGGCCGCCCCAGCGGGGTGGCGACGAGCGTGCTCGTGCGGGCGCCGCGCTCCACCGCGTCGGCGAGCGAGTGCGAGATCAGCTTTCCGGCGAGTCCGCGGCCGCGCGCCTCGGGGACAACCGCCACCATCTGCACCTCGGCGTTGGCGCCGGTGTCGGTGACGGCGCAACAGGCGACCGCCTCGTCGCCGTCGTGAGCGACGTAGGCGTGGATGTCGCCGGGCATGCGCGTGAGCGCGCGCGCGAAGGAGTCGGTGCCGAAGGGGTAGGCGCGGTCGTTGATCGCGCCCACGTCGGCGGCCGCTCCGCCGACCGTCCAGGAGGGCAGCTCGCTTTCGGGCGGCCTGCGCGGCGGGTGCGCCTCCAGGTCGAGCCCCATCGCCGCGGGCGCGGCGTCCAGCACGTGGCCGGCCTGCTCGAGCAGCGCCGCCGTCTCGCGATCGCCGTCGTGCACCCAGACGGTCCACTTGGCGCCGAGCTCGCCGTACGCCGCCGCTATCTCGTCGTAGGCCGGCGCGAGGTCGCCCGGGCGCTCGTACGCGACGGCGTTGACGACGGCGCGCTCGGGCGCGGCCGGGACGAGCGACGCGACCACGCCGGGACGCTCGATCGCGCGGCCGCCCTCGGAGCACTGGGGCACGACGCGGTTCCAGTGCAGCATCGACGCGTGCAGCGAGTGCCAGTCGACCACGGCCGGATAATAGGCGCGTGAGGGAGCTGCTCCTGACGCCGGAGGAGGCGGCGGCCATGGACGTGCACGGCACCAAGGACGCGGCCGTGCTGGTGGCGCTGCACGGCGACCCGCTGACGGCCGTGTTCACCGAGCGCCGCGCCGACCTGCGCCGGCACGCCGGCGAGATCTCGTTCCCGGGCGGGCGCCCGGACGACGGCGACGAGGACCTGCGCGAGACCGCCCTGCGCGAGGCCGAGGAGGAGATCGCGCTGCCGCGCGGCGGCGGTCACGCTGCAGGGAGCGCTGCCGCCGGTGGGGACCTTCGTGACGGGCTACCGGATCTTCCCGTTCGTCGGCACGGTCGAGCGCCCCGACCGGCTGCACCCCGCGGAGGCGGAGGTCGCGCAGATCCTCGAGTTCAGCCTGCGCGACCTGGCCGCCGGGCACGAGATGAAGCGCCTCGTCCGCCGCGGCGTGCCGATCCGGACGCCGACCTACACGGTCGACGGCCACCTGATCTGGGGAGCGACGGCGCGGATCGTCCAGGAGCTGCTCGGCCGCCTGGCGCCGCTGGTGTAGCCGCGCCTAGACGTCCTTCTCGATCGGCACGTCGACCAGGTTGCCCCACTCGGTCCACGAGCCGTCGTAGTTCTTGACGTCGTCCCTGCCGAGCAGCTCGTGCAGCACGAACCAGGTGTGGGCCGAGCGCTCGCCGATGCGGCAGTAGGCGATGATCGGGTCGTCGCCGTCCACGACGCCCTTGCCGGTGTACAGCGCCTGCAGCTCCTCGGCCGACTTGAACGTGCCGTCCTCCTTGACCGCCTGGGCCCACGGCACGGACGCCGCGCCCGGGATGTGGCCGGCCGCGCTGAGCGCCCTCCTGCTCGTAGCCCGCCATCGAGATCAGCTCGCCGGAGAACTCCTGCGGCGAGCGCACGTCCACGAGCCGGGTGTCGGTCGCCGAGCGCGCCGAGCACCTCGTCGCGCTTCGCGCGGATCGAGGCGTCGCCCTCCGCGGCGGTGAACTCCTGCGCCTCGTAGCGCGGGCACGTCGGCCGTCGTCGGGCGGCCCTCGGAGATCCACTTCTCGCGCGGGCCGTTGACGAGCTTGACGTTGTCGTGCCCGTAGTACCTGAGGTACCAGTAGGTGTAGGCGGCGAACCAGTTGTTGCGGTCGCCGTAGAGCACGATCGTGTGGTCGTTGGAGATGCCGCGGCTGCCGAACAGCTCGCCGAACTCGGCCGGGCCGAGGAAGTCGCGCTTGACCTGGTCCTGGAGGTCGCGCTTCCAGTCGAACCCGATCGCGCCGGGGATGTGGGCCTCGGCGTAGAGAGCCGGGTTCTCGTCGACCTCGACGATGCGGATCGAGTCGTCGTTCAGGTGGTTCTCGACCCACTGCGTGTCGACCAGCACGTCCTTCGCATAGTCCGCCATGCGAGCTCCTTCTCCATCGAAAAACCAACAAAGTCAGTCGGAATTACCTCAATCTTTAGCAGGCCGACCTCTCACCCAGCCCTACCCGGTCCGCGCCCCGGGTCTAAAGTGCCCGAGGCGATGGAGCACGCGCCGCTGCGGCCGGTCCCCGAGCTTCCCAGCCGGCCGGTTCCCGACGCGGCGGCCGTGGCTCTCGTGGCCGCAGCCCTCCCGGCCGTGGACGAGCGCGATCGCATCGCGCTGGCGCTGGTCGCGGTCGCCGGCCTGACGCGGCCGCAGGCGATCATGCGACTCGGCATCGACGCGGGCGAGCTGGCCGAATCGCTCGCGCGAGCGCGCAAGGGCTGCGCCGCACCGTCGTCCAGCTGCACCGGCAGCGGCTGGTGCGAGCGCTCGGAGCGGCTGATCTCGGATCGCCTCGACGGCGTGCTCGCCGACCGCGACGCGCCGCGCCTCGACGCGCACCTGCGCAACTGCCCGCGCTGCGTCGAGCACGAGCGGCGGCTCGTGCAGGCGACCGACGCCCTCGTGGTGCGGCGTCTCCCCCGCCGCGCCCGCGCCCGAGCCGGTCGCGCCGCCCGCGCCCGGTCCCTGTGGCGATCCCGAAGCCGGTCGCCAGTCGCGCCGGCGCCGCGGCGCGGATCGCGCGAGCTGGTCGCCGCCACCGGCTGGAACGTCCTGCTCGCCGTCGCCGTCCTGCTGGCGCTCGCCTCGCTCGCGCTGGCGCTCGCCGGCGCGCTCGGCGCACACCTCTAGAAGCCGCGCGAGGAGCCCGTCAGGCAGGCAGCAGGGCCGCAGGCTTGCTGAGCAAGCCGAGGCCCGTGACGTCCGCCTGACGATGCTCCGCAGCGCGGCTAGAGCAGCCGGCCACGGCCGTCCGCAGCGCGGACGGATCCTCCGCCGCCGGCACGACCTCGACGGGCAGGTGCCAGCGGGCGGATGCGTCGTGCACGGCCTGGGCCCCGGGGCCGGCCTCGTAGACGAAGCCGCGCACCGGCGTGTCGACCAGCCGCTCCAGCAGCGTCCGCAGCCGCGCGTCGTGCAGGTCCGCCGCCGTCGGCCCGGTCGCGCTCGGCCAGCAGCCAGCAGACGACGCTCACCCCCGGCAGCGCCGAGCATGATCGTGCCGAGCCGGTCCGGGTCGGCCACCGCGGCCTCCAGCCCGGCCGCCTCGATCTCCGCCAGCCCGCGCCGGGTCGCGCGACGTCCCCCGCACCGCGTGCCCCTCGGCCCGCAGCTCCGCGCCGAGGGCGCGGCCGCGGCAGCCGCAGCCCACGATCAGGACGCGCGCCACTACTGCTCGCGGGCGCGCCGGCGCAGCTCCTGGCGCCAGCGCTCGTCCTCGTCGAGCTGCTTGCGCACGTCCTCCTCGGTGCGCTCCGGCCGCCCGCTGGCGCGCCGGCGCGCGTTCTGCGCCTCGAGCATCTGGTCGACGTCGTCGAGCTCCAGCTCCGCCTCGAGCTCGGGCGAGCGCGTCGGCCGCCAGTCGACCTGATCGGCCCCCGAGCCGGGGTACCACTGGCCCAGGGCGAGCAGGAGCCCGATTGCGACGATGAAGCCGAACGTGACGAACAGCGCGAACTCGTCGATGGGCGCGAGTGTACGCTCAACGGCCATGACGAACGCAGTCATCCTCGATGCCCTGAGGACCCCGATCGGCCGCCACGGCGGAGTGCTGGCGACGATCCGGCCCGACGACCTGGCCGCGCACGTGGTCAAGGAGATCGTCGAGCGCAACGAGCTGGCGCCGGACTCGATCGACGAGATCTACATGGGCTGCGCCAACCAGGCCGGGGAGGACAACCGCAACGTCGCCCGCATGGCCGGCCTGCTCGCGGGGCTGCCGGTCGAGGTGCCGGGAGTGACCGTCAACCGGCTCTGCGCCTCCGGGCCTCGAGGCGGCGGTCCAGGGCAGCCGCATGCTGAAGCTCGGCGACGCCGACCTGGTGCTCGCCGGCGGCGTCGAGTCGATGACGCGCGCGCCCTGGGTGATGCTCAAGCCCGAGCGCGGCTTCGCGCGCGGCAACGCCGAGCTGGCCGACACCACGCTCGGCTGGCGGCTGATCAACCCGCGCATGCCGCACTCGACCGAGTCGATGGGCGAGACCGGGGAGAACGTCGCGGAGCGCTACGGCGTCTCGCGCGAGGACCAGGACGCGTTCGCGCTCGAGTCGCACCGGCGCGCGGTGGCCGCGGCCGAGGCCGGTCGCTTCGACGAGGAGATCGTGTCGATCGAGGTGCCCCAGCCGAAGGGCGATCCGGTGACCGTGCACGCCGACGAGGGCCCGCGCCCCGACACCTCGCTGGAGCGCCTGGCCAAGCTGCGCCCGATCTTCCGCGACGGCGGCACGGTCACGGCCGGCAACTCCTCGCAGCTCAACGACGGCGCCGCCTGCCTCGTGCTCGCGAGCGAGGAGCGCGCGCAGGAGCTCGGGCGCGAGCCGCTCGCGCGCATCGTCGCCACCGGCTCCGCCGGCGTCGACCCGGCCTACATGGGCATCGGCCCCGTGCCGGCCTCGCGCAAGGCGCTCGCCAACGCCGGCCTGACCATCGACGACATCGACCTCGTCGAGCTGAACGAGGCGTTCGCGTCGCAGGTGCTCGCCTCGATGCGCGAGCTCGGCATCGACCACGACAGGCTCAACGTGAACGGCGGCGCGATCGCGATCGGCCATCCGCTCGGCTGCTCGGGCGCGCGCCTGCTGGGCACGCTGGCCCGCGAGCTCAAGCGGCGCGGCGGGCGCTACGGGCTCTGCACGCTGTGCATCGGCGTCGGCCAGGGGCTGGCCGCGGTCATCGAGAACCCCGCCGCCGCCTAGTCTCTCGCTCGATGATCGACTTCGAGCTGACCGACGAACAGAGACTGATCCGCGAGACCGCGCGCGACTTCACCGACAACGAGATCGTCCCGCGCGCCCGCGAGAACGACCGCAACGAGCACTTCGACACCGAGCTCGTCCAGAAGATCGCCGACATGGGCTTCCTCGGGGCGATCGTGCCCGAGGAGTACGGCGGCCGCGGCGTCGACTACCGCACCTACGGCGCTGATCGTCGAGGAGATCGGCCGCGGCGACTCGGCGATGCGCACCGTCGTCTCGGTCGTCACGTCGCTGGTCTGCTCCTCGATCGTCCGCTGGGGCACCGAGGAGCAGAAGCAGGAGTGGCTCCCGCAGCTGTGCTCCGGCGAGGCGCTCGGCTGCTTCGGCCTGACCGAGCCCGACACCGGCTCCGACGCCTCCAACCTCAAGACGCGCGCGACCAAGATCGACGGCGGCTGGCGCATCAACGGCGGCAAGATGTGGATCTCGCTCGGCAACTACGCCAAGCTCGCGATGGTCTTCGCGCAGACCGATCCCGAGCTCAAGCACAAGGGGCTCGCCTGCTTCCTGGTGCCGACCGACGCCGACGGCTTCTCCAGCCAGGAGATCCACGGCAAGCTCGGCCTCAAGGGGTCGGACACCGCGGAGCTGGTCGCTCGACGGCGATCGAGGTGCCCGACTCGGCGCTGATGGGCGGGATCGGCGACGGCTTCAAGATCGCCATGAGCGCGCTCGACTCGGGCCGCTACAGCGTCGCCGCCGGGTGCGTCGGCATCTGCCAGGGCTCGCTCGACGCCTCGGTCGCCTACGCCAAGGAGCGCACCCAGTTCGACCGGCCGATCGCCTCGTTCCAGCTCGTCCAGGAGATGATCGCCGACATGGTCGTCCAGACCGAGGCGGCGCGCGGGCTGGTGTGGCGCGCCGGCTGGCTCAAGGACCAGGGCAAGCCGAGCACGACCGAGACCTCGATCGCGAAGCTGTACGCGACCGAGGCGGCGGTGTCGTGCGCCGACCGCGCGATCCAGGTCCACGGCGGCTCCGGCTACGTGGACGACTACCCGGTGGAGCGCTACCTGCGCGACGCGCGCGTGACGACGCTGTACGAGGGCACGTCGCAGATCCAGAAGCTGATCATCGGGCGCGCCTACACCGGCGTCAACGCGCTCGTCCCGTGAGCGCTCATCCTCGCCGAGACGAGGGATTCGGTCGGCCTCGCCCGCCTCAACCGGCCCGACGCGCGCAACGCGCTCTCCCCCGAGCTGATGGAGGAGCTGGGCGCGCTGCTGGAGCGCTGGGACGACGACCCGGACGTGGGCTGCATCGTGATCGCGGGCGGCGACGAGTGGTTCGCGGCCGGCGCCGACATCAAGGCGATGGCCGAGCGCAGCTTCCAGGAGGCGCTCGTCTCCCCGTCGGCGCACTTCTGGCCGCGGCTCGCCCGCGTGCGCACGCCGCTGATCGCGGCCGTGTCGGGCTACGCGCTCGGCGGCGGCTGCGAGCTGGCGCTGGCCTGCGACATGATCGTGGCGTCCGAGACCGCCGAGTTCGGCCAGCCGGAGATCCTGCTCGGGATCATCCCCGGCGGCGGCGGAACGCAGCGGCTCGCTCGGGTGATCGGCAAGCAGCGCGCCATGGAGCTGGTGCTGACCGGGCCGCCGCATCGACGCGCAGGAGGCCCACCGGCTCGGGCTCGTCAACCAGGTCGCGCCGCGCAAGGGCTGGCTGGACGCGGCGCTGGAGCTGGCGGCCGTGATCGCGCGCCGGCCGCCGCTCGCGGCGCGGCTGGCGAAGCAGGCGGTGCTCGCGGCGGACGAGACCTCGCTCGCCGCCGGCCTCGAGCAGGAGCGCCGGCTGTTCGAGCTCGCGATGGCGACCGAGGACCGCGTCGAGGGCATGACCGCGTTCGTCGAGAAGCGCCGCCCGGAGTTCCGCGGACGGTGATCCTCGGGCGTCGTCGGCGCCGGCACCATGGGCGCCGGCATCGCGCAGCTGGGCTGCGCGGCCGGCTACCGCACGCTGCTGCACGACCCGCTGCCCGAGGCGCTCGAGGCGGGCGAGCGGAGGGTGCGCGACGGGCTGGGGCGCTGGGCGGCGAAGGGCCGTGCCGACGCAGGCGCCGCCGACCTGCTCGCGGCCGCCCCGTCGCTCGACGACCTCGCCGGCTGCGACCTCGTGATCGAGGCGGCGCCCGAGCGCCCCGAGCTCAAGCGCGAGCTGTTCGCGGAGCTGTCGGCGCGCCTGCGGCGACCGACGTCGTGCTCGCCACCAACACCAGCTCGATCCCGGTGACCTCGCTCGCCGGGGCCGCCGCGCGGCCGGAGAACGTCGTGGGCATGCACTTCTTCAACCCGCCGCCGCTGATGGAGCTGCTCGAGGTGATCCGCGCCGACCAGACCGGCGACCGCGCGCTCGAGCTCGCGCGCGAGGCCGGCGAGGCGATGGGCAAGCGCGTGATCCTCGCGGCCGACGGGCCGGGCTTCCTGGTCAACCGCTGCGGTCGCCCGTTCGCCGGCGAGGGGCTGCGGCTGCTGACCGAGCGGATCGCGACGCACGAGCAGATCGACCGCATCTGCCGGATGGGCGGCGGCTTCCGGATGGGGCCGTTCGAGCTGATGGACCTGGTCGGCATCGACGTGGACTTCGAGGTCGCCAAGTCGTTCACCGAGCTGTCCTTCGGCGAGCCGCGCTGGCGGCCGAGCCCGATCCAGGCGCGCATGGTCGCCGCCGGACGGCTGGGCCGCAAGACCGGGCGCGGCTACTACGACTACCCCGAGGGCGGCTCGCACCGCCCCGACGACCCCGCGCCGCTCGAGCCGGGCGGCGGCGCCGGCACGCTCGTCGCGATCGTCGGCGACCGGCCCGCTGGCCGACGGGCTGCGCGAGCGCGCCGCGGGCCGCCGGCTACGAGCTGCGCGAGGGCGGTCCGGCCGAGCTGGTCGTCGACGCCGGGGCGACGCCGGCCGAGCACGTGCCGGGCGGCGCGCCGCTGATCGCGCTCGTGCGCCGCCGGGCAGCCTGGCCTCGCGCGGGGAGCCCGGCGCGGTGGGCTTCCACCTGCTGCCGCCGCTGGACGCCTGCCGGCTGGTCGAGCTGACCCGCGGCGCCGCCACCCACGGGTTCGCCGCCGAGGCGGCGGAGGCGTTCTTCGCGAACCTCGGCTTCCACGCCGAGTGGGTCGAGGACGCTCCGGGCCTGGTGCTGGGGCGGATCGCCTGCCAGCTCGTGAACGAGGCGTGGTTCGCGATCGGCGAGGGCGTCGGCTCCGAGGCGGACGTCGACACCGGCCTGACGCTCGGCCTCAACCACCCGCGCGGGCCGGTCGCCTGGGGCGAGGCGATCGGGGTCGAGCACGTGATGGCGGTGCTCGACGGGCTGTGGGCCGAGCGGCGCGAGGAGCGCTACCGGCCGGCGCCGCGCCTGCAGGCCCGTAACGCATCCCGGACGCCGGAGCGCGACACTCGGCCGCGGTGAGTACGGCAAGCCGGATCGCGTGGGGGCTGTGCGCCCTGACCGTGGCGCTGACGGTGACCGTGCTCGCGCTGGCGGCGGTCGACACCGGCGGTCCCGACTCGATCGCGGGGGTCAGCGGGCCGACCGACGGCCTCGCGATCACGGCGTTCCAGACGCTCGCCTTCATCGCTTTCGCGGCGATCGCGGCCCTGGTCGCCGCACGGCGCCCGGACAACCCGATCGGCTGGCTGCTCTGCATGCCGCCGCTGGCCCTCGGCGCCGTCTCGCTGGGCGAGCGCGTCGCCTGGCACGCGCTGCTGGACGATCGCGAGATCGACGGCGTGGTGCAGTGGGCGCTCTGGGTCGAGAACTTCGCCTGGGTCGGGGCGGTCGCGCCGCTGTTCGCATTCGTCCCGCTGCTGTTCCCGACGGGACGGCCCCTGACGCGGCGCTGGCGCGCGGCGGGCTTCGTGGCGGCGTTCGGCGCGGTCGCGGTGGCGGCCGGGTACGCGCTCGCGCCCGGCGGGCTGGAGATCAAACCGGCGGTCGACAACCCGCTCGGCGGCATCGCCGGGATGGACGTGCTCGCCGGCCTCGGCTTCGCCATCCTCGTCGCGGGAGCGCTGGCCTCGGTCGCCTCGCTGGCGGTCCGCTTTCACCGCTCGACGGGCGTCGAGCGAGAGCAGATCAAGTGGGTCTGGACGGCGGCCGCGCTGCTCTTCGCGAGCTTCGTCGCCAGCGGGCTGCTGGAGAGCTTCGTAGGCGAGGCGGCCAGCTGGCCCGTGCTGCTGGCCGGTCTGCTTGCGATCCCAGCGGCGGTGGCTACGGCGATCCTGCGCTACCGCCTCTACGACATCGACGTCGTGGTCAATCGCACGCTCGTCTACGGCGGGCTCACCGCGCTGCTCGGGGCCACCTACCTGCTGACCGTGCTCGTGCTGCAGCTGGTCGTCAACCCGCTCACGGAGGACTCGCACCTCGCCGTGGCCGGGTCGACGCTGGCAGTCGCAGCGTTGTTCGGCCCTGCGCGCGGCCAGATCCAGCGGGTGGTCGACCGGCGCTTCTACCGGCACAAGTACGACGCCACGCTCACGCTCGAGCGCTTCTCCGCCCATCTGCGCGACGAGGTGGACATCGACAGCCTGCGCGGCGAGCTGCTCGGCGTGCTCTCCGAGACGATGCAGCCGATGCATCTGTCGCTCTGGCTGCGCGATCGTGGCTAGCGCAACTTCCCCCGCGTCTGCGGGTTGGCGGGGCATGCCCCGTCTGGCCGCCCTCCCGGCCCTCGTAGTCGCGGCCGTCCTGCTCGCGGGCTGCGCCATCACGCCGACGGTCCAGTGGCAGCGTTCGACGTTCGAGGGCTTCGACGTCATCTCGTACGTGCCGGACAACCCGCGCGGGATCGTCTTCGCGTTCCACGGCACCAACGGCAGCGCCGCCATCGTGGACCGGGTCGAGCCCACCGACGTCCTCAACCGGCTGATCGCGCGCGGCTACGGCTTCGTGTCCACCTCGTCGACCGAGCGCACCGGCGACCAGCGCTGGCAGGTCACCGACCCGTCTGCCGCGAACCCCGACCTCGCCCGCCTGGTCCGGCTGCGCAACCACCTGGTCGCGACCACGCCCGCCACCTCGACCACGCCCCTGGTGGGAATCGGGATGTCGAACGGCGCGCGCTTCGTGACGCTCTGGGGGCAGGCGTGGCGCAACGCCGGGTACCCCGTGAAGGCGATCTGGGCCAGCCACGGCCGCACCGCGCCGCCCTTCGACGGCGCCGGCCAGCTGACCGTCCCGACCGTCTTCTCGACCTCCGAGAACGATTTCACGGTCCCGCCCGGCCAGGTCATCCAGAGCTTCCTCGTCGCCAACCGCGCCGGCACGCCGTCCGAGCTCTACGTGTCGCAGAGAGCGCAGGCTCAACGCCGCGCAGTTCGAGCGCATCCCGGGCATCGACGCGGAGGAGGCCAGGCAGGTGCTCTTCTCGCTCACGGCCACCGGCGTCTGGAACGGGCAGGGCGAGCGAGTCGAGCCCGATCCCGAGCGGGCCGCCGCGCGCGCCGCGGGTGCGCGGCTGCCGGCGTGGGTGACGCCCTCGCAGGGGCGCGAGATCGCCAACGAGACGGGGCTGCTCCTGGGCGTCCACCAGTTCACGGCGGAGTACGCCGAGCAGGTGGCGGCGTTCTTCGCCCGCTACGTGCCGTAAGGCAGCTGACCCGGCGGGGTTGGAGATACCACCCCTCTGGGGGTTAGCCGCGCCCCGGTGGGTGGCGTACGTTCGCACCACCATGCCGCTCAGCCGCTCCGCCGCCATGCTCGGCGCCGCCCTCGCCCTGTCCATCGTCGCCCTCGCCCTCTCGGCCGGTCTCGCCGCCGCGGCCGGCCACATCACCTACAGCGTCGGCGAGGGCCCGCTCCTGCGGGTGGAGGCGCGCGCCGGGGCGAAGCCCCAGGACGTCTCCGCCGGGCTCGACCGCCGCTTTGCCGGCGGAGGCGACCAGTTCCTCAACCAGTCGCCCGACGGCAAGTGGCTCGTCCTCCAGAGCGAGCGCTTCGGCTGCGGCGGGAACCCGTGCCTCGCGGTCGTCTCGAGCAACTTCAAGACCGGCAAGTCGGTCAAGGGCGGCACGGTCCATGTCCAGGGCTTCTCCGCCGTGGGCAACGGCGGGCGCGTCGTCGTCTATCCGGCGCAGTCGGGCGACGACCGGATCGACCTGTTCGCCAGCCGCCGTACGGGCAGCGGATGGAGCCGGCCTCGCAACCTGACCGCGAAGTCGCCGATGAAGATCCACGGGCATCCGGCGATCTCCACCGACTCGAAGCGCGTGCTCCACGACTGCGGCGACGCACCCGACCCGTCGGCGGGCACCCTCTCCGTCTGCGAGTCGCGCCTCGACGGCAAGGGCACGCGGGTCCGGGTGCGCCCGTCCGACGGCCGCACGCCGACGGACGGCGTCTTCGGCGCCGGGAGCCTGCACCACGGCGACTACCTGGGGCGCGGCAAGGGGCTGGTCTTCGAGTCCCAGTGGTGCTGCGAGGGCGAGTCCATCTGGTGGCTTCCGGCAGGGCAAGCGCAAGCCCAAGCACGTGCGGGGAGCGAGCGGGAACAACGTGGCGCCGTGCGGCCTGCCGGACGGTCGCGTGGTGAGCCTCGACCTCAGCCGCCCCGCCGGCGGCGGCGTCCACGAGCTGATGATCACCTCGCCGACCTCCAAGAAGCGCACCTTCGTGCTGCCGGCCGGGGTCGACGTGAACGACATCGGGATCGGCTGCGGGGCGTGAGGGCTCTACCGTCCATGGCATGACGGAAACCCCCACTTCGCTCGAGAGCTCTCAAGACACCACAACCGCCAGCGCCATCGCCGCCCAGGCGCCCGACGCGCCGCTCGGGGCGCTGGAGATCCAGCGCCGAGCCGTCGGCCCGCGGGACGTCCGCATCGACATCAAGTTCTGCGGCATCTGCCACTCGGACATCCACTTCACGCGCGGGGAGTGGGGCAAGGTCCCCTATCCGGCCGTCCCCGGCCATGAGATCGCGGGCGTCGTGGCCGAGGTCGGCTCGGAGGTCAGCCGCTTCGCGCCGGGCGACCGCGTGGGCGTGGGCTGCATGGTCAACTCCTGCCGCGAGTGCGAGAACTGCGAGGCCGGCGAGGAGCAGTACTGCATCCCGGGCAACACGGCAACGTACGGCTCGAAGGACCGGGACGGCACGATCACCTACGGCGGCTACTCGGACCACGTGGTCGTCGACGAGGACTTCGTCCTGAACATTCCCGACGGCCTGGACCTGGACGCGGCGGCGCCGCTGCTCTGCGCCGGCATCACCACCTACTCGCCGCTGCGCCATTGGAACGCCGGCCCGGGCAAGCAGGTCGCGGTCGTCGGCCTCGGAGGCCTCGGGCACATGGCGGTCAAGCTCGCCCATGCGATGGGCGCCGAGGTCACGGTCCTGTCGCAGTCGCTGCGCAAGCAGGAGGACGGCCTCAAGCTCGGAGCCGACGGCTACTACGCCACCAGCGACGACGCCACCTTCCAAGAGCTTGCCGGCCGCTTCGACCTCATCGTCAACACGGTCAGCGCAGGCATCGACATGGGCCGCTTCCTCAGCCTCCTGAAGACCAACGGGGCGCTCGTGAACGTGGGTGCGCCGCCGGAGCCGCTCTCGGTCCCGGTGTTCCCGCTGCTCCTGCAGCGCCGCAGCTTCGCCGGTTCGGCGATCGGGTCGATCCGCGAGACGCAGGAGATGCTCGACTTCTGCGCCGAGCACGGCATCGGCGCAGAGATCGAGGTCATCCCCGCCGAGCAGATCAACGAGGCGTGGGAGCGCGTGCTCGACTCCGACGTGCGCTACCGCTTCGTGATCGACAACTCGACGCTCTAGCTCGCGATCCCTGCTGCGTTTCACCCCCCAGAGGGGGGCAAACGCAACGGCCTAGCGACCGCGGGCGCGCTCGGCGAGCCGCCGGCGGACGGCGTCGAGCTGCGCGCCCGCGCGCACCGCTCGGGTGGCCGCGGCGCCGGCCGCCGCGGCGTCGCGCCGCCTCGCGGCCGTGGCGATCTCCGCGAGCGCCGTGCGCTCCGTCGCCGTGGCGGCGAGCAGCCGCTCGTGGTCGGCGGCGAGCGCCTGCGGCGGGTCGAGCTCGCCCAGGCGGCCGCGCAGATCGGCGAGCCGGTTGGCGTAGCGCTCGAAGCGCTCCGCCAGCGTCGCCTCCTCGAGCGACCCCGCGTCACGCAGCGTCGCGCCGACGTCGGCGCCCAGCGCCGCCAGGTCACGGCTGATCGCAGGCAGCTCCTCGCCGTAGGAGCCGCCGCCGTCGTCGTCGCAAGCCGCGAGCGCGAGGACGGCGAGCAGGGCGCAGGCGAGCCGAAGCACGGCTCGCGAGCTTAGGGCGCGGCCGGTCGCGAGGGTGCCGGCGGCCGGTGAGGAGCGCTTCACCGGCCGATTTGCGCTGTCGCAAAAGTGCACCTACTGTGGATTCAGTCCTGGCCAGCCGTCCGTCCGCCCGAAGGATCACGTTGCAACCCTCCCGATTCGCCAAGCGCCTCATCGTTCCCGCCTTCCTCGTCGCGGGCCTCATCGTCGCGGGCGTGGTGCTCGCCGCACCGCCGATCCCGAGCTTCACGATCACCCCACCGGCCGGCAACGAGTGCGGAGTATGGACGTTCACCTCCACGTCGACGGACGCTGACAACGACATCCAGACGATCGATTGGAACCTCGGCGGCACCGCTGTCACGGGCACCCCCGTCCAGGCGACGTTTGGGACCCCCGGAGCTCGCATCATCACGATGAGCGCCACCGACGGGGCGGAGGGGGACGCCGACCTCGGAGCCGAGACCGTCCCGGCGCTGCCGCAGACGGCAAACGTCCAAAACGGCGGTGCCCCGAGCGCCGTCGTCACCGCGCCCACCACCGGGCAGCTCAACGAGGTGATCACGTTCAACGGCGCCACCTCGGCCGACGCCGGATCCGGCTCGATCGTCAAGTACGAGTGGGACAAGGACGGCAACGGCTCCTACGAGACCGACACCGGCACCGTCGCCACCACCACCGCCGCGTTCGCCACTGGCGGCCAGCACACCGTGCGGCTGCGGGTCACCGACAACTGCGGCGCGCAGACGGCGGACGCGACCTCGGTGTTCGTCAGCAACTCGCTGCCGACCGCCAGCTTCACCGTGGCCCCGAACCCGGCCGCGATCGGCGCCGCCGTGACGTTCAACGGCAGCGCCTCGGCGGACGCCGGCACCGGGACCATCGCGAAGTACGAGTGGGACCTCGACGGCAACGGCACCTTCGAGACCGACACGGGCACCACGTCGAGCGCCGCTCGCACCTACACGGCGGCCCGCTCCTACGCCGTCCAGCTGCGCGTGACCGACAACGACGGCGGGTCGGACACCGCCTTCCAGACGCTGCGCGTCAACGCGCCGCCCTCCGCCGACTTCGCGTTCACTCCCGCGCCGGTGCTGGTCGGGGACGCCGTCACCTTCCGGCTGACCCGCGCCGACGACGCCGACGGCACCATCGCGCGATACGACTGGGACCTCAACGGGGACGGCGTCTACGAGCGCACGGGTGCGACGCCGACGGCGGAGAAGTACAGCACCGCGGGGGCCCGGACGGTTCGCCTGCGCGTCACCGACGACGACGGCGCCCAGACCGTGATTCCCAAGCGCCTCGACGTCGGCAGCAACCAGCGTCCCAACGCGATCTTCCAGTTCACCCCCAGGGCACCGTACGCCGGCGACGAGGTGACGTTCACGTCCACTTCCGACGACCCGGACGACCGCCTGACCAAGCAGGAGTGGGACCTCGACGGAGACGGCCGGTACGAAGCCCAGGGCCGCGTGGCCTCGCGCAAGTTCAAGCGCGGACGTCACAAGGTCTCCCTTCGCGTCACCGACAGCCGCGGAGCGAGCGAGGTCAAGACCACGACGCTGACCGTCCGCGCCGAGCCGCTCGCGGAGGCCCCGGACGTGCGCAGCTCGATCGGCTACTCGCGCAGGAGCTGGGGCTCGGTGATCGTGGCTTTGATCGTGAAGGTCCCCGCGAAGACCACCGTGAGCGTCGCCTGCAAGGGGCAGGGCTGCCCGAAGGGCACGTTCAAGCGCCGCACCCGCGCGAAGGCCGGCACGCTGCGGTTCAACCAGCTGCACGGCTCGATCCGGGCCGGTGCGAGGATCACGATCGTGTCGAGGCGCAAGGGCCACGTCACCGCGCACGACACCTACCTGATCCGCGCGGGGAGCAAGGCGCCGCTGCTGAGAGAGCAGTGCGTCTGGGGCTCCAAGAAGAAGCCCCGCGCCTGCCCGTAGCGGCAACCCTCGTCCTCTCCTGGAGCTTCAGGCGCCGCGCGGGATTCGCGCGCTTCGACTCGGGTCGCGAAAACCCGGGGTTGAGGGGACGGACCCCCGGGGTCCACCGTCCCAAAGACCCGCCGGCACCCCCGGTGCGAAGCGGACGAAAGCGCTCATAGGTTGGCCGAAGCGGGCCCGACAGGCCCGCGCCAACCCCCGAAGGAGGTGCTTTCATGAACAAGGCGAGCCGGCGACTGGCCGGCCTGCTCGCAGTGGTGGTCACCGCGGTCTGTGCTCTTGCCGCAGGCCCGGCCGCCGCTCAGGGCCCCGGTCTCTGGGACACCCAGGCGACCAACGTGCCCTACCTCGCCTGGCGCGGCGAGCAGGTGAAGCTGGTCAAGTGCAGTCCCGCGCTCGCCGACGAGAGCGTGAGGGTCGAGTTCTTCGTCGAGGAGTGGTCCGGCTCGGGCATCGTCCCCAAGATCGAGGACGTGACCGTGGACCACACCGGCGAATGCGCCAGCGCAGACGTCGTCAGCCTCGATCCGGGGCTCGCACGCGTGAAGCTGGTGGCCACCGATCCATCCGGCAAGCCGATCCTGAAGCACCAGTTCCTGGTCGTCTGGATGAGCCTCGGCGATCCGGCCATCGACGAGGTCGGCAGCTCCGACCCGACCGGTGACCGCTCGCTCGGCGACCCGTCCGGCGACGGCGTCTTCGATGCCGGCGACACCAACGGCCGCATCCAGGTCCTGGTCAAGGGCTCGTTCCCGCTCGGCGACTCGACGTACACGCTGCCCGACGACTGGGCCACCCTGGCCGGGCTGCTGGCCCAGGACTCCAACATCGACCCGTCCGACAACGCGGGCAAGTGGGACATCCACGACGACCTCGTCAAGACGGAGAAGCATCCGCTCTACTCGGCCTGCACCACCCAGCGGGCGAACGTGTCGATCGACGCCGTCGACAACTGCAACGGAGGGGCCTCCGGCGACGCGGGGCCGTTCTCGCGCTGGTTCGGGGACCTGATCCCGGCGGTGGGCCCGTACGACCCGCTGTTCCCGGGCAGCACGCTCCTCTCCGACGGCAAGCTCGACGCGGGCGACGCGCCGATGCCGGCCGCGCGGGTGGACGTGACGATCGCGAAGAACTCCGGCGGCGCGACGGACATCAGCGGCGTCGGCTCGCTCGAGAGGACTGACAAGACCCAGGTCTACAGCCGCAACGGCGTGGGCAACAGCGCGGCGCACAACCTGTACGCGCCGTTCTACGGCGAGTACATCCCGTCGACGAGCCGTCCGGGCGTGTCGTCGGGCATCGACGGACCTGCAGCGGGGAACAACTTCACCGGGTTCCTCGTCAACGGCCCGTACGACTACTGGAGCATCGCCGGCACGCTCCGCACCGCGGTGCCGTCGCCGACGACCTGCCTGCGCAGGAGCGATCAGGACCCGGCCTACCGCCAGACGCCCTCGGGCGCGCAGTCGGTGGCCGTCTACACGGACGAGCACGGCGAGGCACAGGTCGACTACAACCCGGGTGGCGGCGACGGCAGCGGGTTCTACTTCGACAACCTGCCGGGCGCGATCCACAACGACAACGGGGGCTGCGACCTCGAGGACGTCGACGTGCTGGGCACGTCGAGCATCACCGCGACCGCCCGCTACCCGTACCAGCCGGTGAGCGATCCCGACAAGGTGTCGGCACCGCTGACCAAGACGGTGAAGAACCTGTTCACCAAGTTCCTGTCCTACTACCCCAAGGGACCGGGAACGGCGAACAGCACGGCGCGCATCGTGGTGGCGCACGCCCAGGACATCGACGGGAGCCCGTTCGCCGGTGAGCGGGTGTGCTTCTTCGTCGACGACGAGGCTGACGGCCACTTCGGGTTCACCGGGACCACCGGCCTGCCGGGCCACCGCTTCACGGTGGGCGGCACGGACGGCGGCACCTACGGCAGCGCGGACGTCTGCCGGATCACGGACCACAACGGCAACGCCGCGATCGAGGTGATCAACAGCGATCCCCAGCTGATCAACGTGACCGCGCTGTTCTTGCCGGAGGCGCTGCTGCGTGACATCGACGTCGACTTCAGGACGCCGGGCACGCAGAACGGGCAGACACCTCCGGGCGATCCGGAGATCAAGCCTCCGCCGGCGATCGACCGCGGGCGCGGCTGCGGATGCGCTCGGCAAGGCCGAGGCGACGAGGTACGTCGGCAAGAAGGGCCGCGCCAAGGCGGCGCGGGTGGCGGTCTCGTACCTCAAGACCAAGGGCAGCAAGCGCTTCCTGGTCGTCCGGGTCGCGAGCTCCAAGGGTCGCGCCACGGTGCACGTGGTGCTCATCGGCCGGCACGGCCACAAGCTCGGCAGGATCACCAGGTCGATTCGCACGAACCGCCTGGTGGCCATCCGGGTCAAGGGGTCGGTGAAGAGGGCACGAGTCTCGATGGCTCGCTGACCTGAATCACCGCCACGAAGTGCGAGGGGCCCGTGCGAGTCGGGCCCCTCGTCATTTCGTCCTCCTACTTTTGCTCGAGCGTCTGCGCCAAGCCGCCGCGACCGCGGATCTCGAGCTTGCGGTAGGCGTTCGCGAGGTGCCACTCGATCGTCTTCTCGGAGACGACCAGGTGGGCCGCGATGGCGCGGTTCGAGCGGCCGAGCGCCGCCAGCTCTGCGATCTCGCGCTCGCGCGGGGTGAGCGAAGCGACGCCGCTGATGCGGGTGCGCCGCGGGCGCGCGCCGGTGGCGAGCAGCTCTTGGCGCACACGTCGCACGAGGGCCTCGGCGCCGCACCGCGAGGCGAGATCGAGCGCCCGCCGCAGCGCATCGCGCGATGCGCGGCGCTGGCCGCTGCGACGCAGCTCGGCGCCCAGTTCGGCGAGCGCGTGGGCGCGGTCGAGCACGCCCGGCGAGCGCTCCAGCGCCGCGGCGGCGGCATGCAGCTCGTCCAGGCGCTCCCCGCGCTGCCGTGCGCTTGCGCCGGCGCGCAGCGCCAGGCCGCGCGCTCGCGGTGACCCGAGCGCTTCGGCGAGCGTCAGCTCCTCGGCCGCGAGCGCGGCGGCCTGCTCGCGCTCGCCGATCCGCAGCGCCGCCACCGCGGCGAGGGACCGCCACGGGATCAGCGCCGGGCTGCGCACCTCGGCCTCGTCCATCCGCCGGCCGCAGTCGAGCAGCGAGCCCAGCGCTGCGCGCGGCTGACCGAGAGCCAGCTCGACCCGTCCCTTGGCCGCGAGCGCGAACGCGTAGCACGCGCGGCCGCCGGTCCCGGCGCCGGCCTCCGTCGCCGCGGCGTCGCGAGCGCGCTGGGCGCTGGCGGCGGCCTCCGCAACCTGACCGAGCTCGAGCCGGATCTCCGCGAGCAGCGCGGCCGGCGGCTGGATGGGCACCGGCAGCAGCACCGGTGCACGCGCCTTCGCGGTCAGCGCGTCCGCGTGCGCCTCGGCCAGGCGCCCGCGGCGGTGAAGTGCGCAGGCCCGCAGGAGCAGCATCACGCCGACGGCGGGATCCGGATCGCGGCCTGCGCCGGCCTCGATGGCCTCGGTGGCGGCCTGCTCAGCCGCGTCCAGCGCGTCGGCCCAGACCAACGCGCACACGGCGGCCTGGAGGGCCGGGCTCCCGCAGCTCCGGCGACGCGGCGGGTCGCCGCCCAGTGCGGCCATCGCCAGCTCGACCACGCGGTCGTGCCTGCCGCCGGCCAGCAGCAGCTCGAGCGCCAGCTCGGCGGCGATGGCGGGCTCCGCCGGAGCCTCGCCGAGCGCCGTGCCGTCGAGCGGGATCCGGCCGTCGGGCCCGGTCTCAGAGCCGACCCGCGCGGCCGCCACGCAGCCCGCCCCGAGCCGGCCGGCGAGGCTCCCGCCCAGCGCCCCCAGCCCATCGAGGCCCGCGGCGAACGCGCGGCCGGCCTCGGCGTAGCGACCCAGCCCCCAGAGCACGAGGGCGAGCTGCTCGCACGCCGCGGACCGGTCGGTGCCGGGCGGCAGCAGACGAACGGCGTCGGCGAGGTGGCGGGCAGCGTCGGCCCCTTCCCCGCCGAGCTCGGCGACCGCCAGCTCGACGAGCAGGTCGGCACGCGCGGGAGCGGGCGGCTCCTCGGCCAGCGCGCGGTGCAGGTAGGCGATCGTCGCGCGCCGCTCGCCGGCCTGGCGCGCCGCCCTGCGCAACGCCTCCGCCGCCCAGCTCTCGCCGGCGCCATCGGACTGCATCAGCTGGGCGGCCACCGCCGCCGCCGGCGCTCCGGCAGCGTCCAGCGCGTGGGCGGCGCGGCGGTGCAGGCGCGAGCGCTCGCCGTGGCCGAGCAGCTCGAGCGTGGCGTCGCGGAGCAGCGGGGCGGAGAACTCGATCTGTCCGCTGCGCCGCATGATGTCCGCGGCGGCCAAGACGTCGAGGGCGTCCAGCGCGACAGCCGGGCGCACCTCCAGCGCGCGTGCGGCCGCCGTCACCGACGCGCCGTCGCCGAGCACGGCCGCAACCCGCGCCAGGCGGCCAGCCTCGTCTGACAGGCGCGCGAGCCGCAGGGCCAAGTGGCGAACGACCGCCGGCGGCACGGACGCGCCGGTGCCGTGGGCGACCAGACTCGTGACGAGGAAGGGATTGCCCGCGGTGCGCCGCTGAATGGCCTGGGCCTCGGCCACGGCGCCCGGCCGCCCGGTGCGCGCGAGCAGGCGCGCGATCGCTTCCACGCCCAGCGGCTCGAGCGGCAGCACCGTCGCGGCGTGCTCGATGCGCAGCAGGCCCAGCGACCCGCCGGTCGGCCGCGTGCCCGGCATTGGCGGTGGCGAAGGTCACGAGTCGGTGGCCGTTGCGGCGCTGGGCCACGTGGCAGAGGAACCCCAGCGATGGCTCGTCGACGAGGTCGAGGTCGTCGATCGCGAGCAGGACCGGCGTGCGCTCGGCGAGTCGCGCGAGCACGCCGAAGAGCGCGTGGTCGCTGTCATGGCAGGGGTCGTCGCCGAAGGCCGCGGGCTCGGCCATGCCCTCGAGCAGCTGCCGCACCACGCCGTAGGAGAAGTCGCGCTCCAGCTCCGAGCCCGCGGCGCGAAGCACCCGCAGTCCGCGCGCCTCGGCGAGCCCGGCCGCGACACGCAGGGCTGCTGACTTGCCGGCGCCGGCGCAGCCCTCCAGCATCAGCAGGCCGGCGGCGTCAGCCCCGGCCGAAGCGCAGGCCCGCTCGAAAAGGACAAGCGCATCGTCGCGCTGGACGAGGTACGAGCCAACGTCGGCCATGCACGCCGTTTATATCCCCCACCACCCGTAAGGGGCAGGAAAACTTGCGCAAATTGCGGTTGTTTCGCCTTCGTCTACGCGTCGGACAGCGCTTGGAGCAGGCGGTCGACCTCGTCCGCCGACGTGTAGTGCAGGAAGCCTGCACGCACCGCGCCGCCGCGCTGGTCGAGTCCCAGCGCTCGCATCGGCTCGAACGCGTAGTAGTTGCCGTCCCACACGTAGATGTCACGCTCGCCCAGCCGCGCGGCGAGCTCGCGCGGCGTCCGGCCGGGCACGTTGAGGCAGAACGTCGGCGTGCGGCCCTCGACCGCCCGCGATCCCGTACAGCTCGACCTGCTCCGGCAGACCGTCGAGGAAGCGTCGCGACAGCTCGTGCTCATGCGCTTCGATCAGCTCGAAGGCGCTGTCCAGCGAGCCGTCGCCGAGCGAGCGCAGGTAGTCCACCGCGGCGGTCGCGCCCGCGACCGCCTCGTGCGACTGCGTGCCCGCCTCGAAGCGGTGGCCGGGCGGGGTCTCCTCCGCCGGCCGCACGCGATCGGCCGGCAGCGACGCGGCCAGCTCGGGCCGGATCGCCGCGACGCCCAGGTGCGGCCCGAAGAACTTGTAGGGCGAGCACAGCAGCACGTCGAGGCCCCACTCGGCCGCGCGCATGCGCCGGTGCGGGCGCCAGGTGCACGGCGTCCGCCCAGGCGAGCGCCCCCGCGCCGTGCGCCGCGGCCGCGATGCGCGCCGGATCGGTCAGCGAGCCCACGGCGTTCGACGCCAGCGTGAACGCGACCACGCGCGTGCGCTCGCCGAGCAGCGACTCGAGCGCGTCGTGGTCGAGCGTCACGTCGGCCGGGTCGATCGGCGCGTGACGCACGACCAGCCCGTGGTCGGCCGCCACCAGCAGCCAGGGCGACACGTTGGCGTCGTGGTCGAGCTGCGTGACCACGATCTCGTCGCCCGGCTCGAGCGTGCGCGCCACCGCGTGGGCGAGCAGGAAGTTGAGCGTCGTCATGTTGGCCCCGAAGGCGATGCCGTCCGGGTCGCCGCCGGTGAGGTCGGCGGCCGCCGCGCGTCCGCGCTCCATCACCTCGACCGCCGCCGCCGAGGTGGCGAAGGCGCCGCCGAGGTTCGCGTTCGACTCGCGCAGGCAGCGGTCGATCGCGTCGAGCACCTCCTGCGGCACCTGGGATCCCCCCGGTCCGTCGAAGTAGGCGGCGCGCCCGGCGAGGGCGGGGAAGCGCGCCCTCACGGCGGCCACGTCGAGCATCGCCGACACGGTACCGTCCACCTCGCGATGCCAGAGCGCCGCCGCCAGATGAGCGCCGTCGAGCAGCAGCTCGAGAAGTTCGCTCGCTCGCCGGTGGGCGCCTGGTACTACATCAACGTCGCGATGCGCGTGGACCGCGTGCTGCTGCCGCTGAGCCGCGGCCGTGTGTCGGTCTCCCCCGGCCAGCAGGTCGGGCTGCTGGAGACCACCGGCGCGAAGTCCGGCGAGCGTCGCCGCATCCCGCTGCTGTTCCTGCGCGACGGCGACCGCGTCGTGCTGATCGCGTCCAAGGGCGGCAACGTCAAGCACCCCGCCTGGTACCACAACCTGAGGGCCAACCCGAGCGCGCGCTTCATCGGCCCGGGCGGCCTGACCGGCGACTACGTCGCCCACGAGGCCGAGGGCGAAGAGCGCTCACGGCTGTGGGCCGAGGCCGTCGACTACTACGACGGCTTCGCCACCTATCAGGGCCGCACCGACGGCCGCCGCATCCCGGTGGTCGTGCTCGAGCCGGCCGGCTGAGTCAGCCGTCGCGCAGGCCGCGCAGCACGTAGTGCAGGATGCCGTCGCCGCGGTAGTACTGCCACTCGTTGGGGGTGTCGATCCGCACCCGCGCCTCGAACGAGACCCCGCTGTCGGTGGAGACGCCGATCGTGCGGGCGCCGTCCTCGAGCTCGTCCAGGTCGAAGGTCTCCTCGCCAGTGAGCCCGAGCGACTCGGCCGACTCGCCGTCCGGGAACTGCAGCGGCAGGATGCCCATGCCCACCAGGTTCGAGCGGTGGATGCGCTCGTAGGACTCCGCGATCACGAAGCGCACGCCCAGCAGCCGCGGCCCCTTCGCGGCCCAGTCGCGCGACGAGCCCGAGCCGTACTCGCGCCCCGCCAGCACGCACAGCGGCACGTCCTCGGCGGCGTACTCCATCGCCGCGTCGTAGATCGTCGTCTCCTCGCCGTCCTTCTTGGTGAAGCCGCCCTCGGTCCCCGGCGCCAGCTTGTTGCGCAGCCGGATGTTCGCGAACGTGCCGCGCATCATCACCTCGTGATTGCCGCGCCGCGACCCGTACGAGTTGAACTCGCGGTGCTCCACGCCGTGCTCGATCAGGTACTCGCCCGCGGGCGATTCCTTCTTGATCGCGCCCGCCGGTGAGATGTGGTCGGTCGTGACGCTGTCGCCGAGCACGGCGAGCACGCGGGCGCCGCGGATCGGCTCGAAGCCGTCCGGCGGGTCGGCGGGCATCCCCTCGAAGTACGGGGGGCGGCGCACGTAGGTGGAGTCGGGGTCCCAGGCGTAGCGGTCGCCCTCGGGCACCTCGAGCTCGTTCCAGTTCTCGTCGCCCTCGAAGACCTCGCCGTAGCTCTTGCGGAACATGTCCGACTCGATCGCGGACTCCATGACCTCGTTGACCTCCTCGCGCGAGGGCCACAGGTCGCGCAGGTAGACGTCGCCCTGCAGCGGCTCCTCGTAGAGGTCCAGGTCCATCCGCCCGGCGAGCGCGTAGGCCACGCAGAGCGGCGGCGAGGCGAGGTAGTTCATCTTGACCTCGGGGTGGATGCGCCCCTCGAAGTTGCGGTTGCCCGACAGCACCGAGGCCACGACGAGGTCGCGCTCCTCGATCTCCGCGGACACCTCCTCCGGCAGCGGGCCGGAGTTGCCGATGCAGGTGGTGCAGCCGTAGCCGACGAGGTCGAAGCCGAGCTTCGACAGCGGCTCGATCAGCTGCGCGCGCTCGAGGTACTCGGTCACCACCTTCGACCCGGGCGCGAGCGAGGTCTTGACCCAGGGCCGGCGCTCCAGGCCCGCCTCCACCGCCTTCTTGGCGAGCAGGCCGGCGCCCAGCATGACCGACGGGTTCGACGTGTTGGTGCAGCTCGTGATCGCGGCGATCACGACGGCGCCGTGGTCGAGGCCCTCGCCGTCGCTGCGCTCGCGCGGTCGCGGCGGCCGCGTGGTCGTGGCCTGGCTTGGGCGCCGTGCCGCCGCCGTTGTCGGTCGGCGGGTCGCTGGCCGGGAAGCTCTCGGCCACCGACGCGTCGTAGCCGTGGTCCGAGCCCTCGCCGTCGCCGGTCATCTCGGACAGCTCGGAGAGGAAGTCGTCGGCCGCATCGGTGAGCGCCACGCGATCCTGCGGGCGCTTCGGGCCGGCCAGCGACGGCACCACCTCGCCGAGGTCGAGCTCGAGCGTGTCGGAGTAGGCGACCTCCTCGGCGTCCTCCTCGTGGAAGAGGCCCTGCTCGCGGCAGTAGGCCTCGACCAGCTCCACGCGCTCCGGCGGGCGGCCGGAGAACTCGAGGTAGCGCAGCGTCTCCGCGTCGACCGGGAAGATGCCGCAGGTCGCGCCGTACTCGGGCGACATGTTCCCGATCGTCGCGCGGTCGGCCAGCGGCAGCTTCGCGAGGCCGGGGCCGAAGAACTCGACGAACTTGCCGACGACGCCGCGCTCGCGCAGCATCTGGGTCACGGTCAGGACGAGGTCGGTCGCGGTCGAGCCCTCGGGCAGCGCGCCCACCAGCCGGAAGCCGACGACCTGCGGGATCAGCATGGAGACCGGCTGGCCGAGCATCGCGGCCTCGGCCTCGATGCCGCCGACGCCCCAGCCGAGCACCCCGAGGCCGTTGATCATCGTCGTGTGCGAGTCGGTGCCGACGAGCGTGTCGGGGAAGGCCTGGCCGTCGCGCGTCTCGACCACGCGCGCCAGGTACTCGAGGTTGACCTGGTGGCAGATGCCGGTGTTGGGCGGCACCACGCTGAAGTTGTCGAAGGCTGTCTGCCCCCAGCGCAGGAACGCGTAGCGCTCGCGGTTGCGGTCGAACTCGAACTCGGCGTTGCGCTGGAAGGCGAGCCGCTCGGCGAACACGTCCACCTGGATCGAGTGGTCGATCACCAGCTCGACCGGGACGAGCGGGTTGATGCGCGCCGGGTCGCCGCCGAGCTCCTCCATCGCGTCGCGCATCGCGGCGAGGTCGACGATCGCCGGCACGCCCGTGAAGTCCTGCATCAGCACCCGCGCCGGCGTGTAGGCGATCTCCGTCGAGGGCTCGTCCCCGGACGCCCAGCTCGCCACCGCGCGGGCGCCGTCCTCCTCGCCGTGGCGCAGCAGGTTCTCGAGCAGCACCTTCAGGCGAGTACGGCAGCCGCGCCACGTCGAACTCCGGCTGGAGCGCGTCGAGGCGGAAGATCTCGTAGGACTCGCCGCCCACCTCGAGGGTGGACCGCGCTCCGAAGCTGTCGCCCTGGCTCACGCCCTAGACACTACCCAGAGCGGGCGCCCTGCTCGCCTCTCTTGCGGCCCCGGCGCTCGCGACCACCACGAGCGCGATCGCCACCACCTCGCGCGCCGCCAGGTCCTCGCTCAGCACGAGGAAGCCCGCCAGCGCCGCCACCGCCGGCTCGAGGCTCATCAGGACCCCGAACACGCCGGCCGGCATCCGCCGCAGCGCCTCCAGCTCGAGCGTGTACGGGATCGCCGAGGAGAGCATCCCGACCGCGAAGCCGACCGCCAGGATCCACGGCACGAGCAGGTCGGAGCCGCCCTCCGCGATCCCGAGCGGCGCGAGCAGCACCGCGGAGATCACCATCGCCAGCGCCAGCCCCCGCCGCCCGCGATCGCCTGGCCCATGCGCGCGGCGAGCAGGATGTAGGCAGCCCAGAACGCGCCCGCGGTCAGCGCCAGCAGCACTCCGAGCCCGTCGAGGTCGGCGGTCCCGAAGTCCGACAGCAGCAGGATGCCGGCAGCCGCCAGCGCGACCCAGACGAGATCCAGCTTCCGGCGCGACGCGAACACCGCGACGCCGAGCGGGCCGACGAACTCGAACGTGACCGCCACGCCGAGCGGGATCCGGTCGAGCGCCGCGTAGAAGGCGGCGTTCATCCCCGCCAGCGACATGCCGAACAGCAGCACCAGCAGCAGCTGGCGGCCGGTCAGGCCGCGGACCCGCGGGCGCCAGATCAGCGTCAGCACAGCGGCCGCGAACACGGTGCGCAGCAGCACCGCGCCGCCGGCGCCGATCTCGTCGAAGATCGACTTGGCGACGGCCGAGCCGAACTGCACCGAGGCGACCGCGCCGACCACCAGCGCGGGCGGCGGGACGCGATCGAAGTGGGACGCCCGGCCGGTCACGGGCGCAGACGCTAGTCGCCGGGCGGCGATAATCGGGGGGCATGACCACTCAGGCCCCCGCCCCGGTAGCCGCCCGCGAGCGCTCGCACGAGGAGCTCGAGCGCATCTTCGCCGGCGTCGACGCGCCCTTCGCGCTCGTGGACCTCGACGCGATGTGGTCGAACGCCGCCGAGATGCTCGGCCGCGCCGCGGGCACGCCGATCCGGGTCGCGAGCAAGTCGGTGCGCTGCCGCGCGCTGCTGGCGGCGATGCTGGACCGGCCCGGCTTCCGCGGGCTGATGACCTTCACGCTGCCGGAGTCGCTGTGGCTCTACGGGCACGGCTTCGACGACCTGCTGCTCGCCTACCCCACCGCGCACCGCGCCGCCATCGCCGAGCTGGCGCGGCTGGACGGCGAGCGGCCGCCGATCGTGATGGTCGACTCGGCCGAGCAGCTCGACCTGCTCGCCGCCGCGGCGGGCCCGGGCGCGCGCCGATCCGCGTCTGCATCGAGCTGGACACCGGCTGGTGGCCGCTGGGCGGCCGGCTCAAGTTCGGCGTCAAGCGCTCGCCCGTGCGCACGCCCGAGCAGGCGGCGGCGCTCGCGCGCGAGATCGTGCGCCGGCCGCGGCTTCGAGCTCGCCGCGCTGATGGGCTACGAGGCGCACATCGCCGGGGTCGGCGACCACCCGCTCGAGCGCCGCATCCAGGGGCCGGCGATCCGCCTGATGAAGCGACTGTCCGCGGGCGAGCTGGCCGAGCGCCGCGCGGCGGCGGTCGCCGCCGTCCGCGAGGTGGCCCCGGTCGAGATCGTCAACGGCGGCGGCACCGGCAGCATCCAGACGACACGGCGCCGAGCCGGTCGTCACGGAGGTGACCGCGGGGTCCGGGTTCTTCGCGCCGACGCTGTTCGACCGCTACGCGGGCTTCTCGCTCACGCCGGCGGCGCTGTTCGCGATGCCGGTGGTGCGGCGGCCGAGCGCCGGGGTCGCCACGCTGCTCGGCGGCGGCTACCACGCCTCCGGCGCGGCCGGCCGCGACCGCCTGCCCAGCCCCTACCTGCCGCGCGGCCTGCGGCTCGACCCGCTGGAGGGCGCCGGCGAGGTGCAGACCCCGGTGATCGGCTCGGCCGCCGCCGGCCTGCGGGTGGGCGATCGCGTCTACCTGCGCCACGCCAAGGCGGGCGAGCTCTGCGAGCGGTTCAGCTCGCTCCACCTGGTCAGCGGCGGCGAGATCGTCGACGAGGTCCCCACCTATCGCGGCGAGGGCCGGACGGATTAGCCTCGCTGAGGCCGGCTCGGCACCCAGCACGCGGCGCAGGTAGTCGTTCTCGAACTTGCGCTCCGGGTCGAGCCGGTCGCGGACGGCGGCGAAGCGGTCCCAGCCGGGGTAGCGCGGGCGCAGCGTGGCGGCCGACTGGTAGTGGCGCTTGCCCCAGTGGGGCCGGCCGCCGTACTCGTCCATGATCGCCTCGACGGCGCGGAAGTAGCTCTCGAACTCCATCCCGCGGTACTGGTGCACGGCGACGTAGCCGGTCGCGCGCCCCTCGGCCGTGCGACAGCAGCGAGTCGTCCGGCGCCACCGCGCGCACCTCGATCGGGAAGCCGATCGGCAGCCGGCGGCGCTCGATCGTCGCCAGCACGCGCTCAACAGCCGCCGGCACGTGCTCGCGCGGCAGGCCGTACTCCATCTCCGTGAAGCGCACGCGCCGGTCGTGGGCGTAGACGCGATGGCTCGCGTCGAGGTGCTCGGCCCGGCTCAGCGAGCGCGCGATGCCGCGGTTGATCGCGGGGATCGCGGCTGGGAAGCGCCGGCCCGCGCGGCAGGCGAGGCCCAGGGCGCCGTTCTCGATCAGCTCGTCGCGCACGAAGGCCGCGACGGCGCCCGCGGGCCGCGGCTCGGCGTCGGTGCGCCGCGACGTCAGCGTCAGCGCCGTGCGCGTGTACGGGAAGACGAACAGCTCGAAGTGGTCGCTGCCGTCGACGAGCTCGTCGAAGCGGCCGAGCACGTCGTCGAGCGGGCGCGGCTCGTCGACCCGGTGGATCGTGAACGCCGGGACGCAGCGCAGCGTCACCGCCGAGATCGCGCCAAGCGCGCCGAGGGACACGCGCGCGGCGAGCAGCTCGTCGCCGCCGCGCACGTCCACGACCTCGCCGCCGGCCGTGACCAGCCGCAGCGCGACCACCTGCGCCGACAGGTTGCGGAAGCGAGCGCCGGTTCCGTGCGTCGCGGTCGCGATCGCGCCGGCGATCGTCTGCGGGTCGACGTCGCCCTGGTTCTCCATGGCGAGGCCGCGCGCCGCCAGCTGCGGCCCCAGCTCGCGCAGCGTGATGCCGGCCTCGACCGTCACCTCGGCGCCCGTCGACGGAGAGCACGCGGTTCATCGCGCCCAGGTCGATCATCAGCCCGTCGGTGCAGGCGATGTCCGTGAACGAGTGCGCGGAGCCGACCACCTTCACGCGCGCGGCCTCCGCCACGAGCTGCGCCAGCTCGGCCTCGCCGGCGGGGCGCGCGATGCGCTCGGGCGCGCAGCGCTGGTCGCCCGTCCAGTTGGTCCACGTCCGGGCCAAGGTGGCCCGGGAGGCTAGGGCCTCAGCGACTCCGCCGCCGCCTCGACCCGGTCCGGATCCGGCGTCCAGTGCGCCTCGGCGTCGATCGGCGTGTCGCGCAGGTAGGCCTCCGCGTCGAGCGCGGCCATGCAGCCGGTGCCGGCGGCGGTGATCGCCTGGCGGTAGACGCGGTCGGTCAGGTCGCCGGCGGCGAACACGCCCGGCAGCTTGGTGCGGGTCGAGCGCCCGTCCACGAGCACGTAGCCCTCGTCGTCGAGATCGACCTGACCCTCGACGAGCTGCGAGTTGGGCCGGTGGCCGATCGCGATGAACGCGCCGGTGATCTCGACCTCGCGCGTGCTGCCGTCCTCGGTGTTCTCGAGCACGGCCTTCGAGAGCGCGCCCTTCTCGCCGGCCACGAAGCGCTGGACCACGTACGGGGTGACCAGCTCGATGTTCTCGGTGTCGCGGGCGCGCTGGAGCATGATCGCCGAGGCGCGGAACTCCGGCCGGCGGTGGACGACGTCGACCTTGCCGGCGAACTTCGCCAGGAAGGTCGCGTCCTCCATCGCCGTATCGCCGCCGCCGACCACGATCGTCTCGTGGTCGCGGAAGAAGGCCGCGTCGCAGGTGGCGCAGTACGAGACGCCGCGGGCGGCCAGCTCGTCCTCGCCGGGCACGCCCAGCTTCTTCGGCTCGGCGCCCATCGCGAGCACCACGGAGCGCGCGCGGATCTGCTTGTCGCCGACGTGGACGACGTGCAGCGCGCCGGGGTCCGAGGACAGCTCGAGCTTGGTCGCGTCGTCGGTGATGAAGCGGGTGCCGAAGCGCTCCGCCTGGTCGCGCAGGTCCTGCATCATCTGCGGGCCCATCACGCCCTGCGGATAGCCGGGGTAGTTCTCGACGTCGGTCGTCTGCTGGAGCAGGCCGCCCCAGGCGAAGCCCTCGATGACCAGCGGATCCAGGTCGGCGCGCGCCGTGTAGAGAGCCGCGGTGTACCCGGCGGGCCCGCTGCCGACGATGACGACGTCCTCTATGTCCTTGATCTCGATGCTCACTTTACTTTCTGAAGTATAGCTTGGGGCTGCGGACGAGCGGCCCTCTCCTGCTCCCACCGAGTGACGGTCTTGCGCAGCTGGAAGAAGGCCACGATGCCGGGCGGGATGGGCAGCCAGAAGGCGATCACGCGATAGGTCAGAACGGCCGGGAAGACGATCGACTCGTCCACGCCGAACAGCACGAACGCGCCGATCATGCCCGCGTCGACGGACCCCACGCCGCCGAACGGGGACGGGATCAGATTCGCGGCCATCCCGACGAAGAAGCCCTGCACCAGCACGCCGATCGAGACGTCGCCGCCGAACGCCTCGAAGGCCGCCCAGAGGACGCCGATGTTGGCCGCCCAGAAGCCGATCGCGCCGCCCACCGCCAGCGCGCCGCGGCTCGGGTGGCGCACGTAGGCGATCGCGGTGCGCACGCCGGTGGCCACCGTGGCCGGGCCCTTCGCCAGCCGCAGCAGGTAGCGCGTGCGCCGGTAGCCGCCGGCGAAGCGCTGGATGCGGCGCTCCACGTCCTGGGGGATCAGCGCGATCAGCAGGAAGAGCGCGATCACGATCGCCGACACGGCCGCCGGCACGACGGTGCCGCCGATCGGCGCGTCGCCGGGCAGCACGTGGGTGCGCAGCAGGATGCCGAACAGCACCAGGGCGAGCGTGTAGACGCCGTAGGTCAGCACGAGGAAGGCGACCATCCGGCAGGCCGAGCGCCGCCGCGGCATGCCGGCCTTGCGCAGCGCCCAGTAGGTGAGCACGATGCCGCCGGCCCCGGCCGCCGAGAAGATGCGCGTGGCCGCGAGCCCGGCCATGGTGATCTGGTACGAGGTCTTCAGGTCGAGCCGGCGGTGCAGCGCGTCGTCCTGCGTGCCGCCCAGGATGCCGCGGAACAGCATCGTGTAGGCCCCGAACGCGACCACGTTGAAGCCGACGGCGATCACCAGCCAGTACCAGGTGGCGTTGTCCAGCTTCTTGATCGAGTCGTCGAAGCCGACGAGCTTCGGGACCACGACGTAGATCGCGAAGATCAGCAGCGCGAAGACGGCGAACGCCGCCGACCAGCTTGCGCCTGTCCTGGAGGAGCGCGCCGAACGCGCCGACGGACTCGTCGTCGCTGTTGCCCTCCTCGTCCTCGTCCTCGAGCTCCAGCTCGAGGTCGGGCTCCTCGGGTCGCATGCCGTCGTCCGGCATCAGCCGGTCCGCAGCTCCAGCCGCTGCACGGCCGCCGACGCGGCCCGGAACAGCGGCTCCACCCGCGGCGCGGCCCGCCAGATCGCCTCGGCCAGCGCGAAGCCCGCGAGCAGGTCGATGACGTAGTGCTCGCCCAGGTAGACGAGGCCGAATCCGAGGATCAGGGCGTACGCCCAGCCGAGGGCTGCGTGGCCGGGGCCGACCTGGGACAGGATGCGGGCGGCCATCACTGACGTGCCGAAGTGGAGTGAGGGCATGGCGGC
The DNA here is from genome assembly GCA_963828225.1 of uncultured Thermoleophilaceae bacterium. GTDB lineage: Bacteria > Actinomycetota > Thermoleophilia > Solirubrobacterales > Thermoleophilaceae > JACVRW01. Next base: position 571,066 of record CAWHDX010000001.1, on the reverse strand, counting down.
GAACGGATTGCCTTGCAGGGAATGGTAAAGCGGGTTCCACAGACGCCGCCAGACGCGCTCCCCCGCCTCGGCCATCATGCGGCGCACCGGCGGCAGGTGGCCGTTGGCGGCGGCCCACCACGGCGGGGCGGTCGGCACCGTCCAGTAGACGACGCAGCCGAGGTCGAAGCAGGCGGCCATCATCACCGCCGAGCGTTCGAAGTGCTCGCGGTGGCGCAGCAGCATGTAGGCGCAGGTCCCGTGCGGGACCAGGAACCAGCTCCAGTGCACCGCCGACAGGCCGATGTCGAGCGCGCGCAGCCGGCCCTCGCGCCCAAGCGCTCGCTGCAGCCGGACCGTGGGCAGCGTGCCGCGGCCGAGCGCGCGATCGAAGCGGATCGGGTACTCGACGCGCAGGCGCCGCAGCAGCGCCTCGGGGTCGTCGTCCGGCATGTCGAAGTGGGCGAAGTACGTCCACATCTGGAGCGCGTAGATGCCGGCGTCGCGCAGCGGTGAGCGCGGCTGGGCCACAGCGAGCGCGGCCGGCGAGGGCCAGGTCAGAGCCGACACCACCGGCGGCCGGAGCTTGAGCCGGTGGCGGAGCAGCGGGGTCACTATCCCGATCGCCACCGCGCCCCACGCGAGCCGGCGTGCGGGACGAGAGAAACGCAAAGCGGCGCCAGCATAGCCCGCAGGACCGCTTGCAGACCGAGGAGGGCGGCGGAGACCGGCGAAGCGCGCTCCGAATGACCTCCGCCCGACCTGCCCTGATCGCCGCTCTGGCCACCACCGCGCTGCTCCCGGCGAGCGCGTCGGCGCAGGCTCCTCCGTGGACTGGTACACCGACACCGGCGCCGGCGGCGTGCTCGCTCAGCCGGTGGACCTGGCCCGCGACGGCGGCGCGGTCACTCCGGTCGAGGTCGGCGCCCCGATCGGCGACCCGCCGGCGCCCGAGCCCCAGCGGCCGCCCGAGGCCACGCCCGCCGCGGCGCGAGCCGGCCGCCCGCACCGAAGCCCCGGCGCCGCGGCGCTCAGCGCCGCCGCGCGCTACGGCCGCACAGGCGGACGACGCGCCCGCAGCGCAGGCGCCGGACGCGCCGGCGCCCGCCGCGACCGCGGTCGACCCCGCCTCGGACGGCGCTCTGCCCTTCACCGGCCTCGGGCTGGCGGCGCTCGTCGCCGCCGGGCTGTGCCTGCTCGGCCTGGGCGCGCTGCTGCGCCCGCGCCGCTCCGCCTAGGCCGCGGCCCGCTCCAGGATCCGGACCTCGACGGTCGCCTTGCGCGCGAACGCCCGCGCGTCCGCCTCCGTGCCGATGTTCTCGCCCCAGTGCATCGGCACGGCCACGCGCGGCTGGATGCGCCGCGCCGCCTCGGCGGCCTCGTTCGCGGTCATCACGTAGATGCCGCTGACCGGCAGCAGCGCCACGTCCACTCCCGTCACGGCGTCCATCTCGGGGATCACGTCGGTGTCGCCGGAGTGGTAGAGGCGCTCGCCCCAGACGTTCAGCTCGTAGCCGACCCAGCCCGCCTCGCGCGGGTGGAAGACGTTGCCCTCGGCATCGCGCTTGGAGGTGTTGTAGGCGGCCACGGCCGCCACGTGGACCCCGCGCACCAGCTCGTCCTCGAGCAGCTCGCCGGGCGCGATCGAGTGGACCTGGCCGCTGACGCGCTCCGCCACCGCCGCGGGGCCGACCAGCCACGTGCGCCGCGTGGACAGGCGCTCCACGTCCTGCGGCGAGAAGTGGTCGTAGTGCCCGTGGGTGATCAGGATCAGGTCCGCGGGCGGGGACCCCTCGGGCACGCGGTAGGGGTCGATGTAGACGTGCGCCCTGCCGGCGCGGATGCGGAAGCCCGAGTGGCCCAGCCAATCGAGCGCGTCGAGAAGCACACGGACAGGTTAGGAGGCCGCGTACGCTACGCGGCCATGAGCTACGAGCACCTGATCTGGGAGCAGGACGGCGGGTCCGCCCGGCTGACGCTGAACCGCCCCGAGACGCTGAACGCCTGGACCGGCGACTTCGGCCGCGAGCTCAGGCAGGTGATCGAGGTCGACGCGGCCGACCCCTCCGTGCGCGCGCTGATGATCACCGGCGCCGGGCGCGGCTTCTCGTCCGGCGCGGACCTGCGCGCGGGCTTCGAGGCGTCCGACGACGGCATGCCCGACATCAGGAAGGAGCTGAACGACCTCTACCACCCGATCATCGCCGGCGTGCGTCACCTGGAGAAGCCGGTGATCGCGGCCGTCAACGGCCCCGCCGTCGGCATCGGCGCCTCGCTGGCGTTCGCCTGCGACCTCGTGCTGGCCGCCGAGTCCGCCTACTTCGGCCTCGCCTTCGTGAACATCGGCCTGATGCCAGACGGCGGCTCGACGCTGTTCGTGCCGTCAGCGGTCGGCAAGGCGCGCGCCTTCCAGATGGCGCTGCTGGGCGAGCGCATCGACGCCGCCCGCGCGGTCGATTGGGGGCTGGTCAACTTCGTCCACCCTGACGACCGGCTGCTCCCCGAGGCCGAGGCGCTCCTTCACCGCCTCGCCGACGGCCCGACCCGCTCCTACGCGGGCTCCAAGCGGGCCCTCAACCAGATGCTCTACCCGGACCTCGACGGTCAGCTGAAGCTCGAGGCCGAGCTGCAGCACGCGCTCGCGCGCACGCGCGACTTCCAGGAGGGCACGCTGGCCTTCCTCGAGAAGCGCGCGCCGGCGTTCGAGGGCGCGTGACCTTGCTCCGACGAGCGATCGGGGCCGAGGCGATCGGCGCCCAGGCGGTCGGGGCCGAGAAGATCGGCGCGAAGGCGATCGGAGCGCTCGCGGTCGGCGCCGCCGCGGTGGGCGCCGTCGCGATCGGGCGGCTGGCGATCCGGCGGCTGGTGGTGGGCCGGTCCGCGATCGGCGAGCTGCGCATCGGAGAGCTGCACGTCGACCGTCTGCACGTGGGCGAGCTCGTGGTCGAGCGGGATCGGGACATCCGCCACGAAGTGGAGCGTCCCCCACCCCCGCAGATATGATCCGACGGCCTTGCCCACCGGCATGCCCCGACGCCTGACGCTGGCCGCGCTAGCCGCGGTCCTGCTCGTTCTCCTAGTCGCCGCGCCCTCCGCGCTGGCCGACACGTTCACCCCTGAATCGGGTGGCTCGCAGAACGCGAACGACATCGACACGCTCTACAAGATCACGCTCTACGTGGCGATCGTGATCTTCGTGATCGTCGAGGGCACGCTGATCTGGTCGCTGGTGCGCTACCGCCACCGCCGCGGCGGCCGCGAGGCGCGGCAGATCCGCGGCAACACCCCGCTCGAGCTGGGCTGGACCGTCGCGGCCGCACTGATCCTGGTCGTGCTCACGGTCGTGACCTTCCTCTACCTGGACGACATCCAGAACCCGCCGGAGTCCGGCCCCAACGGCCTGAGTGCCTCCTCGACGCAGTTCGCCACGATCGACCAGCCGGCCCCGCCGGGCGGGCGGCCGTCGCTGAAGATCGAGGTCAACGGCCAGCAGTACCTCTGGCGCTACGACTACCCCGGCAAGCGCAAGCTCTTCAGCTATTACACGATGGTCGTGCCCGTGGACACCACGATCGTGCTCGACATCACCGCCACCGACGTCATCCACTCCTGGTGGATCCCCAAGCTCGGCGGCAAGGCGGACGCGGTCCCGGGCCACGTCAACCAGACCTGGTTCAAGATCCCCGCCGACCAGGCCGGCACGACCTTCCGCGGCCAGTGCGCGGAGCTCTGCGGCGCGGGCCACGCGGACATGCGCGCCGAGGTGCGCGCGGTCACGCCGGCCCAGTTCGAGAGCTGGGCCGATCGGCAGGCGACGGACATCGAGAACTCCGGCGAGGACCTCGCCGAGCAGCGCAAGCAGCGCGAAGGTGAGGCCAGCAACTGATGGAAGCCGGAACCGCAGCACAGGTCGCGCGGCCTGAGGTCGTCCTGCACGGGATCGCGCCCGAGCAGCGCGGCTGGCTCGCGTGGCTGACCACGACCGATCACAAGAAGATCGGGATCCTCTACCTGTTCGCGACGTTCCTGTTCTTCGTGCTCGGCGGCGTCGAGGCGCTGATCATGCGGCTGCAGCTCGCGCAGCCGGACAACACGCTGGTCGCGCCGGAGACCTACAACGGCCTCGCCACGGTCCACGGCACGACGATGATCTTCCTGTTCGTGGTCCCGGTCCTGGCCGGGTTCGCGAACTACCTGCTGCCGCTGATGATCGGCGCGCGCGACATGGCCTTCCCGCGCCTCAACGCGCTGTCGTTCTGGCTGCTGCTGTTCGGCGGGGTCGCCTTCTACTGCAGCCTCTTCTTCGAGCCGCCGCAGGCCGGCTGGACGATGTACCCGCCGCTGTCGGATGACGCGTTCGCCTCCGGCGGCGGCGTCGACGCGTGGATATTCATGATCCACCTGACCGGCATCTCGTCGCTGATCGGCGCGATCAACTTCGTCGCGACGATCCACAACATGCGCGCGCCCGGGATGAGCTGGGGCCGGATGCCGCTGTTCGTCTGGACGATCCTCGTCTACAGCTACCTGCTGATCATCGCGCTGCCGGCCGTGGCCGCCGCGGTGACGATGCTGCTCACCGACCGCCACTTCGGCACCGCCTTCTTCGATCCCACCGGCGGCGGCGACCCGCTGCTCTGGCAGCACCTGTTCTGGTTCTTCGGGCACCCCGAGGTCTACATCATGGTGCTGCCCGCCTTCGGGATGATCTCGGAGATCCTGCCGGTGTTCGCGCGCAAGCCGATCTTCGGCTACCGCGCCATCGCGGCCTCGACGGTCGCGATCGCGTTCCTCGGCCTGCTGGTGTGGGCGCACCACATGTTCGCGACGCCGACCGCCACGGTCGTGCTCGCCTTCTTCATGCTGTCGTCGTTCACGATCGCGGTGCCGACCGGCATCAAGATCTTCAACTGGATCGCGACGCTCTGGCAGGGCCGGATCAACTTCAAGACGCCGCTCTACTTCGCGGCGGCGCTGCCGGGCCTGTTCGTGATCGGCGGCATCTCGGGCGTGATCCTCGCGATCTTCCCGGTGGACTGGCAGCTGCACGACACCTACTTCGTCGTCGCCCACATGCACTACGTGCTGTTCGGCGGCTCGGTGTTCGGCATCTTCGCCGGCCTCTACTACTGGTTCCCGAAGATGAGCGGGCGGCTGATGTCGGAGTCGCTCGGGAAGCTGTCCTTCTGGCTGATGTTCATCGGCATGAACGTGACCTTCCTGATCCAGCACTCCGCCGGCCTGTCGGGTATGCCGCGGCGCATCTACCGCTACTCGGAGGACCTGCACGTCACCACCTACAACCTGATCTCGACGATCGGCGCCTTCATCCTGGCCCTCGGCGTCCTGGTCACGCTCGTGAACGTCGTGGTCTCGCTGCGCAACGGCAAGCGCGCGGGCAACGACCCGTGGCAGGGCAACACGCTCGAGTGGTTCACGACCTCCCCGCCGCCCGCGAACAACTTCGACTCGATCCCGCGCGTGCGCAGCGTCGAGCCCATGAAGGACATCCGGCGCGAGGTGGCCAACCGCAACCGGCCCGCCGAGACCGTGGCGCAGCCCGCCGCGCCCCGCAGCATCTAGTGCGGCGCCTGGTCCTCGCCACGGGTCTCGCGACCTTCGCGCTCATCATCGTGGGCGGGATCGTCCGGGTGTCCGACTCCGGCCTGGGCTGCGGGCCCGGCGGATCCGGCTTCCACGGCTGGCCGTTCTGCAAGGGCAACGTGGTGCCGGGCGTCGACCTCAACTCGATCATCGAGTACACGCATCGCGCGCTTGCCGGGCGCGGTCGGGCCTGATGATCCTCGCGCTCGTCGTGCTCTCCTGGCGGCGCTACCGGCAGTTCCTGCCGATCTCGATCGCGCTGTTCGTGCTGGTGCTGGCGCAGGCCGGGCTCGGCGGGGCGACCGTCGAGGAGAACCTCGAGGAGGCCTTCGTGGCCGCGCACCTCGGCCTCGCGATGCTGCTGCTCGGCGGGCTGATCTACCTCTGGAGGGGCGTGGCCGGGGTCTCGGCGGAGGGCGGCGGGCCGCGTCTGCGGCCCGCTGGCCGTGGCCGCCACGGCGGCGGTGCTCTGCACGGTCGTGGCCGGCGGCTACATGGCCGGGACGCAGAAGTACGGGCGGCCCGACTACCAGCTCGGCGACGGCGCCCACCACGCCTGCGGCAAGCAGTTCCCGAGCTGCAACGGCGACTTCATGCCGTTCGGGCAGTCGCGCCTGGTCGACATCCACCTCACCCACCGCGCGTTCATGTATCTGGCGTCGGTGCTGCTGATCACGCTGATCGTCGTCGCGCTGCGGCGCCGGGTGGCGGTGCCTTACGCGATAGGCGCTGTCGGCGCTCCTGGTCGCGCAGATCCTGGTCGGCGCGCTCAACGTGTGGCTGGAGGAGTATGAGGTGCTGATCGTGCTGCACCTCGCTCTCGGAACGCTGCTCTGGGCCACGTCGCTGGGGCTGACGCTGCAGCTCGCGCCGGCGCGGGCGCCCGCGCGCGGGCGCGCCGAAGCGGTGGCGGCATGACGGCCCAGGCGCGCGCCGCCGCGCTGGCGGTCTCGTCGCGGACGGTCATCTCCGACTACGTCGAGATGACGAAGCCGAAGGTCCAGTCGCTGCTGATCTTCACGACGATCACGACGATGTACGTGGCGGGCGACCCGTCGCTCGGGCTGGTCGCGCTCACCTGCCTGGGCGGCGCGCTGTCCGCCGGCGGGGCGGGCGCGATCAACCACGCGCTCGACCGCGACATCGACAGGGTGATGAAGCGGACCGCGGACCGGCCGGTCGCGTCCGGGCGCGTGTCGGCGCGCGCGGCGATCGTCTACGGGGTGCTGCTGGGCTGCGCTTCGTTCGCGCTGCTGTCGCTGACGGTCAACCCGCTGGCGGCGGTGCTGGCGATGTCGGGGCTGCTCGGCTACGTGCTCGTCTACACGATGTGGCTGAAGCGCAGCGACGCCGCAGAACATCGTGATCGGCGGGGCCGCGGGCGCCGTGCCGCCGCTGGTGGCCTGGGCGGCGGTGACGGGCGGGCTGTCGGGGACGCCGCTCTACCTGTTCGCGATCGTCTTCTTCTGGACGCCGCCGCACTTCTGGTCGCTGTCCCTGCTGATGAAGGACGAGTACGCGCGCGCGGGGATCCCGATGCTGCCGGTGGTGCGCGGCGAGGCCGAGACGCGCCGCCAGATCCTGCTCTACGCGATCCTGCTGTACGCGGTCACGCAGCTGCCCTTCTGCGCCGGGGCGTTCGGGGCGACCTACCTGGTCTGCTCCGTGATCCTGGGCGCGGTGTTCATCGGCGGCGCTTGGCGCCTGCTGCGCAAGCCGGACCGCCGCACGGCGCTGCGGCTCTACCTCTTCTCGCTGGCCTACCTGGCGCTGCTGTTCGGCGCCATGGTGGCCGACGCGCGGCTGTAGCGCGCGTCGCTACGAGCCCTCAGCCGAGCGGCTTGCGGAACACCAGGAACTCGCATGGGCGCGCCAGTCGCGGCGCCTCGAACGGCTTCGTTCCAGTGACCCGGTAGCCGCGGCGCTCGTACCAGGAGCGCAGGCGCACCTTGTTCGGGTGGGCTCCGGCGCGCGGCACCAGCACTTGGAGCTGCATCTCCGTCGCGCCGCGCGCGCGGGCCAGCTCCTCGGCCGCGTCGGCCAGCCGGCGGCCGACCCCGCTGCCCCACGCCTCCGGCGCCGCCGAGACCAACCCGAGCTCGAACGTGGTGTCGTCGAGCCGCCGCACGGACGCGCACCCGACCACCCCGTCCCCCAGCCGCGCCACCAGCATCCCGCCGCGCGCGATCTCCTCTGCCACCTGCTCCGCCCCGATCCTGCGGGCGCCCTCCTGCCACAGCCCCGCCTCGCCGTCGGCGTAGGCCGCGTTGATCACCGCGACGACCGCATCTACGGTGCTCGCGTCGCTCGCGTCGCCCGGCAGCAGCTCTATCTCGACTTCCGCAGTGATGATCTGTTTCTTACTTGAACATGGTTCGTAATTTGCCCGCCGACCGCCCCCGGCCCGGCAGCTCGACGCGCCCGACGCCGAGCTGACGGCAAGCGGCTGGCGTGGGCGGCGACGCGTTGGCGAGCGGCGAGGCGCGCAACACATGGCGCTCGCATCCCGAGCGCCCGGCGCGGCCGGCCGCCCGCGCGGCGGATTGGGCGCAACGAACAGCGACGAGGGGGGCCGCCCCGGGCCGCTGGGCCCAAGCGCCGAAGCAATATTCGCCACCACATTCGGGGCGAATATTGGTCTCACCGAGGAGCGCGGCTTCGAGCGGGCGCCGGAGCGGCTGAACTCGAAGTTGTTCATCTATCCCATGAATAACTTCGCTCTCGACCGGATCGGGAGCGCCACGCGTGCCACACACCGGCCACCGCGACCGCTCCGCAGGGGCCGGCGCGGTTCGGCCGACCGGCGACCGTGACCGGAGTCGAGCCGCAGGCGAGCGAGTGGAGCCGCGCGAAAGCGCGGCGACCAGGTCGGCGGACCGCTGAACGGCGCCGGCCCCCGCCGCGCGGCCGAAACGAATCTCACCCGCCCGGCGCGCTCCTACACTCGTACCGGTGCGCCCCGAGCCCCGTCCCGCCGAGCAGTTCGCCGGACGCCGGACGCGACGACCCGGCCAGGCGTCGTGGCAGCTCGCCACCGCCACGTTCGCGTGCCCGCGGTGTGACGTCCCGGTCCTGCCCGCCGCCGGTGGCCACGCCCCGAGCGATCCGGTCACGTGCGGCTGGTGCGAGTCACGGGCGCCTGCGCGCGACTTCCTCTCGCTCGCCGATCCGACGCGGCCGGCGCACGTGGTCGTCCGGGTCAGCCTGCCTGCTACCGCGCGCCTAGATGCCACACGTGTACCTGCTCCGGTGCTCCGACGGCAGCCTCTACTGCGGCTGGACGAACGACCTCGACCGCCGCCTGTCCGCACACCGCGCGGGCAGCGCGAGTCGCTACACGCGCAGCCGGCTCCCGGTGGAGCTGATGGCGATCTTGCCGGTCGCCGACCGCTCCGCCGCCCTGCGCGAGGAGGCCCGCATCAAACGGCTGCCGCGGGCCGCGAAGCTCGACCTGATCGCGCGCGCCGGGCGCTCAGCTCGACTGAGACCGCTGGCGCGTGAGCTCGCGGCCCAGCGGCAGCATGCCGAGCTCGAGGCCCTGGTCGGCACGGATCACGTGCATCACCGCGTTGATCAGCGCCAGGTGCGTGAACGCCTGCGGGAAGTTGCCCAGGTGGCGGCCCGTGCGCGGGTCGATCTCCTCGGCGTAGAGGCCGAGCGGGCTCGCGTACGAGAGCAGCTTCTCGCACAGCGCCCGGCCGCGCTCGATCTCGCCGATCTCCACGAGCGCCGACACGAGCCAGAACGAGCAGATCGTGAACGTGCCCTCCTCGCCGGCCAGCCCGTCGTCGGTGTCCTCGGTGCGGTAGCGCAGCACGAGGCCGTCCTGGGTGAGCTCGTCGGCGATCGCGATCACGGTGCGCCGCAGCCGCTCGTCCTCCGGCGGGAGAAAGCGCGTCATCACCATCAGCAGCACCGAGGCGTCGAGCGCGTCGGTGTCGTAGTGCTGGCAGAAGACGCCGCGGTCGTCGACGGCGTTGTCGAGGATGTCCTGCTTGATCTCGTCGGCCGCCGACTGCCAGCGCGCGGCGAACTCCAGCTCGTCGCGCAGCTCGGCCAGGCGCGCGCCGCGATCGGCCGCGACCCAGCACATCAGCTTCGAAGAGGTGAAGTGCTGCGGCTCGCCGCGGATCTCCCAGATGCCGCGGTCGGGCTCGCGCCAGTTCTCGAGCGCGGCCTCGACCTGGCGCTTGAGGATCGGCCAGATGCGCTCCGGCAGATGGTTGCGCGACTTCGTGTGGAGGTAGACCGAGTCGAGCAGCGCGCCCCAGACATCGTGCTGGTCCTGGTTGTAGGCGCCGTTGCCGACCCGCACCGGGCGCGCACCCTCGTAGCCGGCGAGGTGGTCGAGCGTGCGCTCCTCGAGCGTGTCCTCGCCGTCGATGCCGTACATGATCTGGAGCGTGTTCTGCTCCGACTCGACCACGTCGGCGATGAAGAAGAAGAAGTCGTTGGCCTCCCAGTCGAAGCCGAGCGTGTACAGCCCCCAGAGCATGAAGGTCGCGTCGCGGATCCAGGTGTAGCGGTAGTCCCAGTTGCGCTCGCCGCCGGGGGTCTCGGGCAGCGAGGTGGTGGGAGCCGCCACCAGGGCGCCGGTGGGCGCGTAGGAGAGCCCCTTGAGCGTCAGCGCCGAGCGCTGCAGCGCCGTACGCCAGGGATGGTCGGGGAAGCTGCCGTGGTCGAGCCAGTGCTGCCAGTGGTGGGAGGTCCAGACGAGCCGGTCGTAGGCCTCCTCGTAGGTGCTCGGCGCCGGGTGCTCGGACCACGCGAGCGCCACGAACAGCGTGTCGCCCTCCTTCATCAGCGTGCGGCCCGTGACGCGCGGCCCCTCGAAGCCCATGTTCATGTCCGAGCTGAGCCGCAGCTCGACGTCGCTGCCCTCGGCGCGGCAGACGGCCTCGTGATAGCTCGTGCCGGTGTACTCCCACTCGCCGGTCTGGCGGCCGTAGTCGAAGCGCGGCTCGCAGTCGAGCGTGATCTGAACCTCGCCGTTGACGCAGCGGACGAGGCGCACGAGCACGTGGTCGGCGTCGTAGTCGGTGGGCGCGCGCCGGTGCGTGTTGGAGCGGTCGTGCTCGTGGTGCCACGGACCGATCAGGAGCGCGTCGCGCACGATGATCCAGCCGCTGTTGGTGCCCCAGCTCGTCTCCAGCACGTTGGTGCCGGGCAGGTAGCGGCGTGCGGCCGGCACCTCGATGTCGGCCGGCGCGAGCCGGAAGGTCCCGGCATCGCGGTCGAGCATGGCGCCGAACACGCTGGGCGAGTCGAAGCGCGGCAGGCAGAGCCACTCGACGTTCGAGTTCGGCGCCACCAGCGCGCAGGTCTCGCAGTCCGAGAGGAAGCCGTACTCGGCGATCGGCGGATACGGGCTCGCGCCCACGCCGCCGTTGGCCCAGGACGTCACAGGCCCCGAGCCGCGGCCTCGTCGAGCAGCACCGTCACCTCCCCGTCGACCAGGGAGGCCGGCGCCGACGGATCGGGCGGCGCCGCGAAGGCGCGCGCCACGGCGTCCGCCTTGTCCTCGCCGGTGACGAGGAAGACGATCTGCTGCGAGCGGTTCACGACCGGAAGCGTAAGGGTGATGCGGGACACCAGCGGCGCCATGCCCGGCGTCTCGACGCCCACCACGGGGCGGTCGTGCTCGCCCACCGCCTCGTCGCCGGGGAACAACGAGCACGTGTGGGCGTCGGGGCCGATGCCGAGCAGGATCAGCTCGAACGTCGGGTCGCCCGCCTCCTCGAGCTCGCGCTCGTAGTCGGTCGCCCCCTCGCGCGGGCCGAGCTCGCCGCGCATGCGGTGGACGGTGGCGCCCTGCGCGCGGCTGAGCAGAGCCTCGTCGGCCATCCGGAAGTTCGAATGCTCGTGGTCGGGCGGGACGCAGCGCTCGTCCGTGAACCAGAAGTGGACGCCGGACCAGTCGGCGCGGTCGGCGGCCACGCGCTCGTAGGCCGCCCGCGGCGTGGACCCGCCGGTGATGCAGACGTGGCCGCTCGCCTGCGCGAGCAGGGCCGCCGCCGCGCCGGCAGGATCGTCCGTGACCTGGAAGTCGTGCGGCACCACGGGATGGTAACCCGGGTTTCACACAGGTCTCGCCGGATGGGCGAAGATCCGCGCATGTTCAAGAAGAGCCTGCTCGCCGCCCTCGCCGTCGCCGCCGTGCTCGCCCCGTCAGCGGCTGCCTCCAGCTTTCCCGATCCGCTCGTGATCGGTCACCGCGGAGCGGCGGGCTACCTGCCCGACCACACGCTGCCGGGCTACCGGCTCGCCATCCGCATGGGCGCGGACTTCATCGAGCCGGACCTCGTCTCGACCAAGGACGGCCACCTGATCGCGCGCCACGAGCCGAACATCACGGCGACGACCGACGTGGCCGAGCATCCCGAGTTCGCCGACCGCAAGCGGACGGCCGTGATCGACGGCGGCCCGCCCGAGGAGGGCTGGTTCGCCTCGGACTTCACGCTCGCGGAGATCCGCACGCTGCGCGCGGTCCAGCCGTTCGCCGACCGGCCGCAGCGCTTCAACGGCAGGTTCAGGATCCCCACGTTCGAGGAGGTGATCGCCCTCGCCAAGCGCTGGTCGAAGCGGACCGGCCGCACGATCGGGATCTACCCCGAGACGAAGCACCCGACCTACCACCGCAGCCTGGGGCTCGCGCTCGAGAAGCCGCTCGTGAGGATCCTCGACCGCGCGGGGCTCGACCGCCGCCGCTCGCCCGTGATCATCCAGAGCTTCGAGCAGGGCAACCTGAAGCGGCTGAACAGGATGACGCCGGTGCGGCTCGTGCAGCTGATCGACGCCTACGACGTGGCGGCGGACGGCAGCCTCGTCTATCAGGCGCCCTACGACCGGCCCTACGACTGGACGGTGTCCGGGCGCAACCAGACGTTCGGCTATCTGACCACCGACGCGGGGCTGGACGAGGTCGCGCGCTACGCGGACGGCATCGGGCCGTGGAAGCCGTACGTGATCCCGAACACCCCCACCGGCGAGGTGCTCGCGCCGACCACGCTCGTCGAGCGGGCGCATGCGCGCGGGCTGGTGGTTCACCCCTACACGTTCCGCAACGAGGCGTCGCGGATGCCGGCGGCCTACGGCGGCAACCCGATCGAGGAGTACCTGCGCTTCTACGAGGCCGGAGTCGACGGCGTTTTCTCCGACTTCGCCGGCACGGCCGTCGTGGCGCGCGACCTGTTCTGGCTCGACACGGGACGGCTGGGCGAGGACGACTAGCGCTGCTCAAGCGGGCGGCGGCGGCTGCCGATGACCTCCCCAGGGGTCAACCACCGTGCCCAACGTCGCCAAACTGCGATCGCTGCTCCCCAGCGGTCAGACGCTTCCCTATGAGGCCTGGCGGCGGCGCCACCACGCGATGGTCGCGCTGCTGTTCGCCGAGGCGATCTTGCTCACGGCCTTCAGCTTCGCCCAGGGAAACGGCTGGCTGCACAGCGTCGCGCACGCCGGCGGCCTGATCCCGGTCGGCGTGCTCGCGCTGGCGCTGGAGCGCCAGCGGCGCGCGGCGTCCGTGCTCGGCTCGCTCGGGCTGATCACCGCCTGCGCCCTGCTCGTGCACGTCTGGAACGGGGCGATCGAGGCGCACTTCCTGTTCTTCATCACGATCTTCGTGCTGGCGCTGTACGAGGACTGGTTCCCGTTCCTGGTGGCGGCCGCCTACGTGCTGGCCCACCACGGCATCATGGGGGCGCTCGACCCGGGCGCCGTCTACAACCATCACGACGCGATCGTCCACCCCTGGAAGTGGGCCGCCATCCACGCGGCCTTCGTGGGCGTCGCGGGCGGGGTGAGTGTGATCGGCTGGCGGCTGAACGAGACCGTGAGGGCGGCGGCGAGAGCGAGCGAGGAGCGCTTCAAGGGCGCCTTCGAGGGCGCGCCGATCGGGATGGCCCTGTTCACCTTCGGCACCGGCAGAGACGGCGAGATCACCCAGGTCAACCGCGCCATGTGCGAGCTCGCAGGGCTCGAGCAGGAGGATCTGATCGGCACCGACATGCGCGCCGTGGTCCACCCGGAGGACATGCCGAGCGCCCTGGAGGCGGTTGCGTCACTTGGCGAGGAGGAGCAGACCCGCCAGGTCCAGGTGCGCTTCGTGCACGGCGACGCGCACGTGGTCTGGGTGGCGATCAACCTGTCGCTGCTGCGCCCCGAGTCGGGCAGCCCGGGCGTCGCCATCGCCCAGTGCCAGGACGTGACCGAGAGCAAGCTCGCCGCCGAGAACCTCGCCGACCTCGTGCTGCAGGACCCGCTCACGGGGCTCGGCAACCGCCGCGCGCTGCTGGCCGACCTGCAGGCCCGACTCGACCGCGCGACCCTGGAGAGCCCGCTGCTGCTGCAGCTGTTCGACCTGGACGGGTTCAAGTCGTACAACGACACGTTCGGCCATCCCGCCGGCGACGCCCTGCTGACGCGCATGGCGCGACGGCTCGAGACCGACCTGGAGGAGGTCGCCACCGCCTACCGCATGGGCGGCGACGAGTTCTGCGTGCTGAGCCTGCCGGACCGCGCCGACTACGACTCGGTCGCGGGGCTCGCCCTGGAGGCGCTCACCGAGCGCGGCGACCGATTCCACGTGACCGCCTCCTACGGCTCGGTGATCCTGCCGGCGGAGGCGATCAGCGCGACCGAGGCCCTGCGCGAGGCCGACCGCAGGATGTACGCCCGCAAGAACCTCGACAGCCGCAGCTCGGCCGGCCGCCAGAGCGCGGACGTGCTGCTCAGCATCCTGGCCGAGCGCAACAAGGACCTGGGCCTGCACCTCGATCAGGTGACCGACCTCGTCGAGGCCGTGGCCGATCAGCTCGAGCTGCCGGACGAGGAGCGCGCCCCCCTGCTCCAGGCAGCCTCGCTGCACGACGTCGGCAAGGCGGCGGTCCCCGACGAGATCCTCAACAAGCCGGCGCCGCTGACCGAGGAGGAGTGGGCCTTCATGCGCCGGCACACCGTGATCGGCGAGCGCATCCTGTCGGCGGCACCGGCGCTTACGCGCGCGTCGCGCCTGGTGCGCTGGAGCCACGAGCGCTTCGACGGGCTCGGCTACCCGGACGGCCTGCGCGGCGCCGACATCCCGCTCGGCTCGCGCATCATCGCGGTCTGCGACGCATACGACGCGATGGTCTCCGACCGCCCCTACCGGGCCGCGATGCAGCCTTCCGAGGCCCTCGACGAGCTGAGCCGCTGCGCCGGCGCCCAGTTCGACCCCGACGTCGTGGGCGTGCTCGGGGCGGCCCTGGCCGAGCGCGAGCACAGCGGCATGGCCGGCGTCTAGCGCTTCGGCTGCCAGAACGCGATCTCGCCGGCGCCCGGAGCGCTGACGACGCTGCGCCAGCCGGCGGGCCCCTCGCGCGGACCGAGCAGCACCGAGGCGCCCATGGCGCGCGCCCGTTCGGTGGCCTCGCCGGCGTGCTCGACCTCGACGTAGGGGAGCCAGAGCGGGTGGCGGGTGCGGCACTCGACGATGCCGCCGCCCGGCGCGCCGCGGCCGAGGTCCATCGCCAGGTAGGTGCCGTGGCGGTGCTCGATCTGCTCGGGGCTCCAGCCGCAGAGCCCGGAGTAGAAGTCGCGCGCGCTCGGGAGATCGCCCGTATGCAGCTCGAGGTGCACGACCGGCTTTGAGTGATCTCGCTCCATGCCCTAGCCTCTTTGACCGCGTGCGGGGCCGAAACTAATCGCTGCCATGCCGACCGAGTCGACAAGCCTGCTGGAGGCTGCCCGCGGAGGCGACGAGCGGGCCTACGAGGAGCTGCTGCGCCCCTACCGCGGCGAGCTGCAAGCGCACTGCTACCGCATGCTCGGCTCCGTGCACGACGCCGAGGACGCGCTCCAGGAGGCGCAGCTGCGCGCGTGGCGCGGGCTGGCGCGCTTCGAGGGCCGCAGCTCGCTGCGCTCCTGGCTCTACACGATCGCGACCAACACCTGCCTGAACCTGATCGAGCGGCGGCCCAAGCGCGTGCTGCCGATCGACTACGGGCCGTCGGGCGACTACCACGATGGCCTCGGGCTGCCGCCGATCGAGTCGACCTGGGTGGAGCCGTTCCCGGACGCCGGGCTGGGGCTCGAGGACGGCTATGCCGCGCCCGAGGCGCGCTACGAGCTGCGCGAGAGCGTCGAGCTGGCCTTCGTCGCGGCGCTGCAGAACCTGCCCGCCAACCAGCGCGCGGCGCTGATCCTGCGCGAGGTGCTGGGTTATTCGGCGAGCGAGGCGGCCGAGGCGCTCGAGACGAGCGTGGCCTCGGTCAACAGCGCGCTCCAGCGGGCGCGCAAGACGGTCGACGAGCGCCTGCCCGACCAGACCCAGCAGGCGACGCTGAGGTCGCTCGGCGACGAGCGGCTGCGCGAGATCGTCGAGGGCTACATGGACGCCATGGAGCGCCAGGACATCGAGGCCGTCGTCTCGCTGCTCGCCGAGGACGCCGCCTGGTCGATGCCGCCGCTGCCGGCCTGGTTCCACGGCCCCGAGGGGCTGCGCGGCTTCCTGGAGGGCGGGCCGCTGTCGGGCGATTGGCGCTGGCGCCACCGACGGGCCACCGCGAACGGCCAGCTCGCGGTGGGCAGCTACGCCTGGTACCACGAGGACGACAGCTACCGGCTCTTCTCGATCGACGTCTTCACGCTCAACCCCGACGGGCACATCCGCGACGTCACCTCGTTCATCACGCGCTCGACGCTCGGGCGCGAAGACCTCTTCTACGAGCGCTACCCCGAGCAGACGATGGACGAGTCGAACGTCAGCGTGCAGTTCGAGCGCTTCGGCCTGCCCGAGCGCCTCGACGAGGAGCGATGAGTTCGGCCCCTCGGGGCGGTCTCATAGGCATGTTCAAGGAAACGAAGGCATTCAGCGGGTTCGCGGTCCCGGACATCGAGGCGGCGCGCGAGTTCTACGGCGAGACGCTCGGCGTCGAGGTCTCCGAGGAGAACGGGATGTTGACCCTGCACCTCGGCGGCGACCGCCCGACGCTCGTGTACCCCAAGCCCGGCCACACGCCGGCGGACTACACGATCCTCAACTTCCCGGTCGACGACATCGACGCCGCCGTCGACGAGCTGACGACCCGCGGCGTGGCGTTCGAGCGCTACGAGGGCTTCGGCCAGGACGACCGGGGGATCATGCGTGAGCAGGGCCCCCCGATCGCCTGGTTCAAGGACCCGGGCGGCAACGTCCTCGCCGTTCTCGAGGACGGCTAGACCGTCAGCCGCTCGCCGACCTGCAGGCCGAAGCGCTCGAGCAGCTCCGGGAACGTCTCGGGCTTCATCTCGAGCCCGTAGCGGGCGTTCAGCTCCGCGAGCTCGTCCGGATCGGCCTCCAGCGCGCCGCCGAGGCCGTCGAGCTCGCGGAAGAAGTCCTCGAAGCCCGCGGGCGCGATGATCTCGAGCAGGCGCGCCGGCTCGTCACCGGCGTTCCAGAACGTGTGCCACTGGTCGCGCGGCTTGAAGATCAGGTCGCCCGGGCCGCCCACGACGACGTCGTCGCCCAGCAGCGCGCCGACCCTCCCCTCCAGCACGTACGAGTACTCGTCCTCGCGCGTGTGGCGGTGCAGGGGCGCCGCGAGCGAGTGCGGCGACATCGGATGCTCGACGAGCGAGAAGCCACGGTCGGTCTCGTCCCCGTCGATCATCCAGCGCACGCCGATCGAGCCCAGAAACCCTGCCGCCCCATCCTCCGGTCCGATCACCTTGGCCATGGTCCTTCTCCTTTCATCGAACATTAGTGTCGCGTGAATTCATACACCGGTCCTGCGCGTGTGTCAAGATTCGTCGTACAGGCATGACCGACGAAAAGCGCCCCTACCGAAAGCGCCGGCGAGCAGAGCTCGAGGCCGAGACGCGCCTGCGCATCACCGAGAGCGCCGTGGAGCTGCACGGGACGCTCGGCCCGGCGCGCACCTCGATGAGCGCGGTGGCCGAGCGGGCGGGGGTGCGGCGGTCGACCCTGTACCGCCACTTCCCCGACGAGCACGCCCTGTTCGCGGCCTGCAGCTCGCATTGGGGCGCCGCCAATCCGCCGCCCGACATCGGCGCGTGGGCCGCGGTGACCGACCCCGACGAGCGGCTCTCAGCGGCGCTCGCCGAGCTCTACGCGTACTACGCGCGCACGGAGACGATGATGGGGAACCTGATCCGCGACGAGCAGACCGTGGAGAGCGTGCGCCACTTCTTCGGCGCCTTCCGCGCGTTCCTGGAGGCGGCGCGCGATGTCCTGATGACCGGGCGCCGCGCCCGCGGCGCGCGGCGCGAGCGGGTGCGCGCGGCGATCGGGCACGCGCTCGCCTTCGAGACGTGGCGCTCGCTGGCGCGCGAGCAGGGCCTGGACGAGCGGGGAGCGGCAGAGCTGATGTGCCGGCTGGTGGCGGCCGCCGCCTAGGCGAGCACGCGCGCGAGCCAGTCGCCGACGGCCGCGCCGACGGCGGGCACGTCCTTCTTGAGGCCGTGGTCGCCGGCGACCTGGGCGACCTCGCGCCGGGGGCCGGGCGGGGGCATGCCGAAGCGGTCGCTGGTGCCCTGGACGACGAGCACCGGCACCGCCACGGCGTCGAGCTCCGGCAGGCGACTCTGCGGGGGCTTGGAACGCGAGGGCGGGAGCAGCGGGAAGGCGAGGCAGAGCACGGCTGCGGCGCCGGTGGCGGGCGCGGTGCGGCAGGCGACCCGCGCGCCCAGCGAGCGGCCCCCGGTCACCACCGGGAGCCCCGCGAGCTCCCCCGCGCGCAGGTGCTCGAGAACGGCGATCCAGGCCGCGTCGAGGTGCCCCGCGGGAGCCGGGGCGCGCCGGCCTGCGACGCGGTAGGGCTGCTCGACCAGCGCGACGCTGACGCCGAGCTCGAGCGCCACGTCGCGCGCGGCGAGCAGGTCGCGCGCCTCGACGCCGCCGCCGGCGCCGTGGCCGAGGACCAGCGCGGCGCGCGGGTCGGCGGCCGCGCTCAGGTGGGCGCGCGCGGGGCCGTGGGGCGTCTCGATCACAGCGGCGGCGATCGTACCGATGAGTCGCCGCGTGCCGGGCGGTCAGAAGGGCATGTGCCTGCATCGATACGCGTCCACCCAGCTCGACCACGCCGCCGACCTCAGGCTGTTCATGGAGGCGCTGCCCCACAGCACGCAGCGCTGGTTCGTGATCGGCCTGGAGCCGCCCGCGGACGGCGCGAGTGTGCCGGATCGCTCACAACGGAACAACGGCGAGTGAGACCGTTGCGCCCATGAGGGAATGGACCGCGAAAGTTCGCTCGAACGCGACACCCGGGCAAGTGCTTGAGGTGCTGACCCATCCCGAGGAGATCAGGCGCTGGTCGCCGGTGGACTTCGACCTCGAGGACCTCGACGGCCGGCGGCTGGCCGCCGGCGCGCGCGGACGGGTCACAGGGCGCGTCGCCGGCGTGGCGGTCGGCTTCGATGTCGAGGTCCATGCCGCCGACGAACGGCGGCTGGAGCTGTCGGCGGACGGCCCCGTCGGCATCGACGTGCGCTATGAGCTGCGCGAGGACGACCGCGGCGCGGAGCTGAACGCGTGGGTCTCGATGCGGAACGGCAACGGCCTCAGCGGGCGGCTCGTGGCGAGCGCCGCGGCGGCGCTGCTCTCCGCCGGAGCGCTCGAGGGCGCGGCCGGCAGGATCGCAGAGGTCGCCGAGAGCCAGCCGATGGCCGCGGCGGCGTAGCCTTCCGCCGAGTGGCCGGCTGGGAAGACGTAGCAGCGGCTCGCGCTGGCGATGCCGGAGGCCACCGAGCGCCTTTCGCGCGAGCAGCGCCAGTGGCGCGTGAAGGACAAGCTCTTCGTCTGGGAGCGCCCGCTGCGGAAGGCCGACCGCGACGCGCTGGGCGCCGCGGCGCCTGAAGGGCCGATCCTCGGCGCGCGCGTGGAGCACCTGGTCGCCAAGGAGGCCCTGCTGGCCGACGATCCCGGCGGTCTTCTTCACGACGCCGCACTTCGACGGCTACCCGTCCGTGCTGATCCGCCTCGAGGAGATCGGCCTCGCCGACCTCGAAGAGGTGATCGTCGAGGCCTGGCTGGCGCGCGCGCCGAAGCGGCTCGTGCAGGCGTACCTGGACTCCCAGGGCTAGCCCGCCCGCCTCACCTATCGCACTTTTTCCGTGTTATGCACGGAAAACGTGCGATGGGTCGGCGGCGCCGCCCGCCGGCGTTGCATGCCTCGACCCGCTGCGATACTGAACCAAGTGGTTCAGTATTCCGAGCAGATCGATCGCACCCTCGCCGCGCTCGCGGACCCCACTCGCCGGGGCGTGCTGGAGCGGCTGGGCCGCGACAGCGCGACCATCAGCGAGCTCGCGGAGCCGTTCGGCATGTCGCTCACCGGCATGAAGAAGCACGTGCGCGTGCTGGAGCAGGCCGAGCTCGTCACCACCGAGAAGGTGGGGCGCTCGCGGCAGTGCACGCTCGGGCCGCGCCGGCTCGAGGACGTGCAGGACTGGATCGAGACCTACCGCCGGATGCTGGACCAGCGCCTCGACCGGTTCGGGGCGATGATCGAACGGACGAAAGGACAGACGCCATGACCACCGACGCGCGCACAGCGACCGTCACCACGCCGACGGATCGCGAGATCCACACGGAGCGCATCTTCGACGCGCCCCGCGACGTCGTCTTCGCTGCCTACACCAACCCGGACCTGATCCCTGAGTGGTGGGGCCCGCACGGCACCACGACGGTCGTCGACCAGATGGACGTCAGGGCCGGCGGCTCATGGCGATTCGTGATCCGCAACTCCGACGGCAGCGAGACCGGCTTCCGCGGCACCTACCGCGAGATCGTCGCCCCCGAGCGGATCGTTCAGACGTTCGAGTGGGAGGGCATGCCAGGCCACGTCTCGGTGGAGACCGCCACCTTCGAGGACCTCGGCGACAAGACCAAGATGACCGGCGTCTCGATCTTCCACACCCCCGAGGAGCGCGACGGCATGATCGCCTCCGGCATGGAGGGCGGCATGAACGAGACCTTCGACCGCCTCGACGTAGTGCTGGAACGCCTGAAGAAGCAGTAATAAGGAGCAGTAGCGGGCACCCGCAGCGCCCGTGCTCCGGGGATGTCGTAGTCCCTGGCCGCAGACCGTGCCAGAGCGAGCCTGGATGGCGAGCGAACGAGCGCGCGCAGCGCGCGAGCAGGTCCTGCGGACAGGCGACGACGACAGCCCCGGAGCCGCCGCAAACAGCGAAACGCGTCAGCCCACCAACGCCGCAGCCCGCTCCAAGGCGGCCGCATAAACCGGATCCCGCAGCAGCGCCTGCCGAATCCCCTCGCCCAGGATCCCCGCCTCACCCCGCGACGCCCCGAGCACCGTCCACTCCGACTCGTGCCCCTTGCGGTCGCGCCGCCGCGCCGTCAGCCCGCCCGGGCCGCGGTAGAGCGCGAAGCTCATCCCGCTCGCCGTCCCGAGCTCCACGCCGGCCAGGCCGGGCACCGACATCGTCGCGTCCGGATTCAGCTTCAGCTCCACGTCCTGCCGGCGCCCGTGCGCCTTGCCGTGCAGCGCCCCGTTCGCGGTCACGAGCCCGCCGGGCTCCCAGCCCGAGCCGCGCCGCCAGCCAGCCGCAGAACAGCAGCCCGGCGACCGTCGAGGCGGGGTCGTGGTGGACCGTGACCGAGTCGATGCGGCCCAGCTCCTCGCGCCATTGGGGCGGGTCGAACGTGGACGCCACGCGCTCGCGCCAGGGCGTGGAGCGCAGCCACGCCAGGTCGACCACGTAGGCGTCCTCCGAGAGCTCGCGCGCCCGCGCGACCGCGGAGCCGGCGTCGAACTCGTTGACCGAGTCGATCAGGATCACCTGGGACAGGTGCAGCAGCGCGTCGACCGCCTCGGGGTGCCCGTGCGGCGACCAGCTCACGGTCGCGATGTCGGTGACCACCAGCGGGTCGACGATCGTGTCCAGCCGCTCCAGGTGCCGCGGCCCCAGGTCGAGCACCACCCGCTCGCGCGACGAGCGCCACCCCTTCGGCCTCCGACTCCCCGTCCGTGGTGATCGCGACCGACGCGTCGATCGTCGTGCGACCGCTCTCGACGGCGCACAGGATCAGCCGCGACGGGTGGTAGCGGCCGACCCGCTCCAGCCGGTTGAGCACCTCGCCGCGCCACTCGCGGTCGACCACGACCACCAGGTTGAGCACCCGCGCCGGCGACCAGGCCTCGTCGCGCGCGTACTGCTCCTGGAGCAGCTGCCGCAGCGCCGCCTCGATCGCGCCGGGCGTGGTGTCCTGCTCGCTCCAGATGCCGCCGGCGTCGGTCAGATCGCCCGCCACTTGTGACCGGACTCGAGCAGCGCGTCCGCCTCGGCGGGCCCGGCCGAGCCGGCCGGGTACTCCACGAGCGGCGGCGTGCCCTTGCCCCAGGCCTCGATGATCGGGTCGATCACGCGCCACTGCGCCTCGACCTCGTCGTCGCGCGTGAACAGCGTCGCGTCGCCGCGCATCGCGTCGAGGATCAGGCGCTCGTAGGCCTCCGGCGACTGCGACAGGAACGCCGTGCCGTAGAGGAACTCCATGTTCACCGACCGGATGCGCATGCGCGTCCCGGGGATCTTCGCCCCGAGCGACAGCGACACGCCCTCGTTCGGCTGCATCGTCATCACGAGCTGGTTGGGCTGCACGCCCACCGATCCGGCCGACTCGAACGCCAGGTGCGGCACCGGCTTGAGCACGATCGCGATCTCCGTGACCTTGCGCGCCAGCCGCTTGCCGGTGCGCATGTAGATCGGGATCCCGGCCCAGCGCCAGTTGTCCACCTCGAGCCGCAGCGCCGCGTAGGTCTCGGTCTGCGAGTCCTCGGGCACGTCCTCCTCCTGGAGGTAGCCCGGCACCTCCTTGCCCTCCGCCATCCCGGCCGTGTAGCGCGCGCGCACCGTCTGGCGCTCGCGGCTCGACGGGCTTGATCGCGTGCAGCACCTTCACCTTCTCGTCGCGCACGTCGTCGGCGGTGAACGTCACCGGCGGCTCCATGCACAGCAGCGTGAGCAGCTGCAGCATGTGGTTCTGGACGAGGTCGCGCAGCGCGCCGGACGAGTCGTAGTAGCCCGGCGCGCGAGCCGATGCCCAGGTCCTCGGCCGCGGTGATCTCGACGTAGTCGATGAAGTTGCGGTTCCAGATCGGCTCGAACATGCCGTTCGCGAAGCGAAAGGCGAGCATGTTCTGGACGGTCTCCTTGCCCAGGTAGTGGTCGATCCGGAAGACCTGCGACTCGTCGAGCACCGACAGCACCTGGCGGTTGAGCTCGAGCGCCTCCTCGAGGCGCGTGCCGAAGGGCTTCTCGATCACCACGCGCACCTCGGCCTCGTCGTGGCCGCTGAGGCCGCTGCTCGCCGAGCTTGCCGACGATCACCGGGAAGAACGTCGGCGCCGTCGACAGGTAGAAGAGCCGGTTGAACTTGATCCCGCCCTCGCTGTCGAACTCGTCGATCTGCTTGCCGAGCCGCTCGTAGACGGAGTCGTCGTCGAACGTCCCGGGCACGTAGCGCACGCTCTCGAGCAGCTTGTCGAGCACCTGCGGGTCGGGCTTGCGGCGCGAGTGCTTCTCGATCGACTCGCGCGCCATCTGCGCGGTAGTCGCCGTGGGCGATGTCCGAGCGCGATACCGCGATCAGGTTGAAGCGCTCCGGCAGCGCCCCCTCGTGGGCGAGGTTGTAGATCGCGGGCAGCAGCTTGCGGTGGGCGAGGTCGCCGGTGCCGCCGAAGATCACCATCGTGGTGGGGTGGATCGGGAGCCGCTCGAGGCCCTCGATGAGCGGGTTCTTCTGCTCGGTGACGGCCATGCGCTACTCCGCGTGCGGCTGCTTCTGCGCAGCCTCGTCGACGGTCTGGACGGCGTGGCCGCCGAACTGGTTGCGCAGCGCGGCATTGACCTTCGCGGCGAACGTCGCCGTGCCCGCGCGACGAGAAGCGCTCGTAGAGCGCGCGTGGTGATCACCGGCGTCGGCACGCTGTTCTCGATCGCGTCCTCGACGGTCCAGCGGCCCTCGCCGGAGTCCTCGACGTAGGGCTCGAGTCGCGACAGGTCGTTGCCCTCCTGCGTCGAAGGCGCGCGCGCACAGCTCGCAGAGCCAGGAGCGGACCACCGAGCCCTGCATCCAGAGGTGCGCGATCTTCGCGTTGTCGAGCTCGTACTCGCTGGCGTCGAACAGAGCGAAGCCCTCGGCGTAGGCCTGCATCATCCCGTACTCCACGCCGTTGTGGACCATCTTCACGTAGTGCCCGGCGCCGGTCGGGCCGAAGTGGCCCCAGCCCGGTCCGTGCTCCTCGGTGGTCGGCGGCGCCAGCACGTCGAGGACCGGCGCGAGCCGCTCGACGGCCTCGTCGTCGCCGCCGACCATCATGCAGTAGCCCACCTCCAGGCCCCAGACGCCGCCGCTCACGCCGACGTCGACGTAGTGCAGGCCCTTCTCGCGCAGCTCCTCCTGCCGGCGCTTGTCGTCGGTCCAGCGCGAGTTGCCGCCGTCGATGATCGTGTCGCCCTCCTCGAGCAGCCCCGCGAGCTGCTGCACCGTCTGCTCGGTCGGGTCGCCGGCCGGCACCATGATCCAGACCGAGCGCGGCTTGTCGAGCTTGGAGACGAGCTCCTCCAGCGACGACGCGCCGGTCGCGCCGTTGCCCTCGGCCTCGCGCACCGCCTCGTCGCTGAAGTCGAAGGCCACGACCTGGTGCTCGGAGTCGCGATGGATGCGGTGCACCATGTTCCCGCCCATCTTTCCGAGACCGATGAAACCGAGCTGCATCAGGGAAGCCTCCTTACGGCATCCGCGGGGTCGCCTTCGAGCCGGATCTGAACGGCCGGCAGACCGTGCGTCGCGCAGCGTCTGCAGGTCGCCGATCGCCTGCGCGTTCTTGAGGTGGCGGAAGCTGTACCCCGCCTCGGGTATCTCCACGTCCTCGTCCCCGTCGTGGACGAGCTGCAGGAACAGGCCGTTCGGCGGCCCGCCCTTGTGGTACTGGCCGGTCGAGTGCAGGAAGCGCGGCCCGTAGCCGAAGGTCGTCGTCGACCTGGTGTGGTCGCGGATGCGCGTCCGCATCTCGGAGATCGCGGCGTCGAGCTCCTCCGACGGCTCGGCGTAGGCCATGATCGCGACGTAGCGCGGCGGCCCCGACTGCGCGAACAGCTCCTCGGGGTCGCCCGGCTCGACCTCCGGCAGGTCGCCGGCCTCGAGGACCTTCGCCGTGTTGTCCTTGGCCTCCTGGACGTTGGGCTGGTCGAACGGGTTGATCTCCAGCACCCAGCCCGGCCACCGCGACGGCGAACTCCGAGAAGAAGAAGATGCGCCCGAGGTCCTCGGGCCCGTGCACCGACAGCGTCACGGTCGGGTGGCCGGCCCGCGCCAGCGCCTCCATGCCCGCGTCCGGCATCGGCGTCCGGCGCGTCGGGGTCGCGCAGGTAGACGAACACGCGGTCGTCGCCGTAGGCCTCGGGCGCCCCGAGCGGCTCGCCGGCCACGGGCAGGATCCCCTTGCCGTGCTTGCCGGTGGACTCGGCGATCAGCTGCTCGACCCAGAGCCCGAAGCTCTCGATCGCGCCCGGGACCACGAACGTCGCCTTGTCGCGTCCCTGCAGCGCCAGCTCGCCGAGCGCCACGCCCAGCCAGAGCCCCGAGTTCGACGACGCGTCGCCGACCTGCGCGCAGTTCTGCTCGGCCACCTGGCTCGACTCGAGCATCGCCTTGACGTCCACCCCGGCCAGCGCGGCCGGCACCAGCCCGAAGTACGACAGCACCGAGTAGCGCCCGCCGATGTCCGGGTCGTTCTCGAAGACCTCCCGGAAGCCGCGCTCGTGCGCCAGCTCGATCAGCGGGCTGCCGGGGTCGGTGATCGCCACGAAGCGCCTGCCGTCGCCGCCCGAGCGCTCGTAGAAGTAGCGCATGTGCGAGAGCGTCTCGATCGTCCCGCCGGACTTCGACGAGACGATGAACAGCGTCGTGTCGAGGTCCACCGCGCGCTCCACGGCCAGCACCGCGCCGGGGTCGGTCGAGTCGAGCACGTGCAGGCGCAGCCCGCCCGGCACCTGCCCGTAGGAGCGCCGGATCACCTCGGGCCCGAGGCTGGAGCCGCCCATGCCGAGCAGCACCGCGTCGGTGAACCCCTCCCCCTTCACCGCCTCGACGAGCTCGCAGCAGCCCGGGCAGCGTGCTCGAGCATCTTCTCGCTGATCGTCAGCCAGCCCAGGCGGTTGGCGATCTCGGGCACGCCCGGCCCGCCCCAGAGCGACTCGTCGCGCTGCCAGATCCGCCGCGCCACGTCCTCCGCGGCGGCCTGCTTGACGCGCGCGATCAGCGCCGGCTCGAGCTCGTCGGGGATCGAGGCGGCGATCGTGGGCGGCCGGCCCGTGACGATCCCCTCGCGCGTGAGCTCGACGCCCGCGATCAGCTTGTCGAACGGCTCGACGAACTTGTCGATGCCGTCGCGCAGCAGCTTCTGCGTCACGTCGTCCATGTCGATGCCCGCCTCGGCGAGCGCTGCGAGGTCGGCGGCCGGATCCTCCGTGGCGGTCGGCCCGGTCACCTCGAGCTGCTCGGCGCAGGCGAGCAGCGTCGGCATCGGCATCGTGTTGACCGTCGACGGGGCGACCAGCGAGTCGACGTACTTGGTCTCCGAGTAGTGCGGATCCTTGACCCCGGTCGAGGCCCACAGCGGGCGCTGCACCGGACAGCCGGCCTCGCGCAGGCGCGCGAAGCGCTCGCCGCCGAACAGCTCCTCGAAGCGCGCGTACGCCGCCCGCGCGTTGGCGACCGCGGCGATGCCGCGCAGATCCTCTCGGCCGAGCTCGGCGAGCCGGTTGTCGACCTCCGTGTCCACGCGCGAGACGAAGAAGCTCGCCACCGAGTGCACGTCGAGCGGCTCGCCGGCCTCGAGGCGGCGCTCCATCCCGCGGATGTAGGCCTCGGCGATCGCGGTGTAGGCCTCGACGCTGAACAGCAGCGTGACGTTCACGTTGATGCCGCTCGCGATGGCCTCCTCGATCGCCGGGCACGCCCTCGTCGGTGCCGGGGATCTTGATCATCAGGTTGGGCCGGTCGACGCGGTGCCAGAAGTCGCGCGCCTGCGCGAGCGTCGACTCGCTCTCGTGCGCGAACGCGGGCTCCACCTCGAGCGACACGAAGCCGTCGGCGCCGCCGGACTCGTCCCAGACCCCGCGCAGCACGTCGCAGCCGAGCCGCACGTCGGCGATCGCGATCTCCTCGTAGATGCCGCGCGCGTCCACGCCCTCGGCGGCCAGCTCGGCGATCTGCTCGTCGTAGTCGCTCGACCCGAGGATCGCCTTCTCGAAGATGGCGGGGTTGGAGGTCACGCCGCGCAGCGAGTCCTCGCGGACCAGCCGCTCGAGCTCGCCGCTGGTGATGAGGCTGCGCTGGATCTGGTCGAGCCAGACGCTCGTGCCGGCCGCGGTCAGCTCGGCCAGGCGCTCGTTCACGCCCGCGCTCCCCAGCCGCTCGGCCACGGCTCGGGCGCGGTCGGCCACCGCCTCTGCGGTGAAGCCGAAGTGCTCGTACAGCACCGGCTGGGGCGCCGAGGCGCCGAAGCCGGTCATCCCGACCTGATCGCCGTCGTCGGTCGTCCAGCGGTCCCACCCGAACGTCGAGGCGGCCTCGACCGAGACGCGCGCCCGCACGCTCGGCGGCAGCACCGAGTCGCGGTAGCCGGAGTCCTGCTCGTCGAAGCGCTCCAGGCAGGGCGCCGACACCACGCGCGCGGAGATCCCGTCCGCCTCGAGCAGGTCCGCCGCCTCGGTGCAGATCTGCACCTCGGAGCCCGTGCCGATCAGGATCACGTCCGGGTCGCCGTCGCCCGAGCCGTCGCGCAGCACGTAGGCGCCGCGGCTGACGGCGTCGTCGGGCACGTCGGCCGGGTCCCAGACCGGCATCCCCTGGCGGCTCAGGGCGAACGCCACCGGCGCGTTCGTCTGCTCGAGCGCGAACCGCCACGCCAGCAGCGTCTCGTTGGCGCCCGCCGGGCGCACCATGTAGAGGTTCGGCGTCGCGCGCAGGTGGGCGAGCTGCTCGATCGGCTGGTGCGTCGGCCCGTCCTCGCCGAGCCCGATCGAGTCGTGCGTGAAGACGTAGATCGCGGGCAGGTGCTGGATCGCACTCAGCCGCATCGCGCCCTTCATGTAGTCGGAGAAGTTGAAGAAGGTCGACGAGAAGGCCCGCAGGCCGTGCAGCGTCAGCCCGTTGACGATCGCCCCCATGCCGTGCTCGCGGACGCCGTAGTGGACGTTGCGCCCGGAGAAGTCGTCGCGGCTGACCGCGCCGCCGTCGTCGATCAGCGTGAGCGTCGACGGCTCGAGGTCGGCCGAGCCGCTGACCAGATGCGGCACCCGGGTCGCCGCCCACTGGATCACCTGCTGGGAGGCCTTGCGGGTGGCGATCTGCCCGTCGTCGGGCGTGAACTGCGGCGCGTCGGCGTACCAGCCCTCGGGCAGGCGGCCCTCCATCACGAGCGAGAGCTCATCCCACAGCTCGGGATGCTCCGACCGGTAGGCCTCCGCGCGCTCCTTCCACTCGGCCTCGGCGCTCGCGCCGCGCTCGCCGGCGGACTCCTTGAAGTGGGCGAGCACCTCGTCGGG
The DNA here is from genome assembly GCA_963828225.1 of uncultured Thermoleophilaceae bacterium. Classification (GTDB taxonomy): domain Bacteria; phylum Actinomycetota; class Thermoleophilia; order Solirubrobacterales; family Thermoleophilaceae; genus JACVRW01. The sequence continues at coordinate 542,932 of CAWHDX010000001.1, read as the reverse complement.
CACGACGAAGTGCGCGTCGGGATCCCAGCCGTACGCCTCCTTGGTGAGGCGCACCTCGTCCTCGCCGAGCGGCGAGCCGTGCGCCGCGTTGGTGTCCTGCTTGTTCGGCGAGCCGTAGCCGATGTGCGTGCGCAGCATGATCAGCGAGGGCCGGTCGCCCACGCCCGCGGCGGTCTCGATCGCCTTCTCGATGTCCTCCAGCTCGATCTGCTCGCCCAGGTCCTGCACGTGCCAGCCGTAGGCCTCGAAGCGCTTCGGCACGTCCTCCGAGAAGGCCATGTCCGTGCCGCCCGCGAGCTGGATGTGGTTGTTGTCGTAGAAGACCGTCAGCTTGCCGAGCCCGAGGTGGCCCGCCAGCGAGCACGCCTCCGAGGCCACGCCCTCCTGGATGTCGCCGTCGCTGGCGATCGCGTAGGTGGAGTGGTCGATCAGCTCGTGGCCGGGGCGGTTGTAGCGCGCGGCCAGCATCGCCTCGGCGAGCGCCAGGCCGACCGCCATCGAGATGCCCTGGCCGAGCGGCCCGGTGGTGGCCTCGATGCCCGCGGCGTCGCCGCGCTCGGGGTGGCCCGCGGTCGGGCTGCCGAGCTGGCGGAAGTTCTCGAGGTCCTCGAGCGTGAGCCCGTAGCCGGACAGGTAGAGCGACGAGTAGAGCAGCATCGACGCGTGCCCGGCCGACAGGATGAAGCGGTCGCGGTCGAACCAGTCCGCGTCCGCCGGGTTGTGCTTCATCACGCGCGTGTAGAGCAGGTAGGCCAGCGGGGCGAGCGCCATGGGCGCGCCCGGATGCCCCGACTTGGCCTTCTCGACGGCGTCCATCGAGAGGGTGCGGATCGTGTTGATCGCGAGCTCGTCGAGCTCGGCGCCGTCCCTGGTCATTCAGCCCTCTCTGTAGTTACCGCCTGCGTGGCTGGAGTATCGCGCAGCGAAGACGCCGCCACCTCCTGGGCCGCGAGCACCGCGGCGCCGATCACGCCGGCGTCCGCGCCGCCCTCGGCCAGCGCGATCCTCGTCCTGCGCATCAGCGCCGGCAGCGCCCGCGCGTCCGCCTCCTGCACCGCTCGGTCGAGGAACAGGTGGCTCGCCCGCGAGAGCCCGCCGCCGATCGTGAGCCGGTCCGGCTCGAAGACGTTGACGTAGCCGGCGATCGCGATGCCGAGCATGCGCGCGAAGTTGTCGAAGATCAGCAGCGCGTCGGTGTCGCCCGCCTCGGCGGCCTCGACGAGCTCGGGGCCCGACACCTTGCCGTCGGCGCCGATCAGGGCGGCCAGCGGGCTGTCGGGCTTGTCGCTCGCCAGCTCGGTCGCGTCGCGCTCGAGCGCCTGCCCCGAGCAGTAGGCCTCGATGCAGCCGCGGTTGGGGCAGTTGCCGGGGCACGGCGGGCCGTCGGGGTTGAGCGTCATGTGGCCGAGCTCCGCGCCGAGGCCGTGCGCGCCGCGGAACGTCATCCCGCCGGTCACGACGCCGCCGCCGACGCCGGTGCCGAGCGTGAGCATCACGAGGTGCTGCTCGCCGAGGATGTGCGCCTCCGCGAGGGCCGCGCAGTTGGCGTCGTTGTCGACGAAGACCGGCACGCCGAAGCGGCCGCCGAGCTCCTCGCGCAGGGGCACGCCGGCAAGCGGGATGTTGACGCTCGTCTCGACCGTGCCGGTCGCGAACTCGATCTGGGAGGGCACGCCGACGCCGATCGCCTCCGGCTGCCCGACCCGGTCGATCAGCTCCCGCACCACCGCCTCGACGCCGTCCAGCAGCGCCTCGGTGGTGTCCGTGACGGTCGGCTGCTCGACCGCGTCCTTGCACGGTCACGCCATCGACCGCCGCCACGGCGACCTTCGTCCCGCCTACGTCGACGCCGAGGACCACGCGTGGATTCCTATCCCCGAATGCCCCCGCGGCGCAACCGCGGTTACGGTGCGTTCACTCGCCGCGATCGACAGAATGGGCGAATGAGCCCGACTCGTCGCCGCCTGCTCGGCGGACTGGACCTGGGCGGCACGAAGATCCAGGGCGTCGTCCTGGACGGCCGCCGCAACGTGCTCGGGCAGGCGCGCAGCGCCACGCCCGACGACCGGCGGCGCGCAGGACGTGATCCTCGGGCTCGTGTCCACGCTCGGCTCCGCGTGCGCCGACGCGGGCGTGGACGTGGGCGAGCTGACCGGCGTCGGCGTGGGCTCGCCGGGCGCGATCGACACGCGCGCGCGGCGTCGTGACCGGCGCGCGCAACCTGCCCGGCGAGGGCGCCCCGATCCGCATCGCCGCCGGCCTCAAGACGCTCGGCGGCGTGCAGGGCTACGTGGACAACGACGTGACCGTCGGCGTCAACGCCGAGTACGTGCTCGGGGCCGCCAAGGGCGCGAAGTCGCTGCTCGGCGTCTGGTGGGGCACCGGCGTCGGCGGCGGGATCGTGCTCGACGGCAAGGTCTGGGAGGGCCGCGGCGCGGCGGCCGAGATCGGCCACGTGGTCGTCAAGATCGGCGGCGCCCAGTGCACCTGCGGGCGGCGCGGCTGCATGGAGGCCTACGCGGGGCGCGGGGCGATGGAGATCCGCGCGCGCCGGCTGCACGACCGCGGGCGCAAGACCGACCTCTTCAAGATCATGGAGAAGCGCGGGCGCACGCGGCTCACGTCGGGCGTCTGGGCGCGCGCGCTCGAGCACGAGGACGAGCTGGCCATCGAGCTGATCGAGCGGGCGCTGGAGGCGCTCGGGGCGGGCGTCGCCTCGGCCGTCAACCTGCTCGACGTGGAGACCGTGGTGATCGGCGGCGGCCTCGGCACGCGGCTCGGCGAGCCGTACGTGGAGCGCATCCGCGAGGCGATGCTGCCGCACCTGTTCGTGCGAGGAGAACCCGCCGCGGGTGGCGCTCGCCGAGCTGGGCGACCTCGGCGGCGCGATCGGCGCCGCGCTGCTGGTCCCCCGCTAGCAGCCGCCGTCCGGCTGCCGCGCGCGAGCGGCCTGGCGGACCAGGTGGTCGCGCTCGGCGACGTTCGTCGCGCGCCGGGCGGCCTCGGCGTACGCCGTGGCCGCGGCCGGCAGGTCGCCGCCGAGCTCGTGCAGGTGGCCGCGGACGGCGTGCCAGCGGTGGCGCTCGCCGAGCACCTCGCGCAGCCGGTCGGTCTCGAGCAGCCCCATGGTGGGACCGACGACGTGGCCGACCGCGACCGCGCGGCCGAGCAGCGCGGCGGGGTCCTGGCGCGACTGGGTCGTCGGCGAGGGCGACGAGGTCGTCGTACCAGGCGAGGATCTGCGGCCAGTCGGTCTCCTCGGCGCCGGCCGCGTCGTCGTGCAGGGCCGCGATGGCGGCCTCGATCTGGTAGCGCCCCGGCCGCTGAGACGACCAGCGCCGACTGCAGGACGCGCACGCCCTCGGCGATCTCGCGCGTGTCCCACAGGCTGCGGTCCTGGCGGTCGAGCGTGACGATGCGACCCTCCGAGTCGAAGTCGCGCCGGGAGGCGAGCGTGGTTGAGGAGCATCAGCGCGAGCAGCCCGCGCGCCTCGGGTTCCTCGGTGGCGAGGGTGAGCTGGCGGGCGAGCCGGATCGCCTCGTGCGCCAGGTCCACCCGGCCCGCGTGGCCGGCCGTGTAGATCGAGGTAGAGCACGCGCAGCACGACGGCGAGGTCGCCGGGCTGGTCGAGGCGGCGGGCGGGCGGGCCGGCTAGCGCGCGCTTGGCCCGGCTGATCCGCTGCGCCATCGTCGCCTCCGGCACGTAGAAGGCATCGGCGATCTCCTGGGTGGTGAGACCGCCGACGGCGCGCAGGGTCAGCGCCACCTGGGAGGCGGGCGCCGAGGTCGGGATGGCAGCAGCAGAAGAGCAGGAAGAGCGTGTCGTCGCCCTCCTCGGTGGCGGCGGGCTGCGGCTCGGCGGACGTCACCTCCTCGCGGCGGTGGCGGGCGGTCTCGCTGCGCCGGGCGTCGACGAGCCGCCTGGTCGCGACCGTCGCCAGCCACGCCTGCGGGTCGTCGCGGCGGGTGCTCGGGCCACGCCCTCAGCGCCTCCAGCAGCGCCTCCTGCAGCGCGTCCTCGGCGGCATCGAAGTCCTCGCCCCGCCGGACCAGGCCCGCGAGCACCCGCGGGACGAGGGCGCGCAGCACGCCCTCGTCCAGCCGTCGCGCCCGCTCATCGCTCACGTGGCGTCGGTCGTCTGAGGGCGCTCCCACATGACCTCGCGGACGTCGATCCACTCGTACAGCGGCTCCCCGCCCGGGCCGGGCTCGGAGGAGGCGTAGGCCGCGAGCTCGCACCGCACGCTCGTACGAATCGACGTCGATCATCCAGTAGCCGGCGATCAGGTCGCTCGTCTCGGGATGCGGGCCGTCGGTGGTGACGGGGGCGGCGTCCGGGCCGCCGTAGCGAACCCAGGTGCGCTCCGGCGTCAGCGCGTGCGCGTCGACGTACTCGCCGTTCTCCTCGAGCAGCTCGCTGACGTGATGCTGGAAGGCCATGTGCGCCTCCACGTCCTCCGGGGCCCACTGGTCGATCGGGGGCACGGACCGGTGCGGCTCCGGGCCGCCGCGGTAGTGCTTGAGCAACAGGTACTTCGGCATGGTGGTCTCCTGGTGTCGTGGGCCGCGCCTCTCGTGGCCCTTTCACCTGGTGAGCGGAGCCGGCCGGCGGTTCTCGACATCGAATCAGCCGATTCAGGCCGGGCGGCGCACGCCGACCTCGTCCAGGTGCGCGAGCAGGTCGGCCGGATCCTCGTAGACGCGGAACGCGCCCGCGTAGATCAGCTCCTCGCGGCCATAGCCGCCGGAGAGCAGGCCGATCCCGAGCGCGCCGGCGCGGCGGGCGGCAAGCAGGTCCCAGACGCTGTCGCCGACGACGATGCTGTTCGCGATCTCCACCCCGATCTCGGCGGCGGCGGTCAGGAACAGGTCCGGGTCGGGCTTCGCGTACTGCACGCGGTCGCGGGTGATCATCGGCACGTCCTCGGGCAGCCCGAGCAGCGCGCGCGACCGGCCCGCGGTGCGCTCGGCTCCGCTCGTGGCGATCGCCCACGGGATGCCCATGTCGCTCAGGCCGTCGAGCAGCTCCCTGGCGCCGGGAAGCGGGCGCACGCCCGCGTAGTGCGGCGTCGTAGAACCCGGCGTGCAGGTCGGGCAGGCGCGCCAGCGTCTCGTCGTCGAGCTCCTCGCCCAGCTCGCGCCGCAGCGCGGTCACGAACAGGCCGCCGCTCATCCCGATGCGGCGGTGGATCTTCCACACCGACAGCGAGACGCCGACCTGCTCGAGCGCCTCGCGCCAGGCGATCACGTGCTGGTAGACGCTGTCGATCAGCGTCCCGTCGAGGTCGAACAGGAATGCCGAGTCCTTGCGTGTGGTCACGCGCGGGTTCTACTGCACGGAGGCCTCGGCCGCACCGGCGATCGCAAGCGGAGGACGCGCTACCTTGTGAGCGTGCTTCCCGCCGGTCATGGGCCTGAGCGGCCCTCGGCGGTTTCATGACCGACAGCGGCATAGGAGAGGCCGCCCCCGGCAGGCTCGAGCAGGCCGCCACCAGCGATCGCCGGCTCCTGACGCGCTCGTCGGTGACGCTCATCTCCCGCGGGTTCGCGAAGTCCGCCCAGATCATCTTCCTGGTCGTCGCCGCCCGGCTGCTGACGGTCGAGGAGTTCGCGACCTACTCCTACATGCTCGTCCTCGCGACGGTGTTCTCGTTCGTGAGCGAGATCGGCGTGCCGATCGTGGCGGGCCGCGACGTCTCGGCCGGGAGAGCCCGTCCCGGTGACCTCTACGCAGCCGCGCTCCCGGTGGTGGTCGTCAGCGCCGGAGTGGCCGCCCTGCTCGTGCCCCTCTTCACGGCGGTCGACTCCGGCCCGGGCAGCACCCTCGTCCCGGCTCTGCTCGTCGCGACCTTCGTCCTGTTCAACCGCCTGTTCGAGTTCCAGGCCACGATCCTCCGGGGCGTCGGGCGCTTCAACATCGAGGCCGCGATCCAGGCGGCAGGGGCGGTCGTCGTCATAGCGGGGGCGACCGCCGTCACCGCCGCCGGCCTCGGCGTCTCGGCGGTGCTCGCCGTGCTCTGCGTCAAGGAGGGGCTGTCCGGCCTCGTGGCCTATCTCGTGCTGCGCGAGGACCTCACCAGAAGCGCGGGGCCGCCCCCGATCCGGTGGCGCCAGCTGCTGCGCACGGGAATCAGGCTCTCGCTCGCCGGTCTCGCCCTGGTGCTCGTCATGCGACTGCCGCTCGTCGCGCTCGGCAACTCCGGGACGGCCAGGCAGGTCGCCCTGTTCTCGGCCGCGCAGCGCTTCGCCGACGCCGCCTGGCTGCTCGCCGCCACCGCCGGTGTGTCGCTGCTGCCGGGCATCGCCTACCTCGCCCGGGCGGATCGGCCGCGCGCCCGCAGGCTGGTGCGCCGGGTGCTGCTCGCCACGGGGGCCGCCGCCGCCGTCCTCGCGCTCGCGGCGCAGCCCCTGGCGGAGCCGGCGATGCGCCTGCTGTTCGGGGGCGGCTACTCCTCCGGAGGAGACATCCTGCAGATCATCCTCGCCGGGCTGCCCGCGTATGTCGCGCTCGGCATCAGCTGGAACGCGATCGTCGCCATCGACGGCGAGCCCCGCCTCCTGAACGTCGGCCTCGCAGGGATCTTCGTGGCCGTGATCGCAGCTGTGCTGCTCGTTCCGAGCGGCGCGAACGGCGCGGCGTGGAGCTTCGTGATCTCGCTCTACGCCATGGCGACGCTCAGCCTGGCGACTCTCGCGCGAGAGCTGAAGGCCGAGACCCGGGTCGCGATCTGGCCCGCCGGCTACGGGCGCTCCTGAACCGGGGCCCGGCCGGGACCCCTTCCGGTATCGTCGGCGCCCGTGGCGAGCGTGAGGCGAAGCTCCGCTCTTGGCGCTCGAGGAGGCTTGCGGCTTCCCGTATGGGTGTGGCTCCCCCCGACGGTCGTAGCCGCGCTCCTGGTGACCGCGCTCTGGCCGACCGCGGGCGTCCTGATCGCGGCCGTCGTAGTGCGTCGCCGTGCTCGCCCTCCGCGCTCCGGTCTTCGCGTTCATCGGGGTGCTCGTGATGTTCGGGTTCGAGGGCTCGATCAAGATGCGGCTCGAGCTCGAGGACGTCCCCTCGGCCATCGGCGTGGGCGCCGTCCTCCTCGATGTGGCTCTGCTCATCGCCCTGGCCGGGCTGTTGGTCAGCGACCGCGGGAGCTCGCTGCGGCTGGTCTGGCAGCGCGCCGGCAGGCCCGAGCGGGTCGTGCTCGGCGCCATCGCCGGATGGGTCGCCCTGGCCGTCGTGCAGATCCCGTTCAGCGGAAGCCTCTCCGACGGGATCGAGGGCTTCCGGCTCATCCATCTCTACGTCCCCGCCCTGCTCGGCGGGGTGGTGCTCGCGGCGCGGACCTCTCCGGATCGGCTGGCGAAGCTGCTTCTGTGGGCGATCGCTCCGATCGCGGCCTACGCGGCCTTCCGCGGGCTGGTCGGTCCGACGGAGAACGAAAGCCAGTTCGTGCAGGCCCGCACCAACAACTTCCTGGTCGGGGAGCTCCCCAAGAACAGCGGCTCGTTCACGAGCTCGTTCGGCATGGCGAGCTTCCTGGTGCCGGCCGGCGTCTTCGCCCTGGTCCTGGGCTATCTCGTCCCTCGCCTCCGCGCGCTGTCCGCCGTCGTGTTCGTGCTGACGATGGTCGGCCTGATCGCCTCATACGTCCGCACCGCGCTGGTGGCGATCGTGGCCGGATCGCTCGCTCTCGCCGGGATGATGCTCCTGAGCGCAGGGGTCTCCTCCCGGCGCCGGTTGTATGCGACGGGGCTGATCGTCGTGGTCATCGTCGGCGGCTACGGCGCCATGCTGATCGCGGCGGCAGGCGATGACCTGGCGGAGAAGCGCGCCGAGAGCCTCCTCAATCCGCTGGACGACTACTCCGTGCAGACCCGCTTCGACATCTGGGAGGCGTCGATCGACAAGGTGATCGCGGAGCCCGCCGGCACGGGTCTCGGGACGGTCGGCCGTGCGACGGTCCCCAACCAGAAGACGGGGAAGGCTCGCGCCACGGACGGCCGCGACCTCAGCGGACAGGGCACCTACACCGACAACAGCTATCTGCTGATCCTCCAGGAGCAGGGCTTCCTCGGCGGGTTGCTGTTCGTGTTCGGCGTCGTCGGGCTGGCGGTGCTGTGCGCTCGCCGCCTCGCCGCGCTGAATCCCCTCGAGCGGCCGCTCGGTACGGCCGCCCTGCTGGGCTTCTTCAGCTTCCTGGTGCTGTTCCTGATGGGCGATTACGTCGAGCAGCCCGGCAAGCTGTTCGCCTGGACGCTGCTCGGCATCGCCACCTGGGAGTCGCACCGGCCTTGACGGCGTGAGGCGCCTCGCGGTCGTCATCCTCACCTGGAACGGTCGCGACGACACGCTCGCGTGCCTCGATTCGCTGCGCGGCGAGGTCGGCGACGACGACGCCGTGATCGTCTGCGACAACGGCTCTGCGGACGGCACGGAGGACGCGATCCGGTCGCTTCACCCATGGGTCGAGGTCATCCAGAACGGCGGCAACCTCGGCTTCGCGCGCGGGAACAACAGCGGCCTGCGCGCCGCCCTGGATCGCGGCTTCGAGTGGGTGCTCCTCCTCAACAACGACACCACGGTCGCTCCCGGAGCGCTCGCGGCGCTCATGGCCCACGCGACGGCCCGGGAGGGGGTCGGCGCCTTTCAGCCGCTGCTCGTCGATGCCGGCGACGGACGGCGCATCGACTCGGCCGGTCAGCTGCTGCTGCGCAGGACCGGCGCCGAGGACGCTCTCATGGGCCGGCCGGTGGCCGAGGCCCCGAGCGCGCCGGTCCCGATCTTCGGTGCCAGCGCGGCCGCGGCGCTGATGCGCGCGTCCGCGCTCCGCGAGGGCGGCCTGTTCGACGAGGACTTCTTCACGATCCTCGAGGACGTCGATCTGATGTTCCGCCTGCGCCTGGCCGGGTTCGAGGTCGAGCTCGTCCCGCAGGTGCGGGTGGCCCACAAGCGGGGGATATCCGGTCGCGCGTCGCCGCCGGACTCGAGGTCGGCCCGGCGGTTCTGGATCGATCGCAACGTGGTCGCGCTGGCGCTTTCGATACTGGCCCGCGCCGCTGCTCCTGCGCGCGGCCCCCAGGCTGGCCGTGCGCATCGTGCGGGCGCTCCACCGCACCTGGCGGGTGCCCGGGGAGCGGTGCCTCCCGCTGTGGCGGCGCAGCTGCGCCGCCCGCCGGTCCAACCGGCGCGCCATGCGGCGACTCGGGCTCGACGGCTGGTTCGCGTAGGACCTGCGCCGGGGGCCCGGCCGTATGAGAGGTCGTGATCGTGCGCATCCGTGTCGCGCTGGCGATCGCGCTGAGCGCCACGGCGCTGGGCGGCTGCGCCTGGCCGCAGCAGGAGCGGATCGACTGGCATCGCTCCGCGGCGCTCGGCGACCCTGCCGCCGGGCGCCTCGCGCGCGGCGTGCGTCTGCCCACCGCGGGCACCGGCTACCTGACGTGGGACCCGGTGCTGCGTCGCTCCCCGAACCGCGCCTGGCGCCGCTGGGGCACCGACCGCCTGGTGCGGATGGTGGTCGGCGTGGCGCGCGCGTACCGGCTGGCGCACCCGGCCGCGCCGCGGATCGCGATCGGCGACCTGAGCCGGCCGCACGGCGGCGACTTCGGCCCGCAGTACGGCTACATCGGCCACGCCAGCCACCAGAACGGGCGCGACGTGGACGTCTACTACCCGCGCGCGGACCGCCGCGAGCGCGCCCCCCGCGACGCGTCGCAGATCGACCGGCGGCGCTCCCAGGAGCTGGTGGACCGCTTCGTGGCGGCCGGCGCGGCGACGATCTTCGTCGGGCCGAACACCGGGTTGAGAGGTCCGGCGGGCGTGGTGGCCACGCTGGCCAACCACGACAACCACCTGCACGTGCGGATTCGCTAGAGCCCGACGCGGCGCGGGCGCGGCGGCTGCGAGAAGAGCCGCCAGAGGCCGGCCTCGGCCATCCGCTCGACGGCGAACCCGGCGGCGCTGGCCTCGCCCTCGACGAGGTTCGCCAGGCGCGGGTTGGTCGGGAAGCGGCTGATCGCGACCACCGAGCGCAGCTTCACGGCGAGCGGGCGCTCGCCGACCCAGAGGATCACGAGCGGCGGCACGTTGAGCGGCCAGCCCGACCGCGGGTCGGTCGTGGCGGCGGACGCGCGCACCTCGACCTCGATCTCCTCGCGCACGTGCTCCACGTTCTCCAGGAAGGCACGTACCGATCGCTGCTCGCCAATCACCTTCTGAGCCTAGGATCGACTGCTCAGATGCGCCATTCATACACCCGTCTAGTACGAGCAGGCGCGGGCGGCCGCGGTGTCCAGGCATTCGCCCCGGGGCGGGTCAACCTGATCGGCGAGCACACCGACTACAACGACGGCCTCTGCCTGCCGTTCGCGGTCGAGCGCGGCGTGAGGGTGGCGGCCGAGCCGCTCGACGGGCGACGCGATCGAGGCGCGCGCGCTCGACCTCGACGAGCAGGATCGCTTCGCGCTCGGCCAGCCCCCGAGCCGGCCGACGGCTGGCGCGCGCTCGTGCGCGGCGCGGCCGCCGAGCTCGCGGCCGGCGGGATCGCGCTGCGCGGCTGCCGCCTGGAGATCGACTCGGACCTGCCGGGCGGCGCGGGCCTGTCCTCGTCGGCGGCCGTGTGCGTGTCGGTCTGCCTGGCGCTCTGCGCCGTCGCCGGCGAGGACGCCGCCCGAGCGGGTCGAGCTCGCGCGCCTGTGCTCGCGCATCGAGAACGAGTGGACCGGCGCGCAGACCGGCCTGCTCGACCAGCTCGCCGTGCTCTGCTCGGAGCCGCGGGCGCGCGCTGCGCATCGACATGCGCGGCCCGCGGCTCGAGACCGTGCCGCTCGAGCTCGGCGACCACCGGCTGGCCACGCTCGACTCGGGCGCCGCGCACGACCTCGCCGACGGCTCGGGCTACAACGAGCGCCGCGAGGAGTGCCGCGCCGCCTGCCGGGCGCTCGGCGTCGACTCGCTGCGCGACGCCGGCGACGGCGCCGCGTCGCGGCGCTGCCCGACCCGCTCGACCGGCGCGTGCGCCACGTGGTCTCCGAGAACGAGCGCGTCGACGCCGCGGTGGCCGCGCTCGGCGGCGGGCGACCTCGACGAGCTCGGGCGCCTGCTCGACGCCTCGCACCGCAGCCTGCGCGACGACTACGAGGTCTCCGTGCCGGAGGTCGAGCGGGCGGTCGAGGCCTGCCAGCGAGGCGGGCGCGCTCGGCGCGCGCATCATGGGCGGCGGCTTCGGCGGGTCGGTGCTGGCGCTGTTCGGCCCCGGGGCGCGGCTCCCCGAGGGCGCGGTCACGGTCGAGCCGGGGCCTCCGGCCCATCTGAGCTGACGTCCTCCTGCTCCTCGAGCTCGTCGAGCAGGGGGCGCGTCGAGGCCCAGGCCCAGAAGATCGCGCAGGCGGCGAGCAGGACGAGGCCGACCCAGAGGTTGATGTTCACGCCCGCGGCCTTGTCCTTGTCGGCGTCGCTGCCGAACAGCCCGGCCCCGAGCAGCAGCAGCCCGTAGATGCCGAGCAGCGTGCCGATGATGCGGCGGATGTCGAGCAGCGTGGTGGCGCGCTCCTGCTCCTTCTCGCTCAGCTCGGGCTGTTGTTCGTCCGCCACCGGCGCTCCCTCAGATGAAGATGATGTTCAGGATGATCACCGCGACGATCGCGATGCCGGCCAGCAGGTACGGGTTGCGCCACCAGATGTCGTCGCGCTTGGCGCGGTTCAGGTCGGCACCCTCGGCCATGCCCCAGACGAGGCCGCGCAGCTCCTCGACGGGCTTCGGCTGGGTGGCGAGGCTGACGACCACGGTGACGATCGCGTCCAGCGAGAACGCGACGATGGCGCCCCAGAAGTCGGCCGCGAGCGGCGAGGCGATCTCGAGCGTCCCCTTCGAGTAGAGGAGGTGGGTCATGAAGGCGCCGAACGTCCCGGCGACGATGCCCGCGAAGCCTCCCCAGGGCGTCGCGCGGCGCCAGAACATGCCGATGATGAACGTGGCGAACAGCGGCGCGTTGAAGTACGAGAACAGCAGCTGAACGTAGTTCATGATGTTCTCGTAGCCCTTCGCGATGAACGCGGTGCCGATCGAGATCGCGATGCCGGCGACGGTCGCGATGCGCCCGAAGCGGATGTAGTGGGCGGGGTCCGCGTCCTTGCGGATGTAGTCCTGGTAGAGGTCGTAGGTGACGATCGTGTTGAACGCCGACACGTTCGCCGCCACGCCCGCCATGAAGGCCGCGATCAGCCCGGTGATCGGCGATGCCGAGCATGCCGTTGGGCAGGTACTCGGCGATCACCGCCGGGATCGCGTTGTTGTACTCGGTGGCCGGGCGTGGACCCGCTGCCGAAGCCCTTCACGGTCACCAGTGCGATCAGGCCCGGGATCACCACGACCGCCGGGATCAGGATCTTCGGGAACGCCGCGATCAGCGGGGTGCGGCGGGCCGCCGACAGGTTGCGCGCCGACAGGGCGCGCTGGACCTCGGCGAAGTTGGTCGTCCAGTAGCCGAACGAGAGCACGAAGCCGAGCCCGAAGATCGTGGCGATCCAGTTCGCCCCGATCGGGTTGTCGCCGCCGATGCCGAGGCCCTGCCACGCGTGCAGGCCCGGTTCGCCGAGGTCGCTCTCGCGCACGCGGTCGGCGAGGCCGCCGATGCCGCCCACGTCGATCAGCGCGACGATGACGAGCGGCACGAGGGCGGCCAGGATGATGAAGAACTGGAGCACCTCGTTGTAGATCGCCGAGGAGAGCCCGCCGAGCGTGATGTAGGCGAGCACGATCCCGGCCGCGACGACGATCGCGGTGTTGATCGACCAGCCGAGCATCAGCGACAGCACCAGGCCGAGCGCGAACAGGTTGACGCCGCTGATCAGGACGGTCGCGATCGCGAACGAGGCGGCGTTGTAGATGTGGGTCGGGCGGTTGTAGCGGCGCCGCAGCCACTCCGGCACCGAGCGGACCTTCGAGCCGTAGTAGAACGGCATCATCACCAGGCCGAGGAAGATCATGGCCGGGATGGCGCCGATCCAGTAGAAGTGGACCGTCGCCACGCCGTACTGCGCGCCGTTGGCCGCCATCCCGAGGATCTCGAGAGCGCCGAGGTTGGCCGCGACGAAGGCGAGGCCGGTGATCCAGGCGGGCAGCGAGCGGCCCGAGAGGAAGAAGTCGAGATCGGTCTTGACGAGGCGCTTCGCCCCGTACCCGATCCCGAGGACCGTGACGAAGTAGAGCCCGATGATCGCGTAGTCGAGCGCCGACGCGTCGATCCTCAACATCGCTCGTCCCCTCCCCGCGGCATCGCTCGCCTCCCTACCCGCGGCGGCACTCGCCGTAAACGAGTCTGATAGAACGACTCACCGTGGACCGTCGTCTCGCCTACCGGAACCTCCGCACCGCGCTGATCGCGGGCGCGGTGAGCCTCGTGATCTTCGCGCTGTCGTGGGTCGTGGGGCTCGTCTACTGATGGCCGACGAGCACATCCACGCCGGCGGCAGCCCGGCGCCGCCCGCGGGCGAGCCCGTGCACCTGCCCGGACCGAGCCTACCTCCCGGTGGTCACCGCCCTGGGCCTCACGCTTCGCCGTGGTCGGCATCGTGCTCTCACTGGTTCATCACCGGCCTGGGCGTGGTGATCGCCCTGATCGCCATCCTGCGCTGGGTCGGCGACACCCGCCGCGACATCTCCGAGCTCCCGCTCGAGCACTAGGGGCGCGGGGCGCGCGAGCGCCCGCCCCGCACGCGCTTCGCACCAAAGTCACACTCGCGTCCCCACGCGTCACACGCGAAGCGCCACGCTGCCCCAATGGGCGCTGAGGCCAATATTCGACAGCACATTCGGGTCGAAAATTGGTCTCGGCAGACGGATCGTCTGATCGCGGAGCTCGCCGAGCGGCAGCACGGCGTGGTGGCGCGGCGCCAGCTGGTCGACCTGGGCGTGAAGCGCGGAGCAATCGGGCGCCGGCTCGACGCGCCCACACGCAAGAACGGCAGCACTAACACCACCCCCGCCCGCACCCTGTTGGACCTGGCGGCGACGTCGGACCGCCACGAGCTGGCGCGGGCGCTCGAGCGAGCCGAGGCGCAACGGCTCTCCGACGACATCCCGCTGACAGCCCTGTTGGACCGCCACTGCGGGAACCGCGGCGTGGCCACGCTACGCGCGGCGCTTCGAGACGGCGCCGCCACCCCCCGCCTCACCCGCAGCGAGCTCGAGCGGCGCTTCCTCACCTTCCTCGAGGAGAGCGGCCTGCCGCTCCCGCAGACCAACGTCTGGCTGCAGCCCGGCGACGACTGGATCCAGGTCGACTGCCTCTGGCCCGACCACCGGCTCGTCGTCGAGCTCGACGGCCGCGCCCACCACGAGACCGCCGCCGCCTTCGAGCGCGACCGCCGCCGCGACCGCGATCTCGTTGCGGCCGGCCTGCGCGTGATCAGGGTGACCGAGCGCGCGCGACGCAGCGAGCCGCGCGCGCTGCGCGCCCAGCTGGAGGGTGCTCTGGCCGCTTAGGGCGTCGCGCCCGAGCCGGCCGGCAGCTCGCTCGTCGCCCCGTCCTGCACCCAACAGCGCACGATGTCCCGCATCGAGAGGATGCCGATCAGCTCGCCGCCGTCGACGACGACCAGGTGCCGGAAGCCGCCGCGCACCATCGCCTCGGCCGCAGCCTCGAGCGACCAGTCCGGCGCGGCGAAGGTCAGATCGGAGGACAGGTGGTCGGCCACCCGTTCGCGGTCGGGCGCCTGGCCGGAGCCGATCGACGAGCAGCATGTCGCGCTCGGTGACGATGCCCGGGCCGGGCTGCTCGGGATCCGTCACGACCGCCGCCCCGACGCCGCGCTGCGCCATCACCTCGGCCGCCTCGCGCAGCGTGTGCCCGGGATTGACTGTGACGACGGCGGTGCTCATCCCGTCGCGGACGTGCATCTGGCCCTCCTGGAACCTCGTGACAATCGGCTCAATCACACTACCGCAAAATTTGAGCATCCGTTTGGGCGTCTGGCGCGTATACCCATTCAGGTGCGCCAGTCCACCCGCCATAGACGGCTGACCCTGTTCGAGGAGGCCCTTGCCGCGATCGGCCGCGACTACGGCGACGAGACGCTGTCGCTGGCGGCCGTCGCCCACTCGATCGCGACCTCGCGGCGCCAGCTGCAGCGCGTGTTCGCCGAGCAGGGCACGAGCTTCCGCCGCGAGCTCCAGGGGGTGCGCATGTCGCGCGCGGCCGAGCTGCTGCGCGAGGACGCGCTGCCGGTGGCGGCCGTCGCCCGGGCCGTCGGCTACCGCCAGGCCGCGCAGTTCTCGAAGGCCTTCCGCCGCCACCACGGCCACCCGCCGTCCGCGGCCCGGGGCGAGCGGGCCGCCGCAAGCTTCGATGCGCCGCTCTTAGTCTGGCCGCCTGACTGCTCGCCCGGCCGTTCCGTTCAATAAGACTCGCGCGCCGATGAGCGATCGGGACCCAGCCGCCGGCACGCCGGCCGGCCCGCCTGAGGAGGATCCGCGCATCGCGGGCGAGAAGCACCCGGTCGCCCGGATGATCGCTGCTCGGCGTCGGCGCATCCCTGATCGGGATCGCGATCACGCTGTCGATCGACTGGTTCCCCCAGTCCGCCGCCGGCTCGGCGGACAAGATCGACACCCTCTACGACGTCCTGCTGATCTGCTCGGTGCCGATCTTCGTGCTCGTGATGACGATCGCGATCTACAGCGTCATCCGCTTCCGCGCCATGCCCGGCGACATGCGCGACGGCGCGCCCGATCCACGGCAACACGCGGCTCGAGGTCGTCTGGGTGACGATCCCGTTCATCATGGTCACCGCGCTCGCGATCTACGGCTGGATCGTGCTCGACGACCTCGAGGCCAAGCAGCCCAACGAGCTGGTCGTGAACGTCACCGGGCAGCAGTTCACCTGGTCCTTCGAGTACCCGCGGCGAGAAGGTCGAGGTCGAGCGAGCTGGTGCTGCCGAAGAACCGCCCGGTCGAGTTCCGCATCCAGACGAAGGACGTGCTGCACTCCTTCTGGGTGCCCGAGTTCCGCCTCAAGTCCGACGCCGTGCCCGGCCTGACCACCAAGATCCGCCTGACGCCAAACCGCATCGGCCGCTACCAGGTGGTCTGCGCCGAGCTCTGCGGCCTCGGCCACGCCACGATGCGCCAGAACGTGCGGGTCGTGGCGCCCGCCGACTTCGACTCCTGGCTCGACGCTCAGAAGGAGCAGGCGCAGGCGCCCGCAGGCGGCGGCGGCGGCGGAGGCGGCGGCGAGTCCGGCGGCGGCGAGAGCGGCGGCTCCGGCACCGCCGACGCCGGCGCGGCCGTCTTCGCCGCCAACGGCTGCGGCTCCTGCCACACGCTCGGCGTCGCGAACGCGACCGGCACGGTCGGCCCCGACCTCGACACGATCGAGACCCCGACCAAGGCCTTCATCCGCACCTCGATCGTCGACCCGAACAAGGAGGTCGAGGGAGGCTTCTCGCCCGGCATCATGCCCGAGGACTTCGGCGACAAGCTCTCGCCGAAGGACCTCGACGCCCTTGTCGAGTACCTTCTGAAAGCGCAGAAATGACCCTCACCCGTCGCTTTCTCGCACCCGGTTGGTACCGCGCCGCACTCGGCGCCGCTCGTCGCGTTCGGCTTCGGCCTCGGCCTCGTCGTCGCTCGTCCGCGCGCTGTACGGCTGGGACCCGCTCTTCAACTGGAACGCGATCATCACCGTGGGCGCCCTGGTCGCCGCGCCGTTCGGCTACCTGATCGGCATCGGCTGCTTCGACTACTGGTTCCGCTGGGCCTCCGGCGCCCCGACGATCCCCGAGGACCACTCCGGTCACGGCGCCACGTCGTGGAAGGACTACTTCCGCGTCAACACCGACCACAAGGTCATCGGCATCCAGTACATCTGCACGACGTTCTTCTTCTTCGTCGCCGGCGGCCTGATGGCGATGCTGATGCGCGCGGAGCTCGCGCAGCCCGGCACGCAGTTCGTGGACCCGAACACCTTCAACGGGCTGTTCTCGGTGCACGCGTCGCTGATGATCTTCCTGTTCATCATCCCGGTCTTCGCCGGGATCGCGAACTACGTCATCCCGCTGATGATCGGCGCGCCGGACATGGCGTTCCCGCGCCTGAACGCGCTCTCGTTCTGGATGCTGCCGGTGGCGGGCGTGATGATGCTCTGCTCGTACTTCGCCGAGGGCGGCGCCTTCGCGACCGGCTGGACCGCCTACGCGCCGCTCTCCACGGAGACGCCGCTCGGCCAGCAGTTCTTCACGGTCGGCGTGCAGTTCGCGGGCGCCTCCTCGATCGCGACGGCGCTCAACTTCCTGGTCACGATCATCACCATGCGCGCGCCCGGCATGACGTTCTGGCGCATGCCGCTGCTGGTCTGGGCGAACTTCACCACCTCGCTGCTGGTCGTGATCGCCACGCCGTTCATCGCCGGCTCGCAGTTCTTCGTGCTGCTCGACCGGTCGCTCGGCACCCACTTCTTCGACCCGGCGGCGGGCGGCGACGTGCTGATGTACCAGCACGTCTTCTGGTTCTACTCGCACCCGGCCGTCTACATCATGATGCTGCCGGGCTTCGGGATCATCAGCGAGGTCATCTCGACGCACGCCCGCAAGCCGATCTTCGGCTACCGGATGATGGCCTTCTCGCTGATGGCGATCGTGATCCTCGGGTTCTCGGTCTGGGCGCACCACATGTTCGTCTCGGGCATGTGGAGCTGGCTGCGCGTGCCGATGATGATCACGACGATGCTGATCGCCGTCCCGACCGGCATCAAGATCTTCTCCTGGCTCGCGACGCTCTGGCGCGGCGTGATCCACCTGCGAACGCCCATGCTGTTCGCGCTCGGGCTTCATCACGATGTTCACGCTGGGCGGGATCAGCGGCATCATGCTCGCGGTCGTGCCGTTCGACATCCACGTGTCGGACACGTACTTCATCGTCGCCCACATCCACTACGTGCTGTTCGGCGGCTCCGTCTTCACGATCTTCGCCGGCATCTACCACTGGTTCCCGAAGATCACCGGCCGGATGTACGACGAGTCGCTCGGCAAGCTGCACTTCTGGCTCTCGTTCATCTTCTTCAACCTGACCTTCGGCCCGATGCACCTCGTCGGGCATCGAGGGCATGCCGCGCCGCGTGGCCGACTACGCCGACCAGTTCGCCACCTGGAACGCGATCATCTCGATCTCGGCGTTCATCTTCGGCGCGTCGTTCCTGATCTTCGTCTACAACATGGTCGCCTCGTGGCGGCACGGGCCGCTCGCCGAGGGCAACCCCTGGCGCGCCCACTCGATCGAGTGGCAGGTCTCCTCGCCGCCGCCGATCTTCAACTTCGACGAGGTGCCGACCGTCGTCGGCGGCCCCTACGAGTACGGCGTGCCGGGCGCCGTGCACGCCGTGTTCAAGGAGAAGGCGCCCGCGGGCGCCGCCGTGCCCGCGCCCGCCGGGGGCGGCGGGGCTCCGCCGCCGACTGAATGAAGCGCATCCTGGTAGTCGCGAACGAGACGGTGGCCGGTCAGCCGCTGATCGACGCCGTGCGCGAGCGCGCCGGCGGCGAAGAGGTCGACGTGCACGTGATCTGCCCGCAGAACCAGCCCCGCCACGGCTACGTGATCTACGACTCGATGGTGCGCGAGGCGGCCGAGAACCGCCTCCAGATGACGCTCGCGCTGCTGCGCGAGGCCGGCATCGAGGCCGACGGCGAGGTGATGGACCCCGATCCCTACGCCGCTGTCATGGACGCCCTCGGCGAGCAGGACTACGACGAGATCGTGATCTCGACCCACCCCGAGACGCGCTCGGGCTGGCTGCGCGAGGGCCTCGTCGACCGCGTCCAGCGCGCCGCCCGGCGGCCGGTCGAGCACGTGGTCGTCGACCTCGACGCCGAGCGCGACGACGTCAAGCGCACGCTCGTGGTCGCCAACCAGACCGTCTCCAGCCCGAAGCTGCTCGACGTGCTGCGCAAGAAGGCCGAGCACGGGCGCCACCGCTTCATCGTGATCTGCCCGCAGGCCGCCGACAACGGCGACGGCGAGGGGTCCGGCGACGCCGCCGAGCGGCTCGCCCGCACGCTCAAGGAGCTCGAGGACGCGGGGCTCGAGGCGGTCGGCCAGGTCGTGCACCCCGATCCCTACACCGCGATCCAGAACGCGCTCCAGTTCTACGCGCCCGACGACATCGTCATCTCCACCCTGCCCGAGACCCGCTCGGGCTGGCTGCGCGCCGACCTGATCGGGCGCGTCCAGAGCACGACCGGCAAGCCCGTCGAGCACGTGGTCAGCGAGGAGGCCTCCTGATGGAATCCGCATCGGTCGCGCACGGCGCCGTCGCCCACGACGACCACCACCACGGCCCGCCGGCGGCCAACGTCTCCTCGCGCGTCGACGCCCAGACGCTCGGCATGTTCCTCTTCATCATCTCCGAGGTGATGCTCTTCGGAGCGTTCTTCACGGCCTACTTCTTCATCCGGGTCGTGGCCGACGCCGACTGGTTCCCGGTCGACGGCAAGGACCTCCCGAAGGTGATCGCCGGCGTCAACACCGCCGTGCTGGTCTCGTCGAGCTTCACGATGCACTGGGCGCTCGAGGGCGCGCGCCGCGACAACCGCGCGCGCCATGCAGGTCGGCCTGCTCACGACCGCGCTGCTCGGCCTCTGCTTCCTCTCGGTGCAGATCAACGAGTACGTGCACATCGGCTTCGCCCCGCACGACAACGCGCAGGGCACGATCTTCTACGGGCTGACCGGCCTCCACGGCGCGCACGTCGCGTCGGCCTGACGCTGCTGGTGTTCGCGACGCTGCGGGCCTTCCGCGGGCACTTCACGCCGAAGGAGCACCGCGGCGTCGAGGTGCCGGGCATCTACTGGCACTTCGTCGATGTCATGTGGATCGTCGTGTACATCGACCGTCTACCTGATCTAGCGCGCGTGCTCAACCCGATCCGCTCAGAGCAGGAGGCCTTCCGCTTCCTGCTCGTACGTCATCGTCGTCGCCGCGGTCGTCATCGGGATCGTCTTCCTGCTGCGCGCCCTGTGAACGACGACCTCGAGCTGGCCGAGCGCGCGGCGCGCGCGGCCGGCGAGGTGCTGCTCTCCTACTACGGGCGCCCGGCCGAGGGCGTCTCGTCCAAGTCGTCGGCCACCGACCTCGTGTCGGACGCCGACCGCGAGGCCGAGCGGACCATCCGCGACCTGCTGGCGCGCGAGCGGCCCGGCCGACGGCCTGGTCGCCGAGGAGGGCTCGCACGCCGAGGGCGAGAGCGGCCGGCGCTGGGTCGTCGACCCGCTCGACGGCACCATCAACTTCCTCTACGGCCTCCCCGCCTGGGCCGTCAGCGTCGCGCTCGAGGACGCCGACGGCGGGCTCGTGGGCGTCGTCCACTCGCCGACCCACGGCGAGACCTTCCGCGCCGTCCGCGGCGGCGGCGCCCACCTCGGCGAGCGCCGCCTGACCGTCCGCGAGCCGCGGCCGCTGGAGCAGTCGCTCGTCGCCACCGGCTTCTCGCTACGAGCCGCGAGCGGCGCGCCGTCCAGGCCGAGGTGATCCGCGAGCTGCTCCCGCGCGCCCGCGACATCCGCCGCGCCGGCGCCGCGGCGCTCGACCTGGCCTGGCTGGCCGCCGGGCGCATCGACGCCTACTTCGAGCGCGGCCTCCAGCACTGGGACTGGGCGGCCGGGCGCCTGCTCGTGGAGGAGGCGGGCGGCGCCGTCACCTGGCTCGACGACGACTGGCCCGGCATGATCGCCGCCTCCGGTCCGCAGCTCGTCGACGAGCTGCGCGGGTTCGTCGCCAGCTAGGTGACGAACTTCACGGCGCTGGCGAACCCGCTGCCGAGCTCCCCCTGCAGAGACATGTGCAGCAGCCCGAGCGCCTCCAGCTCGCGCGCCCGGTGCAGCCCGCCCGTGTCGATCGGGTTGAGGCCGCCGTCGCGCGCCAGGGTCGCCACCGTCTGCTTCGCCTGCTCGTCGTCGCCGGCGATCAGGACGTCGAGCGGCTGGCCGGAGACCTCGCCGGAGGCGAGCGTCCGCGCGAAGTTCACGTTGAACGCCTTCACGAAGCGGGCCTCCGGGGCGAGCGCCGCCAGCTCCTGGGCCGCCGAGCCGTCCGGCGGGACCACGAGGGCGTCGAAGCTCTCGTTGACCGGGTTGGTGATGTCCACCACCGGCTTGCCCGCGAGCGCGTCGGCGTGCTGCTGCACGGCCTCGCGCGCGTCCGGGTAGTAGACCGCCAGCACGATCAGGTCGCCGCCGGCCGCGGCGAGGTCGGTCGTGGTCTCGACGGATCCGCCCTCGCCCAGCGCGGCGGCGCCCTCCTCCGCGTGCTGCTCGTCCTTGCCCACGAGCGTCACGCTGTGCCCGCCCGCAAGCGCGCGCGAGCCGATGCCGCGCGCCATGTTTCCCGGTGCCGATGATGGTGACTTGCATTCCCCCTGCTTACCCAGGGGAGGAGTGGCTAGCCGCCAAGCAGGTACTGCACCAGCGCCTGGATCTGCTTGTCCGTCAGCTTGCCGTCGAACGACGGCATCACGCCGGCCTGGAAGCCGTCGGCGATGACCTCGTCGGGCTGGAGCAGCGACTCGCGCACGTAGTCCTCGGGATTGCCCTTGACGTCGCTCGAGGACGCCAGGTCGTCGAGGCTCGGCCCGATGTTGCCGTTGGAGCCGGCCTTGCCGAGCGTGTGGCAGCCGCCGCAGCCCGCCGCCGTGAAGATCTGCTCGCCGCTCGTGGCGCCGGCGAGCCCGGCCTGCGCGAGCGCGCCCTGGTCCTCGCCGCTGCGGTTGGCCGCGTAGGCGACGTACGAGGCCACGTCGTCGGCGTCCTCGCCGGTCACGAGCTCGGCCGGCATCGCGCTGTTGCGCCGCGGGTGGAGGATCTGCCGGTGGATCACGCCCTCGACCGTGTCGCGGTCCATGCCCTCGGCCAGAGCCGCGCGGAAGGAGGTGTCGAGGTTGGGCCCGGTCTTGCCCTGAGTGCCCGCCCTGCCGAGCGTGTGGCAGGAGCCGCACTTCTGCGTGAACAGCGCCTTGCCGTTGGAGAGATCCGACTCCTCGCGCCCGCAGGCCGCGAGCGGCAGGGCAAGCGCCGCAGCCGCCAGCGCAGCGAGAAATCGCCTGTTTCGGGTGAGGCTCACCGGGCGGGAACCATATCCGGTGGCGGAGCCGGATGGGGCAGAGCGTCGAGCCGTCCCTGGGCCGCCGCGATCACGCCCTCGGCCACGCTTTCCCAGGAGTAGCGGCCCGCCGCCTCGGCCGCCAGCGCGGCCCGCGCGCGCTCGCGCTCGGCCGGGTCCAGGGTCAGCCAGGCGATCAGCTTCGCGGCGATCTCCTCGACCGCCCCGGGCCCCACGTCGAAGGACAGCAGCGGGCGCAGCGCCTCCGGCAGCGCGGGCGCCAGCGTGGCCGTGACCTCGGCCATCCCGGAGTGGTTCGCCGACAGCGGCAGCGCGCCGCAGGCAGCCGCCTCGGCCGCGACCATCCCGAACGCCTCCGGGAACGTGCTCGGCATCACCTGCGCCTCGCAGGCGGGCAGCAGGTCGGGCAGGTCCTCGTGCTCGAGGCGACCGGTGAAGTGGATGCGCTCGGCGGCGGCCGGCGCCGCGGCGAGCCAGTCCTGCCCCGCCCCGCCAGGAAGGCGTCCAGGTACCGCAGCGCCCCGGGCGGCCCGCCCTCGAGCTCGCGGCCGCGGGCGGCGATCTCGCGCAGCGCGGCCACGTCGGCTCTCGCCATCGCGTCGACGAAGCGCCCCAGCGCCTCGCGGTAGGTGCCGAAGCCGACCACCACCAGGCGCGCCTCCGGCACGCGCGCCACCACCAGCGGCCAGGCGGCGAGCAGCAGGTCGACGCCCTTCGAGACGATCAGCTTGCCCACGTAGCTGACGATCCGGTCGCGTGCGCGGGTCGAGCGAGCGCAGCGCCTCGGCGGCGCCCGCCTCGCCGCCCCACGCCGCGGCGTCGGCGGCGTCGAGCCTGCCCGCCAGCCGCTCCAGGTCGGCCACCCCCGGGCGGAACGTGTGCACGTCCACTCCGGGCGGCCCGAGCCGCGTCCGCTCCCGCAGGCCCGGCTCGTCGACCACCTCCCAGAGGCTCTCGGCCGTGTGGCGCGAGCCGACCAGCACCGCCTCGGCGCCGCGCACGCCCTCGAGCGCGTACGGCAGGAAGCGCTCGCGGTGCGGGCGCACCGTGTACTCCAGCGCGCTGCCGTGCACCTTGGCCGCGAACGGAGCCCGCCCGGCCAGGCCGCGGGCCAGGATCGCCGGGCCCATGACGAGGTGGTTCGCCAGCGCCACGTCGGGCGTGGGAGCGTCCTGGACCGCCGCTACGTTCGAGTCGAGGTAATGATCGAGCTCCGCATCGCTCAGCTCCGCGTACGGCTTGGCGTCGAAGCCGTCGTAGCTGTCGGCGACGTAGACCGGCAGCACCCGCCCGATGTCCGGGTTGTGGATGGTGACGCCCTCGGGAGCGTCCCAGCCGCGGTCCTGGCAGAGCAGGTCCACCTCGTGGCCCAGGCCCGCGAGGGCCCGCACCAGGCTGGCGTTGTAGATGTTGCTTCCGGTGCCCCGGAGCAGATATCCGTGGAAGATCAATATGCGCATCGCCGCAGGCTCTTTCAGGAGTATCGGCAGCTATCCTTCCGCGCCCATGCCCGCCCGCCAGAAGTATCGACTGCGAGCCCGCTCCGACCGCGAGATCATCCGCGAGGCGGAGCCGGGCAAGCGCTACGTCGATCGCGAGACGGGAGAGGAGCTCAAGGTGGTCAGCGCGGTGCTCCCGCTGGCCGGATCGCCGAGCGAGCTGCCCTACTCGGTCGACAACCTGCGCCTGTGCGGGTGCTCGCTGGAGCAGCTCGTCCAGAAGGACCTGAACGACTGCCCTCACTGCGGCCGGCGGCTGCCGGCCGTCGAGCGCTGACGGCCCGCCTCGCGGCACTGGCGCTGCTGCTGGCGGCCCTCGCGGCGATCGGCTGCGGAGGTGACGACGAGTCCTCCGCGGACCCGCCGCCGACGGCGCCCGAGCTGACGATCCCCAAGACGACGCCGACGGATCCGCCGACGACGGAGACCACGCCGACGACCGAGGAGACCGTGCCGCCCGCGACCGAAGGCGGCACGACCGAGACCACGCCGGCGCCGCCCGCGGACACCCCCGAGAACGACACGCCGCCGCCGGCCGACACCCCGGCGGAGCGCTTCGAGGACTTCTGCAACGACAACCCGGGCGCCTGCGGCTGAGCTGAGCTGCGGTGCGTCGGCAGCGGCGAGCGCGGCCGGCGCACGCGCGAGGGCAGCGGCTTGCGCAGCGGCGGCTCGGCGCCGCGGCGGCGCGCAGGGCGCTCCGGGCCGCCGTGGGAGCGGTCGCGCCCGCGCCCGAGGCCCCAGCGACCCAGCGGCAGGCGGATGCCGTCGCCGCCGGGACCGTCGTGACCGGGCCGCGGATCCGGGCCCTCGCCCCCGCCGCCGTCCTCGCCATGCGAGTCGTCGTCGTCGTCGCGGAGCCGGAAGAACCAGACGAGCCAGACGACGAGCAGGCCGACGTCGAAGACCCGAAAGCCGACCATGAAGATCCACCCCTCCGTGGTCACGACTCGATGCTAGCGCGGCGCGGAGGCCGAAGAAAGGGCCTAGACGCCTAGTTCGGCTCGTCCGTGTCCGACTTGACCGTCGGCTTCGGATCGGGCACGTAGGTCGCGGTGTAGAGCAGCCTGGCGCTGTGGTAGGTGCAGCCGAAGACGTTCACGTCGCGAAGCTCCTGCATAGCGAACTGATCGAGGCTCCGCGGCGGCTCGCAGCGGCCCTTGGCACGCGACGAGCGCCACCAGTCGGCGTTGGTCAGGTTGTTCGCGAACATGGGCGCCCAGGTCGGCACGGTGATCGCGATCCAGTTCGTCTTCTTGACGCGCAGCGGCCGATCGAGCACGAAGGTCGGGCTCGACCCGAAGTACCGGTCGACGTCGTAGAGGTCGGTCTGCCCGACCAGGCGGTAGTTGAGCCTGGTCTTGCGCGTGTCGCCGCGGCGCAGCACCGAGAGGCGCACCTGCGCCGGCGAGCCGAAGTTGTCGTTGAAGAAGCCGATCTGCTCGGCGCTCGGCATCGACAGCTGGACCGTGAAGGCGACGATGTAGCCGTCGCGGCGGATGTAGTACGGGTTCTTGCGACCGCCGGCGGCGCGGCCCTGCATGGCGGTCACCCGGACGGCGGCCTCGCAGGGGTCGGTCGGGCAGCTCGGCTTGACGGTGCTGTTCGGCAGCGCCCCCAGCTCCACGACGCGCGCCGAAGCGGCCGGCGCGAGCGCCAGCGCCAACGAGACGACGGAGATCATCAGCAGGATTCGCTTCATGACCGGGATTGCAACACGGGCGTCGGACCCGAGTTGCGCCTCCTCACTTGTACCTGTACGTGATCCGCCCACGGTCGAGGTCATAGGGGGACAGCTCGATCTTGACGCGATCGCCGGGCAGGATGCGGATGTAGTGCCGCCGCATCTTGCCGGAGATGTGCCCGAGCACCTCGTGCCCGTTGTCCAGCTGAACCTTGAACATCGTGTTCGGGAGGGCCTCGAGGATCTCGCCCTCCATCTCGATCTTCTCTTCCTTGGGCACGAGTGAGGCGCCTCAGATGAGGCGCACGTTCACCGCCTTCGGCCCCTTGTCGCCGGTCTCCTCTTCGTACTCGACCTTCGAGTTCTCGGCGAGCGACTTGAATCCCTGGCCGTCGATTCCGCTGTAGTGGACAAAGAGGTCACGGTCTCCGTCATCGGGAGTGATGAAGCCGAATCCCTTCTCGTCGTTGAACCACTTGACGGTTCCAGTAGGCACCTGTCCTGCCCCTTCCTGCCTGATCACTCAACTACGCCGGCGCCAGCCGGCCCAACGCGCATCAAACTACCATCCGCGTAGCTCAGCAGCCACCTGCGCAAGCTCGTCCGGCTCGGCCTGACGCGGCTGTACGGGGACCTGCAGGGGATCGCCCTCGTAGCGCGGGATCACGTGGATGTGGGTGTGGAAGACGGTCTGCCAGGCGGCCGGCTCGCATGCGTTGAGCAGGTTGACGCCGTCGCAGCTCAGTCGGTCGCGCATCGCGAGCGCCAGGCGCTTCGCCGCGACCGACCGCGTGCTCGAGGTCCTCGTCCGGGACCTCGTAGAGGTTGCGCGAGTGGCGGCGCGGGATCACGAGCGCGTGGCCGCGCGTCCACGGGTTCAGGTCCATGAACGCGATCGTGTGCTCGTCCTCGTCGACGCGCTCGGACGGGAGCTCGCCCGCCACGATCTTGCAGAAGATGCAGTCCTCGGCCATCGCGCGCGCTGCACCGCTACCAGCCAGCCCGCCCGCTTGAACTGCCAGAACAGGAACGTGCACACGGACGCCATCAGCCCCAGCGCCAGCGGGTAGCCGAAGGTCCAGCCCAGCTCCGGCATGTGCTCGAAGTTCATGCCGTAGATCCCGGCGATCATCGTCGGCACCACGCCGATCGCGACCCAGGCCGAGATCTTGCGCATGTCCTCGTTCTGGCGCACGCTGATCTGGGTCAGGTTCGCCTGCGAGCACGCTGCTGAGCAGGTCGTTGAGGCCGTCGAGCTGGTCGCGGGCGCGCACGAGGTGGTCGTTGACGTCGCGGAAGTAGGCGCGCACCTCCGGATGGACCTGGTCGTGACCCCCCTTCGCGAGCCGCTCGACCGGGTCGAGCAGCGGCACGGTCGCGTGCAGGAACTGCAGGACCTCGCGCTTCAGCCTGTAGATGCGCTCGGCCGGGTTCGCGCGCTCGGGCGTGAACACCTGCTCCTCGACCTCGACGACGTCGTCCGACAGCCCGTCGATGGCGGGTCCGTAGTCGTCCACGACCCGGTCCACGACCGCGTGCAGTACCGCGCCCGGGCCGTGCTTGAGCTGGTCGGGATCGTCCTCGAGCCCCTGGCGCACGCCGTCGAGCGGGCTGGCCTCGCCGTGCCGGACGGTGATGATGAAGTCGTTGCCGAGGAAGACGAGGATCTCGCCGAGCTTGACCACCTCGTTCGGGTCCACGTAGCGAGCGGTCTTGAGCACGACGAAGATCATGTCGTCGTAGACCTCGAGCTTCGGCCGCTGGTGGGCCTCGATGGCGTCCTCGACGGCGAGCGGGTGCAGCGCGAACTCCGCGCGGATCGAGTCGAACTCCGCCGCGGTGGGCTCGTACAGGCCGATCCACGCGAAGGCGCCGTCCTTGCGGGACTCCTCGACCGCGCGGTCGAGCGCGACGCCGTCCTCGCGCTTTCCCTCCCGGTAGACCGCGCAGTCGACGATCACGCGCGCAGCCTACGGGCCAGCGCCACCGCCTGCTCCCGCGTCGCGGCCGTGCCCTCGTAGGCGGCCTGCTCGAGCTCGGCGAGCAGCCGCCCGAGCTCCGGGCCGGGCTCCATGCCGAGCTCGCGCGCCAGCTCGTCGCCGCGCACCGGCACGCGCGGCGGGCCCTGCTCGCGCCAGTCGAGCGCCGCCGGCATCAGCTCGCGGGCCAGCTCGAGGTGAGCGGCGGTCGCGGCCTCCGCGTTGCGGCCGCGCGTGGCGAGCCTGTCCGCGCACGACAGCAGCGTCACCTCGACCTCGACGGGCGCCGTGCGGCGCAGGTAGCGGTAGACGTCGCCGCGGTCGAGCGGGCGCTCGTGCACGAGGAACCCGAGCACGAGGTGGTGGCGCGCCAGCGCGCCGACGTAGCGCGCGAAGCGCTCGCTGGTGCGCAGGCGGCGGCAGATGTCCTCGCCGATCATGCGCTCGCCGAGCTTGTCGTGGCCCATGAAGGTCACGCGCCCGGCGCTGACGTCGCGCGTGGGCGGCTTCGCCACGTCGTGCAGCAGCGCGCCGAAGCGCAGCGCCTGCCCCCGCGTCAATTCGTCGGCCAGCGGCTCGGCGAGCACCGAGCGGATCCGCGCGGCATCGGCGCCGAAGCCAGCCTCCAGGTCCTGCTCCAGCTCGATCTGGCACGCCAGCACCTGGAGCGTGTGCTCGTAGACGTCGAGGTGGTGGTACTGGTTCTGCTCGACGCCCTTGAGCGCGGTCAGCTCCGGCAGCACCGCGTCCAGCACGCCCAGCCGATCCGCGAGGCGCAGGCCGTCGAGCGCGCCCGGGAGCCACCACGAGCCGGCGCAGCTCGGCGAAGACGCGCTCGCCGGCGGCATCGGCACTGCGCGCGGCGGCCGCGCGGGTCAGCCGCTCGGTCTCGGCGGTCGGGCGCGAATCCGAGCTCGGCGGCGAAGCGCGGCAGGCGCAGGGCGCGCAGCGGGTCGCTCGCGTACGCCTCGGGCCCGAGCACCCGCAGCGTGCGCGACTCGAGGTCGGCGCGGCCGCCGAGCGGGTCGATCAGGTCGCCGCCGGCGAGCGGGCGCGCCATCGCGTTGACCGTGAAGTCGCGCTGGGCCAGGTCCTGCTCGATCGTCTCGCCCTGGAGCGGGGCGAAGTCCCAGACGCGGTCGGCGCGGCGGTCGATCACCCGCCAGGCCCCGAAGGCCTCCGACAGCGGGAACACCGGGCCGCGCACCTCTGCGGCCAGCTCGCGAGCTGCGCGCTCGGCGTCGCCCGCGACCGCCACGTCCATGTCGCGTGGGCGGTCGCGCCCCAGCAGCTCGTCGCGCAGGGCGCCGCCGACGATCCAGGCCTCGCTCACGGCACGCGCCGGCGGCGCACCCGCGACGTCAGGCCGCAGGTGACCTCGTAGTTGATCGTGTCGAGCCGCCGCGCCACCTCCTCGGCGAGTATGCGCTCCTTCCCCTGCGCCCCGATCAGCACGACCTCGTCGCCGACCTCCACGTCGGTGTCCGGCCCCAGCGCGACCGTCACGTTGTCCATGCTCACGGTGCCGACCAGCGGCTGCCTGCGCCCTCGGATCAGCACGTCGCAGTTGTTGGTGAGCGCGCGCCGCCAGCCGTCGCCGTAGCCGATCGGCACGGTTGCGACCCAGGTCGGCTCGGCGGCCGTCCAGCGCCGCCCGTAGCCCGCGGAGTCGCCCGCCTCGAAGCGCCTCACCGCCCCCACCCAGGAGCGCAGCGACAGCGCCGGCTCGAGGCCGTGATCGGCCGGGTCCGAGCCGAACGGGTCCATCCCGTAGATCGCGACCCCGCAGCGCACCATGTCGAAGTGGCTGGCCGGCTCGCGCAGCGCGGCGGCGCTGTTGGCCGCGTGAGCGAGCAGGTCAGGGCGGTCCACCTGCTCGACGAAGCCGGCGAAGGCCTCCAGCTGCGCGCCGAACAGGTCGTCACTCGCGGTCGTCGGCGGTCGCGAAATGGGTCATCAGACCGACGACGTTGTCGCGGGCGGCCAGTCGCAGCGCCAGCTCGCGGTCCTTGGTCCCGAGCCGGCCCATCCCGGTGTCGAGCTTCACGTGCACGCGCGCGGCCGCCCAGGCCATCTCCTCGGTCCACGCCACCACGTCGGCCTCGGCCGCGGAGGCCACGCGCAGCTCGTCGGCAGTGAGCGCGCCCATCACGAGGATCGGCACGCGGACGCCCTCCTCGCGCAGGGCGGCGGCCTCGCTCGCCGCCGCCACCGCCAGCCAGGTCGCACCGCCGGCGACGGCCGCCGCCGCCACGCCGCGGCCGTGGCCGTAGGCGCCCGCCTTGACCACCGCGCAGAGCGGCTTCGGCAACCGGGCGCAGTTGCGCTCGACTGCGCCGAGGTCGACGGTCGCTACGGCGCGCTCGACCGCGCTCACGCCGCGCGGGCGCCGATGTCGCGCACGGACGGCATCCCGGCGAGACTATCGGAGCGTCAGGCCGCGAGGCAGGGCGTCGATCACGTCGCCGGCCATCACGTGGTCCACGCCGAGCGGCTCCGCCGCGGCCTCCGCCGCCAGCACGTGCGCGCGCGCCCCGAGGCAGGCCGCCTCGAACGCGCCGAGCCCCTTCGCCAGCAGCGCCGCGATCAGCCCCGACAGCACGTCGCCGGTGCCCGCCGTGGCCAGGGCGGGCGAGCCGCGCGGATTGACCGCCACGAGCCCGTCGGGCAGCGCGACGAGCGTGTCGTCGCCCTTCAGCAGCACGACGGCGCCGCTGCGCTCGGCCGCCTCGCGCGCGGACGCGAGCCGGTGCGCGGCGATCTCCTCGGACGGGCGCTCCAGCAGCCGCCCGAGCTCGCCCTCGTGCGGCGTCAGCACGGTCGGGCCGGGGCGTTCGCGCAGCGACTCGAGCCGGCCCGCGTGGGCGTTCAGGCCGTCCGCGTCGATCAGCAGCGGCGTCTCGACCGCGCGGGCGACGCCGCGGGCGAACTCCTGGGCGCCGGCGTCGCGGCCTAGGCCCGGGCCGAGCGCCACGGCGCCGGCGCGCGCGGCCATCTCCTCGACGACCTCCACGCCGGCGGGGGTGTGGAAGCCGTCCGCGTCCGGCAGCCCGCGGCTCATCTGCTCGAGCAGGCGCAGGTCGACCGCCGCCTGCGCCGGGCCCGGCACCGCGACCTGCACGTACCCCGCGCCGGCGCGCGCGGCCGCCAGCGCGGTCATCGCGGGCGCGCCGGTCAGACCGACCGAGCCGCCGGCCACCACCACGACGCCCGAGGCGAACTTCGACCCGCTTGCTCCACGGCGGGGGTAGAGGTCGAGCACGCGGTCGGAGATCAGTCCCAGCCGCTCGGCGCCGGGCGCGCCGCGCGGCACGCCGATGTCGATCGTCTCGACCCGGCCCGCATGCTCCCGGCCCGGGTGCACGTAGAGCCCGGCCTTCGGGCCGTGGAAGGTCGCGGTCACCCCTGCGCGCACCGCGTCGCCCTCGACCTCGCCGGTTGAGGCGTCGACGCCCGAGGGGACATCGCAGGCGACCACCGGCGCGTCCTGGTCGTTGATCGCCGCGATGGCGCCCGCCACCGGCTCCCGCGGCGCGCCCTCGAAGCCGGTGCCGAGCAGCGCGTCGACCACCGCGCCGGAGCCCGCCAGGCGCTCGGGCGCGAGCGGCTCGGGCGCGGCCCCCGGCAGCCGCTCCAGGTTGGCGAGCGCGTCGCCGCGCAGGTCGTCGAGCGACCCGGCCGCGAGCACGTCGACCTCGTATCCGTCCGCGCGCAGCAGCCGCGCCACCACCAAGCCGTCGCCGCCGTTGTTGCCCCTCCCCACCACGACCCGCACCGGGCCCGGCCGCGCCGCCGCGGCCACGACGCGGGCCAGTCCCTCGCCGGCGCGCTCCATCAGGTCGAGCGAGGGCACGCCCTGCCGCTCGATCGCCCACGCGTCGACAGCGCGCATCTCGGCGGCCTCGAACAGGGGGTCGAGCCAGGTTGACGGCATGGATTCCCGGGAAGACTGCCAGCCTGACTCCGATGATCACTCGCACGCTCGGATCCGGCGGCCCGCCGGTCTCTGCGCTCGGCCTCGGCTGCATGGGCATGTCCGACCTCTACGGCCCGGCCGACGACGACGAGAGCGTGGCGACGATCCACGCCGCGATCGACGCCGGCGTCAACCTGCTCGATACGGGCGACTTCTACGGGATGGGCGCCAACGAGCTGCTGATCCGCCGCGCGCTCGCGGATCGCAGGCGCGACGACGTCCTGATCAGCGTCAAGTTCGGCCCGCTGCGCGACAGGCAGGGCGGATTCAACGGCATCGACACTCGACCGGCCGCCGTCAAGAACTTCCTCGCCTACACGCTGACGCGGCTCGGGACCGACCACATCGACGTCTACCGCCCGGCGCGGCTCGACCCGGCGGTGCCGATCGAGGAGACGGTCGGCGCGATCGCGGAGCAGATCGAGGCCGGGCTCGTCCGCCACGTCGGGCTGTCGGAGGTGGGCGCCGAGACCCTGCGCCGCGCGCACGCGGTGCACCCGGTCTCCGACCTGCAGATCGAGTACTCGCTGCTGTCGCGCGGCATCGAGGACGAGATCCTGCCGACGTGCCGCGAGCTGGGCGTGTCGGTGACCGCCTACGGCGTGCTGTCGCGAGGACTGATCAGCGGCCACTGGAGCCGCGACCGCTCGGTGGGCCAGCGCGACTTCCGCGGCCGGTCTCCCCGCTTCAGCGGCGACAATCTCGACCGCAACCTTCAGCTCGTCGAGCGGCTGCGCGAGGTAGCCGAGTCGAAGGGCGCGAGCGTGGCCCAGGTGGCGATCGCGTGGGTCCTGTCGCGCGGCGAGGAGATCGTGCCGCTGATCGGCGCGCGCCGGCGCGACCGGCTCGCCGAGGCGCTCGGCGCGCTCGAGCTGGAGCTGACGCAGGCCGACCTCGCGGCGATCGAGGCGGCGGTCCCGCCCGGCGCGGCGGCAGGCGCCCGCTACGACGAGCACCAGATGCAGCTGCTCGACAGCGAGCGCTAGGCGGGGCTCAGCAGCGCCACCGCGGCCGCGGTGGTGTCCGTGTGCGTGAGCGAGACCGACGCGGTGACGCCCAGCTCGGCCGCCCGGGCAGCCGCGCTGCCGGTGAGGCTCACGCGCGGGGCGGCGTCCGTCGCCACGACCTCGACGTCGCGGAAGCTCCAGGCCGTCAGGCCGAGCGCCTTGGCCACGGCCTCCTTGGCGCAGAAGCGAGCCGCCAGGTGCATCGCGGGCCGTGCCCGGCTCGCCGCGTACTCGCGCTCGGCGTCGCTGAACAGGCGGTCGGCGAGGCGCGGCCGGCGTTCGAGCGCGCGCTCGAGGCGCTCGACTTCGAGGAGGTCGATGCCCACGCCGCTCATCGCGGGGCCGGCGAGACCTACTCGACGGTGACGGTCTTGGCGAGGTTGCGCGGCTGGTCCACGTTCAGGCCGCGCTCGCGCGCGATGTGGTAGGCCAGCAGCTGCAGCGGCACGATCGCGAGCGCCGGCTGGAGCAGCCAGTCGGTGCGCGGGATCTTGATGACCTCCTCGGCGTCCACGTGCGTGCCCTCGGTGGCGACCGCCACCACGTGCGCGCCGCGCGCCTGCACCTCGGCGATGTTCGACATGACCTTGTCGAGCACCGGCGAGTCGGTGGCCACGCAGACCACCGGCGTCTCCTCGCTCAGCAGAGCGATCGGGCCGTGCTTCATCTCGCCCGCCGCGTAGGCGTCGGTCGGGATGTAGGAGATCTCCTTCAGCTTCAGCGCGCCCTCGAGGCAGATGGCGAGGCCGACGTGACGGCCGAGGTAGAGGAAGAACTCCGAGTCCTTCCAGTGGTGGGCGATGCGCCGCATCGGGCCATCGACCTCCTCGACGGTCTCGGCGAGCAGGTGCGGCAGCTGGCGCATCTCCGAGATCAGCCGGCTGGTGACCTCGGGGCCGAGCGTCCCGTGCAGCGCGGCGAGCTTGAGGCCGAGCAGCTGGATCGCGACGACCTGGGCCACGAACGTCTTGGTGGCGGCCACGCCGATCTCGAGCCCGGCGCGCGTGAAGATCACGCCGTCGGCGTCGCGGGTGGCCTGGCTGCCCATGATGTTGGTGATCGCGAGCACCTTGGCGCCGCGCTCGCGCGCCAGCCGCATCGCGGCGAGCGTGTCGGCCGTCTCGCCGGACTGCGAGATGCCGATCACGAGGTCGTGCTTATTGATCAGCGGGTTGCGGTAGCGGAACTCGGAGGCCACGTCCATCTCGACGGGCACGCGCGACCAGGTCTCGATCGAGTAGCGGCCGACGAGCCCGGCGTGGTACGAGGTGCCGCAGGCGACGATCACGATGCGGCGCACGTTGCGCAGGAAGTCGTCGGAGAGTCCGATGTCGCCGAGGTCGACGCCCTCGGGCTGGAGCCGGTCGGCCAGCGTCTCGGCGACCGCGTCGGCCTGCTCGTGGATCTCCTTGAGCATGAAGGTCTCGAAGCCGCCTTTCTCGGCGGCCTCGTCGTCCCACTCGACCTCCTCGACCTCGCGGTCGATCGGGCGACCGGCGACGGGCTCGAGGAAGCGCGTGCCGGCGGCGGTGATCTCGACGATCTCGCCGTCCTTGACGAGCTGCACGTTGCGCGTCTCGGCGAGGAAGGCGGGGATGGCGGAGGCGATGAAGCTCTCGCCGTCGCCGATGCCGACGACCAGCGGGCACTCCTTGCGGGCGCCGACGATGACGCCGGGGTGGTCGGCCGACATCGCCACGAAGGCGTAGTGGCCGCGCAGCTCGTTGTAGGCGAGGCGGACGGCCTCGGTCAGATCCCCATGGATCCCGGGCTCGCGGCCGCCGCCCGCTCGCCGTCAGATGCGACGCGATCAGGTGGGCGACCACCTCGGCGTCGGTCTCGGAGGTGAACACGGCGCCCTCGGCGGCCAGCTTCTGGCGCAGGGCGGTCCAGTTCTCGACGATCCCGTTCAGCGCGATGTGGACGCGGTTGCTGGTGTCGGAGTGCGGGTGGGCGTTGGCCTCGGTCACGCGGCCGTGGGTCGCCCAGCGGGTGTGGCCGATGCCGGTCGAGCCGACCAGCCGGCCGTTCGACGCGTCGACCGCGTCGCGCAGCTTCTGCAGGTTGCCGACAGCGTGGACGCTGCCGATCTCGTCGTCGGCGATCAGCGACACCCCGGCGGAGTCATAGCCGCGGTACTCGAGTCGCCGCAGACCTTCCAGCAGGAGGTCGCGGCACTCGCGCGGCCCTACGTATCCAATGATTCCGCACATGACCGAATCAGCGTACGCACGACTCGACTGTTTTCGCCAGCGCCTGCACAAGTTCCTCGCACTCTTCGGCCTCCGGGGCTTCAACCATGATGCGCACAAGCGGCTCGGTACCGGACGGACGTACTAGTACCCGTCCGCGCCCTTCCAGACGCCTCGACACTTCTTCGACCGCGCTCCAGACCTGGGTGGCGCCCTGCAGGGCGTCTCGATCGGGCACCCTGACGTTGACCAGCCGCTGCGGCAGCTTGCGCATCGCGCTCCGATCGGCGAGGTCGCCGCCGGCGAGCGCCTCCATCGTCAGGAGCGCCGCCGCCGTGCCGTCGCCGGCGGGCACGAAGCTCGTCTCGATGATGTGCCCGGACTGCTCGCCGCCGAGCGCCCAGCCCCGCCGCAGCAGTTCGGCGAGGACGTGGCGGTCGCCGACCGCCGTCGTCGCCACCTCCACCCCGTGCTGCGGCCATGGCCTGGTGGAAGCCGTAGTTGGTCATGACCGTGACCGCGACGCCGTCGCCCGGCAGGCGGCCGGCCTCGCGCAGGTGCAGCGCGGCGATGGCGAGCAGCTCGTCGCCGTCGACGACGACCCCGTTGCGGTCGATCGGCGAGCATGCGGTCGCCGTCGCCGTCGAAGGCGAAGCCGATGTCGTGGCCGTCGAGGCGCTCGCCGAGCAGCTCGACGTGGGTGGAGCCGCAGTTCTCGTTGATGTTGCGCCCGTCGGGCTCGACGGCGATCGCGTCGACGTCGGCGCCGAGGCGTCGGAAGATCTCGGGGGCGACGCGGTGGGTGGCGCCGTTGGCGCAGTCGAGCAGGACGCGCACGCCGTCGAGGCGCAGGTCGGCGAAGCGCGCCTCGAGCTCGCGCAGGTAGTCGGCCGGCGCGCCGTGGAGCTCGCGCACGCGCCCGAGCCGCGCGGCCGCGGGCGCGTCGAGCAGGCGCTCGATCTCGGCCTCTTGGGCGTCGTCGAGCTTGGTGCCCTCCGGGCCGAAGAACTTGATGCCGTTGTCCTGGAACGGGTTGTGCGAGGCCGACACGACGACCGCCAGGTCGAAGCCGTAGCGGCGCACCAGCAGCGAGGCGCCCGGTGTCGGGAGCACGCCGCCGAGCAGCGCGTGGCCGCCTCCGGCGGCGATGCCGGCGGCCAGGGCCGCCTCGAGCATCTCGCCCGACTCGCGCGTGTCGCGGACGATCAGGACCTGCGGCGCCTCGGCCGGCGAGATCGCCGCCGCGGCGCGGCCCAGGCCCGTCGCGAGCTCCGCGCTGAGGAACTCGCCCGCGACGCCGCGAACGCCGTCGGTGCCGAACAGCTTGCGGGGGGCCGTGCCCCCCTCAGCCACGCTCGCGTCCATGCGCGGCTTAGCGCTTGGAGAACTGCGGCCGCTTGCGGGCCTTCTTGAGACCGGCCTTCTTGCGTTCCTTCACGCGCGAGTCGCGCGAGAGGTAGCCGCGCCGCTTGAGCTCTCCGCGCAGCGCCGGGTCGGCCTCGACCAGGGCGCGGGCGATGCCGTGACGCAGGGCGGTCGCCTGGGACGCGACGCCGCCTCCATGGATGCGCGCGACGACGTCCATCCGCGTGTTGTAGCCCGCCGCCTCGAGCGGCTGCTGGGCGACGCGCTGGAGCTTCACGCGCGGGAAGTACTCGTCGAGATGGCGGCCGTTGATGCTGAAGGTGCCCTCGCCCGGCTTCAGGATGACGCGCGCGACCGCGCTCTTGCGCTTGCCGGTGGCGCCGTAGCGGGCGTCGGCGGCGAGGTCGAGCGGCGTGTGGGCGACGGGTGCGGAGTCGGTGGCGGCTCCGTCCTCGCCGGCGGTCTCGTCGCCGGAGTCCTCGGCGTAGGGGTCGGCCTCGTACTTGCCGAACTCGCCCTCCTCGCGCCTGCTGCTGCTCGAGCACCAGGTCGGGCTCGAGGTGCATGCCCGGGATGACCTCCTCCTCGGAGCGCGGCGGGCTGCTCGCGCGGCGGGCGACCGGCGGCGCTCCGCCGCGTCGCCCTCGGCGGCGGCGGGCTCCTCGGCGGCGGCGGGCTCCTCGGCCGGCAGCGGGCTCTCGGCAGCGGGCTCCTCAGCGGCCGCAGGCTCCTCAGCCGCAGGCTCCTCGGCCGGAGCGGGCTCGTCGGCAGCGGGCTCCTCGGCCGCAGGCTCCTCGGCGGGAGTGGCTTCTCGGCTCGGCTCAGCGGGCTCCTCAGCGGCGGGCTCCTCAGCAGCAGGCTCCTCGGCGGCAGGCTCCTCGCGGCGGCCTCGCCGGACAGCGCCTCCATGCCCTCGATCTCGGGACCGATGGCGCCCTCCTCGGGCGCGCTCTCGCCGGGCTCGCCCGGGGCGCCCGCGGGCGACTCCTCCTCCGGGGTGTCCGGCTCGCGTTCCTCGTCGAACATCAGGCTTCGACCTCCAGGGGCTCGGGCTTCTGCGCTGCGTGGGGATGGTCCGGGCCCGCGTACACCTTCAGCTTGCGCAGCTGGGCGCGGCCCAGCCGGGTGCGGGGCAGCATCCCCTTGACGGCGAGGCGGATGACCTCCTCGGGACGCCGCGCCAGCATCTCCTCGAGCGTGCGGCTGCGCAGCCCGCCGGGATAGCCGGAATGGCGGTAGTAGCGCTTCTCCTGACGCTTGTTGCCCGTCACGGAGATGCGCTCTGCGTTGACGACGATCACGAAGTCGCCCGTGTCCACGTGCGGCGTGTACTCGGGCTTGCGCTTGCCGCGCAGCGAGTCCGCGATCTGGGTCGCCAAGCGGCCGAGCGTCTTGCCGGTCGCGTCGACGACGAGCCAGTTGCGCTCGCGCGAATCGGGTGTCGCCACGTACGTCTTCATCGCAAAGGGGCCACCTTGCGGCGGCCGGCCGGAAGAGTGTAGCGAGCGCATCGAAGCCGCCTGGGGCGGGTATATAGTGCCGCGGTCAGAAGTCAGCCGAATCTCCGTCCGGCGATCTGCCGTGACCGGTCGGGGAGCGGGGGAACCGTTCGGAGCCCGGGTCGATCCCGGTCTCCGAAGGGGCGAATCCGCCGGATCACCCCGGTGGTAGCGCACAGCGCGAGCCCGTCAGCTAACCCCGTAGGCGCGAGGGGACCAAGAGGCCGGACGAGTGCGAGAAACCCACCTTGCCGCTGGGCGTTGCGCAGGCGCGCTCGCCCTCTCCCTGTGCATCCTTGCGCCGGGAGCCGCGGCCCAGTCCGGCAGCGGCGGAGGCGGCGGTGTCTACGTCGCCACCCCGAAGGTGAAGAAGGTGACCTGCGTGCGGCGCTGCGCGTCCAAGGGCCGCGCCGTCGGAGGCAGCACGATCAAGGTCACCGGGACCGAGCTCGGGGCGATCTCCAAGGTCATCTTCAACGGCAGCTACGGCAGCGGCGACGACGAGACCGTGAAGGTGCGCTCGCGCTCCGACACCGCGCATCACGCTGCGCGTCCCGATCGGCGCGGTCAGCGGCCCGATCACGGTGCTGTCGGCGACCGCGCGCTCCAAGCCCACCGCCCCGATCGCGATCCTCCCGCCCCCGCCACCCGCGCCGAACGCGGTGCTGAGCGTCGTCCCCGGGCTGCGCGGCGGCGCGCTCCGGATCGAGACCGGCACCTCGCGCACGCGCGCGTACGTGGGCGCCCGCCGCGCCGTGACGTTCTCGTTCCGCGTCACGGGCGCCCTGGCCAACTCCCCCACGGTGCAGCTCGTGGACGCCGAGGACGGCACGACCGTGAAGAGCTGGACGCCCGAGCCCGGTGCCGTCGGGCGAGGTGCAGAGCGTCGACTGGGACGGCCGCCTGGGCCGCAGGTCGGCCAAGCCGGGCCGCTACTCGTTCCGCCTCACGGCCGCGCCCGCGACCGGCGCCGTGGTGCGCAGCGCGCAGGCGGTCGACTCGGATCGCGACAGCTTCGACCTCTACGACAACATGTTCCCGGTCCGCGGCCGGCACGACTTCGGCGGCGCCAACGCCGACTTCGGCTCGGGCCGCTCCGGCCACTCGCATCAGGGCCAGGACGTCTTCGCGAGGTGTGGCACGCCGATGGTCGCCGCGCGCGGCGGCACGTGAAGTTCAAGCAGTACCACGCGGCCGCGGGCAACTACGTCGTGATCGACGCGGCCGGCACCGACTTCGACTACGTCTACATGCACCTGGCCGAGCCGACGCCGTTCAAGAAGGGCGACCGCGTCTACACCGGGCAGCGCATCGGCGCGGTCGGCGACACCGGCAACGCCGACGGCTGCCACCTGCACTTCGAGCTCTGGCGCCCGCCGGGCTGGTACGACGGCGGCCGCCCCTTCGACCCGCTCCCGTCCCTGAAGGCCTGGGACTCCTGGTCCTGAGGTGAGCGGCTACTCGATCAGGTCGCTCGACGAGATCCCCGACGTGCTCGGGGACTACCCCGGCGAGATGCGGATGACCGCCGCGAGCGACCTGGACACCGAGCAGGTCTCGTTCACCTGGCGGCGCATGCCGCCGAAGACCGGCGGGAAGGGCAGCTACGGCCACCGCCACCACACCCAGGAGGAGATCTACTTCGTCGCCGCCGGGACGCTGCAGTTCAAGCTCGAGGACGAGGTGCTCGACGTGCCGGCCGGCAGCGTCGTGCGGATCGCGCCTGATGTGGTGCGCTCGGTCTGGAACGAGGGCCCGGACGACGCGGTGCTGATCATGTGCTCGGTCAAGAGCGACGATCCCGAGGGCGATCACGAGACGGTCGCCGACTTCTGGCCGGAGTAGCCAGGCGCTGCTTCAGGAACCGGGCCCGATCAGCGGGCTCGGGCCGAACAGGTTGGTGCTCAGGACGTCGCCGTTGTACTCGATGAACAGCCTCTTCCCCACGGCCGTGACGGCCGAGATGGCGAGGTGGGCGGCGGCGTCGCTGAAGTAGCCGACCTTGCCGGGCGGCGGCACGGCCGCCGGCGCCGGAAGGGCAACCACCACGCGCGCCAAGTTCGGATAGCGCGCGACGATCTGCGCGTAGGTCGGGAAGCCGTCGGGCTTCGACCGCTCGCCGACCGACTCGGTCACCAGGAGGACGCCGAAGATCGCCTCCGACTTCTCCTCGCGATCGAGTTGGACCGCACCCTCCTGGGTGAGCGGGATGGCGACGATCTGGCGCGTGGGGAGGCGGCGCGGGGGGCGCCCAGGGCGCCGGACCGTGTGGGACGGGAGCGACACCGTGCAGTAGTCGATGCCGCGACTGCGGTCGCCGGTGACGAGGCGATGAGGTCGCTTGGGCGCGCGCACCCTCTCGGAGCCGCCGGACGTAACGCCCTCGCGGATCTCGCCCCTGCACTCGACGACCACCCGCTTGCCCGCGATGCGCTTGTAGAGCCGGTCGGCGCGCTTCGTGAACACGATCACGATGGCCTTGTGCTCCCGCACCACCCGCACCCCGTCGGCCTCGCCGACCGGCAGCTCGACCTGAGCGCCGGCCGCTGTGGGCGCGACCAGCAGGGCCGACGCTGCCACCAGACCGGTGAACCACCTCACACCCGTGGACCTTACTCCCTCAGTTGAGGTCGCGCCTGCGCAGCAGGTACGCGCCGGCGGCGAAGGCGACCGAGATCCAGGCCAGCAGGCCGAGTGCGGCCAGGCCCGGCGAGAGCAGGGATGTGTCGCCTGCCCCGATGTCGTCGGCGGGGATGTCCTGGACGCCCGCCGTGAGCGCGCTGAAGGGGGCGAACCTGCCGACCTCCGGGGCGAGCGCGAGCACCGCCGGCTCGATCATGAACGACAGCACGAGCACGCCGACGATCGCCACGGGCTGATTGCGCACGAGCGTCGCCGAGCGCCAGCCCGAGCGCGCCCAGCAGCGCCGCCGACTCCGCGTTGCGCAGGATCTGCCCCACGAGCTCGCCGAGCTCCGGCGTCGGCAGGTCGCGGCCGCTCAGGATCGCCATGCCGAGGATCGAGATCGAGATGGAGATCAGCAACGACAGCAGCAGCCCCGCGGCCGCGAACGCCAGCGTCTTGGCGGCCAGGAAGCGCAACCGGTCCGGCGCCGCGAGCAGCGAGCTCGTGATCGTGCGGTGACGCCACTCGCCTGTGATGCCGACGATCGCGAGGACCACGATGAACAGCCCGCTCGTGTCGGCGGTGAAGACGTCTGTGAGCACGGACTCCTCGGTCGGCTCCGAGAGCGACGCGACCAAGCCGGCGATCAGCAGCGACGTGCCGAGCGCCACGCCGGTGAGCGCGATGAACGTGCGCGTGGTGCGCAGCTTGATCAGCTCCGCGTGCAGCAGCGGGATCACTGGCCGGCTCCGGTGAGCTCGAAGAATGCGTCCTCGAGCGAGCGCGCCACCGCCACCAGCTCGGTGAGGGCCACGGCGTGCTCGGCCGCCACCAGGCCGACCGCCTCCGGCGCGGATCCGCGCACCAGCAGCGCGCCGTCGCCGTCAGGCTCCACGGCATGGCCCGCCTCGGTCAGCATCCGCGCGAGGCGATCGGCGTCGGCGGCGCGCACGCGGGTGACTGGCCCGTCCTTGCCGCCGAGCACCTCGTCGAGCGTGCCGGCCCCGCGCAACACGCCGCGCGAGATGACCACCACGTCGTCGACGCTCTGCCCGACCTCGCTGAGCAGGTGGCTCGACACCAGCACCGCCCGCCCGCGGGCGGCCTCGGAGCGCACGAGGTCGCGCATCCAGCGGATGCCGGGCGGGTCGAGGCCGTTGGTCGGCTCGTCGAGGATCAGCACGTCGGGGTGGCCGAGCAGGGCCGCCGCGATCGCGAGCCGCTGGCGCATGCCCATGGAGTAGCCCTTCACGCGCCGGTCGGCCGCCGCGCCCAGGCCGACGATCTCGAGCAGCTCGCCCACGCGCTCCTCGGGGTGCCTGCCCGCCGCCGCCAGCACGCGCAGGTGGTTGCGCCCGCTGCGGCCCGGGTGGAAGCTCGCCTCCTCGAGCACCGCGCCGACGTGGCCGCTCGGGTGCGGGAGCTGCTCGTAGCGGACGCCGCCGAAGGTCGCGGTGCCGGCGTTCGGCCGCACC
Source organism: uncultured Thermoleophilaceae bacterium (assembly GCA_963828225.1). Classification (GTDB taxonomy): domain Bacteria; phylum Actinomycetota; class Thermoleophilia; order Solirubrobacterales; family Thermoleophilaceae; genus JACVRW01. The sequence continues at coordinate 501,535 of CAWHDX010000001.1, read as the reverse complement.
AGCCCGAGCAGCATCCGCAGCGTCGTGCTCTTCCCGGCTCCGTTGGGGCCGAGGAAGCCCGTCACCCGGCCCGCGCGCACCGAGAACGACAGGTCGTGCACGGCCTGGACGTCGCCGAAGCGCTTGCTCAGGTCCTGAACTCGATGGCCGCGTCGCCCACAGGGGCCACGCTAGCTCCTCAGCCAGCCGTCCACATCGGCCCCGGGTATGAGATCGGCCTCATACCTCAGGCGGAACGCGGCTGCACCAGGCCGGCGTCGTAGGCGAAGACGACCGCCTGCACGCGGTCTCGCAGCCCGAGCTTGCGCAGGACCGCGGAGACGTGCGTCTTGACCGTCGCCTCGGTCAGGACCAGCCGAGCCGCGATCTCGGCGTTGGAGAGCGCGAGCGCCACCAGCCTCAGCACCTCGGTCTCCCGCTCGGTCAGCTCCTCCAGCCCGATCGGCGCGTCGTCGGCGGCGGCAAGGTCTCGGCGAAGCGATCGAGCAGGCGGCGGGTGACGCTCGGGTCGATCAGCGCATCCCCGCGAGCCACCACGCGGATCGCCTCGACCAGCTCCGGCGGCCGCACGTCCTTGAGCAGGAACGCGCTGGCGCCCGCACGCAGCGCGGCGAAGACGTACTCGTCGACGTCGTGCGTCGTCAGGACGATCACGCGCGCGGCGCTGCCCGAGTCCGCGATCGCGCGGGTGGCGTCGATTCCGTCCAGCTCCGGCATGCGCACGTCCATCAGCACGACGTCCGGGCTGCGCTCGGCGACCAGCCGCACCGCCTCCGCACCGTCGGCGGCCTCCCCCACCACGTCCATGTCCTCCTTGGCGTCGAGGATCATGCGAAAGCCGCCGCGGACCAGGGCCTGGTCGTCGGCGATCAGCACCCGGGGACTCACCGCGGACCCTCCAGCGGGAGGGTCGCGTGCACGCGGAAGCCGCCGTCCTGATGCGGGCCGGCCTCGAGCGTGCCGCCGAGCAGCAGCGCGCGCTCACGCATCCCCACCAGGCCGTGGCCGCCGTCGCCGTTCGCGGTCGCTGCCCGTCCGTCATCGCGCACGTCGACCTCGAGCGCCGACTCGGCGTAGCGCAGGACGACCTCGGCCCGGGTGGCGCTCGCGTGGCGCAGCGTGTTCGTGAGCGCCTCCTGGATGATGCGGTAGGCGGACAGGTCGAGCCCCGCCGGCAGCGGCGCCGGCTCGCCCTCGCGCCGGACCACGACCTCGAGCCCTCCCGCCCGCAGCGGCTCGGTGAGCTCGTCGAGCCGGTCCAGGCCCGGCTGCGGCGCGAGCGCATCGATCGCGACGCTCGGCCGCACGCCGCTCAGCAGCCGGCGCAGCTCGCGCATCGCGTCGCGCCCGGCCCGTTCGATCGAGCGCAGCGCCTCGCGCGCCTGGTCGGGACGCTCGTCGAAGACGTCGTCGGCGGCGGCGGCCTGCACGACGATCATCGACACGCTGTGGGCGATCACGTCGTGCAGCTCGCGCGCGATGCGCGCCTGCTCGTCGGCCATCGCGCGCTGGCGCTCCTCCTCCACCGCGACGCGGCGGCTGCGAGCCGCCTCGCCGAGCGCCCAGGCACCGACCGAGATGCCCATGGTGAAGACGGTGTCCTCGACGCTGGTCGTGAAGAAGTTCGTCGCCGACAGGGCGACCAGCCCGGCCAGGCCGACGAGCGACACGCGCGGCGGGCGCTCGGCCGCGAGCGCGACCACGGCGAACAGCCCGGCGAACGGGACGACGATCTCGGGGAACAGCAGCTGCAGGCCGAGCCCGGTCGCGAGCACCAGCGCCATCACGCGCTCGGAATGGCTGCGACGCCAGCGCAGCGCGATGCCCTGGGCGCCGGCCAGGCAGAAGCCGGCGAGCACCGCCAGGTGCGTCCCGCCCCTGGTCGCCCTCGTCCATGACGACGAGCGCGACGAAGATCCCCACGCCCCACGGGATCGCGAAGTCGGCGAAGCGGGCGAACCGCCCGCGGCGTGCGCGCTGTGCTCAGGATGCCTCGACCGCGGCCTTGATCGCGCTGCCGAAGCGGTCGGAGTCCTTGCGCGCGGCGCGCAGGGCGAGCGGCGCGATCAGCTTGCCGAAGCCGTGGCCCTCGAGGACGTTGTGGAGGGTCACGCGGGTGCCGCGCGCCGTCGGGTACGAGGTCATAGCCGCCCTCGCTCGCCACCACGGTGTTCTTCGAGAGCTCCTTCCAGCGGATTCGCGTGGGCGCCTCGAACTCGGTGATCTCGAACTCCCGCTTGGTCGTCATGCCCGCGTCCTTGACGGTGCTCGCGTACACGGTGCCGACGCCGGGCGGCCCGTCGGTCGTCTTCGCGATCTCCTGGACGCGCGGGCTGAACTTGGGGTCGTTCTCGCCGTCGGCGAGGAACGCGAACACCTCGTCGATCGGTCTGTCGATCACGGTCGTGACGTCGAAGCGGCCGGCCATGGGGCTCCTCTCGCAGGGACGCGCATCATCTCAGCGACCGAACAACCGGCGCACCTCGGCCGTGTACGCGCCCTTCGGCGACAGGTCGCTGCGCAGCACGCCGAAGTAGCGCTCGCGGTCGCCGCCGCTGCGCGGATTGCTCAGATCGTGGGCCGCGTAGACCATGAACAGGCGCAGGCGCGGGCCGATCGAGCGGTCGGCGCGCATCCCCGACACCGTGCTCGGCGAGGGCCGCGGCCGCCTGCGCGTAGGTCTGGTTCGCGGGCCAGCCGTAGTTGTCGGAGAGCGCGCGGCCGTCGTCGCTCGACAGCCCGTACTCGGTCACGTCGATCGGGATGCGCCGCCCGGCGCCCTGGCGGCGGTCTGGCGGATCAGCCGGTGGAGCTTCGGCTCCAGCTGGCGCGCGGGCCGTAGGGATGGACCGTCCAGCCGTCGACCATGCGGGCGAGCCGCGGCACCGCCCTGAACATGTGGCTGACCCAGTTGTGCGAGCCGGTGCCGCCGTCGTCGGCCTGCGCGAGCAGCCCGACGCGGCGGCGGCTCGCGCGGAGCGCCGCGTGCGCCTGGGCGAAGCGCACCGCGTAGAGCTCGGCGCGCTCCATGTAGGAGCGGTCCGACCAGGTGTCGCCGTACTGGTCGCGATAGGAGGTCTCGTTGCCGAACTCGATCTGGCGCACCGGATGGCGGCGGGCCGGCGGGCGCATGCGCCAGAAGCGGGCACCGGGGCCGTAGGCCTTCGCCCAGCGACCGAGGTTGCGCGCCTCCGCCGCGGTCGGCATGCGGCCGTGGAATCCCGCCAGCAGCAGCGGGCGTGCCCCCGCCCGGGCCACCGCCGCAACGGCCCCGCGCATTGCCTGCGGGCGCGTGCCGATGTCGAACTCGACGCGCACCACGTCGGCGCCGACGAGCCGCGCCGCCCGCGCCGAGCGGCCGTGGTCGGCGGACGCCACCAGCCCCGGGGCGAAGTGCTTCGAGGCGACCTTTGCCGGCGTCGCCTGCGCACCCTCGATGCCCTGGGTGCCCACCAGGACGCCCAGACCCACCGCGACCGCCGCGAGCGCCCGTCATGTGGCGCTCAGTTGGCGAACAGGCCGCGGATCGCGGTGCTGTAGGCGCCCTTCTCGGCCAGGTCGCTGCGCAGCACGCCGAAGTACGCCTCGCGCCCGGTGGAGGAGCGCGTGGCCGACAGGTCGTGCGCGGCGTAGACCATGAACAGCCGCAGCCGCGGGCCGATCGCCTTGTCGGCCAACATGCCGTAGACGGTCGTCTTCATCGCCGAGGCGGCCTGGTCGTAGGTCTGAGAGGCCGACCAGCCGTAGTTGTCAGAGAGCGCACGGCCGTTGTCGCTCGCCAGGCCGTACTCGGTCACGTCGATCGGAATGCTCGCCGGGGCGCCGTTCGCGGACGTATGCGAGACGAGGCGGTCGAGCTTCGCCTTCCAGGTGTCGCGCGGGCCGTACGGGTGCACCGTCCAGCCGTCGACGAGCTTGTCGAGGCCGGGCACGGCGTCGAACATGTGGTCCACCCAGACGGACGAGCCGCTGCCGCCGTCGTCGGCCTGCGCGAGCAGCCCCACGTCGCGGCCGGTGGCGGCGATCGCGAAGCGTGCCTCGGCGAAGCGCCGAGCGTAGGTCTCGGCACGCGCGGCATACGACGGCGCGGACCAGCTGTCGCCGTACTGGTAGCCGTAGGAGGTCTCGTTGCCGAACTCGATCTGCTGGACGGCGAGCCGGCCCTCCGAGCGGCCGGCCCAGAAGCTGCCGCCGGGTCCGTAGGCCGCGGCCCAGCCGGCGAGGTTGCGCGCCTCTGCCGAGGTCGGGATGCGGCCGTGGAAGCCGGCCAGCAGCAGCGGCCGAGCTTCCGCGGGCCGACGATCGCGGCGATGCCGTTGCGCATGCCGGCGGCCGGCGTGCCGATGTCGTACTCGACTCGCACGACGTCGGCGCCCAGGCTGCCGGCGGCGGTCGATGACTTGGTGATGTCCGCCGTCGACACCACACCAGGCGAGAAGCGCCGGGTGGTGAAGCCGGTGGCGTTCGAGCGGAAGACCTGGCCACCGCCCGGAGACGGGTCGGCCGCGAGCCGGTACTGGTAGGCGACGCCGGCACGCAGGCCGGTGACCGACTTGGACAGCGAGACGGCGGGAGCCGAGAGGCGGCCGTTCTCGAGCGTCTCGGGCGCTGGGCAGGCGATCGGGATGGGCGCGCTCGCGGACTGCCAGGCGCCGCCGGCCCTGCGCAGCTCCCACCAGACGCTGCCGCGGCCCTGGACGGCGCAGTTGATCTGGCCATTCAGCGTCGCCGAGCTCGCGGTGACGTCGGAGGCGGGTTGGGTGGATGCGTTACAGCCGACCGTCAGACCCAGCAGGGCGATGGCCAGCGCAAGGGTTGTCCTTGTATGTGGCATATGGAGGTACTTCTCGTATCGGGGCCCCGGCGGCGGGCGCGGAACTGGTGGCAAGGGTCTTGCGCGGAGGCGCCGATGGACGCCGCGGATGCGGGCTACCTAGCGGGTGCCGCGACGTGCCCGCTGGCGCCGGTAGTGGCGCGCCGCACGGGCCCGGTTGCCGCAAGCGGCGCAGCACCAGCGCCGCGCGCCGAGGAAGAACATCCCGCAGCTGGGCGCGTCGCAGATCCGCAGCGACGCAGCCTCGGGGGAGCCGAGCAGGTCGATCGTCGCGCGCGCGAGCGCGCCGAGCAGCCGCGCGCGACCGTCGCCGCCCGCTGCGACCAGCCGCACCTGCAGCGCCGCGCCGGCGCCGGGCTCTAGTCGGGGCGCTGTCCGGGCCTCGGCGCTCGCGGCATTTACGAGGTCGAGTGCCCGGCGCGGAGCGGCGGCGCCCTGCGCGCGCGCCGTGAGCAGCTCGCGCGCCGCATCGCGGAGCGCGCGGAAGTCGGCGAGGTCGACGGCCGCGCCCTCCACCCGATCGCCCTCGGCGGCCAGCCAGCGCTCGAGGTCGCAGGGCGCGCCCAGCAGGTCGACGGTCTCCCCCTCCCGGACCACCATGACGGTGTTGGCGAGATCGATCGCCAGCGGCTCGCCGAGCCACCGGAACACGGGGCCGCCACGCCGGGTGGGGCCGAACCTCTCCATTTGACCGGGCATGCTCCGCGTGACAGTCTAACGCGCTTGTTCGGCGAATAACCATTAGAAGGATGCGGCGATGACGCAGAAGGCCGGCGGGGTTTCGTTCGAGGCGCGCGGGACGGGCGAGCCGCTGCTCCTGGTGCACGGGACCGGTGGCTCGCGCGCCCATTGGCGCCCGGTCGTGGAGCTGCTCGCGCGGAGCGAGAGCTGTTGCTGGTGGACCTGCCGGGCCACGGGGACTCCGACCCGGTCGCGGAGGACGTGCCGCATACGCCGATCGGCTACGCGCGGGTGTTGGCGGCGCTGCTCGACGAGCTCGGGATCGCCGGCGCGCACGTCGCGGGCAACTCCGTGGGCGGATGGACGGCGCTGGAGCTGGCGAAGCTCGGGCGCGCCCGCTCGGTGGTGGCGCTGGCGCCGGCCGGGCTGTGGCCGAAGCGCGATCCATGGCGCTGCTCGCTGCAGCTGTCGGGGCAGCACAGGCTCGGGCGGCTGTTCGCTCCCGTGGTGCCGCGCCTCCTGAGCAGCGACACCGGGCGGACGCTGCTGATGCGCGGCACCGTCGCCAGGCCGCGCCAGATGCCCGCCGAGGCGGCGATCGAGATGGCGACGACCTTCGCGCGCACGCCCGGCTTCAGGGCCCACATCGCGGCCACGCGAAGGGAGCGCTTCCGCGACGGGAGCGACATCGAGGTGCCGGTGACGGTCGCCTGGGGCGACAAGGAGCGACTGATCCCGGCGAAGGCGCGCCTCCGCGACGAGCTGCCCCCGCAGACCCGCTTCGTCACCCTGCCCAACTGCGGCCACGCACCGATGTGGGACGACCCCGAGCTGGTGGCACAAACGATCCTGGAGGGGCTCAGAGCGCAGGCCCGAGCCGTAACCCCGCCGCAACCGCACGCGGCCGCGCCAAGCGCGAAGCTGGCCGCCGAGACGCTCGCCACCACACGGGGCCAACATGACCGCTGCGCAGAGCGAGCCGCGCACCACCCCAACCCCCCGCGCCGACCCGAACCCGTGCACCCGAGCGACCGCGCAGGGCCCGAGCGAGCAGGTCCGGAGAGCGAGCGCTACGGCGAGCGAACGGCAAGCCCGCGAGCGAGCAGTCTGGGGCGGAACGGCGGCGGGCTAAGCCGCGCGCCCTACTCCCACTCGATCGTCCCCGGCGGCTTCGAGGTGATGTCCAGCGTCACCCGGTTCACCTGGGCGATCTCGTTGATCATCCGCGACGCCACCTTCTCCAGCAGGTCGTAGGGCAGCCGGGCCCAGTCGGCGGTCATCGCGTCGTCGGAGGTCACCGCGCGGATGACCACCACGTAGCCGTAGGTGCGCTCGTCGCCCTGCACGCCGACCGAGCGCAGGTCGCCCGGCAGCACGCAGAACGACTGCCACAGCTCGCGGTACAGGCCCGCGCCGCGGATCTCGTCCTGCAGGATCGCGTCGGCGTCGCGCAGGATCTCCAGGCGCTCCTTGTTGACCTCGCCGCCCACGACGCGGATCGCCAGGCCCGGGCCCGGGAAGGGCTGGCGCCACACGAGCCGGTCGTTCATCCCGAGCTCCGCGCCGACCGCGCGCACCTCGTCCTTGAACAGCATCCGCAGCGGCTCGACCAGCTCGAACTCGAGGTCCTCCGGCAGCCCGCCGACGTTGTGGTGCGACTTGATCGTCGCCGCGCCGGTGCCGCCGCCCGACTCGATCACGTCGGAGTAGAGCGTGCCCTGCACCAGGTAGTGCGGGTTGCCGAGCCGCTCCGCCTGCTCCTCGAACACGCGGATGAACTCCGCGCCGATGATCTTGCGCTTGGTCTCGGGATCGGTCACCCCGGCCAGCCGCGCGAGGAAGCGCTCCTCGGCGTCGACGGCGATCAGCGGCACCTTGAACTGGTCGCGGAACGCGGCCACCACCTGGTTGCCCTCGTTCTTGCGCATCAGGCCGTGGTCGACGAACACGCAGGTGAGCTGCTCGCCCACCGCCTTGTACGTCAGCAGCGCCGCCACCGACGAGTCGACCCCGCCGGACAGCCCGCAGATCACGCGCCCGTCGCCGACCTGCTCGCGGATGCGCGCCACCTGCTCCTCGATCACCGACTCGGCCGACCAGGCCATGTCGCAGCCGCAGATGTCACGCAGGAAGCTCTCGAGGATCTGCGTGCCGTAGGGCGTGTGCACCACCTCGGGGTGGAACTGGATCCCGTACAGCCCGCGGTCCACGTTCTCGATCGCGGCCACCGGCGACTCGGTCGACGACGCCAGCGCGTCGAAGCCCGGCGGCGGCTCGAAGACGGTGTCGCGGTGGCTCATCCAGCAGCTCTGCTCGGGCGGCGTGCCGGCCAGCAGCCGCCCCGACGAGTTGACCGTCAGCCGCGAGCGCCCGAACTCGCCGACCTCGGCTCCCTCCACCCGCCCGCCCAGCTCGAGCACCATCGCCTGCATGCCGTAACAGATGCCCAGCACCGGGATCCCGAGCTCGAGCAGCTCGGTGCGCAGCCGCGGCGCGCCGTCCGCGTACACGGACGCCGGGCCGCCGGACAGGATCAGCCCGCGCGGCTGGCGGCGCGTGACCTCCTCGAGCGCGACGTGGTGCGGCAGCAGCTCGGCGAAGACGCCGCACTCGCGCACGCGCCGCGCGATCAGCTGCGAGTACTGGCCCCCGAAGTCGAGGACCGAGCACCTCATCGGTCGCGGACGGAGCAGTGGCTGGCGAGGCGGGAGCGCTGACCGCCTTCGTGCTCACTCGCCGACGAGCGCGGGATCCGCGGTCGGCGCCGGCAGCGGGTCCTCGGACGGCTCGAACACGCCGTCGGCCGAGGGGTGCGCCGCCGCGGCCGAGGTGGCGCCCATGCCGACCTCCTGCTCGCGCTGCAGCTGCTTGCCCTCGCTCTGGAGCGCCGGCGCGATCATCAGCTCCGCCTTGTGGAAGGCGGGGATGTCCTCGTAGCCGCAGGTGGCCATCGAGGTGCGCAGGCTGCCCATCAGGTTGAACGTGCCGTCGTTCTCGTGCGCGGGGCCGAGCAGGATCTGCTCGAGCGTCCCGTTCTGGGTCGTCTTCACGCGCGCGCCGCGCGGAAGCGACGGGTGGAAGGTCGCCATGCCCCAGTGGAAGCCGCGCCCCGGCGCCTCATAGGCGCGGGCGAGCGGCGAGCCGATCATCACCGCGTCGGCGCCGCAGGCGATCGCCTTGGAGACGTCGCCGCCGTTGCGCATGCCGCCGTCGGCGATCACCTTCACGTACTCGCCGGTCTCGAGCATGTGCTGCGAGCGGGCCGCCGCGACGTCGGCGATCGCCGTGGCCTGCGGCACCCCGATGCCGAGCACGCCGCGCGTGGTGCAGGCGGCGCCGGGGCCCGACGCCCACGAGCACGCCGACCGCGCCGGTCCGCATCAGGTGCAGGCCGGTGGCGTAGGAGGCGCAGCCGCCGACCACGACCGGCACCGGCACCTCGCGGATGAACTCCTTCAGGTTGAGCGGCTCGCTGCGCGTGGAGACGTGCTCGGCCGAGATCACGGTGCCCTGGATGACGAGGATGTCGAGCCCGGCGTCGATCGCCGTCTCGTAGAAGCCGCGCACGCGCTGCGGCGTGAGCGACGCCGCCGCCACGACGCCCTGGTCCTTGATCTCGCGGATGCGCCGCGCGACCAGGTCCTCGCGCACCGGCTGCGCGTAGATGCGCTGCATCTCGACGGTGGCGCGCTCCTTGCCGTAGGTCGCGATCCGCTCGAGCTCGGCGTCCGGGTCGTCGTAGCGCGTCCAGATGCCCTCGAGGTTGAGGACCGCCAGGCCGCCGAGCTTGCCGAGCTCGCCCGCGACCGCCGGCGAGACCACGCCGTCCATGGCCGACGCGACCAGCGGGAGCTCGAACCGGTACGGGCCGAGCGTCCAGGTGATGTCGATGTCGTCCGGGTCGCGCGTGCGCCTCGAGGGCACGATCGCGATGTCATCGAAGCCGTATGCGCGGCGGCCCTTCTTGCCCCGCCCGATCTCTACTTCCATTCGCTGATCCTAGGTTCGACGGCGGACGAAAGCCCGACCTTAGCAGCGCCCTAGAGCACGCCTCTTGCGGAAACTGCGGGGCTTCCGAGAGTCTCCAGCCGCACCTCGGGCAGCAGTCGCTCCACCTCGCGCTGCTCCAGCCGCCCGGCGCCGAAATGCTGAGTCGACTCGGCGCCGCAGGCGACCGCGAAGCGCAGGCAGGCCTCGTCGTCGCGGCCGCCGTAGCGGGCGGCGACGAAGCCCGCGAGGAAGGCGTCGCCGGAGCCCACCGACGACACCGGCTCGAGCGGCTCGAGCGTGGCCCGGTAGAGCCGCCGTTCGGCGCCTTCGCCCAGCACGGCCATGCAGCCGTCCGGAAGCGTCATCGCCCCCTCGCGGGCGCCCAGCTCGACCATCTCCTCGAGCGCGCGGCGGCGGTCGTCCTCGTCGGCGAACTCGCGGCCGACGAGCCCCTCGGCCTCGAGCTCGTTCGGCGTCACCACGTCGGGTCCGCGGCGCGTGGCGATCAGCAGCGGCTCGCCCTCGGCGTCGAGCACGGTCGTCACGCCGAGCCGGCGCATCTCCTCGACCAGCCGCCCGTACAGGCTCGGGTCCACCCCGCGCGGGAGGCTGCCGGCGAACACGCACACCGCGGCGCCCTTGGCCAGGTAGAGGAGCTTGTCGACGAACAGGTCCAGCTCCGCCGTCGAGACGTGCGGCCCGTGCTCGTTGATCTCGGTCTGGTCGCCGTTGGTCGGGTCGACGACGGCGGTGGAGGTGCGCGACTCCTCGCGGATGCGCACGAAGTCGTTGAGGATGCCCTCCTCGGTGAGGTGCTCGACGATGCGGGTCCCGGTCGGCCCGCCGGCTATGCCCGTCGCGATCACCGGCTGGCCCAGCGCGCGCAGCGCGCGGGCGACGTTGACGCCCTTGCCGCCGGCCATGGCGGTCTGCTCGACGGCGCGATGGCGGCGGCCGAGCCGGAAGTTCGGCACCGCGAGCGTCTTGTCGATGGCGGCGTTGAGGGTGACGGTGATGATCATCTGTCGACCAGTCTGAACCGAACGCGAAGTCGAAGCGCGAGAAGGACCACGAGGATCAGGATGGCTAGCACCACGAGGAGCGTCAAGGGGACGCCGAGCACCGAGGTGATCACCCGCAATGTACCCGCCGCGGGTACGTCGGCCGCGGTGACCAGCGCCACCCGGCCGGCCCGCTCGCCGTCCACCAGCACCGTGACGCTGCCCACCCGGCGCCCGCGCGGGAGCGGCCCGGAGAGCTCGTCCGGCGCCGACACGCGGCGGTCCACCCGCTGCCCGTCACGCAGGGTGACGACCGTCCCCCGGCGGGGCACGAGCGCGACCCGCTCGTCGCGGTACTCGATGTCGGCGCGCGCCAGCGCGCGGCGCCGGTCGAGCACGCGTACGCGGTGGAAGCGGCGCAGGCCCCAGCGCAGCAGCGTGAGCGTCTCGGCGTCGCGCGCCGGCTCGCTCGGCTCCCCCATCACTACGGAGATCACCCGGCCGCCGTTGCGCCCGCGCGCGGCGCCGACCAGCACGTAGCCCGCCTGCGTGGTGTGGCCCGTCTTGACGCCGTCGACCCACGGGTAGGCCGAGATCAGCGAGTTGCGGTTCTCCACGACGCGCGGGCGCGCTCCCGAGGCCGAGCCGCGCCGCGGGCGTGTCGACCACGCGCGCGAAGCGAGGCCGCTGCAGCAGGTCGAAGGCGAGCGCGGCCAGGTCGCGCGCGCTGGAGTAGTTGAGCGGGTCGTCGAGGCCGATCGGGTTGGCGTAGCTCGTGTCGTCGAGCCCGAGCTGCCGCGCGCGCTCGTTCATCGCCGCGACGAAGCGCGGCGCGCGAGCCGGCGATGCCCTCAGCGAGCGTCTCGGCCGCGTCGTTGGCGCTCTCGAGCATGAGCGCCTCGAACAGGTCCGCCACGCGCATGCGCTCTCCCGGCCGCAGCCCGATCTGCGACTCGACCGGGGCCGGCCGGTAGTCGGAGCCGCTGAACACCTGGCTCGGCCGCGCGCGCTCCAGCGTCAGCAGGGCGGTCATCAGCTTGGTGGTGCTCGCGATCTGGCGGCGCGCCCCGGCGCGCTTGGCGAACATCACCGAGCCGTCGCGACCGTCGATGACGATCGCCGCCTTCGCGCCGGGCACCTTCGGCGGTGGCGCCTCCGCCGCCTGCGCCGGGGCTGCGAGGGCGCCGAGCGCGAGCAGCAGTGTGGCGCCGCGCCTCACTCGCGCAGCTTGATCTTCTGCCCGACGATGAGGTTCTGCGGATCGAGCTCCGGGTTGAGCGCCTGGATGCGCTCGACCGAGACGCCCGTCTTCTCCGAGATCAGGCCGAGCGTGTCGTTCAGCTTGACCGTGTAGCTCGGCCGCCGCGGACGCTGGGGCGCCGTCGTGTCGGTCTTCGCCGGCCCGTCGGTGGCGGTGGTGGTGGGCTTGTCGCCACCGGAGTCCTCGTCACCGGTGGTGGCCTGGATCACGACGAGGACGGCGGCGACGGCGAGCAGCAGCGCCAGTGGGGCGAGCAGGCGTGCCGGGCTTCGTGATCGTCCTCGATGCATCCAACCTCCCCCAAACGGGCGTCGCGGAGCTTAGCCCGCCCTAGAGCTTCCAGGCGGAGGCCCGTAACTCCTCTGCCGCGGCCGCTGCCGCCGCCGCCGGCTGGCCGCCGCGCTCGGCGTGCGCGTTGACGATCGAGCGCGAGGCGGTGACGAGGCCGGCCGCGGGATGCGGCGCGAACGCCGGGCTCAGATCCTCGACGCGCCCGCCCTGGGCGCCGACGCCGGGGAGCAGGAAGACCGCCCGCGGCATCAGCTCGCGCAGGCGGCCGAGCAGGCCCGGCTGGGTGGCGCCTGTGACGGCTCCGACGAGCGACAGCCCGCAGTCGCCCACGTGCGGCGCGCCGAGCTCGTCGGCGATCAGCGCGAGGCGCTCGTGCAGCGGCGGGTCGCCCTCGTCCTGCAGCTCGGCGGCGCCGGGGTTGGAGGTGCGGACGAGCAGGATGCAGCCGGCGCCGGCGGACGGCGGCCGCGTCGATCAGCGGCTCGAGCGCGTCGCGCCCGAGCAGCGGGTTGGCGGTGAAGGCGTCGGCGCCGAGGCCGGCGACCGGGCCGAACGGGCCGGGCGTCTCCCCCACCAGCGCCTGCGCGTAGGCCCGCGCCGTGACCGGCACGTCGCCGCGCTTGCCGTCGGCGAGCACGAGCAGGCCGTGGTCGCGTGCGATCGCGGCGGTGCGCTCGAGCGCGTCCCAGCCGGGGGCGCCGAGGCGCTCGAAGCAGGCCAGCTGGAGCTTGACGGCCACACAGGCCGGTCCGGCCGCCACGATCGCGGCGCGGCAGTGCTCCGTCACGGCCTCGGCGGTGCGGGCGCGGGCGAGGTGCCCCGCATCCGCCCCTCCGCCGAGGTGCTGCAGCGCCTCTGGCCACAGCGCGGTCGGGTCTGGGTCAAGACCGAGTACGACGCGGCTGCGGCGCTCTTCGACGAGCGCCGCAAGCCGGTCGCAGAAATGCCGTCGCGAACCCCCGGTCAAGGTGCGCGACTCGGGCTACTGATCTAGGCGGAGGACTTGACTGCCTTCTTGAGCGCGGAGCCGGCGCTGAAGCGCGGCACCTTGCTCGCGGCGATGTGGATCCGCTCGCCGGTCTGCGGATTCACGCCCTCGCGTGCGCCGCGGTCCGCCACCGAGAACTTCCCGAAGCCGGTGAAGCTGATGTCTCCGCCGCGCGTCAGGACCTCCTCGATGGTGTCCAGCACCGCATTGACGGCCTTGTCGGCCTCGCCCTTACCCAGGCCCGAGCGGTCGGCCACCTGGTCCACGAACTCGGACTTCGTCACGTTCTCCTCCTTGCCGGGGGTAACTCGATTCGAGCGGCAACGTAACAACGCCTACGGACGACAGAAGCGAGATTTCCGCTTCCAGAGCGGAAAACCGCGCTCATTGGGTGTGTTTTCGGGCCTCAGGCGCCCGAAATCGCCATCTCGGACACCAGCAACGGCGGGGCCTTGACGCTCCCGCCGAAGGGCACCCAGCGTGCCTCGGAGCCCACTTCGCGCACCGCCTGGAGCATCGAGACGAGGTCGCTGGCGATGGTCAGCTCGCGCACCGGGCCGGCCGCCTCGCCGCCCTCGATCAGGCGCCCGGAGGCGCCCACCGAGAACGTCCCGGAGACCGGGTTGACGCCGGAGTGGAGCCCGGCGACGTCGGTCACGAACAGGCCCTCCCCCGCCGCCTCGAGCAGCGCGCCCAGGTCGCGCTCGCCCGGCTCGATCACGAGGTTGGTGGTGCCGACCGACGGCGGCGAGCGATACGAGCCGCGGCTCGCGTTGCCGGTCGTCGCGCGTCCGGCGCGGCGGGCCGTGCGGGCGTCGAAGAGGAAGCTCAGCAGCCGGCCGCCGCCGATCAGCGCCGTGCTGCGGCTGGGCGAGCCCTCGCCGTCGAAGGGCGCGCTGCCGGGACCCTCGGGGTCGGTGCCGTCGTCGGCGAGCACGAGCGCCGGGTCGGCGATCTCGTCGCCCTCGCGATCGGCGAACAGCGAGCGACCGCGCTGGACCGCCTCCGCCGAAAGCATCGACCCGATGAAGCCGATGAACGAGGCGGCCACGAAGGCGTCGAGCACCACCGGGCAGCGCCGGCTGGCGGGCTGGCGCGCCCCGACCAGGGCGAGCGCCCGCTCGGCCGCCTCTCCGCCGATCGCCTCGGGGTCGAGCGCGCCCGGGTCGCGGCCGAGGTCGACGCCGAGGCCGGTCATCAGGTCGGCGCCCTCGCCCGCGAAGGCGGAGGCGAACGCCCAGGCCTGGGTGGCGTCGTAGCCGGCGGCGAACCCGCGCGAGTTGGCCAGTGCCACGCTGCCCTCCGCGTCCGAGTAGACGGCGTTCTCGACCTGCGTGACGCCGGGCCGGCTGCGTGCGGCGCGCTCGACCGCGAGCGTCAGCTCGACCTTGCGCTCGGTCGACCACTCGCCCAGCGCGGGCGAGGCGAGCCCCTCGACCGGCGTGGTGCCGAAGTCGTCGGGCAGGCCGTCGTGCTCGTCGGGGTCGGCGGCGTCGGCGGCGGCCCGCGCCGCGGCGGCGACCTCCTGCACGCCGGCGTCCGACAGGTCGGTCCCGTAGGCGTAGCCGGACCGCCCGTCGACAAAGGCGCGCACGCCCACGCCGCGTCCGCCGGCATCGGAGAGGCTCTCGACCGCGCCGTCGTAGACGCGAATGCGGCGGCTGGTGCCCTCCTCGACCCAGGCCTCGGCGTCGGTCGCGCCGGCGGCGCCGGCGGCGTCGACCGCGCGCCGGGCGATCTCGTCGAGGTTCACGCCGTGCCGCCGACGGTCAGCTCGCGGATGCGCACGTGCGGCTGCCCCACCCCGGCCGGCACCGACTGCCCGCCCTTGCCGCAGTAGCCGCTGGCGATGTCGAGGTCGCCGGCGATGCCGTCGATCGCCCGCAGCGCCTCGATGCCGTTGCCGACGAGCGTGGCGCCGCGCACCGGCGCCGTCACCTTCCCGCCCTCGATCAGGTAGCCCTCGGAGACGCCGAAGACGAAGTCGCCGGTCGCGGGCTCGACCTGGCCGCCGCCGAAGGAGACCGCGTAGAGGCCCGCGCTCGACGCCGGCGATCAGCTCCTCGGGCGTGGCCTCGCCCGGCGCGAAGTAGGTGTTCGTCATGCGCGGGACGGGCAGGTGGCGGAAGGACTCACGCCGGCCGTTGCCGGTCGGCTCGGCGCCGTCGCGACGGGCCGTGATCAGGTCGTACAGGTAGCCCGTCAGTCGCCCGTCCTCGATCACCGTCGTGCGCCGGGTCGGGGTGCCTTCGTCGTCGATGCCGTCGCTGCCCCATTCGTTGGCGCGCAGCCCGTCGTCGTAGGCGGTCACGAATTCGCCCGCGAGCTGCTCGCCGAGACGTCCCGCGTAGACGCTCGCGCGCTTCTGCACCGCGTCGGCCTCGAGGCCGTGGCCGACCGCCTCGTGCAGCAGCACGCCGCCGAACGCGTTGCCGACCACGACGGGCAGCCGCCCGGTCGGCGCGTCCACGGCGTCGAGCTGGGTGAGCGCGCGGCGGGCTGCGCGCTCCGCGACCTGCTCCGGGTCGGCCTCGACCAGCTCCCAGCCGGCGTGGCGGCCGCGCGTGTCGGTGCCGGTCTCGACGCGCCCGTCGCGCCGGGCGACCACCTGCGCGCTCAGCCGCACGCGCGTGCGGTCGTCGGCCGCGGCGCGGCCGTCGGAGCCGAACACCTCGACCTGGCGGCGCGACTCGCCGTAGCCGATGCGCGCCTGGACCACCTCCGCGGCGAGGCCGCGGGCGCGATCGTCGCAGGCGCGCAGCAGGTCGGCCTTGCGCTCGACCGGCACGTCCTGCGGACGGGTCTCGATCGCGTGGCCGGCGGCGGGGCGCGCCGCCGCGAGCGCAGCCGGATGGCGGGCCTCGTCGCGCAGCGCCTGGGACGCCGACTCGGCCACGCGCAGCAGGTCCTCCTCGGCGAGCCCGTCCACGTGGCCCCAGTAGGTCGAGTCGCCGTGCACCACGCGCACGCAGGCGCCCACCTCGCGGCCGCCGCCCGGCCGCTCCACCCGGCCGTCGTCGAGCGAGATCGAGAAGCCGCGGCGAGCCTCGGCGTACAGCTCGGCGAAGTCTCCGCCGCGGGCGAGCGCCCGCTCCAGCACGCGCTCGGCGAGCGCGGGATCGACCAGGCTCACGACTCGGCTCCGGGCCGCGCGGCGCGGCGCGGCCGGCGCGGGCGCGCCTCGGTCTCGGTCAGCTCGACCAGGCCGACCATCGCCTCCGCGGTCTCCAGCACGCGCTCGTAGCCGCGCCCGTCGGGCTGGACGAGGCGGGCATACCCGGCCTCGTCGTAGAGCAGCACGCGCGGCTCGCGCTCGCGCTGCATGCGCCGCATCGTCGCGGCCACGCCCTCGGCCAGGCCGGCGGCGCGGCTGATCGGGCCCTTGCGGCGCTCCTTCATGCGCCCAGGTCCGGCACTGGCGACTCGCTGGCGGCGGCCTCCTCGGTCGCCTCGGCGCCGGCCTCGGGCGCCGGCGCCGGGCGTGGAGCGCCGGATCTCCTTGCCCTCCTCGAGCTCGCCGAGCACGGCGCGCAGGTCCATCAGCATCAGCGAGGAGAGGGCGGCGCGGCGCGCCACGACGGCCAGCGTCCAGCGCGGCGTGCGCGACGCGTAGACAGTGCCGCCCTCGACCTGGGCCTCGACCTGCTCGGTCGGCCCGCCGGGCAGGTCGCGGTGCGCGCGGTCGACCGCCTCGAACAGCTCGCGCGCATGCTCGGCCAGCTCGATGGAGCGCTCAGGCGCGATCCCGTGGGAGCCCGCGGGGGCGCCGGCTGCGTCGAGCAGCACGGCCGCGCGGGCGTCGGCGGAGAGCTCGCAGAGGCGCCGCGCGGTCCGCTCGGGGGTGAGCGTCCCGGCCATCAGGTCAGAATACCGGCGTGCCCCTGTCCCGAATCTCATGGCTGGTGACCGTCGGAGTCTGCGTGATCGCCGCCCTGCTGCTGCTCCTGAACGGCTACTACGGGTACTCGGGCATCCTGCTCGCGGTGGGCGCGGCGGCCGCCGTCAACCTGCTGTAGCGGGCTCCGTGTGGACGATCACGTCGCCGAGCGACGGGCACTGCTCGCGCACGGCCTCCTCGATCGCGCCGGCGTGCCGGTGCGCCGACGGAAGCGGCTGATCGCCCGGCAGCGTGATCGTCACGAAGGCGATGCGCCCGTCCTCGCCGTCGCGGAAGGACACCGCGGCGGGCCCGGCACCGGTGACGCGCCGCACGGTCGCCTCGATCACCTCGCGCTCGGCGGTCGTGTCCTGGCGCGCCGGGCGGCGCGCCCAGTCCGTGCCGGCGAGCGGCTCGATGTGGGTGTGCACGTTGCTGAGGTCCGGGATCGAAGCGCGGATCGCATGCTCCAGACGCTCGCACGGCACCGTGGGCCTCGGTCAGCGAGAGCTCGCTGGGCAGCTTCACGTGCAGCGACAGCTCGTAGCCCTCGGGCAAATGCATCACGCGCACGTTGTGGACCTCGCGCACCTCGGGGACGCTCGAGGCGGCGACGGTCGCGCGCTCGCGCAGGCCGCCATGGGACTCGCTCGGCTCGACGTGGACGACGACGTCGGCGCCCGGCAGCGCCGCCTGCACCACGTCCTCGACCTCGTCGGCGATCGCGTGCGCCTGGGTGAGCCCCGAGTCCGGGGCGACGCCGAGCACCAGGTCGGCGAAGTGGCGGCCGGCGGCCTGGCGGACGCGGATGCGGCGCAGCTCGACCGGGTCGGTGAGCTGCTCGAGGGCGGCGAGGATGCGGCGCTCGGCGTCGATCTCCGTGCGGTCCATCAGCACGTCGACGGACTGGCGGGTCAGGCGCAGCGCCGCCACGATCACGAGGGCGGCCACGAACAGCGCTGCCGCGGCGTCCGCTGAGGGCTCGCCGGCGGCGACGAACACCATGCCGACCAGCACCGCCAGCGAGCCGGCGAGGTCGGAGGCGAAGTGGAGCGCGTTGGCGGCGAACGCGGGCGAGGCGTAGCGGCGGGCGGCGCGGCGGCTCGCGATCGCGCGCGAGGCGTCGAGGCCGATCACCACCGCGATCACGACGAAGGCCCACCAGGTCGCCTCGACGCCGTGGCTCTGGCCGTCGATGAGGCGCCGCAGCGACTCGGCGGCGATCACGACCGAGACCACGATCAGGAAGGCGCTCTCGCCGAGCGCGGCGAGGTGCTCGGCCTTGCCGTGGCCGTACTGGTGGTCGCGGTCGGGGGGCCGGATGGCGACCCTGACGGCGAACAGGGTCAGCAGCGCGGCGACCAGGTCGGTGCCGGAGTGGCCGGCCTCGGCGATGAACGCGAGCGAGCCGGTGATCAGGCCGGTGACGAGCTTGAGCGTCACGAGCACGACGGCGGCCGCGACGCTGAGCAGCGCGGTGCGGCGGCGCACGTCGGCGGTGCGCGCTCACCGGCGTCGCCTGCGGAGCATGTCCGAGAGCGGGCTGCGGGGCCGCGCCGCCTCGTCGCGCTCCGCCAGGAGCAGCGCCAGCTCGCGCGCGGCGCGGCCGCGGTGGCTGATGGCGTCCTTGTCGGCGGGGTCGAGCTCGGCCATGGTGCGGTCGCCCGGCAGGTCGTCGGGCACGAAGGCGGGGTCGTAGCCGAAGCCGCCGCTGCCGCGGGGCTCGTGGGTGAGCCTTCCCTCGCAGCGCCCGTGCACCACCTTGTGGTCTCCGCCCGGCTGGACGAACGCCATCGCGCAGACGTAGCGCACGCGCGTGTCGCCGTCGGGCGGCACCTCGCGCAGCAGCTTGGCGAGGTTCTCCTCGTCGGTGGCGTCCTCGCCGGCGAAGCGCGCCGACCAGACGCCCGGGCGCGCCGTTGAGCGCGGCGGCCTCGATGCCGGAGTCGTCGGCGATGGCGGGGCGGCCGGTCGCCGCGGCGGCGGCGCGCGCCTTGACGAGCGCGTTGTCGGCGAAGGTCGTGCCGGTCTCGGGCGGCAGCTCGACGTCGTCGGGCAGCGGGTCGAGCTCGTGCGGGCGCATCAGGACGACGAGCTCGCGCAGCTTGTGCGCGTTGCGGGTGGCGAGGACGAGCCGCACGGTCGCCCCGCTCAGGCGACCGCGGCGCCCACGGCCTCCTGCTGGGCCGCGCGCAGCCGCTCGATGCCGGATGCCGCGAGGGCGAGCAGCTCGTCGAGCGAGGCGCGCGAGAGCGGCGTGCGCTCGGCGGTGGCCTGGACCTCGACGAGGCCGTCGTCGCCGGTCATGACGACGTTGGCGTCGACCTCGGCGGTGGAGTCCTCGGAGTAGTCGAGGTCGAGCAGGGCGCGGCCGTCGACGACGCCGCAGGAGACCGCCGCGACCGACTGGCTGAGCGGGACGGCCGGGCAGCTTGCCCTCGTCGACGAGCCGCCGCAGCGCGAGCTCCAGCGCGACGTAGCCGCCGGTGATGGCGGCGCAGCGGGTGCCGCCGTCGGCCTCGAGCACGTCGCAGTCGATCCAGACGGTGCGCTCGCCGAGCGCCTTGAAGTCGATCACGCCGCGCAGCGAGCGGCCGATCAGGCGCTGGATCTCGACGCTGCGGCCGTCGGGGCGGCCCTTGGAGACGTCGCGGCGCTTGCGCTCGCCGGTGGAGGCGGGGAGCATCCCGTACTCGGCGGTGACCCAGCCGCGGCCCTGACCGGCCATCCAGCGCGGGACCTCCTCGTCGACGCTGGCGGTGCAGATCACGCGGGTGCCGCCGGCCTCGATCAGCGCCGATCCGGTGGCGGTCTTGACGAAGCCCGTGAGAATCTCGATCGGGCGCAGGTCGGCCGGGGCGCGACCGTCCTTGCGGGGCGCGTCGGTCACGCGGCTCTCCTCTGGTTGCGGTTCTTTTGGACCTCCACCTGCTCGACGATGCCGATCGGCAGCTGGAGGAAGCGGGTGCCGGCGCGGCGGAAGTCCTCCGGGTCGCCGCTGGCGAGGAAGCGGTAATCGCCGCGGCGGCCCTCGTCGTTCTCGAGGCCCGCGGCGCGCAGGCGCGCCTCGACCTCGTCGGCGATGGCCTGGCCTGAGGTGATGATCGACACCCCGCGCCCGAGCTCGCGCTGGAGGACGGGACGGACGAGCGGGTAGTGGGTGCAGCCGAGGATGACCGTGTCGACGCCGGCGCGCTTGAGCGGGCGGCAGGCGCCCTCGACGCAGGCGAGCGTGCGGTGGTCGACGTCGCCGCCGGCCTGGATCAGGGGGGCGAGCTCGGCGGAGGCGACCGCGTGCAGCTCGGCCTCGGGGGCCTCGCTCGCGAGCGCCGCGGCGTAGGCGCCGCTGGCGACGGTGGCCGGCGTGGCGATCAGGCCGACCCTGCCGTTGCGGGTGGCGGCGGCGGCGAGGCGAGACTCGGGCGCGACGACGGTCACCACCGGAACCTGGCGCTCGAGCTCGTCGCGAAGGGCCGGCAGCGCGGCCGCGGTGGCGGAGTTGCAGGCGACGACGAGCAGCTTGGCGCCGCGCTCGAGCAGGATGCCGGCGAGCTCGCGGGCGAACTCGACGAGCTCGGCGGGCGAGCGGTCGCCGTAGGGAAAGCGAGCGGTGTCGCCGAGATAGAGGAAGTCCTCGTGGGGAAGCGACACGAGACACTCGTGCAGAACGGTGAGGCCACCGACTCCGGAGTCGAAGACGGCGACCGGCAGGGAGCGGTCCGGGGTCGCCACGGGCGCCTATGGTGCCAGGCGGGCCGGAGCGGGGCGGGCTGTGCGGGGCGGGTTGCGAGGCGGGGCGCGCGGCTCGGCGCGACACCGGCGTCGAGAGCGCCGAGGCGACCGCTGGGCCGGGGCCCCGCCGAGGCCAATTTTGAACCTGAATATGCAGGCGAATATTGGTCTCGGCGGCGACCCGGCGGCGGGCCAGCGGCCGGGCCGGCCCGCGGCCGCTCAGAACTGCACCCGCTTCACCGCCTCCTTGATCTTCCCGACGATCACGTCGCCGAGCTCCTTGCCCTCGCCGGTGCGGAAGCCCTTCATCGCGGCCACCACCCCGGCCATCACCAGCGCCACCAGCAGGATCAGCGCGACGTACTCCACCGTCCCCTGCCCCCGGGCAGACCCGAGCGCAGCGCTACGGAAAACATCACCCGCCCGCAACAGCTGGGCGTGAACGAGTCCGAATGCGCGGTACATGGTCGACCTCCCTGGTCGGATCGATTGCCAGGCGACCGATGCTCCGGAGGGGGGTGAGACGGGTCCAGACGGGTGTGTGAAAAGAAGGCGACAACGGGGGCCCCTGCCAACATGCGCCCGCATGGAGCGGCCTCACACAGCGGACCGCGCGCGCCACCGGGGAGCACCCGCCTGATGTGCGGCATCGGCGCCATCCTCGACCCCGCCGGCTCGGCCAAAGAAGACGCCGGTCAGCGCATGGTCGACGCCCTTCGCCACCGCGGCCCCGACGGCGACGGCGTCAGCCGCCTCGGCCCCGCGACGCTCGCCCACACCCGGCTCGCGATCATCGATCCGGCCGGCGGCGATCAGCCGCTCGTCTCCGAGGACGGCGCCGTCACCCTGATCGCCAACGGCGAGATCTACAACCACCGCCCGCTCCGCGACGCCCTCCAGGCCAAGGGCCACCGCTTCGCCACCGGCTCCGACTCCGAGGCCATCCTGCACGCCTACGAGGAGCACGGCCCCGCCTGCGTGCGCCACCTCAACGGCATCTTCGCCTTCGCCCTCTGGGACTCCCACCGCGACCGCCTCGTCGCCGCCCGCGACGAGTTCGGCGTCAAGCCCCTCTACTGGTGCTCGGACGGCCGGCGCATCGCAGTCGCCTCGGAGATCCGCGCCCTGCTCGACGGCGGCTTCGCCACGGCCGAGCTCGACCCGATCGCCCTCGACCACTTCCTCGCCTGTCGCTTCGTCCCCGCCCCGCGCACCCTCTTCAAGGGGATCAGCAAGCTCCCCGCCGCCTCCACGCTGATCGCCGAGGCCGGCGGCTCGCCCCGCATCGAGACCTGGCGCGACCCGCCCGGCGACCCGTTCGGCGACCTCGACGACGCGGACCTCGCCGACCAGCTCGCCGAGCGCTTCACGGACGCCGTCGAGCGCCAGATGATGTCCGACGTCCCCTACGGCGCCTTCCTCTCCGGCGGCGTCGACTCGGCCGCCGTCGTCGCCGCCATGGCCAGCCGCTCGCCCGTCCCCCCGAGCACCTTCACGATCGGCTTCCCCGGCCACACCGGCCTCCTCGACGAGCGCGCCGCCGCCGCCGAGAGCGCCCGCCTGATCGGCACCGACCACCACGACACCGCCATGGTCGAGTCGGACTTCCTCGCCGAGCTGTCCGCCGCCATGCCCCACCTCGAGGAGCCCTGCGGCATCCCCTCCGCCCCGGCGCTCGCGCAGCTCTCGCGCTTCGCGGCCAAGCACGTGAAGGTCGTGCTCGCCGGACAGGGCGCCGACGAGCCGCACGGCGGCTACGGCCGCCACCAGGCCGCCGCGCTGCTGCCCGGCCTGAGGCTCGCTCCGCCGGCGCTCGCCACCCCCCTCGCCGCCCTCGCCCGCGCCGTCCCGCGCGCCGCCCGCGCGCGCCGGGCCGCCCACCTGGTCGGCGGCCGCGGCGAGGCCGAGCGCCTGCTGCGCCTCGTGGAGATCACCGACGCCCCCGTGCGCCAGGCGCTGCTCGGCCCGCGCGCCCCCGACGCCGGGCACGAGCGGCTCTCCACCGCCCGCGGCGTGCTCGGCGACGTCCGCGGCCGCGGGCTGCTCGAGCAGGCGCTCTACCTGGACACGCGCATGTTCCTGCCCGACGGCATCCTGCTCTGCAACGACAAGATGTCCATGGCGGCCAGCCTCGAGCTGCGCGTCCCGTTCCTCGACGTCGACCTGATGCGCTTCGTCGAGCGCATCCCGGCCCGCGCGCGCGTCCGCCCGCGCCAGGGCAAGCGCCTCCACCGCGCCGCCATGGAGCGCCTGCTCCCTCCGGCCGTCGCCAAGCGCCCGAAGCACGGCTTCTCGACCCCCTACGACGACTGGCTGCGCGCCTCGCTCGGCGCCGAGGTCGAGCGCCGCTACGCCCCCGGCGAGCCGCTCGCCGGAGTGCTCGCGCCCGGCCGCCGTCGCCCAGCTGGTCGACGAGCACCGCCGCGGTCGCGCCGACCACAAGAGCATCCTCTACTGCCTGCTCGAGCTGTCGGAGTGGCACCACGCGTTCGTCGAGGCACGCGAGCCGGTCGCTGCCGCGTGAGGCTGCTCTACGTCCACTCGCGCAAGGCGAGCTTCGTCGCGATCGATCGCGAGATCCTCGCCGAGCGCCACGAGGTCGAGGACCTCTACCAGCCCGGTCGCTGGCCCAACCCGGTGCGCGTGATCGGCGGCGTGCTGCGCGCCGACCTCGTCTTCGGCTGGTTCGCCTCGTGGCACACGTTCTTCCCGATCACGCTCGCCTGGCTGCTGCGCAAGCCGTCGGTGCTGATCATCGGCGGCTTCGACACCGCCGACATGCCGGACATCGGCTACGGCTACCAGCAGGGCGGACTGCGCCGCTGGGCGAGCCGCTGGATCATGCGCCGCGCCGGCCGCCTGATCACCAACTCCGAGTACAGCCTCGGCGAGATCGAGCGCAACACGCCGATCCCGCCCGAGCGGGTGACGGTCGTCCATCACGGCGTGCCCGACCCCTTCGGCGAGCCCGCCGGCGACAAGGAGCGGCTGGCGATCACCGTCGGCGCCATCGACCACGGCACGCTGGTCCAGAAGGGCCAGCTGCCGTTCGTGCGGGCGGCGGCCGAGCTGCCCGACGTGCGCTTCGTCTTCGCGGGCAAGTGGCTCGACGACGCCGTCGAGCAGCTGCGCGCCGAGGCACCGCCGAACGTCGAGTTCACCGGCTGGCTCTCGGATGCGGACCTGCACGACCTGTATACGCGCGCCGCGGTCTACGTACAGGCGTCTCGCCACGAGGGCTTCGGGCTGGCTGTGGCGGAGGCGATGCTCGCCGGCTGCGTGCCGGTGGTCATGAACGTGACGGCGATGCCGGAGGTGGTCGGCGACGCCGGCGTCCTGATCGATTCGCAGGAGCCCGGACAGGTCGCGGCCGGGGTGCGGCGAGCGCTCGAGCTCGGGCCGGACGCGAGTCGCTCTGCACGCAGGCGTATCCTGACTGCCTTCCCGATGGCGAGCCGGAGGGACGGGATCTTGAGCGTGGTCGAAGGGGCGCTGTCCGAGCGTGGGTGAGCGGCGCGAACAGCGACGTCGTCTGAAGGAGCGGCTGCGTACACGCGAGCGGCTGCTGCTCGATCTCGGCGCGCTCGTCTACGAGCTGCACCGCCAGGGCCGGCGGGCGCCGGAGCTGCTGCAGGCGAAGGCGGCCGAGCTGACCATCGTCGACGACGACGTGCGCGCACTCCAGGACGAGCTCGAGGGAATCTCGCCGCCGGCGGGGCGGCGCTTCCAGCGCCGGCCGCGGGCCGAGGCCGAGGCCGAGGCGGCCCCGGGCGACGAGACCGCCGAGTCCGACGCCGTGTTCGAGGAGGAGCCGGCGCAGTGAACGGCTGTCCGGCCTGCAACGAGCCGGCGGAGCGCCACCAGCTCGTCTGCCTTCGCTGCGGCACGCGGCTCGCGCTCGAGCCGCCGTCGGCTCCGCGCCGCAGGCTCGACAACCTGCCGGCCGTGATCCTGCTGCTCGCCGTCGTCGTGCTCGGCGCCGGCGCCTGCGGCTTCGCCGTCAGGGAGCTCACCGACGACAACGACGCGGACGCGGCGCGGCCCACGGCGGCCGCGACCACCCAGGCCCCCGCCGCGAGCGAGGGCAAGCCGCAGGAGACGGAGACCGCAGCGGGGACGGTCCAGCAGCCCTCTCAGAGCCCGCTCCTCGCCTGGCCCTCCGACCTGAGCGCCTACACGGTCGTGCTCGTCACCTCCGGCGACCGCGGCGCGGTCCGGCGGGTGGCCGTCGAGGCCGCCAAGTCGGGCGTCGAGGCCGGCCTGCTGCGCGCCGACGACTTCGGGCTCGGCACCAACCTCTGGATCGCCTTCGCCGGCCGCTTCGACACCCAGGCGAGCGCCGAGAGCCAGGCCGCCAACCTCGCCGAGCGCTACCCGGGCGCCTACGCGACGCTCGTCAAGCCGAGCCCCTAGCCGAGCGCCCAGTGGCGGCCGATCACGGCCGTCGCCTGATCGACGAGCGGCCCGCGCGGGTGCTCGCCGGGCGCCTCCGCCGCGGCCAGCGCCTCGATCGATGCCGCGACCGAGCCGGCCAGCGCGTCGAGGTCGTAGCCGCCCTCGAGCACGTAGCCGACCGGCCTGCCGAGCGTCAGCACCTGGCGCGCGAGCTCCGCGTAGGAAGAGGTGTCGAGCGCGCAGCCGCCGACCGGGTCGTCGCGGTGCGCGTCGAAGCCGGCCGAGACGAGCACCAGGTCGGGGTCGAACTCGCGCGCCGCCGGCAGCACGACGTGCTCGACCAGGCCGCAGAACTCGGCCTCGCCGGAGCCGGCCGGGACGGGCAGGTTGATCGAGAAGCCCGTGCCATCGCCGGAGCCGACGTCCGACAGCGGGCCGGTGCCGGGATAGAACGGGAACTGGTGCAGGCTCGCGAACAGCACCTCGCGCGACTCGTGGAAGATCGTGTTGGTCCCGTTGCCGTGGTGCACGTCCCAGTCGAGCACGAGCACCCGGTCGGCGCCCAGCGAGTCGATCGCGTGGCGCGCGGCGATCGAGATGTTCGCGAACAGGCAGAAGCCCATCGCCCGCGCGGGCTCGGCGTGATGGCCGGGCGGGCGCAGCAGGGAGAACCCGATCCGCTCGTCGCCCCCGAGCAGCGTCTCGGCCAGCGCGCAGGCGCCGCCGGCGGCGCGCAGAGCCGCCTCCCAGGTCCCGGCGGAGGTCGGCGTGTCGAGGTCGAACGGCGCCTCCCGCGCGCTCTTGTCGCGCACCGCTTCGACGTGCTCGCGCGGGTGGACGGCGAGCAGCTGCTCCTCGGTCGCGGCGGGGGCCTCGCGGCGCTCCCAGCCGAAGTCGCCGTGGCGATCCAGCTCGGCCCGGATCGCGCGGATCCGGTCCGGCCGCTCCGGGTGGCCGAAGCCGGTGTCGTGCTCGAGCGACGAGGGATGGTCGAAGAGGACTGGCACGCGCGCCGGTACGGTACCGGCGGTGAGAGCCGCTGACGCGTTGCGGGTGGACGTCGCAGTGGTCGGGGCCGGCGCCGCCGGCCTCTACGCCGCGCTGACCGCCGCCGCCGAGGGCGCTCATGTCGCGCTCGTGAGTCGCTCGCCGCTCGCCCAGACGGCGTCGTTCTGGGCCCAGGGCGGGATCGCGGCCGCCCTCGCCGCCGACGACTCGCCCGACCTCCACGTCGAGGACACGCTCACGGCCGGGCGCCGCGCCGCGAGGCCGAGCGCCGTGCACGTGCTGTGCGAGGAGTCGCCGGATCGCGTGCGCGACCTGGAGGCGCTCGGCGTCAGCTTCGACGCCGACCGCCACGGCAACCTCGCGCTCGGCCTCGAGGGCGGCCACTCGCGGCGGCGGATCGTCCACGCCGGCGGCTCGGCCACCGGCCGGCGCATCACGCGCGAGCTGTCGGCGCTGGCGGCCACGGCCGAGCGCATCGAGGTGCTCGAGCCGCGCGCGGCCACGTCGCTCACGGTCGACGACGGCCGCTGCGTCGGTCTCGTCGCGCGGCCGCGGCGCGGCGACCCGCTGCCCGTGCTCGCCCGCGCCGTGGTGCTGGCGACCGGCGGCATGGCGGCGCTCTGGCAGCGGACCACCAACCCGAGCGGCGCCCTCGGCGCCGGGCTGATGCTCGCGGAGGCGGCCGGCGCGCTGCTGGCCGATCTCGAGTTCATGCAGTTCCACCCCACCGCGCTGCGCCACCCGGGTCCGCGCGACGGCTTCCTGATCACCGAGGCGATCCGCGGCGAGGGCGCCACCCTGCTCGGCGCCGACGGCGAGCGCTTCGTCGACGAGCTGGCCCCGCGCGACCAGGTCGCGCTGGCGATCCGGGCGGAGCTCGAGCGCAGCGGCGCGTCCGCCGTCGGC
The DNA here is from genome assembly GCA_963828225.1 of uncultured Thermoleophilaceae bacterium. Classification (GTDB taxonomy): domain Bacteria; phylum Actinomycetota; class Thermoleophilia; order Solirubrobacterales; family Thermoleophilaceae; genus JACVRW01. The sequence continues at coordinate 474,571 of CAWHDX010000001.1, read as the reverse complement.
CTCGACATGCGTGCGGTGGACCTGGCCCGCTTCCCGAACGTCGCGGCCGCGCTCGAGGAGGTCGGGCTCGACCCGCGCCGCGACCCGATCCCGGTCGCCCCGGCGGCTCACTACACGATGGGCGGGATCGCCGCCGACCTCGACGGGCGCTCCTCGCTGCCGGGCCTGTACGCAATCGGCGAGGCCGCCTGCACGGGCATACACGGCGCCAACCGGCTTGCGTCCAACTCACTCGCCGAGTGCTTCGTCTTCGGCCGCCGCGCGGCGCTCGCGGCCCTCGGCGATCCCGCGCCCCCCGGCGTGGCCACCCCCGACGACGCGATCCACACGGCCCCGCCGCCCGACGAGACGCGCGCGGCGCTCTGGCGCCACGCCGGCCTTCAGCGCGAGCCGGCCGGGCTGCGCGAGCTGCTGGACGACCCGTTCCCGCTCGCGCGCACGATCGCCGCCTCCTGCCTGGCGCGCGCGGAGAGCAGGGGCGCGCACCAGCGCAGCGACCACCCCGACACCGATCCGGCGCTCGACCAGATGCATACGCTGGTCGACGGTGGAGCGCAGCCGCGCTTCGAGCGATGGGACTGAAACTCGACGAGCTCTTCAGGGAGGCGATGGCGCACCTGGCCGCCGGCGTCGCGGTGGTCACCGCCCGGCGCACCGACGGCTCCCCCTGCGGGATCGCCGCCACGTCGCTGATCTCCTACAGCGTGCACCCGCCCTCGCTGCTGGTGTCGGTCTGGCACGGGTCGCGCTGCCACGAGGCGCTGGCCGCGGCCGACCGCTTCGGGGTCCACCTGCTGCGCGCCGACGAGCTCGAGCTGGCCCACCGCTTCGCCGACCGGACCGCCGCCGACAAGTTCGCGGGGCTCGACTGGAGCTGGGACGGCGACGTGCCCCGGCTCGCCGGCACGCTTGCGTATCTGCGCTGCCGGCGTGCGGAGAACTTCGTGCGTTACGACCACACGCTGCTGATCGGCGACCTCGAGGACGGCCGGCTCGGCACGGGCGAGCCGCTGGTCTATTCGCGGCGGCGCATGGACTGGCTAATGCAGCCGATGCTCCCCTAGCCGGGCGGGGCCCCACACCCCAATTGGCGCTGGCGAACCGGCACGGGTTAGGGTAGGTTCGGTTTGGCCATAACAGGGGTAACTGAACGGCCAGTCGGTTTAACGCCAACTCAATACCAGGTCGTGGGACCTGGGGTAGCTTTTTCGAACGCCGCACCGTCTCGGGCAGGGAGCCCGCGGCGAGGTTGACTGGGTTAAGGGAGGCCCGATGTACCAGTTCAGTCGCTCGCTCTATCGGGAGCTGGCGCAGGATGTCGTCTCCGGTAGGGGAGGAGACATCGCTGCAACAAGGATGCAGTTCTTGAGGGCCTGTGAAGCGTCCATGGAGCGCCTTGCGCTCGATCGGCATTACTTCGCGAAGCCCGTACGCACGCTCTTCAACGACGTGCGGCACTACTTCCCGATGACGGAGCAGATGCGTGTCTACCGGATGTGCGAGAAGCACATGGAGCTGGCGACGGAATACGTCGACAGCCAGCTGCGCGAAGGCGTGACCTTCGACGGCAGCCCGGCCTGCTGCCACGCCAGCACGCGTAGGGGTACGGCGTGCCAGCGGGTGCCGCTGCCGGGCAGCAAGTACTGCCCCTCGCACAAGCATCTCGACGACGACTTCGAGGTCGCTGCCTAGGCCCGAACGCTCTCCTCGAGGTTCGCGTCGTCAGCGTCCACGCCGATGATCCTCGGCGTGGACGTTGGCGGGACCTTCACCGATGCCGCCCTGCTGACCGGCGACCGGCTGGTCACCGGGAAGTCGCCGAGCACGCCGCGCGACCAGTCGGAGGGGGTCATGCACGCCGTCGAGCAGGCGCTCGCGGCGGCGGGCGCGCGCGCCGGTGACGTGGAGCGCTTCGTCCACGGGATGACCGTCGGAACCAACGCGCTGCTCGAGGGGCGCGTAGCCCGGACGGCGCTGCTCGCCACCGCGGGGTTCACCGACCTCGAGGAGCTCGGCCGCCAGGCGCGCCCGGAGCTGTACCGGCTCTGCGCCGGCCACCCGCCGCCGATCGTGCCCGCCGAGCTGCGCGTGGCCGTGCCCGAGCGCACCGGGCCCGACGGCGTGCTCGACGCGCTCGACGAGGAGGAGCTGCGCGAGGCGCTGGCCGGGCTCGAGTGCGAGGCCGTCGCCGTCTGCCTGCTCTGGGGCTTCCGCCATCCCGAGCACGAGCGGCGCGCGGCCGAGCTGGCCGTCGAGGTGCTCGGCGACGTGCACGTCTCGGCCTCGCACGACACGGCCGGCGTCTTCCGCGAGTACGAGCGCTGCGTGACGACGATCGTCGACGCCGCCCTCTCCCCCCTGCTGCGCGGCTACCTGCGCCGGCTCGCCGAGCGCTCCGAGGCCGCGGGGCTGCCCGAGCCCGAGGTGATGCTGTCCAGCGGCGGCACCGCGAGCGCCGCCACCGCCGCCCGCCACGGCTCGTGGACGGTGCTGTCCGGGCCCGCCGGCGGCGCGGTCGGCGCCGCGCCGCGTGGCGGGCGTGGACGCCGTCGGCCTCGACATGGGCGGCACCTCCTGCGACGTGTCGGTCCTGCTGGGCGGGCAGGCGGCGGTGGGCTCGGGCCGCAGCGTCGGCGGCCGCGCGCTGGCGCTGCCGATGGTCGACGTGCACACCGTCGGAGCGGGCGGCGGGTCGATCGCCTGGCTCGACAAGGGCGGCGCCCTGCGCGCCGGCCCGCAATCGGCCGGTGCCGACCCCGGCCCCGCCTCGTACGGCCGCGGCGGCACGGAGCCGACCGTCACCGACGCCGACCTGCTGCTGGGCTACCTCGACCCGGGCGCGCCGCTGGCGGGCGTGGAGCTGATCGACCGACCGCGCCCGGGCCGCCGTCGACGGCCTCGGGCTCGACGACGCCGCCGCCGGCATCGCGCGCGTGGCCGACGCCGAGATGGCGCAGGCGGTGCGCGTGATGACGGTGGAGCGCGGCATCGACCCGCGCGAGCTGGCGCTGGTGGCCTTCGGCGGCGCCGGGCCGCTGCACGCCGCCGGGATCGCCGACGAGCTCGGCATGGACCGGGTGATCGTGCCGCGCGCCGCCGGCGTGCTGTCGGCGCTCGGGCTGGCGCTGTCGGAGCGCCGCCGCGACGTGGTCCGGAGCGTGCTGATGGCGGGCGACGAGCTCACGCGCGAGGCGGTGGCGACGGCCGTGCGGGAGCTCGGCGAGCGCGGACGGCGCGACCTCGGCGAAGCGGGAGCGGAGCTGCGCGCCAGCTATGACCTGCGCTACGCCGGCCAGGCCTTCGAGCTGTCGGTGGACGGGCCGCTCGAGCCCGATCCCGCCGGGCTGCGCGAGTCGTTCGACGCCGCCCACGAGAGCCGCTACGGCTACGCCGACCCCGACGCGGAGCTCGAGCTGGTGAGCGTTCGCGTCGCCGCCGCCACGCCGGGCGCCGACCTGCCCGAGCCCGAGCCGCTGCGCGCGGCCGAGCGCTCCACGCGTGCGGCCGTCTTCGGCGGCGAGCGCCTCGACACGGCCGTCTTCGGCCGACGGCGAGGCCGAGGTCGACGGGCCGGCGATCTTCGAGCTGCGCGGCTCCACGCTGGTGGTCCCGCCGGGCTGGCACGCGCGCGCCGACGCGAGCGGCGGTGGCGATGCACCGGTGAGCCTCGACCCGGTCGCCCTCCAGGTGATGCTCGGCGCGCTGCGCGCCGCCTGCGACGAGATGGGCGCCGTGCTCGTCCGCTCGGCGCACTCGGCCAACATCAAGGAGCGCCGCGACGCCTCCACCGCGCTATTCGACGAGCGCGGCCGCATGGTGATGCAGGCCGAGCACATCCCGGTCCACCTCGGCGCCATGCCCTCGGCCGTGGCGGCGGTGCTCGATGAGCGCCACGAGCCCGGCGTCGCCTGGATCCTCAACGACCCTTACGCGGGCGGCACCCACCTGCCCGACATCACCGTGATCGACCCGCTCTTCCACGCAGGCGAGCTGGTCGGGTTCGCCGCCAGCCGCGCCCACCACGCCGACGTCGGCGCCGCCGAGCCCGGCAGCATGCCCGCCGACTCGCGCTCCCTTGCCGACGAGGGCGTCGTGATCCCGCCCACGCGGCTCGACCCCGAGACGCTGCGCGAGCTGGCCGGGCGCATGCGCAACCCGCGCCAGCGCGAGGCCGACCTGCGCGCCCAGCTCGCGGCCGGCCGCGCCGGCGCCGAGCGCGTCGAGGCGCTGATCGAGCGGCTCGGCCTGGAGACGTTCCGCGCCGGGCTCGAGGAGACGCTCGACTACGCGGAGCGCCGCACGCGGGCGCGGCTCGCCGAGCTGCCGGACGGGGACCGGAGCGCGACCGACGTGCTCGAGGCCGCCGACGCCGACCTCGAGCTGCGGCTGGCGGCGCGCGTCGAGCGGCGACGAGCTGACGCTCGACTTCAGCGGCTCGGCCGCCCAGCACGACGGCAACCTCAACTGCCCGCTGGCCGTCACGCTGTCGGCCTGCTACTTCGCGCTGCGGGTGCTCACCGACCCCGACGTGCCGCCCTGCGAGGGCGCCTACCGGCCGCTCACCGTGATCGCGCCCGAGGGCTCGCTGCTGAACGCGCGACCGCCCGCGGCCGTGGCGGCGGGCAACGTGGAGACCTCCTCGCGCGTCGCCGACCTCGTGCTGGCGGCGTTCGGCCATGCGCTCGGGCAGGGCACGATGAACAACCTGACGCTCGGCAACGACGACTTCACCTACTACGAGACGCTCGGCGGCGGCCAGGGCGCGTGCTCCGACGCCGACGGCCCGAGCGCCGTGCACGTCGCGATGTCGAACACGCTCAACACCCCGATCGAGGCGCTCGAGCTCGAGTTCCCGGTGCGCGCCGTCGAGTACGCGCTGCGGCGCGGCTCGGGCGGGGCCGGCGCCCGGCGCGGCGGCGACGGAGTCGTGCGCGAGCTCGAGGCACTCGCCGACATGCGCTACTCGCTGATCACCGAGCGCCGCCGGCACGCGCCGCCGGGGGCCGATGGTGGCGACCCGGGCGAGCGGGGTAGGAACCTCGTGAACGGCGAGGAGGTGCCGGCGAAGGCGTCGGGCACGTTGAGGGCCGGCGACCGGCTGCGAATCGAGACCCCCGGAGGTGGCGGACATGGCAGGCCTTGAGGCTTCATCGAGAATCGGCTTCGCGGGCCTGGGCATCATGGGCGCGCCGATGGCCAGGAACCTGCGCGACGCCGGCTACGAGGTGGCGGTCTACACCCGCACCGCGGAGAAGGCGCGACGCTTCGCCGAGGAGCACGGGGCAGACTTCGCCGCCACGCCGGCCGAGGCCGCCGAGGGCGCGGACGCCTTCATCACGATGGTCCCGGACGCCCCGCAGGTCGAGGAGGTGCTGTTCGGCGACTCCGGCGCCGTGACCGCGCTGGCGGAGTCCGCGCTCGTGATCGACATGTCGACGATCCCGCCTGGAGCCTCGCGCTCGATCGGCGAGCGGGTGGCGCCGCGCGCGTTCATCGAGGCCCCCGTGTCGGGCTCGAAGCCCAAGGCCGAGGAGGGCACGCTGTCGATCTTCGTCGGCGGTGAGAGCGAGGCCCTCGAGCGCGCCCTGCCGCTGTTCGAGGCGATGGGGGAGAACATCGTGCACGTCGGCCCGCTCGGCCAGGCGCAGTTGGCGAAACTGCTGACCAACGCGATGGGCGCCGTCCACGCCGCCGTGCTCGCCGAGGCGGTGCGCACCGCGAAGGCCGCCGGGCTCGACGAGGACGCCTTCCTCCAGGTCGCCGCCGGCAGTGCGGGCGCGAGCGCGATGCTCAACCTCAAGGGCCGGCCGATGTTCGAGGAGCGCTGGGAACCGGTTCTGTTCAAGCTCGGCCACATGCTCAAGGACGTGCGCTACGCGATCGACGAGGCCGGGGCTGTCGGGGTCGAGCTGCAACTGCCCGCGCTGGCCGAGGGGCTCTACGCGCGGGCGGCCGAGGCCGGGCACGCCGACGACGACTTCGCGGCGGTCTACACGGCGGTCGACGGCTAGGCTCGTCTCGATGGAGGCCATCCCCGAGCTCCCTCGCCCGCGCTTCCGTGGCGTGGTGCACCAATGGTCCTTCTTCGTGGCCGTGGTTGCGGGGGCCGCGCTGGTCGCGCTCGCCCCGGGCGGGCGCGCGACCGCAGCGGCGGCCGTCTACGCCTTCGCCCTCGCAGGGCTGCTCGGCACGAGCGCGCTCTACCACCGCGTGACCTGGAAGCCGCGGGTGCGCGTCTGGATGCGCCGCCTCGACCACGCGATGATCTTCGTGCTGATCGCGGGCACCTACACCCCGTTCGCGGCGCTGGTCCTGGACGACCCGCTGCGCGAGGTCGTGCTCGCCGGGGTATGGAGCGGCGCCGCCGCCGGGATCGTGTTCACCCTGCTCTGGGTGGACGCGCCGAAGTGGCTGGCGGCGGCCACATACGTCGCGCTGGGCTGGTGCTCGATCGTCGCCGTGCCCCAGATCACCGACCGCGCCGGCGTCGGCGCGCTGGTGCTGCTGATGGTCGGCGGGGTGGCCTACACGGCCGGCGCGATCGTCTACGCGCGCCGCCGTCCTGACCCGCGCCCGGCGAGCTTCGGCTACCACGAGATCTTCCACGTGCTGGTCGTGATCGCGGCCGCCGCGCACTTCACCGCGGTCGCCGCATTCGCAGTTCCTCACGGCGGCTGAGCAATTTCGCTTGAAACCGCGGGGCCGTTTCGCAAGAATGAGCCGCCGCGCTCTTCGGCCGCTTGGCAATCGAAACCGGGCGCGGCGATCTTCGAGGTTTCTTCTCTCTCTATGCCAGTTGCATTCAAGGAATGGGCCGTGACCGTGCGGGCTCTCGCCGAGGGCGAGCAGCTGCTCACCCTGCGCAAGGGCGGCATTCGCGAGGAGAACAAGCACTTCGAGATCGAGCACGATCGCTTCTTCCTCTATCCGACGTTCGACCACCAGCGCAACGACTGCATCCGCGACGCGCACGTGCCCGAGCTGGGCCGCGCGCTCGAGGAGGGCGTGTGGCCGGACAACGAGCCGCCCGCCAAGGCGCTCGTGCAGGACGGCGGGATCCCGCAGCCGGACCGGGTGCGGATCCGCTCTTGGGCAGAGGTCTCGGCGAGCTACCTGATCACGGACCCGCGCGCGATCGACGCGCTCTCGCCGTACTACATCTGGACGACCGACTACGCGGAGAAGCGGCTGGCCTGGAAGCGCCGGCACCCGCTGCACGTGATCGTCCTGCGGACCTACCGCATCCCCCGGCCCGTGACCGTCAAGGTGCGGCCGGAGTACCACGGCTGCCGCTCGTGGATCGAGCTGTACCGCGACCTCCCGTTCGAGGGCACCCCGGTGCTGTCGGACGAGGAGTTCGAGCGCGCCTCCGAGGAGATCGAGTCGATCGCCTCGGGCGCCGCGATGCCGGTTCTGGCGTAGGGCCCCGTACCTTCGCTCCGGCCCGTGGCAGAGTGCGGCCCCTTGGCCTGGGTCGAGTCCCACTCGCCGTCGTTCAGCGCTCGCCACGAGACCGCGCACGCCGAGGAGGCGGTGGCCGTCCTGGCCGCGCTCGAGGTGCTGCGCGACGAGCTGGCCCGGCTGTACGAGGTCGTGCCCGAGGACGTCGGCGTGGTGCTCCACCCCCGGGCGATCGCGCTCGCCCTCGCCCACCCCTGGCTGCCGCTGGCTCGGCGGGCCGCGGCGCCCGCGGCGCGCCGCTATTACGCCGGCTGGTTCGGCGAGCACGAGATCCACGTGCTGGCGCCGCCCGCGCTCGAGCGGCGCGCCTCGGGCGTGCCGGCCTCGCGCGAGGCGCTGCTGCGCAGCCCACAGCACGAGTACGCGCACCTCGTGATCGGCGCGAACAACCCGAGCCTCCCGCCCCCGTTCTCGATCGCGACGTTCCGCCGCTACGTGCGCTGGGCGTGGCTGTGCGAAGGAGCGGCGACCTGGCTGTCGGGGCAGGCCGAGCTGCTGCGCCCGGCGATCGTGCGGCGCCTGCGCGAGGGCGGGCGGCCGAGCTTCCCCCCCGACGCGCGCGACGCCATGCTGCTCGGCGGCACGGTGTTCAGGCTGCTGGAGCACGAGCACGGGGCCCGCGAGGCCGCGGCGCTCGCGACGAGCGACCTCGAGCGCGGCCCGCGGTCGGTGCTGGTGGACGCCTTCGGGCGTCAGCTGGCCAGCGTCGAGCGCGACTGGCGCGACCTGCTCGACTCACTGCACACCGCGCGCTGACGGGCTAGAGCCCGAGCGTCTTCGCGATGATGTTCTTCTGGATCTCCGAGGTGCCGCCGTAGATGGTGCCCACGACGGCGGTGCGCAGGTAGCGCTCCATCGGGTACTCGGTCGCGTAGCCGTAGCCGCCCATGATCTGCATGCCCTCGAGCGCGCAGCGCTTGGCCAGCTCGGTGGCGGCCAGCTTCGCCATCGAGGCCTCCTGGGGCAGCATCCGGGTCGGGTCCTCGTCGGTCAGCGACGCGACCCAGCGAACCAGCAGCCGCACCTGCGCGAGGTCGGTGGCGAGGTCGGCGAACTTGTGGGAGAGCGCCTGGAAGGTGCCCACCGGGCGGCCGAACTGGCGGCGCTCCTTCGCGTAGGCGAGCGCGTCGTCGAACGTGCGCTGCGCCAGCCCGAGCGCCGTGGCCGCAAGGATCGTGCGCTCGTAGTTGAGACCGGCCATCAGCTGCGTCCAGCCGCCACCGGCGGTGCCGAGCAGCGCCTCACCGGGGACGCGCACGCCGTCGAGGTGGATCTCGTTGGTCTCCTCGCCCCCGAGCGTCGAGATCGGCGTGATCGTCATGCCCTCGGTCTCGCGCGGCACCAGGATCATCGACATGTCCTCGTGGCGCTCGCCGGACCCGGTGCGGCACACGATCAGGATGTGGCTGGCCTTGTGGGCGTAGGAGCACCACATCTTCGACCCGTCCAGCACCCAGGTGCCGTCCTCCTCACGGGCGCGCGTCTTGAGGTTGGCCACGTCGGAGCCGGCCTCCGGCTCCGACATCGCGATCGCGAGCGTGCCGCCCGCCACGACGCGGCCGAACAGGTCGCGCTTCTGCTCCTCGGTGCCGAAGCGGTTGAGCGCGCCGACCACGATCAGCGTGACGCCGTAGCCCGCGATCGGGATGCGACCGCGGGCGGTCTCCTCGAGGAACAGCGTCGCGTCCAGGAAGCTGCCGCCGGAGCCGCCGTACTCCTCCGGGATCTGGAGCCCGTACCAGCCGAGCTCGCCCATGCGGGCGGCGACGGCGTCGGAGTGGCCGTCGTCGTCGGGCCTCTCGAACCGCTCGCGGGAGGCGAAGTCGCGGATCGCCTCGACGAAGGCCTCTTGCTCGGAGGTGAGCTTCACGCGCGCGCTTACGCTTCGACCGGCTCGCGCGGCTTGAAGCGGTTCAGCTCACGCAGCGCGATCACCATCTTGTGGACCTCGTCGGGCCCGTCGGCGATGCGCAGCCAGCGGCCTTGGCGCCACTGCGCCGCGAGCGGCACGTCGTCGGACATGCCGAGCGCGCCGTGCACCTGCATCGCGCGGTCGAGCACCCGCTGGTGCATCTGCGCGGCGATCACCTTGATCATCGAGATGTCCTGGCGCGCGGCGCGCTTGCCCTCGGTGTCCATCCGCCAGGCGGCGTGCAGCACCATCAGCCGCGCCGAGTCGATCTCCATGCGCGACTTGGCGATGAAGTCCTGGACGAACTGCTTCTCGGCGAGCGGGCCGCCGAACGACTCGCGGTCGTGGGCGCGCCGGCACATCAGCTCGAAGGCGCGCTCGGCCGACCCGATGGCGCGCATGCAGTGGTGGATGCGGCCTGGGCCGAGGCGATCCTGCGCGATCGCGAAGCCGGCGCCGCGCTCGCCGAGCACGCTGTCGGCGGGCACGCGGCAGTCCTCGTAGAGCACCTCCCAGTGCCCCGGGCCCTCGTCGTGCCCCATCACGGGGACCGGGCGGACGCCGGTGAAGCCCGGTGCGTCGATCGGCACGATGATCATGCTGGCCCGCTTGTGCGGCGGCGCGTCGGGGTCGGTCACGACCATCGCGATCGCCACGGCGGCGCCGTTGTAGCCCGACGTGAACCACTTGTGCCCGTTGATGACCCACTGGTCGCCACCTGTGCCCGACTGGGTATCGAGCTCGGCGCGCGAGACGAGCTGCGTCGGGTCCGAGCCGCTCGAGTTCGGCTCGGTCATCGAGAAGCAAGAGCGGATCTCGCCGTCGAGCAGCGGCTGGAGCCAGCGCTCCTTCTGCTCCTCGGTGCCGTGCTCGGCGAGGATCTCCGTGTTGCCGGTGTCCGGCGCTGCGCAGTTGAAGACCATCGGCGCGACGCCGCTGCGGCCCATCTGCTCGCAGAGCATCCCGTACTCCCAGTTGGTGAGCCCGGGGCCGAAGCGGTCATCCGGTAGAAACAGGTTCCAGAGCCCCTCGTCGCGGGCGCGCCCGCGCAGCTCCAAGAGGATCTCGGGGTACGGGACCCCCGGCCGGACCTCGCGATCGAGCGCCTCCATGGCCTCGCGCTCGACCGGATCGACGTGCTCCTGCATGAAGTCGCGGACCCGGTCGAGGAGTGACGCGACGCGGTCCGACGGAGCGAAATCCATGGGGGGCAGCCTACCGGCCGGGCGCGAGCGCCCGGCTTGGCCGGGCGCGCTGCGATGCCGTAGATTGCCCGCGCGATGCCGAAGCTGCTGGTCGAGAAGCGGGACCGGATCGCCTACCTGACGCTCAACCGGCCCGACGCGAAGAACGCCATCGACGCCGAGCTCAACGAGCTGCTCTGGGACGCGTGGCGGGACTTCCGCGACGACGACTCGGTCGACGTCGCGATCCTCACCGGCAGCGGCGACGCGTTCTGCGCCGGCGCCGACCTCAAGACCTACATCCCGCCCTGGATCCAGGACGCGACACCGCGCAAGGTGCGCGACAACGCCGCGACCGGCCTCGGCGGGCTGACGCGTGGGCTGCACCGGATCTACAAGCCGACGATCGCGGCCGTGAACGGCTGGGCGCTCGCCGGCGGGCTGGAGCTGGCGCTGGCGTGCGACATCCGCATCGCCTCCGAGCGGGCGCAGTTCGGGTCGTTCGAGGCGCGCCGCGGCTACCACCACGGCGACGGCGGGATCGTGCGGCTCGTGAACGTCTGCGGCGCGGGCGTGGCGCTCGAGCTGCTGCTCACCGCCGAGCCGATCGACGCGGACCGCGCGCTGCGGGCCAACATGGTCTCGCGGGTGGTCGCCCACGACGACCTGCTCGGCGCCGCGGAGGCGATGGCTGCGTCGATCCTGCGCAACTCGCAGGTCGCGGTGCGCTCGGCGAAGGAGACCATCCTCGACGTGATCGGCCGCCCGCTCGACGACCAACTCCGCATCGAGGCGCTGAACGCCTACGCGTGCGCCGACGAGGACGAGACGATGGAGCTGCTGCGGCGCTTCTACGACAGATCGGACGCCGGGCGCGCCGAGTAGCGCCTAGCCCTGCAGCAGCCAGGCGATCAGCGCGGCCACGCTCCCGCCCAGCGCGATCGCCGCGAGCAGCTTGACCGGATTGGGGCGGGCGGCGCTCTCCCCGGAGGGGGCCATCGAGGCGTCCTGCAGCAGCTCCCCGGCCACCTGCGCGCCGGACTCCGGTACGAGCACGTCGCGCGGGCCGGCCGCCAGGAAGTCGGGCACGTCGAAGCCGGCGCTGCGGCGCAGCACGCTCGGCACCCCCTCCTCGAGCAGCATCCCCTGGATCAGCTCGGCCTCGGCCTGGTTGCGCCCGCCGGCCACTCGCACCAGCGGCCCTTCGGTGTAGAGCGGGTCGATCTTGCGGGCGCGGCCGTGCGCCTCGCTCAGCGGCTCGTCGAGCGGCTCGCCGCCCGGCGTGACCAGCGGCAGCCCGCAGCTCGCGCAGAAGGCCGCGCCGTCGGTTGCCGGCTCGCCGCACTCCGGGCAGACCGGCTCATTCGACTTCGAGGGGTTCCTCCTCGACCTTGCCGTCGGCGATGCGCCAGGCACGCACCTCCGGCTCGCCCGCCAGCGACACGATCAGGTAGCGCCAATGCGGGTAGTGGGCCAGGTTGATGTCCGTCTGCGAGGGTTCGGCCGCGCTCTTCGGGTGCGAGTGGTAGATGCCGACCTCGAAGCCGTCGTCGTCGAGCTCGTTGGCGGCGCGCAGGGCGTCGAACTCGAACTCGTAGCCGTACGGCGAGTGGCGCTTGTTGACGGCCCTGAAGACCTCCTCCACCGCGCCGTCGCGAGCGCGCAGGTAGCCGCAGCATTCGTTGGGCGCCTCGTCGCGCGCGTGGGCGACCAGCTCGTCCCAGTCTGCGCGCGAGATCCTCACGCGGCGAAGGCTAGTGTGCGCCGCGATGCCACCGACGCTCACCCGGCGCGGCGCGCTCGGCGGCGCCGCCCTGCTCGCGCTCGCCGGCTGCGGCGGCGACGACGCGCCCTCCGCGGCCGGGCCGCGAGCGGGCTCCGGCGCCGGGGTGCTCAGCTCGATCGTCGCCCTCGAGCACGCCGGAATCGCGGCCTGGGCGTCGATCGCCGGCGCTCTGCGCGGCGACGCGCGCGCCTACGCACGCGCGATCCGCGAGCGCGAGTCGGAGCACGCCGCGCGCGTCGCGGCGCTGGTGCGCGAGCTGGGCGGCACGCCGCCGCGGGCACGCTCGGACGCCGCCTACGCGCCGCTGTTCCCGCGGCTGCGCGATGAGGCCGACGCGCTGCACTTCGCACGCGACCTCGAGGACCGGCTGGTGCGCTCCTACCTGGAGGGCCTGCGCCTGCTGCCGGCGGGCGACGGCCGCCGCGCGATGGCCGAGATCGCCGCCGACGAGGCCGAGGACCTCGCCGTCGTGAACGTGCTGGCGGGCGGGCCCGCGGCGCCGCAGCCCTTCGTGACTGGAACGCTGTGAGGGCGAGCCGCCGCGACTTTCTGCTCGGCACGGCCGCGGCCTCGCTCCTGGTCGCCAGGCCGGCGCTGGCCGCCCCCGCACCCGAGCTCGAGCGGCTGCTGGAGCTGGAGCGCCGGCTCGAGGCCGCCTACGCCGCGGCGCTGGCGCGCGACGCGATCGAGCCGGAGCTCGGGGCGCGCCTGCTGGGCCACGAGCGCGAGCACGTACGCGGGCTGCAGCAGGCGCTGGGCCGCGGCGGCGCGCAGGCCACGGCACCGCCGGCGGGGATCGACCTGGACGACCGGCGGGGCTTCGCACGGTCCGCGCTGAAGCTCGAGCGCGAGGCGGTCGATGCCTACCAGGGTGTGCTGCCCGACCTGCCCGACGAGCGCCTGCGCCAGCCGCTCGGGTCGATCATGGCCTGCGGCGCGCAGCACGAGGTCGCGCTGCGGCAGGTGCTCGGCGTGGACCTGCTGCGCCGCAACTAGCCCCCGCCCGGGCGGTTAGGGAAAGGTGCGCCTGCTGCTCGCACTGGCCTTCCTGCTCGCGCTCACGCCGAGCGCGCAGGCGCGCGCGGCCTGGAACTTCGAGCTCGGTATCGGCGAGCAGCAGCCGGCCATGTTCGACGACCCGCGCTTTCTCGCGATCGGCATCGAGCACGTGCGCTTCGTCGCGGCCTGGGACGTGGGCTGCCGGGCCGGCCAGGATCGCGACAACCTCGAGACCTGGCTCGCGCGGCGCGCGCCGCACCGGAGCGCGGCCGCTCGTCGCGTTCTCGTTCAGCTCACGCCCGGGCTGGCGGTGGCGGCTGCCGGCCTACCGCACCTTCCTGCGCTGCTTCAAGCGGTTCCGGGCGCGCTATCCACAGGTGCGCGACTTCAACCCGTGGAACGAGGCGAACCACTCGGCGCAGCCGACCTTCCGCCATCCGAAGAAGGCGGCCGGCTTCTACAACGCGATGCGACGGGTCTGCCGGCGCTGCGCGGTCTCCGCGGGCGACCTGCTCGACTGGAGCCATCTCGCGCGCTGGCTCGAGCGCTACCGGCCGCATCTGCGCGGGCACCCGCGGCTGTGGTCGATCCACAACTACATCGACGTGAACCGGCCGCGGTCGTGGCGCAGGTCGGGCACGCTCAAGGTGCTGAGGATGACGCGCGGGCGGCTCTGGATCAGCGAGACGGCGGGCGTGGTGATCTCGCGGCGCTACTCGAGCTACGACGAGGGCCGCGCGGCGGCGGCCACGCGGCGCATGTTCGCCCTGGCGCGGCGCTCGCCCCGGATCACGCGGCTGTACGGCTACCAGTGGCAAGCCGGCTGCGACCCCTACGGGTGGGATTCGGGCTGGTTTCGGTCGAACGGATCGGCGCGGCCGGCGTGGCGCGTGGTGGTCGGCGAGGTGGCGCGCGACCGCGGCCTCGACGCGGTTGCCGTCAAGGCGCTGGAGCCGCCGCCGGGGACTGTTCTGCACGACACCTGCGTGGGCTAACCTGCCACCATGGGCTTCATCTCCGCTCCCGGTCCACTCGAGCTGATGGTGATCCTCGTGGTCGCGCTGCTCGTGCTCGGCCCGCAGCGGCTCCCAGAGGCGGCCCGCTCCGTGGGGCGCGGGATGCGCGAGCTCAAGGAGTCGCTGAGCGGCATCGGCGACGACGACTACGCGGACGATCTGGACGAGTCCGACCGCCCGCCGGCGGCGAAGCCGGTTCCGTAGGCGCGGCGCAGCGCGCTGGGTGGCCCGGCCGCCTGAACTGCAGCGATAAAGCGGTCGGCCGATCCGCGTGCAGAATCGTCCCCACCCCCTGCTGCGACGAGGGGTGGGTGCGCTTTTGGTCCCATGAGCGGCTGAATCGCGCCCTCGCCGTCAGCCCGCACGGGGGTGGGCGCGCTTTTGGGTGTCTACAGGCACCCAAACGCAACATCGCCGCCCCGCCGCCCCGCCGCCCCGCCAGGCGGCTACCAGAACGAGCCGGACTCCAGCGTGCCCTCGGCCTCGAGCTCCTCGATCGTCTTCGAGTAGACGCCCGAGCTGAGGTACTTCCACCCGTCGTCGGGCGCGACGAAGACGACGTCGCCCTCGTCGAGCTCGCCGGCCACGCGCGCCGCGATCGCCGCGATCGCGCCGCTCGACACGCCGAGGAACAGGCCCTCCTGCTCGAGCAGCTTCTTGGTCCAGACGACCGAGTCGCGGTTCGAGACGAAGATCTTGCGGTCCAGCAGCGTGAGGTCGAGGATCGGCGGGATGTAGCCGTCGTCGAGTGAGCGCAGTCCCTGCACGAGCTCGCCCTGCAGCGGCTCGGCCGCCACGATCAGCGTCTCGTCGTTCTCCTCCTTGAGCCGCCGGGCGTTGCCCATCAGCGTGCCGCCGGTGCCGAGGCCGCCGACGAAGGCGCGCACGTCGTCCAGCTCCTCGAGGATCTCGCAGGCCGTGCCGTGGTAGTGCGCGTCCGGGTTCGCCTGGTTGCCGTACTGGTAGGGCATGTAGACCGAGGAATCGGCCGCCGCCATCTCCAGCGCCATCGCGACCGCGCCGTTTGACCCCTGGTCGCCGGGCGAGTAGACGATCTCGGCGCCGTACATGCGCAGCAGCTGGGTGCGCTCGGCGGTGACGTTGTCGGGCATCACGACCTTGAGCGGGTAGCCCTTGCGGCGGCAGATCATCGCCAGCGAGATACCCGTGTTGCCGGAGGTCGGCTCGAGGATGGTCTGGCCCGGCTCCACCAGCCCCTCGGACTCGGCGCGCTCGATCATCGAGCGGGCGACGCGGTCCTTGACGGAGCCGGTCGGGTTGTAGCTCTCGAGCTTTGCCCAGATGCGGACGCCGGACTTCGGCGTGAGGCTGCGCAGCTCGACCAGCGGCGTGTGGCCGATCGCCTCGACCAGATCCCGGTACTTGCCCCCACATGGGCGGTTTTCGAGGCGCGGCGTCAAGACTTCAGAAAGTGTAGCCCCGCGCGGGTCGGGGCCGGGCGGCGCTAGCCCTCGGTCATCACGGTGTCGGCATCCGAGTAGGCGGGCGCGCAGCAGCACAGCAGCCGCAGCGGCTCGGCGCCGGTGCTCCACAGCTTGTGGCGCACGCCGGGCGGGATCACGACGGTGTCGCCGGGCGCCACCTCGCGCTCATCGTCGCCGAGTCGCATGCGCCCCCTCCCGTGCGTGAAGAGGTAGATCTCCTCGGTGGTGCGGTGCAGGTGCTCGATCGTCTCGCCGCCCGCCGGGACGGTGGCCTCGGCGAGGCTCTGGTTGACGGCGTTGCCCGTCGGCGGCCCGGCCACCTCGCGGATCTCGGAGCCGTCGAGGGTGACGAACGGCTCCACGGCTGAGAGCTTCTCGATTCGCATCGCGGCGGAGGCTAGGGCAGCCTGAGCCGCAGCCGCACCTCGGCGATGTGCGCCCAGGCGTCCTCGGTGCGCTGGGCGCCGTCGGGCGCGAAGCCGTGGGCCGCGTAGAAGGCGTTGGCGCGCTCGTTGTCGGCGAACGACCACACGGTCGCCTCCTCGAAGCCGAGCTCGGACAGTCCCGCGAGCGCGCCCACCATCAGCGCCCGGCCGACCCCGCGCCGCCACGCCGACGGCCGCACGAACAGGCTGCGCAGCTCCCCCACCGACGCGCCCGCGTCCGGATCGCGGCTGGTCCCGAAGGTGGTGTGGCCGCACAGCTCGTCGCCCTCCTCGGCGACCAGGATGCGCACCATCGGATCCTCCAGCAGCTCGCCCAGGCGACCCGGGTCGAAGGACGGAAACGGATGGCCTTCGGGGAGCAGCTGCAGGAAGGCGGCGCGCGCCGACTCGTCCCACGCCGCGGCGATCGCCTCGGAGTCGGCGACCGTCGCGAGCCTGACGATCAGCGGCGGCCGCCGGCCATCGCCGGCAGGATCACGACCGTGTCGCTGTCGGAGACGGTCGTGTCGAGCCCGTCCAGCACCCGCACGTCCTCGTCGTTGAGGTAGACGTTGACGTAGCGGTTGAGGTCGCCCTCCTCGGAGAAGAGCTGCGACTCGGTGGCCGGGTGCTGCTCTGCGAGCGAGCGCAGCACCTCGCCGACGTTGGAGCCGGAGGCGTCGACCTCCTTGGCGCCGCCGACGGAGGCGCGCAGGACCGGCGGGATCTTGACGGTGCTCATGCGGCGGGCAGCCTAACTGCTAGCCCGGCACCGGCGCAGAACATCTCGTAGTCCGGGAAGACGCCCATCTCGTCGTCGGAGATGGAGCCCGGGTCGCGCGAGCAGATCGGGCAGTCCGGATCGCGGCGCACCTTCAGCTCGGTGAAGGTGGTGCCGAGGGCGTCGTAGAGCAGCAGGCGCCCGGCCATCGTGTCGCCGGCGCCCGTGATCAGCTTGATGACCTCGACCGACTGGAGCAGCCCCATCACGCCGGGCAGCACGCCCAGCACTCCGGCGGCGCCGCAGGAGGGTGCGAGCTCGGCCGGCGGCGGCGTCGGGTAGAGGCAGCGGTAGCAGGGGCCCTCGTACGGGTGGAAGACCGACAGCTGCCCCTCGAAGCCGAGGATCGAGGCGGACACGACCGGGATCTGCAGGCGCACGCTGGCGTCGTTGAGCAGGTAGCGCGTGGGGAAGTTGTCGAGGCCGTCGACGATCACGTCGTAGCCCTCGATGATCTCCATGATGTTGTCGGCGCCGAGGCGGACCTCGTGCTTCTCGACGTTCACGTCCGGGTTGATCTCGTGGATCGCGATCTCGGCCGAGTCGACCTTCGGCACGCCGATGCGGTCGTTGGAGTGCGCGACCTGGCGCTGGAGGTTGGAGAGGTCGACGACGTCGTTGTCGACGATGCCGATCGTGCCGACGCCGGCGGCGGCGAGGTAGAGCGCGGCGGGCGAGCCGAGGCCGCCCGCGCCGAGCAGCAGGACGCGCGCGTCGAGCAGCTTCATCTGGCCCTCGAGGCCGATCTCCGGCACGAGCAGGTGGCGCGAGTAGCGCTCGCGCTGCTCGCCCGTGAGCGCGCGCGGGACCTCGACCTCGTAGCCGCGGTCCTTCCAGAGCGTGATGCCGCCGCGCATGGACGCGACGTCCTCGTAGCCGAGCAGCTCCTTCATCGTGTGCGCGGCCAGCGCCGAGCGGTTGCCGGAGGCGCAGTAGAGGACGACCGGGCGCGAGCGGTCGCTGACGGCGCCCTCGATGCGCGACTCGAGGTGGCCGCGCGGGACGTGCACGGCGCCCGGGAGGTGGGCCTCCTCGAACTCGTGCTGCTCGCGCACGTCGACGATCACGGGAGCGTCGCCGTTGCCGTTGCCGTTGTGGCTCAGATCGTGGACCTCCTTCGGATCGACCTCGTCGATCTGGTCCTTGATCTTGCGGATTACGTCTGCGCCGGTAGCCATTACTTCAGAAAGGATAGCGACGTTTCGGAGGACGTTACGGGCCGTGCCACACCCAGAAAGTACCGGGCCGGGCCCACAAAAGGCCGGGGCGCTCGACGAGCGCCCCGGCGACCCAGACCTATGTCATTGCGGAAGCTCCGGTCGCATCGCTGCCTGATCGAAGCCTCACCATCAGTTTCGGCGTTGCGCGCGTCTGCCGATATGGGGTGAGGACCCCATTTCCCATGGATCGACCTCGCATGACTCGCCGCGACGACTCCCTGATCGGGCAGATCGTCGCCGCCAACGTGGTGCTGTTCGCGCTGACGCTGCTCGCCGCGAGCGTCGCCGCCGGCCTCGACCTGGGCGCGAGCAACGAGCGCTGGGAGTTCCTGATCATCGCGCTCGCGATCGTGCTGACGCTCTGCACCAACCTCTGGATGCTGCAGCGGCGCTTCCGCCCGCTCGAGAGCCTGATCGACCAGATCGAGGCGATCGACCCCGCCGCGCCCACGCCGCTCGAGCTGCGGCGCAGCAACCCCGTCGAGGAGATCGACCGGCTCGCCGCCTCGTTCCACACGCTGCTGGGGCGCATCGAGGAGGAGCGCCGCCGCTCGGGCCAGCTCGCGATGCGCGCCCAGGAGGAGGAGCGCCGCCGGCTCGCGCGCGACCTGCACGACGAGGTCAACCAGGCGCTCACCGCGATCCTGCTGCGCCTCGAGGCGCTGGCGCAGGACACGCCGCCGCAGCGCGCGGCGGAGCTCGTGGAGCTGAAGCGGCTCGTCAACCAGGCGATGGAGGAGCTGCTGAACCTCGCGCGCCAGCTTCGCCCCTCCGCGCTCGACGACCACGGCCTGCTGCCGGCGGTCGAGACGCAGCTGAGGCGCTTCTCCGCGCGCACCGGTATCGACGTCCGGCTCAACTCCGACGGCGATCTCGACGATCTACCGGAGGTGGTGCAGACCGCGATCTACCGCGTCGCCCAGGAGGCGCTCACGAACGTCGACGCGCCACGCCGGCGCGACGCTCGTCGAGCTCGAGCTCGAGGAGCAGGGCGGCGGCGCCGAGCTGCGGGTGCGCGACGACGGCGGCGGCTTCGATCCCGCCGTGGTGGCGCGCGCCGACACCGGCGAGCGGGCTCGGCCTGGTCGGCATGGCGGAGCGGGCCCGGCTGGTCGGCGGCGAGCTCGACGTGCGCTCGGCGCCGGGCGGCGGGACGACGATCACGCTGCGGGTGCCGCGTTGATCCGCGTCCTGATCGCCGACGACCACGGGATCGTGCGGTCGGGCCTGCGCATGCTGATCGAGCGCCAGACCGACATGGAGGTGGTGGCCGAGGCCGACGACGGCGTGGCGGCGCTCGAGTCGACTCAGGCGCGTGCGGCCCGACGTGGCGGTGCTCGACGTGTCGATGCCGCGCATGACCGGCCTGCAGGCCGCGCGCGAGATCCACTCGCACGTGCCCGAGACGCGCGTGCTGCTGCTGTCGATGCACGACGACGAGCGCTACTTCCTCGAGGGCCTGGCGTCGGGCGCGTCCGGCTACGTGCTCAAGCGCGCCGCCGACACGGACCTGATCGGAGCGGTCCGGACGGTCGCCGGCGGGCCGCACGTTCCTGTCCGGGGACGCCCAGCGCGAGCTGATGGACGAGTGGCTCGAGGGCGGCCGCGCCGAGCCCGACGACCCGCTCACGCCGCGCGAGCTCGAGGTCGTGAAGCTGATCGCCGAGGCGTACACGAACCGGCAGATCGCGGAGACGCTGAAGCTGTCCGAGAAGACGATCGAGTCGCACCGGGCCAACCTGCTGGCGAAGCTCGGGATGAGGGACCGCGTGGAGCTGGTGCGCTACGCGATCCGGCGCGGGCTCGTCGAGCCCTAGCGGATCAGGCAGGTCGACGTGCCGTGCGCCAGCAGCGCGCCGCCGTCGACCGTGCGCAGCATCGCCTCCGAGGTCGCCACCGTGCGCCCGCGGTGCACGACCGTCCCCTCCGCGGCGATGCGGCCGGTGTCCGCGGTGATCGCGCGCACCAGGTTGAACTTGACCTCGAGCGTCGCGTAGCCCGAGCCCTCCGGCAGCGTCGAGTGGACGGCCGCGCCCATGGCGCTGTCGAGCAGCGTCGCGGCCACGCCGCCGTGGACGCTGCCGCTCGGGTTGTAGTGCCGCTCGCCCGGCTCCAGCTCGAACACCACCCGGCCCTCGTCGGCCTCGACCAGCTCGAACCCGAGCAGCTCCTGGATCGGCGCCTTCGGCAGCTCGCCGGCGACGATCGCGCGCAGGAAGTCGACGCCGCTCAGCGCCGCGGCGCGCCCCGCCAGCTCGGAAGGGTCGCTCCAGCTGACGGTGACGGTGCGGTCGTCCACGCGCGCGGACACTAGCCTCCTCGGGGTGAACGCGCGGATCATGATCGCGCTCTTCCTGGTGGCGGTGTTCGCCCTCGTCGCCGTGGTGCTGGCGGCCGACTCGGGCGACGAGCGCGACGCCGTGGCGAGCGGCGGCGGCTTCGCCGGAGCGGCGATGCCGGCCGGCGTGCGCGCCCCCGACTTCACGCTGCGCGATCAGGACGGCGACCGCGTCTCGATGCGCGACTTCCGCGGCCGGCCGGTGGTCGTCACGTTCCTCTACACGACCTGCGAGGACAGCTGCCCGGCCCAGGCGCAGACCGTCCGCGGGGCGCTCGACGACCTCGACGCCGACGTGCCCGCGCTGGCGATCGCCGTCGACCCGCCGCGCGACACCCCCGCCCGCGCCCGCGCCTTCCTCGCCAAGCAGCGGACGCTCGGCCGGATCGACTTCGTGCTCGGCTCGCGCGCCGAGCTGAAGCCGCTCTGGAAGGGCTTCTTCGTGCGCCCGCAGTCGATCACCGAGGAGCACCAGGCCCGCTTCACGCTGGTCGACAAGCGCGGCTTCCAGCGCATCGGCTTCCCGGGCGACAAGGCCACCCCGGAGACGCTCGCGCACGACATCCAGCTGCTGCGCGAGGAGTAGCGCAGCGCCGTCAGGCTTCTCCGACCAGGCGAGTAGGATTTGCCTGGCGATGATGTTCTCGACCAAAGCCGAGTACGGGATCCGCGTGATGGCCCATCTGGCCCGTCACGACGGCAGCCAGCCGATCAGCCTCGGCTCGATCGCGGACGCCGAGGGCCTGCCGCTCGCCTACCTCGAGCACCTGGTGCAGCGGCTGCGCAAGGCCGAGCTGGTCGAGTCGCGCCGCGGCGCCCACGGCGGCTACACGCTCGCGCGGCCCGCGCCGGACATCACCATGGCCGAGGTGGTCGCCGCGCTAGAGGGCGACATCGCGCCGATCGAGTGCATCACCGCCGACTCCGACGGCGTTCTCACCTGCGCCCGCGAGGGCGCCGAGCCGTGCCCCACCAAGCTTCTCTGGACGCGTGTCCAGGGCTCCATCGTCCGCACTCTGAACGAGATGACGCTGGACGACCTCGTCCAGCCGTTGAGGAAGAAGGAAACCGTTACCGCATGAGCCTCGAGATCCAGAACCTCCACGTCCGCACCGAGGACCGCGAGATCCTCCACGGCGTCGACCTCGTCGTGAAGCGCGGCGAGACGCACGCCCTGATGGGCCCCAACGGCTCGGGCAAGTCCACGCTCGCGAACACGCTGATGGGCAACCCCGTCTACGAGGTCACCGAGGGCCGCATCCTGCTCGACGGCGAGGACCTCACCGAGGCCGATCCCGACGAGCGCGCCCGCGCCGGCCTGTTCCTGGCCTTCCAGTACCCGGCCACGATCCCCGGCGTCTCGGTCGCCAACTTCCTGCGCATGGCCGTCAACGCCGGCCGCGAGGAGCCGATCAAGGTCAAGGAGTTCGGCGCGCTGCTGCGCAAGAACGTCGACCTGCTCAAGATCACCGGCGACTTCACCAAGCGCTACCTCAACGAGGGCTTCTCCGGCGGCGAGAAGAAGCGCGCCGAGATCCTCCAGCTGGCGATGCTCCAGCCGGCGTTCGCCGTCCTCGACGAGACCGACTCGGGCCTCGACATCGACGCGCTGCGGATCGTCTCCGACGGCGTCAACGCGATGCGCGGCGACGAGCGCGGCTTCCTGATCATCACCCACTACACGCGCATCCTCGGCTACGTGCGGCCCGAGTTCGTCCACATCATGCTCGACGGCAAGATCGTCCGCGAGGGCGGCGCCGAGCTGGCCGACGAGCTCGAGGAGAAGGGCTACGAGTTCGTGCGCGAGGAGGTGGCCGCGAGTGCCGGATAGCGCCGCCGACCTCGTCGCGGAGCGCCGCAGGGCGGCGCTCGAGGCCTACGAGTCCGAGCCGGTCCCGACCTGGCGCCGCTCCGGCTTCTGGACCACGAGCCTGCGCGGGCTGGACCTCGACGCGCTCGAGCCCAAGCGCTACGAGCCGGGCCTGCCCGCGAGCTCGACCTCGGCGACGAGCAGCACTCGGCGCTGATCGTGCAGCGCGGCGCGAGCGTCGTGCACACCGAGGTCGCCGACGACCGCATCACCGTCATGCCGCTCGAGCAGGCGGTCGAGGAGCACGGGGAGCTCGTGCGCGAGCACCTCGGCAAGCGCCTCCCGCTCGACGAGGGCAAGTTCGCCGCCGGCACGGCCGCGTTCTGGACCGGCGGCGTGTTCATCCACGTGCCCGCGAACGTCCAGATCGAGCACCCGATCCAGGTCGTCTGGCTGATCGACGAGCCCGGCACCGCGCAGTGGGCGCACACGCTCGCGATCGTCGGCGAGCACGCCGAGGTCAAGATCCGCGAGTTCTTCGTCGCGCCCGACTTCGAGGGCCAGGCGCTCCACTCGGGCGCGTTCGAGCTGTACGCGCTCCCGGGCGCCCAGGTCGACCTCGCGCACTACCAGGACTGGGGCCGCGGCGAGGTCTACGACCTCTCCACGCGCCGCGTCGAGATCCGCCGCGACGCGCGCGTCAAGTGGGTGCCGATCCACCTCGGCGGGCGGCTCACCAAGCAGACGCTCGACATCGTCACCGCCGAGCACGGCTCGGACATGCGCCACACCGGCATGTACTTCACCGAGCGCGACGAGCACCTCGACCTGTTCACCAGCGACCGGCACGAGGCCGGCCACACCACCGGCGACACGGTCTGGAAGGGCGTCGCTCACCGGCGACTCGCGCGCGTCCTACGAGGGCCTGATCCACATCATCCCGAAGGCGTCCGAGGTGGACACCTACCTGCAGACCCACCAGATGCTGCTCTCGCCGAAGGCGCGCGGCGACGCGATCCCGTCGCTGATCGTCGAGGTCGACAACGTCAAGGCGTCGCACGGCGGCACCGTCGGCGAGCTCGACGAGGAGCAGATCTTCTACATGATGAGCCGCGGGCTGCCGCGCGCCGAGGCGGTGCGCGTGCTGGTCGAGGGCTACTTCGAGGAGGTCGTCCAGCGTCTCGACGACCCGGGCCTCGAGGAGCTCGTGCGGCGGCGCATCGCCGAGAAGCTCAAGGGCGCCGAGGACCAGGTGCGCGAGTTCATCGGGGAGCGCGCGGAGGCGGTCTGATGGGCGCCGTCGCCACCAAGCCGATGGCCGACGTGCGCGCGGACTTCCCGGTGCTGCGAGCGCGAGATCGGCGGTCACCCGCTGGTCTACCTCGACTCGGCCGCGACCGCGCAGAAGCCGCGCCAGGTGATCGAGGCGATGGAGCGCTTCTACTCGCACTCCTACGGCACCGTGCACCGCGGCGTCTACGAGCTCGGCCGCGAGGCCACCGAGCTGTTCGAGGGCGCGCGCGAGCGCATCGCCGCGTTCGTCAACTGGGATCCGACCGGCTCGATCTTCACCCGCAACGCGACCGAGTCGATCAACCTGGTCGCCTACGCCTGGGCGCGCGCGAACCTGACGCGCCGGCGACGAGGTGCTCGTCACCGAGATGGAGCACCACTCGAACATCGTGCCCTGGCAGCTCGCCTGCGAGGACACCGGCGCGCGGCTGCGCTACCTGGGCGGTCACCGACTCCGGCGAGCTGTCGCTGGACGAGCTCGACTCGGTGCTCGGCGAGGGGCGCGTGAAGCTGGTGGCGGTCGCGCACGTGTCGAACGTCCTGGGCACGATCAACCCGGTCGAGGAGATCGTCCGGCGCGCCCGCGCGGCAGGCGCGCTGACGCTGATCGACGGCGCGCAGGCGGTTCCGCAGATGCCGGTCGACCTGGCCGCGATCGACGCCGACTTCTACGCCTGGACGGGCCACAAGGCGCTCGGGCCGACCGTCGGCCTGCTGCACGGCCGCGTGCGACCTGCTCAAGGAGATGCGGCCCTTCCTCGGCGGCGGGCACATGATCTCGCGCGTCGAGGCCGACCACTCGACCTGGAACGAGCTGCCCTGGAAGTACGAGGCCGGCACCAACGCGATCGCGGAGGCGATCGGTCTCGGGGCGGCGGTCGACTACCTCGGCGAGATCGGGATGGAGCGGGTGCGCGAGCACGAGCGCGAGCTGACGGCGTACGCGCTCGAGCGGCTGCCGGCGGTCGACGGGATCGAGCTCTACGGGCCTGACGAGCGTCGAGCGGCGCGGCGGGGTCGTCGCGTTCTCGATCGAGGGCATGCACCCCCACGACATCGCCGAGCTGTGCGACCGCGAGGCGGTCTGCGTGCGCGCCGGCCACCACTGCGCGCAGCCGCTGATGCGCTGCCTCGGCGTCGGCGCGACCGCGCGCGCCTCGTTCCACGTCTACAACGTGCGCGAGGACGTGGACCGGCTGGTGCACGCCCTGGGCAGCGCCCGCGAGGTGTTCGAGCTCTGATGGACGCCCTCTACCGCGACTACATCCTCGACCACTACAAGAACCCGCGGAACTTCGGCGAGCTGGAGCCGCACGACCTCGAGTTCCACGACCACAACCCGCTCTGCGGGGACGAGCTCGGCGTGCACGTCGTGGTCGAGGACGGCAAGGTCGCCGAGCTGCGCTTCCACGGGCACGGCTGCGCGATCTCGCAGGCGGCCGCGTCGATCACCTCCGAGGAGCTGGTCGGGATGCCGGTCGCCGAGATCGAGCGGCTGGGCGCCGACTGGGTGATCGAGCAGCTCGGCATCGACATCTCCCCCACGCGCCGCAAGTGCGCGCTGCTGAGCCTCAAGGTGATGCGCGGCGCGACGACCGGCGACCCCAGCTGGCCCGAGTAGCTAGCCGGCTCGCTCCGCGCCGGCGGCCGGGTTGGCCTGCGCCCAGGCGACGATCGCCTTCGAGTCCTGGATCACCTCGCCGTCGTCGGTGATCAGCACCGGCACCAGGTTCTGGCCCGTCGCCTCGCGCACGGGCTTGCGCGTCGGGTTGAGGGCGCTGCCGAGGATGCCCAGGCCGTAGGTCTTCTCGACCTCCGGGTCCCAGCCGGCCTCCTTGAGCGCGTGGTAGGCGTTGGCGCACGGATGGCCGCCCGGGCGCGGTGTGGGGAACGTGCCCCAGCAGACGTAGAGCTTCATGGCCGGACCCTATTCCACAGCCGCTCGAACTCCGCGTAGCCGCTCGCCGGCGCGGGCGTGTCCCAGGTCTTCTGCGCCAGGACGCGCAATCTCGGCGCGATCGCGCGCGCGGTCTGCTGCCTCGTCTCGCCGCGCGGGTCGTCGTTCCACACGTGCAGCTCCGAGCCGAGGATGCGGTCGCGGTGGCGCCGCACCACCTGCGGCGGGCTGAGCGGCGCCGGCGAGCCGACCGAGATGCCGCCGAACGCGTTCACCTGCCACGAGTCGTAGGCCAGCTCCATCGACGGGCGCACGACCGCCGAGCGGGCTGACCACGTAGTAGGTGGGCCACCAGCCCGCGTTGAGGACGCGGTGGCCGTCGGCCAGCAGCCGCGCGGGAGGCGGCCCGGCGTGGTCGGTCCACCACTCCACGACCACGCGCCGCGGCAGCCGCGCGCCGCTGAGCCCGTCGTGCCACACCCGCAGGGTCCGCCCGTGGGCGTGCACGAGCCGGTCGAGCCACCGGACGAAGCGCAGGTAGGCGGCGCGGCCGCCCTTCAGCTGCGGGTAGTCGGCGTACTCGCCGGGCGCGAGGTACTCGTCGGCGCCGGCGTGCCAGTAGCGGCCCGGGAACAGGTCGAGGTACTCGAGGATCAGGTCGCGGGCGAAGCGCCGCGCGGCCGGCTTGGAGATGTCGAGCTTGTCGGGCCGCGTCACGCCCTCGGCGCTCCTGAGCTGCAGCTCGGGGTGCCGCGCCAGCGCCGCGCGCAGGTGCCCGGGCATGTCGAGCTCGCCGATGACGCGCACGTGACGGTCGCGCGCGTAGGCGACGATGTCGCGCACCTGGCGCTTGGTCAGGTGCTGCGCGGAGACCACCTCCGGGTGTCTTGAGCTCTCGATCCGGAAGCCCTGGTCGTCCGAGAAGTGCAGGTGCAGCTGGTTGAGCTTCAGGTAGGCGAGCTCGCGGATGCGGCGCTTGATCCAAGCGGGCGCGAAGTAGCGCCGCCCGTTGTCGATCATCAGGCCGCGCTCGGGATAGGTGGGCCAGTCGCGCGCGCGGCCGGCGGGGATCGCCGGGCCCGCGCGCAGCAGCTGGAGCAGCGTGCGCGTGCCGTGGAAGACGCCCGCCCGCGTGCGCGCCTCGATCCGCACCGTCCGGCCGACCTCGAGCCGGTAGCCCTCGGCGCCGAGCGCGCGGTCCCCCGAGCCGAGCGCGAGCTCCACGTCCCCCGGCGCGGGAGGCCGCGCGGCGAGCGGACGCCCGAGCTCGCGCGCCAGCATCGCCGCCTCGGGCAGCCGATCGCCGACGATGCGGCTCGCGGCCGTCAGGCGGAAGGCGCCCTCCGCGGGGCGCCACTGGCGGATCGCCGGGATCGTGGGCGGCGGAGCGGCGGGCGCTGCGAGGGCGGTGACGGCGGCGAGGACGACGGCGATCATCGCGCGGCAGACTAACTCCGACCTCCGGTGTCTGGAAAGCCGTCGCGAGCGCTAGAATCCCAGGGGATGGCAGCCACAGACAAGACCCGCATCGCAAAGCCCTCCCCGATCAAGGAGGACGAGCAGGGACAGCTCGTCGCCAAGCGCGGAATCTCGCGCGACGTGATCGAGGAGCTGTCCAAGATCAAGGGCGAGCCGGAATGGATGCGTGAGAAGCGGGTCAAGTCGTACGAGATCTTCGAGCGCAAGCCGATCCCGACCTGGGGCGTCGACCTGTCCGACCTCGATCTCTCCGAGCTGGTGCTCTACTCGCCGCCCGAGGCGGGTCGCTACGACAGCTGGGACGACGTGCCGGAGGAGCAGAAGGACACCTTCGAGAAGCTCGGCATCCCGCAGGCCGAGCGCGAGCACCTCGCCGGCGTCGTCGGCGTCTGGCGCCAGGAGCCCTTCTACGAGGGCCTCAAGCAGGAGTACGCCGACCAGGGGATCATCTTCTGCGCGATGGACACGGCCGTCGTCGAGCACGAGGACCTCGTCCGCGAGTACTTCATGAACAAGTGCGTGCCGCCGCAGGACAACAAGTTCTCGGCGCTGCACGGCGCGGTCTGGTCGGGCGGCTCGTTCCTCTACGTCCCCAAGGACGTCAAGGTCGACCTGCCGCTGCAGGCCTACTTCCGCATGGAGGGCGCCAACGAGGGCACCTTCGAGCACACGCTGATCATCGCCGACGAGGGCTCCGAGGTGAACTACATCGAGGGCTGCACGGCCCAGACCTACTCGGTCAACTCGATGCACTCCGCCGTCGTCGAGATCTTCGTCAAGGAAGGCGCGAAGGCGCGCTACACGACCGTCCAGAACTGGTCGAAGGACGTCTTCAACCTGAACACCAAGCGCGCGATCGTCGAGGCGCACGGCACCGTCGAGTGGGTCGGCGGGTCGATGGGCGCCAAGAAGGTCATGCTCTACCCCGGCTCGTTCCTGATCGGCGAGGGCGCGCGCGCCGACCACCTCAACGTCGGCGTCGCGAGCGGCGACGTGTGGAAGGACACCGGCGCCAAGGTGGTCCACCTCGCGCCGAACACCAACTCGAACATCCTCGCCAAGTCGATCTCCAAGGACGGCGGGATCATGGGCTACCGCGGGCTGGTCCGGATGGGCCACAACTCGCAGGGCTCCAAGGCGCGCGTGCAGTGCGACGGCCTGATGATGGACGACCGCTCGCGCTCCGACACCTGGCCCGACATCCAGATCCAGAACCCGCACGTCACCGTGGCCCACGAGGCCGTGGTCGGCAAGATCTCCGACGAGCAGCTCTTCT
The DNA here is from genome assembly GCA_963828225.1 of uncultured Thermoleophilaceae bacterium. Classification (GTDB taxonomy): domain Bacteria; phylum Actinomycetota; class Thermoleophilia; order Solirubrobacterales; family Thermoleophilaceae; genus JACVRW01. The sequence goes on along the minus strand of CAWHDX010000001.1, from coordinate 446,249 downwards.
ACCTGCAGTCGCGCGGCCTCTCCGAGGAGGAGGCGGCGGCGATGATCGTGAACGGCTTCATCGAGCCGGTCACGAAGGAGCTGCCGATGGAGTACGCCGTCGAGTTGAACCGCCTGATTCAGCTCGAGATGGTCGACAGCATCGGCTGAGCCTGCTGCGGGGCATCGTCAGGCGGCGTCATCGGGCCTCGGCTTGCTCAGCAAGCCTTCGGCCCTGCTTCCTTGCCTGACGGGCCCCTCGCCGGCCCTCGATCCCAGCCCCTCTCACGAAAGGCCGCGCCCCTGCCGATGCCTCTGGGGTGAGCGCCAACGACTTCGTGCTCGTCCAGGGCATGCAGGACACCAAGCTGGCCCTGCGGCGCTGGAACGACGATCCCCTGCGGATCCTGCGGCCGTGGGCGACTCTCAGCCTGGCGATCGCGCTCGGTCTGCTCGGCGCCGTCTGGGTGATCGCCAAGCTCAGCACGGCTGACCCGACCAGCTACCTGATCCCCGGCTACAACACCGAAGCCGGCTTCCAGGACTACCTCGCGGTCCTCTACCGCAACTCGCTCGTCCTCGCCCTCCACGCGATGGCCTGCGTCGCCGGCTTCATGGCCGGCAGCTCGATCCCGCTGGCGGCGAGCAAGCGCAGCGGCGTCTCGCGCTGGGTGCACGAGAAGGCCGGGCCCTTCGCGATCGCCTTCGTCGTCTGCGCCACCGGCTTCTCGCTCTGCACGCAGGCCTACGTCATCGGCGGCGGCGCCGCCGCCCTCGCCGCCCAGCTCGGCACCAGCCCGGCCGTCCTGCTGCTCGCCCTCGCGCCGCACGCGCATCCCGGAGCTGTTCGCCCTGTTCCTCCCGCTGGCCGCCTGGATCATCGCCAGCCGCGCGGGTGACTGGCAGGACCTGCTCGCCGCCACCTTCGTGACCGTCTCCATCTCCGTCCCGATCCTGCTCGCCGCGGCCGCGATGGAGATCTGGGGCGCGCCCCACCTGCTGCACGCCATCGCGCAGAACTAGACGGGGCGGCCTCTCGGCCGCCCCGTCCGAACCTCTATGCCCTGCCGGGCTCTACTTCGGGAACGTCGTCGTGGCGGTCGCCTTGCGACCGGTCTCGTCCACGAACGTCACTCGCACGGTGCGGGTGCGGCCCTTGCGGCCCACGTTCGACGCGAAGCCGACGGTCCGCGTCTTGCCCTTGACCTTGACCTTGCCGGTCTTCTTCAGCACGTGGGAGGTCACGTCGATGACGGAGTTGTCCACGCCCGGAGCCGGGTGGGTCAGGTTGTCCGGCACCTTGAAGCGGAGCTCCGAGCTCGGGATGCCCTCGATCTTCACGTTGAAGATCGGCGCCGCGAGCGACGCGTGGATCGACAGCGGGCAGGCGGGCGGATCGGTGTCGATCCGGATCGCCATCGCGCCGTTCTTCTTCGTGCACGCCGGGGCCGTTGCTGATGTTGATCAGCGTCAGCTTGACGTCGCAGCCGGCCTTGGCCGTCGGGTCGACCGCCGCGCCGAACGCGTTGGCGATCGAGCCGGTGCCGAGCGACGCCGGCTTGCACTTGTTGCTGAACTTCGGCGCCGCGTCAGCCTGCGCGAACGTGCAGGTCGGACGGGCCTTCGGGAAGTACTTGATGCCCTCGGCCGCGATGAAGTACTGGCTGATCACCGACGGGCGATTGCCCTCGGTGTCGCCGACCTCGTACCCGAAGTTCAGGAACGCCGGAACCGGCTTCGCCATGCTGCCGATCTTGTTGGCGCCGGCCGGACCACCCGAGGCGATGTCCACCTCGTAGGTGTTGACCGCGTACGCCACGCTCGCGAACGAAATCGCGAGCACCAGTCCGGCGACGGCGGCCATAGAAAGCTTCCGCATCTCTCCTCCTGGGGGTGTTGACCGAACGGAACTGCACCCGGGACGGCCCGAAGGCCGCCCCGGATCACTGCCTCTACTTGGGAATCTCCTCTGTCGCCGTCGCCCGCTGACCGGTTTCGTCGACGAACGTGACGCGCAGAGTGCGCTTCTTGCCCTTCTTACCCACCGACGAAACGAAGCCGACCTTGCGCTTCTTGCCGCCGATCTTGACCTTGCCGGTCTTCTTGAGCAGATGCGACGTCACGTCGATGACGGAGTTGTCGACACCCGGAGCCGGGTGGGTCAGGTTGTCCGGCACCTTGAAGCGGAGCTCCGACGACGGAACGCCGCCGAGCTTCACGTCGAAGATCGGCGCCGCGAGCGCCGCGTGGATCGACAGCGGGCAGGCCGGCGGATCGGTGTCGATCCGGATGGCGATGCCACCGCGCTTCTTGGTGATGCCGGGGCCGTTGCTGATGTTGATCAGCGTCAGCTTGACGTCGCAGCCGGCCTTCGCCGTCGGGTCGACGGCGGCGCCGAAGGCGTTCGCGATCGAGCCTTTGCCGATCGTGGCGGCCTTGCACTGCTTGGCCATCTTCGGAGCCGCGTCGGCCTGCGCGAACGTGCAGGTCGGGCGGGCCTTCGGGAAGTACTTCACGCCCTCTGCGGCGATGAAGTACTGGCTGATCACCGACGGGCGATTGCCCGCGCTGTCGCCGACCTTGTAGCCGAAGTCGAACTTGATCGGCACGGGCTTCTTCGTACTGCCCGCCTTGTCAGGCGACGCCTTGCCGATGCTGACCTCGTAGGTGTTTACGGCGAAGGCCGCTCCGGCCACCGCCAGCGCTGCGACCAGTCCTACGGTCACAGCCAAAAGAAACTTGCGCATTCACTCCTCCTGGAACCAGAAAGCTCGGGTATACACCCCAATGCGCCGCAGGCTCGCGGACGAGCCCGGGCGACCGGGGGTCACCCTATAACACGCCAATGGACCGGGTGTTGCGGAATCGCGGGCGTCAGGATGGCTAACTGAGACATGCGCCCACCGCCCCAGGCCGAGATCTACGCGCCCGAGTTCCCGCAGGGGCTCGAGTGGCTCAACGTCGCGTTCCTGCGCATGAACACGCTGATGGGCCGGGGCGCCGTGCTGGTCGAGTTCTGGGACTTCGCGCGCGTCAACTCGCTGCGCACGATGCCGTACCTGAAGGCCTGGCACGAGCGCTACGCCGACGCCGGGCTGCGGGTGGTCGGCATCCACTCGCCCGGCTACTCGTTCGGGCGCGACCGCGACGTCGGTGGCGCGGGCGGTGGAGCGGCTCGAGGTGACCTACCCCGTGCTGCTCGACCCCGCAGCTCGAGGTCTGGCGCCTGTACGGCAACATGGGCTGGCCCGGCCGCTACCTGTTCGATCGCACCGGCCGGCTGGCGTTCATCCACTACGGCGAGGGCGAGTACCTCGAGACCGAGCTCGCGATCCAGGAGTGTCGTGGGCGAGACGATCGCGAGCCGCTGGAGCCCGTGCGGCCCGAGGACGCCCCCGGCGTCCTGCTCGAGCCGCAGACCGCCGACATCGCCCTGCCCGCCGACCGCGACCGGCTGGAGCTGGTGCGCGACTGGGCTGGACGGCGAGGACTTCATCGAGGCCGCCGACGCCGGCGCCGCGGCGGCTTCGACGTTCACGGGCGGCGGCGGCTTCGCGGTGCTGTCGGGCGGCGGCGTGGAGCCGGGGCTCTACGAGTCGGACGGAACGCGTGGAGGCGGAGTCGCCCGGCCTGCGGCTCCACGGGGTGCAGTTCACGCCTGCGCCGCCAGCGCCTCGGCGGATCTCCCGCGGGAGCATGAAGCGCACGTCCTCCTGGACGACCTGGAACTCGGAGACGTCCTCGGTGCCGCGCTCGCGGAAGAACTCGACCAGGCGCTGCACCAGCTCCTCGGGCGCGCTCGCGCCGGAGCTGATGCCGACCACGCGCTTGCCCTCCAGCCACTCCTCGCGCACCTGGGTCTCGTTGTCGATCAGGTACGAGTCGGCGCCGTGGTCGCGCGCGACCTCGACCAGGCGGTTCGAGTTCGACGAGTTGCGCGACCCGATCACCAGCACCAGGTCGCACTCGCGCGCCATCTGGCGCACGGCCAGCTGGCGGTTGGTCGTGGCGTAACAGATGTCGTCCGACTTGGGCCCGGTGATGTTCGGGAAGCGCTCGCGCAGCCGCCTGATGATGCGGTCGGTCTCGTCCACCGACAGCGTGGTCTGCGTCAGGAAGGCGACGCGGTCGGGGTCGGGCAGCTCGAGGCGGTCCACGTCCTCCTCGGTCTCGACCAGGACGAAGCGCGTCGGGCGCCTCGCCCATCGTGCCCTCGACCTCCTCGTGGCCCTCGTGGCCGATCAGCACGATCGTGTAGCCCTCGGCGGCGAACTTCTTCGCCTCCACGTGCACCTTGGTCACGAGCGGGCAGGTGGCGTCGATCGTCTTCAGCGCGCGCTCGCTCGGCGTTCGCGTGCACGCTCGGCGCCACGCCGTGGGCGGAGAAGATCACGGTCTCGCCCGCCGGGCACCTCGGTCTCCTCCTCCACGAAGATCGCGCCGCGCTCGCGCAGCTGCTCGACCACGTGCTTGTTGTGGACGATCTCCTTGCGCACGTAGACGGGCGGCCCGTACAGCTCGAGCGCGCGCTCGACCGTCTGGACGGCCCGATCCACGCCCGCGCAGTAGCCGCGCGGAGCGGCCAGCAGCAGCTTCTCGGGAGCGGCGGCCATCGCCTCAGAGGCTAGCGAGCGAGGCGCAGCACGGCCTCGCCGGTGGCGTCGAGCGCTGCGCTCCGAGACCGCGCGACAGGTCGTCGCAGGTGCTGGTGCCAGCAGGGGAAGTCGAAGTCGATCAGGTCGATCGCGGGCACGCCCTGCTCGCAGGAACGGCAGGTGGTCGTCCAGGATCGCGCCCTGCGGCCCGGCCGGGAAGTGCCGCCCCACGCCGACCGCGCGCGCAGCCGCGGCGCAGCCTGCGCCACAGCTCGGGCGTCGGAGTAGCCCTCGCGCGGGATGCTGCAGCCGCCGGTCGCCGACGAAGTCGAGCAGGACCATCGCGCGCGCCTCGCGGTAGCGGCGCGGCCGCCACCTTGGTGCCGCGCAGGCCGCGCTGCGCGAACTCGGCGTCGGGCGTGCCGCGCGGGCTCTCCTCGCCGTCGAAGAGGATGAACTTGATCGTGTGGCGCGGGCCGCCGGATCGTGCGCGCCAGCTCGACCACGCACGGCGGTGCCCGACGGCGCCGTCGTTCGCGCCGACGAAGCCGGGGATGTCCTTGGTGTCGTAGTGGGCGCCCGACCACGACGTAGCCGCGGCTCGCGGCCGCGCACCGTGCCCACGACGTTGCGCAGCCCGCCCGGCACCGCCTGGAAGCGGCCGCTGCGGCAGCAGGCGGCGCAGGCGCACGGCCAGCCGCCGCGAGGTCGCCGAGCCGGCCGGGCGCGGGCCCAGCTCGACCTGCTCGCGCAGCAGCTTCCAGGCCGCGGCGGAGTCGAAGCGGTCGACCTTCGGGCGGGCCACGCGCGCGGGCGCGCCGTCGGCGTCGTCGTCCCACGAACGGGCAGGTTGTCGGTGGCGACCAGCACGACGAGGACGACGCCGAGCATCACCTGGACTGCGAGCACCGTCCCAAGCAGCTTCACGGGAGCGATTGTGGCGGGTAGATTGCCCTCATGGCGAAGCAGGGACACAAGGACCGCCTCAGCTCCGTCGACGCCTCCTTCCTCCACCAGGAGAAGCAGTCGTCCCACATGCACGTCGGCGCGCTCGTGATCTTCGAGGGCCCGGCGCCGTCGCACGACGAGTTCGCGGCGCACATCCAGTCGCGCCTGCGCCTGGTGCCGCGCTACCGCCAGAAGCTCGCCTTCCCGCGCTTCGAGATGGGCCGGCCGTTCTGGGTCGACGACCCCAGCTTCAACATCGACTACCACGTGCGCCACACCGCGCTGCCCGCGCCCGGGCTCGGACGAGCAGCTGCGCCAGCTCGTCGGGCGCATCTTCTCCCAGCGCCTCGACCGCTCGAAGCCGCTCTGGGAGATCTGGCTGGTCGCAGGGCTTCGAGGACGGCAAGTTCGCGGTGATCTCCAAGACCCACCACGCGCTCGTGGACGGCGTGTCCGGCGTGGACATCGCGACGGTGCTGTTCGACCTCCAGCCCGTGCCGCCCGAGGCGCCCGAGCCCGACCACTGGACGCCGGCGCCGGTGCCCTCCGACGTCGAGCTCGTGGCCGAGGGGATCAAGGGCCTGGTGCGCACGCCGCTCGGCGCTCGCCGGCCGCGCGGTCGGCGCGCTCAGCCACCCCGGCCGCTCCGCTGGAGCGAGGCGCGCGAGGCCGCCGAGGGCATCGGCGAGGTGGTCTGGGCCGGCATGAACCCGGCGCCCGACGTGCCGCTCAACGTGCCGATCGGGCCGCACCGGCGCATGCGCTGGGTGCAGAGCCGCCTGAGCGACTTCAAGGAGATCAAGGACGCGCCTCGGCGGCACCGTCAACGACGTGGTGCTGGCCGTCGTCGCCGGCGCGCTCGGGCGCTGGCTGCGCACGCGCGGCGTGCGCACCGAGGGGCTCGAGCTGCGCGCGCTCGTGCCGGTCTCGATCCGCGCCCAGGACGAGCGCGGCGCGCTCGGCAACCGGATCGCGGCGATGCGCGGCCCGCTGCCGGTCTACGTCGAGGACCCGGTCGAGCGCCTGCGCCTCGTGCAGGAGTCGATGGGCAACCTCAAGCAGAGCAAGCAGGCGCTCGGCGCCGAGGTGATCGCCGGGCCTGACCGACTTCGCGCCGCCGACCCTGCTCGCGCAGGCCTCGCGGCTGAACTTCTCGACGCGGCTGTTCAACCTGATCGTGACCAACGTGCCGGGGCCGCAGTTCCCGCTCTACCTGCTCGGGCGCGAGATGCTCGAGATCGTGCCGATCGCGTTCCTGCCCGAGGACCACGCGCTGGCGATCGCGATCATGAGCTACAACGGCAAGGTCGACTTCGGGCTGCTCGGCGACTACGACGCGATGCCCGACATCGAGGAGTTCGGCGGCATGCTCGAGGAGGCGCTCGCCGAGCTGCTCAAGGAGGCGCGCAAGCGCTCCAAGGCCACGGCGAGCTCCAACGGCGTCAAGAAGCGGCGTCTCCACGCGATGGCGCTCGCGCTCCCAGCCCTCGAAGCCCCCAAGCATCTCCCTGACCGGGCGGCCCAGCTCGGCGAGCCGCAGGCCCGCCTTGCAGGCGCCGTTACAGGCCGGCCCCCAGCAGTAGGCGACCACCGGCCCCTGCGGCAGCGCGGCCAGCGTCTCGGCGCTGATCTGGGAGTGGTGCAGCGAGATCGCGCCGGGCAGGTGGCCGGCGTCGTAGGCGGCGCGGCTGCGCACGTCCAGCAGCACGAAGCCGGGCTCTGCCGCTCTCCAGCGCGGCGGCGACGTCTGAGACGTCGGTCTCGTGGGCGAGGCGGTTGGCGAAGTGGGCTCTGGCGTCCATGGGCAGCAGCGTCGCGCCGCGCGGGCCGCGCGGCCAGTGACCGAAACGACACCTGCCGCTACGATCCGGACATGCCGCACCGAGTCGTCGTGGTCGCCCACGAGGGCATCGCACCGTTCGAGCTGGGCGTAGCCGCCGAGGTGTTCGCGCTGCCGCGGCCGGAGCTCGAGCTCGCCGACCCCTACGAGTTCGCGGTCTGCGCCGAGCGGCCCGGGGTGCTGCCGGCCGTGGGCGGCTTCGGCCTGGCGGTCGAGCGCGGGCTCGACGAGCTGACGCGCGCCGACACGATCGTCCTGCCGGGCACCGCGGACGTGCACGGCGATCCCTCCGCCGCCCTGGTCGCCGCGCTGCGCGCCGCCCACGCGCGCGGCGCGCGGCTGGTGTCGATCTGCTCGGGCGCCTTCGTGCTGGCCGCGACGGGGCTGCTCGACGGCCGCCGCGCCGCGACCCACTGGCGCTACGCCGAGCTGCTGGCCCGGCGCTACCCGCGGGTGCGCGTGGCGTCCGACGTGCTCTACGTCGACGGCGAGGACCTGCTGACCTCCGCGGGCACGGCCGCGGGGATCGACCTGTGCCTGCACCTGGTCCGCCGCGACCACGGGGCGGAGGTCGCCAACCGGGTGGCTCGCCGCATGGTCGTGGCCGCGCACCGCGAAGGCGGCCAGGCGCAGTTCGTCGACCTGCCGGTGCCGGCGCGGCCCGCCGACGACCCGATCGCGGCGTCGATGGAGTGGGCGCTCGGGCGCCTGCCGGAGCGCATCGGGGTCGGCGACCTGGCCCGCCGCGCGCACCTCTCGCCGCGCCAGTTCAGCCGTCGCTTCCGCGACGCCACCGGCGCCAGCCCGGCGGCCTGGCTGCTGCGCCGCCGCCTCGACGCCGCGCTGCCGCTGCTCGAGTCGTCGGACGAGCCGGTCGAGACCGTGGGCGCCCGCGTGGGCTTCCCGACCCCCGCGGCGTTCCGGCGCCATTTCGCGCGCGCCTACGGCGTCCCGCCGTCGGCCTGGCGCCGGAGCTTCGCGGAGCGGTAGCGCGGGGCGGTAGGTTTCTTGCACTCACCATGAAGAAACTTGCGGCGCTCATCCCGGTCCTGGCCCTGCTCGCTCCCGCAGCCGCGCAGGCGGCGCCGCGCGCCCCCTTCGGACACGCGTGCACGCCGCAGAACGGCGTGCTCTTCTGCCCCACCGCCACCGACGCGCAGCGCGTGGCCAGCTGGGACGGTGTGCCGCTCGACGTCGACGTCACCCTCCCCGCGAAGGGCAAGGGCCCGTTCCCGACGATCGTGATGCTGCATGGCTGGGGCGGCAACAAGAGGTCCTTCGAGTCGGCCTCACCCGACGGCGGCGGCGGCACCAACTACCACTACAACAACGTCTACTTCGCCCAGCAGGGCTACGCGGTAGTGACGCCGAGCGCGCGCGGCTTCGGCCGGTCGTGCGGCGCCGAGGACTCCCGCACCGCCCCCGGCTGCGCTCGCGGCTGGGTCCGGCTCGCCGACCACCGCTACGAGATCCGCGACGTGCAGCACCTGCTCGGCCTGCTCGTCGACCAGCGCGTCGCCAACCCCGACGAGCTCGGCGTCACCGGCATCTCCTACGGCGGCATCCAGTCGCTCAGCCTCGCGCGCCTGCGCGACCGCATCCGCCTGCCCAACGGCTCCTACCGCCGCTGGCGCAGCGCGAAGGGCACGAAGCTGAAGATCGCCGCCGCGTTCCCGCGCTGGGGCGCCTCCGACCTGACCTACGCGCTGCAGCCCAACGGGCGCTTCCTCGACTTCCGCAACTTCCGCGTCGGGCAGAGCATCGAGCCGGGCGGCGTGCAGAAGCAGAGCTACGTCACCGGGCTGTACGTGAGCGGCAGCGGCAGCGGCTTCTACGCGCCGGTCGCGACCGCGCCCTTCGAGGCCAACATCACCGCGTGGAACCAGGTGACCGGCAAGGGCGAGCCGGAGACGGCCGCGATGCTGCGCGTCGGCCGCGAGCTCACGAGCCACCACAGCATGGCCGGGCTGACCGGCGTGCCGGCGCCGCTGCTCGTCCAGAACGGCTGGACCGACGACCTCTTCCCCGCCCCCGAGGCGCTGCGCGTCTGGCGCATGTTCCGCAAGGCCAAGGGCGCGCGCATCGCGTTCCAGTTCGGCGACTTCGGCCACCCGCGCGGCGCCAACAAGCCGGCCGTCGACCACGCCCTGAACGCGCAGGGCGCCCGCTTCTTCGCCGCCTACCTCAAGGGCGACGGCAAGGGCCCCCGCCCGGGCTCGGTGACCGCCTACACCCAGACCTGCCCGACCGACGCCGCGGCCGCCGGGCCGTTCCGCGCGAAGTCGTGGCCGGCGCTGCATCCGGGCACCGTGCGGCTGAAGGCCGGCGCGACCCAGACGATCACCTCGGCGGGCGGCGACCCCGGCGTCGCGCAGACCGTCGATCCGATCTTCGGCAAGGCCGACCTGCCTGCCGCTGCCGGCGCAGGTCGCTCCGGGCACCGCGATCGCCCAGAAGCAGGTGGGCAAGGCGTTCACGATGCTCGGGTTGCCGACCGTTCGGGCACAGATCCGGACGACCGGCCGCGGCGGCATGATCGCCGCGCGCCTGTGGGACGTCGGGCCGGCCGGGCAGACGCTCGTCTCGCGCGGCATCTACCGGCTGCGCGACAACCAGAAGGGCAAGCTCGTCTTCCAGCTCTACGGCAACGGCTGGCGCTTCGCCAAGGGCCACACCGCCAAGCTGGAGCTGCTCGGCAGCGATCCGACGTTCATGCGCAAGAGCAACTTCGACTTCTCGGTGAAGGTGTCGAAGCTGTCGGTGGACCTCCCGTCCCACGAGAAGTAGCCCGCTTTCGACATCCGGTCCAGGCCGGTTCGCCAAAGAGCGCAAATTCGTTGACCGCCCGGTCGGCCGCTCTTACCTTGCTGGAGTGCGAGGAGAGCGGCGGCAGATCGTGGCCTTCGGCGGCGGCGGGTTCTCCATGGAGCGCGGGAACACGCTGCTCGACGACTACGTCCTCTCGCTCACCGGCAAGGAGCGGCCGCGCGTCTGCTTCCTGCCGACCGCCAGCGGCGACGCCGACCACTACGTGGTCCGCTTCTACCGCGCCTTCGACTCGGCCCGCTGCGAGCCCTCGCACGTGTCGCTGTTCCGCCGCGAGCAGGCCGCCGGCGACATGCACGAGCAGCTGCTGTCGAGCGACCTGATCTACGTCGGCGGGGGCAGCGTGATCAGCCTGCTCGGTGCTTGGCGGGCGCACGGCCTAGACGTCACGCTACGGCGCGCGTGGGAGCAGGGGGTCGTCCTGTGTGGCCTGAGCGCCGGCTCGCTGTGCTGGTTCTCCGAGGCGGTGACCGCCTTCCACGGCCCGCCCGCGCCGGTGCGGGGACTCGGCCTGCTGCCTCACAGCAACTGCGTCCACTTCGACGCCGAGCCGGAGCGCTGCGGCGCCTACCACGAGCTGCTCAAGGGCGGCATGGCCGCCGGCTACGCGGCCGAGGACGGCGCCGCGCTGCACTTCGAGGGCGAGCGGCTGACCCGCGTCGTGGCCTCGCGGCCCGGCGCGCGCGCCTACCGCATGCGGCTCAGCGGCGACCGGGTGAGCAGCCGGCCCCTGCCGGCGCACTACCTGGGCGCGCCGGCCGCGGTCGTGCGGGCGGCCTGAGGGTGGCCGACCGCGCGGAGCGCCGGCGCATCGTGGCGATGGGCGGCGGCGGCTTCACGTCGCCGCCCGGCGACCCGTCGCTCGACCGCTACGTGCTCGACGTCGCCGCCTCGCCCCACCCGCGCATCTGCCTGCTGCCCACCGCGGGCGGCGACTCGGAGGAGCAGATCCGGCGCTTCTACGCCGCCTTCCGCCACCTGCCCTGCGAGCCGACGCACCTGTCGCTGTTCAGGCTCGGGGCCGAGCCGGTCGCGGTGCGGGAGGTCCTGCTCGGCCAGGACGTGCTCTACGTCGGCGGCGGCAGCCTGCTCAACCTGCTGGCCGTCTGGCGCGCCCACGGCGTCGACGCGATCCTGCGTGAGGCGTGGGAGCGCGGCATCGTCCTCTGCGGGATCAGCGCCGGGTCGATGTGCTGGTTCGAGGCAGGGGTCACCACCTCGTTCGGCACGCCGCGGCCGGTGCCGGGGCTCGGGCTGCTGCCCGGCAGCAACTCGGTCCACTTCGACAGCGAGCCGGCCCGCCGGCCCTGCTTCCACGAGGCGGTCCGCACCGAGGCCGTGCCGCCCGGCTGGGCCGTGGACGACGGCGCTGGGCTGCTGTTCGCCGGCCGCGACCTCGCCGAGGTGGTCAGCGCGCGCAAGGGCGCCGGCGCCTACTGGGTCGAGGAGTCGCGCGGGGCCGCCGTCGAGACGCCGCTGATCCCGCGCCGGCTGCCCGGTCGCGAGGAGCTCGACCCGCCCACGCCGCTCTCGATCGTGGAGTGGCGCGAGGCCCGCATGCGCCGTCGGTAGGGTCTCGGGCATGGCCGAGGAGACCGTCGAGGCCAACGGCATCGAGATCGTCTACGAGTCGATCGGCGACCCGGCCGATCCCACCATCCTGCTGGTGATGGGCCTCGGTACGCAGCTGATCCACTGGCAGCGCGACTTCTGCGACCAGCTCGCGGCGCGCGGGTTCCGGGTGATCCGCTTCGACAACCGCGACGCCGGCCGCTCGACCGAGATCGACGCGCCCGTGCCCGACGTGCGCCGCGCGATGCTGGGCCTCCGAACCGACGCCCCGTACCGGCTCGAGGACATGGCCGACGACGCCTTCGGCCTGCTCGACGCGCTCGGCGTGGAGCGGGCGCACGTGGTCGGCGCGTCGATGGGCGGGATGATCGCCCAGACCATGGCGATCACTCGGCCGGAGCGGCTGCTGTCGCTCACGTCGATCATGTCCACGACCGGCGACCGCCGCGCCGGGATGCCGAAGCTGCGCGCCTGGGGCGTGCTGCTGCGGCGCGCCCCGCGCGAGAAGGACGCCTACATCGAGAGCTTCCTGCGCGTCTTCCGCGTGATCGGATCGAAGCGGTACCCGATGCCGGAGCAGCGCGCCCGCGAGCTCGCGGCCGAGACCTACGAGCGCGGCCACCGGCCGGCCGGCACCGCCCGGCAGCTCGCCGCGATCCTGGCCTCCGGCGACCGCACCGCGCGGCTGCGCGAGCTCAACCTGCCCGCGACGGTGATCCACGGCCGCGCGGACCCGCTCGTCCCGTTCCGCGGCGGGCGCGCCACCGCGCGGGCGATCCCCGGCGCGCGCCTGGTCGCGCCCGACGGGATGGCCCACGACCTGCCGCGCGAGCTCTGGCCACAGGTGATCGACGCGATCGTCGAGACGGCCGCGCGCGCGACGCAGGCCGCGCCCGTCGGCTAGTGCTCGGGCGCGAGCGTTCGCGCAAGCTCGAGCGTCGCCGCGTCCAGCTCCTCCTCGACGAGGCGCCGTCCCTGGCCGTAGCCGGACGAGCAGCGCGTCGCGCACCGAGTCCCAGCCGATCCCCGGCGCCTCGTCGGCGACGGCCCCGACCGCCTCGGGGTCCCAGTCGAGCTCCAGCGCCTCGTAGACCGGGCCGAGGACGCGCCGCACGGCGGCTGCGTCGTCGACCACCACGACCGTGCCAACGTGCGCGCCGCCTGAGATCACGCGCTGCCCGATCCCGGCGAGCTTGCGCTGTCCCGGCCGCGTTGACGCTCCAGCGGCCGGGGCAGTACTCGCCGGCGACCTCCCCCACGCGCGCGTCGACGCCGAGGCCGCGCAGCGCGCCGGCGACGAGCCCGGCGGTGGCCTCGAAGCGGGCGCGGATGCCGGCCTTCGGGTCGGGGTCGGGAACGGCGTGGGCGATCTCGAGCGTTCCGGGATGGAAGACGGCGGCGCGCCCGCCGGCGAGGCGCAGGATCGCGCCGAAGCCCGCTTCCCGCGCCGCCGCCAGCGCCTCGGCGTAGCGCGGGTGGAGCGCATCGCGCTTCGCGAACGCGACCACCGCGGCCGGGCGCGCCAGCCGCAGCGTCTCGGGCAGCTCGCCCGCGGCGACCAGCTGCATGGTCGCGCGCGAGACCGCGGTGTCGAGGGCCGGATCGTCGGGGAAGCAGTCGCGCAGGACGCGCAGCGTGCGCATCCCTCAGAGGCTAGGCGGCGCTTGCGGCCAGCGCGCGATCCTTGCCGTCGGCCTTCACCTCGCGCACGCAGACGTCCGCCTTCGCGATCAGCCCGTCGACGGTCAGCGCGTCATCCGGATAGAGCGCCCAGCCGACGCTGACCGTGAGGTTGACGTCCTCGGTCCCGAAGCGCGGCATCGCCCGCACCGCGCACAGCACGCGCGCCGCCAGCGACTCCATCGCCGCGCGGTCTGCGCGGACCGTCAGCACCGCGAACTCGTCGCCGCCGAGCCGCGCCACGAAGTCGCCCGCCCGCACGCAGCGCTGCAGCGTCTCGGCGGTCTGGCACAGCACCGCGTCGCCCGCCGGGTAGCCGTGCACGGTGTTGACGTCCTTGAAGCCGTCGAGGTCGGCGAGGATCATCCCGACCTTCGAGCTGCCCTCCATGCGGCGAGCCGAGCCACTCCAGCATCGCGCGCCGGTTCGGCAGGTCGGTGAGCGGGTCGCGCAGCGACAGCAGGCGCGCCTGCTCGCGCAGGGTCGACGAGGATGCCCTTCCCGCTGATGATCAGCCAGCCGAGCGTGACGTAGGCGGTGCAGAGCACGATCAGCTCGCTCACGTAGCCCTCGGAGACCGCGTCGCGGTCGTAGAGCAGCGGCGACAGCGCGACCAGGACACAGCCGGCGACGTAGCGCCAGGCGTGCCGGCGCCGGAAGAAGTAGCAGGCGTAGAAGAGCAGGAAGAAGACGAAGAAGCGCGCCGGCGAGTGGGGCCCGCCGGTGGCTGCCATCTCGCCGGCGATCATGAAGATCGACAGCGTCGCCGGCACGTGCCAGAACCAGGCGCCGTGCTGCTCCGGGCGCGCCAGCAGTGAGGCAGAACGCCGACCAGGCGACGCACGCCATCGAGATGGCGAGGATCCACTTCCAGTGACGATCCTCCACGCCCGGCAGGAGCAGCAGGAGGGCGATCGAGACCCCGGCGGTCATGAAGAGGACCCCCGCCAGCCGGGCCGCGAGCATCTGCTCCTCGTCGACTTCGATATCGCGCTGCTTCGGGTATGCCAAGAACCGCCTCCCGGCGCTGTCGCTCTTGGTCTATCGGCACCGCGGGCGCTTCGCTGAAGCGCTCAGTAACCGAGAGCGAACTTGGCTTCCTCGCTCATCAGGTCCGGCGTCCAGGCGGGAGTGAAGGTCATCTTGGGGTGGACCGCCTTCGACCCCGTCGAGCTCGCTCACGAACTCCTCGATCTGCTCGGAGACCTGCGGCCCGATCGGGCAGCCCGGGGACGTGAGGGTGAACGTCACGAAGACGTCCGAGTCCTCCACCGAGACGTCGTAGATCAGCCCGAGCTCGACGAAGTCGAGCCCCAGCTCGGGGTCGATCACGTTGGTGAGAGCGTCCTGCACATCGTCGACGGTCGGCATGCAGCCAAGGTTAGTAGGGTCAGACGGCCATGCGGTTGCTGGCCCTGATCGCCCTCTTCATCGTCGTCCCGCTCGCCGAGCTGTACTTGATCCTGAAGGTCGGCGACGCGATCGGCCCGGTGCCGACGATCGCGCTGCTGGCGGCCGATTCGGTGCTCGGCTCGATGCTCCTGCAGGCCCAGGGCCGCGTCCGTCTGGCGGCGCTTCAACGAGACCATGGCGGCCGGCCGCGTGCCCCATCGCGAGCTGATCGATGGCGTGCTCGTGATCTTCGGCGGGGCCTTCCTGATCACCCCGGGCTTCCTCACCGACATCGTCGGGCTGTTCCTGCTGCTGCCGCCGACGCGGGGGGTGGTCCGGAGGATCGTGGCGCAGCGCGTCGGCCGTCGTGTCGTGGTCCGACGCCGCCGCGCGGGGACTTCGACGTCGAGGGCACCGCGACCGAGCACGACGCCCCCGCCAGGCGGCTCGAGCGTTGACGCCCAGCGGCATTCGCGCTCTCCTTCTTCGATCCCCGCCGTGACCTCTACGGGACGGCGCGGTCCGGTGCGACGCTGCTCTTCCGCGGCCGCCAGGCCACCGCCCTCGGCGAGGGCCCGCAGCTGGCCGAGGACGGCGACGGCTGGCGCGCGGAGCTCGCCGACCGGCTCTCGCTGCGGCTCGAGCCGGTCAGCCCGACGGTCGATCTCGACGGTGTCACGGCCCGCATCTGCCGCTTCGAGGGCGCCGTGGAGGGCACGGCGGTCGACGGCCTCGCGACCTTCTCGGTCACCGAGGTGGCGCCGCGCTGGGAGGAGCTGCAGGCCGTTCGCAGCCTGTCGGTGCTGGTGGACGAGGGCAACGGGCTGCTCGCGCTGGCGCGGCGCCCGAGCGACGCCGAGGGTCACGGCGACGAGCAGGTGCGCGCCGCGCTGCTGCTTGAGGGCGAGCTGCTCGAGGTCGAGGAGGCGCGCATCTCGACCGTCTACGACGGCGGTGGGCGTCAGCGCAGCGCGGGCCTCGAGCTGTGGCTGCCCGGCGAGGAGTACCCGCGGCGCGGCTCGGGGCAGGTCATCGCCGGGCTCGTCTTTCGAGCTCGAGGCGGTCGAGGTGCACGCCGCCGTCTTCCGCTGGCGCCTGGACGGCCGCGAGGGCATCGGCGCCTACGAGCTGATGACGCGCGCGCTCCCGCCGGTGGTCGCGTGATCAAGGCGCTGATCAGCGACTTCGGCGGCGTGCTCACGACGCCGCTGTCGGCCGGCTTCGTGGCCTACGAGGAGGAGGCGCCGATCTCGCTCCAGGATCTCGGGCGCGCGATGCAGGAGGCGGCCGAGGCCTACGGCGAGCATCCGCTGTTCGCGCTCGAGCGCGGCGAGATCAGCGAGGCCGAGTTCGGCCGCCGCCTCGCCGAGCGGCTACACGACGGCTTCGACCTGCAGCGCCTGCGCGAGCTCTACTTCGAGCGCATCGAGCCCAATGCGCCGATGATCGAGTTCGTCGGCGAGCAGCGCCGCCGCGGCCTGCGCACCGCCCTGCTCACCAACAACGTGCGCGAGTGGGAGCCGCTCTGGCGCGCCAAGCTGCCGGAGCTCGACGAGATCTTCGAGGTCGTGGTCGACTCGGCGTTCGTGGGCATGCGCAAGCCCGAGCCGGCCATCTACGAGCTCACGCTCGAGCGGCTCGGCGGCGGCGTCGAGCCGGGCGACTGCGTGTTCGTGGACGACCTCGAGGTCAACTGCGAGGCCGCGGCCGCGCTCGGGATGACGGCGGTGCGCTTCGTGGACGCCGAGCAGGCGCTCGCCGAGCTGCGCTCAGCGCTGGCGCAGTAGCGCCGCTATGCCGGTCGCCATCGCGGTCCGCGCGCGGGCGACGCTCAGCCCCTGGTGGGTGCGCCAGCCGTCCCAGGCAGGCCAGGAGCAGAGGGCCACGAGCGCGGCGCGCAGGGGCTCGCGCTCGTCGCCCGGGACGGCGTCGAGCTCCCGCCTGAAGACGCGCGCGGCCTCGGCGGCCTTGGCCTGCCGCGCCGTGGTCAGCCAGCCGGCGACCGACGGCGACTCGTGCTCGATCAGCAGGGCCGCGCGGCGTACGCCCCCGATCTGCTCGTAGAGCCCGGCGCGCTGGTGGCAGAACTGCTCGATGCGTTCATCCGAGGGCAGGCTGGCGTCGGTCGGCCGCAGCGTGGGCATGACGCGCTCGTACTGCTCGCGCGCGACGGCCTCGAAGAGCGCCTCGCGGTCGGGGAAGTGCTGGAAGACCGAGCGCTCGGACACGCCGGCGCGGGCGGCGATCTCCGCGGCCGTCGGCGTGAGGGTGCCGCCGTCGAGCAGGCCGAGCAGCGAGTCGACCAGCGCCTGGCGCGTGCGCTCGGCCCTGACGGTCCGGCCGTCGCGCTGCTCTGAGGTGGCATCGGTCGAGATGGACGAAGTCTATTTCCAACGAAAAGTCGCAACGTGCGGGCTCGTTTTCGAGGGCGGGGTTGACTGACGTTGCGGCCGCTGGTCTACTGATCCTCGAGACGCGGACGGAACGCAAAGAGCGAAGCCAAGAGGTTGTGAGGCTCGCCGCGCGACACGCAGGCTTCGGCCAGCGAGGCGCGCACCTCAAGCGCGAAGTCCGCGTCTCTCTTATCGCCCCGGCCTCGGCCGGGGCGATTTGCTTTTCGGGGCGGGCGCGGCGCGCGGCCTCAGCGCCCGCGGGCGGCCAGCTCGCGCTTTGCGATCCTCCGGAAGCGGCGCATCTTCTTCGCGTTGATGCGCATGCGTGCGACGAGGCCGGTGGGTGGCAGCTCGAAGCCGCCGATCAGCTTGCGCGGCACCACCGACCAGGCGCCGTCCTCCTCGATGAGGTCGCCGCGCACCTGGAAGTTGCGCTGCCACTTGAAGTCCGCCGAGTGGTCGTGCGCGGTGACGCAGGCGAGCCCGGGCTGCCATGGCACGCCCACCGGCGCCCCGCCCAGCCGCAGCCGCCGCGCGGCGCGGTCGACCTCGATCGGCAGGCGCACCGAGAACGGGAACCCGTCCGGGGCGACCAGCGAGACGACCGCCTCGGGGTAGCTCGCGCCCAGCTCCTCGATCCGCTCGTCCCAGACGGCGCCGCCGCCGACCGCCGGCGCGAGCGACGCGCCGGGCTCCTCGTCGTGGCCCGAGCGAACCTCCTCCATGTGCGCGTCGAACAGCTGCGGCTCGCGGGCCGGATCCCCATCGGCCCAGACGTAGATCCGCTCCGGGCGCACGTGGATGTAGATGCGCGTCAGATACCAGCCCATGAAGCGCTCGAAGAACTTGGGCGGCATCTCGGCCTTGGCGCCTGGCAGCTTCACCGCCATCTCGCGGCCGTAGCGCTCGCGGTTGGCGTCGAGGTCGCGGTCGTCGACGTCGGCCGTCCCCTGCACGAGAACCTGCGGCGCGTTCTCGATCGCGCTTCCGGTGGGGTCCGAGAACAGCATCGAGACCTTCGGGTTCGCGCGCGCGTCGTTCGCCTTCTTCGGGTAGCCGAGCCCGGTCGTGACGTCGATGCAGGTGTCCCCGAGCGCGTAGTAGGGGGTCAGCGGCCACGTGATCGGCTGGCCGCGCAGATCGACGGTCGTGAACTCCGTGGTGATGAAGCGGTCGAAGACCTGCTGCACCTCCGCCGGAAGCGTCGCTGTCATGGCGCGATTCAATCACGCCGGGACGGTCTCCATGAGTCCGCGCGACGCCGCGATTTCTCAAGCCAGAGCCCGATTGCGCCGATGGGATGCCTGGACCCGTGCGATCGACCGACCCGGACAAGCGCCCCCGCGCGGCACGGCTGCGTGCGCGCCTGCGCTCGCGGCTGCGCCGCGAGGACGGCTCCGTGCTCGTGGAGGTGATGATCGGCGCGGTCATGGTCGCGATCGCCACGGTCGGGATCCTGAACGGGCTCGACGGCGCCCAGAAGCAGGGAGCCCTCAACAAGGCGCGCTCGGTGCAGTCGTCGCTGGCCCAGCAGGACATCGAGCGCATGCGATCGATGTCGATCTCGGCGCTCTCGGGCCTCAACGAGACGCGGACGGTCCCGGTCGCGAGCGTGAACTACACCGTGGTCTCCGACGACCCAATGGGTCAGCGACCGCAACGGCCTCGTCAACTGCTCGGACACGAACGCGCAGGCGGAGTACCTCAAGCTCACCAGCACCGTCACCTCGCCCGCGACGACCACGAAGCCGGTCACCGAGACCGGCCTCCTGACGCCCACCGTCGGGCAGCTCAGCCAGACCACCGGCTCGGGGACCGTGAAGCTCACCGACCGCGACGGCGACCCCGTCTCCGGAGTGACCGTTGCGCTGTCGGGCAGCGCCTCGCGCAGCGCGGTCACCAACTCGCTCGGTTGCGCGATCTTCGGCTACATCCCGACCGGGACCTACACGGTCACCGTGAACAACTACGTCGAGCAGGACTCGGTGCTCCCGGCGACGGACACGCTCGTCGTCTACCCCGGCCGCGCCAGCTTCGGCCAGATCCAGGTCGACCGGCCGGCGTCGATTCGCGCGACCTTCGTGCCGCCGGTCAACCAGACCTTCACGACCTCGATGGTCTGGGATCAACATCACCGTCAAGAACGCGAACCTGCCGGGGAGCTCGAAGCTGTTCACGCGTGAGCTCGCGCGCCACCACGGTCGACGCGGCGAGCCTGTTCCCCTACAGCGACGGTGTCGGCGTCTACGCGGGCGACTGCCCCGCCAACGACCCGAGCCTCTACGACTCCGACTACTTCGTGCCGCCGACCACGCGCGGCTGGGTCGCGCTCAATCCCGGCGACCTGCTCAAGGCCGTCAGCGTCGAGATGCCGACGCTGCGGGTGACCGTGAACCGTCAGGCCATCAGCGGCACGGTCCCGTCCTGGACGCGGACGCAGCTGATGGTCACCCAGGCCGACACCGGCTGCACCGACGTGATCCACACCCTGACCGACACGAAGGGCACGGCAAACCAGACCGCCGTCCAGTTCAACATCGCGCAGCCGTTCGGGCACTACACGCTCTGCGCGAGCACGCGCGGCCGCACCAGCGGCACCAGCGGGACCACCGGTCAGACCACGGTCGACCGCAAGATCACGGCGTCGATCAACATGACGAACGTCCCGGCGACGAAGGACCGCGCCACGACGATGACCACGACAGCCACGACCTCGGGCGTGTGCTTCTGATGAGGGAGCGCCTCGCACGGGTGCGCTCCGACGAGTCCGGCTTTACGCTGCCCGAGCTGCTTACGGCGATGGCCATCGGCATGGTCGTGCTGCTCGCCGCGTTCATGCTGCTCGACCGCGCCGTGTCCACCTCGAGCGAGCTGTCGGACCGCCAGGACTCGGCGCAGCGCGGCCGCGTCGCGATGGAGGTCATCTCCCGCTCGCTGCGCTCCCAGGTGTGCCTCGGCGACCTGCAGCCGATCACGGCCGGGAACGACAACTCGATCACCTTCTACGCGAACCTGAGCTCCACGAGCGACGCCGCCGACCGCCGTGTGATCCGCTACGTCGCCTCCGAGAAGCGGCTCTACGAGGACACCTACGTCGGGACCGGCACGTTCCCCGACCTCATCTTCGCCTCGACGCCGACGCGCACGCGCGAGCTGGCCCAGCCGGTGCAGCCGATCGTCGACGGCACCGTCACGCGCCCGATCTTCCGCTACTACCGCTACGTCCCGACGACCACGACCGGTGCGCTCCAGCAGCTCACCTCGCCGCTGTCGGCCACCGACGCGCCCGACGTCGTCCTGATCAAGGTCGGCTTCTCGGCGCTGCCGCAGCGCAAGGTCGAGCGGACCACCGACGTCGTGGACGGCACGGACTTCGAGAGCGACATCGACGTCCGGCTGGCCGATCCGACCCGACCTGCGGAGGGACCACGATGCCTCTGAAGCCGCTGATCGACCGCTTCGACGCGGCGCCTCGCAGACCAGCGCGGGTTCACGACCGTGACGATCATGGGCGTGCTGATGGTCGGTGGCCTGCTCGTCGCGGCGGCCTTCACCGCGGTGCAGCCCGACATCAGGCTCACGCGGGCCGACCAGGACAGCAAGCAGGCCTACGCGGCCGCCGAGTCCGGGCTCCAGTGGTACATGAACGGGCTCGCGCGCGACAACACCTATTACCTCAACTGCGCGAACCCGCCCGCTCCGAACTCGAGCGAGGTGGCGCCGGTCAACCAGAAGTGGGTGTCCGGCGCGTTCAAGTGGCGCAACGTCCCCGGCGAGGCCTCCAAGTACGGCATCGAGCTGATCCCGGCGGCGGGCTACGCGTCCTGCCTGACGACGGACCAGTACTCGATGATCGACTCGGAGGGCAACCTGCGGCTGCGCATCAGCGGGCGCTCGCGCGGGCAGACGCGGACGATCCTGGCGACGCTGCGACGCCAGAACTTCCTGGACTACATCTACTTCACCCACTTCGAGACGCTCGACCCCTACGCCTACGACGACGTGAACCGGGCCACGACGGAGTGCTCGAGGTTCCGCTCCTCGCGCACTAGCTTCTGCACGGAGATCCAGTTCGCGAGCGACGACTCCGTGCTCGGCCCGATGCACACGAACGACAACATCCGCGTCTGCGGCTCGACGCAGTTCGGGCGCAACTCGCGCGACAAGGTGGAGCTGAACGGCTCGCCGGCCTACGTGTCCGGCTCGTGCAGCGCGAACCCGGACTTCCAGGGAACGCTCGTGTACCCGTCCGGTCAGCTCGACCTGCCCCCCTCGAACGGCGAGCTGAGCACGATCGCCACCAGCACCTACCGCTTCACGGGTCGCACCGAGATCGTCCTCAACGGCACCTCGATGAGCGTGAAGAACTCGGCGCGCTGGAGCGACGGGCTCTTCCACACGCTGACGCTCCCGACCAACGGCGTGGTCTACGTCAGCAATTCGTCCTGCACGTCCGGGTACGAGAACCCGAACAGCTACAACGAGAGCTCGGGCTGCGGCAACGTCTACGTCAAGGGCAACTACGGCAACAACCTGACGATCGGCGCGGACAACGACATCGTCATCAACGGCAGCCTGACGCGAGCCAGCGACGACCTGCTGCTCGGCCTCGTGGCGAACAACTTCGTCCGCGTCTACCACCCGATCTCGACCTCCGGGCGCGGCTGCGACAACGCGAGCGGATCGATCTCGAACATCACGATCCAGGCGGCGATCCTCGCGCTCAACCACTCGTTCCTGGTCGACAACTGGCAGTGCGGCGACAGCCTCGGCAACCTCAACGTCGAGGGCGCGATCGCCCAGAAGTTCCGCGGCCCGGTAGGAACCACCGCCGACACCGGCTACACCAAGAACTACACGTACAACGACCGGCTGCGCTATCGCGAGCCGCCGTACTTCCTCGACCCGGTGCTGTCGTCCTGGCGGATCGCCCGCCAGAGCGAGCAGGTGCCGGGGATGAAGACCCTGCCCTAGGCGAAGAAGGAACGCAGCTCGCCGGCGAGCAGCTCCGGGGCGCTGGTGGCGGCGCCGTGTCCGTGCCCCTCGAGCACGTGCACCGCGGCGTCCGGCAGGGCGGCGGCGAAGGCATCGGTCGAGCGGCGCGCCCACGCGGGGCTCTCGGAACCGACCAGCAGCAGGACCGGCACGGTCAGCTCGCCGAGGCGAAGGTCGCCCGTGGAGAGCGCTCGTTCGGCGTGCAGCTCGCGCGGGACGGTCGGCGACACCTCGAGCCGGGCGGCCCAGACCGACGTGTCCTGCATCGCGGCGATCTCGGCCTCCGAGTAGCCGCCGATGTCGCCCATGAAGTCGCGCACGGCGGCGGCGCGGTCGCCGGCGGCCAGGTCGGCCTCGAAGCGGGCGGTCCAAGCCTCGTCGGCGAGGACGCCGCCCATCGGACCCTCGTAGAGGGCCAGCCGCGGCAGGCCGTTCACGCGTGCGGCGGCGCCGGCGGCGACGAGGCCGCCGTAGGAGTGGCCGAACAGGAGGGCGCCCGGGCCGGCTGCGCGCACGACGGCGGCCATGTCCTCGAACTCGGACTCGACCGAGTAGTCGCCGGGCGGGCCGTCGCCGGAGTCGCCGCGGCCGCGGCGATCCACGCGCCAGAGGGTGAAGGTCTCGGCCAGGTGGGGCACGACGAGGTCGAACGACCAGCGCGCCGAGCCGGCGCCGTGGACCATCACGATCGGCGGGCCCGAGCCGGCGACCTCGCAGGCGATCTGCACGCCGTCAGGGGCTGTGACGTGGCGGAGCAAGTCAGCGAGCCTAGCGGCAGGCCCCCGGCGCCCACAGGCCCACGCGACGGGCCCGAGCGACGCGAGCGGCGCCGACGAAGCGGTCCGCGAAGCGGTCGTTGGGAGGGATGGTGAGCGGCTGGGCGTAGCCCCGCCTGACCAGCATCAGGTTGAGGAAGCGACCGTCCTGGGTGTACAGGTAGGCGAGCGCGCGGCCATAGCGATCGCGCGGGTCGACGCCGAGCGCGTAGCGGACGCGAGCGCCCAGCGGCAGCAGCCGCCTCACGTACGCCGACGCCTCGCGCCCGTAGCACTCGACCGCCCCGTAGACCTCCGGCGTGTCGACGCCGATCAGGCGCACCTTGCCGATGCCCGACAGCCAGAGCGTGTCGCCGTCGGTGTGCCTGGTGACGCGGGCGGAAATCGTCGCGGGCTCGGCCGGAGGATCGGCGCCGCCGCAACCGACGACGGCGAGGAGCAGCAGAGCGGCCCTAGCGGGGCGGAGAGCAAGCCTGGCAAGGACGCAGGCCGCGAAGCGTGCACGCGCACGCGAGCGGCCGAGGACACCGCCAGGCGCCGCTATCCGCCCCGCTAGTTGTCGGAGCCGAGGCGGTCCCAGCAGTAAAGCTCCACCGCCTCGGCGGCGAGCTCCGTCAGCCGGGCCTTGGAGAGCCAGGGGAGCACGGTGTCGAGCGCCTGCTCCTCGCTGATGCCGGCCTCGAAGGCATCCTCGCCCTTGAAGCCCGCCGCGATCCGGAGCGCCTCGCGGCGGTGCTCGCCGAGCCCGGTGAAGGCCCCGAGCAGGAACTCCTTGTTCGCGATCGGCTGGCCGACCTCGAGCGAGGCGTGCCAGGCCGCGAGGATCGAGAGATCGTCGTCGTCGAGCTCGTCGACCGCCTTCGCGTAGTGCACGAGCAGCTCGTCGTCCGGGATCTCGTCGACCCAGGCGCGCACGACCTCGCCAAGAAGCTGGCGGCGTGCTTCGCGGCCGACGCTCTCGGCGACGACCCTGATCGCTTCCTGTGGCTCGATGAAGCAGAGAGGCATATGCCCTCGCTCTCCTTCGGATTCTCAAACGACGTGTCTGCCGCAGGGTAGGTGGGGGGTCCGACGGAAAGAGAGCGGTCATGCCCTCCGGAGGGTGTGCTCCTCGTCCCAGCTGCACAGCGCGGCCCGTCCGGGGCAGTCGCCGCACAGCTCCAGATGCGGCTCCGGCGTCGGCTCGAAGTGGCCGTCCACCACCCCCGCGGCGAGCCCGAGCAGCTCTCGCTCGAGCTCCGCGGCGTCCTCGGCGGCGTAGGCCGCGACAGCCAGCCGCTCCGGCTGCTCCAGGTAGCAGTGGACCACCTCGACCCGCTCTGCGCCGCCGCGCAGCGCCGCAAGCGCGTACACGATGCGCTGGGTCGAGTAGGACATCGTCGTCAGCTCGACCGGATCGCGGCCCTCGAGCGCGTCGCTCTTGTAGTCGACCACCAGCACGCCGCCCGGCTCGGCCGCGTGCACGTCGACGAAGCCGTTGATCAGCAGGCTGCGCCCGCCCGCGCCCGGCGGCGCGAGCGTGAAGGCGAACGGCAGCTCGGTGCGGACGCGCTGCGCCGCCGAGACGCGCCGGCGCAGCTCGGATCCGGCGAAGCGCTCGACCATGTCGCGCAGGTCCGCCACCTCCTCGGGGCGCACCTGCGCCCCGTGCGCCTCGATCAGGGCGGCGACGTCCTCCGCGGGCGGCACGAGCGGCCGCTCGAAGTCCAGGTGCTCGAGCAGCTCGTGCACGATCGTCCCGCGCAGCCGCGCGCCGAGCCCCGGCTCGACCGGCGGCGGCTCCCCCGTCGCGATCGGCGACTCGCCCCCGGGAGGCGAAGCGCCCGCTCGAGGTAGAAGCGATACGAGCAGCGGCGGTAGTCCTCGAGCCCGGTGTAGGAGAGCCGGCTGACCGGCAGTGCGCGCGGCGCCGGCAGCGTGCCGAGGCCGAGCTCGGGCTGGACGTCGCCGCCGGCGGGCTCCTCGGCGGGGGGCGCCGGGACGCGATCGGGCGCGGGCAGCAGCTCATCGACCGCGCCCGGGCGCAGCTCGGTGACGCCGACGCCCTCGCCGCCGCGAAGCCCGGCAGTAGCCAGCGCATCGGCTCCTTGAGGTCCTCCGGGGCCTTTGGAGCTTCGAGATCGGTCGCGCCGCTCAGCACGAGGTGCTCCTGCGCGCGCGTGACGGCGACGTAGAAGACGCGCTTCTCCTCCTCCTCGCCGACGCGCTTGTCGATCTCCTTCAGCTCCGCGAGCCGCGCGCTGTCGATCGCGCCGCCCTCGAGCGACGCGAGCCGCAGCCCGAGCAGGCCGTCCTCGGAGATGCGCAGGCGCGCGTCGTCCTCGCGCCCCTCCTTGCCGAGGTCGGCGACGCACACGACCGGGAACTCCAGTCCCTTGGCGCGGTGCACCGTCATCAGCCGCACGGCGTCGAGCGCCTCGGCCTCCAGCGGCGCCTCGCCCTCGCGCGGCTGCACCACGTCGCGCTCGGCGAGCGTGTCGATGAAGGCGCGCAGGTCGCGGCCCTCGTCGGCCTCGAACTCGCGCGCCATCCGCATCAGCTTGCGGACGTTCGCCATGCGGCGCCGCCCGGCGGGCAGGGCGAGCACGTGGCGGTCGTAGCCGGTGCGCGTGACCGCGCGGTCGATCAGCGTCTCGAGCGACACCCGCGGCGCGGCGCGCGCGCTCGGCCTCGAACAGCGCCACGAAGGCGTCGGCGCGGCGGCGGTCCGACCGGCGGGCAGCAGGTCGCCCAGCTCGCCGGGCTCGCGCAGCACCCAGAGCGGGTCGCGGCCCATGCGCCGGGCCGTCAGCCCGACCAGCGCGACGGCGTCGAGCGAGAGCCCGGCCGAGCGGCGAGGCCAGCACGCTGTAGACGGCCAGCTCGTCGAGCGGGTTCGCGAGCGCCGCCAGCCAGGCGCGCAGGTCGGCCACCTGCTGCTGCTCCCAGTAGCCGCGCCCGCCGACCACGTGGGTCGGGATGCCGCGCTCCTCGAGCGCGCGCTCGTAGAGCGCCGATGCTGGTGGTGGCCCGGAACAGCAGCACGATGTCGCTCCAGCTCCAGCCGCCCTCGGCGCGCAGCTGACTCGACGCGCTGGGCGAGCAGGCGCGCCTCGGCGGCGCGCCACGGCGGCAGGCCGTGCAGCGCCGCGCCGAACGGGTCCGTCGGTGCCGAGCGCCTCGTCCCAGCGCGGCTTGCGACTTGTCCACCACGAGCAGCTCCACGCACGGCGCGACGCGCGGCGGCGCCGCGCGCGGTGGCGTCCGGCGGGCGCAGCGGCTCGAAGCCGTCCCAGACGCCGGCGAAGCAGCGGTCGATCGCCTCGAGCAGCTCGCGGCCGGCTGCGGAAGTTGACCGCGATGCTCTCGGCGCGCCCCTCCGTCGCTCGCCCGCGCCCAGTGGCGCGCGGAAGACCCCGACGTCGGCGTGGCGGAAGCCGTAGATCGACTGGTTCTCGTCGCCGACGCGGAACAGGTTGTCGCGGTCGAGCAGCGCGAGCAGCTCGTTCTGGAGCGGGTTGGTGTCCTGGAACTCGTCGACGAGCACGTGCTCGAAGCGCTCGGCGTACTGAGCTGCGCAGCGCCTCGTCGCCCGCCAGCAGGTCGCGCGCGAGCAGCTCCAGGTCCTCGAAGTCGAGCGCCGAGCGCGCGCGCTTGCCGCGGTCGTAGTGCTCGCCGTAGAGGTCGAGCAGGACGCGCAGCAGCGTGTGGTCGCGGTACTCGCGCTGCGCGCGTGCAGAGCGCCGCGTAGGCGGCGAGCGCCTCGCGGTACTCGTCGCAGGCGGCGGTGCAGAGCGCCTTGGCGTTGCGCCGAAGGCGAGGCCGGCGAGCGCGGGCGGCGGCGCGAGCGCGCCCTCGGGCAGGCGCTCGAGCAGAGCGGCGCAGCGCTCGAGCGCGGTCGTCGCGCCGCGCGCGACCGTCTTGCCGTCGCCGGCCGCCGCCCAGCTCACGCAGCGGCGGCGGCCACCGCGGCCGCGCAGGCGCGCGCGCTGCGCGCCGACCTCGGGCGGCTGCGCCTCGGCTCGAGGCGCGGCCGGCGCTGGCCGCGGCTGCGCAGCCGCGCGTAGGCGGTGCGCACCATGTCGCGCAGCCCGTCGGCCGTGTAGGCCGCCACCATCTCGAGCCCCTCGGGGTCGCGCCCCTCGCCGAGGAAGTCCTCGAGCGCGCCGTCGAAGGCGTCGGTGGCGACCCGCTCGGCCTCCAGCTCGTCGAGCACTCGGAAGTCCGGGTCGATGCCCGGCGCTGAGCGCGTGCGCGCGCAGCAGCCGCGAGCAGAAGCCGTGGATCGTCGAGATCCAGGCGCGCCTCGGCCGCGCGCGCGTCGGCGCGCCGGCCCAGCTCGAGGAAGCGCGCGCGCACGCGGCGTGCGCATCTCCGCCGCCGCCTTCTCGGTGAACGTGATCGCGAGGATCGCCTCGACCGCCGACCCCGTCCTCGGCGACCGCGCGCACGAACCGCTCGACCAGCACCGTGGTCTTGCCGGTCCCGGCGCCCGCGCGCACGGTGAGCGAGCCGTCGCGGCGCGCGACGGCCCGCTCCTGCTCGGCGGTCAGCGGGCGCGCGCTCATCCCTCGCACCGGCAGATCGACGGGTACGAGCAGCCGCCCTGCCAGGCGCACTGGTCGGGTTGCAGCCGAGCTCGCCGCTGCGCATGCGCCCGTCGGTCTCGCGCACCCGCCGAGCGCCCAGTCGAGCTTCTCGCGGAACTGCTCGGGGGCGAGCAAGTCGGTGCCCTTGTAGCCGGATCCGAGCTCGTCGACGCCCGGCGGCGACCATGCCGCGCGGCGGTTGTCCGCTGCCCAGCGGCATGTAGACGCCGCCCGCCGCGCTGCAGGCCGAGCAGCCGCTCGACCACGAGCATGTAGAGCGCGGCCTGGAAGCGGTTCTCCGCCTCCCACGAGGACGCCTTGTACGAGTCGACGCGCTTGCCGCTCTTGTAGTCGATGCACCAGCGCCATGCCGTCGCTGGTGTCGACGCGGTCGATGCGGCCGCTGACGCGCAGGCCCGGGCGCGATCTCCACCGGCGGTCCCGCGCTCCGCGATGCCCGAAGGCCAGCTCCAGGTGCTCGGGCTCGAACGCGCCGTCGCGCGCGGCCTCGCGGTCGAGGAAGCGTGAGCAGGTCGAACTCGAGCCGGCGCGCCGCGGCCCGCACGCGCGTCTGCTTCGGCGAGAGCTGGAACTGCGCGCGCTGACGCGTGGAGCTCCTCGATCAGGATGCGCTTGGCGCTCGGCCACGTTGCGCGGGCGTTGACGCCGCGCTGCGCCGGTCTCCTCGCGCAGCCGGCCGAACGTGCGCTCCAGCACCGCGTGGGCGTAGGAGCCGCGCACCATCTGCTCCGGGTCGGGCACGAGCTCCCTCGGCCGCAGCACGTTCTTCACGAGCCACTTCACCGGGCAGTCGGCGAAGTTCTCGAGCGCGCCGGCGGCGACCGACTCGGCGGCCGCCAGGTACTCCAGCAGCGGCGCCGGGTGAGCGCGCTCGGGCGGCGGCTCGGCGCGCCGCGGGCCCGCGCGCCGCGTGGGCGCGCTCGAGCTCGGCCGCGGTCGGCGCGTCGTCGGCGCTCCCAGGTGACGTCGGAGAGCGTGCGCTCCGCGCTCGCGGCGCGCCCGGCTCGAGCAGGTCGCGCACGTCCTCGACGAAGAACGAGCGCGGCTCGGGTTGCCCTCCTCGTCGCTGGTGCGGCTCGACAGCACGAGCAGCCGCTCGGCGCGCGAGCAGCACGACGTAGAACAGGTAGCGCTCGCGGTCGAGCCGGTCCTCGCGCAGCGGCAGGCCCAGGCCGCGCGGCCGCGTTCACGCGCGCGCGGTCCGCGTCGGACAGGAACGGCTCGGGCGCGCGCGCCGCGCGGGGAACTCGCCCTCCTGGAGCCCGCAGACGAACACGGCCTCGAAGCGCCGGGCGCGGATCGCCTCCGGCTCGGCGACCTGCACGCGGTCGGGCTGCGGCGGCTCGCCGAGCTGCACCCCAGCTCGCTCGAGCACGCGTCAGCACGCGCTCGCCGTCCGAGCCGCACGCGCGCGTCGGCGAGCGCCGCGGCCAGCTCGGCGAGCGCCTTGCGCGGCGGCGCGGTACGCGCGCGGGTCGTCGAGCTCGGGCCCGGTCAGGACGGCGGCGCGGCGCCGGTAGGGCGCGGCGAACAGCCGCGCGAGCTGGCGCTCCAGCGCCGCGACCAGGCGCCGGCGCCGGCCCCGCGCAGCCGGTCGAGCGCGTCGAGCGGCCAGTGCTCGCCCCTCCCAGATCGCGCGCGCCTGAGCCGCCGTGTGCGCGCCCTGGCGCCTGACCTCGGCCTCGAGCCCGTCGGCCAGCCCGGGCTCGCGCAGCAGGCCCGGCGTGCGCAGCCAGGTGAGCAGGTCGGCGGCGGTGGCGTCCGCGCGGGCCGCGCAGCGCATCAGCGCCAGCAGCCCGGCCCGAGCCCGGTGTGGCCGAGCGGCACGCGAGCGGTCGAGCGAGAACGGGATGTCGTAGGCGCCGAACACCTGCTCGAGCAGCGACGCGTACTCGCTCCGGCCGGCGCAGCACGACCGCGACGTCGCCCGGCTCGACGCCCGCGCGCAGCAGACCCAGCACGCGCGCGCCGGCCAGCTCGATCTCGGCGCGCCGGCCGCCGGCGACGTGGAAGCGGATCGCCTCGCCCGCCGGAGCGCGCGGCGGCGTCGTCCTCGAACAGGTGCGCTCGATGTGGTGCAGCGCCGCGCGCGACTCGGGCGCGTAGTGATCGTCGAGCGGCTCCAGCGCGACGCTCGCGGGCGCCTGCGCGCGAGCAGCTCCTCGTGCGTGCTCGCGACCGCCTTGAAGGCGCCCGGCCCGGCTCGTACGGGGAGCGAGGCGACCACGTCCGCGCCGCAGTCGCCGGCGAGCAGCTCGAGCGCGTCGAGCTGGAGGCGCTCGAAGTCGTCGAAGCCGTACACGAACACCGGCGTGCCGCCCCAGCGCGCCGGGTCGCGCCGCGAGCGCGGCGAGCGCCCGCTGGGCGAACAGCTCGCGTCGGCCAGCCCGGCCGCCTCCAGCCCGTCGCGGTAGCCGCGGAAGATCGCCGGCGACCTCCTCGGCGTAGCGCCCGGCGCGGCCCGTCGCCGGCCCACGTCCGCAGCGCCCGCGTGAAGCGGGCCGGGTCGACCGTCGCGCGGCCGAGCTCGGCGACGAAGCGGGCCGCCGCGCGCACGAAGCCGGGCTGCGCGGCCGACTCGGCGAGCAGCTCGAGCCGCGCGCGGCGCACGGCCTCCTCGAGGATCAGCTCGCGCTGCACGTCGGAGGCGACCCGCTCCACGTGCCCGGCGCGCCGGGCGATCTCCTCGAACAGCCAGTCGAAGCGCAGCACGCTGACGCCGAAGACGGCGCCGCGGTCGGCCAGATCGCGCTGGGCGTGCTCGACGTCGCGCAGCGACGGGACGACCAGGATCGGCTCGTCGCCGAGGCGGCCGCGCAGGCCGCCGAGCACCTCGCCGGCCTTGGCGGCGTTGGCGGGCCCGGTTACGAGTGTGAGGGGCACATGCCCATGGTCACTGGTGCGGCCGGACCGCTCCGGATCCGTCCCGCAAAGGCCTCCATGAAGCGCTTCGGAGGCAGCATCACGGGGGCCTCCTGGAGCTCCCAGCCGCGGTTCGGCCGCATCACCCAGCGCGCGATCCGCACGCTGCCGCCGGGCAGCGTCTCGACGCGCAGCTCGTCGCGCAGCTCGCCCGTGCGCCCCGGGCTGGCGCGAAACGAGCCCGGGCTCGGGGAGCGGGGCGTCGGGCGCCGCCGGGAGCAGCTCCTGCTCGGCCGCCTCGGCGACCAGCGCCGGCAGGTCGCCCGCCTCGAGCACCGGCGCGACGCGCTCGATCTGGCCGCCGCGCCACGCGGCGAGCCGCAGCCCGCCGGGCACGCGCTCGAGCCTGACCTCGGCGCCGTCGTAGGGCCCGGCGGCCACGAAGGGGCCGCGCGAGGGCGCGCGTGGCCGCGGCCGCCGTGCTCGCCGAGCGCCGCGCTCCGCCGGCCGCGGGCCGCCGCCGCGAGGTCGAGCGGCTCTGGTCGAGGATCGTGCCCTTCGAGCAGATCGGGCACTCGGCTAGAAGCCGGTTGTGGCGGCAGAAGGTCGGCACGCGGGCTTGAGATTAGCCACGCCGAATCAGGCACAGCCGGCGGCGGCCGAGGATGCACTCGACGGACCGTACGTTTTCCGTGCATAACACGGAAAAGGTGCGATCGGTCGGCCAGCGTGCCACCATCCGGCCAGGTGCGCACCGCCGTGATCTCGGACCTCCATGCCGGTGCGCTGAGCGGCGCCGACGTGCTGCGCCGGCCGGGTGCGGTGGAGCGGCTCGCGGCCGCGCTCGAGGGCGCCGACCGCGTCGTTCTGCTCGGCGACACGCTCGAGCTGCGCGAGCGCCCGGTGGCCGAGCTGCTGGCGCTGGTGCGGCCGGTCTTCGAGCAGCTCGCCCCGGCGCTCGCCGGCAAGCGGGTGACGCTGGTGCCCGGCAACCACGACCACCAGCTCGGCGAGCCCTGGCTCGCGCGCGACCGGCTCGCCGGCGCGCGCCGCTCGAATCGGAGCACGAGTGGCCCGTCGCCCCCGGCGACGCGGATGGGCCCGCCGGCATCGTCGCCGGCTGGCTGCGCGGCAGCGAGGTGACGCTCGCCTACCCCGGCCTGTGGCTCGCCGACGGCATCTACGCCACCCACGGGCAGTACCTGGACCTCTACCTCACGGTGCCGCGCGTGGAGTCGCTCGCCGCCTCGCTCGTGCGCCGCGTCAGCGGGCACGCGGCCGACCCTGCGAGCGCCGCGGAGTTCGAGGCCGTGATGGCGCCGATCTACGGCTTCCACGCGGGGCTCGCCCAGGGCGCCACCGGCGCCGCGCTCGCGCGCGGCTCGACCGTCTCGCGCTCGGTCTGGAGCCGGCCAACCGGCACGGCGCCGGCTCACCCGGCTGTTGATCGGGCGAGTCACGATCCCGGCCGCCGTCGCGCTCGCTGAACAGGCTCTCGATCGGCCCGTTCAGCCCCGAGCTGAGCGGCCCGGAGCTGCGGCGCGCCGGGCTGCTGGCCATGGGGCGCGTGGCGGACGTGCTCGCCCCCGGCGCCGAGCACGTGCTGTTCGGGCACACGCACCGCGCCGGCCCGCTGCCGGGCGACGACCCGGCGGAATGGAGCACGCTCGCCGGCATCCGCCTCTGGAACAGCGGCAACTGGTACCTCGAGTCGGCCTTCGTGGCGGGCATCGAGGAGCGCAGCCCCTACTGGCCGGGCACGATCGTCTGGGTCGAGCCGGGCCGTCCGCCGCGGATCGAGAACGCCCTGCGCGGCTACGCGGCGACGGGATCCGGCGCCGGCGCCGGGGCGCTCAGAGCGTAGGCGCCCTCGTCGAACTCGCGCGTGCGCCGCCGGAACGGCCACGTGAAGGTCGGCCAGATCGACGAGCTTCGGCCGTTGGCGTCGATGTAGTAGCTCGAGCAGCCGCCGCTCACCCAGACCGTTCCCTCGGTCATGCGATCGAGCTCCGCGTTGTAGGCGCTCTCCGCCTCGCGGCGCAGGTCGACCACCCGCGCGCCGCGGCGGCGCATCGCCGCCAGCGCGCTCGCGACGTAGTTGATCTGCGACTCGATCATGAACACGAGCGAGGTGTGCCCCAGGCCGGTGTTGGGGCCGACCAGGAAGAACAGGTTCGGATAGCCCGCGACCGCGGCGCCCTTGTAGGCGCTCGGCGAGCCGCCCCAGCGCTCGGCCAGCGAGCGGCCGTCGCGACCGTGGATCTTGCCCGCGATCGGCAGGTCGGTCACGTGGAAGCCGGTGCCGAACAGGATCGTGTCGACCTCGCGCTCGGTCCCGTCGGCGCTCACGATCGAGTGCGGCCGCACCTCTCTGATCGAGTCGGTCACCAGCTCGACGTTGGGCTGCATCAGCGTCGGGTACCACTCGTCCGTCGGCAGGATGCGCTTGCAGCCGATCTCGTAGCTCGGCCTCAGCTTGGCGCGCAGCTCGGGATCGGGTACCTGGGCGTGCAGCTGGCGCAGGGCCATGCGCGTGGCGAGCCGGCGCATGCGCTCGTTGCGGAACTGCAGCACGAAGGTCTCGCGCGCCCAGTAGATGCCGGCCCGCATCGCGAGCTGGGCGGCCGGAAGACGCTCGTACAGCTTGTGCTCTAGGTCGCTCATGCGCCTGTTCGGGTGCGGCATGATCCACGGCGGGGTGCGCTGGAACACGTGCAGCCGGCCGACCTGTGGCTGGATGCGCGGGACGAACTGGATCGCCGAGGCGCCGGTGCCGATCACGGCCACGCGCTCGCCGGTCAGGTCGTGGTCGTGGTTCCAGCGCGCCGAGTGGAAGGTGGTGCCCTCGAACGAGGCGATGCCCGGCAGGGCCGGCGCGCGCGGCTCGCTGAGCGGGCCCTGTGCCGTGATCAGGACGTCCGCGGTCAGCTCGCCGGCCGACGTGTCCAGCCGCCAGCGCGCCTCCGCCTCGTCCCAGCGAGCCGACTCGAGCTCGGTGCCGAAGCGCACGTGCGGCAGGACGCCGAAGCGCCGCGCCACGCCGCGCAGGTAGTCCAGGATCTCCGGCTGCGGCGAGAACGTGCTCGACCAGCTCGGGTTGGGAGCGAACGAGAACGAGTAGAGGTGCGACGGCACGTCGCAACGGCAGCCCGGATAGGTGTTGTCGCGCCAGGTGCCGCCGATCTCGTCGGCGCGCTCGAGCAGCACGAAGTCGCGCTCCCCCTCGCGCAGCAGCCTGACCGCCATGCCGATGCCGGAGAAGCCGGCGCCGACGATCACGACGCGGTGGTGGGTCACGTGAACCTCCTCAGTCCGGGCGTCAACAGGTCGGCGATCCAGTCCGCCACCTGCTCGATCGGCACCTCGGGGTGCTCCCACATCCAGTGGGCGACGCCCTCGTAGGCGGTGTTGACGGCGTGCGCCGCCACTTCGAGCTCGAGCGGGTCGGCGCCGGGGTCGGCCAGCTCGGCCATCAGCTCGCGGATCAGCTCAGCCTGGCTCGAGCGGACGGCGCGCGCCTGCTCGGCGAAGCGGCCGCCCATCGACATCAGGTCCCAGGCGACGCGGTTGCCCGCCGCGAAGCGCATGAACGCCAGGCCGCCGGCGCGCAGGCGCGCCTCCGGGTCGCTCTCGGCGCGCACGGCCGTCGCGATCTCGGCGGCGAGGCGCTCGACGGAGCGGTCGACGCAGGCGCTGAAAACCCCGTCCTTGGATCCGAACAGCTCGTAGACGACCGGCTTGGTGACCCCCGCCCGGCGCGCCAGCTCCTCCATCGAGGCGCCGGCGTACCCGCGCTCGGCGAACAGGCTCTCGGCGAGGTCCAGCAGCTGCCGCTCGCGCACGGCGCGCGGCACGCGCCCGTGGGCGAAGTCCTCGATGCGCTCCTCGGCTGCCGCTCCGCCAGTCACTTACCCGCGGTAGGTTACCGCGAGTAGGTGCGCTGTCAAGCGGCGCAGCCGGCGGGCCTCAGGCCGCCGGCGCCTCCTGCTGCGCATCCTCGGTCGCCGTCGCGTCGACCACCTCGGCGGCGGGCGCCTCGGCCGCGCCTTCCTCGGCATCCGACGGCGGCGGCTCCTTGGCCCACTCCTCGTCGAACTCCACGCGCCACTTGCCCTCTTCGGTCTGCTCGAGCCTCAGCTTCGCGCGGAAGCTGCGCCCGGAGCGGCCGCGGAACCCGGTGACGGCCTTCTCGGTCCGCCCCACGCCGGGCTCCTCGCCGGCCTCGCGCGATCGGCGCAGCGACTCGATCAGCTCCTTCGCCACCGACACCGGCAGCGACTTGCCGGCCTTGCGCTTCCAGATCACGAACCCGCAGCCCGGGTCCTCGCGCGACCAGCACGAGAAGCCCTTGCGGTTCTCGCCGATCTCGCGCCCGCAGACCGGGCAGGGCCCGAGCTTGGCGCGCTCGATCTGCACGCCCTTGAGCTTGTCGAGCTCCTGGACGGTCTCGTCCGTGAACTTCGCGATGTCGCGCATGAACGACTCGCGGCTGTCCTCGCCCTGCTCGATCAGCCCGAGCCGGTGCTCCCACGAGCCGGTCAGCTCCGGCGAGGTGAGCTGGTGGCCGTTCAGCAGGCGGATCACCTGGATGCCCTTCTCGGTCGCGACCAGCGAGCGGCCCTCGCGCTCGACGTACTCGCGGTTGACGAGCAGCTCGATGATCGACGCGCGCGTGGCGGGCGTGCCGATGCCGGACTCCTTCATGGCCTCGCGCAGCTCGGCGTCCTCGACCTCCTTGCCGGCCGTCTCCATCGCGCCCAGCAGCGAGGCGTCGGTGAAGCGCCGCGGCGGCTGGGTCTCCTTGCGCATCGACTCGACCTCGAGCGTCTGCACCGATTCGCCCTGCTCGAGCTTCGGCAGCATCTGGTCGCCGCCAGAGTCGTCATCGCCGCGCGGCGCGTCGACCTCCTCGCCGTAGACGGCCTTCCAGCCGGCCTCGACGAGCCGCCGGCCGCTCGTGCGGAAGACGTGCTCGGTGACGGTGGTCTCGACGCGCGTGCGCTCGTAGACCGCCTCGGGGTGGAAGATCGCCAGGAAGCGCTTCGTCGCCAGGTCGTAGACCTTCAGCTCGTCCTGCCCCATGCGGCCGAGGTCGTGCTCGGAGCGCGTGGGGATGATCGCGTGGTGGTCCTGGACCTTCTTGTCGTTGACCACGCGGCCGAGCGGCAGCTGGTCGAGCTCGAGCACGTACTCGGACGCGCGCCGGTACTGGGCGTTGTGCCCGACCAGCTCGGCGATCGGCTTGATCTCGGGGATCATGTCCCCGGTCAGGAAGCGCGAGTTGGTGCGCGGGTACGTGAGCGCCTTGTGCTCCTCGTAGAGGCGCTGCGCGGCCGACAGCGTGCGGCGCGCCGAGAAGCCGTAGAGCGTGT
Organism: uncultured Thermoleophilaceae bacterium; assembly: GCA_963828225.1. Classification (GTDB taxonomy): domain Bacteria; phylum Actinomycetota; class Thermoleophilia; order Solirubrobacterales; family Thermoleophilaceae; genus JACVRW01. The sequence goes on along the minus strand of CAWHDX010000001.1, from coordinate 410,431 downwards.
TCGCGTGGCGCTGCAGCGAGGTCAGGTCGTAGAGGAGCTGCGGCTGCTCGCGCTCCTCCTTGAGCTCGAGCTTCGTGATCTCGCCGGGCTGGCCGGTGGCCGCCTCGACGATCGCGGTGGCGTCGGCCTCGGCCGGCAGCCGCTTGCCGCCCATGTAGCGACCCGAGTAGCGGCGCTCGCCGGTCGCCTCGAAGCGCGCCTCGACGAGCCAGTAGGGCTCGGGCTTGAACGCCCGGATCTCCTCCTCGCGGCGCGCCACCAGCGCCAGCGTCGGGGTCTGCACGCGACCCAGCGAGACGGCGCCGTCGAAGGCGGCGCGCAGCCGGATGCTGGCCGCGCGCGTGGCGTTCATGCCGACCACCCAGTCGGCCTCCGAGCGCGAGCGCGCCGCGGCCTCGAGCGGCTTCATCTCCTCGCCCGGGCGCAGCTGCTCGAACGCCTCGCCGATCGCCTTCTTGGTCATCGAGGACAGCCAGAGCCGCTCGACCGGCTTCTTCACCTTGGCCAGGTCGTAGAGGTAGGCGAAGATCAGCTCGCCCTCGCGCCCGGCGTCGCACGCGTTGATGACGCGGTCGACCTCGGGGTCCGCCATCAGCTTGTGGATCGCGCGCAGCTGCTTCGCGGAGCGCTCGTCGTTGGGGACGAGCTTGAACTCCTCGGGGACGATCGGCAGGTCGGCGAAGCGCCACTTCTTCAGCTTCGGGTCGTACGCGTCCGGCTCGGCCAGGCCGACCAGGTGACCGACCGCCCAGGTGACGACGTGGTCGTCCCCGTCGAGGTGGGTCTTGTCCTTGGATTGCGTGAAGGATCCGGGCAGCGCGGCGGCCAGGTCGCGCGCCACGGACGGCTTCTCAGCGATGACTAGGGTCTTGCCCATCGGCCCTCACGATACGCAGATCGGAAGTCACACTTCCACAGGTTGGTGGCTGGAGGAGGCCGGAGCGGTCGATCCTCGCCCTCCGCTGGAGGGATCGATCTCGGCGGACGTGGTGGTGGTCGGCGGCGGCTACACGGGCATGTGGGCGGCCTGGGAGCTGCTCGAGCGCGGCGCCACGCGTCGCGCTGCTCGAGGCGGGCGTCTGCGGCCATGGCCCGAGCGGCCGCAACGGTGGCTTCTGCGAGTCGCTCTGGCTCTCCGCCGGCGCCCTGCGGGACCGCTTCGGCGACGCCCCGGCGCGCGCGCTGCTCGAGGCTTCCACGGACACCGTCGGCCGCATCGGGGCCTGGTGCCGCGACGAGGGCGTCGACGCATGGTTCGACCAATCGGGCTACATGTGCGTCTCGACGGCGCCCGCCTTCGACGAGATCGGCGCCCCGGCGGTGGCCGCCGCGGCCGCCCTCGGCGCGCCGGATCGGGTGGTCGCGCTCGACCCCGAGCAGGTGCGCGCCCGCTGCGCCTCGCCGGAGTTTCGCGGCGCCGTCTTCATCCCCGACTTCGCGACCGTGCAGCCGGCGCGGCTCGGGCTCGGCCTGCGCCGCCGCCTGATCGAGCGCGGCGCGCTGGTGCACGAGGGCTCGCGCGTGCGCAGGCTGCGCCGCGGCATCGAGGTCTCGACGGCCGGCGGCACCGTGAAGGCGGGCGCGGCTGTGCTCGCCGTCGGGCCGGCGGCGCGCTCGCACCGGCGGCTGCGCTCGCGGCTGACCGTCACCTCGTCGCACATCGTGCTGACCGAGCCCGTGCCGGACGTGATCGAGGAGCTCGGCTGGACCGGCGGCGAGTGCATCACCGACGGGCGCACGCTGGTGCACTACTTCCGCACCACGCGCGACGGGCGCATCCTGCTCGGCTGGGGCGGCGGCCGGCTCGCATACGGCGCGCGGCTCAAAGGCCGCGTGGAGGTCGACGCGGACGTCGCCGCGGCAACCCGCGACGCGCTGCTGCGCATGTTCCCGGGCCTGCGCGGCCGCCGCTTCACGCACGCGTGGGGCGGCCCGATCGACGTCTCCCCCAGCCACATCCCGCAGGTCGGGACGCTCCCGGGCATGCCGGTGCACTACGCCTTCGGCTTCACCGGCAACGGCGTCGGCCCGACCAACCTCGCCGGGCGGACGCTGGCCTCGCTCGCGCAGGGCCGGTCCGACGAGCTGACGCGGCTGCCGATCGTGCAGGCCGACGCGGGCGCGTGGGTGCCGCCCGAGCCGCTCGCCTGGCTCGGCGGCTCGCTGGTGCGCAGCGCGCTGGTCCGGCGCGAGCGCGCCGAGGAGGCGGGCGAGCGGGCGGGCCCGCTGACGCGCCTGCTGTGCGCCGCGCCGCGCGCGCTCGGGATGCACCTGGCGCGGTAGTCTCGCCCGCGTGAGCGGCTTCATCTCGCGCGGCTTCACCAGGCGCCGCCAGGTGCCCGAGGAGCTCGCCGAGCGTCTGCCGCCGGGGCAGTACCTGGAGCCCGGCTTCCCGGTCCTCACGGCCGGCCCGACGCCGCGCGTCGACCCGACGGAGTGGCGCCTGCGCATCGACGGGATGGTCGGCAACGCGCGCGAGTGGAGCTGGGACGAGTTCAACGCCCTCGAGCAGGAGACGGTGCCCTGCGACATCCACTGCGTGACCAAGTGGTCGAAGCTCGGCACCAGCTTCGGGGGCGTGTCGCTCGACGCGCTGCTGCGCGAGGTCGAGCCGCAGGGCGATTTCACGATGGCCCACTCCTACGGCGGGTACACCACCAACGTCGCGATGGCTGACCTGACCGGAGGCAAGGCGTGGGTCGTGACCAGCCACGAGGGCGAGCCGCTGCCGCGCGAGCACGGCGGCCCGGCGCGCCTGCTGGTGCCGCACCTCTACTTCTGGAAGAGCGCCAAGTGGGTCTCGGGCCTGCGCGTCATGGACCACGACGAGCCGGGCTTCTGGGAGGAGAACGGCTACCACAACCGCGGCGACCCCTTCAAGGAGGAGCGCTATTGGACGGACTGACGACCCTCGAGCAGCGCGCGCCCGGCCGCTGGCAGATCGCCACCGTCGGCTCCGTCAAGCGCGAGACGCCGACGGTCAAGTCCTTTCGCCTGGAGCTCCCGATGTGGATGCCGCACCTGCCGGGCCAGCACTACGACGTGCGGCTGACGGCGCCTGACGGCTACACCGCCCAGCGCTCCTACTCGATCGCCTCGTCGCCGCTCGACGAGGGTGTCGTCGAGCTCACGATCGACCGGCTCGCAGACGGCGAGGTCTCGCCCTACTTCCACGACGTGGTCGAGGAGGGCGACCAGGTCGAGGTGCGCGGGCCGTTCGCCTCCTACTTCGTCTGGCGCGGCGAGTCGCCCGTGCTGCTCGTCGGCGGCGGCTCGGGCGTCGTGCCGCTGATGGCGATGCTGCGCCACCGCCGCCGCACCGAGCCCGAGCTGCCGATGCGGCTCGTCTACTCGGTGCGCGGCGCGGACGACGTGATCTACGCCGACGAGCTGGGCGACGAGACCGTCCTCACCTACACCCGGGCGGCCCCCGAGGACTGGGCGGGCCACCGCGGTCGCATCGACGCGGCGCTGCTGGGCGATCCCGAGCTCGCCGGCGCAATCGCGTTCGTCTGCGGGTCGAACGGGTTCGTCGAGTCGGCGAGCCGGCTGCTGATCGAGCGCGGCCTCGCCGCCCATAGCGTGCGGACCGAGCGCTTCGGCCCGACCGGCTAGTAGGGGTTGTTCAGCGGGTTGTACGGCTTGCCGCGGTCGCGACCGTGGCAAGCCCGGCGGCGCGTCGTCGGCCGGAATGGCAGGCGCACGATCACCTGCGCCTCGTTGTTGTCCTCGTCCGACTCGTAGACCCCGTTCTCGGGGTCGGCGATGTGCACGTAGGCGAAGCATCCGCGCAGCCCGGTCACGTCGATCCACTGCTCCGGATAGGTGGGCGGGTAGATGTCGGCCCAGCCCACCGAGGTGCCGAGCGTGACCTGCCGCGCCGACACGTTGCTGCTGCAGGCGGGGTAGTGCGGCAGGTACGGCGTGCGGCGCAGCATCGGCCGCGTGTGGGTGAGGTCGCGCAGGCAGTACGAGACCTTCGGCCCGGTGCGCACCTTCACGGTGCGCCTGCCGCGGCCGTCCACGCGCCAGAGCTCGAAGCGGGCGGCGTTGTAGAACTTCCACCAGAAGCGCGACAGATGCGCGAACTTGAGCCTCAGGCGCGCGCCGCTGCGCACCGTGATGCGGCCGCCGCGCCGCTTGTAGATGCGCTGGCGGGCGTGCATGTAGACGCGGTTGTAGCGCACGCCGTGCAGCTCGGCGGGGCCCCGGCCGACCGAGTCGATCACGTTCCCGGCGCGCAGCAGCGAGCGCCCCGAGAGGGTCGCGCGGTCGAGGTAGAGCCCCCAGGGCCGGCGCATCACCAGATCGGGGCAGCGCAGGCCCCGCGCGAACGGCGTCACGCACGGGTTCGGGTCGACCTTCACGCGCTTCGGCGCGGTGCCCTGCGGCGGCTCCTGGGGAGTCTGCGCGCCCGCCGCGGCGGCGCCCGCGCAGCAGAGCGCGAGGGCTGTCAGGAGGGCGCGCACGGCGGCAAGTTGTAGCGTGCAGACCCGATGCGAGTGCTCAGCATCGACGGTGGCGGGATCCGCGGACTGATCCCGGCGCTGGTGCTGGCGGAGATCGAGCGGCGCTCCGGGCGGAGGGTGTTCGAGCTGTTCGACCTGATCGCCGGCACCTCGACCGGCGGGATCCTCGCCTGCGCGCTGTGCGCACCCGATCCGCTCCCCGCCGAGCAGCTCGTCGGCCTCTACGAGGAGGACGGGCCGAAGATCTTCCGGCGCTCGCTGGGCCGGCGCGTGGGCAGCGTCGAGGGGCTGGCCGACGAGAAGTACGACTCGGCCGCCCTCGACGCCGCGCTCGAGCGATTCCTCGCAGACAAGCGGCTCTCGGATGCGAAGCCCGACCTGCTCGTGCCCGCGTACAACCTCGGCGAGCCGGGCCCCTACTTCTTCAAGACCCGCAAGGCGCGCGAGGAGGGCGAGGACTTCCCGCTGTCGGTCGTGGCGCGCGCGACCGCGGCCGCCCCCACCTACTTCCAGGCGCTCGAGCTGGACGGGCAGGCGTTCGTCGACGGCGGCGTCTTCGCCGCCAACCCGGCGATGTGCGCGTTCGCCGAGGTCCTGCGCCATCAGCCGGCCGCCGACGTCGCCCTGGTCTCGCTCGGCACCGGCCAGCGCACGCGCCGGCGCTCCTTCGAGGAGGTCGACGACTGGGGCCTGCTCGAGTGGGCACGGCCGATCCTCGACGTGGTCTTCGACGGCGTCTCGGACGCGGTCGACTACCAGCTGCGCCACGCGCTCGGCGAGAACCGCTACTGGCGTTTTCAGGTGGAGCTCACCCACGCCAGCGACGACCTCGACGACGCGAGCGAGCTCAACCTCCGCGAGCTCCGCGCGCACGCGGAGGAGCTGATCGCCGAGCGGTCGGCCGAGCTGGACGCGGTCGTCGCGGCGCTCTAGCGCGAGCAGGGACCGGTGCCCACGGGCGCGCCGGCGCGCCCCATGGCGTCGGCGATCACCGAGTCCGGCACCCCGTAGCCGCTGCGGCCGGAGGTGGACACGGCGGCGGCGAAGATCGTCGTCACGACGCGCCCGCGGCCGTCCACGACCGGCCCGCCGGAGTTGCCGTGGCGGACCCGGCCGCGTATCGCCGTGATGCGCCGCTGCACCGGTCCGCGCCCGTAGGCGTCCTGACTGACGGCCGTCGACGTCGCGCCGAGGCGCCCCGCGGCCACGTGGTAGGGACCGTTCTCGGGGAAGCCGAGGATCGCGGCCGACGTGCCCTGCGGGGCGTCGGCGCGGAGGCGCAGCGGCCGCGCGCCGGAGAGGCCGGGCACGCGCAGGATGGCCAGGTCGTTGCGCGAGTCGAACCAGATCGCCTGCGCGTCGAGGTGTTCGCCGGCGCCGGCGAGCTGGACCGTCGTGTCGTCCTGCCCGGCCACGACGTGCGCGTTCGTCACGACCACTCCGCCCCCGGCCACCCAGCCGCTGCCCTGGACCCCGAGGCCGCAGGCCGTGCCGAGCACCTTCACGACGCTCTGGCCCGCCGCCCGCACCTGCGGGTCGCGTGCGATGCGGGCGTCCGGCCGCCGGACGTCGGCGGACGGGCCCTCGATCTGGGGGAACGGGTCGAAGCGTGCGAACGCCCGCAGGATCGGCCCGGACGGGGGCAGGTGATCGTTGAGCGCGCGCAGGATGGCCGACCGCTGGATCGGCTCGCGCAGCTGGACGGCGCCCGGCGTCTGCAGCGCCACCGCGCCGCCGATCCAGGCGAGTCCCAGCCCGAGGGCGGCCAGCAGCGCGCTGCCGCCGACGCCGTCGAGCACGCCGAGCCGCTCGTCCAGCCGGCGGCGCACGCCGAAGCCGATCAGCTCCAGCCCGGACGCCAGGATGCCGCCCACGGTGAGCGCGCCGACCAGGGCGAGCAGCGGCGCGTAGGGGGACTCGGCCCCCTCGGCGAGCAGCAGCGGGCCGAGCCGGGAGCCGAGGAACGCGCCGGCCGCGAAGCCGGCGAGCGACAGCGCGCCTACGATCAGCCCCTGGGCGTACCCCCAGAGCGCCATTAGCACCGTGAAGACGACGATGATCCAGTCCAGGGCGGTCACGCGCCGGAGCCAGGGTATTACCCGGTGAACCCGCTCTCGCCCGAGCGGCGTCGGCGGCTCACGCATCGCGCCATCCCGGCGCTGGTCGTGCTGGCCGTCTCGTCCGCGGCGGTGGGCATGGTCGTGGGCGCCGGGACGGCCTCGACGGAGGAGCGCACGGCGCGCCAGTTCACGGAGGCGTGGCAGCGCCAGGAGTACCGCGCCATGTACCGCCGGCTCGACCCGGCGTCGCGGCGCGCGCACTCGCTGGCCGAGTTCCGGCGCGCCTATCGCCAGGCAGCCGCCACCGCGACACTGCGGCGGATCGAGGCCGGCGAGCCGACCGGCGAGAGCGGCGGCGCCGTGGTGGTCCCGATCGTCCTGCACACGCGCGTGTTCGGCCGCGTGCGCGCCGAGCTGCGGCTGCCGGTCCACGACGAGCAGGTCACCTGGGGGCCGCTGCTGGCCTTCCCGGGCCTGCGGCCGGGCGAGGCGCTCACGCGCCGCAGCCGCCCGGCACGACGCGGCACGCTGCTCTCGCGCGACGGCAAGGTGCTCGCGCGCGGGCCGGCCGACCGCCGCAGCTCGCCGCTGGAGGCGATCGCGGGGTCGATCGCGGGCACGCTGGCGGCCGAGGAGACCGCCGAGGAGCGGCGGGCCCTCTACGCGCGTGGGTTCCCGCCGGATTGGCCCGTCGGGCAGACCGGGCTCGAGGAGGCATTCGAGCAGCGCCTGTCGGGACGGCCCGGCGGTGAGCTGCTGGCCGGGGCGCGCTCGATGGCCCGCGCCCAGCCGGTGCAGGCCCGCCCGGTGCGCACGACGATCGACACGCGGCTGCAGGAGGCCGCGGTGAACGCGCTGGCCGGCCGCTTCGGCGGAGTGGCCGCCATCGACCCGCGCAACGGCGAGATCCGCGCGCTGGCGGGGATCGCCTTCTCCGCCCCACAGCCGCCGGGATCGACCTTCAAGATCGTGACGGCCGCGGCCGCGCTGCAGGCGCGAGCGGTCAAGCCGACCACCGAGTTCCCGGTCTCGACCGCCGCGACGATCGACGGCGTGGAGCTCGAGAACGCCAACGGCGAGTACTGCGGCGGCAGCTTCCGGGAGAGCTTCGCCCACTCGTGCAACTCGGTCTTCGCGCCGCTGGGCGTGGAGGTGGGCGCGGAGGCGCTCGTCGCCGCGGCCGAGCGCTTCGGCTGGAACGGCGATCCGACCGTGCCCGGCGAGGTGCCGAGCACGCTGCCGCCGGCCGCTGAGATCGCCACCCCGCTGGAGGTGGGCGCCACCGCCATCGGTCAGTTCCGCAGCCTGGCGACCCCGCTGCAGATGGCCTCGGTGGCGCAGACGATCGCTTCACACGGCGTGCGGCACCTGCCGACGCTGTCGCTCGGCGACGACACGCGCAGCGTGCGCGTGGTGCCGCGGCGGATCGCGCGCACGATCGGATCGCTCATGGTCGACACGGTCTCCTACGGGACGGGGACCGCGGCGGCCATCCCCGGCGTGCGGGTCGCCGGCAAGACCGGCACCGCCGAGCTCGAGGACACCGCGAAGGATCCGGAGACGGGCGAGCCCAAGGCTCCCGACCCGTCGAACACCGACGCGTGGTTCACGGCCTATGCGCCGGCGGGCCGGCCGGTGATCGCCGTGGCGGTGATGCTGGTGCGGGCCGGCGCGGGCGGAGCGACGGCGGCCCCGGCGGCGCGGCTCGTGCTCGAGAGCGCCCTGTAGGGCCGCGGGGCTAAATATCCAGCTCGAACGTGCGCTTCTCGCCGTTCAGCTCGACCTCGAGCTCGAGCGGACGGTTCTCCGTGTTCTCCAGCGGGAACTCGAAGAGCAGCATCGACCCGGCGGTCGGGCCGAGCTGCGCGACGCTGCCCGCCGCGGGGATGCACTCCCCGGGGCCGAGGGCGCGCGCGTTGTAGGCGAACTGGTTGTCCTCCGGCAGCGACTCCGGCTCGAAGGTGTTCTCCTGGTTGTCGCGCACGGTGAAGTCGCTGGCGACCTCGCGTTCCTCGTCGGAGGTGTTGCACGCCCGCAGGAAGATGCCGTAGAGGGCCTGGCCCGCCGGCGCCTCCTCGCTCACGTAGGCGTCGTCGGGCGTGATCTTCGGGTTGAGCTCGCGCGTGATGAAGACCGTGTAGTCGACCCCGCCCAGCTCGACGGCGATCCCCTCCCGGGCCGGCTCGTCCACGCCCTGCTCCTTGTCGGAGCCGCAGGCGGCGAGCGGGAGCGCTGCCGCGAACGCGAGCAGCGAGAGCACGATCGAAAGCCGGCGGACCATCAGGCGCGGCATTCTAGGAGGCTTCCTGGCTGGGCGCGCGAGCGGGGTCCACCCCGGCCGCCACGCCGAAGCGAGGAGCCTTGTCCGGCTCGTAGCCGGCGATCGACGCGCGCTTGAGGTCGCCGCTGGGCGGATCCTCGAAGATCAGCCTCAGGCGGTTGAGCGCCTTGGAGGTCTGGCGGCGGATCCAGCCCGCGGCGCCGAACTCCCTGAGCCGGTCCACGGCCGTGGCGGGCTCGCTGAACGTGGTCAGCTCGACGCGCGTGGCGCCGGGACCCTCGGGTGTGAAGTCGTAGACGGCGAGCGAGCGGTTGCGGCCGCGCCGGCCGACCCGCAGCTCCTCGACGATGCGGCGCGGGCGATCGGCCTCGCGCACGGTCAGCTCCGCGTACTCCGTCGCGAAGGGCGCCTTGAGCTTGAAGCGCGAGGCGGCGCCCACGCCGATCGTGTTGACCCTCGCCAGCCGGTAGTCGCGCTGGAAGTGGTCCATGTACGCGGGCCGTGCGGCGAGGTCGGCGACGAAGTCGAAGATCTGCTCGCGGGGAGCGGAGATGACTGTCGAGACGGTTACCTGGCGCACGGCGCCGGCAAGTCTACTTTCAGGCCGCGCGGCGCACGACGGCGAGCCGTCGCTCGCTGGCGCCGACCCGCTGCGAGGAAGCCGCGAGGCGCATCTCGTCCGGCTGCCTCACGAAGCAGAGCTCGCAGAGAGTGCGGCCGGTCTCGAGCTCGTGCAGCCGCTCGCCTGCGAGCGGGGTGCGGTGGCACTCCTGGCAGCCGTCGGTCTGCGACGTCAGGGCGCCGATGCTGGTCCGCATGAGCATCGATGCGAGGTCGGGCATGACTCCATCCTTCTAGCACCCGCCGTCCACTCCTCCACATGGGTGCGCAGGGTCCCCTCCGAAAGCTCGCAAATACCGCAACTCGGGCCCGTTGTACAAATTTGGCTCGTTACCATCTGCACTACCCCCACCCCGAGGAGAGACTTTTTCGATGGAAGCGTTCAGCGCTGGGACGCTGGCAGGTGCAGGGTCCTTCCGCTGCGATTCGTGCGGCTTTGCCGTGGCCCTTCACGAGCGGGACTCCGTCCCCGAGTGCCCGGAGTGCGGCGGCGACAGCTTCAAGCGGGCCTCGCTGTTCGGCGAGGCCATCCCGCAGGTCGAGCACCATGAGGTCCAGCCTCGCGCCGAAGTGGCTCGCGGACGCCCGCGAAGCCCTGGTCCGGCCAGGCGAGTACCTCGCCTTCGAGGACGACGAGCGCGTACGCGTCGTCCCGCTGCAGGAGGGCTGGACGCGCATCGGCCGCAGCCTGTCGGCTCACATCCGCTTCGACGACCCGACCGTCTCGCGCCGCCACGCGCTCGTCTACTGCGACGTCGATGGCGCGCGCATCCTCGACGACCGCAGCCTCAACGGCGTCTTCCGCAACGGCGAGCGCGTCGAGCTCGCCGAGCTCGAGGACGGCGACGAGATCGAGGTAGGCCGCTTCCGCGTGTTCTACGTCAGCCTCGTCGCGGACCGCACCGCGCTGGCCAACTAGCCGGCACCCGCCAGTTCGGCCAGGCCCTCGGCGCGCGTCTTGACCGGGCGGTAGCCGAGCTCGCGCTCGGCGCGCCCGATGTCGATCGTGCACTCCTGCGACGACACCCAGACCTGGAAGCGCGTCAGCGGCGGGCGGCCCGAGCGCCGCAGCAGCCGCCAGGCGCCCTCGGTCGCGAGTCGCCGCGGCGCCCGCCAGACGCGCCGAGATCGTGCCCGTCGGCGCCTCGACCCCCTGCGTGGCGAGCATCTGCGACACGAACTCGCGGAACACGACCGGCTCGCCGTCGGTCACGAAGTAGACGCCGCCGGCGGGCGCCTTGGTCGCGCCGAGCCAGAGCCCCTCGACGGTGTTGTCGATGTGGGTGGTGGCGCTCAGCTGCCCGCCGCCACCGACCCAGCGGAGGCGCCCGGCGCGCGCGAGCCCGACCAGGGCCGGCAGCAGCGTCGTGTCGCCGCGCCCCCAGACGAAGCGCGGCCGGATCACCACCGTCTCGAGGCCGTCGCCGTTGGCGGCGCGCACGCGCTGCTCCGCCTTGGCCTTGCTGGAGGAGTAGAGGACGGGCGAGTCCGGCCGCAGCGGCGCGTCCTCGTCGACGCCCACGAGCGGCTCGCCCGCCATCAGCGCCGCCTCGGTGCCGACGTGCACGAGCCGCCGCACGCCGGCGGCGCGGCAGGCCGCGATCACGTTCTCGGTGCCGCGCACGTTGAGGCGCTCGAAGTCCTCCGGGTCCCCCCAGTCCTCGACCTTGGCGGCCGCGTGGAAGGCCACGTCGGCGCCGTCGGCCGCCGCGCGCAGCAGCGGCTCCGAGTCGAGGTCGCCAGGCAGCGGCACGGCGCCGCGCTCGCGCACCTTCTGCTCCGCGGCCGGTGAGCGGGCCAGCGCGCGCACGTCCCAGCCCTCGGCGCGCAGGCGCTCGATCAGCGCCCCGCCGACGAAGCCCGATCCTCCTGTCACGAAAGCGGTCGGCACGGGGCGCAAGCTATCCGTATTCCGCCTCGACCGCCCGGCGCAGGTCGGGGCCGCTGGGCGACCCGAGGTGGATGGCGCCGTTGACGAAGAAGCGCGGCGTGCTCGGGATCCCGCTGCGCGCGCCGCCACGCAGATCCTCCTCGACGCGCGCGGCGTGCACGTGCTCGCGCAGATCGCGGTCGAAGCGCTCGATGTCGAGCCCGAGCGCGCCGGCGTGCTCGCGCAGATCGGCGTCGCCCAGGGCGTGCTGGTGCTCGAACAGACGGTCGTGCATCTCCCAGAAGCGGCCCTGGGCGCCGGCCGCCTCCGCCGCCTCGGCCGCCGCGGGCGAGCGCGGGTGCAGGTCCGGCAGCGGCATGTGGCGGAACACCAATCGCAGCCAGGGAAGGCTCTCGACCAGCTCCCGCACGGCCGGGTAGGCGTCTCCGCAGTAGGGGCACTGGAAGTCGCCGTACTCGACCAGCGTCACCCGGCCGTCGGCGGCGCCGCGGACGTGGTCGCGGCCGGGATCGACCGCGGGGATCGCGGGCACGCTCAGCTGTCCTCGCGCGGGCCCGACCAGAACACCTCGCCGACCGAGACGGTGCGTGCGGTCTCGGCGAGGTGGCGGAGCGAATGCGGGTCGCCGTCCTCGAACGCGAACATCGCGGAGGCCGGCACGTTGCGGGTCTCCCCCGAGCCGCCGAGGTGGCGGTCGACGACGCGCGCGCAGCGGCGGCCCTCGGCGATCGCCGTGACCACGAGCGACTGGCCCATGCGCGCGTCGCCGCAGGCGAACACGCCGTCCTCGCTGCTGGCGTACACGGGCGCCTTCACGTTGCCGCGCGCGTCGAGGTCGACGCCGAGCTGCTCGACCGCCCCCTCGTGCTCGGGGTGGTTGAAGCCGATCGCGATCAGGACCAGGTCGGCGGGCTCGACGAACTCGCTGCCCGCGACGACGTGCAGGTCGCGCGAGGAGGTGCCCTCCACGCGGCGGCCCTCGACCGCGCGCACGCGGCCCTCCTCGCCCACGACCGCGGTGATCTGCGTGCCGAAGCGGCGCTCGCCGCCCTCCTCGAGGGCGTAGGTCGTGAGCGTGCGCTTGGGCGGCAGCGGCCACGGCGTGCTCTCCGGCCGCCCGGCGCCCGGCAGCGGCGGGTAGACGTCGAGCAGCAGCACGTCGGAGGCGCCCTCGCGCAGCGCGTTCGAGATGCAGTCCATGCCGGTGTCGCCGCCGCCCACGACCACCACGCGCCGGCCGGCCGCGCTGATGCGCTGCTCGGGCGGGGTCTCGCGGGCGGGCCGGCCCTCCTCGCGCGCCACGTGGCGGTTGCGCTGGTAGAGGTACTCCATCGCGAAGTGGACGCCCTGGAGCTCGCGCCCCGGCACCTCGAGGTCGCGGTGCACGCGCGACCCGATCGCGATGACGACGGCGTCGTGGCGCTCGCGCAGGTCGCCCCCGGTGACGTCACCGCCGACGTCCACCCCGAACTCGAACGAGACGCCCTCCTCCTCAGCAGGGCGACGCGGCGGTCGATGATCCACTTCTCGAGCTTTGCGTCCGGGACGCCGAAGCGCAGCAGCCCGCCCGGGCCCTCGTCGCGCTCGTAGACGGTGACCTCGTGGCCGTGCTTGTTGAGCTCGGCGGCCGCCGCGAGGCCCGCCGGCCCGGAGCCGATCACCCCGACCGTGCGCCCGCTGCGCTGCGCCGGCGGGTTGGGCACGATCCAGCCCTCGTCGTAGCCGCGCGTGACGATCGCCAGCTCGATCTGCTCGATCGTGACGGCGTCGTCGTTGATGTCCAGCACGCAGGCCGACTCGCAGGGCGCCGGGCAGATCAGCCCGGTGAACTCGGGGAAGTTGTTGGTCGCGTGGCAGGTGGACGAGCGCCTCCTGCCAGCGATCGTTGTAGACCAGGTCGTTCCAGTCGGGGATCTTGTTGCCGAGCGGGCAGCCCTCCTGGCAGAACGGCACGCCGCAGTCCATGCAGCGCGCGCCCTGCTCGCGCAGCGTCCCGTCGTCGGGCAGCGAGAAGTACTGGCGGTAGTCGCGCACGCGCTCGCGCGGGTCGCGCTTCTGGAAGCCGACCCGCTCGAGGCGCAGGAAGCCGCGTGGGTCGCCCATCAGGCCGGGACCCGCTCCGGCGGCTGGGCCAGCTCGAGCAGCGCGCGCTTGTAGTCGTGCGGCATCACCTTCACGAAGCGGCGCAGCTGGTCGTCCCAGGAGTCGAGCAGGCGCTCGGCGATGGCCGAGCCGGTGCGCTCGTGGTGCTCCTCGACGTAGCCGCGCAGCTCGAGCGCGTCGTCGGGGGTGATCTCGTCGAAGCCGACCAGCTCGCTGTTGCAGCGCGAGCGGAACCCTCCGTCCACGTCGAGCACGTACGCGATGCCGCCGCTCATGCCGGCGGCGAAGTTGAGCCCCGTGGGGCCGAGCACGACCACGCGGCCGCCGGTCATGTACTCGCAGCCGTGGTCGCCGACCCCCTCCACCACCGCCACGGCGCCCGAGTTGCGCACCGCGAAGCGCTCGCCGGCGAGGCCGCGGAAGAAGGCGCGGCCCGAGGTGGCCCCGTACAGCACGGTATTGCCGACGATCGCGTTGTCCTCGGCGCGGAAGGTCGCCTCCGGGGCGGGGCGAACGACCAGCATGCCGCCGGACATGCCCTTGCCGGTGTAGTCGTTGGCGTCGCCCTCGAGCTCCAGCGTCACGCCGGACGCCAGCCAGGCGCCGAAGCTCTGGCCCGCCGAGCCGCTCAGGTGGACCTCGATCGAGCCCGTCGGGCAGGCCGTCCTCGCCGTGGCGGCGCGCGATCTCGCCGGACAGCAGCCCGCCGACCGCGCGGTTCTTGTTCTCGATGCGGCGCTCGAGGCGGACCTGCTCGCCCTGCTCGATGGCCGGCCGCGAGCGCTGCAGCAGGTCGACGTCTATCGAGTCGTACAGCACCGGCTCGGGCCGGCGGATGCAGTGGCGCGGCTCGTCGGCGGGCACGTCGTGCGGGACCTCGAGCAGCGGCTGGAGGTCGATGCCGCGGCCCTTCCAGTGGTTCACGGCGTCGTCCGGGACGAGCAGGTCCGTCCGCCCGATCAGCTCCGCGACCGTGCGCACGCCGAGGCTCGCCATGATCGCGCGCGCCTCCTCGGCCACCATGAACAGGTAGTTCACGACGTGCTCGGGCTGACCCTCGAAGCGGCGCCGCAGCTCCGGGTCCTGCGTGGCCACCCCCACCGGGCAGGTGTTCAGGTGGCAGACGCGCATCATCACGCAGCCGAGCGCGATCAGCGGGGCCGTCGAGAAGCCGAACTCGTCGGCGCCCAGCATCGCCCCGATCGCCACGTCGCGGCCGGTGCGCATCTGGCCGTCGACCTCGACCACGATGCGCGAGCGCAGGTGGTTGCGCAGCAGCGTCTGCTGGGTCTCGGCCAGGCCGATCTCCCAGGGGACGCCGGCGTGGTGGATCGACGTCTGCGGCGACGCGCCCGTGCCGCCGTCGTGGCCGGCGATCACCACGTGGTCGGCATTCGCCTTGGCCACGCCCGCCGCGACCGTGCCCACCCCGACCTCGGAGACGAGCTTCACCGACACCCGCGCGCGCGGGTTGGCGCAGCGCAGGTCGTAGATCAGCTGCTTGAGGTCCTCGATCGAGTAGATGTCGTGGTGCGGCGGCGGCGAGATCAGCGTCACGCCGGGAGTGGAGTGCCGCAGCCCGGCGATGTAGCGGTCCACCTTGTGGCCGGGCAGCTGGCCGCCCTCGCCTGGCTTGGCGCCCTGGGCGACCTTGATCTGGAGCTCGTCGGCGTTGACGAGGTAGTTGACGGTCACGCCGAAGCGGCCCGATGCCACCTGCTTGATCGAGGAGCGGCGCTCGTCGCCGAAGCGGGCGCGATCCTCGCCGCCCTCGCCGGTGTTGGACTTGCCGCCCAGCCGGTTCATGCCGACCGCGAGCGTCTCGTGGGCCTCGGGAGAGAGCGCACCGAGCGACATGCCGCCCGACTTGAAGCGCTTCACGATCTCGGCCACGGGCTCGACCTCGTCGAGCGGCACCGGCTCCACGTCCTCGCGGAAGCGCAGCAGCCCGCGCAGGGCGGTGTTGCGCACCGCGACCTCGTTGACGTAGGTGGCGAAGCGCTCGTAGGCCTCGGCCCCGTCGGCGCCGCGCACCGCCTGCTGCAGCGTGGAGATCGTCTCGGGGTTCCAGCCGTGGTACTCGCCGCCGGCGGCGCCAGGCGTACAGCGCCGCCGGCGGGCAGCAGCTCGGACGTGGCGGCGGGGTAGGCGCGCGCGTGGCGGTCGATGGCCTCGCGCGCAATCGTCTCGAGCCCGATCCCCTCGACGCGCGACGGCGTGCCGGTGAAGTGGCGGTCCACGACCTCGCGCTTGACGCCGACGGCCTCGAAGATCTGCGCGCCGGTATATGAGCGCAGGGTCGAGATCCCCATCTTGGAGAGGATCTTCAGAAGCCCCTTGCCGATCGCCTTGATGACGCGCTGCTCGGCCTCCTCCGGGGTCATGTCCGCGGGCAGGCGGCCGTCGCGGTGGAGCGCGTAGAGCGACTCGAACATCAGGTACGGGTTGACCGCCGAGGCGCCGAACCCGGTCAGCGCGGCGAGGTGGTGCACCTCGCGCGCCTCGCCCGTCTCCACCACGAGCCCGATCTGCAGGCGCGTGCCCTCGCGCACGAGGTGGTGGTGGATCGCGCCGACGGCCAGCAGCGACGGCATCGGCGCGCGCTCGGGGCCGAGGTTGCGGTCGGACAGCACGATGATGTTGACCCCGCGCGCGACCAGCTCGGACGCCTCGCGGCAGATCTCGTCGATGCGCTGCTGCATGCCTGCCTCGCCCTGGTCGACCGGCCAGGTCATGTCGATCGAGCGCGCCTCGAACACGCTGTGGTCGACCTGGCGCAGCTTCTCGAGCTCGCCGTTGCGCAGGATCGGCTGCTCCATCACGAGCTGGTGGCAGTGGTCGGGCGTCTCCCCGAGCAGGTTGATCTCCGGGCCGATGCAGGCCGTGAGGCTCATCACGACGGACTCGCGGATCGGGTCGATCGCCGGGTTGGTTACTTGCGCGAACAGCTGCTTGAAGTACGAGAACAGCGGCGGGCGGCGATCGGAGATGCTCGCGAGGGCCACGTCGTTGCCCATCGAGCCGGTCGGCTCGGCGGCGTCGCGGGCCATCGGCGCGAGGATCACCTTGAGGTCCTCCTCGCTCCACCCGAACGCGAGCTGCTTGGCGCGCAGCGGCTCCACGCGCGGCACGCGCGGGCTCTTGTCGGGCAGGTCGCCGATGTGGACCACGCGGTCGTGCAGCCACTCGCCGTAGGGGTTGCGACGGGCGAGGTCGGCCTTGAGCTCGTCGTCGGGGACGATCCGGTCGCGCTCCAGGTCGACCAGGAACAGCTTGCCCGGACGCAGGCGGCCCTTGGCCACGATCTGGTCCTCGCCCCCCTTGAGCACGCCGGTCTCGGAGGCGAGCACGACCCAGCCGTCGCGGGTCACGGTCCAGCGCCCCGGCCGCAGGCCGTTACGGTCGAGCGTGGCGCCGATGACGCGGCCGTCGGTGAAGGCCACGGCGGCCGGCCCGTCCCAGGGCTCGACCAGAGACGAGTGGTAGGCGTAGAAGTCGCGAACCTCCTGCGTCAGCTCGGTGCGGCCCTGGTAGGCCTCCGGGATCAGCATCGAGATCGCGTGCTGGGGCGAGCGGCCCCCCAGCACGAGCAGCTCCATCAGGCCGTCGAGCGAGGCCGAGTCGGAGATGTCGTCGCGCAGCAGCCCGCGGATCTTGTCGATGTCCTCGCCGAACAACGGCGAGGCGAGCGTCAGCTCGCGGGCGCGGTGCCAGTTGCGGTTGCCGCGCAGCGTGTTGATCTCGCCGTTGTGGGCGAGCATCCGGTACGGGTGGGCGAGCTCCCAGCTCGGGAAGGTGTTGGTGGAGAAGCGCGAGTGGACCAGGGCGAGGCGCGAGATCAGCCGCTCGTCCTTGAGGTCGGGGAAGTACTGGGAGAGCTGGGGCGCGCTGAGCATGCCCTTGTAGACGAGCGTGCGGCTCGAGAGGCCGGGCGACGGCCAGGTCGGGGAGCTCCTGGCGCTCGATCACGCGGCGGATCACGTAGAGCTTGCGCTCGAAGGCGTCCTGGTCGGCGAGCGAGTCGGCCATGCCGACGAACAGCTGGCGGATGCACGGCGCGACGGCGCGGGCGGTCGAGCCGCAGTGCTCGGGGTCGGTCGGGACGTCGCGCCAGCCGAGCACGCGCTGGCCCTCGTCGGCGACGGTGCGCTCGATCAGCTCCTCGGCGTGCTCGCGGGCGAACTCGTCGCTCGGCAGGAAGCAGACGCCGACGCCGTACCGGCCGCGCTCGGGCAGCTCGAAGCCGACCTCGTCGCGCAGGAACTCGTCCGGGAGCTGGACCAGGATGCCGGCCCCGTCGCCCGTGTCCGCGTCGGCCCCCTCGGCGCCCCGGTGCTCGAGGTGCTCGAGCGCGTAGAGGGCGCGCGAAATGACCTCGTGAGACGCGGGCGCGCCAAGACGCGCCACGAAGGCGACACCGCATGCGTCGTGCTCGAAGGTGGGGTCGTACAGGCCGTTGCTGACCCGACGGGGGGAGATCGCCATCTGCTGTCCTCGGGTTTCGCGCCTTGTCCGACCGGGCGCGCGACGGGTACGGCGACGAATGATACGTGCCTTTACCCACTCGATAGGGTGGACCGAGCGTGGCCGCGACGATCACTGTCCTCTCTCAGAAGGGCGGCACGGGGAAGACGACGACCGTGCGGACGCTGGCCGACGTCTTCCGCCGGGCCGGGCTCGAGGTGCTGTGCGTGGACCTCGACCCGCAGGGCAACCTCTCCGACTACTTCGACGTGCCGGCGGACGCGTCGCCGACGGTCGCCGACGTGCTGGCCGGGCAGGCGCGCGCGGCGCGACGCGGTGTACGCGGACGTGCTGCCCGCCAACCTCGGCCTGGCCGAGGCGGAGCTGGTGCTGGGCGGCAAGATGGGGCGCGAGCTGACGCTGAAGCGGGGGCTGCGCGACCTGAAGCGGTCGTACGACCTGATCCTGGTGGACTGCCCGCCCTCGCTCGGCCTGCTGACGGTGAACGCGCTGGTGGCGGCCGACCACGCGCTGATCACGAGCGAGGCGGAGTACTTCTCGCTGCAGGGCGTGGAGCAGGCGCTCGAGGTGGTGGAGCTGGCGCGCGAGTCGCTGCACCCGGACCTGGACTGGCTCGGCGTGGTGCTGAACATCGCCGACATGCGGCTGGTGCACTCGCGCGAGGCGCTCAAGTCGCTGCAGGAGCGCTTCGGCGACAAGGTCTTCGACGCGGTCGTGCGGCGCAGCGTGCGCTACGCCGAGTCGGCCGAGCGCGGGGTGTCGATCCTCGACTACGGGCCGGACCTCGGCGCGGACTACGTGGCCCTGGGCGCCGAGGTGCTGGAGCGGCTGGGCGGCTACGACGAGGCGCGCGAGCGGCTCGTGAGCGCGCCGAGCTCCTCGGCGATCGCGTCCTCCTCGTAGCCTGGGAGCCGAACGACCGCCTCCTCGAGGATCGACGTCCGGCTTCACGGAGGTGCGACTCGCGCCCGCGCGCCGCTCGGTGCCCGCCGGCGCGCCGTTAGGCTCGCGCGTCATGCATGAGCTGCTGTTGCGCCCCGCCGGTGAGCTTGCCGGGCTCGTTCGGAGCGGGGAGGTTCGGTCGGTCGAGCTGGTCGAGGCGTCGCTGGAGCGGGTCGAGACGGTCGGGGCGGAGCTCGGGGCCTTCGTGCACGTCGACCGCGAGGGCGCCCTCGCCGCCGCCGAGGCGATCGGCCCGGGCGACGAGCGGCCCTTCGCCGGCGTGCCGATCGCGATCAAGGACACCGCGCCCGTCGCCGGCATGCCGTTCACGCTCGGCTCGGAGCTGTTCGGCGACTTCGTCCCCGGCCACGACGCGTTCGTGGTCAAGCGCCTGCGCGACGCCGGCTTCGTCTTCGTCGGCAAGACGAACCTGCCCGAGTTCGGGATCCTGCCGGTGAGCGAGCCGCGCCGCTTCGGCCCCGCCCGCAATCCCTGGGACCGCGAGCGCACGCCGGGCGGCTCGTCCGGCGGCGCGGCCGCGGCGGTCGCCGCCGGCATGGTCCCGCTGGCGCACGGCAGCGACGGCGGCGGCTCGATCCGCATCCCGGCAGCCTGCTGCGGCCTGGTCGGCCTCAAGCCCAGCCGCGGCCGCATCTCGCGCGGGCCCGATCAGTCCGACGACCTGCTGGTCCAGGACGGTGTGCTCACCCGCACGGTCGCGGAGACCGCCGAGCTGCTCGACGTCCTCAGCGGCTACGAGATCGGCGACGCCACCTGGGCCCCGCCGCCGTCCGAGCCGTTCGCGACGGCGGCCAGGCGCGAGCCGGGCCGCCTGCGCATCGGCGTGACCACGGCCGGCGGGCTCGAAGGCCCGCTCGACCCGCTCTGCGAGCGCCGGCCGCCGCGCGACGCGGCCGAGCTGCTGACCTCGCTCGGCCACGAGGTCGAGGAGATCGACCCGCCGTGGCGCGGCCAGGACCTGATGAGTGCCTTCACGCTGGCGTTCGGCACGCCCATCGCGATGGCCGCGTTCTTCGCCGGCCAGGTCAGCGGCCGCGAGCCGTCGCCCGAGCTGGTCGAGCCGCTCTCGTGGGCTATCTGGGAGGGCGTCCGCGAGCGCAGCGCGCTCGACTACGTGCTCGCGCGCACCCAGCTCGGCGCCGTGTCGCGGGCGATCATCGCGCTCTGGGAGCGCGTCGACGTCGTGCTGACGCCGGCGCTCGCGCAGCGGCCGGTGCGGATCGGGGAGATCGACTCCTGCAGCGACGAGCCGTGGGAGGACTTCCGCCGCTCGGGCCAGTTCACCCCGTACACGGCGATCTTCAACGTGACCGGCCAGCCCGGCGATCTCGCTGCCCCTGTTCCACGGCGACGACGGGCTGCCGCTCGGCGTCCAGCTCGTCGGGCGGCCGGCGGGCGAGGCTGAGCTGCTGGCGCTGGCGGCGCAGGTCGAGGCCGCGCGGCCCTGGGCCGACCGCGTGCCCGAGCCGGCGCGGGCGTCGACGATGCGCAGCGGGCCGGGCCGAAGCGGCCGCTAGGCCCCACCGCAAACGGCAGCAGCCAAGACACCCTTTGTCGCGGTCGTACGTAGAAGCGCGTCCGCGTCCGCGCGGAGACAGCCAGCGCAGCTCGTCGACCTCGTCGTCGGGCGTGAACCCGCCAGAGGACGGCGACGGCCATCACCCAGTACCGCACCACCTTCGGCCGCCCCCGCACCTCGTAGCGCACCGACGGCAGCTCCCGCCCCAGGCGGCAGCGCAGCCCCGTCTCCTCCTCCACCTCGCGCAGCGCCGCCTGCTCGAACGTCTCGCCCTCGTCGAGCTTGCCCTTCGGCAGCGTCCAGTCGTCGTACTCGGGCCGGTGCACCAGCGCCACGCGCCCGTCGGCGTCCAGCACGACTCCCCCGGCCGCCTCGACCTCAGAGTTCACTTACGTCCGCCCCGCCGGGCGCGAACGTCACCCGCCGCACCTCGCAATCCGGCGCCTCCGCCCGCAGCCGGTCCACCAGCGTCCCGGTCTGCTCCCAGTGCGTCCAGAACAGCACCGTCGGCCCGGCGCCCGAGATCGTCGCGCCGATCGCGCCGAGCGCCGGCGCGGCCTCCACCAGCTCCATCGAGCGCGGGTACAGCCCGCGCCGGCGCGGCTGATGCAGGGAGTCCTGGAGGCCGCGCCCGATCAGCGACAGGTCCGCCTGAGCGAGCCCGAGCATCAGCAGAGACACGGCGCCGACGTTGGCCACGGCGTCCGACAACGGCACCTCCGCAGGCAGCGCCTCCCTCGCCGCCGCAGTAGGCACCTCGAAGCTCGGGATCGCGAGGACGCCCTCCAGGCCGGCGGGGGGCCCGAGCCGGACCGGTGGGTCGACCGCAGACGACGAAGCCCCCGAGCAGCGCCGCCGCCACGTTGTCGGGGTGGCCCTCGAGCTCCGCCGCCAGCTCGAACAGTGGCGCGTCCAGCTCGTACATGTGATCGGCCGCCGCCACGCCCGCCACGATCGCCGCCGCGCTCGACCCGAGCCCGGCCGCCGGCGGGATCGCCGAGCGGATCGAGAAGCGCACGCCGTCCGCGGGGTGCAGCAGCTCGAACGCGCGCACGCACAGGTTGGAGCGGTCGAGCGGCACCCCCGGCACGTCGCACTCGACCTCGAACGAGCCGGTCTCCTCGACCTCCAGCTCCAGCTCGATCTCGAGCGCCGCGGCGAGCACGTCGTAGCCGGGCCCGAGGTTCGCCGACGACGCCGGCACGCGTACGAGCCGGCGCCGCCTCATCCCAGCACGGCCCGCTCGACGCTGCTCGATGTTCGGCTCGCACGGCACCACCGACCCCGCCTGGTTCATCGCGGTCTGCGGGTCCTTCAGCCCGTGCCCGGTCAGCACGCACACCACGCGGCCCTCGGCCCCGTAGCGCAGCAGCCCCGCCACCGACGCCGCCGACGCCGGCTCGCAGAACACCCCCTCGCGCCGTCCCGAGCAGCGTGTACGCGGCCAGGATCTCCGCGTCCGAGACCGCCCGCACCTCCCCGCGCGAGGTCGTGAACGCGCTCATCGCGTTCTCCCAGCGCGCCGGGTTGCCGATCCGGATCGCCGACGCCACCGTCTCGGGCGCCTCGACCGGCGCCCCCTGCACCAGCGGCGCGGCGCCCTCGGCCTGATAGCCGTGCATCGCCGGCGCCACGCCGTACTCCTGGAAGCCCTTCCACCACGACGTCACGTTGCCGGCGTTGCCGACCGGGATGCAGAGCACGTCGGGCGCCTCGCCCAGCTCGTCGCAGACCTCGAAGGCCCCGGTCTTCTGCCCCTCGATGCGGAAGTCGTTGACCGAGTTGACGAGCGCGATCGGGTGGCGGTCGGTCAGCTGGCGCACCAGCGCCAGCGCCTCGTCGAAGTTGCCGCGCAGCGCGATCACCCGCGCGCCGTGCATGAGCGCCTGGGCCAGCTTGCCGGTGGCGATCTTGCCCTCCGGCACGATCACCGCTCCCCGCAGCCCCGCCCGCGCCGCGTAGGCCGCCGCGCTCGCCGCCGTGTTGCCGGTCGAAGCGCAGATCACGGCCTCGGCGCCCTCCTGGATCGCGGCTGACACGGCCACCGTCATCCCGCGGTCCTTGAACGAGCCGGTCGGGTTGGCGCCCTCCAGCTTGAGCCACACGTCGGCTCCCGTCAGCTCCGAGAGATGCGGCGCCGGGATCAGCGGCGTATCGCCCTCGCCCATCGTCACCAGCGCATCGACGGGCAGCCGATCGCGGTAGCGCCAGAGGCTCAGAAGGTCTCCTCGATCACGCGGATCACGCGCGGCGGCTCGCGCACGAAGTCGAGCCGCGACAGCAGCCCGACGGCGGCGCGGAACTTCGACTCGAGCACCGGGTGCATGACCATCACGAGCCGCGCCTCGTCGCCGAGCCCCTTCTGCACGACCGACCTGACCGACACGCCCTGCAGCCCGAGGATCTCGGCGACCTGCGCCAGCACGCCCGGCCGGTCGGCCACCTCGAGGTGCAGGTAGAACGAGAACTCGACGTCGGTGACGATCGGCAGCTCCACGGCCGGCGGCGGCAGCGACGGCGGCGGGATCATCGCCGAGACCACGTCGCCGAGCACGGCGCTGGCGGTCTGGATGCCGCCGGCCCCGGGCCCGCTCAAGGTGATCTCGGTGATCGCGGGCGACTCGATCGTCACGGCGTTGAAGGCGCCGTTCACGCTCGCCAGCGGATGGTCGGCGTACAGGAACGCGGGGTGCACGTGCACGGCCACGCCGCCGTCGATGCGCTCGGCAGAGCCGATCAGCTTCAGCGACAGCCCGAGCTCGCTGGCGTAGGCGATGTCGTCGGCGGTGATGCGCTCGATCCCCTCGTAGCTGACCTGGTCGAGCGCCACCGCGGCGCCGAACGCCAGCCGCGCCAGGATCGCCATCTTGGCGGCCGCGTCCTTGCCGGTCACGTCCTCGGTCGGGTCGGCCTCGGCGTAGCCCATCTCCTGGGCCTCGGCGAGCGCCTCCCCGTACGAGGCGCCGGTGGCGGCCATCTGGGTGAGGATGTAGTTGGTCGTGCCGTTGACGATCCCGTGCACGCGCTCGATGTGCGCCGCGGCGAGCGTCTCGGCCATCACCCGGATCGCCGGCACCACCCCGGCGACGGCGCCCTCGAAGCGCAGCTGCACGCCGCCGCGCCGCGCCGCGTCGAAGACCTCCTCGCCGTGCTGGGAGAGCAGCTGCTTGTTGGCGGTGACCACGTGCCGCCCGCCCTCCAGAGCGCGCAGCACGTACTCGCGCGCGGGATCGATGCCGCCCATCAGCTCGACGATCAGGTCGCTGCGCTCGAGCAGGTCGTCGATGTCGCCGCGGCTGCGCGTCAGGACGCCGGCCAGCTCGGGCCGCAGCCCGACCTCGGCCTCGATCGCGTCGGCGCGCTCGGACAGCAGCTCGGCGAAGGCCGACCCGACCGTCCCGTGGCCGAGCAGGCCGATCCGGAAGGGCTCAGACGTCACGCCGCGTCAGATCGTCGTAGGTCTCGCGGCGCACGACGACGCGGGCGTCGCCGTCCTTGCAGAAGATCACCGGCGGCCGGCGCAGGGCGTTGTAGTTGTTGGCCATCGCATGACCGTAGGCGCCGGTGGCCGGCGTGACGAGCACGTCGCCCGGGCGCGGGTCGTCGAGCTCGGCGTCGCGCACGAGGATGTCGCCCGACTCGCAGTGCATGCCCGGCGATCGTGACCGGGTCCGAGCCGCCGAAGCGGTCGGCGATCTCGGCCTCGTAGCGCGCGCCGTAGAGCATCGGGCGCAGGTTGTCGGACATGCCGCCGTCCACCGCCACGTAGGTGCGCACGCCCGGGATCCGCTTCACGGTGCCGACCGTGTAGAGCGTCACGCCCGCGTTCGCCGACCAGCGAGCGCCCCGGCTCGCACAGCACGGTCACGCCGGCCGGGGCGTGGCGCAGCAGCGCCTCGACGTACTCCTCGACCGACGGCGGGTGCTCGTCGCGCGTGTAGGCGACCGCCAGGCCGCCGCCCAGGTTCAGGAGCGGCCAGTCGCCGATCTCGGTCAGCACCTCGGCCAGCCGCTCGAAGGCCTCGAGGTCGAACACCTGCGAGCCGATGTGCGCGTGCAGCCCGTCCAGCTCGAGCCCGGCGTCGGCGCAGGCGTCGATCGCGCGCCGGACGTCGTCGAGCCCGAAGCCGAACTTCGAGTCCTCCTGCCCGGTCTGGATGTAGGAGTGGGTCGACGGCTTGATGCCGGGAGTGACGCGGATCAGCACGCGGGCGCCCGCGCCCGCGCAGGCGCTCGATCTCGTCGAAGGAGTCGACGACGATGTGCCCGACGCCGACGCTCGAGCGCGTAGTCGAGCTCGGCCGGCGTCTTGTTGTTGCCGTGCATGTGGATGCGGCTCGGCTCGACGCCGCCCGCCAGCGCCAGGTGCAGCTCGCCGCCGCTCGCCACGTCGGCCGAGAGCCCCTCCTCGGCGAACAGCCGGTACGCCGCGGTGCACGGGAACGCCTTGCTCGCGTAGATCACCTCGAAGCGCTCGGCCCGCGCGCGGAAGGCCTCCAGGTAGGCGCGCGCCCGGGCGCGCATGTCGTCCTCGGCGTACACGTACGCCGGCGTGCCGAACTCGCGCGCGAGCTCGACCACGTCGCAGCCGCCGACCTCGAGCCGGCCGAGATCGCTCAGGCGCGAGCCCAGGGGATAGACATGCGAGACCGCAACCGCCGCCATGCGGCGCGATTATGAAGGAGCGATGAAGCACCCCGTACCCGCGCCGCCTCAGCTGGGCGAGCTGAACGGCCTCTCCTACGCCCTGTTCCTGCCCGCCGGCGAGCCACGCGCGGGCGTGGTCATCCTGCACGGGGCCGGTTCGGCGAAGGAGTCGCACTTCGACTTCGCGCGCGGCTGCCGCGACGACGGGATGGCGGCGCTGGCCTACGACGCGCGCGGGCACGGCCGCTCGCAGGGCGCCTTCGGGCCCGGCGCGATCGACGACGCGCTGGCCATGGTCGAGCTGCTGCGCGGGCACGCCGAGGCGGTGGCGCTGCGCGGCTCCAGCATGGGCGGCTTCCAGGCGCTGCACGCGGGCGCCCGCGACCCCGGCCTGTGCGCCGTCGTCGCGATCTGCCCCGCGCCGGAGGACCTGCTGCTGCGCATGCTGCGGTCGGGCGAGGAGCTGCGCTTCCGCTGCGACGTCGCGGCGACCGCGGAGTGGCTGCCGCAGCTCGACCTGCGCGCCGCGGCGCGCCGGCCTCGGGCCGCGCACCGGCCTGCTGCTGCTCCACGCGCGCGGCGACGAGCAGATCCCCTGGACGGTCAGCGAGGAGCTGCACGCAGCCGCTCACGAGCCCAAGCGCCTGCTGATCCTGCCCGGCGGGCACCATCGCTCGCTCCAGCACGACCTCGAGCTGCAGGCCGAGTCGCGCCGCTTCGTGCTGGCGGCCGCCGAAGGGCGGCTGCGGAGCTAGTCGCTCGACGCGGCGGCGTCGAGGGCCGCGGCGGCGTCGCCGATCAGCCCGCCGACCACGGTGCCGGGATCGCCGATGGCGGTCCCGAGCCCGTCGTCGGTACCGGTGCCGCTCCCGCCCGCCGTGCCGGTGCCGGTGTCGGTGCCCGTATCGGTGCCCGTGTCCGTGTCCGTGCCGGTGTCGGTCCCGGTGTCGGTGCCCGTATCGGTGCCGGTCCCGGTATCGGTGCCGGTGTCGGTCCCGGTGCCGGTGTCGGTGCCGGTGTCGGTGCCGCCGGTGGTGCCGTCGCCCGATCCGGTGTCGGTTCCGCTGTCCGTGCCCGAGCCGGAGTCGGCGCCGGTGTCCTCGTCAGTGCTGCCGGTCGAGCCCGAGCCCGGCGAGGACGGGCTCTGCACGGCCTCCCGCCCTTGGGCGTGCCGGCCTGACCGCTGCCGGCGGGGACGCGCTCCTGCAGCGACACCGGCACGCCGGGGTCGCCCCCGCTGAGCGAGTCCGCGCCGCCGCGGCCGCCGTTGCCGCCGAAGATCCGGCCGTCGGCGCCGCGGGCACCGCCGGCGCTCACGCCGAGCACGGCGCCTGCGGCTCCGCCGCCGCTCTCGAGGCCGGCCGCGTCGAGCAGGCTGCGCGCGGCGAGCAGGGTGGGCCCGGAGGCGCGCGCGGCCTCGCGCTGCTGGCGCAGCTCGATGCGGGACAGCTCGCCGTTGCTGACCTGGCCGGGCACGCCGCGGAACGCCACGAACGTGCTGCCGACGGTCAGCAGAAGCAGGAACGAGCCGATCAGCAGGCCGGTCGTGCCGAGACCGGCGAGGTAGGCGCGGTACGTGGTCAGAGTGGGTTCCTCATATCCAGGCCCCATGTTATGGAACCTTGCGGCACTTTGGTGAAGAAATTGAGCACGAAACTCGTGCACGAGTGAGAATGATTCTCGTTTAGGCTTCACGGGGCATGCCCTCACCCCTCGATCTGGGCGATTTCGCCGTTCCTGCGCGAGGCGCTCGCGGAGGTCCTGCTGCTGGCCGCGGCGGGCGGGCTGCTGAGCGCCTGGATCGTGCTGCGCCGGCTCGCTTTCTTCTCCCACGCGGTCGGCTCGGCGACGTTCCCGGGCTCGTGGCGGCCGACGCGACGGGCGTCAGCCCGCTGCTCGCGGGGGTGGCGGTGGCCCTCGGCTACGCGGGCGGCGTGGAGCGCGCCGGCCGCGCCGGCCGCGAGCCGAGCGAGGCCGACGGCGCTGCTGCTGGTGGCCGCGCTCGCCGCCGGCGTGGTGCTCGCCAGCGACGTCTTCGAGTCGGGCGCAGCCGTCGACCGGCTGCTGTTCGGCACCCTGCTCGGGCTCCAGGCCGAGGACCTCGCGCTGTCCGCGGCGACGGTCGTGCTGGTCGTGCTCGCCTCGCTCGGGCTCGGGCCGCACCTGGTCGGCGATCGCCTTCGACCCCGACGGCGCGCCCGCCCTCGGGCTGCCGGCCGCGCGCGCCGACTTCCTGCTGCTCGCGCTCGTGGCGGTGGCGGCCGTGGCCGCGATCCCGGCCGTGGGGGCGCTGCTGGTTGCGGCGGTCTACGTGCTGCCCGGCGCCGCGGCGCGGCTGATCGCGCGCACCATCCCCGCGCTGCTGGCCTGGTCGGTCGCGCTGGCGCTCGTCCAGGGCCTGCTCGGCCTCTACGCCGCCTACTGGCTCGACCTCCCGCCCGGGCCCCCGGTGGCGGTGCTCGGTTCGCTTGACCTATGCGGCGCTGGCGCTCGGCAAGGAGGCTGGCTGTGAGCCGGCCCGCCGTCGCGGCCCAGGGCCTGAGCGCGGGCTACGCCGGGCGGCCCGTCCTGAGCGAGGTGGACTTCGCGGCCGCGCCGGGGCAGACCGTCTGCGTGCTGGGCCCCAACGGCGGCGGCAAGACCACCCTGTTCCGCGCGCTGATCGGGGAGCTCGAGCCGATGACGGGCGGGGTTCAGGTGGACGGCCGCCCCGCCTACGTCGCCCAGACCGACCGCACGCGGCTCGACTTCCCGGTCACGGCGCTCGACGTTGCGCTGATGGGCACGCTCGCGCACGGGCGCTGGTGGCTGCCGCCGCGCCGCGCCGAGCGAGACGCCGCGCGCGCGGCGCTCGAGCGCGTCGGGCTCGGCGACGGCGGCCGACACGCCCTTCGGCGAGCTCTCGGGCGGGCAGCGCCAGCGCGCGCTGCTCGCGCGGGCGCTCGTGCAGGACGCGCGCGTGCTGCTGCTCGACGAGCCGCTCGCGGGCGTCGACCCGGCCAGCGCGCAGCTGATCGCCGACGCTGTTCCGCGAGCTGCGCGCCGACGGGCGCACGCTGCTCGTGTCGAGCCACGACGTCGAGGGCGCGCGCGGCTTCGACCGCGTCCTCTGCCTGAACGGACGCCAGGTGGGCGTTCGGCGCGCCGGGCGAGACGCTCGACCGCGCGACGATCGAGGCCACCTACGGGCGCGAGCTGATCGTCCTCGACGGCGAAGGCGCCGCGCGCGCGGTCACGCTGCACCACCACGAGCACCACGAAGGCGGCTGCGGGTGAGCGGCATCGAGCTGAGGGCGACGCTCGAGATCGTGCTCGCGGGCGGCTTCTGCGGGGCGCTCGGCTTCTGGGTGCTGAGCGAGCGGCTCGCCTACGCGGGCGAGTCGCTCTCGCACGGGATGCTTCCCGGCCTCGTGCTGGCCGCCCTGGCGGGCGCTCCGCTCGTGCTGGGCGCCGCCGGCGGCGCGCTGGCGGCCGCGGGCCTGATCGCGCTCGCCGCTCGCGACCCGCGCGTGGGCGCCGACACCGGCACGGCGGTCGCGGTGACCGGCCTGGTCGGCCTGGGCTCGCTGCTCGCCCTCGCACCGGAGGCGCCGCCGCGGCTCGCGGAGCTGCTGTTCGGCGACCCGCTGGGCGCCGCCGACTCCGATCTCGTGGCCGGCGCCGTGCTGCTGCTCGCCGGCGGCGCGGCGCTCGCGGCGCTGCGACGGCCGCTGGGCGCGGCCGTCGTTCGACCCCGGCGGCGCGCCCGCGCTCGGCATCGATCCCGGCCTGGTCCGGCTGGCGCTGCTGGTGCTGATGGCGGCGGCGATCGCGGTCGCGGTCGAGGGCCTGGGCGCCCTGCTGGTGCTGGCGGTGCTGGTCGCGCCGCCGGTCGCCGTGCGCCGCCACGCGCGCACGCCGGGCGCCGCCATGCTGGCGGGCGCCGCCGTGGCCGCCCTCGCCGGGGTCGCCGGCATCCAGCTGTCGGCGGCCGCCGGCATCGCGGCCGGGCGCCTCGGTTGCGCTCGTGCTGTGCGCGGCCGCGGCGGTCGGCTCGCTCGTGCCGCGCTAGGCGGTCGCCGGGCGCGGCACGTTGCGCGCGCGCCAGCACCAGCGCCGTCCCGCCGGCCAGCATCGCGAGGCTGAACAGCTGCGGCACCGTGAGGCCTGCCACCACGGCGTCGTTGCGACGGATGAACTCGACCAGGAAGCGCTCGAGCCCGGCCAGGATCAGGTAGAGGCCGAACAGCACGCCCGGCGCCAGCCGGTCGCGGAGGTGCCAGAGCAGCAGCGTGACGAGGCCCATCGTGACCGTCTCGTAGATCGGCGTCGGGTGCACCTCGTCGGTGGTCGCCACGGTCCCCTCGGGATAGGCCATCGCCCACGGCAGGTCCGACGGCTCGCCGTAGTCGCCGTCGCCGGAGAGCTGGCAGCCGATGCGCCCGACCGCGTAGCCGATCGCGATCGACGGCGGCGGACGAGTCGAGCAGCTCCCAGCCCAGGTAGTTGCGCCAGCGCGCCCACAGGAGCACGCCGATCGCGCCGCCGATCAGCCCGCCGAAGAACACGAGCCCGGCGCCGGAGAAGATGTTGCCGAGCGAGGTCGCCGGAGACGTCGTCCCAGTTCTGGATCAGGTAGTCGACGCGCGACCCGACCAGGCCGCCGACGAGCGCGGCGAAGATCGCCTCGTACATCCAGTCGGGCGGGCGGTTGAGCTCCTGCAGGCGCCGGGCGAACAGCGCGCCCGAGCAGACGAAGGCGAGCGCGAACGCGATCCCGAAGGTCTGCAGGTCGAGCGGGCCGAGGTGGATCTCGGGCTGCATTCGACGGGCAGGCTAGCCGAGTGCCTACGATTGCTCGGATGCGGAGAGCCGTGCTAGCGATTCTGCTCTGCGCGGCGCCGCTGATCGCTGCGCCGGCGCACGCCTCACCGAGCCTGCTCGGCCGCCAGGCCGCTGCGCGAGGCGCTCGCGCAGCGGGCCACGGCCGCCTCGGCCGGCGGCGTGAGGACGCTGCCGCTCGACGAGGCGCCGGGGCGGCCGCGCCGTCGCCGAGGCCGCATCGGCGCCCGGCCCGGTGCGGGTGCTGGTCGGCGTCCGCTCCCGCGCGAGCCTGGACGGCGTCGCTCGCGTGCTCTCGGCGCTCGGCGCTCGGCCGGAGCGCTTCCCGGAGATCGGCGTGCTGGCCGCGACCGCGCCCGGACGGCGCGGCGCTCGCCCGTGCGCTCGCCGGCGACGAGCGCGTGACCTACGTCGAGCGCGACGCGAAGCTGAGCATCGCCGCCGACCCGCTCGACAACGTCGACCCCCTCACCGGCATCAAGTACACCTGGTCCTACGACGCCGTCCGCGCCGGCGAGGCGCTGCTCGCCGCCGGCGGCGGCTCGCGCCGCTCGATCGCGGTGATGGACACCGGCCTCGACATCTCCCACCCGGAGTTCGCGGGCCGCATCGCGCGCACCTACGACACCTTCAGCAAGAGCTCCAACGTGACCGACACGGTCGGCCACGGCACGTTCGTGACCGGCCTGATCGCGGCGGTCGACGGCAACGGGATCGGCGGCAAGGGCGTGGCCGGCAACACGAAGGTGTTCGCGATCCGCGCGTCCAAGGACGGCGACTTCACGACGCGCGAGCTGCTGCGCGGCATCCAGGTGGCGATCCGGCGCGGCGCCGACGTGCTCAACCTCAGCCTTGCCGGGGGGCGCAGCCCGGACACGCCCACGCTGGCGCGCGCGCTCGCATTCGCCTTCCTCAACGACGTCCTGCCGGTGGCCGCCTCCGGCAACACGGGCGCGAACGGCAACGACCCGCAGTACCCGGCCGCGGTGCTGGGCGGCGACCGCGGGGCGCCCGGCATCGGCCTCTCGGTCGGCGCCACCGACCCGAGCCGGCCGGCCGGCCGCCTTCTCGACGCACAACCGCTTCGTCAGCCTCGCCGCCCCGGGCGCGAGCGACGACTGCACGACCGGCGTCCTGTCGACGCTGCCGGCCTTCACGCGCACCGAGTGGGACATCGTCCCGCCCGGCTCCTGCCCCTCGCGCATAGTCGCCTCGCCGGGCGGCCGCTTCGCCTACGGGCAGGGCACGAGCTTCGCGGCGCCGATCGTGTCGGGCCTGGCGGCGCTGGCCTGGCAGGTCGAGCCGCGGCTCGCCTCCGAGCAGGTCGCCGAGGTGCTGATCCGCTCCGCCCGCCAGACCCGCGGGCGCGGCTGGAACAAGTACACCGGAGCGGGCGTCGTGGACGGCGCGGCCGCCACGGCGCTGGCGCGCACGTACGACGTCACCTCGCCGCGCGCACGCGGGCCGCTCGCACCGCGCGGGCGCCGGCATCGTCGTGCGCGCGACGAAGGTGCGGGACCGCACCGAGCGCGGCCGCGAGCTGGCCGGGCACGTCAGCTACGGGCTGCTGGTCTCGCGCGACGGCGGGCGCGACTTCAAGGTGCTCGTGAGCGGCCGCCGGCGCGTCTTCAAGCGAGCGGTGCGCCTGCGCGGCACGAAGCCGAACGTGGTGGCCGTCTCGGCCTGCGACGGCAACGGCAACTGCGGCGTCAGGCGCCTCGGCCGCTACCGGCCGTAGGCGACCACTGCCGGGGCCTCGTCGAGCGCCGAGCGCCGCCGCCAGCGCCGTCGTGATCGGGACGGCCGCGATCAGCCCGATCGACCCGACCAGCGTCGCCACCACCTGCCTTGGCGACGATCTCGGTCGAGAGCGCCTCGCCGAGCCCGAGATCGGAGGCGCTGAAGATCAGCAGCACCGGCAGCGACGCGCCGACATAGGCGAGCACCAGCGTGTTGACGGTGGCGCTGACGTGGTCGCGCCCGACGCGCATGGCCAGCGCGAACAGCTCACGGAAGCGCAGGCCCGGGTTGGCCGAGCGCAGCGCGAGCACCGTCGAGGCCTGGCTGACCGTCGACGTCGTCGAGCACGCCCAGGGCCGCGATCACCATGCCCGCGATCAACAGCCCGTCGAGCGACAGGTCGCGCCCCGCCCAGCTCGAGGAAGGTCGCCTCCTCGCTCGAGAAGCCCGTGAGATGCGTCGCCTTCGTGAAGACGAGCGCGAGCAGCGCGGTCAGCAGCAGGCTCCCCGCGGTGCCGAGCAGCGCGGCGAGCGTCTTCGAGCCCGCGCCGTGTGCGAGCGGGATCGTGACCAGCGCGACCGCGAGCGACCCCACGATCGCGACCGCGAGCGGCGCCTCGCCGTCGAGGATCGCGGGCACCACGAACAGCAGGACGACCGCGAGGCTGAGGCCGAGGCCGAGCAGCGAGAGCGCGCCGCGGAGGCGCGCGAACAGCAGCACGATCGCGCAGAACGCCAGCGCCAGCACCAGCATCGGCGACCCGCGCTCGAAGTCGTAGAAGGACCACTGCGGCCCGACGATCCCCTGGCCGCCGGCCGGCGGCGCGGGCGCCTCGGTGACGCGGATGTCGTCGCCGGGGTCGAGGTCCGGGTCGAGCCCCTGGGTCGCGCTCAGCTGCAGCTGGATCCGCCTGCCGGCGGCGCGCCCTTCGGTGAGCTCGGCGGTGACGAGCTGGCAGCGCTGGCTGCCGAGCCCGGGGCAGACGGTCTCGGTGACCTCGGTGACCTTCGCGTCGCGCGCGTCGACGCCCAGGCTCCCCGACAGCTTCGTCTCGACGTCCCCAGGCCACAGGACCGCCAGCCCGACCGCGGTCCCGGCGACCAGGACCACCGCCGCGGCGGTGAGGACCCGCCTCACATTCCTACAGGTAGCCCATCGGGTCGACCGGCGTGCCGTTGACGCGCGTCTCGAAGTGGAGGTGCGGCCCGGTCGAGTTGCCGGTGTTGCCGCTGTAGCCGATCACCTGGCCCTGGCTCACCGACTGGCCGACCGAGACCGCGAAGCGCGACTGGTGGCCGTAGCAGGTGGACAGGCTGCCGGTGTGCTGCACGCAGGTGTAGTTGCCGTAGCCGCCGGTGTAGCCCGCGATCACGACGTTGCCCGAGTCGGCGGCGCGGATCGGCGTGCCCTCCGGCACCGCGATGTCGATGCCGGCATGGATGTGCCCGGGCCGCACCTCGCCGAAGACGCCGGTGACCGGGCCGCTGAGCGGCCAGATCAGCTGGCCGGAGCCCTGCTGGACCGGACCGGGGCGCCGGCGCGCCGGTGAGGCGCGGCCGAGATGCGCGCCTGCTCGGCCTGGAGCGAGGCGAGGTCGTCCTCGAGCACGTCGCGGTGCTCGCGCACCGAGGCGAGCATGCCGCGCTGCCCGGCCCGCGCCGAGGCGAGCTGGTCGCGCGAGGACACGAGCTGGTTCTGCGCGGACGCGATCTGGTCGCGCTCGCTCAGGATCCGCTCCGCGGCCAGCTGCTCGCGCTGCTCGAGCTGCGGCCAGCTCGGTGGCCTGGTCCTTGGCGTGGTCGCGCAGGCCGCGCACGCGGTCGGTGATCTCGCGGTCCTGGTCCGAGATGCGCTCGAGGAACTCGGTGCGCTCGAGCAGGTCGCCGAAGCCGTCCGACTCCAGCACGACCGTCAGCGCGTCGGGGGTGTCCGACTTGTAGATCTCCACCAGCCGCGTCGCGAGCGTGCGGCGCGCGGTGGCGAGCTCGCTGCGCAGGCGCTCGAGCCGGTCGCGCGCGACCTCGAGCCGGTCGCGGACCGCGAGCAGCTCCGCCTTCTGGCGGTCGAGGCTCGCCTGGGCGCGCTCGAGCCGGCTCTGGGTCGCGCTGATCTCGCCCTGGAGGCCCTCGATGCGCGTGCTGAAGCGCTGGATCGTCGTCGTCAGCACGCCCTCCTTCTGCTCCGTCTTGGCGATCTCGGTCGCGCTTCTTCTCGATCTTGTCCGACAGGGGCGCGGACAGCCCCGGGAGGGGCAGCACGAGGTAGGCCGACAGGCCCAGGGCGATTGTGAGCCAGAAGCTCTTCTTCATTGGTCGTCGTGTCCCGCTTGTCGCGCTTACGGAGTTAGCTGTCGGGCTCGCGGCTGGTGCCGCTAGGCCACGCTCGAGGCGGCCATTCGCCCCCGGCCGATGAAGGCCTCCGGGTCCCCCGCTTCCCCTCTGTATGCAGGGAAATTCAGCGCTTGGGACGCGGGCACTCTAGCACGCGCTCGTCGGCCTCCGCGCCGCTTTTCCCCCTTCTGCAATCGGCCATGCAGCGCTCACTAGACTGAGGCGCATGGCAGCACGGCAGCAACGAGCGATCTTCCCCAGGGACCCTGGACTGCAGTTCCGGATGCTGCTCACGATGTTCCTGCTGGGCCTGCTCTACGTCGCGCTGGTGGGCGCTCTGCTCGCCGCCGGCACCGGCCTCGTGCTGATGGTCGTGATCATCGGCGGCCTGAGCTTCGCCCAGCTGTTCTTCTCGGACAAGCTGGCGCTGTCGGCGATGGGCGCGAAGGAGGTCTCGCCGCAGGAGGCGCCGGGCCTGCACGCGATGATCGAGCGGCTCTGCATCCAGGCCGACCTGCCCAAGCCGCGCATCGCGGTGGCCGACACGCCCGTGCCGAACGCGTTCGCGACCGGCCGCTCCCAGAAGAGCGCCACGGTCTGCGCGACCACCGGCATCATGTCGGTGCTCTCGCCGAGCGAGCTCGAGGGCGTCATGGCGCACGAGCTGGCGCACGTCAAGCACCGCGACGTGCTGATCATGACCATCGCCAGCTTCTTCGCCTCGATCGCCGCGATGATCATGCAGTTCGGCTTCTTCTTCGGCGGGGACGACGACGACAACCCCAGCATCCTGGTGGTGCTGCTCGTCTCGTTCGTGGTCTACGTCGTCTCCTTCTTCCTGATGCTCGCGCTGTCGCGCTACCGCGAGTTCGCGGCCGACCGCGGCGCGGCGGTCGTCACCGGGCGGCCGAGCGCGCTCTCCTCGGCGCTCGTGAAGATCTCCGGCGCCATGGAGCGGGTGCCGACGACGGACCTGCGCCAGGCCGAGCGGATGAACGCCTTCTTCATCGTGCCGACGAGCGTCCGCGGCGCCGTGCAGACGCTCTTCTCGACGCACCCGCCGATGGAGGCGCGCATCGAGCGCCTGCAGCGGCTCGAGACGCAGCTGCAGGCCGCGGCCTAAGCGGCCGTGGGTTTCCTCGACGCGCTCCTCGGAGGCCGCGGCAAGCGCGTGAAGAGCGCCGCGCCGGACCGCCTGTTCGCGATGACGACCGCGCAGGTGACGCTCGAGACGGGCCTCGGACTGATGCACAAGGGCGCGGCGGCGATCGTCTTCCAGCCGCTCGAGACCGCCGACTTCGACGCGATCATCGCCGAGACCGAGGAGCTGCTGCGCGGCCGGCGCCGCGGACACCGGCACCGCCGTGGAGTCGTCCGCCGACGAGTACGGCTACCGCTGGCTGATCCTGCGCGACCCGGACTTCGAGGACGTCGTGGTCGCGCTCAACACCGTCTCGTCGGCGCTCCAGGAGAGCGGCTACGGCGACCGGCTGCTGGCGGCGGTCTTCCCCTTCGAGGACAAGGGCAAGCCGATCTACTTCATCTACAACTTCAAGCGCGGCGGCTACTACCCGTTCATCCCGGCGCCGGGCGAGCAGGCGCGCGACTCGGAGCGCGAGCTGCGCCTGAAGGCCCAGGTGGGAGCCGAGCTGCCGTTCGAGGAGGACGTGACGCGCTGGTTCCCGCTCTGGGAGATCCCCGTCTGAGCGGGCTGCGCTACTCGATGGGAGTGTCGCTGGACGGCTACATCGCCGGCCCCGGTGGCGAGATCGACTGGGCGGCGCCCGACGAGGAGCTGCACCGCTTCCACGAGGAGCAGACGCGAGCGCTCGGCCTGCACCTGTGCGGGCGGCGCCTCTACGAGGAGATGCTGCCGTGGGAGACCCGCGACGACGAGTTCGGGCGCATCTGGCAGGGGCTCCCGAAGCTCGTCTTCTCGAGCACGCTGCGCTCCGTCGAGGGCAACGCGACCCTCGCCACGATGGATCCCCGCGACGCGGTGGCCGACCTCAAGCGCGACCTCGGGGGCGACATGGACGTCGGCGGCGCCGGCCTCGCCGCATCGGTCATCGACCTGATCGACGAGTTCCGGCTGTTCGTCAGCCCCGTCGTCCTGGGCGGCGGAACGCCCTACTTCCCGCCGCTCGCGGAGCCGATCAGCCTGGAGCTGGCCGAGTCTCGGACGTTCGGACCGGTGGCCTATCTGCGCTACCGGCGTCGAGGCGCTCCGCCATCCGGGCGCACGCCCGCCGCGCGAACCTGACCTGCTGGCCGCGGCCGAACAGGCGGAAGCCCGAGCCGCACGACCGGGTTCGGGATGCGCGCCGGGCGCGAGACGACGTGGATGCGGAACTCGACCGAGCCGTCGTCGAGCCACTTCCACACCTCGTAGTCCATCTGGCCCATCTCGAGGTGGCCCTGCAGCGTGCGGTAGCTCCAGCCCCAGACGCAGACCGGCCGGCCGTCGACCTCGCGCTGCTCGTCGGTCACGGCGCCGACGCGCACCCCGAAGCGGAAGCGCAGCCCCCAGAAGCGCGCCTCCAGCAGCATGTCGCGGCCCTCGAGCTCCGAGTCGGGCGCGTAGAGCGCCTGCACGATGGCCGGGTCGGCGAACTCGTAGTCGCGCATCAGCTGCTGGGCGCGCCGCCAGGTGCCGTCCGGCTCCGGCGGCCCGGGCGCCTCTGACGGCAGCGGCTGGCAGTAGTCGTCCACCTTCCAGCCGCCCTCGCCGCCGGTCGCCTCGATCCCCGGCAGCTCGAAGTTGAAGTCCGCGTCGTGCAGCGCGCGCAGCCGCTCGAGCGCCCGCGGGTCGCCCGGGGGCTCGGCCTCCACGCGGCGCGTGTGCACGCGGAGGCCGCCCTCGCGCTTGCCGCCCGACAGCTCGACGACGTGCTCGAGGAACGACGTCCACATGTGGAACTGCACCTCCTTGGAGAAGCGCAGCCGGTCGTAGAGGAGGTTCGAGAGGCGGTCGCCGCCGCGCGCCCAGGACTCGATGCGGAACACGATCAGCCCGTCGCGCGACTCCGCCCCGAAGCGGATCTGGCCGGCCTCCAGGTGGCCGTCGAGCGTGGCCAGCCGGAAGGCGTCGGGCGTGTGCTCGACGACCCGCACCGGCCCGTCCCACGGGCCCGGCATGCGCACCAGGTACTCGTCGCCGACGGCCATCCGGCCCTCCTCGCCCGAGCGTCTTCTTGAACTTGGCGAACTCGGACGGCGCCACCCGGTCGGGGTCCTCGGCCACGCGCGCCACGAGCTCGGTGGCCGACAGCTCGCTGCCGCGGATCGTCACCTCGTAGCGGCGGTGGTAGAGCGCGCCGGCGCCGTCGTCGGGCCCCTGCACCTCTTCTGCGCGACACGCCGCCGGGGAGCGGCGGCGGCGCGTCCTCGGGCAGCGACCCGGGCTCCTCGCTGCGGTAGAGCGGCGTCGTGCGCCACATGTAGCGCCAGGACGTGAGCGCGACGCCGACGGGCCAGAGCGCGGCCGTGCCGAGGCGGTGGATGAGGGTCTGGCGGGGCATGTATCGCAACCGCACGGGTACCCAGCGCGCATGGTCACCAAGCTCCTCGGCTCCGCCCACGTGCGCGGTTGGCACCTTCACGTCACGTCGCTGGCCGCGGTCCAGCTCTGCATCGCGCTGTGGATACGCGCCAAGACCGTCGATCAGGAGGAGCGCGGGAACGCCGAGCGGCGCGCGCTGTTCGTCGGCCTATGGCCGCCGCTGCTGTGGCTGATCGGCGAGTCGCTGCGGTCGGACGAGCGCGGCCGCTAGGGCCGGTCGCCGCGTCGGAAGCCCGCGGCGCACCCGTGTGGGCTGTACTGCGTCCCGCATAGGGTTACATAAGACAGCCCACACGCACCGGGGGCCGGAGCGAGGTCGGCGCTAGCCCGCCGCGTCCAGCTCGCGCGAGCGCGCCTCGATGGTCGCCTGGATCTTGCGCGCCACCTCCGGCATCTCGCGCGCCGTCTGGCGGAACGCCTGGGCGGTCATCACGATCACGGTCACCGGCGACGTGGCGATCACCGTCGCGTTGCGGCGGGTGTCCTCGACCAGGCCCATCTCGCCGAAGTAGTCGCCCGGCCCCAGC
Source organism: uncultured Thermoleophilaceae bacterium (assembly GCA_963828225.1). GTDB lineage: Bacteria > Actinomycetota > Thermoleophilia > Solirubrobacterales > Thermoleophilaceae > JACVRW01. The sequence goes on along the minus strand of CAWHDX010000001.1, from coordinate 372,411 downwards.
TCGGCCAGCAGCTGCTCGCCGCGGCGCACCTCGGCGGTGCCCGACTCGATCGCGAAGAACTCGTAGGCCCACTCGCCCTCGCGCACGATCGCGCGGCCCTCCTCGAGGTCCACCTCGTCCGCCCGCGGCGCCAGCGCATGCCGCTCCTTGCGGTTCAGCCCTTCGAACAGCGGGGTCGCCTTCAGTCGATCTTCGTCCACGCCCTCACCTCCGGGCGCGATCCTAACTCAGTCCGGGATCAGGCCTTCGCCCGTGAACTCGCCCGGCCGCCTCGTTGAAGCTGATGTCGCGCGGCGGCAGGATCACGTCGGACTCGACCAGCTCGTCGCCGTCGAGCACGTTGCCGTCGGTCGCGACCAGCTCGAGCATCTGCGACCAGAGCTCGCGGAAGCCGGTCTCGTCGCCCTGCTCCACCGCCGCCACGGCGCGGTTGTCGAGCTCGTTGAGCCGGTCGGCGTCCTCGTCGGGCAGGCGGAACTGGCCCTCGCCGGAGATCCGCACGATCACGCCTTCTCCTCCCCCTGCTCGAGCGCGGGCGCGTCGCCGCCGCCCGCGCCGAGCTCGGCCTTCATCTTGCTGAGCTCGTCGTCGACCTGCGCGCCGCTGGAGAGCTCGTGGAGCTGGCGGTCGATGTCGTCCTGGCCCGCGCCGAGCTGGCCCAGGTCGTCGAACGTGCCGGCCTTCTCGAGCTCCTCGACCGCAGATGCGCGTGCGCGCATGGTCTCGGTCTTGTCCTCGGCGCGCTGGATCGCGAGCCCGAGGTCGGCCATCTCCTCGCCGACGCCGTTGGCCGCCTCCGAGATCCGCACCTGGGCCTCCGCGGCCGAGTACTGCGCCTTGATGACCTCCTTCTTGGTGCGGAACTGCTCGATCTTCTGGCGCAGCTTCTGCTCGTTGGCGGTCAGCGCCTCCTGCTGGCCCTCGAGCTCCGTGATCTGGGAGTCGAGCGACTGCAGCTCGGTCTGGGCGAGCGTCTTGCGCTCCAGCGCCAGCCGGGCGAGGTCCTCGCGGCCCTGCGACAGCGCCTGCCGCGCCTGGGTGTCGAGCTTGACGACCTGCTGCTCGAGCTTGGTCGACTGCATCTGAAGGCGCTTCTTCGACGTGACGACGTCGGCGATGCCCTTCTTCACGTTCTGAAGCAGCTCGACCTGCTTCTGGTAGCCGTAGTCGAGCGTCTCGCCGGGATCCTCGGTCCGGTCGAGCATCCTCGAGATCTTTGACTTGATGACGGTGGACATCCGCCCGCCGAGCCCTGGCATCCGGCCTCCTTCAGACTGCGTATCGCCTCAGTGAGAGACCTAGACTACCCGGCGCCGTGCAGCCGAGACCGCCATCCCAGTCGCGATCCGAGCTCAGCCGCTGGATGGGGCCGGGCGACGCCAACAACGCCGGCAACGTCCACGGCGGGGCGATCCTCTACATGTGCGACGAGGTGGCCGGCATCGCGGCCGTCCGCCACTCCGGCTGCCGCGTCGTGACGATCGCCTTCGACCGCATGACGTTCCTCCATCCGGTGCGCGTCGGCGACCTCGTGACCGTCAAGGCGACGGTCAACGCCGCCTGGCGCAGCTCGATGGAGGTGGGCGTGCGGGTGGAGTCCGAGAACCTGCGCTCCGGGGAGATCGTCCACAGCTCGACGGCGTACGTGACGATGGTCGCGCTCGACGACGAGGGCCGGCCGACGGGGGTGCCGGCGGTCGCCGCCGAGCAGCCCGACGAGCAGCGCCGCGAGCGCGAGGCGCAGCTGCGGCGCGACAACCGGCTGGCCGAGCGCGCGCACATCCAGGAGTCGCGCGGCTAGACGACCGGCCCCGCCGGCGCGGGCGCCTCGCTCGTCCCCGCTCGGCAGCTGGCGCCACTCGGTGAAGCGCCCGCGCACGATCGTGTAGCGCACCTGCACGCGGCCGCGGCAGGAGCCGCCCGGACCGGGCAGCGAGCCGGAACGTCGCGAGCACCCGCGCGCCCTCGTCGGCGAGCGCGATCAGGTCGGCGTGGCAGGGCAGCGTCGCGCTGAAGATGCGCGCCGCGCGCGCGTTGCGCAGCCGGTAGGGGCGGCCCTGGTCGATGATCGCGCCGGGCGCGAAGAAGGTCGCGGCGTGGCCGTAGTCGCCGTGCTTCACCGCCAGCAGCCAGTCGCGGATCATCACTCCCTCCGGGGAGCGCAGCCCGGCCTGCGGGCGCGGCGGCTCGGCCCGGTCGCCGCCCGTCGTCGTCGTTGCAGCCGGCCAGCAGCGCGAGCCCGGCGAGGGCCAGCGCCGCGATCCTCATGCGCGCTCCAGGCGCCGCCGCAGCTCGCCGCCGCGACCGGATGCCACCGCGCGGGCGGCGCGCTGCTCGCTCAGCTCGAGGCCGCGCGCGCTCGCGAGCTCCAGCAGCTGCTGGCGCTCCTCCGACTCCCGCGCTGTCTTGACGAACAGCCACCCGAGCAGCACTACGGTGACGATGCTGCTTTCGATCATCATGATCGTCCCCGCCGTGCCCTGGTCCTGCAGCGGCGACAGGTCCCAGCTCGCCTGGCCGGGGCGGTAGTCGGGGTAGAAGACCGTGCCCGACCAGAGGAAGATGTTGCCGAGCAGCGCTCCGGTCAGCCGCACGGCCACGATGTAGAGCAGCTTCGCGCCGTTGCCGAACCACTCGGGCTGGGGCAGCGGGCCGAGCAGGGCCAGCCACATCGTGAAGCCGAAGAGCACGAAGCTGGCGTGCTGGAAGGCGTGCACGGGCTCGTGGGCGAGCGCCGCCTGGTAGGCGAACGGCAGGTGCCAGAGGTAGAGGTCGACCGCCCACAGCGAGAACGCGACGACCGGGTGCGCGAGCACGCGCAGGCGCTGCACGACGCCGCGTGGCGAGGATCGGCTGCAGCAGCGGCCCGGTCAGCCCGAGCACCATCAGCAGCGTGGCGAGGTCGGCCATCAGCACGTGCTGGGCCATGTGCGCGAGCACGAGCTCGCCGCCGATGTGGGCGACCGGCGACACCAGCGCCGTGAAGATCAGCGCGATCCCGCCGGCGAAGCACGCCATCCGCCACGCGGGCGGCGGCCGGCCCTGCCGCGTGAGCGTGCGCGCGCGCAGCCAGTACGCGGCCAGCGCGACCAGCGGGGGCAGCAGCTGCAGCGGCTCGAAGACGCCGCCGCCGACGTGCGCGAACGGGGCGATCACGAAATCGAGCATACGCCGGAGGTCCCTACAGCCCGACGACCTCGATCCGGCGCGCGTCGGGCTCGGCGAAGCGCGCCGTGCGCTTGGCCTCGGCGCGGATCGGCGCGTGCGCGGAGCGGCGGATGTCCACGTGCGGGCGCACCTCGACCTGGACCGACTCCCGCGCGCGTCGCAGCCACCAGGACGCCGCCACGCGGCCGTCGACGGTGATCGTCTGGTCGCCGCTGTGCGTCAGCTTCAGCGGCTCGACCTCCGGCGGGATGATCCGCGCGCGGTCGGCATAGGCGAGCAGCGCCTGGTCCCAGCGCGCCAGCAGCCGCACCGGCAGCCGCGTGCGCGCGGGCGGCAGCGGCGCGCCGGGCAGGTCGAGCAGCTCGGCGCCGCGCTCGTCGCGAGTAGGAGACGGTCTCGCAGCGCGCTCGCGCGCCGCGCGCGAAGTCGCGCTGCGCGACGCCCGCCCAGGCGGCGGCGTCGCGCAGGCTCGCCGGCCCGAAGGCGCCCAGGTAGCGCTCCAGCACGAGCGCCGCGGCGTCGCCGGATCGGGCAGCGGGCGCGCGTCGACGACGAAGCGCGGGCGGGTGCGGTCGCGCCAGAAGCCGGCCGGCGGCACCTGCACCAGCGGCAGCAGCGTGCGCGCGAAGAGGATCGGCCAGTAGTTGTCGTCGGCGACGCCCTCGTAGCGCAGCACGCGCTCGCGGATCTCGGCGTTCGAGCGCGGCTCGCGCAGCCAGGCGCGCCAGCTCGGCGGTCACCTCGGCCTCGTCGAGGTGCGCGAAGTCCTTGCGCCACTTGCGCATGCGCGCCTGGCGCGAGAGCTGGGCGTAGGCCGGGTAGTCCGGCGCGCCGCGACCAGGTGCAGCGTCACGCGCATGATCGTCGTCTTGACCACCTCGCCCGCCGCGAGCGCGGCCTCGAGCTGCTCGCGGGCGAACCCGTCGAGGCGCGCGGCGAGCGCGATGTACGGCGCCGGCGAGTCCTGGCCCTGGAGCGGGGTCAGGCGCGCGATCGCCTCGGCCGGCGCCGAGCCGGCCGCGCTCCAGCAGGTGCTGCCGCGCCGCGAGCGCGGCGGTCAGCTCGCGGCGGGTGAGCGTGCGGCCCAGCTGTTCAGGCGTGGCCGCGGCCTCGCGGACCACGTCGCCCGGCGAGCTGCCCGGCGCCTGCTCGAGCACCTCCTGCGCGGGCTCGCGGCGGCCCCTGTACTCGGAGCGCTGCATGCGCGAGATGACGAGCCGCTGGACCTGGGCGGTGCCCTCGAACAGCTGGTAGATCTTGGCGTCGCGGAAGAACTTCTCGAGCGGGCAGTCCGTGGTCTGCGCGAACGGACCGACGAGATCCATCAGCGTGGTGGTCGCCCACATCGCGACGTCGCCGGCCTTGAGCTTCGACATCGAGCCCTGGCCGCCGGTCATCGGCACGCCGTTGCGGCCCATCCAGGAGGCGCGCCAGACCAGCATGCGGGCCGCCTCGATCTCGGTGGCCACGTCGGCGAGCACCTGCTGCACGCGCTGCTGCTCGAGCAGCGGGGCGCCGTCCTCCTCCCTGCCCTCGAGGTACTCGAGCGTCCACTCGTAGGCGGCCTGCGCGATGCCGAGCGCCGAGGCGCCGACCAGCGGGCGCGTGAGCTCGAAGGTCGCGAGCGCGTTCGAGGAGCGGCCGGTGGACTCGCCGGAGCGGGCGCGCGCCAGCTTCTTCTCGAGCTTCTCCGTGCCGCCGAGCAGGTACTCGGCGGGCACGCGGCAGTCCTCGAGGATGACCTCGGAGGTCTGCGAGGCGCGGATGCCGAGCTTGGACTCCTTCTTGCCCATCGTCAGGCCCGGGCGTGTCCTTGGGCACGACGAACGACGCCTGGCCGCGGTGGCCGAGCTCGGGGTCGACGGTGGCGACGACGACGGTCACGTCGGCGATCCCGCCGTTCGTGATGAAGACCTTGGTCCCGTTGAGCACCCACTCGTCGCCGTCGCGCTTCGCGGTGGTGCGCAGCGAGCGCACGTCGGAGCCGGCGCTCGGCTCGGTGACGGCGTAGGCGCCGAGCTTGATCTCGTCGCCCAGGCCGAAGCACTCGGGCACCCACTGCCCGATCTGCTCGGGCGTGCCGGAGCTGGCGATGCCCGCGGCGGCGAGCGAGCCGCCCTGGATCGCGAGCGCGATGCCCGCGCAGCCCCAGTGGAGCTCCTCGGCGTAGATGCAGCTGAACAGCCCGTCGGGGTCGCTGCCCATCTTCTGGATCGTCTCGAGGCCGTGCAGGTTCCACTCGCGGGCGGCCTTGATGACCTCCCACGGCACGGACTCCTCGCGGTCGTGCTTGTCGGCCGCGGGCCGGATCACCTCGCGCGCGAAGCGGCGGCAGTGATCTTGGAACTCGAGCTGTTCGTCGTTGAGCCTGAAATCCACGGGAGCCTCCGAAGCGCCGCCACGGTCGTTGACTGACGAGTCAATCATAGGTTACCCCACCGGCTTCCGCACTAGTCGCGGCTAATCTGCGCCGCCATGCGCCGCCTTGCCCTCGCGCTGCTGCTGGTGGTCCTGCTCGGCGGCTGCTCGCTCGGCGACGAGGGCGACGGCCCGCCCGGGCTCAGCGTCGACCCCCAGGACGACCAGGCCGCCGAGAAGCTCGGCTTCCCCGCCAGCGCCACCCGCAACACGATCCGCGTGGGCGGCGCCGACGCCGTGGCCGACGCGGCCGGCGTGGCCAGCGCGATCTTCCCCGCCAGCGGCAGCTCCGACAGGCCGTCGGCGGTCGTGCTCGTGGACTCCGGCGACTGGGTCTCGGCGATCGCGGCCGCGGTGCTCGCCGGGCCCGCCGATCGGCGCGCCGCTGCTGCTCGCCGACGGCGGCGACCTGCCGGCGGTCACCGAGGACACGCTCGAGCACCTGCAGCCCAAGGGATCCGACCTGTCCAAGGACGCGCAGGTGATCCGCATCGGCGAGGACGTCGCGCGGCCGGACGGCTACCGCACCGCCGTGGTGCAGGGCGCCGACCCGTTCCGGCGCGCTGCCGCGATCGACCGCTTCCTGTCGGCGGCGACCGGCGAGCCGTCCGGCGACGTGGTGCTCTACTCGGCCGACAAGCCCGAGTGGGCGCTGCCGGCCGCGTCGTGGGCGGCCCGCTCTGGCGACATGGCGCTGCCCGTGAAGCCGGGCTCGATCCCGCCCCCGATCCGCCGCGCGCTCCAGGGCCACGAGCGGCCGAACGTCTACCTGCTCGGGCCGCCGAGCGTGATCTCGAAGCAGGTGGAGCGGGAGCTGGCGCGGCTGAAGCTGGCGGGGTCGGTGACCCGCATCGCGGGGAAGACGCCGGTCGAGAACGCGATCGACTTCGCGCGCTACGAGAAGGGCGACTTCGGCTGGGGCATCGTCGTGCCCGGCTACAACTTCGCGATCGCCAACCTCGATCGCCCGCTCGACGCGGCCGCCGCGGCTTCGCTTGCGACGCGCGGCGTGTTCGCGCCGCTGCTGCTGACCGACGACGCCGAGGAGCTGCCGCAGGCGCTCGAGGCCTACCTGCTCAGCGTCCAGCCCGGCTACGAGGACGATCCTGGGCAGGCCGTCTACAACCGCGCGTGGATCCTCGGCGACGACAAGGCGATCTCGGTGGACCAGCAGGCCCGCATCGACGCGACGACGGAGCTGATCCCGGTGCAGGCGAACGCCCCGTGAGCGCCGCGGGGTAATCTCGGCAGCGCATGAGCGAGTTCGAGCGCCCCGACCGCCTTCACCGCGAGCCGACCGTGGAGGACGTGCGCCAGCTGATGGGCGCGTCGACCCCCCACTTCGCGCTGCAGCTGCGCAACCGCATCCACACGCTCATCGGCGGGCTGCCGGCCGACCATCCAGCGCGGCTCGAGGGCGAGCGCGAGATCGCGCGCCTCAGCCAGATCGCGCTCGGCTCGGAGCGGCGCGGCCCGATCCAGGAGCGCGAGGAGGGGCTGCCGAGCTACCGCGGCCCCGAGCCGGTCTAGGCCGCCGCGCCCGCCGCGTCGCCCACGGCCGACAGCGCGGCCACCCGCTCGCGGTGCTCGCTGGCGCTGCCCCAGAGCAGCCCGTCGACCTTGGCCCGCTTCAGGAAGAAGTGCAGGTCGTGCTCCCAGGTGAAGCCGATGCCGCCGTGCACCTGCAGCGACGACGAGCAGACCCGCCAGCCGGCGTCGGAGGCGTATGCCTTCGCCATCGAGGCCGCCAGCTCCAGCGACTCCGGCTCGGCGTCGGCGGTCCAGGCGCCCCAGTAGGTCGCCGAGCGCGCGCCCTCGGTCTCGAGCAGCATCTGCGCGCAGCGGTGCGAGACCGCCTGGTAGGCGCCGATCGGCCGGCCGAACTGCTTGCGGTCGCGCGCGTACTCCACGGCCATCTCCATCGCCCGCTGCGCCACGCCGGTGAGCTCCGCCGACACCGCGAGCAGCGCCGCGCCGATGCCCGGCCCCGGCTCGCCCTCGAGCGCCTCGCCGGCCGAGCCGGCGCGCACGCGGGCGAAGCGGCGGGTGGAGTCCATCGTCGCCACCGGCTCGACCTCCGCCGCGGAGCCCTCGACGATGCGCGCGCCGTCGGCGCCGCAGAGCACGATCACGTCCGCGCCCTCGCCGTCGGGCACGAGCTTGGCCTCGTCCCCGCGCAGCATCCCGGCCGCGCCGCGCAGCTCGCCGGAGGCGAGGCCCGGCAGCCAGCGCTGCTTCTGCTCGTCGGAGCCGGCCGCCTGGATGACCAGGCCCGCCGCCGCGTTCGAGAGGAACGGCACCGGCGCGAGCGAGTAGCCGAGCTCCTCCATCAGGATGATCAGCTCGACGATGCCGAGCCCCTGGCCGCCGTGCTCCTCCGCGATGAAGATCCCCGGCCAGCCGAGCTCGCCGAGCTCCTTCCAGGCGCCGTCGTCGTAGCTGCCGTCCTCGGCCAGCTCGCGGACGCGCTCGAACTTGAAGCGGTCGGCGAGCAGGTCCTTGGCGGTCCGCTTGATGGACTGCTGATCGTCTGAGAAGTCGAAGTTCACCGTTGATTCCTTAGCGCAGCTTCGGCAGGCCGAGCACGCGCTCGGCGATGATGTTCTTGAGGATCTCCGTCGTGCCGCCCTCGATCGAGTTCGCGCGCGAGCGCAGCAGGCGGTAGGTCCACGGCGAGTCCCAGTAGGCGCCCTCCTCGCCGAGGATGTCCACGGCGAGCTCGGTGAGCGTCTGGTTGATCTCGCCCCACTGCCACTTCGGCAGCGACCCCTCCGGCCCGGGCACGCCGCGCTTCATGATCTGGGTGAGCCCGCGCCAGGAGTTGAGGCGCAGCAGCTCGACCTCGATCGTGAGCTGCGCGAGCCGCTGGCGGATCACCGGGTCCTCGTCGGCGCCGCGCTCGTGCGCGAGCTGCTTCAGGTCCCCGAGCGCGATCCGCACGCCGGCGGCCGCCGCGGCGCCCAGCCCGGCGCGCTCGTTCATCAGCGTCGTGATCGCCACGCCCCAGCCGTTGCCGACGCCCGCCGACCACGTTCTCGTCAGGGATCCGAGCCTCCTCGATGAAGAGCTCGTTGAACTCCGGCTCGTTGGTGATCTGGTAGAGCGGGCGCACCTGCACGGCCTCCTGCTCCATGTCCATGATGAAGTAGGTCAGGCCCTGGTGCTTGGGCACGTCCTGGTCGGTGCGCGCGACCAGCATGCACCACTTGGCCTTGTGCGCGTAGGTCGTCCAGACCTTCTGGCCGGTGACCACCCACTCGCCGCCTGTGCCCGATCGGGTATTCGACTTGACCGCGCGCGTCTTCAGCGACGCGAGATCGGACCCCGACTCGGGCTCGGAGAAGCCCTGGCACCAGATCTCCGTCGCCGGTCAGGATCGGGCGCAGCCAGCGCTCCTTCTGCTCGTCGGTGCCGTGGGTGATGACCACCGGGCCGCCCATGACCATGCCGAGCACGTTCGCCGGCTGGGGCGCCTTGGCGCGCGCCATCTCCTCGCCGAACAGAGCCTGCTCGACGAGCGTGGCGCCGCGGCCGCCGTACTCCTTCGGCCACGAGAAGCCGGCGTAGCCGGCCTCGAAGAGCTTCAGCTGCCAGGTGCGCCGGTGCTCGAAGGCCTCGTCCTCGCCGGGCGGATCCTCGCCCGGGTGGTTGTCGGCCAGCCAGGCACGCAGCTCGTCTCGGAATGCCGCCTCGGAGGGCGAGAGCGTGAGGTCCATGGCCGGGTAATGTACCAGGGCGTACACAATGCCGCCCGCCTCTCAGGACATCCCCCGCCGCCTGCCGCGCGGCACGCACGGGCTCGACCGCGACGTCGTCGAGGCGTCGCAGCGCACGCGCCTGCTCGAGGCCGTCGGCCGGGCGGTCGCAGAGCGCGGCTACGGCGCCGCGACGATCGACGACGTGGTGCGCGGCGCCGGCGTCTCGAAGAAGACCTTCTACGAGCACTTCGCCGACAAGGAGGAGTGCTTCCTGGCCGCCTACGAGGCCGCCAGCGAGGAGCTGCTGCTGCGCGTGACCGAGGCGCAGGCCTCCCACGAGGGCTGGGTCGAGCGGACGCGCGCGGGCATCGTCGCCTACCTGCGCTGGCTCGCCGCGGATCCCGCGCTCGCGCGCGTGTTCCTGATCGAGGTCGCCGCCGCGGGCCCGCAGGCGCTCGAGCGGCGCGAGCGGGTGCGCGACCGCTACGCCGACCTGATGCGCCGGCGCGACGCGCCGCGGCGACTGCCGAGCGAGGTCTTCTACGCGGTCGTGGCGGCGGTCGACGACGTCGTCGTGCGCCACATCCGCGAGCACGGCGCCAAGCAGCTGCCGGCGCTCGAGCCGGTGCTGCTCTACCTGCAGGTGGCGCTGCTCGCCGGGCCCGAGGCGGCCGAGTCGGCGCAGCTGTAGGGCCCGAGGCCGCGCAGCAGCCGCGCCGCGACTCCGCGCAGCGTCCGCTTGCCGTACTCGTGGCTCGGGCTGCCGGTGGTCAGGATCGCGACCGAGATGCGCCGCCGCCCGCGTCGCAGCAGCGCGACCTGGTGGTCGACCGCGCCCGAGCCCGAGCCCCATCCGCCCTTGAAGTAGAGCGCCCAGCCGGGCGGGCGCACGCGCGCGATGCCCCAGCGCTGCGACGGCACGATCGTGCGCAGCAGCCGCAGCGCGTAGGCGCGATGGCGGCGCGGCACGTAGCCGTCGACGTGAAGGAGGAAGAGCGTCTGGTCGGCGGCGTCGATGCGCGACAGGCCCCAGATCGGCGCCGGCTCGAAGGCGCGCATGCCGACCCGCCGCGCCAGCCGCACCAGTCCCGTCGTCGCCGACGATGTCGCGCACGCGCGTGGCCGCGACGTTGTCGGACCAGCGGATCATCGGCCCGAGCAGGTCGCGGTCGGCGCGTGCGAAGCTCGCGGTCGCGCACGTCCGGGCGGCGCAGGTAGGCGACCAGCAGCATCGCCTTGAGCACGCTCGCCGACGGCACGGTCCGGCGCACGTCGACGCCGTAGAGGTGGTGCTCGCTGCGCACCGCGAAGGAGACGTCGCCGGCCCGGTCGGTCGCGTAGTCGCGCGCCGCGTCGACGCCGGGCCGCCACAGCGAGGCGGCGAGCGCGATCGCCGAGAGCAGGACCGCCGGCGTCAGTAGCTCTTCGGGAGCCCGAGCGAGTGCTCGGCGACGTAGTTGAGGATCATCTCGCGCGACACCGGCGCGGTGCGCGTGAGGCGCACCCCCCACCACATGTCGCTGAGGCCGTACTCGAGCGCGAAGCCGTTGCCGCCGTGGGCCTGGATGGCGCGATCGACGCAGTGGATCGCGGCCTCCGCGGCCGCGTACTTCGCCATGTTCGACGCCTCCCCCGCGCCCGGCGCGCCGGCGTCGTAGAGGGCGGCGGCCTTCTGGAGCATCAGTCGCGCCAGCTCCAGCTCGATCTTCGCCTCGGCCAGCGGATGCGCGATCCCCTGGTGGGTGCCGATCGGGGCGCCCCAGACGGCGCGCTCGTTGGCGTAGGCGGCTGCCTGGTCGAGCGCCCGGCGGCCGGCGCCGGCGGCGACCGCGGCGCCCATGATGCGCTCCGGGTTGAGACCGTCGAAGACCGGGCCGAGGCCGCCGCCCTCGCCGCCGATCAGGCGCTCCTCGTGCAGCTCGACGTCGTCGAAGAAGAGCGTCCACTGCTTGTCGGGGCCGATGTAGGGCATCGGGATCGCGTCGCGCGTGAAGCCGGGCGCGTCGACGTCGACCAGGCAGAGCGAGGGCAGGCCGAGCTGCCCGTCGGGCAGCCGGCTGCGCGCCACGACCAGCACGGCGTCGGCGTGCTCGACGCCCGAGATGTAGGTCTTCTGGCCGTTCAGCAGCAGCCGGTCGCCGCGGCGCTCGAGCGAGGTCGAGAGGTTGTGGGAGTTGGTGCCGGCGTCCGGCTCGGTGATCGCGAAGGCGACCTTGGTCGTGCCGGCGGCGATGCCGCGCAGCCAGGTCTCCTTCTGCTGCTCGGTGCCGTGGCGCGCCAGGATCGAGCCGACGATCGCGGGCGAGACGACGATCAGCAGCAGCGACTTGCCGGACGCCGAGATCTCCTCGCCGACGGTCGCCAGCCCCGACATGCCGAGGCCGCCACCGCCCCACTCCTCCGGGAGGTTGACGCCCAGGTAGCCCTTCTCGGCGAGCGCGTCCCAGAGCTCGGTCGGCGGCTCGTCGGCCGCGTGCTTCTGCCTGGAGTAGTCCTTCGGGAACGAGTCGCAGATGCCGCGCACCGCGGCGCGGATCTCGCGCTCCTCGTCGGTGGGGATCAGCTCGAGGCGGGCCATGCCGCCGCGCAGGCTACCCGCCCGCGGCGTTGCGACGCGCGAGGGCGAGCTCGGCCTCGACGGTCGCGCGCTGGTCGTCCCAGGCCAGCCGCTTCTCGAGGAACGGGATCGCCTCGCTCGACCGGCCGGCTCGGTTGAGCGACTTGCCGAGGTTGAAGAGCGCGTAGGCGTAGTCGAGTGCGGTGCTGTCGTCCGGCCACGAGGCCACCGCCTGCTGCAGGACCGGAACCGCGCCCGCATAGTCGCCGCGCTGCATGAGCGCGTAGCCCTGGCCGTTCAGCTGAGCGCCGCGCGCCGGGTCGATCGGGGTGGCTGCCGGCGACTCTGGCTGCGCCTCGGGCGCGGCGGGCGCGGCAGCCTCCGTCTCGGCCTGGCCCTTCGACTTCGCCTTGTCGGGCTTCGCGGGCTTCGCCTTGTCGGCCTTGCCCTGCTTCGCCTGGCCGCGAGCCGGAGCGTCGCGAGCCTCCTGCGACGGCGTGGGGCCGCCGCCCGAATCGTCGCCGCCCGACGAGACGAGAACCGCGGCTGCGGCCGCGGCCGCCAGCAGGAGCAGCGCGATCGGGATCAGCGCGAGCGGACCGCGGCGTGCGGAGGACGCCTTCCGGGCGGGTGCGGCAGGAGGCGCCGGGCGCCGCGGTGGCGGGGCCTTCGAGCTGCTCGCGACGGCCGGGGCCGGGCGACTCGGTCGCTCCGCGGCGACCGGGGGGCGCGCGGGCGGCCGCGGTCGGTCGGCCGGCGGCGGCGGCGCCAGCTCGCGAGTGGGCGCCGCGGCGGCGAGGTCGACGGTCGGGGCGTCGGCGCCAGCGCCGTCGAACGCGGACGCCAGCTCGCTCGCGAACACGCCCGCGGAGGCGGTGCGCTCGCCGGGGTCGCGCGCCATCCCGCGCTCGAGCGCCTGGGCCGCCGCGGCGGGCGCCGACGGCAGGTGCTCGCGCAGGTCGGGCGGAGGCTCGGTAGCGATCCGATGCGCAAGCTCGAACGCGTTGCTGCCCTGTCGCGGGCGCCGGCCGGTCAGCGCCTCGAAGCACACCGCCGCGAGCGCGTAGACGTCGCTCGCGGGGCGCGGCTCACGGCCTTCGAGCTGCTCCGGCGCCATGTACGCGGCGGTGCCGAGCAGCTCGCCGCTGCGGGTGATGCGGGTCAGATCGACGGCGGTCGCGATCCCCAGGTCGGCCAGCTTCGCGATCCCGTCGCTGCGCAGCAGGACGTTGCCGGGCTTGACGTCGCGGTGCACGATGTCGTGGGCGTGCGCGTGGTCGAGCGCGGCGCCGACGTCCCGGGCCATGCGCGCCACGCGGCCCGCATCGAGGGGCCCGTCGCGCAGGGCGCGCGAGAGCGGCTGGCCCTCGACGTACTCCATGACGATCAGCACGTCGTTCTGGTCCACGGCGGTGTCGAAGACCGCGACCAGGTTCGGGTGGTTGAGCGCCGCGCCCAGGCGCGCCTCGCGCGCGAAGCGGCGCTCCACGTCCTCGGGGCTGTCGGCGTGCAGGCGCTTGACCGCCACGAGGCGGCCGAGGTGCTCGTCCTGGCACAGCAGGACCTGCGCCATCCCGCCGAGGCCGAGCGGCCTCCTGACGCGGTAGCGGCCGCCCAGCAGCGCACCGTGGGTCGATACCGGCACCCGATTGAGGTACCCGCCCTACGCGCCCGGTAACCGCCCGCGGGGCGTCAGAAGCGGTTGAGCGCGGCGCGCGCCATCCGGGTCGCCCCCGCGAGGCCGTTCGCCGTGAGCACCGAGATGTGGAGCGTGATGTTGGCCTTGCGGACGAACAGCAGGGCAGAGCCACCGGGGGCGATGTAATAGAAGTTGTCGTCGCCCAGGCTGGGGACCTGGCCCCCGTTGAGGCCGGACCCGGCCTTGTAGCTCGTGAACGCCCCGGCCCCTGAGTCGATGGCGTCGATCCGGACGAACGCCCGCGCCGGATAGGACGGGTCCGCGAAGACGCAGGCGAGCCCGCTGCCGAGGCCGTCGATCTGGGCCGAGGTCGGGGCCCCGCCGAGCACGTCCATCCCGGCGGCCCCGCTCGCGTCCTGCTGGGTGACGAGCTTGCACGGGTCGGGAAGCGGCAGCCGCGTTCCGCCGGGCGCGGGCTTCTTCTTCGGCTCCTTCGGCTTGTGGTAACTGACGCCGATTGTCTCGACCAGCTCGATGTCCTGCACCGTGCCGATCTTCGCCTTCACCTTGTCGATCATCGGGTTCGACGACACCGCGGATCTGCCCGCCGAAGTGGCGCGGATGGCGCCCGGCACCAGCTTGAGGATGTTTCCGGCGACGCCGTCGATGAGCTGGTCGAGGTCGCGCCGGTGCACGGTCGCCACGACGTTCACGAGGCCGATCCGCGGCTCGCCCTTGGCCTCCTCGGCCGTCTCGGTGGTGGTGGAGAACGCGAGCTCGGCCTGGCCGAGGGCGTTCAGGCGCCCGCGCTCCGCCGTCGGGGTGACCAGTCCCACCGGCGCCTGCTGCGAGAGGTCCCAGGAGACGTCCGCGTCCTTGGGAGTGAAGTCCGGCAGCTCGAACTCGAAGACCTTCGCGCAGTCGATCACGGCGAGCGGCCACCGGAGGCTGCCGATCGGGACGGTGACGTCGAGGTAGGCCGTGCCGGGAATCCCCTCGCCGACGCCCAGGCGGGTGGGATTGGGACGGAGCCGCAGTCGCCCCGACCACGGTTGCACCTTGGTCGCGATCTGGTTGATGACGCTGACGGTCGCCGACACGCTCGCGATGGCCTTCGTCACGACCTCGATCGGCAGCTTGACCGCCGCGAGGGTGATCTGCCTGGCCTTGTCGACGATCGCGTTGACCTTCTTCACGAGCACGTTCCCGACGCCCTTGACGAGGTCGCCCAGCCACCCGCGCCCGAACAGCTTGCGGATCGCCCGCTCGTCCGTCTCGATGTGGCCGATCGAGTCGAAGAAGCGGTTGACGGTGCCGTTGACGAAGTCGAGCGTCCCGCTGCACGGGTTGTCGGCGAACGCGGCGACGCGCGCGGCGGAGGCGGCCGCGCTTCACCGCGCCGGCCGAGGTGCAGCGCCGCGTCCGAGGCGAACAGCGTGAGCACCGCCTGCGGGAAGACGATCGTGCGGTAGTGACGCCAGTCCTGGCGGCCGAGCATGCGGCGCGCGAGCCGCGCGCTCGGCGAGCTCGCGCGCTTGGCCCAGCCGGCGACCACGGCGCCGAGCGTCAGCGACAGCTTGCGCGTGATGCGCACCTTGCCCGCCGAGCTCGTTCAGGGCGGCGCCGCTCAGCCCGGAACCCGCCCATGCCCCTGCGGCCAGGCCGCGGGCGTCGAAGCTGCTCCACGCGCAGCGGCGACAACCGCCCGCTGACGCGCCGCACGGCCCGGCCCGCTCCCGGGCCGGTAGACGCCGATGCCGACCTTCGCGAGGTCCTTCGTGAAGGCGGCGACGCTCTTGTTCGTGAACTTCGAGCCCGAGGTACGGCTTCGGCGCAGCGGCGGCCACGGACGCGGAGGTCGCGCCGGCGAGGCCGGCTATCGCGAGGAGGACCAGGACGAGGACGAGGAGCGGAGAGCGGCGCATGCGCCTCAGCCTTGAGGCGCATGCGTCCGGGAAACGTTACGGGCCGCCGCCCGCCCTGCCTAGACCCGCTGGATCAGCGTGCCCGTGCCGAGCCCGCCGCCGCAGCACATCGTCACGAGGCCGACTTCCTTGTCGGAGCGCTCGAGCTCGTGCAGCAGCGTCGTGATCAGCCGCGCGCCGGTCGACCCGAGCGGGTGGCCCGAGGGCGATCGCGCCGCCGTTCACGTTCACGCGGTCCATGTCCGGGTCGAGCTCGCGGCGCCAGGCCGCGACCACCGAGGCGAACGCCTCGTTGATCTCGAACAGGTCGATGTCGCCGATCTGCATGCCGTTGCGCTCGAGCAGCTTGCGCGTGGCGGGAATCGGGCCGGTCAGCATGATCACGGGGTCGACGCCGACGGTCGTCTGGTCGACGATCCGCGCGCGCGGCTTGAGGCCGAGCGACTCGGCCTTCTGGCGCTCCATCAGCAGCACCGCGGCCGCGCCGTCGGAGATCTGCGAGGAGTTGCCGGCCGTGATGCGGCCGTCCTCCTTGAAGGCGGGCTTGAGCTGGGACAGCGTCTCCAGGCTGGTCTCGGGGCGGATGCCCTGGTCGGTGACGTAGGTGTCGCCGTTGACCTGGAAGGGGACGATCTCGCGCTCGAAGCGCCCCTCCTCGGTCGCCCGGTGGGCGTTCTGCTGCGAGCGCACGCCGATCTCGTCGAGCTCGGAGCGGGGGATCTCCCACTGGTCGGCGATCATCTCGGCCGAGATGCCCTGCGGCACGAGGTTGTAGTGCTCGAGCATCGCGGGCGGCCAGGGCGAGCCGACGTCGTCGACCCACTTGAAGCCCGACGCCCATCGGGATGTGGCCCATGTGCTCGACGCCCGAGCCGATCGCGACGTCGTGCACGCCCGACGCGATCAGCGCCGCGCCGAAGTTGACGGCCTGCTGCGCGGAGCCGCACTGGCGGTCGACGGTGGTGGCCGGCGTCTCGACCGGGCAGCCCGGCCTGCAGCCAGGCGTTGCGGCCGACGTTGAACATCTGCTCGCCGTACTGCTGGACGCAGCCCGCGATGACGTCCTCGACCTCCGAGGCGTCGATGCCGGCGCGCTCGATGACCTCGGTGTAGGTCTTGCCGAGCAGCTCGTTGGGATGAGTGTCCTTGTAGTAGCCCTTCTCCGGATGTCCGCGCCCGATCGGGGTCCGGACCGCCTCGACGATGACTACCTCACGCCCATTGCCGTTTCGCATAGTGTGGTAAGCCTACTCCATTGACTGACCAGTCAACCAAGGGTGCGAAATTGGCTCAACAGCTGGGAATAGTGGGCAGCGGGGCGATCGCCAAGGGGCTCGCGCGGGCAGCCGCGGAGCACCACGAGGTGGTCGTCTGGGCGCGCAGCGAGAAGTCCGCCGAGCGGGCCGCCGAGAAGGTCGCGACCGCGCGCGTGGTCACCGATCTGGGCGAGCTCGCCGGCTGTCGCGATCGTGGTCGAGGCCGTCGCCGAGGACAACGACGTCAAGTGCGACATCCACGCCAAGCTGGGCGAGCTGCTGCCCGCCGAGGCGATCCTCGCGACCACCACCTCCTCCCTGTCGGTGGCGGAGATCGCGAAGGCGAGCGGGCGGCCGGAGCGGTTCGCCGCGCTGCACGTCTTCAACCCGGTCGAGAAGATGCGGCTGGTCGAGCTGTCGTTCCCCGACGAGGCGACCGCGGAGACCAAGCTCGAGCTGCACCGCCTCTGCGAGCGCCTCGAGAAGACCGCCGTCGAGGTCCCGGACGCCGCCGGCTTCGTCGTCAACAAGCTGCTGTTCCCCTACCTGTTCGACGCGGTGCGGCTGCTCGAGCGCGACGGCATCGACGCCCAGGGCATCGACACCTGCATGAAGCTCGGCGCCGGCCACCCGATGGGGCCGCTGGCGCTGCTCGACTTCGTGGGGCTCGACGTGTCGGCCGCGATCGGCGAGTCGATCGGCGCCGAGGTGCCCGACCGCGTGCGCGAGCTGATCGCCGAGGGCAAGCTCGGCCGCAAGGCCGGCGAGGGCTTCTACACCTACGGCTGAGGGGCCAGCGCGGTGGGCGGCCGTGGTCGCCATGCCCGCGGCCAGGTCCCAGACCACGTCGGCCTCGCCGATGTTCTGCACGCGCGCCAGCTCGGCCACGCTGTCCCACGGCAGCGTCGCCTCCGGGAGGTCGTCCCAGCGCGCGAGCGCGAGCGCCTCGAGCACGGCCGTGACCGCGGGTCCCGGCTCGCACTGGGTCTTGACCAGCGCGATCAGGGCGTCGCGTTGCGAATCGCTGAGCTTGACGCACCACATCCCGGGGGAACCTCCTCCTACGAGAAGCACCACGCCGGAGAGTGAACCCCCGCTACGGACGGAACGGGCCGCTCGGCGGGAGCGGCGGCCTCGGAGGCCTGCTCGCCGGAGTCCTGCTCGCCGGGTGGTCGCGGATGCGGACCGCCTCGACGCGGTTCTCGCGCACCGACTCGACGCGCAGCGAGTAGCCGTTGACGCGCACGATGTCGCCGCGCTTGGGCAGCCGCCCGAGCTGCGCGAACACGAAGCCGCCGACCGAGTTGTAGGCCTCGGAGTCGGCGGGCAGCTCGAGCCCGTAGTCGGCCAGGTCCGTGATCGGCACGTGGCCGCGCACCCACCAGTCGCCGTTGGCGAGCCGGCGCATGCCCGGCGACCGCCGGGTCGGTCTCGTCGGCGATCTCGCCCACGACCTCCTCGATGATGTCCTCGATCGTGACGATGCCGGCCGTGCGGCCGTACTCGTCGACCACGACCGCCATCGAGGCGCGCTCGCGCTGGAGGTCCGCGAGCAGGTCGTCGAGCGGCTTGGTCTCGGGGACGATCAGCGCGTCCTTCACGCTGTCCGCGATCGGTCGCCTCGGGGCCCTCGGTCATCAGCCGGCGCGCCAGCGAGTTGACGTGCACCACGCCCTTGATGCGGTCGGTGTTGCCCTCCTCGGTGACCACCAGCCGCGTGTGGCCGGAGTCGACCGCGCGCCGCAGCGCCGTCTCGATCGTGTCCGAGACGTCCACGGTCACGACCGCCGGGATCGGCGTCATCACCTGGCGCGCCTCCTGCTCGTGCAGGTGGAAGACGCCCGAGAGCATCCCGGCCTCGCCCGGGTCGAGCTTCCCGCCGCGGCTGCTGCGGGCGATGATCAGCTTGAGGTCCTCGGCCGAGGAGACCTCCTCGAACTCCGCCCGCGGATCGACGCCGACCACGCGCAGCAGCGCGTTGGAGGCCGTGTTGAGCGCCCAGATCAGCGGGCTCAGCCCGACGCGGAACCACTGCAGCGGCCGCGCCACGCGCAGCGCGGTGCCCTCGGCGTGCACGATCGCGTAGATCTTCGGCACCTGCTCGCCGACGCGTGATGTGCAGCGCGGTCGTCACGAGGTAGGCGAAGGCGAGCGAGATCGCCAGCGACAGGCTGTGCGAGATCGAGTCGCCGAACGCGTCCTCGAGCAGGCTCGCGATCGCGGGCTCGCCGAGGAAGCCGATGCCGAGCGAGGCCATCGTGATGCCGAGCTGGCAGGCCGACAGGTACTCGTCGATGTGGTCGATCTGGCGCGAGCACCAGCGGCGGCGCCGCTTGCGGCCCTCGTCGCGCATCTGCTCGATGCGGCCCTCGCGCGTGCGCACGAGCGCGAACTCGGCGGCGACGAAGAAGCCGTTCGCGGCGACGAGCACGAGGACGCCCAACAGGAAGAGCAGCTCGGTCATCGAGGACCGGGCACTGTCAGCGTGCTACTTCGAGGAGGTTCGTCGTCGCTCATCGGCGGACGCGGGCGAGAGTAGCAGAGGAAAATCAGCGCCAAACCGTCGATTCTGCCGGGCCAGCTCGAAGTCGTTCTCGGTGAGCCCGCCCTCGGAGTGCGTGCTGATCGTGACGGTCACCTCGTCCCACGAGATCTCCAGGTCGGGATGGTGGTTCATCGCCTCCGCCTCGGGCGTGAGCCGGTTGACGAGCTCCACCGATCCCTTGAAGTCGTCGCTCTTGAAGCGCTTGCGGATGGCGTCGCCGGCGCGCTCCCAGCCCTCCAGCCCGGTCAGTCGCTCTTCGATCTCCGTGTCGCTCAGACGTGCCATCCTCGTCTCCATGCGCATCGCTTCGCTTGTGCCGTCGGCGACCGAGATGCTCTTCGCCCTCGGCCTCGGCGACAGCGTCGTCGCCGTCACCCACGAGTGTGACCATCCGGCCGGGGCGGAGCAACTCCCTCACCTCACGCGCAGCGTGATCCCGGAGCACCTCGACGCGGCCGAGATCGACGAGGCCGTGCGCGAGCGCACCGGCCGCGGCGAGTCGCTCTACCTGCTCGACGAGGAGGCGCTCGAGGAGCTCGAGGTGGACCTGATCGTCACCCAGGCGGTCTGCGAGGTGTGCGCCGTCTCGTACGACGACGTGCGCGCTCTCGCCGAGCGGCTGCCCACCCAGCCGGAGGTGCTCTCGCTCGACCCGACGACGCTCGGAGAGGTGCTCGCCGACATTCCGCGGCTGGCCGAGGCCGCCGGCGTCTCCGAGGCAGGGCGAGCGCCTCGTGGACGAGCTGGGCGAGCGACTCGAGGCCGTCGAGAGCGCCGTCGACGGCGCGCGGCGCCCGCGCGTGGTCGCGCTCGAGTGGCTCGACCCGATCTTCATCGGCGGGCACTGGGTGCCGCAGATGATCGAGCTCGCGGGCGGCGAGGACATGCTCGGCCTGCCCGGCGAGAAGTCGCGCACCGCCGAGTGGGGCGACGTCGAGGCGGTCGAGCCCGACGTCGTCGTCTCGATGCCCTGCGGCTACTACGCGGAGCAGGTCGCCGCCGAGACCATGCGCTGGCGCCGCCACCTGGCCCAGGTCGGCGGCCGCGTGGTGGCGGTCGACGCCGCCGCCTACTTCTCGCGCCCGGGGCCGCGGCTGGTCGACGGCGTCGAGCTGCTCGGCCACCTGCTGCACCCGGAGCTGGTCCCCGCGCCGCCGACGCGGCGCTCGATCGAGCTGGACCTCGAGCGCACCGCGCGCGTCGGCTAGCCGGCCACGACGATCGAGCCGGCCACCGCGGCCACGCCGAGCGCGGCGCAGAGCAGGTTCGCCGCCTGGGCCGGCAGCCGCAGGCGGTCCGGCACGTCGAACAGCAGGAAGGCCGCGAGCGCGCCGCCGATCAGGCCGCCGACGTGGCCGCCGATCGAGATGCTCGGCACCGTGAACGTGATCAGCAGGTTGAGCCCGATCCAGAGGCCGAGGCCGCTCTCCATCGGGTTGATGCCGCGGCTGCGCATCACGATCACCGCGGCGCCCATCAGGCCGAAGATCCCGCCCGAGGCGCCGACCGTGAGCGAGTTGGGGTCGACCACGAGCGCCCCGAACGAGCCGGCCAGCACCGAGACCAGGAAGATCAGCCCGAAGCGCAGCCGGCCGATGGCGGGCTCCAGCAGCTGGCCGAGGATCCAGAGCGAGAACATGTTGAACAGCAGGTGGAAGAACCCCGCGTGCAGGAAGCCGGCGGTGAGCACGCGATACCACTCGCCGTCCGCGACGGCCGGGCCGCTCAGGGCGCCCTCCTCGAACAGCCGGCTGCCGCCGAACCCGCTCCCGGTGGCGCTCGCGCCGCCGGCGACCTCGCCGATGAACGCGGCGACGCAGATCCCGATCAGGACGTAGGTGAGCGTCGGCTCGCCGCCGCCCGAGCGCACCGTCTTCACGCGCGTGCGCTGGCGCGCGCACTCGGGGCAGCGCATCCCCACGGGCGTGGAGGTCATGCAGTCGGGGCAGATCGGCCGCTCGCAGTTCGAGCAGCGCACCCCGGTCTCCCGGTTCGGGTGCCGGTAACAGGTCTCCACGCGGGGAAAGCTAGCTGGGGCTAGAGCTTGACCGTGAGAACCGGCGACTCGCTGGGCGCCGCGGAGCCGCCGCGCGGCTCGCGCGTCAGATGCACCGCCTGGGCGCCGGAGAGGTCCTCGGGCACCGCCACCGCGCCGTCGCCGTCGGCGCCGACCTCGAAGGTCGGCTCCGGCTCCACCTTCCCGTCGCGCTCCACCCAGGCCTGGTAGACGCGGCCCCGCTTCAGGGACCGCATCCCGTGCACCTCGAGGATCGCGCCGTCGCTCCCGTCGTCGCTGATGCGCAGGGTGCCGCTCGCCCCGGGCAGCGCTCGGCTTGACGGTCGCCGCGAGCGTGCGGGTGCCGCCGCCGTCGTCGTCGAGCAGCTGCTGTGCGCCGAAGCCGATCGCCACCGCGAGCAGGATCGCCGCGGCCGCGAACGCCGGCCGCAGCCGCGCAGCGAACAGGCCCGCCGCGCGACGCGCGACGCGGCGCCGGCGCGGGACGCTCGGCCGGCGTCGCCCTCGACGGCCTCCATCAGGCGCGCTTGAGGCTCGGGCGGCGGCTCGAGCTGCTCGACCGAGCGCGGCAGCAGGTCGGCCGCCGGCCGCAGCCGCTCGACCTCCTCGTGGCAGACCACGCAGCCGTCCAGGTGGCGCTCGAAGTCGGCGCGCTCGGCGTCGGGCAGCGCGCCCAGCAGGTAGGCGCCCACGTCGTCGGCGAAGCGGTTGTGGTCGGCGGCGGTCATGCGAGCTGGTGCCTCAACTTCTCCAGCCCCAATCTCATCCTGCCCTTGATCGTCCCGATCGGCTCATCGAGCAGCTCGGCGATCTGGCTGTGGCTGAACCCGCCGAAGTAGGCGAGCTCGATCGTGCGGCGCTGGTCGACCGGGAGCGTGTCGAGCGCGGTGCGCACGTTGCGCGCCTCCTCGCGCCGCGCGGCCTCGACGTCCGTGCGCTCGCGCGCCTCGAAGCGCTCCTCGGCGCCCTCGAACGACTCCCGCCGGCGCTCGTGCGAGGAACCCCGCCGGAGCGCGTCGATCGCGCGGTTGTGGACGATGCCGAGCACCCAGGTGCGCACGCTGCCGCGCGAGGCGTCGTAGCGCAGGCGGCTGCGCCAGATCGACAGGAAGGCCTCCTGCGAGATGTCCTCGGCGGCGACGCGGTTTCCGACCATCCGGTACGCGAGCGAGAACGCCGCGCCGCCGTGGCGGTCGTAGAGCAGCTCGAACGCGCGGGGCTTGCCCTCCCCGACGAGCTGCATCACCTCCTCGTCGGCGAGATCGCGGATGTCGCCTTCTACCACGCTCATGCTTACGCCAAGCAGGGAAGGTCGGATCACCCGTCGAAGCACGCGCCGATGGAAGGCGAGCGCTCACCGGCACAGGTCTTCGCGCTCGTGATCGGCGCGACGCTGCTCGTGGCCGGGATCGTCGGGTTCTTCTACAACGCGAGCTTCGGCACCGGCGACGGCACCGAGCGCGACGCGGTGCTGGGCGTCCTCGACGTCAACGGCTGGCACAACCTCGTGCACATCGCGAGCGGCGGCGTCGGACTGCTGCTGTCCGGCTCCTACGGCGGCTCGCGCGTCTACGCGCTCGGGTTCGGCGTGATCTACCTCGCCGTGACGCTGCTCGGCTTCCTGGCCGGCAACGGCGACGAGATCTTCAACCTCATCCCCGTGAACACCGAGGACGACTTCCTCCACCTGCTGATCGGCATCGCCGGCGTCGGCGCGGGCTTCGCGACGCCCGCGACCGAGCCGCCCAGCACTGCAGGCCCGCCCGGCCTAGCCGCGCAGGCGCTTCTCGAGGTCCTCGGCCACGTCGCGCAGGCTGCGCTCCAGCGACCGCAGGCCCGACGAATTGCGCTTCTTCTGCTGCTGGCGGGCGCGGACCAGCACGAGCCCGCCGGCGGCGATGCTGCCCACGACGACGGCGGCGGCCGGGCGCGCCCAGTTGCGCGGGTCGCTCATCGCCGACAGCTCCCACTCGGCCAGCTCGCCCGCGGCCGCGTCGGCCATCTCGGTCAGGCCGCGCTCGAGCCGGTCGCTGAGCGCCTCCGGCGGCTCCACCGGCGCGAACGCCATGCGCAGCAGCCGCTCGACCCGCTCGGCGTCACTCATCGCTCGACCCCGCCTCGTCACCGGACTCCTCCTCGAGTCCCTGCTGGAGCTGCTTGATCGCACGATGTATCAACACCTTGGTCGCCCCCTCGGAGCGGCCCAGCGCACGCGCGATCTCGCGGTTGTCCATGTCGAGCGCGAAGCGCATGATCAGCGCCTCGCGGCGGTCGTCCGGCAGCTCGGACACCCCGCGCAGCACCTCCTTGAGCTCCTCGCGCCCCTGCACCATCTCCTCGGTGTCGTAGGGGGCGGAGAGCACCGCGGCGTCGTCGAGCTGGGTGACCGGGCGTCGCGAGCGGTCGCGGTAGTAGTTGGCCGCCAGGTTGTGGGCGATGCGGATCAGCCAGGGACGCAGCGGGCGCCCGTTCGACTCGCGCTGCGCCCGCTCGAAGTGGCGGTACGCCTGCAGGAAGGTCTGCTCGGTGAGGTCCTCGGCGTCGTGGTGGTTGCCGATCCGGTAGTACGCGTACGAGTACACGTCGCGCAGATGAGCCCGGTAGAGCTCGGTGAAGTCCCGGTCCAGCCGCTGCTTGTCTACGCCCGCTTCCACCCATACCGCAGCCTAACGCCGCATCCTGGCCGGTCAGGCCGCGCGGGTAGCGCGTTGCGAGGTCGTGGTGCGCACGCTGTCGAGCCACTGCTCGGCGGACGCCTCGCCGTCGAGCACGCGGCGCAGGCCGTTGGTCACGGGCGCGTCGATGCCCTCGCGCGCGAACGCGTCGCTGAGCAGCGGCACCGTGGCCAGCGACTCGGCGGTCTGCTGCACGGCGGCCTCGACCTGCCCGGCCGGCATGCCCGCGCCGACCAGCTCGCCCGCGCGCCGGTTGCGGCTGCCGGCGGCGATCGCGGTGGCGACCAGATCGCCCGCGCCCGCCAGGCCGGCGAAGGTCTCGCTGCGCCCGCCGGTGGCCACGGCCAGCTCGGTGCACCTCGGAGAAGACGTGGCCGGCGGCCGCGCCGGCGAGGTTGGCGCCGCGCCCGGCGGCCGCGCCGGAGGCGAGCGCCGCGGCGTTCTTCGCGCAGGCGGCCAGCTCCGCGCCGGTCACGTCGTCGGTCGTCTCGACGCGTCAGGCCGCCGGCGCCGAGCACCTCGCGTGAGCTGGCGGCGCAGGTCGGCGTCGCCGGTGGCCACGACCACGGACGCGCCGAGCTCGATCGCCTCGCGCGCGTGGATCGGGACCGCCGAGGCTCGCGACGGCGCGGGCGGTCACGCGCTCGGCGACGTAGGCGGTCGGCGTGGTGCCGAGCGGCGGGACGAGCCCCTTGGAGGCGACCAGCACGGCGCTGCGGTCGCCGACGCGCGCGCCGATCTCGCCGAGCGCCGCGGGCAGGCTGCTGCAGGGCACGGCGAGCACGACCAGGTCCACGCCGGCGAACTCGATCTCGCGCACGGTCTTCGGCTCGATCGCGCGATCCAACGCCACCCCGGGCAGGTAGTCGGCGTTCTCGCGCGCCTCGAGCAGGCGCGCGGCCTGCGAGGTCGTGCGGCAGCCGAGCTGCACGTCGAGCCCGGCGCGGGCGAGCACCGAGGCGATCGCGGTGCCCATCGAGCCGCCGCCGACGACGGCGGCGGTGCGCAGCGGCGGCAGGCCGCCGAGCCACTCCCACTGGAGCCCGACGCAGGGCCAGATCCGCTCGGTCACCTCGCCGGCGAGGAACGGCGACGGGTTCTCCACGCGCGGGTAGGTCAGCGGCGGGCCCGACGCGCACGTGCACGCGCACCGGCTTGATCCGCCAGCCGACGCGCGCGTGCTCGCTGCCGGTGATCGCGATCGGCACCACCGGGCTTGCCGCTCTGGAGCGCGAGCCGGCCGACGCCGCGCTTGGGCTCGGCCAGCGAGCCGACCCGGATGCGCGTGCCCTCGGGGAAGATCACGACCGCGTCGCCGCGCTCGAGCAGCGCGAGCGCGGTCTTCACCGACTCCTGGTCGGAGGCGCCGCGGCGCACCGGGAAGGCGCCCATGCAGTTGAGGAACCAGCCGAGCAGCGGGTTGTGGAACAGCTCCTCCTTGGCGACGAAGTAGATCGGGCGCGGCAGGCAGCAGCCGATCGCGAAGGGATCGAGGAAGCTGCGGTGGTTGGCGGCCAGGATCACGCCGCCGCTCGGGATGTGCTCGCGCCCGAGCCTGCGCAGGCGGAAGTAGACGAGGATCGCGGCCTTCAGCACGACCCGGATGGGCCAGTAGACCAGGGAGTTCACGCCCCTGCGGCGGGTCCGCTCGTGGTAGACGGCGAGCGGACGCGGCCGCAGCACTCCCGTCTTGCGCTGCTCCGGCATCGTGAAGAGCTACCCGGGTCCGCGCGTGCCGTTACGCTGCCTGATCCATGGAGCTAAGGCGAATTCCCAGCGGTGCGCTCGCGGGCGCGGTCGGCGCGGCGGTCTGGGCCGCCCAGCAGCCGCTCGACAAGCGCGTCTTCGGGTCGGACTACGACGACGTCGAGCTGCTCGGCAAGCTCGTCACCCGCGACTCGGCTGGCAGGTCACCGGCCTGGCCATCCACCTGGCCAACGGGGCCGCCTTCGGCGCCGTCTACAGCCTCCTGCGCCCGTTGATCCCGGGGCCGCCCCAGACCGCCGGCGTCGCCGCGGCGCTGGGCGAGCACGTGGCCACCTGGCCGCTCGACGCGCGCTGATCGACCGCAAGCTCGACCGGGCGACCGGCGCGCCTTCGCGCAGAGCGCCTGGCGCCACGCGCTGTTCGGCCTCGTGCTGGGCGAGCTGGAGCGCCGGCTCAACCCCGGCGACCAGTTCGAGCCGCTCGAGCAGGTGCCGGTGTCCTCCAACGGGCACGGCAACATCGAGCACGCCGCCGCCGGCGCCACCGGCACAACCGGCGCGTAGCTACGCTCGCGGCCGCAGGCCGGAGTAGCTCAGTTGGTAGAGCAGCGCTCTTGTAAAGCGCAGGTCGTCGGTTCGAGTCCGACCTCCGGCTCTCGCGTCCGCGCCTGCGGATGACCGCGACGCTCGAGGTCGTCGACCGCGGGCGCCTGATCTCGTTCTCGTTCGAGGACCTCATGCGCTACCACGGCCCCGGCTCGCCGGGTGGAGTCGCTCACGCGTTCAAGGTGCTCGAGCTGGCGCTGCCGCTGCTCGACCCGGAGCGTCCCTGCGAGCGCCGGGAGCTCGTCGTGGAGACGGCGTTCGGAGGCCCGGGCGCGCGCGACGCCTTCGAGCTCGTCACGCGCGCGGTCACCGGCGACCGCTTCCGCGTGGACGCCGCGCTCGCGCGTCCCGAGCGCGGCCGGACGCTCGAGCGCTTCGTCTTCCGGCTGAGCTACCGCCGCCGCGGGGTGACGCTGGTCCTGCGGGACGGCTTCGTCACCGAGGAGTTCATCGACCTCGCCCGCACGGACGAGCGCACAGAGGCCGAGGAGCAGCGGCTCGACGCGCTCAAGCGCGAGATGGCCGCGCTCGTCCTCGGGCGGCCGGCTGCGGAGGTCTACGAGGTCAGCGAGTCTGTCGGCCGCTAGCCGGAGATGAAGACCGGAGTGCCGACC
Source organism: uncultured Thermoleophilaceae bacterium (assembly GCA_963828225.1). GTDB lineage: Bacteria > Actinomycetota > Thermoleophilia > Solirubrobacterales > Thermoleophilaceae > JACVRW01. Next base: position 345,587 of record CAWHDX010000001.1, on the reverse strand, counting down.
GGCACCTTGGCCATCAGCGCCTGCAGGTCCTCGTCGCCGGCGCGCAGGCAGCCCGCGGAGGCGGGCGTGCCGATCGTCGACGGCGAGTCGGTCCCGTGGATGGCGAGCCGGTTGCCGCCGCTCCAGCCGGCGGGCAGGTTCGGCTGCGTGCCGCTGAGGGCGAGGATGCAGCAGCCGTAGTAGGCGCCGTAGCGCGAGCCGGCCAGCTTGTCGGTGACCGCGAAGCGCCCGGTGGGCGTCTCCGACCCGGGGCGCCCGACCGCCACCGACAGGCGCCGCACGGCGCGGCCGTTGCGGCTCAGCGTGAGCGTCCGGCTCGAGAGGTCGGCGTGCAGCGACCAGCGGGTGCGGCCCAGGCGCAGCCCGGGCGCGTCGCGCCGGATCCAGGTCAGCTTGCCGTTGGGGCGCCCGGTCGCGATCACGCCGAGCCAGGGCCCGCGGCGCTTGACGACGCTCACGACCTTCTGCGAGCCGAACTCGGTGGTTGGCCGGGATCGTCCCGATCGCCGGGCCGCCCGGGCGGGCGCTTGCCGTCGCGCCCTGCGCCAGCGTCGCGAGCTCGTGCGCCTGGGGGCGCGGCGCTGCGGCCGCCGTCGCCGTGGCGGCCGCGGTCGCCGCCGTCGCGAGCGCCGGCGTCGCGACAGCCGGCGTCACGTAGGACGCCGGCTCGGTCTCGACGACCGGTGACGGGCGCGAGATCCACCGGCGGCGAGCCGAGCGCCGTCTGCGCCACGAGGCCGGCGAGCAGCGCCGCCAGCGCGGCCACGAATGAGGGACGGATGCGCATGCACTAACTGCGTCGGCCTCCTCCGGACGTCGCCGAAGGGGGCCGCGCGGCCCTGGACGTCTGTTCTAGAGCAGCACCTGCCGTGCGTTGAGGTGCGCGCCGACCTTGCGCTTCACGCGCTGCAGCGCGTTGTCGACCGTCTTGGTGTCGCACTCCAGCCGCTCGGCGATCGCCTCGTAGCTGTGGCCGTCGAGGTAGAGCGACAGCACCGCGCTCTCCAGCTCCGACAGCACGCTCGACAGGCACGCGACCAGGCTGTGCAGCTCCTCCGAGGAGATCACCTGGTTGACCGGATCGTGCGCCGTCGGGCCGGGCAGCAGCTCGTCGAGCGTCGGATCGCCGTCCCCGCCGCCGGCCGCCGGCGTCTGCGAGAAGGAGACGTACTCGTTCAGCGGCGTGTGCTTGTTGCGGGTCGAGGTCTTCACGGCCGTGATGATCTGGCGCGTGATGCAGAGCTCGGCGAAGTTGCGGAAGCTCGACTCACGGTCGGAGCGGTAGTCGCGCACCGCCTTGTAGAGCCCGACGAGCCCCTCCTGGATCAGGTCGTCGGAATCGCCGCCGATCAGGAAGTAGGACGAGGCCTTGAGCCGCACGAAGCCGTAATACCGCTTCACGATGCGGTCGTAGGCGTCCTTGCGGCCCTGCTTGGCGAGCGCGATCAGGTAATGATCATCAAGCTCGACTTCACCTTGAGCCTTACCGTTGACACGCCGGATGGGCGCGCCAGGTCGGCGGGCGGGTACGGGTAGTGCTGGCGACGCTGCGGGAGATGCCATCCATCGCTCCTCTCGGGCCCTTTACAGGGCCTTTGAAGCTCGGTGGCGCTTACCTCCCCTGGTGCGCCAGGTGTTCTGTAGTCGATCCCTCAAGCTCGACTGCAGCCTGATTCGTGGCGCGGAGTATGTGTTAGTTATGAACCCTTGTCAAGACCCTGTGCACGGAGCTGCAAGATTCCGTACACGAGCGCGGCGGCGGCGGTCGAGACGTTGAGCGAGCCGACGCGGCCGCGGTTGGGCAGCGAGATCAGCTCGTCGCAGGCTGCCGCGACCCGCGGGCGCAGCCCGCGCCCCTCCGATCCGAGCACCAGCACGACCCTGCCGCCGTAGTCCGGGCGCTCGTAGCCGACGCGCGCGTCGGCGGCCGCGCCGTACACCCACGCCTCGCGCTGCTTGGCCTCCCCCAGCCAGTCGGCGAGGTTGCGCACACGCGCCACGGGCAGGTGCTCGACCGCGCCGGCCGACGCCTTGCACACGGCGGCGGTGACCTCGGCCGAGCGGCGCTCCGGCAGCACGACCCCGGAGCAGCCGGCCGCCTCGGCCACGCGGCAGACCGCGCCCAGGTTGTGCGGGTCCTGGACCTCGTCGAGGCAGACGACGAGCGCGTCCTCGGCGTCCAGCAGCGAGTCGGCGTCGGCGTACGGATACGCCTCCACCTCGGCGCAGATGCCCTGGTGGTCGGTCGAGCCGCAGCGCTCGGCGATCTCGTGGGCCTCGGCGACCACCACTTCGACGTCGCCCAGCCAGACCTCGGCGGCCGCCGCGCTCGGTGGCGTGCACGCGGTGCACGCGCCGGCGCCCGCGCAGGGCCTCGCGCACCGGGTTGCGCCCGTAGACGATCACGTGCGTACGAGCTTGGGGCCCTCGGCGGTGTCGCGGATCTCCCAGCCGCGCTCGGCCAGCTCGTCGCGCAGCCGGTCGGCCCGCTCGAAGTCGCGCGCGGCGCGGGCCTCCTGGCGCTCGGCGGCGAGCCGCTCCACGTCCGTCGGGCGCGCCCTCGTCGCGCTCCTCGAGCAGGCTCTCGAGCCCGAAGGCCTCCAGCAGCTCGCCGAGGCGGCCGGAGCCGACCGGCTCCCCCTGCTCGAGGCGTCGGTTGGCGGCGGCCACCCAGGCGAACAGCTCGGCGCGCGCGCCCGCGGTGTTGAAGTCGTCGGCGAGCTGGTCGAAGAAGCGCTCGGCGAGCTCGTCGCCCTCGGGCGGCCCGTCGGCCCCGGGCGTGAGCCGCCGCACCAGCTCGCGGATGCGGTCCACCGCGCGCGCGGCGTCCTCGAGCGCCGCCTCGGTGTAGGCCACCGGCTTGCGGTAGTGGGCGCCGGCCAGCCACATCAGGAACGCCTCGCGGCCGAACTGCTCGATCGCGCCGTGCAGCAGGCGGATGTTGCCGACGCGACTTGGCCATCTTCTCGGCGCCCATCTCGACCATGCCGTTGTGCATCCAGAGGCGCGCCAGCGGCTCGCCGCGGGCGGCCTCGGTCTGCGCGATCTCGTTCTCGTGGTGGGGGAAGATCAGGTCGGAGCCGCCGCCGTGGATCTCGAAGTCCACGCCGAGGATCTCCTCGGCCATCGCCGAGCACTCGATGTGCCAGCCCGGCCGGCCGTCGCCCCAGGGCGACTCCCACCAGGTGTCCTCGCCCTCCTTGCGCGTCTTCCAGAGCGCGAAGTCCTGCGGCGCGCGCTTGAGCTCGGCCGAGTCGTCGCCCTCGCCCTGCTGCATCTCGTCGAGCGGGCGGTTGGAGAGCTTCCCGTAGCCGTCGAAGCTCGCGACGCGGAAGTAGACGTCGCCGCCCGCCTCGTAGGCGTGGCCGCCTTCGATCAGGTCCTCGATCAGCGCCACGATCGCCTCGATCGTCTCGCTCGCCTTCGGCTCGCTGTCCGGCCGGCCCGAGTCCGAGCAGCTCGGTGTCGGCGACGTAGGCCTCGGTCATCTCCCGGGCGAGGTCGGCGCTCGGCACCCCGCGCTCGCGCGCGGCGTCGTAGATCTTGTCGTTGACGTCGGTGATGTTGGCGACGAAGGTCGCGTCGTAGCCCTCGTGCTCGAGGAAGCGCTTGAGCAGCGAGAAGACGACGTAGGGGCGCGCGTTGCCGACGTGTACGCGGCCGTACACCGTGGGCCCGCAGGCGTAGACGCCGACCTTCGGCGGGTCGCGCGGATCGAGCCTGCGCTCGGTCTGCGGTGAGGGTGTCGTGGATGCGTACCTCGCGCACGGCGACGGGAAGGCTACGCGTAGCACCTGCCGGGTGCCCGACGCCGTGCCAGAGCCTCGGCGAACGGCAGCAATAACAGCCCGCCCGTGTGGGTGTGGCGTTTTATGTACCGATCTCGCGTCATAAAGCGCCAGACCCGCCTGGGCGCGGGTCCGGGCTGGCGACCTCGGCGGCCGGAGGCAATGGGGCGGGCCCGCTCGTGTGGGTGGGGCGCTTTGTGTACCCATCTCGCGTCATAAAGCGCCCCACCCATCCCGGGCGGTGCGGAGCGCCGGCGGCGGCCGAGCGGGCTGGCAGCGCTGGCGGCGCTGGGGCGGCGCGCGCGGGCGCGGCCCGCGCTTACGCCAGCGGCGGCCGGCGCTCGGTGAAGCCCGAGCTCGCGCTCCAGCTGCCCGGCGAGCGACAGCAGCAGCGGCTCGCCGTCCGGCGGGCCGATCAGCTGCGCTCCGATCGGCAGCGGGTCGGCCGGGCCGGCCGCCGGGATCGAGATGCGCCGGCTGGCCGGTCATGTTCCAGATGCCGGTGTACGGATAGACGCGCGCCATCGCGAGCAGCGTCCGCAGCGCGCTCAGCCCCTCCCACTCGGCGGCGCCGACCGGCGGCCTGTGGAGACCGGCGTGAGCAGCACGTCGTGGTCGCGGAACAGCTCCTGCAGCCGCGCCGCGTGCCGGGCCTCCTCGCGGATCGCGCGCTCGAGCAGGCGCGTCGGGCACGAGCCGGCCGAGGCGCCCGAAGCCGCGCGTGCGGCGCTGCAGGCGCTCCGGGCGCGGCGTGTCGTCCACGTCCTGCGAGATGCCGCGCAGGAAGCGCGGGATGAACGAGTCGGCGGCGCGCCCGTAGCCCGGGTCGTGCTCGGTCACCTCGTGGCCCAGCGAGCGCAGCGCGTCGGCCACGCGGCCGATCGCCTGGCGCACCTCTGCCTCGAGCGGGACCGGCGGGAACGGCGTGCCCGTCCAGAGCGCCACGCGCAGCTTCCCGGGCGCCCGGGCGGCGGACTCGGCGTACAGCTGCTCGGGCGGATCGGCGGCCGCCACGTCGAGCATCAGCGCCGTGTCGGCGACGCCGCGGGTCAGGAAGCCGAGCACGCTGAGGCCGTACCAGTGCGGCCCGCGCGGCGCCAAGCGAGATGCGGTCGCGCTGCGGCTTGAGCCCGACGAGCCCGCAGGCGGACGCCGGGATGCGGATCGACCCGCCGCCGTCGGACCCCGTGGCCGCGGCGCACAGTCCCGCCGCCACCGCGGCGCCGCTGCCGCCGCTCGATCCGCCCGGCGTGCGGTCGGTGTCCCATGGGTTGCGAGTGACCCCGAAGGCCGGGCCCTCGGTGCAACCCATGATCGCCAGCTCGGGCAGGTTGGTCTTCCCGAGGACGACCGCCCCCGCGGCGCGCAGCCGCCCGACGAAGTCGTTGTCGCGCTCGGCGCGCGCGAGGTGCGCGGCGGTGCCCATCCCGGTTACCTCGCCGGCCACGTCCTCGGTGTCCTTCACCGCGATCGGCACGCCCAGCAGCGGCCGGTCGTCACCGGCCCCGCGGCGCGCGTCGGCCTGGCCGGCGTCGGCGAGCGCGCGCTCGGCGAAAACCGTGCGGTAGGCGTTGAGCTCGCCGTCGTGGCGCTCGATGCGCTCCAGGTACAGCTCGACCAGCTCCCGCGACGAGATCTCGCCGCGGCGGATCATGTCCGCCTGCGCCGCGGCGCCGGCGAAGGCGAGCTCGTCGCGCTCCATGGACAGGCAGGCTACGCCAGTGTCGCGATCGCCATCGCCGCGATGCCCTCGCCGCGCCCGACGAAGCCGATCCCCTCGCCGGTTGTGAACTTGACGTTCACCGCGCCCGGGTCCAGTCCGATGGCCTCGGCCAGCCGCGCGCGCATGGCATCGCGGTGGGGCGCGAGCTTCGGCGCCTCGCACATGACGGTGGCGTCCACGTGCACGCGGCGCTCGCGGCAGCATCGCCCGCACCTCGCGCAGCAGCTCGATCGAGTCCGCGCCGCGCCAGCGCTCGTCGGTGTCGGGGAAGTGCTGGCCGATGTCGCCCAGCCCGGCGGCGCCCAAGCAGCGCGTCGATCACCGCGTGCGTGAGCACGTCGGCGTCCGACCAGCCGACCAGCCCGCGCGCGGCGCCCGGGATCTCGACCCCGCCCAGCACGAGCGGCCGGCCGCCCTCGAGGCGGTGCGTGTCCCAGCCGATCCCGGTGCTCATCCGACCTCCTCCAGCCGCAGGGCGCGGCGCTCGAACACGGCGATCTCGCTGACGCCGAGGTCGCTCAGCAGCTCCAGGGCGCGCTCGTACTCGTGGCCGAGCTGCTCCGGCGTGTGGGCGTCGCTCGACAGCGCCACCGGGCGCCCGGCGTCGACGCACATCTCGAGGAAGGCGCGGCGCGGGGTAGATCTCGCCGACCGGCTTGCGCAGGCCGGCCGTCGACACCTCGATCGCAATCTGCGAGTCGGCGATGCCGTCCATCGCCCGCTCGTAGAAGCGGCGCAGGTCGCCGTCGGGGACCGGCACGCGATCGCCCCAGACCTTGACCAGGTCGGGGTGGGCGAGGATGTCGAACAGGCCCGACCGGGCCAGCTCGCCGAGCGTCTCGAAGTAGCGCGCCCAGACCTTCTCCGGGTCGGCGCGGTCGCGCCAGATGTCCCATGGCTCCCAGCCGGCGAAGCCGTGGAGGTCGACCGCCTCGTCGCGCAGGAAGTGCAGCGACCCGACGACGTAGTCCCAGTCGCGGCCGTCGAGCATGTTGGCGAGCCGGTCCTCGCGCCCGGGCAGGAAGTCGGCCTCGATCCCCGCCTTGAGGCCGTTGTCGCGCAGGAACCCGACGTACTCGTCGACGTCGTCGCGCGGCCCAGTGGCGATACCAGGGATGGGTCCAGACGTCGAGCGACTGCACGAAGCGGTGGATGTGCTCCGCCGCGCCCAGCTCCTCGATGCCGCGCTCCGCGGCGGCCTCGCGGTAGCGCTCGGCGTTACCGGGGGTGAAGTAGCGCTCGGCCGGCGAGTCCTCCCCGTCGGGGCGCAGGTGCACGTGGTAGTCGGTCAGCACAGCGCCGCCTCGGCGCGGGCGAGGTCCTCGGCGGTCGTCACCTTCAGGTTGCCGGGAGGCGCCTCGACCAGCCGCACCGACCCGCCGGCCGCCTCGACCAGCGAGGCGTCGTCGGTCGCCTCCGCGAGCGTGGCCTCGTCGACGTCGAGCGCACGCCGCAGCGATTCGGCGCGGAACACCTGCGGGGTCTGCACGGCCCACAGCCGCGAGCGGTCGAGCGTGCGCAGCACGGTCGCGTCAGGGTAGGCCTCCTTGACGGTGTCGGTCACGGGCGTCGCCGCGATCGCGCCGTCGACCCCCATCAGCGCCCCCACGCACGCCTCGACCAGCTCGCGCGTGACGAGCGGCCGCGCGGCGTCGTGGACCACGAGCGTGCGCGCCTCAGGCGCGGCCGCGACCGCGTTGCGCACCGACGCCGAGCGCGAAGGCCCGCCCTCGACCCAGCCCTCGCGCAGCCAGCCGGGCGGAGCCGCGACGACGACGCGGTCGCAGACCGCATCGAGCACGTCGAGGCTCCAGTCGATCAGCGGACGGCCGGCACAAACGACGAACGCCTTGGGCCGGTCGGCTCCAAGGCGTTCGCCGCTCCCGCCGGCGGGAACGATCCCGACGACGGACACGATGTTCGTCCTACGCGGTGGCGGGAGCGCCGTTGCGGCCGGTGTGCGCGTCCACGATCAACTCCTCCAGATGCGACTCGGCCTCGTCCTCCTCCATCACGAGCGCGTACATCAGCTCGGACGCGAGGATCTTCTTGGCGCGGGTGTACATCTGCTTCTCGCCCGTCGAGAGCCCCTTCTCCTGCTCCCGAATCGCGAGGTTGCGAACAACCTCGGCGAGCTCGAAGACATCACCGGTCTTGATCTTCTCGCGGTTGTGCTTGAAACGCCGGTTCCAGTTCTTCGGCATCTGGCTCACGTCGTCGCGGAGGACACCAAGAACCTTCTTGACGTCGTCCTCCCCGATCACGCGCCTGAGACCCGCCTTGTCGGCGTTGCAGCACGGGACCATCACGGTCATGTCGTTATGAAGGATCTTGATGGTCAGGTACTCGCGCTTCTCGCCGAGAACCTCCTTCAACTCCTTCTTGAGGACCAGTCCCGCCCCATGATGGGGGTAGACGACCTGGTCGCCGATCTCGTAGACCGCCGGGGGGCGATCGACTTCGATCTCGAGGTCCTCGATGTCGAGCTCCGACTCAATCACTGCGTCGCTAATGGTGCCCTCCTACGCGGTCTGGGCGGCACGCGTGGCGTGCCGGCCCGGTTTGGTCAAGTTTGCAGATACCTGTCCACGAGGTTGATCTCCTGGAGACGGCGAAGGCCCTCGCGGATGTCCTTCGCGCGCATGTCGCCGACGCCCTCCACGGATTCCAGCTCCGGGTCGGAGGCGGCGAGGATCTCGTCCAGCCCGCGGAACTCGCTCACGATCGACTGCACCACCATCTTGGGGATGCGCGGGATGCGCCCCAGGATGCGGTGGCCGCGTGGCGAGGCCGGGTGGTCGAGGGTGTTCAGCTTGCGGTCGTAGCCGAGCAGCTCGGCGAGGCGGCCGAAGTCGAGCAGGTCCTGGTGCGGCAGCCGCGCGAGCGAGTCGAGCACCATCGCGAAGCCGTTCTCGGACGACTCGACGATGTAGTCGCGCACGAGCGCCGACTTGTCGGCGGCGACGCCGACCATGGTCTCCTCCAGCTGCATCTCGATCAGGCGCCCCTCCGCGCCCAGCTCGACGATGTAGCGCTCGATCTCGACGGCCATGCGGGTGACGAGCTCGGCGCGCTGCAGCACCGTGAGCACGTCGTGCAGCGTGACGCCGCCCTCGAACTCGAGGGCGGTCAGGCGCGTCGACACCTGGTCGAGGCGGCTGCGGTACTTGTCGAGCGTGGCCAGCGCCTGGTTGGCCTTGGCCAGCACGACCGGGATGTCCTCGAGGATGTACTTCGCGCCGTCGAGGTAGAGCGAGACCGCGTTGCGGCTCGCGGAGATCGCGATCACGAGCGCGTCGGTCTGCTTCGAGACGCGCTCGGCCGTGCGATGGCGCGTGCCGGTCTCGAGCGAGAGGATCGTGGGATCCGGCATCAGCTGCACGTTCGCCCACATGATCTTCGTGCCGTTCGAGGCGAGCACGATCGCCCCGTCCATTTTCGCGAGCTGGTAGAGCATCGCCGGCGTGTAGTCCACGTCCAGCTTGACGCCGCCCGACAGCAGGAAGTTGAGCTCCTCCGACTCCCCGATGCAGATGAGGGCGCCGGTCCGGCCCTGGACGGTGTTGTCAAGGCCCTCCCGCACCGCGGTGCCGGGCGCCACCATCTCCAGCGCCCGTACGAGCCTGGGTTCCTGCCGGGCTTCGTGCTCTCCTACGTCATCCCCGGCATACGGCATGACCGTCCATTCTACGTCAAATGGATCGGACATGCGTCCGTTTTGGCTCTGAGCAGGGCTTTCGGCTACGCAGCGCGGGCTGAGCGACCCCCTGGGAGGCGCCTTCAGAGCATCCCGCAAAGTGCCCGTCCGATCGCCCGGCCGCACCACGGCGTCGAGCCCGAACTTGGCCGCCTCGGCGAGCCTGCGATCGGCGTGCCCGACGTGCCGCAGCTCGCCCGTCAGCCCGAGCTCGCCGAAGGCCGCCAGCGGCTTGGCCGCGTCCGCGAGCTGGGTGCCCTTGGCCGCCGAGGCGAGCGCCAGCGCGATCGCCAGATCGGCGCCCGGCTCGTCCACGCGCACACCGCCCGCGACCGACACGAAGACGTCGCTCGAGCCGAGCCCGATCCCGCCGTGGCGGGCCAGCACGGCGAGCACGAGGGCGAGCCGGTTGCGGTCCACCCCGTTGGCGATGCGCCGGGGCGGAACCAGCTCGCTGGGCGCCACCAGGGCCTGGACCTCCACCAGCAGCGGGCGCGATCCCTCCATCGCGCAGAGCACCACCGACCCCGGCTGGCGGGTGGCCTCGCTGACGAACCGCTCCGAGGCGTCCTCGACCTCGACCAGCCCCTGCTCGGCCATCTCGAAGACGCCCACCTCGTTGGTCGAGCCGAAGCGGTTCTTGAGCGCCCGCAGCGTGCGATAGGTGCGCTCGCGCTCGCCCTCGAACGAGAGCACGCAGTCGACCAGGTGCTCCAGCACGCGCGGGCCCGCGAGCGAGCCCTCCTTGGTCACGTGGCCGACCAGCAGCGTCGCGATCCCAAGCTGCTTCGCCACCCGCATGATGCGGCCGGCGACCTCGCGCACCTGACCGACGGATCCGGGCGCGCCGGTCAGCGCCGGGTCGTAGAGAACCTGCACGGAATCGACCACGCAGACGGCCGGCCGCTCGGCCTCGAGCGTCGCCAGCACCGCGTCCAGATCGGTCTCCGCGACGATCGGGACGGTCAGCGCGTGCGGGCCGAGCCGCTCAGCGCGCAGCTTGACCTGGGCGGCCGACTCCTCGCCCGACACGTACAGGACCTTGTGGCCGGCCGCGGCCAGATTGCCGAGCGCGGCGCTCGTGAGCGTGGACTTGCCGATTCCCGGCGAGCCGCCGATCAGCACCAGCGAGCCGGGCACGAGCCCGCCGCCGAGCACCCGGTCGAACTCCCCGATGCCGGTACGCAGCCGAGCCACCGCCGGCGCCTGGACGTCCGCGAGCGCCACGGGCCGCAGCGCGCGCCCGGCGGGCCGGCCGGCGCCTCGCGCGGCGCCGTTGCCGGCGCGGGCCGGCGCGGCGACGCGGGCCTCCTCGGCCAGCGAGTTCCACTCGCCGCAACCAGGGCAGCGCCCGTGCCACTTGGGGCTCTCGTGCCCGCAGGAGCTGCAGCTGTAGACGGTGGCGGCGCGGGGCATCGATGCGAGGCTAAGCGGGTGGGCGGATGACTTCGCCCCCCGGCGGTTGGCGGTGCGTTCCGCCAAAAACTGCAGCGATGAGGGGGTTGGCCGGGAGGGGGGGTCCACAATCGTCCCCACCCCCCGGTCCGTCGAGGGGTGGGCATCGGTTGTCGTCCTCTAGGCGCCCCGATCGTGCCCAGCCGCCGCTTCCGGTGCGGCGTGGTGGCGATCGTGGTGTCCATAGGACGAAAAAACGACCCACCGCCGGGTGGGCGCGCCTACACGCCGCCCCGCCGCGGGACGGCCGCTGCAGTCCGTCCGGCCCGCGCGGTTGCATCGGTCGTTCGTGCGTCTGCTCGATCAACCAGTGGCCGGAGCCGAGTTCCTGGCCGTCGACACCGAGACCAACGGCCTGCCCGGCGACCTCTGCGAGCTTACGGAGGTCGGGGCGGTGCTGGTCGGCGGAGGGGAGCTGCACGACACATTCGACTCCCTGGTGCGGACGGAACGGCCGCTGTCGCGTGGCATCCAGCGCTTCACAGGCATCACGCAGGCGATGGTGGACTCGGCGCCACCCGCCCGCGAGGTGCTCGAGGAGGTCGCCGAGCTGCTCGAGGGGCGCGTGCTCGTGGCCCACAACGCGAGCTTCGACCGGCGCGTGCTGCGGCAGGCCTTCGAGCGCTGCGGGCTCGACTGGCCCAGGCCGCCGGTCCTCTGCACCGTCCAGCTGGCGCGCCGCTTCGCGCCGCTCGCGCCCAAGCGCGCGCTTGCCCCGCTTGCCGACTCGCTCGGCATCGAGGTCACCGAGGTCCACCGCGCCCTGCCCGACGCGCTCACCTGCGCCCAGGTGCTCTGTGCGCTGTTCCCGCGCCTGTGCGCGAACGCCGCGACGCTGGGCGAGGCGCTCGACCTCCTACGCGCGCGCCGCCGCGCGCGCAAGACCGAGCCGGCAGAGCGCATCCCGCCGTCCGAGCGCCCGGACCTGTCGACGCTGCCGGACGACCCGGGCGTCTACATCTTCCGAGATGGCCGCGGGCGGCCGCTCTACGTCGGCAAGTCGGTGTCGCTGCGCTCGCGCGCGCGGGCGCACTTCTGCGCCCCCGCGGGCTGGACCGAGCGCGCCGAGATCGTCGACTACCGGCCCACCAACTCCGAGCTCGGCGCGCTCGTGCTCGAGAACCGCCTGATCAAGCAGTGGAAGCCCGCCGGCAACAAGGCGCTCAAGCGCACCGACCGCTACTGCTACCTGCGCTGCCGGCTCGACATCCCCTATCCGGTGCTCGAGGTCGCCTCCGAGCCGGCGCCGGGCAACGCCGTCAACGTGGGGCCGCTCGGCTCGCGCACGCTCGCCTCCGAGCTGGCCGACCAGCTCACGTCGCTCTACCGGCTGCGCCACTGCGGGCGCAGGCTGCACGTCCGCGAGCACCCGTCCGCCTACGGGCAGATGGGCCGCTGCGTCTCACCCTGCCTCGGCGACCTCGACCCGAACGCCTATCGCCGCCAGGTCGACTTGGCGCTGGCCCCCTTCGAGCGCCCCGGCGCCGGGACCGCGCTGCTCGAGGAGATCGACCGCCGCATGCGCGAGGCGTCTGCGGAGCACCGCTACGAGCGGGCCGCAGCGCTCCTGCGCCGCCGCGAGCGGCTGGCCTGGGTGCTCGACCGGCTCGAGGGCGTCCTGCGCGCCGTGCACGCCGCTCCGCGCCTCGTGCTGGCGCGCCACCCCACCAAGGAGCGGCACGACGCCTTCTGGCTCGTGCGCGGGCGCCTGGTCGACTGGGGGCCGCTGCCGGGCCACTCCGAGCTGGTCGAGCGCACGGAGGCGGCGCTCGCGCGCCCCGCCGGGCGCAGCGTCGTGCCGGCGGACGAGGTCGACGAGGTGCGCATCGTGGCGAGCTGGGTCGCGGACGGCGAGTCGCCGGAGCTGGCGCTCGACCCGCCGCCGAGCGCGCCCGCGCTGATGCGCTTTGCCGCCGACGCTACGTCGGAGCGCCGGCCCGCTCGGCGACCTGCTTCAGGTTCGCGAGCGACCGCTCCAGCCACGACCGCATGACGCGCCGCCCGGCCACCGCTCCCACCATGGTCATGCCGATGCTGTTGGGCTCGATGACGAAGTGGCCCTCGACGAAGGTGCCGCCCTGCGCCTCGGTGATCGCGAAGCGGGTGGTCACGCCGGTGCCGTCGCAGAAGATCGACACCTCCTGGCAGTCGGGATGGCGATTGGGATCGCCCACCAGCTCCCAGATCGCGGCAGGGCTGGCCTGGATGTAGGTCTGCTGGCGGCTCCCGCGCTCCACTACCCGGATTCTTGCACCGCGCGCTCCGCCGCCTGGAAGCCGATCTTCGAGTGCGTGCCGTCGCAGAACGGCTTCGTCGTGGAGCCGCCGCAGCGGCAGAGCACGATGCTCTCGCCCATCTCGCCGAGGTCATACTCGCTGCCGTCGGCGTCGATCACCGTCACCGGGCCGGTCACCTTGTAGGGCCCGTTGTGGCGGACCTTGATCACGACCTTCTCCTCCATCAGGCCTCCAGTCGGCAGTCGGCGGCGGAGACCAGCTCCGCGCCCATGTTGCGCTCCATCATTTTCAGCGCGGCGTCCGCCAGGTCGCCGTGGATGTGCGCCACGGCGTCGCGCGGGATCGTTACCCGCAGGTGGCGCACATAGGCGTCGAGCGCGCTGTAGAGGATGCACTGCTCGGTCACCTGGCCGGCCAGCACCACGTGGCCGATGTCCTTCTGCGAGAGCAGGTACTCGAGCGGCGTCATGTAGAAGATCGTGTGGCGCGCCTTGATCACGAAGTCGGCCCCCTCGGGCGGCAGGATCGGCTCGACGAGGTCGGCACGGGTGCCCTGCAGCGCGTGATCGGCGAGCTCCTCGCGCGAGGAGTTCCAGTCGCCGTAGTTGTCGTTGACGTAGATGACCTCCACGTCCTCGCTCTGCGCGCGCTCGATCAGTCCGGCGATCGGCTCGACGGCGCCCTCGACGCTTTCCACGAGACGGTCGGCGTCCTCGTGGTCGTATGGGTTCAGCATGTCCACGACGATCAGCGCGCTCCGGTCCCCAGGCATCGCCCCTATGTTCCCGGAGATGCAGCGCGTAGCCAGGCTGGATCACCCGGAGGTGCGCGAGATCGTGCCGTCGCACCACTGCGTCGTGCGCTTCCGCCAGCGCCGCCCGGTGCGCGAGCGCGGCGTCGAGGCGGTGGCGGAGGCGCTGATCGCCGCGCTCGAGGACGCCGACGTGAGCCGCTGGCCCCCGGCGTGGGCGGTGAACGACCGCTTCACGGAACTGTGGGCGGTGAGCGGCGAGCTGGCGTTCCCGCTCGAGCGCGGCGGGTCGGTCGGCCGCTACGTCGCGACGACCTGCCTGGCGCGCTAGCGCACGCTGAAGGCGACGGTCTTGCCCGCCTGCCTGAGGCGCTGCTTCGTGACGGTCAGGGCCACGCGATACCGGCCCGCCTTGAGCCGGCCCAGCCTGAGCGTCCCCACGGTCTCGCCCGGCTTGATCCTGCGACCGGGGAGCGAGCGCACCCGCTTCCAGCGCCGTCCGGCTTTGCGCTGCAGCGTCATCGTCAGGCGGTCGGCGTCGCCGATCACCGTCACCAGCAGGTCGGCGTACAGGCGCCGCCCCGCTCGTAGCCGGCTCGGGTAGAGACGCGCGTCCTGGATGCTCGCGAGCGGCGGAGCCTTGACGTCCTCGTTCGGCAGCTCAGTCAGCACGGTGCCGTCGGTGCCGATGGCGGCCGTGTCCTCCGAGGCCGCGTTGGGGTCGTCCATATCGGCCAGGCCACCGGGCTGGGAGTCCTCGGCGACGCCGGCCTGCGTCATCAGCGCGCGCGCCTCGTCCGCGGAGCCCGACGTGGCGAGCGGCGCGGCGTCGGTGATGTTCCAGACGGCGGCCTGCATGCCCGTCGGGGTGGTCCTCGAGCTCCGGCTGCAGCGTGCCGCTGAGCGCGAGCAGCTTCGCCACCGACTCGTAGCCGGGCACCTCGCTCGCCGGGCCGAGAACGTCGAAGCCCCCCTCCAGCGGGATCGTGCGCCCGTGGTCGAGGCAGTAGACGGAGATGCCGCGCGCGACGGTCGTGGATCCGGGGCCGGCGAAGACCGTGGTCTTGAAGCCGACGCCGTAGTTCTGATTCGACTTGTTCTTGTTCAGCAGCAGATCACCGGGGTTGGCGACCACCTGGACGCCGGCCCGCGAGTTCATGATCCTCAGGTCTCGCTTCTCGAGCTTGCGGCAGTCCTTGTGGACGCCCGTGCCCATGATGTCGCAGCCCTTCATGCCGGGCTTGTTCCTGCTCACCAGTTCGCCCTTGGGCGGCGGCGGCAGGGGCGGCCTGTGCCTGAGCGCGAAGTCCTTCAGCTGGTTCTTGCTGAGGCCCTCGTGCGGAAGCGGGTAGTCCTTGCCGTTGGCGCGGTAGACGTCGTGGTAGCGGTCGGGCAGCCCCGCCAGGTGCAGCAGCTCGTGAGCGAGCACGCCGGGGTTGCCGAACGACACCGAGCTGAACGTGCCCGTCTGCGACGCCCCGTCCTTGTTCGGGATACCCAGCCCGTCGACCGAGGAGCGGTAGTTGGGATCCGGCTCATCGAGGTCCAGCTCCGGGTTGACGATCAGGATCTGGTGGTGGTTGTACCGCGGGGTGTCCTCCGGAGCACGGAACTTGTAGTCGACCTTGAACGTGATCGGATCGCCCTGCGGCGTCCGGTACTTGCCGCGGTTTAGCTCGTCCTGGGTCGCCTTCTCGAAGTCGGGCATCGTGTTGGAGATCGCCTCGCGGCTGTCCTCTGACACGCGTGGCTTGACCGTGAACTCGATGTGGAGCGTGATCGTGACGGGCCCTGAGACCTTCTTGTGCTGCAGCTCAGGGCCACCGCGTCGCCATCGATGCCGCCCTTCGGCGTCAGCTTGACGATGCCGCGGCGAGCGGCGTCCTTCAGGTTGAAGTCGCGTGAGATCTGCGTGGCCGGCGGCGAGGCGCTCGGGAAGAAGACCTCGGCGGCCTGCCCGACCGGCGCGGCGAGCGCCATCGCCAGCAGCGCGACGAGCACCGCCGATAGAAGCCTCCCAGCCCGCATTCGACCCACCCTATAGCGACAGCACCGCCTCCTGTGTTCTACTGGAGTGGGGACTCGTGGCACTCAGTGCTGGCACAACGGTGGGGAGCTACCGGATCGAAGGAGTCCTCGGCAGGGGCGGCATGGCGACCGTCTACAGCGCACGGCACGTCGAGTACGGCCGGCTGGTCGCCCTGAAGCTACTTGCCGAGGAACTCGGACATGATCCGGAGTTCGTCGCGCGCTTCAAGCGCGAGGGCCGCCTGCAGGCCTCGCTCGAGCACCCGCACGTGGTGACCGTCTTCGAGGCCGGGGAGTCTGAGCACGGCCTCTACCTCGCGCTGCAGCTGGTGACCGGCGCCACGCTCGCGGCGCTGATGCAGGAGCGCGCGCTCGACGCCTCCCGCGTTGTCGCGCTGCTGCGCCAGGTGGCGGAGGCCCTCGACGCCGCCCACGCCGGCGGCTTGGTGCACCGCGACGTGAAGCCCCAGAACGTGCTGGTGGGCGAGCACGACGACGCCTACCTCGGCGACTTCGGCCTGACGTCGCTGGGCGGGGCCGAGGGCGTGACCGCGACCGGCAAGCTCGTCGGCACGGTCTCGTACCTGGCGCCGGAGGTGATCCGCGGCGGCGACGCCGTCCCCGCTTCCGACCGCTACGCGTTCGCTGCGATGGCGTTCGAGTGCCTCACCGGCACGGTCGTCTACCCACGCCGCAGCCAGGCCGCGATCCTGTTCGCGCACACCTCCGAGCCGCCGCCGCGCGCCAGCCGCCGCCGTGCCGAGCTGCCGGGGGCGCTGGACGAGCTCTTCGAGCGCGCTCTCTCGAAGGATCCCGGCCGCCGGCCCGCCAGCGCCGGCGAGCTGGTCGACCAGCTCGCGGCGGGACTCGCGCGAGCGCCGGCGCTCGGCCCCCCGCCCCCGGCGGGCGCCGCGGCGCTCGTCGAGGGGCATACCGCCGCCCCACTCGCGCAGGACGCCGTCCCGGCGCAGCCGCGCCGCCGCCCCCGCGCGTGGCTGGCCGCCGCGGCCGTCGCTGGAGCGATCCTCGCGGGCGTGCTGGTCGCCGCCGTCGACAGCGGCGATTCGCGGTCCGATACGCCGACGTCGCTGCCGGGCACCGAGGTGCTCGGAAGCGACCTGTCCGAGCCCGGCGAGGCGGTCGACTGCCGCGGGCGCCGCGCGCGACCGGAGTCGCCCGGATGCACGATCGTGCAGACCGCGCTGCCGGACCGCACGCTGGTCGTGCCCGAGGACGGCGTGATCCGGCGCTGGGCGGTGCGCTCGGCGCGCGGCGAGCTCGCGCTTGCCGTGGTGCGGCCACGCGGCGCGGACACCTTCCAGGTGGCGCGGTCACGGAGCGAGTTCGTGAGCAACGACGGGTTGCACCTCTTCGACGCCGACCTCGACGTGGAACGCGGCGACGTCGTGGGCCTCGTCGTGCTGTCGGGCTCGGCCGCGGGCGTGCGCCGCGACGTGGAGGGCGCCAACACCTCGCGTTGGGCGCCGGTCGTCTACAAGGGACGGCGGGTGGACCGCGGCTTCGCCCACGAGCTGCTGTTGCGGGTCGAGTACGTGCGCGGCGGTCAGCAGCGGCTTCCAGACCAGACGACCGGTCGCGCCGCCGCGACGCTGCCCGCCGGACGTGTCGTGCGGCGCACCCGGCTGCGCTACCCGAGCGGCCGCCCGGTTGAGGTGGCGCTCGTGGCGCTCGGCGACCGCTTCGCGCTGGACGAGTTCCTCGAGGCGCGGCGCACCGCGCGCGTCGCCGTGCCGGTGGACTTCCGCCCGAGCGCGGGCCGGATCATCAAGTTCGAGGTGCTTCCCCAGCCGGCGGGCGAGGGCCTCGGGGTCTACATGGAGTACGCGGCGACCGACAGCGCGCGGCTGCTCAACCACTACTACGGCGTGATCCCGCATGAGTTCCAGTTCGTCGACTGAGCTGAAGGAGATCGCCGGCTTCCGCCTCGAGCAGGAGCTCGGGCGCGGGCGCGAGTCGGTCGTCTTCGAGGCGACTCAGGTCAACCTCGGCCGGCGGGTCGCACTGAAGCTGATGCCCGGCGCGGGGTCCGTGCGCCTCGACTGGCCTCACCACCCGCACGTGGTCAGCCTCTACGCGACCGGCCCCTGCGAGGACGGCCGCTTCGTGGCGATGCAGCTCGTGCGCGGCCAGACGCTGGCCGAGCTGCTCGAGGCCGGCGAGCTCGACCGGCAGCGGGAGCTGGACCTTCTCTCCGGGATCGCCTCCGCCCTCGACGCCGCCCACGGCGCCGGCATCGCTCACGGCGGGGTCGCTGCGCACAACGTCCTCGTCGACGAGCGCGGTTGCGCGCTGCTCACGGACTTCGGCCTCGGCGATGGCCGTCCGAGCGAGGCCGGCGATCGCGCCGCCTTCGCCGCGCTCGTACGCGACTGCGTCGGCATGCCGCTCCCGGACGACCAACCTCCGGGGGAGCTGGTCCGGCTCGCGCGCCGCGCGCTGCCCGCGCCGCCGCGGCGGCGGCGCCGGCTTCTCCTGGTGGCCGCGGCCGGCCTCGTGGCGATCGCCGCGACAGCGACGTTCGCCGCTCGCGGGGGCAGCGACGACGACGTACCGCCCCTCCCGAGCGGTACCCGCGCGCTCGGAAGCGCGCTCGCGCCCGGCGGCGTCAGCTCGATCGACTGCACGGGGGCGCCGGCGACCGGGGCGTCGCAGGCCTGCACCGTGATCCAGACGCGTCTTCCCGGCCGCCAGGTCGCCCCCCCGGCCGCCGGCGCAGTCCGCAGCTGGACAGTCCGAGGAGCGCACGGGGACCTCGCGCTCAACGTGGTCCGCCGCAGGGGCAACCGCTACTTCTCGGTCGCCCGCAGCAGCTTCGAGACGATCCCGGACGGTGGCGTGTACGAGCTGCCGGGCGGGCTCCCGGTGCGCGCCGGCGACCTGATCGGGGTCGAGCTGGGTCCGGGCGCCTCGATCGGCGTCCGGCGCGGAGTGGCGGGCGCCGCGACCGCGCGCTGGCTCGGCCGGCTCTACCTCGAGCCGCGCCCGATCGAGCTCGGCCCCGGCACGGGCTTCGACCACGAGCTCCTCATGCGAGTGGAGTACGAGGCCGGCGCGAGTCCCCCGGTCACGGGCGAGCTCCGCGGCCGCGCCGCCGAGGACGCTCCCGGCGGGCGCGAGCTCGCCTCGCGCACCGTCGAGGCCCGCGCAGGTCTCAGGCGCGTGGCGGTCGTGCTGCTGCCGCGCTCGGTCGCGCTCGACCTCTTCGAGGGCGACCGGCGGCTGGCGCGCCTGCCCGCGCCCGACGCCGAGCCGGGCGGGCGGCTCCTGAACTTCCTCACCGTGGCCGGCGCTCACCCGAGCCTGCGCTGGCGCAACCCTGACGGCGGTGTCGTGACCACGAGTACGACATCGGCGCGCGGTCGCTGACAGCACGCAACTGAGTCAGCGCTCGCTCACCACCCAGAGCGTTCCGCCCATCTGGACGACGTCGCCGGGATGAAGCGCTGTGACCCCCTCGCTGCGGCGCCCGTTGACGTAGACGCCGTTGGACGAGCCGAGGTCCTCGATCGCGATGCCGACCTCGCTGCGGATTACCCGCGCGTGCCTGCGCGAGACGAACACGTCCTCCAGGCGGATGTCGCATCGCTTCGAGCGCCCGATGATCGTGCCGTCATCGAGGCGCCGGTCGCGATCCGGCGTCGCCGCCACCTCAAGCAGGGCGATCTGCACCACGCCAGCATCGTCGCGCCCAGCCGCCGTGCATAGTCACCAGAGGGGTGGTGACCCTCAGTCCTGTCGGCCCAGGTCGCGCGGGGCGACCAGCCCCGCCTCGAGCGCCCTGCGCGCGAGCTCGGTGCGCTTGCGGTACTGCGGCAGGTCCTCGATGCCCAGCTTTGCGAACAGCGCGCGGATGTGGGTCTTGACGCCGTCGGAGGTGAGCCGGAGCTCGTCCGCGATCTCCCTGTTGCCGGCCGGCACGCGCGAGCCGCCGGGCACGGCGAGCGGGCGGCAGAGCGCTATCAGCACGCGCCGCTCGCCCTCGGTGAGGCGGACGTGCAGCGCGGCGTCGGCGACCGCCGTGCTGTCGGGAGCGAGCCCGGGCGAGCGGAACACGATCGAGGTGCTGCCGACCCGCACCACGTCGCCCTCGCTGAGCCTGCGCTGGCCAATGACGCGCTCGCCGTTCAGGAACGAGCCGTTGCGGGAGAGGCCGTCGTCCACCAGCACCCACTCGCCGCCGAAGCGGCTCGAGGCTGCGCGTGCGTGCGCGACACCTCTGCGTCCCAGTCGAGCGCAAGGTCGTTGTCCTCGCCCCTCCCGATCGAGACGGTCTCGCCCTCGTCGAGCAGCTGCAGGCGCAGGTCGCCGGCGCTGTCCCTGTAGGCGAGGAAGGCTTTACCCGCGCGCTCGGCGTCGAGCAGGCTGGCGAGCTCGGCGGGCGTGAGCGAGTGCGGGGAGAAGGCCACACCGCGATTCTCTCGCGATCCGGCCGATGAGGGGAGGCTCCTAGCGCCGCACCGAGAAGTTGGCGATGGCCTTCGACGAGGGGCCGAACGGCCCCGTGGCCGTCGCCACCAGCCGGTGCTTGCCCGGCTTGAGGCGCCCGAGCTTCATCGCCTTGACGATCTCGCCCCGGCCCTTGAGCGGGCGCAGCGAGCGAACCTTGCGCCAGCGCCGGCCGGCGCGGCGCTGGACGGTGAGGCTGATCTTGCGCACCTCCCCCGCGCTCGACAGGGCCAGGTCGGCCCGCACCTGGCGCCCGGCCCGCATCCGCGCGGGGTACAGCTGCGCGTAGGACAGCCGGACCAGGGCGGCCGGCCGCGACGTCCTGCTCTTGATGGCGGGCAGCACCTCGCCGCCCGTGACCGCGCCGGTGTCCGCTGACCCGGCGTTCGGGTTGGCGATGGACGGCACGTCCGGGACGGAGTTCTCGGCGATGCCGGCCTGCGCCAGCAGGGCCCGCGACGCCTCCGCCGAGCCCGAGAACTCGAGCGGAGCGGCGTCGGTCACGTTCCACACCGCGTTCAGCATGCCCGGCGGCGTCTCCTCGAGGCTCGGCTGGATCCGCCCGCTCAGCTCCAGCAGCGTCCCCAGCGGTCCGAAGCCGGGCACGTCGCGCGCCAGGCCCGCCACGTCGAACCCCTCGTCGAGCGGGAAGAACCGGTGCTTGTCGATGCAGTACACGGAGATCCCGCGCGCCGTGGTGGTCGAGCCGGGGCTTGCGAACACGATGGTCTGGAAGCCCACGCCGAGGTTCTGCCGCGACGAGTCCTTGTTGAGCAGCAGGTCGCCAGGCTGAGCCGTTACCTGGACGCCGGCCTGCGACTCGAACCAGTCGAGGTCCCGGCGGCTGATCTTCCGGCACTGGTTCTGATACCCGATCCCCATGACGTCGCAACGCTCGGTGCCGGGCGTGTTCTTGACGATCGACGCGGCCGGTCGGGGGGGCCGGGAGCGGGGGCTGGTGGCCCTCGGCGAAGGCCTTCAGCTGGCTCGGGCTCAAGCCCCTTCCGGGAATCGGATAGTCCCGGGGCCCCACTTGGTAGAAGTCGGTGTAGCGGTCGTCGAGGCCGGCGAGGTGGAGGGTCTCGTGCGCCAGCACCTTCGCGCTGACGTCGGCGTACGTGTAGGTGCCGTTCAGCACCTGGCCGAACTTGTTCGGAACCGGGAGGTGCTCGAATCCGTCGCGGAATCCCGCGCGGAAGTTGGGATCGGCCTCGTCTAGCTCGACCTCCGGGTTGACGAACTCCACCTGGTGGTAGTTGAAGCGCGGCGGATCGTTCGGCTGGCGGACCACGAAGTCGAACTTGAACTTGATCGGATCCCCTCCTCGCGTGCGAGCGCCGCGGCCCGCCCACGCCTCGGCCTTGCGCGCGATGCCGTCGACGTCGTTCGTGAGCGCTTCCAGGAAATCCTTGTTGCCGTTGGGCCGGATCGTGAGCTCGACGTGCACCGTGACCGTGATCGGTCCGCGCACCTTCTTGTGCTGGAGCTCCAGCGAGACCGCGTCGCCCTCGCCGCCGAGTCCCTTCGACTCGAGCTTGATGAGGCCGCGCTGAGCCGCCTCCTTGAGCGTGAACTCGCGGGTGACCTGCGTGGGCGGAGGCGCGTCGCCGGGGAAGAACGCGTCGGCCGCGTGGGCGGGAGCCGTCCAGCAGGTCAGGACGAGCAGCGGCGCCAAAGCCGTCGCGACCCGTCGCCAACGCCCTCTCGTGCGTCGTTGCAGCGTCATGCTCGCCGATCGTACATTCCGGGTGGGGTGGGAAACACCACCCCTCTGGGGGCTGGCCCAGCCCATGCGGCCGAACGAGTGTGGCGACATGGTGCGCACCAAAATCGGCCTGCTCGCGCTGCTCGCCCTGGCGCTCGGAACGTCCACGGCGATCGCCGCGCCCGGCGATCTCGACCCGAGCCTCGACGGCGACGGGATCAGGACGATCGACTACGGCGGCTACGACTTCTTCTCCGGCGTGCTGTTCCAGCCGGAGGGCAAGATCGTGCTCACCGGCTCCGGCAACGCAGGCCAGGACTTCACGGTCACGCGCTTGGACGGGGACGGCTCCAACGACGCGAGCTTCGACTTCGACGGCACGATCGCCTGGGACTTCCTCGGGACCGTCGACGTCGCCGCCGCCGCGGCCCAGCACGCCGACGGCAGGATCGTGGTGGTCGGCAACACGTACCTCGCCGGACCGCGAGCGACCATGGCGGTCCTGCAGCTGAACTCGGACGGCTCGCCGGACTACGGCTTCGGCTCCGTCGGGAAGGTGACGCTCGACTACGGCGGCAACGATGTAGCTCGCGGCGTGGTCGTGCAGCCGGACGACAAGATCGTGCTCGCCGGAGCCGGGAACAGCAGCACGAACATCCTCGTGAGCCGGCTCAACCCGGACGGCTCGCCCGACGCGAGCTTCGACGGCGACGGGAACGCGAGCATCGACTTCGGCACGTCGGACTACGGCGCGGCGGTCGCCCTCCAAGAGGACGGCAAGATCGTGGTCGCGGGTCAGACGGGCTCCGGGGCCGACGAGAACCTGACGGTGGTGCGGCTGAACGCCGACGGCTCGCTAGACGCCTCCTTTGCCGGCGACGGATCCAAGACCATCGACAACGCGGCCACCGAGACCCCCGCAGCAGTGCTGCTGCAGCCTGACGGCAGGATCGTCGTCGCCGGCTTCGCCGGCCCGGACGTGGCCGTGACCCGGCTCGACTCCGACGGCTCGGCCGACTCGAGCTTCGGCGGCGACGGCACGGTCACCGTCGACTTCGCCGGGGAGGACCGGGCCTATGGGGCGACGCTCCAGGCGAACGGCAAGATCGTCGTCGTGGGCGCCCAGGGCGTGAACCCCATCAACGGCTCCGCAGACGCTGCCGTCGTCGCGCGGCTCCAGCCCGGCGGCGCGCTCGACACCACCTTCAGCGGCGACGGCAAGCAGACGGTCACGGTCGGTACGGGAGCGTCGGCGAACGCGGTGGGGCTGCAGGACAACGGCCGCATCGTGGTCGCGGGCCAGGCCACCGAGGATGCGAACATAAAGGCCTTCGTCGCTCGGCTCGACGGCGAATCGGCCGCTGACGGCGGGGGTCCGGCCGACACGCCCGGCGGCGGGCCGGGCGGAGGCCCGGGCGGCCCCGGTGGACGGGGTGGCCGCGTGCCGCGCTGCAACGGCAAGCGCGCCACGATCGTCGGCTCACGGCGCGCGGACCGGCTCAAGGGCACCCGCCGCGCCGACGTGATCGTCTCGCTCGGCGGCAACGACCGCATCTCAGGCGGACGCGGCAACGACACCATCTGCGCCGGCACCGGCAAGGACCGCATCTCCGGCGGCCCAGGCAACGACCGCCTCGACGGCGGCACCGGCAACGACACCCTCGCCGGCCAAGGCGGCAAAGACACCCTCCTCGGACGCTCCGGCAAAGACAAACTCCAAGGCGGCCCCGGCCGCGACAAACAACGCCAATAGGGCATGAGAGGTAGGCGCACCGGCACGCTCGCCCTGCTCGCCCTGGCGCTCGGCGCCAGCGCGGCGGCCGCCGCGCCCGGCGACCTCGACCCCGGCTTCGACGGCGACGGGACCCGGATCATCGATTACGGCGGGTCCGACTTCGCGGCCGCGACGCTGGTGCAGCCGGACGGCAGGATCGTGGTCGCCGGCTACGGCGTCACCGGCGCCTCCGATGTCGTCGTCACGCGGCTCACCGCGGACGGCGCGCTCGACCCGAGCTTCGACAGCGACGGCACCATCGCCGTGGACTTCGGCGGCACCGATCTCGCGGTCGCCGCGGCTCGGCAGGCGGACGGCAAGATCATCGTCGCCGGACGCACGACCGCGGCGGCGAACCAGAACTGGGCGGTGATGCGGCTGAGCGCCAACGGCACGCTCGACGCCTCGTTCGACGGCGACGGGACCAGGATCGATCGACCACGGCGGCGCCGACGACGCCCGCGCGGTGCTGGTGCAGCCGAACGGCAAGATCGTGCTCGCCGGTTACGGCACCGCGGCCGAGGACCTCGTCGTCATGCGGCTCAACCCGGACGGCTCGAACGACTCGAGCTTCGACGGCGACGGGACGGCACTGGTCAACCTCGGCGCCACCGACACCGCCAGCTCGGTCGCCCTGCAGGCGGACGGCAAGATCGTGGTCGGGGGCCGGACGACGGTCGCCGGCAACCCGAACGCGACGGTCACGCGCCTGAACGCCGACGGCCTGCGCGACGGCGGGTTCGGTCAAGACGGGACGCGGATGCTGGACTACGGCGGCGCCGACGACGCCGCCGAGGTGCTAGTGCAGCCGGATGCCCGGATCGTCGTCGCAGGCTCTGGGGGCGCGAGCGCGGACATCCAGGTCACGCGGCTCAACCCGGACGGATCGAGCGACTCGAGCTTCGTCGGCGACGGCACGATCGGCGTCGACTTCGGCAGCTCCGACTACGGCCAGGCGGCGGCCCTGCAGGCCAACGGCAAGATCGTGGTCGCCGGGAGCGCGGGAGGCGACGCCGCCGTGGTGAGGCTGCAGCCCGGCGGTGTCCTGGACACCGGCTTCAGCTTCGACGGGAAGCAGACGATCAGCCCCGGCGATCTGAACTCGGCCTCCGCGGCGGCACTGCAGGCCAACGGCCGCATCGTGATCGCGGGCTACGCGACCTCGGGGAACATCGACTGGCTGGTGGCGCGCCTGGACGGCGACGCCCCGGCTGCCGGCGGGGGCCCTGCCGCCACGCCGGGCGGTGGCCCGCGCGGGGGTGGCGGCAGGGGCGGGTCCGGCAACGGCCCGGCCGGCCGCGTGCCGCGCTGCAACGGCAAGCGCGCCACCATCGTCGGCTCCACCCGCGGCGACCGCCTCAAGGGCACCCGCCGCGCCGACGTGATCGTCTCGCTCGGCGGCAACGACCGCATCTCAGGCGGACGCGGCAACGACACCATCTGCGCCGGCACCGGCAAGGACCGCATCTCCGGCGGCCCAGGCAACGACCGCCTCGACGGCGGCACCGGCAACGACACCCTCTCCGGCCAAGGCGGCAAAGACACCCTGCTCGGACGCTCCGGCAAAGACAAACTCCAAGGCGGCCCCGGCCGCGACAAACAACGCCAATAGGGGGCCACAGGGTGACCGACACCACCCCTATGGGGGCTATCCCCACAGAACAACCCCGAAGAGGCTGGGGTCAATGCACACGCCACGCATGACCGGACTTCGCCGCCGCACCGGCATCACCGCGGTCGCCCTGCTCGCCTTGGCGCTCGGCGCCACCGGAGCTCTCGCCGCCCCCGGCGATCTCGACTCGAGCTTCGACGGCGACGGGATCAAGACGATCGACTTCCTCGCCGGCGAGAGCGCCGCGGCCGTGCTGGCGCAGCCCGACGGCAAGATCGTGCTGGCCGGCACGAGCGGCAACACGCTCACCGACAACTTCGTCGTCACGCGGCTCAACCCCGACGGCACGCCTGACGCGAGCTTCAGCGGTGACGGTGCGGCCATCGCCGACTTCGGCGCCAGCGACCGGGTCAACGCCGCCGCCCTGCAGGCCGACGGCAAGCTGGTGGTGGCCGGCGTAACGGAGCCGCTGGGCGTCCAGTCCGATGTCGCGGTAGCGCGCTTCAACGCCAACGGCACGCTCGACAGCTCCTTCGACGAGGACGGTCTGGCGACCGTCGACTACTTCGGCGGCACCGACGGCGCCGAAGCGGTCCTGGTTCAGCCGGACGGCAGCATCGTCCTCGCCGGGTACGGCAGCTCGAACCAGTGCTTCACGCTCGTGCGGCTCAACCCGGACGGCTCGCCCGACCCGCGCTTCCAGGGCGCCGACATGATCGACACGGGCAGCTTCTGCATCACCTTCGGCCCGGGGATCGATGCCGCCAGGGCCGTGGCGCTGCAGGCCGACGGCAAGATCGTGATCGCCGGCACCAACATCGTCGACGGCAACGAGAACCTGGCGGTCGCGCGCATCGAGCCGGTGCAGGGCACGCCCGACCGCACCTTCGACGGCGACGGGATCAGGACGATCGACTTCGGCGGACCCGACGCCGCACACAGCGTGCTCGTTCAGCCGAACGGGAAGATAGTGCTCGCCGGGCACGGCATGGGCCCGGAGGACTTCCTCGTCACGCGGCTGAACGCTGACGGCTCGACCGATCAGGACTTCGCCGGAAACGGCTCGATCGGCATCGACTTCGGCGGCACGGACCGCGGCTACGCCGCAGCCCTGCAGGCCAACGGCAAGATCGTCGTCGCGGGCCAGTCCACCTCGCTCGTCCCCGGCAGCCAGCCGGTGGCCTCGGTCGCGCGGCTGCAGCCCGGCGGGTCGCTCGACACCACCTTCAGCGGCGATGGCAGGCAGACGATCAACGCGGGCGCCTACGGCCTGCTGATCGGCGCGGCGCTCCAGGCCAGCGGCCGCATCCTTGTCGCGGGCGGGACGGGAGTCGACATGCTCGCCGCGCGGCTCCAGGGCGACTCGGCGGCGGCAGGCGGCGGACCGGCTCCGACCCCCGGCGGTGGGCCGGGCGGCCGACCGGGCAACCCGGGTGGCGGGCCGGGCGGTCCGGGCGGCCGCCGCAGCGCGCCGCGCTGCAACGGCAAGCTCGCCACCATCGTCGGCAGCGAACGCTCCGACCGCCTCAAGGGCACTCGCCGCGCCGACGTCATCGTCTCGCTCGGCGGCAACGACAAGGTCGCCGGCGGCAGCGGCAACGACGTGATCTGCACGGGCGCCGGCAACGACAGCATCGACGGAGGAGCCGGCAACGACCGCCTCTACGGCCAGGACGGCAAGGACAAGCTCGGCGGCGGCAGCGGCAAGGACACCCTCAGTGGGGGTGGCGGCAAGGACAGCCTGAGCGGCGGCAGCGGCAAGGACAGCCTGCTCGGCGGACCCGGGCGCGACAAGCTCAAAGGCGGCCCCGGCCGCGACAAGCAACGCCAATAGCCATGAAGGGAAACTGAGCATGCCCCACCGCCCGCTACGTCATCTGAAGAGGCAGGCCATCGCGCTCGGCTCGCTCGCGGCGGTGGGGCTCGGCGGCGCGGTCGCGCTGGCCGACCCCGGCGACCTCGACCGCGGCTTCAACGGCAACGGCACCAGGGCGATCGATCACGGCGGCACGGATCTCGTCACGGACGTCTTGGTGCAGCCCGACGGCAAGCTCCTGCTGGCCGGGTTCGGCACGGCCAACCAGAGCATGGCGGTCACGCGGCTCGACCCCGACGGCTCGACCGATCCCAGCTTCGACGGCGACGGAACCGCGCTCGTGGAGCTGGACGGCGACGACCGCGCCCAGACGGCGGCGCTTCAGGCGGACGGCAAGATCGTGGTCGCCGGGTACGTCATGGAGGCGGCGAGCACCGCCCCAGCCGTGGCGCGCTTGAACGCCAACGGGTCACCCGACGGGTCGTTCGCGGGCGACGGGAGCGTCCTGCTCGACTACAACGGCAACGGCTCCCTGTACGACGTGCTGGTCGAGCCCGACGGCAGGATCCTGCTCGTCGGCTACGGCGGCCCGAATCTGGACTTCGCCATCACGCGGCTCAACTCGAACGGCTCGCCCGTGGAGGGCTTCGGCGTGGACGGCACCCTAGGGGTCGATCTGGCCGCCGCCACTCCGAACGTCGCGCGGGCGGGCCGCATGCACACGGCGCAGACGGTGCCCCCACCCCCGCCGCCTCCGCCGGCCACCAGCGAGGATGTGGCCCGTGCCGTGGCGCTGCAGGAGGACGGCAAGATCGTGGTCGTCGGAGACACGAGCCTCGGCGGGGAGGAGAAGGTGGCGGTG
Organism: uncultured Thermoleophilaceae bacterium; assembly: GCA_963828225.1. Lineage (GTDB taxonomy): Bacteria > Actinomycetota > Thermoleophilia > Solirubrobacterales > Thermoleophilaceae > JACVRW01. The sequence goes on along the minus strand of CAWHDX010000001.1, from coordinate 317,672 downwards.
GTGCGCCTGAACCCGAGCGGGACGCTCGACGCATCCTTCGACGGCGACGGGATCAGGACGCTCGATTTCGGCAGCTCCGCCGACAACGCAAGGGACGTGCTCGTCCAGGGCGACGGAAAGATCCTGGTGATCGGCGCCGGCGGCGCCGTCAACATGACGGTGACACGGCTGAACCCGAACGGCTCGCTCGACCAGAGCTTCAACGGGACCGGAACGGTCGGCGCGGACTTCGGCGGCTCGGAGTACGCCGAGGCTGCGGCGCTGCAGGCCAACGGCAAGATCGTGGTCGCCGGCCGCGGTGGTCAGGGATTTGCGCCGGTGATGCGCCTTCAGCCCGGCGGCGCGCTCGACACCACCTTCAGCGGCGACGGCAAGCAGAGGGTCACGGCAGGCACAGATGCGGGCGCCTACGGCCTGGCGGTGCAGGACAACGGCCGCGTCCTGCTCGGCGGCTATTCCCTCACGGGGGCGAACTTCGACTTCCTGGCGGCCCGGCTGGAAGGCGACACGCGCGCCTCGGGAGGCGGCCCTGCCAACACCCCGGGCGGCGGCCCGCGCGGCGGCGGCGGCAGGGGCGGGTCCGGCAACGGCCCGGCCGGCCGCGTGCCGCGCTGCAACGGCAAGCGCGCCACGATCGTCGGCTCCACCCGCGGCGACCGCCTCAAGGGCACCCGCCGCGCCGACGTGATCGTCTCGCTCGGCGGCAACGACCGCATCTCAGGCGGACGCGGCAACGACACCATCTGCGCCGGCACCGGCAAAGACCGCATCTCCGGCGGCCCAGGCAACGACCGCCTCGACGGCGGCACCGGCAACGACACCCTCGCCGGCCAAGGCGGCAAAGACACCCTGCTCGGACGCTCCGGCAAAGACAAACTCCAAGGCGGCCCCGGCCGCGACAAACAACGCCAATAGGGGGCCACAGGGTGACGGACACCACCCCTATGGGGGCTAGCCCCGCGCGATCGCGCAGGAGAGGCTGGCGGTGATGCCCGACGCGCTGCTCCTGGCCCTCAGGCTCGCGCTGGCCGCGGTGTTCGTCGTGGCGGCGCTGGCGAAGCTGGCCGACCGGGACGGCGCGCGCCGGTCGCTCGTGGACTTCGGCGTCCCGGTGCGCCTGGCGCCGGCCGTCGCCGTGGCGCTGCCGCTCGCGGAGCTGCTGCTGGCGGCCGGGCTGATCGTGTCGGCCACGGCGTGGGTGGCGGCGCTGGGAGCCGCATGCCTGCTCGGCGCCTTCACGCTCGCCGTCGGGCTGACGCTCGCCCGCGGCCGCGAGAGCGACTGCCACTGCTTCGGCCGCCTGTCCGCGGAGCCGGTCGGGCCCGGCACGCTGGCGCGCAACGTCGCGCTGCTGGCGCTCGCGGGGTTGGCGGCCGTCGCGGGCCGCGACGGCATGGGCACCAGCGCGACGGCCTGGCTCGGCGACCTGTCCGCCGGCGCGCTGCTGGGCCTGGCCGCGGTCGCCGGAGTGGCCCTCAACTTCGCGTTCCTCTATCAGCTGTTCAAGCAGAACGGCCGCCTCTGGGCCGAGGTGGAGCAGCTGCGCGCGAGCGTGGGCGGGCGGCGTGGACCCGCGATCGGCGATCCGGCACCGCGCTTTGCGCTGCCCGACCTGACCGGCGCCGAAGTGGAGCTCGACGACCTGCTCGCCGACGGCCGCGGAGCGGTGCTCGTCTTCACCGATCCGGGCTGCTCCGCCTGCGACGCGCTGCTGCCCGTGATCGCGAGGCTCGAGCGCGATCCGGCGGCGGATCCGAGGCCGGTGCTGATCAGCCGCGGCAGCGCCGAGCGGGTGCGCCTCAAGGTGGCGGGCCACGGCGTCGAGCAGGTGCTGCTGACCGGCGACGACTTCGAGCTGGCCAAGTCGTTCGGCGTGACCGGCACGCCGGGAGCGGTCGTGCTCGACGGCTCCGGGCGGATCGCCGGCGAGGCCGTCCTCGGCACGCAGCGCGTCGGCGCCCTCCTGGCGAGGGGTCCCCTGGAGTCGGCGCTGGTCCTGGTGGAGGCCGGCTGATGGCCGACTCGGGCGCGCGCGAGATCAGGGCCCTGCTCACCAGCGCGGACGGGGACCTCGACTCCGATCTGCAGGCGCTCGGCGAGGCGCTCCCGGAGGACGACGCCGAGACGCCCACGCCCGACTCCGCCTTCGACGCGCTGCGCAGGGTGCGCCGCTCCTACCAGCGGCTGGCCCGTCAGGTGCGCGCGATCAAGACCTCCTCGGACGCGAAGCGCGACGTCCTCGACGCGCTGCGGGTCCTCGACGGCGGACTGAAGCTGTACGCACGCGGACTGCGCGAGCCCGACTACCGACACGGGCCGCGAGCGCATCGCCGACGGCGCCGGGCGAACGAAGGACGGCGCCGGCGCGCTCGTCGACGCGATGAAGGCGCTGGCGTGACGCACTGGTTCGACGGCCTCGCGAAGGCGGCCGCCACCGAGCGCGACGGCGTGTCTCGCCGGGGGATGTTCGCCGGTGCGGCCATCGCGGCGGTCGCGGCGTCGCCCGGTGGCCTCGCGCGCCACCGCCACCGCCGCGCGGCACGTCGAGGCGCTCGCCGCGCAGGCGGGCTGCGTGCCCTGCCTCACGCTCGTGATCAAGGGCCACAACCGGCGGGCGCGCAACTGCCTCAAGACGGGCAGCCCGGACAAGTCCCGGCGGAAGAAGGCCAAGACCACCCCGGTGAGCGCGGCGAAGAAGCTCGCCTGCCTGACCAATCAGCGAGCGCAGCTCGGCGAGTCCGTGAACGAGTGCCGCCGCAACAACTGCCAGGGAGCGTCGGCTCCGCCGATCCAAGCCGAGCAGGGCACCGGCGGATGCCCGCCGGGCACCTATTCGTGCAACGACGGCCCGAACCCGACGTGCTGCTACGGCGGCGACGTCTGCTGCACCTGCCCGACCGGCACGATCTGCTGCGTCATCGCCGTGGGGTGCACATGCTGCTGAGCCCGAGACGGCTCGTGCTCGTCGCGGCGGCTGTCGCAGCGGCCGTGGCCGCGGCGGCGTTGTTCGCGTTCCCGTCCTCGCCGGACGCCGGTCCGCCGAAGGCGAAGGTCTTCTCCTACAACGCGAACGCCCCGCTGAAGGCGACCACCGAGCCGGCCGGCGAGACCGACGTCATGCGCGTCACCAAGGTGACCTACCGCGGCGCCGGGGGCCAGCGCGTCCCGGCGCTGCTGGGAAGGCCGAAGGGCGCCTCGGGTCGCGGCCCGTGCGTCATGGTCGGGCACGCGGCCACGAGCAGCAAGGACGAGGAGTTCGCCGAGAAGGCCGACGCCTACGCCGCCCGCGGGGTGACCATGTTCGCGATCGACGCGCGCTACCACGGCGAACGCCAGGGGATCGGGCCGCTGCGCGCCATCGCGGGGCTCAACACGCTCTACGACATGTTCCGGCTGACGGTGATCGACATGCGCCGGGGGCTCGACTACCTCGACGAGCCGCGGCTTCTGCGATCCCGACCGCATCGGTTACGAGGGCCGCTCGATGGGCGGCTTCATGGGCTCGATGCTGATCGGGGCCGACACGCGCATCAAGGCGGCCGTCTTCCTGGTCAGCGGCGCCGACTGGCGCCTCTGGCTGTCGAAGTCGTATGTCCCGCTCGGCGGCAACCTGAGCGGCGCGCGCCTGAAGGCCGCGGTCCGGCGCCTCGACCCGATCGATCCGAAGCACTGGATCGGGCGCGCGGCGGGGCGCCCGGTGTTCATGGCTGCGGGCCGCCTCGACGACGCGACCCCGATCGCCTCCGCCCGGGCCCTGCACCGAGCCGCCAGGCAACCGAAGCAGGTGCTCATCTACAACGGCGGGCACGACATGGAGGAGCCGTTCGGCACGCGCATCAGGCGAGCCTCGGCGGCTTTCCTGACGCGCCACCTGAAGCTGCGGCGCTGAGCGGGACCATGGCCCGGCCCGTCGGCAGCGAGGACTCGCCGCATGGGTCGCGGCGCTGGCTCGTCGTCGTGGGCCTGCGGCGCCACGGGGGCCGCTGGCCGGCCCCCGGCGACCCCGGACTCGGCCTTCGCCGGCGACGGGATCCAGGTGATCGACTGCGGCAGCGGTCCCGACCTGGCGAACGACGTCCTGGTCCAGCCGGACGGCAAGATCGTGACGGCCGGCACCACGGGAGGCCTCAGCGACTGGACTTCGTGGTCTCGCGGCTGAACCCCGACGGCTCGCCCGACGCGAGCTTCGGCACGGGCGGCAACGGCGACCGCGGACTTCGGGCGGGTTCGAGGACGGTCACGGCGCGCCGCGCTGCAGGCGGACGGCAAGATCGTCGTCGTGGGCTCGACGACGTCCGTCGGCAACAGCGACTTCGCGGCGTGGCGCGCTTCAACGCCGGACGGCTCGCTCGACACGTCCTTCGACGGCGACGGGACGAAGAGCGTCGATGTATCGCGCGGCGCCGACATCCGCTGAAGGACGTCGCTGGTGCAGCCCGACGGCAAGCTCGTGCTGGTCGGGACCGGCAGGCGATCCCGCCTTCGTGCTCGTCGCCCGCCTCAACGCCGACGGCTCGGTCGACCCGACGCTTCAACACGTCGGCACCGCCGCATCGACCTCGGCGGGACGGACGTCGGCTGGGCGGCGGCGCTCCAGGCCGGACGGCAAGATCGCTGATCGCCGGCCACGACGCACCGCTGGCGGAACCACCAACGTCGCGATGGTGCGGCTTGAACGCGGACGGGACGCCGCGACCTCGTCCTTCGATGCCAACGGCCACAGGACGCTCGACTACGGCGGCTCGCTCGAACCTCGCGGTGCGCGACATCGCGGTGCAGCCCGACGGCAAGTACGTGCTCGTCGGGCGGCGGCAGGGCAACAACCTCGTGGTGACGCGGCTCGACGCCGGAGGGCGCGTTCGACCCGAGCTTCAGCGACAACGGCATCGTCGGCCATCGACTTCGCCAGCGGGAACGAGTTCGGCAACGCCGTGGCCCTGCAGGCCAACGGGAAGATCGTCGTCGCCGGCCACACCACCGCCGAGCCTCGATGCCGCCATCGCGCGCTTTCAGCCGAGGCGGCGAGCTCGACACGACCTTCAGCGGCGACGGCAAGCAGAGGATCGACGTCGGCAGCTTCACCGGCCGCCACGGCCGTCGCGATGCAGACTGACGGGCAGATCGCGATCGCCGGGGGCACCGAGCAGGGGATCACCCGCGACGCGCTGGTTGCCAGGCTCGAGGGCGACTCGCCCGCAACGTGGGCGGCGGCCCGGCCGGCGGCCGGGCGGGGCGGACCCGGCGGCGGACCGGGAGGCACGACCAGGGTCCCGCGCTGCGCCGGGCAAGCGTGCCACGATCGTCGGCACCAACCGCTCCGAGCGGCTCAAGGGCACGCGCCGCTCCGACGTCATCGTCGCGCTTCGGCGGCAAAGACCGGATCGCCAGCAGGCGGCGGCAACGACCGCATCTGCGCCGGCGCCGGCAACGACCGCGCTCGACGGCGGCGCCAGGCAACGACCGCCTCTACGGCCAGGCAGCGGCAAGGACAGCGTCGCCGGCGGCGCCGGCAACGACTGGCTCGAGCGGCGGCACGGGCAACGACAAGCTCAGCGGCGGCAGCGGCAAGGACAGCCTCCAGCGGCGGCTCCGGCAAGGACAACCTCGCCGGCGGCCCCGGACGGGGCGACAAGTGCGCAGGCGGCGCCGGCCGGGACCGGGCCAACTGCGAGCGCGGCTCGTAGAGAGCCGCGCTCGCGAACCGTGCCGGTTCCAGGTTGCACCGCCCGGCGGGCCGGTAGATACTCGCCGGATGGGGGTGCGGCTCACTGGCCACTGCGGCTGACGGCGGTGGCTGGCCGCGTGAGCCTGGCGCTGCGCGCCGCTCCCGCGCGGCGGCCACCGGCGACCTCGACCAGACCTTCGGCGGCGACGGCCTCGTCAACGTCGACTTGGGCAGCGGGACCTACCGAGCGCGCGGACCGTCCTGGTCCGACCCGGACGGGCGCATCGTCTGCCTGGGGCAGGCGGGCGGCGACCGCTGCGGCGCGACGTTCGCGTTCGCGCGCCTCCGCGGGAACGGGGACCTCGCCAGCACGTTCGGCTCCAGGCGGGCTTCCCCAGGCGACCGGACGGGGACGAGGCCCGCGGGGCTCTCGCTGCAGCCCGACGGCAGCGATCGTGGCCGCCGCGTACGACTCGACCCGAGGGCCGCGCGGAGGTCGTCACGTGCTCGCCGATGCCGACGGAGCCGCGCGACTCCGGCGCTCCGGCGACAACCGGGGTGCTGACGCTCGAGTACGGCGGCGCCGACTTCGGCTGGGACGTCGCCGTCGCAGCCCGACGGCAAGGTCGCTGTCGCGGGCCAGGGCGGTATGGCCAGGAGCGCCACGTTGACGTCGCCTCGGCCTGAACGGGCTGCCCGACCCGTCGTTCGGCAACGCGGGCACCGCGCCGTCGAGCTGGGGGGAAATGAGATCGCCCGGGCGGTGGCCATTCAGGCGGACGGCAAGATCCTGATCGCGGGCTGTCGACCAGCACGCCATCGGCCACCGTCCTGACGTCGCGCGCTTCAGACCCGGACGGGACACCGGATTCGAGTTTCGGCACCAACGGCCTCGCGTGACCCTCGGCACCGCTATTCGGAACGAGCGCGACCAGGATGTCGCCTTCCAACGGACGGGAAGTCGTCCTCGCGACGGGCGGCGGCACCAGCGGGGCGACCGTCGCACGACTCAGGCCGGACGGGACCCCCGACACCAGCTTCGACGACGACGGCGTCGCGGCCGTCACCTTCAGCCTGCCCGCAACGTCAGATGCGCTCGCGCTGCAGGCTGACGGCAAGATCCTCGTCGGCGCCGACCCGGACGGCATGAGCTCAAGAGGCCTGATCGCCCGCCTGCAGCCCAACGGCCTGCCGGACGCCACCTTCCACGGCAGCGGGAAGGTGGAGCTCGAGGACATCGCCGAAGTGGCCGCGATCGCGATTCAGCCCGACGGCGGGATCCTGCTGACCGGCGGGGACCCGCTCCTCAGCGAGCAGGCTGTCATCGGCCGCCTGCAGGGGGACGCGCCCGGAGTGACCGGCCCCGGCGGTGGCCCGGGAGGCGGCGGGCCGGGCGGCGGCCCGACCGTCAAGGTGCCGCGCTGCGCCGGGCGCAAGGCCACGATCGTCGGCACCAAGCGCTCCGACCGGCTGAAGGGAACCCGCCGCGCCGACGTCATCGTCGCGCTCGGCGGCAACGACAGGGTCGACGGAGGCCGCGGCAACGACGTCATCTGCGCGGGCGACGGCAACGACAGGCTCAAGGGCTCCAGCCGGCAACGACCGCCTCTACGGCCAGAACGGCAAGGACATCGAGTCCGGCGGCGACGGCAACGACAAGCTCGACGGCGGCCCGGGCAACGACAAGCTCGCGGGCGATGCGGGCAAGGACAATCTCGCCGGCGCCTCGGGCAAGGACTCTCGCCGGCGGCGGCGGCAAGGACAGACTCAGCGGCGGCTCGGGTCGCGACAGCTGCAACGGTGGCGCGGCAAAGGACCGCGCCACCTGCGAGCGGCTGCGAAGCGTCTAACGCGATCCGCTCAGCCCGCTACTCGGGCTGTGCTTCGCCCTCGGGCGCCGGCGGAGCGTCCGGGACGTCCGGCAGCACCTCGGGCTCGTCCGGCAGCTCGGGCGCCGTCCTCGGACGACGGGTCCGTGGAGGAGCCCTCCTCGCGCGCATCGCCCTGAGCGCCGACGCCGACCGTCTCGCGCTTGCGCTCCTTGGGCTTGATGATCGAGATCGTCACTTCGCGCTCGTCCTCCTCCGGCGCCTTGTCGACCTCGACGGTCGAGCCCGGCGGCATGCTCTGCGAGAGCACCTCGTCCGCGAGCGGATCCTCGATGTAGCGCTGGATCGCGCGGCGCAGCGGGCGGGCGCCCATCGACGGGTCCCAGCCCTTCTCGACCAGCAGGTCGGCCGCGTCGTCGGAGAGGTTGAGCGACAGCTCGCGCTCGGCCAGCGACTCGCGGATCCGCTTGAGCAGCAGCTCGACGATGGTGGAGATCTCCTCCTTCGTGAGCTTGTGGAAGACGATCACCTCGTCGATGCGGTTGATGAACTCGGGCCGGAAGACCTTCTTCAGCTCGCCCATGATCCGGTTCTTCATGTCGTCGTACGAGAGACCGGTCTCGTCGCCGACCGTGAAGCCGATGCCGGTGTTCTTCGCGATCTCCGAGGCCCCGATGTTCGAGGTCATGATCACGATGGCGTTGCGGAAGTCGACCGTGCGCCCCTGGGCGTCCGTGAGCCGGCCGTCCTCGAGGATCTGCAGCAGGATGTTGAAGACGTCCGGGTGCGCCTTCTCGATCTCGTCGAGCAGGAGCACGCTGTACGGCTTGCGCCGCACGGCCTCGGTGAGCTGACCGCCCTCGTCGTAGCCGATGTAGCCCGGGGGCGAGCCGACCAGCCGCGACACGGAGTGCTTCTCCATGTACTCCGACATGTCGATGCGCACCATCGCGTCCTCGTCGCCGAACAGGAACTCGGCGAGCGTGCGGCCCAGCTCGGTCTTGCCCGACGCCCGAGGGGCCGAGGAAGATGAACGAGCCGGTCGGGCGCTTGGGGTCCTTGAGCCCGGCGCGCGAGCGGCGGATCGCCTTCGAGACGGCCTCGATCGCGGCGTTCTGGCCGATGACGCGCTTGTGGAGCTCCTCCTCCATGCGCATCAGCTTCTGGGTCTCGGCCTCGGTCAGCTTGAAGACCGGGATGCCGGTCCACATCGAGACGATGTCGGCGATCTCCTCCTCGCCGATCTCCGGCCGCTCGCCGGACTCGCCCGAGCGCCACTGCTCCTCGAGCTCGCGCTTCTTGTTGGTGAGCTGGCGCTCCTTGTCGCGCAGGTTCGCGGCCTTCTCGAACTCCTGCGCCTCGATCGCGGCCTCCTTGTCGCGCCGCGTGGTCTCGATGTCCTCCTCGAGATCGCGGTAGACGGGCGGCGCCGTCATCGACTTGATGCGCGCACGCGAGGCGGCCTCGTCGATCAGGTCGATCGCCTTGTCCGGCAGGAAGCGGTCGCTGATGTAGCGGTCGGCCAGCTCGGCCGCAGCGGCCAGCGCCTCGTCGGTGATGCCGACGCGGTGGTGCTGCTCGTAGCGGTCGCGCAGCCCGCGCAGGATCTGGACGGTGTCCTCGGTCGACGGCTGGTCGACGCGGATCTGCTGGAAGCGCCGCTCGAGCGCCGAGTCGCGCTCCAGGTACTTGCGGTACTCGTCGAGCGTGGTGGCGCCGATCGTCTGCAGCTCGCCGCGCGCGAGGGCCGGCTTCAGGATGCTGGCCGCGTCGATCGCGCCCTCGGCGGCGCCCGCGCCGACGAGGTTGTGCAGCTCGTCGATGAACAGGATGATGTCGCCGCGCTGGGTGATCTCCTTCATCACCTTCTTGAGGCGCTCCTCGAACTCGCCGCGGTACTTCGAGCCGGCGACCAGGGCGGCCAGGTCGAGCGTGTAGATCTGCTTGTTCTTGAGCAGCTCCGGCACCTCGCCGTTGGTGATCAGCTGGGCGAGGCCCTCGACCACGGCGGTCTTGCCCACGCCCGGCTCGCCGATCAGCACCGGGTTGTTCTTCTGGCGGCGCGAGAGGATCTGCATGATCCGCTCGATCTCGGTCTCGCGGCCGACGACCGGGTCCAGCTTGCCCTCGGCGGCGAGCTTGGTCAGGTTGCGCCCGAACTGGTCGAGCAGCTTCGAGGACTTCTTGCCCTCGCCCTGAGCGCCCGCCGCGGCGCCGGCGCGGCCCTGCCGGCCGCCGGGGCCGGAGAGCATGCGGATGACCTCGTTGCGGATCTTCTCGGAATCTGCGTCGAAATCGAGCAGGATGCGGGCGGCGACGCCCTCGTTCTCGCGCACGAGCCCGAGCAGGATGTGCTCGGTGCCGATGTAGTTGTGCCCAAGGCTGAGCGCCTCGCGCAGGGCGAGCTCGAGCACCTTCTTGGCGCGCGGGGTGAACGGGATCTGGCCGGAGGTGACCTCCTCGCCCGATCCGACGATGCGGACCACCTGGGCGCGCACGCGCTCCACGGTGATGTCCAGCGACTCCAGCACGCGGGCGGCGAGGCCCTCTTCCTCGCGCAGCAGCCCAAGCAGGATGTGCTCGGTGCCGATGTAGTTGTGCTTGAGGATGCGGGCCTCTTCCTGCGCCAGGACGACCACCTGCCGGGCCCGCTCGGTGAAGCGCTCAAACACTTGATCTTGCCTATCTGTCGGGAACAACGGGGCTGGTGGTACCCGCATCCTTCCCTCAAGATCGGCATCTATCCCGATCTAATGAAGGAGGGAGTCGGGTTTACCGCCCGTGAGCCGAGTCTACCAACGGCCTCCCCTGCCACTCGCGCCTTAATGCATGCCTAAATGCCGTCCGGCGCGAGGGGTATTAGGGGGTTGTGCGCGCGCCTCCTGACATGCGTCCTGGTCGTCCTCTGCCTGGGCGCTCCGGCGTGCGGCGGCGAGGACGAGCCCGACAACTTCTCCGAGCGCCTACAACGCCGCCATCCGCCGGCTCGACCGAGGCCAGCCAGAAGGTGATCGCGCTGGCGCCGTCGCGCAAGCGCGAGTCGAGCCGCGCGATCGCCCGCCAGCTCGACCAGTTCGCCGACGTGCTCGCCGAGACCCGCGCCGAGCTGGCCGGGCTCGAGCCGCCCAAGTCGCGCGACGCGCAGTTCGACGCGCTGGTCGCCGCGCTCGACGAGTCGGTGACCGCGGGGCCGCGCCGCCGCGGCCGCGCGGCAGATCCAGCCGAAGCGCCAGCGCCGCGCGCTGGCCCAGCTGCAGCAGCGCCAGCGCGGTGAGGTCGGCACGGCGCAGGACGCTCGGTGCGCAGCCGTCCAGAGACGAGCTCGGGCCCGCGCGCCAAGCGCTCGCGGGCTGACCGCGCGGCGCTAGGAGCGCAGCGCGGGGAACAGCACGACCTCGCGGATCGTCGAGCGCCCGCTGAGGATCATCACGAGCCGGTCGATGCCGATGCCGATCCCGCCGGTGGGCGGCATGCCGTGCTCGAGCGCCGCGATGTAGTCCTCGTCGTACGGCTGCGTCTCGTCGTCGCCCGCGGCCTCGTCGGCGCGCTGCTGCTCGAAGCGCGCGCGCTGCTCGTCCGGGTCGTTCAGCTCGGTGAACGCGTTCGCGAACTCCATCCCGGCGGCGAAGCACTCGAAGCGCTCGACCAGCCCCTCCTCCGAGCGGTGGTCCTTGGCGAACGGCGACAGCTCCTTCGGGTAGTCGAGGATGAAGGTCGGGTTCTGTCAGGTCCGGCTCGACGTGCTTGGAGAGCAGCGTGTCCACGCGCTTCGCCCAGGTGCCCTCGCCCGGGCAGCTCGTCGCCGCCCGCGATGTCGATGCCCGTCTTCTCCTTGATGGCGTCGCGCAGCGTGACGCGCCGCCAGGGCGGAGTGAAGTCGATCGGCCCGGCGTAGCCGACGTCCTGCGGCCACGTACGCGATCAGCTCCTCGAGGCGCCCGGCGATGTCCTCGTAGTCCGCGTACGCCTCGTACCACTCGAGCATCGTGAACTCGGGGTTGTGCTTGGGCGAGAGGCCCTCGTTGCGGAAGTCCTTGCCGATCTCGTAGACGCGCTCCAGGCCGCCGACGATCAGCCGCTTGAGGTAGAGCTCGTCGGCGATGCGCAGGAAGAAGTCGCGGTCGAGCGCGTTGTAGTGCGTCGTGAACGGCCGCGCCAGCGCGCCGCCGTAGAGCGGCTGCAGGATCGGCGTCTCGACCTCGAGGAAGCCGCGCTCGTCGAGCCAGCGGCGGATCGCCCGGACCACCTTCGAGCGCAGGATGAACAGCTCGCGCGTCTCCTCGTTGGCGAGCAGGTCCAGCTCCCGATGGCGGTAGCGGGTCTCCGTGTCCTGGATTCCGAAGTACTCCTTGGGCACCCCCCTGAGGCTCTTTGCCAGCAACGTCCATCCCTGCACGAGCAGGGTCAGCTCCCCGCGCCGCGACTTGAACGCCGTGCCGTCCACGCCGATCAGGTCGCCGACGTCGAGGGAAGTCAGCAGCGTCGAAGGATTCGCCCCCCAGCACGTCGAGCTTGGCCTGCAGCTGCAGCTTGCCGCAGCGGTCGACGAGGTCGATGAAGGCCGCGCCCCCGTGCCCGCGGCGCGCGGTCATGCGGCCGGCGACGCGGTAGCTCGCGTCGGTCTCCTCGCCCGCCTCCAGGTCGTCGTGGCGCTGCGTGGACCGCTTCGACCGCCGTCACGCCGTCGAACTCGTGCGGGTAGGGGTCGATCCCCTGCGCGCGCAGCCGCTCGAGCTTGGCCCGCCGGTCGTCCACGGCTGGAGCACGCTAGTCGCTAGCGCTCGATCTTGGTGATCTTCAGCTTGCGCGCGGGGCCGCGCGGAACGGAGACGGTGACGGTGTCGCCGCGCTTGTGCCCGAGCAGCGACGCGGCCGACCGGCGACTCGTTGGAGAGCCGGCTCTCGCGCCGGGTTGGCCTCGGCCGAGCCGACGATCTTGAACTTCGTCGACTTGTCGGTCTTCTGGTCCTTGACGTGCACCGTCGCGCCGATGCTCACGACCGCCGTGTCGACGTCGCTTCTCGTCGATGACCCGTGCGTTGCGCAGCTTCTCCTCGAGGTCGGAGATCTGCTTCTCGAGCATCGCCTGCTCGTTCTTGGCGTCGTCGTACTCGGCGTTCTCGGAGATGTCGCCGAACTCGCGCGCCTCCTTGATGCGCTCCGCGACCTCGCGGCGGCGGTCGCCGCGGAGGTGCTCGATGCGCGCCTTGAGGTCTTCGAGGCCCTGCGGGGTGAGGACGGTGTCACGTGGCATAAGAAAACCCTCCGCGGGCTGCGTGCCGGAGGGACGCGTGAGTGTAGCAACGCGCGAACTAGGCCGCAAGGACGATTTCGCGCCCTTCGAGGGCCGCGAGCGCGGCGCGGGCGTCGGCCGTCGTGGGGGCCGTGACGAGCGCCTCGCGCTCGCGCTTGGTGAGCCCGAGCGTGTCCGCGTACCACGGGTAGAACTTGCGCAGGTAGCGGCCGGCGCGGTCCGGCCCGAGGTGATCCTCGGCCGCCGCGATGACCGTCTCGAGCTCGGCCGCGACCTCGCTCGGGGTCGGCTCGCCGTCGTAGCGGCCGAGCAGCCGCGCGAAGCGCCACGGGTTGCCGAGCGAGCCGCGCGCGAGCATGACGGCGGCGGCGCCGCTCTGCTCGAACGCGGCGAGCGTGCGGGCCTCGTCGCTGAGGCCGCCGGAGAGGATCAGCGGGACCGGCAGCAGCTCGGCGACGCTCGTGGGCGAGCGCGTAGTCGGGCGTGCCCGCGTGCTGCTGCGAGGCGTGGCGGGCGTGGAACGCGATGCCGGCGACGCCCGCCTCGTCCACGAGCCGCCGCGCCAGCTCGACGCCGCTGCGGTCGCCGGGCACGCGGCCCGGGCGCAGCTTGACGGTGACGGGCAGGCCGCTCTCGCGCGCCGCCGCGGCGAGCGCGACCGCCTTGGCGGGATCGTCGAGCAGGGCGGCGCCGGCGCCGGTGCGGCAGACCTTGCGGACCGGGCAGCCCATGTTGAGGTCGATCAGGTCGGCGCCGGCGGCGGCGGCCATCGCGGCGGCCTCGCGCATGATCGCCGGGTCGTGGCCGAACAGCTGGATCGAGACCGGGTGCTCGTCGGGGTGGATGCGCAGGAACTCGCGCACCGTGCGCTCGTTCCCGTAGGCGAGGCCGAAGCTCGAGACCATCTCCGAGGTCACGAGCCCGGCGCCGAAGCGCTTCGCCTGGAGGCGCACGAACCAGTTGCCGATGCCGGCCAGCGGGGCCAGCACGAGCCGGTTCTCGATGGTCCGGCCGCCGAGCGTCCAGGGTTCGGTGAGACGGGGCATGACGGGAGAACGGTAGCGCTGCGGGTGGGAAACCCCACCCCTATGGGGCCTATCCGCGGCAGAGCCGCAGCGGCCACGCTGGCGCACATGACTCGCAAGCTCCTCATCTCCTTCGTCGTCGTTCTCGCGGTCGCCGGCGGCACGCTGGCCGAGGCCGCCTCGCCCGCGAAGACGAAGCTGACGATCTCCGCCTCGACCTTCGAGGGCGTGAACACCTTCTCCGGCTTCGTGATCAGCAAGAAGGACGGGTGCCACAACGGCCGCACCGTCCGGGTCTACGAGCGCGTCGGTCGCAGTCGCAACCTGAAGCGCGACGAGAAGATCGGCTCGGACAGGGCCACCCCCAACGGGGACGGCTCGCAGTACCGCGTCGACACCGAGGAGAGCGGCACCTTCTACGCCTACGCGAAGGCGACGCGCAAGTGCAAGGCCGCCTTCAGCAAGGCGATCGACTCGCCGGAGCCGGAGGAGGACCCTGAGGAGCAGCCCGAGGAGTAGTCAGAGCAGCCGCCGCAGGTCCGCCAGGACGGCTTCCGGCATGTCGCGCAGCTGGCGGTAGGTGAGCCGGACGACGCGCCAGCCGGCCGCCTGCAGAGCGCGATCGCGGGCGCGGTCGCGCTCGAAGGCAGCCGCCGTCGAGTGGAAGCCGCGACCGTCGAGCTCCACGATCAGACGCCGGTCGCGCCAGACCGCGTCGACCTCGAACCCCTCGATGAGGGCGTTCAGCTCCGGGCGGGGCAGCCCCGCGGCGTCGAGCAGCTCGACGAAGAGCTCCTCGAGCTCGCTGCGGGTGACGGTCGCGCCCTGCCGCCGCCGCTCGAGCGCCGACCGGATGATCGGATTCCCGCGATGGCGCGGGTAGCGCTCCAACAGGGCGGCCAGGGACGTGCGGTCCCAGAGGCGCCGGACCTCGGCCTCGTTGATCGCCCGCTCGAGCTGCCGCTCACGCAGGACGGAGGCGAGGTCGAAGAGCGTGCGGGTGGGAGTGGTGACCGGGATGGCCTCGTGGATGGTGCGTTCGTCGGGGGCAAGCGTCGCTTCGTGGCCGCGAATTCCCGCCCGCGCCCTGCGCCTCACCGGAACGGTCACTTCGACGACGTGATCGCCGCGCGCCAGACCCCAATGCATCCCGGCCGAGCGATAGCTCAGCACCGCACCGGGCCCGCCGGCGAGTACGGCCGCCATCCACCTCGCCTCGCGGCGTAGGTGACGCTGCCCGACCGCGTAGACGCCGCTGGTGGATCCGGTGCAGCCGGCTGCCCTCGAGCCGGACGTCGACTGCCTCGGCGCTCAATCCAAGCGCCAGGAGCTGGCGACGAGAAATGACCCCGTACTGCCGCTCGGCCAGCCGAACTACCGCCTCGTCTCGACCGACCGTACGTTTTCCGTGCATGACACGGAAAAGGTGCGATCGGTCGGGCCTCGCCCCCTAGGCCGGAGCGGCGTTGCGCTCCCAGATCAGCTTCAGGCCGGTCAGGGTGAGCAGGTCGTCGACCTCGTCGACCTGGTCGCAGGAGGGCACGATCGCGGCGGCGTAGCCGCCCGTCGCGATCGTGGTGGCCTCCTCGCCGAGCTCCTCGCGCAGGCGGCCGACGATGCCGTCGACCTGGCCGGCGTAGCCGTAGACGACGCCCGACTGGATCGCCTCTCTGGTGCCGCGTGCCGATCGCGTGCCGGCGGCTCCTCGATGTCCACGCGCGGCAGCCGCGCGGCCCGGGCCGCCAGGGCCTCCAGCGAGATCTCGATGCCGGGAGAGATCACCCCGCCCAGGTACTCGCCGGCGCTCGAGACGACGTCGTAGTTGATCGCCGTGCCGAAGTCGACCGCGATGCACGCGCCGCCGACGCGGTCGTAGGCCGCCACGGCGTTGGCGAGCCGGTCGGGGCCGAGCTCCTGGGGCGTGTCGATGCGGATCGGCATGCCGGTGCGCAGGCCGGGGCCGACCATCGCGCCCTTGCCGTCCAGGTAGCGGGCGATCAGCTGCTCGTACTCGCGGGCGAGAATGGGCACCACCGACGACACGATCGCCGCGTCCACCTCGGCCAGCCCGAGCCCGCGCAGGTCGAGCAGCCCAGCCACCACGGTCGCCAGCTCGTCCGCTGTCGCGAAGCGCACCGTCGCGAAGCGCCAGTGCTCCACGAGCCGGTCGCCCTCGAACATCGCGAGGTGGGTCTGGGTGTTTCCGACGTCGATGGCCAGCAGCACGGCGGCGATTATCCCGGCTCGGCCACGCGGGAGCCGATCCGCAGCAGCGTGCCGTCCGGATCGACCACCGCGAACTCGCGCAGGCCGTAGTCCGTGGCGCTGGGCGGACCCTGCAGGCGCGGGATGCCCTCGCCCGGCAGCCCGAGCGGCTCCAGCCGCGCCCAGAGCGCCTGCGCGTCCTCGACGTACAGGTAGCACCCGGCGTCCGTCGTCCATGGATCGACGTCGGGGGCGTGGAAGAAGTGCAGCCCGACCTCGCCGCACATCAGGATCAGATACTCGTCCGGCCACAGGCCCGATGCGCTCGAACCCGAGCGGCTCGTAGAAGGCCGCCGTGGCCTCGAAGTCCGACGACGGCAGGATCGGGGCGACGCCGAGCAACTCAGCGCTCGAGTGGAGCGCCCATCGCGTGGAACCCGCCGTCCACGTGCAGGATCTCGCCGCTGATCGCCCGCGCGAGGTCCGACAGCAGGAAGCAGACGGCGTCCGCCACCGGGCCCGGATCGGCCGTGTCCCAGCCGAGCGGCGCCTGCTCGCGCCACAGCCCGGCGAGCTTGTCGAACCCGGGGATGCCCTCGGCGGCCGGCGTCTCGATCGGCCCGGCCGAGACGAGGTTCACGCGAATCCCTGAAGCGCCCAGGTCGCGCGACAGGTAGCGCGAGACCGACTCGAGCGCCGCCTTCGCAACGCCCATCCAGTCGTACACCGGCCACGCCACCGACGCATCGAAGTCCATGCCGACGAACGAGCCGCCGCCCTCCTCGCCGCCCATCAACGGCGCCAGCGCGCCCGCCAGCGCCTTGAAGGAGAAGGCCGAGGTGCGGAACGCGATCTCCGCGGACTCGGCCGGCGCGCTCATGAAGTTGCCTCCCAGAGCATCGCCCGGCGCGAACGCGATGGCGTGCAGCGCCCCGTCGAGCCCGCCCCAGCGCGAGTCGAGCTCGCGGGCCAGAGCCGACAGGTCGTCGGGCGAGTTCACGTCCAGCTCCAGCACGTCCGGCGGCTCCGGCAGCCGGGCCGCCGCCCGCTCGGTCATCCGGCGCGTGCGCCCGAAGCCGGTCAGCACGATCTGGGCGCCCTCCTGCTGCGCGCGCTCGGCCACGCGGTAGGCGATCGAACCGCGCGTCGAGCACTCCGGTCAGGAGCAGGCGCTTCCCCTCCAGCAGCATGGCTAGAGGAGTATCGGCTCCGCCACGGCGGCGCGTCGCCAGACCAGCTCGACCGACGCGCGCAGCACCAGCCGGCCGTGCTGGTTGAGCACCTTCCAGCGGCAGGTGACGAGGCCGTTGCCGTCGTCGACCGGGCGCAGGTCCACGACCTCCCCCTCCACGTGCACCGTGTCGCCGATCCGGACCGGCTGCTTGAAGACGGCATCGCCCACGCGCCGCAGGGCGACCACCCGCTCGGGGTCGAACGGCATCAGCCCGGCCGCGCACGAGAGCACCAGCAGCCCGTGCGCGATCTGCTCGCCGAAGCGGCTCTCGGCCGCCCACGCCGCGTCCACGTGCTGCGGGTGGGTGTCGCCGGTCAGCGCAGCGAACGCCGCGATGTCCGCCTCGCCGATCGTGCGGCCCTCGGTGACGAAGCGCTCGCCGACCGTGACCGCGTCGAAGTCGCGCTCGAACAGGCTCACGCGCCCGCCTCCGCCGCCCGGAAGCGCGAGCCGAGCGCCCGCAGGAACGCCGCGGCGGCGCGGCGGTGCCCCTCGGCCGAGGGGTGGAAGCCGTCGGCCGCGTAGGTGTCGCGCTCGTCGGCCGCCGGGTGGTCGAAGCTGTCGAGCAGGTGGACGCCGTGCGCGCGGGCGACCCCGCGGCAGGCGTTGTTGAACAGCTCCATGCCCTTCTCGACACGGGCGCGGGTGCGCGGCCGCAGGTCGAGGAACTGCGCGATGTCCGGGTAGGTCGCGGTCACCACCTCGGCGCGCGGGGCGTCCCGGCGCAGGCGCGCGAAGATGCGCGACAGCCGCTCGGCGTAGGCGCGCTCGTCGGGGCGCACGGACTCCAGCACGTCGTTGGCGCCGCACACGACCGTGACGAGGTCGGGCTCGAGCTCGAGCGCGCGCGTCGAGCTGCTTCAGCTCGACGTCGGCGCTCGTCGCGCCCACCCAGGCCAGGTTCTCGTAGCGCGTGCTCGGGCCCGAGCGCGCGCGCCACCTCGTCGGCCCAGCGCGGCTCGCCCGGCTTGAGCCCCGAGGTGAAGCTGTCGCCCATGGCCACGTAGGTCGTCATAGGGGGATGTTCCCCGGTCCGTTGCCGAATTGACCGCCGTGCGACAGCGCGGCGATAGCGGCCGCGAGGCGGCGGCGGGTGTCGCGCGGCTCGACCAGCTCGTCCACGAAGCCCTCGCGCGCGGCCACCGCGGCCGAGACGTGCTCGTCGGCGTACTCGGCGGCGAGCCGGTCGCGCTCGGCCTCGGGCTCCTCGGCGTCGGCGAGCGCGCGCCGATGCACCACCCCGACCGCCTGCCGCGGGCCCATGATCCCGATCTCCGCGCCGGGCCAGGCGAGCGACAGGTCCGCGCCCAGGTCGCGCGAGTTCATGCAGATGTACGCGCCGCCGTAGGCCTTGCGCAGCACGACGGTCACCTTCGGCACGACCGCCTCCGCGAACGCGTGCAGCAGCTTCGCGCCGTGGCGGATCACGCCGAGGCCCTCCTGCTTGGTGCCGGGCAGGAACCCGGGCGTGTCCACCAGCACGACGAGCGGCAGCCCGAACGCGTTGCAGGTGCGCACGAAGCGCGCGGCCTTCTGCGCGGCCGTGGCGTCGATGACGCCACCGAGGTACCAGGGCTGGTTTGCGATCACGCCGACCGGGCGGCCGTCGATGCGGGCCAGCGCGGTCACCATGTTGCGCGCCCACCGGTCCGAGACCTCGAGCAGCGTGCCGCCGTCGACCAGCGCGCCGATCACCTCGCGCACGTCGTAGACCTTGCGCGGATCGGTGGGCACCAGCCGGCCCGGATCGAGGTGGCGCACCGCCGCCGGCGGGCCGATCGGCGGCGCCTCGCCCGCGCGCTGGGGCAGGTAGGCCAGCAGGTCGCGCACCAGCGCGACAGCCTCGCGATCGTCGCGCGCCACGAACTGCGAGACGCCGTTGGCGGAGTGCACGCGCGGACCGCCGAGCGCCTCCGCGTCCACGTCCTCGCCCATCACCTCGCGCACGACGCCGGGGCCGGTCAGGAACATCGCCGAGTCCTCGGTCATCACGACGAAGTCGGTCAGCGCGGGCGAGTAAGAGCCGCCGCCGGCCGACACGCCGCTGATCACCGAGATCTGCGGAACGCGGCCCGACAGCCGCACGTTGTGGCGGAAGATGCGCCCGTAGCCCGCGAGCGCCGCGACGCCGTCCTCCATGCGCGCGCCGCCGGAGGCGATGAAGCCGATCACCGGCGCCGACGCGCGCTCGGCCAGCTCCATCACGCGGATGATCGTGTCGGCGTGCGCCTCGCCGAGCGAGCCGCCCGCGAACGACTGGTCCTGCGCGTACGCGAACGCCGGCCGGCCGGCGACGGTGCCGCTGCCGCCCACCACGCCGTCGCCAGGCGCCGTCCGCTTGGCCTGGCGGCGCGGGAGCACGGTCGACCGGATCACGTTGAGCGACCCCGGATCGAACAGCGCCTCGAGGCGCCCGTGGGCGTCCAGGGGCGCGAGCCGCGGCTCGGCGGCGACGGCGGTGCGCTCGGCGAGGGCGCTCACGCGGCCTCCAGGCAGAGCACGGCGTTGTGCCCGCCGAACCCGAACGCGTTCGAGATCCCGATCGCCGGCCGGTCGCCGTTCGGCAGCGGGCGCGCCTCGTTGGGCACGTAGTCGAGGTCGAGCCCCTCGTCGGGCTCCTCGTAGTTGAGCGTCGGCGGCGCGATGCGGTCGCGCAGCGCGAGCAGGGTCGCGATCGCCTCGACCGCCCCGGCGGCGCCGAGCAGGTGCCCGATCGCCGACTTCGTCGAGCTGATCGGCACGTTCGCGGCCCCCTCCTCGCCGAACGCCTGCTTGATCGCGTTCGTCTCCGCGCGATCGTTCAGCGGCGTGGAGGTGCCGTGGGCGTTGACGTAGAGGACGTCGCCGAGGTCGACCCCGGCGTCGCGCAGCGCCAGCGTCATCGCCTTCGAGGCGCCGCTGCCGGTCGGCTCGGGCGCGGTCAGGTGGTGCGCGTCCGAGGTCGACGCGAAGCCGCGCACGTAGCCGAGGATGCGCGCGCCGCGCTCGCGGGCCGCCTGCTCCTCCTCGAGCACCAGCACGCCGGCGCCCTCGCCCATGACGAAGCCGTCGCGGCGCCGGTCGAACGGGCGCGAGACGCCGGCCTTCGAGAGCGCGTCCATCCTGCCGAACGCGGCGCTCGCCAGCGGCGTGATGGCGGCCTCGCTGCCGCCGGTCACGACGGTCTCCGCGTCGCCGTAGCGGATCAGCCGCGCGGCCATCCCGATCGCGTGCGCGCCGGCGGCGCAGGCCGACACCGTCCCGAACGACTCGCCGCGCAGCCCGTGCTTCATCGACACGACTCCCGAGGCCGCGTTGGCCATCAGCAGCGGGATCGAGAGCGGCGAGATGCGGTCGGCGCCCTGCTCCTGCAGGATCACGTGGTTGCGCTCGAGGGTGTCGATCCCGCCGATGCCGGTGCCGATCAGGCAGGCGGCGCGGTCCGGGTCGCCGGGCGGCCCGCCGTCCCAGCCGGCGTCCTCGAGTGCCTCGCCGGCGGCGGCCAGCGCGAGCTGCGTGAAGCGGTCCGCGCGGCGCACCTCCTTGACCGACAGGTGGTCGCGCGGCTCGAACTCGCTCGCGCGCCCGAAGCCGTCCTCGATCCCGGACCGGCCGGCGCTCCAGCGCTCGTGCAGCGTGCGGGCCCCGACGCCCAGCGGCGTCACGGCCCCCACCCCGGTGATGACGACGGAGCGCGTCATCCGAGCTTCGACACCACCAGGTCCACGGCCTGCCGGACCGTCTTGATGCCCTCCATGTCCTCGCCCTTGAGCTGCACGCCGTACTCGTCCTCGACGATCTGGGCGAGCTCCACGAGGTCGAGCGAGTCGATGTCGAGCGCCTCGAACTCGGCGTCGGCCGAGATCTGGTCCGGCTCGGCGCCGAACTCCTGCAGCGCCTCGAAGACGCGCGCCTCGACCTGCTCCCGTGTGGCTGTGGCTGACATTTCGTTTCCTCCTTGGTCGATGGTCATGCCGTGAGTCCGCCGTCGACGGTCAGGCACACGCCGGTCACGTAGCCGGCGTCGTCCGAGACCAGGAAGCGCACGCAGGCGGCGACCTCCTCGGGCGTGCCGGCGCGGCGCGCCGGCACCAGGTTCAGCAGGCCGTCGCCCAGACCCTCGGTCATGTCGGTGTCGATCAGGCCCGGCGCGACCGCGTTCACGGTCACGTTGCGGCGCGCCACCTCGGTGGCCACCGTCTTGGTCATCGCGACCAGGCCGGCCTTGGAGGCCGCGTAGTTCGCCTGGCCCGGGTTGGCCTTCTCGATCCCCACGATGGAAGCGATGTTGACGATTCGGCCGAAGCGGGTGCGGATCATGGGACGCAGCGCCCGCCGGGTCAGCCGGAAGGCCGCGGTCAGGTTGGTGTCGATCACCTTGGCCCAGTCCTCGTCGTCGATCTGCGGCGAGAGCCCGTCGGCGCGCACGCCCGCGTTGTTGACGAGCACGAGCACCGGGCCGAGCTCCTCCTCGACGCGCCTTGAAGAGCGCGTCGGCTGCCTCCGGCTCGGAGATGTCGGCCTGCACCGCGAACGCCCGGCCGCCGGCGTCCGCGATCTCGCTCGACGACGCCCTCGGCGCCGGCGGCGTCGCTGCGGTAGTTGACGCCCACCGGCCAGCCCTCGGCCGCGAGCGTCCGCGCGATCGCCGCGCCGATCCCGCGCGAGGCGCCGGTCACGAGCGCGACTTCAGCCGCTCTGGCGGCCGGCCGACGCCGCTTCGGGCCTCACGCCCACTGGACCACCCCCGCGCCCCAGGTGAAGCCGGCGCCGAAGGCGGCCAGCAGGACGTTCATCCCGGGCTCCAGCATGCCGCGCTCGCGCGCGTCGGCGAGGGCGATAGGAAGCGTCGCCGACGAGGTGTTGCCGTAGCGGTCGATGCAGTCGATGACGCGCTCGCGCTCGACGCCGAGCCGCTCGCCGACCGCGCGTGAGGATGCGCGCGTTGGCCTGGTGGTAGACGAACAGCCCGATGTCGTCGAGCTCGAGGCCGACTCGCTGGACGGCCTCGAGCGACGACTCCGAGAGGCGCTGAACGGCCGCCTTGAAGGTGTCGTGGCCCTGCATGTGGAGGATGTTGTCGTCGTGCGACGCGCGGATCGCGTGGGCGCCGCCGCCGTCGCAGTGCAGCGCGATGTGCCCGATCAGCCCCGCGCCGTCGCCGGCCGCGCTGACCACGCAGGCGCCGGCGCCGTCGGCGAACAGCGCGGCCGTGCCGCGGTCGGCGGGATCGGTGAAGCGGCTCAGCACGTCGGCGCCGATCACCAGCACGTGCTCGCAGCGCCCGGCCTCGACCTGAGCCGCGGCCAGCGCGAGGCCCGACAGGAAGCCGGTGCAGGCGGCGCCCACGTCCATGGCGCCGGCGCGGTCGGCACCGAGGTCGAGCGCCACCAGCGGCGCGGCGTTGGGAAGCAGCTCGTCGGCGCCGACCGTCGCGACCAGCACGAGGTCCAGGTCGCTCGCGGCGACGCCGGCCTCCTCCAGCGCCTCGCGCCCGGCGGCGCTCGCCAGGTCCTGCAGGCGCTGGCCGTCGCTCACGTGACGGCGCTCGTGCACGCCCGTGCGGTGGACGATCCACTGCTCGGTGACGCCGGCGCCCGCGGCCACGGTCGCGTTCGTGACGACGTTGTCGGGCACGGCCATGGCGACCGAGGCGATCGCGGCCGCGCGCGTGGCGCGCGGCTCGAGCGCCGGCGCGGGGACGGCGACGGGGCTAGGCACCGGCAGTCTCCATCGCCAGTGGCGCGTCGGCCTCGACGCCGTCGAGCGACTTGCGGACCAGGTTCGTGAGGACGCGGCCCGGCCCGGTCTCGACGTAGCGCGTGGCGCCCAGCTCGTGCAGCGCCCCCATCACGCCCGTCCACAGCACCGGCGAGGTGAGCGCGCGCACCAGCTGCTCGCGCACGTCCTCGAACGGCGCCGCCGTGACGCACGAGATCACCGGCACGCGCGGCTCGCGCAGCTCGACGGTCTCCACCAGCTCGCGGAAGGGCGCGACCGCGGGCTCCATCAGCGGCGAGTGGAATGCGCCCGCCACGGGAAGCCGCTTGGCGCGCACGCTGCGCTCGCGCAGCTGCTGCTCGGCCTCGTCCAGCGCCGCCACGGCTCCCGACAGCACGAGCTGGTCGGGCGCGTTGTCGTTGGCGATCGACAGCCCGGTGGCCGCGGCCACCTCTTCGACCGGTGCCCGGTCGCCGCGCACGCGCACGGCGAGCATGCCCCCGTCGCCGGTCTGCTCCGCGGCCTCCTGCATCAGCCGCCCGCGCGCCGCCACCAGCCGCAGCCCGTCCTCGGCGGCGATCGCCTCGGCGGCCACGAGGGCGGTGATCTCGCCGAGCGAGTGCCCCGCCATCAGGTCCGGCTCGTAGCGCGGCCGCAGCACCTCGTAGCCGGCGAGCGCCGCGCAGAAGATCGCGGGCTGCGCCCAGCGCGTGCCGTCGGAGGCGCGCTCGAAGAGGTCGTCGGAGACCTCCGTGCGCGCGAGCTCGAGCAGATCGGGCCGGTTGCGCTCGACCGCGTCGCGCATGTCGGCGGTCTGGCTCCCCTGCCCGGGGAACAGCAGCGCGAGTTGTCCGTGGGTGCGAGCCATCAGTCCAACCATTCCGTACACGCGGACCGTCTCAGCATTACGGGCGAGGGTTCCCCCCGGTCGGGGGGTCTTGTGGGGACCGGCGGGGGGTGAGGCCCCTCAAACGGTGAGCCCGAGCCGCTCCGCGCGCTGCACGGCCTCGGCCCGGTTGCGCACGTTCAGCTTGCGATAGAGCGCGCTCGTGTGCTCCTTGACGGTGTGCGGCGAGAGGAAGAGCCGGTCCGCGATCTCCTTGTTGGTGGCGCCCGAGGCCATCAGCGTGAGCACCTCGCGCTCGCGATCCGACAGCGGCGCCGCGGGCTGCTCCGCGCGCGGCGCGAACACCGTCATCCCCTTGCCGACCATGCGCACCGCAGCCGCCACGTCGTCCGCCGACCAGTCCTTCGACACGAACCCCGACGCGCCGGCCGCCTTGGCGGCCTGCGGCGAGATCCAGCCCGCGCCCGAGATCAGCAGCACGCGCGTCGTCGGCGACTCGCGCCTGATCGCCTCGCACAGCTCCGCGCCCGACTCCTCGCCGAGGAACAGGTCGACGAGCGCCACGTGCGGCTCGTAGCGGCGCGCCAGGTCGAGCGCCTCCTCGACGCTCGACGCCGACAGGCAGCGCTCCACCCAGGGCTGCTCGGTGAGCAGCAGGCGGAAGCCCCAGTGCACGACGTCGTGGTCGTCGACCACCATCACGCGCAGGTTGCGCTCGGGGCTCACTCCTCGTCCTCCTCGATCGGCACCACGAGCCGCACGCGCCAGTCGCCGCCCTCGGGACCGAACTCGAGCAGGGCGCCGCGGCCGAGCGCCTCGAAGGCGGCCAGCCTCAGCCCCATGCCGGTGCCGCGCGTGCCGCTCTGGGCGCCGTCGTTGCGGACCTCGAGCAGGAAGGCGCCGTCGGCGCGGCCAACGCGCACGCGCACGCTGGTCGGGCGCGCGTGCTTGGCGGCGTTGCGCAGCGCCTCCGCGAGCACGGACTGCGCGAGCGACTCGATCTCCGGCGGCACGGTCACACCCTCCTCCCACTCGAGCTCGAGCGGCAGGTCGCGGTAGTGGCGGCCGAGCCGCGCCAGCTCCTCGCGCAGGGTGGCGCCGGTGTCGAGGCTCGGCGGCGCGAGCGGCCGGCCGAGCGCGTCGCGCAGGTCCTTCAGCGCCGCCTGCATCTCGTCGGCGCACCGCCGGCGCGCCTCCTCGCTGAGGCCGTGCTCGGAGCCGAGCACGAGCGAGACTCCGAACAGGCGCTGCACCACCCGCTCGTGGATCTCGCGGGCGAGGTCGATGCGCGCCTGCAGCAGCCGCGCGCGGCCCTGCTGGCTGGTCGCGATGCGCACGCTCGCCGCCAGCGCGGCGGTCTTGCCGAGCGTCCACATCGCGTGGCGCTCGGACTCGGTCAGCTCGAAGCGGTCGCCGCCGCGGTCGGCGAAGATCACGCCGAGCCAGCGGCCGCCCGCCGACACCGGCGTGCAGGTCAGCGTCTCGATGCCGGGCAGGTCGGCGTAGCGGCCGGGCACCCACTTCGCGAGGCCGTCGCTGATCTCGACGACGCGGTCCTCCGCCAGCGCCACCTGGGCGATCGGCGTCTCCTCGAGCGTGCCGTAGATGTCGCGCAGCAGGGTGGCGTCGAGGCCGTGGCTGCCGACCGGCACGACCAGCTGGCGGGCCTCGTCGTAGAGCAGCAGGCCGGCCCGCTGCATGGTCGCGACACCGCAGAGGGCGGCGCAGAGGCGGTCGTAGAAGCCGGGGCCGTCCATGCCGGCGGGAGCCCGGTCCAGCTCGGCCAGCAGCTCGACGATCACGTCGGGTGCGTCCGTCCGCGCCGGAGCCGCCATGGGGATGTTGTACTCGCTAGCGGTCCTGGAGAGCGAGGCGCAGCGCCTGCTCGGAGGTGAGCGACACCGCGCGCGCGTATCCACAGTCGCGGCAGCGGCAGATCGCCTCGGCGTCGAAGTCGTCGATCAGGAGCGACCAGTCGACCGCGCCGGAGAGGCAGGCGCGGCAGGCGAGCGCGGCCGCGACCAGGCTGGGGTCGTCGTCGCCGCGAAAGCTGGCCAGCTCGAGGGTCTCCTCCATGCTCGAAGCGTCCCCCAAACCGGGGGCAGCCTCAACCGGGCCGCCCGCAAACCCCCCGTGCGGGGGGTCCACTCAGAGGGCGCCGACCCGCTCCACCGGCTGGTCCGCCACGTCCGCGAGCCGCGTGCCGAGCGGCGTCCCGTCGGGCAGCGTCAGGTCCGCGTCGAGCTCCAGCAGCGGCTCCAGCACGAAGCGCCGCGCGGTCACCTCGGCGTGGGGCAGCGTCAGGCGCTCGGAGCGATGCTCGCGGGCGCCGAGCAGCAGGACGTCCACGTCGATCGGGCGCGGGCCGTGGCGCGGGCCGCCCGGCGTCCGGCCCAGCTCCCGCTCGACCGCCTTGCAGGCGTCGAGCAGCGCCTCGGGGTCGAGCTCCGTCTCGATCCGCAGGCAGGCGTTGAGGAAGTCGGCCTGGTCCGTGACCTCGCCCTGGGGCGCGGTCTCGTAGGCCGACGAGGAGGCGAGCACCGTGACGCCGTGCGCGATGAGCGCGGCGCGGGCGGCGCGCAGGTTGGCGAGCCGGTCGCCCTCGTTCGAGCCGAGGCCGAGGTAGCCGACCTCGCTCAAGCCTCCTTCCAGACCTCCACCGAGACTTCGTCGACGGGCAGCGGGATCGGCGGCTCCGGCTTCGCGGCCTTGACGCGCACCGACTCGGCGCCGAAGCGGTCTATCAGGCGATCGGCGACCGCCGTGCAGAGCCGCTCGAGCGTGTTGTACGAGCGCTCCTGCGCGGCCAGCGCGACCTGCTCGCAGACCTCGGCGTAGTTGATCGTGTCCTCGATCCGGTCGGTGACCGTGGCGTCGCACTCGTCCAGCTCGAAGGAGACGTCGAAGACCAGGCGCTGGCCGAGCTCGCGCTCGGCCTCGTGCACGCCGTGCCGCGTATACAGCGAGAGCCCGCTGATCTCGATCGAGATCGCCGGGCCCGCGGCCTGCCTGTCCTCGTCGAGATCGTCGTCCAGGTCGTCGTCGAAGTCGTCCTCACGATCCTGGTCCCAGGTCATGGCCCGACCGTAGCAGTGGCGATCGCCAGGGCATCCGCCACCGGGGCGACGTCGTGCACGCGGAAGACGCTGGCCCCGCGCTCGAAGGCCATCACGTTGGTGGCGATCGTGCCGGGCAGCCGCTCGAGCTCGCCGCGGCCCCCCGCGAGCCGGCCCAGGAAGCTCTTGCGCGAGGTGCCGATCACCACCGGCCGGCCGATCGCGGCGATCTCGCCGATGCGCCGCAGCAGCTCGAGGTTGTGGTCGACGGTCTTCGCGAACCCGATCCCCGGATCGAGCCAGACGCGCTCCTCGGCGATGCCGGCGGCGACCGCGACGGCGAGCCGCTCCTCGAGGAACGCGCGCACCTCGTCGACGACGTCGGCGTAGCTCGCCTCCCCCTGCATCGTGCGCGGGTCGCCGCGCATGTGCGCCAGGCAGCAGCCGGCGCCGGCGTCGGCCACCAGCCCGGCCAGCTCGGGCGCGAAGCGGAAGGCGGACACGTCGTTGACGAGCGTCGCGCCCGCGTCGAGCGCCGCCGCGGCGACCTCCAGCTTGGTCGTGTCGATCGAGACCCGGTGGCCGGCCGCCGCGAGCCGCTCCACCACCGGCACCGCTCGCTCGAGCTCGGCCTCGAGCGGCACCGGCTCGGCGCCCGGGCGCGTCGAGGCGCCGCCGACGTCGAGCAGCTCGGCGCCCTCGGCGGCCAACCGGCTGCCGTGCTCGACGGCCGCGTCCGGGTCGAGGAACAGCCCGCCGTCCGAGAACGAGTCGGGCGTGACGTTGACGATCCCCATGACCGTGTAAGGGCGCACGGCGCGGGAGTATGCCCCCCGGCCCGAACCTCCACCGCCCGGCGCTTGTACCAGGGGCAGATCCGCGAGAGAGGAGAGCCATGACGAGGAGCTGGGTGGCGGCGACGGCGGTGGCGGTTGCGCTGCTCGCCCCGAGCGGGGCGGCGGCGGGCGGCTGGGCCACGGTCGGGCTCGACCCGATGCCCGAGGACGTGCGGGCCGGCGAGCCCTGGGACGTGCAGCTGACGGTGCTCCAGCACGGCGTGACGCCGCTGCGGGGCCTGCACCCGAAGGTGATCGTCACCAACGGCGACCAGCGGCTCGGCTTCCTGGGGCGGCCGACCGGCGAGCCCGGCGTCTACCGCGCGAAGGTCGTGTTCCCGAGCGGCGGCTCCTGGCGCTACGTCGTGGACGACGACTTCACCTCCGAGCACGGCTTCCCGCCGGTCCAGGTGGCGGGTACGGCGCGCGCGGCCGAGGACGAGCCGGGCGGCCTGCCGGCGGCGACCCTCCTGCTCGGCGTCGCCGGCGTCGTGGTCGTGGCCGCCGCCGCGCTTGCTCCCCGCCGGAGGTCCGTCTAGAACTACGGCATGACCTGGTACGAGTTCCTGCTGTTCGTCCACATCTCCGCGGCCGATCGCATGGGTCGGCGCCGGGTTCCTGCTGATGATCCTCGCGCTGCGCGCCGAGCGCACAGACGACGAGCCCGCCATCCGCCGGATCCTCGACGACAACACCTGGCTGGCCACGCGCCTGTTCATCCCCGCCTCGCTCACCGTCTTCCTGGCGGGCGTGCTGCTCACGATCGACGGGCCCTGGGAGTTCGACCAGCTCTGGGTCGTGATCGGGCTGCTCGGCTACGCCGCGACGTTCTTCACCGGCGTGGCGATCCTGCGCCCGCGCGGCGACCGGATCGCGGCCATGATCGCCCGCGACGACGGCCTCACGCCCGCTTCGCTCGCCGACACGCGGCGGCTGCTGGCGCTGGCCCGCATCGACTACGTGGTGCTGTTGCTGGTGATCGCCGACATGACGATCAAGCCGACCGGCGACGACCCGGGCGTGCTGATCGCGATGGCCGCGATCCTCGCGGCCGGCCTGGCCTGGTCGATCACCGCCGCGCAGGCGGTCGGGACCCCCGAGACCCAGGCGACGTAGCGCGCCCGTGTTCGACCACGTCACGATCCGGGCGTCCGACCGGCCGGCCTCCGAGCGCTTCTACGACCTCGTGCTGGCCACGCTCGGCATCGAGAAGACGCACAGCGGCGAGCTGTTCGCGGAGTGGGACGACTTCTCGGTCGCGCAGGCGGATGCCGAGCACTCGGTGACCCGGCGGCTGCACGTCGGCTTCGTGGCGCCGTCGCGGGCCGAGGTCGACGAGTTCTGGGAGCGCGGCACCGCCGCGGGCTACCGCGACGACGGCGCGCCGGGACCGCGCGAGTACACGCCCGACTACTACGGCTCCTTCCTGCTCGACCCGGACGGCAACAGCGCGGAGGCCGTCCACTACGGCGAGCTGCGCCGCGGCGGCGCGGTCGACCACCTCTGGATGCGCGTCGCCGACCTCGGCGCCGCCACGCGCTTCTACGCCGCGATCGCGCCGCACGCCGGGCTGCGGCTCGATCGCGAGACGCCGGAGCGGTCGCAGTTCGAGGGCAGCTCCGGCTCGTTCTCGCTGCTCCCCGGCACGCCGACCGAGAACGTCCACATCGCCTTCCCGGCGCCCGCGAACGAGACGGTGGACGCCTTCCACGCCGCGGCCACGGCGGCCGGCCACCGCGACAACGGCGAACCGGGCGAGCGGCCGATCTACCACCCCGGCTACTACGGCGCCTTCGTGCTCGATCCCGACGGCAACAACGTCGAGGTCGTCAGCCACAACCGCCACTAGCCCGGTAGCTTCCCCGCCATGGCCGACCAGGCGCGCAAGGCGGCCGAGTTCCGGGCCCTGCACGAGGGCGAGCCGTTCGTCTTCCCCAACCCGTGGGACGCCGGCTCGGCGCGCGTGCTCGAGGCGCTCGGCTTCAAGGCGCTGGCCACGACGAGCTCCGGGTTCGCGTTCACGCTGGGGCGCCTCGACGGTGAGGCGACGCTGGCCGAGGTGGTCGAGCACACGCGCGCGCTCGACGAGGCCAGCGGCCTGCCGGTGGCGGTCGACCTCGAGAACGGCTACGGACCCGAGCCCTCGGACGCGGCCGCGGCGATCACGGCCGGCGGCGGGCGCCGGCGCCGTCGGCGGGTCGATCGAGGACTTCGACCCGGACGCCGGCCTCTACTCGCTGGAGCACGCAGTCGAGCGGGTGGCCGCGGCGGTCGAGGCGGCGCGGGCGCTCGACTTCCCGTTCACGCTGACCGCGCGCGCCGAGAACCACATCCGCGACAACCCTGACCTCGACGACACGATCGCGCGGCTGCAGGCCTACGAGCGCGCCGGGGCCGACGTGCTCTACGCGCCGGGGCTGCGCGACGGCGAGGAGATCCAGACCGTCTGCAGCTCCGTGTCGAAGCCGGTCAACGTGCTGGCCCACCGCCGGCTCACGATGAGCGAGATCGTCGACGCCGGCGGCCAGCGGGTGAGCCTCGGGGGCGCGCTCGCCTTCACGGCGCTGGGCGCGGCGGTGGCGGCCGCCGAGCGGATCCGCGACGAGGGCGACTTCTCCGGTCTCGGCGGCGGGCTGCCGCTCGGCGACTGGCTCGCGCTGATGCCGGGCTACGCGGCCTTCCTGCGCGGCGTCAACCTCGGCGCCAAGCGCAAGGTCAGCGGCGCGCAGCTGCGCGAGTGCGTCGAGACGGCCGGGTTCGAGGACGTCCAGCCGTTCCGCACCAGCGGCAACGTGCTCTTCACCGCCGGCCGGCAGCCGCGCGAGCGGCTCGAGGCGGCGATCGAGCGGGCGCTGGCCGACGCGCTCGGATTCGACGTCACGGTGTTCGTGCGCACCGGGGCCGAGCTGGCCGCGATCGCCGAGCACCAGCCGTTCCCCGCGAAGGCGGTGCGCGCCTCGGCGGGCAAGCTGCAGGTCTCGCTGCTCCAGCGCAAGCCGGCCGCCGGAGTGCGCAGGCAGGTGCTCGCGCTGGCCACCGACTGACGACCGGCTCGCCTTCGAGGGGCGCGAGCTGTACTGGCTGCCCAGCGGCCCGATGAGCGACTCCGAGCTCGACCTCGACGCGGTCGACAAGCTGGTCGCCCCGTCCACGCGCCGCACGATGGGGACGCTCGAGCAGCTGGCGCACAAGTTGTTGCAGTAAGCGCCAAGCAGCTCCGACATTCGTCCGTTTTCCCTTAGCGGTGGATTTCGTCGGGCACCCTCCGGCTCATGTCCGGAATCAGGAAGACCTTTGTCCTGCTGCTCGCGCTCGGTGCTCTGCTGCCCTCGACCGCCGTCGCGGACTCCCGCGGCGTCGACCCGTCCGAGCCGAACCCGCTGGCAGGCGCGCGCTTCTACAACGACCCGGGCTCCCCCGCGATGGAGTCGTACCGCTACCTCATGCGCAGCGGCAAGACCGCCCAGGCGAACCTCGTCTGGCGCATCGCCAGCCAGCCCAGGGCGCTCTGGCTCGGGCGCTTCACGCGGCCCAACTTCGCCGTCAAGGTGCGCCGCCTGATCGACCCGGCGCGCGCCCGCGGCGAGGTGCCGATCTTCACCGTGCTGCGCGCCCAGGCGACCGGCTGCGGACCGAAGTACCAGGGCGGCGGCCCCGCGGCCGACCGCGCCACGCGCAACTGGTACGACGACCTCGCCCGCGTCATCGGCGACGACCGCGTGGTGATCGCCTTCGAGCCCGACTCGCTGGGCACGATCGACTGCCTCGCGCGCAGCCGCCGCGACGACCGCATCAGGCTGCTCGCCCATGGAGTCGACGCGCTCTCGAAGCTGCCCAACGCGACGGTCTACATCGAGGCCGGCGCGTCCGACTGGGAGTCGGCGCGGCGCACCGCCAAGCAGCTGCGCAAGGTCGGCATCGCCAAGGTGCGCGGCTTCATGCTGAACGCCACCCACCAGGACTGGACGGCCGCCAACATCCAGCACGGGCTCGAGATCTCCCGGCTCACCGGCGGCAAGCACTTCATCATCAACACCGCCGAGAACGGCCGCGGCCCGGTGCACTACGAGCTGCCGCACCACCGCCGCGGCACGGTCTGGTGCAACCCGGGCCTGCGCGGGCTCGGCCCCGAACCCGACGACGGAGACGTCGCGCCCCGACAAGGTCGACGCGTACCTGTGGATCAACCGTCCCGGGTTCGCGCAGATCTGCCAGGGCCGGCCGATCCAGTGGTACCTGCCGCGGGCGCTCACCTACGCCCGCTACGCGACCCCCTGGGAGAAGCCGCCGCCCGGCACCCGCTACGGGCACCGCGAGCGGCACCCGCTCAAGGCGTACAACATCCCCGGCACCTAGCCGGAGCCGGCCTAGCGGCGGGGGCGCCTCACGTCGAGCCTGCGGGTCGCGCTGACCCCGGCGCCTCGCTCCGAGTCGCCGGCCACGCGCACCCGCAGGACCGCGTCCGCCCGGATCTTCAGCCGCACGCCGAAGCGCGACTTGGCCGCACCCGCGTCGAGCAGCCGCGCGGTCGCGATCGTGCGGAAGGCGCCGCCGCGGCCGCGCCGCTGGATCTGGACGCGCCGGCCGTCGCGGGCCGGGCGGACGAAGCCGGTGAGCCGCACGCGGCTGCCGCGCGCCGGCGTGGCGTCGCTGACGGCGAAGCTGACCTTCAGCGGGGTCAGCGGCTGGCTGCCCGGGCCGCCGGGCGGCGGGTTGGGCGTACCGGGCTGCTGCGGCGCCGGGCCGGGCTGGCCGGGCCCGGGGGGCGCCGCGACGACGCGCACGATGCCGGCCATGCCGGCGCCGCCCGGACCTCCGTGCAGCTCGCAGTAGTAGCGGAACTCGCCCACGCCGGTGAACGTGCGCGTGACCGGCCAGCCGGCGCCTCCGGGCGGCTGAACGTCGGCGGGCGACTCGAAGCTGCCGTCGTCGAACTTGACGTTGTGGTTGCCGCCCGAGTTGGTCCAGGTGACCGTGTCGCCCACGTTCACGGTGACGTCGCTCGAGACGAAGGTGTCCGCCGAGGTGGCGGTGACCGTCTGGTCGGCGGCCTGCGCGCCGCCGGCGAGGCCGGCGGCGACCGCAAGCGCTCCGGCCACGACTCCCGTTCGCTTCGCCATTGCGAGCAGCGAGCCTACGCCCGCCCGGCAGCCCCTGAACAGGCCCGCTCGCGAAGTTGGCGCGAGCGGCAGCCCGCCCGTTACGGGTGGACGAACTCGTCCGGGTCGGGGCCGGTCCGCTCGCCGGCGTCGAGCGCCTCGATCTCGTCCATCTCGGAGCCGCTGAGGTGGAAGTCGAAGATCGCGAAGTTCTGCTCGATCCGCTCCTGCGTCGCCGACTTCGGGAAGACGACGTTGCCGAGCTGGATGTGCCAGCGCAGCACCACCTGGCCGGGCGTGCGGTCGTGGGCCTCGGCGATCGAGACGATCGCCGGGTCGTCGAGCACCTCGCCCTGGGCGAGCGGGCTCCAGGCCTCGGTGACGATGCCGAGCTCCTCGTGCTCGCGCCGCAGCCCGGGCTGCTGGAACCGCGGGTGCAGCTCGATCTGGTTGACCACCGGCGTGACGCCCGTCTCGTCGATGAGCCGGCGCAGGTGCGCGGGCTGGAAGTTCGAGACGCCGATCGAGCGGATCAACCCCTCCCCCTGCAGCTCGATGAAGGCGCGCCAGGTCTCCACGTAGCGGTCCTGCGACGGGACCGGCCAGTGGATCAGGTAGAGGTCCACGTAGTCCATCTCGAGCCGGTCGAGGCTCGCCCGCAGCGCGCGCTTGGCCTGTTCGTGGCCGTGGTCGGTGTTGAAGCACTTGGTGGTGACGAAGACCTCGCCGCGGTCGAGGCCCGCGGCGTGGATCGCCTGGCCGACGCCGGCCTCGTTGCGGTACGCGGAGGCGGTGTCGATGTGCCGGTAGCCGACCTGGAGCGCGCGGGTGGTGACCTCGGCGGTGTCCTCGGGCGGGATCTGGAAGACCCCGAAGCCGAGCTGCGGGATCTCGGCGCCGTCGCGCAGGCTGACGGTGGGCACCTCTTGCGTCGAAAAGCTCATCCCACCCGCATGCCCGGTGGGCGCCCCTGTATAACGCCCGGAGCCGTGTCCGCCCGACTCACACCGCGCGTCGAGGCCTGGGCCGCCGGCGGCGAGCTCGTCGACGTGGGCGGCCGCCGGCTGTTCCTGCGCACCTCGCCGGGCAGCGGCCCGCCGCTGCTCTTCCTCCACGGGTACCCCTCGAGCTCCTATGACTGGCGCCTGCTGCTCGACCGCGTCGAGGGAAGGCCGACGGCCTGCTTCGACTTCCTCGGCTTCGGGCTCTCGGAGAAGCCGCGCGACCACGTCTACTCGCTGATGGAGCAGGCCGACCTGGTGGAGGGCGTCGTGCGCCGGCTCGGCGTGGCGAGGTGACGCTGGTGGCGCACGACATGGGCACGTCGGTGGCGACCGAGCTGCTCGCGCGCGACCTCGACGGGCGGCTCCCGTTCGGCCTGCGGTCGGTGCTGCTGCTGAACGGGAGCATGGTGCTGGAGGCCGCCAGCCTCACGGCCTCGCAGAAGGCCCTGCGCAGCCGCTTCGGCGTCGTCGTCGCGCGGCTCAGCAACGAGCGCTCGTTCACGGCCGGCTTCGGACGGCTGTTCTCCCCGGACCACCCGCTCACGAGCGAGGAGGCCGCCGACCAGTGGGCGCTGCTCGCCCACGACGGCGGGAACCGGATCCTGCACCGCCTGACGCACTACCTGCACGAGCGCGTCACCTACGCGTCGCGCTGGCACGGCGCGCTGCGCGACTGGCCGGGCGCCCTCGAGCTGGCCTGGGCGCTGCGCGACCCGGTGGCCACCGAGGCGGTGCTCGACGCGGTCCTCGAGCTGCGCCCCGCGGCGCCGGTCACGCGCTTCGAGGAGCTCGGGCACTACCTGCAGCTGGAGGCGCCCGAGGAGGTCGCGCCGATCGACGTCGCGTAGGACGCGCCACGGAGTAGAGTCGGCCCGACTCGATCGGTGATAGCCGGGCGGCCAGCCGAGCTGCGCCTGGACCCGCTTGGGCAGGCCGGCGACGACCAGGTCGTAGGAGTCCTCGATCATGTCGAGCACGAGCCGGTCGGGGACGCTGCCGTCCACGTCCACGGTGTTCCAGTGGCGCTTGTTGAGGTGGTAGCCGGGCCGGATCCCCGCGTAGGTGTCGCGCAGCTGCTCCGCCAGGTCCGGCTCGCACTTGAGGCTGACCGTGAGCGCGGGACTCTTCAGCGGCGCGAGCGCGAACACCTTGCCGGCCACCTTGAAGACCGACAGGTCCGGCCTGAACGGAAACTCCTCGACGGCGCCGGTCAGGGCGAGGCAGCCCCGGCGCAGCTTCGCGGCGGTCAGCACGGGCTGAGCCTAGCCCGACGCAGACGCAAATCGTGCCCACGCCCCCGCACCCGCGGGGGCGGGAGCGATCGTCGTCCGCCCACGAGCACAACCGTGCCCACCTCCCCAGGACGGCCAGGGTGGGCAGGATCGTGGATGCACCAGAGCCGATATCGCGCCCGCCCCCGGCGAGCGCGCGGGGTGGGCGAGGTTGTCGGTGCGGGGAGCGCAGGGCGAGAGTCGCCGGAGGGGCGGTTCGCGGCGGCCTCGGCGTCGCCAAGGTTCGGCTGCGGTGCTAGTCGAGGCTCACGGAAGCGCAGCTCTCGGGTGGACCGTCTGCGGGCGGCTCGCGACGGATCGGGCGGGCCGCCTCGGGCGCGGCCTCCGAGGTGGTGGTGCGCTTCCGTGTCGTGATCGGCGCCCCGGCAGACGCCTCGCCGGTCTGCTGGCGCTGGCGCTCCACGACAGCGACGGTGTTCTTCAGCGCCGCCGGTGCCTCCTCCGCCCGGTCGACGTAGATCTCCGCGAGGAGCGCGAGCGCGTGTCTCTCGGCCTGAGCAATCGGCTGAAGGTCGCCGACCGACACGACGTCCACGTCTTTCATCGGAACTGAGAAGATCCGCCCGCTGCGCGGCCGCGCCAGGCGGCTCGAATCCGATTTGCGCTCCACGCGGCCGACGTAGAGCCGATCGCTGGTCTGCGTGATGTACACGCCGCACATCGCGTGGTCGTCGCTCTTGCGGACCAGGGCGACGGGCTGGAGCTGGGGCGTCTGCCTGTTGTCGGCGATGGTGAGGAGGCCGCCGAAGAGCGGGACCGAGAGGAAGACGGCGGCGCCGTACCACGCGAAGCGTGACGTCGCCCTTGCGATACCCAGCAGTGCCACGTACAGGACCACCGGCACCAGGAGCACAGGCACGAGCCAGCGGGTCTCCTCGTACAGGAACGTGATCACCAGGCCGATCGCCAGGACCCCAAAGGCCGCGATCCCGATGGGGGTCGGACGCAAGCTCGGAAGCGGCTCCTTTGCGGCCCTCTCCGGTGCCTCGTCGGGGTGCCCGTCGCCGTGGCGATGCGAGCGGTGCTCATCCTGCACACGCCCCCAGCGGCGCTCGGCGATGTCCCATGCGTCCTGCGCCCGGCGCCACGCAACCCGGGCCGCCTCCAGCTCAGCGTCGGGCCGCGGGCGGGCCTCGGCCACCGCCCAGGCATCGCTCGCGTCGCCGTATCGGTCTCGGGCGACGCGGAAGCGCTCCTGTTCGCGTGCGTAGACCTCGTCATCAGTAGCCCGCTCCTTCCTGCGCTCGTCGAGCAACGACCCCAGGCCAATCCGGAGGCGATCGATCAGGCGGTACTGAGCCGTCACCACGGCCCTGGCCCAGAGGCCCGTCACCAAGAGGATCCAGCCAACGAGGAGGACGTATTCGAGGGGCCTCAAGGAGATGAAGAACAGCGTGACGCCCAGCTCCAAGGCCACCACGATTAGGAGGCCGATGCGAGTTCGGGCGCCGGGGCTCCCCCTGCGATCCAGGAGATAGACCAGCAGTAGCGCCGCAAGGCCGGCGAGGGTGAACAGGATCGTCGTGACGGCCCCAATCGTCACCAGCTCGCTGCGGGGAATCACCTGGACGGCCTGGTCAGCCGGGAGCTCAGCGGCCGAGAAGCGCGTCCACTGGATCGCCCCGCCGATGAGCGCTATGAACCCGAGGAAGCCAACCGCGCCGACGAGCGCCGGCAGGGCCTCGAGCGCGACCCCACCGAGCCTCTGCCAGCCCGACTCGGGGGGCGGAGGCGCGCTTGCAGGCGGAGTGGTCGCCGAAGTGTCCACTACACAATCGACCCTAACCGGTGGCGTGCGGGCGATGCAAGGGCCCGGCTCCGCCTCTTCGGGCCGCCGGCGGCGGTATGCCCGGCCGGCGAGCGAACGACCGCGAAGCGCGAGCAGGTCGGCGGACGGGCGTACGGCCGCCGGCGGGCGCGCGGGGTGGGCGAGGTTCTCGATGTGCGGATGGTTCGCGGCCATCCCGGCGGCGCGCGGGCCTACCGCGCGAAACGGCGTGCCGGAGGCGCTACCCCACCAGGCCCACCGCTTCCAAAGCCTGGTCCTTGGAGGAGTACGCGCGATCCCGCGCGATCTGATCGCCTCGAAGCTCGTAGACGAAGGCTGCCTGCACGTCGAGCGGAGCACCGCTCCCCCGCCCCCGAACATGCATGGTGAAGACGGCGACGATGCTGTCGCCGGCATCGATCAGCTCGACCGGTTCGATGGCGAAATCGCCCCAGCTCTCCCGGAAATGGCGGTCCCTTTCGCGCAGGCCGGCGCGACCGGCGTAGTGCTCGCGGTCGGCCATCTCCGGAAAGTCCTCGACGACGCAATCGTCTGCGAAGAAGGGAACCGCCGCGTCCCAGCCGCCCTCGCCGTAGGCCGCCCAAGCCCGTCTGACGATCTCCACGTTCTCCTGCGACATCTCCCGCAAGTATCCCGCCCGGGGAGGGACCTGGGCGTGCCGGAGGCCGCGGGCGGCGGTATGCCCGGCCGGCGACCGTGAAAGAGCGAGCCGCTGGCGGCGAGCGAACGAGCGCGAAGCGCGAGCAGGTCGGCGGACGGGCGTACGGCCGCCCGCGGCCCGCCACGCGAAAGAAACGAAGCTAGGCGGGCTCGGGCTTCTCGGGCAAGTCGCCGCCACGCATCTCAGCGGCCCCGCCGGCAAGCCCAGGTCGCGGCAGCGGCTTCGGGCCGCGCTCCGGCTTGCGCTCGGCTGCCTCCGGGGCGGCCGGCGGCAGCGTCGGGACGGGCGGCTCGTCGCGGCCGAAGACGTCGTCCTCGCTCTTGCCTTCGAGCAGCTCGATGAACTGCTCGCGCTCGATCGTCTCGCGCCGCAGCAGCACCTCGGAAGTCATCTCGAGCTTGGTGCGGTGCTGCTCGAGGATCATGCGCGCCGACTGGTGCGCCTCCTCGACGATGCGCCGGATCTCGTCGTCGATCTCGCGCGCGATCTCGTCGGAGTAGTCGGGCTCGGAGCTGAACTCGCGGCCCAGGAAGGGCATGCCGTGGTCGTGGCCGAAGACGCGCGGGCCGAGCTTCTCGGACATCCCGAAGCGCATGACCATCTGCTTGGCGGTGGCGGTCACCTTCTCGAGGTCGTTCGAGGCGCCGGTCGTCACCTCGCTGAAGATCAGCTCCTCGGCGGCGCGGCCCGCCCAGGGTCATCGCCATCGTGTCCGTCAGCTCCGCGCGCGTCGTGAGGAACTTGTCCTCGGTCGGCAGCGAGATCGTGTAGCCGAGCGCCTGGCCGCGCGAGATCACGGAGACCTTGTGGACCGGGTCGGTGTTGTGCAGGTAGTGCGCGACGAGCGCGTGGCCCATCTCGTGGAAGGCGGTGATGCGGCGCTCCTTCTCCGACATCACGCGCGTCTTCTTCTCCGGGCCGGCGATCACGCGCATGATCCCCTCCTCCAGCTGGAGGTGGTCGATCTCGCGCTTGCCCTGGCGAGCGGCGAGCAGGGCGGCCTCGTTGACGAGGTTCTGCAGGTCGGCGCCGGTGAAGCCCGGGCGTCTGCCCGGCGAGCACGTCGAGGTCGATCGCCTTCGCGAGCGGCTTGCCGCGCGTGTGGACCTCGAGGATCTTGGTGCGGCCCTTGCGGTCGGGGCGGTCGACGACGATCTGGCGGTCGAAGCGGCCCGGGCGCAGCAGCGCCGGATCGAGGATGTCGGGCCGGTTGGTGGCGGCGATCAAGATGATGTTGTCCTTCATCTCGAAGCCGTCCATCTCGACGAGCAGCTGGTTGAGCGTCTGCTCGCGCTCGTCGTGACCGCCGCCGAGGCCGGCGCCGCGGTGGCGGCCGACCGCGTCGATCTCGTCCATGAAGATGATGCAGGGCGAGTTCTGCTTGGCCTGCTCGAACAGGTCGCGCACGCGCGACGCGCCGACGCCGACGAACATCTCGACGAAGTCCGAGCCCGAGATCGAGAAGAACGGCACGCCCGCCTCGCCGGCGACCGCACGCGCGAGCAGCGTCTTGCCGGTTCCCGGCGGGCCGTACAGCAGCACCCCCTTGGGGATGCGCGCGCCGAGCGCCTGGAACTTCTTGGGGTTCTCCAGGAACTCCTTGATCTCGTGGAGCTCCTCGACCGCCTCGTCCACGCCGGCGACGTCGCGGAAGGTGATCTTCGGCGCGTCCACGGACATCCGCTTCGCGCGCGACTTCCCGAAGGACATCACCTTCGAGCCGCCGCCCTGCATCTGATTGATGATGAACAGCCAGAACAGCAGGAAGATCACGAACGGCAGGATGTAGGTGAGCGCGGTGAGCCAGCCCGACCCGCCCTTCGCCTTGACGTCGACCTGGATGTCCTCGGCGCGCAGCTGGTTGATCAGGTTCTGCTCGGTGTTGTCCGGATAAGCGGTCTGGTACTTGCGGCCGCTGCTCTCCTCGACGTCGATCCGGTTGTTCTTGGTCTGGAGCGTGACCTTCTTGACCTGGCCCTCCTCGACCTGGTTCAGGAACGCCGAGTAGACGGGATCCTGCTGGCGCTCACCGGGGCTGATCAGCTTCTGCGCGAAGAACGCAAGTACTACGACGATCAGAATCGGAAAGGCGGCGCTCTTGAAGAATCTGCTCACGTTGTGCCCTCAGACCAGTACGCACAGAGCGAGATTCCGTCTCAACTAAGGCGCACGGGTGAAACCACAGCGTAGCAGCGGTGTAGCGCCCGGATCAGCCGTTTTCAGGCTCCAGCACCGCCACGAACGGCAGGTTGCGGAAGCGCTCCGCGTGGTCCAGGCCGTACCCGATCGCGAACCGATTCGGTATCTCGAATCCGACGTAGCGAATCGGCAGGTCCACCTCGCGCCGATCGGGCTTGGTGAGCAGCGCGCAGACCTCGAGCGTCGCGGGGTTGCGACCGCGCAGCATCCGGAACAGGTACGACAGCGTCAGGCCCGAGTCGACGATGTCCTCGACGATCAGCACGTCGCGTCCCTCGATCGGCGCGTCGAGGTCCTTGAGGATGCGCACGATGCCCGACGAGTCGGTCGAGGACCCGTACGAGGAGACCGCCATGAAGTCGAGCTCGCACTCGATCTCGAGGTGGCGCATCAGGTCCGACAGGAAGAAGACGGCGCCCTTGAGCACGCAGATCAGGAGCAGGTCGCGACCGTCGTAGTCGCGCGAGATCTCCTGGGCCAGCTCCTTCACGCGGTGTGACAGCTCGTCGGGCTGAACCAGGATGTCGCCGACGCGCGCGTCCGTCACGGGGGGCGAGTGTAGACGGCCTCAGACGAAGGGCTCGCCGGGCAGCGCGGGTGCGTCGCGACCGGCCAGCCAGCGCAGCGCGCTCGCCCCGACGTCGGCCAGCAGACCGTCGTGGCGGCGGCCGTCCTGTCCGCGCGAACGTCGCCAGCAGCGGCGCGTACTCGCGCGTGTGATCGGTGTGGGGGGCGTCGGGGTCGACGCCGTGGTCGGCGGTGAGCACGAGCAGGTCGTCCGGCCTCAGCAGCTCGAGCCAGGTGGCCACGGCGGCGTCCACGTCGCGCAGCGCGTGGTGGAAGCCCTCCACGTCGTGGCGGTGGCCGTAGACCTGGTCGGTCTCCACCAGGTTGGTGAAGATCAGGCCGCCGTCGAGCTCGCTCAGCAGGCGCGACGTGGACGCGATCGCCTTCGGGTTCGTGGCGCCGGGATGGCGTTGGTCGATGCCGACGCCGGCGAACAGGTCGCCCACCTTGCCCACCGCGTGCACCGGCACGCCCTCGTCCTGCAGCTCCTCGAGATAGGAGCGCCCCGGCGGCGGGGCCGCGTAGTCGCGCCTCCCCTCGCGCCGCTCGAAGGCCCCCGGCTCGCCCTCGAACGGCCTGGCGATCACGCGCCCGATGCGGTGCTCGCCGTCCATCAGCTCGCGCGCCGCCGCGCAGACGGCGTACAGCCCCGGCTCGTCCAGGACGTCGACGTGCGCGGCGATCTGCAGGACCGAGTCGGCCGAGGTGTAGAGGATCAGCTCGCCGGTCTCGAGGTGGTGCGCGCCGAAGTCGACCAGCACGTCGGTCCCGCTGTAGGGGCGGTTGCAGCAGAAGCGCCGGCCGGTCGCCTGCTCGAGCGCCGCGAGCACGTCGGGCGGGAAGCCGTCCGGGTAGGTGGGCAGCGGCTCCCGCGGCGGCGCCCCCATCAGCTCCCAGTGACCGGTCGTCGACTCCTTGCCGGGACCGAGCGGGGCGAGCCGGCCGTGCACGACGGGCGCATCCGCCGGAGGGACCCCGCGCAGCGGCAGGATCGAGCCGAGGCCCAGCCGCTGGAGGACCGGGAGATCGAGCCCGCCGGCGCGCTCGGCGAGGTGGGCGAGCGTGTTCGACCCGGCGTCCCCCTCGTACTCGTGCGCGTCCGGCAGCGCACCCACGCCGCAGGCATCGATCACGATTACGATTGCCCGCCGCATTGCGTCGGATTATCCAAAGCCCGCCAAGCGCAATACTGGATCCGTGATCCGCCGGCTCCCCCACGTCGACCGCGTGGGCATCGAGGAGCGCGCCGCGTTGCTTGGCAAGCGCTCGATCAAGACGGAGGCGAAGCGCCAGGGCATCCGCCTGGCGGTGTCGATGATCGACCTGACGACGCTCGAGGGCGCCGACACCGCCGGGAAGGTGCGCCACCTGTGCGCCAAGGCCGTCTGCCCCGCCCCCGCGTTCCCCGAGGTGCCCTCGTGCGCGGCGGTGTGCGTCTACCCCTCGCTCGTCGGCGTCGCCGCCGAGGCCCTCGCCGGGACCGGCGTCCGCGCCGCCTCGGTGGCCACCGCCTTCCCGTCCGGGCAGGCGCCGCTCGACGTGAAGCTGCGCGACGTCGAGGCGGCCGTCGCCGCCGGCGCCGACGAGGTCGACATGGTGATCTCGCGCGAAGCCTTCCTCGTCGGCGACGATCACCGCGTGATGGAGGAGATCGTGCGCGTCAAGGAGGCGTGCGGCGACGCGCACCTGAAGGTCATCATCGAGACCGCCGAGCTCGGCTCCTATGACCACGTGCGCCACGCCGCGATGATCTCGATGGAGGCCGGCGCCGACTTCGTGAAGACGTCGACAGGCAAGGCGGCGAGCGGCGCAACGCCGGGCGTCGTACTCGTGATGCTCGAGGCGATCCGCGACTACGCCGAGCGCAGCGGCCGAGAGGTCGGCATGAAGGCCGCCGGCGGGGTCTCGTCGAGCAAGGCGGCGCTGCACATGCTGGTGCTCGTGAAGGAGACGCTGGGCGACGCCTGGCTCACCCCGGACCGCTTCCGCATCGGCGCCTCCTCGCTGCTCAACGACCTGCTGATGCAGTACCGCAAGGTCGAGACGGGCCGCTACGCGCGGGCCGAGGAGTTCTCGCGAGAGTGACCGACACCCGTGCCAGCGTCGTCTGGGACTACTCGCCCGCGCCCGAGTCGCCGGACCACGTGCGGCTGCGCGACAGCTACGGGCTGTTCATCGACGGCGAGTTCCGCGACCCGGTGGACGGGACGCGCGTCGCGTCGCTCAACCCGGCGACCGAGCAGCCGGTGGCCGAGGTCGCCTTCGCCGGGCCGGGCGACGTGCGGCGAGCGGTCGAGGCCGCCGCCCGCGCGCAGCCGGCGTGGGCGGCGCTGCCCGGCCTCGAGCGCGGCAAGTACCTGTTCCGGATCGCGCGCCTGATCCAGGAGCGCGCCCGCGAGCTGGCGGTCGTCGAGTCGATGGACGGTGGCAAGCCGGTGCGCGAGTCGCGCGACGTGGACGTCCCGCTGGCCGCCGCGCACTTCTTCCACTACGCCGGCTGGGCCGACAAGCTCTCCTACGGCGTGGGCGGCCGCTCGGTCGAGCCGCTCGGGGTGGCGGCGCAGATCGTGCCCTGGAACTTCCCGCTGCTGATGGCGGCGTGGAAGCTCGCCCCCGCGCTCGCGTGCGGGAACACGTCGGTGCTCAAGCCGGCCGAGACGACGCCCCTCACCGCCCTGCTGCTCGCCGAGATCCTGCAGGAGGCGGAGCTGCCGCCGGGCGTGGTCTCGATCGTCCCGGGCGACGGCGCGGCCGGCGCGGCGCTCGTGCGCGAGCCGGACATCGACAAGGTCGCCTTCACCGGCTCGACATCGGTCGGCCGCGAGATCCAGGCGGCGCTGGCCGGGCGCGGGCTGCCGCTGACGCTCGAGCTGGGCGGCAAGTCGGCCAACATCGTGTTCGAGGACGCGGCGCTCGACCAGGCCGTCGAGGGGATCGTCCAGGGGATCTTCTTCAACCAGGGTCACGTCTGCTGCGCCGGATCGCGGCTGCTGATCCAGGAGAGCGTCGCCGACACGGTGATCGCGAAGCTGTGGGAGCGGATGGGCCGGCTGCGCGTCGGCGACCCGCTCGACAAGAACACCGACGTCGGCGCGATCAACTCGCGCCGAGCAGCTCGACCGGATCCGCTCGCTGGTCGCGGCCGGCGAGGAGGAGGGCGCCGCGCGGCGCTCGATCGCCTGCGAGCTGCCCGAGCGCGGCTGGTGGTTCGCGCCGACGCTGTTCACCGAGGTCGCGCCCGCGCACCGCATCGCCGTGGAGGAGATCTTCGGGCCGGTCGTGTCGGTGCTGACCTTCCGCACCCAGGCCGAGGCGATCGAGAAGGCGAACAACTCGACCTACGGGCTGGCTGCCGGAATCTGGACCGACAAGGGCGCAAAGGCATTCGAGGTGGCGGCGGCGCTGCAGGCCGGCGTCGTCTGGCAGAACACCTACAACCACTTCGACCCGACCGCGGCGTTCGGCGGCTACAAGGAGAGCGGCTTCGGCCGCGAGGGCGGGCCGGCCGGACTGCGGCCGTACCTGAGGGTGTCGTGAGCCGGCTCGAGGTCCGCAAGACCTACAAGCTGTACATGGGCGGGGCATTCGTGCGCTCGGAGTCCGGGCGCTACGACCGCCACGGCGATCGCAACGTGCCGCGCGGCTCGCGCAAGGACGTGCGCGACGCCGTTCGCGCCGCCCGCGCCGCGGCCGGGCCCTGGGCCGCGCGCACCGAGTACAACCGCGGGCAGATCCTCTACCGCGCCGCCGAGGCGCTCGAGTCGCGGGCGGCGGACTTCTCCGTAGCGCGCGAGGAGCTGGATGCCGCGATCGACGTTCTCGTGCACTACGCGGGCTGGACCGACAAGCTCGCGGCGGTGCTCGGCGGGGTGAACCCCGTGGCCGCACCGTTCCTGTCGTTCTCGCTGCCGGAGCCGACCGGCGTGGTCGGCCTGGTGGCGCCCGACGAGCCCGAGCTGCTCGGGCTGGTGGCGGAGCTGGCGCCGGCGCTGGCGGCAGGGAACACCGTCGTGGCGGCGCTGTCGGAGGCCGCGCCGCTGGCGGGTCTCGACCTGGGCGAGGTGCTCGGCGTGTCCGACCTGCCGGGCGGGGTCGTGAACCTGCTGTCCGGCCGGCGCGCCGAGCTCGCGGAGGCGCTCGCGGCGCACCCCGGCGTGAACGCGATGGTGGACGCCGGCGGGGATCCAGAGCTGGGCGAGCGCATCGACCGGCTGGCGTCCGAGAGCGTGACGCGCGTGCGCCACGCCGGGGCGTCGAGCTCCTACGCGGCGGCGGTCGGCGACGCGCTGACGCGGATGGAGGCGGTCACGGAGCTGAAGACCGCCTGGCACCCGGTCGGAGCGTGACGCGAGCCCGCGCCGCGGCGGGCAGCCTCCTCTTCCTGCTCCTGGCCCCCGGCGTGGTCGCGGGACTGATCCCATGGCTTCTGACCGACTGGAGCTCGACCGGCCCGCCGCTGGCGCTCGCGATCGCCGGCGCCGTGCTGATCGCAGCCGGTGCGGCCGTGCTGCTGAGCGCGTTCGCCCGCTTTGTCTTCGAGGGCATCGGAACCCCCGCCC
This sequence comes from uncultured Thermoleophilaceae bacterium, assembly GCA_963828225.1. GTDB lineage: Bacteria > Actinomycetota > Thermoleophilia > Solirubrobacterales > Thermoleophilaceae > JACVRW01. The sequence continues at coordinate 272,851 of CAWHDX010000001.1, read as the reverse complement.
CGGCGGCGCCCACGGAGCACCTCGTGGTCGGCGGGCTCTACCGCCACGTGCGCAACCCGATGTACGTCGCCGTGGCGACGACGATCGTGGGTCAGGCCGCCCTGCTGGGGCGCCCGGCGCTGCTGGCGTACGCGGCGCTGTTCGTGGCGGTGGTCGCAGCGTTCGTGCTCGGCTACGAGCAACCCGTGCTGACCGAGCGCTTCGGGGCCGAGTACGAGGAGTACCGGCGCAACGTCCCGGCCTGGTGGCCGCGCGTGCGGCCCGTGGTACAGGGACGGCTAGCGGCGCTTCATCGGGCCGTCCCAGCGGTGCCGGTGCTTGAGGTCCGGCCGGAGGAACTCCGGGCGGTTCTCGGCGGCGAGCCAGGGGGCGGCGACGACGGTGGCGACGAGCAGCACGGCGAAGATGATGCCGACAATCTCGTTAGCCATGCAACAGATGCTACATGGTCAGTCGAGCGCGTCCTCCGGTCTCGCGGTCCGGAAGGACATAGGAGTGACCCCTCGGCGACGCTCCATCTTGATTCGATCGCCCGCGTGCCCGTCTTCGATCCGTTCGAGCTGGCCGCCGGCGGCGCCGACCCGTATCCGGTCTACCGGCAACTGCGCGACGGCTCGCCGGTGCACCACAACGCCGAGCGCGGGTTCTGGGCGTTGTCGCGCTTCGAGGACGTACGGGCCGCGTCACGGGACTGGACGGCCTTCTCCAACGCGGCGGGGTCGACCTCGACGAGCTCGGCCTCAGGGTGTTCGGGCCGGGCGACTTCCTCGACATGGACCCGCCCGAGCACGACGAGCTTCGAGCGGTGGTGAAGTCGCGCTTCACCCCGAACAGCGTCGCGCAGCTCGAGCCGCTCGTCCGGGTCGAGGTGGCAGCGCTGCTCGCGGAGCTGCCGGCCCGACAGCGATTCGACGCGGTCGACGTCCTGGCCTGGCCGCTGCCGAACAACGTTATGTGCGGTGTGCTCGGGATCCCACCGAGCGACCGGCGCCAGGTCGCCCGTCTCTATCGAACGGTGATGGAGCGCGTGCCCGGCGACGAAACGATCCCGCCGACCGCCCTCGCCGCCGCATCAGAGCTGCGCGCGTACCTGCTGGACCTTGCGGAGTATCGGCGCAGACGACCGCTTGCCGACCTGATGACCGCGATCGCGACGGCTGAGGTCGGCGGCGCGCGGCTGCCGGAGCGCAAGGTCGTCGGTATGGCGTTCGTGCTGCTGTCGGCCGGGATCGACACCGTGGCGAGCCTGCTCGGCAACGCCCTGCTGCTGTTGGCACTCCATCCGGAGGAGCGAGCCAAGCTGCTCGACGCCCCCGAGCGTCTGCCGAACGCGATCGAGGAGGCCCTGCGCTTCGAGTCGCCGCTGCAGTTCAACGCTCGGATCACCACCGGGGCCGTCGAGGTGCAGGGAGCCGCGATTCCCGCCGGCGCGCGCGTCCTGCTCCTCTACGGCGCAGCGAACCGGGACGAGCGCCGGTTCCCAGACCCCGACCGCTTCGACATCACCCGAGAGCCGCAGCGCCACCTCGCGTTCGGGGAGGGCATCCACTTCTGCATCGGCGCGGCGCTGGCGAGGCTCGAGACCCGCGTCGCGCTGTCGGCCTGGCTGGCCGCCATGCCGAGCTACGCGCTCGACGGGCAGCCCGAGCGCATGGCCGCGTACAACATGCGCAGCCTCCGGCAGCTACCGGTCGCCGTCGGCGGCTGACGGCCGGCCGAACACGCCGTCGAGCTGGAGCGGATCCTCGAGACACCGCTCCGAGAGCATCGCGAACGCCTCAGCCAGCGGCTCGAAGGACAGGATGCGCCCGCCGTAGCCGGCCGCTCGCAGGGCCCCGCCGTACTGGCCGCTGTTGGCGCCGACGTCGATCACAAGGTCGATTTGGCGCCAGCTCATCAGCCGCTCCCGTCGCACCTCCGGCGGGAGCAGCGGCACCACACCCGTTCCGTACATCGCGGCGCCAGCATCCTCCGCCCCGACGCGCGGGGGCATCGGCCGATCGGATGACCGGCCGGACCGCCTACTCGAGCGCGCCCTCCAACCGCAGGATCCGCCGCATGATCGCCAGCGACGACGCGTAGGTGGAGTCCATTCCGAAGTAGCTGAGGCCGCGGGCGCCGAGCGTGCGCGCCTGTGTGTAGGGCGTGTCGGAGGCGTAGTGGATGATCCCGAAGTCGAGCGGCAGCTTCGAGAAGTTGACCGCCTCGCCGACCGGGTGGCGGTCCGCGTCGGCGATCTCGTAGAGCGCGTTGCAGTACGGGCCCGCCTCCATCTCCACCACCGTGAACGCCTCGCGGTAGTAGAAGTCGAGGTAGGCGCGGTTCTGCAGGAACGTGCTCTTCACCGTCACCGCGCGCTGGTTGTCGAGGCCGCTGCCGAAGCGCAGGTCGCCCGCCAGGTCGTCCACGCTGAACGCGTTGTCGAGCCAGTAGGTCGAGCCCGAGTGCTCGTCGTGCACGACGCTCGAGATCATCACGTCGCCCACGTCGGCGTTCAGCGTCGCCGCCTTTCCGAGCACGTAGACCCCGCGCAGCGCCGCACTGTCCACGGCGACCTCGCGCAGGATGTTGTACGCGGCGAGACCGAGCGGGTAGTCGATGTTCACGACCACCGCCTCGCTCGCCGCGAGCGCCTCGGCGTCCACCTCGCCCAGCCGCCCGTCGAGGTGCTCCGGGTGCAGCTTCGCCAGCGGGATGATCTGCGCCGGCACGCGCAACGCCATGCCGCTCGGCAGGTGGGTCACGCCGCTCTGCTGCTCGGAGCGGCGGCGCGCCAGCCGTCCCTCCTCCCCGTGAGAGTCGAAGTAGAGCCGCGCCACGAAGTAGAGGAAGTTCTCCCACGACCCCTCCGAGCGGCCCGCCGCGGAACGCGGCCAGCTCCTCTCGCAGGATGTCCTCCTCGGGCAGCGTCTCCACGAACTCGATCAGCTGCTGCTCGCGCTCGCGCGCCACCCCGGTGACGATGTTGGCGAGGCTGTGCGTGTTCGAGCTGACCAGGTACATGGGACGGTCGCTCAGCCCCTGTTCGTCCAGCCGGGCGTGCACCGGTGTCCACCAGCGCCGCGTCATCCGCGCGTAGCCCACCTGCGTGCCGCCCAGCATCCGCACGCGCAGGTTCATCCGCCGCTCGGCGATCAGCCGCAGGCGGTCGTCGAAGCTGTCCCCCCAGGCGGCGCGCAGCCGCGTCCAGTCGTCGGGCGAGCCGCCCAGGGCCTGCGCGCACTCCTCCGACGAGGGCGCCGCCTCGGGCGGCCAGCCCGCCGCCCGCTGGCGCACTCGCAGCTTGTTCCACTCGATCTGGAACGCCACCAGCGTCGGGATCAGGTCGTCGACGTCGGACGGGCTTGCCAGCAGCACCGCGTGCACGCCGCGCCCGCTGTCGTACCAGCGCCGCCGGCGCGCCGGGGCGTCGGCCTCCTCCCACTCCTCGATGTACACGCCGTTGCGCGCGAACACCTCGGCCTCCTGGCCCATGATCACCAGGTCGCTCCCGGCGATGCCGTCCGGCAGGCGCCGGATCGCGTAGATGAACGCGCCCAGGTCGGGCTCGTCGCTGCCCGCGAGCGGGTGCAGGCTCGACCCCATCGCGCGGTGCGACGACTCGAGCACCCGCAACGCCGTCTCGCCGCTCGAGCGCAGCAGCGTGTTGTAGGTGCGCTGGTAGAGCTCGACCTCGTCGCTGAGGCGCCCGCCGGCGCTCTCCTCGGACGGTCTGGCAAGCGCTACTCGAGAGACGACCACGGCTACTCCTTAACGTAGGGCACGCCGATGGCGGCGGGCGGTCGGGAGCGGCCGATCAACCCGGCCACGACCACGAGCACGAGCACGTACGGGAGCGCCTGGAACAGCACGGCCAGCGACTCCGAGAAGGCGGGCAGGCGCTGCGCGACCGCGCTCGACAGCCCGAACAGGCAGGCGCCGGCAAGCGCCCCGTAGGGCCGCCAGCCGCCGAAGATCACGACCGCGAGCGCGATGAACCCGCGTCCCGCGGTCATGCCCTGGTTGAAGGACCCGACCAGCGCGACCGACAGGTAGACGCCGCCCAGCCCGGCCAGGCAGCCGGAGGCGATCACCGACAGGTAGCGCGTGCGCAGCACCGGGATGCCGACGCTGTCGGCCGCGCGCGGGCGCTCGCCGACCGACCGCAGGCGCAGGCCGGCGGGCGTGCGGAACAGGAAGATCGCCACCGCCGGCACCAGCAGCAGCGCCAGCCAGGTGAGGGCGCTCATCTCCCCGATCGCGTCGCCGAAGAACGGGATGTCCTTGATCAGCGGCAGCGAGATCTCCGGGACGCGCGCGATGTCACCGGGCGTCCCCTCGGCGCCGTAGTGCGCAACGAACACGTAGCCGGTCACGCCCGCGGCGAGCAGGTTGATGGCCACGCCGCTGACGACCTGGTCGGCGCGCAGCGCGATCGAGAAGACCGCGTGGACGAGGCCCATCACGGCTCCCGCGGCCAGCCCGGCGAGCGCCCCCAGCCACCAGGAACCGAGCACGTCGGCGCCGAGGATCCCGAAGAACGCGCCCATCAGCATCATGCCCTCGAGACCCACGTTGATGACGCCGCTGCGCTCGGACATGATCCCGCCGAGCGCCCCGAGCAGCAGCGGCGTGGCGAAGCGCAGCATGGCCGCGAACAGCGCCGACCAGACGAACACCTTGTCGAGGTTGGTCTCGCCGGACTGCGTCGCGACGATCGCCCCGATCCCGCCGACGACGCCGGCCACCACGGCGCCGTGGCCGAGCCGCCGCTCGCCCGCGCGCGCGGTGCTCACCCCGGCGGCGACCGCGGCGAGCGCCAACAGCAGCGACGGCGCCGGCGTGCGGACGAGCAGCGGCGGGAGCGCGATGTAGAAGGCGACCACCCCGAGCGCGACCCCGGTCCAGCCGATCCGCTTCGGGGTCATGTCGGCTCCCGCTTCGGCCGCGTGACCATCCCGCGGGCGCGCCGCAGCAGGCCGAGCACCAGCACGTCGGCGCTCACCACCAGCACCACCAGTCCCTGGATGATCAGCGTCAGGTTCGACGCCAGCTCGGGCTCGAAGACGGTCGGGTCGAGATTGCGCTGCGACGTCCCGCTCAGCAGCGCGCCGAACAGCAGCCCGGCTGCGAGCGTGCCCACGGCCGTGTTGCGGCCGAGCAGCGCGACCGCGATGCCGAAGAAGCCGACCTGCGAGATCTGGATGTCGTTGGTGGCGAGCCTGAACTCCCAGCCGAGCACGTCGAGCGCGCCCGCCAGCCCGGCGAAGAGCCCGCAGATCGCCATCACCAGCACGTAGTTGCGACCCACGCTCATGCCGCTGTAGCGAGCCGCATTCGGGTTGAGGCCGACGGCTCGCACCTCGTAGCCGACCGTCGAGCGATTGAGGATCAGCCAGAAGATGCCGACCGCGGCTACCGCCACGAAGATCCCGACGTGCAGGCCCTGGAGCACCGGGTCGCCCCACCAGACCGGCAGGTGCGCCGACTCGACGATGTCGTCGGAGATCGGCACGTTCGGGTCGCGCGAGTTCTGGAGCGGGCCGCCGAGCGAGAACAGGTAGACGCCGACCCAGAGGGCGATGTAGTTGAGCATGATCGTCGAGATCACCTCGTTGGCCCCCACCGTGGCCTTGAGCAGGCCGGCGATCCCGGCCCAGGCCGCTCCCGCCACGCAGGCCGCCACTATCGCGAGCACGATGTGGACGAAGCCGGGCAGGCCCCCGCCGACGGAGCCGACCCAGACGGCGGCGATCGAGCCGACGATGTACTGGCCCTGGCCGCCGATGTTGAAGAGCCCGGCGCGGAACGCGAACGCGACGGCGAGCCCGGTCAGGACCAGCGGCGTCGTCAGGATCAGCGTCTGCTGCAGGTTGATCGCCGCGGTCGTGCGCTCGTCGCCGGTCACCCATGGGAACAGCCACTGCAGCCCCGTGCCGTCGAAGATCGCGCGGTAGGTCTCGATCGGGTCGTTGCCGGTCAGCAGCACCACGAACCCGCCGATCACGAACGCCAGCAGCGCGGTGAGCAGCGGGACGATCACCCCGCCGCCGCGTATGTAGGCGGCCAGGCGGCTGGCCGGCGTCTGAGCGACGACCTCGCTCACGCGGCGTTCCGGCCCCTGCCGCCGCCGTCATCGCCACGCCCAGCTCCTCCTCCGACGCATCGGGCGGGAACTCGCCGACGATGCGCCCCTCGTAGATCACCAGGATGCGGTCGGCCAGCGCGCGCACCTCCTCGGACTCGAGCGAGACGAGCAGGATGCCGCGCCCCTTGTCGCGCTCGTCGACCAGCCGCCGGTGGACGAACTCGATCGCGCCGACGTCGAGGCCGCGGGTGGGCTGATGCGCGACCAGCAGCTTCGGGTTGCTGGCGATCTCGCGCGCCACGCAGACCTTCTGCTGGTTGCCGCCCGAGAGCGAGCCCGGCGAGCGCCTCGGGTCCGCCGCCGCGCACGTCGTACTCCTCCAGCAGCGAGCGCGCGCGCGAGTTGATCTGACCGACCGCGAGCCAGCCGCCCCGCGACAGTGGCGCCTTGTGGTACTCGCGCAGGGCGAGGTTCTCGGCCAGCGTGAAGTCGAGCACGAGGCCGCGCAGCTGGCGGTCCTCGGCGATGTGGGCGAGTCCCGCGTCGGAGGCGGCTCGCACGCCGCTCCCGCTGACCTCGCGCCCGCCGACGGCGATACGGCCCGCCTCCGGCGCCCGCAGTCCTGCGATCGCCTCGACGAGCTCCTGCTGGCCGTTGCCCTCCACCCCCGCCAGCGCGACGATCTCGCCCTCGCGGACGGTCAGCGACACGCCGCGCACGGCCTCGAGCTCGCGATCGTCGCGCACCTGGAGGTCCTCGACCTCCAGCGCCGGCTGCCCGGGCCGCGTGTCGGCCTTCTCGACTCGCAGCAGCACGTCGCGGCCGACCATCAGCCGCGCGAGGCTCTGCTCGGTCGCGCCCTCGGCGGGAACCGTGTCGACGCGCTTGCCGCGGCGCAGCACGGTCACCCGGTCGGCGATCTCGAGCACCTCGCCGAGCTTGTGGCTGATGAAGACGATCGCCACGCCGTCGTCGCGCAGCGCCCGCAGCACGGCGAACAGCTCGGCCGTCTCCTGCGGGGTGAGCACGGCCGTCGGCTCGTCCAGCACGAGGATGCGCGCCTCGCGGTAGAGCGTCTTGAGGATCTCCACGCGCTGCTGCCCGGCGACGGTCACGTCCTCGATCACCGCCCCGGGGTCGACCGCCAGCCCGTAGCGCTCGGCCAGCTCGCTCACGCGGCGCGCGCCCTCGCGCCGGTCGATCAGTCCCCCGCGGCTCCGCGGCTCGCCGCCGAGAACGATGTTCTCGGTCACGGTCATGACCGGCACGAGCATGAAGTGCTGGTGCACCATCCCGATGCCGAGCTCGATCGCCGTAGCCGGGGAGTCGACGGCGACCGGCTCCCCCTTGACGCGGATCTCCCCCTCGTCGGGGCGGTACATGCCGTACAGGATCGACATCAGGGTCGACTTGCCGGCCCCGTTCTCGCCGAGCAGCGCGTGCACCTCGCCGGGGCGCAGGTCGAAGTCGATCCCGTCGTTGGCGACGACGGGACCGAACCTCTTCGTGATGCCCCGTAGCTCGAGGGCGGGCGCTTCGCCGTTCACCTCCACGGCAAGCTACCCGGTGCTACTTGACGGTGTCCGGGATGTCCTTGATCTCTCCGGAGGCGATCTGCTCCCGGATCTTCTCGACCTGGTCGGCGTACTTCTGGCCCTCGGCGCTGATCTTGCCGATCCCGACGCCATCGTTGGCGACCGTCGAGATCTGGTCGACGCCGCCCTTGAAGGTCCCGTCCTGGACGGCCTTGATCGCCCGGAAGACGGCCAGGTCGACCTTCTTCAGCGCGCTGGTGAGGATGTGATCGCCCAGGTATGCCTGGTCGGCGTCGACGCCGATGCCCTGGACGCCCTCCTCCTTCGCGGCGCCGAGCGCGCCCAGGCCGCAGTTGCCGGCCACCGCGAAGACGACCTTCGAGCCCTTGTCGATCTGGTCGAGCGCGATCTCCTTGCACTTGGCCTGGTCGACGAAGTCCTGCGAGTACGCCGTGAGCGTCTCGATCCCCGGGTTCGCCTTCTTCGCGCCGGCCTCGAAGCCCGCGATGTAGTGGTCCACCGGCGGGATCTTCTGGCCGCCCACCGTCGAGATCGTGGTGGCGTCGTTGTCCTTGGCCCAGAGGCCGGCGAGGTACCCGACCAGGTAGCCCGCCTCCTGCTCCTTGAAGATCAGCCCGAGCACGTTCTTGGGGGTGTCCTTCAGGCCGGCTCGCGGAGAAGTCGATGATCGCGAAGTTCGACTTCGGCAGCTTGGTGGCCACGGCGTTGACCGCGTCCGCCATCAGGAAGCCGTTGGCGACCTCGATGTCGTACTGCTGCTGCGCCAAGGAGGTGAGGTTGGGGATGTAGTCCGACTGGGCCTTCGAGATGACCGTGCGGCCGTCCACCCCGAGCTTGGCCTTGGCGTCCTCGAGCCCCTTGTTGGCGAGGAAGTTGAAGCCGCGGTCGTTCAGCCCGCCGATGTCGGTGACGACGCCGGCCTTGATCGCCGGCTTGTCGCCGCTCGCGCTGCCGCCGCCTCCGTCGCCGCTGTCGTCGTCGTCGCCACAGGCGACCACGGTCAATGCGAGCGCCGCCGCAACGGTCAGGAGCAACAGGCGGAACGTCCTACTCACGAGCAATCCCCCTCGAGGGGCCGGGTTCGAGAATCGGCCACCCTACACCCCGCCCATTAAGCTCGCCTTGAGCTGCTCGTCGCAGAAGGCGGCGTCGATCGCGGTCCGGGTCAGGTCGAGCAGATCGGCGTCGTCGAAGCCGAATCGCTCGCGGCAGACCGCGTACTCGCCGCCGATCGAGGCGCCGAAGTAGGGCGGGTCGTCGGAGCCGAGCGTGACCCTCACGCCGGCCGCCCGCAGGCTCGGCAGCGGGTGCTGCTCGTAGCTCGGGAAGACGCCGAGGACGACGTTGCTGGTGGGGCAGCACTCGAGCACGACGCCGCGCTCCGCCAGCTCCACGACGAGCGCCGGGTCCTCGATGGCGCGCACGCCGTGGCCGATGCGCGTGACCGGCAGCTCGAGCCCGGCGCGGACGCTCTCCGCCCCCGCCCACTCGCCTGCGTGGACGGTGCAGCCGAGCCCGGCGCCGGCGGCGATCTCGAACGCCTCGGCGTAGTCGCTCGCGGGGAAGTTCTCCTCGTCGCCGGCCATGGAGAAGCCGACGACGTACGGATGCGGGCGCTCGGCCGCGTATCGGGCCACGCGCAGCGCCTGCTCCACCCCGAAGTTGCGGACGGCCGAGATCAGGATGCGGCCCTCGATGCCGTGCGCTCGCGCGCGCGTCGTCGATGCCGCGGGCGATCCCGTCCAGGTGCTCCTCGTCGCTCAGGCCGACGAGCGCGGCGTGGTCGGGGGAGGCGGTCAGCTCGACGTAGACCGTCCCGTCCTGCGCGCACGCGCACAGGTACTCGTAGGTGACGTCGCGATAGTCCTCGCCGGTGCGGATCACGCTCGCGGCGAGGTCGTAGGTGCGCAGGAAGTCGAGGAAGCCGGCGTAGGCGAAGCGGTGCGGGCCGTCGAAGACGCCCTCGGGCACCGGCATGCCGTTGCGCTCCGCGAGCCGCCGGATCAGGTCGGGCGGCGCGGTCCCTTCGAGGTGCACGTGCAGCTCGGCCTTGGGGATCAGCGCAGGACCTCCAGCACGACCGGCGGCTCCTCCGCTGGCGGCTCGCCGACGGCGTAGGCCTCGCGCAGCGAGCCCGCAGCTCGCTCGGCGTCCTCGCGCGTCGCGGCGTGGATCACGGCGAGTGGCCGCCCGCCGGGCGCGACGCGCTCGCCGGGCGCGGCCACCTCGGTGAGCCCCACCCCGTGGTCGACCGGATCGGTCTCGCGCAGGCGCCCGCCGCCGAGTCCGACGACCGCCAGCCCGACGGCGCGCACGTCCACTTCGGCGACGGCCCCCTCGGCCGCGGGATCGGCCGGCAGCGTGACCGGCGCCTGCGGGAGGTGACGGTCCGGGCTCTCGACCAGGTCCGCGGGCCCGCCCAGCTCGGCGACCATCGCGGCGAAGCGCTCGGCTGCGGCGCCGCCGTCGAGCGCGGCCTCGGCCGCGGCCCGCGCCGTCGCGACGTCCGGCTCCACCCCGCCGAGCGCCAGCAGCTCGGCGCTCAGCGCGAGGGTGACCTCGCGCAGGCGCGGATCGGAGGCTGCGCCGGTGAGGTGGTCGATCGCCTCGCGCACCTCGACCGCATTCCCGGCGCTGCGCCCGAGCACACGGTCCATGTCGGTCAGCACCGCGGAGATGGCCAGCCCGTTGCCGCGCGCCACCTCCACGATCGCTCGCGCCAGCTCGTCGGCGCCCGCGCGGTCGGGCAGGAAGGCGCCCGAGCCCACCTTCACGTCCATCACGAGCGCGTCGAGCCCCGCGGCGAGCTTCTTGGACAGGATCGAGGCGACGATCAGCGGCTCCGACTCGACCGTGCCGGTGGCGTCGCGAATCGCGTAGAGGCGGCGATCGGCGGGTGCCAGGCGCTCGGTCTGGCCGACGATCGCGCAGCCGGTACGGACTACGGTCTCGCGCAGGCGGTCGAGGTCCGGCGTGCTGTCGTAGCCCGGGATCGAGTCGAGCTTGTCGAGCGTGCCGCCGGTGTGCCCGAGGCCGCGGCCGGAGATCATCGGGACGGCACCGCCGCAGGCCGCGACGATCGGGGCGAGCAGCAGGCTGACCTTGTCGCCGACGCCGCCGGTGGAGTGCTTGTCCAGGACCGGCCCTGGGAGGTCGACCTGCGACCAGTCGAGCACGTCGCCCGAGAGCGTCATGTGGCGCGTGAAGGCGATCCGCTCCTCGCCGGTCAGCCCGCGCAGCAGGATCGCCATCGCGAGCGCGCCCACCTGCGCGTCGGTGAGGTCGCCGCCGACCATCGCGCGCACCAGGAAGGCGAGCTCGTCGTCGGTCAGCTCGCCGCCGTCGCGCTTGCGCCTGATCAGCTCGGCGGCGTGCACTGCTCCCCGATGAAGCGGGTGACCAGGGTGGCGAGGTCGCCGGAGGCCCGCCCCGCGTCGCGCAGGGTCTGCTCGTGGGTGACCGGCTCCTCGCCCATGCCCTCGGCGAAGTTGGTGATGGCCGAGATCGCCACGACGCGCAGCCCGGCGTGGCGCGCGACGACCGTCTCGTGGACGGTCGACATCCCGACGACGTCGGCGCCCAGCGTGTGGAACGCGCGGATCTCGGCGGGCGTCTCGAAGCTGGGGCCGCTGACTGCGAGGTAGACGCCCTCGCCGAGCGCGACGCCGGCGGCGTCGGCGGCGGCGCGCATGCCGGCGCGCAGGTCGCGGGTCGTAGGCGTCGCGCATCGTCGGGAAGCGCGGGCCGAGCTCGTCCTCGTTGGGGCCGGCCAGGATGTTCAGCCCGCTCATGTTGATGTGGTCCTCGATCAGCATGAGGCTGCCCGGGCCCATGTCGGCGCGCATCGACCCGGCGGCGTTCGTGAGCAGCAGGATCTCGGCGCCGGCGGCGCGCAGGGCCCGCACGGGAGTGCGGATGTCGTCGAGGTCGACGCCCTCGTAGAAGTGGGCGCGGCCCTCGAGCACGACCACCGGCACCCCTCCGACCTGACCGCAGACCGCCCTGCCCGGCGTGCCCCTCCACGTGCGGGATGGGGAAGCCGGGCAGCTCCTCGTACGGGATCGTCGTGGCGTCCTCGACCGCTTCCGCGACCGCACCCAGGCCCGAGCCGAGCACCATTCCGACGCGCGGCCGCGAGCCGGCGCGGTCGAGCAGCACCTCGGATGCCTCGCGCCAGCTCATCCCAGCGTGAAGCCGCCCGGGAGCAGCTCTCCGATCGTGGTCGTCTGGAGGGGGCCGCCGGGGCGCCCGAGGTAGACGGGCACGCCGGGGGCGGCGAACTCGCTGAGCCGCTGGCGGCAGCCGCCGCAGGGCGGGCAGACGTCCATGCGCTCCGCGACCACGGCCACAGCGGCAATCTCGCTCTCGCCGGCCGTGATCAGCGCCCCGATCGCCGAGGCCTCGGCGCACTGTCCCTGCGGGAAGGCCGCGTTCTCGACGTTGGCGCCGGTGTAGATGGCCCCGCTCGGCGCGCGCAGGGCGGCGCCCACCTTGAACCCGGAGTACCTGACGTAGGCGTTGTGCATCGCGCCCTCGGCCGCGCGCAGGAGCCGGTCCGGCGAGTCGAGCAGCAGGTCCGAGTAGCTGCCCGGGATCAGCTCGCCGATCTCGAGCGCGGCTCGCAGGCGCTCGACCTTGGCCGCGGCGTCGGCCTCCTCCGGCGCCTCGAGCTCCAGATGCGAGCCGAGCCCCTCGACCTCGTCGAGGTGGATGCGCACGCCCTCCCAGAGCAGCAGCCTGCGTCGCTTGTCGACCACGACGAGCGTGCCCAGCGCGGCGTCGAGCGCCTCGCGCAGCTCCGCGGCGTCCGTGACCGGGACGCGCCGGAAGTTGCTCGTCCGCGGGCCCGCCTCGTCGGGGCGGCGGTACTGGATCAGCTCGGCGTCGCCCGGCGTCTGCTCGCGCAGCTTGAGCCGGCCGCGGGCGCCCTCGAAGTAGGTGTCGCGCTGGACGAGCTCGCCGCGATCGTCGGCGCCGAGCTCCTTCGCCAGCTCGAGCGTGCGCCGCGGGTCGGGGTCCCGGGCCTTGATCTCGAGATTGCGCTGCGGTCCCGTCAAGCGGGCGCCGAGGCTATCCGACCGGCTAGCGTGCCGGCCATGGCGCAGCGGCTCGTCGTGGTGGACCACCCGGTGCTGGCCGACCGGCTGACCGTCATGCGCGACCGCGACACCGGCCACGCCGAGTTCCGCCAGGCGCTGTTCGAGGCGTCGGCGATCCTCGCGGTCGAGGCGGCGCGCGACCTGCCGCTCACGCCGGTGGAGGTGCAGACCCCGCTCGAGCCCGCCCCCGGCGGCCGGCTGCCTGAGGAGATCGCGATCGTGCCCGTGCTGCGCGCCGGGCTCGGGATGGTCGACGGCTTCCTGCGCCTGCTGCCCGGCGCGCGGGTGGGGCACGTCGGCGTCTACCGCGACGAGCTGGAGCACCGCCCGGTCGACTACTACGAGCGCTACCCGCCCGGGCCTCGCCGACTCGCACGTGTTCGTGGTCGACCCGATGCTGGCGACCGGCGGCAGCGCGGTGCACGCGCTCGACCGGCTCAAGGCGGCGGGTGCGCGGCGGCTCGCGCTGGTCTGCCTGGTCGTCGCGCCGGAGGGCCTGGCCGCGGTGGAGCGCGAGCACCCCGACGTGCCGGTCTGGGCGGCGGCGGTGGATCGCCAGCTCGACGAGAACGCCTACATCCGGCCCGGGCTGGGCGACGCGGGCGACCGCGTCTTCGGCACCTGAACGCGGCGCTCGGCGAGCCCGTCGGGCGGCAGCGTGAACGCGAGCGCGAGCGCGGGCAGCGGCGATCAGGGCGATCGTCCACATGGCCGCCTCGATGCCCTGCGCGTCGGCGAGCGCGCCGAGCACCGGCGCGAGCGCGCCGCCGATGCCGATCGCCGCGCCGAGCGTCACGCCCGAGGCCATCCCGAGCCGGTTGGGGAGGTACTCCTGCCCCAGCACGACCGTGATCGCGAACGTCCCGACGATGACGCCGCCGGCGAGGGCGATCAGCGGCACCGCCAGAACCAGCGGGGCGATCAGGAAGACGGCGCAGCAGCGGAGCGATCGCGGCCAGGCAGGCGAGCAGGACGGTGCGGCGGCCGACGCGGTCGGCGATGCGGCCGCCGGCGATCGTGCCGAGCGCGCCGGTGGCGAGCATCGCGGTGAGGGCGGCGTTGCCGCCCGCCTCGGAGGTGCCGAGCGAGCTGACGAACCAGACGGGCACGAACGAGAGCAACCCGAAGTAGACGCACGAGCGCAGCGAGATCACGGCGGTCAGGCGCCCGAACGCGCCCCAGCGGTCCGCGACTGCGGTCGCGGCGCGGGCCTCGGCCGCGGCGGCGCCGCGCACGCGCAGGCTCGTGGAGCTGCACGCGCCGGGCCAGCAGCATCGCGCCCGCGCCGATCGGCAGCAGGGCGACCAGCAGCGTGCCCGGCAGGCCGAGCAGCAGCACGCAGCCGCTGGTCAGGATCGGCCCGAGCGCGAAGCCGGCGTTGCCGCCGAGGGCGAACAGGCTCATGCCGCGCGCCTTGTGCGCGCCCGAGGCGTAGTTGGCATGGCGGGCGCCCTCAGGGTGGAAGGCCGCGACGCCCACGCCCGAGAGGGCGATGGCGGCGAACGTCAGGGCGTAGGAGCTCGGCGACCCCGGCGAGCCCGATACCGACGCCCGCCATCAGCACGCCGATCGGCATCAGCCAGGGGAGCTGGAGGCGGTCGGCCGCGTGGCCGAACAGCGGCTGGATGATCGAGGAGCCGACCGTGGCGGCGAACACGAGCGCGCCGGCGGCGGCGTACGAGTAGCCGCGCTCGTCGACGAAGAAGGGCAGCAGCGCCGGGACCGCCGCCTGGCAGAGGTCGACGCTGAGATGGCCGACGCCGAGCAGCCCGAGCCCGCGACGGTCGAGGTGGTCGGCGCTCACCCGATCGACAATACGCACGGCGGTGTGCACGCGCGGGCGCTTACCCTGCGGGCGGTGACGGGCCGCTCCATCGCGCTGTTCGTGGCGGCAGCCATCTGCGAGATCGGCGGCGCCTACCTGGTCTGGATCGCGATCAAGGACGACCGCGGGCTGCTGCTGGGCGTCGTCGGAGCGATCGCCCTCGTGGCCTACGGCGTGGTCGCGGCCTTCCAGCCGGAGAGCGAGTTCGGCCGCGTGCTGGCCGCCTACGGCGGCGTCTTCATCGTCGGCTCGCTCGTCTGGGGCGTCGCCTTCGACGGCGTTCCGGCCCGACCGCTACGACCTCGGCGGCGCCGCGATCTGCCTGCTCGGCGTCACCGTGATCATGTACGCGCCGCGCTGAGCGCGAGCGCGTCCGGCGTCACCCGCCGGCGCCGCGAAGCGCTCGTCGACGGCCACGCCGGCCACCCAGACGATCGCGTCGTCGCCGCTCACCACGACGGGCAGCGTGCGGCGCAGCTCGCGCGGCACCTTGCGGTCGGTGAACAGGTCCTGCAGCGTCTTCGTGCCGCCCAGCCCGGCCGGGCGCATGCGGTCGCCGTCGCGCCAGCCGCGCACGGTCAGCGGACCGCTCACCCCGGCCACCTCCACCTCGCCCGGCCCGCCGGTCGACGGCCGAGACCTCCCAGTCGCCGAAGCGCGCCCGGCCCGGCACCGGCAGCGCCACCGGGTCGGGCACGGCCGCGCCCGCCGTGCGCGAGAAGCGGATCGTGCCGTACTCCGTCACCGCCCGCAGTCCGTCGCCGAGGTCGACGCTCTTCGTGCCGCGCGTGTCCAGCTCGAGCACCGAGTCGGGCACGGGTCGGTCGCCGGCGAGGCGCCGCAGCACCAGTCGCCGGACGGCGGGCGGCTGCTCGCCCAGCGCGGCGAGCGACACGGCCGGCCCGCCGCCGAGCTCGGCCAGCGCGGCGTCGACCGCCGCGTCCAGCACCTCCGCCTCCTCGCGCAGCTGCCGCGCCGTCTCGGCGATCGTGCGCTCCGCCGCGGGCCCGACCGAGCGCAGCGCCTCGAGCAGGTCGTGGCGCACGCGCGCACGCGCGAAGCGGCGATCCGCGTTGGACGGGTCCTCGCGCCAGCTCAGCCCGCGCGAGCGCAGCTGCTCGCGCACCTCCTCGCGCGTCATCCCCAGCAGCGGCCGCACGAGGCGCCCGCGCCGCTCGGCCATCCCGTGCAGCGCGCGCGAGCCCGGCGACACCGCCAGCCGGTAGAGCACGGTCTCGGCCTGGTCGGAGGCGGTGTGCCCGGCGGCGTAGTCGCCCGCGCGCATGCCGCTCGGCGAGCGCGTAACGGGCGTCGCGGGCCAGCTCCTGGAGGTTCCCGCCCGACTCGGGCAGCGCGACGTGCTCGACCGCCAGCGGGACCTCGAGCGACTCGCACAGCTCGCGCACGAAGGCCTCGTCCCCGGCGGCCCCCTCGCGCAGCCCGTAGTTCACGTGCAGCGCGGAGACGCGCGCGCCCGGCGCGCAGCGCGACGTCCAGCAGGCAGACCGAGTCCCCGCCCCCCGAGAGCAGCACCAGCAGGGGCGCTCCGGGCACGATCAGGCGTCACGACGCCCGCGGCACCGCCCGGCAGAGCTGGCGCGGCTCGTTGAAGCCCTTCAGCTTCACCTGGCCGATGCCCTCGAAGCCGAGGTGCGCAGACCCGCGCACCGCGTCGACCACGGCGTCGGTGACGAGCACCTCGCCGCCGCGCGCCCGCGCGACCACCCGCGAGGCGAGGTTGATCTCGCGCCCGAAGTAGTCGCCGTCGCGGTAGAGCGTCCTGCCGACATGCACCCCGATGCGCGGCTCCGGGCCGCTCGTCGAACAGCCCGACGAAGCCGACCGCCCAGTCCACCAGCGCCTGCACGTCGTTGCCGACCACCATCACCGCGTCGCCGATCGTCTTCACCACGCGCGCGTCCTCGGGCAGCGTGTTCGTGACGCCCTCGACGAAGCGCTCCACCGACGACAGCGCCTCCTCCTCGCCCTCCTCCTCGGTGAAGCGCGTGTAGCCGGCCAGGTCCGCGAACGCGATCGCCACGCGCACGCGCCCGCTCTCGATGTCCGACTCCTCGAGCTCGTCCTCCATGTGGCCGACCACGTCCTGCGCCACGAAGTGCTGCAGGAAGCGCCGGTGCACGTAGTCCATCAGCGGCGCGGCGAGCGGCAGCAGGTCGCGCGCCAGGCCCTCCATCTCCTCCGCCATCTGAAGGCCGGGCACGTCCTCGCGCATCAGCGGCTCGTGCACGTACAGGTGGAACAGCCGCACCTCGGCGTCGGCGATCTGGGAGAGCGCCTGCCCGTAGACGCGGCAGAGCTGCAGGAACGCCACCAGCGGGAACCCGGAGTCCAGCACCGACGCCACGTAGCGCAGCGCCTCCATGTCCTCGTCGGTGATCGCGTCGAGCGACGCCGGCGCCAGCCCGATGCTCGACCAGAAGCGCTCGATCATCGCCGGCTCCAGGCCGGAGTCGCCGGCCGCGTCGCGCAGCGTCCGCTCGTGCGCCTCGTCCTCGTGGAAGAGCGACTCGATGTAGCCGTAGGCCAGCCGGCCCTGGCTCCCGGCGCGCCGGATCTGCTGGAGCGGGTGCCCGCGCGCCCGCAGCCGGGCGACGATGCGCGCGTGGGCCACGGCCGCCGCGGTCCACTCGCCGCCTCCGTCGACCTCGGGGATGACGCCTGTCTCGGCCCAGCGCCGGAGCGTGGACGGCGAGACGCCGACCCGTTCGGCCGCTTCGGTCAGGGTGAGGGTCTGCTGCGCCACGAACGCCGGGGTAGTATCGCGGCCTCAGGCGAGAGTGGAGGGACTGACTTGAACTACTTCGTGACCGGGGCCACGGGCTTCATCGGCCGGCACCTGCTTGCCGAGCTGCTGAAGCGCGAGGGAACCATCTACGTCCTGGTGCGCGAGGGGTCGCGCGGCAAGGTCGACTCCCTGGTCCAGCGCCTGGGCGCCGAGGAGGGCCGCATCGTCCCGGTCACCGGCGACCTGTCGAAGCCCGCGCTCGGCGTCGAGGGCTTCGGCGAGCCGCGTCGACCACTTCTTCCACCTCGCCGCGATCTACGACATGGCCGCCGACGAGGACGCCATGGAGAAGGCGAACACCGAGGGCACCCGGCACGTGGTCGAGTTCGCCAACTCGCTCGAGGTCGGCCGCTTCCACCACACCAGCTCGATCGCCGTCGCCGGGCGCTACAAGGGCGTCTTCCAGGAGAGCATGTTCGACGAGGGGCAGAGCCTCCCGCACGCCTACCACCGCACCAAGTACGAGTCCGAGCGGCTCGTGCGCGAGGGCATCCAGGCGCGCACGCTGATCTTCCGCCCGGGGATCGTCCTCGGCCACTCCGAGTCCGGCGAGATGGACAAGATCGACGGCCCCTACTACTACTTCAAGCTGCTCCAGCGCCTGCGCCACGCGCTCCCCGAGTGGGCTCCGCTGGCCGGGCCGCAGGGCGGCGAGACCAACCTCGTGCCGGTCGACTTCGTCGCCCGGGCGATGGACCACATCGCCCACCTGCCGGACGCCGACCTCGTCCACGACACGTTCCATCTCGTGAACCCGGAGCCGATGAAGG
Source organism: uncultured Thermoleophilaceae bacterium (assembly GCA_963828225.1). Lineage (GTDB taxonomy): Bacteria > Actinomycetota > Thermoleophilia > Solirubrobacterales > Thermoleophilaceae > JACVRW01. The sequence continues at coordinate 254,728 of CAWHDX010000001.1, read as the reverse complement.
TCGGCGAGGCGCTCAACGAGTTCGCCAAGGCCGCGCACGCGCCGCAGTTCGTGATGCGGATCGACCCGAACATGACCAACGCGATCCCGCAGCCGGTGCGCGCCGGGCTGATGGCGCTGCCGACGGTCAAGCGCATCCGCCACCAGCTCTACCACGACCTCGGGATCCCGCCGGCGGCCGCGGAGAACCGCGACTTCCAGTGCAAGTTCGACGCGCGCGACACCCAGCGCGCGCTGTCCGGCACCGGCATCGCCGTGCCGCCGCTGTCCACCTACGCGCCGCGGCTGTGGGACTACTGGGAGCGCAACCTCGACCCGGACCTGTTCCGCGAGCGCTCGCTGGCCAGCTCGATCAGCGGCCGCAAGATCCTCATCACCGGGCGCGTCCAGCGGCATCGGGCTCGAGACCGCGCTGAAGATCGGCGAGGCCGGCGGCGAGGTGCTGCTCGTCTCGCGCACGCGCGAGAAGCTCGAGGAGGTGGCGCGCCAGGTCGAGGAGGCGGGCGGCGTCGCGCACGTGCACCCGTGCGACCTGTCCGACCTCGAGGACATCGAGCGGCTCGCCCAGGAGGTGCTCGCCGAGCACGGCGGCATCGACGTGCTGATCAACAACGCCGGGCGCTCGATCCGGCGCTCGGTCGCGCGCTCCTACGACCGCTTCCACGACTACGAGCGCACGATGCAGCTGAACTACTTCGGCGCGCTCAAGCTGATCATGGCCTTCCTGCCCGGCATGCGCGAGCGCAGGACCGGGCAGATCATCAACGTCTCCTCGATCGGCGTGCAGACCAACACGCCGCGCTTCTCGGCCTACGTCGCCTCGAAGGCGGCGCTCGACGCGTTCTCCCGCTGCGCGGCGCCGGAGTGCCTGGCCGACAACGTCAAGTTCACGACCATCTACATGCCGCTGGTGCGCACGCCGATGATCGCGCCGACCGACATGTACAAGGCCTTCCCCACGCTGTCGCCGGACGAGGCGGCGCAGATGCTCGTGGACGCGATGATCGACAAGCCGAAGCGGGTCGCGTCACGGCTCGGGACGTTCGGCGAGATCCTCTACTCGGTCTCGCCGAAGACTGTCGACATCGTGCTCAACACCGCCTACAACCTGTTCCCGGACTCGAAGGCCGCCAAGGGCGACAAGACCGACGGCAAGGCGCTGCCGGCGGCCGAGAAGGGCGGCGGCGACGAGATGTCGACCGAGGCCGTGGCGATGGCGTACCTGATGCGCGGCGTCCACTTCTAGCGTCGCGACCCCTAGCGGACGATGCGCAGCCCGAGCGTGCGGCGCAGCGAGACGTTCCCGACCGCGTCGGTCGCCGTCAGCACGACGCGGTAGCGCCCCGGCCTCAGGCGGCGGGCGCGCAGGGCGATGCCGTTGCGGCCGGCGGTTGCCGCGCGGCGCACGTGGCGCGCGCGCGTCCAGGCCAGGCAGCGCCGGCCGCGGCGCGCACCGGCGCTGCAGACGCGCGCGCCCAGCGGCCGGCGCCCGCGGCGCCCCCGGTCGATCGCCAGGTCGACGGTCGCGGGCTCCGAGAGCGCGAAGCGGAGCGTCGTCGAGCGGCGCCTGCTGAGGTCGAGCGAGCCGACTCGCAGCGAGCTCAGCACCGGCCGGCTGCCGTCGACCTGGATCCGGCGCTCGGCGACGGCGCGGCCGCCGTGGGGGTCGTTCACGCGCACGCGCACGACGTGGGTCCCGCCGCGAGTCCATCGCGTCATCGCCTTGGTGGTGGTCCCGGAAGCCGTCTCGAAGTCGCCGTCGCCGTCGAGGTCCCACTCGAAGACGAGCCGCAGGCCCTCCGGGTCGCGCGAGCCGGCCGCGTCCAGATCGACCTGGCGACCGGCGCCGACGAGCACGGCCGAGGCGGCCAGCGCCGCGACCGGCGGCCGGTTCGCCACCGTGGCGATGCCGAGCGGGTGGTTGAACAGCGGGCCGCTCGCGAGGGGCGTCTGCGCGCCCGTGGCCGGGTCGACCCTGACCACGCCGCCGTCGTTGTCGGCGCCGCCGTTGTAGTCGGTGACGAGCAGGTCGCCGCCCGGCGCGACCGCGACGCGCTCCGGCGTGCGCAGCAGGTCCTGGGAGTCGTTGCCGGTCACCCGCGTCTGGGCGCCTGCCGCCCCCACGCGCACCAGCCCGGCCCCGCCGGGGCACTCGTTGGCGACGATCACGCCGCCGCCGGGCTCGATCGCCACCCCGACTGGATAGGACAGGAACACGTTCGGGAACGAGAGCAGCCCGGCCAGTGGCGTCTGGCTGCCGTTCGCCGGGTCGACCCGCATGACGCTGCCCGCGAGCCCGCAGCCGACCTGCAGGTCGCCGCCGACGCTGCGGTTGACCACCACCAGGCTGCCATCGCGGTCCATGGCGATGCCGAAGGAGAGGTGGAACAGGGCCAGCGGGTTGAAGTTCGACGAGATGAGCTGCTGTGCGCCCGTGACCGGGTCGACCCGGATCACGGCGCCCCCGCCCGCGCCCGGGAAGCTGTCCACCACGTAGATCGTCCCGTCCGGCGCCAGCGCGATCCCCGCCGGGTCGTAGAAGTCGGATCCGTTCGAGACCAGCTGCTGCCTGCCGGTGAAGGGGGCGATCCGGATGACCGCCCCGTCCTTCTGGTTCTGCTCGCCCATGTCGGCAACCAGCAGGCTGCCGTCCCTCTCGACGGCCACGTCGTAGGGGTGGCGCAACAGGTTCCCCTGCGGGCCGTTGCGCGAGATCTCGACCGCAGCTCCGGTGACCGGGTCGATGCGCAGCACCGCGGCCCCGTTGACGAACTTGTTCGCCGTGTAGACGACGTATGGATCAGCGGCGCGCGCGTGCGCGACTCCAACCGACAGGAACCCGGCGACCAGCAGCAAGAGGATCGGGATGCGAGCGCGACGGATCCCGTCTCACCGTACCCCCCGCCACCGCCCCGTCAACAGCTGGGCGGCCTGTCTCAACAGGTGTTCTAGACGAACGCGGGCCCGCGCCGCACCAGGTTGGCGTAGACCGCCTGCTGGACGGTTTCGCGCACCTGATCCGTGAGCTCGAGGACGAGCGCCCGGTCGTTGGCGGCGTCAGCGCCGAAGTGGGCCGTCGGGATCGGCTCGCAGAACTCGATCCGCCACTTCGACGGCAGCGGCACGACGCCCAGCGGGCCGAGCCAGGGGAAGGTCGGCGTCACCGGGAAGAACGGCGCGCCGATCAGCCGCGCGAGCGCCGGGACGTCGGCCGAGCTTGGGATAGATCTCCTCGCTGCCGACGACGGCGACCGGCACGATCGGGGCGCCGGTGCGCAGCGCGATCTCTGACGAAGCCGCCGCGGCCGAAGCGCTGCAGCCGGTAGCGGTCCGCGAACGGCTTGCCGGTCCCCTTCACGCCCTCTGGGAAGACCGCCACGAGCTCGTCCTGCTCGAGCAGGCGCAGCGCGTTGTAGGGCGAGGCGACGACCCCGCCCACCTTGCGGATGAAGACCGAGACCCAGGGCAGGTCGAAGGCCCAGTTGAGGACGAGGAAGCGCGGGTGGCGCGGGAGCGGGATGCTCGCGCAGCAGCGCGACCGAGATCATCGTCGCGTCCCACGGCAGGATGCCGGCGTGGTTCGAGGCGAGCAGCGCGCGCCCGTGCGCGGGGACGTGGTGGGCGCCCTCGACCTTGACCCGCCACCAGCGGTCGAAGAGGAAGCCGAACAGCGGCTCGACGAGGTCCGCGAAGTCCTCGTCGAAGCCCCACTCGTCGTCGGACTGGTCGCCCTCGAGCCGGCGCAGCACGTGGTCGACGGTGGCGCGCGCGTCCCGCGGCAGCGCCGTGGCGCCGCGCGCGAGCGCCTCCGGCAGCTCGAGCCCGGACTCCAGGCCCTCGCGCAGGCGCCGCATGAAGCCGATCGCCGCGAGGTCGCTCACGCCGCCACCCAGTCGGCCACTGCCTCCGCCGTCGTGTAGCGCGGCCGGTGGCCGAGCTCGCGCTCGAGGCGGGCGATGTCCACGCCGCGGCCGTAGCGCAGCAGGCGCCGGAAGTCGTCGGAGTAGCCGTCGAAGCCGAGCCGCCGGCCGGCGCTCGTCAGCGGCCCGAACAGCGGACCGGCGATCGGCAGCAGCGGCCGGCCCGCCGCGCGGATCATCCGCGCGAGGCCGATCGTCCCGCGCGCGGCCACGTTCACCGCGCCGCGCACCGGGCGCCGGACGGCGGCGACCAGCGCGTCGAGCGCGTCGTCCTCGTGGACGAGCTGGATGCGCGGGTCGAAGCCGAGGTAGGTCGGGCAGGCCGGCTGCGACAGGTAGCGCGTGATCTGCGTCTGCGAGCGAGGGGCCGATCGCGGGCTGGTAGCGCAGCATCGTGCAGGTCACGTCCGGGTGGCGGCGCGAGTACGTGGCGAAGTAGTTCTCGATCTCGGCGACGTCGCGCTGGAAGCGCGTGCGCAGCGGGAACAGGCGCGTCATCTCCTCGCCGAAGAACTGCGGCGCGTGCGGCTCGGCGCCGTAGATGCCGGCGGACCCGCGGATCACGATCGCCTCGATCGTGGGCGCCTGGCCGCACGCCGACAGCAGCTGCAGCGAGCCGATCACGTTGATGTCGTGCATCGTCCGCGGCGACATGCCGGGCCCGGGCTGGCGGACGATCGAGTTGTGCACGACCGTGTCGACCTCGGCGCGCGCGATCAGCGGCGCGATCTCCGGGTCGCGGATGTCGGCGCGGATCAGCTCCGTGCGCCTCGAGCGGGCGGCGCGGCGCGCGCGTGTCGATGCCGACCACCGCCTCGACCTCCGGGTCGCGCTCGAGGCGCTCGGCGAGCAGCGTGCCGAGGTAGCTCCCGACGCCGGTGATCAGCACCCGGCGGCCGGCCACTACGAGCGCTTGGGCGAGCGCTTGGGCGCCCGCTTGGCGGGCAGCCCCTCCTCGATCGCGTCGAGGCGCCGGCCGATGCGGCGCAGCTCCGCCTTGAGCTCGCGGATGTCCTCGTAGGTCGCGGGGCGCCGGTCCTCCAGCACGCGCCGGCCGCGGGCGAGCCCGGCCCCGGCGCCCCGGCGCAGGTTGTCGACGGTGCCGGCGATCTCGTCGATCGCGCCCTGGGTGCGGTCGCGCTGGCGCTCGGCCGAGCCGAGCGTGGCCTGCACGGTTCGCTCGACCGCCTCGCGCAGCTCCGCGGGTGTGGCAGGGCGCTTTGCCATGAAGGCCGCAGTCTAGGGTTCGCGGCCTTGGCGCCTGCAGCACGAGATCGCGCCGATCCACATCCGGCCGACCGCCGACCTGGCGGAGCGGGTGCTCCTGCCCGGCGACCCGCACCGCGCGCTGGCGGTCGCCCAGCACCTGCTCGACGGCCCGCGCATGTTCAACCACACGCGCGGGCTCTGGGGCTACACCGGGATCGCCGCCGACGGCGAGCCGCTGACGGTCCAGGCCACCGGCATGGGCGGGCCGAGCGCGGCGATCGTCTCCGAGGAGCTGATCGCGCTCGGCGCGCGGCGGCTCGTGCGCATCGGGACCTGCGGCGCCCTGGTGGACGAGCTCGAGCTCGGCGACCTGGTGGCGGCCGAGACCGTGCTTCGCCGCCGACGGCGCCAGCGCGGCGCTCGGCGCGAACGGCCGGCTCGGCTCGGACCCGGAGCTGCTCGCGCGGCTGGTCGCCGCGGGCGCCGCGCCGGCCGGACGTGGTGAGCAGCGACCTCTTCTACGACCCGCGCGACGACGCGGCGCAGGGGTGGATCGAGCGCGGCGCGAGCGTCGTCGAGATGGAGGCCGCCGCGATCCTGCAGGTGGCGGCGCGGCGCGGGGTGGCGGCGGCGTGCGTGCTCGCCGTGACCGACGTGCCGGCTCCGGGGGCGCGCGCGGGTCGAGGTCGGAGCAGCTCGAGCCGCTCGGCCTGCGGCTGGGCGACGCCGGCTACGCCGCGGTCGGCTAGGTCTCGGTGACCGTGAGGCGCTCTTGGGCGCGCGGCACCGGGCTCTCGGCCGGAGCCACCGCCTCGCGCAGCGCGCGAGGTCGCGCGCGATCTCGTCGAGCCGCTGCCTCGACGCCGCCGAGCGGGTCCTGCGCCCCGACCGCCGGCGAGCGCGCTCCTCGAGCCGGTCGATCGCGTCCTCGATGCCCTCGAGCCGCTGGGACAGCGACCGCAGCCGGCGCGTGACGCGCTCGATGTCGGCGGCCGAGGGGAGATTGAGCGCGCCCATCGCGGCCTCCTGGGCCTGCACGGCCTTCTCGCGCGCCTCGAATGCGCGGGCGACGGCGCCGTTGACGACCGGGTTCGCGATCAGCTCCTCGGCGATCCTGCCGAGCGCCTCCTCGCCCTGCCGGGACAGCTTCTCCACGAGGGTCTCGTCCTGCTCGGGGCGGCCATCGGCGTGCAGAGTAGCCGATCCTCCGACCCGGCGTCCGCCCAGACGGCCGAATCTAACCCTCGACTTGAGGGTTAGATGCCTATCTCGACCGCCGCCAAGGGCACGATTCGCGGACTGAAGGGATCCGCGCGCGCCGGCCGATACAAGGATCTGATCCTCGCGCGGGCCTCCTTCGCGGAGTTACCCATTGCAAGCGCAAAAGCCCTCAAGTAGCGTCCGCCACCGCGGCAGGCGGCCCTGATAGCCTGCGCGCGCACGCTGGGCGTCCGTGCCGGACGCCCCGAGGGAGGTCTTGGAACAGCAAGGATGAAGACGCGGCTCCTCACCGTCCTGCTCGCCGCGGGCGTGCTGCTCGTTGCCGGGCTCACGGCCTTCAGCATCCCCGCCGAGCGCCCAGTCCCAGACCGTCACGGTGCGGCTGCCGGACGGCCAGATCGTCCAGGTCACCGTCGACGTCCCGCCGGGCGGCTCGCTCGCCGACATCAAGCTGCCCGGCACGATCGTCGACGAGCCGGCCACCGCGCAGGCGCCCGCCGCGCCCGCGCCCCGACGCCCGACCGAGACGACGACCACGCCGGCCCCGCCGCCCACGCCGGCACCGCCCGACGGCCGGCGGCGGCTCGCCCCAGGGACGCACCGGCAGCGGCGAGCGCGTCCACTCGCGAGCCGAGAAGGCGCGCAAGATCACCGCCGGCAAGCCTCCAGCCAAGGATGAGGGTTCCGGAGAAGACGCAAGGACGCCGAGCGCAAGCTGCGCAACGCCGACGGCACTCCGACCCACCGCAACCCCGGCTTCATCGACGCGCTGCCCGGCCCCTCGACCGCCCACGGCGTCCCCAACTTCATCATCCGCAAGTTCCGCGTGCCGCCCTTCCTCCTGCCGATCTACCAGGCCGCCGGCATCGAGTACGGCATCCGCTGGGAGGTCCTGGCGGCCATCAACGAGATCGAGACCGACTACGGGCGCAACCTGAACGTCTCCTCCGCCGGCGCGCTCGGCTGGATGCAGTTCATGCCCTCCACCTGGAAGATGTACGGGACCGACGCCAACAAGGACGAGCGCAAGGACCCGTACAACCCGGTCGACGCGATCTTCGCCGCCGCGCGCTACCTCAAGGCCGCCGGCTACGAGGACGACGTGCGCCGCGCGATCTTCGCCTACAACCACGCCGACTGGTACGTCGACTCCGTCCTCCTGCGCGCGCGCGCTGATCGCCGGCGTGCCGGCCGACCTGATCGGCTCGCTCACCGGCCTGACCGAGGGCCGCTTCCCCGTCTACGCACGCGCGCGCTACGCGGACGACCTCGCCGAGGCCGAGCTGCTCAAGCGCGTCAAGGAGGGCGAGAACGCCGCCAACGTGATCGAGTCGGCCGACGACCGCCGCTCGATCGACATCTACGCGCGCAGCGGCGCGCCCGGTGGTCGCCGTCAACGACGGCGTCATCAAGGAGATCGGCACCAGCGAGCGAGCTCGGGCGCTACGTGACCCTCCAGGACGTCTACGGCAACCGCTACACGTACGCGCACCTCGGCTCGGTCTCGCAGCAGTACCCGGTGCCGCAAGCGACGACGCCGACGACACCGACCGCGCCGCGCGCGCGGTCAAGGCCAACGGCGACGAGCGACGACCCGCAGCCCGTCCGCAGCCCGCCTCCGCCGGCCGCCAGGCTCGAGCGAGCCGCGAGCCGCGCGCAGGACGCGACGCCGAGGCCGACGCCAGGCCGAGCGTGCCGATCAAGGAGCGCCTGTTCGCGCACCCGGACATGGAGGGCGCGCGCCAGGCCGGCGGCCTCGACCAGCTGCTCGACGCGCAAGGCGCGCAAGCGACGGCACCTACGAGACCTACCGCAACTACTTCTCGCGCCCGTTCGGCCTCGACCCGCGCAAGGTCACGCTGCGCCGCCTGCGCAAGGGCTCGCGCGTGATCGGCGGCACGATCATCGGCCGCGTCGGCCGCACGGTCGAGAACCGCGCGCCGCACCTCGACTTCTCGATCCGCCCCGCCGGCCAGGGCGCGCCGCGGATCGACCCGAAGCCGATCCTCGACGGCTGGAAGCTGCTCGAGGCGACCGCGATCTACCGCGCCTCCGGCCGCAACGTGCTGCACGGCGACGACGTGGACGGCATGTCGATCGGCCAGATCATGCTGCTGCCGAAGCCGCAGCTCGAGCGCCGCGTGCTCGCCGACGACCGCGTCGAGATCTACGCCGGCGGCCGCGACGACATCCGCTCCGGCCAGGTCGACCGCCGCGTGCTGGCGACGCTCGAGTACCTCGCCGAGTCCGGGCCTGCGGCCGACGGTCACCAGCCTCAAGCGCGGCCACGGCTTCTTCACGAGCTCGGGCAACGTCTCCGAGCACAGCTCCGGCAACGCGGTCGACATCGCCAAGGTCAACGGCATCCCGATCCTCGGCCACCAGGAGGCCGGCGGGATCACCGAGCAGGCCGTGCGCCGCCTGATGCAGCTGCAGGGCACGATGGCGCCGCACCAGATCATCTCCCTGCTCGAGATCGGCGGCGCGACGCTGGCGATGGGCGACCACGCCGACCACATCCACGTCGGCTTCCGGCCGCTGTTCGGCGCCAACCGCAAGCTCGGCAAGCAGGCGCTCGCGGTGCTCAAGCCGGGCCAGTGGTCCGACCTGATCGCCCGCCTGCGCGAGCTCGACAACCCGGTCGTGCCGACCAAGCCCTCCAAGTACGCGCTGCCCGCCGGCAAGCGGGCCAGCGACGCCCACGCGGGCGAGTAGCCAGCGCCACCGCTTCGGCTTCGTCCAGCTCGAGTTCGGCTTCCTGCTCGGCCCGCCCGACGGGCGCTACCTGATCCGGCCCGGGGCCGACGCGCTCGTCGAGGCCGTGCTGGTGCTCGGCACGCAGGGGGCGCCGCAGCGCGCGCGCCGGCGCGACCGCCGGCCGCGCGACGTCGAGGAGGCCGCGCCCGAGCCGGTGCCGAGCGCCCGGGCGACGGTGGTCCGGCCGACCGCGTTCGAGTCGCGCGAGCAGGCCGCGGCCTGGCTCGAGGGGCTGCGCGGCGAGCGGCGAGGCGGTCGAGGAGGAGCTGGCCGGCGCGCTCGCGGTGCTCAACCGGGCGCTGCGAGCCTGGCGCGTGGCGCGCGCCGACCCGTACGTGGCCGAGGTGTCGGCCGACCGCGCGCTCGTCGCGCGCGTCGGCTACGGCGCCGGCGACAGCGTGGTCGACGGCCGCTTCGCCGAGGCGCTCGAGCTGCCGCGCGCCGGCGCCGGGCCGGTGCGGCGCTCGATGGAGGCGCCCGAGGAGCGCTTCGCCGCGCTGGTGGGCGGCCGCGCCTCGGTGCTGGCGGGCGAGGAGCTCGTGCTGCGCGCCCGCGCCGACCTCGACGCGCGGCGCCCGCGCGAGGCCGCGCTGCAGGCGCGGGTCGCGCTGGAGGCGCTGATCGCCGAGCTGCCGAGCGCCGCCGAGCTGCCCGAGCACCGCGGAGCGATCGGGTCGGCAGCCAACGCGGCGCTGAGAGGCGACCCGCCGGCCGACTCCGTCGCGGCGCTGACGGAGGCCATCGAGGCCATGGAGACGGCGCTGCGCCGCCACCGCCTCGGCGACTGAGCGCCGCAGCCGCGAGCCGCCGGGCGAGCCGAGCGTCCGGGGCGAGCGCGAGCGCGGTCCCGCGCCCGGCTCGGACGACCGCGGCGCCGCCGACCGTCGCTCCGCCCAGCTCGCGCGCGGTCCGGCGCGCCGCCTGCTCGAACTCGCGCGCGTCGCGCTCGCCGTCCCAGACCCAGCGCAGCACCAGGCGCGTGGCGGTCGGCCCCCGGCAGCCGCCAGAGCGCGAAGGCGCCGCCGCCCCAGCCGGCCGCGGCGGGAGCGGAGCGCCGGCTCCCGTTGGCGGCCCGCAGCAGCTGCTCGGTGTCGAACTCGCCGAAGTCGCCCTGCTCCACCGGCGCCGCGCCCGCCGGGAGCAGACCCGCGGAGCTGCGGCACGCGCACGCGCAGCGGGCGCTCGCGCGCGTCGTAGCGGCGGGGTGCATGACCTGCTCGCTCGACAGCGGCGCGTCGCGCCCGAAGATCGCGGTTCACCGCCCGCCAGCCGCCGCGCTGCTGGATGCGGCTCACGAGCCGCGCCCCGGCGGCGTAGGAGAACACGAGCGACTCGCGCAGGTAGCGCGGGAGCCCGCTCGACGCGGGGACCGCGGCGTCGTCGAGCGTGTCGAGCACCTGCTCCCGCACCGCGGCCGGCACCTCGGTGCGCCCGGTCTGCTTCAGCACGACGTAGTCGACCATCGCGAGCGTCGCGGTCCCCTCGCGGGCGGCGGCGTCGGCCACGGCGCGGTCGCGGTGGAAGCGCGTGGACGGACCCGGCTCGATGTCGAAGCGCTGGTCCTCGAGGGCGTGCGTGAGCTCGTGGGCGAGCGTCGACCTCTCGCTCCAGCCCGGCGCTGTCGCCCGACCACCGACAGGGTGCCGGTGCGCGGCACGTAGAAGCCGCCGACCTGCCCCTCCAGCTCGCTGGCGAGCAGGTCGCGCAGGCTCGCCTCCCGCGGCACGAGCCCGAGCAGCTTCAGCAGCCGCTCCTCGCCCGCGAACTCGGCGGGCGTCACCTCGCGGTCGAGCTCGCGCAGCCCGTCCCTGCGCGCCTGCGCGGCGGTCACCCGGCGCACGCGCGGCAGCCGCTCGAAGCGCAGCCGCCGGACGCGCTCGACGCGGCGCGCGATCGCCGCGACCGACGGCCGCCGCTCGGCCGCCGGCGGTCGCGCCGCGGCCGCCGCCGGAGGGGTCCTCGTCGCCCGGTCAGCAGCCCGATCGCCGCCAGCGCCGCCACGAGGACGGCCAGCACGACGGCGATCGTGGCGTTCACGCGATCAGAGCGCCGCGAGCACCGAGCGCAGCTCCGCCACCACGTCGCCGTCGAGCTTGACGTCGGCGTCGCCGTCGTAGGGAGTCGGGCCCTGCGTGATCAGCGCCAGCCGCCCGCCGGCCCCGCGCGTGATCGCCGGCAGCCCCGCCACCGGATAGACCTCGAGCGAGGAGCCCGACGCAGATCATCAGGTCGGCGTCGAGCGCCAGCGCCTGGGCCTCCGAGAGCGCCCGCTCCGGCAGCATCTCGCCGAACAGCGTCACGTCCGGCTTGAGCGGCGTGAAGCAGCACGGGCACTCCGGGGCGCCGTCGTGGGCGCGCAGCTGCTCGGTCACGCGCTCGAGCGTGAAGCGCCCGCCGCAGTCGACGCAGACGCTGCACTCGATCGATCCGTGCACCTCGATCAGGCGCTGTGTGCCGGCCACGCGGTGCAGCCGGTCGATGTTCTGGGTGATGACCGCCTTGATCCGGCCGCGCCGCTCGAGCTCGGCGAGCGCGCGATGGGCGTCGTTGGGCCGCTTGTCCACCAGCGAGGCGAAGCGGTCGCCGTAGAAGTGCCAGAAGCGGTCGGGATCGCGCCGCCAGGCGTCGATGTGGGCGACCTCCATCGGGTCGACGTTCTCCCACAGCCCGGTGCGCGGGCTGCGGAAGTCGGGGATCCCCGACGGCACCGACACGCCGGCGCCGGTGAGCACGACCGCCCGCTCGGAGTCGCGCAGCAGCTGCGCGACCCGCCCCGCGCCGGCCGAGATCGCGACGCTCATCGGCCCTTGAAGGTGGGGCGTCGCCTGCCGAGGAAGGCGCCGATGCCCTCCTTGGCGTCCTCGGACCCGAAGGCGCGGGCGAAGCCCTCGGCCTCGGAGCGCAGCCCCTCGTCGAGGTCGGGCCGGTGCGAGCGGCTCTTGATCTCCTCGATCGCGATCGGCGCCTTCTCGGACATCCGGCGCGCCCAGGCGATCGCTGTGTCGAACAGCTCGTGGTCGGGCACGACCTGGTTCGCCAGGCCGACGCGGTGCGCCTCGTAGGCGTCGATCGCGTCGCCGCCGAGGTTCATCTCGAGCGCCTTGGCCTCGCCCACCAGCCGCGGCAGGCGCTGGGTGCCGCCGAAGCCGGGGATGATCCCGAGGTTGATCTCGGGCTGCCCGAACGTGGCCGACTCCGCGGCGATGCGGAAGTCGCAGGCCATCGCCAGCTCGCAGCCGCCGCCGAACGCGATCGAGTTGACCGCGGCGATCGTCACGGTCGAGCGAGCGCTCCATGCCGCGCATGAAGCCGTGCGCCAGCTCGACCAGCTCGGCGCCCTCGGCGTCGGGCTTCATCTTCGTGAACTCCTTGATGTCCGCGCCGGCGCAGAACGTGAAGATGTTCGACGAGGCGATCACGAACGCCCGCGCGCGTGCCGCCGACCTCCTCCCAGACGGAGCTGAGGTCGCGCACCGCCTGCGGCGACAGCGGGTTCGCGGGCGGCCGGTTGAGCCAGGCGATCGCGATCGTCGCCGCGCGTCTCGAGCAGCACGGTCTCGCGCTGGTCGCCCGCGTCGGGCTGCGGATAGGGGAAGAAGCCCTGGCCCGACTTGCTTGCCGAGGCGGCCCTGCGCGACGAGCCGGCGCAGCACCGTGGGCGGCTCGAAGGCCGGCCCCCACTCCTGCTCGGCGCGCTCGAGCTGCTCGAGCACGTCGTCGAGGCCCGCCTCGTCGGCGCGGGTGAACGGCCCGGGCAGGATGCCGGCGCCCATCATCATCCCCATCTCGATGTCCTTGGCGGAGGCGACGCCCTCCTCCAGCACCAGGCAGGACTCGACCAGGGTCTTCAGACCCATCCGCTCGACGAGGCCGTGCCCCGCGGCGCTACCCGTTGCCGTGCTCATAGAAGCCCTTTCCGGTCTTGGCGCCCAGGTTGCCCGCGTCGACCAGCTCCTTCATGCGCGAGGACACGAAGAAGCGATCGCCGTACGACTCCTGGAGGTGCTCCGCCACGTGCAGGACGGTGTCGAGGCCGAGCAGGTCGGTCAGGAAGAACGGGCCCATCGGGACCGTCCCCGAGTCCTTGATCACCTTGTCGACCTCCTCGATCTCGAGCCCCTCCTCCTCGGTCACCCGCCAGACCTCGGAGACGGCCGAGTTGAGGATGCGGTTGACCACGAAGCCGGGCACCTCGCCGCAGCGGATCGCCGTCTTGCGGATCTGCTGGGCGAAGTTCGGCGGCCACCTGGATCGTCTCCTCGGACGACTCCTCGCCCTCGATCACCTCGATCAGCCGCATCATCGAGGCCGGGTAGAAGAAGTGGAAGCCGCAGACCTTGTCGGGGCGGATCGTGGCCTCGCCCATCTCGGTGACCGACAGCGACGAGGTGTTCGACGCGAGGATCGCGTGGCCGGGCGTGACCGCGTCGAGCTCCGCGAACACCGACTGCTTGATCTCCATCCGCTCGGGCACGGCCTCGATCACGAAGTCGACGTCGCCGAACCCGTCGTAGTCGAGCGTGCCCTCGATGCGGCCGAGCACCTCCTCGAGCTGGCGGTCGGCCTCCTCCTGGCTGATCTTCTCCTTGGCGACCAGCCCTCCGAGCTGCGCCTGCGTGACCTCGCGGGCCTTCTCGAGGCCGAGATCGACGAACTCCTGCTTGACGTCCTTCAGGACGACCGGGATGCCGGCGGATGCGATCGACCTGGGCGATCTCCCCGCCCATGGTCCCCGCCCCGACGACGGCGGCCTTGAATACGAACAAAGCGGAACCTCCGGGGATGCTTGCGGCGGCCCGGGAGGCTAGCGCAGGCCCGCCTCCTCCTCGGCCTCCACGGCGAAGCGCCTGACGGTGCGCGCGAGCGAGTCGCGCAGCGCGCGCCGCATGAACAGCACGTCGGCGAGCGCGTTCAGCGGCCCGTACCGCGTGAGCGTGTACTCCAGGCTCAGCTCCACGTGCGCGCCGGCCGCGCTCTCGCTCGCGCGGAACGATCTGCCGGCCGGCGAGCCGGTCCTCGAAGACGAGCGTCGCGAACCGCCCCGCCGCGTGCTCGGCGACCTTCTCGGTGACGCGGCCGCGGCCCGCGGGCACGGACTCCCAGACCAGCGACGCGCCCTCGGCCGGCCAGTCCGGGCCGAGCTCGACCACGCGGGCGAAGCCCTCCACGAAGGCGCTCCAGCGCGACACGTCGGTCCAGAGCCGCAGCGCGGCCTCGGGCGTCAGCGGCACCTCGGCCTGCGCCGCGGCCGTCCTCATCCGCCGTAGACCTCGCGGACGATCTCGTCGATCGACGTCTTGCACGGAGTCGAGGAAGGGCCGCACCTCCTCCACGAGGCGGTCGTACTCGCTGCGGCCCTCGGGCGTGAGCGAGTAGTAGCGGCGCGTGCGCCGCTCGGGGTGCTCCCACTCGCCGGCGATCAGCCCGCGCGACTCGAGCCGGCGCAGCAGCGGGTACATCGTGTTCGGGTTGACGGAGAGCACGCCGGCGGTCATGCCGGCGATGCGCTCCATCAGCTGGTTGCCGTAGCTGGGCCCCTGGGCGATCAGGTGGAGCACCAGCAGCGGCAGCACCTCGCGGCGGCGCAGCTCGCCGGTGAACGGGTCCTGGGACGAGCGCCGGGACGGCGCGGGGGCCTCGGCCTCGAGCCCCCCGGCCTGCGCCACCGCCTCGCGCGCGGCGCGGCGGCTGCGGTCCCGTTTCGACCTGCTCACTCAGCGCATGCTGACATGCCGCGGCCGCCGGATCGCGAACCCTGCGCCTCCGCCGAGCCGGTCGGCCTGGCGGCAGCCGGCTCCTCGACGCGGCGCGGCATCAGCACCTCGCGGGCGATCACGAGCCGCTGGATCTGCGACGTGCCCTCGTAGAGCTGCATGATCTTCGCGTCGCGCATCAGCTTCTCCACCGGGTACTCCTTGATGAAGCCGTACCCGCCGTAGACCTGCACGGCGTCGACGGTGACCTCCATCGCGCTGTCCGCGGCGAAGCGCTTGGCGTGCGAGGACGCCAGCGTGTTGCGCTCGCCCTGGTCGAGCAGCGCGCCGGACTTCCAGGTCAGCAGGCGCGCCGCCTCGATCTTGGTCGCCATGTCGGCGATCATGAACTGGATCGCCTGGTGCATCGCGATCGGCACGCCGAACTGCACGCGCTCCTTGGAGTAGTCGCGGGCGAACTCGAAGGCGGCCTGCGCGATGCCGACGGCCATCGCCGACACGCCGGGGCGCGTGCGGTCGAGCGTCATCATCGCGAGCTTGAAGCCCTTGTTCTCCTCGCCGAGGAGGTTCGCGGCGGGGATCTCGACGTCGTTGAACGAGATCATCGCGGTGTCGGAGGCGCGCTGACCGAGCTTGTCCTCCTTCTTGTCCACGACGACGCCCGCGTCGCGCGGGACCACGAAGGCGGAGATGCCGCGGTGGCCGGCCTCCTTGTCGGTCTTCGCGTAGACCGTGAACCAGTCGGCGTAGCGAGCCGTTGGTGATGAAGCACTTGGTGCCGTTGATGACGTACTTGTCGCCCTTCTTGACGGCGGTCGTGCGCATGCCCGACACGTCGGAGCCGGCGTCCGGCTCGGTGAGGCAGAAGGAGGCGAGCTTCGGGCCCTCGGTGAGCGATGCCCGAGGTACTGCTTCTTGATCTCCTCGGAGCCGCCGAGCGCCACGGGCGCCGAGGCGAGGCCGTTGCACATCAGCGAGGTGCCGATGCCGGAGCAGCCCCAGCCGAGCTCCTCCTCGATCAGGCAGCCGGAGAGGTAGTCGAGGCCGGGACCGCCGTACTCCTCGGGGATGTGGGAGTTCATGAGGCCGACCTCCCACGCCTTCTCGATGATGTCCTGCGGGAAGGTGCAGTCGCGGTCGTAGTCCCAGGCCTTCGGCCGGATCTCCTTCTCGGCGAAGTCGTGGGCGAGCTCGCGGATGTCCTTCTGCTCGTCGGTCAGGGTGAAGTCGACCATTTGGACGCTGCTCCTCAGTGCCCGGAGGCGCGCTGCGACCACCCGATTGATTCGTCAGTCAACGCTGTTACCCCCCAAGATACAGCAGGTAACGCGGTGCGGCACACTTTGGCCGATGGAGTTCGGCACCGTCCTGATCCTGATCGCGGTCGTGGCGGTGCTGGTGGCCGCCGGCTCGTACTGGGGCACCGGCCGCATCTACTCCGGCCTGGGCGCGCGAGGGTGGCCTCGAGATGACCCGCGAGCACGCCGGCCCGCGAGCAGCTCCGCCGAGGCGCAGGAGGAGATCCGCCAGATGCTCGAGGCGAAGTCGCGCGCCGGCGTGGCGCGCGGCGAGGCCGAGCTCGACGTGGACGCCGAGCTGGCGGCGCTGACGCGCCGCCGGCGCGCCGATCCCGGCCTGCGCGACGAGGTCCGCCAGCTCGTGATCGCCCGCAACGAGCGGCGCGCGCGGCAGGGCAAGGAGCCGCTGGACGTCGAGGCGGAGGTCGAGCGCCAGCTGCGCGCGCTCGGGGGTGACTGACCCGCCCCGCGGGTATAGGCTCGCCATCGATGGCCGACGACCGCCGCATCGACCTCGACGACCTGCTGGTCCGCCCGGGCACCTACCTGAACCCGCAGACCGAGGTCGCTGGTGGTGGTGGACGACTCGCCGTCGATCGACGGCGAGATCTTCAACCTCGAGGACTTCGAGGGCGCCGACTGGGTCCTGATCGCCGACGAGGTCCCGGTCGACGAGGCGCGCCGCGACGAGCTGCTCGAGACGCTTCCAGGCGACCTACCACGGCGGCGACGGCCGCGACGTGCCCGCCACGCCCCCGGACGACGATCCGGGCGAGGTCGAGCCCGACCCCGAGCAGGCCGGCTTCACCGCGGAGGAGTAGCCGCCGGTCCGCCTCGCGCGGCGGGCCCCTAGGCTTCCGCGCCGATGCGCCCCATCCACTACCTCGGAGTCTTCATCCCCGTCGCGATCGCGACTCGAGCTGGCGCACGCGTCGCCGGTGCTCGTGTTCGCCGCCGCCGCGCTCGCGGTGATCCCCTGCGCGGCGGTGATGGGCGAGGCCACCGAGGCGATCGCCGCCCGCACCGGGCCGGGCATCGGCGGCCTGCTGAACGTGACGTTCGGCAACGCGCCCGAGCTGATCATCGCCTTCTTCGCGCTGCTCGAGGGGCTGCAGGAGGTCGTGAAGGCGTCGATCGTCGGGTCGATCATCGGCAACATCCTGCTGGTGATGGGCGCCGCGATGCTGGTCGGCGGGCTGCCGCGCGACAAGCAGACGTTCAACCGCACGGCGGCCAACGCCCAGTCGGCGATGCTGCTGCTGGCGCTGGCGGCGCTGATGTTCCCGGCGATCTTCCAGCTCGTCCACGGCGGCGGGCTGCCGGCGGTCGGCGAGGAGCGCGTCAACTTCGGCTCGGACCTCGAGAAGCTCTCGTTCGGCGTGGCGATCGTGCTGCTGGTCTCGTACGTGGCCGGCCTGATCTTCTCGCTGCGCACGCACCGCGACGTGTTCAACCCGTTCCGGGAGGGCGACGGAGGAGGAGGAGACGCACCACTGGTCGGTGCGCCAGGCGGCCATCTACCTCGCGCTCGCCGCGGTGGCGGTGGGCGTGATGAGCGAGATCCTGGTCGGGTCGATCAGCGAGGCCTCGGAGGACATCGGGCTGTCGCGAGTTCTTCGTCGGCGTGTTCGTGGTGGCGATCGTGGGCAACGCGGCGGAGCACTGGGTCGCGGTGCTGGTGGCGGCCAAGGACAAGATGGACCTGGCGGTGAACATCGCGATCGGCTCGAGCGCCCAGATGGCGCTGTTCGTGGCGCCGATCCTCGTGCTGGCGTCGTTCGTGTTCGGGCCCGAGCCGATGGCGCTGGTGTTCAACGGCTACGAGCTCGGCGGCGCTGACCTTCGCGGTGCTGATCGCCAACTTCGTGACGCAGGAGGGCGAGTCGAACTGGTTCGAGGGCGTGCAGCTGCTGTCGCTGTACGCGGTGCTCGGGCTGGTCTTCTACTTCGCTTAGGGGGGCGACGCGGCGGCGGGCCGCCGCCGCGCCCGCGCGGCCCGCAGCCCGGGCGCGCACCCGCCGCGGCGCCGCCCGCTACCGCCCCGCCAGCCGCTCCAGCGCCCGCGCGGTCGCGCGCGCCATCGGCAGCAGGACGCCGAGGTCGACGTTGGCGAGCGTGTCGCAGGGGAGGTGGTAGCAGGGGTCGCGGTTGCGGCCGCCAGGACCGGGCTCGTTGGCGCCGGTGTAGAGGCCGTTGACCGGGACGCCGGCCGACTCGAACGCCGAGTGGTCGGAGCGGTTGCCGGTCAGCACGCCGCGCTCGCGCCCGGGATGCACCCGGCGCAGCAGCCGCGCCAGCGCCTCGTCCCCGTCGGAGTAGACGGCAGGCACGGCGTTGGGCGAGCCGACCATGTCGAGGTTGAGGTACGCGCGCAGCTCGCCGCCGCTCCGCCTCCGACAGCGTCCTGACGTACCGGCGCGAGCCGATCAGCCCCTCCTCCTCCGCACCCCAGAACCCCAGCCGCACGCGCCCGGGCGGCCGCGGCCCGAACGTCCGCGCCACCTCCAGCAGCGTCGCCACGCCCGAGCCGTTGTCGTTGACGCCCGGGCCGCCCGGCACCGAGTCGAGGTGGGCGCCCGCCATCGTCACCGGTCCCGAGCCCGGGCCGATCTCGGCGATCACGTTCGAGGTGCGCCCGCGGGCGGTCGCGCGCGTCGATCGTGAGCTCGACCTGGTCGCCGTCGCGTGCCGGCACGTCGCCCGCCATCAGCACCACCGGCACGCCCAGGTTCGGGCACCGCCAGCGTCGCGCTGGCCACGCCGCGGCCGGACGTGGACGTCTGCACGACCACGGCGCTCGCCCCCGCCCGCCGCGCCGCCACCGTCTTGCGCCACAGAAAGCAGGTGCCGAAGCCGGTGAAGGCGACCTGCCCGGGCGTCAGGGCAGTCGAAGTCCTCGTCCTGGCAGCCGTCGTCGACGGCCTGCAGCGTCCCCGACACGCTGCCGGCGGCCGCGTAGCTCGGCACGCGGAAGTCGCGGCCCGGCCGGAGCGCGCGGCCGGCGACGCTCAACCGCGCGGGCGAGCGCTCGCGCCACAGCGCCGCCGGCACCGGCTGCACGCGCACACGCCAGCCGGCGCGGCGCAGAACGCCCTCGACGAAGCTCACCGACGCCGCGTAGCCGGGCGTTCCCGCGGCGCGCTCGCCGCCGTTGGAGCGGGCGATCCGGTCCAGCGCGGTCAGGTCGCTCACGAGGCCGCGCTGCGAGATCGGCCGGGGCGGCGGCGGGCGCTCGTCCGAGTCGGAGCCCGAGTCCGAGTCGCAGCCCGCCGCGAGCACGGCCGCCGCCGCCAGAGCCAGGATCAGTCGCGCCGCGATGCGGCGCACGGTAGCTGCCTAGGCGGCGAACCCCGACCGGCGCCGCTTGAGCTCCCGCGCGCTGATGATCTTGTCGACGAGCCCGTAGTCGACCGCCTCCTGGGCGCTGAAGAAGCGGTCGCGCTCCATGTCGTCGTGCACCTGCGTGGCGCTCTGGCCGGTGTGGCGCGCGTAGATGCCGTCGAGCAGGCGGCGCAGCTCGAGGATCTCCTTGGCGTGGATCTCGATGTCGGTCGACTGCCCCTGGAAGCCCGACGACGGCTGGTGGATCAGGATGCGCGCGTTGGGCAGCGTGAAGCGCTTGCCCTCGGCGCCGCCGGTGAGGATCAGCGACGCCGGCCGACATCGCCATGCCGTAGCAGAGCGTGCTCACGTCGGGACTGACGTACTGCATGGCGTCGTAGATGGCGAGGCCGGCGTGCAGCGAGCCCCCGGGCGAGTTCACGTACACGGCGATGTCCTTGTCCGGGTCGGCCGACTCGAGGTGGATCAGCTGGGCGACCACGAGGTTGGCGATGTCGTCGTCGATCTGCTGGCCGATGAACACGATCCGCTCGTTGAGCAGCCGCGAGTAGATGTCGAAGGAGCGCTCCCCGCGGGACGTCTGCTCCAGGACCATGGGGACGAGCGAGCTCTGCGCGCGACCGATCTGCATCGTTGTCTCCTTGTGATCTCCGATAAGGTGCAACTCTCTGGTTGCTCACGATAGCGCAACTGTACGGTTGCACCTGGAGGTCCCCATGGATATAAGCCGCGAGACAACGCTCCCCGCCCCCGTCGAGGAGGTCTGGCGCTCGCTCGCCGAGCCGGAGTGGCTGGGCGAGGACGCCGCCGTCGAGCTGCGCCCCGACGGCGAGGTGCGCGTCGGCGACCGCACCGGCTTCGTCGAGGAGGTCGACGAGCCGCGCCGGCTGGTGTTCTGGTGGTCGGCGCCCGGCGAGGACGCGTCGCGCGTGGAGCTCGAGCTCGAGCCGGACGGCGACGAGACGCGCATGCGCGTCGTCGAGTCGCGCCCGCTCGCGCTGCTCGACCTGTACGGCGCCGAGATCGTGCACGCCGCGCCCCTGCCTCAGACGAACGGACAGCCGGAGCTGCTGGCCGCGCGATGAGCGCCGCGGACTCGGTCTTCGGCGCGCTCTCCGACGCGACGCGCCGCAACCTGCTCGCCCGGCTCGGCGAGCTCGGCGAGGCGACTGCGACCGACCTGGCTCGTGAGCTGCCGGTGACCCGCCAGGCGGTGCAGAAGCACCTCGGGCTGCTCTCCGACGCCGGCCTCGTGGCGGCCCGCCGCGCCGGGCGCGAGGTGCTCTACCGCCCCACGCCGGCGCCGATGTCCGAGGCGATGGCCTGGATGGCCGAGGTCGGCGGCCAGTGGGACGAGCGGCTGGCCGCGCTCGAGCGCCAGCTCGCGCGGGCGCCGCGGGCGGAGCGGTGAGCGCGCTCGCCGTCGGCTTCGGCCTCGGCCTGTTCGTCGGCGCCCAGCCCGGCCCGGTGTCGCTGCTGTGCGTGCGCTCGGTCCTGCGCGGCGCGTTCACGAGCGGCCTCGCGATCGGCGCGGGGGCCGCGCTGATCGACCTGCTCTACGCCGGGCTCGGCCTCGCGGGCGCCGCCAGCCTGCTCGAGATCGACGCGCTGCGCGTCGCGCTCGGCGCGGTCGGCGCGCTCGTGCTGGGCGTGATCGGCGCCCGCACGCTGTGGGCCGCCTTCCGCGTGCGGCTGGGCGGCGAGTCGGCCGACGAGGTGGCCACGCCGCGGCGGGCCTTCGCCACCGCTGTGGCCGCCACCGCCTCCAACCCGCTCACGATCGCCACCTGGGCCGCGATCTTCGCCGCCGCCTCCACCGCCTCGCTGGGCGGCGCCGGCGGCTCACCGGCAAGCGCCGCCCTCCTGCTCGGCGGCGTCGCCTGCGGAACGCTGACCGCCTTCACGGCCCTGTCCTCGCTGATGGCGCTGGTGCGCGGCCGCTTCGGGCCGCGCCTGCTGGCGGGCGTCGACGCGGTGGCCGGCGCCGGCCTGCTCGGCTTTGCCGGGCTGCTCGGCTGGCGCACCGCGCACGACGCCTGACCAGCTCTCCCTACCCCAGTCGGAGGTGCTGGACGATCGTGAGCTTGTTGCCGGCGCGGTCGGTCACGACCACGACCAGCTTGAAGCGGCCGCTCGCCATCCCGCGGAGCGCCTTGCGCCCGCGCTTGTTGAGCTTGACCGTGAGCGTCTTGCGGACGCCGCCGGTCGCCGTCATCCGGCTGCTCTTCGCGAGCACCGTCTTCGCCGTGATCCCGCGCTTCTTGAGGGCCTTGAGCGTCTTCTTCTCGGCCATCAGGTTCGCCGACAGGGTCGCGGCCTCGTTGCTCTTGACGCTGAACTTCAGCCCGCTGGAGCGCAGCTTGCCCAGCTTGAGCTTGCCCGCCGCGGCCAGCGACGCCTTCGGCACCGTGAGGTCCGGGGTCGTCGGGTCGGTCGGGTTGCCCGGCTTGGTCGGGTCGCCCGGCTTGGTCGGGTTGCCCGGCTTCGTCGGCGGAGTCGTGTCGTCCGGCGGATCGACCGGGGGCGCGGTGTCGGTGCAGTCCGCGTCGCGGGTGTCGATCGCGTCGGCCGTCACCGTGTCCGTGCCGGTCCCGCAGACCACCGTGTCGACCGCGCCGTCGACGCTGTCGACCTGTCGTTGCCGATGCCCGCGTCCAGCGTGTCCTCTGCCGCCGCGGTCGATCAGCTCGTCGTTGCCGGCGAACCCCTTCAGGAGGCCGTCGCCGAGGTTGCCGGTCAGCTTGTCGTTGCCGGCGCCGCCGAAGGCGCCCTCGATGTCGCCCGCGAGCGTGTCGTTCTCGCCGGTCTCCGCCGTTGCCGGAGCCGGCCGTCGAGCGTCACGGTCACGGCCGCGGTGCGATGCGAGTAGTCGACCGTGTCGACCCCGTCGCCGCCGGTGATCGTGTCCGCCCCGAGCCCGCCGTCGAGCACGTTGGCCTTCGCGTCACCGGTCAGCACGTCGCACGCCGGAGCCGCCGCGCAGGTTCTCGATGTCCGGCCGATCTGGCGTCGCTCTCGCCAGCGGCGCCGTCTCGCGCCGCCGTTGAGGGTGAGGTGAGCGGCGTGGTGCGCTTCGAGTAGTCGGCCGTGTCGATTCCCGCGCCGGCGCGGGCGGGATCTCCGGGGTCGATCGCTGGCGTCGGCACCCAGCCCGCCGTCGAACACGTCGTTGCCCGCGCCGCCGACCAGGTGGTTGACCAGCTCGTTGCCGATCAGCGTCATGCCGGCGTCGCTCGCGAACAGGTCCTCGATGTCGGCGTCGATAGTTGTCGGCGCCGCCGAACCCGTCGTTGGCCACGCCGTCGAGGCTCGCCGTCAGGCCCGCGACCGTGGCCAGCCCGAAGTCGGCCTGTCCGGTCCGTCGCCGCCGTGGGCCACGTCGCCGCCGCCGGCGCAGTCCTCGGCCCCGTGACGAAGCGGTCGTTGTCCGACGCCCGCATTGGCGGTGGTGCGGCCTCCGAGCCAGAGCGTGTCGTCGCCCGCCGCGCCGTTGAGGACGTCCGCCGAGCAGTCGCTGACTGGCCGTGGTGTCGGCGATCAGGGTGTCGTCGCCGCCGAGCCCGTTGATCGTGTCGGCGCCGCCGAAGCCCATGATGTAGTCGGCGTTCTCGGTGCCGGTGATCGTGTCCGCGCCCGCAGCCGCCGAAGGCGTACTCGATGTCCGCAGTGGATGTTGTCGCCCTCGCCGGTCGACGCCGTCGTTGGCCACGTCGTCGAGCTGATGTCTGTACGACCGTCTGCGGCTGGGCAGCGTGCGGTCAGCTGGTAGTCGTAGAAGCGATGTCCGTGCCCGCGCCGCCGATGTACTCGCTCGGGCATGCGCGACAGGACGCCGGCGCGGAAGAAGTCGTCGCCGGGGCCGCCGTGAAGGTGCGCGCGCACAGGACGGCCCCGTTGGTCTGCTCGGTGTCGTCGAACAGATCGTTGCCCTCGCCGCCGTTCACGGTCACGGGCGCGTCGGCGCTGATGATCTCGATCTGGTCGTCCCGGTCGCCGAGGTCGACGACTCGACGCGGTCGACCCCCTGGCCGGGGATGTGGCAGCTCACGCCATCGCTGCCGACGGGGTCCCCGGGAGGCGGTAGGCGGGGCAGTTGGCACCGGGCGCGATGTGCACCGGGGTGCCCCCGAGCACGGGCATCAGCTCCGCGACCTGGTAGTCGGGGCCTCCCTCGATCAGCAGGTTGTTGACCTCGCCGGGGCTGCCTGTGTACGTCAGCACCTGCTCGGTCCCGTCGTCGGTTACCTGCACGGTCGCCGCGCTCGCGACCGGAGCGAATGCCCCAAGCGCGAACACAGCGACCACTGCAGCCAGCCATCCGTGGCGCGTCTCTCCATCGGGCCAAGGTAGGTCAGCTTTACGCCGTACCGCCAGCCGATCTTGTGCACAATTTGTACTAGTGGACGGCCTTCTTGCGCGCTTCGACTCGCGCGACCTCGGCGCCTGCGCGCATCGCTTCGGTCGCTCGCGGCGGTGCCGTTCAGCGTCCGGATCGCGCCGGTCGGCGCGGATCGAGAGCAGGATGCCGACCGTGAAGGCCACGCGCGATCATCCCGAGGCTGGCCACTGGCCCGATCTTCACCCGACTCCTCGATCAGCAGCTTCACGCCGACCAGCCCGAGCACGATCGCGATCGTCTCGTCGAGGTAGCGGAAGCGCTCGACCAGGCTCTCCACGAGCACGAACAGCGCGCGCATGCCGAGCAGCGCGAAGACGTTGCCCATCCAGATCAGCAGCGGGTCGCGCGTGATCGCGAACGCCGCCGGGATCGAGTCGATCGCGAACGCGATGTCGGCGAACACGATCGCGGCGAGGCAGAGGAAGATCGGCGTCGCGTGGCGGCGGCCGTCCTGCTTGACGAACCAGTGGCCCTCGTGGAACTCGCTGGTCACCGGGTAGACGCGCCGCACCGCGCGCACCATCAGGTTCTTGTCGGGATCGACGTTCTCCGACACCCCGCGCCAGATCCGGTACGCGAGCACGATCAGCGCCGCGCCGAGCAGGTAGATGACGACGTGGAACTGCTCGATCAGCTCGCTGCCGGCGAGGATGAAGACGCCTCGCATCACCAGCGCCGCGACGATGCCCCAGTAGAGCAGCCGCGGCCGCCGCTCGTAGGGCACGCCGAAGTACGAGAACAGCAGCAGGAAGACGAACAGGTTGTCGAGCGAGAGCGAGCGCTCGATCAGGTAGACGGTGGTGTAGAGGACGGCGTCCTCGCCGCCCTCGAGCAGCCACACGGGCACCGCGGCGAGCAGCGACAGCGCGAGCCAGCCGATCGACCAGCAGCACCGCCTCGCGGAAGCTCGGCTCGCGCCCGCGCGCGAAGAAGTGCAGGTCGAGCCAGAGGAACAGAACAGGGCGACGATCAGCCCGCCAGAAGTGCCGCGTCAGCTCCGCTCACGGCGCTGGACCTTAGTGGGCGCTGAGGCTCCGGCCGCGATCTAGAGTGGGCGCCATGCTCGGTCACGTCGCCGTCGGCACCTGGAGCGGCGGGCGCTTCATGCGCTTCGGCGAGCCGATCTCGGACGAGCGCCTCGAGGCGCTGCTGCGGCCCGGCGGCGGCATCCGCACCGTCATGACGGCCGACGCCTACGGCGCCGGGCGAGGCCGACACGCTGCTCGGCCGCGCGCTGGCCGGCGTGCCGCGCGCCGACTACGCGCTCGTCGGAGCCGTCGGCCACGACTTCTACGAGGGCGAGCGCGACGGCGCCGAAGGGCTTCCCGCGCTTCACCGACCCGCGCCTGCGCGGCCCCGAGGCTACGGCGACTACCTGCGCATGGCGACCGAGCGCAGCCTGAGCGCCTCGGCGCCGACGCGTTCGACGTGCTGCTGCTGCACAACCCCGACCGGCGCGGGTTCGAGTCGCGCCGAGGTGTGGGAGGGCCTGCGCCGGCTGCGCGACGAGGGCCTGACCGGCGTCGATCGGCGATCGCGCCGGGCCCGGCCAACGGCTTCACGCTCGACGTGATCGGCTGCTTCGAGCGCTACGGCGAGCTGATCGACTGGGCGATGCTGATCCTCGGTCCGCTCGAGCCCTGGCCCGGCGAGCTGCCGCTGGCGGCGGCGCAGCGCAACGGCGTGCAGCGTGGTCACGCGCGTCGTCGACTACGGCGGCCTGCTTCCACGACGACGTGCTGCCCGGCCACGAGTTCCCGCGCGGCGACCACCGCGGCTTCCGGCCCGACGGGCTGGGTCGAGGCGGGCCGCGCGAAGCTCGAGCGGCTGCGGCCGATCGCGGAGCGCCACGAGCTCACGCCCGCTGCAGCTCGCGTGCGCGTGGAACCTCGCCCACCCGGCGGTCGAGTGCGTCGCCCCGACGCTGATCGAGGAGCCCGGCAGCGCGCAAGCCGATCGAGCGCAAGCGCGCGGAGCTGGCCGCCGTGCCCGCCGTCCTCGCCGCTGAGCGCCGAGGAGGTCGACGAGATCCGCGCGATCGGCGACAACAGCGGCTCGATGCTGCTCAAGGGCGCGACGCCGGACCACGAGGGCGACGAGGCGCCCGACCGCTGGGCGGTCGGCGCCGGAGAGCCCGAGCGGTCGCCGAGCGCTGGGGCATCGACCCGCGAGCGCGACCTGCGCCGGCTCCGCGGCCTGAGTCGTGCCGCAAGGGCGGCTGCAGCGAGTGTCGGCGCAGCTCTGCAGACTGGCTCGGCTGTCCTCCGGCGCTGCGCCTTGTCGAGGCAGCTCCTCGTAGGCTGGAGCTCGTCGGCGTCCTCGGGGCGCGCCTTGTCGAGCTCCGAGCCGCCCTCCTCGCGGCCCCGGCTCCTGCGGCGTCGCGCCGCCGGCGCCGAGCGCGTCGATGCGCACCGCCGAGCGCGTCGGTCAGCTTGGACAGCGGCCGCGAGCGCGTGGGCGCCTCGATCACCTGGTCGCCGTTCACGTCGTGCAGCTCGACCGAGAACTTGATCGTGCCGCCCTTGAGGCCCGCCGAGGTCCGCGCGGTTCGCCTCGGGGATGTCGAACTCGATCCGGCCGGCGACGCGCCGGATCAGGTTGTCGCGCTTGCCGACGTAGACCTCGAAGCTCGGGTCCTCGACCGCCGCCGCGAGCTCTTCGATGTCGCCGCGGGTCAGGCGCGGGACGTCGTCGTCGCCGCCCCCGAGCGCCGACGACGAGCGGCTCACGAACTTGTTCAGGTTGCGCATCAGGCTGACCACGTCGAGCGTGCCGGAGATGTGCTCGGTCGTCGACCCCGCCGATGTCGGCGTCGCCCTTGTCCTCGGCCTCGGCCAGCCAGGAGCGCGGGTCGAGCCCGAGCTCGCTGAGCGCCCTGGCGTCCCTGCCGCCGGCGCGCCGCAGCGTCCGGTTGGTCGCGCGCACCTGCGCCGCGGGCTGCTCGTAGTAGACGTCCTGGAACTTCACGAAGACGCGGTCGCCCGTGGAGAGCACGCCGCTCGTGATCGTCTGACCGCCGCCGCCGGAGCCGACGCGCAGCTCGATGTCGGTGGACGGCAGCCTGCCCGGGTTCGTCCGGAACGGCCCCTCGGCGTCGATCCTGATCGGATCCTTGAGCAGGCCGTTCAGCTCGATCTCGGCCTCGAGCTTCAGGTCGGCGCTGTCGATCTGCGCCGGAGAACGCCTGGTCGAGCAGGTCCTCGACCCCGTCGGTGTCCTCGCCGCCGCCGCACGATGCGAGCAGCCGGCACAGGCGACCACCAACAGGAGCAGCACCCGGCGACGCACGCGCCGCAGGATAGTGGGCGAACTCGTGCATTTTCGGGGGCCGGGCGCAACCCTTCGCCACCATGTTCGTTGTA
The DNA here is from genome assembly GCA_963828225.1 of uncultured Thermoleophilaceae bacterium. Classification (GTDB taxonomy): domain Bacteria; phylum Actinomycetota; class Thermoleophilia; order Solirubrobacterales; family Thermoleophilaceae; genus JACVRW01. The sequence goes on along the minus strand of CAWHDX010000001.1, from coordinate 227,507 downwards.
TTGGGAATGCCGAAGCTCAGCCGCACCCTCGCGCTCGCGGCGGCCGCCACCGCGGTCGCGGCGGCACCCGCCCAGGCCGGCCAGGTGATCGTCGTGGACGGCGGCCACGCCCATCGCGTGAACGACCCGGCCGTCCCGCCGAAGTCCGAGATCGAGCTCCCGCCGCCCGCGCCCACGGCGTCGGCGGCGCGCAGCGCTCCGTCGGCGGCGGCCGCCGCACGCTCCTGGCGCGCGGCGCGCAGCTCCGCCAAGGACCGCCCGGACCGCCGCGCCGTCTACGCGGCGCTCAAGCCGCGCGCTGCGCGCGAAGGACATCCCGAAGGCCTCCTACCGGCGCTGGCGCGGCTGGTACGTGAAGTCGATCCGCACCTACCGCAAGCTGCGCGGCGCGCGCCGCGAGCAGCTCGGCTACGTGATCGACTCGGTCGAGGCGCTCGCCCTGCGGCGCGTCCTGACCCCGACGCGCATGCCGGCCGCGTTCGTCGGGCTCGACCGCAACCGCCGCTACTGGCGCTCGCTGCCGTTCCCGGCGGCGCGCGACCAGGTCAGCTTCAAGGGCAGCGAGATCGTCTACGTCTACTTCCCCGGCGAGGGCCTGCAGCTGCATCCGCTGACCACCTTCAAGAAGGCCAACGCCATGCATGGCCAGTGCGAGCGCCAGGAGCCGGAGTGCGACCCCGAGGGCCTGCGCCGGCTGCTCGACGAGATGGACCGGCTCGCCGTGCAGCGGTCGAAGCGCTTCATCGCCTGGGAGTACGGCTTCCACTTCGGCGGCGGGGCGCCGCCCTGGATCAGCGGGATGGCCGACGCCACGGCCATCCAGGCCTACGGCCGCGCCTCCGCGTTGCTCGACGAGCCGCGCTACCTGGACGTCGCCCGCCGCGCGCTCGGGGCCTTCGAGACGCTCCCCCCGCTGGGCGTGCGCACCGTCGGCTTCGCGGGCGGGATCCACTACCTGCAGTACTCGTTCGCGCCGCGGCTCTACATCTTCAACGCCTTCCTGCAGTCGCTGATCGGGCTGCACGACTTCGCGCGCATGACGGGCGACGAGCGCGCCCGCGAGCTGTTCGAGGAGGCCGAGCCCGAGGCGCGCGAGGAGATCCCGCTGTCCGACGTCGGCGACTGGTCGCGCTACTCGTACCTCGGAGCCGAGTCGACCGCCGACTACCACGAGCTGCTGCGCGAGTTCCTCGCGTCGATGTGCACGCGCCGGCTCGGCGAGGAGTACTGCGAGTACGCCGACCGCTACCGCGGCTACCAGGTCGACCCGCCCGAGCTGACCTACACCGGCCCGGAGCTGACCACCGCCAAGCAGCTCACCGCCCTGCGCTTCCAGCTGTCGAAGCTGTCGGCTGTCGAGGCGAAGGTCTACCGCGGCGACAAGCTCGTCTTCTCGAAGATCGCGACGTTCCGGCGCGGCGTCGGGGCGTTCGCCTGGCGGCCCAAGGCGCCCGGGATGTTCACGGTGCGGCTGGGCGCCAAGGAGCTGCGCACCGGCATGGGCAAGAAGGACAGGGCCAGCACCGAGATCGAGGTGGACCCGCAGAGAGCCGTAGGATCGGAGGCGCGAATGGCTCCCCGCACGATCCTGTACACGGGGAAGGGCGGCGTCGGCAAGACCAGCGTCGCCGCGGCCACCGCGCGCCGGTGCGCCGCCGCCGGCCTGCGCACGGTGGTCCTCTCCACCGACCCGGCCCACAGCCTGTCCGACTCGCTCGAGGCGGAGCTCGGCGCCCAGCCGTCGCCGGTCGGGCCCAACCTGTTCGGCCAGGAGGTGCAGGCCCAGGAGGAGATGGAGCGCCACTGGGAGTCGGTGCAGGGCTGGCTCGGCTCGATGCTCGAGGAGCGCGGCGTGGACCGGATCGCGGCCGAGGAGCTGACCGTGCCGCCCGGCATGGACGAGCTCTTCTCGCTGCTGTGGATCAAGCGCCATCACGAGGAGGGCGAGTTCGACTGCGTGATCGTCGACTGCGCGCCCACCGGCGAGACGCTGCGGCTGCTGTCGTTTCCCGACGTCGTGACCTGGTGGCTCGAGCGCATCCTGCCCTCGCAGCGGCGGCTCGCGCCGTTCGCCCGCACCCTGTTCGACCTGCCGCTGCCGGGCGACGGCGTGTTCGACGACGTCGAGCGCCTCGCGCGCAACCTGGTGGCGATGAACGGCATCCTGCGCGACCGCTCGCGCACGTCGGTGCGGCTCGTGATGAACGCCGACCGGATGGTCGTCAAGGAGGCCATGCGGACGTTCACCTACCTCAACCTGTACGGCTATCTGACCGACGCCGTCGTCGTGAACCGGCTGCTGCCGGCCGAGGGGTACTTCGCCGCCTGGAGCGAGGTCCAGGCCGAGCAGCTCGAGCTGGTGCGCTCCGCCTTCGAGCCGGTGCCGGTGCTGACCGCGCCCTACATGGAGCGCGAGGTGATCGGGCCCGAGATGCTCGACCGGCTGGCCGGCGAGGTGTTCGGCGCCGACGACCCGGCCGCGGTGCTGCACACGGAGCTGTCGCAGCAGCTCGTGACCGACAACGGCCGCGCGACGCTGCGCGTGAGCGTGCCGTTCGCCGAGAAGGGCGACCTCAGCCTGAAGAAGATCGGCACGGAGGTGATCGTGCGCGTGGGGGCGCAGAAGCGGACGATCATGCTGCCGCCGGCGCTGGCCGCGTACGCCGCGAGCGGCGCGCGCTTCGAGGACGGGACGCTCGAGATCCAGTTCGAGAAGAATGAGCCGGGCGTTGCACACTGAGCCGCTGCCAGACGACGAGCCGCGCTTCGGCGGCACCCCGCCGCCCCCGCCCCCGCGCGGGTTCGACCCGGCGTCGCTGTTCGTGGTGCTCGACGGCCTGCGCCGGGCGGCGCCGCGCGAGGTGCAGGGGCAGCTGACGGACCTGATCCGCGAGTTCCTGCTGACGCTGCGCTCGCTGATCGACTGGTACCTGGAGCGGCTCGACCGCCCGCGCGCGGAGCCCGAGGTGCAGGACATCCCGATCGACTGAGATGGACGACTACAGCCAGCTCCCGCCCGACCTCCCCGTTCCCGAGGACGACGGCGCGGCCGACCACCTGACCGGCTCGGAGCTGCCGCCGCTGCCGCTGGCGGTCGCCGGGGGCGGCGGCCACTTCGACCTGCGCGAGGCGGCGACGATCGGGACGCTCGTGGCGTTCGTCTACCCGCGCACCGGAACGCCCGGGCAGCCGCTCGTGCCGGGCTGGGACGACATCCCGGGCGCGCGCGGCTGCACGCCGCAGAGCTGCGCGTTCCGCGAGCGCCACCCGGCGCTCGAGCGCCTCGGCGCGACCGTGGTGGGCATCAGCGCGATGGACCCGGCCGAGCAGGCGGCCTTCGGCGAGCGCGAGCAGCTCCCCTACCCGCTGCTCAACGACGGCCCGCTGCTGCTGGCCGAGCAGCTCGGCCTGCCGACCTTCGACGTCTACGGCACGACGCTCTACAAGCGCCTGACCTTCGTGGCGCGCGCCGGGCGCATCGAGAAGGTGTTCTACCCCGTGTTCCCGCCGGACAGGAACGCGGGCGAGGTCGAGCAGTGGCTGTACGCCGCCCGCCCTACTTGAACTTCGGCAGACCCTTCGGCCCGGCGTCCTTGAGGATGTAGCCCCACAGCCGGCGCACGTGCTGCGGGTAGCGACGCGCGACGTTGCGCGGCTCGTGCTTGAGCGAGTAGAGGCGCTTGTCGCTGCCGTCGTTGGGTGAGATCAGCAGCCAGTTGTCGTCGCGCGCCGCGACGTAGGTCGAGTAGGCGGCCGTGCGGTAGGTGCGCTTCTGGCGCGGCTGCTTCCCGTCCAGCAGCGGCGACAGGTCGGCGCCGTTCATCGAGCGCGGCTTCTCTTGGCCGAGCAGCGACAGCACCGTCGGGCCGATGTCGTGGTGCGATGCCCAGTAGCGGCTCGTCCTGCCCTTCCCCTTGCCCTCCGGGTGGCGGATCGCGAGCGGCACGTGGCTGAGCTCCGTGTGCACCTCGGTGTAGCGCTTGCCGACCCAGCCGTACTCGCCCAGCAGCACGCCGTGGTCGCTCGTCAGCACCACCAGCGTCTTGTCCATCAGCCCGAGGTTCGCCAGCCGGTCGAGGAAGTGGCCGAGCCATGCGTCGACCATCGTCACCTCGGCCGCGTAGAGCTGGCGCATCCGGTGCAGCAGCGACTCCGACAGCCCCAGCGGCTTGTACTTCGCGGCCGGCGTCGGGAACGGCTGGATCGGCTCGACGCCGCTCCCGTCGGGCGGGCCGTACATGTCGCTGATCCGCTTCGGCACGTCCCACGGCTCGTGCGCGTCGAACGAGTCGACCACCAGCGCGAAGGGCTGGCGCAGGCGCGCCCACTCGACCCATCCCATCGCCTCGCCGAACACGCGCGGCGACAGGTACTGGGACTCCGGCCGGTTGCGCGGGTTGGCCTGCAGGTACGACCTCATGCGCGGTTCGCTGCGCGACCCTCGCAGCGACGGCGGCAGGTAGCTGTCGACCGTCTCCTGGGACGGGACCGGGCCGGTCGCCTTGCGCCGCAGCGGCACCTGCCCGTCCACCAGCTCGACGCGATCCAGGCGCGAGCGGAAGCGCTTGTGCACCGGCAGCAGGACGTGCGGGTTGTCGGTGACGTAGCCCGTCGTCCAGCCCTGCTCGCGCAGGATCTCGATCCACATCTTGCCGTCGCTGCCGATCGGCTCCCAGCCCGGCTGCGGCGGCAGGTCCTTGTACGGGTGCCAGCCGCGGTAGGGGAAGATGCGCTTGCCCGACATCACCGAGCGGCGGGCCGGGATCGTCGGCATGGCCTCGGGGTAGGCGCGCGTGAAGCGCAGGCTCTCGCTTGGCGGCCTTGTCCCACGTGGGGGTGCGTGCTCGGCGACCGTAGATGTGGTCGGCGCGCAGGCTGTCCATCACGACCACGACGACGTTCCAGCGCACCCGGTCGGGCGCCTGTCCCAGCTTCGCCTCGCGCGCCTGGCCGGCCGCCTCGTCGTCGCTGTTGCAGCCGGCGCCGAGCAGCGTCAGACCCGCCGCGCCGGCGCCGCCCGCGCGCAGGATGTCCGCGGCGTGTGAGGTCGTCCGCTCAAGCGCTCGGAGCCGCGCCTGGAGATGTCGATCGAGCGGATCGCGTGCTCGTCCGGCAGCTTGTCGAGCACCTCGCGCAGCGACGCGTGCACGTCGGCTCGTCGTGCCCGAAGTCGTCGAGCAGCGACTTCAGCGCCGTCCAGGTGATCTTGAGCTGGGCGGGCGTGAGGTCGAGCCGGTAGGCGATCTCGTCCGGGACCGATCAGGTGAAGCTCGTCGTCAGCCATGAGCGCCCGAAGGGTAGCCTGTCCGCCAGTGGCCAAGACCTGGGTGCTCACCGGATCGCTCGACAACTTCCGCGCCACGCGCGAGCACGGCTTTCGCGCTGATCGGCGCCAAGGAGCGCCGGCGCGGAATGGCCGAGCAGATCGAGCCCGGCGACCGGATCGTCTTCTACGTGACGGTCGTGCAGGCGTTCGGCGGGCATCGTGCGCGTGACCAGCGAGATGTACGAGGACCGCGAGAAGATCTGGCCGGGCAAGCCGGGCAAGGTCGACCCCTATCCGTGGCGCTTCGAGACCGAGCCCGAGGTGGTGCTCGACGAGGACGACTTCGTGCCCGCGGTCGAGCTGGCCGGCGAGCTCGAGCACGTGGCGAAGTGGCCGCTCGAGCACTGGCACCTGGCCTTCCAGGGGCAGCTGCGCACGGTCAGCGACGCCGACGCCGAGCTGCTCGAGCGCACGCATCCGCGCGGCGGCGCCCGCGGCCGGCGTGACCTCGGAGCACGAGCGCCACTACTCGCTCGAGGAGGCCAGCGCCCTGCTGCCGCGGATCGCGGAGCTGCTCGTCAAGATGCGCAGCGCGCGCGACCGCCTGGGCGACGCCGAGGCGCGCGCGGCGCTCGACGCCGCGGGCGGACCGAACGGCGGCGGCGAGCCCGGCAAGGTCGTCTCCGAGGGGTTCCTCGAGCTGCGCGAGTCGATGCTCGAGCTGCGCGAGCGCGAGATCGTGCTGCGCGACCTCGATCGCGGGCTGGTCGACTTCCCGGCGCTGCGCGACGGGCGCGAGATCTACCTCTGCTGGGAGGAGGGCGAGCCGGAGATCGGCTGCTGGCACGAGCCCGACGCCGGCTTCGGCGGCCGTCGCCCGCTCGACGATGGCTGAGGCTCGTCCGCACCGTTCCGCCTGCTCGGCTTCGAGCAGCGCGTGGCCGTGGTCGGCGCCGTGCTGCTCGCGATCAGCACGTTCGGCCCGTTCTCGTTCGTCGAGGTGGCCGAGATCCTGATCGCGCTCGGCGTGCTCGCGCTGCTGCGGGCGCGGGCGCTCGGCAAGGAGTTCCACCTCCCGCTCGGCGACGGCACGGTGATCGCCGCCGCCGGGGCCTGGGCCGCCGTGCTGATCGTGGTGCGGCTGTTCGACCGCCCGCTCGGTCAGAACCTGCTGGCGCTGGTGTGCGCCTCGATCCTGGTGCTGGCCGGCGGGCGCGAGCGCGCCAAGCGCCCGGCCGACGACCTGCCGCCGCCCCGGCCGCCCCGCGCCGCTCCGCGCCGTCCGCGGCCGCGCCCGGCCAGCCGACGAGGCCGCCGACCGAGCCGCTGCCGCCGCCCGAGTTCAAGCCCTACGAGCCCGGAGGGCGAGCAGCTGCGCTGCGGCGAGGAGTCGAAGCCTCAGCCGCCGGGCGACGCCTGAGGAGCGCCGCCGGGATCCGCATCAACGTGACGCCCGCCACCGCGGCCGCGAGCTGAGCGCCCGCGGCGACCACCATCGCCTCGGCCGACCCGAGCCCGATGGCCACCGGCCCCGCCAGCCCGGCCCCCATCGCGAACGAGCCGACCTTCAGCCCCGCGGCGGTGGTGAACACCTGGCCGTAGAGCGACGGCGGCACGACCTGCTGGCGCACCGCGAACTGCGCCGCCAGCGCGGGCCCGTCCGCGAGCCCGGCCGCGGCGATCAGCACCAGCAGCACCGGCAGCGAGCCCGCCAGCGGCCAGGTGAGCATCGCGGTGCCGAAGATCGCGTAGCCGGCGAGCACGATCCGCTCGGGGCGGAAGCGGCGCCGCGAGCCGCACCAGGCTGAGCGCGCCGAGCGTCGACCCGACCGCGAACGCCGCCCACATGTAGCCGGCGTCGCTGCGCGCGCCGCCCAGGTGCTCGACCGCGAACAGCGGGAACGCGACGGTCATCAGGCCGAGCCCGCCGAGGCCGATCGCAGGCCGCGACCGTGATGCCGCGCAGCTCGGGCACCGAGACGATCTGGCGCAGGCCGGCGAGCGGCGACGCCGAGCAGCGTGCTCGTCGCCGCCGCGCCGGTCGGGGCCGCGGTCGAGCCCGGGGATGCGCAGGATCAGCACCAGCGCGACGAGCGCCAGCCCCGCCTCGACGAGCAGCGACGTGGCCGGGCCGAAGGCGCCGGAGAGCGTGCCCGCCAGGGCGGGCCCGACGACCAGGGCGCCGTTGAAGCTCGTCGTCTCGAGCGCGTTGGCGGGCGGCAGCAGCTCCTCCGGGCACGATCACCGGGATGAAGCTGGTGAAGCCGCCGAACGAGAGCGGGTAGGTCAGGCCCGCCAGCAGGACCACCAGCGGGATCAGCCCAGTTCGGCGCGTGGCCCGCGACCAGCACGAGCGTCACCAGCATCGTCGCGATCAGGATCTGGTCGGCGACCATCAGCCGCGCGGCGCCGGCCGGTCAGGTCGAGCCAGGCGCCCAGCAGCGGGCCCGAGATCGAGGCTCGGCAGCGTGATCGCCGCCACGGCCAGTCCGGCGAGGCTCGGCGCTGCCGGTGCGGTCGAGCACCAGCAGGACGACGCCGACCGAGAACATCTCGTCGGACACGCGCGCGAGCGTGGCGGCGCCTACGAACCGCGGGTAGCCGGGCTGGGCCCGGAGGCGCGGCGCAGCGATCCGCGGTCCATCAGGCGTCGGCGGGCGGGATCGCCTGGCGGAAGCGGAACATGAAGTCCGGGTCCACCTGCTTCTTGATCTCGCGCAGGCGCGGCAGGTTCGAGCCGTAGTAGGCGCTGGCGCCAGCTGGCGCAGCCGCGGGTCGATGTAGTTCTGGTAGGCCTGGCCCGACGCGAACGGCCGCAGCGCCCGCCAGACGCCCGTCGATCCAGCGTGCGGCTGGGCGCGCCGCTGCCGGTGAAGTAGGCGCCGTACTGGAGCGAGAACAGCATGTCGCGGTGCACGAACGCCGTGGCGCCGGCGGCGGGCCGGTTGTAGGCGCCGCCGTAGGCGTCGAGGATCAGCGCGCCGGAGCCGAGCGACGGGCGTGCGCTGGCGGCGCTCGATCCAGTCGATCATCACCTGCCGGGCGCGCGCCGGCAGCGGCTCGTCGAAGTAGTCGGACTTGGCGTAGAAGGCCGCGCGCGGCAGCTGCCCGCCGGGGCTGGTGCCGCGCGTGTGGCAGGCGCGCAGCCCCTCGTCGAGGCAGCCGGCCCAGCGCAGCACGAGGCTCATCATCGAGGAGCTGCCCGTCGACACCGACGCGCCCGTCGACGCGCGCGAGCGGCGCGATCAGCCGCCGCAGCGCGGACTCGGAGCCGAAGTACTGGCCCGAGCGCGGTCACGCTCGGCGACCCGGCGCCGCCGGTCGTGCCGAGCGTGAAGATCGACGTGAGCGCCGGCGGGGCGTGCGGGCGCGAAGCGCTGCCAGGCGGCGAGCGCCTCGCTCGCCTGGCTCCACGGGAAGCGGATGAAGAACCAGGCCGCGCCGCGCGGCGCGGTGGGCGCGGAACGTGAGCGAGGTGACGATGCCGAAGTTGCCCCCGCCCCCGCCGCGGCAGGCCCAGAGAGGTCCGCGTTCGTGTCGGCGTCGACGCGCCGCGCGCGTCCGTCGGCGGTCACGATCGTGGCGCCGCACGAGGTTGTCGGTGGTCAGCCCGAAGCGGCGGCCCGACAGGCCGTGCCCGCCGCCGAGCGCCAGCCCGGCGATGCCCACGGAGGGGCACGAGCCGGCCGGCACCAGCAGCCCGCGCGCGGCGAGCTTCGAGTAGACGTCGATCAGCTGGGCGCCCGGCGCCGACGGTCGCCCTGCCGTCGGCGACGCGGATCCCGCGCAGCCGCGGCGAGGTCGACGACGACGCCGTCGGCGATCGTCGAGTAGCCGGCGTAGCTGTGACCGCCGGAGCGCGGCACGATGCGGACGCCGAAGCGGTCGCGCCCAGCTGGACGACGGCCTGCACGTCGCGCGTGTCGAGCGGCTGCACGACCGCCTGCGGGCGGATGCCGTCGTAGCGCGTGTTGTAGACCAGCCGCGCCGACGCTGTAGCCGGGCGTGCGCGGGAACAGCACCGGCCCGCGCACCGCCGAGCGCAGCGCCCGGGCGGCGCGCTTCGGAAGCGGCGGCCGCCCCGGTCGCGGCGGGCCAGCGCCGCGCCGAGCGCGCCGGCGGCGCCGAGGCCGAGGAACGCGCGCCGGTCGAGGGCCATCGGCGGATCCTACGCGGGCGTCGCAGCGCGCCCGCAGCGGCCTCAGCCGCTGGCGGCCGTGGCCTCGGCGCCCTCGGCCACGAGCGCCGCCGAGATCGGGAGCGCCTGGTCGCCCCAGTCGCACGGCGACTGCCGCGCGCCCTCGCGCGGCTGGCCGACGAGCTGGCCGCCCGGGCAGTCCGCCGCGGGCACGCGGCGGCGCGGGTTGACGATCCCGACCAGCCCGAGCAGCCCGCCCAGCGCCACCAGCGACCGTCGCGATCCCCATGCCGACGCGGAACGCGCCCACCGAGGCGTCCTCGGCCGCCTCGCGCACCGACGGCCGCACGTCCTCCGGCACGCCCTCGACCGTCACCACCGCGAGCGGCTGCGTGCTTCGCCTGCTCGACGGCGCGCGCCACCTCCGGGCCGCGCCAGCGCCGCGGCTGCCGACCTCGTCGTCGAGCCGAGAGCCGAACGACGCCGCCACCACCGCCCCGACCGCCGCGATCGCCACCAGGCCGGCCACGCGCGCGATCGCGTTGTTCACGCCCGGACGCGATCCCCGCGTTGCTCTCGTCGGCGTCGGCCAGCACCGTCGCGGTCAGCGGCGCGACGGTCATCGACAGCCCCAGCCCGAACACCAGCAGCCCGGGCAGCAGGTCGGTCGAGGTACTCCGACGTCGGCGTCCACGCGCCACAGCAACAGCGCCATGCCGGCCGCCGCGACGAGCGGCCCGACGCCCATGAAGAAGCGCGGCCCGTGGCGGTCGGCGAGCGCGCCGAAGCGCATCGACAGCGCGAACATCATCACCGTCACCGGGATGCTCGAGCTGCCGGCCGCGAGCGCGCTGAAGCCCGCCACCTGCTGCAGGAACAGGACGAGGAAGAAGAACAGCAGGCCGAGCCCGCCGTACATGGCGAACGTCTCGACGTTGCCGACGGCGAAGTTGCGCCGCCGGAACAGCGCGAGCGGCAGCATCGGGTGCGCGGTGCGCGCCTCCCAGACGAGGAAGGCGGCGAACAGCAGCGCGCCGAGCGACCAGCGGCCCGCGCCACGGCCGGATCGCCCCAGCCGTGCAGCGGCTGCTCGATCAGGCCGAACGTCATCCCGGCCAGGCCGAGCGCGCACAGCAGCGCGCCGACCACGTCCACGCGCGCGTCCGGGTCGCGCTCGCGCCCGGCCGGCACGACGCGCAGGATCAGCACGATCGTGACCACCACGATCGGCACGTTGATCGCGAAGATCCAGCGCCACGAGGCCGAGTCGACGAGCTGGCCGCCGATCACCGGGCCGAGCACCGTGCCGATGCCGCCCCACGCCGTCCAGGCGCCGACCGCCTTGCCGCGCTCGTCGGGCGGGAACGTCGACGACGATCACCGCCAGCGCCGCCGGGCGTGAGCAGCGCGCCGGCCACGCCCTGCAGCGCGCGCGCCGCCACCAGCACCTCGATCGTCGGCGCCAGCGCGCACAGCGAGCGAGGTGACGCCGAACAGCGAGCACGCCGAGCGCGAACACGCGCCGCTCGCCGAAGATGTCGCCGAGCGAGCCGCCGATCAGCAGCAGCGAGCGCGAGCGTGACGAGGTAGGCGTTGGCCGTCCACTGCTGGCCCGCGAGCCCGCCGCCGAGGTCGTCGGCGATCGCGGGCAGCGCCACGTTGGCGACGGTCGAGTCGACCGTGACGACGGTCGTCCCGAGGATCGCCGCGACGAGGACCAGCCGTCTTGGCGCGCGCCGAGAGCGGCTCCGCACCGCCGCCGGCGGCGGCCTCCATCAGCGCGGGCGCGGCGCCGTTCACCGAGTCCGCGGCCCGCGGGCTCGGGCCCGACGTACCTGGCGCTCGGCCGGATCAGCCGGCCCTCGCGCTTCTGCTCGAGGATGTGCGCCGCCCAGCCGGCGACGCGCGCGCAGGAGAACATCGGCGTGAACAGCTCCGGCGGCACCGCCGCGTAGTCGAGCACGACCGCCGACCAGAACTCCACGTTGGTGGCCAGCACGCGGTCGGGCTTGCGCGCCTTCAGCTCGGCGAGCGCCGCCTGCTCGAGCTGCTCGGCCACGTCGAGCCGCGGCGCGCCGATCTCGCGCGCGGTGCGGCGCAGCACGCGGGCGCGCGGATCCTCGGCGCGGTAGACGCGGTGGCCGAAGCCCATCAGCCGCTCGCCGGAGTCGAGCGCCCGCTTGACCCAGCGCTCGGCGTCGCCCTCGGCTCTCGACCTCGTCGAGCATGGTCAGCACGCGCGAGGGCGCGCCGCCGTGCAGCGGGCCCGGACAGCGCGCCGACGCCGGCCGACAGCGCGGCCGCCACGTCGGCGCCCGGTGGAGGCGACCACGCGCGCCGTGAAGGTCGAGGCGTTCATGCCGTGCTCGGCGGCCGAGATCCAGTAGGCGTCGATCGCCTTGACGTGCTTGGGGTCGGCCTCGCCGCGCCAGCGGATCAGGAAGCGCTCGGGGATCGAGGTGGCCTTGTCGACCTCGACGCTGCGGGATCGGCGGCCGGCCCACGCCGCGGGCCGACTGCGCCACGAACGACAGCGCCATCACCGAGACGCGCGCGAGGTCGTCGCGGGCCTGCTCGTCGGTCGATGTCGATCAGCGCCTTGAGCCCCCACTCCGGGGCGAGCATCGCCAGCGCGGCCTGCAGGTCCGCGCGCGGGTCGCCGGTGCGGACGGCCAGCGGGTGCGGCTCGGCGGGCGGCATGCCCGGGTCGAAGCGTGCCGTCCACGAGCAGGCCCCAGACCTTCTCGAACGGCACGCTGCCGACCAGCTCCTCGATGTCCACGCCGCGGTAGCGGAGCGCGCCGCCCTCCTTGTCCGGCTCCGCGATCGACGTGTCGAACGCGATGACGCCTTCAAGCCCGGAGGGAACCTCGATCAGATCAGCCATTGCCCGCGAGGATACCCAGCGGGCGCCGCTCAGCCGCCGCGGAGACCTCGTCGCCGACGGCGATCCGGCCGCCGCTGACGATGTCCGCGCGCAGCCCACCGCGGTGCACCAGGCCGCGCAGCACCTCCGGGCTCGGTGAGGCGACTGGAGGTGGCTGCAGGGCTCGCACAGCTCCTGGCCGACGCACTCGACATCGCCGACCGTGAAGCGCTCGCCGACGAGGTCGTTGAGGCGGATGCCGCGGGTCAGCACCTGGCGCCGCGACGCCGCCGCGCGACAGCTCGACGCCGGTGTCGGCGCGCAGCCCCTCGAGCGCCTCGGCCTCGATCAGGGTGAGGTGCGCGAGTCGTCGTAGCGGTCGCCGACGATGCCGCCGTCGGTCACCTCGACCGACTCGACCGGGTGCGGGCAGCTCGCTCTCCACCGGCGCGACGTTGATCTCTCGAGCACGGAGCCGGACACGCGACCAGGGTACATTGCGGCGGTGCCCATCCTGGACGACCGCGTGGAGCGCTACCTCCACGAGCTCCAGCCGCGAGCGCTCGCCCGTGATGGCGGAGATGGAGGCCGTCGCCGAGCGCGACGGCGTGCCGATCGTGCACTGGGAGACCGGCCGCTTCCTGGCGGTGCTCTGCCGCACGCTCGACCCGGTCGTGCTCGAGGTGGGCACGGCGATCGGCTACTCGACGCTGCACATGGCGGAGCAGCTGCGCGACGGCCGCGTGATCACGCTCGAGCTGCGCGAGGACCGCGCCGCGCCAGGCGCGCGACTTCTTCGAGCGCGCCGGCGTGGCCGACCGCGTCGAGCTGATCGTGGGCGACGCGCGCGAGACGATCGAGTCGGTCGAGGGGCCGATCGACCTGCTGTTCGTCGACGCCGCCAAGGACGAGTACGAGCGCTACATCGAGCTCGCCGAGCCGAAGCTGTCCGAGCGCGCGCTGCTGGTGGTCGACAACATGCTGATGTCGGGCGAGGTCGCCCTGCCCGAGGGCGCGGAGACCGAGTGGCGCCCGCAGTCGCTGGCCGCGGCGCGCGCGCTCAACTCGCGAGCTGCTCGACAGCGACCGCTGGCTCGCCTGCGTGCTGCCGGTGGGCGACGGCATCGCCTTCGCCTCGAGGCGCTAGGCGTGAAGGCGCTGCTGGCGCTGTTCGGCGTCGCGCAGATCGTGCTGGGGCTGCTGCTCTGGCTCACGCCCGGGTTCTTCTTCGACGAGATCGGCCCCTACGGCGTGCGCAACGACCACTACATGGGCGACCTCGCCACCTGGTACCTGGCGCTCGGGGCGGTCGCGCTCGTGGCGGTGCGGCGGGCGAGCTGGCGCCTGCCGCGTGCTCGCGCTCGCCTTCCTCCAGTACGCGCTGCACTCGCTCAACCACCTGATCGACGTGGGCGAGGCCGCACCCGGAGTGGCTCGGGCCCGGCCAACCTCGTCGTCGCTGCTGCTGACCTGCGTGCTGCTCGGCTGGATGATCACGGCCGAGCGCCGCGAGTCCGCATGAGGGTCTTCGTCGCCGGGCGCGAGCGGCGCGATCGGGCGCCCGCTGCTGCCGCTGCTGGTGGCCGCCGGCCACGAGGTCACCGGCACGACGCGCTCGCCCGCAGCGGGCCGACGCGATCCGGGCGGCGGGCGCGTCGCGCCGCGATCGTGGACGCGCTCGACGCGGAGGCGCTGCGGCGCGCGGTGGAGGAGGCGGCGCCGGAGGTGGTCGTGCACGAGCTGACCGCGCTCCCGCACCGCTTCGAGCCGCGCCGGGCGCGACCTCTACGAGGCCACCAACCGCGTGCGGCGCGACGGCACGCGCAACCTGGTGGCGGCGGCGCGCGCGGCCGGGGCGCGGCGGCTGATCTGCCAGAGCATCGCCTTCGCCTACGCGCCCGCGGCCGAGCCGGTGATCATGGACGAGGCCGCGCCGCTGAACCTCGGCGCCCCGCCGCCCTTCGGCGACGCCGTGCGCGTCATCGACGCGATGGAGCGGGCCGTGCTCGACGCCGGCCTCGAGGGGCTGGTGCTGCGCTACGGCTGGTTCTACGGACCCGGGACCTTCTACGCCGACGACGGCCACACGGCGAGCGAGGTGCGCCGGCGGCGCTTCCCGATCGTGGGCAGCGGCGCCGGGCTGTTCTCGTTCGTGCACGTCGACGACGCGGCGGCCGCGACCGTCGCGGCGGTCGAGCGCGGCGCGCCGGGGATCTACAACGTCGTGGACGACGAGCCGGCCGCGATGCGCGACTGGCTGCCCGCCTACGCCGAGGCGATCGGCGCCCGGCCGCCGCGACGTGTCCCGGTCTGGCTGGCGCGCCTGGTCGCGGGCAAGGCGGTGGCGCGGCGTGACCGTCCAGCCGGGCGCCGCGAACGCCAAGGCCAAGCGCGAGCTCGGCTGGCAGCCGCGCTGGGCGTCGTGGCGCGAGGGCTTCCGCGAGGCGCCGCGCTAGCCGTACTGGCCGACGGCCACCAGGAAGAGGGCGCCGCCGGCGAAGACGAGAAAGACGCCGGCGGCCACCAGCCCGCGCACCTGGGTGATGTGGCCGAGCGTGCCCAGCAGCATCCCCGCCGTGATCAGCACGAACGTCGCGGTGAGCAGCGAGCGCAGGTCGTCGGGACCCGCGTCTCCTCAGGCCTGGGAGATCCAGCTGGCACGCGAAAGTATCCTTCGGGGCGGATGAGCGGCGAGTTCGAAACGATCGAGGAGGCGCGGCAGGGCCTGGGAGACGCCGGCTACCTCGCCGACGAGTCGACGGCGCTCGTGTCGTTCCTGGCCGGGCGGCTCGGCAAGCCGGTGCTGGTGGAGGGCCCGGCGGGCGTCGGCAAGACCGAGCTGGCCAAGGCGATCTCGCGCGCGACCGAGCGCAAGCTGATCCGGCTCCAGTGCTACGAGGGCCTCGACGAGGCCAAGGCGCTGTACGAGTGGAACTACCGCAAGCAGCTGCTGCGCATCCAGACCGAGGCGCGCGAGGCGGGCTGGCAGGACGTCCAGGAGGACATCTTCGGCGAGGACTTCCTGCTCGCGCGGCCGCTGCTCAACGCGATCTCCGCCGAGGAGCCGGTGGTCCTGCTGATCGACGAGATCGACAAGACCGACCAGGAGTTCGAGGCGATGCTGCTCGAGGTCCTGTCCGACTTCCAGATCTCGATCCCCGAGCTGGGCGTGGTCGAGGCGCGCACGCAGCCGCTGGTGCTGCTCACCTCGAACAACTCGCGCGAGCTGACCGAGGCGCTCAAGCGCCGCTGCCTCTACCTCTGGCTCGACTACCCGTCCGTCGAGCGCGAGCTCGAGATCGTGCACCTGCACGCGCCCGAGCTCGACGAGGCGATCGCGCGCAAGCTGGTCGAGGTGATCCACATGGTGCGCGCGCTCGACCTCAAGAAGCCGCCCTCGATCGCCGAGTCGATCGACTGGGCGCGCGCCCTGCTGCTGCTCGGCGCCGACGACATCGACCAGGACGTCCTCAAGTCGACGATGTCGATCATCGTCAAGCACCGCACCGACCTCGACCTCGTGGCCGAGCGCGTCGGGGTGAAGCTGGGCGACGGCGGCATCCTGGGCGCCCAGCGCGCGGGCTGAGCGTGGGCCGCCCGGGGCTCTACGGGGGCATGCCGGAGCGCGACGTGCCGCCCGGCATGGCGCCGCGCCTGCTCGAGTTCGCCGACGAGCTGCGCAACGAGGGCGTGGCGATCGGCACGTCGGAGCTGATGGACGCGTTCGCCGCGCTCAGCTCGGTGAGCTGGACGTCGCAGGTCGACTTCCGCGAGGCGCTCGCCACGACGCTGGCGAAGTCGCAGGAGGACCGGCGCGTGCTCGACGTGCTGTTCGACCGCTTCTTCTTCCGCGCCGTGGAGCGCGAGGCCGTCGAGCGCGGGCTCAGCGAGCAGCGCTTCCAGGGCGGCGAGGGACTCGACCTCGACGACCTGCGCGAGCGCATCCGCGAGGCGCTCCGTGCGGGCTCGGACGGGGAGATGCGCGACCTCGCGCGGCTGGCGATCGCGGCGTTCGGGCGCCAGGGCGAGGGCTCCGGCGTGATCGGCGTGGACGTGCAGCGGATCAGGCGCACGCTCGGGCTGAAGGGCGAGCGGCTCGGGGCCGAGCTGCCCGACCCGGATGCGGTGCCGCGCGACGCGCTGCAGGAGTTCGAGCAGCACGTGCGGCGCGAGCTGGAGCGGCAGATGATCGAGCGCACGCAGTCGCTGCCGCCGGCGAAGCCGCTGCGCGAGTTCGACCGCAGCCTGCCGACCAACCCGACCCAGGACCTAGCGCAGGTGCACCGCGTGGTGGCGCAGATGAAGCGGCGCCTGGCGTCGCACGGGCGCGAGCACCGCGGGCGGCGGCGGTCGTGGCAGGTGGACATGCGGCGGACGATGCGGGCGTCGCTGCAGACGGGCGGGGTGCCGCTCGAGCTGAAGTACCGGCCGCGGCGGCCGCGGCGGCCCGAGCTGTACGTGCTCTGCGACGTGTCGACGAGCGTCACGAGCGCGAGCGTGTTCTTCCTGTCGGTGCTGCACGCGCTGCACGACCAGTTCCGCAAGCTGCGCTCGTTCGTGTTCGTCGAGCGGATCTCGGAGGTCACCGACGTGTTCGAGCGCGAGCGCTCGTTCGAGGCGGTGTCGCGGCGGATCGCCACGGATGCCGGGGTCGCCGACGTGTCGGGCTACACCGACTACGGGCGCGTCTGGCTGGAGTTCCTGGAGAAGGTCATGGACGACCTCGACCCGCGCTCGACCGTGATCGTGCTGGGCGACGCCCGCACCAACGGCCGCGAGCCGCACGCCCAGGTGCTCGCCCACGTGGCCGAGCGCGCCGGCCACACGTTCTGGATCAACCCCGAGCCGCGCCTCTACTGGAACTACGGCGACTCGGTGATGTCCGCCTACGAGCCGTTCTGCGACGGCGTCTTCGAGTGCTGGACGACGAAGCAGCTCGAGACATTCGTGAACGCGCTGGCGGATCTGCAGGCGGGGTAGCGGCGAGGCGGTCAGTGCCGGAGCGGAACGTCGACCTTCTGAGAGCGCTGTTGCCGGATCCCGATACGGACGTCACCCAGCTCTTCCGCGACGAGGCCTGGTCCGCGGCCACCGGAGATGCGGTGGCGGATCTGTTCGATCCCGCCGTCGAGTCGGTGCCCGCGTGGCGTGGGGCCGGCCCGACCTACTCCGGTATCGACGGCTTTCGTGCGATGTGGCTCGACTGGCTCGAGCCGTGGGCCAGCTACCGCGTGCAGGTCGACGAGATGTTCGGGGTGGGCGACAGCGTGGTCGTGCTCGTTCGCGATCGCGCTCGCCGCCATGGGATGGACGTCGAGGTCGAGCTGATCTCAGGCTCGCTCTGGACGTTCGGCGACGGGAAGATCGTGCGCGTCGAGTTCTATGCCAACCGCGAGGACCTTCGAGAGGCGATCGGCCTCGAGGCCTGACTGGACGATGGCGAGCAAGGCATCGGAGCGGTTCGTCTGGGCGGTCGACATCTTGGACGTCAGCCCGGCCGACCGCCTGCTCGAGGTCGGCTGCGGGCACGGCGTCGCGGTCTCCCTGGTCTGCGAGAGGCTCACGACGGGAACGATCAGCGCGATCGACCGCTCGCCCAAGATGATCGAGATGGCCACGCGGAGGAACCGCGAGCACGTCAGAGCGGGCAGGGCAGTGCTCGAGACCATGGCGGTGGAGGACGCCGACCTCGGCGATCGGCGCTTCGACAAGGTCTTCGCCTTCAACGTCGCTCCCTTCTGGCTACAGCCGCAGGCGGCGCTCGGTGTCGTCAGCGAGCACCTCGCCCCGGACGCGGCCTTCTACCTCTTCTGGGACGCACGCCACTTCGCGCCGGAGCGAGCCGGGGACCTCGGAAACGAGCTGGCCGACCGGCTGCGCGAGGGCGGGTTCTCCGTCGACAGCGTGCTGGTCGAGGACCTGCACCCGGTTCCCGCCGTCTGCGCGATCGGTCGGCCACGCGAGCGCAGCGCGTCCGGCGCGTTGTCCACCATGCCGCAGGAATAGTTGCAATGTCCGGCTACTCCCAGGCCCGGTTTCCCACCCACGTGGGCATAACGCGACTACCGTTGTAGAGACCCCATGCAGCGCGCCCACGTAGACATCTCCCACGACCTCGACGGCGACGCGGTCGTCCACGCGGTCTTCGACCTCGCCCCCGAGCAGATCGGCGCGGCGGCGCACGCCGTCAGGGCGATCGCGGGCGAGCGCTTCCGGATGTCCGAGATCTCGGCCGACGACGTGCTCGAGCTGCGCGAGCTGACCGCCCTCGCCGACGAGCTCGGCGAGCTGAGCGGCGGCGCCAGCACGGTCGTGCTCAGGCCCGCCCGCCTGTCGGCGCTGCGATACGCGATCGCCGAGTTCGTCCAGTCCCGCGACGAGGCGGAGTGGACGCGCGAGGAGGACCGCGACGCGCTGCCCTTCCTGCGCGAGCTGCTGCTCCCACTCGAACAGCTCAGCGCCGAGGCGACCCGGTCGGCGCTGCTGTCGCCCCACCAGCAGGCCCACTAGACTCCTCCGTCGACAAGCCAGGGGGGCTCGCGGGGAGCGGGCTGAGATAGCGCCCTCGACGGACCCGCAAGGGTCCCACCGCCCGGCGCTGACCCTTCGAACCTGTGGGGTAATGCCCGCGGAGGGAGCGATGCGGACAGAGACAGAGGCTCCCGTCAACGGAGCCTCTTTCGTTTCAGCAGGTCACCCGGCGCTTCGGAGCGCTGACCGCCCTCGCGGGCATCGACCTCGAGCTGCGCGCGGGCGAGCTGACGGCGGTGGTCGGCCCCTCGGGCTGCGGCAAGTCGACCCTGCTCGAGCTGGTGGCCGGGCTGCAGGACCCCGACGAGGGCGAGCTGCGCGTGCTCGGCGCCGCGAGCGCCGCCGAGCGCCGCCGCGCCTGCGCCTACATGCCCCAGCGCGACCTGCTGCTGCCCTGGCGCGACGCGCTCGGCAACGCCGCCCTCGCGCTCGAGTGCCAGGGCGAGCCGCGCGCCGCCGCGCGGCGGGCGGCGGCGCCGCTGTTCGAGCGCTTCGGCCTCGCCGAGTTCGAGGGCGTGCGGCCGGACGCGCTGTCCGGCGGCATGCGCCAGCGCGTGGCGTTCCTGCGCACGCTGCTCCAGGGCCGCCCCGTGCTGCTGCTCGACGAGCCCTTCGGCGCGCTTGACGCGATCACGCGCGCCGACCTGCGCGAGTGGCTGGCGGCGGCGCTCGCGGAGGAGCCGCGCACGGTCCTGCTCGTGACCCACGACGTCGAGGAGGCCGTCTTCCTCGCCGACCGCATCGTCGTGCTGTCGCCGCGCCCGGGTCGCGTGATCGCCGACTTCGAGATCGACCTGCCGCGCCCGCGCTCGGTCACCGATACCGCCTTCGCCGAACGAAAGGCGCGCGCGCTGGAGGCGCTGCGCGCATGAGGGCGCTGCTCGCGCTGGCGCTGGTCTGCCTGTTCGTGCTCGCCTGGCAGGGCGTGGCGACGCTGGACTCGGTCGACGACCTCACGCTGGCCTCCCCCGCCGAGACCTTCGACGCGCTTGCGCGACGACCGGTCGCTGCTGCTCGACAACGCCCGCGTCACGCTCGTCGAGGTGGTCCTGGGCCTGGCGCTCTCGGTGGTCGCCGGCGCCCTGTTCGCGGTGGCGATGCACCTGCTGCGCCCGCTGCGCGATGCCGCCTACCCGCTGCTGGTCGGCTCGCAGGCGATCCCGATCGTCGTGCTCGCGCCGCTGTTCGTGCTCGCGTTCGGCTACGGGATCGGCCCCAAGCTCGCGATCGTCGCGCTGATCTGCTTCTTCCCGATCACCGTCAACCTGCTCGACGGGCTGCGCTCGGCGCCGCCCGAGCTGCTCAAGCTGATGCGCAGCATGGGCGCCTCGCGGCTGCGCACGCTGCGCTCCGTCGAGCTGCCGGCCGCCCTGCCGTCGCTGTTCAGCGGCCTCAAGATCGCCGCCACCGTCTCCGTCATCGGCGCCGTCTTCGGCGAGTGGGCCGGCGCCGAGGAGGGCCTCGGCCGGCTCGTGCTGCTCGGCAACAACCAGCTTCAGACCCCGCGCGTGTACGCGGGGATCGTGATCCTCACCCTGATGGCGGTGGGGCTGTTCGCGCTCGCGGCGCTCGCCGAGCGCCTGGCCGTCCCCTGGAATCGAAAGGATTCCCCCGCATGAGACGTGTCGTGCCCCTGCTGCTGCTCGCCCTGCTGCGTCGGCTGCGGCGAGAAGGAGGACGTGCTCGAGCCCTCGGGCTCGAAGCAGCTCACGCTCATGCTCGACTACTTCCCGAACGCCGACCACGCCGGCATCTACGCCGCCCAGGCGGGCGGCGACTTCGAGCAGGCGGGCCTCGACGTCGAGATCCGCCAGCCGCCCGATCCGGCGGCGCCGATCAAGCAGGTGGCGGCCGGCCGCGTCGACCTCGCCATCTCCTACGAGCCGGAGGTGCTGCGCGCGCGCGACCAGGGGCTCAGCGTGGTCAGCGTCGGCGCGATCGTGCACAAGCCGCTCACCTCGATCATCTCGCTGCCGGAGGCGCACATCCGCGACGCCCGCGGACCTGCGCGGCAAGACCGTCGGCACCGCGGGGATCGACTACCAGTCCGCCTACCTGCAGACGATCCTGGACGCCGCCAACGTGCCGCGCGACGCCGTCAAGGAGCGCAACGTCGGCTTCAGCCTCACGCCCGCGCTGCTGACCGGGCGCGTCGACGCCGTGCTGGGCGCCTTCTGGAACTACGAGGGCACCGACCTGCGGCTGCGCGGCAAGCGGCCGCGCATCATCCGCATGGAGCAGGCCGGCGTGCCGACCTACGACGAGCTGGTGCTGGTCGCCAACGAGGACGCGCTCGAGCGCGACGGCGACAAGATCCGCGCCTTCGTCGGGGCGCTGTCGCGCGGCGTGCGGTCGCTGCGCGAGGACCCCGACGCCGCGCTGGAGGGACTGCTCGAGGCCAACCCCGACCTCGACCCGAAGCTCCAGCGCGCGGTCGTCGACGTCACGCTGCCCCTGATGGCCGCCCCGAAGGGCAAGCCGTTCGGCTGGCAGGACCCGGCCGCCTGGGACGCCTTCGGCGCCTGGATGCAGGAGAAGGGACTGCTCGAGCAGCCCGACGTCCGCGGCTCGTTCGACAACTCCCTGCTGCCCGGCGCGGGGATCTAGCCCGCGTCGAGGTCGAGCGACAGCGAGTTGATGCAGAAGCGCTGGCCCGTCGACCCGGGGCCGTCCGGGAAGACGTGGCCCGAGGTGCCCGCCGCAGCGGGCGCAGGTGACCTCGGTGCGCGTCATCCCGTGGCTGTGGTCGGGGTGCAGCTCGACCGCGTCGGCCACCGCCGGCTCGGTGAAGCTCGGCCAGCCGGTGCCCGAGTCGAACTTCGAGTCGGAGCTGAACAGCTCCGCGCCGCAGGCGCCGCAGCGGTAGATGCCGTCGACCTTCGAGTACGTGTAGGCCCCGGTGAAGGGCGGCTCGGTGCCCTTCTCACGGAGGATGTGGAAGCGATCGGGATCGAGCTCCTCCCGCCACTCCTGATCGGTCTTCTCGAGCTTCTCTGGCATGCCTCAAAGGTACCGACGGCGGAGCGCGTAGATGCCCGCGAGGGCGGCGTGCTCGCCGTAGGGCTCGAAGAAGGCGCGCACCTCCTCCTCGGTGGCGCGCCGCCCCAGCCGCTCGAGCTCGCCGACCAGCTTCACGTAGGCAAGATCGAGCGCGGGCAGCATGTCGTCGCGCCCCTGTCCCCCGAACGCGAGCGACTCGATCGTCCAGTTGCCGATGTTGGGGATCTTCAGCAGCCGCCGCCAGGACGGCTCGTGGGCCGCCAGGTCGGCGCGGCCGGAGGCGACCTCGCGCGCCGCGCGCACCAGCGCGATCGACCGCTTCGGCGCCAGGCCGCAGGCGTCCAGCTCGGCCGGCGCGCAGCGCGCGAGCCGCTCCGCCAGGGGCGGTGAGTGCAGCGTGCCGCAGTCCGAGCGCGATCCGAGCCGGCGCACGATGCGGCGCTCGATCGCCGTCGCGCGGCGGCCGTCGATGAGCTGCTCGCAGACCGCCCAGGCGAGCGCCTCGAACGGCTCCGGGCGCCGGCGCGGGCGCAGCCACGGCGTGCGCCGGATCACGGGGCCGACCAGCGCGTCGCGCCGGAAGCGGCGGTGGAACTCGGCGAGGTCGTGATCGGTGCCGAGCGCGAAGCGCATCCGCTCGATCGCGGCCAGGGCCGCCGGCCGGCTCGGGCGCCTCGGCGCGGAAGCGCACCGCCCCGCGGATCGCCCAGGCGCGGACGACCGCCGCGGCGCCCTCTGCGTACACGACCCGCACGAGCGCGCCGTCGCGCTCCAGCAGCACGCCGTCGCGCCCCGCCCCCGGCAGCCGGTAGGCGCCGACGGGAGCCACGTCCGACTTCGACGGTGGCGGCTATCGGTCCTTGAGCAGGTGGATGTCGACGAGGAACGAGCGCGAGGCCGCCACCTCGGCGCGCCGGCGACCGCGGCCGCCGCCCAGCCGCAGCGACTGCGCCGCGCGCGGGCGCCGCAGCACCTTCACCAGCAGAAAGCAGGTCACGCCGAGCAGGAACCCGCCGGTGGCCGCGGCGATGGCCGCCGGCAGCGAGGCGGGGCGGGCGCGCTCGATCGGGCGTGGCTCGGCCAGCACCGGCAGCGGCCGCACGTCGGCCTCGTGCTCGGGGTCTGGGAGAGCGTGGGGCTCGGGCACCGGGCGAGTGTACCCGTGCCATCCCACGGCAGGCTCAGAGCGGGCGCTCGTAAACCCGGTATTTCTTGTCGATTCGTCCGCCGAGGGCCTCCATGCCGCGGTTCAGGCCCTTGTTCGTCTCCAGCACCCAGCCGCCCTCGCCCCACTTGATCCGCGAGCGCTCCGACTGGCGGAAGTGCTCGATGTAGAAGCCGGCCGCCACCCCCGTGTGCTGGTAGGCGGGCTTCACGCCGAGGAAGCCGATCCGGCAGCGGTCGACGATGCTTGCGGCGGCGCAGGTAGTGCAGCCAGCCCAGCGGAAGCAGGCGGCCGTTCATGCGGCCGAGCACCTGGTTGATGTCGGGGATCGTGATCGCCACTCCGACGGTCTCGCCCTCCGCCGTCTCGGCCACCATGAACCAGTCGCGGTCGAACACGAGATGGAGCTCCTGCGCGTACGCGTCGAGGTCCTCCTTCGTGTACGGCACGAAGCCCCAGTTGCGCGCCCAGGCCTCGTTGTAGAGCTCGGCGAACGAGTCGAGGTCGCGGCGCAGCCCGCGCCGGGTCATGCGGCGGATCGTGATCCCGTGCTTGGGCTCGAGGTTGTCCGCGAGCTCCCAGATGATCGGCAGGATCTTCTCCTTGTTGCCGATCTTCATCTCCCACATGAACAGGTCGACCGCCTTCTCGAAGCCGGCCTGCTCCAGCAGCACGTGGTAGTACGGCGGCTGCCAGGGCTGCCGGATCATCGGCTCCATGTCGAAGCCCTCGATCAGGACGCCGAGGTCGTCGTTGGTCGTGAAGTCCATCGGACCGACCATCCGGTCGCGGCCGCGCTCGCGCAGCCAGGTCGCCGCCGCCTCGAGCAGCGCGTCCAGCACCTCGCGGTCCTCCTCGAACTCGAGGAAGCCGAACATGCCCCAGTCGTTGCCCTGGAACTCGTTGAAGTGGCGGTCCACCTGAGCGCTGATGCGGCCGACCACGCGGCCCTCGCGCCGGGCCAGGAACAGCTGTGCCTCGCCGTGCTTGAAGAAGGCGTTGAAGCGCGGGCTCAGGAAGAGATGGCGCTCCAGCTTGAGCGGTGGGATCCAGGGCGTCCCGGTACCATGCAGCCGGAACGGCAGTCCTATGAATTGGCGCCTGTCCGCAAGCGAGCGGACCGGTCGGACCTCAACTGACACGGCGCGCCACCCTACATGCCCACCGCCATCGATCTCTTCGAAAAGGCCCGTCGCCACGAGCGCCTGGAGCAGCTGCGCGCCGCCCGCGAGCACGACCTGATGCCCTATTTCCGCGTCGTCGAGGCCGAGCCCGGCCCGATCGCGCTGATGGAGGGCAAGGAGCGGATCACGCTCGGCTCGAACAACTACCTCGGGCTGACCGGCGACGCGCGCGTCAAGCAGGCGGCGCGCGACGCGCTCGACCACTACGGCACCGGCCTCACCGGGTCGCGCTTCATGAACGGCACCACGCCCCTCCACCTGGCGCTCGAGGAGGAGCTGGCGGACTGGATGGGCACCGAGGACGCGCTCGTCTACACCACCGGCTACCTCGCCAACACCGGCGCGATCGGCACGCTGCTCGACGTCGGCGACACCGTCGTCTGCGACACGGGCGACCACGCCTCGATCCTCGACGCGGTCGCGCTGTCGCGAGCGCGCGTGCGGCCCTTCCGCCACAACCGCCTCGACAAGCTCGAGACGATGCTGTCGCGCGCCGAGTCGGACGGCGGGGGCGTGCTGACCGTGGTCGACGGCCTGTTCTCGATGGAGGGCGACCTGTCGCCGCTGCCAGGACATCACGGCGCTCTGCCGCGAGCACGGGTCGCGGCTGATGGTCGACGAGGCGCACGCCGTCGGCGTGCTCGGCGCCCGCGGCGCCGGCACCTGCGAGCTGCTCGACGTCGAGGACGAGGTCGACCTGCGCATGGGCACCTTCTCCAAGTCGCTGGCCTCCTGCGGCGGCTTCATCGCCGGCCCGCACGACGTGATCGACTTCCTGCGCGTCCAGTCGCGCTCGTTCATGTTCACCGCCGCGGCCGTGCCCGCCGCCACCGGCGCCGCCCTGGGCGCGCTGCGCATCATCCGCTCCGACGAGGGCGCCGAGATGCGCGCGAAGGTGCTCGACAACGCGCGCTACCTGCACGACGGCCTCGAGCAGCTCGGCTTCGGTGTGATGGAGCCGAACCGGCTGCCCGACGGCTCCGGCCTGATCACGCCGATCGTGCCGGTGCTGATCGGCGACGACTGGAAGGCCGTGCTGCTCTGGAAGGCGCTCTACGACGCCGGCGTCTACGTCAACGTGGCGATCTACCCGGCGGTCCAGCGCGGCGGCGCGCTGCTGCGCACCTCGGTGATGGCCACGCACGAGCGCTCGCACCTCGACGAGGCGCTGGCGATCTTCGAGCGCGTCAAGGTCGAGGTCGAGGCCATGACGCCGCCCGACGTGGGCTGAGCCGCCCGCCCGGCCGCGCCTGACTGTTCGCACGTTTTCCGTGTTATTCACGGGAAACGTACGACTCGTGGTCCGCCTAGGCCCTAGCGGCGCTCGGGAGACGGCACCGCGCGCGGCCGCAGCCGGCCGACCAGCGCGGCCAGCCCGGGCGGCAGCCGGCCGTCGGTCGACAGCCACGAGCCCGCGAGGATCAGCAGCAGCCCCGCCACGGCGCCGGTGGTGATGTGCTCGTCGAGGATCGCTACGCCCAGCGCGAGCGCCACGACCGGGTTGACGTAGGTGATGATGCTCGCCCGGCTCGGGCCGATCTCGCCGATCAGGCGGAAGAAGATCAGGAAGGCGAACGCCGTGCAGAGGAGCCCGAGCACGACCACCGAGGCGATCGCGTCGCCGGACGGCGCCTCGCCGGGCCACCCCATCAGCGCGAACGGCAGCAGGAACAGCGACGCGAAGCCGAGCGCGCCCGCGACCGGGCCGAGCGGGTCGCCGGCGCTGAGGTGCCGCTTCGCGATCAGCGGGCCGATCGCGTACCCGACGGTCGCCGTCAGCAGCGCCGCCGCGCCGACCAGCTCGGAGCCGCGCCCGCCGATGTCGATCCCGACCAGCGCCGCGACACCGGCGAGCCCGACCAGCATCCCGACGAAGCGAGTCCGCGTCGGCCGCTCGCCGCGGTCGAAGCGCAGCGCGAGGAACGCGATCACGAGCGGTACCGCCGCGATCAGGATCGCCGCCACGGACGAGTCCACGCGCTCCTCGCCGAACGCGATCAGCGGGAACGGGATCGTGATCTCGAAGAGCGCGAAGGCGGCCAGCCAGCGCACCGGCAGGCCGCGCAGGGCACCCATGCGCCAGGCCACGGGCAGCAGCACGGCCGCGGCCAGCGCCACGCGCGACCAGGCCACGAAGCCGGGAGAGAGGTCCTCGACGGCCAGCTTGATGAACAGGTAGGGGACGCCCCAGATCACCGACATCGAGGCGAACAGCGCCCAGCCGCGCGGCGTCACGAGACCGCCCTCAACAGGCCGGCGGTCAGCGCCGCGGCGACGATCACGACCAGCAGCGGCGCCCGCAGCGCGATCGCCACCCCGCCACCACCAGGCCGGCCCCGCGCTCGTCGAGCGACGAGCGCCCCGTCGCTCGCGAAGGCGTTGGTCGCGACCAGGGCCGCCAGCAGCGCCGGCGCCAGCAGCTCCACCACGCCCGCGGTCGCCTGGGGCAGCTCCCTGCCGCCCGCCAGCACCGGACCCGCGCCCTTGAGAGCGATCGTGGCGGCGCCGACGACCAGCACCGCGATCCAGGCCGAGCTCACGTCTGCGCCCTCCTCCGGCGCACGCCCAGGAGGCAGGCGGCGGTGGCGGCGATCACCGGCACCCCGGCGGGCGACAGCGGCGTCAGCGCGAGCGCGATGCCGCCGCCGACCAGAGCCGCGGCGAGCGCCGTGCGGTCGCGCACGAGCGGCACCATCAAGGCCAGGAAGAGCGCCGGGAAGGCGGCGTCCATCCCGAAGGTCTCGGGATCGGCGAGCGAGTCGCCGGCCAGCACGCCGATGGCCGTGCCGCCCACCCAGCCGACGTAGAGGCCGAAGCCGGCGCCGAGCAGGACCGCGCGGTCGAAGTCCCCGTCGCGCTGGGAGAGCGCCCAGCTCTCGTCGACCAGCAGCTGCGCCTCCAGCAGGCGCCGCAGCGGCCCGCCGCGGAAGGCGGAGGCCGCCGACAGCGCCATCGGCGCGTAGCGCACGTTCAGCAGGATGGCCGCGGCGATGGCGGCGACCAGCGTGCCGCCGGCGCCGAGCACCGACACGGCCGCGAACTGGGCCGATCCGGCGAAGGTGGTGAGGGACATAGCGATCGAGGCGGTCCCGTCGAAGCCGGACGCGCGGGCGAGCACGCCGAACGACACGCCGAAGGCGAACACGGCCGGGATCAAGCGGCGCGGCGGCGCGCAGCCCGACCAGATTCCGCCTCGGCAGTGTGTCCGGCATAGGGCGCAGTACGCTACGTGACGTAAGGCGAATCACTTGTCTGAATCGAAGGATGTGCGTGCATTGAGGGACTTCGGCGAACTGGATTCAGTCGACCGGGCGCTGCTGGACGAGTTGCAGAACGATGCTCGGCAGACCAACAAGGCGCTGGCCGAGAAGGTCGGGGTGGCGCCGTCGACCTGCCTCGAGCGGGTGCGCGAGCTGCGCACGCGCGGCGTCATCACCGGGTTCTCGGCGCGGGTCGAGCCGGCGGCGGTGGGCCGCCCGATGGAGGCGATCATGTCGATCCAGCAGGGATCCGCGCACCGAGCCGCGACCGAGACCCTGCTCGAGCACGCCGCCGGCCTGCCGGAGACGGTGCGCGTCATGGCCCTCACCGGCACGACCGACTTCATCGTCCACGTCGCCGTGCGCGACATGGAGCACCTGCGCGACCTCGTCTGGGCCCTGATCGAGCGGCGCGAGGTCGTGCGCGTCCAGAGCTCCCTCGTGCTGGCCAAGGTGGAGGGGCCGAGCCTGGTGCCGCTGGACGACTAGGCGGGCAGCAGCCGGCCGAGCGGGCCGAGCCGCCGCCGCCGGGCCGGGCGGCGCCGGGGCACGTCGCGCACCTGGCCGCGCAGCGTCTCGACGAGCGCCGCGCGTGCGCTCGAAGGGGTCCGACACGGCCGTTCCGTCCATCCCCACCGCTGCCACCAGGCGGCCGTCGACCTCGGCGAGCAGCACGTCGCCTGCCGGGGGGCGGCCTCCGTCGAGCTGGGCGAGCGTCGCGATGCGGTCGCGGTCTGAGTCGTTCGAGAGCTTGATCGTGATCTCGTTCATGCTAACCACCTTTCCCGGTTAGACGGAATTGTAACACCGTCTATCATTGATGGCTGGTTATGGCACCGGGAGACTCGACACCTGAGAAGACGGCTCCCGGCGCGCTGGCGCTGGTGCAGCGCTTCGTCAACAGCGTCGACATCGAGAGCGGCGAGGACGAGCTGGGCGACCCCGACTCGCTGCGGGCCTGGCTCGCCGAGCGCGACCTGATCGCCGACGCCGACGCGGTGACCGCAGCCGACCTCCGGCGCGCGATCGACGCGCGCGAGGGCCTGCGGGCGCTGCTGCTGGCCAACAACGGCCTGCCGGCTCGACGAGCAGCGGGTGGCCGCCCTCGACCGGGTGGCCGCGCGCGCCGCCGTGCGGGTGCGCTTCCAGCCCGGGCGCGGAGCCCGAGCTTGCGCCCGAGGGCGCCGGCGTCGACGGCGCGATCGCACGGCTGCTCGCGATCGTCGCGGGCGCCGTCGAGCAGGGCCGCTGGCGCTACCTCAAGGCGTGCCCGCGGGAGACCTGCGAGTGGGCCTTCTTCGACCACTCCAAGAACCACTCGGGCCGCTGGTGCAAGATGGAGGTCTGCGGCAACATCGCGAAGGCCAAGGCCTTCCGCGAGCGCAAGCGCCGCGGCGCCTAGCCCGCCGGCTGGGCCGCGGCGGCGGCCGCCACCGCGGCGGGCAGCTGCGAGCCCTCGACGGTGTGCACCTTGAAGAGGTTGGTGCCGCCCGACGTCCCGGCCGGCAGGCCGGCCGTGATCCCGATGCGGTCGCCCTCCTCGGCCAACCCGGCGAAGGCCGCCGCCCGGGCGCACGCCTCGATCAGGTCGAGCGTCTCCATCGCCTCGACGTGCAGGCGCGGCTGCACGCCCCAGATCAGCTGGCAGCGGCGCACCACGTTGCGGTGCGGCGAGAGCGCCAGCACCGGCGCCCGCGGCCGGTAGGCGGAGATCAGCATCGCGGTCGTGCCCGTGTTGGTCGGCGACACGATGCACTTCAGGCCCAGCTGGTAGACGGCGCCGACCGCTCCGAAGGCGATCGCGTGGTACTGGTTGTTCGCCTGCGGGCCGCGCTCGGCGAGCCAGCGCCCGTAGGGCAGCTCGCGCTCGGCGGTCTCCGCGATCGAGGCCATCATCTCCACCGCGAGCACCGGATGGCGTCCCACGGCGGTCTCCTGCGAGAGCATCACCGCGTCGGTGCCGTCGAAGATCGCGTTGGCCACGTCTGCGACCTCGGCCCGCGTGGGCCGCGTCGAGTGCACCATCGACTCGAGCATCTGGGTGGCCGTGATCGTCGGGCGCGGCGCGCCGGCCGGCGATCGCGAGCAGCCGCTTCTGCACGAGCGGCACCTCCTCGATCGGCAGCTCGATGCCGAGGTCGCCGCGCGCGATCATGATGCCGTCGGCCGCGTCGACGATCTCCTCGCCGTTGGCCGCCGCCTGCGGCTTCTCGATCTTGGCGATCAGGGGCACGTCCGCGCCGCGGGCGGCGAGGTGCTCGCGCACCGGGTCGAGGTCCTCGCGGCGGCGCACGAACGAGAGCGCGAAGTAGTCCAGGTCCATCTCGAGGCCTGCGTCGATCAGCGCGATGTCCTCCGCGCTCACGGCCGGCAGCGACACCGTCACGTTGGGCAGGTTGAGGCCCTGCCGCGACGCCACGCTGCCGCCGACCTCGACGTTCGTGACCACGTCGGAGCCGATCACCTCGAGCACGCGCAGCCGCACCGCGCCGTCGGCGAGGTAGCAGACGTCGCCGGCCTCGACCAGCTCGGCGAACCCGCTCCAGGCCACCGGCAACCGTTCCGGCGTCCCCTCGACCGGCTCCGGAGTCAGCACCACGCGCGTGCCGCGCGGCAGCTCAGCGACGCCGCCGGCCACCGGGCCGAGCCGCAGCTTCGGGCCCGGCAGGTCGCCGAGGATGGCCACCTCGCGCCCCGCGCGCTCGGCCGCCTCCCGGATCCGGCCGGCCTTCTCGGCGTGCTCGTCCCGGCTTCCGTGGGCGAAGTTCAGCCGCGCGACGTCCATCCCCGCGACGATCATCGCGGTCAGGACGTCGGGCTCCTCGGAGGCCGGACCGATGGTTGCGACGATCTTCGTTGCGCGCATTTCGACCGCCTCGGAACATACCGCGCGGGCCAGTCACGAAAAGCCCGCTCTTAGCGAACGGGTGGCCAAAACTCCGGTTGACGGTCGCTGGGATGGAGGCTTTGATTGGCGCCGGCCTTCGACGGCCTACGAACCAGTACGCGAGAGGACTGGCGCTGGCGGCGGGACGGGTCCCCGACTGCCTGCATGCTCCCACTCTCGCTACCGCGTTCGCGTCGTCCGGAAGGCCCGGGGAACTGCACGCTTGAGAACGCACTAGAAGTGCGGGGAGGTCTGATGGGCAACTCTGCCACGGTCGACGCTGGTCAGGAAGAGCAGCATCTGCGCGCTCTCGAGTACGCGAATCGCGTACGGCTCGCGCGGGCTCGAATGAAGCGCAAGATCGCCGCAGGGGAGCTGTCGGCCACGGAAGTGATCCTCAACTGCCCCTGGCAGGCGCACAGCATGTCGATCAGCGACCTGCTGATGAGCCAGAAGCGCTGGGGCCGGACGCGCTGCCGCCGGCTGCTCGTCTCGCTGGGCGTTCCGGAGAACAAGCAGGTGGGAACTCTCACGGAGCGCCAGCGGCTCGCGCTGGCCGCGGTGCTGACGGCCAAGAACGCGCCGCCGGGAGCCGACGAGGAGCAGGACTCGGCGGGCGAGCGCGTGCCCGCGCTGTCCGCCGCCTAGGCGGTCGAGAGGCGAGCTCGACGATGTGGTCGTCGGGGTCGCGCAGGTAGACCGACTTGGTGCGCGCCCGCTCCATCACCTCGGTGCACGGCACGCCGCGCGCCGCGCAGGTAGTCGCGCCAGGCGTGCAGCTCGGCCTCGGTCGCGACCGCCAGGGCGAAGTGATGCGTCGAGCCGCGCCCGATCGTGCCCTCCTCGAGCTCCGGATACTCGAGGCAGGTGACGAGCGTGCCGGCCCGGCCCTCGTCGTCGCCGAAGATCAGGTGGCGTCGCGCCGCGGTCGTCCTCGTTGACCGTGCGCTCGACCAGGCGCATCCCGAGCAGCTCCGAGTAGAAGCCCACGGAGCGCTCGGCGTCGCTGCAGATCACGGTCACGTGGTGGAGGCCGGCGAGGCGCGGCCGCGCGTCGCTCACCGGAATCCCAGTCCGCCCGAACGCCGCTTGAACACCTCGCGCATGCCGTAGAAGGCGCCGCCGAAGACGAGCGCGCCCGCGATCAGCAGCACCCACACCTTGACCGGCCCGAGCGCGATCGCGACGACCGTGACGACCACGAACGCCGCCACGCCCGCGAGCAGCGCGGAGTGCGAGCGGAAGCCTGCGAGGTGCTCGCGCAGCGCCAGCTCCCCGCCGCCGATCGAGGCCAGCAGCGAGCCCGGCGCCGACGCGCTCCTCGCCCTGATCGGCCCCGCTGAGGAAGCCCCAGACCATCACGCCGATGCCCACCAGGATGACCAGCTCGGACAGCGGGAAGCTGCCCCACGCGGCCGGCGGGCGCTGTGCGGTCGAGGGCGGGCGCACGGCGACCTCGCGACGCGCGGCATCGCGCTCCGCCCGGGTGGCGGCGCCACCGCGCTTGCGGCTCCGGCGTCCCATGTCAGGTGGCTAACGGGCAGCCGGAGCTGACGACCACGCGCCACCAGCTCATGAGCATGCCGAGCAGCCCGTAGCGCGGGCGCACGTGCCAGTGCTTGCAGCCCGGCTCGCCGATGTCCTCGTTCGACACCCGCACCCACTTGTGGGCCGCCGGCTCGAGCAGCATCTCCTCGATCAGGCGCCGGTGCTGCTCCTCGTCGTAGGTGCGGTCGGAGAGCGCGCGGCGAACGTGCTGGACGCGCGCGGCGAGCTCGTCGCGCAGCTCCTCCAGCTCGCCCAGCATCAGCAGCCGCGGCCCGCCGCGGCCGGCGACGCCCACGGAGAAGCCCTTGCGCGGCCAGACCGAGACGAACAGCTGCGCCAGCTCCTCCTCCAGGTGCGCGACCTGATCGAGCAGCGACCTACGTGCGGCGCGTTCGTCTGGGAGCGTCCGCGGTGCGGCCTGCGGAGCCGTCTGCAGCAGCACTCCTCAAGTGTAAAGCGTCTCCGCTGCGGTCCACAAGGCCTCTTCGACCGCGATCGGCGGCACGCCCTTCACGCGGAGCGCGCAGAGGAGCATGCGCTCGGTCCGCTTCGTGACCCCCGCGTCGTGCCCCACCTCGCCCAGCACGAGCGCCAGCGGGCGCCCTTCGTCGGCCACCACGAGCTGTCGTGCCGACAGCGGCTGCACGCCGGCCAGCTCCTCCCCGGCCCGCGCCAGGCGCAGCCCCGGCGGCCCGGCGAGCCTGTCCGCGTCGAGCGCGAACACCGGCACGCCGGTCTCCGCGATCGCGATCGTCAGGGCGTCGTCGACGAGGTTGTGGCTCTCGAGGCCGCCGTGGCGCAGCCGCTCCACCGCGATGCGCTCGACGGGCGTGCGGTCGACGTCGGGGTCGATGCCGACCTGGCGCGAGAAGACGCGGTACGCCCACGGGACGGCGTCCTGGCGCATCTGCACCACCTTGGCGCCGGTGTAGCGATCGGCGAGCGCGCGCAGGCGCTCCTTCACGTCCGGCGGCGTGCGGCGCGGGCGCGCCTCGAGCGGCGCGTACACGAGCCCCAGCTGGGGGAAGTCGCCGGCCAGCTCCTCGGCGACCCAGCCCTCCTCGAGCTCGAGCTCGATCTCCGTCAGCCGCAGCAGCCGTTCGGCGCGCGCTCGCAGCTGGTCCTCGGTCAGGTTGCCGAGCGCGACGCTCGCCACGCGCCCGCCGGCGCGCGCGAACACCGTCGTCGGGCAGCCGCCGACGCCGTACAGGTTGGCGATCGGCGCCGTCCGGGTCGATCCCGACCGGCTGGCCCCAGCCGCGCTCCTGGACCAGCGCGCGCACCTGGTCGCGGTCCTTCTTCGTGAAGAAGACGGAGGCGAAGTTCGACGCCGGGCAGCGAGCGCCGTACCCGCTCGGTGCGATCGACCTGCGGGTAGCAGTCGGCGCCGCGATCGAAGATGAAGGTCAGCACGAGCGGCCGCCTGCGCAGCTCGCAGACGTTCACGACCTCCTCCGACCGGATCGAGCAGGCCGGCTGGTCGCCGTTGACGCCGTTGCAGTCCTTCTCGCGCTGGCAGACGTTGGCGTCGCCCTCCAGGTGCCCGAGCGCGGACGGCGCGGCGAACGCCTTGATGACCGTCCCCTTGCGCGGCCCGTTGATCCCCTTGCCCTCGTTGGGCAGCGTCTGGAAGAAGAGCACGATCGTGAGGATCATCACCATCACGATCCCGACCGCCCACGCGTACTTGTTGCTCGCCCGCGGGACCTGCGGGCGCCGCGGCGTCTCGGGGTGCGTGCGGTCGCGCTCGGCGAGCCGGTCGCCGATCTCGGCGCGGCGGCGCTCGCCGCCCAGGTCCTCGAAGCGGTCGTCGCTCACGAGCGCGTCGGCGTGCACGCGCGCGGCGGCGCCGCAGCAGGTCGCGCGGTCGCGGGGCGCGGCGGCCCTCGGCCCACATCAGCGCGGCCGGCAGCACCAGCAGCACGCCCACCAGCGAGACGGTCAGGTCCACCACCGTCACGATGCCGAAGTCGCGCAGCATGCGGATGTCCGAGGCGATCAGGGCGGCGAAGCCCGCGATCGCGGTGGCGCCCGAGGCGAGCACGGCGGCGCCCGTGGAGGCGTAGGCCAGCTCGATCGCCCGCGCCGGGCCGGCGCCGGCCTCGCGCTCCTGGCGGTAGCGCGACGACAGCAGCACGCTGAACTCGGTCGAGATCGCGATCACGAGCGCCCCGAGCGTGACCGACATCGGGTTGAGGTCCACCTCCGAGCGGGCCGGGCAGCAGGCCCAGCACGAACACGCACGGCGCCCGACCAGCCGGTGGCGAGCGCGATCGGGATCAGCGGGACGGCCGCGGCGTGCCACGAGCGCCGCACCAGCAGCAGCACCAGGAACACCCCCGCGAGCGCGGCGAGCAGCGACAGGCCGCGGCGCCACGGCGACGACAGCGAGGCGTTGGCCTGGGCCGCCAGCACCGGCAGGCCGACGACGCTCGCCTCCACCCCGGGCGGCGGGTCGAGCCGGCGCTCGATGTCCTCGACCACCTGCTTCTGGCGGTCGAGCGGCATCAGCCGGATGCCGAAGGCGAGGTTCGCCGTGCGGCGGTCGCGCGGTCAGCACTCCCTGCGAGAAGTAGGCCGGCACCTGGTCGAGCAGGCGCTGCACGCGTGCGCGGCTGGAGCCGGTGGCGCTGAACAGGTCGGGCAGCGAGAGCGCGGGGCACAGCTCGGGCGCGTTGCGTGCCTGCGTGCAGTGCCGCCCGGAGCGGTAGCCGTGGGCGCGCAGCACGCCGGCCTGGAACTTGGTCATCCAGGCGATCACGGCGGGGTCGGT
Organism: uncultured Thermoleophilaceae bacterium; assembly: GCA_963828225.1. Classification (GTDB taxonomy): domain Bacteria; phylum Actinomycetota; class Thermoleophilia; order Solirubrobacterales; family Thermoleophilaceae; genus JACVRW01. The sequence continues at coordinate 192,889 of CAWHDX010000001.1, read as the reverse complement.
GATGTCGGGCGCGCGCACGACGACGTCGATCTCGCCCGAGACGCCGGTCTCGTCCTGCAGGGCGTTCACGTCGCGAAGCGCGTCCAGGTCGGCGGGCACGAGCTCGCGCACGTCCGAGACGACCTCGCTCTGGGTGTCGGCCGCGATCCCGACCACCGCCACCGCGAGCGCGATGCCGAGCACCCGCCGCGGGTGCGACAGCGAGACGCCGAGCGCTCGCCAGGCGCGGTTCGCGAGCCACTCGCGGGCGTCGGCCACGCGCGGGTGTGCGCGCCAGGCGCCCCGGAGCGGCGCGGCGCGGCCGCCACGGCGCCGCCGCCGAAGCGCGTGAGCGCCGCGAAGCCGGCGCAGACCGCGCAGGCCAGCGCGACGGCGATGCCGAGCACCAGCAGCGCGCCGAAGCCGCGCACCATCGGGATCGGCGACAGCAGCAGCACGAGGAAGCCGACGGCCGTCGCCACGCCCGCGGTCAGGATCGTCGGACCGCCAGCGGCAGCCGCCGCCGCGGCGGCCGAGCGCGGGTCGCCACCGCGCGCCCGGGCTTCGTCGAAGCGCGCCTGGAACTGGATCGAGTAGTCGACCGCGAGGCCGATCAGCACCGGCAGCACCGCGATCGAGGCCATCGTCAGGCTGCCGCCGGCCAGCGAGAGCGCGCCGAACGTGACGGCCGACGCCGCGAGCGCGAGCACCAGCGGAAGCAGCCGCAGGCGCGTGCGGAACACCAGCGCGAGCGTGGCCGCCATCACCAGGAGGGCGGCGCCCAGCAGCACGAAGATCGCGCTCTGCACCGCGTCGGCCAGGCCTTCCGCCACCACCGGCACGCCGGTGACGATGTAGCGCTGGCCGTGCGTCGGCTTGAACGCGGGCCGGCCGACCGCGGTCGTGAACAGGTCGATCGCCTTGCGGCGCTGGGCGTCGCTGAGGTCCGCCTTCAGGCGGATCGTGATCATCGCGGCGTTGCGCGAGGGGAACAGGTAGGCGAAGCGGGACTTGGGCACGCCCGCGTCGCCGGCGTCGGTGTCGAACGCGATCGCCGAGACGAAGTTGGGGTCGTCGAGGCGCGGCAGGTCGGTGATCCCGTACTTGAGGCCGAGCTGGATCACGTACTGCGTGAACTGCGCCATCACCGCGTCCGACGCCGCGCCCGCCAGGCGCTGCTGCTCGGCGGGGCTGTCGCCGCGGCGCGCCGACAGCCGCCCGGCCGCCTGCGCGGCCTGCGCGGCCTGCGCCTCCGCCGCCGTCTGGCGACGGGAGAACTCCCTCGCGATGCCGTTCACCGCGGTGTTGAGGAACGTCCCCGGGCCGAACACGACCTTGGCCGGCTTCAGCCGGGCGATCTCGCGGCACACCGGCGGGAGGTCGCCGAGCCCCTTCTTGTTGTCCGGCACGTTGCCCGACAGGCAGCCCTCGAGGCGCAGGACCCGGCCCAGGTCCTCCGTGAGCAGCGTATTGCCGAGGTCGCCGCGCACGAGCACGACCACCGCTTCGTCGCCGAAGTCGCGCTTGAACGCATCGGTGTCCCGGAACGTCTGCGAGTCGCTGTCGACGAGCGTGTCGGTGGCCGCGCTCGGCTCGAGCCGCAGCGCGAGGGCGGCGCCGGCGAGCGCCAGCGCCGCCGTCAGCGCGAGCACGATCAGCGGCCTGCGCGTGACCACGGTCACGATGCGCGCGAAACGGCTCGCCGAGCTCACTAGGGCAAGGGTGACACGCGCGGGTAGGCCCCGCTCTGCCCGACGATCGAGCCGAGCGGTTCCTGAGCCTCACACGGCGGCGCGCGTCCACGGTTGAACGGGTCGCCGTAGACGAACGCGTTGACGCGCGCCACGAGGCTGGCCGGCCAGTACGGCTCGACGGGCGCGGGCGCGGGCGGCACCGGCAGGGTGCCGCAGAGGTAGGAGCCGAACACCGGCAGCGGGCGGCCCTGCTCGAGCCGGTCGTAGGCGCCCGGCGTCGTGTAGGGGTTCGAGCGGTTGGTCGCCAGCCGCCTCGGATAGCCCGCCATGATCTCGGGGTTCATCGGGTTCAGGGTCCGCAGGAAGTGGATGTTCGACGGACCCGTGTTGATCGCCCCGAAGGTGCCCTGCGTGGCCGCCGAGTCGTTCGCGAAGAAGGCCGCGACCTCGCGCTTGTAGAGGCCCAGGTAGTCCACGATCGGCGTCAGCTGGCGCAGGAACGGGTCGAGCCGGCGCAGCACCGGCCGCGTGTTGTCCAGCACCTGCTCGGTGGCGGGCAGACCGGTGCGCGCGGCGGTCACGAACGGACCGAGGCCGCGGAAGAAGGTGCGCAGGTCGGGGGCCAGCTTGTCGAGGTCCTGGAGGGTGGGCGACAGCTCGCGCGCCGCCGGCCGCAGCTGCGTGATCAGCGGGTTGGCGTCGAGCGCGAACTCCGTGGCCCGGTTCGTGGTGGTGCGCGACTCGCGCAGGAAGGTCGGCAGCACCCGGAACGTGTCCGCCAGCTCGGCGTCGCGCGCAGCGATGGCCGCCCAGGTGCGGTCGGAGTTGCGGATCAGGTCGCGCAGCTGGCCGCGCCGCTCGCTGAGCGCCTCGAACACCTCGCCGGTGTCGCGCACGAAGCGCTGCGTCGCGCCCGACTGCGCGCGCAGCACGCGCAGGACGTTGTCGGTCTCCTCGGCGAACGGCGTCAGCTGTGCGAGCGCGTCGTTGACGGCCTGCGCCTGCCCCTTCGCGGCCACGCCCTGCTGGTCCATCCACGTGATGAACGCCTGGCGCGTGGTCGGGTCGAGCGTGCGCAGGATCTCGTCGAGCTCGACGGTCTCCGCCACCTGGCCCTTCGGCAGCCTGCCGCCGTCGGCGACCATCTTCGACTCGTCGCCGCCGCCGCGCACGCCGGCCGCGCCCGGCGAGAGCTCGACGTAGGTCTCGCCCAGCAGCGTCTTCTGGCGCAGGACCGCGCGCGTGTCCTTGGGCAGCGGCGCGTAGCGCGAGTCGATCTCGATCTCGGTGTCGGTCAGCCCGGTCTGCTTGTTCGGCTCGGTCTTCTTGACCCTCCCGACCGGGACGCCGGAGATGCGCACCTCGGCCTCCTGGGCGAGCTGCGTCGCCTCCGGGAAGGCGACGGTCAGCCGGTAGCCCTTCGGCTTGAGCGGCACCGAGCCGCCGAAGTTCAGCCAGAGGAAGACGAGGATGCCGAAGCACGACAGCGCGAACGCCACCATGGTCAGGATCCGGCCGACGCTTGGAGCTTGCTTGATCACGGCAGCTGGTTGGGTTGCTCGATGGTGTTGTCCGTGCCGGCGCAGGCCTCCGGCTCGGGCGGCAGGTTCAGGGACTGGACGGCCGTGCCGATCTGCGGGCTGCCCGACACGACCGCGTCGAGCGCGTCATAGGTCGCGCAGCCGATCAGCACGACGCCACGCCGCACCGGGCCGTGCGCGTCCTGCTGCGCCCACAGCGTGGCGCCGTCGTGGGCGCCCCAGGAGCTCCAGAAGAGGAACGGCTGAACCGCGCCGGGCGGGTTGTAGGCGAGCGCGTTGAAGAACTTGTTCAGCACCTTGAAGCTGCGCGTCAGGCGCGGCGTCACAGGAGCGAGCCTGGCGGTCGCGGTGCGCAGGTCACGCACGGCGGGCTGCACGTCGCGCGCGAACGGCCGGATCTGGTCGCGGATGATCGGGGTCGTCTCACGCAGGAACGGGCGCGTCTTGCGCAGTGCCGGCGCCAGCTCCCGCGCGAACGGCCGCAGGCGCTGCAGCGCCGGGCCGAGCTGTCCGGCGAGCGCCTCCGTCTTGGTGAGCGTCGTGGTCGTCTGCGACAGCGTCGACGGGAACTCGCGCAGCGCCTCGCGCAGCGAGTCCTCCTGCTCGGCGAAGGCCTGGAAGTTCGCGTTCGACGAGTCCACGAACGACGCGAGCTGGTCGTCCTTGTCCGCCAGCGCCGTCGAGATCTCCTGGAAGCTGTGGATGGCCTGCTTGATGTTGCTGCGGCGCTTGATCAGCAGCTTCGTGACCTTCTCGCCGTCGCGGGCGGTCGGCTCGAAGCGCTTGAACGCCTCGCGCAGGTCCTGCTCGGCGGTCTGGCCGTACTTGCCGGACGTCCCGTTCGCCGCGTCGTCGAAGGCGACGCCGCCCTCGTTGAGCAGGATGCTCAGGTAGGCGCGCGTGTCGGCGTCGAGCTGCGCGAGCACCTCGTCGGCGTTCACGTCGGGCAGGGTGTTGCGGATCGGCACGCGCCCGCCCTCGGGGATCTCGCCCGCGGACCTGCTCCCCGGGTCGAGCGCCAGGTACATGTCCTTCAGGCCGGTCTTCGGGCGCAGCAGGATCGTCGCGTCCTTGTAGACCGGCTTGTACTTGTCCTTGATCTGCATCGTCACGACGGCGCGACCGTTCTCGAGCGACACGTCGCCGACCTCGCCGATCTTGACCCCGGCGACGTTCACGGTCTGGCCCTGGCCCGGCACGACCGCCTGCCCCGTCGGCAGCTCGGCCTTGATCTCGTAGAAGTCGGTGCCGATGACCGGGACCCAGGCCGGCAGGTAGAAGCGCTGGTTCGAGAGCAGGTACGCGCCGACGCCGACGGCCAGCACGAACAGGCAGACGATCGCCACGAAGACGCGCAGCTGCTTTCGGATCTGCCGCATCATGGGCCGGGTCCGATCTGCGCGGAGTCGAGGTCCGGCAGCTCCTGCTTGTAGCAGGGCACGCTCGGCTTGAAGGGCGGCTTGGGGCTGCGCGCCGGGCGCGTGCCCAGCGGCGGCGCGGTGGCCGCCCCGTACAGCGGCGATCCCTGCTGCTGCGCCACCTCGGTCTGCACCCGGTAGGCGCCGCCGCCCGTCATGAAGCGCGTGTAGGAGCCGTTGCCGTCGAAGTTCTGCGACTCGCCGGCGAGCCCGACCATCGTCTGGAAGAACTCCTGGTAGTTGCGCAGCCCGGTGGTGAACGTCCCGTCCTGGATGCGCACGTCGCCGGTCGGCAGGATCACGTTGAGCTGGCAGCGGTTGAACAGGTCGAGCACCGGCAGGAACTTGAGCTGTCCCCTCGTGAAGCTCGCGAAGTCGTCGACCGCCGGCTGCAGGTCGTCGACCAGGCCCTGCAGCTCCGGCTTGCTCACCAGCGCGCGGGTCTGGGTGATCCATGGGAACGCCGCGTCGATCGTCGCGGGCGTCTCGCGGACGCCGGGGATCATCTCGAGCGACCAGGCGCGCGTGGCCGGGAAGGCCGCGTTGAGCTTGTCGAGCGCCGGGTTGGCGGCCTCGAGCGTCTTCGGCAGCTCGCCGATCGTGCGGCGCAGGTTGTCCTGCTCGGTCGCGAGGGCGGCCATGGTCGTGTTGAAGTTCGAGATCAGGCCGCTCAGCGAGGCCTCGTTGCTGCCCAGCGCGGTCAGCACCTTCTGCTGGCCCGCGATCAGCTTCGACAGGTCGTGCAGGTCCGTCCCGAGCGTGGAGTCGTTGAGGATCGCTCCGCCGCGCAGCGCCTCGGCCGAGTACTCGAGCGAGTCGTTTAGCGCCTGCCCGGCGGTGTCGCCCTTGACGTCGGGATCCTGGTCGTCGTCCTCGCCCGCCTGCGGCTGGCCGTTGAGCGAGTTGCCGTAGCCGACGAGCAGCTTGCGCAGGCCCTCGCGGGTGCTCGAGTCGAGGATGCCGAGCACCTGGTCGAGCTGCACGGGCGCCGAGGTCTGCGACGCCGGGATCGTGTCGCCCGAGTCGACGGTCGGCGCGCTCGGGCTGCCGGGCCTGATGTCGAAGAAGAGGTTGCCCTCGAAGAAGATGCGCGGGCGCACCTTGATCGTCGCGTCCTCGTGGATCGGCAGCGCGTCGTCCTTGAGCTTCATCGTGACGACGATCGCCGGCGAGTCGCCGCCGACGGGTTCGACCTTCGAGACCTTGCCGACGTCGACGCCCGCGATCCGGACCGCCTGGTTCTTCTGGATCGGCGGAGAGTTCTCGAACGTCGCCTTGAGCTCGAAGCCCTTGGTGAACGGGACGTCCTTGGTGAAGGCGAACCAGGTCGCGATCACGATCACGACGATCGCGATCAGGCCGGCCTGGAAGGCGTTCACCCTGCCGCCGCTGAGCCGCCTCATCCCTGACCCTCGATCTGCCCGCTGGTCTTGGTGCGCAGCTTCCCGCCGGGGCTTTCGGCGTTGCCGATGGCCTGCTTGTTGACTTCGAAGACCTCGTTGCCGGCCTCGCACTCGCGCGGCTGGCCCGGCGCCGCCGTGTTCGGGTACGGGTTGAAGTGGAGGAAGTTCCCCTTCTGCGGCCCGTTCGCGGGGGCGCTCGAGGGCAGGCCGACGTTGTTGGGGCCGTAGACGAGCGGCTGCGGCGGGCGCTGGTTGAGCACCGACGTGTCGGTGGGCGCCGCGACCACCTGGAAGCGCTGCCAGGTGCCGTGCGAGTCGCCGTCGGAGAGCAGGCTCGACGCGTTGCGGAACCAGAGCGTCGCGTAGTTGCACACGGTCTGGGCCGGCGTCAGGAAGTTCAGCGTCGGCCGCAGCGACGAGGACAGCCGCGTCAGCTGGTTCACGCCGCCGCGCACGAAGGGGTCCTCGGAGAAGTCGGCCAGCGTGCGGAAGACGTCCTTCGAGGTCCTCGTTGGGCTGGATCGTGCGCGGCAACACGCGCGACCCCGCCTCGAAGGCGTCCGCGACGATCGGCGCGGAGTGGGGCAGCGTGGCGACGCCCGGGCGCAGCTCGCGGAAGAAGGCGGTGTTGTTGCGCAGGAAGGGCCGCTGGCGCGGGAACTCGCGGATCGCCGTCTCCTCGGTCGGCGGGCTCTCGGTGATCGTCTCCTGGATGTACGGGCGGGCGACGCTCGCCAGGGCCGTGAACGAGGTGTCGAGGCTGACGAACAGCGACGCCTGCTCCTCCGCGACCGGCGCGACCTCGGAGGCCGTGTCGGCGAGGGCGCGGAAGAAGCGGCCGAGCCGCGTCTCGGGGTCGGACAGGTTGCTCGCCACGGGCTCGAGGTCGCGCAGCAGCGGCACGAACGCCCCGATCGCGGTGTTGAGGTCCTGGCCGCGCCCGGCGAGGCCGCCGCCGTAGCCGTCCAGCGAGTTGCGCGATCCGACGCGAGCGCGGTCGTCGAACATGTTGAAGACCTCGTCCAGCTCGACCGGCTGGGGCCGCGCCTGGCGGACCGGGATCGTCGAGCCGGGCTTCAGCTCGTTCTCGTTCGCGCTGCGCTTGCCCGGCTGCAGCTGGACGTACTTGAGGCCGACGGCGGAGCGCGGCCGCACCAGCAGTGTCGTGTCGGCCGGCAGCGGCTCGATCTGCTTGTCGAGCTTCATCGTGATCTGCGCGTAGGTCGAGCCGTCCTTGCGCCGCTTCGGCTGCAGGTCCGAGATCACGCCGACGCGCGCGCCGCCGATGCGCACCTCGAACCCGTTCACGAGCTGCGCGGCGTTGGGCAGGTTCGCCTTGAGGTCGTAGGTCGGCACGAACGGCAGGCCCGAGTTGGCGTTGTAGGACAGGAAGACCGCGACGATCGTGACGAGCACCGTCACCGCGCCGACGAGCACGGGGCTCGCGGCCAGTGCCGATCCGCCGCCGTTGCGGCCCCTCATCGACCGTCACCTCCGAGCAGGTAGTCGAGCATCGGCTCGCCGGCCTCGAGCCCGGGCGAGCTGCTGCGGGCCTGGCGGCGCAGGCGCTGCTGCGCCTGCTTGCGCTCGCGGGCGATCTGCGGCGTGTCGGCGGTGCCGAGCAGGCCCTGGAGCAGCGAGCCGCTCGGCGCCACGCTGCTGTCGCCGCTGCCCTTCTTCGGCTCGGGCGCGTTGTGAGCCGAGAGGTCGGCCTTCGCGGTGGCGAAGTCGTTGGGGTCGTAGAAGTTCGCGTTGCACTGCGTCCCGCCGTACTCGAGGCCGCCCGAGCAGACGTTCGCGACGGCGCCCGCGCGCAGGTAGTGGCCGAGCGAGTCGAAGCCGTTGAGCGACAGCGTCACGTAGTAGAGGAAGTCGGTGATGCGCGGGATCGCCTTGGTGTCGTCGAGGCTCTTGGTCAGGTCGTCGAGGTCGACGGACGTCGGGTCGAGCTGCTTTCCGAGCCGGCTCAGGTCCTGGATCAGCGGCCGGGACCGGATCAGCGCCGGGCGCCCGACCTCGAGCGCGTCGCCGAGGCTCGGGAACGCCTCGCGCGAGGCGTCGGCGAGCGTGCCCTGCGCCTTGATCAGGCGGCCGAGGTCGGGGGCGGACGCGTTGACGTCGGTCAGCAGCGGCGTGCCCTGGTCGGCGAGCCCCTCGAGGTCGACCATCAGCCCGCGCAGCTTGCGCAGCGCCTCGGGTAGCAGCTCGATCCCGCGGCTGATGTCCCCGCGGCGCTCGGCGGTGGCCTCGCCGGTGCGGTTGGCCTGCACGATGAAGTCCGCCAGGTGCTCGCGCTCGCGCGCCAGCGGGCGCAGCGAGCGATCGCCCTCGGTCGCGAGCCGGGCGAGCGTGCGGTTCTGCTTGGCCAGGATCGCCAGCACCTTGTCGGTCTCCCGCAGGGCCGGGTTGGCGCGGTGGATGACCTCGTTGAGCTCGCCGCCGCGGCCCGCGAGGCCGGTGCCCAGCTCGCTGAGCAGGATCGCGAAGCGCTGCCGGTAGGGCAGCCGCATGATGTCGTTGATCAGGTCGAGGTCGACGGGCGACTGCGTGTGCTCGACCGACAGGAGCCGCTCGCCCTTGCCGTCGCCGTCCTCGATCCTGGCGAGCTCCTGCGCGCCGGTGGAGCCCGGCTCGCACTCGACGAAGCGCTCGCCGATCAGCCCCTGGAGGCGGATCGTGCACTTCGCGTCCTCCTTGAATGGCGTGAAGTCCTCGTTGTCGATGCGCAGCGTGACCGCAGCCTTCTCGTCGTCGGTCACGTCCATGTCGGACACGACCCCGACAGAGGCGCCGGCGACCTTCACGTCCTCGCCGTGGACGATCGTCGAGGCGTTGTCGAAGATCGCGCGCACGAGGTAGTGGTCGGCCGTGTCGTCGTCGGAGGCCTCGCGCACGATCCCGATCACGATCCAGGGCACGATCGCCACGAACAGGCAGATGTAGATCAGCCTTCTCATGGGCCGGGCGGGACGTCGGCGGGATTGCAGCCCTCGACCGTCAGCGGCGCGGAGCCGTCGGGCGGCGGCTGCGTGGCCGCGCCCGGGCAGTGGCGCAGGATGCCGCGCTCATAGCCCTCGAAGTGGCGCTCGAACGGCACCGCCGTGAGCGAGCCGTTCGCGTAGACGGTCGGGCTGAAGACCGGCTGCACGCGCGCGTAATGGCCGTTGGCGTCGTAGTAGCCCGCGACCTCGGCGAACTTCGTGATCCAGCCGGCGATGTCGGGCGTGTAGTTGCGCGCGTACGAGATCACCGGCTGGGCGCGATCGAGCGTCCGGACGGCGCGCGGGAAGACCTTGGCCGTCAGCTCCGCCAGCCGCGGCTGCAGCGCCGTCAGCTCGGTCAGGTCGTTGTCGCTGCCGGGCTTGTCGATCAGCTCGCTCAGGTCGGCGACGGTGGGGCGCGCGTCGGCCACCAGCGGGCGCAGCCGCCGGAAGAACGGAGCCAGCTCCTTGGTGGCGGGCTTGGACTCGTCGACGAGCAGCTGCAGGTCGTCGAGCGTCGCGCGCAGGTTCACGAAGGTCGTGTTGGCCTTGCGCAGCGTGTTCGGCAGCAGCTCGAGCGCGCGCTGCAGCGAGGCGCTCTCGTCGCCGATGGCGGCCATCGCCTGGTTCGTGTTCGAGACCAGGGCGCTCAGGTCGTCGCGCTTCGCGGCGATCGTCGAGACCGTGCTGGAGCCGTCCTTGATGAGCCGCTCGAAGATGGCCTGGTCGAGCGCGATCTCGCGGGTCAGGCGCGCGGTGCTGCCGAGGAAGGGGGCGAAGTACTTGGTGCTCTCGGCGGCCTCGATACCGCGGCCGTCGTACTGGGTGCCGAAGCCGCGGATCAGGTTGCGCAGTCCGCCGCGAGTCTTCGCGTCGAGCGTGTTGAAGAGCACGTCGAGGTCGACGGGCGCAGTCGTGTCGTCGACGCCGAGGCGCCCGCCGTCGGCGATCTCGTCCTCGCTGTTGGGACCGGGCTGGAGCGAGACGTAGCGGTTGGCGATGCCCGACAGCGAGGTGGCGCGAATGGTCGCCGTGGTGCCCTCGTGCAGCGGCGCCAGGTCGTCCTCGACCTCCATCGTGACGACCGCGTTGGCGCTGTCGTCGAGGTCGATGTCGGTGATCGTGCCGATCGGCTGGCCGCCGACGCGCACCTCGTTGCCCTTGACCAGCTGGCCGGCGCTCTCGAAGACGGCGTGCACCTTGTAGGAGCCGCCGTTGCCGAACATCGCCAGCGCGGCCAGTGCCACGGCAGCGACCAGCGCCGCGACAGCTAGTACGCGGGCAAGCGTCGATCCCCGCTCGTCACCGAGCGGTTCGCGGATCCGTCCCTCTCTCGTTTCCCTCGTGTCCAAGCGTGGTCGATCGCTCGACGCCTCCCTGCGAGTCCAGTCTATGACCGAACTTCACAGCTTCGCGCAGGATCCCCTGCACATCCCTACCCGTATTACTCCATTCCGAGGGGGCCCTGAGCCTCCCCGGACAGGAACTGCCTCACGAACTGGTTGTCGGAGTTGAACAGTTCGCTCGCCGGTCCCGACTCCACGATCCGGCCCTTCCAGAGGATCGCGATGTAGTCCGCCACCCGCCGCGCCGACATGATGTCGTGCGTGATCACGCAGTAGGCGCCCCCGTTCTCCTGGTGCACCTCCATGATCAGCTCGCACAGGAGCGCGGTGCGCACCGGGTCGAGCCCGGAGTCGGGCTCGTCGAAGAGCACGATGTCCGGATCGAGCACCAGCGCGCGCGCGAACCCGGCGCGCTTGCGCATGCCGCCCGACAGCTCGTTCGGCATCTTGTCGAGCGCGCCGCTGAGGCCGACCTCGCCGAGCCGGCGGAGGCAGATCTCGCTGATCTCCTCTTCGCTCTTGTCGGTGTGCTGGCGCAGCGGGAAGGCCGTGTTGTCGAAGACGTTCATCGAGCCGAACAGAGCGCCGTCCTGGAACAGGACGCCGAACTTCTTGCGCATGTCGAACAGCTCGTCGTCGGTCATGTCCGGCACCGACTCGCCGTGCACCAGCACGTCGCCGCGGTCCGGGTAGAGCAGGCCGACCATGTGCTTGATGCACACCGACTTGCCGGTGCCCGAGGGGCCCAGGATCATCGAGATCTGGCCGTCGGGCAGGCCCAGGTTGAGGCCGTTCAGGATCGTGTTGCGGCCGAACGCCTTGTGCACGTCGATGAACTCGACGGCGTCCGTGGCGCCGTGCTCGCGCGTGCGCCCGCTGTGCCACTGGTATGGCTCCTCGCCGCTGCGCGTCTGCGCCAGGATGTTGTCCGGCACGTCCTCGGGCTCGGCCGGCCGCTGCGGCTCCACCGGCGGTCGCGGCTCGATCTGCTGCTCCCCGCGCGTGGACTCCCAGTCGCGCGGGTCGAGCGGTCGGCCCGGGCCTTCTCCAGTCGTTCCCTCCATAGCTCCTCCGCTCGCCTCCCTAGCCGCCGATCGGCGCTCTCGGGTTGGACCCCCAGAAGACCTGGGTCCCCACCATCCCGACCAGGTGGACCATCACCGTGTTCAGCACCATCGACTTCGCGGTGGCCGTGCCGACGCCGACCGGTCCGCCGCTGGCCGTGTACCCGTAGTAGCACCCGACAAGAACGATCACGGTAGCCATCGCCATGCCCTTGATCAGCGAGAAGAACAGGTCTGGCGGGTTCTGGAACATCCAGAAGATCAGGAAGTACCCGCCGGAGCTGACCTCGCCGATCTGCTGCACCACCGCCAGGTAGCTCGCGAAGAAGCCGGCGCCGACCGCCGCGATGTAGACGAACGGCAGCACCAGCCAAGCGGCCAGCAGCCGCGTCGCGCACAGGAACACCAGCGAGTTGATGCCCATCACCTCGAGCGCGTCGATCTCGTCGGAGATGCGCATCGCGCCGATCTCGGCGACCAGGCCGGTGCCGACCTTCGCCGACATCATGTAGCCGAAGGCGTACGGCATCAGCTCGCGCAGGTCGCACCAGGCGGAGAACACGCCCGAGTAGGCGGGCGCCCCGATCGAGCGGTTGAGGTAGGCGCCCTCGATGCCGCACTGGAGGCCGATGATGAACGCGAGCCCCCAGATCACGATCGCCGAGCCGAGGATCAGGATCCCGGCCTGGCGCAGCGTCTCGCCGATGAAGCGCAGGACGCGTCCGCTGAAGACGTCGCCCATCACCGTGGCGGAGAACTTCGCGATGTCGCCGAACGAGGCGATCCAGTCGCGCGGGACGCTGAGCCAGGTCCTGCCCATCAGCTTCGGGCCGCCCGGATCACTTGATCACCGAGATCTCGGGGTGGGTGGCCAGCAGCGTCTGGGTGAAGACGTAGTTGAAGGCGAAGATGCCGAGGAACTCGATCACCACGCCCTGGTTCACGGCTCGGCCCACCCCCTCGGCGCCTCCGGACGCAGTCATCCCTTTGTAACAGGAGACGACGGCGATGATGCCGCCGTAGAGCGTCGTCTTCAGCACCGAGCCCCATAGGTCCGGGATCGACGCGTTGTTCAGCAGCGTCGCGAAGAACGGACCCAGCGGCGCGCCGAAGGTGAGCGTGGCGAGCACGCCGCCGAAGATCCCGAAGATCAGCGCGTAGATGTTGAAGAGGCCCGTGACGACCATCAGCGCGAGGAAGCGCGGCACGACGAGGTTCTTGATCGGGTCGACGCCCAGGACCTGGAGGGCGTCGAGCTCCTCGCGGATCTTGCGCGCGCCGAGGTCGGCGGTGATCGCCGTGCCGCCGACGCCGGCCATGATGATCGCGGTCACGAACGGCGCGAACTCGCGGATCGAGGACAGCACGAAGAAGCCGCCGAGGCGGTCGAGCGCGCCGAACAGGACGAGGAAGTTGCCGGCCTGCAGCCCCGGGGCGCCGTAGCCGAACGCGATCGTCGAGATCGTCAGCGGCAGCCAGCAGAGGCGCAGCATGAAGAGGAACTGCTGGACGAACTCCGTCCCGTACGGGTACGGCGGCCGCAGCGCGGAGACCAGCGTCTTGCCGGTCAGGATCATCATGTCGCCCACCTGCTCCAGCAGGCTCTTTGTCGGCAGGAAGACCCGATCCGCTGCAGCTCTGACCACTAAGCAAACTCCTCCCTCGGGACTCGAAGCCTATGTCATGTCCTTGCGCCCCGCCAGGAGGGTCGGTGGTATGTTCGGCGGACTTGGAGGCGAGGAGGAAGCGCTCCGCGGTCGGGCTCGTCCTGGCCGGTCTGATCGCGGCCGCCGGCTGCGGCGGCGGCGAGCGCCAGGACGCCAACGAGCCCGAGGGCGATTTCGCGATGGACGTCGTCTCGGCGACGTTCCCGGAGCACTCAGCGCCTGGGCCAGACCTCGAAGCTCGAGATCAAGGTCCGCAACGCCGGCGACGAGCGCGTGCCGAACGTGACGGTCACGCTCGAGGGGCTCGGCTACCGCGCCACGGCGCCGGAGCTGGCCGACGCCGAGCGGCCCCAGTTCGCGCTCAACGGCGTCGAGCGCAAGATCGGCGGCTACCCGGAGGCCAAGGAGACCGCGCCGCTGGGCTGCGACTCGGCCTACGTCAACACCTGGGCGTGCGGCCCGCTCAAGCCCGGCGCCGAGCACACGTTCACCTGGAAGGTGACCGCGGTGCGCGCCGGGCCCTACAAGATCACGTGGCGCGTGGACGCCGGCCTCAACGGCAAGGCCAAGGCCGTCGTCGAGGGCGGCGAGGGCGCGCCGACCGGCCGCTTCAGCGGCGACGTCTCGCGGGCCACGCCCGACGTGCGCATCGCCGACGACGGCCACACCGTCGTCACCGAGACCCCCTGACGTAGCCGGGGCACTCGCGCACGGGCAGGCGCGGATACTTGGCGAAGCGCGGGTCGATCTTGGCGCGCCCGCACATCGAGAACACGCTCCCGCGCGTGTTGCGCACCAGCTTCTGGTGCGTGCAGGTGTCGCAGAGCCCGGCCTCCATGGCGTAAGGGGTGCCGCTCCCGAGGGTAAGGGGTCGCGCGCCCGAGGTCGCTCCGGATGGCCGATGTCGAAGAGCCCGGCTCAGGCCGAGACTCGTGGGGTGTCGGCAACCCGAGAGGACCCCAGATGGACCCCAGAATTCTCTACATCCAAGTCACCACGGAGCACGAGCATCGGCGCCGCGCGGCCTCCCGCCGAGTGGGAGGATGGGCCGAGCATGGCGACCAGGGTCACGAGCACCCGCTTCGTCGGGCGAGCCGCCGAATTGGCGGAGCTCTGCGCGGCGCTCGCGGCTAGCGCGGCCGGCAACCCGTCGCTCGCGCTGGTGGCGGGCGAGTCGGGCGTCGGCAAGTCGCGCCTCGCCGGCGAGCTCACCCGCGCCGCGCGCGAGTCGGGCGCGCGCGTGCTGAGCGGCGACTGCGTCGAGCTGGGCGAGGGCGAGCTGCCCTACGCGCCGCTGGTCGGCGCGCTGCGTCGCGTCGCGCGCGAGGACGATCCCGTCTTCGACGAGCTGCCGGCCGCGCAGCGGGCCGACCTGGCGACGATCCTGCCCGGGCCTCGCCGGCGGCGCTCGCGACGAGGCCGTCGAGGCCGAGCAGGTGCGCGTCTTCGAGGCGCTGCTCGCGCTGTTCGACACGATGGCCGCCGAGCAGCCGCTGCGTGCTCGTGGTCGAGGACCTGCACTGGGCCGACAGCTCCACCCGCGCGTTCGTCCGCTTCCTCGCCCGCACGCTCTGCACCGAGCGCATCCTGGTGGTCGGCACCTACCGCTCCGACGAGCTGCACCGCCGCCATCCGCTGCGCCCGCTGCTGGCCGAGCTCGCGCGCGATCCGCTCGCTCGCGTGATCGAGCTGGCGCGGCTCAGCCGCGAGGAGATGGCGGAGCAGCTCGAGGACATCCTCGACGCGCCCGCCGACCCGAGCCTGGTCGAGCGCCTCTACTCGCGCAGCGAGGGCAACCCGCTCTTCACCGAGGAGCTGCTCGCCGTCGGCACCGATGGCCGCGGCACGCTGCCGCCGACGCTGCGCGACGCGCTCATGCTGCGCGTGGAGGGCCTGTCGCGGCCGGCGCAGGAGGTCCTGCGCTGGCTCGCCTGCCAGTCGCTCGACGACGCCCTGCTCGGCGAGCTGACCGGGCTCGCCTCGGCCGAGCTGCGCGACGGGCTGCGCGAGGCGGTCGGCAGCCAGATCGCCGTCGCCGGCGCCGACGGCAGCTACGGCTTCCGCCACGCGCTGCTGCGCGAGGTGGTCTACGACGACCTGCTCCCCGGCGAGCGCGCCGAGCTGCACGGGGCGATCGCGCGCGCCCTCGAGGCCGCGATCGAGCACGAGGGCGAGCGCGTGCACCTGACCGCCGAGGTGGCGCACCACTGGCTCGCCGCGGGCGATCAGCCGGCGGCGCTCGCGGCCTCGGTGCGCGCCGCGAACGCCTCCGAGCGCGTGAACGCCGTTCGGCGAGGCGCTGTCGCTGCGCGAGCGCGCGCTCGGGCTGTGGGACCGCGTGCCCGATCCCGAGCGGGTGGCCGGCGTGGGGCAGCTCGAGCTGCTGATGCAGACGGCCAACGCGGCCGACGTCACCGGCGACGCCGCCCGCCAGGAGACGCTGCTGCGGCGCACGCTCGAGCTAGTCGACGAGCGCTCATCGCCCTCGCTGGCGGCCGCGGTGCTCGAGCGGCTGTCGCGCGCGCTGTGGAGCCTCAACCGCCAGGAGGAGAGCGTCGAGACGGTCAAGCGGGCCCTGGCGCTGCTGCCCGACGACGAGCAGTCGCGCGAGCGGGCCGCGCTGCTGGTCGAGCTGGCGCGCTCGCGAATGCTGCAGTCGCGCTTCGGCGAGGCGATCGGGGTCGCGCGCGAGGCGCTGGCGGTCGCCCGCGCGATCGGCGTGCGCGACGTGGAGGTGCGCGCGCTCAACGTGATGGGCACCGCGCTCGGCAATCGCTTCGAGGCGGAGGAGGGCGCCGGCGCGCTGCGCGAGGCGCTCGAGATCGCGCGCGAGTCGGGCTTCCCGCGCGAGGTGACGGCGGCCTACATCAACCTCGCCGACGTGCTGCACGTGAGCGGCCGGACCGCGGACGCGCTCGCGGTCGCACGCGAGGGGCTCGAGACCGATGCGCCCAACACCCGCGCGCACGACTGGCTGACGATGAACGCCGTCGAGTTCTCGTACTACCTCGGGCGCTGGAAGGAGGCGCACGAGCTGCTGCCCTCGCAGAGCCGGCGCCGCTACGGGAACCAGCTGTTCGTCTGGCACATGTCGCGCGGCGTGCTGGCGCTCGGAGCGGGCGACCTCGAGGCCGCCCGGATCGAGCTGGAGGCCATGGAGGCGCCCGCGCGCGAGTCGACGGAGCCGCAGTTCGTGGGCGCCTACGGCTGGATGCGGGCCGAGCTGGAGCGCCGCTGCGGCGACGTCGACGCCGCCCGCGCGGCGGTCGACCACGCGCTCGACCAGATCGAGTACTGCTCCGACGACGTGACGCGCATCGCGGGCGTGGCCGGCGTGGGCGTGCGGGTGGAGGCCGACGCCGCGATGCTGGCCCGCGACCGGCGCGACGCCGAAGCCGAGCAGGCGGCCCTGAAGCGGGCCGACGAGCACCTGGCGCGGCTGCGGCTCACCGGCGAGGCCGGCGGCCCCGTCGAGCGGGCCGAGCTCGCCGGCGGCGAGGCCGAGCACAGCCGCGCCGTCGGCGACGACGACCCGGCGCTGTGGGCCGCCGCGGCCGCGGCGTGGGCGAGGCCTCGACCGGACGTACGGCCGCGTCTACTCGAGCTGGCGCGCAGGCCGAGGCGCTGGTGCGGGCGGACGATCGCGCCGCGGCGGCGACGATCGCGTCCGAGGCGCTGCGCACGGCGCGCGAGCTCGGCAGCGAGTGGCTGGTCGCCGAGCTGGAGTCGCTCGCGGCGCGAGCGCGCCTGCGCATGCTGGGCCCGGCCGAGCCGGCCGGCTCCTGCGGCCGCCGCGGCGGCCGCAGGAAGGCGAGCCGTTCGGCCTGACCCCGCGCGAGCGGCAGGTGCTCGCCCTGGTCGCGGGCGGCGCGACCAACCGCGAGATCGGCCTCGAGCTGCACATGGCGGAGAAGACCGCCAGCGTGCATGTGTCGCGCATCCTGGCCAAGCTGGACGTGCGCTCGCGCACCGAGGCGGCGGCGGTGGCCGTGCGTCAGGGGCTGGCCGACACGGGCGCGGCGGTATAAGCCCCGTGTGCAGCTGACCGCCCGCACCGCCTCGCTCCCGCTCGCCGAGCAGTTCGGCATCGCGCGCGGGTCGCGCACCGAGCAGGAGGTCGTGCAGGTGGAGCTGGAGCACGACGGGCTCGTCGGGCGCGGCGAGGCCGCGCCCGTCTACTACCGCGGCGAGTCGGCCGCCACCGCGAGCGCCTTCCTCGGCAGGGCGGCCGACAAGCTCGGCGACGACCCGTTCGATCTCGAGCAGGTGCTCGGCGGGCTGCACGGCGACGCGGCCGGGCGCTCGGCGCTGGACGCGGCGCTGCACGACTGGGTCGGCCGGCGGCTCGGGCGTCCCGGTCTGGAGACTGCTGGGCTTGCCGCGCGGAGGGCCGGTCACGTCGTTCACGATCGGCATCGACACGCTCGAGGGGACGCGCGACCGCGCTCGGCGTGCGCGCGGCTATCGGGCGCTGAAGGTGAAGGTTGGCGGGGCCGAGGACCTGGCGCGGCTCGAGGTCGTGCGGGCCGAGTCGCAGGCGCCGCTGCGCGTGGACGCCAACGAGGGCTGGACGCTCGAGGCGGCGCGCGAGCTGGTGCCGGCGCTGGTCGAGCTCGGCGTCGAGCTGATCGAGCAGCCGTTCCCGGCGCGCGACCTGGAATCCTTCCGCGCTCTGCGAGAGCTCTCGCCGCGGCCGCCGGTGATCGTGGACGAGGGGTGCCACGACCTGGGCGACGTGGCGGAGGTGGCCGGCTATGCGGATGGGATCAACGTCAAGCTTGCGAAGTCCGGGGGCCTGCGCGAGGCGGTCCGGATGGTGCACGCCGCGCGCGCTCTGGGGCTGCGCGTGATGATCGGCTGCATGGTGGAGTCGCAGCTCGGAGTGGCGCCGGCGGCCCAGATCGCGTCGCTGGCCGACTGGGTCGACCTGGACGGCCACCTGCTGCTGGCCAACCCCGGCTCGCCGTTCGCGGGGCTCGAGCTGAGCGATGGGCCGCGTGCTGCCGTCCGAGGGGCCCGGCCTGGGCGTGGAGCCGGCGTGAGCGACGGGGAGCGGCTGGCGATCTTCGCCGAGGGGCTGTTCGCGGCCCCCAACGGCAAGACCGGCCACGGGGTGATCCGGTACGGGACGCGCGACGTGGTGGCCGTGATCGACTCGACCCAGGCGGGCCGCACGGCGTCCGAGGTGGTGCCGTTCGCGCTGCGTCCGGTGCCGATCGTGGCGACGCTGGGCGAGGCGATCGAGCTGGGCGCCACGGCGCTGCTGATCGGCGTGGCGCCGACGGGCGGCCGGCTCGACCCGGCCTGGCGCGCGGCGCTGCTCGAGGCGATCGGCGCCGGGCTGCACCTGGAGGCGGGGCTGCACACCCAGCTGGCCGATGACGAGGAGCTGCGTCGTCGCGGCCGAGCGCGCGGGCGTCGAGCTGCGCGACCTGCGCGCCGCGCCGGCTGACCTGACCGTGCCCGAGGGCCCCTACAGCCGCCCGGAGTCGGTGCGGGTGGTGCACAGCGTGGGCTCCGACACGGTGATCGGGAAGAAGGTGGTGACGCTCGAGCTCGACCGAGCGGCGCGCGAGCGCGGGCTGCGCTCGGTCTACGTGCCGACCGGGCAGACCGGGGTGGCGATCGCCGGCTGGGGGCTGGCGGTGGACCACGTGATCTCGGACTACGTGGCCGGGGCCGGGGAGCGGCTGGTGAAGGAGGGCGCCGAGCGCGGCGACCTGCTGTTCGTGGAGGGCCAGGGCGGCCTCTTCCACCCCGCCTACTCGGCGGTGACGCTGGGGCTGCTGCACGGATCGGCGCCCGACCTGCTGGTGCTGGTGCACAAGGCCGGGGCCACGTCGCTGCGCAACTACCCCGACCTGGCGATCCCGCCGCTTCCCGAGCTGATCGCCGCCTACGAGGCGATCGCGGCGCCGGTGCGACCGGCCCGGGTGGCGGCGATCGCGCTCAACACCGCGGATCTCGGCTCGGACGAGGAGGCCCGAGCGGCGATCGCGGTGGCGCAGTCGGAGACCGGCCTGGTGGCGGACGACGTGGTGCGGTTCGGGGCGGAGCGGGTGCTCGATGCGGTGGTGGCCGCGCTGCCGTAGGGGTGCGGGGCGGCGCTCGAAGCAGCTACCAGGGGGTTGCCGCGGCGCTCGGGCGCTGCCCCGGCGCGGGAGCGGCGCTGAACGGCAGCGACCAGGGGGTTGCCGCGGCGCTCGGGCGCTCTGCCGGGGCGGCTGCGGCGCTCGGATCGCTCCGCGCCGCGAGTGGGTGCTACGAACGTCGCGCTATCCGCGCGTTATTCGTGCAATTAGACAGCTCTCACGTCGGCGAGCCCGCCGCACCGCCCCCGCTCGCGCGCGCCTCCCAGCGCGCCGCGAGTGGTCGCTACGAACGTCGCGCTATGCGCGCATTCGTTGTCACCCACCCGCCGCGGCGGCCTGCCACGCGCCGCTCCGCGCGCGGCGCCCCCGCTCAGCGCGGCAGCGACGGCGCGATGATCCGGAAGGCCTTCAGCCCCAGCCCGAGGCGCTCGCGGTCCTCGGAGCGCAGTGGGTCCAGGCCGCTCAGCTCCCGCACTCGCTCCAGGCGGTACGCGACCGTGTGGCGGTGCGCGTGGATTGCCTGGGCGGTTGCGTTCATGTTGCAGTTGTTGGCGAGGTAGGCGTCGACGGTGCCGACCAGGTCGGTCGCGTACTGCTCGTCGTAGCGCACCAGTGGCGCGACCGTGTCCTCGTAGAAGCTGCGCACCTCCTGCGGGTGGCTCGCCAGCACGCGGAACAGCAGCCGGTAGGTCCCCTCGCCGATCTCGGCGCCCGGCGGCCCGCCGCCCGCGGCCGTCACGCCCAGCACCAGCTCCGCCTCCTCGAGCGCCCGCCGCGCCTCGGCGGCTCCCGGTGCGGTACGACGACAGCCCGATCTCGGCGTGTCGCCCCAGCCGCGTGGCAGCGCGACGCGCCGGCTCGGGCGGCCCCGGCAGCAGCGCGTAGACCTTGTCCTCCACCGCCTGCGCCAGCGCGCCCGGCAGCTCCGCCGCCAGCGCCGCCACGAGCCGCCCCGGCCCGCGGCCGTTGGGGTTCGCGCAGAGCCCCACGAAGCCGCCGGCCAGATCGCATCCGAGCCGCGCCGCGCGCCTCTGCACGTCGGCGGGATCGAGATCGGGGCGGGTCAGGAGCTCCTCCAGGAACGAGCCGCGCAGCGATTGCTCGGTCTCGTCCTTGGCCTCGACCACCGCGACCTCCGTCAGCGCCGCGATCGCGGCCATGTGGAGGTACTCGCCGGCGTCCGGCCTCCCGGCGCCGAGCAGCAGCACCGCGCCGAGCTCGCGGCCGCCCGACGAGATCGGCACCTCCGCCGTGATGTCGGCCGGGCGCTGCGGGCGCCCGCCCGCAAGGCGGGCGCCCACGTAGCGCTCGTATCGGGCCCATCCCTCGAGTGGCACACCCAGACGCGGGACCACCACGGCCACCGGCGCACCGGCGTGCGCGGAGGCGATCTCCGCCACCCGCTCGAGCCCGTCGCCGGCCAGCACGGCGCCCACCATCTCCAGGTGGGCGCCGCGCGGCGTCTCCGCGGCCGTGTCTGGATCCGCGGCCAATCTGAGGTCCGGGACGGCTATCGCTCTGCCCTAGGCCCGATCGCCGTTGACCGAGGCCTCGTCGCCCTCGTGGGCCTGGAGGACGGTCTCGCCCTCCTCGCCCGTCCGGATCCGCACCGCGTCCTCGACCGGCAGGATGAACAGCTTCCCGTCCCCGACCGAGCCCGTGCGGGCGTGCCTCAGGATCACCTCCTTGATGCGATCCACGTCCTTGGTCTCCACGACGCACTCCACCTTCAGCTTCGGCCGCAGGTGCACGGCCAGCTCCGATCCGCGGTAGTGCTCGGTGATCGCCTTCTGGCGGCCCGAGCCCTTCACCTCCGTGATCGTGAGGCTGGGGAAGCCGGCCTCGAGCAGATCCGCGCGGATCGGCTCGAACGCCTCGTGGCGTATGTACGCGATGATCATCTTCATGCCGGGGCCCCCTCTGAGGCGGTCGCGGTGGCGCCCCTGTGCGACGGGGCCGGGACGCCGAGTCCGGCCGGAATCCCAGAGCTGATCTCGGACTGCGGGATGAACTGCTCCGGGTAGCCGTACATGCCGTGCTCGACGATGTCGAGTCCGGCCTCCTCGTCGTCCTCGGACACCCGGATCCCGATCGTCGCCTTGATGATGGCGAAGGTCGCATAGCTCATCGCGAACACGAAGGTGAACGCGACGGCCACGCCGACCGCCTGAGCGGCCAGCTGGGTCAGGTTGCCCGAGTAGAACAGGCCGCCCTCGGGGTCGCCGAAGGCGTTGTACTGCGCCAGCCGCGGCGCAGTGAACAGGCCGCAGGACAGCGTGCCCCAGATGCCGGCCAGACCGTGCGCCGAGGTGGCGCCGATCGGGTCGTCGATCTTCTTGTCGATCCAGATCACGCCGAACACGACGATGATCCCGGCGACGAAGCCGATGATCGGACCGGCCCAGGCCTCCACGTAGCCCGAGGGCGCCGTGATGGCGACCAGCCCGGCGATCATGCCGTTGGCCACCATGCCGATGTCGATCGTCCGCTGCTTCAGCTGCGTCGCGACGAACGCGCCGATCACACCGCCGGCGGCGCCCAGCAGGGTCACCACGGCCACGTCGGCCAGGCGGGTGTCGGTGATGTTCAGCGTCGAGCCCGGGTTGAACCCGAACCAGCCGAAGAACAGGATGATCACGCCGAGGCCGACCAGCGGCATCGAGTGACCGGGGATCGCCCGCGGCTTGCCGTCCGGGCCGTACTTGCCCTTGCGCGGCCCGAGCAGCAGCAGCGCCGCGAACGCGCCGGTGGCGCCGATCATGTGCACCGCCGTGGAGCCGGCGAAGTCCTGCATGCCGGTCGCCAGCAGCGGCGTCTCGCCGTTCTGGAGCCATCCGCCGCCGAACACCCAGTGGGAGCCGATCGGGTAGATGAGCGACGCGAACACGATCGCGTAGATCACGTACGCGGAGTACTTGATCCGCTCGAGCGTGGAGCCCCAGACGATCGCGAGCGACACGGCGCAGAACGCGAACTGGAACAGCCACTTCGACTCGACGACGGCGTCCGAGAACCCGAGAACCGGGAACGAGTCGGCCGCGTGACCCGAGAACTGCAGGAAGAAGCCGTTGGAGCCGATGATCGAGCTCGAGATCCCGAGCACGTCAGAGCTTCCGAAGGCGAATGCGAACCCGACCGCCCAATAACAGATGGCGGCGATCGAGAGGTTGGTGAGGATCTTCGCGACGCCGGTTCCGGCGTTCTTCATGCGCGAGAAGCCGATCTCGAGCATGGCGAAGCCCGCCTGCATGAGCAGGACGAATACCGCCGCGATGACGACCCACAGCGTGTTGCCCGGAACGGTGTCCGGGAGGTTGCCGTCGATGGCCTTGGCCAGGTCGTCGGCGGTAGCCAGTACGAAATCCATAGGTGGGGATGCCTCCTTCCGAGTGCCGTTCCCAACCTACGGCCGCCCTCCCACCCGGTCTTTATCCCTGTGTCGAAGATTCCGGCTCGGCGTTTCGCCTAGCGGTCGAGCGCCCGAGCGGCCCTGAGCTCCCACAGCGCTCCCTCTCCCGACAGGTAGTAGAAGCGCCCGCCGAACCCCGGCGTGACGATGTTGCCGGGGGCGGCCTGCGGGGAGAGCACCTCGCTGCGCGCACGCACTCGGCCGCTGCGCTCGTCCAGCCAGAGCACGCGCTCGCCCGCCTCGCCGCGGTCGGGGATCACGATCTGGCGCGAGCCCGGCCGGACCGACCAGGGCGGAGAACGCGAGCGAGCTCAGCGGACGCCGCCAGCGCACGCTGAAGCCGCGCCGCGGGTCGAGCCGCAGGGCGGCCATCCGGCCCGCGCTCGTGTCGTGGCTGATCACCGTGCGGTTGGCGGCGTCGAGCGCCGGCTTGGAGACGATCCAGCTGGCGGTCGAGTCCGGGAACGGGCGGACGCGGAACACGCGCCGGTCGTCGCGCGTGCTCACCGCGGTGACGGTGAGCGGCTCGCCGGCCGGGAGGAAGTTGGTCTGGACCACGAGGAACTCGCCGAGCAGCCCTGGCCCCGTGCCCGGGCCGCTGCGCGCCGGTGCGGTACGTCACCGGACCCCACGTCCGGTCGAGCCGCAGGCGGCCGCCGCGGTACACGTAGCGGAACAGCGAGTCGCGCCCGGCCGCGTAGAGGCGGCCGCGCGCGTAGGTGACCCGCCCGGTGACGGGCTCGGGCGGAGTCACCGCCGACAGCGATGCGCAGGCGCCGCGGCTCCACCACGACGATCCGCGAGGGCAGCGCGTTCGCCGCCGCGCAGCTCAGCCCCAGCGAAGGCGCCCGTCGTCGCCGGCTCGGCGGGCGGCGCCAGCGCGCTCGGGCACGGCCCGCGCTCGACCTTCTTGGCGACGATGTTGCCGTCGGGCAGCACGACGAAGCCGTTGTAGGCAGCGCCGGTCAGCCGCGGGTCCTCCGGCAGCTCGCGCCGCGCCAGCGTCCTGCCCGTGGCCGGGTCGAGCTTGACCAGCACGTTGCCGTAGACCGCGTACAGGAAGCCGTTGCCGTGCACCGCCATCACGCCCGGGTAGCTCCACTGCGCGGGCGGGCTCGGATCGCGGATGGTCGTGCGCCAGCGCTCGCGCAGGGAGCCCGGGTCCACGCTCGCCACGTAGGCGCCCTGCCGGGCCGCGTCCGGGCGGTAGCCGTAGACGTAGAGCTGGCCGCGGTCGCGCGTGGCCGCGATGTAGGGCGTGCGGTAGTCGCCCGGCGCCCGGCGAGCGCGCACCGCCCCGCGCACCGTGCACGTATGCGGGAAGACCTGCGTGCGCGCCGAGCCGAAGTGCTCGAACGGCGCGAGCGTCGTGTAGAGCCCGCCGTTCGAGCGCCCGGTCTCGAGGTCGTGGTCGCGCGGACAGCCGCCCGGGGCGCCCGCCGCTGCCAGAGCCGTGACGACGGCGAGCGCGCTCAGCATCCGGGCAACCTACCGGCCGACGCCG
Organism: uncultured Thermoleophilaceae bacterium; assembly: GCA_963828225.1. Lineage (GTDB taxonomy): Bacteria > Actinomycetota > Thermoleophilia > Solirubrobacterales > Thermoleophilaceae > JACVRW01. The sequence goes on along the minus strand of CAWHDX010000001.1, from coordinate 168,791 downwards.
GGCGCGGCGCCTAGGCCGTGGGCGCGGGCTCTTCGACCGGGTCCGACTCGGGCGGCAGTGCGCCGCCGCGCTCGGTCCCGGCGATGACCTCGTCGCTGACCTTCTCCTTCGGGATGAAGCCGGACTTCATGCCGAAGTAGACCGCCTGCGGGTGGTGGGCGACGATCGCCACCGTCGACTGCTCGGGCATCACCGCGAAGCCGTCGGAGAGGTACATGCCGATCTTCTCGAGCTCGAGCAGGCGCCAGACCTTCTCGTGCTCGGACTGGTCCGGGCAGGCGGGGTAGCCCCACGAATAGCGCCGGCCCTGGTCGGGCTCGATGCCCAGACCGCGGCGCACCTCGGAGTGCATCCACTCGGCCAGCCCCTCGGCCGTCTGCACGCCCAGCCCGTGGGTGAAGAGCTGCTCGGCGAACTCGCCCTCGCGCTCGAGCTGCGCCATCACCTCGGTCACCTCGGCGCCGACGGTCACTCCCTGCAGCGCCACCACGTCGCGCTCGCCGGAGTCGATCGGCCGGAAGAAGTCGGCCAGGCAGATGCGGTCGTGCTTGGGCTGGCGCGGGAAGGTCAGCCGCTCGAGCTCGCGCTGGTGGTCGTCCGGGTCGAACACGACCAGCTCGTTGCCGTCGGCCGCCGCCGGGAAGTAGCCAACGCGCACGCGCGGGTGGAGGTAGTCCTGCTCGCGCCACATGCGCTCGAGCTTGGGCGCGAAGCCCTCGTCGTCGCCGTGGCCCTCCACGATCTGGCGCCACTCCTCGCCCTTCTTGCCGCGCCCGCCCCAGTGCAGCTTGAACAGCACGTGGCGGTCGAGGTGGGGGTAGACGTCGTCGAGGTCGACCTCGAGCTCGCGCGCGCCCCAGAAGGGCGGCTCGGGGATCTCGACGTCGGTGCGGGCGGCCGAGCGCACGGAGGCGTCGGTCACGGGCGGGCCGTCGTCGACCTTCTCGCACCTGGTTGCGCAGCGCGTGGGCCTCGTCGCGCATCTTCGTCACCAGCGCGCCGCGGGCCTCCTCGTCGACCAGCTGGTCGACCGTCGACAGGCCGGCGAAGGCGTCCTTGCAGTAGAAGACGCCGGGCTCGTAGACCTCGTCGGACTCCTTGCCCTTCGGATAGAGGATGCGCCGCCCGAAGTCGCGGTTGATGGCAGCGCCGCCGATCAGCACCGGGAACTCGAGCCCGCGCTGGTGCAGCTCCTGCACGCAGGTCGGCATCTGCTTCGAGGTGGACACGAGCAGGGCGGACAGCCCGATCGCGTCCGCGTCGTGCTCGACGGCGGCGTTGATGATCGTGTCGATCGGGACCTGCTTGCCGAGGTCGATCACGGTGTAGCCGTTGTTGGTGAGGATCGTGTTGACGAGCGACTTGCCGATGTCGTGCACGTCGCCGAACACGGTCGCGATCACGACCTTGCCCTTGGTGTGGCCCTCGATCCGCTCGAGGTAGTTCTCGAGCTGCGCCACGGCGCGCTTCATCACGGTCGCCGACTGCAGCACGAACGGCAGGATCAGCTCCCCGGCGCCGAACTTGTCGCCCACCTCCTTCATGGCGGGCAGCAGCACCTGGTTGAGCGTGGGCACCGCGCCGATCTTCTCGACGGAGCGGTCGATCCAGTCCTCCACGCCCTCCTTCTTGCGGCGCAGGATGTGGAAGTGGAGCGCCTCCTCGGGCTCCATCCCGGCGGTCGGGTCGCCGACCGCCTCCTCCTCGGTCTCGCCCTTCTGCTCGAAGTGGCGCGATGAAGCGCTCCAGCGCGTCCTCGCGGCGGTTGAAGACGAGGTCGTCGGCGAGCTCGCGCTCCTCCGCGGAGATCTCGCCGTAGGGCGTGATGTGGTTCGGGTTGACCATCGCCAGGTCGAGCCCCGCCTCCACGCAGTGGTGGAGGAACACCGAGTTGAGCACCGCGCGAGCGCCCGGCGACACGCCGAACGAGACGTTCGAAACGCCCAGCGAGGTCTTGACGCCCGGGATCTCCGCCTTGATGCGGCGGATGCCGTCGATCGTCTCGACGGCCGACGGCCGCCACTCCTCGTCGCCGGTGGTGAGCGTGAACGTGAGCGCGTCGAAGATCAGCGCCTCGCGGTCGAGCCCGTGCTCGTCGCAGGCGAGCTCGACGATGCGCTTGGCGACCTCGACCTTGCGGTCGGCGGTCTTGGCCATGCCGACCTCGTCGATCGTCAGCGCGATCAGCGCCGCGCCGTGCGCCTTGGCGAGCGGGGCGACGACGTCGAGCTTGTCGCGGCCGGCCTCCAGGTTGACCGAGTTGACGATCGCGCGGCCGGGGATCTGCTCGAGCGCGATGCGGATCACCTCGGGCTCGGTGGAGTCGATCTGGATCGGCGCCGGCTGGCTGAGCGCGATGCGCTTCACGACCTCGCGCATCTGCTCGTCCTCGTCCTGGCGCTCGGTCAGCGCAACGCAGACGTCGAGGACGTGCGCGCCGCCGGTGACCTGGTCCTCGGCGATCTGGACGAGGCCGTCGTAGTCGTCGGCGAGCAGCATCTCCTTGGCCTTGCGCGACCCCTGGGAGTTGACGCGCTCGCCGACCAGCGTGGGCCGCGGCTCCTGCACCAGCGGCGTCGCGGTCATCATGCTCGACACCAGCGCCGGCCCGCGCTCCGGCCGCGGCTCGGCCTTGCGCCCGCCGACGCGATCCACGATCGCGGCGATGTGGTCGGGCGTGGTGCCGCAGCAGCCGCCCACGATCGAGACGCCGTAGCGCTCGACGAACTCCTGCAGCACGTTGGCGAGCGGATCGGGCTGCTCGGGGAAGATCGTCTCGCCCTCGGGTCCCTGCAGCGGCAGCCCGGCGTTCGGGATGCAGTGGACCGGCACGGGGCTGAACTCGCCGAGGAAGCGGATCGCGTCGCGCATGTCCTCGGGGCCGGTGGAGCAGTTGAGCCCGATCGCGTCGACGTCGAGGGCGAGCAGCGTCGTGAGCACGGCCTGGATGTCGGTGCCGAGCAGCATCTTGCCGCCGTTCGGCAGCAGCGAGACGCTGGCCTGGATCGGCACCGTGCGGCCGGCGAGCTTGAAGCCCTCGCGGGCGCCGAAGATCGCGGCCTTGACCTCGAGGATGTCCTGCGCGGTCTCGACGATCAGCAGGTCGGCGCCGCCCTCGACGAGGCCGTGCGCCTGCTCGGTGAAGACCTCGACCAGCTCGCGGAAGGTGATCTTGCCGAGCGTCGGGTCGTCGCTCGCTGGGAGATGGCCCGTGGGGCCGATCGAGCCGGCGACGAAGCGGTCCGGGCCGGCCGCCGCGCGGGCGAGCTCGGCGGCGCGGCGGTTGATCTCCGGCGTGTGCTCGCCGAGCCCCCACTCGTCGAGCTTCAGGCGCGAGGCCTGGAAGGTGTCGGTCTCGAGCACCTCGGCGCCCGCGGCGATCATCGACTCGTGGACGCCCTGGATCACGTCCGGGCGGTTCAGCACGAGCGCCTCGTGGCACTTGCCGGGGAGGCCGCCGTAGTCGGCCTCGGTCAGGTCGAACTGCTCGAGCGTCGCGCCCATGCCGCCGTCGAAGACGACGACGCGCTCAGTTGCCGCCTGGATGAAGTCGCGCTCTGTAGCCAAGGTCGCGACACATCCTACCGAACCTTGACACGAATGTGTGAAGGTTGAGCCCGGCCCGGCGGGGAGGCGCCCCGCCGGCCGGGCCCCTCCCCTCAGTGCTTCTTCTTCGACGCCGCCAGCGCGTCGATCGATGCCCTCGCCGTAGAACCCGTTGAAGTCGGCGTCGCCCTCGCAGATCGCCGTGTAGTCGGGTGTCAGGTCGGGGTCCGGATAGGTGAACACGCGCGGCTCCGGACAGGGCGTGTCCTGCGCCGTCCGCTTCATCACCCGCTCGACGACGTCGGGCGACAGCGTCAGGCCGCCGTTGCACCTTGTCGCGCTTGCCGCGCGACGCCACCACCAGGGCCGCCACTCCGGCGGCGTGCGGGGACGCCATCGAGGTTCCCTGCAGGTACTGGTAGTAGGCGCAGTCCCCGAGCGAGCAGTCGGCCAGCACGAACGGCGTGTTCGGCGTGCCGTCCGGGTTGAGCTCGTCGTTGGCCGCGGCCAGCGTCGCGGGTACGGCGCCAGCACGGTGTTCGCCGGCGTGTCGTAGCGCGAGGTGCCGAAGAAGTCGCGCCGGTCGCCGCCGGGCGCCGACAGGTCGGCCTGCTCCACGCCGTAGTCCGAGTAGTAGGCCTTGCGCTTGCTCGGCCCGACCGAGGTGATCCCCAGCACGCCGGGAGCCTCGAGCGGCTCCGACTTGCACGAGTTGTCGATCGCCCGCTCGCGCTCGTTCTCGGGCGGGTAGTCCGGGCTGGTCACGTCGACCACGGGCTTGCCGAGGTCGGTGTTGCCGTTGCCCTCGGCCGACACCAGCGTCACGCCGCGCGAGCGCGCATAGGCGAGCGCCCGCTCGGTGGCCTGGATGATCGGTCCGCTGCTCGAGCTGCTCCTCCGGCGAGTCGGCCGGGTTGCTCGGCGCAGTTGTAGAGCCACGGATCGATGTAGTACGACATGTTCACGACGTCGACGCCGATGTCGGCGGCGTAGGTGAGCGCGTCGACGCTCGGCTGCAGGAAGAAGTAGCCGGAGTCCTGCCCCGCGCGGATGTTCACGAGCTCCACGTCGGGCGCCACGCCGGCCATGCCGAGCCGGTTGATCGGCGCGCCGATCGTGCCCGCCACGTGCGTGCCGTGGCCGTCCTCGTCGACGTTCGAGGCGTCGCTGCAGGAGGCGTCCGCCTCCTCCTCGCAGGGCCCGTCGATCAGCGGGATGTCGGTCGTGAAGTTGCGGCTCAGCGACCGGTTGAAGTTCGGCGCGATGTCGGGATGCGACCCGTCGACGCCGGTGTCGATGATCCCGACGCGCACGCTCGAGCTGCCGCGCTGGCGCCGGTAGGACCCCTTCGGGGTCGCGTGGATCATCCTCATGTCCCACTGCAGGTCGGCGAACGGCTCCGCCAGCGGAGCGCCCGCGCCGCGCGAGCGGCGCACGCGGCCCCGGCCCTCGGCGTCGGCGCGCTGTGCCGCCATGCGCTCGATCGCGAACGGGTCGCGGACCTTGTCCGCGGGCGCCTCGCCGACCGGCCGGTTGCGCGCCGCACCGGCGACCGCGCGGCTGCGCGAGACGTCGGTGACGAAGTCGCTGTTGGCCGAGCGGACCGTGGCCACGCCGACCTTGCGGTTCTCCTCCACGACGCGGCCGCCGGCGGCTGGATGGCGGCGCGGGCGGCGCCATCGGAGGCGCCCCGCTCGTAGAGGACCACGTATGTGTGCTTGGTCGAGGCGCGCTTGGCTGCGCCCGCGGTGAGCGGGACGAGCAGGGCCAGCGCGCCGACCAGCGCGAAGAGAATTGAGCGTCGCATGCCGGGGTCCTACCCGGGAGCGGCGGTTATGTAGCCCTCAGGTGGTCGAGTCGGCGGCCGCATCGGCACGCCGCGTCCCGCGCAGCTGCACCGGCGACGCGTGCAGCGCGCGCAGGCGCAGGTCCTTCCAGGTCATGCCCTCGCGCACGAGCGCGGGCATGCCCATCGCCACCGCGGTGGCGATCTCGACCGCCTGCAGGATGATCCCGTAGGCGAACGCGTCGGTCTTGCCGACTCCGTAGGCCGACAGCACCGCGACGCAGGCGGCCTGGAAGACGCCCAGGTTCGAGGGCGTGGCCGGCAGCGCCGCCGTCACGTTGACCGCGAACAGCACGGCCGCGGCGGCGCCGATGCCGGCGTGGCCGTCGAGGCCGAGCGCCACCAGCAGCACGTAGCAGGCGAGCCACTGGATCGCCCAGGCGGAGAGCTGCATGAGGGCGGCCCAGCCCCCGAGGCGCGGGTGGCGGAACACCTGCAGGCCCGTGCGCACCTGGACCATCGCGTCGCGCGCGGTGGCGGCCGCCTGCTGCACGCGCTGGAAGCGGGTCGGCTTGCCGCGCCGCAGCAGCCAGGGCGTCGCGACCACGAGGCCGAGGATCACCAGCGGGGCGATCGTGGCGATGACGAGCGCGTCCTCGCCGCCGCGGAAGATGCCGACGGTGGCGAACATCACGGCGCCGAGCACGACCAGCGCGAGGATGTTGAGCAGCGTCTGGGAGACCATCGTGCCGAGCACGACCGGGAAGCGGTCGCGCATGCGGCCGAGCCGGCGCGCCAGGATCAGCGCGCGCGAGGGCTCGCCGAGGCGGGCCGGCATCGTCGCCGACATCAGCACGCCGATCATCGTCGCGCGCGCGGTGTCGCGGCGGCGCACGCGCAGGCCCGGCAGGGCGGCGCGCAGGATCGCGTGCCAGGCCTCGGCGCGCAGCAGCATCGAGGCGCACATCAGCGCGAACGCGACGAGCACCCAGATCGGCGTGGCGGCCAGCAGCGACCGCCCGATCGGCTCGAGGCCGAGGCGCTGGAGCGCCAGCGCCGTCAGCCCCACGCCCGCCACGGCGCCCGCGGGCACCAGGGCGCGGCGGGCCAGGCGCGCGGCGCGGCGGCGCCCGCTCGGCGCCTCCTTGGGCTCGAGCGACGGCAGCCGGCGCGGGCGGGCGCGCGGGCCCGCCTCGGCCGGGCGCACGCCGAGGGCGGCCGCGGCGCGGGCCGTGCGGGTCACGGGCTGGGGCTGCGCCAGCGCCTCCTCGTAGACCTCGGTGACCTCGCGGGCGACCTGCGGCCAGGCGAAGCGCTCCGCGCGCTCGCGGGCCGAGCGCGCCATCGCCTGGCGGCGCTCCGGGTCGAGCGCGAGGTCGCGCAGCGCCTCGCCGAGCTCGACGGCGTCGCCGACCGGCACCAGCAGCCCGTCCTGGCGCGAGCGCACCACGTCGCGGTAGCCGGCGATGCGCGAGGCGACGACCGGCGTCGACGAGGCGAACGCCTCGGTCAGCACCATGCCGAAGCTCTCGCCGCCGAGCGACGGGGCGCAGAGCAGGTCGGACGCGCCCAGCAGGCGCCACTTCTCCTCCTCGGTCACGCGACCGGCGATCTCCACGCCGTCGGTGTCGAGCAGCAGCGGCGCCACCTCCTCCTGCGTGGCGCCCGCCACGGTGAGGCGGGCGTCGACGCCGGCGCTGCGCAGCGCCTCGAAGGCGCGCAGCAGCACGGGCAGGCCCTTGCGCGCCTCGGCGCGGCCGACGAAGAGGATCTCGAGCCGGTCGTGCGGGCGGTCGGCGCGCGGGCGCGCCGCGCCCAGGTCGACGCCGTTCGGGACGATCCGGTAGCGGCCGCCGTAGAAGCGCCGGCCGGTCCACTCGGCGGCCTCCGAGACGGCGATGCGGGCGCTCAGCTTCGACATGAGCCGGCGGACGCCGGCCACGTTGGCGGCGAACGTGCCGGTCATCCAGTTGGTCGAGTAGGTGTGGAAGGTGGCGACCACCGGCACGCGCGCGCTCTCGGTCGCGTACCAGCTCGCGTACGGGGCGTTGGGCTCGTGCACGTGCACGAGGTCGTACTTGCCCTGGCGCAGCTCGCGGCCGACCTTCCCGACCGTGTCGGGGAAGACCGCGAGGTTCGAGACGGCGCCGTTGAACGGCAGCCCGGCGGTGCGCCCGATCGGGATCAGGAAGTCCGGAGCGGGACGCCGCTCGGGGGCGGCGCCTCTATGCAGCACACGTGCCAGCCGGTCGTCGGGGTCGTAGGGAGCAAGCAGGCGGACCTCGTGGCCCTGCGCGAAAAGCTCCCCGGCGAGCGCCTCCACATGACGCCCGACTCCTCCTGGGTACGTGTACGAGTAGGGCGATACGAGCGCTACACGCACAGCGTGATGGTAGCCGCCGCACCGGGTCGACACAGTGCGGTTCGCCACACTGTGCGGTGTGAGCGAGCAGCGCAACTACGTCAAGTACACGTTCCTGAAGGTCGATCCGGGCTGGCGCAGGCGCAGCGCCGAGGAGCGCTCGGCGGACAAACGCGAGTTCCTGGCCGCCTGCCGCGAGTTCGGCGCCGACCACTACCTGCGCGGCTACTCGCTGGTCGGCACGCGCGGCGACTGCGACCTGATGGTGCGGGCGATCGCGCGCACCCTCGACCCGATCCACGAGCTGCACGTGCTGCTCAACCAGAGCGGCCTGATGCGCTTCGCCGAGATGGCGCACTCCTACCTGGCGATGACCAAGGAGTCGCCCTACTCGGACCAGCCCGACCAGCCGCTCGAGCCGCGCCCGGGCGCCGACTCGACGCTACTTCATCGTCTACCCGATGTGGAAGCGGCGCGACTGGTACCGGCTGCCTGCCGAGGAGCGCATGCGCGTGATGCGCGAGCACATCGCGGTGGCGCGCCGCTTCCCCGGGATCGAGACCAACACCGCCTACTCGTTCGGACTCGACGACCAGGAGTTCGTGGTCGCCTTCGACGCCGACGACCCGGCCGAGTTCCTCGACCTGGTGCACGAGCTGCGCGCGACCGAGTCGAGCGCCTACACGGAGTCGGAGACGCCGATCTTCACCTGCATCTCGATGTCGCTCGAGCGGGCGCTGGATGCGCTGGACGGCGAACGGGCGGTGCGCGCCGGCCTAGCCCGACGCGATCGCGGCGCCGCGTCGAGCAGCTCGCCCGTCGTCGTGAGCTTCACGCGCGGGCGCCCGTGCGGCTCGCCGGCCGCCTTCTCGACGCTGTCGATCGCCTCCCAGCCCGTGTAGGTCACGTGGTCGGGGGCGCGCGCGGCGAGCAGCTCCTCGAGCGCGTCGCGGCTGGGGTCGGCCGGGTCGTTGAGGCGGCCGGCGTCGAGGTCCTCGAGCAGCGTGTCGACCGTCTCCTGGGCGTCGCGCTTGTTGGTGCCGATGATCCCGCTCGGGCCGCGCTTGATCCAGCCGACCACGTAGTCGCCGCGCAGCGGCGCGCCGTCCTCGGCCAGGATGCGGCCGCCGTCGTGTGGGATCGTGCCGCGCGCTCGTCGAACGGCAGTCCCTCGACCGGCATGCCGCGGTAGCCGATCGAGCGGAAGACGATCCCGCAGGACAGCTCTTCGATCGTCTCGGTCGAGCAGGCGCGCAGCGCGCCGTCCTCGTCGCGCAGCTCGTTGCGGCAGATGCGGATCCCCTCTACGTGCCGCTCGCCCAGCAGCGCGAGCGGCGACGAGAGGAAGCGCAGGACGATCCGGCGCCGCCGTCCCTGCGGCGGGCGGCCGGAGTAGCCGCGTCAGGATGTCGACGTTCTTGCGCGCGGTCGCGCTGGCGAGCTCGCTCTCGAGCCAGGCGCGGCTGAGCGGGTCCACCTCGGCGTCGCGCGGGTCGACCAACGACGTCGGCGTCGGTCATCTCGCCGAGCTCGAGCAGCTCGGGGTTGGTGAAGGCGGCCTGGGCCGGGCCGCGGCGGCCGAGCACGACGATCTCGCGGATCGAGCTGTCGGCCAGCACGTCGAGCGCGTGGTCGGCGACGTCGGTCTGGGCCAGCTCCTCGCGCGTGAGCGCGAGCATGCGCGCCACGTCGGCGGCGACGTTGCCGTTGCCCACGACGATCGCGCGCTCGCAGTCGAGGTCGAACTCGAGCTCGCGGTAGTCGGGATGGCCGTTGTACCAGGCCACGAACTCGGTGGCGGCCCAGCTCCCGGGCAGGTCCTCGCCGGGGATGCCCATGCGGCGGTCGGTCTGGGCGCCGACGGCGTAGATGATCGCGTGGTAGCGCTGGTGGAGGTCGGCGTGCGTGACCTGGGTGCCGTACTCGACGTTGCCGAAGAAGCGGAACTCGGGGTGAGCGGCCGTCTTCTCGTAGACGCGGCTGACGGCCTTGATGTTGGGGTGGTCGGGCGCCACGCCGCCGCGGACCAGGCCCCAGGGCGTGGGCAGGCGGTCGTAGACGTCCACCTGGACGTTCAGGTCCGGGTGCGACCGGCACTTCAGCAGGTGCCCGGCCGCGTAGAAGCCCGAGGGCCCCGAGCCCACGACCGCGACCCGCAGCGGGGAATCGGCTGTTCCGAGCGTCGCCATCCGAACCGGTCAGTCTAGAGCCGCGCCCTCCTCGGCTCGGGGCGACGGATGCTCGGCGCGAACGGGTCTAGCGGTCGTCGGACGAGTCGGAGCGGCCGTTCTCGCCGCCCTCGTCCATCAGGATGTCCATCGCGGAGACGGTCTGCACGGACTTGACCGAGACACGTCCCTCGACCTCCGCCTCGTGGGCCTCGAGCGCGGCGGCCTCCTCGGCCTCCGGGTCGAGCTCCTCCTCGGCATCGTCGTCGTCGGCGCCCGCGAGCGGGTCGTCGTCGCGCAGGTCGTCCTCGAGGCCGTCGTCGTCGAGACCGTCGGCCTCGAGTGCGGGGGCATCGAGCGCGTCGGCGTCGAGTCCTCGCCGTCGAGCGCGTCGGCGTCGAGCGCGTCGGCCTCCACGGTGGGTGCCTCGCCGGCCTCGGCATCGTCGCCCTCGGCCTCGGGCTCCTCGGCGACCTCGCGGTCGGGATCGCCGGTCACCGCGGACACGTCGGACGCGAGCTCGCGCAGCGAGGCCGTCGCCAGGTCGGGCTCGGGCTCCGCCTCGGCCAGCGGCGCCTCGAAGACGACCTCCGGCTCCGCCTCGGCGGACGGCACCTCCACCACCTCGGCCTCCTGCTCGGCCTCGGGACTCGGGCACCGCGGCGAAGGCGGGCCCGGACTCGGCGATCGGCACCGCGCGAGACCGGCGTCGCGGCCACGGTCGCCTTCGGCTTCGGACGTCCGGCGGCCCGGCCCTCGGCCGAGACCACCTTCGTGCCGCCGACGAGGTCGCCGAGGCGCGCGCGGCGCTCCTTCGTCGAGTTCATCACGACCAGCCCCACGATCCCGGCCAGCTGCATGTCGATCACGCGCAGCACCGTGCGCAGCGCGATCGCGCGCATGTCGGCCGGCGAGCCGCTCTCGCTCACCACGCGCAGCTTCATCGCGCGCTTGCCGAGCGTCTGCCCGGCGCCCGACTCGCAGGCGAAGTAGTAGTAGAGCGCCCAGCCGACGATCGAGGCCAGCAGCGGCACTCCGATCTCCGACGGGGACTCGCCCAGCACGCCGGCTGCGGCGAGGATCACCGCGCCGCCGGCACCGACGACCGCGAGGTCGATCAGGGCGGCGAGCACGCGGCGATTGTCGAGCTTCGAGCCGGAAGCCTGCATGGAGTTTGCCTGCGCCATGGCGTTCACACCCCCTAGATCGGCTTTTTCGGCGCGTCTCCTTAGCCCGGATCGGCCGGTTGGACGGCGGTCAGGAATGATCCGGGGCCGATGGAGCGCGTTGCCGTTGCCGACCTCGGCTCCAACTCGTGGCGCCTGGTCGTCTACGGGTACGAGCCGGGCACCCCTTGGTGGAGCCTCGTGGACGAGATCCGCGAGCCCGTCCGCGTGGGCGCCGGGATGGGCGAGGAGCGCCTCCTGCAGCCCGCGCCGATCGACCGCGCGCTGCACACCGCGTCGGTGTTCGCGTCCTTCTGCCGCGCGTCCGGGATCGACCAGGTCGAGGCGATCGCGACCAGCGCGATCCGCGACGCGGAGAACGGCGACGAGCTGCTCGCCGCCATCCGCGAGCGCACCGGACTCGAGCCGCGCGTGATCAGCGGCCGCGAGGAGGCGCGCTACGGCTGGCTCGCGATCGCCAACTCGACGACGCTCGCCGACGGCTTCGGCATCGATGTCGGCGGCGGCTCGATCCAGGTGATGCGGCTGGCCGGGCGGCGGCTGGAGGAGGCGGAGTCGCTGCCGCTCGGCTCGGTGCGGGTGAGCGAGCGCTTCCTGCCCGGCGAGAAGGCGCCCGCCAAGGCGCTCAAGGCGCTGCGCAAGCACGTCGCGGCGGAGCTCGAGGCGCTCGGGTGGTGGGAGGGCGGCGGCCGGCTGGTCGGGATCGGCGGCACGATCCGCAACCTCGCCGTCGCCGCCATGCGCCGCGACGAGCTGCCGCGCGACGACGTCCAGGGCTACACGCTCACGCGCGACGCGCTCGAGGACCTGATCGAGCAGCTCGCCGCGCGGCCGGCTTCCAAGCGCGGCGAGCTGAGCGGGATCAAGCCGGACCGCGGCGACGTGATCCTCGGCGGCGCCGTGGTGATCGCGGCGGCGCTCGACTCGGGCGGCTTCGACGCCGTCGAGGTCACCGACGCCGGCCTGCGCGAGGGCGCCTTCTTCGAGCGGCTGCTCGGCGAGCGCGAGCTGTTCGAGGACGTGCGGCGCGAGTCGGTCGAGAACCTCGCCCACCGCTTCAACAGCGAGCCCGAGCACGTCAGCCGCGTGGCGGCGCTGTCGCTCGGCGATGTTCGACGGCCTCGCGCAGGCCGGCGCTGCACGACCTCGGCGACGCCGAGCGCGAGCTGCTCCGGGCCGGCTGCGTGCTGCACGACATCGGCACCGCGATCGACTACGACGACCATCACCGCCACTCGCAGTACCTGATCCTCAACGCCGGCCTGCCGGGGTTCGACCCGCGCGAGCTGGGGATCGTCGGGATGATCGCCCGCTACCACCGCAAGGGCGACCCCGACGCGTCCGAGCTGGGCGCCCTGGCGCTGCCCGGCGACGCCGAGCGGGTCGTGCTCCTGTGCGCGATCATCCGGCTCGCCGAGCAGCTGGAGCGCAGCCGCGACGGCGCGATCAGGCGTGTCGACGTGAGCTCGCGCAACGGGACGTTGACGCTCACGCCCGACCCCGATCCCGATCGGGACCCGACCGTCCCGATCTGGGCGGCGCGCCGCAACGCCGGGCTGCTCGAGCAGGCGCTCGGCCGCGACGTGGAGATCGCTTGAGGCTCGCGGCGGCGTCGCTCGCACTGGCCCTGGTGCTGCTCGACGTGACCGCGGCCGCCGTGCTGCTGCCGTCGATCCGGCTCGACCTCGGCGCCTCGGCGTCGGGCGGGCAGTGGGTGCTGAACGCCTACCTGCTCGCCCTGGCGGGCCTGCTGCCGCTCGCCGTCCGCCTGCCGGCGCGCGTGGCGGCCGCGGGCGGCGCGCTCGTGCTGGCGGGCGGAGCGGTGGTCTGCGCGACGGCCGACTCGACCGTCGACGCTGGTGCTCGGCCGGGCGCTCCAGGGCGCCGGCGCGGCCGGGCTGCTGGCGGCCGCCGCCTGCGCCCTGCCGGCGAGCCGGCGCGCGCTCGCGGCGGCGGCCGTGCTGCCCGCGCTGGCGCTCGCGCTCGGCCCGCTGGCGGGCGGCGTCTTCGGCGACCTCAACTGGTGGCATGTCTGGTTCTGGGCCGGCGTGCCGGCGGCGCTGGCCGCGGGCGCGGTCGCGCTCGTGGCCGGCCGCGACGGCGATGCCGCCGCCCCGCCGCCGCTGCGCTCGCTCGCTCTGGCCGCCGGCCTGACCGCCCTCTCGATCGCCTTCGTCCAGGACGAGCCCTGGCCCGGCGGCTGGTGCGCCGCGCTCGGGCTGGGAGGCGCCGTCCTGATCCGCATCGGGCGACCGCGCGTGTCGGTGCCCTGGTTCGCGATCGGCGGCGCGCTGGCCGCTCTGCTCTTCGTGATGCCCGAGTACTACGAGCTCGCCCGCCGGCTGTCGACGCTGCGCAGCGGCGTCCTGACGGCGGCGCTCACCGTGCCGGCGGTGGCCGCCTGGCTGATCGGCCTGCGCGTTCGCCGGCAGATCGTCCCGGGCCTCGGCATGGCGACGGCGGTGGTCGGGCTGCTCGCGCTGGCGACCCTCGCCACGGACACCTCCTACGTGGTCGTCCTCGGCGGGGTGACGCTCGCCGGCGGCGGGATCGGCCTGGCCGCCGGAGCGATCACGGGCGGCACGGAGCCGCTCGGGCCGGGGGTGGCGTCTGCGCTGGCCGGCGCTGCAGGCGGTCTCGCGGCGGCCGGGGCGGCGTTCCAGCACGCGCAGGCCCAGGAGCGCGCCGACGGCAAGTCGTTCGAGGCGGCGCTGGCGGCCGGCGCCGGCTGGGCCGCGCTGTTCACGCTCGTGGCGGCGGCGCTCTCGATCGGCGCGTGGCGGCCTACGCCAGCGGAGTGCGTAGCTCGCCCAGCTGCGGCGAGCTGACCACGACCTCGTCGCCGGGCTTCAGCCAGACCTTCGGATCGCGCAGGCTGCCCACCCCGGCCGGCGTGCCCGTGGCGACGGTGTCGCCGGGCTCGAGCGTCATCAGCATCGACAGGTACTCGATCAGCTCGGGGATCGAGTGGATCAGGTCGGCGGTGGTGCTCTCCTGCATGCGCTCGCCGTTGAGGTCGAGGGCGATCCCGATCGCGTCGTGCGGGCCGGCCTCGTCGGGCGTGACCAGCGCGGGGCCGAAGGGGGCGGCGCCGTCGAAGGACTTGCCGGGCATCCACTGCGGCGTCTTGAACTGGTAGTCGCGCGCCGACAGGTCGTTCAGCAGCGTGTAGCCGGCCACGTGCTCGAGCGCCCGGTCGGCCGGCACGTCCTTGCAGCGGTCGCCGATCACGAACGCCACCTCGGCCTCGTAGTCGAGCTTGGAGCTCCAGCTCGGCAGCGGCACGGTCTCCCCGGCCGCCCGCAACGAGGTCGCGAACTTGGCGAAGAAGGTCGGCGTCTCGGGCGCCTCGCGGCCGCCCTCCTCGGCGTGGGCTCGGTAGTTGAGCCCGATGCAGAGCACCTTGCCGGGCCGGTGGATCGGCGGCAGCAGCTCGACCTGGTCGAGCGCGACCCCGTCGCCGCGCCGCCTCGACGCCGTCGAGCGGCCCCGCCGCCAGCAGCGCCTGCAGCCCTCCGGGCGGCGCGCCGGGCACCTCGAAGACGCGGTCGTCGCGCAGCACCGCGGCGCGCGGACCCTCCGGGCTTGCGACGTTGACGAGGCGCATCGGCGGCAGAGCCTATGCGTACCCTGGACGCGATGGCCGAAGACCTCCCCACCGGGCGCTGGCGGCGGGCCGCCAAGGTCGGTCGCCTGGCGGGCGGCCAGACCGCGCGCGGCTACGCCACCAAGGCCGCCAACCTGACCCGCTCGGAGGAGGCTCGGCGCGACGCCGCCGGCCGCCGCCAGATGGAGGCCGCCGAGCAGATCTTCGAGGTGCTGGGCCAGATGAAGGGCGCGGCGATGAAGGTCGGGCAGGTGGCGTCGTTCATCGACACCGGCGCCTTCCCGCCCGAGTTCCAGGAGCGCATCCAGGCCAAGCTCGCCGAGCTGCGCGACGCGGCCCCGCGGGTCCCCTTCGAGCGCATGGTCAAGGTGATCGAGGACGATCTCGACCGGCCGCTCGGCGAGCTGTTCGCGGAGTTCGAGGAGGACGCCGTGGCCGCGGCCTCGATCGGCCAGGTCTACCGCGCGCGCCTGCACGACGGGCGCGAGGTCGCGGTCAAGGTGCAGTACCCGGGCGTGGCGCAGGCGGTGCGGGCGGACCTCCAGAACCTGGGCATGATCATGCGCGTCGCGAAGCGGATGGCGCCCGGGATGGACACCAAGGCGATGACGCACGAGATCCGCGAGCGCCTCACCGACGAGCTCGACTACGAGCACGAGGCCCAGCAGCACCGCGCGTTCGCGCGCAGCTGGCGCGGCCACCCGTTCATCTACGTGCCGCCAGTGATCACCGACCTCTGCAGCGAGCACGTGCTCGTGTCCGAGTGGGTCGAGGCGCGCGGCTTCGAGGACGTCAGGGCGATGGACACCGCCACGCGCGACCGCTTCGGCGAGATCGTGTTCCGCTTCTTCTTCGGCTCGCTCTACCGCAACGGCCACTTCTCCGGCGACCCGCACCCGGGCAACTACCGCCTGATGGACGACGGGCGCGTCGCGTTCATCGACTTCGGGATGACCAAGCGCGTGGCCCGGACCGACCTCGAGGCCGAGATCCAGGCGGTCCGCTTCGGCATGGACGGCGACGTGGACCGGCTCTACCACCAGCTCGGCGCGATGGGCTTCTACGACCCCGCCGACGAGGAGGTCACGCCGGAGGCGGTGGCCGACCACTTCCGCGACGTCACGCGCTGGTACATCGACGACCGCGAGGTGACGATCGACCGCGAGCTGGTCTCCCAGGTGCTGATCGACTTCGGCGACCCGCGCTCGCGCCACTGGCAGCTGATGCGACGCGAGACGATGCCGCCCCAGGCGATGCTCGCGCGCCGCATGGAGGCGCTCACGCTCGGCGTGCTCGGGCAGCTCGAGGCGACCGCCAACTGGCACCGGATCGCGCGCGAGTGGCTGTTCGGCGACTCGCCGTCCACCGAGCTCGGCGAGCTCGAGCAGCCGTTCCACGACACCGCCGTGCCGCGTAGTGGTCAGCGCCAGCCGCAAGGCGATCGCGACGCTGCGCGAGGACCCGGTGATGGCCGCTCTGATCGACGACCACAGCACGCTGGTGCGCGCCGACCTGCGCCGCGAGCGGCCCGGCGACGCCTACGGCGCCCTGCTGCGCTCGATCGTCGGGCCAGCAGCTCTCGACCAAGGCGGCGAGCACGATCTACGGCCGCATGCTGGAGCTGTTCGGCGGCCACGCCCCCACGCCCCGTCAGCTGCTCGACGGCCGACCCCGACCAGATCCGCGCGGCCGGCCTGTCGCGGCCGAAGATCGCCTACCTGCGCGACCTCGCCGAGCACGTCGAGGAGGGCACGCTCGAGCTGGAGCGCCTGCCCGACCTGCCCGACGAGGAGGTGACCGCGCAGCTCACCGCGATCAAGGGCCTCGGCCAGTGGACGGCCGACATGTTCCTGATGTTCCACCTCGGCCGCCCCGACATCCTGCCCGTCGGCGACCAGGGCATCCGGCGCGCCGTGCAGGTCCAGTACCGGATGCGCAAGCTCCCGGATGCCAAGCGCCTGGAGCGGGTCGCCCGCCCCTGGCGCCCCTACCGCACGCTCGCCTGCCTCTACCTCTGGAGCTCGCTGGACAACACGCCCGGCTGAGCCGGATCGGTCTCGCCGGCCGAGCAGCAGATCAGCGCCGCGTGGTCGAGCCCGGCGAGCCGGTGGTCGCGCGCGGCGACGATGTCGGGATGCGTGATGAACGCCGTGAAGGCGGCGAGGTTCGGGTACCAGACCGCGATCACCTCGTCGTAGCGGTCGCGGCGGTCCCCGATCACGGTGAGCTGCGCGTCGGAGTGCCACTGCACCCGGCCGCCGACCCGCTCGAGCACCCGCAGCGCGACCTCGCCGTAGCGCATGTACTCGTCGCGGTCGCGGTAGCAGTTGAGGTTGAGCATCACCACCGGCCCGTCGTCCGCGCTGCGCGCGCGCACGGCGATCTCGGCGAGCTGGGCGCTGTCGGGCTCCACCGCCATCAGGCCACCGGCTCCCCGAACGCGGCCAGCATCGCGTCCGCGATCAGGGCGCCGCGGTCCTCCTGCAGGAAGTGGGCCGCGCCCTCGACGCGCACCTGCTCGCCCGCCGTCGGGATCACTGACGTGAACTGCTCGCCGGCCTGCGGGAACGGGAACACCGGGTCGGTGTCCGAGAACGCGACCAGCGCCGGCTTGTCCCAGCTTGCGAGCCGCTCGTTGACCGCTCGCATCTCGGCGGCGCCCACGTCGTCGTCGCTGAGCGGGACGAGCAGCGGGAAGCGCTGCGCCCCGGCCTTGCTCTCCGGCGTCGGGAACGGCGCCTCGTAGGCGGCGACGACCTCGGGCGGCAGCTCCGTCGTCGTGCCGCCCTGGACGATCATCCCGATCGGCAGGTCGGGGGTGCGCTCGGCGAAGTCGCGCCAGGCCATGAAGCCCTTGCTCACGCGGCCGGTGAACAGCCCGGTGTTGAGGATCACGAGCCGCCCCACCTGGTCGGCGTGCTCGACCGCCCAGCGCAGGCCGATCGGCCCGCCCCAGTCCTGCACCACCACCGTCACGTCCTCGAGGTCGAGCTGCTCGAGGTGGCGCGACGACGAGGTCGACGTGGCGGTCGTAGCTGTACCAGCCCTGGTCGGTCGGCTTGTCGGAGCGGCCGAAGCCCGCGTAGTCGGGGCACACCACGCGGTGCCCCGCCTCGACGAGCGGCGGGAGCATGTGGCGGTAGAGGTAGCTCCAGGTCGGCTCGCCGTGGAAGCAGACGACGGTCGCGCCGCTGCCCTCGTCGAGGTGATGCAGGCGCAGCCCGTCCAGCTCCACGTAGTTGGGCTCGAAGTCGAAGCCGGGCAGGCCCTCGAAGCGCTCGTCGGGTGTCCGGAACACGTCCATGGCCACTCCTCTCGTCAGCGGTTGATCACCGCGTCCCATATGTCAGTGAGCGTCCGCACCGCCGTCTCGGGCGCCACGCGCGGCTCGCGACCGAAGGCGTCGGTCAGGTAGGTCACGTTCATCAGGTTCAGGGCGCGCGACGGTCTCGGGGAGATCGGCCGAGTCGAGCCGGCCCACCCCGCGCAGGGAGGCCTCGGCGAAGTCCTCGAAGCGCCTCAGCATCGCCGCGTAGCCCTGCGCGATGCGGTCGTCGACCGCGGCCGCCTCGCCCACGCAGCGCAGCAGCGGGCCGTGCCGGCCGTAGACGGCCACCGCCGCCTCGAGCGCCTGGCGCACCGCCGCCGTGGGGTCGCCCGGCTCGGCCTCGACCAGCGCCTGCTGCGCCTCGAAGAGGGCCTCGACCGCCTCGCGGCTGGCTCGCATCAGCAGGTCGCCGAGGTCGTCGAAGTGGCGGTAGAAGATCGTGCGGCCGAGCCCCGCCTCGCGCATCACCTCGTCCACGCTCAGCTCGGCGTAGGAGCGCTTGCGGACGAGCTCGGCGGTGGCGCGCACGATGCGCGCGCGGCTCTCGAGACGTGTCTGGCGGACGGTTGCGCGGGCCATCGCATCGCCGATCGTACCGGAAGTTGACACCGTGTGACACAGACTGTACGTTTGGCCTCATGAGAGGGAGAGGAGTGGTCCTGGCAACGGTGGTCGCAGTGCTCGCGCTGCCCGCGGCGGCGCACGCGCGCCCCGCCGGGGTCGGCAAGGACGGGCGGCCGAACATCCTCGTCGTGATGACCGACGACCAGGCGCTGACCGACGTCGCGAAGATGCCGAACGTCAAGCGGCTGCTCGCGCGCCAGGGCACGTCGTTCGCGAACGCGATCGACTCCTTCCCGCTCTGCTGCCCCTCGCGCGCCACCTTCATCACGGGCCAGTACGCCCACAACCACGGCGTCAAGGGCAACTTCTGGCCCGTTCGGCTGGTACGGCATGAAGAAGCGCGCGAACATCATGCCCGCCTGGCTGCAGAAGTCCGGCTACAAGACCGCGCTGATCGGCAAGTGGCTCAACGGCTACGGCGGGCGCGACGCCCACGGCGAGGTCCCGGCCGGCTTCGACATCTGGCGCGGGCTGCTCGATGTGTCGGCCTACGACTACTACAACTTCGTGATGAACCGGAACGGCAAGCTGAAGAGCTGGGGCGACGCCGAGTTCGCCCACAAGCTGGTCGAGTTCGCGAAGATCGAGGTCGTCGACAACCCCAGCGGCCTGCAGGGCGTGATCAGCACGCTGACCAAGCTGTTCGGCCCGGCCCCGTACAAGTACTGGGGCACGACCAACCCGAAGGACTACTCGCCCGACGTGACCGGCGGCATCACCGAGGCGCTGGTGCGCGGCGAGCGCAAGTCGAAGAAGCCGTTCTTCATCTGGTGGGCGCCCGCCGCGCCCCACCGCGAGGACGTCGCGGTCACGCTGATGGGCCGCCCCGGCCCCGACCCGCGCCCGCCCAAGCGCTACGAGGCGCTCAGCAAGAAGCTGAAGCTGCCCCGCCCGCCGAACTTCAACGAGGCCGACTTCGCGGACAAGCCGACCAACATGCGCAAGGCCGCACGCCGTGATGTCCGACGACCAGATCGCCCAGCTCGAGTCCGACTACCAGGGCCGCATCGGCTCGCTGCGCGCGGTCGACGACCACGTCAAGAAGCTGGTCGCCACGCTGCGCAGGACGCACCAGCTCAAGAACACGATGATCGTGTTCCTGTCCGACAACGGCTGGCTGCAGGGCGAGCACCGCATCACCGGGGACAAGTTCCTGCCCTACGAGGAGTCGCTGCGCATCCCGCTGATCGTGCGCGGCCCGGGCGTGCCCGCCGGCCAGACCGTGCGCGGGCAGGTCTCCAACATCGACTTCGCCCCCACGCTCCTGGACCTGGCGAACGCGAGGGCCGGTCGCACGCAGGACGGCGTGTCGCTGCTGCAGACCATCCGCGACCCGCGCAAGCGGCCCGATCGCGTGCTCGAGATCGAGGCGCTCGACCCGCTGTTCCGCCAGGACGTCCCGGTGAACGCGTGGGACCGCCCCTACAAGGGCGTGCGCACCGACCGCTACACCTACGTCTTCTACCCGGAGGCCGGCGACAAGGAGCTCTACGACCGGCGCAAGGACCCCTACCAGCTGGACAACGTCGCGGGCGACCCCGCCTACGCGCAGATCGAGGCACGGCTGGCCGCCAAGCTCGCGCAGCTCGAGAGCTGCAAGGGCCGCGCCTGCGACGTGAAGCCGTGATCCTCACGACGCTCGCGGTCGCCGCCGCCACGCTGGGCGGCCTCCACGACGCGCGCTACTGCGAGATCATCGAGCTCAAGGGCGCGCCGCCCACCGCGAGCGCCACGGTCTGGAACACGATCGGGCTGAACGACTGCCCGGCTCGCCTGGTGGAAGGGCTTCGACGCCGGCGAGCTCGCGCGCGAGCGCGGGGCCACGGCTGTCGTGCTGAACGGGCCGCGGCACTTCCTGATGGACTCGGTGACGGCCGGGCCCGGGAAGATCCGCTCCTTCCGCGGCCAGCGGCTGCGCAGGGTCGCGACGATCCCGATCCGCACCGCCGCGGAGATCGCCCAGACGCCCTACACGGACCGCGTCGTCGAGCGCACGAACGTCTGGCGCTGGCGCGCCGGCCGGACCGTGTACGAGCTGGTCGCTCCCGGCGGCGACGTCTACGTGATGCAGAGCTACTCGCAGATCCTCGACCCCGGCCTGAAGCTCGGGGAGCTGCGGACGCTCGGCCGCCGCATCGACCCGCCGCCCGGCTGGCGCTACCGCGTCGCGCAGGCTGAAGCGCCCGCTGGACGTCGCGCCGCAGAAGGGCGAGGCCACGATCGTCCAGGACGAGCTGCAGAACACCTACCAGCTCGCCCGCGCCGCGCGTCCGGCCGGACCGCGCAGGCGCCACAAGGTCAGCATCGACGGCGCGCACCAAGAACGTCCCCGCCACGACGCCCGGCACGCTCGAGGATCGCGGCAGCGTCACCGGCACGCTCGGGAAGGGGTCGGTCCTGCTGATCGGCTCGCTCGCCGACGGCAGGCTCACCGGCGACGTTCCGGCTGCTGCTGGCGAAGGGCTCGATCCTCGGCACGGCCGCGATGCCGTTCACGATCGCCGACGGCAAGATCCACTTCCGGGGCAGCGTGCGCTTCACGGCCGGGACCGGGATCTACCGCGGCATCAAGAGCGGCGCGCTGTCAGCGCGCGACGACAACACGCTCGACGGCCAGAACGGCGTGCTCGCCGTCGACGGCTTCGCGCGCTGGTAGCCGGCGGCTAGCGGAACGGCCCGTCGACGATGATCGGCGTGCCGCGCCTGGTGCAGTTGGCCACGGCCGTCACCTCGGCGGTGGTGCGCGGGATGCCGGCGTTGATGTTCACCGGCGGGTTCACGACCGTGACGCTGAAGGTGTTGGTCTTCGAGCCGACCACGGCGGCGGTCGGATGCGTGAGCACCGAGTTCCCGCCGATCAGCAGCGAGCCGCCGAAGACCGAGTAGCCGCTCGGGCACTTGGCGGACACCGTAGTGACGCTCCCGGAGCTGATCCCGCCCTTCTTCTTCAGCACGATCTGGACCGTGCCGCGCAGCTTCTTCGGCTTCTTCTTCTTCTTCGGCTTGGCGGATGCGCGGGCCGGCGTCGGGCCGTCGTTGAACACGATCGGGCGCGCATCGCGAGTGCACAGCGCGGTGACGGTGAGCGAGGCGTCCGCCTTGAAGACGCCGAGCGACGGGTTCGAGGGCGGCGTGGCCAGCGTGGCGGAGTAGTCGTTGGACTTGGAGAGGACGGCCGCGCTGAGGGCGTGCCCCCATGCCGTGCCGCCGATCGTGTAGCCGCCGCCGAAGATCGACGAGCCGCCGCGCTGGCAGTTCGTCTCCAGGCTGCGCACGTCGCCGTTCTGGACGTCGCGGATCTGCGAGGTGCGACCGAAGACCGTGCTGGGCAGGCCGCCGCCGTTGCGCTTGAGGCCGTAGAGGTCGTCCGGGTCGAGTGCCTTCGGCCCGGGGAAGCGGCCGTCCGCGACCACCGGAGTGCCCGATGCGGCGCACTGCGCGACGACGGTTACCGTGGCGTCGCGCGGCGGGATCGTGGCGAACGGGTTGGTCACCGGGTTGAAGACCGTCACGCGGTAGAGGTTCTCGTCCGGGAGCGGCACGGCGCTGGCCGCATGCGCCACGAGCGAGGCGCCGCCGATGACGTACGAGCCGCCCATCACGGAGAAGTCGCCGGGGCACTCGGCGTCGACGATGGCCGCGGTGCCGGACGCGATCCCGCCCTTCTTCTCCATGACCTGCACGATCGTGGGTTTCCAGTCGGTCTTCTTCTTCTTCGCGGCCAGCGCCTGAGCGGGCACGAGGATCGACAGAAGGGCGAGCGCGGTAGTCGCGAGCAGTCCGGATCGGGCCATGACGGCGAGCGTACATCCTCGGGTGGGCCCGCCGCCAGAGGGACCCGTCGACCCCGGAGGAGCTAGAGCCGAACGGGCAGCGTCTTCAACTGGTTGACGAACGGCGACTCCACGTACAGCGGGGCGCCCGCCGGCTCGATGCCCGGATGGCGGGCCAGCGTCTCTTCGATCAGGACGCGCAGCTCGAGGCGTGCGAGCGCGGTGCCGAGGCAGAAGTGCCGGCCTCCGGCTCCGAAGGCCTGGTGCTCGGGGTTGCGCGTGACGTCGAAGCGGTCCGGATCCTCGTAGCGCGACTCGTCGCGGTTCGACGACACGTACCACATGACGATCTTGTCGCCCTCTCGGATCTGCTGCCCGGCCAGCTCGGTGTCGCACGTCGCGGTGCGCCGGAAGTGCGCGAAGGCCGGGAACATGCGCAGCGCCTCCTCGACCGCGCTCGGCACGAGCGAGGGGTCGTCGAGCAGCAGCTGCTTCTGATCGGGGTTCTCCATCAGCGCCCGCATGGCGCTCGAGTAGGTCGCCTTGGTGCTGTCGTTGCCGGCGGCGACGAGCAGGAAGAAGCCCATGACGATCTCGTGCTCCTCGAGCCGTTCCCCGTCGACCTCGGCGTGCACGAGCACGCTCAGCAGGTCGTCCGTCGGGTTCTCCCGGCGGGCGGCGATCAGCCGTCTGCAGCGCTCGAAGATCTCGGGCACGTCGCGCTGCATCACGATCTCGGCGCCTTCGGGGTTGATGTCCGGGTCGCCTGCGCCCAGCGTGGTGTTCATCAGGCGCGCCCAGATCTCGTCGTCCTCGGGCGGGATGCCCATGAAGCTGCCGATCACGCGCGAGACCACCGGCTGTGCCACGTCGGTCACGAGGTCGCAGGTCTCCCGGCCATCGAGGCGATCGAGCACGCCCGTCGTGATCGCGCGGATCTCGTCCTCGTGCTCGGCGATCCGCTTCGGCGTGAAGCCGCGCTGGAACAGCGCCTTGAGCCGGTCGTGCTTCGGCGGGTCCATCCCGATGAACATCGCCTGGATCAGCTCCAGCGGCATGATCGCGTTCGTGAGCGCGGTGATCCCTCCGCGCTCCGACGAGTAGGTGCGCCAGTCGCGGCTGACCTCGTGGACGTCGTCGGCGCGCGTCACCGACCAGAAGCCGTCCTCCTCGGGGTACTCCGTGATCTTCGAGGTCCAGTGGACCGGGCACTTGCCGCGCAGCTCGCGGAACAGGTCGTGCGGCGGCCCGTCGAGCCACTGCTCGCGCTCGGTGACCAGGACCTCTTCGAGCGGTGTTTGGTCGGTCGGCATGGGACGAGCCTAACTCGCCGCCATGGCGCAGGCCACCAGCCGGGCGTCAGACGGTGCCGCAAGAGGGCTCTTCGTCCGCCACGCGGAACGAGGAGCCGCAGCCGCACGAGGCGACCGTGTTCGGGTTCGAGACCTCGAAGCCGGAGCCCATGAAGTTCTCGGTGTAGTCGACCGTCGAGCCGTCGACGTAGCGGAGGCTCGCCGGATCCACGAGCACGTGGATGCCGGAGTTGTCGAAGACGAGGTCGTCGTCGCGCTTCTCGTCGAGCGCCAGCGCGTACTGGAACCCCGAGCAGCCGCCGCCCTTGACGCCGACGCGCAGGCCGATCTCGTTCTCCGCCGTCTGGCCCTCCATGAAGACCCGGACCTTCTCGGCTGCGATGTCGGTCAGCTGAACCATCCAAGGAGATTGTACCGGCTGATTCGGGCCGGTCGATCCCGTCTGTACCCTGGGATTCAGATGCCCACACCGGCAGAGCTGCAGGAACGCATAGAAGCCGCGCTGCCCGGCGCAGAGGTCGCCGTGGACGACCTCACGGGCGGCGGCGACCATTTCCGCGCCGAGATCGTGTCGGACAGGTTCGAGGGCCTGTCGAGGATCCAGCAGCACAAGCTGGTCTACGACGTGTTCGGCCCGGAGATCGGCGGTGCCATCCACGCGCTCTCCATCAAGACCTCGACACCCGGAGCCACATCGTGACGAACGACGAGATCAGCGCCTTCCTCAAGCAGGCGATCGACGAGAACCACGTGATGCTGTTCATGAAGGGCACGCCCGAGCAGCCCGCCTGCGGCTTCTCGGCCCGCGCCGCCGGCGCCCTCAACGCGCTCGGCGTCCAGTACGCGGCGCTCGACATCCTCCCCGACCAGCGCATCCGCGAGGAGCTCTCGGGCCTCTCCGGCTGGCCGACGATCCCGCAGCTGTTCGTCGACAAGGAGCTCGTCGGCGGCTCGGACATCATCGCGGAGATGTACGAGTCCGGCGAGCTGGCCGAGCTGCTCGGGGTCGAGCAGCCCGAGGCCGTCGAGGCCGCGCCCGAGCCCGAGCCGGTGCGCCAGGCGCCGATCGGCCTCGAGAACCGGCTGGACTAGCGCGGGGCGCGCTTGGCGCGGCGGTCCTGCAGCAGCTTCTGGCCGCGGCCCGCGTAGTCGCGCGCCTGGCGCTTGTAGCGGTCCTTCTGCTCGGGCGACAGCTTCTGCCAGCGCTCCCACGCCATCAGCATCAGCGGCCACGCGCGGCGGGCCGTTCGCGGGCAGTCGGCTCACGCGGGCTCCCCGGCGCGGGCGTCGAGCCAGTCGAGGTACTCGAGTATGCGGTGCGAGTCGTGGATGGTCTCTCCGTCATGCACGAGGACTGGTACCCAGCGCTGGCCGGTCAACTCGTCGATCTCGGGCCGGTCGCGCTTGCGGAACTGCACGCGCACCTCGTCGAACTCGATCGCCGGCGGCGCGCAGCCGGCGCGCCACCTTGCCGCAGCGGCAGACCAGGTCGGTCGGCGCCTTGCAGCGGTAGAGCGTCGTCACCGCCCGAACTCTAGGGACGACCGGCGGCCGCCCGGCGCACCAGGCCGACGGCCGTCTCGGTCGCTCCGATCGCGGCGCCGGCCAGCCTGAACTGGATCTGCTGGGAGCGCCGCGTGCGGGCGATCCGGTCGTGCTCGCGCTCCAGGTGCCACGCGACCGTGGCCTCGAGCGTCTCCTCGTGCGGGCGCGCGCTCCAGGCGAGCTCGCGGCGCGCCCGCGCCGACCGGTAGGTCCACCACTGGCTGGACGCGCGCACCTCGTCGGGGGTCAGCGGCCAGGGGCCGCGCGCCGACGCCAGCACCCGCACGGCCGCGCGGGCGGCGAGCGGCGGCAGCCGCACCGGGCGGGTCGATTCCCGACAGCCGCCCGAGGTCCGCGAACAGCCTGTCGAACGTGAAGTTGCGCCCGCCGAGGATGTAGCGCTCGCCGATCTGGCCGCGCTCGTCGGCGAGCATGTGGCCCTCGGCCACGTCGCGCACGTCCACGACGCAGACGGCGCCCTCCGTGTAGACGGGGATGCGCCCCAGCAGGAACGAGCGCACCAGCCGCGTCGAGGTGAGCCGGTGGTCGCCGGCGCCCAGGCAGAAGGTCGGGTTCACGCACACCAGCGGCAGCCCGCGCGCCGCCACGCGCATCGCCTCCACCTCGGCCTCGTGGACCGAGTTCACGTACGGGATGCCGAGCCGCGCCGGCAGTGAAGAGCTGCGTCTCGTCGGCCGTGCGCCCGGGCGCCGCCGGGCCGACCACGGCCGCGCTCGAGGTGTAGACGACGCGCTCGACGCCGGCGCGCAGGCACTCCTCCATCACGAGCTTCGTGCCGCCGACGTTGACGTCGAAGAGCAGCTCCGCGTCCTGCGGGCGCACCGAGGTGATCCCGGCGCAGTGGAACACGCGCTCGGCGCCGCGCAGGGCGCGGCGCACCGAGCGCCGGTCGCGCACGTCGCACCTGACCCGCTTGAGATCGAGGTCCTCGATCGCGGCCTCGGAGGCGCCCGCCTCCACCGCGAGCACCACCTCGTCCCCGCGCTCGGCGGCCAGCCGCGCGACGTGCGATCCGATGAACCCGGTTGCACCGGTGACGAGGACCGAAGCCAACCGCCGGGAGGTTAGACCGCGCGGGGAGTAGGCTGCCGCGCGCCATGAGCGAAGTCGCGGTCGTCACCGACAGCACCTGCTATCTCGCCCCCGGCGTGCCGGAGGGCCTGGGCGTGACCGTCGTTCCGCTGTACGTCGTGTTCGGCGGCGACCGCACGGTCCCGGAGACCGATATCACCGACTACGACGCGTTCTTCGAGGAGCTGCGCTCGGCGGAATCGCTTCCGACCACGTCGCAGCCTTCGGTCGGCGACTTCCGCGCCGCGTTCGAGCCGCTGCTCGACGAGGGCCGCGAGGTCGTGTCGGTGCACATCTCCGGCGGGCTCTCGGGCACTCCGGAGTCGGCGCGCCAGGCGAAGGAGGCGCTCGAGCGCGAGGGCCGCGGCGGCGAGCGCGTCCGCGTCGTCGACTCGACCACCGCCGCCGGCGGCCTCGGCTTCCTGGTCCTCGCCGCCGCCAAGGCGGCCAGGGAGGGCAAGGACGCCGACGCGGTCGTCGCGCACCTGGCGGAGGCGCGCAGCAATCTCAAGATGTGGTTCGCGGTCGACACGCTCGAGTTCCTGCGCCGCGGCGGGCGCATCGGCGCCGCCAGCGCCTGGATCGGCTCGACGCTGAAGGTGAAGCCGATCCTCACCGTGGAGAACGAGATGACGCCGGTGGAGCGCGTGCGCACCAGCGGGCGCGCGTTCGAGCGGATGGTCGACTACGCCCAGCAGCGGCGCGACTCAGGCGCCGACGCCTGGTGCGTCCAGCACATCTCGGCGCCCGACCAGGCCGCGGCGCTCGTCGAGCGCGGCCGCGAGCTGTTTCAGTCGGAGCCGACGATCGTCAGCGAGATCGGGCCGGTGCTGGCGGTGCACACGGGGCCGGGCCTGCTCGGCACCGGCGGCCTGCCGCAGCGCTTCGTGCGTGCGTAGGACGTAGGACCCGCGCCCGCCGGGGCGAATACCGACCCTGATGGTGCCCCCGGCGAGGCAGGTCGTCCGCACCGTGCTCACGGTCGTGTGCGTGGCGATCGCCCTGTACCTGCTCTACCTGCTGCGCAAGCCCATCGGCTGGGTGCTGGTCGCCGCTTTCCTCGCCGTCGCCCTCTCGCCGCCGGTGAACGCGCTGTCGAAGTACATGCGGCGCGGCCTCGCGATCAGCGTCGTCTACCTCGGCCTCCTCGCCGTCCCGATCGCGCTGATCGCCCTGATCGTGCCGCCGCTGATCACCGAGGCCAACAACTTCGCCGACAACGTGCCCGCGCTACGCGCGCGACGTGACCGAGTTCGTCGAGGACAACGACCGCCTGCGCGAGCTCGACCGCGACTACGACATCACGAGCAAGCTCGAGGACGAGGCGGGCAAGCTGCCCGGCCGCCTCGGCGGCGCGGCCGGGACGCTGCGCGACGTCGGCTTCGGCATCGTCAACTCGCTGTTCGCGCTGATCACGATCCTCGTGATGGCGGCCTTCCTGCTTGGCAGCGGGCGGACCTGGGTCGACGCCGTGGTCGCGGCCCGCCCGCTGCCGGAACGCGAGCGGCTGCGACGAGCGCTCGAGAACATGTCCAAGCGCCGTGGCCGGCTACGTCGCCGGAGCCCTGCTGATCGCGCTGATCGCCGGGGTCGCAACCTACGTGGTGCTGCTCGATCCTGGGCGTGCCGTTCCGCGGCCCGCTGGCGCTGATCGCCGGGCTGTTCTCGCTGATCCCGCTGATCGGCGCCACGATCGCCGCCGTGCTGATCGGTTTGGTGACCGTCTTCAACGACTTCCCGACCGCGACCATCATCTGGACGATCTGGGCGATCGGGTATCAGCAGTTCGAGAACCACGTGATCCAGCCGCAGGTGCAGAAGCGAACCGTCAACGTGCATCCCTTCATCACGATCGTCGCGGTCCTGTGCGGCGCGACGCTGCTGGGCGTGATCGGCGCGCTGGTGGCGATCCCGATCGCCGCTTCGATCCAGATCCTGCTGCGCGAGTACGTCGACCTGCGCGGGATGCGGATCAAGCGGCCTCCGCTGCCCGAACCGCCGACGGAGCCGCCTCCGGCCGGCACCGTGCCCCCGCCGGACCCGGCGCCGGCCTAGTGCGGAGAGCCTGCGGCCGGCGATGAGCGCGGGAACGCTCGCACGGCGCGGAGTCCTGCTCGCGATCACCGCGGGGTCGCTCTACCTGCTCGCGCCCGCGCTGCTGAACGTCTTCGGCGCCTACGACCGCCTCGACGAGTTCAACCCGCTCTGGTGGATCGCGATGGTCGGGCTGCAGTTCGGAAGCTACGCCTGCATGTGGGCGGTGCAGCGGATCGCGATGCGGACCAAGGCTGTGGGGCCCGGTGATCACGTCGCAGCTGGCCTCGAACTCGTTCGGGCGAGTGGTGCCCGGCGGCGTCGCCGCGGCGGGCGCGATGCAGTACGCGATGCTCGCCCGCGGCGGCATCCCCGCGGCGCAGGCGGCCTCCGGGATGACGGCCTCCTCGGTGCTGGTCTTCGGCATCCTGCTCGCGCTGCCGCTGCTGGCGCTGCCGGCGGTCCTGTTCGGCGCGCCCGTCGACCCCGGCCTGGGCCGCGCGGCGCTGATCGGCGGCGTCGTGTTCCTGCTGCTCTGCGCCGCCGGCGCCGCAGCGATGCTGTCGGGACCGCCCCCTGCTCGCCGTCGGCCGCGCGGCACAGTCGCTGCGCAACAGGCTGCTGCGCAAGCGCGCCCCGCTGACCGGCCTGCCGCGTCGCCTGCTGAGCGAGCGCGACGAGGTGCGCGAGGTGCTGGGCCGCACCTGGTGGCAGGCGCTGCTGCTGTCGGCCGGGCGCTGGGTGCTCGACTACCTGACGCTGCTCGCCGCGCTGACGGCGGTGCACGCCGACCCGCGCCCCTCCACCGTGCTGCTCGCGTTCTGCGCGGCCCAGTTCCTCGGAACGCTGCCGCTCACGCCCGGCGGCCTCGGCTTCGTCGAGGCGGGCCTGACCGGAACGCTGGTGCTTGCCGGAGTGCCCGCCGGCGCGGCCGTGGTCGCCACGCTCGGCTACCGGCTCGTCTCGTTCTGGCTGCCGATCCCGGCGGGGGCGATCGCCGCCGTCGTGCACCGGCGGCTGTACGGCGAGGAGGAGTCCGCGCCGGCCGCGCTCAGCGGCGGCGGCGGCCGCTGAGCAGCGAGAACGTGGCGGCGACCCCGCCGCCGATCACGAAGCCGGCGACCGCGGCGCCCACCAGGGCGCCGTTGCGGTTCTCCGCCAGCTGGCGGCGCCAGTCCGTCAGCTCCGACACCTTGGAGCGCAGGTCGTTGACCGAGAACGCCAGCTCGCGCCGGGTCTCCTCGATCGACGCGCGGATCATCTCGGGGCTCTGCGAGGCCATCAGGTCTTGCTCCTCTCCAGCTGGTCGCGCTCGATCTTCTGCGCCTCGAACTGAGCGCGGGTGCGCTTCGCCTCCTCGATCGCCAGATCCGGCGTGGGCGGCGCGCCCTTCTTGAAGAGCCGCAGCGCGATGAATGCGGCGATCCCGGCGAGCACGAAGAGCAGGAGCGTCACGACGGCGAAGCCGGCCCAGAGCGTGTCGCCCCAGTTGAACAGGTCGTTCAGGAACCAGGCCAGGCCGTGGAAGAACATCGTGATCCCGAAGATCGCGAAGACGCCCGCGGCGCCGCCGACGACGGCGCCCTTGGTCAGCTTCGAGACCTTGGAGGTGACCTCGGCCTTGGCGAGGTCGATCTCCTGGCGGACCAGCAGCGACGCCTTCTCGGAGACCTCCGAGACGATCTCGCCGAGGTTCTTGTCCGCGCTCGGCGGCGCTCCGTTGCCGCTCATCGGGTCAGCCTCCTCAGGATCAGCGCCAGCGCCAGTCCGCCCGCGAAGGCGGCGCCCACGTACGCCTCCGGGCGCTCGGCGAAGGCGTCCGTCTCGGTCTCGACAGTCAAGGGAGTCTCACCGAGCGGTCGCGTACCCGTGGCCCCCTGGTTGGGAACATCCTCGGTCGACATCAGTCGATCGGCGGGTCCTCCTTGAAGACCCGCGTCCAGATCTCGATCGCGATCCGGTTGGCGACGATCGAGGTGAGCGCCCCGACGCCGGCCAGCAGGCCGCTCCACATGAGGCGCTTCGTCAGGTCGTTCTGCATCGCGGCGGATTCAAGCAGACGGACCCGACTCCAGCCCGCCGCAGATCGCCTCGACGACCATGCCCCTTCGCGCGCTCGTACTCCTCCTCGGTGCGGGGCAGCACCTCGAAGATCCAGGCCGTGAGCAGCTGCTCGATCGCCCCGTAGAAGCACATCGCGGCGAACTCCGCCGGGATCCCGGACTTGAAGGCGCCCTCCTCGCGGGCCCCCTCGACGATGCCGGCGATGCCCTCGTAGGCCTCGCGGATCTTGCCGAGGTGGAGCGCGCCGAACGAGTTGGCCGCGCGCGTGACCTCGACGATGATCACCTTCATCAGGTCCGGGTCGTGGCGGTAGGAGTCGATGATGAACGAGGCGACCCCGTGCAGCTTCTCGCGCGCCGGGATGTCGCGCGCGTCGATCTCGGCGATCGCGTCGAGCATGATCTGCCAGCGCTCGAGGAAGAGCGTGTTGAGGATCTCCTCCTTGGAGCGGAAGTAGTGGTAGACGAGGCCGTAGGCCACGCCCGCCTCGTCGGCGACGTCCGACACGCGGCAGTGGTGGAAGCCGCGGCGCGCGAAGACGCGCACGCCGGCGTCGAGGATCAGCCGGCGCTTGTCGACGGCGCCCTGCTTCGCGGCGGTCGCCATCAGGCGCGCACCGCCTCGGGCCAGCGGTAGGCGCCCGGAACGCGGTTGGCGAGGCTGGGCAGCTTCTCGCGCACCTCGTCCTGGCGGGCCAGGTCCAGGTCGGCGGCCACGATCGCCTCGCCCTCGGCGCCGGCGCGCGCGAGCACCTCGCCCCAGGGGTCGACGATCATCGAGTTGCCGTAGCTGTCGCCCTCGGGCCCGGGCCGGCGGCCCTGCCCGGGCGCGATCACGAACACCTGGTCCTCGATCGCGCGGGCGCGCAGCAGGACCTCCCAGTGCGCCTCGCCGGTCACGCGCGTGAAGTTGGCCGGGACCGTCACGATGCGCGCGCCGCGCAGCGCGAGGATGCGGTACAGCTCGGGGAAGCGCAGGTCGTAGCAGACGCTCAGCCCGAGCCCGGCCCCGCTCGCGGTCTCGGAGACGACGAGCTCGTCGGCCGGCTCGGAGTGCTCGGACTCGCGGTACTGCACCCCGCCCACCTCGACGTCGAACATGTGGATCTTGCGGTAGACCGCCTTGATCTCGCCGTCGGGGCCGACGTGCACGGACGTGTTCGCGACGCGCTCGTGGCCCTCGCGGCGCTCGGCCACCGAGCCCGCCACGAGGTCGATGCCCAGCTCGCGGGCGGTCTCGCGCGCCCACGCGATCGGGCGCCCGTCCAGGGTGTCGGCGCCGGCCGCGTAGTCGCTCGCCGAGCCGCGGATGTCGAGGCGCTCCGGCAGCACGACGAGCTCGGCGCCGTCCGCCGCCGCCGCGCGCGTGAGCCGGTCGGCCGCGTCGAGGTTGCGCTCCCTGTCACTCGTCGATTGGAGCTGCACGGCTGCGGCTCGCAAGATCCTGCTCCTCCTCGCCCCGCACGGCCTCTCGGACCCTCCGCGGGATTGACTGACCAGTCAATCTGGAGTGTACTGCGCAGCGATGTCGACTCTCCCCGTGCGGGGCGCCGCCGTGCGCGAGCTCGAACTGCCGCTGCCGCCGGGGCGGATGCCCGCGCTGCGACGCGGCCGGCCGCTCAAGCGCTGGCGCTACGTCGCCGTGTACTCGCCGGATCTGATGCTGTGCGTCGGCGACGCCCGCGTGGCCGGCGTGCCGCAGCGCTGGTGGGCCGTGGCGCTGCCGGACGGGCGGCTTTTCGAGGGGCGGCGCAGCGCCGGCGTGATCGACCTCTCGCTCTCCGAGGGCCCGGGCGTCGAGGTCGTCTCGGCGCACGGGCGCTCGTACATCTGGACGCGCAAGCAGGCCGGCATCGAGGTGACGGCGACCGTGCGCGTCGGCGGCGAGGAGTGGCGCGTGCAGGGGCCGTTCGGGTTCGTCGACGAGTCGGCGGGCTACCACGCGCGCCGCACGACCTGGCGCTGGTCGGCGGGCGTGGGCCGCGCGCGCGACGGGCGGGCCGTGGCGTGGAACCTCGTCGACGGCGTGCACGACGCGCCGGCCGACAGCGAGCGCACGGTGTGGGTCGACGGCGAGCCGCACGAAGTCCCGCCGCAGTCGTTCGCGGAGGACCTCTCGCGCGTCGGCGACCTGCGCTTCAGCGAGTGGTCGGCGCGCGAGGAGCACGTCAACCGGATCGTCATGCGCAGCGACTACCGCCAGCCGTTCGGGTCGTTCTCCGGGGAGCTACCGGGGGGACTCGAGCTCGAGGCGGGCTACGGTGTCATGGAGTGGCACGACGTTCGCTGGTAGCAACGGTCGTCGCCTGCCTCGCCCTCGCGGCGTGCGGCGGGGGCGACTCAGATGACGACGGCGGGACCGGCCCGGGGCGGCCGCAGCCGCTCCTGGGCGTCACCGCCGGCGTGCTGATGCAGAAGGGCGTGCCGCTGGCGGCCGAGGTCGCGGCGATGGAGACGGCGGGCGTGACCACGCTGCGTGCGCCGTTCTACTGGCGCGCGCTGCAGCCCACCGACGCGCCGCCGAAGTTCGCCTCGCCACCGACCCGCTCGTCGGCGCCGCGGCGCGCGCGCACATCGAGCTGCTGCCGGTCGTGCTCGGCGCGCCCGTCGTGGGCGGCCCGCCCGCCGCACGCGTACAACTCGCCGCCGGCCGGGACGGCGCGCTACGGCGCCTTCCTGAAGGCGCTGATCGGCCGCTACGGACCGGACGGGTCGTTCTGGGCGGAGCACCCGGACGTGCCCAAGCTGCCGATCCGCGCGTGGCAGATCTGGAACGAGCCCGATCACCTGCGCTACTGGTCGGACCAGCCGTACGCGGCCGACTACGTCCGGCTGGCGCGAGCGGCGCGCAAGTCGATCAAGGCCGCCGATCCGGGCGCCCGCGTGGTCATGGCGGGCTTCGCCGACCGCTCCTGGGAGGCGCTCGCGAAGGTCTACCGGGCGGGAGCGAAGGGCGTCTTCGACGCGGCCGCGATCCACCCGTACACGTTCGAGGTGCGCAACGTCCTGAGGATCGTGCGAGATGGCGCGCGACGCGCTAACGACGCCGGCGACCCCGACCAGCCGCTCTGGCTCACCGAGGTGACCTGGTCGTCCGGCAAGCGGCCCGGCGTCAAGCCGTACCCGTTCGAGACGACGCCGTCCGACCAGGCGGCGCGGCTCGCGAAGGCGCTGCCGCTGCTGATCCGCGAGCGCTCCCGGCTCGGGGTGGAGCGCATCTTCTGGGAGAACTGGATCTCGACCGACAGCGACCACGCGAACCCGTTCGATTTCTCGGGCCTGCGCGTGCTAGAGCCCGGCGGCTCGGTGCGCGAGAAGCCGGCGTACTCGCAGTTCAAGCGGATCGCGCTGGAGCAGCGAGCGCTGATCGCGGCGCTGCTCGCGGTCGGGTCGCTCTGGGCCCCGCAAGCGAGCGCGGCGCCGATCGAGTTCACCGTCGCGGCCAGCGGCGACCTGCTCATCCACGAGCCGGTTGCCGCCCGGGCGCTCGCCCACGGGAACGGCCGCCGCTACGACTTCCGGCCGCTGTTCGCGCCGATCCGCCGCCGCGTCGCGGGCGCGGACCTCGCGCTCTGCCATGTCGAGACGCCGCTGGTGCCGGGCCCGGTGCAGGGCTATCCGAGCTTCCGGACCCCGCCCGCGCTCGCGGGCGCGCTGCGCGCCACCGGCTGGGACGCGTGCAGCACCGCCTCCAACCACTCGCTCGACGCAGGCCAGCACGGCATCGACACGACGCTGCGAGCGCTCGACCGCGCCGGCCTCGGCCACGCCGGCACCGCCCGCTCGGCCGCCGAGGCGCGCCGGACCACGATGACGACCGTCAAGGGCGTGCGCGTCGCGTTCCTGTCGGCCACCGCGGTGTCCAACGGCCAGGCGGTCCCGCACCCCTGGAGCGTCAAGAACGCCACGGCCGCGGGGATCCTGCGCGACGCCCGCCGCGCCCGCAGGCGCGGCGCCCAGGCGGTGATCGTCAACCTGCACTGGGGCGTCGAGTTCGCGCACTCGGTCTCCCCCGCGCAGGCGGCGCTCGCCCGCGCGCTCACGCGATCGCCCGCCGTGACCGCGATCGTCGGGCAGCACGCGCACGTGGTGCAGCCGATCCGGCGGGTCAACGGCAAGCCGGTCGTGTTCGGCGAGGGCAACCTGATCTCGAACCAGACCGCGGCCTGCTGCCCGCCCGAGTCGCAGGACGGCCTGATCGCGTTCATCGACTTCGTGGCGCGCGACGGCCGCGTGCGCGCGCGGCGCGTGCGCTACCTGCCGATCTGGGTGAGCCACCCCGACTACCGCGTGCTGCCCGCGAGCCGCGGCTCGGCCTCCTGGCGCCGCACCGTCGCGTACGCGGGCCGGCGTCCGGGGATCGGCCCGGCGCCAGTTAGGGTCCGCCGCGATGAAGATCCGCGCCGCCGTGCTGGAGGAGTTCGCCAAGCCGCTCGTCGTCCAGGAGGTCGAGCTCGACGGGCCCGGGGCCGGGCGAGGTGCTGGTCCGGCTCGCCGCCTGCGGCGTCTGCCACACCGACCTCTACACGGCCAGCGGCGCCGACCCGTCCGGCTACGCGCCGACCGTGCTCGGCCACGAGGGCGCCGGGGTCGTCGAGGCCGTGGGCGAGGGCGTGACCAGCGTCGCGCCGGGCGACCACGTGGTCACGCTGTTCTCGCCGCAGTGCCGCGAGTGCATCCACTGCGTCTCGCCGAAGACGAACCTCTGCCTCGCGATCCGCGAGCAGCAGAACCTCGGCTTCCTGCCCGACGGCACCACCCGCCTGAACCGCGACGGCGAGCGCATCCGCCACTTCATGGGCACGAGCACGTTCGCCGAGGCGAGCGTGCTCCCGGAGATCGCCCTGGCGAAGGTCGACCCGGAGGCGCCGCTCGACGTCGTCTGCACGCTCGCCTGCGGCGCGACCACCGGCATCGGCGCGGCGCTCTACATCGCCAAGGTCGAGCCCGGCTCCACCTGCGCGGTGTTCGGCGCGGGGCTCGTCGGCCTCGGCGCCGTGGCCGGCTGCCGGCTCGCCGGCGCCGAGCGGATCATCGCCGTCGACCTCTCCGAGGAGCGGCTCGAGCAGGCGCGCGGCCAGGGCGCCACCGACACGCTGCTGGGCGGACCCGACACGGTCGACCGCATCCTCGAGCTGACCGGCGGCTTCGGCGCCGACTACACGTTCGAGGCCACCGGCAACGTGGCCGTCATGCGCCAGGCGGTCGAGGCCGCGCGCATGGGCTGGGGCTTCTGCACGATCGCGGGCGTCGCCGGCAAGGGCGAGGTGCTCGAGGTGATCCCGCGCTTCCTGATCACGGGCCGCCGCGTGGCGGGCGCCTCGTTCGGCGGCGCCAAGGGCCGCGACCGCGTGCCCGAGCTGGTCGAGACCTACATGAGCGGCGACCTCGACCTGGAGAGCCTGGTCACCGCCCGGGTCAAGCTCGACGAGGTGAACGACGCCTTCGCGGCGATGGAGCGCCAGGAGGGCATCCGGACGGTGATCACCTACTGACGCGGCCGCTAGGCGCTGCGCGCGCGCCCGCTGGCGGCGCAGCTCCGCCACCAGCGCCTTCTGGTGCAGCGCCGCGATCAGCTCGTTCAGCGGCTCCGTGCCGGCCGAGATGATGTCGGCGGCGCGGTCGGGGTCCATCTCGCCGGCCAGGCGGTCCATCAGCAGCTCGATCTCCTCCTTGACCAGCTCCTCGAGCGCGCGCTTGTAGCGCAGCGTGTCGTAGACCGTGAAGCCGATGCGCTCGTCGTAGCCGCCGGCGCGGAAGCGGCTGATCGCCTCCACGATCTGCACGTCGCTCTGCCCGTAGCCGCGCGTCGTCGGCGTGAGCACCCCCAGCTCGGCGAGCCGGTCGAGCACCTCCTGCGGCACCGAGTAGCGGCGCCGCAGCTCGGCCGCCGACACGCGGCTGCGCTCGCCCGCCAGCGCGCGCGCCAGGATGCGGTCCTCGAGCTCCACCAGCGCCTGGGCGCGCGCCGGGTCCTCGTCGAGCATCGACTTGATCACCCGCAGCGGCATGAAGCGCTCCTCCTGGAGCTGCTTGATCAGCCGGATGCGCTCGACGAACTCGGGCGGGTAGTAGGCCATGTTGCGCGAGGTCTTCACGGGCTCGGGCAGCAGCCCCTCGCGCAGGTAGTGCTTGATCGTGCCCGAGCTCACGCCGCTCGCCTCGGCCAGCTCCTTCATCTTGAGCAGGCCGCCCTGGCTCACGCCGCCGCGCCCGCCTCCAGCAGCGACCCGATCTCCTCCTCGGAGTACCCGAGCGCCGCCAGCACGTCGCGCGTGTGCTCCC
This sequence comes from uncultured Thermoleophilaceae bacterium, assembly GCA_963828225.1. GTDB lineage: Bacteria > Actinomycetota > Thermoleophilia > Solirubrobacterales > Thermoleophilaceae > JACVRW01. The sequence goes on along the minus strand of CAWHDX010000001.1, from coordinate 132,078 downwards.
CCAGCGCCGGCCCCGGCCCCGCCGGAGCGCCGGGCGTGCGCGACAGCTTCACCGGCACGCCCAGCAGCGACACGCCGTCGGTGCCCGGCTGGTCGATCTCGCACGACCATCTCGCGGGCGCGCACCAGCTCGGAGTCGAGCGCCTCGTCGAGCCCGAGCACCGGCTCGAGGCAGCAGTCGTGCTGCGACGCGAACTCGTGTCCACTCCGCGCGCGTGCGCTGCGCGAAGACCCGCTCCACCTCGCCGTGCGCCTCCGACCCGGGCGCCTCGAACTGCTTCTCGATCAGGTCCTCGCGACCGACGCCGCGACACCACGCCTGCCAGAACTTCGGCTCGAGCGCGCCGAGCGTCACCCAGCCGTCGCTGCACTCGTAGGGCCGGTAGCAGAGCAGCCCGCCGGCCAGCTCGAGCCGGCCGCGCTGCGGCGCGGCTCCCTCGGCCAGGTAGCGGGCCGCCACCATCGCCAGCCAGGACAGCGAGCCGTCGAACATCGAGACGTCCACGAGCTGGCCCTCGCCGCTGCGGTCGCGCTCGCGCAGCGCCGCCAGGATCCCGAACGCGGCCATCAGCGCGCCGCCGCCGAGGTCGGCGATCTGGCCGGCCGCCTGGACGGGCGGCCCGTCCGCCTCGCCCGACAGCCCCAGCAGCCCGTTGAGGCCGAGGTAGTTCATGTCGTGGCCCGAGCGCGCCGTGTACGGCCCGTCCTGCCCGTAGCCGCTGATCGCGCAGTAGACGAGCGCCGGGTTCTCCTCGCGCAGCCGCTCGTAGCCCACGCCGAGGCGCTCCATCACGCCGGGGCGGAACGACTCCAGCAGCACGTCGTGCTCGCGCACCAGGCGCAGCAGCACCTCGCGGCCGGCCTCCTCCTTGAGGTTGAGCCGGATCGAGCGCTTGCCGCGGTTGAGCGACAGGAACAGCGCCGACTTCGCGGACTCCTCGGCGCCCTCCACGTACGGCGGCGACCAGCGCACGTAGTCGCCCATGCCGGTGTCCTCGACCTTGAGCACGTCGGCGCCGAAGTCGGCCAGCAGCAGCGAGCAGAACCCGCCCGGCAGCAGCCGCGACAGGTCGAGCACCCTGATGCCCGGCCAGCGCGCTCAAGCGGACACCCGGCGCGGCGTGCCGAGCAGCTCGCGCGCCTCGGCGACGGTCGCCACGCGCCGGCCCACGTCCTCGACCATCCGCCGCGCGCGGGCGATCAGGTCGCCGTTGGAGCGCGCCATCTCGCCGTCGGGAGGTAGAAGTTGTCCTCGAGCCCGACGCGCACGTTGCCGCCCAGCGCGGCCGAGGTCGCCACGAGCCGCCACTGGTCGCGGCTGATCCCGATCACGCCCCAGTTGTTGCGGCCCTCGGGCCCGCCCGGCACCTGCTCGGCCATGTGCGCGAGGTTGCGCGGCGTCGGGCGGATGCCGCCGGTCACGCCCATGACGCAGTCGATCTGCAGCGGCTCGGACAGCAGGCCCATGTCGAGCAGCGGGTCGAGGTTGGCGATGTGCCCGCTGTCGAAGCACTCGTGCTCGGGCCGGATGCCGAGCTCGTTCATCGCGGTCAGGAACTCGATGATCGTGTCGAACGAGTTCTCGAACACGGCCTTGAAGACGAACTCCTTGCGCCGCTCCGAGTACTTCGCGTAGTTCATCGAGCTCATGTTCAGCGCGGCCACGTCGGGGCGCAGCTCGCGCAGGTACTCGATGCGCTTCTCGATCGGCACGCCGATCGCGCCGGTCGAGTAGTTGACGATCACGTCGTCGACCGCGCCGGTGATCGCCTCGGTGATCGCGCGGAAGTCGTCCACCTCGAAGGAGGGCACGCCGTCCGGCGTGCGGGCGTGGATGTGGATCATCGACGCGCCCTCGTCCACGGCGCGCTTGGCCTCGGCCGCGTACTCCTCGGGCGTGTACGGGATCGCGGGGCACTGCTCGCGGCTGGCGACCGCCCCCGAGATCGAGCAGGTCACGATCGCCGGGTCCTCGAACCGGCTCATGCGGTCCTCCCTCGGGTCGGGTGTCTGGCTGGGGCGGCTAGCGCCGCCGGAAGTTCCACTGGAACATCAGGTCGATGCCCGTCATCGAGTAGCCGTCCACGCGCGGCTCGCCCTTCGCCGTGAACGGCCAGTAGCCGGTCAGCATCGGGATGCCGGGCGTGAACAGCGCCCACGTCCTGGCGCACCTGGAGCGGCAGCGTGCCCGGGCCGACCGCCGTCAGCGCCACCCCGTCGGACGAGTGGATGCGCAGGCGGATCCGCTTGTCGCGGACGTCGAACACGCGCACGTTGACCTTCTTCGTGGTGGTGCGGTTGGCGCGCGGCCGGAACGGCCTGCCGACGAAGCGCGCCGTGCAGCAGGTGTAGGTGCCGGGCAGGTCGCGGCCGGTGAAGGTGTCGACGCGGCTCGAGCCGGTCAGGACGGTCAGCCGCAGGCGCGCCGGGTTCGGGCCCGAGCGCACCCGGATCGCCGTGACGCGGCCCGTCGACGGCGCGATGAAGGTCGGCCGGTTCGAGTACAGGTAGCCCGCGTGGCGGTAGGTGCAGGAGGTCTGGTTGCTCGGCGAGAGCTGGACGCCGCCCAGCGGAGCCGCGACCAGCGCCGCGTCGCAGCCGTAGGTCGCGTTCGGCGCGCCGCGCATCAGGCTGCCGTACCAGCGCGCGGAGGCGCTCGGCGCGAGCAGCGCGGACAGCGCGACGGCCGTCAGGGCGGCCAGTGCCCATCTGCGAGTCACCGCACCACCCTAGGAGCGACCGGCTCATCGCGCCAGCGGCGGCACGTTGCGCCCCTCGGCCGAGCACTCGATCAGCTGCTCGAGGCGGCGAGCGCGGGTCTCCTCGCGCTTGGCGCTGACGACCCAGTGGATCGCCGTGCGCCGGTAGCCCGGCGGCCGCGCCTCGAACCAGTCGCCGCGCCGCCGCGTTCGCGCGCAGGCGCCGCTCGAACTCGGGCGGCAGCTTCGCCGGCCTCGCGGCGCTCCGACGAGTAGACGCCGGTGCGCTCCGGCCTGCGCGCCTCGTAGGCGCGCAGGCCCGCCGGGGCCATCAGCCCGCGCGCCTTGAGCTCCTCGACCTTCGCCACGTTGATCAGGCTCCAGTTGCTGGTGGGCTTGCGCGGCGTGAAGCGGTTCGTGTAGCTGTGCTCGTCGAGGCTGCGCCGCACGCCGTCGATCCAGCCGAAGCGCAGCGCCTGCTCCACCGCCTCCGGCCACGTCATGCTGGGCCGGCCCGAGCCCTTCTTGTGGAAGCCCACGATCAGCTCCGTCTCGGTCTCGTGGTGCTGCTCGAGCCAAGCCCCGAACTCCGCGGCCGTCGCGAAGAACGCCGGCTTCACCGCCTCACCGCCTGAGCGCCCCCAGGACCTCCTTCGCCGCGCGCTCGCCCGAGCGCACCGCGCCGTCCATGTAGCCGTTCCAGTAGTCGGCCGTCTCGGTGCCGGCCCAGTGCACGCGGCCGACGCGCTTGCCCAGCGCCGGGCCGTACTTGCGCAGCACGTTCGTGCCGGTGTGGCCCACCGGGCAGCCGCGCGTCCACGCCTCCTGCGTCCAGTTCATCTCGAACGCGGCGTTCGGGTCGGCCGCGCCCGGCCCGAAGGCGGCGACGAAGTTGGCGAGCACCGCCTCGCGGCGCTTCGCGCGCGAGAGCTTGCCGCAGCTTGCGCGCCTGGTCGCCGCCGGCGAAGCCGAAGACGATGCCCGGGTTGCCGGAGGGAGGCGAGTTGTCGAACGTCGTGTTGGCGGGGCCGTTCTCGGACACGACCTGGCCGCTGAGGCCCTGGTCGCGCCAGAACGGGGTGTCGTAGACGGCCTCCCACTTGATCAGGTGGCCCGGCACCATCGCCTTCAGCAGCTTCTCCTGCTTGGCGGGCAGCGCGGGCGCGAAGTCGATCCGGTGGGCCAGCGCGGGCGGCACCGCCACGATCACCTGGTCGGCCTCGACCACGAGCTTGTCGGAGAACACCCGCACGCGGCCGCCGCCCTGGGCGATGCGGCGCACCGGCGACTTGAGCACGACCTGGTCGCCGAGCCGCTTCGCCATCAGGATCGGGATCCGCTGCGAGCCGCCGACGAGCCGGCTCTCCTGCGCCCCGCCCGGCGTGGTGAGCAGCCTCAGGATGCTGCCCTTCTCCTTCTCGTTGCCGGCGCTCGCGATGTACCAGAGCGCGTACAGCAGCGACACCTCGCGCGGCTCGACGCCCCAGAGCGGCTCGGTCGCGATGCTGAGCATCTTCCTGGCGCCCGGCGTGCTGAGGTTCTGGGCGCCCCACTGCTCCAGCGTCATCGCGTCCCACTCGGCAGCGCGCGGCGCCTTCCAGGGCGCGTCGACCGGGACCGTGGCGGCCAGCGGGTCGAGCCCGAGCCCCTTGATCGTGAACTCGGTGAAGTCGGGATCGTCGGACAGCCCCGGCGTGGCCGCGTAGCGCGACGTGCGCCCGTTCAGGATCAGGACGTTGTCGCCCTCGTTGTAGGTCGTCGAAGGTCTTGACGCCGAGCGCCTTTGCGAGCGCCAGCACGCGGTCCTGCGTCGGGCCGACGTACTCGCCGCCGAGCTCCGCGATCACGCCCTTGCCGACCTTGTGGTTGAGCGTGCGCCCGCCGACGCGGTCGCGCGCCTCGAGCACGCAGACCTCCTTGCCCGCGGCCGCCAGCTTGCGCGCCGCGGTGAGGCCGGCGAAGCCGGCGCCCACGATCGCCACGTCGACCTTGCGGTGCCTGCGGCGGCGCTTCGCGGCGGCGGTGCCGGGCAGCAGCACGCCGGCGCCGCCCGCGGCGGCCCCCGCGATCAGCCCGCGGCGGGTGGTGTTCATACGGGCATCACGCCGTGCTTCTTCCAAGGTCGCTCCATTCTCTTGGTCTCGGCCATCTCCAGCGCCCGGATCACGGTCGGGCGGGTCTCGCGGGGATCGATCACGTCGTCGATCAGCGCGTTGCCCGCCGCGATGTACGGGTCGATCGTCTTGCGGATGCCCTCGATCATCTGAGCGCGCGCGGCGTCGGGGTCCTCGGACGCCTCGATCTGCTTGCGGAAGATGATGTTGACGGCGCCCTCGGGACCCATCACCGAGATCTCGGCCGAGGGCCAGGCGACGATCAGGTCGGGCTCGTAGGCCTTGCCGCACATCACGTAGTAGCCCGCGCCGTAGGCCTTGCGGATCACGACGGTCACCTTCGGCACGGTCGCGCGCGACACCGCGTAGAGCATCTTCGCGCCGTGGCGGATGATGCCCGCCTGCTCGACCTTGGTGCCGACCATGAAGCCGGGCACGTCCATCAGGAACAGCAGCGGGATGCCGTAGGCGTCGCACAGGTTGATGAAGCGCGCCGCCTTGTCGGCGGAGTCGTTCTCGAGGATGCCGCCGAGGTGCTTGGGCTGGTTGGCCACGATCCCCACCGGCCGGCCGCCCATGCGCGCGAGCGCCGTGATGATCGTGCGCGCCCAGCGCGGCTTGAGGTCGAACCACTCGCCGTCGTCGACGATCCGGCGGATCACCTCGTACATGTCGTACGGGCTTGCGCGGCGAGTCCGGCAGGATGTCGAGCAGGTCCTCCTCGGAGCGATCGACCGGGTCGGCCGGCTCGCGCCGCGGCGGCGGCTGCTCGCAGTTGGCCGGGAAGTAGGACAGGTAGCTCTTGACGGCCTCGATGCAGTCCTCGTCGGAGTCGACCTCGAGGTCGCCGACGCCGGACACGCGCGTGTGGATGCGCGACCCGCCGAGCTCCTCCTGGGTCACGTCCTCGCCCGTGACCGCCTTGGTCAGGTGCGGGCCGGCCAGCGCCATCGAGCCGCGCCCCTTGACCATCGGCACGAAGTCGGCCAGCCCCGGGATGTACGCGGTGCCGGCCGCGCACGGGCCCATCAGCGCCGCCACCTGCGGGATCACCCCGCTGGCCACGACCTCCTCGCGGAACAGGTGGCCCGAGCCGGCGAACAGCGAGCCCGACGGCCTCCTGGATGCGCGCGCCGGCGGAGTCGAGCAGCCATACCATCGGGATGCGCTTGCCGAGCGCCAGGTCGCGCAGCCGGGCGACCTTCATCTCGCCGGTCATGCCCATCGAGCCGGCCATGACGGTGAAGTCGTAGGCGGCGACGGCGACCATGCGCCCGTCCACCTTGCCGTAGCCGGTGACGACGCCGTCCGCGGGCGCCTCCTTGCCCTCCATCGCGCGCTGCGAGAAGTGCGGCCGGCCGTGGATGCCGAGCTCGACGAACGTGCCCTCGTCGATCAGCAGCTCGAGCCGCTCGCGCGCGGTGAGCTTGTCCTGCTCGTGCTGGCGGGCGACCTTCTCCTCGCCGCCCCCCTCGCGGGCGCGGGCGCGCCGCTCGTGCAGGTCGTCGACGAGTGAGCGGAGCGAGGGCCGCGCGACGAGGGTGTCGGCGGCTGCGCGGTCGGGGGTGGCCATCGAGAAGTAGGAAGCGCTACTTCCTACTTTGGCGCATCGGCCGCGATGCGGTCAAGCAGCGGGTCGAGCACCCGCATCGCCGTCTCGGCGGCGTCCGCGAGCTCGTCGGGGTCGGAGGGCGCCTCGAAGGCGGTCACCTCCAGGCCGACCAGCTCGGAGTCCTCGGCCACCGCCTCCATCAGGTCGTAGAGCTTGTCCGAGGACAGCCCGCCGGGGGCCGGCACGGCGGCGGGGAACTCCTCGGGGTCGAGCACGTCGAGGTCCAGGTGGATGAACACCGGCGCGGCGTCGACCGCGTTCTTCACGGCGACCAGCGTCTCCACGACGCTCGCGCCGATCACCGTCGCCGCGCTGCGCTCGAGCAGCTCGCGCTCGCCCGAGTCGAGGTCGCGCACGCCGGCGAGCACGACCCGCTCGGGCGGGATCGGCTCGCCCAGGCCGGTGTCCCACTCGCCGCAGGCCCCGGCCAGGCACATCCCGCCCAGGTAGCCGCTGCCGCTGGTGTCGGGGGTGTTGTAGTCGCCGTGCGCGTCCAGCCACAGCACGCGCGCGTCGGGCCGGTGGCGCAGCGCCGCCGGCAGCGTCGTGACCGAGATCGAGCAGTCGGCCGCGGCGATCACCGGCACGCGGCCGCCGGTGAGCGCGTCGTCGACCTGCCCGCCGGCCTCGAGCAGGCAGCCGCGCGACTCGCGCAGGTCCTCCTCGTAGCCGGTCTCGCGCGGCTCGGCCGGGCGTGCCGATCGTGCGCGGCTCCACGCCGAGCCGCTTGCCGATCAGCGGCGCCAGCGTCTGCGCCCCGCGCACGCCGCCGGGGCTGCGGTCGGCGGTGCGGCAGCAGCAGCGCGACGAGCGAGACGTTCATCGGCCGGTCCAGTGCGGCTCGCGCTTCTCGAAGAACGCCTTCACGCCCTCCTGGATGTCCTCGGTGGTGAACGACAGCGAGAGCTGCGAGCGCAGGAAGTCGACCGCGTCCTCGAACGGCATGTCGAGCTGGCGGTACATGGCGTCCTTGCCGAGCCGCATCGCCACCGGCGACTTGGCGGCGAGCTTGGTCGCCCAGTCGTCGACCGCCGCCTCGAACTCGCGCCTCGGCGACCACCTTGTTGACGATGCCGATCGCCTCGCGCCTGCTCGGCCGAGATGCGCTCGCCGAGCAGCAGCAGCTCGTTCGTCTTCTTGCGCGGGACGTTGCGGTAGATCAGCGCCATGATCATGAACGGGAAGACGCCGACGTTGATCTCGGGCGTGCCGAACGTCGCGGTCTCCTTGGCGACGACCAGGTCGCAGCAGAGCGCGACGCCGAGCGCGCCCGCCAGCACGTGCCCGTTGGCGGCGCAGATGGTCGGCTTGCCGAGCGTCAGGATCGAGCGGAACAGGCGCGGGAAGCGCTCGGTGCCGAAGTGCTTGTGCACGAGCGGGACGTCGGCGGCGAACCGTCGAGCGACGCCCCCGCGGAGAACACCTTCTCGTGCGAGGAGGTCAGCACGACGCAGCGCACCGCGTCGTCGGCGCGGGCCGACTCGAAGGCCTCGGTCAGCTCCGAGAGCAGCTGGTTGGACAGCGCGTTGCGGTTGTCGGGCGTGTTGAGCGTGACGGTGGCGACGCCGTCGTCACGGACGTCGTAGAGGATGGTCTCGTAGGACACGCAGGCGATTTCTACTAGCCCGGCGGCATCCAGGCCGCGCGCATGTCCACCCGCTCGCCGGCGAATGGCACGCCCTCGGCCTCGAGCAGCCGGCGCTGCCGCTCGCCCTTGGCAAGCGACCCGTCGGCCCTGACGACCCGCTGCCAGGGCACATCGGGGTCGTCGCAGGCCGCCAGCACGGCGCCCGCGTAGCGCGGCGCCTCGGGGCTCAGGTCCGCGTAGGTGGTCACGCGGCCCGGCGCGATCGAGCGCACGCGGTCGAGCAGGGCGCGGGCGCGCGGGTCGCCTATGTCGATCGGCCGTCGCACGCGCCGCGCGAAGCTATCGCGTAAGCCGCGGGCGCTCTGGGTATCGCCACTGCATGCGCCGAATCTCCGCCCTCGCCGTCCTCCTGCTCGTCCTCGCAGCGCCCGCCGCCGCCGATGCGGCGCGCGACTGGGCGCCGGCCGACAAGGACGGCTTCGCCACCTCGCACACGCTGCGCAGCAAGGTCTGGCTGACGCTCGGCGACGGCGGCATGACCGAGGTCTACTACCCGCGCCTCGACACCCCCGCCGCGCGCGACCTGCGCTTCGTGGTCAGCGACGGGAAGACGTTCACGGATCGCGAGCAGGACGCCACGCGCCAGCGCGTCGAGCTGCTCGACTCGCGCAGCCTCTCCTACCGCCAGGTCAACACCGACCGCGACGGGCTCTACCGGATCGTCAAGACCTACACGACCGACCCGGCGCGCAGCACGGTGCTGGTGCACGTGCGCTTCGAGGCGCGCACCCACCGCCGGCTGCACCTGACCGCGGTGCTACGACCCGGCGCTCTCGAACGGCGCCGACGACGACCTCGGCGCGAGCGCGCGGCGACGCGCTGGTCGCCTGGGACGCGTCGGCGGCGACCGCGCTCGTGTCCTCGCGCGGCACCGTCTCGACCGACGACGGCGGCGAGCACGGCGCCGGGCGACGTCGTCCAGAGCGCGGAGCTGCCGCTCGACGGGCGCCACCGCGCGCGAGCTGACGCTGGCGCTCGGGTTCGGCGCCGACCGCGACGACGCGCTGAGCACCGCGCGCGCCTCGCTGCGGCGCGGCTTCGGCGACGCCGTCCGACGCGTACGAGTCCGGCTGGCACCGCTACCTCGGCTCGCTCGCGCCGCGCCCGCGCAGCGCCGCGCGGCTCGGCCCCGCGTACTGGGTGTCGGCGATGGTCCTGGCCGCGAGCGAGGACAAGACCTTCCGCGGCGCCGGCGTCGCCTCGCCGAGCATGCCCTGGGCCTGGGGCCTGCTGACGATCGACGACCCCTCCGACGCCTACCACCTGGTCTGGTCGCGCGACCTCTACCAGGTCGGCACCGCGCTGCTGGCGGCCGGGGACCGCGACGGCGCGGAGCGCGCGCTCGACTTCCTGTTCGCCCACCAGCAGAAGCCCGACGGCTCGTTCCCCCAGAACAGCCTCGTCGACGGGACGCCGCGCTGGACCAAGCTCCAGATGGACCAGGTCGCGTTCCCGATCGTGCTGGCGTGGCAGCTGCGCCGCTTCGACGCCGCCACCTACACCGACCACGTCAAGCCCGCGGCGCACTTCGTCGCGGCGCACGGCCCGCAGACCGAGCAGGAGCGCTGGGAGAACCAGAGCGGCTGGTCGCCCGGCACGATCGCGGCCGAGATCGCCGGCCTCGTGACCGCCGCCGACATCGCGCGGCGCAACGGCGACACGGCCTCGGCCGCCGCCTGGGAGGCGCGTCGCCGACGACTGGCAGGCGAAGGTCGAGGCCTGGACCGCGACCACAACGGGCCGTACTCGCCGCGGCCCTACTACCTGCGCGTCACCAAGGACGCGCAACCCGAACGCGGGCACGACCTACGACATCGGCGACGGCGGACCGTCGGCGGCCGACCAGCGCACGGTGGTCGACCCGAGCTTCCTCGAGCTGGTCCGGCTCGGCGTCAAGAGCTACGACGACCCGACCGTGCTGAACACGATCCGGCGTGGTCGACGACCAGCTCGCCGTCGACACCCCGAACGGGCGCTTCTGGCACCGCTTCAGCTTCGACGGCTACGGCGAGCGGCGCAGACGGCGTCCCCGTGGGACATCTCCGAGAAGGACACGTTCCTGACGCTCGGGCGCGCGTGGCCGATCTTCGCCGGCGAGCGCGGCGAGTACGAGCTGCTCGCGGGTCGCTCGGCGCGCTCCGAGCTGGCCGCGATGGCCGCCGCCGCCAACGACGGCTGGATGATCCCCGAGCAGGTCTGGGACGACCAGCCGCCGTCCGGCGAGCCCGGCTTCCGGCCCGGCGAGGGCACGTTCTCGGCGACGCCGCTGGCGTGGTCGCACGCCCAGTTCATCCGGCTGGCGCGGTCGATCGACGCCGGCAGGCCGGTCGAGCAGCCGCGGATCGTGGCGCGCCGCTACGTCTCGCGCTGACAGGGACCCGACAGGCCGAGCTGCTCCATCAGGTAGAGCCAGACCTCGCTGCGCGTCGGGAACGCCGGCACGGCGTGCGCCAGCCGCTCGAGCGGCACCTCGGCGACGACCGCGATCGTCGCCGCGTGCAGCAACTCGGCCACCTCGGGACCGGTGAACGTCGCGCCGACCACCAGCCCGGCCTCCTCGTCCACCACGAGCCGTGACGTGCCGGCGCGCGTCGTCGCGGCCGTAGAAGCTCGCGCCGGCGCTCGCCTGGGTCGGCACGTCCACGGCGCGCACCTCGAGCCCGGCCTCCTGCGCCGCGGCGAGCGTGTAGCCGACGGCCGCCACCTGCGGGTCGGTGAAGATCACGCGCGGCGCCCGCTGGCCGTCCAGGATCAGGCACGGCCCGCCCGGCCCGAGGATCGTGTCGGCCGCGATGCGCGCCTGGTACTTGCCCATGTGGGTGAGCAGCGCGCGGCCGTTCACGTCGCCGATCGCGTACAGCCAGTCGGCGGCGCGCATGTTGTCGTCGACCTCGATCGGCTTGCCCGGCTCGAGGCCGATCGTCTCGACGCCGAGGTCGTCGGTGTTGGGCCTGCGACCGATCGCGACCAGCAGCTGGTCCGCGGTCACCGTCGCGCCCGGCTCCAGCTCCACCTCGACCTCGCCGCCGTTCGCGCGGACGGCCGTGGCCGACGACCCGAGGCGGACGTCCACGCCCAGCTCGCGCAGCGCCTGCTCGACCTGCTCGCTCGCGAACGGCTCCTCGCGCGGGATCAGGCGGTCGCCGCGCTCGATCAGGGTGACCTGCGCGCCGAGGCTGCGCCACGCCTGCGCCAGCTCGACGCCGACGACCCCGCCGCCGAGGATCGCCAGCCGCTCCGGCACCTGCTTGGCGGTCGTGGCCTCGCGGTTGGTCCAGGGCTTCGCCTCGCGCAGGCCGTCGATCGGCGGCATCAGCGGGGCGCTGCCGCTGGCCACCACGACGGCCCTGCCGGCGACCAGCACGTCGTCGCCGACCTGCACCCGCCGCTCGCCGGCGAAGCGCCCGGCGCCGCGCACGAGCGTCACGCCGCGGTCGGTGAGCCACGGCTCCATGTGCGAGTCGTCGAGGCCGTGGATGATCTCGTCGCGGCGGTCGAGCACGGCCTGGGCGTCGAGGCCGCCCGTGACCGCCTCGCGCACGCCGGGGATGCGCCGCACCTCGGCGAGCAGCTCGCCCGGGCGCAGCAGCGCCTTCGACGGCATGCACGCGTAGAAGGAGCACTCGCCGCCGATCAGGTGCGGCTCGACGATCGCGACGCTCAGCCCCGCCTCCCCCAGGCGCCCGGCGCAGACCTCCCCGGCCGGGCCCGCGCCGAGGATCACCACGTCGAATTCACGCTCGCTCATTCCCGCAAGCTATCCGGTAGCTTCGGCGCATGGCCACCGCCGATGCCCTGCTCAAGCCCGATCACGCCGCCCGGCGCAAGCACTTCATCTTCACCGAGGAGCACGACCAGCTGCGCGAGTCGATCCGCTCGTTCGTGACGAAGGAGCTCGCGCCCCACGCCGAGGAGTGGGAGGAGAAGACGTTCCCCGACTCCGTCTTCCGGCGCATGGGCGAGCTGGGCTTCCTCGGGCTGTCCTACCCGGAGGAGTACGGCGGACAGGGCGGCGACTACTACTGCAACCTCGTGCTCGCCGAGGAGATGACGCACTGCAACTCGGGCGGGCTGACGATGGGCGTGGCGGTGCATACCGACATGGCCACCCCGCCGGTGTTCCTGTTCGGCAGCGAGGAGCAGAAGCAGGAGTACCTGGTGCCGGCCATCCGGGGCGAGAAGATCTCCTGCCTGGGGATCACCGAGCCCGACGCCGGCTCCGACGTGGCCGGCATCAAGACGCGAGCGGTCCGTCCGCGCACGGCGCCGACGAGTGGGTCATCAACGGGTCGAAGACCTACATCACCAACGGCCACCGGGCGGACTTCATCGTGCTCGTGACGAAGACCGACCCCGAGGCCGGCTACGACGGCTTCACGCTGTTCCTGGTCGACATGGACGCGCCCGGCGTGATCCGCGAGAAGAAGCTCGAGAAGCTCGGGATGCACGCCTCCGACACGGCGCTGCTGGCGTTCCAGGACGTGCGCGTGCCGCACGAGGCGATGCTCGGCCAGGAGGGCAAGGGCTTCTACCACATCATGTGGGAGCTCCAGGGCGAGCGGCTGATCGGCGCGGCCGGGTGCGTGGCCGGCGCGCAGCGGGCCTTCGACCAGACGCTCCAATACGCGACCGAGCGCAAGGCGTTCGGGCGCCAGATCGGCCGCTTCCAGGCGATCCGGCACAAGTTCGCGGACATGGCGACCAAGATCGAGGCCGGCCGCCAGATGGTCTACACGACGGCCTGGCGCTTCCAGAACGGCGAGTACCCGGTGCGCGAGATCTCGATGGCCAAGCTCTACACCGCGCGGATGGCGTGCGAGGTGATGGACGAGTGCCTGCAGATCCACGGCGGCGCCGGCTACATGAAGGAGTACGGCATCGAGCGCGCCTGGCGCGACATGCGGCTGAACCGCATCGGCGCCGGCACCGACGAGGTCATGCTCGACGTGATCGGCCGCTCGTACGGGCTCTAGCCGTTGCGGATCGAGATCGACCGCGCGCTGCCGCTCCACGAGGGAGCGGAGCGCGGGCACAACCGCTGGCACCCGGAGCTCGAGCCGGTGGCGTCGTGCGAGCCCGGCGACGAGGTCACGTTCGAGGTCCGCGACTCGCGCGATCGCACGATCGGCCCGGATTCGGACCACGCCGACCTGCTCGACACGCCCTCGCTCGCGCACCCGCTGACCGGCCCGCTGGCGGTGGCGGGCGCCGAGCCCGGCGACGTGCTCGAGCTCGAGGTGCTCGCCTACGAGACCGACGACTTCGGCTGGACCGCGATCTGGCCCGGCTCGGGCTTCCTCGGCGACCTCTTCGAGCGCCCGTTCCTGGCGCGCTGGGAGCTGGACGGCGACCGCGCCCGCTCGCAGCAGGTGCCCGGCGTGACCGTGCGCGCCTGCGCGCACGCCGGCGTCATCGGCGTAGCCCCCTCGCTGAGCTGTTCGAGCGCGCCCGCGCCCGCGAGGCGGCGCTCCCGGGCGCGCCCCGCCCGACCGCCGAGCTGGCCTGGCCGCCGCCGGCCGCCGACGGGCTGCCCACCTACCCGCCGCGCGAGAACGGCGGCAACATGGACATCCGCGACCTCGGCCCGGGCGCTCGGCTGTGGCTGCCGGTGCACGTGCCGGGGCGCGCTGCTGTCGGTCGGCGACCTGCACTTCGCCCAGGGCGACGGCGAGGTCTGCATCTCGGCGATCGAGACCGGCGGGTCGGCGAGCTTCCGCGTCGGCCTGCGCCGCGGCGGCTGGCGCCCCACCTTCCCCTGCTACGAGGCGCCGCCGCGCCCGCCGCGGGCCATGTTCGCCACCACCGGCATCCCGCTCGCCGACGCCGGCTCCCAGGGCGACCTCGATCTCAACCTGGCCACCCGGCGCGCGCTGCTCGAGCTGCTCGGCTGGCTGACCGCCGAGCACGGCCTCGAGCGCGAGGCCGCCTACGTGCTGATGAGCGTGGCGGCCGAGCTGCGCGTGTCCGAGCTGGTCGACGCTCCCAACGCGCTGGTGTCGGCGGCCCTGCCGCTCGACGTCTTCGACGCCGGCTAGGTCGCCAGCGGCAGTACGCTAGCGTTTCCGAAGATGCAGGACCGACCAGGCCCGCTCTTCGACGTCGTCGAGGGCCCCCTCCCCTCCGGACGCCACTCCATGACGCGCGACGCGGTGCTCGCATCGCAGCGCGGCCGCCTGCTCGACGCGATGGCCGAGGCGGTCGCCGAGCACTGCTACGGCGCGACGACGATCGCGCACGTCGTCTCCAACGCGGGGGTCTCGCGCAAGACCTTCTACGAGCACTTCCGCGACAAGGAGCACTGCTTCCTCGCGATGTACGACGCGGGCATCGAGTTCGTGATCGGCCGGCTGACCGAGGCGCTCGAGGCCGAGCCGGATCCGCGCGCCCGCCTCGTCGCGGGGCTGCGGACGTTCCTGGCGGTGCTCGCCGAGGAGCCCGCCTTCTGCCGCGCGATCGTGCTCGAGGTCTGGGCGGCCGGCCCCGCGGGCCTGGCGCGCCGCCGCGGCGTGCTGCAGGTGTTCGCGGGCCGCTACCTCGAGGTCAACCGCGAGGCGCGCGAGGCCGACGACTCGATCGGACCGCTCGACCCGGCGGTGGCGCTCGGCGTCGTGGGCGCGATACTGGAGCTCGTGTCCCAGCGCGTCGAGGAGGGCCGCAGCGCGGAGATCGTCGAGCTGACCGAGCCGCTCGCGGACTTCGTGGTGCGCAACGTCCTGCCGCCGTGTCCCTGACCGACAAGGGCCTGCCCGCGGCGGCCACGCGCCGGCCGATGCCTCCGTTCACCGACGAGCACGAGCAGCTGCGCGAGGCGATCCGGCGCTTCGTCGCCACCGAGCTGCGCCCGCACGTGAACGAGTGGGAGGACGCCGAGTGGTTCCCCAACGAGGTCTTCACGCGCATGGCTGAGCTCGGCTACCTCGGGCTCAAGTACCCGGAGCAGTACGGCGGCCAGGGCGGCGACTACGTGCACGACGCGGTGCTCACCGAGGAGCTGACCGGCGCCGGCTCCGGCGGCCTGTCGGCCGGCATCGGCGCGCACATCGGCATCGCCACGCCGCCGATCTGGAAGTTCGGCACCGAGGACCAGAAGCAGCGCTTCCTCGTCCCGGCGATCCGCGGCGAGCGGATCGCCGCGCTCGGGATCACCGAGCCCGGCGCCGGCTCCGACGTGGCCGGCATCCGCACGTTCGCGCGCAAGGTCGACGGCGGCTACGTCGTCAACGGCTCGAAGACGTTCATCACCAACGGCGTGCGCGCCGACTTCGTCGTGACCGCGGTCAAGACGACCGAGGACGGCGGCCACCAGGGCCTGTCGTTCCTGCTGATCGAGAAGGGCATGGAGGGCTACTCGGTCTCGAAGAAGCTCGAGAAGCTCGGCTGGCGCGCGTCCGACACCGCCGAGCTCGCCTTCGAGGACGTCTTCGTCCCCGACGAGAACCTGCTCGGCGAGGAGAACAAGGGCTTCTACCTGATCATGGCCAACTTCCAGTGGGAGCGGCTGGTGATGGCGCTCGGCGCCGTGGGCTCGATGGGCCGCATGATCGAGCGCAGCGTCGCCTACGCGGGCGAGCGCACCGCCTTCGGCCGGCCGATCGGCAAGCACCAGGCGATCCGCCACAAGATCGCGGAGATGGCCGTCAAGCACGAGGCCTCGCGGTCGCTCACCTACCACGCGCTGCGCCTGTTCGCCGACGGGCGCGACGCCATCCGCGAGGTGACCGAGGCGAAGCTGCTGACGCAGCGAGCCGCCTACGAGGTAGCCGACGCCGCCCTGCAGATCCATGGCGGCGCCGGCTACATGAAGGAGTACGAGATCGAGCGCGCGGTGCGCGACACCCGGCTCGGCCCGATCGGCGGCGGTACCGACGAGGTCATGAAGGAGATCCTCGGCAAGCAGATCGGGCTCTAGCTTCCCGGCTACGCCAGGAAGCCGGTCCCCTCGACGACCTTCAGCACCTGCTTCATGCTCTTGGCCGGGTCGAACGCGTTCGGGGCGAACGTCATCCCCGCCAGGCTGCGGAAGTGCGCAGCGTGGCGCGCCTCGACCGAGTGGATCGCGAGCGCGGCCTGAACGACGGCCTTCTGGGAGATGCGCGGACCCTGGCCCGCGTAGGCGGAGACGCCGGTGTCCTCGAGCGCCACGGCCGTCGCCAGGAACGTGGCCTGGTCGCCCGTGGTGTTCATGAAGTCGAACTTCGGCTTCTTGACGGCGGCCTTGCCGAGCACCTTCTTGAGCGCCTTGACGTGCGCGACCTCGTGATCGCGGACGATCTTGGCGGAAGCCAGCGCCTCTCCGGAGATGGCGCCCTTGGCGACCGCCTCGATGTAGAACGCGGACTCGAGGTACTCGAGCGTCAGCGCGTAGTTGAGGATCTTGACGTCCTGCCTCTTGGACGGCTTGGCGAGCGCCGGCGCGGCCAGGCCCGACAGCAGCACGCCGCCGCCGATCAGCGAAGCGCCGCCGAGCGCGCCCTTGCGGAAGAAGTCGGCCCGGGTGTCCCCGGCGACTGCAGCCCCGGCCTCGCGGATGGCTCCATCGACGTCAACTGCCTCCAGCGTGATTCGATCCGACATGTTGCGACATCTCCTAGGTTGGGGATGCGCGTTCCTGCGGCGGGTGCCGCGCGGCGGATCAATCCTTGGCGCGTGGAGACTCGTCCGGCCAGTGGCCGTGCTCGTCGAAGAAGACGCCGCGCCTCCTCCTCGCGGTCGCGGGCCTTGTCGCCCTCGATGCCCATGCGGAACAGGAAGTTGAGCAGCAGCACCGCGCTCCCGGCGCTGATGAACAGCGCGCCGCCGGCCACCCCCACCGCGCCCCCGGTCGCCGACACGATCGTGCCGGCGATCACCAGCACCGCGGGGATTCCGTAGCGGACGGCGTTGAGCAGGGCCGGATTCACAGTCTCAGTCTTACCCGGGACCCTCGGGCGTGCGTTCTGGTGGAATACCGCGCCGCACGCCTGCGACCAGCCCGAACCAGACTGACAAGGAGAAGCATCCAGTGGGAGTCCTCGATGGAAAGGCAGCGATCGTCACCGGGTCCGCCCGGGGCATCGGCCGCGCCACCGCAGAGCTGCTCGCCCAGCAGGGCGCTCGCGTCCTGATCAACGACCTCGACGCGGACGTCGCCGAGCAGGCCGCGTCCGAGATCGCCGGCGAGACCGCGGTCTTCGGCGGCGACCTCACCCAGCCGGGCATCCCGGACCAGCTCGTCCAGAAGGCGGTGGACGAGTTCGGCCAGATCGACATCATCGTCAACAACGCCGGCTACACCTGGGACGGCGTGGCGCACAAGATGACCGACGAGCAGTTCCAGGCGATGCTCGAGATCCACACCGTGGTGCCGTTCCGGGTGATCCGTGCCGCGGCGCCCCACCTGCGCGATCCCGCCAAGAAGGAGCGCGACGAGGGCCGCGAGGTGTTCCGCAAGATCGTCAACGTCAGCTCGATCTCCGGGACGATGGGCAACGCCGGGCCAGGTCAACTACTCGGCCGCGAAGGCCGGCGTGGTCGGCCTGACGAAGACGCTGGCCAAGGAGTGGGGCGAGCTTCAAGATCAACGTCAACGCGGTCGCGTTCGGCTTCGTCGAGACGCGCCTGACCGCCTCCAAGGAGGAGGGCGGCAAGATCGAGATCGAGGGCAAGCAGATCGACCTCGGCATCCCCGAGCAGATGCGCCAGATGGCCGCGATGATCATCCCGCTCGGCCGTCCCGCCACGCCCGAGGAGGCGGCCGGCCCGGTCTTCTTCCTCTGCTCCCCGTGGGCGAACTACGTGCACGGGCAGGTGCTGAACGTGACCGGCGGCCAGTTCGGCGGAATGATTACGTGAAGCTGGGGGCTCACGCCCCCAGACCCCCTCAAGATTGGCGTCGCAGCGCAAACTCAGCGTGTCCGGCCCTTGAGCGGGCCTCATGGATGACTTCTTCCAGGAGGGCCGCCGAAGGACGGCCGCGCCGAGTGTGCCTCGGGACGCCAATCTTCACGGGGGTCGGGGGCGTGAGCCCCCAGTGTCAATCAATTGGCTGCGGAGCATCTTGCCGCCGGGGCCCGTGGGGATCTCCTCGCGGAACTCCACGCTGCTCGGCACCTTGTAGTCGGCCAGGCGCTCGCGGCAGTAGCGGATCAGCTCGCGCTCCTGGCAGTCCCCGGCCGGCACCACCACGGCCTTGACGCGCTCCTCGCCGGCGACCTCGCCGTCCACGCCGACGACCACCACCTCGGCCACCTTGGGGTGCACCGCGAGCACGTCCTCGACCTCGATCGGGTCGACCTTGTCGCCGCGCACGTCGATCAGCAGCTTCGTCCGGCCGGTCAGGAACAGCCGCCCGTGCGTCGTCCATCCGGCCGCGGTCGCCTGAGCGGAACCAGCCGTCGCGGAACGCGTCGGCGTTGAGCTCGCCGGCGTCGGCGTAGCCCGGCGTCATCGCCGCGCTGCGGATCAGCACCTCGCCGATCCGCCCCTCCTCGACCGGCTCGCCGGCCTCGTCGGCGATGCGCAGCTCCACGCCCTCGATCGGCGTCCCCACGGACCCGACCGTGGCGTCGACGTCGTCGTCCACGTTCACCGTCACGCAGCCCGCCTCGGTGCAGCCGTACAGCTCGCGCACCGGCACCCCGAAGCGCTCGTGGAACGCCCTGAACGTCGATCGCGGCAGCGCCGCCGCCGCCGAGAAGCACGGCGCAGCGACGACAGGTCGGCGCTCTCGGGCGCCTCGGCCAGCATGCGGAAGGTGAACGGCACGCCCGGGAAGACCGTCGCCCGCTCGCGCTCGATCAGCGCCAGCGCGCGCCCGCGCTGCAGCACGAACGGGTTGGGGTCGTCGAACAGCACCAGCGTCGCCCCGCTGCGCACCGCGGCGAGCAGGCAGCAGCCCATGCCGTAGGTGTGGAACAGCGAGATCGTGCAGAAGATCTTGTCCTCGGGGGTCAGCCCGATCGCCGCGGCATAGCCGTCCGCCTCGGCGCGCAGGTGGCGGTGCGTGCGCGGCACGCGCTTCGGGCCGCCCGGTCGAGCCCGACGAGTACTGGAACACGGCCGGCGTCGTCCGGTCCGGCGGTCTGCGGCGGCGCGCGGCGCCCTCGGCGATCAGCGGCTCGAGGTCGACGATCAGCTCGGGAGCGTCGTCGAGCCCGGCGGTCACCGCCGCAGCAGCTCTCCGCGCCCACGTCGTCGGTGATCACGGCGCGCACGCCGCACTCGCGGAAGTGGAACTCGAGCTCGGCCGCCTTGAAGTGCGGGTTGAGCGGGACGACCACGGCGCCCGCGCGCAGGATCCCGAGGAAGGCGACCGCGAACGCCGGCGACGTTCGGCAGGATCAGCGCCACCGGCGCGCCCGGGCCGATCCCGCGCGCCGCCAGCGCGCCGGCCAGCCGCTCGACGCGCTCGTTCAGCTCCGCGTAGCCGATCCGCTCGTCGCCGTGGACGAGCGCGAGCCCGTCCGTCGCGGCGGCGCTCTCGAGCAGCTCGCTGACCGATGCCGAGGCGGCGGGCATCACAGCTCTCCCGCCGCGGTCAGCCGGACTCGCCCTCGTGGACGCGGATCTCGCCGCCCGGCGCCGCGTAGGACGCCATCGCGTTGATCAGCGCGCGCGCCTTGAGCATGATCTCCTGGTACTCGGCCTCGTGGTCGGACTGCATCACGATCGCCCCGCCGGTCCCGATGGTCGTGGTCTCGCCGTCCATCACGATCGTCCGGATCACGATGTTCAGGTCGCAGCCGCCGCTCAGCCCGAGGTAGCCGATCGCGCCGGAGTACACGCCGCGCGCCTCGCCCTCGAGCTCGTCGATGATCTCCATCGTCCGCTTCTTCGGCGCGCCGGTCATCGAGCCGCCCGGGAAGCAGGCGCGGATGCCGTCCGGCGGCTCGACGTCGTCGCGCAGCCGGCCGCGGATCGTCGACACCAGCTGGTGCACCGTCTCGTAGGTCTCGATCGCCATCAGGTGCGGCACGTGCACCGTCCCGATGTCGCACACGACGCCCAGGTCGTTGCGCAGCAGGTCGGTGATCATCAGGTTCTCGGCGCGCGTCTTCTCGTCCGTGCGCAGCTCCTCGGCCAGGCTCAGGTCCTCGGCGCGGTCCTTGCCGCGGCGCGTGGTGCCCTTGATCGGCTTGGCCTCGACCCAGCGGTCGCGCCCCACGCTCAGGAAGCGCTCGGGCGACGAGCTCAGCACCGACGCCTCGCCGAAGCGCAGGTAGGAGGAGAACGGCGCCGGGTTGACGTGGCGCAGCGTGCGGTACAGCGGCAGCGGCTCGGGCGCGAGCTCGGTGCGCACCTTGTTGGTGAGGCAGACCTCGTAGCTCTCGCCCTCGATCAGGTACTCCTTGATGCGCTGGATGTCGTCCAGGTACTGCTGGTGCGAGCGGCTCAGGTAGAACTCGGCGACCTCGCCCTCGGCGACGGGGGCGGGCTCGACCGGCTCCAGCGGCGGCATCGACTCGAGCCGCGCGGCGGTCTCGGCGATCCAGCGCCGGCCCTCGTCCTCGCTGGTCGGCTCGGTGACGCAGAGCAGGTAGGCGCACTTCTCGTAGTGGTCGAAGGCGATCACCCGGTCGGCGAAGATGAACGCCGCGTCCGGCATCGACGACTGGTGCGGCAGGTCGCCCTCGACGTCGGCCTTCAGCTCGTAGCCGAAGTAGCCGACGAACCCGCAGTTGAAGTCGAACGGCAGGTCGTCTGAGAGGTAGCGCAGCCGCTTCATCTCGCGGCTGAGGTAGTCGAAGATCGACTCGTCGTGCACCTCGCTCGACACGCCGCGCGCGACCTTCACCTGGCGCTCCGCGACGTCGTAGCTGATCACCGAGCTGAGCGGGCCGCCGCTGGCGCCCATGAAGGAGAAGCGCGAGCGCTCGTCGACCTTGCTGCTGTCGAGCCAGAAGGCGTAGGAGTGGTCGCCGTAGAGGTTCACGAAGACCTGCTCCGGGTCGTAGACGCGGTCGAGCCGCTCGACCTGGAGGCTCAGCCGCGGGCGCTGCGGCGGCGACCAGCTGCGCTCGGCGGCCTGCGGAGGCATCGGCGCGGTGCGCCGGCCCGCGTGCGCGAGCGTCAGGTCGCGGAAGTTGGCGAGCAGCTTGCGGCCCCACTCGGTCTCGATCGACTCGGGGTGGAACTGGACGCCCCAGACCGGCCGCGAGCGGTGCGAGAGGCCCATCAGGACGCCGTCGGCCGTCCAGGCCGTGCCCTCGAGCTGC
The DNA here is from genome assembly GCA_963828225.1 of uncultured Thermoleophilaceae bacterium. Classification (GTDB taxonomy): domain Bacteria; phylum Actinomycetota; class Thermoleophilia; order Solirubrobacterales; family Thermoleophilaceae; genus JACVRW01. The sequence continues at coordinate 110,813 of CAWHDX010000001.1, read as the reverse complement.
TCCGGCAGCGGCTCGGGCACGCAGAGCGAGTGGTAGCGCACCACCTGGAAGCCCTGCGGGATGCCGGCGAACAGCGGCGAGTCGTCGTGGTAGACGGCGCTCAGGCGGCCGTGCATCACCTCGGGGGCGTGGATGACCTCGCCCCCGCTGAAGTGACCGATGCCCTGGTGGCCGAGGCAGACGCCGAGCACGGGCACGTCGGACTCGCGGATCGCGTCCGCGCAGATGCCGAAGTCCTTGGGGTTCGACGGGTTGCCGGGCCCCGGCGAGACGACGACGTTGTCGAAGTCGCCGCCGGCCAGCTCGGCCCAGGTCGCGCCGTCGTTTCGGACGACCGTGGGCTCCTCGCCGTTCGCCTCCGCCAGCAGCTGGAAGAGGTTGTAGGTGAAGGAGTCGTAGTTGTCGATCAGCAGCGTCTTCAAGGGATTCAGGGTAGAACGGTTTTCACCGCCCGGCGAGCGATCCGGGCGCCTTTTTCAGATCAAGTACTTGCGGAGGATCTTTCCGAGTGGACTCTTCGGGATTTCCTCCCGAAATTCGACAACCTGCGGCACTTTGAAGTTCGCCAGCCGCTGCTGGCAGAAGCCGATCAGGTCCCTTTCGGTCGAGCTCGTCGCTGGGCACGACGACCGCCTTGACGAGCTCCTCGCCCTGCACCTTGGTCTCCACGCCGACGACCACGGCCTCGGCGACCTTGGGGTGCGCGCCGACCACGTCCTCGACCTCGATCGGGTCGATCTTGTAGCCGCCGACCTCGATCAGAAGCTTCTTGCGGCCGGTGATCGTGAGGCGGCCCTCCTCGTCGAGCCTGCCGAGGTCGCCGGAGAGGAAGTAGCCGTCGCGGAAGGCCTGGCGGTTGAGCTCCTCCATGTCCGCGTAGCCGGAGGTCAGGCCGGGGCTCTTCACGGCGATCTCGCCGACCACGTCGGGCGGGACCAGCTGGCCCTCCTCGTCCTCGATCAGCACCTCGGCGCCGTCGACGGGCGCGCCGACGGACTCGAAGGTCGCGACCGGGTCGTCGTCGAGGTTCGCGGTCAGCGTCCCCGCCTCGGTGCAGCCGTAGAGCTGGCGGACCGGCACGCCGAACTTGTCCAGGAAGGCGTCGAAGAACGGCCGCGGCAGGGCCGTCCCGGCCGAGAACGCGAGCCGGATCGACGACAGGTCGGCGCTCGCCGGCGCCTCGGCCATCAGCCGGAAGTTGAACGGCACGCCCGGGAAGATCGTGACGCCCTCGGCCTCGATCAGCTCGAGCGCGCGCTGGCGGCGCAGCAGGAACGGGTTCGGGTCCTCGAGCAGCACCAGCGTGGCGCCGGTGCGCGTGGCCGCCAGCATGCAGCAGCCCATCCCGTAGGTGTGGAACAGCGGGATCGTGCAGAAGATCCGGTCGTCGGGCCCGATGCCCATCCAGTCGTAGTACTCGGACTCGCCGCGCAGCTGGCCGTGGGTGCGCGCCACGCGCTTCGGGCGACCGGTGGAGCCCGACGAGAACATGTTCACGAGCGGCTCGTCCGGCGAGCGCGGCTCGAGCCGCGCGGGCTCGGCCTGCATCAGCATGTCGACCGTCAGCGCCTGCCCGTGCGCCGCGCTGGTGGCGATCACCCGCGCGGGGTCGTCCCAGCCGGCGACGATGCGCTCGCAGACGCCGGCGCTGCGGTCGTCGCTGATCACGGCGCGCACGCCGGTCTGGCGGAAGTAGAACTCGAGCTCGTCCTGCTTGAAGGCGGGGTTGACCGGCACCACGACGGCGCCCAGGCCCGAGATCGCGTAGTAGCTCGCGACGAAGGTGGGGTCGTTGGGCAGCAGCAGCGCGACCGCGTCGCCGGGGCCGATGCCCTGGCCGGCGAGCCCGGCGGCGAGCCGCTCGACCCGCTCCAGCAGATCGGCGTGGGTGACGCGCTCGTCGCGGTAGACCAGCGCGACGTCGTCCGGGCGGCTCGACGCGCTCTCGTACAGCAGCTCCGTCAGCACAGCCCCTAGCCCTGCCCGTTCCGCTTGCGCTCGACGAAGGCCTCGATGCTCTGCGACGCTCTCGAAGTTCTCCGGGCTCAGGTCCTCGTCGCCGACGGAGATCCCGTAGCGGTCCTCGAGGAACCCGACCAGCTCCATCACGCCATGCGAGTCCACGATGCCCTTGCTGAGCAGGTTCTCGTCGGCGGTCGATCGACGGTGATGCCGCGACCCTGGGTCAGCTCGGTCAGGATGAACTGCTCGATATCGGCCGAAACGCTCATGTCTCGGACGGTATCGGCAGGAGACGGCTAGTGCTTCAACCTGGCAGAACCGGCTGCGCGGTGCGCCTGCCGAGCACCGTGCGGGAGGCCACCTTGCGCACCGACTCGTACCCGCGCAGGCCGTACGTCCAGCGCGCGCGGGCGGTTGTCGGCGACCACGTAGCCCCACAGGATGCGGTACCCGTGCGCTCGCAGCGCGGTCTCGATCTTGGCCAGGAACTCCATCGACTTGCCGTCGCCGCGGTGCTCCTCGAGCAGGAAGAAGTCGTAGCCGTAGACCTCGCCGGGGCCCAGCTCGATGTCGAGCCCGAGGTTGACGATGTCGCTGTGGCGCGGCTCGATCGCGCCGTCCACCCACCAGTAGTAGCCGACCAGCTCGTGCCCGACGTAGCCGACGAAGCCGCGGTAGCCGCGCTCGAGCGCCCGCACGGCGCGCACGTCGGCCTTCGAGAAGCAGCGCCGGCGGTTGAACTCGCGCAGCGCCGGCAGGTGGCTGCGCGTCGAAGTCCTCTATGCGCAGCAGGTCCTGGCTCGAACTCGGTGATGTCGGCGAGGTCCTTCTTGAGCACGATCACCTCGGCGCTCGAGTAGAGCCGCGAGCGCAGGCGCGCGGTGCCCTTGCGCAGCAGCTCGCGGGGACCGTCGCGCCGGACGCGACAGCGGAGATCGGATGCGGTCGTGGCGAAGACTCATCGAAATGCCAATGTATTGCCAATGTCCGAGAACGGCCAGCGCCCCCCGGCACCCGATCCAGCCGCCGGCGTCTTCTCGACGATGCTGGTGAGCCGGCGGCGAGCCGGTCGCGCTGGAGGACCACCTCGCGCGCCTGGAGGCGAGCGTGCGCGACGCTCTACGGACGAGCCCCTGCCGGCCGAGGCGCGCGAGCTGGTGGCCGAGACCGCCGCCCACGCTGGAGCTCGGGCGGCTGCGGGTGGACGTGCGACCCGGCGGCGCGGCGAGCGTGCGCAGCGCCGCGGTCGACCCGGCGCTGGTGTTCCCCGACCACGACCACGGCGACGGACCTCGCCGTCTTCGAGGTCGAGGGCTGGAACGGCGCCCACAAGTGGGCCGACCGGCGCCTGCTGGAGGCCGCCGACGCCGGGCTGGCGCCCGCGCTGCCCCTCGCTGGTCGAGGGCGGCAGGTGCTCGAGGGCTCGCGCTCGAACTTGTTCGCCGCCGCCGCCGGCCGGCTCGTGACGCCGCCCACGGACGGGCGCATCCTCCCGGGCGTTGCGCGCGCACGGGTGATCGAGGTCGCGCGCGCGGCCGGCATCGAGGTCGAGGAGCGCCGCTCGAGGTCGACGAGCTCGCCGCGGCGGACGAGGCGTTCCTGACGAGCGGCGTGCGCGGCGTCGAGCCGGTGCGGTCGCTGCGCGGGCGCCACACGGTGGGATTCCGGCGAGCTCACTGCACGAGTTGGCTGCGGAGCTTCGCCGCGCGTGGCTCGGCCCCGATATCCGCTCCTAGACTGCCCTGATGCCCGTCGACGAATCCGCAGAGCTCCAGCAGCTCATCATGATGAGCGGCCAGGCGCCCGACGACCAGGTCGAGGACGTGCTGCTGCGCCTGAGCGAGGCCGGCTCCTACGGCCGCGTCGCTCCGGGCCGCGACTCGATCGTGATCAGCGCGTTCGGCGACCCGCAGATGATCCGCAGCCTGTCGCTCGAGGACATCCCGGGCGTCGAGCGGGTGCTGCCCGTCCGAAGCCCTACAAGCTCGTCGTCGGCCGAGGCCTCGCCCGACCCCACGATCATCCAGGTGCGCGGCCGGCGCATCGGCGGCAAGCACTTCGGCCTGATCGCCGGGCCCTGCACGGTCGAGTCGCGCGAGCAGACGCTCGAGACCGCGCGCGCCGTGAACGCCGCCGGCGCGACGATGCTGCGCGGCGGCGCGTTCAAGCCGCGCACCTCGCCCTACAGCTTCCAGGGGCTCGGCTCCGAGGCGCTCGCGATCCTCGCCGAGGCGCGCGAGGACACCGGGCTGCCGCTCGTGACCGAGGTGCTCGACCCGCGCCAGCTCGAGGAGGTCGTCGAGACGGCCGACGTGCTTCAGATCGGCGCGCGCAACATGCAGAACTTCCTGCTGCTGGCCGAGGTCGGCAAGACCGACAAGCCGGTGCTGCTCAAGCGCGGCGCCTCGGCGTCGATCGAGGAGCTGCTGATGGCGGCCGAGTACATCCTCAAGGAGGGCAATGCCCGCGTGATGCTGTGCGAGCGCGGGATCAAGACCTTCGAGCGCTCCACGCGCTTCACGCTCGACATCAGCGCCGTGCCGGTGCTCCAGGAGGAGACCCACCTGCCGGTGATCGTCGACCCCTCGCACCCGGCCGGGCGCCGCGAGCTGGTGCCCGCGCTGGCGCGCGCGGCGGTGGCGGCCGGCGCCGACGGGATCATCGTCGAGGCGCATCCGGCGCCCGAGGAGGCGCTCTGCGACGCCTCGCACCTCATCCCGACCTCGCGCTTCGCCGCCTTCGCGGACGAGATCACTCAGATCGTCGAAGTGATGGGCAAGGAGATCGGCTAGCCCTCGCGGCCCGAGTCGCCGGCCCGGCGCACCGGGTCGGTCGAGCGGTTCATGTCGCGCCGGCGCCGCGGCGTCTTCGCCGCCGCCTCCTCGTCCCCCGGCTCCTTCCGCTTGTCCTGCAGCACCTCGCGGGCGCGCTCCTGCCGTTTGTCTCGTCGGGCCATGACCTATGGAACTACCCGTTCCGCTACGGGGCCACTCGCGCGGCCGCGACCTCGGCGCCCGAGGCGGCCGGGGTGGAGCGCGCCGGGACGCGCCCGCGCAGCTTCATCGCCCAGCGCTCGATCAGGTACCAGCTCAGGGCGCCGGCCGCGATGCAGGCGGGGAAGCCGACCGGGATCCACCACAGCGACGGGTCGAGCACGTCGTCGTCGAGCGAGGTCACGTGCGTCACGGCGTCGAGGGCCGCCGCCTGCCAGAGGTAGATGCCGTAGGACACGAGGCCGAGCCACAGCAGCGCCGGCCGCGCCAGCAGCCCGCGCACCCGGCCGCCCGCCCCGAACACGGCGGGCAGCATCAGCCCGAGCGCGCAGAGCGCCTCGGTCAGGTGCACGCCCAGCAGCGCCAGGTCGGAGTCCTCGCCGCCGAAGTAGCGCCGCCCCCAGATCCACGCGTTCGCCGCGAGCGCGGCCAGCGCGATCGACCAGCAGACGCCCGGGGCCCGCTCCGCGAAGCGCACGAACCCGGGCTTGCGGCCGCCCTCGGCAAGCCACGCCGCGGTGACCGCCAAGCCCATCCCGACGGCGAACCAGGCGAGGTACGCAGGCAGCGTGTTGAGCGACGTCTGCAGGGTGTGGCTGTCGAGCGCGAGGGCCGCCGTGCGCCAGGCCACGCCGAACGCGAACAGGACGCAGACGGCGAGGGCCTCGCGCGCCACACCGACAAGCGCGCACGCCGCGCGGCCGGCCGCAGCACGAGCGCGTAGAGCGGCAGGAAGGCGTAGAACGTGACCTCGATGCAGAGCGTCCACGCGAGCGGGATGCCCTCGAAGACGGCGCCGGGCGAGTAGATCTGGGCGAAGCCGTAGAACAGCAGCGGCCTGTCGAAGACCTCCGGCGCGATCAGCAGGCCGGTGATCGTGAGCGCGGCCCAGTAGGCCGGCACGATGCGCAGGAAGCGCCGCCAGGCGTATGCCCGCACGTCCGGCAGCCGCTCGCCGGCGGCATGCGCCACCACAAAAGGGCGGTAGAGCAGGAACCCCGAGATCAGGAAGAAGAGGGCGACGCCGGTGCTGAGCTGTGCGGCGACGGCGGTGGCGAAGCCGTCGTTCAGCGCGCCGGCGAGCGGAGCCACGTGGTAGGCGACGATCGACAGCGCGGCGATCGCGCGCAGCGAGTCGACCAGGGGGAACCTGTCCACGCGAGGCGGCACCCGCTCCAAGCTATCCAAGGTCGATGCCGAAGACGCGCACCTCGTACTGGTCGTTGACGATCCGGGTGCGCCCCTCGACCCGCATCCCGAGCTTCTCCGCCACTCGCGCCGAGCGCACGTTGTCGTCCACGATCAGGCTGATCACGTGGTCGGCGCCGAGCTCCGTCCGCGCCCACTCGAGCGCCGCCCGGCCGGCCTCCGGCGCGAACCCGCGGCCCCAGTGCTCGCGCCCCACCAGCCAGCCCACCTCGAGGCCCGGCCAGGCCTCGGGGAGGTACAGCCCGGCGCGGCCGACCATGGCGCCGGTGGCCTTGTCGACCAGAACCCAGTTGCCGAAGCCGCGCAGCTCCCAGTGGCCGACGAAGTAGGCCATACGGCGCCAGGCGTCCTCGCGGCTGAGGCCATCGTCCTCGCCGACCCAGCGCGTGACCTCCGGGTCCGTGCAGATCGCAGCCCACTCGTCCAGGTCCTCGTCGCGCCAGCCGCGCATCAGCAGCCGCTCGGTGCGCACCTCGGGGACGTTCACGGCCGGCGCTCCTCGGCCAGCGGCTTGCCCGCCGCGTCGGTCATCCCGCCCGGCGGCCACGCGCCCATCCAGTTGTCGCGCGCGCCGTCGATCGTGAGGACGGCGCCGGAGAGGTAGTCGCCGGCGGGCGAGGCGAGGTACGCGACCAGCCAGGCGAACTCCTCCTCGGTGCCGAGCCGCCCCAGCGGCACGGTCCCGGCCACGCCCTCGACCACCGGCTTCGGGTACTTGGTCATCAGCGTGTCGGTGGCGAAGTGGCCCGCGGCGAGCGCGGTCAGCCTGATCCCGAAGCGCGCCCACTCGATCGAGAGCACGCGCGTCAGGTTCTCGACGGCGGCGCGCGCGGCCGACGAGTGCGCCATCCCCGGCAGGCCGTGGTGGGGCGAGAGCGTGACGCTGACGATCTTGCCGCCGCCGCCCGGGATCATCGCCCGCGTCGCGACCGCGTGCGTCATCAGCCACGTGCCCTCGACGTTGAGCCGCATCACCGTCCGGAAGCCCTTGGGGGTGATGTCCTCGGCGGGCGTCAGGTACTGCCCGCCGGCGTTGTTGACCAGCAGGTCGATGCGGCCGTGGCGCTCGAGCACGCCGTCCACGAGCGCCTCGACCTGGTCCTCCTCGCGGATGTCGCAGGCCTGCGCGTCGACGCGGCCCGCCGTCCGCCCGCGCGGCGGTCTCGGCCAGCGGCTCGGGGCGGCGCCCGCAGACGACCACCGTCGCACCCAGCGCGGCCAGCTCGAGCGCGGCGGCCCGGCCGAGCCCCGAGCCGCCGCCGCTGACGATCGCCACCTGACCGTCGAGCAGCCCGGGCTGGAAGAGCTTCGAGGGCATCGCCGCGCCAGCGTACCGGGGCCCAGTCTTAGGCGGCCCTAATGGACCTGATAGCGTGCGCCCCGACGTGAAGTGCTGCCGCTCCGAACCGCGCTGCCGCGACTGTCCCGCCCGCCGGATCTCAGACGATCAGGTGCTTCGCGCGCTCGGCATCCCGGTCGAGGCGCCGCTCCCGGCGCACCTGCGGGGAGTGCCGCAGAGCCTGCACAAGTACGAGGCGCTGCTGCGCCGCTCGTGGGAGCAGCGCCACGCGGCGGCCGACCGGCAGCCCGCGGCCGTCTAGCTAGTCGCCGCCGAGCTCGTCGCCGTCGCGGGCGAGGAACTCCTCGAGCATCATCGGATACTCGCGCACGCGCTCGGCCACCTGGAGCAGCGCGTCCATCGTCGACTCCTCCTCGACCTGCTCGTCGACGAACCACTGCATGAAGCTCTCGCTCGCGTAGTCGTTCGTCTCGCGCGCGATCTCGAAGAGCGACGAGATCGAGACCGTGACCTTCTTCTCGTGCTCGAGCGCGAGCTTGATCGGCTCGACGTGGTCGGCGAACTCGGTCCGCGGCGCGGCCACCTCGCCGAGTCGCAGCGTCGCGCCGGTGTCGCGCAGGTAGTCGACCATCTTCATCGCGTGCCCGCGCTCCTCCTCGGCCTGGCCGAAGAAGAACTTGGCGAGGCGCGGGAACGTGAGCCGGTCGTAGTACGCGGCCAGCGCCGTGTACTGGTGCGCGGCGTTGAACTCGCGCCCGATCTGGTCGTTGAGGGCCTCTACGAAGCGTTCCGACGGCATGGCGCGGAAGCCTACTGAGGCGAGCGCAGGAACTGCCCGTGGAAGCCGAACGGGATGTGGTGCGGCGCCTCGGCGCGCGCCAGCTCGCTCAAGTCGCGGGCGTCGAGCACCAGCAGGAACGACCGCCCCGCCGCGGCGTCCAGCACGACCGACAGCACCACGCCCGCGTCCTCGGCCTCGGCGCCGGGCTCGCGCACGAAGATCGGCTCGCCCGGATAGCAGCCGGGGGCCGACCAGTCCCGGCGCTCGCCGCTCTCGACGTCGACCTTCGCCAGCTGGTCGAACCAGTCGGCGCCCGTCGCCGGCGCCGTAGACGTAGCGGTAGGGCCGCGTGTTGCGCCGCGCGTAGTCGATTCGCGGCAGCTCGAGGTTCTCGGCGAGCTTGCGCCAGGTCACCCCACCGCGCTCGAGGTCGATCGTGTAGCGGCGCAGCTCCGTCGGCGGGAGCGGCCCGCGCACGCCGTCCGCGTCGAGGTACAGGCTGTCGATGATCGAGGCGTCCTCGTAGGCGATCAGGTCCACCACCAGCTCGTCGCCGCGCTCGAACGCGTTGACGTGGTGGAAGCAGAAGAACGCGTCCGGTCTCGTAGGTGCGCGCAGGGCGCCGGTCTCGCGGTCGACGACGCGGAACGTCGTGCCCGCGCTCCGGGCGCCAGACGTAGTTCTCGATGAACGGCCTGCCCGAGAAGGCGAGCTTCAGCGGGTTCACCCGCAGCGGGTACTCGGTCAGGATCAGGTGCCGCCCGCTCATCCCGAACGCGTGCATGTACGCCGGCTCCTTGACGGGCAGCTCCGCGATCACGCGCCGCTCGGTCGTGCCGGCGGGCATCCCGTAGAGCACGTACTTGCTCACGCGCGAGAAGCGGGCGTGGTAGTTGACGAGCTCGTCGCGCTCGGGGTCGTGATGGGGGTGCGCGGTGGTGACGTGGGCCTTAGCTCGTCGGAGTAGCTCAGGCCGCCCGAGCGTCTCCAGCGTCTCGGGGTCGAACTCGATCGGCATCGGCGTCTCGGTCATCGCGATGTAGCGCTCGCCGATCTGCGCCAGGTTCACGTTCGGGTTGTCCGTCGTGTCCGGCGAGAACATCGACTGCACGCGCTTGAACAGCGACCGGCAGGGATCGGTCGCGAAGCCGCCGTGGCGCCACTCCCCCTCCTGCGCGTCGCGGTAGGCGACGCTGTCGATGAAGCGGCTGCGGTAGGAGACCTTCCCGTCCGCGAACCCGAAGCGGTTCAGCATGGCGATGCCGTCGAACCAGTGGTCGAGCCGGCGCGACGCCGACCTCGAGCTTGGCGGGCGTCACGCGCACCAGGGCGCCGTGCAGCCAGGCGGGCAGCTCGCCCGCGACCGGCAGGCTGTCGACCGCCGTCTCCTCCTCGAGGCTCGTGAAGCCGAGCCGATGGTCCGTCGTGCGCGTCTGCGACATTGCGGTAGCCATGGTCGAGAATGTACCGTCTAGATTGGACTAATGCAAGAGCCGCGCCTCAACCCGATCTCCTACATCGTGCTCGGCCTCGTCGGCTGGGCCGGCGAGGTCACGCCCTACCGCCTGAAGCAGCTCGTGGCCATGACGGTCGGGCACTTCTGGACGCTCCAGCACGCGCAGCTCTACACCGAGCCCGAGCGCCTGGCCGCGGCCGGGCTGCTGACCGAGCGGCGCGAGGACGGCGGGCGCAGGCGCAAGCTCTACGCGATCACCGACGCGGGCCGCGCGGCGCTCGAGCAGTGGCGCGCCGAGCCGACCGAGGCGATCCTCGGAGCTGCGCGCCCCCGCCCTGCTGAAGCTGTTCTTCGGCGCCGACCCGGCGCAGCTCGCGCCGCTCCAGCTGGAGGCGCACCGCGAGAAGCTGGCCGAGTACGAGCGCGATCCGCGACGGCATGGACGAATCCGTGCCGGCCGGGCCGCGGCTGGCGCTCGACGCCGGTATCCAGTCGGAGCGCCAGCAGATCGAGTGGTGGGAGGGGGTTATGGTCTCGCCACGATGGCGACCGCCGCCGAGCCGACGTCCCGCTGAGCTGCCGCTGCCGGGCGGGCGCGCGGAGGCCCGCGTCAAGCTCCACCCGCTGCTGACCGGCCAGATGATCGGCCCGAAGGCCTGGTTCCTGCGCGAGCCCGGCCGCTTCGCTTGGCGGCGCGCCTTCGGCCTCGGCGTCAAGAGCGAGGACTGGATGGACGTGCCGGTGCCGGCGTTCCTGGTCGAGCACCCGGCGCGTCGGCCCGATCCTGATCGACACCGGCTTCCATCCGTCGGTCGCGGCCAGCCCGCAGGCGAACCTCGGCCGGCTCGCCACGATTGACCTTCAAGGACCTGCAGATGAAGCCCGAGCAGGCGGTCTCGGCTCAGCTGCGCGCGCGCGGGATCGAGCCCGCGGCGGTGAAGTTCGTGCTGATGACGCACCTGCACACCGACCACGCGAGCGCCATCTCGGAGTACCCGCAGTCGACCTTCGTGTTGAGCGCGGCCGAGTGGGCGGCCGCGTCCGACCAGGGCGAGTTCCACGGCTACCGGCGGCGTCAGTTCGACCACGGCTTCGACTACCGGCTGCTCGACTTCGAGGGCTCCGGCGCCGAGCTCGTTCTCCGGCTTCGCCCGCTCCTTCGACCTGTTCGGGGACGGCAGCATCCGCGCGGTCTACACGCCGGGGCACACGCGCGGCCACATGTCGGTCGTGCTGCGCACGGAGAGCGGCGAGGTGCTGGTCGCCGGCGACGCGATCTACCTGCGCAGCACGCTCGCCGACTCCCACCTTCCCTACCGCACCGAGGACGACCACGTCTTCCGGCGCTCGCTGCGCGAGATCCGCCAGTACGCCACGGAGACCCCGGACGCGCTGATCATCCCGGGGCACGACTTCGAGGCCTGGCGGGAGCTCGACGCGAGCTACTGAACGAGCCGGTCCGCCTCGCTCGAGGCGACGATGTGGATCGCGCCCGGCTCGCGCACCCACGCGATCAGGTTGAGCGCCTGGAGCCGGTCGAGCATGTACTGGAACGCCACGGCCTGGGCGCGGCTCGCGTAGTCGCGCCGGACGTCGAACGCGAAGCCGGTCGTGTGCAGCGAGTAGGCGCGCGTGGCGAACGGGTTGCCGCGCACCAGCAGGCGCTGGTAGCGCTCGTCGCGCACCGTGCTCGTGACCACGAGCGGCGCCCGCGTGCCCGACAGCTGGCGCACGCCGGCGGCCAGGTAGACCGCCAGCTCGTAGGCCTCGGGGCGCAGGCCGCGGTAGAGGCTGCGGCTCGACGTCGAGCCGCTCGGCCAGCTCGCCGGCCTGGCGGTCCAGGCGCATCCCGCGGATCCCCTCGAACGGCCGCAGCGCGCCGGCGCTGGTAGGCGTCCTCGAGCTCGCCGGGCGTCTCGTAGACCTCGGTCTCCGAGCTCGGGTGGAGCACCTCCTCGGCCGACGCCTTGGCGGTCTGCAGCGCCGCGAGCCGGCTGAGCTCGTCGGGGTCGTCGCGGTAGAGGCGCATGATCTCGCGCGCGGCGCGCACGCGCCACAGGTAGCTCGCCGAGTCGTCGCCGAAGCCGGACAGCAGCCGCCAGGCGTCCGCGCCTGGTGCTTCGGGGTGGCGTCGAAGTAGACGCTGCGCCCAGCTGGCGTCGTCGTCCCGTAGGCGTCCAGCACGGAGTCGAGGTTGCCCATGCCCATGTGGTACGAGACGACCGCGAGCTCGTCGCGTGCCGAAGCGCTGCTCGGCGATGCTTCGAGGTAGCGCACGGTCCCGCGCAGCGCCGCGCGCGGGTCGAAGCGCTCGTCGGCGCGCGCGGCGGGCGCGCAGCAGTCGCGGCGTGGGCCCGCGCCGGGCGATGCGGCGCGTCAGGCGCTCGCTGCGCGGCCACGTCCACGCGCATCCCGAGCAGGCTCGTCGCCGGTCTCGGCGAGGATCTGCGTCAGCCCGACGGCCCCCTCAGGTCGTCGCTCGCCCGCGCGGCCGGGTTGCCGGCGCTCTCGAGGAAGACGATCGCCTCGAGCAGGTCGGGGTCGACGTCGCCGGCCTGCGCGCTCGATCAGCGGCCGCCAGCGGTCGACGCGGCGGGCGGTCGCCACAGCCCCGCCCGGGCTCTTCGCGTACAGCACCTGGCTGTGCCCGGCGGTGGCGCGCCGCGCGAACTCGGCGTCGCGGTCGGAGCTGTACCCGAACGGGTCGGGCTCGCCCGGGTCGACGGTGACCGGGCCGAAGGTCGGCGCGCCGTCCTCGCCCGTGAAGGCGATGCCGGCGAGCGCGGCGGCCGCGACGAGCGCGAAGACCACCAGCGAACAGGCGGGTGCGGCGGAGCACCCGCGCGGAGCCTAGGAGGCTCTGGCGCCTAGTCCGCCAGCCCGACGGCTTCGAGTGCCTCAGCGCGGTCGGCGAAGATCTGGGCGCGGCGGATCTTCCCGTGCTGGAGGTCGTAGACGCCGGCGACCCGCGCTGAGGTCTGGATGCCCTGGGGGCCAGTGGCCGTGAGGACGAAGAAGGCGAGAACGCGGTCCTCGACGGCTCTTATCTCCTCGACCTGGAACTCGCTCGCCTCCGAGAAGCTCCACAGCTCGCGAAAGAAGTCGCGTATGCCTTCGTGCCCTGTGATCCGCCCTTGAAGCGGAAGGGCGGGAGTGATCAGCTCGATCTGCGGCGAAGCCACTTCCAAGTACGCCTCGACGTCGCGGCGGTCGAGCGCCACGAGTGCGCGCCGGACCACCTCCACGTTCTCCTGCGACACCGCCCGCCAGTATCCCCCAGGCGGCCGGAGCCGGCTACTCGGCTCCCTGCATTCGGAGCGGACCCTGGCGCACCGGGGCGCGCGTCCGGAGCGCCCGCCCGTGCCGCGCGGCGCGGGGCGCGAGGCCATAGTTGTTCATGAAATAGCTGAACAACTTCGGGTTCGGCCAGCCGCCCCTCAGCGAGATCAATCTTCGCCCCGCTATGCGGGGTCAATATTGGTCTCACGCCTGCTCGCGCAGGGTTTCCAGGATTCCGCTCCCGCCGATGATCGGCCGAGCGCCACGAGCGCGTGCGGCGCGGCTACTCGGCGCGGATCGGCCGGCGCGCGGCGCGTCGGCCTTCGCGGCGCGGCGGGCGGCGCGGGCGGCCCGCACGGCGCTGCGCCGGCCGTCGCTGCGCAGGCGCGAGTGGATCTCGCGCACCTGGTCGAACACGATCTCGGACGCGGCCTGGGACTGCTCGCGGCTCGGCTCGGCCACCCGTCTCGAAGCGCACCGGCTCGCCGAACTGGACCGTCACCTTGGGGAACTGGAGCCGGCGCCAGTTGCGCACCCGCTCGGTGCCGGCGATCGCGGTCGGCACTACTGCGGCGCCGGACTCGAGCGCCAGCCGGCCGAGGCCGTGGCGCGGCTTGTTGAGCTCGCCCGAGCGCGACCGGCCGGCCTCGGCGTACATCACGATCACGTCGCCGCGCCCGAGCACCGCGTGGGCGGTCTTGAAGGCCTCCGCGTCGGCGTGGCCGCGCCGCACCGGGAACACGCCGCCGTGCGTGTAGATGAACTGCATCGGGCGCTCGAACAGCTGCGACTTGGCCATGAAGTGCACCTTGCGGCGCAGGTAGACGGCCACGAAGAAGTGGTCCAGGAACGAGAAGTGGTTGGGCGCGATGATCACCGGCCCGTCCGCGGGCACGTTGCCCGAGTCGATGCAGCGCGCGCGGTAGAAGAGCAGCAGGTACGGCGTGAGCAGCACGCGCACCAGCTCGTAGGCCCAGTCGGGGCGGCGGCTGCGGGTGCGCGCGTGGAAGCGATCGAAGTGCTCCGCCGGACGCGGGTCCTTGTAGACCTGTTCCTTCACCTCAGCCCCCTCTTACCCAGCGTGCTCCGCTTCGTTACTGGCAGTCCTTCGAAGTGCGTCATGCCACCCCGCCAGCAGCCCCTCGCGCTGGTCCGCCGACATGGACGGCTCGTAGCGCGCCGCCTGCCGCCACATGGAGCGCACGTCGGCCTCGCTCCACGCCCCGGTGGCCACGCCGGCCAGGTAGGCGGCGCCCAGCGCCGTCGTCTCGGACACCTCGGGGACGACGACCGGGACGCCCAGCACGTCGGCCTGGAACTTCATCAGCCAGCCGTTGACGACCGCGCCCCCGTCCGCCTTGAGCTCCTCGAGCACGACGCCCGAGGCGGCCTCCATCGCGCGCAGCGCGTCGACCGTCTGGTAGGCCATCGCCTCGAGCGCGGCGCGGGCCAGGTGCGCGCGCCCGGAGCCGCGGGTGAGGCCCACGATCGTCCCGCGCGCGTAGGGGTCCCAGTGCGGCGAGCCGAGCCCGGTGAAGGCGGGCACGAGGTAGACGCCGTCGTTCGAGTCGAGCGAGCGCGCGAGCTCCTCGGTCTCGGCGGCCGCGCGGATGATCCCGAGGCCGTCGCGCAGCCACTGGACCGCGGCTCCGGTCACGAAGATCGCCGCCTCGAGCGCGTAGTCCACGCGCCCCTCCACGCCCCAGGCGACCGTGGTGAGCAGCCCCTCGACCGGGTCCGGCAGCTGCGGCACCCGCGTTCTGCAGCACGAAGCTGCCGGTGCCGTAGGTGTTCTTGCCGAGTCCCGGCTCGAGGCAGGCCTGCCCGTAGAGCGCCGCCTGCTGGTCGCCGGCGATGCCGGCCACCGGCACCGAGCCGCCGAACTCCGAGGTCTCGCCGTAGACGGCGGCGCTCGGTCGCGGCTCGGGCAGGCTCTCGACCGGGACGCCGAGCAGCTCGCACAGCTCGGGGTCCCAGCGCAGCCGGCCGATGTCGAACAGCAGCGTGCGCGAGGCGTTCGAGTAGTCGGTGGCGTGCTCGCCGGTGAGCTTGTGGACGAGCCACGAGTCGATCGTCCCGAAGGCGGCGTCGGCGGGCACGTCGCCGTGGCGGATCAGCCACTCGATCTTGGTGCCCGAGAAGTACGGGTCGAGCACGAGCCCGGTGCGCTCGCGCACGAGCCGCTCGTGACCGGCGGCGCGCAGCTCGTCGCAGCGCGCCGCGGTGCGGCGGTCCTGCCAGACGATCGCGCGGTGCAGCGGCTCGCCGGTGTGGCGGTCCCAGGCAACCACCGTCTCGCGCTGGTTGGTGATGCCGATCCCGGTCAGCCCACGGCCGTCGATCCCGGCCGCGTCGAGCGCCTCGTGCGCCACCGCGCGCGTGACCTCCCAGATCTCGGCGGCGTCGTGCTCGACCCAGCCGGGCCGCGGGAAGTGCTGGCCGAACTCGCGATAGGCGCGCCCGCCCACGCGGCCCCGCTCGTCGAAGACGAGGCAGGTGGTCCCCGAGGTGCCCTGGTCGATCGCCAGGATCACGTCTGGCCGTCCACGGCGTAGAGGCGCCACTGGCCCGGGCACGCCCTTCAGCTCGTGCTCGCCGCGATCGGCGAACCCGAGACCAGACCCCGCAACCAGGTCCTTCACCGTCTGCGAGACCAGCACCTCGCCGGCGGCCGCCGCGGTGCCGACGCGCGCGCCGATGTTGACCGCGATCCCGCGGATGTCGTCGCCGACGATCTCGCACTCGCCGGTGTGCAGCCCCGCGCGCAGCTCGAGCCCGAGCCGGCGCACGGCATCGCGGACCTCGCAGGCGCAGCGGATCGCCCGGCCCGGCCCGTCGAAGGTGGCGAGGAAGCCGTCGCCCATCGTCTTGACCTCGCGTCCGCGGTAGCGCTCCAGGCGGGCGCGCACGAGCCGGTCGTGCTCCTCGACCAGGTCGCGCCAGCGCCGGTCGCCGAGCTCGGCGGCGCGGGTGGTCGAGCCGACGATGTCGGTGAACATCACAGTGGCCAGCGCGCGGTCGACCGTCGCGACGACCGGGACGCCGCCGACGAACGACTGGACCTCGTCGAGGATGTCGTCGCCGTCGATCCACCAGAGATGGTCGGCGCGCGGCAGCTCGACGTAGCGGGCATCGGGGATGTGCTCGGCGAGGTAGCGGCCGTGCTGGACCGGGGTGATCCGGTCGCCGGCGCGGTGCAGGATGAGAGTGGGAACGCGGATCGCCGGGAGCACGTGGCGCACGTCGGTGTCCTGCACCATGCGCAGCCAGGCGATCGCGGTCGACGGCGTGCCGCCGAAGACCAGCATGCGGTTCCACTCGTCCTGCGCGACCGGGTCGTCGGCCACGCTCGGCGCCCAGAGCCTGAGCAGCCACGCGTTGTCGCCCCAGGTCGCGCCCACACGCTCGTTGAAGTCCTCCGCGGCCTCGAGTGAGGCGCCCCACTCGTAGTCCGTCGTCGTGGAGCAGGCGGGCGAACCCGCCGACCAGGATCAGCGAAGCCGTGCGCTCGGGGTAGGTCGCCGCGAACACCGCGCTGAGCGCCGCCCCCTCCGAGAGCCCGAACAGCACGGCCCGCTCGCTCCCGGCCGCATCGAGCACCACCCGAAGGTCGTCCATGCGGTCCTCGAGCGTGCGGCACGCGGTCGGCGGGCAGGCGCTCGGAGAGCCCGTTGCCACGCTTGTCCCACACGATCACCCTGCCGAGCGTCCCGAGCCGCTGCAGCCAGCGCGCCTGCGACGGGCTGTCCCAGGCGGACTGGAACGAGCCGACCCAGCCGAGGGTCACGAGGATGTCCTGCTCGCCCTCGCCGAACACGTCGTAGGCGAGGCTCACGTCGCCGTTGTGCGTGTACCGGGGCATGCGGCCGCTATCTTGCCCGCATTCGCGACCAGGAGGAAGGCAGTTGCCCAACGTCGAGGCTCACATCACGGGAACGGTATGGAAGGTCGAGTGTGAGATCGGCCAGGACGTGGCCGAGGGCGACACCCTCGTGATCCTCGAGTCCATGAAGATGGAGATGCCGGTCGAGGCCGAGGACGACGGGGTCGTGAAGCAGATCCTCTGCCAGGAGGGCCAGTCGGTCTCCGAGGGCGACGCGCTCGTCGTCCTGGAGTGAGCATCTCCGACAAGCTGCAGCTCGACGAGCCGGCCGACAACGTCGCCCGGCTGACGATCAACAACCCGGAGCGCCGCGGCGCGCTCGACCACGAGCTGCTCGACGCGCTCGGCGAGCACACGCGCACGCCTGGACGCGCGCTGCCTGGTGATCCGCGGCTCGGGGCCCGTCTTCTCCGCCGGCTACGACATCGGCGGCTTCGACGAGGGCCGCTTCGAGGAGGCCGCCGAGCGGCTCGTCGCGCACCCCTTCCAGGAGGCGATCGAGGCGCTCGACGCCTACCCGTATCCGGTCGTCGGCCAGCTCAACGGGCACGCGATCGGCGGCGGGCTCGAGCTGGCGCTCGCCTGCGACATGCGCATCGCCGCGCGCGGGATCAAGGTCGGGATGCCGCCCGCGAAGCTCGGGCTGATCTACTCGCACACCGGCCTGCGGCGCTTCATCGACGTGTGCGGCGTGGCCAACACCGCGGAGCTCTTCTACGTCGGCCGCAACGTCGACTCCGAGCGCGCCGCGCGCATGGGGCTCGTCAACGAGCTCGTCGAGCCGGACGAGCTCGACGAGCGCGTGCTCGAGCTGGCGAGCGAGATCGCGCAGAACGCGCCGCTGTCGCTGGCGGGCAACAAGCGGGTGATCCGCACGCTGCCGCTCGCAGCCGCTGCCGCCCGACGTCGAGCGCGAGCTGATCGAGCTGCGCGAGTCCTGCTTCCGCTCCGAGGACTTCCGCGAGGGCGTGCGCTCGTTCGCCGAGAAGCGCCGGCCGCGCTGGCAGGGCCGGTAGGGGCAGGCACTAACCGTCCGAGCCCGCTCCTACCTTGGGGCTCGTGCCGCCCCTCATCTCCCAGGAAGAGGCGCTCCGGCTCGGCGAGCTGGAGGACCACGACCAGATCGAGGCGCTCGTGGAGCGGGCCTGGCAGGCGCGCCTGGAGCACTTCGGCGACTCGACCGACATGTGCTCGCTCGTGAACGCCAAGTCGGGCGGCTGCGCGGAGGACTGCGGCTTCTGCGCCCAGTCGCGCTTCGCCGAGGCGGACACGCCGATGCACGCGATGATGACCGCGGAGCAGATCCTCGAGCACGCGCGCGCCGCCGAGGCGGCCGGGGCGCACCGGTTCTGCATGGTCACCCAGGGCCAGGGGCTCTCCAAGCGCGACTTCCAGAACGTGCTCGACGGGGCGCGGCTGGTGGCCGAGCACACCAACCTCAAGCGCTGCGCGTCGATCGGCCACATGTCGGTCGACCGCGCCAAGCAGCTCAAGGAAGCCGGCATCCAGCGCGTCCACCACAACGTGGAGACGGCCGAGAGCTACTACCCGGAGGTCTCGTCCACGGTTCGCTACGAGGGGCGGCTGCGCACGATCTCGGCGGTCGAGGAGGCCGGGCTCGAGACCTGCGTCGGCGGCATCCTCAACCTCGGGGAGTCGCCCGAGCAGCGCGTGGAGATGGCGTTCCAGCTCGCCAAGATCAACCCGACGAGCGTGCCGATCAACATGCTCAACCCGCGCCCGGGCACGAAGTTCGGCGACCGCGACTACATGGACCCCTGGGACGCGGTCAAGTGGATCGCGATCTTCCGGCTGATCCTGCCCGAGGCGCTGTTCCGGCTCTGCGGCGGCCGCGTCGAGAACCTCGGCGACCTGCACGCGCTGGCCGTCAAGGCCGGCATCAACGGCGTGATGATGGGCAACTTCCTCACCACGCTCGGCTCCGAGCCCGAGGACGACCGGGCGATGTTCGAGGAGCTCGGCCTCAACGTGGCGCGCCAGGCGGACAACGGCGCGAACCCGCGGCCCGACAACCGCTCCGGCTGGCTCGAGGGCGAGACGCCGCGCACGCCGGTCGACGAGCTGATCGACTCGCAGGAAGAGGCCAACTTCTGGAACCCGGCCGAGCAGCTGCGCCACCGCAAGAAGACGTCCGTGCCGCCCCGGCCCGACGGCGCGGCGAACACGTTCCCGGACGTCGTGCAGGTCGACCCGCGAGGCGCGCATGACGTGACGCGAGATCGAGGAGCGGCTGGAGGAGATCCGCGACCGCGGGCTGTATCGCAAGCTGCGCTGCGTCTCCGGGCCGCAGGGCCCGCGCGTGCTGCTCGACGGGCGGCCGGTGCTGCTGCTCTGCTCGAACAACTACCTCGGGCTGGCCGATCATCCGCGCGTGCGCGAGGCGGCCGCCGAGGCGGCGATGCGCTACGGCGCGGGCTCGGGCGCGTCGCGGCTGATCTCGGGCAACATGACGATCCACCGCCGGCTCGAGGAGCAGCTCGCCGAGTTCAAGGGCGCCGACGCCTGCCTGCTGTTCGGGTCGGGGTTCCTGGCGAACGTCGGGGTGGTGTCGGCGCTCGCGCGCGAGGGCGACGTCGTCTTCTCGGACGCGCTCAACCACGCCTCGATCGTCGACGGCTGCCGGCTGGCGCGCGCCGAGACGTTCGTCTACGACCACTGCGACGTCGACCACCTCGAGTGGGGGCTGCGCCAGGCCGAGGGCCGCGGCTCGCTGATCGTGACCGACGGCGTCTTCTCGATGGACGGCGACACCGCGCCGCTGCCGGAGATCGTGGAGCTGGCCGCGCGCCACGACGCGCGCGTGATGGTCGACGAGGCGCACGGCACCGGCTGCGTCGGCCCGGGCGGCCGCGGGCTGGTCGCCGAGCACGGGCTGGAGGACGAGGTCGACGTCATCGTCGGGACGCTCGGCAAGTCGCTCGGCTCGTACGGCGCCTACGTGCTGTGCGACAAGCCGATGTCGAAGTACCTGATCAACACGGCGCGCACGCTGATCTTCTCGACCGCGCTGCCGCCGCCCGCGGTCGCCGCGGCGATGGCGTCGCTGGAGCTGCTGCGCGAGCAGCCGCGCCGGGTCGAGAAGCTGTGCCGCAACTCGGTCGTCCTGCGCGAGGCATTGGGCGAGGAGGGCGTGCCGGTGCCGGCGGGCGAGACGCCGATCGTGCCGCTGATCGTGGGCGACGCCGACGCGGCGATGGCCGCCTCCGAGCGCGCGCTCGAGCGCGGCGTGTTCGCCCAGGCGATCCGGCCGCCGACCGTGCCCGCCGGCACCTCGCGGCTGCGCCTGGCGGTGATGGCGTCGCACACGAAGTCGGAGCTGCGCGATGCCGCCCGGGTCGTGGCCGCCGCGATCCCGGACGCCGCGCGGCGGGCCGCCGTCGCGCGGGCGGAGGGCCCGGCCGTGTTCGACGGGCTCGCCGACGCCGCCTAGCGCCCTGCGCGGGCTGTTCGTCACCGGCACGGACACCGGGGTCGGCAAGACCGTCGTCGCCGCGGCGATCTGCGCCGCCCTGAGCGCCGCCGGCGAGCGCGTCGCCGCCTTCAAGCCGGTCGTGACCGGCCTCGACGAGCCGGTCGAGGACTGGCCGCGCGACCACGAGCTGCTGGCGCGCGCGGCGGGCGGCGGGCAGGACCCCGGCGAGGTCGCCCCCTACCGCTTCGGGCCGCCGGTCTCGCCGCACTACGCCGCCGAGCTGGCCGGCGAGACGATCGAGCCGGCGCGGCTGCTGGATGCCGCGCGCGCGGCCGCGGGGCGCGACCGGCTGCTGGTCGCCGAGGGCGTCGGCGGGCTGCTGGTCCCGATCACGACCGGCTACCTCGTTCGCGACCTGGCCGTCGACCTGGCGCTGCCGGTCGTGGTGGCGGCGCGCACCGGGCTCGGCACGATCAGCCACACGCTGCTCACGGTCGAGGCGGCGCGGGCGGCGGGCCTGCGCGTGGCGGCGATCGTGATGACCCCGTGGCCGGCGTCGCCGGAGCCGATCGAGGCGTCCAACCGGGCGACGGTCGAGCGGCTCGCCGGCGTGCCGGTGCACGGCCTCGCGCCGACGGATCACGGAGTCGCTGGCGGAGGCCGGCGCCGCACTGCCGGTGCGCGACTGGCTACTTTGAGCCCGGTGAGCGACCGCGAGCACCTGGGCTCGCGTCCCGGTCCCGACCCGGACGACATCCCGGACCTGATCCGCAAGCTGCGCGAGCGCAAGGTGCGCCACAAGCAGCGCCACATCGTGCACCGCGCGGGCGTGGTCGTGCTGGGCGCGTTCCTGGTGCTCGCCGGGATCGTCATGTCCGGGCCCGGCGTGCCGGGCCCGGGCATCGCGACGATCCTGGTCGGCCTCGGCCTGCTGGCGCTCGAGTTCGAGCGCGCCGAGCGGCTGCTCGAGCGGGCGATCGTGTGGGGCGAGCAGGCGGCCGCCCGGGCGGAGCGGACGACCAGGGGCCAGCGCATCGCGGCGGGCATCGCCGGCGTCCTCGCGGTCGGCGCGTTCGTCGTGGCGGCCGTCCTCTGGGACATCCCGCTGCTGCCGATCCTGTAGGGCGTTGACGCGCGCGCCCGCGGGGCGGAGGATGCACCCACCCAACCGGAGGTCTGCCCCGTGCTCCGTCATCGCCCCTCTCCAGCCATGGTCGTCGCCCTGCTCGCGCTGTTCGTAGCGCTGGGCGGCAGCGGCTACGCGGCCGTGCAGTTGAACGTCCGCAGCATCAAGAACGGCGCCGTCCCCGGGAAGAAGCTCAAGCGCAACTCGGTGACCGGCCGCCAGGTGAAGGAGTCGACCCTCGCGACGGTGCCGAGCGCGCGCAGCGCGGGCAGTGCGAACCTGCTCGACGGCAAGCAGCCGGGCGCCTTCCTCGCCGCCGGCGCGACGGCGGTCAACGCAGGCAAGCTCGGCGGCCTCGCGCCGACCAGCTTCGTCCGGCGCGAGTGCGACCAGAGCAACGGACAGGTGAAGGGCACCGCCACGATCACGGCGAGCCCGACCTTCTCCGGGACGTTCACCGCGGTGCCCGGCTACAACTGCAGCGGCCAGACGATCGAGGCGCGGCGGCTGAGCATGGGTCGTTACGAGCTGCGCTTCAACGGCTCGCCCGCCACGGACGCGATCGCCACGGCGAAGGTCCCCGGCATCGAGGCGTATACGACCTCCGTGCAGAACGAGGCGCCGGGGCTGTTCGTCTTCTACGTGCTCGACGCCAACGAGGGCATGAACGGCGCGTTCGAGGACCACTCGTTCACGGTGGCGCTCCTCTGATGGACGACGCGCTGCTCGGCCTCCCGGACCTCGGTCTGCAGCTGCTGCAGAACGACCTGCGGCTGCTCGAGCGGCGCCTGCGCGACGAGCGCTTCGCCCGCGAGCTGTACGGCCTGCTCGCGGGCGCGCGCCTCTACAAGGACGGCGAGACCGTGACCCCGGACCCGCGGCTGGCGCGCGAGCTCGTCAACGGGGCGCGTGGCGGCGAGCCGCTGGCGCTCAGCCACCGCTTCCGCGAGGGCGGCATCGACGACGACGTGCGGGTCGAGCTGGAGCGCCTCGGCTGGCGCGTCCGGCCGGTGGAGGTCGAGTCCGAGGCGGGCGAGCGCACGGCCGACGGATGACGCGCGTGGCCCGCTACGGCTGCGCGCGGGCGAAGGCCGGACGCGGCGAGGAGCTCGCGCGGGTGCTGCTCGCCGCCGCCGCCGAGCTGGAGGCCGATCCCGGCTGCGAGCTCTACCTGATCAACCGCGAGAAGGACGCCGCCGACGTGATCTGGGTGACCGAGCTGTGGCGCAGCCAGGCCGACCTCGACGCCTCGATCGAGCGCATCCGGGGCAGCGCCGGAGTGGCCGAGGCGATGGCCTTGGTCGACGACTGGCGGATGATCGAGCTGGAGGAGCTCGGGGGCAAGGGGCCCTAGCCCCGCGTGGGAGCATGCGGCAATGCGACGAGTCAGCATCGCCGACCCCGACCTCACCTTCGATCCGGCCGACCCCGAGGGCTTCCGCTCCGGCATGTTCCGCTTCGGCCCCGAGCTGGGCGCGAAGGAGACCGGCACGACCCTGTACGAGCTGCCGCCCGGCCAGTCGATCTGCCCGTACCACTACGAGTACGGCCAGGAGGAGTGGGTGCTGGCGCTGTCGGGCCGGCCGTCGGTGCGCACGCCCGAGGGCACCGAGCCGCTCGCGCCGTTCGAGGTCGCCTTCTTCCCGAAGGGCCCGGACGGCGCGCACCAGATCCTCAACGAGACCGACGAGCCGGTTCGCGTGCTGATGTGGTCGACGGTCGTCACCCCGGACGCGACCGTGTATCCGGACAGCGACAAGATCGGCATCTGGACCGGCGACAAGTCCGACGACCTGATGGTGCGGCGCTCCAGCGGAGTGGACTACTTCGACGGCGAGGGCGGCGCGTGAGCCTCGCGGCCTACCGCGTGGGCGCCGCGGTGGCGGTGTCGGACATGGACCGGGCGCGCGAGTTCTACGAGGGGCGCCTCGGCCTGGAGCCCGGGGACGTGACCGAGGACAACCGCGCCTACCCGTGCGCCGAGGGGACGGTCATCCACGTCTTCCTGTCGCCGCACGCGGGGACGGCCCGGTCCACGCTGGCGGGCTGGGGCGTGGACGACATCGAGCGCGTCGTCGACGAGCTGAGCGCTCGCGGCGTCGTGTTCGAGCAGTACGACGAGCCGCCGATCGTGACCGACGCGAAGGGCATCGCGCACTTCGAGGGCGGGGCGATGGTGGCGTACTTCAAGGACCCCGACGGCAACACGCTGTCGATAGCGCAGGTCTGAGGAAAGGAGCCCAGACATGGGACAGCCGGTGGTGCACTTCGAGATCGTGGGACCGGACGCGGAGAAGCTCAAGACCTACTACTCCCAGCTGTTCGACTGGGAGATCGACTCGAACAACCCGATGAGCTACGGGATCGTCGAGCGCGAGGGCAACCTCAGCGAGGACGGCGTGGGCATCGGCGGAGGCATCTCGGCCGGGCCGGAGGGCTACCCGGGCCACGTCACGTTCTACGTCCAGGTGCCGGACGTCGAGGCGTCGCTGGCGAAGGCGGAGAGCCTCGGCGGAACGCGGATGATGGGCCCCGACAAGGTGATGGACAACCTCGTCATCGGCCTCTTCAACGACCCCCAGGGCCACACGATCGGAGTGATGCAGACGACGTAGGCCGGCGCGCCCTCAGCGCGCCGTCATGCCGAGGATCAGCTCGGCCGTCTCGGCCGGAACGTCGAGCTGCGGGCAGTGGCCGATCCCTTCGAGCTCCACCCAGTCGGCCTGCGGCAGCCACTCCTCGCGGAAGCGGGCGGCGGCGTGGGGCCACGGCAGCACCCGGTCGGCGGTGCCCCAGACCACCCGCGCCGGGCATCCGATCCGCTCGGCGTCCACCTTCCAGCCCTCCCGCTGCGCGAGCTCGATCAGCGGGAACACCGCAGCGCAGCCGGCGGCGCCGCGCATCGCGTGGGCCAGCAGCTCCGGCGGTATGTGCTCGAAGTTGGTGGCGATGTAGGCCGAGGCGCGCCGGCGCCCCTCCGGCGACGAGACGATCTCGTCGGCGCGCGGTGCCGCGGTACGGAGCAGCTCCTGCATCGTCGCGAAGTGGTCGAGCGCGTCGCGGAAGGAGTCGTCGCCCTCGGCCCAGCCGCCGGCCGGCGCCAGCGCCACGACGCTCCGGGCGCGGCCGCGCGCCGCGAGCTGAAAGGCGACGTAGCCGCCGAGCGAGTTGCCCACGACATGCGCCGTCTCGAAGCCGGCGTCGTCCATGGCGCGCTCGACGGCGTCGGCGAGCAGGCGGTCGCTGACCGGGTCGTCGAGCGGCGGCCCGCCGGCGTGGCCGGCGAGCGTCGGCGCCAG
Organism: uncultured Thermoleophilaceae bacterium; assembly: GCA_963828225.1. Lineage (GTDB taxonomy): Bacteria > Actinomycetota > Thermoleophilia > Solirubrobacterales > Thermoleophilaceae > JACVRW01. The sequence continues at coordinate 86,092 of CAWHDX010000001.1, read as the reverse complement.
CACGTCGTGCCTGCGCTCCAAGGCCGGCAGGACCAGCTCCCAGGTGCGCCACGTGTCGGTGAAGCCGTGGAGGCAGACGAGCGGCGGCCCGGAGCCGCCGCGGTGCGAGGGCGTGAAGCGCGAGTCCACCGCGGCGACGCTAGCGAGCCGTGACCGCACGCGTTACGGTGCGCCCATGTCAGACACCGAGCTCAAGGGACGTCACCGCGCGATGTGGGCGTCGGGTGACTACCCGACCATGGTCGAGACCTTCCTGCTGCCGCTGGGACCCGCGCCTCGTCGAGGCGTGCGGAATCGAATCCGGGATGCGCGTCCTCGACGTCGCGGCCGGCACCGGCAACGCGTCGCTGCCCGCGGCCGAGCGCGGCGCGAACGTCACGGCGAGCGACCTGACCCCGGAGCTGCTCGAGGCCGGGAAGCGGCGGGCGCAGGCCGCCGGGCTGGAGCTCGACTGGGCGGAGGCCGACGCCGAGAACCTGCCCTTCGAGGACGAGTCCTTCGACGTGGTCATGTCCTCGATCGGCGCGATGTTCGCCCCGCAGCACCAGGCCGTCGCCGACGAGCTGCTGCGCGTCTGCCGCCCGGGCGGCACCATCGGCCTGCTGAGCTGGACGCCCGAGGGCATGGTCGGTGCGCTGTTCAGGCTCATGGGTCCCGTTCGCCCCTCCGCCTCCGCCGGGCGCCCAGCCGCCGCCGCTGTGGGGCAGCGAGGATCATCTGCGCGAGCTGTTCGGCGACCGGGTCGAGCACGGCACGATCGAGCGCGGCGTGCTCGAGGTCACCGCCTTCGCGAGCCCGACCGACTATGCGCGGCACTTCAGCGAGCTCTACGGCCCGACCATCGCCGCGCGCGCAAACGCCGCCCGCAACGGCCGCGAGGAGGAGCTGAACGAGGCGCTCGACGAGTTCGCCTCGGAATGGAACCGCGGCAGCGACGACGACGCGCGCTTCGAGATGGAGTACCTGATCGCCGTGGGTACCCGGAAGTAGTGCGGACGGCCCACACCGCGGACCTGGATGGGCAGACGCTCGCGGCCGCCCGCGCGCTGCTGTACGCCGTCTTCGGGGACGAGATGACCGAGCCCGACTGGGAGCACGCGCTCGGCGGCATCCACGCGCTGGCCTTGGACGGCGACGAGCTGGTCGGCCACGCCTCGGTCATCCAACGCAGACTGCTGCACGACGGGAGGGCGCTGCGCGCGGGCTACGTCGAGGGCGTGGCCGTGCTCCCCGAGCATCAGCGGCGCGGGCACGGCGGCGCGATGATGGACGAGCTGGAGCGAGTCGTCCGCGGCGCCTACGACGTCGGAGCGCTCGGCGCCACCGACGACGGCGCCGCCTTCTACGCGAGCCGCGGCTGGCAGTGCTGGCGCGGTCCGACCTCGGCGCTCACGCCCGACGGCATCCGCGCGACCGAGGACGCCGATGGCTGCGTCTTCGTCCTGGCGGCAGACGCGCCGCTCGACCTCGACGCCGAGCTGACCTGCGATTGGCGCGACGGGGACGTCTGGTGAGCTACACCACCTCCGAGGGCCGGCGCGAGCTGCTCGAGGCGACGGCCCGCGCAGTGGACGAGCTCGCCGTGGCCAGCGCGCACCTGGCCGAGGCCTACGAGCTGCTCGACGAGTCCACCGGCGACCGCCTCGAGGAGGCCTGCTTCCGCCCGGTCCAGCTTGCGCTCGGACGAGCGAAGCGCACGCACACGGAGTTCGCCGCCCGCCACGGCCTCGATCCGATCCGCTTCGAGGAGGCGAGCGGCGGCCTGCCGTCGCAGGGCGCGGCCGTCCTGATCGGCCGCGCCGTCGAGGCGGCCGGCGCGGCCGAGCGCGAGCTGGCGGAGCTGCAGGACACGATGCTGCCGATCGAGGCCGGCGACGCCGAGCTGCGTGCCGGCCTCGCCTCGATCCGCGAGCCGCTCGGCGGCCTGCCGAGCCGGGCCCGCGAGTTCCTGCGCGGCCTCGGCCGCTGAGCCCTTACTCGACCTTCAGCTTCATCTTCATCCCGGGCGCGTGGATCGTGCAGAGGATCGTGTACGTGCCCTTCTTGGTCAGCTTCTTCTCGTAGCTGCCCGAGCTCTTCGTCTTCGAGTGGAACTTCACCGGGCCCTTGGTCACGGTCACGTTGTGGGGGTTGGAGCCCTCCCACTCCCACTCGACCTTCGCGCCCTTCTTCACCGTGACCGTCTTGGGCTTGCCCTTCGAGACGAAGTAGTTGTCGTCGACCTCGACGTGCTTCGTCTTGCTCTTCGACAGGGCCGGACCCGCGACCACGAGCGCCCCCGCGAGCACCGCGAGCACCATCAACACCAGCAGCTTGCGCATGACATCCTCCGCGTCGGGTGTGCGGGGACGTACGCGCCCGGGCGGCGCGCGGTTCAGCCGAACCGGAAGCTCGTCTGGCCGTGCGGGTCCTTGGCGAACGCGAGCACCTTGGAGGGCTCGACGCGGAACACCGCGCCCGGGTCCTCGCCCTGGCCCAGGAAGAACCCGTCGCCGACGTCGAAGTGCCAGACGCGCCGTACTTCGCCTCGTAGGCGTCGGCGATGCGCTGCAGCTCGGCGTTGTCGGAGACCTGGACGGCCGTGCCCTCGACGACGACGTCGATCCCCGAGCTCCACGCGTTCGCGCCGGTGGTCACGGCGACCTTGTCGCTGTGCTGGAGGTTGCGCGCCTTCTGCTCGCCCGTGCCGGTGACGAAGTGGACGGCGTCGCGCTCGTAGACGCCGACCAGCGGCGTCACGTGCGGCCGGCCGTCGGCGCGGACCGTGGTCAGCCAGTACAGCTCGGCCTCCTGGAGCACGGCCGCCGCCTCGCTCCACGGCGTCGGCTGCGCCGAGGGGTCGCTGAAGCGGCTGTCGAAGCGGGTGGCGGGGCTCACCGCGATGCCTCGGCCTGCTTGCGCTCGCGCTCCTGCTCGCGCAGCTCGACCCGCCGGATCTTGCCGGTGAGCGTCTTCGGGAGGTCGTCGACGAACTCGATCTCGCGCGGGTAGGCGTAGGCCGAGTGGCGCTCGCGCACGTGCGCCTTGATCTCTGCGGCGAGCTCGATCGGACGGCGAGTGGCCCGACGCGAGCACGATGAACGCCTTCACGACGTCGCCTCGGCGCGGGTCCGGCGACGCCACCGCGGCCGCCTCCTGCACGGCCGGGTGCTCCACGCACGCCGACTCGACCTCGAACGGGCCGATCCGGTAGCCCGCCGAGATGATCACGTCGTCGGCGCGGCCGGCGTACCAGACGTATCCGTCCTCGTCCATCTCGGCCGCGTCCTTGGTGTGGAACCAGTCCCCGCCGAAGACCTCCTCGCTGTCCTCGGGCCGGTTCCAGTAGCCGATCGGGTAGTGCGGGTTCGAGCGCGCCCTGAGGCAGATCTCGCCGCGCTCGCCCACGCCGAGCGGCTGCTCGTCCTCGTCGAGGATCGCCACCTCCCAGCCCGGCAGCGGCCGTCCCATCGAGCCCTCGCGCACCTCGACCGTCGGGAAGTTCCCGCACAGCGGATAGCTCTCGGTCAGCCCGTAGTAGTCGAGCACCGTGATCCCGTATTGCTCGCGAAACCAGCGGATCACCTCGGGGTTGAGCGGCTCGCCGGCCGAGCAGGTGATGCGCAGCTCCTTCAGCGGATAGCGCGTGCCCGCGTCCGCCACCCCGGTCATCGACCGCAGCGCCGTCGGCGTCGTGAACATGTTCTGCACCCCGTGCCTGGACAGGAACGCCAGGTGCTCCTCGGGGTCGTAGCCGCCCTTGCGCGCCTGCACCAGCGCCACGGCGCCGTAGCGCCACGGGCCCAGCAGCGGGCAGATCCCGGCCGCCCAGGCCCACTCGCCCGACCCGTGGAACAGCTCGCCGTCGCGCACGTCGTGGCAGAACTCGAACTCCTCGTGCGCGAGCAGGTAGCGGTGCGCGTGCAGGATGCCCTTCGCCAGCCCGGTCGTGCCCGACGAGTAGTAGAGCTGCGCCGGGTCGTCGGCGGCGGTGTCGACCGTCTCGTAGCGATCGGAGGCGCTCGCCATCGCCTCGTCGAAGTCGACGTCGTCGCCCTCCCCGCGGCCGCCCATCACCACCACCCGCTCGACCATCCCCTCGGGGATGCGGTGGCGGTTGTCGGCGTCGGTGACGACGACCTTCGCCTGCGAGTCGCGCAGCCGGTGCTGGATGCCCTCGTCGCCGTAGAGCACCGACATCGACAGCAGGATCGCGCCGCGCTTGTAGGTGCCGAGGAAGACCGCCGCGGTCTCGGGCAGCGAGGGCAGCAGCGTCGCGACGCGATCGCCGCGCTCCACCCCGACCGCCTCGAGCGCGTTCGCGAAGCGGTTCGACATGTCCTGCAGCTCGCCGAACGTGACGCGCCGCTCCTGCCCGCGCCAGTCCTCCCAGACCATCGCCAGCCGGTCGCGGGCGTGCTTGTCGCAGACGTCGCGGGCGATGTTGTAGCGCTCCGGGCACATCCCAGCTGTGCGCCGCGCACATCTCCTCGTAGCTGCCGAGCTCGTACCTGCGGAAGCCCATCGGCTCCTCCTCTCCTGTCTGCGGCAGGCTACCCCCCGGAGGCGTAGTCGACGATCGACTTGTCGATCAGCCACTCGACGGGCGCCCGGTCGTCGGTGTAGACGTCGCCGCCGCGCAGCGGCGCCTCGATGCGCTGGGCGGCCCGCACGCCCGTGGCCCGCAGCGCCGCCGGCAGCGCAGGCAGCCGGGCGCGCAGCCTCGCCACGGACATCGGCGTGCGGCTCGCCAGCAGCAGCGTGTTGGTCTCCTCGATCGGGTCGCGCATCACGTACGGGAAGACCTCCCCCATCGTCGCGCTCAGCACCTTCTCGAGCTGGTCCTCGCCCTCGGGGTGGCCCACGTTGATGATCACGATGCCGTCGTCGCTCAGGCGGTCGCGCACGGTCTCGAAGAACTCCACCGTCGCGAGGTAGAAGGGGATGTAGGGCTGGCGATAGGCGTCGACCATGACGATGTCGTAGCGGGCGTCGATCCGGCGCAGGAACGGCCGCGCGTCCTCGTGGTAGAGGTGCAGGCGCGGGTTGTTCATGTCGAAGTAGCGCCGCCCGATGTCGGACAGCTCGGAGTCGATCTCGACGCCGTCCACGCGCGTCTGCGGGAAGAACTCCTCGAACGCGCGCGAGGTCGTGCCGGCCGCGTTGCCGAGGACCGCGACGCGACGCGGCGCCGCGTCGAACGCCGTGAAGCCGTCCACCAGCTGGCCGTCCCAGTAGTTGCCCGTGAGCACCGAGGCCGGGTCGCGCGGGCCGGCCGGCCCGGCGTCGCACTCCGCCGGGCAGAGCGAGTGCTGGGCCTGGCCCTCGTTGAGCTCCAGCTTGCGGCCGCCGTCGGGGCGCTCGATCACGCGCGCGTACTGGTACTCGGTCTCGGCCTCGTGGATCACCTTGCCCGAGCCCGCGCTCGCCTTGAGCGTCCCCACCGGCAGCGCGATCAGGACGGCGATCGCCGCCGGCGCCAGCGCGTAGCGGCGCACCGGCCGCAGGCCCCAGACCGCCACCACGGCGATCGCGAAGGCGAAGATCAGGAACGTGCGGCGCGTGCCGACGAGCGGGATCAGCAGCAGCGCCGACAGCAGCGTGCCCACCAGCGAGCCCGCCGTCGAGAGCGCGTACAGGCGGCCGGCCACGGTGCCCGCCTCCTCCACCGACGAGACCGCCAGGCGGATCGCGTAGGGCGACACGGCGCCGAGCAGCAGCACCGGCACCGCGACCAGCACGAGCACCGCGACCAGCGAGCCGAGGAACGCGCCGGCGGAGATCTCGTCGAGCGCGTCGACGGCGACGTCCAGCAGCGGGTCGGCGGCGAACGGCACGAGCGCGAGCAGGCCCGCGGCGGTCAGCGCCAGCAGGCAGAGGCGCGCGCATGTTGGGGTGGCGGTCGGCCAGCCGCCCGCCCAGCCAGTAGCCGATCGAGAGCGCGACCAGCACGACGCCGATCGTGTTCGCCCACACGACCGTCGAGGCGCCGAAGTACGGCGCGAGCAGCCGCACGGCGGCGATCTCCGCCCCCAGCGAGCCCGTTCCGACCATGAAGACGAGCAGCGGGCAGGGGCGGCATGAGAGCCGCAGGTTAGCTGCGGCTATGCGGCGCTACGGGCCTGTCCAGGTCGCCCGCGTAGCACGGGCCGCCGGCGCACACGTCGTAGATCAGCCCGGTCACCAGGAAGACCGCCTTCTGGAAGCGCGCGGCCGGCATGGCGCGCACGTTGTCGTGCGGGTCGTCGCCCGAGCGGTTCGGCAGGTTCGTCCTCCGGCGGCGCGGTCGTGCCGACGCTCCTCGCCGTTCTCGGTGCGCAGCGGTCCGGTGTCCCACATCACGATCGCCGAGCCGCGGAACGGGACGCTCGGGCGGCGACGGGATCAGCTGGAAGCGCTGCCACGGCGAGCGGCCCGGGTCGAGCACCGGCCGCAGCCCGTAGGCGCCGATCGTGCGCGCCTCGACCTCCGCGGTCGTGTCGGAGACCTGGTGGTCGCCGAAGGCCGACGTGCAGCAGCACGTCGTGCCTCGGCGTGTTCGGCAGCGGGTCGTGCGTCATGTGCTGCGCGTAGCCGTCGGCCTCGCCGCGGTCCCAGAGCAGCTGGATCAGCGCCGAGCACGAGCTGGCGCTCGATCTCGCGTCGGGTAGGCGGGGTAGAGCAGGGCGCGTAGGTGTCGAAGTCGACGCTGCGCTGCAGCAGAGTCGAGTAGTTCATGCCGGGCACGCCGAGCACGGCGCGCTCGTAGTCCGGCGCCAGGCGGTCAGGGCGCCGCCCATGATCGCGCCCTGGCTGTTGCCGTCGAAGTAGAGCCGCGTGGTGTCGATCACGCTCTTGCCGTTCTTCGGAACGCGGCGTTGGCGGAGAAGCCCTGCGGGTGGATCATCGCCCGGCCGAGCAGGAGCTGGTTGAGGAAGCCCTGCTGCATGCGGTCGGCGACCGTGTTGAACTTCGACAGGTTGTTGATCGCCGCCGACGACGTTCCCGAGGTCCTCGGACGAGAAGCCGGCCCAGTCGGTCGCGCAGAACACGAAGCGGTGCTCGTTCGCCATCGAGCGGACGTTGCCGGCGTTCGACCTCGCCGCGGCTGCCGAGCAGGCCGTGGCCGTAGAGCGACGGGCGCGCCGTCTTCGGCGGCGGCGGGGTCGAGCACGGACCGCGGGATGCGGCAGCTGAACTTCGCCGTCGTCGTGCCCTGCTGGGTCGGCCGGCCCTGAGCGTCGAAGCGAACTGCCCGCCGGGGGCGCAGCCGTTGGTGAGGAAGCACGGGACGGTGATCGTGCCCTTCGACCTGGCGGGCGATGCGGTCGTCCTGCGCCGGCGTCAGGTTGGTCGACCGAGTCGACCGTGAACGACGGCGAGCGCGCCCTCGACCTTCAGGTCGCGCAGGTTGTGGTCGCCCAGCGCCGCGAAGGCGCTGTCGCGCAGTGCGAGCGCGCGGCCGGCGAGGCTGTGCTGCGCTCGCGACCGTGAAGTCCCACGCGAGGTAGAGGTTGTCGCGGCGCACGCCCGGCCTTGCGCAGCGTCCTGAAGATGCGCTGGAAGTGGTGGCGGCGGCGCTTGACCTGCGGGTCGCTGCGAGCTGATCCGGTCGCGGAAGGCGCGGAACGCGGCCGAGGCCGGGATCCTGGATGCCGTCCGCTCGCTTGCAGGTTGCGCAGGGCGACGATGTAGCGCTCGCCCTCCTTGAGGTTGCGCGCCGGGCGGATGATCAGCACGCGGCTGGCGGCGTCGGCGGCGTTCGAGTCGAGCTCGGCCCAGATCGGCTGGCGCTTGCCGGTGCGCGCGTTGATCACGACGACCGGCGAGCCAGGCGCGAGACGCCCTGCGTCGAGGTTCGCCAGCGCGCGGCAGCCCGGTGGCCTCGGCGGCCGCGGGCGTGTCGAGGCCCGGGACCTTCGTGAGCATCGCGGAGCCGGGGCTGAAGCCGTCGGCGCGGTTGATGTCGGACGGGTCGATGAGGACGCCGTCCTTGTTGCGCGGCGTCGACGTCGGGTCGAGCGCGAGCCGCCGGCCGTGTCGCGTGCTCTTGTCGCGCACGGTGAAGGCGTCGTTGGGCCACGGGAAGAGGCAGACGGCCGGGTCGGTCACGTCGCACTTCTCGGCCGGCGCCGGCGCCTTGCGCCTGAGCGGCGGTCGGAATCGACAGGGCAGCGAGCAGCGCAAGGGCCGCGAGTCCTCTCCTCATGGCGCGGGATCCTACATCCGGGCGCGGGGCTACCGTGCCGGTTCGTGGACCTCGCCGCCGCCGATCGCGCTCATCTCTGGCACCCCTTCACGCAGCAGCAGGGCTGGGTGGAGGAGGACCCGCTGATCGTCGACCGCGCCGAGGGCACCGATCTGATCGACGTCGACGGCAGGCGCTACATCGACGGCGTCTCGTCGCTCTGGTGCAACGTCCACGGCCACTGCCACCCGCGCATCGACGCCGCGGTGCGCGACCAGCTCGACCGCGTCGCGCACACCACGATGCTCGGGCTGAGCCACCGCCCCGGCATCGAGCTCGCGCGGCGGCTCGTCGAGATCGCGCCGCCCGGGCTCACGCGCGTCTTCTACTCGGACTCCGGCTCGACCGCCACGGAGATCGCGCTCAAGATGGCGTTCCAGTACTGGCGCCAGCGCGGCGAGGACCGGCGCGCGGTTCGTGTCGCTGAAGATGGCCTACCACGGGGACACGATCGGCTCCGTGTCGGTCGGCGGGATCGACCTGTTCCACTCGCTCTACCGCCCGCTGCTGTTCGACTCGCTGCACGCCGAGCCGGGCGACCCGGCCGACATGGAGCGCCTGCTCAGCGAGCACGCGGGCGAGGTGGCGGCGGTGATCATGGAGCCGCTCGTGCAGGGCGCGGCCGGGATGCTGGTCCACCCGGAGGGCTACCTGCGCGCGGTGCGCGAGCTGTGCGACCGCCACGGCGTGCTGCTGATCGCCGACGAGGTGGCCACCGGTTTCGGCCGCACCGGGCGGATGTTCGCGTGCGAGCACGAGGACGTGTCGCCGGACCTGCTGTGCCTCGCGAAGGGGATCACCGGCGGCTACATGCCGCTCGCCGCCACGCTGGCCAGCGAGCGCATCTACGAGGGCTTCCTCGGGCGCTTCGAGGAGTTCCGCACGTTCTTCCACGGGCACACCTACACGGGCAACCCGCTCGCGTGCGCGGCGGCGCTGGCCACGCTCGACGTGTTCGAGGAGGAGCGCACGCTCGATCGCCTCGCGCGCAAGATCGAGCTGCTCGGCGAGCTGCTGGAGCCGCTCGCCGACAACCCGGCGGTGCGCGAGGTGCGCCGGCGCGGCTTCATGACGGGGATCGAGCTGGCCGAGCACCCGCTCACCGCCCGCATCGGCCACCAGGTGACGATCGAGGCGCGCCGCCGCGGCGCGTTCGTGCGGCCGCTCGGCGACGTGGTCGTGCTGATGCCGCCGCTGGCGATCTCCGAGGGCGAGCTGACGCGCCTCGTGGCGATCACGGCGGAGGCGATCGACGCGGCGGTGGCGAGCGCCGCGGGGCGGACTCGGCCGGCGCGGCGCCGCCGGGACGTCTCAGGGCTGGCCGAGCCGCGTAGGCGCGCGTTCTGGCCACTATCCGGCCTCAGAGCCGGTAACGCGCAGAGCTCGCCTGGGCCGCCCGGGCGGGCGACTAGTCCTCGTACAGCTCGAAGTCGCGCTTGCGCGCCCCGCAGACCGGGCAGAACCAGTCGTCCGGGATGTCCGCGAAGGGGGTGCCGGGCGGGATGCCGCCGTCGGGGTCGCCCTCCTCCGGGTCGTAGATGAACCCGCACGAGGTGCAGATCCACTGCTGTGCCACTTCAGCGCTCATATTCGAGCGGGGAACCTTAGCGCTAGGCTGCGCCGGTGCGGGTGGATGGCCCCCATCCCGGTGAGGAGCTCAACGAGGGCGCCGAGACCGAGCCGCGTCAGGCGGCCTCGATCGTGGTGCTGCGCGACTCCGCCGAACGGCCCCGAGGTGCTGCTCGTCCAGCGCAACCCGCAGCAGCGCTTCATGGGCGGCGTGTGGGTCTTCCCCGGCGGCGCCGTCCACTCCGACGACGCCGACCACGCCGCCGCCGCCGTGCGCGAGCTCGAGGAGGAGGCCGGCGTCGTCGCTCCCGCCGGGCCACGAGGTCATCCCGTGGACGCGCTGGATCACGCCCGCCGAGGTCGTGGTCCGCTTCGACACCTGGTTCTTCGTCGACCGAGGCCCCGCCGGGCGCCGAGGCGGCCGTCGACGGGAGCGAGTGCGTCGACGTCTGCTGGATGGGCGCAGCCGCGGCGCTCGAGGCCGGCGAGCGCGGTCAGCTGAGCCTGGTCTTCCCAACGATCAAGCACCTCGAGGCGCTGGCTCCGATGGAGAGCGTCGCCGAGGCGCTCGACAAGGCGCGCTCGCGCGAGGTGGTGCCGGTGCAGCCGCGCATCGTCGTCCGCGACGGCGTGGCCGAGGTGCTGCTGCCCGGCGACCCCGGCTTCGAGGACGGCGGCACCCGCGTGACCAACACGGCCCTCACGGTCGCGGTGACCGGTCCCACCGGCGACCTCGGGCTCTCGATCGTGGACGCGCTCGAGCGCTCGCGGTCGGTCAAGCGCATCGTCGGCATGGCGCGCCGCCCGTTCGACCCCGCCGAGCGCGGCTGGCGCAAGACCGAGTACCGCCAGGGCGACGTGACCGACGCGGGCAGCGTGCGCGCGCTCGTCAAGGACGCCCACGTGGTCGTGCACCTCGCCTTCGCGATCCTCGACGCCAGCGACTCCACGCGCGACCTCAACGTCGCCGGCTCGCAGCGCGTCTTCGAGGAGTCGGCCAAGGCCGGCGTGGAGCGCATCTGCTACGCCTCGAGCGTCGCCGCCTACGGCTTCCATGACGACAACCCGGACTGGCTCACCGAGGACATCGCGGCGCGCGGCTCGCGCGAGCACCCGTACTCGCAGCAGAAGGCCGAGGTCGAGGGCGTGCTGGCGGCGACCCTGCTCAACCGCCGCAACACGCACGCCTACGTGTTCCGGCCGTGCATCGTCGCCGGCCCCGAGGCGCGCACGATGCTCCAGGAGATCCCCTACTTCCGCCTCGGCGAGGCGATGCCCGACATCGTGGTGCGGCTGCTCGGGTCGGTGCCGGCGCTGAAGCCGGTGATCCCCGACCCCGGCGCGCGCTTCCAGCTCGTGCACTCCGAGGACGTCGCGCGGGCGTTCGTGGCCGGCGTGCGCGGAGTCGGCGAGCCGGGCCCCTACAACCTCGCCGCCGGCGGCACGATCACCATGAGCCACCTGGCCGACGCGCTGGACTGGTACTCGGTGCCGATCCCGAAGCTCGCGGTCGAGGCCACGGCCGAGATCGCGACGCGCCTGCCGCTGGTGCCCGACTCGGTCGCGTGGCTGCACTCGGTGCGCAAGCCCGTGCTGATGAAGACCGACCGCGCGCGGCGGCTGCTCAAGTGGCGGCCGCAGCACACGTCGCGCAAGACGCTCGACGCCATGGTGCGCGCGCACCGCGCCGACCTGCACGCCCGCTAGAGGGCGCGGCGGTACAGCTCGGCGTAGTCGTCCTCGGACATCTCGCGCGGGTTGAGCAGCGTCGTGCCGTCGCCCATCGCTCCCTCGACGAGCGCCGGGATGCCGTCCTCCGGCACGCCGACCTGCGAGAGCCGCGTCGGCAGGCCGAGGCGCGCGATCAGGTCCGTGAGGTACGCGGCCAGCGCCGGCCCGACCTCGGGCTCGTCGACGTCGAACAGGTCGGCGATGTCGCGATAGCGGCCGGCGATGTCCTCGCCGCCGGCGGCGTTGTGCTCGATCACGTGCGGGAGGTGGATCGCGTTGGCCACGCCGTGCGGAACGCCGAACTGCGCGCCGGCCGGATGCGACATCGCGTGCACCGACCCGAGCCCGATCGTGATCGCGAGGTTCGCCGCGATCAGCATGTTGCCGCGCGCCTCCTCGTCGTCCTCGCCGCGCTCGACCGCCCGCTCCAGGTTGTCGCGGATCATCCGCAGCGCCTGCAGCGAGCGCGCGTCCTGGTGGGGGCTCCAGTCGACCGACACGTAGCCCTCGATCGCGTGCGTCATCGCGTCCATGCCGGTCGCGGCGGCGATCGAGGCGGGGAGCGTGCGCGTGCTGTCGGGGTCGAGGATCGCCAGCCGCGGGAACAGCGGGAAGTCCGCGATCTCGAGCTTGACCTTGCGCTCGGGATCCTTGATCACGGCCGCCATCGAGACCTCGCTGCCGGTGCCCGCCGTGGTCGGGATGCAGGCGAGCGGCGCGATGTCGAGCGGGCGGCCCATGCCGTCGTCCTCGCGCGGCATCAGGAAGAAGCCCTCCTGCTCCGCGGCGCCGCCGCCGTGGGCGAAGACCGCGTCGGCGACCTTCGCCGTGTCCATCACCGAGCCGCCGCCGACGGCGAGGAACGAGTCGGCGCCGGCCTCCTTGGCGGCGGCCGCGCAGCGCTCCACCACGTCGGTCGACGAGTCCTGCGGCACCTGGTCGAAGACGCCGGCGACCTCGAGGCCGCCGTCGGTCACGCCCGCCTCCACGCGCTCCACCAGGCCGGTCGCGCGGATCACCTCGTCGGTGACGACGAAGACGCGCCGCGCGCCCTCCTTCTGGAACTCGAAGCCGGCCGACTCGAGCAGGCCGCGGCCGGCGATGATCCGGGTGGTCGAGGCGTACTGGTAGAAGTCCTTGAAGCCCCGCATCGGGGCGGCGTCGAGCGCCGATCCGGCCTCCATCAGGCGGCCTCGAGCAGGTCCTGCCGGCCGGTCTCCTCGAGCTGCTTGCGGTAGCGCGGGAAGACGGGCTTCACGAGCGGGACGAGCTTGAGGATCTTCGCGACCGGGCCCTTCGCCTTCATCTGCCCGCGCGCGAGCGCGACCGTCACGTTCACCTTGCCGAGCCAGAAGCGGTGCGCGGTGTCGGCGTCCATCGTCATCACGACCTCGGGCTCCATCGCCGTGTCGCCGCAGTCGACGGCGCCGTCCTCGCCCTCGATCAGCTTGACGGTGATCTGCGAGTCCGGGTTGCGGTACTGGTACTGGACGATCGTGTTCGCCTTGCTGAACTTGGGGGCGAGCTCGTCGTCCTCTGCGAGATCCTGGAACAGCTTGCCGATCGTCGCGTAGACCTCGTCGGCGTCCTTGAAGTAGGCCATGGCGGCAGTCTACGGCCGCGGGAACGAGGTTCCCACCACCGCGTCCCAGGCGCGATCGGGAAGCAGGCGGCGCTGGCCCATGAACAGGCGCGCCGACGCGGTGACCGGATAGCGGCTGCGCGGGCGGCGCGCGGTGATGGCCCGCTCGATCGCCTTCGCCACGGCGTCCGGGCCGCTCCCGAGCTTCGCGAGCGGTCCCTCGTACGCGTTGCGGGTGGCCTCCGAGACGGCGCTGTTGAACTTGCCGTAAGGCCCCTCCCCCTCGGCGATCGAGCCGGCGGCGGTCTCTCCGAACTCCGTCTTGATCAGGCCCGGCTCGATGATCGAGACGTACACGCCGAAGCCGCGCACCTCGAAGCGCATCGCGTCCGAGAGCGCCTCGACCGCGTACTTGGTCGCGTGGTAGATGCCGCCGCCCGGGAACACGAGCCGGCCGCCCATCGAGCTGATGTTCACGATGCGGCCCTCGCCGGCGCGGCGCATGCCGGGCAGCACGAGCTGGCACATGCGCAGCAGGCCGAAGACGTTCGTCTCGAACTGGCGCCGCACCTCGTCGAGCGGGACCGACTCGACCGCGCCGCTCTGGCTGTAGCCGGCGTTGTTGACGAGCGCGCCGACCGAGCCCTCCGCCTCCTCCACGGCGGCCACCGCGGCGCGCATCGACTCCTCGTCGTCGACGTCGAGCGCAAGCGTCCGGCAGCCCGCCTCCTCGAGGTCGGCGATCGTCTCGGGCCGGCGCGCCGTGGCGTACACGGTCATGCCGCTGCGGGCCAGGCGCTCGGCGGTCGCGCGGCCGATTCCGGTCGAACAGCCGGTGATCAGTACGTTCATGTGCGCAGCCTAAGCGCGGCGGCGCACCAGCAGGGACTGCGCGCCCCGCGCCCACGCGCCCGCGCCGGTCCCAGATCACGCTCTCGGCGAGCCCCAGGCCGTCCACGTGCGTGACCGCGTCGAGCCCGACCCACTCGCCCTCGGGCGCGCGCAGCAGGTGCACGGTCAGCTCGGTGTTGATGAAGAGGTGCTCGCGCCAGTCGAGCACGGCGCTGACGCCGTTGCCCGCGTCGGCCGCGACCATCAGGCGCTCGAGCGGGCTCGGCTGCTCGCCCTCGACCAGCGCCCCGCGCATGCGCAGCCAGACGGTGGCCGGGCCGATCTCGAGGAAGCCGCCCTCCACGAAGCGGTACTCCATCGCCGTGTGGTAGCCGACCTCCTGGCCGGTGGGGAAGAAGCCGCGATCCTCGCCCTGCTCGGGGCCGGGCGGCGGCGTCCCGGCGTCCATGCTCACATCGCCCGCGGCGACCCGCCAGGCGCCGGCGCGCATCACGTCGCCCTCGGGCCCGGCCAGCACCGCCTCGAGCAGCTCGACGCTGCGGCCGGGGCGCACCACGCGCGCCTCGACCGTCAGCGGAGCGAGCGGCACCGGGCCGAGGATGTCGATCGCGATCGCGCGCGAGCCTCATCCCGTCGCGCGGCTCGCAGCGCTCCAGCGCCCGGGCGATCAGCGCCGACGGCGGGCCCGCGTGCTGGGCGCCCGGATCCCAGGGACCGCGCGTCAGCTCGCTCGGGACGAAGCGCTCCCCGTCGCGTTCGTAGAAGGCCCCCGTCACGGCGGCGACCTTATACTCCGATCCCTAAAAGGAGAGGTCATGTCTCGTTTCCTGGCTCGCCTTCGTGGCCAGATCATCGGGCTCGTAGCGCTCTGCATCGCGCTGAGCGGCACCGCATATGCGGCCATCTCGCTGCCCCAGAACTCCGTTGGCACCGGTGCCATCAAGAACAACTCGCTCACCGGCAAGGACGTGAAGAACCGCTCGCTCGGGAAGGGCGAGTTCAAGCGCGGCACGCTGCTGCGCCGGGGCCAAGGGCGACGACCGGCGCCCGCGGCGCAGCCGGCGAGAAGGGCGACAAGGGCGACGCCGGTGCGCCGGGCACGGGCCGCGCCTGGGCCACCATCGGCTCCGACGGCGTCAAGGTCGGCCCGTCGCTGAACATCGACACGACCTCGCGGATCGCCGCGGGCGAGTACTGCTTCAGCACGACCAATGGGCTCACGCCGGCCAACGCGGTCGCCATCGCGAACACCGATTACACGCTCATCGGGACCGCAGCCGGCGAGACGGCCCAGATCCGGTCGGGCGGCACCGGTTGCCCCGCCGGATCCTGGGGGGTCCGGACCTTCAACGGAGCGGCGCGCGAACGACGCCGCCGTTGTAGTGATCGTCCCCTAACCGCCTCGAGGTCATCCTCCGGTACCGTGCCGGGCGCCATGCAAGCAGTCACATTCCAGGCGCCCGGCGAGGTCCGGTTGGAGGAGCGGCCGGAGCCCGAGCTGATCGAGCGCGACGACGCGATCGTTCGCGTCGAGGCCACCGGCGTCTGCGGCTCCGACCTGCACATCTACCACGGCCGCGTCGAGATCGAGCCCGGCTTCACGCTCGGTCACGAGTTCGTGGGGACGGTCGTCGCCGCGGGCGAGGCGGTCACCGAGGCGTCCGAGGGCGACCGCGTGCTCGGGCTGCTTCTGCTCGGCCTGCGGGACCTGCTTCTTCTGTCGCCGCGGGCTCTTCCACAAGTGCGACGAGGGGCGCGTGTTCGGCCACGGCCGGACGCTCGGCTCGCTCCAGGGCGCCCAGGCCGAGCAGGTGCTCGTGCCGCACGCCAACCTGACGCTGCGGCGCGTCCCCGAGGGCATGTCCGACGACGCCGCCCTGTTCGCCGGCGACGTGATGGGCACCGGCTGGCACGCGGTCGACCAGGCCGGCGTGCGGCCCGGGCGACTCGGTCGCCGTGCTCGGGCTCGGGCCGGTCGGCCTGTGCGCCGTGCAGGCCGCGCGCGCGTCCGGCGCGGCCAAGGTGATCGCGATCGACAGCGTCGCCGAGCGGCTCGCGCTGGCCGGCGAGTTCGGCGCCGAGCCGGTGCACCTGACCGAGGACGACCCGCGCGCCGCCGTCAAGCGCGCGACCGAGGGCCGCGGCGTCGACGCCGCCGTCGACGCGGTCGGCCACCCCGACGCGCTCGACCTCGCCGCGCGCATCACGCGCAAGGCCGGCACGGTCGTCCGCGATCGGCGTCTACGCGGAGCGCATCCAGGTCCACATGGGCATCGTCTGGATCAAGGCGCTGTCGCTGAGGACCGGCCACGCCAACGTCATCGGGCACGTCGACCGCGTGCTTGCCATGATGGCCGCCGGAGTGCTCGACCCGATGCCGCTCGTCACGCACCACATGCCGCTCGCCGACGCCGCCGAGGCCTACGCCGTCTACGACCGCCGCGAGGCGCTGAAGATCGTGATGACGCCGTGAGCGTGGAGCGCGGCACCGCCGCGATGCTCGTGCGCCGGCGCGAGATGCTCGCGCAGGGCGCCGAGCCGATCGGCTGGAAGATCGGCTTCAACGTCTCGGCCGCCCAGGAGAAGCTCGGCATCGACGGGCCGCTCGCGGGCTTCCTCAGCTCGCGACGGCCTGCTCGAGGACGGCGCCGAGGTGTCGCTCGACGACGGCCCGCTGGTCGTCGAGTCCGAGGTGGCGGTCGAGCTCGGCGACGACGCGCGCACGATCGTCGCGCTGCTGCCCGCGCTGGAGATCGCCGATCCGCCCGACCTCGACCAGGACGTGGAGACGATCCTGGCCGGCAACGTCTTCCATCGCGGCGTCGCCTTCGGGCCGCGCGGGGTGAGCCCGGCGCCGGGCGGCGCGCGCATCCTCGTCAACGGCGAGCTCGAGCACGAGGTGGGGCCGGCGGAGACCGCGGCCCACCTGGAGGCGATGGTGGAGGTCGTGGCCGCGCGGCTGGCCGCAGCCGGCGAGGAGCTGCTGCCCGGGCAGCGCATCATCACCGGCGTGCTGGCGCCGCCGCACGCGGCCAGGCCGGGCGACCGGGTCCGCCTCGAGCTCGCCGAGCTCGGCGGGGTCGAGCTGCTGTTCGCCTAGCCTTGCGGGCATGACGACAGCCGCCGCGCTCCCCGACGCACTCTCCGATCCCGCCCGCTCCTTCGCCGCCGGGCCCGCACCGCCTGCTGATCGGCGGCGAGCGCCTCGAAGCCGCCGACGGACGCACCTTCGAGAGCGTCGATCCCGCCACCGGCAGGCCGATCGCGGACGTTCCCCAGGCCGGCGCCGAGGACGTGGACCGCGCCGTCCGCGCGGCGCGCGAGGCCTTCGAGGACGGGCGCTGGAGCGGAATCGCCGCGGCGAAGCGCACGCGCGCGATGCTGGCCCTCGCCGACGCGATCGAGGCGCACGCCGACGAGCTGGCCGAGCTTGAGTCGCTCGACAACGGCAAGCCGGTCAAGCTGGCGCGGCGCGTGGACGTCGCGCTGGCCGCCGAGCACATCCGCTACTTCGCCGGCTGGCCGACCAAGATCGAGGGCGGCGTGCTGCCGGTCGCGCAGCCGAACATGCACTGCTACACGCGCAAGGAGCCGGTCGGCGTGTGCGGCCAGATCATCCCGTGGAACTTCCCGCTGCTGATGGCGGCCTGGAAGATCGGCCCGGCGCTGGCGGCGGGCTGCACGATCGTGCTCAAGCCCGCCGAGCAGACGCCGCTGACGGCGCTGCGGCTGGGCGAGCTGGCGCTCGAGGCGGGCCTCCCCGAGGGCGTGCTGAACGTCATCACCGGCGACGGCGAGACCGGCGCCGCCCTGGTCGACCACCCGGGCGTCGACAAGATCGCCTTCACCGGCTCGACCGCGGTCGGGCGCGAGATCGGAGCGAAGGCCGGGCGCGCGCTCAAGCGGGTGACGCTCGAGCTGGGCGGCAAGTCGCCCAACATCATCCTGCCCGACGCCGACCTCGACGTCGCGGTCAAGGGCGCCTACCAGGCGATCTACTACAACACCGGCCAGGCCTGCAACGCGGGCTCGCGGCTGTTCGTCCACTCGAGCCAGTACGACGACGTGGTCTCCGGCCTGGCCGAGGCGGCCGGCTCCGCGCGGCTCGGCCCGGGGCTCGAGCCCGGATCGCAGATGGGCCCGCGTGATCTCGGAGGAGCAGGAGCAGCGCGTGCTCGGCTACATCGAGAAGGGCACGAGCGAGGGCGCCGAGCTCGTCACCGGCGGCACGGCGCGCGCCGGCGACGGCTACTTCATCGAGCCGACGCTGTTCAGCGCCACCAGCGACGACCTCGCGATCGCGCGCGAGGAGATCTTCGGCCCGGTGCTGGTGGCGCTGCCCGTACGACTCGATCGAGGAGGTCGCGCGCCGCGCGAACGACACCGACTACGGCCTGGCGGCCGGGGTGTGGACGCGCGACCTGGCCAAGGCCCACAAGCTGGCGGCGCTGCTGCGCGCAGGCGACGTCTGGGTCAACACGTGGAGCGCGGGCGACCCGTCGGCGCCGTTCGGCGGGTTCAAGGCCTCAGGCGTCGGCCGCGAGCACGGCCGCGAGTCGGCCTGGACGCCTACCTCGAGAACAAGACCGTCTGGGTCAACCTCGACTAAGGCCGCGGACGACACGGTGACGCTGAAGCGGACGCGCACCTTGGTCTTGCTCGAGTACTCGCCGGCGCGTGTCGAACTGCACCGTGTAGACGCCTGCGGCGAGCCCGCCGGGCGTGACCTGGCGCCGCTTGCGTGAGCGTGCGGCAGGGGCCCTTGAGCTTGCCGATGAAGACGTTGCGCCGGTACTTCTTGCGCACCACGTGCGCGTAGAGGCGCTTGCCCGTGGTGAAGCCGGCCGCCTTGATGCGCAGCTTGCGCCCCGCCGCTCCGTTCCGGGGGCGAACGCCAATCGACAGCGAGGAGCCGAGGAACTGGGCGGTTCCGACGTTGGCCGGGTTGGTCGCGTCGGTGGCGATCAGCGTGCGCGTGCGCACGCCGCTGAGGTTGCCGACGTTGAGCGCGCGTGTTGAGGTTGCCGGCCGCGTCGGCGTTGAGTGTGCCGAGGTCGCGGTTGTCGAGCGTGAAGTTGACCGGCGCGCCGGGCGTGTAGCCGCTGCCGGAGACGAGCAGCGCGTCGCCGAGCGCGGTAGCACGACTTCGACCCCGCCACGGTGAGCGTGGCGGCCTGCGCCGAGGCGGTGGCTGCAAGGGCCAGCGGCGATCGCGAGCGCCGCCGTGGCGGTGGCGCGCCTCATCCTCGTCCTATCCGGTAGACCGGGCCGTCGAGCGACACCGCGTAGACCCTACCCAGTCCGTCCTCGCCGAACGAGACCAGGTTCGAGACGTTCAGGCCGCTGCCGCGGTGTGGGCGCGCGCGGGCGCTTGAGGAAGGCGAGCCGCAGCTCGGTCTTGCAGAGATCGCCGTAGACGTAGCGCCCGAACCAGCGGGAGCCGCGCAGCGAGCGATCGCGGATCACGTAGCCGCCGATGATCGAGCACCAGCCGCCGTCCTGGCGGTGGGCGATCACGGGCGCGACGGCGCCGGGCGCCGTGCCGGGCTCGTAGCGGTCGCGGCCCTCGAAGACGTCCCACCCGAAGTTGTAGCCGCCGCGCGGGGCGCGGCCGCGGCTGCGACCCGGGACGAAGTCGACCTCCTCGACGGCGTCCTGGCCGACGTCGCCGATGACCAGGCTGCCGCGCGTGCGATCGAACGAGAAGCGGAACGGGTTGCGCAGGCCGTAGGCGTAGACCTCGCCGAGGGCGCCGCTGCGGCCCACGAACGGGTTCGAGCGCGGGATCGCGTAGCCGCCGTCGGGCCGCGGGTCGATACGGATCAGCTTGCCGAGCATGCGGCCGAGGTTCTGGGCGTTCTCGTCGGGATCGCCGCCGGCGCCGCCGTCGCCGAAGCCGGCGTAGAGCATCCCGTCGGGGCCGAACTGGAGCTGGCCGCCCTTGTGGTTGGAGCGGTGGTGGGGCACGCGGATCACCGAGCGGCGGGAGGCCGGGTCGGCGCGATCGGCGTCGCCCGAGCGGCGGAACTGGTCGATCTGGAGATAGCCCTGGCGGTCGGTGTAGTAGACGTAGAAGCGGCCCGAGCGCCTGTAGTCGGGCGCGAAGGCCATCGACAGCAGGCCGCCCTCGCCCTCGGTGTTGACCATCGAGGAGACGTCGAGGAACGGCGTGTCGAGCGTGCGCCGTCCGCGCACGATCACGATCGTGCCGCCGCGCTGCACGACGAAGCGGCGCCTGTCGCCGCGCGGGGCGGAGACGAAGGTCGGGTTGTCGAAGCTGCCGACGCGCAGGAGCCGCACCGGGCGGCGCGCGGCCGCGGTGTCCGCCGACGGCTCGGCGGGCTGTTCGGGCGCGGACGTGGACGGAGGGCTCGGCCTTGGGCCGATCCCCGTCGTCGGAGTCACAGCCGACCAGCGCGGACATCACGAGGCCGAGGACCAGCATCGAACGGCATACGCTCACGCGGCCTCAGTATGGCAACGGCTACCCTAGGCCCCTGTTCGGGCTGTGGCGCAGTCTGGTAGCGCGCTCCGTTCGGGTCGGAGAGGTCGCTGGTTCAAATCCAGTCAGCCCGATTGTGCAGGAGCGGCTTTCGCGCGTGCGTCGCAGCGCGCTGTTCGAGCTGGTCTTCGCGGTGGCGGTGGCGCTTGCCCTCGCGCTGTCGGTACAGGCGTACGCCGTCAAGCCGTACCGCATCCCGAGCGGGTCGATGGAGCCGACCCTGCACGTCGGTGACCGAGTCCTCGTCAACCGTTTCTCCCACCGCATCGGCGCCACGCCGAAGGTCGGGCAGATCGTCGTGTTCCATCCCCCCGCCGGGGCGGACGCCTCCGGACGTTGCGGCAACCCGGACGAGGGCGGCGGCACCCCAACGCCCTGCTCGACGCCGACGTCGACAGCCTCGTCCCAGACGTTCATCAAGCGGGTCGTCGGAGTGGCTGGGGACCGAATCGCCATCCGCAACGGCCACGTGGTCCGCAACGGCAGGCTCCAGTTCGAGCCCTTCGCCGCTCCCTGCGAGCCGGACGGGAGCTGTGACTTCCCCAAGGCGATCACGGTGCGGAGGGACTCGGTGTTCCTGATGGGAGACAACCGCGGCAACTCGCAGGACAGCCGCTTCTGGGGGCCGGTGCCGATCTCCTGGGTGATCGGCCGGGCGTTCGCCGTGTACTGGCCCCCCGGTCGCGCCGGTCCGCCCTGAACGATCTCATAGCCGTCCGCTTATGCTTTTGGCGTTCGCATGGCGGTGACTCTCACCCAGCTGAACGCCTTTCTCGCAGTCGTCCGGCACGGCTCGGTCACCGCGGCCGCGCAGGAGCTGTTCGTGACGCAGCCCAGCGTGTCGGCCGCCGTCGCGGCGCTCGAGCGCGAGCTGGGGGTCGAGCTGACCGAGCGCGCCGGGCGCAGCGTGCGGCCGACGGCGGCGGGCGAGGCCTACGCCGGGTACGCCGCGCACGTCGTCGGCCTGCTGGCCGAGGGCGCGGACGCCGCCGCGCGCGCCGCGGCCGAGGCGCAGCGGCGGCTGCGCCTGGCCGCCGTGCTCACGGCGGGCGAGTTCCTGATGCCGGCGCTGATCCAGAGCTTCCGCGAGCACCGGCCCGACCTCGACGTCAGCCTCGGCGTGGCCAACCGGCGCGAGGTGTTCCGCTCGCTCGCGGCCCACGAGGTCGACGTCGTCGTCAGCGGGCGCGCCCCCGACGAGGCCGACTTCGAGTCGGTCGCCTTCGCCGACAACGACTTCGTGCTCGTCACCGCACCCGGCGACCCGCTCGCGCGGCGCGTGCGCGTCCCGGAGACCGAGCTCGCCGAGCGGCCCTGGCTGGTCCGCGAGGTGGGATCCGGCACGCGGCGCCTCTGCGAGGAGTACCTGGCGGCGCTCGAGGTGCAGCCGGACCTGTTGACGCTCGGGTCGAACGGCGCCATCAAGAACGCGGCCCGCATCGGCCTGGGCCTGGCGCTGCAGTCGCGCGTGGCGGTGCAGCTCGAGCTCGACCTCGGACTGCTCGGGTCGATCCAGCCCGCCGGCGGCCTGCCGCAGCGATCCTGGTTCGCCGTGTGGTCGACCGCCGGCCCGGGCCGTGAGCCGGTCGAGTCGTTCGTCCGCTACGTCCAATCGGACGCCGCGCGACGGGCGCTCGCGCTCGGGCTAGGCGTGCAGAGCCGAGTCTGACCCGCTCGCGCCGGGAACGTGCAGCGAGTGCGGGTCGATGCCCGCCCCGATCGCCACTCGCGTCGAGACCAGGTGGTAGAGCAGCAGCGCCTGCACGAGCGCCAGCGACTCCGAGTGGCGCAGCTCGGTGCCGACCATGAACTCGCCCAGCCGCTGCACGCGCAGGTGGCTCGCGTACTGCATGCGCTGCCAGACGGCCTCCTCGAGCTCCGCGGCGAGCTCCGGATGGGTGTCGCCCGGGATGCGCAGCGCCCATTCGCGCTCGCGCCGTTCGAGCGTCGGGCCGCGGCCTTCGGGGCCGATCAGCGGCGACAGGTCGGGGTGGCGAAGCGTGTCGCGCAGGATCACGTCGGCGTCGAGGTGCTCGGGCCGGTTGCCGCTGCCCGGCCGGAACGAGATCACGATGTCCGCGTGCTCGCGCTGCGGCTTCACGAACTCGGTCGCGTCGCGGTCGCGCACGTCCAGCTCGTCGAGCACCTCGTGCGTGGTGTAGCCGCGCCGGGTGCAGTCGCGCGTGAGCTTCCAGTCGCGCCGCAGCCGCTCGGGCGGGGCGAGGTAGACGCGGATGTCGTGCGCGTCGCGGGTGGCCTCGGTGTGGAAGTTGAGCAGGCCCTCGACCAGCACGAAGCGCCGCGGCCTGACGTGGCTCGGTGGCTGCAGGGTGCCGGTGCGGTGGTCGTAGACCGGCTTGAGGATCGGCTCGCGCCGACGCAGGTGGCCCAGGTGCTGGCCGAGGATGTCGAGGTGGTTGGCGCGCGGGTCGAGCGGCGTGACGCCCAGCTGCGCGCGCTGGGCGCGCTCGTAGCGGTGGTAGTCGTCGCCGCTGACGTACGAGACGTTCGGCTCGCCCAGCACGCGCGCGAGCCCGCGCGTGAGCGTGGTCTTGCCCGCGCCCGAGTCGCCTACGACGCCGAGGACGATCGGGCGGGCCATGCGGACGAGCTTCCCACAGCTTTTGCGCTCCTCGATCAGCGCGATCTTGGCGAGCAGGTGCTCGGCCATGCGCAGCGAGGCGGCGTCGATCAGGCGCCCGTCGAGCGAGACCGCGCCCTTGCCGTCGGCCGCCGCCTCCTTCATGGCGGCGACGATCCGGCGCGTTCGCGTCACGAGCCGCTCGTCCGGCGAGAAGACGCGGTGCGCGAGCTCGATCTGGTTCGGGTGGATCGCCCACTTGCCCTCGAAGCCGAGCACGGCCGCGCGCCGCGCCGCGGCGAGGTAGCCCTCCGGGTCGCTGAAGTCGCCGAACGGCCCGTCGACCGGCCGCAGGCCGTTGGCCCGGCAGGCCACGGCGATGCGCGCCAGCGCGTAGTGCCACTGGTCGCCCCAGTGGAGGTCGCGGCTGCCGTCCGTCGGCCGCGTCGGTCATCACCGCGTACTGGCGGTCCGACCCGCCGATCGACGCGGTGTGGCTCTGCATCGACGCGGCGTAGTCGGCGACGCCGAAGATCAGCGCCTCCATCCGCTCGGGACAGGCCGCGGCGATCTCCTCGACGTTGAGCATGCCGGGCGCCGTCTCGATCAGCGCGGAGATCCCGATGCGGCGGCCGAGCCCGACCGCGTCCTCGATCTGCGTCAGCAGCGTGGCGACGAGATGGATATCGCCGGCGCAGCTCGCCTTCGGCACGAGCACGGCGTCGAGCCAGGCGCCGCTCTGCTCGACGACGTCGACGATGTCGCGGTAGCAGTAGTGGGTGTCGAGCCCGTTGATGCGCAGCGTGACGACGGAGCCGCTCCAGTCGAGCTCGCGCAGCGCCGAGATGACGTTCTCGCGGGCGGCCGGCTTGTCGTCGGGCGCGACGGCGTCCTCGAGGTCGAGCATCACGACGTCGGCGCCGAGCCGCGGCGCCTTCTCGAGCATGCGGACGTTCGCGCCGGGCACGCACAGCTCGCTGCGATGGAGTCTCACGGGGGCCATGTGCGCGAGTGAAGTGCAGGCCCGCACGCGCCGCAAGCCGACGTCGCGAAATCTCTATGGACCCGCGCGATTTCTTGCTTGGACGCGGCGGCGGCGGCGTGCCAGGGTGCGGCCATGGCCCCCACTCCCGCTCCGCTCTCCCCGCCCGAGCGCCTGCTCTGCGGGCCCGGGCCGACGAACGTCGACCCCGCCGCGCTCGACGCGATGCGCCTGCCGATGCTCGGCCATCTCGATCCCGCGTTCCACGAGATCCTGGACGAGGTGGTCGCGATGCTGCGGGAGGTGTTCCGCGCCTCCGGCGGGCTGGTGCTGCCGCTGCCGAGCACGGGGACGTCCGGGATGGAGGCCGGCATCGCGAACCTGGTCGAGCCGGGTGAGACCGTGATCGTCGGCGTCTCCGGCTACTTCGGGGCGCGCATCGCGGAGATGGCGAAGCGTCATGGCGCGAACGTCGTCGAGGTGGCCGAGGACTGGGGGCGCCAGGTGCCGAACGAGCGGCTGCTCGAGGCGCTCGACGGGGCGCCCGGGGCCCGGCTGCTCGCGGTGGTGCATGGGGAGACGTCGACGGGCGTGCGGCATGAGCTCGAGGAGCTCGGGGCGCTTCTGCGGGGGTCCGAGACGCTGCTGATGGCCGACTGCGTGACGACGCTCGGCGGCGTGCCTCTCGACGTGGACGGGTGGGGAGTCGACTACGCGTACTCGTGCACGCAGAAGTGCCTCGGGGCGCCGCCCGGGATGTCGCCGGTGGCGGTCTCCGAGCGGGCGCTGGGGCGGATCGCTACGCGGCGGACGCCGGTGCCGTTCTCGCTCGATCTCTCGTTGCTGGGCGGCTACTGGCGCGACCGCCCGCCGACCTATCACCACACGACGCCGATCCTGGCGGTCTATGCGCTGCACGAGGTGCTGCGAGGCGCGCTGGCCGAGGGCGTGGAGGCGCGCTGGGAGCGCCACCAGGAGGCCGGCGCGCGGCTGGCGGCGGGCGTGGAGGAGGCCGGGCTGGAGGTGCTGGCCGAGCCCGAGCACCGGCTCGCCCCGCTGACCGCGGTGCGCGTGCCGGACGGAGTGGACGGCAAGGACGTGCAGCGCGAGCTGCTCGAGCAGGGGATCGAGGTCGGGGGAGGGCTGGGACCCGGCACGCCGCCGATCTGGCGGGTCGGCCTGATGGGCCCGAACGCGAACTCGGCAACCGCCGACCGCGTGCTGGCCGCGCTGGCCGGTGCGGTGGAGGGCCGGCGGGCGGTCGTGGCGGGCTGAGCGCTCCGCTCTCTGGCACCCCCTGCCAGCGCTCGAGGCCGAAGTTATTCATCCATTTCGTGAACAACTTCGGTCTCGGCCTGCGCTCGGCCGCCGTCTCGGCTAAAGGTTGAGGCGCCGCGCGCCGACCAAATTCGTGAGATGGCGCGCTTCGCGAAGACTTGGATGCTCGGGCTTGCGATCGCTGCGGTCGCGGCCGGCTCGGTGGTCGGCTGCGGTGGTGGCGACGACGCGGACGAGGGCGGGTCCGACCAGAACGCCGTCGAGCAGGTGATGTCGGATCTCCAGACCGCCAGCCGGGCGGGCGACGGCGAGCGCATCTGCAACCAGATCTTCACGCCCAAGCTGTCCAACTCCGTGACGCGCGCGTCGAGCACCGGCAGCTGCGCCACCGAGGTGAAGTCGAAGCTCTTCTCGCCCGAGACCCAGATCGAGGTCCAGAACGTGAGCGTGCCGGACGAGGCCAACGCCACGGCCACGGTCAAGGAGTCCAACGGGAACACCTCGACGGTGTTCCTCGTGAAGCAGAGCGGACGCTGGCGCATCCGCAGCGTCACCCCGGCCTAGCGCCGCCGGCGACCCGCATAAAAAACGGGGGGCCGCGCTGAGCGCGACCCCCCGGTCGGGTTCCGTGTAGTCCTGCGGCCGGTTACCCGGTCGCGCAGATTGCGTAGGCGGAGACCGTCCAGTTGCTGCCGTTGGTTCCCGGCTCCTGCGCCTCGGCGGTCCACGTCGTGGACTTGCCGGCGACGGGGGTGCCCGGCCCGCTCAGCACGATCCAGGCAGCCGAGGTGGAGCTGGTCCGCCCACCGCCGCCGATGATCGTCTTGCCCATGGGACAGGTCGCGGTGATGCTCTTGTCCGAGCTCGTCGACAGGCTCGTCGCCGTCACGATCTCGATGCCGCTGACCCCGGCGGGGCCGGTCGCGCCGGTCGGGCCGGCCGAGCCGGTCGCTCCGGTCGGGCCGGCAGGACCCTGGGCCCCGGTTGCACCCGTGTCGCCCTTGACGCCCTGGATGCCCTGGATTCCCTGGTCACCCTTGGGGCCCTGCGGACCGGTGAGTCCGATCGGGCCAGTGGCTCCGGTGGAGCCGGCCGCACCGGCGCTGCCGGTGTCGCCCTTCTCACCCTTGTCGCCCTTGTCGCCCTTGACGCCCTGGATCCCCTGAATGCCCTGCAGACCCTGGATGCCCTGGTCGCCCTTGGCTCCCTGAGCGCCGGTCTCGCCGATGTCGCCCTTGTCGCCCTTGTCGCCCTGGATGCCCTGAGCTCCCTCGGCTCCGGCTGCACCGGTCTCGCCGGTGTCGCCCTTGTCGCCCTGGATGCCCTGAGCTCCCTCGGCGCCAGCTACACCGGTCTCGCCGATGTCGCCCTTGTCGCCCTGGATGCCCTGGGCTCCAGCTGCACCGGTCTCGCCGATGTCGCCCTTATCGCCCTTCTCACCCTGGATGCCCTGGGCCCCGGTCTCACCGGTGTCGCCCTGGATTCCCTGAGCGCCCTCGGCTCCGGCGGCTCCCGTCTCGCCGATGTCGCCCTTGTCGCCCTTGTCGCCCTGGATGCCCTGGGCTCCGGTCTCACCGGTGTCGCCCTGCGATGCCCTGGGCTCCGGTCTCGCCGATGTCGCCCTTGTCGCCCTTCTCACCCTGAGCGCCCTCGGCTCCGGCCGCACCGGTCTCGCCGGTGTCGCCCTTGTCGCCCTTGTCGCCCTTCACACCCTGAATCCCCTGGATTCCCTGAAGTCCCTGGAGACCCTGGGCACCGGTCTCGCCGATGTCGCCCTTCTCGCCCTGGGCTCCAGCCGCACCGGTCTCGCCGATGTCGCCCTTCTCACCCTTCTCGCCCTGGGCTCCAGCCGCACCGGTCTCGCCGATGTCGCCCTTGTCGCCCTGCAGACCCTGAGCTCCGGCCGCACCCGTCTCACCGATGTCGCCCTTGTCGCCCTGCAGACCCTGAGCTCCGGCCGCACCGGCGTCGCCGGCATCGCCCTTCTCGCCCTTCTCACCCTTCTCGCCCTGTGCACCGGCGGCACCAGCCGCGCCGGCATCCCCGGCATCGCCCTTCTCGCCCTGCGCACCAGCCGCGCCGGCATCTCCCTGCGCACCGGCAATGCCGGCCGCGCCGGCGTCACCCTGCAGACCCTGCGCCCCAGCCGCACCGGCATCCCCGGTGTCGCCCTTCTCGCCCTTCGGCCCCTGCGCACCGGCGGTGCCCGCCAGCGAGCTCGCGGCGGTACCGGCCGGTCCGGCCGGTCCCATGGCGCCCCTGGCACCCATGGCTCCAGCGGCGCCCTTCGCGCCCTTCGCGCCCTTCTCGTTCCAGGTCAGGCGCGTTTCCTTCTTGCCGCACTTCTGACCGTCCTTGATCACTCGCAGAGAGCCGTCCTTGTTGCTGTAGCAACCGGTGATCGTCCCGTCCGAGCCGGGGATCGCCCCGGCTGCCATCGCACCACCGGCAAGCAACGCCGCCCCGGTGCACGCCATAAGCGCCTTCGCGTGCGAAATTCGCCCACGCGACCGCTTGAGTCCACGAGAACCCATTGAAGAACAGCTCCTTTAAGAGAGAAACGTGTGTAACCCGATGTCGGCGGCTGCCCCCTGTCGGGCTACTTCCTGAACGCCTCCCACTTTGGGACCCGCGTCCTGCCGGCCGAGAGGCGACCGTACGACGGAAAGTCCGATCGCGCCTGCCGTTTTCAGGCCCCCCTCACAGATGCACGGGATGGATCTCCGGAGCGGGCGCACGAACCTCCCGCCCCGCCCCCGAATCTGGACGCCGCCCGCTCAGAGCGCCGAGTGTCCAGGCCGCGAACCCATAAAAAACGGGGGGCCGCGCTAAGCGCGGCCCCCCGGTCGGGTTCCACCGTGTCTTCGGCCGAGTCACGACCGTACGACGAAAACTCGGATCTCGCTCGCACTTCGGGCGATCCCGGATCAGATGCACGGGATGTCGCCCGAAGCGCGTGCAGCAACCCCGGCTAGCGCCTGGCGATCCCCTTCAGGAACGGGATCAGCTTCTTCACGAACGCGTTCTTGGGCGCGGCCGAGTTCGGGTCGTTGTGCGAGTACGTCGTATGCCGGTCCACCAGCACCAGGTTCCGCTTCGGGATGCCCGGACTGGCTGGCGAGGATGCTCGCCGCGGTCAGCACGCGCTCGCCGCCCAGCGCCGCCCCGAACGCGTAGATGCGCAGCCGCTTCGGCAGGTCGGCCCCGTGCGTCGCGTGCACGTTCAGCACCGCCTGCGCCGGGTTGGCGTTCCCGGCAGCCACCGCGCCGGAGTCGATCGTCAGCCGCTGCGGGTGGTACCAGGCCGTGCCGTCCAGTCCCTTCAAGCCCCAGCCGGAGAACATCTGCGCGTAGCGCTTGATCGGGGTCAGCTCACCGTCGCGCACCCAGCCGCGCGGCGATCCGCTGTCGGCCAGCCGCCCGAGGTGCGCCTGCGCGGCGATCAGCCCCGGGGCCGAGGTCTCGACGTCGAGCGCGTACCCGTACAGGCCGAGATTGGTCGGCGCCACCGGCGGCTTCAGGAACGCCGGCAGGGGCGGCCAGTCGTAGGCCAGGTTGGCCTCGTTGGGCGCGATCAGCGCCGCCAGCGAGCCGCTCGTGTTGAACAGCCCGGTCAGCGGCGCCGGGATGCCGCCGAACGTCAGCCACGGTGTCGAGGTCGAGAGCTCGTCGAGCGACTCCTGCGCGGCCTCCGGCGTGACCGGTGCCGGGCTGCTGCCGCCGTCGATGAAGACGAGCCCGGACAGGCCCTTGGCGCCCGGCTTGCCGCCGAAGTCCCAGGTCGCGTAGGCAGAGGTGATCGAGCCACCCAGCGAATGCCCGCCGACGGCCACCTTGCCGCCCAGCGGCGCGGGCTCGCTTGACCACCCGATTGAGGTCCTCGATCTCGGTGTTCATCCCCCACTGGCGCGCGAACGCGACCTTGTCGGTCGGGATCGACTGGAAGTGGTCGGTGATGCTCGGCTCCGTCAGGTACCGCAGGTAGTAGTCGAAGACCTTCTGCGGCGTGGCCTTGCCGGCCTTGGCCTTGTTGAACACCGACTGGTCCTCGAGCAGGTTCTCGCGGCGCTCGACCGCCCAGACCTGCCAGTTCGGCGCGCGCGAGGCCACGTCGCGGCCGAGCGGAACGAAGTAGGACGCGCTCGCGGACGTGCCCGGGTTGAGCACGAGCACGTTCTTCGCCCGCGGCGACCCGATCTTCAGGATCCCGACCTTGTCGTACTTGGCCGGCGTCGCGGGCTCGTCGTAGCCCTTGATCCGCTCGAAGCCGACCTTCACCTTCGCCGACGCCGCCGGCGCCATCGCCAGCGCCGCGGCCAGCCCGGCCACGACGATCCTCACGCTGCGCATACCCATCTGGACTCCTCCCTCGCTCCTCAGTCAGGGCGCATGATGCCCGTCGGCGGGCCACCTGCACAGCGTGGGCTGACCAGAGTTGCCCGCGCCGCGATGTGCAGCTGCACAGGCGGGTCAGGGATAATCGGCGCGTGGAGTCCATCAGGCAGATCGTGGAGCGGGCGGACCTCGACGACTTCACCGAGCGCGTGGTCGACAGCTTCTGGGACCGCCCCGAGTACCAGCGCTTCCGCCCGCTGCGCGAGGACGTCCGCGCCTGGGTGCGCTGGAACATCGACCTCGTGATCCGCTGGCTGGTGGACGACCAGCCGCCGACCGAGGCCGACCTCGAGCGCTTCCGCGAGCGCGCCCAGATGCTGGCCGTCAACGGCATGCCACCGGACCTGGTGCCGGCGAACTTCCGGCGTGGCGCGCGCTACGCGTGGACGGCGCTGCTCGAGGCCGCGCGCGAGGACGAGCGCCCGGCGCTGCTCGAGAGCGCCGAGCTGCTGTTCGACTTCGTCGACCGCGTGTCGCGGCTGTTCTCGGACGCGTACGAGTCGATGGGGCCGCCGGGGGTCGTCTCCGACGAGGAGCGCCGGGCGCGCGCCCTGCTCGCGCGCGCCTGCGAGGGCGAGCAGCCGAGCGGCGAGGACCTGCAGCTCGCCGAGCGGATCGGCTTCGAGCTGAGCGGCTCCTACCGGCCCTTCGTCCTGGTGGCGCCGGGGCGCCCGGCGGAGCGCCACCTCGCCCTCGCCGGCTCGCTGCGCGCCCGGCGCGTGCTGGCCGTCTCGGAGGGCCGGCGCGTGGCGGGGCTGGCGCACCGGGCGATCGCGCACGAGGAGCTCGGCCTGGAGCCGAGCGCGGTGATCGCCCAGGGCGCACCGGCACGCCGCGCCGAGCTGCCGGAGGCGTTCGACGAGCTGCGCGTGGCCGCCGACGTGGCGCTGCGCCAGGGCCGCGCCGGCGCGGTCGAGCCCGACGACTACCTCGCCGAGCTGCTGCTGCGCCGCTCGCCGCGCCTCGGCGCGCGGCTGCGCGCGCGAGTGCACGACCGGCTGGCCGCCCACGACCCGGAGCTGACGCGCACGCTCGAGGTCCTGGTCGAGCACGACTTCGACCGCGGCGCCACCGCCGCCGCGCTGCCCGTGCACCGCAACACGCTCACCAACCGGCTCGCCCGCATCCGCGCGATCACCGGCCTCGACGTCGACGGCGCCGAGGGACGCGGCGCTGCTCTGGCTCGCCTCGCTGGAGCGCGCCGCGTCGCCGCGCTGAGCTAGGCCGCGACGGCGTTGTAGTAGCGCACGGCGAGGCCCGTCAGCAGCGTCTCGAAGCAGGCCTCGACGGTCATCTCGTTGCGCTCGGCGTACGCGCGCAGCCCGGCCCGCTCGATCGCCTCGCTCTCGGCGATCACCTCGTCCACGAGGTCGGGGTGCTCGTCCGAGAAGTACGCCCCCATCGAGTAGAGGCTCGTGTCCATCAGCGACTCGAGGAACGAGTCGGCGCCGGCGGCTCGGCTCGGCTTGGCGGCCATCGGCCGCAGGTTACCCGGGGGATAGGGTCCCCGCCGTGGCGGACCGCGACGAGATCATCGCCTTCCTCGACGAGCTGCTCGAGATCGACGCGTTCGCCGACCTCGGCCCGAACGGCCTGCAGGTGCCCGGCGCGCGCGAGGTCACGCGCGTGGTGACGGGAGTGTCGGCCCAGCGCGAGCTGTTCGAGCGCGCGGCCGCGGACGGGGCGCAGCTAGTGCTCTGCCACCACGGGCTGTTCTGGGACTTCCACACCCGCGCGATCGGGCCGGCCATGAAGGAGCGCCTGAAGCTGCTGTTCGACGCGGACCTGTCGCTCGCCGCCTACCACCTGCCGCTCGACGCGCACGCCGGTGTCGGCAACAACGCGCTGATCTGCGCGGCGCTCGGGCTGGAGCGCGCGGAGCCCTTCGCCGAGCACGGCGGCCGGCCGATCGGCTGGGTCGGCCGCTCGGAGACGGGCGTGCCCTTCGCGGAGCTGCGCGCGCGCTGCGCGGCGACCTTCGAGCAGGAGCCGTTCGCGTGGGAATGCGGTCCCGAGCTGGTGCACAGCATGGCCGTCGTGTCGGGCGCCGCGGCGGGCGACTTCGCGGCGGCGATCGCGCACGGCGTCGACGCTTTCCTGACCGGCGAGCCGGCCGAGCACGTGATGGCGGACGCGCGCGAGAACGGCGTGCATTTCGTCGCCGGCGGCCACTACGCGACCGAGCGGCTCGGCATCCGGCGGGTCGGCGAGCTGGTCGCCGAGCGCTTCGGCGTCGAGCACCGATTCGCGGAGATCCCGAACCCGATCTGAGGGTTGCTTCCGACCGCCCAACCGTTACCCTCCAGTGTACGGCTCTCGTTAGCGAGGAAGAGGAGTAGCTATATGGCGATCCACCTGACGCCCACCGAGCTCGGACGGGAGGCAGGCATGCACCGCCGCGACGTAATCGCGAAGTGCATGGAGCTCGGTGTGCCGATCTTCCAGGGACGGATCGACAAGACCCTGTTCATGTGCAGCCTCAAGGAGGCGACACAGAAGAAGGAGCTCGCGCGCGCCTGACGCCGGGCGCGCCTCCCTCCCCCTAGAATCCCCGTACCGCGGACTGGCTCCGCGGCCAATTCGGAGGAACCCCCGGAGGGAGTGCTGATCAGATGGAAGCTGCGACGGCAGGCGCCGACGCCCGTCAGGCCCAGGGAACCGGCTCCAAGACGATCGCGGACCTGCTGCCGCTGGCCGTCGAGAAGTACGGGGACGACCCCGCTCAGCGCTTCAAGGTCGGCGAGGAGTGGCGCGACGCCTCCTACGCCGAGCTCGGCACCGTCGTACGCGAGGTGGCCCTCGGGCTGATCGACCTCGGCATCCAGCCGGGCGAGAAGATCTCGATCCTCGCCCACACGCGCCCGGAGTGGACGCACGCCTGCTTCGGCATCCTCACCACCGGCGCCACGCTGGTCACGATCTACCAGACCAACTCGGCCGAGGAGTGCCAGTACGTGCTCGCGCACTCGGACTCGCGCGCGGTGTTCGTCGAGGACGGCGAGCAGCTCGCGAAGATCCGCCAGATCGAGGGCGACTGCCCCGAGCTCCAGCACGTGATCGTGCTGGACCCGGGCGACGCGGACATCGGCGACGCGCTCTCGCTCGACGCGCTGCGCGAGCGCGGCCGCGGACGCGACGCGGCCGATTGGAAGGCCCGCTACGAGGCGGTCACGCCCGAGGACATCTGCCTCTACATCTACACGTCCGGCACGACCGGGCCGCCCAAGGGCTGCCTGCTGTCGCACGCCAACTACCGCGCGATCACCGACGCGGTGGCCGCCGACAGCACGATCCAGCCGGGCGACAGCACCTACCTGTTCCTGCCGCTCGCGCACGCGTTCGCGATCCTGATCCAGTTCGCGACCTTCGAGCTGGGCGCGGTCGTCGCCTACTGGTCGCGCGACCCGAAGATGATCATCGCCGACATCGCGCAGGTGAGCCCGAGCTTCTTCCCGTCGGTGCCGCGCATGTTCGAGAAGATCTACACGCTCGCCACCTCCGCGATCGAGGACAAGGAGGGACTGCGCAAGGCGGTCGACGTCGGGGTGAAGGTGCGCACGATGCGCGACCGCGGCGAGCAGGTGCCGGAGGCGCTGCAGCAGGCGTTCGACGCATCGGAGGAGGCGCTCTTCAAGAACGTCCGCGGGCTGTTCGGCCAGAACATCCGCGAGTGCGTGACCGGCGCCGCGCCGATCGCCCCCGAGATCCTCGAGTTCTTCTACGCCTGCGGCGTGCCGGTGATGGAGGGCTACGGGATGACCGAGACGTCGACCAGCGCGACGGTCAACCGGCCGCGGGCGGGCGAGTTCCGGTTCGGCTCGGTGGGCAAGCCGCAGCTCGGCGTCGAGGTCAAGATCGGCGATGACGGCGAGGTGCTGATCAAGGGCCCGAACATCTTCCGGGGCTACTACAAGAACGAGGCGGCCACCGACGAGACGCTCGAGGACGGCTGGCTGCACACCGGCGACCTCGGCCGCCTCGACGAGGACGGCTTCCTGTTCATCACCGGCCGCAAGAAGGACATCATCATCACCGCGGGCGGCAAGAACATCACCCCGGCCAACCTGGAGAACGGGCTCAAGCAGACCCGCTGGATCTCGCAGGCGGTGGTGATCGGCGACCGCCGCCCCTACCTGGTGGCGCTCGTGACGCTCGACCCCGAGGAGGCGCCGGCGCTCGCTGCCGAGCTCGGGATCGAGGGTGCCGACCTGGCCGCGCTGGCGCAGGACGAGCGCGTGCGCGGGGAGGTCCAGAAGGCCATCGACGAGGTGAACGCGCACGTCGGACCGGTGGAGCAGATCAAGCGCTTCGAGATTCTCGACCACGACCTGTCGCAGGAGACCGGCGAGCTGACGCCGACGCTGAAGGTGAAGCGCAACGTCATGCACGAGAAGTACGCGGACCTGGTCGACAGGATCTACTCCACGCCGCGCTAACTTCCGGAGCGGCGTGGCGAGCAACGATCCAAGCGACACCGGCGGGCTGTTCATCGGGCGGCGCCCCGGGACCGGCCCGGTGCGCTACCGCGAGGTCGAGCCCGCGTCGGACCGCCGCCGGCGCGCCGACGTCGTCCTCGCGCACGCCCTGCTCGCCCTCGAGCTGCTGCTCTGCCTGTCGCTGTTCGGCCCGCAGCCGCTGGGGTGGCTGTGGATCGGCTCGCAGGTCGACTACCTGACCGGCTACGTCACCGCCGGCATCGGCACGGTGATGCTGGGCTGCCTCGCGTCGCTGATGCTCACGATGGCGGGGGCGAAGCGCGTCGACCACGCCTGGAAGCTGGTGCGGCGGGCGGCGGGGCACCGCCAGGAGCAGGGGGCACTCGAGCGCATCTTCGCCGCCAGCGTGGGCGTGGCGGCGGTGGCGTTCACGTTCTGGTTCCTGATCATCCAGGGGCCGGGGCCGACGTTCGCCCCCAGCAACTGAGGGTGGGCTTCCGCGACTACTACAGGCAGTTCGAGGACCTCGACGAGCGCGAGATGAACCGCGAGGCGCGGGCTCGGCGCGAGCAGGAGAAGCGGCTGGCGCTCGAGCGGCTGCCCGACCTGGACCTGTCCGGGACCGAGTGGCCCGACCTGCCCCACTCCGAGATCGTCAACGCGGCGATCGCCCGCGCCCGCGGGCTGGTCAACCGCTACCCCGACCGCCACGCCGCGCCGATCCGGCGGCTGCTGGCGGAGCGCCACGGCGTGGCGCCCGAGCAGATCGCGCTCGGCAACGGCGCCGCCGAGCTGCTGCAGGCGGCGGCCCTGACGCTGCTGGGGCGCGGCGACGAGCTGGTCATGCCCTGGCCCTCCTATCCGCTCTACCCGCTGCTGGCGGCGCACGCCGGGGCGCGGCCGGTGAGCGCCGAGCACGGGCGCCTGAGCGACGCGGTCACGGGCCGCACGCGCGTGGTGGTCGTGTGCAACCCCAACGACCCGACCGGCGAGTACATGCGCTCGCACGAGCTGGGCGCGGTGCTGGCGGGGCTGCCGGCGCACGTGCACGTGCTGCTCGACGAGGCGCTCGTGCACTTCCAGGACGCGGAGGACCTCGACTCCTGCCTGCGGCTGACCGACGCGTTCCCGCGCCTGATGGTGGTGCGGACCTTCTCGAAGATCTACGGGCTGTCGGGGCTGCGCGCGGGGTACGCGGTGAGCTCCGACACCGACCTGCTGGCCGCCGTGGCGCCGGTGCTGGGCGTGAACGCGCTGACCCAGGCGGCGGTGGAGCACGCGCTGCGAACCGGCGACGCCGAGATCGAGCGCCGCCGCCGGCTGGTGAGCGCGGAGCGGGTGCGGGCGGCGGAGGGGCTGGCGGGCCTGGGTGCCGAGGTCACGCCGTCGCAGGCGAACTTCCTCTGGGTGCGCGCCCCCGGCCTGTCGGGCGACGCCCTGGCGCAGGCCCTGCGCCGCCAGGGCGTGCTGGTGGCCCCCGGCGGCCCGTTGGGCGCAGACGACCACGTCCGCGCCGCGCTTCTCGACGAGGCGGCAACGCGGCGGCTGGTGCGGGCGTACGCAAACGCCGTGTCACGTGCGTGACGCGCGCCTGAACGGCGACTGACAAGGGAGCTCGTGCAGGGCCGCGGGTCGCGTCGGGCGTGGCAGGCTGGCCGGTATGCCGCTCCGCTGCTCCGCCCCGGTCCCCTCCACCGCCCTCGCCGCACCGCTGCCGAGCGCCGCGCGCACAACTCTCCCCTCGGCGCCGCCGCGGGCGCGCCGCGTCGATTGTGGATCGCCGGGGGCCACAAACCGCATCCACCCCTCGCGGCCGCGCGGGGTTGGTGTCGATTGTGGACGGCAGGGGCCCACAAGTCGCACGGCGGCGTCTGAGCGTGGGGGTTGTAGATGGTTGTCGATGCGGTGATCGCTGAGCTCGCGGGGCGCCAGCGCGGCGTCGTCTCGCGCGAGCAGCTGCTGGCCGCGGGCGTCGGCGCGGGGGCGATCTCCACGCGGCTGCGCGGCCATCGCCTGCATCGGCTTCATCGGGGCGTGTACGCGGTGGGACACACTGCGCTCGTGCCGCTAGCGCGCGAGACGGCAGCCCTGCTGGCGTGCGGCGGCGGCGCTCGCGCGGCGATCAGTCACCGCTCCGCCGCGTGGCTCTGGCGCCTGCTCGCGCAGGAGCCCGATGCGGTGGAGGTCACCGTCGCTCGCGACGCCGCACGCAAGCGCCCCGGGCTGCGGGTCCACACCTCCGCGGCCTCTGGCCGCAGCCGACGTGCAGCACGCCTTCGGCCTGCGCCTCACCACGCCCGCGCGCACACTGCAGGACCTGGCGGAGGAGGCGCCCGATCGCGAGCTCGAGCGCGCCTGCGACGAGGCGATCCTCCAACGCCTCACGAGCCGCACCGCCCTGCTCGCGGCCGTTCGGCGCCTGCCCGGCCGCCGCGGCGCCCGCCGCCTGCAGCACGCTCCTCGACCGAGACGCCGAGCCGGCCCTCACCCGCTCGGAGGCCGAGGAGCGCCTGCTCGCCCTGATCCGCGACGCCGGGCTGCCGGAGCCGCGGGTGAACACGCGCATAGGCGCCTACGAGGTCGACTTCGCCTGGCCGGCGGCACCGCTCGTCGTCGAGGTCGACGGATATCGCTTCCACTCGGGTCGCGATGCCTTCGAGCGCGACCGGCGCCGCGACGCCGAGCTGCAGGCGCGCGGGTACCGCGTCGTCCGGATCACCTGGCGGCAGCTCGCCGAGCGGCCGCTCGCCGTCGTCGCGCGGCTCGCGCAGCTGCTCGCCGTCAGCGCGTGAGCGACCGCTTCAGCGCAAGCAGCTCCAGATCGGCCGCCTCCACCAGCTGCTCGCCGGCCATCCCGTCCGCGAGCTGCGTATGCCCGCACGAGACGCCGAGTGGCAGGCCCTCGGGGTCCCGGCAAGCCGCGTGGACCGCGGTCCTGATGCGCTCGCCGAGCTCGGCGGCCCGCTCGGGCCCGGTGTCCGGCAGCAGCACCACGAACTCGTCGCCGCCCCAGCGGAAGCAGGCGTCGGTCGCGCGCACCGTCGCCTGGATCGTGCGCGCCACCTGGCGCAGGCACGAGTCGCCGTTCACATGGCCGAACTCGTCGTTGATCTGCTTGAAGGAGTCGACATCCGCGAGCAGCACGCTCAGCGGCCGCCCGGTCGCGCGGGCCAGCGTCACCTGATCGTCGATCGCCTCGTCGAAGGCGCGCCGGTTGCTCAGGCCCGTCAGCGCGTCGAGCCGCGCCAGCCGCTTCGCGTGGTCCTCCTCGCGCCGCGCCTCGACCCGCTTGCGCCGCAGCTCGGCCATCAGCCGGTAGGTGATCAGCGCGACTCCCACCCACAGCAGCGCGCCCAGCACGAGCGTCGCCGCGGTCTCGGCGCGCCAGCCCTCGTAGGCGAGCGGCGCCGCGGCGCGGCCAGCAGCACCGCGAAGAACGGCACCACCCGCCGCGCCGGGTGCACGGCCGCGATCTGCAGGGCCGGCAGGATGAACAGCTGCCAGTAGGGCGCTTCGAGGCCGCCCGCCAGCCACTGCGCCACAGCGATCTGGGCCAGGCCGACGTAGCCGCCCAGCAGCAACACCGCGTACGGCACGCGCGCCCTGCGCAGCAGCACCGCAGCCCCGGCCAGCGAGATCAGCGCGCTGGCGGCCGCCACGGCCCAGCCGGCGTCGCCGATCGCATCCGTGGGCGGGCTCAGCGGCAGCACCGCCGCCGCCAGCACGGCTCCCATCGAGCCAGAATGCGCCCGCCATGCGGCGCGCCAGGTCCCTGTCCACGCCCGCGTACGGGTTTGTGCTCATCCCTGACTAGATCGGCGCGCGCGCCAGCCGCTTGAGGTTTTCTGCGGAAGCTAGGCGTCCTCGGACTGCCGCAGCAGCCCGGCGGTGGTCTGCTCCAGGATGCGCCGCCAGCCGGCCTGGCGCTCGCGCTCCTGGGCGAACTTGCGCACCACCTTGCGCACGCGCGTCGCCGAGATCTCGATCCCGTGCTTCGCGCAGACGGCCTTCAGGTCGTCGTACTCGGACGCCAGCTTGAGCGTCACCGACTCGAATCCGTGCCGCGCGATGTCCACGCGGCGCGTGAAGTTGAGGATGTTCGTCTCGAACATCAGCTCGTCGTTGGGTCGGGCTCGATCAGGATGATGTCGACGCCCGGGTAGCGCTCCTTCCAGTGGCTCACCGCCTCGTGCAGGCGCTGGTGGGCCAGCAGCTTGAAGGCCTGATAGCCGATCTGCGGGAAGCCCATGTCGCGCACGCGGCGCACGCGGCTGCCCCACATCGTCGGGATCACCTTCTGGAAGTCGTTCACGTAGGGCACGAGCGGGTTCACGACGATCACGAACTCCGCCCCTGCCTCGACCGCCACGTCGACGTTCGTCGTCGAGCGCAGCCCGCCGTCCACCAGGTGGCGGCCCTTCACCTCGACCGGCTTGTAGACCATCGGCAGCGCCGTCGACGCCGCCACCGAGCGCGAGATCGGCACGTCGTCCCAATCCGCGCCGCCCAGCACGATCCGCTCGCAGGTGTCGAGGTCGGTCGCGGTCAGGAACAGCTCGTTCTCGAGCAGCCGGAAGTCGTTGACGCGGTCGGGGTCGCCCAGCACCGTCTCCAGGTAGTCCTCGATCCCGCGCCCGTCGTAGAGGCCTGAGGGAAGCGCCTCGGCCAGCCCGACCGCGATGTCGATCAGCGACGCCGAGCGGATGTGGCGTGAGGAAGTTGCGCGTCAGCCCGAGCATCCGCAGCGGCAGCAGCGCCGCGCTCTGGGCGAACTCGATCGCGTTTGGGCGCATCAGCGTGTCGCGGTCGACGTCCGCGAACGGCGTCGGCACCTGCTGGTTGACCACCCGCATCATCTCCTCGGGGGTCACGCCGTTGGCCGTCAGCGCCGCCACGAACGAGCCGGCGCTCGTGCCGACGTAGACGTCGAACTCGTTGACCGTGCGATTCACGGCCAGCAGATCGAGCGCGCGCAGCGCGCCGATCTCGTAGACGCCCCCGGTGAAGCCGCCGCCGCCCAGCACCAGCGCGGTGCGCGAGCGCCGCGACCGGCGCCGCCGCGGCTTGGCCTGGGTCTTGCCTGTCTTGCGGGGCGGCTTCTGGAGCTTTACGACCTCGCCCATGCGTCCAGGAGTATCGCGGATGGGGCGCCGGAACCGCTCCGGAGGCGCCGCTACCGTGTTCCGCTCCCCGAATGCGACGCCTCCTACCGATCCTGCTCGTGGCGCTGCTGCTGGCCCCTGCCGCGGCCGCCCAGGCCAGCCTGAAGACCTCGCTGACCCGCTACATGCGGCTCGCCGGGTCGTCGTCGGGCGCCTACGTCGTCAACCTCAGCACCGGCAGCAAGGTGTTCGCGTGGAAGGCCGGCACGCCGCGCATCCTCGCCTCGAACACGAAGCTGTTCACCTCGTCGGCGGCGCTGGCGCGCTTCGGCGTCGACGGGACGCTCGCCACGGAGGTGCTCGGCGACGGCCGGCTCGACGAGGACGGCGTCTGGCGCGGCGACCTCTACCTGCGCGGCGGCGGCGACCCCACCTTCGGCTCGGGCACCTACGCGCGCCGCTTCTACGGCGGCGGCGCCACCGTCCAGCAGCTCGCCAAGCTGCTCGACCGCGCCGGCATCGAGCGCGTCACCGGCCGCGTCTACGGCGACGAGTCGCGCCACGACTCGCTGCGCGGCGGCCCGGACTCGGGCTACGGGGTGTCGATCTGGGTCGGGCCGCTGAGCGCGCTCTCCTACAACCGCGGCTTCGCGAACGAGGGCGGCAGCGCCTTCCAGCTCAACCCGCCCGCCTTCGCCGCCGCCCGGCTCGACGACGCCCTCGAGGCGCGCGGCATCCCGGTGCGCCGCTCGCCGCAGGCGCGCCGCGCGCCCGGCGGATCCCAGCGTGCTCGCGACCGTCGAGTCGCCTCCGATGGAGCGCGTCGTGAAGCTGATGAACAAGCCGTCCGACAACTTCTTCGCCGAGCTGCTGGCCAAGGACGTCGCCATGCAGGTCAACGGCCGCGGCACCACCTCCGCGGGCGCAGCGCTCGTCGCCGGGCTTCGCGCGCCGCCTCGGCGCTCGGGCGCAGCTCGTGGACGGGTCGGGGCTGTCGCGCGGCAACCGCGCGGCGCCCTACCGGGTGGTGCGCCTGCTGACGGCGATGGCGCGCCGCGACGAGTACGGGGCGCTGCTCGACTCGCTGCCGATCGCCGGCCGCGACGGCACCCTGATCGACCGCATGCGCCAGCGGCCCGGCGCGCTCGAACTGCCACGCCAAGACGGGGACGCTGTCGGACGTGAGCGCGCTGTCGGGCTACTGCGAGGCGCGCTCGGGCGACGTCTACGGCTTCTCGTTCCTGATGAACCGCATCTACCCGACGACGGCGCGCGTGCTGCAGGACCGCATGGCGCAGGCGCTCGCCGCGCAGCGCTAGCGACGCCGGCGCGGCGGGGTGGCGGCCGGCGGCGGCGCGTCGGCCGGCAGCAGGGCCAGCAGCCCCTCCTCGTCGAGCACCTCGGTCCCGAGCTCCTGCGCCTTGGTGAGCTTGGTGCCGGGGTCGTCGCCCGCCACCAGGAAGTCCGTCTTCTTCGAGACCGAGCCGGTCACCTTGCCGCCGGCGGCCTCGATGCGCGCCGTCGCGTCCGGCCGCGTCAGCTTCGGCAGCGTCCCGGTCAGCACGACCGTCTTGCCCACGAGCGGGCCCTCGGCCACCGGCGCCGGCCCCTCCTCCTCCATCTGCAGCCCGTAGCCCGCCAGTCGCTCGATCAGCGCGCGCGTGCGCTCCTCCGACAGCGTCTCGACGATCGTCGTCGCCATGATCGGCCCGACGCCCTCGACCTCGGCCAGCTGCTCCTCGGTGGCGGCCACGAGCGCGTCCATCGGAGCGCAGGTGGCGCGCGAGGTTGCGCGCGTTCACGTAGCCGATGCCCGGGATGCCGAGCGCGTAGAGGACCAGGTGGAAGGGCTGCTGCTTGGAGGCCTCGATCGCCTCCACCAGCTTGCCCGCCGAGATCTCGCCGAAGCCCTCCAGCTCGGCGAGCCGCTCGGCCGTGAGCGTCGTAGATGTCGGCCATGTCGGCGATCAGGCCGTCCGACAGGAAGCGGCGCGCGTTCTCCTCGCCGAGCCCGTCGATGTCCATCGCGCCGACGAAGTGCTTGACCGCCTGGAAGACCTGGCCGGGGCAGCCGGTGCGGTTGGGGCAGATCGTCCAGACGCCGCCCTCGGGCTTGACCGTCGGCGTGTCGCAGGCCGGGCAGCGCGCCGGCGGCCCGGGCGGGTCGCTGCGGCCCTTGCGCCGCTGCGCCTTCGCCGTCGGCGACACGACCTGCGGGATCACGTCGCCGGCGCGCATCACGATCACCTCGTCGCCCTCGCGCACGTCCTTGCGCCGCAGGTCCTCCTCGTTGTGGAGCGTCGCGAGCTTCACCGTCACGCCCGACACCTGCACCGGCTCGAGCTGCGCGAACGGGACCATGTGCCCGGTGCGGCCGACGTTCCAGGCGATCCCGCGGAGCATCGTCGTGGCGGTCGTCGGCGGGAACTTCCAGGCGATCGCGCCGCGCGGCTCGCGCCCCACCACGCCGAGCTGGCGCTGCAGGTCGAGGTCGTCGACCTTGACCACGACGCCGTCGATCTCGAAGTCGAGCCGGTCGCGGCGCTCCTCCCAGGCGCGGCAGGCCGCCACCACCTCCTCGACGGTGTCGTACAGCCCGACGTCGCGGGTGCACCTTGAAGCCGTGCTCGCGCAGCCACTCGAGCGACTCGCTGTGGGTCTCGAACTGACAGCCCCTCGAGCGCCCCGACGCTGTAGCACCACATCGACAGCGGCCGCGAGGCGGCGAGCTGGGGATCGAGCTGGCGGATCGAGCCCGCGGCCGTGTTGCGCGGGTTGGCGTAGGTCGGCTCGCCGGCCTGCGGCGCGCTCCTCGTTGAGGCGCGCGAAGGCGGCCAGCGGCAGGTAGATCTCGCCGCGCACCTCGAGCAGCGGCGGCGCGCCCTCGACGCGCAGCGGGATCGCGCCGATCGTGCGCAGGTTCTGGGTGACCTCCTCGCCGATCTCGCCGTTGCCGCGCGTGGCGCCGCGCACCAGCACGCCGTCCTCGTAGACCAGCGAGATCGCGAGGCCGTCGATCTTGGGCTCGGTCACGAAGCGGACGTCGCCCATCTCCACGCCCTGGCGCGCCAGGTAGCGCTCCGAGCGCACCACCCACGCGGCCAGCTCCTCCTCGTTGCGCGCGTTGGCGAGCGACAGCATCGGCTGCAGGTGGCGCACCTGCTCGAACTTGTCGAGCGGCTCGGCGCCCGACGCGCTGCGTGGGCGAGTCGGGCGTGCGCAGCTCGGGGTGCTCGGCCTCGAGGTCGCGCAGCTCGTTGAGCAGCGCGTCGTAGTCGGCGTCCGAGACGTCCGGGTCGTCGAGGACGTAGTAGCGGTGGTTGTGGTGCTCGAGCTGGCGGCGCAGCTCGGCGGCCCGGGACTCGGCGGTCGCGCTCACACTTCCCGCGCCGCGGGCTCGAGCAGCGCGGCGAGGTCGAAGCCGGACAGCTCCTCGACGCCCGCCTGGTCGGTGAGGTCGAAGTGGAGCGGCGTGACGGCGATGCAGCCGTCGGCGATCGCGGCGAAGTCGGTGCCGTCCTCGTGGTGGTAGCCGGGCATCTCGCCGTAGATGCGGTAGCGGCGCCGGCCGTCCGCCTCCTCGGTCAGCTCCATGCGGTCGTTGTAGATGCGCTTGCCGAGGCGCGCCGGGCGCACGCCCTTGACCTCGCCGATCGGGCAGTTGACGTTCAGCAGCGTGCCGTCCGGGATCGGCACGTGCTCGAGCTCCTCGACGAGGCGCGCCACGAACGCCGCCGCCTGGTCGAAGTGCTCGCGCTCCCAGGACGCGTGCCGACGCGGAAGTCCATCTCGCCGTGGTCGGCCTGCTGCGACACCGCGATGGCCGGGATGCCGAGCACGATCCCCTCGAGCGCCGCCGCCACCGTCCCGGAGTAGGTGATGTCGTCGCCGAGGTTGGAGCCGTGGTTGATGCCCGACACGATCAGCTCCGGCTCGAAGTCGATCAGCCCGAGCGCCGCGAAGCGCACGCAGTCGACCGGCGTTCCGTCGGTCGCGAAGCCCGTCGTGCCGTCGCCGAACTCGACCTCCTCGACCCAGAGCGGCCGGCGCGTCGTGATGCTGCGCGCGGTGGCGGAGCGGTTCGAGTCGGGCGCGATCACGGCCAGCTCGACGCCCGGCACCGCGAGCAGCGCGCGCCGCATCGCGTTGAGGCCGACGGCGGTGATGCCGTCGTCGTTCGTCAGCAGGACCTTCACGTCAGGGCGAGGTTACTCAGTAGCGGACCGACTCCAGGTAGAGGCCGTGGGGCGGCGCGGTCGCCCCCGCCTCGCTGCGCGGACGGCCCTCGAGCAGCCGCGCGAACGCGTCGGGAGCGGGCTGCGCGAGCATCGTCCCGACCA
This sequence comes from uncultured Thermoleophilaceae bacterium, assembly GCA_963828225.1. Taxonomy (GTDB): domain Bacteria; phylum Actinomycetota; class Thermoleophilia; order Solirubrobacterales; family Thermoleophilaceae; genus JACVRW01. Next base: position 42,536 of record CAWHDX010000001.1, on the reverse strand, counting down.
GCACGCGCACCATGTTGCGCATGAACGCGTCCGCCTCGATCACGAACGCCAGCACGTCCTCGCTCTCGCGGACCCACTCGGCGCGCAGCACCCTGCGCTCGAAGCGCACGTGGTCGGTCTCGGTCGGGCGTGAAGGCGGTGAAGTCGTGCATGCCGCGGAGCGCCGCCGCGCAGGCGCCGAGCTGCGCCTCGTCCACGCCGCGCGGCCACCAGAGCGCGCGCCCGCGCTCGAACGGGCTCGGCGACGGAGCGCAGCAGCAGGCGATAGCGGTAGATGCGGCTGCGGGCGTCGCGGCGCGCGTCGAAGCCGTCGGGCGCCGCCTCGCTGGCGAGCGCCGCCACGTCGTCCGGGAGCAGCCCGTTGAGCGAGCGCAGCCCGGCCGGCTCGCCGGCATGGCTCGCGACCTGGCCGAGCGCGTGCACGCCGCGGTCGGTGCGGCCGGCCACCGTCAGGGTCGCCTCGCGGCGCAGGACCGTCGCCAGCGCCTCCTCGAGCACGCCCTGAACGGTGCGCTCGCCCGGCTGGCGCGCCCAGCCCGCGAAGGCCGAGCCGTCGTACTCGAGCAGCAGCCTGGCGGTCAGCGCGCTACCCGCGCTTGCGCGCGACGACCACGAGGTAGTCCGCCTCGATGTGCCCGTCGCCGCGGTCGAGCTCGCGCAGCAGCTCCAGCGCGTCGCGCCCGAGCGCGTCGAAGTCCTCTCCGGAGAGCGCCTCGCGCGCCGCGGCGTAGGTGGGAGCGCTGTCGATCAGCTCGGCGGCGAGCACCTCCGGGGTCGCCGGTCCAGACGAGCGTGCGCCGCTCGATCTCCACGTGCGCCGCGAGCCCTTCGAGCCGCGCCCGCACGACCGTCCTCGTCGCCCCACTCCTCCGGCAGCGGCATGCCCTCGGGCGGCGGCAGGTAGCGCCGCTGCGACCTGGAACAGCCGGATGAAGACGCTGTCGGCGGCCCACGCCGTCAGCCCGACCGTGTTGCCCGGCCGCACCACGCGGAACAGCTCGCTCGCGACCACCTCCGGCTGGGGCGTGAGGAACGCGCCGAACACCGAGCCCGGCGCAGTCGAAGCGGGCGTCCTCGAACGGCAGCGCCTCGGCGTCCGCCTCCACCCACTCCACGTCGTAGCCCTCCGCCTCCGAGCGGGCGCGCCCGAGCTCCACCATCCGCGGCGACAGGTCGCAGGCGATCACGCTCGCGCCCTCGCGCGCGCACGCGAGCGCGAAGTTGCCGTTGCCGGCCGCCACGTCGAGCACCTCCTGCCCCGCCGAGACGGCGCAGGCGTCGGAGAGCTCCACCGCCGCGGGCGCCAGCTGGCGGGACAGGACGGTGTAGTCGCCAAGGCCCCACATGCGCCGCTGGTGACCCTTGATCGCATCGAAGTCGGTCATCGTCGTGGAAGTCCAGCACAATGGGGGGCCGTGAAGGTCACCGCCAAGGCCGACTACGCCGTGCGAGCGACGCTCGAGCTCGCCACCGTGCAGGAGGGCCTGCTCAAGGGCGAGCGCATCGCGACACGCCCAGGGCATCCCCCTGAAGTTCCTCGAGAACATCCTGATCGACCTCCGCCACGCCGGGATCGTGCACGCCCAGCGCGGCGCCGAGGGCGGCTACCGCCTCGCCCGGAACCCGGCCGAGGTGACGCTCGGCGAGGTGATCCGCGCCGTCGAGGGCCCGCTCGCGAGCGTGCGCGGCGAGCCGCCCGAGTCGGTGTCCTACGAGGGCGCCGCCGAGAACCTGCAGACCGTCTGGGTCGCGGTGCGCGCCAGCCTGCGCAGCGTGCTCGACGACATCACGCTCGCGGACGTGGTCGGCGGTCGCCTCCCGCAGCGGGTGCGGCGCCTCACCGAGCAGCCGGACGCCTGGTCCAGACGCTAGGAGGCGGCGGCCTCGGGCTCGCGCGAGTCGAACTCGGGCCGCAGGACGCGCGCGCCGGCCGTGCGCAGCCAGACGATGTCGCCGCTGCTCAGCTCGAGCGCGTCGGCCTCCTCGCGCGTGAGCTGGGCGGGAACAGTCGCCCCGCTCGTGAGCATCAGCTCCACGCGCACCTCGAAGCCGAGCAGCGTCACGCGGGTGACGACCGCCTCGTGGACGTCGTCGTGCTCCTTGTCGCGCAGGATGGTGATGTCGTGGGGGCGCACCAGCACGTCGCCGAGCTGCGTCGTCTCGCCGAGGAAGCCCATCACGAAGGGGTTCGCGGGCGAGTCGTACAGCTCAGCGGGACTGCCGACCTGCTCGATGCGGGCGTTGTCCATCACCGCGATCCGGGAGGCGATCGACATCGCCTCCTCCTGGTCGTGCGTGACCAGCAGCGTCGTCACGTGCACCTCCTCGTGGAGCTTGCGCAGCCACTCGCGCAGCTCCGCGCGCACCTTCGCGTCGAGCGCGCCGAACGGCTCGTCGAGCAGCAGCACGCGGGGCTCGACGGCCAGCGCCCGGGCGAGCGCCATGCGCTGGCGCTGTCCTCCTGAGAGCTGGTTCGGGTAGCGCTTCGCGTAGCCGGCCAGGCCGACGATCTTCGAGCAGCTCGCCGACGCGCTGCTCGATCTCCGCCTTGGGCTTGCGCCGCACGGTCAGGCCGAACGCCACGTTGTCGTACACCGTCATGTGCTTGAAGGCCGCGTAGTGCTGGAACACGAACCCGATGCCGCGCCGCTGCGGCGGCACCGCGGTGGCCTCCTCGCCGTGGATGACGACGCTGCCCTCGTCCGGCAGCTCGAGGCCGCCGATGATTCGCAGCAGCGTCGACTTCCCGGACCCGCTCGGGCCGAGCAGCGCGGTGAGCGAGCCGTCGGGAACCTCGAGCGACACGTCGTCGAGCGCGAGGTACTCGTTGAACCGCTTGGATACGCCCTTGACAGAGATCATGTCGACTCCCGCTTCTTGCTCAGCATCGTCATCAGGAACAGGGTCAGGATCGCCAGCGCCATGAGGACTGTGGCAGCTCCATAGGCGCCGAAGGTGTTGTGATCGTCGATGTAGCGCGCGTGGACCAGCAGCGTGAGCGTCTGCGACTCGCCCGAGACGCCGCCGGCAACCACGATCAGGGCGCCGAACTCGCCGAGCGAGCGGGCGACCGTGAGCACGACGCCGTAGAGCAGGCCCCAGCGGATCGAGGGCAGCGTGATGCGCCAGAAGGTCTGGCGCCACGAGGCCCCGAGCGTCGCGGCCGCCTGCTCCTGCTCGTCGCCGATCTCGTGGAGCACCGGCTCCACCTCGCGCACCACGAACGGGAGCGTCACGAAGATCGTCGCGATCACCATCCCGGGCAGCGAGAAGATGATGCGGATCCCGTGGTCGGCGAGGGCGCCGAGCCAGCCGTCGACGCCCCAGAGCAGGATCAGCGACACGCCGACGACCACCGGCGACACGGCAAAGGGAAGGTCCACGACCGTCTCGAGCGCCCTGCGCCCGCGGAAGCGCCCGCGCGCCAGCGCCAGCGCCGTCACCACGCCGAAGACGACGTTGAGGGGCACGACGATCGCGACGATGATCAGCGAGAGGCTGATCGCGGAGATGCTCGCCGGGGTCGTGACCTGCTCCCAGAACGCCGAGAACCCCTGCTCGAAGGTCCGGTAGAAGATCATCGTCAGGGGCACCATCAGCAGCAGGATCAGGTAGCCGATGGCGGCGACGCGCAGGCTGATCCGAGTGGGCTGGCTGATGTCCATGGCTAGGCGCTCTCGTGACGCTGGGCCCGCGCGGCCAGGAGGCGGAGCGCGACCAGCACGGCGAAGGCGATCAGCAGCAGCACGACGGACACGGCCGCGGCGGTCTCGGGCCGGTCGATCTCGATCTGCTTCGCGATGTACTGGGACGCGACCTCGGTGTCGTGCGGGATGCCGCCGCCGATCAGCACGACCGAGCCGAACTCCCCGACGGCGCGCGCGAAGGCGAGGCCCGGCCCCGCTCAGCAGCGAGGGGATCAGGGCCGGCAGGATGATCCGCCGGAAGATCACCAGGTTGCCCGCGCCCAGCGACGCCGCGGCCTCCTCCGCCTCTCGATCGACCTCGATCAGGACGGGCTGGACCGAGCGCACGACGAACGGCAGGGTCACGAACAGCAGGGCGACGACGAGCGCGGGCCGCGTCGCGTTGAGGTGGACCCCGATCGGGCTGCGCGGCCCGTAGAGGGACAGCAGGACGATGCTGGCGACGATCGTCGGCAGCGCGAACGGTAGGTCGATGACCGCGTTGACGATCGACTTCCCGCGGAAGTCGTCGCGGACCAGCACCCACGCGATCAGCGTCCCGACGACCACGTTGATCGCGGCGACGATCAGCGAGATGACGACCGTCAGGATCAGCGCCGCCTGCGCGGCGGGGGCGGTGACCGCGTCCCAGATCCCGCCCAGCCCGTCGTCCAGGGACTTCGCGGTCAGCGCGGCCAGCGGCAACAGGACGATCAGGCTCAGCCAGAGCGTGGTGATCCCGATGCCGAGCGGCCCGACGCCCCCGACGGCCGTGACCGCACGACGGCGGCGGCGTCCCGGTACAGGGATGCCGCCGCCGGTGTGTGCAGACGCCTCCACCGCGCCGGTCTAGCCGGTGGCCTCTTCGTAGATCTTCGCGACCGAGCCGTTCTCCTCGTCGAACAGCTCGTCGTTGACCTTGCTCCAACCGCCCAGGTCATCGATCGTCCAGAGCTTGTCCGGGTCGGGGAAGTCGCTCGCGAAGTCCGCCGCCACCGACTCGTCCACGGGCCGGAAGCCCGCCTCGGCCCACGCCTTCTGGGCCTCGGGCGTGTAGAGGAAGTCGTTGAAGGCGTTCGCCGCCTCGAGGTTCTTGCTGTCCTTGAGGACAGCCACCGGGTTCTCGATCTTGAACGTGACCGGCGGGGTGTGGTGCTCCACGTCCTCGCCCTGCGCTCCGCGAACAGCGCCTCGTTCTCGTAGCTCAGCAGCACGTCGCCGGAGCCCTGGAGGAAGGTCTCCGTGGCCTCGCGGCCGGACTTCGGCTGCACCTTGACGTGATCGCCGATCATCTTGCTCAGGTAGTCGAGGCCGGCCTGCGGGTTCTTGCCGCCCTCGCTCTTCTCCGCGTAGGGCGCAAGCAGGTTCCACTTGGCCGACCCGGAGCTGAACGGGTTCGGCGTGACGACCTCGATCCCGGGCTTGAGCAGATCGTCCCAGGTCTGGATGTTCTTGGGGTTGCCCTTCCGGGTGACGATCGTGACGACCGAGCCGAACGGGATCCCCTTGTGCTCGTTGGAGTTCCAATCCTCGGCGACGAGCCCCGCGTCCACCAGACGGGTGACGTCAGGCTCGACGGAGAAGTTGACGATGTCGGTCGGCAGGCCCGACTCCACCTTGCGCGACTGGTCGCCCGACGCGCCGTAGGACTGGCTGAACGACACGTCCTTGCCCTCGGGCGTCTTCTGGAAGAGCGGGATGACCTTGTCGAAGCCGACCTTCGGCACCGCGTACGCGACCAGCGAGAGCTTCGTCCCCCCGCCGTCGCTCGCAGCGGCGTCGTCGTCTTCGGTGCTGTCGCTGGATCCGCCGCAGGCGGCCAGGACGATCATCGCGATCAACGCCGGGAGCGGCGCCAGCGACCTGAGTTTGCGAGTCCAGATCCGGTTCATTTTCCACCTTGTCAATGGGCTTTACGGCGCCGGACCGTAGCACAAAGTCCATAGGCCAAATAGGGATTGTGGACAGGCTCCAGACGTAAACCTCTCAATCCAGGTCCGTATTCGGTCTTTTAGAGCCGCGATGGGCTCTCGCCGCGCCTGCCGGAGCGGGCGGGCGCGATCAAGGCCACGCGTCTGCGGCCGATACCAGTTGGACGCGCCGAACGCTTCTCATCTCGCTCGTCCTGCTCACCGCCGCCCTGCTGCCGGCGGCGCCGGCGCATGCCCGCCCGGCCCGCGACATCGCCGGGGTCGCGCTGCACCCGTGGCAGCTGACCGATTTCCGCGTCCGCGAGCGGGTCTTCGCAGGGATCGCCGCGACGGGCGTGCAGCGGGTGCGCATCGACATCCCCTGGATCTGGGTCGAGCCGAACGGGCCCACCGTGGCCGCCGGCCACGGGCATTGGGGCGCGATCGACGACATCATGTGGGCGGCCGGGCAGCACCACCTTCAGGTGATCCCGATCCTGGCGTACTCCCCGGAGTGGGCGAGCTCGACCGGCGAGCTCTGGACCTACCCCTACGCCGCGCCGTTCGAGGAGTTCTTCGCGGCGGCGCTGAAGCGCTACCCGCAGATCCCCGCCTGGGAGCTCTGGAATGAGCCCAACTTCCACCGCTTCTCGATCCCGCGGCCGGATCCGGCCGCGTTCGTCGACTTCCTGCGCAGCGCGCGCCGCGCGCGCGACTCAGTGGGGTCGAAGGCCAAGCTGATCGCCGGCGGCATCGCGCCGGGCGGCGAGATCGACGTCAGGTCGTGGATCGACCAGGTCGCGCTCCACGGCGGCCTCGGCCTTGTCGACGCGTTCGGCTTCCACCCCTACAGCCCGGCCGATCCCGACGACCCGAGGTCCTGGATGATGCAGCTGGAGGCCGTGCACCGCCAGCTCGCCGCCTACGGGCACCCCGAGATGCCGCTCTGGCTGAGTGAGTACGGCGCGCCGACCTCGGCGACGGCCAGCGGCTACGGCCCGCCGCTCACCGAGGCCCAGCAGGCCACTCGCCTGCGCCTCGCGTTCGCGCTCGCCTCGCGCTTCGACTGGATCCAGAACCTCACCTGGTACGAGTACCGCGACGGCTGCGCCGACGCGGCCGACCCGGAATGCCGCTTCGGGCTCGTCCGCCGCGACCTGACGCCCAAGCCGTCCTACACGGCGCTGCGCGAGGTGATCGCGGGCGCCACGGTGGCGCTGCGCCCGCGCCTCTTCCTCGCCTCGCAGGTCAAGCAGGCGCGCGTGCCGGTGGTAGTGCGCGCCTCGCGCCACGGCAAGCGCAAGCACAAGCGCCGGCGCGTCAAGCGCATCGTCAGGCGGACCGTGAACCGCATCGTCGTCAGCGGCAAGCTGACGCTGCCGGGGACCCCGTGGCCGAACGCGCTGCTGAGCGTGCAGCTCCCGCGCCGCGGCGGCAAGACGAAGCAGGTCACGGTGATGGTCAGGGAGGGCTACTTCTGGGCCCGCTTCGACGGCCGCGACCTCCAGCCCGGAACGGTCCAGGCCAGCTTCCTCGGCGCCCCCGGCTACGCGCCGGCGACCACCCGCATTCAGGTCTCGGGCTCGCTCACCAGGAGCCGGTAGCCCAGGTCGAGCTCGTCGAGCGTCGAGCAGGGAGCGCGTTGCGGCGCTCCCACTCGCCGCTCTCGAGGTCCGCCGCCAGCCGCGCCGACCGCCGCGGCCACCTCGTCCGGGTCGAGCAGCCGGCAGACCGAGATGCCGGCGCGCACCTTCGGGTCAAGGTAGGCGCCCGGCCGGCGCCAGTAGGCGTGCAGGAAGCCGTCGCGGCAGTCGTGTGGGATCGGGACCGGCTCGATGCGCCCGCCGCCGAGCGCCGCAAGCATTCGCTCGAGGTCGTAGTCCGGATCGATCATGCGCGCGAAGCCCGGCAGGTAGTCGCGCACGAGCCAGGAGTCGTCGCACGCTGCGCGGATCCCAGGTGAACAGGACCACGCGGCGGCGCGCCACCCTGCGCAGCTCGGCGAGGCCGCGCGCGTGGTCGTCCCAGTGGTGGTCGGACAGCACGGCCATGGCGGCGTCGAAGGAGGCGTCCGGGAACGGCAGCGCCTCCGCGCGCGCATCCACGACGGGCGCCGAGCCCGGGCGGGCGCTGAGCGCGCATCACCGCGGACGGCTCGACCGCCGTCACGTCGAGCCCGGGCGGCTCGTAGGAGCCGGCCCCGGCGCCGACGTTCAGCACCGAGCGCGCGTCGCCGAGCGCCGAGCGGATGCGCGCCGCCAGGCGCGGGTCCTCGGCGCGCACGGCCGTGTAGCCGACGCCGAAGGTGTCGTAGCGCACGCCGATGCGGTCAGGCTAGAGGCCGCGCGGGTGGCGGACCATGTAGCCCGACGACGAGCGGTGCGTGGAGGTCCAGCGCGAGCCGGTCTCGCCGATCGCGCTGGTGTCGAAGCGGCGACCGTCGACCACCATGTAGGCGTGGCCGGCGTTCGCGTAGATCGTGATGTGGCGGCCGCGCCCGGGCTCGCCGTAGCTCATGAAGCCGGTCGAGTCGAGCGGCGTGCGCAGCAGGCCGGCGAAGTGGAGGGCGAACGAGATCGAGCCGGAGCAGTCGTAGCCCGAGTCGAAGTAGCGCCCGTGGCCGCCGCCGTACTTGTACGGCTTGTGGGCGATCCGGTTGCCCGCCTTGATCACACGCCAGACGGCGCCGTTGCCGCCGCCTCCTCCGCCGCCGGCGGAGCCGCTCCCGCGGCGCTTGAGCATCGGGCCCGAGCCGAGCCCGAGCGCGCGCCGGGTCATCGGGCCGACCACGCCGTCGGGGGTCAGGCCGTGGCTGCTCTGGAAGCGCTTGACCGCGGCCTCGGTCCCGGGTCCGAAGACCCCGTCCGCGGCGAGCCCGAGGCGCTGCTGGAGCGCGCGCACGCCGCCACCGCGCTTGTGGTGGCCGCCGCGGCGCGCGGCGCGGGTGTGGCTGCGGCGGTGGCTCGCGGAGCGGCGCTTGAGCACCGGGCCCGGGCCGAGCCCGAGCGCGGTGCGCGTGGCCGGGCCGACCACGCCGTCGACGCCCAGGCCGTGCTTGCGCTGATAGCGCTTGACCGCCCGCTGGGTCTGGGGGCCGAAGACGCCGTCGGCGGGAAGGCCGAGCGAGGTCTGGAGCGCGCGCACGTCGTCCTTGCGGCCGGCGTGGGCCTGGGCCGGCGCGAGCGACGCACACGCGAGCGCCACGAGCGCGAGCGCGATCGGCAGCGCCCGGCGGCGCGGCGCGCAGCGGAATGGTTCGGGCTTCGGGTAAGGCTGAGTGGCATATGACTGGACGCCTACGAGGTGAGCTGACGGGCTCGCGCTATGCGCTACGCCAGAGCCTCGGCTCGGCGATTCGCCCCAGCGGCACGGGTGCCGCAGTTGGTTCCCCCGTTCGCCGGACCCGGGGTCGCGGCGACTCGGCATCGAAGAGCGTCTTTCTATCAGGAGAAACTCCTGCACGTTGCAGGATTTATTGCAGGAGGGAGCTTGAACATGCAGGAGCTGACCGACGGGATCAGGCACTGGAGCACCGTCCACCCCAACCTCGGCCAGGAGGTCAGCTCGTACTGGCTGCCCGGCCTGCGGGTGCTGCTGGACCCGCTCGAGGTGCCGGAGGAGGTCGACTCGGTGGACGCGATCGTCCTGTCGAACCGCCACCACAAGCGATCGGCGTTCGAGGCGCGCGAGCGCTTCGGCTGCCGCCTGCTCGTGCCGGCGCGCCGGCCGTCAGGACTTCGATCCCGGCGACCCGGTCGAGCTCTACGAGTTCGGCGAGCCGATCGGGCCGACGGAGATCGTCGCCCACCAGGTCACCGAGCTGTGGCCCGACGACGGAGCGCTGCACATCCCGTCGCTGCGGGCGCTGGCGATCGCCGACACGGTCGTGAACTACGGGGACGAGCTCGAGCTGGTCCCGGACCGCCTGATGGGCGACGCCGACGAGGAGCGCCCGGCGATCCTGCGCGGGCTGGCGCGGCTGGCCGACGAGCTCGACTTCGACCACCTGCTGGTGGCCCACGGCGAGCCGATCGTCGGCGACGGCCGCGAGCGCCTGCGCGCCTTCGCGGACCGTTAGCTGCTGAGCTGCGAGAGCCAAGCGATCCAAGGACGCAGGCCCGAAGGCGTGCTGAGCACGCCGAGGGCCGAGGACGCCGAGCGCGCCGGCTATCGCGGCTCAGACGAGCTCGAGGAAGACCATCTCGGTCGAATCCGACCGGCGTGGCCCGAGCTTCAGGATGCGCGTGTAGCCGCCCTCGCGCTCGGCGTAGCGCGGGGCGATCTCCTCGAACAGCTTGTAGACGACGAACTTGTCCTGGCCGAGGCGCGCCATCGCCAGGCGGCGGGAGTGCCCGTCGCCCTTCTTGGCGAGCGTGATCAGCCGCTCCAGCTCGGGCTTGACGGCCTTCGCCTTCGCCTCGCTGGTCTGGATGCGCTCGTGGTCGATGACCTCGCGGCAGAGGTTCATGAACAGCGCCTTGCGGTGCGCCGCGTCACGCGACAGCTTGCCCTTTTGCTTGCGATGGCGCATGGCCCGGGAACCTTAGCCGGACTCAGCCGGCGCGAAGCCCCAGCCCGCGCGCGTCGAGGGTCTCCTTGACCTCCTCGATCGACTTGCGGCCGAAGTTCGGGATCGCCGCCAGCTCGGACTCGGACTTCTGGACCAGGTCGCCCACGGTCTGGATGCCCGCCCGCTTGAGGCAGTTGTACGAGCGCACGCCCAGCTCGAGCTCCTCGATCAGGATGTCGTCCATCCCGCCCGCGCCCGGTGCGCCGGCGCCGTCGCCGCCGAGGCCGTCGGCCCCGGCCACGAGCGCCGCGCCCTGGTCGCGCAGCGCCTCGACGCGGTCGGCGTCGGTGAAGATCGCCAGGTACTTGATCAGGATCTCGGCGGCCTCGCGCAGAGCCGTCTGCGGGTCGAGCGAGCCGTCGGTCTCGATGTCGAGCGTGAGCTTGTCGTAGTCGGTCTTCTGGCCGACGCGGGCGGAGTCGACCGAGTACGCCACGCGCTTGACGGGCGAGAAGATCGAGTCGATCGGGATCACGCCGATCGGCTGGTCCGGCGACTTGTTGTCCTCCGCCGGGGAGTAGCCGCGGCCGTGGCCGATCGTCAGGTACATCTCGAGCTTGGTCTTCTTCTCGAGCGTGGCGATGCGCATCTCGGGGTTGAGGATCTCGACGCCCGAGGGCAGGTCGATGTCGCCCGCGGTCACGTCGCCGGGGCCGGTGACCACCAGCGGCGCCTCGATCTCGGCCGCATCGGAGTGCATGCGGCAGACGATCTCCTTGAGGTTGAGGACGATGTCCGTCACGTCCTCCTTCACGCCGTTGATCGTCGAGAACTCGTGCGCCACGCCCTCGATGCGGACGCTCGTCACGGCCGCCCCGGCCAGCGACGACAGCAGCACGCGGCGGAGCGAGTTGCCGAACGTGTAGCCGAAGCCGCGGTCAAGCGGCTCGATGGTGAAGGTCCCGCGGTTGTCCTCGACCTTCTCGGCTGAAATCTGGGGAGTCTGAAACTCGATCATGGGGATGCTTCCTTCGCCTGTTGGGCGCACCAAGCCCGGGGGAGCCGGGGCGCTCGCGGTCACTACTTCGAGTAAAGCTCGACGATGAGCTGCTCCTGCACCGGCGTGGTGATCTCGGCCCGCTCTGGGCAGCCGCAGCACCTTCGCCGTCAGACCGTCGTGGTCGGCCTGGAGCCAGGCCGGGACGACGGAAGTCAGCTCGGTCGCTTCGCGTACGGTGGGCTCGACCGGCGCGCTCGTCCTCATCGTGATGACGTCCTCCTCGCGCACCTGGTACGACGGGATGTTGACCCGCCTGCCGTTGATGGCCCAGTGCCCGTGCAGGATCATCTGCCGCGCCTGGCGCCGCGATGCGGCGAAGCCGAGGCGGACGAGGACGTTGTCGAAGCGCGACTCGAGCAGGCGCAGCAGGTTCTCGCCGGTCACGCCGGACTGCCTGCTCGCCTTGTCGTAGTAGTTGCGGAACTGCTTCTCGAGCACGCCGTAGTAGCGGCGCGCCTTCTGCTTCTCGCGCAACTGGACGCGGTACTCCGACTGGCGCGAACGTCCGCGGCCGTGGTCGCCGGGCGGGTAGGCGCGGCGCTCGACGCCGCACTTGTCGGTCAGGCAGCGCTCGCCCTTGAGGAAGAGCTTCATGCCCTCGCGGCGGCACTGCTTGCACTGGGGGCCGGTCTCGCGGGCCATCAGACACGCCTCCTCTTGCGCGGGCGGCAGCCGTTGTGGGCCTGCGGGGTCACGTCCTTGATGCCGGTGATCTCGAGGCCGGCGGCCTGCAGCGAGCGGATCGCCGTCTCGCGCCCGGAGCCGGGGCCCTTCACGAACACCTCGACCTTCTGGAGGCCGTGCTCCATGCCCTTGCGCGCGGCCGCGTCGGCGGTCACCTGCGCGGCGAACGGCGTGGACTTGCGCGAGCCCTTGAAGCCGGCGCCGCCGGCGGACTCCCACGCGATCACGTTGCCGTCCTTGTCGGTCAGCGACACGATCGTGTTGTTGAAGCTTGTCTTGATGTGGGCCTGGCCGAACGGCACGTTCTTGCGGACGCGCCTCCGACCGCCACGTGGGCGTCGAGGTTGGGGCATTCGTTACCTAGTGCTTCCTGATCTTCTGCTTCCCGCCACCCTGAGGAGCCGCGCTTCGGACCCTTGCGCGTGCGCGCGTTGGTCTTCGTGCGCTGGCCGTCCACGGGCAGGCCGCGCCGGTGGCGCAGGCCCTCTGTACGAGCCGATCTCCATCAGCCGCTTGACGTTCTGCGAGCGCTCGCGCCGCAGATCGCCTTCCACGAGCAGGTCGTCGACCTTCTCGCGCAGCTTGCGAACCTCGTCCTCGGTCAGGTCCTTGACCTTGCGATCCGGCTCCACCCCGGCGTCGGCGAGGACCTTGTTGGAGGTCGACCGGCCGATGCCGTAGATGTACGTGAGTCCGATCTCGGCCCTCTTGTTGAGGGGAATGTTGATGCCAGCGATGCGCGCCATCTAGACCCCGGTCACCCCTGACGCTGCTTGTGACGCGGGTTCTGACAGATCACGAGAACGGCACCGCCGCGGCGGATGACCTTGCACTTCTCGCACATTGGCTTGACTGAGGCGCGGACCTTCATAGCTCCGGTGAATCGGGACCGTATCGAAAAGAGGATCAGCGCGGAGCCCAGGAGATGGCTCGACGCCGACCGGCAAGAATAGCAGGCGTCGTCGGCCGTCAAACTGACGCCGTGGCGGGCGCCACGCCGTTGCCGATCAGCTCGTGCCAGGGGGTCAGGATGCGCGGCCCGTCGGCCGTCACGGCGACCGTGTGCTCGAAGTGGGCGGCCAGCGAGCCGTCCTGCGAGTAGACCGCCCAGTTGTCGGAGCCCATGCGCACGTGGTGGGTGCCGACGTTCACCATCGGCTCGATCGCGAGCACCATGCCCTCCTCCAGCTCCGGCCCGGTGCCGGGATCGCCGAAGTTGGGGATCTGCGGGTCCTCGTGCATCTCGCGGCCGATGCCGTGGCCGACCAGCTGGCGGATCACGGCGAAGCCCTCCGCCTCGACGCGCGTCTGCACGGCGTGCGAGACGTCGCCCAGCCGGTTGCCCGGCCGCACCTGCTCGACCGCGTCGAACAGGGCCGCGCGCGTCGTGGCCAGCAGCTTCGCGGCGATCGGCGTGGGCGCACCGATCGGCGTGCGTCATCGGCGGCGTCGGCGACCCAGCCGTCGAGCACGACGCCGATGTCGATCGAGAGGATGTCGCCGCGCTTGAGCTCGTAGGCGTCCGGGATGCCGTGCACGACCATCGAGTTCGGCGAGGCGCAGATCGAGCCCGGAGAAGCCGCGGTAGCCCTTGAAGGCCGGCTCCGCGCCCTGGGAGCGGATGAAGCGCTCGGCGGCGGCGTCGAGCTCGGCGGTGGTGACGCCCGGCCGCGCCTTGGCGCGCAGGATCTCGTGGCAGCGGGCGAGGATGCGGCCGGCGGCCGCCATGCGGTCGATCTCGTCTGGGGTCTTGAGCTGGATCACTGGATCGTCCGTCCTCGAGAGCCAGGGTAGCCAGTGTGGCACGGATGTGGCTGTTCACCTCGTCGGGCGAGCGCGTGCCGTCGAAGCGGCGCAGCTGGCCGCGCTCGTCGTACCACTCGATCAGCGGCTCGGTCTGGTCGTGGTAGACGCTGCAGGCGCTTCGAACGGTCTCCGGCTTGTCGTCGTCGCGCTGCATCAGCCGCGAGCCGTCCTGGTCGCAGACGCCCTCGTTCTTGGGCGGGTCGAACTCCACGTGGTAGACGTGCTGGTTCTTCACGCACGTGCGCCGCCCGGACAGCCGCCGCACGACCTCCTCGTCGGGCGCCTCGATCAGCAGCGCCGCGGTCAGCTTGCGGTTGCGCTCGCCGAGCGCGCCCTCGAGCATCTCGGCCTGGCCGATCGTGCGCGGGAAGCCGTCGAGCAGGAAGCCGTCGTCGGCGTCGCCGGAGTCGAGCCGCTCGGCGATCACGTCGTGATCAGGTCGTCGGGCACGAGCTCGCCGGCGTCCATGAACTCCTTGGCCTTGCTGCCCAGCTCGGTGCCGTTCTCGACCGCGTCGCGCAGGATGTTGCCGGTCGAGTAGTAGGGCAGTCCGAAGTCGTCGACGAGCCGCTCGGCCTGCGTGCCCTTGCCGGCGCCCGGCGGCCCGAGCAGGACCAGGTTTCGCTCGGTCACTTGAGGAAGCCCTCGTAGTTGCGCATCATCAGCTGCGCCTCGAGCTGCTTCATCGTGTCGAGGGCCACGCCGACCACGATCAGGATCGAGGTGCCGCCGAAGTAGAAGTTGGCGCTCGTCTGGTTGAGCAGGATCGTCGGCAGCGCCGCGACCGCGGCCAGGTAGAGCGCGCCCGGGAAGGTCAGCCGGGCGAGGATGCGGTCCAGGATACTCGGCCGTGGGTCCGCCCGGCCTCGACCCCCGGGATGAAGCCGCCGTACTTCTTGAGGTTGTCGGCCTGCTCCACCGGGTTGAACGTGACCGCGGTGTAGAAGTACGTGAAGACGATGATGAACAGGCATTCGCCGACCAGGTACGGCCACTTGTTCGGGCTGAAGAAGGTCGAGAGGTCCTGCGCCCAGCCGGCCTGGATCAGCTGGCCGACCGTCGGCGGGAACGCCATGATCGAGGCGGCGAAGATCACCGGGATGACGCCGGCCATGTTCACGCGCAGCGGCAGGTAGGTCGAGCCGCCGCCGGCCATTCGCCGGCCCACCACGCGCTTGGCGTACTGGACCGGGATGCGCCGCTGGCCCTCCTGCATGAAGACGACGGCCGCGATGATCGCCAGCGCGAGGAAGGGCATCATCACGACGAAGATCTGGTCCGGGTTGTTCCACCACTTCTGGACGCCGTTCGGGAGGCCCGAGGCGATCGACGCGAAGATCATCAGCGAGATGCCGTTGCCGATGCCGCGCTGGGTGATCAGCTCGCCGAACCACATCAGCAGGACGCAGCCGGCGGTGAGCGTCATCACGATCACGAAGACGCGGCCGAAGGTGAACTGCTCGACGACGTCGACGCTGCCGCTCGAGAAGGTGCGGAACAGGAACACGTAGCCGATCGACTGTCCGAACGCGAGCCCGACGGTCAGGTAGCGCGTGTACTGGGTGATCTTCTGCTGGCCGACCTCGCCCTCCTTGCGGAGCTTGTCGAGCGAGGGGATCACGACCGTGAGCAGCTGCAGCATGATCGACGCCGTGATGTACGGCATGATCCCGAGCGCGAAGATCGCGAAGCGCTGCAGCGAGCCGCCCGAGAACGTGTTCAGCAGGCCGAGGATGTTCGAGCCGCCGAAGTTCTCGGAGATCTGCTCGACGGCGTCGACGTTGATGCCGGGCGCCGGGATGTAGGCGCCGAGCCGGTAGAGGGCGAGCATGGCCGCGGTGAAGGCCAGCTTCTTGCGGATGTCGGCGACCCGAAACGCGTTCAGGAACGTCCGTAGCACGCGCTTACTCCTCGATCAGCTGACAGGTCCCGCCCGCGGACTCGATCTTCTCGCGCGCGCTCTTCGAGAACCCGTGCGCGTGCACGGTCAGGCCCTTGGTCAGCTCGCCGTTCCCGAGCACCTTGACCGGCACCGCGCGGCGCGTGGCCAGGCCGGCCGCGCGCAGCGAGTCCGGGGTGACCTCGGCGCCGCCGTCGAAGCGCTCCTCGAGGTCCGACAGGTTCACCGGCTGCGTGCGCGTGCGGAACTTCTCGAACGGCATCGACTTCTTCATCGTCGGGCCGCGCAGCTTGCGCATCCGCATGTGGATCGGGGTCTGGCCGCCCTCGAAGCGCACGCGCTGCTTGGCGCCCGCGCGCGAGCCCGCGCCCTTGTGGCCGCGACCGGAGGTCTTGCCGGTGCCCGAGCCGTGCCCGCGGCCGACGCGCTTGCGGGCCTTGCGGGCGCCCTTGGCCGGGCCCAGGGAGTGGAGGCCGATTCTTCTCAGGCATCGTCGACCTCGACGAGGTGGCGGACCGAGTGGATCAGGCCGCGCACCGTCGGGTGGTCCTCGCGAGCGGTCGTGCGCCCGATCTTGCCGAGGCCGAGCGTGCGCAGCGACTCGCGCTGCTTGCGGTTCGACCCGTTCGAGGAGCGCACCTGCTTGATCTGCAGGGTCGCCATCAGGCGGGCGTCTCCTCCGGATGGACATCCTCCGCCGCCGGCCGCCGGCGGCCTCGGACACGGCGGTCTGGTCGATGCCGAGCACCTCGGCGATCGTCAGGCCGCGCAGCTCGGCGACCTGGCGCGGGTCGCGCAGCGCCTGGAGCGCCGGCCATCGTGGCCTTGACCAGGTTGATCGGGTTCTGGCTGCCGAGCGACTTCGAGAGCACGTCGTGGATGCCGGCCAGCTCGAGCACCGCGCGCACCCCGCCCCCGGCGATCACGCCGGTACCGGGCGAGGCCGGCTTGAGCAGGACGCGCGACGCCGAGTGCACGCCGATGATCTCGTGGGTGATCGTGGAGCCGTGCATCGGCACCTTGAAGAGGTTCTTGCGGGCGCGCTCGACGCCCTTCTGGATCGCGACCGGCACCTCGTTGGCCTTGCCGTAGCCGACGCCGACCTGCGACTTCTCGTCGCCCACGACGACCAGCGCCGTGAAGCTGAAGCGGCGGCCGCCCTTGACGACCTTGGCGACGCGGTTGATCTCGACGACCCGCTCCTGCAGGTCGGAGCCCCGGTCGCGGTCGCGTGTCCTGTCTCTAGAGGCCATGTGGATTGTTCACCGTAGCGATCGCTGTAGTGGGCTCATCAGAACTTCAGGCCGCCCTCGCGCGCGCCGTCGGCGAGCGCCTTGACCTTGCCGTGGTAGCGGTAGCCGCCGCGGTCGAACACGCACTCCTCGACGCCGGCCGCCTTGGCGCGCTCGGCGATCAGCTCGCCCGCGCGCTTGGCCTGCTCCATCCGGCCCAGCGACTTGAGGTCGCTCTCGACCCAGTTGACCGCGGCCACCGTGTGGCCCTGGACGTCGTCGATCAGCTGCGCCTGGATGCCGCGGTTGGAGCGGAACACCGACAGCCGCGGGCGCTCGGCGGTGCCGTGGACGCTTGCGCGCGGACGCGGCGGCGGCGGCGCAGGCGCGCGGCGGGCTTGGTCGTGACGCTCATGCGCGCTTACCGACCTTGCGGACGACGTGCTCGCCCTCGTAGCGGATGCCCTTGCCCTTGTAGGGCTCGGGCGGGCGCTGCTTGCGGATGATGGCGGCCGTCTCGCCGACGGCCTGCTTGGAGATGCCGCGCACCACGATGCGGGTGGGCAGCGGGACCTCGAAGTCGATGCCGCTCGGCGCGTCGAGCTCGACGGGGTGCGAGTAGCCGAGCGCCAGCACGAGCTTGTTGCCCTGGAGCTGCGCGCGGTAGCCGACGCCCTGGATCTCGAGTCGCTTCTCGTAGCCGTTGGTGACGCCCTCGACCATGTTCGCGATCAGGCTGCGCGTCAGGCCGTGGAGCGCGCGGTGCTCGCCGCGGTTGGTCGAGCGGCTCACGACCACCTCGCCGTTCTCCTGCGCCACGCCGATCTGGCGCGACACGCGCTCCTGGAGCTCGCCCTTGGGGCCCTTCACCCGGACGAGCTCGGGCTCGATCGAGACCTCGACGCCGTCGGGCACGGGGATGGGCTGCTTGCCGATGCGGGACACGCGCTACCAGACCCTCGCGACCAGCTCGCCGCCGACGCCCTGGCGCTTCGCGTCGTGACCGGTCATCACGCCGCGGGAGGTCGAGACGATCGTCGTGCCCATGCCGCCCTGCACCCGCGGCACCTCGTCGGCGGCCACGTAGTGGCGGCGGCCGGGCTTGGACAGGCGCTCGATCCCGAGGATGACCGGCTTGCGGTTGTCGGTGTACTTGAGCTTCACGCGCAGCGTGCGTCCCACGCGCGCGGGCTCGACCTCGTAGCCGTCGATGTAGCCCTGCTCGGCCAGGATGCGCGCGAGCTCGGCCTTGAAGGTCGAAGCCGGCATCGCGACCTCGTCGTGGTCGGCGCGCAGTCCGTTGCGGATGCGGGTCAGGAAGTCGGCGATGGGATCGGTCTGCATCGCTACCAGCTCGACTTGGTGAGCCCCGGGATCATGCCCTCGTGGGCGATCTCCCGCAGGCAGATGCGGCACAGGCCGAACTTGCGCAGGTAAGCGCGCGAGCGGCCGCACCGCTTGCATCGGTTGTAGTTCCTCGTCTTGTACTTGGACCCGCGCTGCTGGCGGACCCGCTGTGAAGTCTTTGCCATTTACTCCTGTGCCTCTCCGGACCGGGCCTTCCCCGGCCTCTTCGCCTCTTCAGCCCTTGCGGCGCCGGAGTCTCGTACGCCTCCGGGTTCTCCTCCTTGAGCTCCTCGAGCGCCGCCTGCTCGGCCTCGGCGCGCTGGCGCGCCTCCTCCTTGCGACGCTCCTCCTCGACGTCCTCGGCAGCCGCCGCGTCGTCGCCGGGAGCTCCCTCCTGCGAGAACGGCATTCCCAAGCTCGCGCAACAGAGCATAGGCCTCCACGTCGGTCTTGGCCGACGTGGTGATCGTCACGTCCAGTCCGCGCACCTGATCGATCGCGTCGTAGTCGATCTCCGGGAAGATGATCTGCTCGCGCACGCCCATCGAGAAGTTGCCGCGCCCGTCGAAGGAGCGCGCGTTGAGGCCGCGGAAGTCGCGGATGCGCGGGATCGCGACCGACATCAGCCGGTCGAGGAACTCGTACATGCGCGCGCGCCGCAGCGTGACGCTGACGCCGACCGGCATGTCCTCGCGCAGCTTGAAGGCGGCGATCGACTTGCGGGCGCGGCCGAATGCTCGGCTGCTGGCCGGCGATCGTGGCGAGCTGCTCGCGGGCGGCGTCGAGCATGTTCGAGTCCTGCTTGGCCTCGCCGACGCCCATGTTGAGCGTGATCTTCTCGATGCGCGGCACCTCCATCACGGAGGCGTAGCCGAAGCGCTTCTGGAGCTTCGGGCGGATCTCCGCCTCGTAGCGCTCCTTGAGGCGCGGCGGCACCGCGGCCGGTGCGGAGGCTTCCATCAGTCGATCTCCTTGCCGGACTTCTTCGCGACGCGCACGCGCCGGCCGCCCTCGCGCTTGATGCTCACGCGCGTCGGCTCGCCCGAATCGGGGTCGATCAGCATCACGTTCGAGACGTGGATCGGGCCCTCCATCTCGACGATCCCGCCGAGCTCCTGGGAGCGCTGCGTGTCGCGCAGGGTGCGCGGCTTGGTGTGGCGCTTGATGATGTTCGCGCCCTCGACGTAGACCTTCTGCTTGCCGGGATCGACGCGCAGCACGCGGCCGGTGCGGCCCTTGTCCTTGCCGGCGATCACGCGCACGTTGTCGTCCTTGCGGATCTTGAGCGCCACGGTCAGAGCACCTCCGGGGCGAGCGAGACGATCTTCATGAAGTTGCGGTCGCGCAGCTCGCGGGCGACCGGGCCGAAGATGCGGGTGCCGCGCGGGTTGTTGGCGGCGTCGATCAGCACGGCGGCGTTCTCGTCGAACGCGATGTAGGTGCCGTCGTTGCGGCCGAACTGCTTCTTGGTGCGCACCACGACGGCGGTGACGACCTCGCCCTTCTTCACGGAGCCGTGCGGGATCGCCTGCTTGACGGTGCAGACGATCACGTCGCCGACGCCGGCGTAGCGGCGGTGGCTGCCGCCGCGCACGCGGATGCAGAGCACCTCGCGAGCGCCCGTGTTGTCGGCGACCTTGAGCCGGGACTCCTGCTGGATCATTACCGGGCCCTCTCCAGCACTTCGACCAGGCGCCAGCGCTTCGTGCGGCTGAGCGGGCGGGTCTCGACCAGGCGAACGGTGTCGCCGATGTTGGCCTCGTTGCCCTCGTCGTGGGCGTGCAGCGTGGAGCTGCTGCGCACGATCTTCTTGTACTTGCGGTGCGGGCTGGCGACGTCGATGCGGACGGTGATCGTCTTGTCGGCGCGTGTCGGAGACCACGATGCCCTGGCGCACCTTGAGCCGGCCCGTGCTGCGCTCGGGAGCCGGCGGCGCCTCGGCGCGCGGCTCGCTGCTGCGGCGCTCGCGCTGCTTCAGGCGATAGGCGCGCCGGTGCGTCGCCTTGCGCGCGCGCTCGTCGGCGCGCTCCTGGGCGCGCTCCTCGATCGAGCGCGCCGGCCGCGCCTCCCCGGTGTGGGTGGAGCGCGCGCGACCGCGCCGCTCCTTGGGGGAGAGCTGCTCCTCGGGCTCGGCGGGCGCCTCGGGCGCGGCGGCCTCGGGTGCGGCGGCCTCGTCGGGCGCAGCCGTCTCCTCGGGCTCGACGGCCTCGGGCGCTTCCTCGTTCACGTTCTCTTCGGTCTCAGTCATTGCGGCTCTGCCTGCGGATCTCCGTCTCGACGTCGATGCCCCGCTGGCGCGCGACGGTCATGGCGCGCGCGAGGTCTGACTTTGCGGCCCTCAGCCGCGAGGTGTTCTCGAGCTGGCCCGTGGCGTGCTGGAAGCGCAGGTTGAACAGCTCCTTGCGCGAGTTGTCAGCGAACTCCACGAGCTGGGCGTCCTCAAGGTTATGCACCTCGCCCGCCTTCATCCCTGCCACCGCCCTCGCGATGGACGAACTTCGTCTTCACCGGCAGCTTGTGGCCGGCGAGGCGCATCGCCTCGCGCGCCAGGTCCTCCGGCACGCCCGACAGCTCGAACATCACGCGGCCCGGCTTGACCACGGCGACCCAGCCCTCGGGCGAGCCCTTGCCGGAGCCCATGCGGGTCTCGGCCGGCTTCTGCGTGAAGGGCTTGTCGGGGAAGATGTTGATCCAGACCTTGCCGCCGCGCTTGATCTTGCGCGTCATCGCGATTCGGGCGGCCTCGATCTGGCGGTTGGTGACCCAGCCGCGCTCGAGCGACTTGAGGCCGTACTCGCCGAACTCCACGCGCGTGCCGCCCTTGGCGTTCCCGCGCATGCGGCCGCGATGCTCCTTGCGCCACTTGACTCGCTTCGGCTGCAGCATCAGAGCCTGCCCCCTGCGGACCGCCCGGCCGCCGCCCTGCCCGCCACGACCTCCGCCACCGCCCGCCGGGGCCGCCACGACCGCCGCCGGGACCGCCACGGCCGCCGCCGGGACCGCCACGGCCGCCGCCGGGCCGCGCGGCCGCCGGGGCCGCGATTGCCGCCGCCCGGGCCGACAGCCTGGGGCGCCTCGAGCTCGGTGAGGTCCTGCGCGAAGCCCTTGGGCATGATCTCGCCCTTGTTGATCCAGACCTTCACGCCGATGCGGCCGAAGGTCGTGCGCGCCTCGTAGAAGCCGTAGTCGATGTCGGCGCGCAGCGTGTGCAGCGGCACGCGGCCGTCGGAGTAGCCCTCGGTGCGGGCCATCTCGGCGCCGCCGAGGCGACCGGACACCTGGATCTTCACGCCCTTGGCGCCCGAGCGCATGGCGCTGGTCAGCGCGCGCTTCATGGCGCGCCGGAAGGCGACGCGGTTCTGCAGCTGCTCGGCGATCGACTGGGCCACGAGCCTGCGCGTCCAGCTCGGGGCGCTTGATCTCGAGGATGTTGACCTTGACCGCCTTGCCGGTCATGCGGTGGAGCTCCTTGCGCAGGGCGTCCACCTCCGAGCCCGGACTTGCCGATCACGATGCCCGGCCGGGCCGTGTGGATGTTGACCTCGACCTCGTTCTTGTTCTTCTTGATCGTGATCGTCGAGAGGCCGGCGTGCGCGAGCTTGTTCTCGATGTGGTCGCGGATCGCCGATGTCCTCCAACAGGTAGTCGGAGAACTCCTTCTCGTTGAACCAGGTCGACTTCCAGTCGTGGATGTAGCCGACCCGCAGAGCTTCCGGATGAACCTTCTGGCCCATTGCGGCTACCTCCCGTTCGCTGTGGTCGTGAGTTCGATCGTCATGTGGCTCGTGCGCTTCTTGATCGGCGTAGCGCGGCCGAGCGCCCGCGGCCGGAAGCGCTTGATCGTGGGGCCCTCGTCGACGAAGGCCTTGCGCACCCGCAGCTCGTCGGCGCCGAGCTCGTAGGCGGACTCGGCGTTGGCGATCGCCGAGTTGAGCAGCTTCAGGATGTCCTCGGCGACGGCGCGCGGGGCGTGGGTGAGGAACGCGCGCGCCTGCTCGACCTCCTTGCCGCGGATGTGGTCCATCACGAGGCGCGCCTTGCGCGGGGCGCTGCGCACGTAGCGCGAGCGGGCGCGCACGACGATCTCGCCGTCGGGGCGGCGCGCGGCGGCGCGGCGGCTCTCGCCCGTGGAGACCTCGGCCGAGCCGCGGCGGCGCGCGGGGCGCTCGGCGGGAGCGGCGTCGGCGGTGTCCTCGGCGGGTCCTCGTCGGCCTCGGCTCCTCGGCGGCCTCGGGCTCGGCGGCCTCGGGCTCCTCGCCGCGCGGCGGGCGCACGTTGTCCTTCTGCGCGACGTCGTCGTCGGCGAGCCGCGCGACCAGCTCGGCCTTCTTGCCGCTCTTCGGCAGCCCGCGAGCCTCGAGCTCGTCCTTGAGCTCGTCGACCTTGAGGGACTCCCAGCCGCCCTCGGGCGGTGTGCGCATCTCGTCGGTCACCGCATCCTCACTCGGTCGCTGCCGGCGTGCCCGCGGAACACGCGCGTGGGCGCGAACTCGCCGAGCTTGTGGCCGACCATCGACTCCGAGACGAACACCGGCACGTGCTTGCGGCCGTCGTGGACGGCGATCGTGTGGCCGACCATCTCCGGGAAGATCACCGAAGTGCGCGACCAGGTCTTGACCATCTGGCGGTCGCCCGAGGCGTTCATGGCCTCGATGCGCGCCGAGCAGGCGCTCCTGGATGAACGGGCCCTTCTTGGATGAGCGCGACATGCCTACCGCCTCCCCTTCTTGCCGCGCCGGCGGCCGCGGACGATGAACTTGTCGGATGTCTTGCGCTTCTTGCGCGTGCGGTAGCCGAGCGTCGGCACGCCCCAGGGCGTGACCGGATGGCCGCCGGGCGTGTGGTGCGCCTCGCCGCCGCCGTGCGGGTGGTCGACCGGGTTCATGGCGACGCCGCGCGTCTGCGGGCGCTTGCCGCGGTGGCGCGAGCGGCCGGCCTTGCCGAGCTCGACCAGCTCGTGCTCGGCGTTGCCGAGCACGCCGATCGTCGCGCGCGAGTCCATCGAGACCATGCGCATCTCGCCCGAGGGCAGGCGCAGGGTCGCGTAGCGGCCCTCCTTCGCGACCAGCTGGATCGCCGTGCCGGCGCTGCGGCCGAGCTGGCCGCCGCGGCCGGGCGTGAGCTCGACGTTGTGGATCGTCGTGCCGGTCGGGATGTTCGCCAGCGGCAGGCTGTTACCGGGCGCGATGTCCGCGTCGGGGCCCGAGGACACGATGGTGCCGACCGCGAGCCGCGCCGGGCGCGAGGATGTAGCTCTTCTCGCCGTCGGCGTAGAACAGCAGCGCGATGTGCGCCGAGCGGTTCGGGTCGTACTCGATCGCGGCGACCTTCGCCGGCATGCCGTCCTTGCGGCGCTTGAAGTCGATCTTGCGGTAGCGGCGCTTGGCCCCGCCGCCGCGATGGCGCGAGGTGACGCGGCCGTGCGCGTTGCGCCCGCCGGACTTGCGCAGCCCCTCGGTGAGCGCCTTCTCGGGCTCGTCCTTGGTGACCGCCTCGTGCTGGAGGTAGGTCGCGAAGCGCCGGCCCGGCGACGTCGGCTTGTACTTCTTGATCGCCATTACGCCTCCTGGCCTTCGAACAGCTCGATGGAATCCTCTGGGTGCAGCGTCACGATCGCCTTCTTCCAGCGCCGGCGCTGCCCCTTGGTGAAGCCGCGGCGCTTCGGCTTGGCCTTGACCCAGGCCGTGCGCACGCCGGTCACCCGCACGCCGAAGATCTCCTCGACGGCCTGGCGCACCTGCGTCTTGTTCGCGCCCTCGGCGACCCGGAACGTGTACTTGTTGGCCGCGAGCAGCGCGTAGCTCTTCTCGGAGATGACGGGGCGCACGATCACCTGGCGGGCGTTCACTTCGCCACCGCCTTCTCGGTCACGCGCGTCAGCGCGGCCTCGGAGATCACGATGCGGGCCGGCGCCGATCACGTCGGCCACGCCCACCTGCTCCGCGTGGACGACGGTCACGCCGACGAGGTTGCGGAACGACTTGAGACAGCTCTCCTCGCCGTCGGTCAGCACGAGCAGCACGCTGCCCTCGCCCTCGAAGCCCGCCAGCGCGGCGGCAGCCGCCTTGGTCGACGGGGTGTCGAACTTGGAGGGATCGATCGCGGCGATCGAGCCGCGCTCGGCGTGCACCGACAGCGCGGCGCGCAGCGCGCGGCGGCGCGCCTTGCGGTTGATCTTGACGGTGTAGCCGCGCGGCTTGGGACCGAAGGCCACGCCGCCGCCGATCCGTTGCGGCGATGGACAGCGCGCCGACGCGGGCCCGGCCGGTGCCCTTCTGGCGCCAGGCCTTGGCGCCGGTCATGTTGACCTCGCCGCGAGTCTTGGTGGAGGCGGTGCCGCGGCGGCGCGCAGCCAGCTCGGCGCGCACGGCCTCGTGCACGATCGGGCCGTGGAAGCGCTCGCCGAAGACGGCGTCGTCGAGCTCGAGCGAGCCGGACCCTCCGCCGATGTACTTGACGCTCGCCATCTCAGCCCTCGCCCCGGATCTCGACGACGGAGCCCTTCGGGCCGGGCACCGAGCCGCGCACCAGCAGCAGGTTCTCGGCCGCGCGCACGTCGACGACCTGGAGCCCGCTTCTGGGTGACGCGCTTGTTGCCCATCTGACCGGGTCCGCGGATGCCCTTGAAGACGCGCGCCGGATCGGCGGACGCGCCGATCGAGCCGGGGGCGCGCACGTTGTGCGAGCCGTGCGACACCGGGCCGCGATGGAAGTTGTGGCGCTTGATCGTGCCGGCGAAGCCCTTGCCCTTGGAGATGCCGGAGACCTTGACCGTCTGGCCGGGCTGGAACACCGCGTCGACCTTCAGCTCGTTGCCGACCTCGAGCTCGCCGGCCTCGCCGCGGAACTCGCGCAGGTAGCGGAGATTGCCGACGCCCGCCTTCTTGAGCAGGCCGAGCTTCGGCTTGTTGAGCCGCTTCTCGGTCGTCTCGCCGAAGCCGAGCTGCACGGCGTCGTAGCCGTCGCGGTCGGCGCGCCGGATGCCGGTCACGAAGCAGGGCCCGGCCTCGATCACGGTCACGCGCTCGACGTGCCCGTCGTCCGGGTTGAACACCTGCGTCATACCGACTTTTCTTCCCAGTAGACCGGCCACCGCGCTACACCAGCTGGATCTGGATGTCGACGCCCGCCGGCAGGTGGTCGAGCCGCTGGAGCGAGTCGACCGTCTTCGGCGTGGGCTGCAGGATGTCGATCAGCCGCTTGTGGGTGCGGATCTCGAAGTGCTCCCGCGAGTCCTTGTCCTTGAACGGCGAGCGGATGACGCAGTAGACGTTCTTCTCGGTGGGGAGCGGGACGGGCCCGGACACCGAGGCGCCGGTTCGCACGGCCGTCTCCACGATCTCCTTGGCGGCCGTCTCGATCGCCGAGTGGTCGTAGGCCTTGAGCCGGATGCGGATCTTGTTCTGCGTAAGTGTCGCCATGGTGTGTGTGAACAGAGTTGGGGGCGGGCTGAAGCTTCGGCCCGCCCCCAGCAAACTCCTTGCGGAGGCCGCCTACTCGACTACGGAGGTCACCACCCCCGAGCCAACCGTGCGGCCGCCCTCGCGAATCGCGAAGCGCAGTCCCTCGTCCATGGCGATGGGCTGGATCAGCTCCACCGTCATCTCGACGTTGTCCCCCGGCATGACCATCTCGGTTCCCTCGGGCAGGTTCGCCACCCCGGTCACGTCGGTCGTGCGGAAGTAGAACTGCGGCCGGTAGCCGTTGAAGAACGGGGTGTGACGGCCACCCTCCTCCTTCTTCAGGCAGTAGACCTGAGCCTTGAACTTGGTGTGCGGCGTGATCGAGCCCGGCTTGCACAGCACCTGGCCGCGCTCGATGTCCTCGCGGCCGACGCCGCGGAGCAGGCAGCCGACGTTGTCGCCGGCCTGGCCCTCGTCGAGGATCTTGCGGAACATCTCGACGCCGGTGACGACCGTGTTGCGCGTCTCGGCGTGGATGCCGACGATCTCGACGGTGTCGCCGGTGTGGACGATGCCCTGCTCGATGCGGCCGGTCGCGACCGTGCCGCGGCCGGTGATCGAGAAGACGTCCTCGACCGGCATCAGGAACGGGCGGTCCAGCGGGCGCTCCGGCTCCGGGATGTAGGTATCCAGGTGCCCGGCGAGCTCGATGATCTTCTCGACGTACTGCTCCTCGCCCTCGAGCGCCTTGAGCGCCGAGCCGGTGACGAACGGGATGTCGTCGCCCGGGAACTCGTACTCGGAGAGGAGCTCGCGCACCTCGACCTCGACGAGCTCGAGCAGCTCCTCGTCGTCGACCATGTCGACCTTGTTGAGGAACACGACGATGTAGGGCACGCCGACCTGGCGGGCGAGCAGGATGTGCTCGCGCGTCTGCGGCATGGGACCGTCGGCCGCCGAGACGACCAGGATCGCGCCGTCCATCTGGGCGGCGCCCGTGATCATGTTCTTGACGTAGTCGGCGTGACCGGGACAGTCGACGTGGGCGTAGTGACGGTTCTCCGTCTCGTACTCCACGTGCGAAGTGGCGATCGTGATGCCGCGCTCGCGCTCCTCGGGAGCGTTGTCGATCTCCTCGAAGCTTCGTCGCCTGTCCGCCGACCTTCTCGGCCAGAACCTTCGTGATGGCAGCCGTCAGCGTCGTCTTGCCGTGGTCGATGTGACCGATGGTGCCGACGTTCACGTGCGGCTTATTGCGCTCGAACTTCTCCTTCGCCACTCCGAACTACCCCTTTCTCAAAGTCTTCTTCGGGCGAGGCCCGAACTTGCGAAACATACTCTCTACGCGCTGGCGCCGACCGGCTCGCCGGTGCGGTGCTCGACGATCTCCTCGGCGATGTTCGTCGGGACCTCGTCATAACGATCGAACTGCATCGTGTAGGTGGCCCGTCCCTGAGTGGACGACCGCAGGTCCGTCGCGTAACCGAACATAGCCGACAGCGGGACGCTTGCCGTGACCGCGACGGCGTTTCCGCGCGGCTCCTGGCCCTGGACGTGGCCGCGGCGGCGCGACAGGTCGCCGATCACGTCCCCGATGAACTCCTGGGGCGTGACGACCTCGACCGCCATGATCGGCTCGAGCAGCACGGGGCTGGCGCGGCGCGCCGCCTCCTTGAGCGCCAGCGAGCCGGCGATCTTGAACGCGATCTCCGACGAGTCGGTGTCGTGGTACTTGCCGTCCGTCAGCGTCGCGCGCACGTCCACCATCGGGTAGCCGGCCTTGACGCCCGACTCGAGCGCCTCCTCGATGCCCTTCTCCACGGCGGGGATGAACTCCGAGGGCACGGCTCCGCCCTTGATCTTGTTGATGAAGTCGAAGCCCTCGCCCGGCGCCGGCTCGAGGTCGATGTAGACCACGCCGTACTGGCCCGAGCCGCCGGTCTGGCGGATGAACTTGCCCTCGACCTTCTCCACGGGGCGCCGCACCGTCTCGCGGTAGGCGACCTGCGGGCGGCCGACGGCCGCCTCGACCTTGAACTCGCGCTTGAGCCGGTCGACGATCACCTCGAGGTGCAGCTCGCCCATTCCGGAGATGACGGTCTGGCCGGTCTCCTCGTCGGAGCGAACCTGGAAGGTCGGGTCCTCCTCGCCGAGGCGCTGGAGCGCGCCCGACAGCTTCTCCTGGTCGATCTTGGTCTTCGGCTCGATCGAGAGGTGCACGACCGGGTCCGGGAACTGCATCGCCTCGAGCACCACCGGGGAGTCGGGGGCGGCGAGCGTGTCGCCGGTCGAGGTCTGCTTCAGGCCGACGCCGGCGGCGATGTCGCCCGCGTAGACCTCCTCGACCTCCTCGCGATGGTTGGCGTGCATCATCAGGATGCGCCCGATGCGCTCGGTGCGTCCGGTGACCGAGTTGAGCACGCGGCCGCCGGCCTGCAGCTTCCCGGAGTAGACGCGGAAGTAGGTGAGCTTGCCGACGTAGGGGTCGGCCATGACCTTGAACGCCAGCGCGGAGAACGGCGCGTCGTCCTTCGGCTCGCGCACGATCGTCGCGGCGTCGCCGTCCTGGACCTGGGACCCTCGAGGCCCTCGACCGGAGGCACGTCGAGCGGGCTGGGCAGGTAGTCGATGACGGCGTCGAGCAGCGGCTGCACGCCCTTGTTCTTGAAGGCGGAGCCGCAGAGCACCGGGGTCATCGAGATCGCGAGGGTCGCCTTGCGGATGTCGGCGACCAGGCGGTCGGCCTCGATCGGCTTCTCCTCGAGGTAGTCCTCCATCAGCTCGTCGTCGTACTGCGCGATGGCCTCGATCAGCTCGGTGCGCGCCTGGTTGGCGGCGTCCTGGAGCTCGGCGGGGATGTCGGTGACCTCCCAGTCCTGGCCGAGGTCGTCCTTGTAGACGATCGCCTTCATGTTCACGAGGTCGACGACGCCCGTGAAGTCGGCCTCGGAGCCGATCGGCAGCTGGACCGGCACCGGGTGGGCGCCGAGGCGGTCGATCATCGTCTGCACGGAGCCGTCGAAGTTGGCGCCGATGCGGTCCATCTTGTTGATGAACGCGATGCGCGGCACGCGGTACTTGTCGGCCTGGCGCCAGACGGTCTCGGACTGCGGCTCGACGCCGGCGACGGAGTCGAAGACGGCGACCGCGCCGTCGAGGACGCGCAGGGAGCGCTCGACCTCGACCGTGAAGTCGACGTGGCCGGGCGTGTCGATGATGTTGATGCGGTGGTCGCGCCAGGAGGCGGTCGTGGCGGCCGACGTGATGGTGATCCCGCGCTCCTGCTCCTGCGCCATCCAGTCCATGACGGCAGCGCCCTCGTGAACCTCACCCATCTTGTGGGTGCGGCCCGTGTAGAAGAGGATGCGCTCGGTCGTCGTCGTCTTGCCGGCGTCGATGTGCGCCATGATCCCGATGTTGCGCGTCTTCTCGAGTGTTACCTTGTCGTGCCATTGCCTGTTCCGATGCTTTTCCTGAGTGCTTCCCCGGTTACGAGCAGAAAAAAGGCCCTATCCGGGCCCGGTGCATGCTGCGTGTGCTCGCCCGGAAGTGCTCTATGTCGTTGAAGTCTTCATCGACGTGAATTACCGCACGCCGCTTGGCTGAGAACCGCGCGACGAACCGAGATCGCGAGCAAAGGAGGGCTGCCCGCGAAACGACCGTGATGGTAGCAGGCATCGGGCGACTTCAAACGGCGGTTTTCAGGCCGCCAGACCCGCTTGCCATCGCCGTCGCGGCGCTGGCTCTGGCGGCCGCCGTCCTGCTGGTCGCGAGCGAGTTCTCGACGGTCGCGGCGGTCGACGTGGCGTCACGGTCCTGCGAGGTGATCCAGGACACCGAGCCGGAGCTGGCGGACCGCTGCGAGCTGACCGGGTTCGAGCGCAACGGCGGGCGCGCTCGCTGCCGGTCGCGGTGCTCGTCTGGCGATGGGCTGGGGCGCGGCGCTGGGGCGGTCCCGGCCGGCGGCGCTGGCGCTCGTGCTGCTCGGGATCGCCGTGCTGGCCTGGGCGCTGCTGGTGGACCTGCCGGTCACGCGCGAGACGGGGTCGATCGGCAACACCTTCGCGGGCGCGCGCGGCGAGGCGGGGCCGGGACTCACGCTCGAGCTGGCGGCGCGGAGCGCTGGCGCTGGTGGCGGGGTTGGTGGCGCTGGCAGGGCGGGGTCGCGCCCGCGCGCGTGGCCGCCTACGGTTACCCGCGCGCGACGCGCGCGAATAGCGCGACCGCCGGACCGATCATCCGGATGCGGCGGCCTCGGCCTCGGCGTGGTTGAAGAACCCGAGCCAGGTGGCGATGCGGCCGTCCTTCGACGTCGCACACGAGGCCGAGCTCCGAGCCGAGCGGGACGCGGCTCTCGTAGCCCTCTCGACGACGAACTCGGTCAGCGCCAGCACGCGGTGCGCCGAGGTCGCGCAGCTCGAGCGGCACGATCTGGGCGCTGGCGAAGCTCTCGTCGACGTCCCGCAGCCACTCGGCGATGCCCTCGTGGCCGAGGTAGGCGCGGCCGGTCAGCTCGGAGACGGGCGGGCGCAGCTCGACGTCCTCGGTCATCAGCGCGCGCAGCTCGGCGAGGTCGCGCCGGTTGTACGCGTCGATCGCGGCCTGGACGAGCGCGGCCCCGCCGGCGCTCATCCGCCCGGCGGTCCCTCGCCCCGCTGCCGCTTGCGCTCGGCGACGAAGCGCTCCCTGCGCCCGGCCTCCCGCTCCGCCCGGCGCGCATCCGACTCCCGGGCCGCCGCGCCCGGTCAGCCCGACGCCGAGGGACGCCGAGGCGATCTGCGAGAAGACCCGCGTGACGCGCTCGCCCCCGCAGGCCGGGCAGGGCGCGGTCGCCCCGGCCGCAACGATCTCCTCGAAGCGAGCGCCGCAGGCGTTACAGGAGAACTCGTAGAGAGGCACGGAGCAAGCGTACGCCGAGGGGCGGGCACGCCGAAGGTGGCACGGCGCCCGAGCCCGCCACCACCGCTGGGAGCAGCGGCGGCGAGAGCCGAGCATGCAAGGACGCAGGCGGCGACGCGTGCTCAGCACGCGAGCGGCCGAGGACGCAGCAGGCGACGGCTATCGCCGTCCTGCTACCAGCGGTAGTGGGCGAAGGCCTTGTTGGCCTGCGCCATGCGGAAGATGTCGTCCTTGCGCTTGTACGCCGCGCCCTGCTGGGACTGGGCGTCGGAGAGCTCGCCGGCGAGCCGCTCGGCCATCGACTTCTCGCGGCGCTGGCGGGCGAACTCCACGAGCCAGCGCACGGCGAGCGTCCGGGCCCGGCGCTGCGGCACCTCGACGGGCACCTGGTAGGTGGCGCCGCCGACGCGGCGGGAGCGCACCTCGAGCGTGGGAGTCAGGATCTTGATCGACTCCTCGAGCGACGGGCACCGCCTCGTTGTTGGTGCGGCTGCGACAGGATCTCGAGCGCCTCGTAGACGATCGACTCGGCGGTGGACTTCTTGCCGTCCACCATCACCTTGTTGATCACCTGCTGGACGAGCTTCGAGCCGTACATCGGGTCGGCCTCGATCGGCCGGATCGCTGCTGCTGCGCGGCGCGGCATCGCTAGCGGGCCTTGGCCCCGTACTGCGAGCGGGCCTTCTTGCGGTCGGACACGCCGGCCGCGTCGAGCGTCCCGCGCACGACCTTGTAGCGCACGCCCGGCAGGTCCTTGACCCGGCCGCCGCGCACCAGCACCACCGAGTGCTCCTGCAGGTTGTGGCCCTCGCCCGGGATGTAGGAGGTGACCTCCATGCCGTTGGTGAGCCGCACGCGCGCGACCTTGCGCAGCGCGGAGTTCGGCTTCTTCGGCGTGGTGGTGTAGACGCGCGTGCAGACCCCGCGTCGCTGCGGGGCGGCGATGCGCTTCTTGCGACCCTGGCCGGACTTCAGGCCGGGAGTCGAGACCTTCTTCTTGGGCTTGGTGCGGCCCTTGCGGACGAGCTGATTGATGCTCGGCATGCGGCGGAGGATGCTAGCAGCGAGCTCGAGCCTACGCCTCGGCGCGAGCGGCGCGCAGCGGCGCCGGCGTCAGCGCCGCGGCGACCACGACCAGCACGAACGCGAAGCTCTGCAGCACGATGCCGACGGGATCGTTCGGCCATCGGGTCGCCGAAGACGAGGATGCCGCCGCTGATCGCCGTCACGTTGGCGGCGGCGCTGGTCAGGGTGATGACCGGGACGGCCTCGCCCTTCTGCAGCCCGCGCGCGCACGCGAAGAAGGCGATCACCGAGGCGAGCACGCAGGTAGCGAGCCACGGCGAGATCAGCCCGGCGACGCCGATGTCCCCGACCGCGCCCGTGAGCGCCTTGATCGCGACGTCGGAGACGCCGAAGAGGATGCCGGCGGCCATGCCGAGCATGACGCCGTGGTGCTCGTGCGAGCCGAGCTTGGGCGACAGCACGAGGAACGTGCCGAGCGCCAGTAGGGCCGACTCGAATGCGATCATGCCGGCCAGCGAGTAGTTGGAGTGCGCGCCACCGCTGTGCGGGAGCGTGGCGGCGAGCAGCACCAGGCCGAGCGCGGTGAGGCCCGACGCCAGCCCATTGGCGCGTTCCCACGTTGCAGCCGAAGAACCGCTCGGCCATGACCGTGAGGAAGACGAGCCCACCCGAGATGACCGCCTGCACCAGCGACAGCGGCGCCAGCGCCAGGGCGGCGACGTGGAAGCACCACGCGATCAGCGCCACGACCATGCCGAGCGTGAACCACTTCGAGCGGAACAGGCCGGCGGCGCTCGCGAGCGGGTGCCTCAGCGACACGTCCGGAGCGGCGCACGCCCCGCGGTGCTTGAGCAGGAAGCCCACGTTCGTCGCGAACGCGCACAGCAGGGATAGGAGAATTCCGAGTTGGATCGTCACGGTGAGAGATGTGGAGTCGGGGACGATGGCGGCATCCCGAAGCTCTCTTCGAGCTATCGGCCGCCGGGCCTTCCGGCTTTACTGCTAAGCCCCGCCCCTGGTCAACCTAGGCTCCCCAGGTAACAGCCGGATCACACCTCTGTGACGAACGAGACAAAACAGCCGATCCTCTTCGTCGACGTCGACGGGGTGATCAGCCTGTTCGGATTCGCTCCGGACGTGGGCCAGCTCCCTGGGCCCCTGCACTGGATCGACGGCGTCGCCCACTGCATCCCTGCCGAGGTCGGGGAACGACTGATCAGGCTAGCGGAGGAGTTCGAGCTCGTCTGGGCGACGGGCTGGGAGGAGCGCGCCAACGAGCACCTGCCCTTCCTGCTGAAGCTGCCGTTCTCGGACCTGCCGTCGCTCACGTTCGACGGGCGCGCGGTGTTCGGCTCGTCGCACTGGAAGGTCGACGCGATCACCGAGTACGCGGGCGACCGGCGCGGCGGCCTGGATCGACGACAACATGAACGAGGAGTGCCACGCGTGGGCGACGTACCGGCGCGCCCCCACGCTGCTGGTCGAGACGAGCCCCTCGGAGGGCCTCACCGACGAGCACGTCGAGAAGCTGCTGAGCTGGGCGGCGAGCCTCAAGGCCGCCGCCTGACCGGCGCACCCGCTCGAGTTGACACATTACGCTCCCGCCCGTGGACAGGGGGAGAGTCGCGCGAGCGCTGGGCCTGTTGCGCCGTTCTGGCGACCGCGATGGCGCTGTTCGACGGCCTGCGACGGCATGACGCGCAAGGCCGCGGGCGTCGGGGCCACGACGGCGCACGCTGAAGGGCGAGCGCCGCTGCGCCGCCGCCGTCGACGCCCGCTGGCTGTGGCAGTGGCGCCAGCTCGGCAGCGGCGGCTGGAGCGCCGGCGGCGCGGTCCGGGTGGCCTGCCGCGGCGCGACCCCCTCCACCCCGTTCTCGCTGGCGCTCCAGAACCTGCGCCCGGACACCTCGTACCAGTACCGGCTGGCAGTCGACGCCGGCCTGCCGTGCGACCTCGGCAAGCCGGGCACCTGCTCCGACGTGCACACGCTCGACCGCGCCGGGCAAGGTCAACGGGCACCAGCTACGACACCTTCACGACGCAGCCGCAGTGCGACGACGTGCAGGGCCCGGCCGAGTCGATGGCCGCGTTCGTGGCCTCCAACCCGCCCGGCAACGCCTTCGACCGGCGCGTGCTGTGCGCCCGCCAGGGCACGCAGGAGCATCGGCCAGCTCAACGGCATCAAGGCCTGGACGACGCTCACCCCGCGCGGCGAGCCCGACGGCACCAAGCAGCCGCTCGTCCTCAACGGCAACGTCGCGCTGCAGAGCCAGGGCGCCTCGATCGAGGACGCCCGCATCGTCGGCTGCTACCGGCAGGCCGGCTGCGGCACCGCACGCGACAAGACGATCGACGTGCGCGCCCCCGACGTGGTGCTCAGCCACCTCGACGTCACGCAGCGCCGCGGCCGCAACGCCGACGTCCTCCAGTGCGTGCTCGTCGACGCCCCGAGCCAGCTCACCGGCGTGCGCATCGAGTACTCCAAGATCCACTCCTGCGGGAGCGAGTCCTCGGGCAACCTCGAGCACGGCATCTACTGCAGCAGCGCTCAGAAGCTGCGCGTCGAGGGCAACTGGATCTACGACAACGAGGGCTTCGGCATCCAGCTCTACCCGAACTGCGACGGCGCCGACGTGGTCGGCAACATCGTCGCCGAGAACGGCGCGGCCTGCGACGTCTCGGGCGAGGGCTCCTCGCGCATGACCTCGAGCGCCACCTACCGCGACGGCTTCTGCGGCTTCGCGCGCGAGAACGGCAAGCCGACGCGCTTCCCGCCGATCCACTGCGGCCCGACCGCGAGCAACCGCGCGTCGAACATGGTGCTCTACGACCCGGCCGCCCCGCGTGACGTGACCGACTGCGACGGGTCCAACGCTGAGCCCGACCGGCATGATCAACGTCGACCCGCAGTTCGTGAACCGCGGCGCCTACGACTTCCGCGTGCAGAACGCCTTCGCGCGGGCCAAGCTGGGGATCTACGCGACGATCCTGCCCGGCCCGCGCTGGTAGCGAACGGTCCGCCCGCAGTCGGCCGTTCCTGCTGCTTGCGGCTTACGGTAGTCCGACTTCGTGGCGTCGCCGTCGGCCGGCAGGTCGGCGAGGTCGCCGAAGGCGTCCGCACCTTCCCCGTCACCGCCGAAGCCGAAGCCCTCGATCTCGCCCGAGTCGCCGAGACCCAGCTCGGCTGCCAGCTCGGACTCGTCGAGCAGCCCGATCTCGTCCGGCGTCGTGCGCCGGATCGGCTCGGTGGGCTCGATCTCGAGCCGCCGGTAGCGCCTCAGGCCCGTGGCCGCCGGGATCAGCTTCCCGATGATCACGTTCTCCTTGAGGCCCAGCAGCCTGTCGGTCTTGCCCTCGAGCGCCGCGTCGGTCAGCACCTTGGTCGTCTCCTGGAAGGAGGCGGCCGACAGGAAGGAGTCGGTCGCGAGCGAGGCCTTGGTGATGCCGAGGATGATCTCCTCGGTCTCGGCCTGCTCCTTCTTCTCCTTCTTGAGGCCCGACGTTGACCTCGATCATCTCGTTGCGGTCGACGAACTGACCCGGGAGGTAGGTGGTGTCGCCCTTCTGGTCCACCCGGACCTTCTTCATCATCTGCCGCACGATGATCTCGATGTGCTTGTCGTCGATGTCGACGCCCTGCGACTGGTAGACCTTCTGCACCTCGCGGACGAGGTACTGCTCGGTCTTCGTCCGCCGCTCCAGCTGCTCGTCGCCGCCGTAGGCCAGGATGTCGTGCGGGTAGATCGAGCCCTCGTTGAGCTGGTCGCCCACCTTGACCTTCTGGCCCGCCTCGACCATCAGACGCGTGCGCCGCGGGAAGGCGTAGGCGTGCTCCTCGCCGGCGGCGTCGCTGATCACGACGCGTAGCCCCTTCTCGGTGTCCTCCACCGCGACGGTGCCCTCGACCGTGGCCAGCTCGGCCAGGCCCTTCGGCTTGCGCGCCTCGAACAGCTCCACCACGCGCGGCAGGCCGTGCGTGATGTCGGCGCCCGCCACACCGCCGGTGTGGAAGGTCCGCAGCGTGAGCTGCGTGCCCGGCTCGCCGATCGACTGCGCGGCGATGATGCCGACCGCGTCGCCGATCGCGACCACCTTGCCGGTGGCCGGCGCGATGCCGTAGCAGCGCTGGCACACGCCCTCGGCACGGCACTTGAGCACCGAGCGGACCGGGATCTCGGCCTGCTCGTCGCCGAACGCCTCGACCAGGTCGGCCATGTGCGCCTCGGTGATCAGCGTGCCCTTCGGCAGCAGCGAGCGGCCGCGCTTGGTCGCGACCTCCTGGGCCACGTAGCGGCCCTCGAGCTGGATGTTCGCCCGGCTGCCCTCGTCGAGCAGCGGCATCTGGATGAACTCCTTGGTGCCGCAGTCCTCCTCGCGCACGATCACGTCCTGCGCGACGTCGACGAGCCGCCTGGTCAGGTAGCCCGAGTCCGCCGTGCGGAGCGCGGTGTCCGCGAGGCCCTTGCGGGCGCCGTGGGTCGAGATGAAGTACTCGAGCACCGTCAGGCCTTCCATGAAGTTGGCCTTGATCGGGCGCTCGATGATCTCGCCCTTCGGGTTGGCCATCAGGCCGCGCATCCCGGCCAGCTGCCGGATCTGCTTGAACGACCCGCGGGCGCCCGAGTTGGCCATCATGAAGATGGGGTTGAGGTGGTGCAGGTTGTCCTGCATCGCCTGGCCCACTTCGTCGGTGGCCGCCGTCCACTTCTCGACGACCGCCTCGTGGCGCTCCTCGTCGGTGATCAGGCCCGTGTCGTACTGGTCCTGGATCTCGCCGACTTCCTTCTCGTAGCCCTCGAGGATCTGCTCCTTGTCGGGCGGGATCACGACGTCGTTCTTCGAGATCGTGATGCCGGCCTGCGTGGCGAAGTGGAACCCGAGGTCCTTGAACGCGTCGAGCACCAGGGCCGTCGCGTAGGGGCCGTGGATGTCCACCAGCCGCTCGATCACGTCGCTCATGTCGCGCTTCTTGAGCGGCTTGTTGACGAACTCGTAGGTCGTCGGGTCGTACTCGTCTCCGAGCGCATCCTCGAGCGCGCGCTCGACGCGCTCGTTGAAGATGATCCGGCCGACCGTGGTCAGCGTGTGCTCGGAGCCGTGCCGGCGCCGGTACTCGGCGAGGTCGTGCAGCGAGACCATGCCGTGCTCGTAGGAGAGCTCGGCCTCCTGCGCGGAGCGGAACGTGTGCGGGCGCTTGCCGTGCTTGCGCTCGCTCCACTCACCCGCGACGACCTCCTTCTCCAGCTCGGCGAGCTCCTGCGCGTCCGGGCCGTAGGTGAGGTAGTACGAGCCGAGCACCATGTCCTGCGAGGGCGTGGCGAGCGGCTTGCCGTGCGCCGGCGACAGGATGTTGTTCGCCGACAGCATCAGCAGGCGAGCCTCCGCCTGGGCCTCCGCGGACAGCGGCACGTGCACGGCCATCTGGTCGCCGTCGAAGTCCGCGTTGAACGCGTGACAGACGAGCGGGTGGACCTGGATCGCCTTGCCCTCGACCAGCACCGGCTCGAAGGCCTGCAGGCCGAGGCGGTGCAGCGTCGGGCGCGCGGTTGAGCAGGACCGGGTGCTCCTGGATGACCTCCTCGAGCACGTCCCAGACCTCGGGGATCATCGAGTCCACCATCTTCTTGGCGGCCTTGATGTTCTGCACCGACTTGCGCTCGACGAGCCGCGCCATGATGAACGGCTTGAACAGCTCGAGCGCCATCAGCTTGGGAAGCCCGCACTGGTGGATGCGCAGCTCGGGGCCGGCCACGATGACCGAGCGGCCCGAGTAGTCCACGCGCTTGCCGAGCAGGTTCTGGCGGAAGCGGCCCTGCTTGCCCTTCAGCATGTCGCTGAGCGACTTGAGCGGGCGGTTGCCCGGCCCGGTGACGGGCCGGCCGCGGCGGCCGTTGTCGAACAGCGCGTCGACGGCCTCCTGCAGCATCCGCTTCTCGTTGTTGACGATGATCTCGGGCGCGCCGAGGTCGAGCAGGCGCTTCAGCCGGTTGTTCCGGTTGATCACGCGCCGGTAGAGGTCGTTGAGGTCCGAGGTCGCGAAGCGGCCGCCGTCGAGCTGCACCATCGGGCGCAGCTCCGGCGGGATCACCGGCACGGCCTCGAGGACCATGTCCTCGGGGCGGTTGTCGGAGTGGATGAAGGCCGACACGACCTTCAGCCGCTTGACCGCGCGCGACTGCTTCTGGCCCTTGGCCGTCTTGACCTGGTCCTCGAGCTCCTCGCGCTCCGCGTCGAGGTCGACCTGCTGGAGCAGGTCGCGCACCGACTCGGCGCCCATGCCGCCGCGGAAGTACTCGCCCCAGCCGAACGGCGACCCGAAGCGGTCCTTCAGCTCGCGGAAGAGCGTCTCGTCCGCGATCACCTGCTTGGGCTCCATCGTCTGGAACAGCTCCCAGACGTTGCGCATCCGCTCGGAGGCGTCCTCGATGTAGGCCTCGGTGTCGGAGATGTCCGCGTCGAACTGCTTGCGGATGTCCTTCTCCATCTTCTCGCGCTCGTCGTCCGAGAGCTTCTTGAGGTCCACGTCGAGCGTGTCCGACCACAGGATGTCGTCGTCGGAGAAGCCGGTCTGCTTGCCCGAGCGCAGGTACTCGAGCCGGCGCTCGAGCGACTCCTTCAGCTCGAGCACGCGCTCCTCGCGCTCCGCGTCGTAGGCGTCGACCGTCTTCTGGACTTCCTTCTCGAGCTTGGGCACGTCCTTCTGACGCGCCTCGTCGTCGACCCACGTGACGATCGACGCGGCGAAGTAGAGGACCTTCTCCAGCTCCTTCGGCGCCATGTCGAGCAGGTAGCCGATGCGCGACGGCACGCCCTTGAAGAACCAGATGTGCGAGACGGGGGCCGCGAGGTCCACGTGGCCCATGCGCTCGCGGCGCACCTTGCTGCGCGTGACCTCCACGCCGCAGCGCTCGCAGACGATGCCCTTGTAGCGGACGCGCTTGTACTTGCCGCAGTAGCACTCCCAGTCCTTGGTGGGACCGAAGATGCGCTCGCAGAAGAGGCCGTCCTTCTCCGGCTTGAGCGTCCTGTAGTTGATGGTCTCCGGCTTGGTGACCTCGCCGCTAGGACCAGGACCGGATCTGCTTGGACGACGCCAGTCCGATCTTGATGGCGTCGAAGTTGTTGATGTCGATCATGAATTCGGTCCCTTACTCCTCGATGTACTCAGCGTCTTGCGCGGCCGGCGTCTCGGCGGTCTGCCCGCCGTCGCCCTCGGCCTCGACCTTCTCCTCGGACTCGTCGGCGGCCTCGCCGTCTGTGGCCCGAACGCCCGACAGGTCGATGCCGAGCTCCTCTGCCGCGCGCAGCAGGTCGTCGTCCTCGTCGCGCAGCTCGACGCCGGCGCCCTCCTCCGAGCGCACGTCCACGTCGAGTGCGAGCGACTGCATCTCCTTCAGCAGCACCTTGAAGGACTCCGGGATGGAGGGCTCGGCGATGTTCTCGCCCTTCACGATCGCCTCGTAGGCCTTCACGCGGCCGACCGTGTCGTCGGACTTGATCGTGAGCATCTCCTGGAGGGTGTACGCGGCGCCGTATGCCTCGAGCGCCCACACCTCCATCTCGCCGAAGCGCTGGCCGCCGAACTGCGCCTTGCCGCCCAGCGGCTGCTGGGTGACGAGCGAGTAGGGGCCGGTGCTGCGCGCGTGGATCTTGTCGTCCACGAGGTGCAGCAGCTTCAGGATGTACATGTAGCCGACGGTGACGGTCTCCTCGTAGGGCTCGCCGGTGCGGCCGTTGTACAGCTGCACCTTGCCCGAGCAGCGCCGTCCGGCCGCTCGGAGAGGTCGAGCTCGAAGTTGATGCCGCGACCCTCCCCGTGCTCCTGCTGCCAGCGCACCAGCGCCTCGTCGACGTCCAGCGGCGTGGCGCCGTCGAACACCGGCGTGGCGACGTTGACGCGGCCGCCGTTCTGCTGGGCGTGCTTGTAGGCCTCCGAGCCGTCGTCGTACCAGCCGTTGCCCGCGACCCACCCGAGGTGGGTCTCCAGGATCTGGCCCAGGTTCATGCGGCTCGGCACGCCGAGCGGGTTCAGGATCACGTCGACCGGGGTGCCGTCCTCGAGGTGCGGCATGTCGGCCTCGGGCACGATCTTCGAGATCACGCCCTTGTTGCCGTGGCGGCCGGCCAGCTTGTCGCCCTCGGCGATCTTGCGCTTCTTGGCCACGTACACGCGCACGAGGTCGTTCACGCCCGGCGACAGGTCGTCGTCGTTGTCGCGGCTGAACGTCTTGACGTCGATGACGACGCCGCCCTCGCCGTGCGGCACCTTGAGCGAGGTGTCGCGGACCTCGCGCGCCTTCTCCTTGAAGATCGCGCGGATCAGCTTCTCCTCGGCCGTCAGCTCGGTCTCGCCCTTCGGCGTGACCTTGCCGACCAGCAGGTCGCCGGAGCCGACCTCGGCGCCGATGCGGACGATGCCGCGGTCGTCGAGGTTGCGCAGCGACTCCTCCGAGCGGTTCGGGATGTCGCGGGTGATCTCCTCGTCGCCCAGCTTGGTCGTGCGGGCGTCGATCTCGTACTCCTCGATGTGGATCGAGGTGAGCTCGTCCTCCTTGACGAGGCGCTCCGAGATGATGATCGCGTCCTCGAAGTTGTAGCCCTCCCAGGACATGAAGGCGACCAGGCAGTTCTTGCCGAGCGCCAGCTCGCCGTTGTCGGTCGAGGAGCCGTCGGCCAGGACCTGGCCCTTCTTGACCTTCTCGCCGGCGTCGACCAGGGGCTTCTGGTGGATCAGGGTGCCCTGGTTGGAGCGCATGTACTTCTGGAGGTCGTGCTCCTCCTTGCCGTTGCTCGTGTCGAGCACGATGCGCTCGGCGTCGACGTAGGAGACGGTGCCGCCGTCATCGGCGAGCACCACGTCGCCGGAGTCGACGGCGGCGCGGATCTCCATGCCGGTGCCGATCAGCGGCGACTCGGTCTTGAGCAGCGGCACGGCCTGGCGCTGCATGTTCGAGCCCATCAGGGCGCGGTTGGCGTCGTCGTGCTCGAGGAACGGGATCAGCGCGGTGGCGACGGACCAGATCTGCACCGGCGACACGTCCATCAGGTCGACGGTCTTGGGCGGCGCGAGGACGCTCTCCTCCTCGCGCGTGCGGCACTCGACCCCGGGGCCCTTGAGCTTGCCGGACTTCTCGTCGATCTCCGCGTTCGCCTGCGCGATGACCTTGTCCTCCTCCTGGGTGGCATCCAGGTGGACGATCTCGTTGGTCACCAGCCGTCCTTGACGACCCGGTAGGGCGTCGTGACGAAGCCGTGCTCCGAGACCTCGGCGAAGCTCGACAGCGAGCCGATCAGGCCGATGTTCGGGCCCTCCGGGGTCTCGATCGGGCACATGCGGCCGTAGTGGGTCGGGTGCACGTCGCGCACCTCGATGGGCGCGCGCTCGCGCGTGAGCCCGCCGGCGCCGAGCGCCGACAGGCGGCGCCGGTGCGTCAGCCCGTCGAGCGAGTTCGTCTGCTGACATGAACTGGCTCAGCTGCGACGACCCGAAGAACTCCTTCAGGGCCGCCACGACCGGGCGGATGTTGATGATCGTCTGCGGCGTGATCGTGTCCGAGTCCTCGGTGGTGAGGCGCTCGCGCACGACCCGCTCCATGCGGTAGAGGCCGATCCGGAAGGCCTCCTGGATCAGCTCGCCGACCGTGCGCAGACGGCGGTTGCCGAAGTGCTCGTACTCGTCGAGCCGGTCCGCGATCGGGCCGCGCTCCATGACGATCGCCTCGGCGGCGAAGTCCTTGATCGGCTCGCCCTCCTCCTCGTACGTGCCCGACTCGGGGATGCCGAGGTCGCGCGGGAGCGAGATCAGCTCCTTGATCAGCTCGATGATGTCCCGCGGCGTGAGCGTGCGGTTGTCGAGCGGCTCGTCGATGTGGAGGCGCGAGTTGAGCTTGTAGCGGCCCACGCGCGTGAGGTCGTAGCGCTTGGGGTCGAAGAACAGCTGGTTGAGCAGGTTCTTCGCCGCGTCGATCGACGGCGGCTCGCCC
The DNA here is from genome assembly GCA_963828225.1 of uncultured Thermoleophilaceae bacterium. GTDB lineage: Bacteria > Actinomycetota > Thermoleophilia > Solirubrobacterales > Thermoleophilaceae > JACVRW01. The sequence goes on along the minus strand of CAWHDX010000001.1, from coordinate 1,090 downwards.
GGGCGCTGCTTCTTGAACAGCTCGATCAGCGAGCCCTCTTCGGACTTCGTGACCTCGGTGTCGGACTCGAGCGTGAGGCGGATGTAGAGCGACTCGTCGAAGAGCGTCGAGGATCTCCTCGTCGGTGCCGGTCCAGCTCTCCGGCACGTAGCCGCCCTCGCGCAGCGTGTCGCCCATCGCCCGCAGCAGCACCGAGACCGGCAGCTTGCGCTTGCGGTCGATGCGGACGAAGACCTTGCCCTTCTTGTCGATCTCGAGCTCGAGCCAGGAGCCGCGTGCCGGCATCAGGTTCGCGATGAAGACCTGCTTCTCGCGGTCCTTCGGCTCCATCACGTAGGCGCCCGGGCTGCGGACGAGCTGCGTGACGACGACGCGCTCGGTGCCGTTGATGATGAACGTGCCCCAGTCGGTCATCCACGGGAAGTCGCCCATGAAGACGGACTGCTCCCGGATCTCGCCGGTCTCGCGGTTCTGGAACGCGACCTTGACGGTCAGCGGGCGCGCGTAGGTGATGTCCTTCTCGCGGCACTCGGAGATCGAGGCGACGGGATCGTCGAAGTGGATGTCCTCGAAGACCACCGCGAGGTTGCCGGTGTAGTCCTCGATCGGCGAGACGTCGTCGATGGTCTCGCGGAGACCACCCTTGTCGGTGTCGACCAGCCACTCGAACGAGCGTCGCTGGATGTCAATCAGATTGGGAACTTCGAGGGCGTTCTCGAGGCGCGAGAACGAGCGACGTGTGCGAGCAGCGTCAACGCGTGCCAAAGCAGCGGACTCCTTCGGATACTGGATGAGAGGTACGGCGGGCAGGGCGCAAAGCGCGACCGACCAGAATAGCAGAGAGAGATCCTCCCCCGGAAGGGGAGTTTGCGACCCGCTCTTTACCGGGTCTGCGTGGCCATCACGGACCCCGTCCCGAGGCGCCGGGAATATGTGCCGGCGCGGCTTCACGTACTCATTCAGGGACGGCTACGGCTATAGGCCGGCATCAAGGCTAGCGGAATCGCCGGCTTCCTGCTCCGAGATGTCGCGTCCCACGGCGACCGCGGCGATGATGCCGCCCTCCGAGTCGTAGACGGGGGCCGAGCTG